>OZ244145.1:0-3695105 GCA_965216245.1 Chloroflexota bacterium
CAGCAGTAGTCTACTTCTCTGCCATGGTTGTGCGGTACGTCTTGACCATGATCTCCAAACCGGAAAGAAGGTGGTTCAAGCAAACCATCCCAATCTGGTTTCACATGGTGCTGGCAACGGCCCTATGGACGTTTGGCAATTATCACAGTCCGTAACTCGCGCCGATCAGCCGCGCTATGCGCTTTGCATCAATGGCGATGTTATACAAGCCGCCTCTACCGTCATAGTTGTGCCCTACAAAGTAGAGATTTGGGAGATCCAGGCTCCGCACGCGGTCCCATCGCTTGGCGAAGCCGCAATCGTCTCTCGCGCCGAACGCCCCCATCCAATCTATGGCCGCGCGGTAGCCGGTTGCCATTATCACGGAGTCAAAATCTTGTTGAGCCTCATCGGTGAAGACCGCTCCCTGCGGTGTAAAGCACTTGACACCTGGTAGGAGCGCTATAGATTCAGACCGCACCGCATTTGCTAGCTTCATTCCGATTAATGGAACGTCCGGGCAGTTGCTGAAACCTGTCTTGCGCGGAATTGGGTTGCCGCCCCGGACAGCCGCACCCACCAATCCAAATAGTCTGGTCAGGCGTTGCTGCAGACGCCGGGGCATCCAGGAAATTGCCCACCCCAGATATTGGCTTGGAAGCCCTGCAATGCTCCTGGGCACGGTATTCGCCCCGGACCTGACAGACACGGCCACTCTTGCCCCAATGCCTGCTAGCTCCACCGCAATCTCTGCGCCGGAATTCCCAATGCCAACTACCAACACGCGTTGGGCGGCAAAGTCTTCAGGCTCTCTGTATGCTGAACTGTGGAATAGGTTCCCCTTGTACGTTTCTGCACCTGCAATGTCCGGTACCACCGGAGATGACATGATGCCGGTCGCCACCACTACGGCGGGTGCCGCAAGTGGACCTTCATTGGTTTCAATTCGCCAGTTAGTCCCGTCCCGCTCGAGCGCCTTCACCTCGACGCCAAGGCGCAATGGGAAGTGGAATCGCTCTGAATAGCTTGCCATGTAGCTCATAAACTCGGCGCGCGAGGGGAAGAGACTTGTGCCTCTGGGGAATGGCATGCCAGGCATTGCGCTGAGATGTCTGCCGGTATGTAAGCAGAGGCTTTCATACGTTTGCCCCCACATCCAACCTGGGTAAGCGCCTTTCTCAAGGATGATATTGGGTACGCCCCGCACACCCAATTGTTGCGAAACGGCAAGTCCACCCGGCCCCCCGCCAACAATTACGACGTGCGGAGGCGGCGCTGTTTGGGTTGAAGCTGCCACGATCTGAACCTCTAGACTCTCGAAACTTTAGTTTTCTCACTACGGGCATGATCGAATACAAGACGCGCTGCCGCAACCTTGTTCAGGTCAAGGAATATGACGCGTTCTCCTGAGGAGCAACCAGATCGATCCAAGTGCATGCCGCTAAGCCTAAGGTCATCTAAAGTAGTACACTACGGAAGGCCGCAAGGCATGTAATTCATGCCTTTTGCACGAATTGACGAGCAGGCAATTTCCAGTCAGGGGTCGTATGCGTATCCTAATTACGGGTGGCAACGGACAACTGGCGTACGACTTGACGCGTACGCTGACAGTACACGAGGTGCATGCTCTGCCTCGCCGGAAACTGGACATCTGCAACCGTGCACAGGCGGCTGCCGTCATTCGTTCCATAAGGCCGGATGTGCTCATAAACACGGCTGCTTTCCACCGCGTAGACGATTGTGAGATACAGCAGGAACCTGCTTTTGCCACCAATGCCCTTGCCGTGCGGCATCTTGCCCAACTCTGTGGAGAGCTGGACGCCCAGTTCGTCCATTTTAGTACGGACTACGTGTTCGGAGGCCAAGCGAAGCGCGAACCCTTGACCGAAGATGATGCGCCCGCCCCGCTCTCAGTATACGGAACATCCAAGCTGGCCGGGGAGTACCTTGCACTGCTGACGTGGCATAGAGCGGTGACAATCCGCACGTGCGGGCTCTACGGCGTTGCCGGCACAAGCGGCAAGGGCGGTAACTTTGTCCGGACAATGCTTCGCAAAGCTCGTGAAGGGGCGGCACTCCGGGTAGTCGACGACCAGGTGTGTACACCCACGTCCACCAAGGACTTGGCAGAGAAAGTAGCATGGCTGATCACCCAAGATATTTCCGGCGTCGTGCACATCACGAATGCCGGTTCCTGCACGTGGTATGAATTCGCCAAAGCAATCTTTGAACTGACCGGTGTGGAGGCAGATCTCTCTCCTACTACTTCACAGGAGTACGCCACTCCCGCGACGCGCCCGCCCTACTCGGTCCTCTCAAATGAACGGCTCGCTGCCCTCAACCGCAACGACCTTCGAACCTGGCGGGAAGCGCTAGCCGACTACCTAGAGGAAGCAAACAGGGGGACTAAAGACTGCCGGACGCCGTCAGTCTAGCAGGCTCATGTAAATGAGTGCACTTTGATGGAGTTGCCTCGTCCACGTTCGTAGTTCGAATTGCATAGTCTGACGGTGACAAGGGACCTACCCATATCATTCTCTCTCATCCTGCAACCCAGTACGAATCGCCTCAAATTGCCGCTCGACCCGACCTCCCAACAGCATGCTGCCTGTCACAACGAGCCAAGAATACAAACGCACTCCCGTAAACACAATAAAAAGCGATTGCCTGGAAAGAAAGACCTATGCCCTGGCCGCGGCCCGCAGCATTAGAATTCTTCAAGAGTATCGACGCTAAGCGCTTCTCTGTGTGCCACCCATCAAACTGGTCTCACCTACAAACTAGGTAGTCTACCTAAGGACTCGGTGAACGCCTGAAACACCATAATTGGAATCGAAAACAAGCCCAGCATCCAACCAAGGAAAAGGCCGTTGCGAAAGTTGAGAGTCTGTGTTCCTTCCTTCATGGAGAGAGCGAGCGCAATAGGCAAGAATGAAAAGAACAAGCCACCGATGAAAATGAACAGAGCGTAGTCCCCTGCAGACGCACCGATCAGGCGATCCAGGTTCAGGAGCGGCCGAGTCGGCTGGGTAAACCGATCGAGTTGCGGCACGACGTTCAGCAATAAGATACCAAGCGACCAGAGCCACGTCGTCGAACCCGCTGCACTACACATGGCGCCAGCTATGAAGCCGCCCATAAATCCTAGCGGGTCGCTCTCTTCGATCTGTTGCTCCGGTCGATGCTCGGGCAGTCTCTGGGGGCCCCTGTCCGTATCTTCCATTGCATTTGCTACCGTTTGGGTGACTAGCTCGTCCGATACCGTTATTGTACCGCCGCCATAGCGCCTGCGTCTAAGTCGAATTACCGGGCGAGTGTGATGATATACTGATTGCTACTAACGGCCCGCCTTCTCAGCTCCTTTCCTGGCTTGGATAATGCAACCGACCACTATCACACTCTTGCTTGTCCTATTCTCCGCTACGGTAGTCGCCTTGCTTCTGACTGACGCCGTGCGCCGAATTGCGTTCCGCCTGCAATGGTTGGATATACCAGGGATAGGGAGAGTACACGCTAAGCCGGTGCCGCGCATCGGCGGTCTCGCCATCTTCACGGCCTTCACGGGAACTTTTCTCGTTGCCATATGGCTGTTGGAGGACCTCACGTTTGATACTAAGTATCTCGGCTTACTCTTGGGCGCCGGCCTAATCACGCTCGTGATGTTCATTGACGATGTCCGGGGATTACCTCCGCTTCCCAAGTTTGTCGCGCAAATCGTTGCGGCCGGCATAGCCATTTCATTCGGCATCTACATTGAATTCGTGCGCGACCCCTTCGGCGGTAGTGTTTCCTTTCCTGGATGGCTCGCCGAATCCATGGCAGGCCATATCCACTTTCCGTTTTGGCTTTCGGTGATCATCACGTTGTTTTGGATCGTCGGTATGATGAATGCGATTAACTTCGTAGACGGATATGACGGCTTGGCCGGTGGCCTCTCGCTCATTGGCGCCGGAGTTCTCTTCTTTCTCAGCATTTCGCTGCAGCAGTTTAGCATTGCTTTTCTCCCGCTCATCCTCGCCGGTGCGATTCTCGGCTTTCTTCCTTTCAACGTGTACCGCGCACGCATCATCATGGGGGATAGCGGCTCCCACTTCTTAGGCTTTGCTTTAGGGACGATTGCTATCACTGGCGGCGCGAAACTCGCCACTACCTTGCTTATCTTTGGGGTACCGGCCATTGACGTGGCGTGGTCGATCATTCGGCGCACCTTACAGGGAGGACGCTTCTACCACCGGGATACGAGCCACTTGCATCATCGCCTTTCGGAACTTGGTCTTCCGCCGATAGGCATTGCGTTTGTCTACTGGTCGTTGTCCGCAGCTTTCGGCGCCATCGCTCTGCTGCTGCCGACACCACTGCAAAAGGTCTATGCGCTTGGCATTCTTGGTGTCATGGTTGTCGCTTTGCTCGTCGTGCTCGCACGCAGCGGCAAGACGACAGATAACTCTCAGAACCCCGATCGAGGGAAGTAGAAATGCGCTACCGGGTGCTCGTTACAGACTACGTTTGGCCTACTCTGGATAGAGAGCGAGCCATTCTCGAACCGGTTGGCGTGGAGTTGGTCCCGTCGCCCAGTGGCGATGAGGAAACCCTGGTGCAGCTTGCCGCTGGCGTAGACGGCATTATGACGTGCTTTGCCAACGTAACCCCGGCAGTGGTGCGCGCCTCCAATAAACTTAGAGTCATTGCACGCTACGGCATCGGCGTCGACAATATCGCTGTGGACGTCGCTACGAGCCGTGACGTGGTTGTCACTAATGTGCCGGACTACTGTGTTGAAGAAGTGGCAGAACATGCGCTGGCGTTGCTCTTTGCCAGCGCCCGCAAACTCACGCGCTATGATCGAGAAGTGCGCAATGACAACTGGAATAGCAAAGTTGGCATGCCGCTCTATCGTATTCAGGGCAAGACTCTGGGAATAGTCGGCTTTGGGCAAATTGGCAGAAAGGTGGCCGCGAAAGCGCAAGCCCTGGGCCTGCACGTTATCGCTCACAGCCCTCGCCTGACACCCGCAGAAGCTCATGAGGCGGGCTGTCGGGCGGTTGACTTGCCCAATCTTCTGCAAACAGCAGACTTTGTCAGCTTGCACTTGCCGCTGAACCCCCAGACGATACACATGTTCGACCGAGAACAGTTCGATTTGATGAAGCCCGGTGCAATCTTCATCAATACATCACGCGGCGGTTTAGTTGACAGCGCCGCCCTTGCCGGGGCACTTGCATCCGGACGGGTTGCCGCTGCCGGTATCGACGTGCTGCCCCAAGAGCCGCCGGCTGCCGACGATTCACTCCTCAGTCAGGAGAATCTCATCATTACCCCCCACATCGCGTTCTACAGCGAGGAATCGCTCGCGGCACTCCAAAGCCGGACGGCACATGCAGTTGCACGGGTACTGCAGGCACAAATGCCGGAAAGTGTCGTCAATTCGGAGGTCTTGGAACGAGTGGTTTTGCGGTAATTTGGAAAATCATGAGTCTTGTGAGGAGAATGAGGAATGGCGATGTATGACTTTGCGGGACAAGCAGCCATAGTTACCGGCGGAGCCTCGGGAATCGGCGGCGCTACTGCCAGGCGACTGGCCGCCGACGGCGCCAAGGTTCTTGTCGCTGACATCAACGAGGCGGCGGCTCAAGAGAATGCGTCGAAGATCCGTGATGCGGGCGGCGAGGCCGATGTAGCGGTAACAGACGTGAGCAGTTCCGCGGACATTATCGCGATGATCGACCGCGGAGTGGAGCTTTGGGGACGGTTGGACATTCTGGTGAATAACGCCTATTCACCGACCGCCGCCCATGACACCAGTGCTCTCGAAACTACGGAAGAAGCTTGGGATACCGGCATGGCAATTCTCGCCAAAGCGATATTCCTGGCCAGCAAGCACGCTATACTGCATATGGAAGGGAGCGGCGGCGGAAACATCGTAAACATCTCGTCCGTGCATGGTCTCCTTCAGGCCCCCGGCTTTCTCGTCTACGAGGCAGGCAAGAGCGCAGTGATCGGCATGACCCGCCAGATGGCGATTGACTTCGGGCCTCGCGGTATTCGTGTGAATGCAATATGCCCCGGCCATATTGTGACCGAACAAATCCAAGCCCGCATGTGGGATGAGAATCCCAGCGGCTATGCGTTCTTCGAAGAACAGTACCCATTGCGGCGTTGCGGCAAGCCTGAGGAGATCGCCAACGCCATCGCGTTTCTCTGCTCAGAGCAAGCAAGTTTCATTACCGGCCATTCGTTGGTGGTCGATGGCGGCCTGACCATTCAATTGCAGGAAAACTTGGGCGTGCGGCTCGCGCAATTTGTGCAAGAGAATCCTGAGACAGACCTCCCGTACTAAATGCCAAGCCTAAGCTAAGGCTAGCAGTCGAGGATGACCACAGTGGTCGCGGCAATTGGTTGAGGACAGCGCCGTGTCCAGAGAATGCTTGCGCCGACTAATGTGTTGCTTGACTGTGGCTCGAAGAGGTTCATAGGTTGTGCCACAATGGGGGCGGTGCCACTCACGGCTCGGCATACGCGGGCCAGCGTACTCAGTTTGCCGCTCCAAACGAAAGATTACTAGGTTGGAGCCATCGACCGGTGGATGTCGACAGCTTTGATCCGGGAAGACTTGGCTACGGCTAAAGAAGACTGACGTGTTACGTCTCTGAGAAATGCCGCCCATTACTCGAGACCTGAACGGGACCGACTCCGGAGTTGCCAGCACAGTCGAAAGAACTGCAACGCTTCGCCTGTGCTTAGCTTTGATTTTCCGTGCCGACGTTCTACGAACGTAATGGGAGCTTCAATCACGCGGGCCTGGGTCGCTCTGACCACTATTTCGAGAAGCAGCTTGAACCCTTCCGGTTGCAGCGATGGCAGCAGCGGCGCAACGGTCTCACGGCGGAAAGCCGCGAAGCCGGATGTGGCATCGCGAATGTCCAGGCCAAGTGCCTTTTGGGCTAGCATCCCCGCTGCGCGACTCATGAGCCGACGCTGCAAAGGCCATCCTTGAGTTGCTCCTCCAGGTATATAGCGAGAGCCGACAACGATATCGGCATTCGCTAAGGCCTCTAGTAAAATAGGCAGGTCTTGGGGGCGATGGGACAGGTCGGCATCCATCATCACCCAGTAATCCCCCTTGGCTACAGAGAATCCAGCAGCCACTGCGCTGCCGAGACCTAGTTTCCGAGGGCGCTCCACCAGACGGATCGATGGACATTCGGCTGCCGCACTGCGTACAACATCGGCAGTGCCATCCGGACTGCCGTCGTCGACCACTATCACCTCGAATTCCCAGGTTTCTTCCAGAGCGGCTCTTAGTCCGGAGATGAGCAAGGCTATATTGTCCCTTTCGTTATACGTGGGAACCACTATGGAGATAGCTGCTCTGTTCTCTGTCATGTGGACATGCGTTTGCTGAGAATGCGATCCGAATATGTGTGGGGAAAAAGCAAAGATACTCTATTGAGAAGTAGCTAGAATGGGATTGGCTCATCCACAGCTACATTGGCGGCCGTTGTCTCCAACACCTATACACAATTGACTACCTCTTCCCTAATCCGCAATAGAGTAAAGAAGAGGGAGAGAGTTGCGTTGGTATCCTACTCGTGCGGTGTGTGCAAACCTCGTTAACACTCCCAATGCTTCAGGCGCGATTTGGATGGCATGCATTCACATCCTCGAGGAATGAGAGTGTAATGGCTGCAATCTATGTCTGCAATGTGTATATCAAGCTCACACATCGAAAAGGACGGAACTGCGAGAATCCTGCTTCTACGTGAAGAAGGGCTTTTGAGTCTTCCCTGAGAAGCATCACTTGCTACTCGTCCAATTCATTGAATCCAGACCACTATGAATGTGTCCCAGGCCCACTAGAACAAGGATTTGCCATCCAACATATTAACGGTTGTACGATAATTAAGATAGGTCAGCCACCTGTCTTTCTCAAGTGGAACGACTATCCTAATTAACACCAAGCAAAATATACATCGAGCTGTGGAGTTTCGCCGCCATCTATGGGGACCAGATCGCAAGAGTGGCTAAACGGGAAATGCAAAGCAGTCGTAGGGACCGGTGAGTAATTAGGATTAGGCTTTCCCCTGACCCGCACTCTTGGCGTGAAGTGCAGGGGTGGCAACGAGAGACAGTAAGGGTGATTGGACTGCAGAGCGCTCACCTAACGCGTTAGTAGAGGCCGTAGCCGATAGGCGACTGTCAAAAGACCCGCATCACATGAGAGCAAAATTACTTGGATTTCATATCGTGAGCAAGCGCTGGCACACGCATGCGCTTCTGTTCTCACTGTTTTTCCTGATTCAAGTAGCTCTGGCACACGCGCGTGAGCAGCCGTTGAGAATGTCAGATGAGGCGGTCTTCTTGGCGAATGCCCTCTATCTCTCTGGTAGCGCTCCCATGCCTACTCTTCACGGGGCACACTATTCGGCTTTTGGCTACTCCCTATTCCTAGTCCCAGCCTTTTGGGTATTCGACCATCCCCATACAATTTACTTTGCAAGTCTGGTTATCGGTGCGCTCCTCATGAGCACGCTTTACTTAGGCCTATATTATGTCTTGACATCCTTACTCGGTTCGCCGTCGCGCTACTCTGCTCTCGCCGCAATCTTTACCTGTCTCTATCCACCTTTCCTGCTACGTGCCAACTTCGCCTGGGCTGACGCTGCCTACTTGCCGGGCTTCGTGTTTCTTGTAGCTCTTTTCGGAATTCTGTTGCGTCAGAAATCAGTGCGCATTGCAATTCTCTTCGGCTTGCTCCTGGGCTTTATGTATACTATTCACTCTCGCTCATTGCCTCTCATTCCAATTGCCGCACTCTATCTTGTCATCCTCGGCCTTTTCCGTAGTTTGCCATGGCGTACGGTGAGCGCCGCACTGACCGCTACCGGTGTGATCTTCATCGGCACGCGTCTTGCGATAAACCATCTGAAAATAGCTAGCGGCACTGCCATCCCGCAGAACCCGGTAAGTCCGATATTCGCCCACTTTTTCTCTGCGGAAGGATTCTATGCATTTGTCGTCAAGGCCAACGAGCACTTGCTCTACCTTGTCCAGACATCCTACGGACTCTTTCCAATTGGCGTGCTGGCCGCCGGCTACGTGCTCTGGGGGCGGCGCCGTAATGGACTTAGCAGCCTTGTCAAAGACGTGCCAAGTGCAACAATTGTGTTCTTCATTTTGACTTGGCTGGGTACGCTTACGCTCGGCGCTGCATTTGTTGCATCGGGTCAGGAACGGGCACAGTTTCTGATTGGAGGGCGGTACATTGATGGTGTTTCCGCCATCTTTTTCGGGCTTGGTCTTGTTACCATCCTGCGGGAAAAGCATTGGTCGTCTTGGCGCTTAGCAACTGTCGTTTTCCTATTGCTTGCAGGAAGCACCCTCGCAGTTATTTTGGGCTCGTCTCTATTCTCAACAAGCGTATTTGAAGCGAGTGCCTATCCCTTTCTTAGAATTTTGGGGCCTACGCCACTCGCTCTGATTGTTGCCTCTGTTGTAGCTGCTGTGGGCTTTGTGTTCTTCTCCTTCGCCCGCGGTCGCTGGCGTTTCATCGCCGTCAGCACCATCGCCTGCCTCTTCCTCCTTACTAGCGCCTTCGGCTACTTTTCCGCTATCCTCCCGCTCCAAGAGCGTGTCGCCCGCTCCTCTACCCTCGCTTCCTACATCCGTGCCTACCTCGGCTCCCCTCCCACTATCGCCTACGACACCACTTACTATCATCCGTTGACTTACTTCACCTACGAATACCTCCTGCCGCACACACGGTTTATCCCCTTTGACGGCGCTGCGGGCGAACTGCCGCCGGCTCCCATCGTCATCAGTAGCCGCTTCTGGAAAGACGCCGATACCTTGGACGCCCATTTCTGGCAGGCTGAACCCCATGTCCCTCTCGTCGGCGCCGATCAAGCCCTCTGGACACTCCCCGGCCCTGTTCAGTCTGCCCTGCTTCCACACCTGGACTACTCCAATTCCGTCCTCGGCCTCCACGCCCTCCCTGCCTGGAGCATCGTGACCCCTGCCGGTATTGCCGTCCAACCCTCCTGGGGTCTGCGCCAGCACGGCCTCTTCCACCCAACCGATCACAGTGATACTATCCCGCCGGTCCGGTTCGGCACTCAGGCTTCTATCCTGGTACCCACCGCAGACCACCCACCGCAAGCACTCCTCCTCAACCTCATCAGTACCGTCCAACAAGACACTCCCCTGCGCGTCCAGGTCAACGACCATACCCTCTTCACTAACTCCATCCCTCCCGGCAACTGGTGCCACCTCTTCCCCCTCCCCTCCTCTCCAAACGCTTCACTCACCCATGTCCAACTTAGCCTGCCGCAGGCCGGCTCGGATACCAACCAACAACCGGCTCTCATGGTCGTGCGCGGTATCACCCTGCTCGATCATGTCCCGGAACAGCACCTTTCCCTTACCGCCGATCCCCTTCCTCCCAGCGCCTACCGCTCCCAACTCACTCTCCTCTCTCCTCCCTATCCCCAACCAATCGTGCGCGGCGCCATGGCTTCCCTGCGCCTCACCGTGACTAATACCGGCGACCACACCTGGCCTACTCCCTGCGAAATCGGCCAAACTCCCGCCGCCGTCCAGCTCGGCATCCTCTGGTTCCCCTCGCACGTCGCTAACCGTGACTTCTCCTCACACGTCGCTGAAGGGAGAACTGCCCTGCCCTACGCTCTCGCTCCCGGCTCCTCCATCAGCCTCACCGCTATCCTCGCTCCCTTCACGCAAGCCGGCGATCCACTGCCTCCCGGTGAATATGAAGTCTGGATCGGCCCCGTCCAAGAAGGCATCGCCTGGTTCTTCCAAGAAGGCGACGACGTGCTTAAGGTGCCCGTAACAGTAGTACACTGACTCTTGCTTCACGTAGGAACTCTAATGGGCAATTTTCCAGGCAAAGCAAGGAGCCTAAGGCAGCACTAACCGTAGGACTACTGCTCTCAATCGAATAGCGATTGAGGCGTGGATTGGCGCAAGACCAAATGACAGGAGTATGACACAGTGTCTAACCCTCCGACGATCGGCGTACTTGGCATAGGACAGCGCGGTCTGCAGCACCTTGCCGCGCTCTGGCGCTTACAGGAGATGGGACACGCGCGAATCGTCGCGCTTGGGGACATGCACCCACCGAATCTAGAAGAAGCCAAAATTCGGCGGTACATTCCGGACTACCGGCAAGGAGAGATTCGCTGTTACGAGGCATTCCATAGGCTCGTAGCCGAAGAAGAATTGGACGCGCTCTACGTTTGCATTCCCCCGAACCGCCACAACGGGGAAGTAGTCTGCGCAGCAGAACGGGGCATACACCTCTTCGTGGAAAAACCCATGAGTCTCGTCCTCGAGGAGGCCGTCGCTATGAATGCGGCCATCGAGCGCAGCAGTGTGATCGCCGCCGTAGGTTTCCAGCAACGCTACGATGCATGGCATGCCGCTACGCACGAGTATTTAAAAGGAAAGCGCATCGTCATGGCTACCATGGTGCATACGGGCAACGTGGAGAGCCACAATGCAAAACACACGCCGACCGAAGCCCTTGGCGGACCGGCCAGCCGGGTGTGGACCGCGTATCAAGACTGGTCCGGCAACAGCGTTGTGGAAGCCGGCATTCACCAGACCGACCTGATGCGCTTCTGGTGCGGCGAGATCGACTCCGTACAAGCAAACTATGTGCCTCGCGACCCTGCTCTTGTCGCTACCGAGGGCGATAATCCGATGGCGTATAGCGTAACCTACACTTTTGCGAATGGAGCGGTAGGCCATCTCATTATGTCGCGCTTAGCGAGTGTCTATCATCAGGAGACCTACATGCACGTACTCTGGGATCACGGCCATCTCAGCGTGGAATCGAGTGGCCCGGTCGCCTACTTCTATGATGGCGCGTATCCGCCCGCGGCGCCTCCGGCCGCTGAAGTCTTGCGCCATCCCTTGCAGGCAGGGGATCGCGGTGACTCCACGCTCGAAGTGAATCGTGCCTTTGTGCAAGCGGTTGCTCACCATGATCCTTCAGCCGTCCGCAGCCCGTTCCACGATGCTATGCATAGCCTTGCCGCCGTCCTTGGCGCAAATATTTCTAGTATGCGCAACGGCGCGCGCGTATCCTTAGAAGAGCTCTTGAGAACCCCCGGCTAAGGCGCCTCCAGCGGAATACTTAGAGAGATTCGCGCTAAGGTAGACAAATCGAAAAGCTTGTGAAATAATGCACATGCATTTGGATGCTTTGAGGCGATTATGAGCGTATGCTATACTTGCTTGACGCAAGAAGAAGGATGATGCCGCCACAGCCCAAGAAGCGCATCGAAATCGGCCCGCTGCGAGCCGGGATGTTCGCAATCCAGTTCGGCTTCGTCGTGGGCAGCTTTGTGCTTGGCGGAGTTTGGGCTGGAAACTATCTTGACGAGCGATTTGGCACATCGCCGCTATTGGTGATCTTGGGCATGCTGGCAGGGCTGCTTTTCAGCTTCGGTACGCTGTACCAACTCTATCGCATGCAAATTTAGGGAACACTATGGACTTTCTGGAAATCATCGGCTTCAAAGGACTGCACATTTCATTGGCTGCGGAGCCGCTATTTCACATAGGTCCGGTTACGATCACGAATACCATCTTTACAGCTTGGATCGTGATGGCGCTCCTCGTGATAGCGTCATTCTTGGCCACGCGCAAGATGCAATTGGTACCAAGCGGCCTCCAGAACTTTGCAGAGGCCATCGTAGAAATGCTCTATGACATTGTTGAAGGGGTCTTGGGAGACCGCGCACGCAGAATTTTCCCCATCATTGCCACGTTCTTCATCTACATCGTGGTTGCGAACTGGATGGGTTTGCTACCGGGGTTCAACAGCATTGGCGTGTGGGAGCACGATGCGGAGGGTCATGAACTCTTCATACCGATATTCCGCGCAGCCAATAGCGATCTCAATATGACCGTTGGGATGGCGCTCATCGCCTTTATTCTCATTCACTCCGCCGGCGTAATCGTCCACAAGCCGCTTGGCTACCTTAAACACTTG
Organism: Chloroflexota bacterium; assembly: GCA_965216245.1. Taxonomy (GTDB): domain Bacteria; phylum Chloroflexota; class UBA11872; order VXOZ01; family VXOZ01; genus VXOZ01. Next base: position 12,995 of record OZ244145.1, read on the forward strand.
GCCGGCCCCCTGCCCATCCTTATTATCATCAACGTCGCGATTGAAGCCTTTGTGCCTGTATCGCTTTCCGTGCGTCTTTTTGGCAATATCTTCGCCGGTGAAGTGTTGCTCCTGGTTATGCGCCTGCCGGTGGTCGGAGCTGCATTCATGGTCTTAGAGGTGTTGTTCGGTCTGATCCAGGCGCTCATCTTCACCATGCTTTCGCTGATTTTCCTCGGGCTGGCGATGAGCGGAGAGCATGAACAAGAGGAAGCACACGCATAGGTTTCAGTTGGAGTAAGAGCAGTTAGGTTACACGTACCGATCCAGTAGAGGTCACAGTAAGGAGAAGAGGATTTCATGGAACCGGAAACTGCTGCAAAGTTGGCTGCGGGAATTGCCATGGGCGTCGGCGCCATCGGTCCCGGTTTGGGTATCGGAATCGCCGTACGCGGCGCGATGGAAGCAATCGGCCGCAACCCGGAAGCAGCGAATGACGTGCGCAACACGCTTATCATCGGCGCGGGCCTGGCGGAAGCAATCGCCATCTATTCGTTGCTCACGGCAATTCTGCTTATCTTCCTCGGGTAACGCACCGGGACGGCAACAGCCGACCGAGGGTAGATTAGTGTCACACTAGGAAACAAGGGAGAACGTATCGCTATGGGCGAGCTGGGGATCAACCCGTTCTATCTCGCCTTCCAGATTATCAATTTCCTGATTCTTGTCTTTCTGCTGCATCGCATTCTCTACCGACCCGTGCTGAATATTCTCGATCAACGGAAAGAGCGTATCCGCGAGGGTCAGGAGGCGGCGGAGCGAGCGCGCACCGAAGCGGAGCAACTCCGACAAGAGTACGAGCAGCAGCTTGAAGAATCGCGCGCGCATGCGCGTAAGATAATTGATGATGCGGCGGCAGCGGCTGAACGCTTACGTGATGAGAGTGTCGTCAACGCCCAGCAGGAGGCGCAGCGCATTCTCGATCGAGCTCGGGAGGAACTCCGCGCTGAGACTGAGCACGCTCGTCGAGAACTGCGACATGAAGTAGCATCTCTTTCCGTAGCAGTAGCCGGCAAGCTCATTCAAGATAGTCTCGATACAGAGAGGAATCGCGAGCTTGTGGCGCGCCTCATTTCAGATATGGAAGAGCCAACGTGAGCAGCTCCATCAATGTGCGTCGCTACACGCGCGGTGTGTTGCACTACGCTCAGCAAACGAACACCCTCGACCTATGGCGACGCGACTTTCCGGTTCTCCTAGTGATTGGTGAGGATCGGACGGTGCGAAAGTTCTTAGAAAACCCGCGCCTTTCAGTAGCTAAGCGTTTGGAAGTCGTTCTAGGGTCTATTGGCGACCATGTCTCTGCCGCCGGTCAAGAGTTGTTGCGCGTTCTTATTGAAGATCGCGCAGTGCGCATTCTGCCGCAACTTGCGAGGCAAGTCTTGCGGGAAGCTGACCGCATCGAAGGGATTGCGCGTGTCCACGTGACCAGCGCTGATTCTCTGACTGAAGACCTGCGCGAGAAATTACGGGGGTCCCTGGGAAGGGACGGCCGCAAAGTTATCTTGGAGGAAACAGTAGATCCCGCAATCATCGGCGGCCTGATCCTGCGTGAGGAAGACCGCTTACTTGACCTCAGTGTCAATGCGTCGCTCAGATCAATGGAGGATCAATTGGCGCGCGTATGACTGCGCCGGTATGAAAAGGAGATAGGGCCTCTTGAGCATCAAATCTGAAGATATCGCTTCGGCGCTACGCCAGCAAATTGAATCGTTTAATCGCCCAAGCGAGGCGGTTGACGTAGGCACAGTCGTTGAAGCGGGTGACGGCATCGCTCGCATCTTCGGCCTCTCCGGAGTTATGAGTAGCGAGATTCTGGAGTTTTCCAACGGTGTATTCGGTTTGGCGCTCAACCTAGAGGAAGACACCGTCGGCGCGGTCATTATGGGCCCTTATGAGGAGATTAAAGAGGGTGATGAGGTACGGGGCACAGGTCGTGTCATGTCGGTGCCAATTGGCCCGGAACTAGCCGGTCGCGTGGTCAACTCGCTGGGTCATCCTGTTGACGGCAAAGGGCCGATCAATACTGCTGAGACCAGCGTTATCGAGAAGGTAGCCCCCGGTGTAGTTACCCGTGAGAGCGTGAATGTCCCGCTGCAAACCGGCATCAAGGCCATCGACTCGATGATTCCTATCGGCCGCGGCCAGCGCGAGCTCATCATTGGCGACCGGCAGACGGGCAAGACAGCTATCGCCCTTGACACCATCATCAACCAAAAGGGCAAGGATGTAATCTGCATATACGTCGCAATCGGCCAGAAACAGTCTGACATCGCCAACGTGACGGCGATTCTCGATCGCAATGGCGCGATGGACCACACCATCGTCATAGCTGCAGGCGCGTCTGATCCCGCGGCATTGCTCTACTTAGCCCCATTTACGGGCTGCACCATGGGCGAATACTTCCGAGATAAAGGCCAGGACGCTCTTGTCATTTATGACGACCTAAGCAAGCACGCGTGGGCCTATCGTCAGGTCTCCTTGCTGCTCCGACGCCCGCCGGGCCGTGAGGCTTATCCGGGTGACGTCTTCTACCTGCACTCGCGTTTGCTGGAACGCGCTTCCTGCCTTAACGAGAACTATGGCGGCGGCACGTTGACTGCTCTCCCCATCATCGAGACTCAGGCCGGTGACGTCTCGGCCTACATTCCCACCAACGTGATTTCCATTACGGACGGCCAGATCTATCTTGAGCCGGATCTCTTCTACGCCGGCCAGCGCCCTGCGGTGAATGCCGGAATTTCGGTGTCGCGTGTCGGTGGTGACGCACAGACCAAAGCAATGAAACAGGTTGCCGGTCGACTGCGCCTGGACATGGCGCAATACCGCGAACTTGCTGCCTTTGCACAAATCGGTTCCGACCTTGACCGTGTCACTCGACAGCAACTTGAACGCGGACAGCGGGCAATGGAACTTTTGAAGCAACCCCAATACGCCCCACTGCCGGTTGAGAACCAGGTCATAACCATTTTTGCATTGAATGCCGGCGAACTTGACGAGGTGGCGGTGAGCGACATCAGCCGCTTCGAAGCCGAGTTGATGCAACATGTCTCCGCCAGCCACCACGAGTTGGGAGATGAAGTCAGGGAGTCTCAGACCCTCTCCGATGAACTTGGAGAGAAGCTGACGGCAGCGATCAAGCAATTCAAGCAGGATGTATTCCAGCCTGCCGTGCAAACAGGAGCAGCGTAAGTGCCGAGTATTCGTCAACTGCGGCGGCGAATTCGCGGAGTACAGAACACCCGCCAGATCACGCGCGCGATGGAGCTTGTGGCTTCAAGCCGTTTGCGCCGTGCGCAGGATCTGGTGCTAGCCTCGCGCCCCTATGCAGAACGGATCCGGTTGGTAATCAACAACCTGGCGGCAGTCAGCGGCGCGCAGGAACTCCATCCCCTGCTTCAAGTCCGCCCGGTTTCCCGTGCTGCAGTGATTCTCTTTACTACCAGCCGCGGCCTGTGCGGCAGCCTGAATTCCAACATGGTAAGGGCTGTGGTCCGCTTCATTCTCGATCGCGGCGTGTCCGTTGACATTTTTGCCGTGGGTACAAAGGGACCGGCTCTGTTGCGGTCTGTTGGACTGAGTGACGCGGTTTCGGCGCAATATCAAGACTTGGGCAACTACCCTAACTTGGCGGACATTCTGCCGATTACTCGCAGCACCATCGAAGGGTATACAACCCAAGAGTATGATGAAGTTTATGTTGGGTATTCCCAATTCGTGAACCTGATGCGTCAGGAGCCGACGCTGACACGGATCTTGCCGATTGCCCCAGATGAACTCGATAAGACTGAAGTCCGTGCTTTTCAGCAAGTGGATTACATCTATGAGCCGGATCCTGACGAGGTGCTCTCTACTCTCTTGCCTCGGTTCATCGAAGCACAAGTCTACCGAGCATTGCTGGAGAGCATTGCCAGCGAGCATAGTGCGCGTATGATCGCGATGCGCAACGCCACGGAAAATGCGGAGGAAATCCTGCAGGACCTAACGCTCACCTACAACAAGGTACGCCAGACCGCGATCACGAACGAGGTCATTGAGATTGCGACGGCAGCGAAAGCAATCGCCGGAGCATAGAATTAATGTATGGTTTTGCAGCGATCCAGACTTAGGAGCGAGCATCCATGGCAGTAGAAGCGCAAGCCAAAGCAAAGGGCCGGGTTGTTCAGGTACTTGGGCCGGTGGTTGACGTCGAGTTTCCCACGAATCAGCTTCCCACTATCCACAATGCGATTGAATTGCAGACTTCAAACGGGGATCGGCTCGTGCTGGAAGTGGAGCAGCACCTTGGCAACGACTGGGTGCGCTGTGTGGCTATGGGCCCAACTGAAGGCCTCCGCCGCGGCGTTGAAGTCATTGACACCGGAGCGCCGATTCAGGTGCCGGTCGGTGAACAGACATTGGGACGCATCTTCAACGTCATCGGTGAAGTCGTAGACGGCGGCCCTCCGGTAGAAACCACCGAGACATACCCCATCCACCGCAGTTCCCCCACCCTGGAAGAGCAAAGCATTGAGGCTGAGGTGTTTGAGACCGGGTTGAAGGTGGTTGACTTGGTGTGTCCCTTCCGCCGCGGCGGCAAGATCGCGGTGTTTGGCGGCGCCGGCGTCGGCAAGACAGTTATCATCATGGAGTTGATCCGCAACGCCGCTGCCGAACACCAAGGCTACTCCGTGTTCTGCGGCGTGGGAGAGCGCACGCGCGAAGGCAATGACCTTTGGAACGAGATGCGCGAAGCCGGCGTGTTGGATAAAACAGTGATGGTCTTCGGACAGATGAACGAGCCACCCGGTGCGCGCCTGCGCGTCGGCTTAACCGGCCTGACCGTTGCTGAGTATTTCCGCGATAGCCAGGGCTTGGACCTACTGGTCTTCATCGACAACATCTTCCGCTTCACGCAGGCCGGCTCGGAAGTATCCGCGATGCTCGGGCGTATGCCCTCAGCCGTTGGATATCAGCCGACATTGGCTACGGAGATGGGACAGCTCCAAGAACGCATTACATCCACCAAGCGTGGCGCCATTACCAGCCTGCAGGCGGTGTATGTGCCGGCTGACGACTATACTGACCCGGCGCCGGTTACGACGTTCGCTCACTTGGACGCCTCTATTCGTCTTGAGCGTGCTATTTCCGAGCGCGGCATCTACCCCGCCATCGACCCGCTAGGCTCCACCTCCCGCGTGCTCGACCCGGCGGTGGTTGGCGAAGAGCACTACCAAGTTGCGCGACAGGTGCAGCAGGTGCTCCAGCGCTATCAGGACTTGCAGGACATCATTGCAATTCTTGGGGTTGAGGAGCTTTCTGAAGAGGACAAGCTCACCGTGGCGCGTGCCCGCCGGATGGAGCGATTCCTGTCACAGCCAATGTTTGTAGCAGAAGCATTTACAGGCATGCCGGGCAAGTATGTGTCAATTGCTGAAACCGTGCGCGGCTTTAGGGAGATTTTGGAAGGCAAGCACGACGACCTGCCGGAACAAGCCTTCTACATGACTGGAACGATTGACGAAGTGGTCGAGAGTGCTGAAGAGATGCAGCGAGAATCCTAACTATGGCGTCGCTCCGACTTGAGATCATAACTGCCGAGCGCATTGTCCTCACAGAGGAGATGGTGGATTCCGTGCGCGTGCAGGGGGCGGATGGCGTGGTTGGGATCTTGCCGCGCCACGCACCGCTGATGACTACGCTGGCGCCGGGCGAACTCATTATGCGCAAGGGTGAGGAAGAGGAGTCCTTCTTCGTTACGGGAGGATTCCTGGAAGTGCGAGATAACCAGGTAGCAGTTCTGGCGGATGCTTCCGAGCGCGCCGAGGAAATTGACATTGCTCGCGCAGAAGAGGCGCGCCATCGCGCTGAAGAAGCCCTCAGCGAGAAGAGAGATGGCGCAGAGCTTGCGGTCGCCGAGGCGGCCATGCGTCGCGCATTGATTCGATTGCGCCTGGCGCAACAAGCAAGACGCAGGCGAGGTTCCAGACGGGCACAATAGGCATTGCAGTAGGACTCTGACGATCAACAACGTCTTAAGTTTGTGCAGCGTAGCAGTCGTCAGCATGGCTTTGTTGCGAACATCACCCATCTTTCTTCCTGTACGTAGGCCCGTTTGCTCTCCATTTACAGGCTAACGTTGCCGGGTAATTGTCGGTGCGTGCGATCTTCTTCTGGAGCAGCTCACTATGACAGCGCTGGAGCAACGAACGCAGGGCGACAATGCTATCGTGCGGGGCGGCCGGCGTTTGACGGGCGAGGTGCGAGCGCGGGGATCAAAGAACTGCGCTCTTCCTCTGATGGCTGCCGCACTACTTACGAAAGAAACGTGCGTACTGCACAACCCGCCATTCATTCGCGACGTCGCGGCAATGGCCGATCTACTCACTAGCTTGGGCGCTCGCGTTGAACTAGACGAGAAACAGCGCACGATTACGATAACTGCAGACAAGATTACTTCTACTCGCACGCCAACGGCAATAGCAGCAAGTTTTCGCGCGTCGTTTCTCGTAACCGGCCCGCTGCTTTCTCGAGCCGGAGAAGCATCCTCAGTGCATCCCGGCGGCTGCAAGATTGGCGAACGGCCCGTAAACGTGGACCTGCTCGGCTTTGAGGCAATGGGCGCCACGGTAGAGAGCCAAGAACAAGACTATCGATTGTCCGCCAAACGCCTGAACGGTGCTCGACTCTATCTAGATTATCCCAGTCATACCGGCACAGAAAACCTCATGCTCGCCGCCACGTTGGCGCAAGGAACGAGCGTAATCAGGCATGCTTCTGCCGAACCGGAGGTTGTTGCATTGGCCGATTGCCTCAATGAGATGGGAGCGCGCATCCGTGGCGCAGGTACGAACACCATTGAAATTGAAGGGGTAGAGAGTCTCCATGGCGCCGAATGGGACGTCATACCTGATCGCCATGAAGCGGGGACTTTCGCGCTAGCTGCAGCTATGACTGGCGGAGCGGTGACAATTCACAATGTCATCTACGACCACTTAGAGCCCGTGCTTTACAAACTTGCGCAGTGTGGTGTTACCATACAAGGAACATGCAATCCGATTACGGTTTCTTCGAATGATCCTCTGCGAGCCGTAGAAGTACAAGCCATTCACTTTCCAGGTTTTCCCACAGACTTGCAGCCACAGATTTGCGCGCTGCTTACGCAGGCCAGCGGTGAGAGCGTCATCCATGAGCGCGTATTTGAAGCACGTTTCAACTACGTGGAAGAGTTGCGCAAGATGGGGGCCGATATCAACGTTTCAGGCGGGAAAGCGCATATTCATGGGCCAACGGTCTTGCGCGGCGCCACGGTACAAGCGCTCGATATTCGCTCCGGAGTCGCTCTCTTGCTCGCGGCCCTGGCTGCCGAGGATACCACGCGCGTGAGGGATATGCATCACGTTTATCGAGGATATGAGTCCCTGCCTGAAGACTTGATCGCTCTCGGCGCAAACGTAGTGATGGAATAGCTAGATATATGTTTGGTGCACAGCAAATCGGTATAGACCTGGGAACGGCCAACGTACTGGTCTATGTACCGGGACGCGGCATTACCATTAACGGACCCTCCGTCGTTGCCGTTTCGACTGACGACAACCACGTTGAAACCATCGGTGACGAAGCCCGCCAAATGATCGGACGGGCGCCATCCAATATCGCCGTTGTGCGCCCAATGCGCGAAGGTGTGATTGCTGATTACGTCATTACCCAAGAGATGATCCGCCATCTTATTCGGCGCGCTTGCGGCCGGGTGCGCTTCTTCAAGCCTGACGTAATGGTCTCGGTGCCAACCGGCATCACCAGCGTCGAACGTCGCGCAGTGCATGATGCAGTGATCTCAGCCGGTGCCGGCAATGCTTACTTGATTGAAGAACCGCTTGCCGCCGCGCTCGGGGCCAATGTGCCCATTTCCTCCCCGAGCGGCAACATGATAGTGAATGTCGGTGGCGGCACTACTGAAGTTGCAGTTCTGTCGCTCAACGCCATCGTGGTCTGTTCATCAGTACGTGTTGGAGGGAGCCGTCTCGATACAACGATTTATAATTATGTCAAAAGACACTATAACCTCCTAATCGGTGAAGGAACTGCCGAGGAGGTGAAGATCGCGGTTGGAAGCGCGCTTCCAATGGAACGACCGTTAACGCTGGAAGTTCGCGGTAGAGACCAAGTGGCCGGCCTGCCGCGGACCATAACGATTTCCTCTGATGAGATTACCGAAGCAATTCAAGAATCCGTAGCCATCATTGTCAAGTGCGTGCGAGACGTGCTGGAGAAAACACCGCCGGAGTTGGCATCAGATATCATCGACCGCGGCATCATGATGACAGGCGGCGGTTCCCTCCTGCGGAATCTTGACGGTTTGCTCACCCAGGAAACCGGCATCGCATGTTATGTTACCGAGAGTCCGCTCATCAGCGTGGCACTAGGAACCGGAGTAGCCTTGCAGTACTTCGACACGCTGAAGCGCAGCCTCGTCAGTTTCCGTTAGTAGCAATCGCACGTTACGGTTGCAGCCGGGCGCCTGAGGCAATCTCACGAAGGAACTCGTCAGAGTGTCCATCTTCTCGCAATTGCAGCCAAGAGAGCTCTGAAACGAGAACGTCTTCTTGCTATCGGCATGGTGTACGCCTGCATCGTGGCAACGGTGGTGTGCCACAGCGCCGCACCCCGCCAAGATTGGTCGCGGCCCAACGCTCCCTAGAACCTAAGAGACAAGCACGCACTCCACTATCTCGCAAACAGGCTGCTTCCGCCCCGCTAGCACTTATTGACACCCTTCAACATTGCGTCGGCTGAAACCGGAAACAATGCTATAATGACTCTAGTAATTCGGTATCGGCCCAACCTCCGGAGGGCATCCTCTCAACGCCTCAGAACCCTGCGGGGCCAATGGCGTTGGCATGGGCGTTGACTGGGAGAAGTATCATGGCAGGACATTCAAAATGGGCGCAAATCAAGCGCCAAAAGGCAGCCAACGACGCAAAACGGGGGCAGCTCTATACAAAGCTTGGACGCGAAATTACTGTGTCCGCTCGTGACGGCGGCGGGGATCCTGAAATGAACTTTCGCCTGCGTCTTGTGATCCAACGCGCGAAAGATGCTAACATGCCCGCCGACACCATTGAGCGCGCTATCAAACGCGGAAGCGGCGAGCTGGATGATGATATCCGTCTTGAAGACATCGTCTATGAGGGGTATGGGCCTGGAGGCGCGGCACTCTTTATTGAAGCGCTTACGGACAACCGGAACCGCACCGTAGCAGAACTCCGCAACGTGCTCGCGCGCGGTGGCGGTAACCTTGGCGAATCCGGCAGCGTCGCGTGGATGTTTGATACGCGGGGACAGATAATTATCGAACTAAGCAACGGCGACCCCGATGAGGCTATGCTCGAATCGATTGAGTTAGGTGCGGAAGACGTACAGGAAGAAGACGGCACGCTGGTTGTACTCACACTCCTCGAGCAACTCGAATCCGTGCGCCGTGGCATGGAAGAACTCGGTTACACCGTAGAAAGCGCCGAACTCACGCGTGTCCCGAAAACCATATCGGAACCCGATTCCGATAAAGCGACGCAGTCGATGCAGCTCATCGAGCGCGTCGAAGACCTTGATGACGTGCAAAAAGTCTACACGAATCTCGAACTCACCGAAGAAGTGATGGCTGCGTACGCAGGCTAGGATGACCTATGCGCATCCTTGGTATCGATCCGGGCATTGCTCGTCTCGGGTACGGCATCATTGAAGATACACCTCAGCTTTCCGTCGTTGCCTTTGGCTGTCTCACGACCCCGGCCAAGCAGAGTCAGCCGCTGCGTCTCCTTTCGATCTACAGGCAACTAGAGGAAGTCTTCGAGTTGGCTGCGCCCGATGAGGTCGCCGTGGAGCGGCTCTTCTTCAATCAGAACATTACCACTGCGTTCGCGGTTGGTGAGGCGAGGGGAGTTGTGCTCTTGCGCGCAGCCGAGGCCGGCTGTCCTGTGAGCGATTACGCACCCTTGCAGATCAAGCAAGCGCTCGTTGGATACGGGCGCGCCGACAAGCGGCAGGTCCAGATTATGGTATCTATGGCGCTTTCGCTCGACAAGCCGCCCACACCCGACGACGCAGCCGACGCTCTAGCGGTAGCTATCTGCCATGCGCACATGCGCACTGCTCAGCAACTCCTTGCGCAAACATGATTGCATTTATTCATGGCGAGCTTGTACGCACGGAGGTTGACTCCGTCACGGTTCGTGTCGGCGGCTTTGGTCTGCGAATGGCTGTTCCCAGCAACATCATTCAGCAGATTGGCGCGGTGGGCACTGCCGTTACGCTGGAGACGAGACTGCTCGTGCGAGACGACCGTCTAGAACTCTTTGGCTTCGCGGATGAGCGCCAAGCGACACTCTTCGATCAAGTACAGACGGTGGGAGGCGTCGGGCCGCGACTTGCCCTGGCCATACTCTCAACGTTTACTCCTGACCAATTTGCCGCAGCTCTCGAGAACGATGACCTGCGGCAGCTCACCCGCGTCAGCGGCCTGGGCAAGCGGACGGCTAGCCGGGTCATTCTTGAACTTCGCGGCAAACTGGCGCCAGCGACCGAAGCTACAGGTGCCTCCGACGATACGGCAGACGCTCTGGCGGCACTGGGATACTCTGCGTCCGAGATCGCGCACGTGCTGGCTCGTCCTGAAGTCCAGGCAGCCGGATCGGTTGAAGAGCGTATTGCGACAGCGTTGCGGCAGATTGGGGCCTAACGGCAGACCCAAGGAGTTACTTAGCTGGTACCATCCACTTGGATCCGGTTTGTTGAAAGGTCGTGTCGAGCTTGAATTGCCTCACCTGGGCGGTCTGCACGGAGTGCAAGCGCATTTGCAAGGGATGAGTACATGACCGACACCCGCCTCGTTGCCCCACAAGAGGAGCCGGAAGACGCTCAAGTCGCGCAAACCCTGCGGCCGCGTTCCCTGGACGAGTGCATCGGACAGGACAAGGTGCGGGAGCACTTGCTGATCGCGATTACCGCCGCAAAGCAGCGGCAGGAGCCGCTTGACCATACCCTTTTCCATGGCCCGCCGGGGCTGGGCAAAACGACCTTTGCGAACGTGCTGGCCACGGAGATGGGCGTCAACATCAAAGTTACCGCTGGACCGGCAATTGAGCGACCAGGCGACCTAGCAGCCATCCTCTCAAACGTCCGCTCCCACGACATTCTCTTTATCGACGAAGTGCATCGCCTCAGTCACGCCGTGGAGGAAATCCTCTACCCGGCGATGGAGGACTTTGCACTGGATATCGTCATGGGTAAAGGCATGGCGGCGCGCAGCATCCGCCTCTCTCTGCCGCAGTTCACGCTCATTGGCGCCACCACACGACTGGCACTGATAAGTTCTCCTTTGCGAGATCGCTTTGGCGCCCACTTCCACATGGAATACTATGATCTGGATGCAATGCGCATGATTGTCGAACGCTCAGCCGGGATATTGCGAGTGGTCATTGACGAGGATGGAATAAACGAAATCGCGCAACGCTCACGCGGCACTCCCCGCATAACGAACCGATTACTGCGCCGCATCCGCGACTGGGCGCAGGTGAAAGGCGACGGGCACATAACCGCGTCGCTTGCCGAAGACTGCCTTACGAGCCTGGAAATCGACGGTTTGGGGCTCGACGCCGTGGATCGCACCATCCTTCTTACCATAATTGAGAAATTCGGTGGTGGGCCGGTGGGAATCGATACGATGGCGGCGGCAATTGGCGACGAGGCGCAGACCATTGAGGACGTCTATGAGCCGTACCTGATGCAACTTGGCTTCTTAGCAAAGACGCCGCGGGGACGGGTCGCGCTTTCTGCGGCGTCTGCGCACCTGGGGCTTGAGACTGTCGATGCTGATGACGATGATCAGCCTCGGCTCTTCGACTAGATCGCTAGGCAACGCCAAATGTATCGAACTCCCGCACTTCCGCAACGCACGATGCGCGACTCGCTGCGCTGGATTGGTTGGGATGTACCCCTCCGGCTAATCCCATTCGCTGCAATCTCACTCTTCTGGGCCTATATCCTTGCAAATTGGACTGAGACGCTAAAGCTCTCGTGGAACCTAACCGGACTGGACGCTGCGCTGATTCTGGGTACCGGCATTCCCGCATTCGTGGCGTGCACGCTGTTTCGTACACGCTATTGGCCCATCCAAAATCTGGCATCTCCCCGTGCGCATCTGATTGAAGATGGGTACTTTTTCTTCTTCAATGCGCCCGCCGAGGAACTCTTCTTTCGCGGCATGCTCCAATCGTGGGCGATGGCCGCCGGCTTCTTGCCGCCGGCCGTAGGCTTTGCGGCTGTTGCGGTGATCTTCGGCTTTTATCATCGCCTAGTCGGATTTCCCTTGCCTTTCCTGTTGCTTGCCACCGCAGGCGGCGTTTTATTTGGCCTCCTGTTCCTGGTGTCAAGTTCGATACTAACGCCAATCATCGTTCACTTCATTGCGGATCTCGCGCTCTTCAATCTTGGACCCGCCCTGCTCGCTCGTCTTGGCAGGATCCCCTATCGTGTGGTTAGGGTGCCATCCGTTTGACAGTCATTTGTCCTGTTTCTTACACTAAAGGTGATGTGCGCTCTTCACAGACCCCGTTACCTCGTGCCGATAGCCGGGCAATTTGCCCTAATGTAAACTGCAACTGATAATGTCTAGTATTGAGAAGCTAAGGAAAACATGCGCCTACCTTCTACAAATAGATCACCGTTATACAACAAACCAATTCACGGTGGTACCGGGCGGCACACCGAGACCGGCTTCTCACACAGTAATGAAAGAGGTGCTCCGTGAATACGATTGACGGCGCAGTTGACCTCATCAAGAAACACAAGCGGCACCGCGCGGTACTGACACCGCGTGTCGGCCAGTTTATGTACCACTGGATGAAGGGCACCACGCATCTGCCGTATCTTCCTCTCAAGCTGCACGTCGAGCCGACCAGCGTGTGTAACTTGCGTTGCCCCATGTGCCCTCAGAGCTTGGGATTGCCCGATGAGCAGGGCTATATGGAACTCGACCTCTTTCGCAAGATCATTGATGACTGCAAGGACTATGTGCGCGAAATCAACCTGTTTCTGCGCGGCGAATCGCTCATTCATCCGCAGCTCGATGAAATGATTCGCATTTGCGAAGGGGCGGGCATTGTCGCGAACCTGAGCACAAATGCGAAGATTCTTACTGCGGACCGCGCCGAAATGCTCTTGGATGCGGGGCTGAGCAAGCTCACCGTGAGCTTCGACGCAGGCGAAAAAGAGATGTATGAGAAGATGCGGCACGGCGCAAAGTTTGATCGCGTGCTGGCTAATGTCCTAGAGTTTCTCCGGCTCAAACAGGTCCGAGGCAGCGACAAACCCTATGTGGTCATGCAGATGCTGGTATTCTACGAACCCGGCATGCAGCCAAAGATCCCTCGCGAGTTTCGCGATCAGTTTGCCGGGCTTCCGGTTGATGAGTGGGACCCCATGTTTGCCCACGGCTGGGCCGGCATGTTCGACAGTAGCGAGGAGTTTACCCCTCGACCCAGCGGGCCGAACTATCACCCGTGCAACTGGCTTTGGAAGTCCATGACCATCTATTGGGATGGTACCGTCCCCGCCTGTTGCGCTGACTGGACCGGCAGCTACGTATTGGGAGACGTACGTGAAGAGAGTGTCAGCGATCTTTGGAACAACGAGGACATGGTGCGGCTACGTCAGCTGCAGGTGGACGGCCGCTATAAGGAAGTCGGCATTTGCAGCCGCTGTGACGCTCTGTGGCAACCTGACGGCAAGCTGTGGCAGGTCATGTCGAAAGTAGAAGACGTCATAACTGGTGGAAACCCGCCAGGCGAAAGCGTTCGAGTTGCCATGCAGAATGGCGCGAACGGCAACGGCAAGCCCAAAGCTAAAGTAAGAATACGCAAGAATCCGCCTCCAACGTAGGCATCATGCAGGAATATACCTTTTTTACCCTGGAGAGATGACTTCATGCCCATAAACGAGCAGCTACTTGAGATTCTGCGCTGTCCGGCTACCAAAGCACCGCTGCGACCGCTCTCAGAAGATGAGATCAACGCGCTTAATGCTCGAATTGAGAACGAGGAAGTCAAGTATCAAGACGGCAATGTGGTGGACAAACCGTTGGAGGAAGGGCTCATTACCGAAGACGGAGCCACAATCTACCGAATTGACGAGAGTATTCCGGTGATGCTGATCGAGATGGGCATCCCAACGGCGTAAGCGCAAGTGGGCCAAACAGCACACTGAGTACTTTGCAAGCCTAACGCGCTTTGAGACGTAACGATGTTATCGCAAAGAGAAGCTCTCTTGCCGAACGAATTGGGCAAGAGAGCTTTCTGTCATTTCTATTGTAGTTTCCCTCGCCCCAGAATAGGCCACACCACTTCCACGCGACCATCGCGAATGCCGTAGAAGTAGTCGTGCAGGAACACTGTCGTGTCCCCGTAGCCCACGATGAACTGCAGTTTGTCCCCAACGCGGGGAGTGCCGGACGGCTCTGCCAACTGGATCGTGCCATGCTCTGCTGAGCATCCAACGGAGGTTACGTTTGGCAAGCCGCGGGGCTTGGGAGTGCTCGCGTCGGTGCTCATCGTCTTTTTCCCTGCATCGCAAATTATGCGCGTGGGGGCGGGCCTACTCGTCACGGTAGAGAGAACGGTTAGCGCGAATTCATGAGGCACCTCGAAGCGCTCCCGATACGTGATGTCGCAGAAGATTCCGCCGCCTGCCTGGATCTCGGTGACGCCCGGTTGGAACGCAGTATGCCAGTACGTGCCACTGCCGCCGCAACTCACGATTTCCACCGGTAAGCCTGCGTCACGACACTGTTGTGCGCTTCCCGTGAGCCGAGCAATCACCTCTTTGACCATCTGCTCTTTCTCGGCATCGTCCTTGGCCCCGAGCACCTGGGCTTCCCAGCCCATCACCCCCGCAAACTCAAGACTGGGATAGGCCGCAATTTTCTCTGCAAGCGCGACTACCGGTTCGCCTGGCAGCACGCCGGCCCGGTCTATTCCCACATTCACTTCAACCACTAAGCGTTGCCGGACGCCTTTGCGCTCTGCTGCCTCCGCTATTTCGCGGACGTTTTCCTCGCTATCCACGGCTGGGATGACGTCGGCGTGTTTGCGAAGGTTGACGAGCCGCTCGACCTTTTGGGGACCAACAATCTGGTTGGCGATGAGGATGTTGCGAATGCCGCCCGCAGCCATGACCTCAGCTTCGCCGAGCTTGGCACACGTGACACCTATCGCGCCGGCATCCACAAGCAGGTGCGCGATCGCGGGAGACTTGATCCCTTTGCTGTGCGGACGCCAGTTTATCCCGGCCTCTTGAATGATCACGCGCGCCATATGCGCAACATTGCGCTCCAAGGCGTCCAATTCTACCAAAAGTGCCGGCGTATCGATGTCTTCTAACGGACGGCCAATAATGTTCATTATTCGACATTCACCCACGTGTTGGCGCGGCTTGCCGCAAAGGAATTTTCTATGATGCGTGTGGTCTTGGCTCCATCTTCACCTGAATACAGCGGCGGCCTACCTGCCAAGACCCGCTCACTGAAATCCTGGATGAGCGGCAAGTGCCTGTTCTCCGCATGCGGGAGCGAAAACTCCTCGGTGCCGGCCGCGGTCTTCAAGGTGAGCTGCGGCCCATCGGTCGGCGTACTGAAGATAGCGCCCTTGGTACCGAATATTTCAATCGTGTCGTAGCCGACGCCGATGCTCCAGTGAAACGAGGCGGTCACCTGAACCCCGCTCTCCATTTTGATCAGCAGCACGTCCGAATCATCAGCGGGATACGAGTGCACGAGCGTCTCATTGCGGGCCGAGACAGCCGCGGGTTCGCCAAACCAATAGCAAAGGAGGTCGAGGCGGTGCGACCCAACGTCGGCAATCGGTCCTCCGGCACTCTTGGCGGGATCAACACGCCAGATTTTCGGGTCATCCGGAGTCGGATCGTAGTTGCCTGTCAATACCATGCGCACCAGGACCGGCGTACCTATCACCCCATTGTCGATTAGTTCCTTGATTTTTCGGTTGTTAGGATAGTAGCGCCGATAGTACGCGACGGCCAGGTTGACACCGCCGTCGCGACAAGCGTCAATCATCTCTTGACACTCAGCCCCGGTGAGGGCCATTGGCTTCTCGCAGAGCACGTGCTTACCAACGGCCGCCGCCGCAATGGTCTGCGGCAAATGCTCGTAAACGCGGCTTGCGGCATAGACGACGTCAATATCGGGGTCAGCGAGAAAGGCATTGATATCGCTGTACGCCCGCCGCGCACCGTGCCGATTGGTAAAGTCTTCCGCTCGCTCTTGACTGCTGCTTGCAAACGCAACGAGGGTGCTATTCGGATCCTCGTTTACTGCTGGCGCCACAGCTTTGTTCGCAATGTCGCCGCAACCAATGATGCCCCAGCCAACTTGTGCCATAGTTTACTCCTCCGGCCCACCTGCCTCTGTGACTGGCGCCGAGTTGCTGGCTGTGTGTGGCGGAACCACCCAGCGACCGACACCGTTTCGAATTGCGTGCATTAGTTCCTCGATGAGTTCTTCGTCTTCACCGGAACGTATCGCCTCTGAAACGCACCCCTCGATGTGGCTGCGCAGGACGATTAGTGAGACTTCCTGCAGTCCGGCAGTTATCGCCGCCATCTGCTGGAGAATGTCCACACAGTACCTATCTTCAGCAACCATGCGCTGAATGCCCCGCACCTGACCTTCAATCCGCCGGAGCCGGTTGAGCAGGGCTTGTTGCTCAGCTTGATATCTGTGGCCGGACGGTGCATCTGACAACGCGGCGCCTGCTCCTTGATCATCTGCCAGCGGCAAGTCTGCTTCCGGTCTCATAGGGCATTTCTTATGGCAATTAGGGTTGAGATACTGCTGTGTCGTTGATTATTGTACACCAACTCCATGCATCAGGTGGGTGCTCTGCCACCACCGTCGCCCAACAAAGGATGTGGCGCAAGCGCCATAGCAATTCTCGCCGCGGCGGCTACTCCTACTTGCCGGCTTACTGAGACCGCCTACCGGATGTGAAATACCCGCATCTGGATACTGCCCCGCTATTGCCGGTATAATTGCCAGGAAGTGAGTTACGTGCCGACGGGCATGGAATGTCGAGACGGGCGCATAGTAGATCGTGCCGTAGCGACACGGTGAGAATGCTAAACTTGGCGAAAGTCGGAGCCCGAATTGAGCAAGTAAGGATAATGATTTAGTGCCTCGCTTCGCGGTTGGTCATCGATTTCCGGCGCAAAAAGTCCACCTCGCGCCCGAGAGCGTTCGGCAATATCTCGCTGCCGTGGGAAGTGAGAGCCCTCTCTACCAGGGGGACAATACCACCGCGCCGCCCCTGGCCGTCGCCGCGTGGGTGCTTGCCGGGCTCATAGAGGCCATCGGTCTGCCGCCCGGTTCCGTGCACGCCACTCAGGAATTCACTTTCATGGATACTGCACCGCTCGATAGCACACTCGACGCAGAAGCTGAGGTTGTACAGGCCACGTCGCGCGGCGGCATGGACGTACTTGTCGTCGAGATTAGGGCACAGCACGAGCAGTGTGCTGTGCTGACAGGGCGCTCGATGCTGATGATGCCCGCGAGCGAGGGATAGGGATGGATGTATCCAAGCGCTGGCCTGTCGGTGCAGAACTTCCTACCCGATCGCATACGGTGAATCTTGAAACTCTACGCGACTATGCGGAAGCAAGCGGCGACCATAATCCCATTCACACAGATCCGGCGTTCGCTGCCACCACACCGTTCGAGCGACCGATTGCACACGGCATGCTGGTGCTCGCCTACGTCATGGAGATGCTCACGACTACGTACGGTGCAGCTTGGATCACCTCGGGTCAGCTAAAGGCACGCTTTCGTAAACCTGCGTACGTGGATAGCACGGTAACGGCGTGGGGCGCGGTCAAGAAGGTGGATGACGAATCGGGCAGACTGCAGATTGCAGTCGGCTGCCGTGACGAACACGGTAACGACCTTGTCACGGGTAGTGCAGAGGTTACGCCCCAGACCTGAGCGCCACAGCCAGCGACTCTTGCTAGTCCGCTTTACTTTGCCGCCGCGGGACGCGAGTTTGCCAGCCGAGTCGCGTAGTTGCTTGCGTAATAGTCGGCATAGCTGCCGGACTTGATAGCAAGCCACCACTCTTCATTCTCGACATACCACTTGACCGTAGCCGCCAGTGCCTGCGGAAAGTCGTATTCCGGTTGCCATCCGAGCGCTTCCAGTCGGGAAGAGTCGAGACTGTAGCGGTAATCATGGCCCGGTCGATCCTCAATCAGCCGCATCAATGAACGGGGCTTTTCAAGCACTTCTAGGATGGTCGTGGCGAGAGTCATGGTATTGACTTCGAATTCAACGCCGACGTTGTACACTGTGCCCGGCTCGCCCGTGTGGAGCACGAGATCAATACCGGCGCAATGGTCTGTTACGTACATATAGTTGCGGACCGCTTTGCCTTTGCCATAGATCGGTAGCGGCTTGTCCTCAATGGCATTGGTCACGAATACCGGCACCACTTTTTCCGGATACTGATGAGGGCCGATGGTGTTCGCGCCACGGGTGACCATTACGGGCAAGTCAAAGCTCGAAAAGTAGGAAAGAGCAAGCAACTCACCACCCGCCTTGCTGGCCGAGTATGGGTTGCGTGGCGCAAGGCGCGCGTCTTCGCTGGCGGCGCCCGCCGGCACGTGACCGTATACCTCGTCAGTGCTCACCTGCACTATCCGCGTCACGTTGTGCGTGCGCGCCGCCTCCATGAGCACGCGAATGCCTTCTACGTTGGTCCGCACGAAGGCCGCCGGGTCCATTACAGAGCGGTCCACGTGGCTCTCTGCGGCAAAGTTTACGAGCGCATCGCAACCCGCCAGCGCTTCACCCACGGCGTCAGCATCGCAGATGTCGGCTTGAACAAACTGAAAGCGGGGGTTCTCCTCGAATGCAGAGAGATTTTCCAGGACTCCTGCGTACGTCAGTTTATCCAATGCCACGATGTCAGCGTCCGGATGCCGGGAAAGTACGTAGCGCACATAGTTGCTGCCGATAAAGCCGGCTGCTCCCGTTACCATAATCCGCATGCTGCCTACTCCCTATTCCTATTCATGAATGTTGCCTATTTCGCCCCCTCGTCCTCTTCTTTCACTATCCGGTTGACAGCAAAACTGACCACACTAATGATGAGGGCGACAAGCATGGCCGACAATAGCGTCGGCCGGCCCGATTCTGCTAATTCGACACCCGGCAGGAGCGCCGTGCCCAACCAGAACAGCAGGCCGTTCAAGACCAGGATCCAAATGCCAAGCGTCAGCACGGTTACTGGAAGGGAGACAATCTTGAGCACCGGCCCAACCAGCGCGTTGATCAACGCCACGCCAACGGCAAAGACTATGATCGTGAGCCAATCGCCGCTATTTGTGAACTCCACAAGCGCGAAACGGCTCGCAATAAGCACGGCGACCAATACTGCCAGGCTGCGGAGGACTAAAGCACGCATGCGACTCTTCTCTAGCAGGCTATCGAAAACTCCAGCCACTTCTCAATTCAATTATACAGCCTCGGAATCTAGGCTACGACTCCAGCGGTCTGAACGGAGGATTGCAAACTACTGCCTAACCGTAGACCGCGGTCCCATGACGGAAAGTGAGCAGTGTTGGTGTACCCTGGCCGTGCCCTGTCTTGCAAACAGTCGCATCGGCCGGATCAGGAAGATGTGCGCTTTTGGCAATGAGGCGTTCACTGGGTAGCTGCGAAATCGAAGACGCTCTACTGCTAGAAGCCCAATAAGGGCGCTAAGGACAGCACCTCACAGTTTGCGCTTAATTGCCGGTTCTCTCAAGAGACGTCTTGGACGCACTCCGTCTGAGAAAGCCCACTCCGAGCGATATGCTCCAGATTGCCCAAAACACGTAACAAATCCGATTTATCTGGATCATGGTACTCAGTAAAGGCGTCACACTGATACCGATAATCTGGCTGACCAGCGCGATTACCGAGACTACCGCTATGATCCCCGCGGTAATACGATTGAATTCGTCTCGGCTTGCAAGGCCCAAGCTGAAGAGTAGGAAGCCAAAAGCAACCATCAGACCCGCAATCAAGCTAATGCCGAATTCAACTCTAAACACCGCAGCGGCAGACTGTAAGGATGGGGCATACTCCAGGCTTGTTTCGGCCATTTCCAAGTTCAGCCCTTGCATCTCAACCCAACCGACAGCGCCGACTGCCAAGAACACCAAGCCAAGTAGGGAGAGTGCTTCATCGCTGCTGCTACGCAGGCTGCGCAGCAGTGCGATTTGGCCGAAGAGGGCGAGGATGAGCCCCAATGCAATACCGATACTCGAGACAATTGCATAGGTATGGTAGCGTTCCAAAGCGACAATTGTTGCTGAGGCGTTGTCCATCAAGGCGTTGTTGAAGAGCACGCCGCCCGGCTGGAAGAGAAAACAGACGAATGCCAGCACAGGGCCCACAATGAGGCACAATCCGCCAAGCGTCTTTGCTGAAAGCACTCTCAAAGCCTATCCTCCTAGTAAAACGTGTTGCACCAGGTCGTCGGGTCTGTGGATCGCAGCCTCAAGGCCGCTGGACTCTGAATGCCGTTAGCACATCCCGCTCATTGAGAGATAACGCAACCACAAATCCATACGTGTGGCAAGTGCACAGTATCTTCGGGGCTGCTTTCCGTCCACCTTTTAGTTATCTTGGTATACTATGCATATAAGCGCCGTTCCAGCAAGCCATTGAGAATTGCAGGTAAGAGCGATGTTTCAAGGAATAGATCGGTTTCTTGCAACGATCCTTGTGGTCATTTTCTTTGTTGTGTTGCTTGCCGTTGTGCTAGTGTGGCGTTCCCCCACAACAGGCGAACTCGAGTATAAGGTTGAGAGCAACCCCAGTGACGTGGTGCACAATTTTGTCGTTGCTGTAACGCGAGGCGACGAAGAACGCGCAAAGTCCTACCTCTCACCTGAGCTCCTTGAAGAGATAGCGGAGAGAGAAAAAGATGACAGGTATTCAATCATACGGTCATACGTATCTGAATCTAGCACGGGCTTACGCATCGTGGTTGAAGAAGAAACAACTGTGGAAGGCCTTGCGACCGTAGAGCTTTCTATCACATGGTTCCATTCTGAACCGACACCCTTAGGTCTCCTCGGGATGTTCGGATCAAATCAGTATTCGCGTGATTTTGACATTCGATTGCGGCAATTTGACGGTGAGTGGAAGATCGTCGAGCCCTTTGACCTGTACATGCTGTAAAAACCTCATGACCGGGGCTAGCCACCCCAAACACTCTCTCCCGTAACGAGGAGCACGCAATGCTCACAGTACGGCGTCTGTACATTCTCGCTGCGGCCTTCATCGGCCTTTTGATTTTCATGCAGAGCAGCAGCGAGTTACTGCGGCTTGCTTTACTGATAGTCCCGCAAGACCCTGACTTTGGTTTAGGCAGCGATTGGTGGCGCGATCGCTTGAGCTTGAATCTTGCCTTGCTTGCAGTGGCTACACCGCTTTGGCTGGGGCATTGGGTGTGGGCACAACGCCTCGCGCGTGACAGCGCAGAGGAGCGGAGCGCACTCCGTTCCCTCTTTTTTCTCGGCGCGCTGGGTGTAACGATTATCGAGACTGCCGGGGCAGCGGGGGAAATTCTCTATGTCCCGCTTGCGCGTCTTGCCGGGAATTCTTTCGCAACACTTGATCTACTGGACAATCTGGCTGAATTCCTCGTCTATGGGCTGTTTTGGGCGTACTACATTCGACAGCGGCCGCCGGCACGGCTTCAGGTCGGGGCGGCGGCAACCATTACGCGCTGGTATTGGTACGCTGCCTCATTTGGTAGCTTGGGAATATTGGTCGCGTCGGTGATTCCGCTGCTCGCAACGATACTTCAGCGTCTGCTTGGTGTTGATGCCGTCGATTCTGCGTGGTGGGAGCTTCCGGTCGCCAATAACATCGCGTGGATCATCGTGGGTAGTGTCGGCTGGACATACCACTGGGCCAAAATTCAGGGCGAGATTGCGGACGCGCAGAGCCTTGAATTGCGATCGGCCTTGCGCAAGGTCTACCTCTACGCGACGGTGGGTCTTGGCGCAGCCGGCGCGCTCTTAGCAGTCGGCCGAATTCTCTACTGGATTCTTCTGAATGCACTGGGCGCGGTTGACGAGGAGCTAGGGTTCATCGATGACTTTGCCCGCGTCGTGCCAGTCGCTCTTGTAGCGGCCACAGCATGGTACTACCACCGCTACCACTTGCAGCGAGACGCGACTCTGGTTTCCGAGTTGCCGAGGCAAGCTGCAATTCGTCGTGTATACTCTTACATCCTTACAGCAATCGGCGTTGCTCTATTGGCGACAGGCGTGTTCGGCATTTTGAGATTGGTGATCGGACTCCTGACTGGCGAGGCGGAAACGCTAGACTTGTCTGAAAACTACCTGCAGCAACAGTTGAGCCTCTATGTGACGTTGCTGTTCGTGGGCCTCGTTGCGTGGGTGTGGTATTGGCGGCAGATACAGCAGCAAGTGGATGCAGATGAAAGCGGTGAAGAACAGTCGTCGCTCGTGCGCCGCATCTATCTCTATGCGGTGGCATCGGCAAGCGTTATTGCAGTGGTGATCGCGACTGGGACATTGCTCTACGAAGCGCTGCGTTCCGTACTCGGCGTTGAACCTTGGAGTGGTTTGATAGACTCCCTTAGGACAAACGTCAGTATGGCGCTGGTAGCCGCCACCTTGCTCACGTACCACGTCCGAATTCTGCTCCGAGAGCAATTGCCTTCATTGGCGAAAAGAGATTCGGACGCTTTAGAAGAACATGCTCCGTCGACGGATGATGAAGCGGCGCCCGATACGGCAGAGCACAGCCTGGTGGTAACGGTAACGGGCAGTGACCTGCAATACGCGCGGCAGCTAATCCAACAAAGTGCCCTGCCTGAAGGCACGAAACTCTCATTCCTTGAGAGTGCACTGTCACCGGATGAGGTCCGCCAGCGGCTGCAAACCGAGCCGTCCGACGAGTAATGCACGCCCCTGGCGCAAGTCTCTAGGACCAGTGCCGCATTTCACAGTCATCGGCGCTCTGTTGGTGCCTGCGAATCCGAAGCCTTATTCGGTGACTAAGGCGAAATCAGGCTCGCACGGTGGCTGGTACACCTGTCATCGCCCTAACCGCTTCGTGCGCGGCTTCAATTGTCGTCTCGATATCCTCTGCCGTGATCTGGTGGTAGGTCACGAGGCGAATGCGATTGTCTGAAACCGCGCCGCACTTCACGCCTCTCGCCGCCAATTCACTCGAAAGTTGCGGTGCCGTGCCCGCAGATGCATCAAGGTCGATGTAGACCATGTTGGTCTCTACGTCATCGGCGGAAATACCGGGAATAGCGCCCAAGCCTTCGCCAAGCCGCCGTGCGTTGGCATGATCTTGGGGGAGCTTCTGCGGAATAGTCTGCAGGGCCACGATCCCCGCCGCTGCCAGCACGCCGGACTGTCGCAGGCCACCGCCCAGCATACGTCGAAAACGCCGTGCTGTTTCAATGAATGCACTGTCGCCGCAGACTATAGACCCTACCGGCGCGCTCAACGCTTTCGAAAGACAAAATGTCACAGAGTCTACGTATTGCGTAACTTCAGAAACCGGTACCTCTAAGGCAGCGGCCGCATTGAAGACGCGCGCACCGTCCATGTGAATGGCTACATCCAACTCGTCAGCCAAGTCCCGCAGGCCGGCCAGGGTGGACAGCGGGTACACCGCCCCGCCGCCTCGATTGTTGGTATTCTCCAGACAGATCAGGCGTGTCGGAGAAAATGCGTCATAGGGCCGGCGGAGCACGCTTCGAATACTCTCAGCAGTGAGGATGCCCCGGTCAGATGGCGCGATCCGGGGTGACGTGCCCGCTACCGCGGAAAAGTCGCCGGCCTCAGTGGTGACAATATGGGCCTCGTCTGCTACGACGAACTCGTCGCCGTTGCGACAGTGGGTCAGGAGGCAGACGAGGTTGCCCTGTGTACCGCTGGTTACGAAGAGGGCTGCCTCTTTCCCCGTAATCTCCGCGGCCATGGCTTCCAGTCGATTGACGGACGGGTCTTCCCCATAACAGTCATCGCCGACTGCCGCATTCGCCATTGCCTCTCGCATTTCGTCCGTCGGCATGCTTACAGTGTCGCTGCGCAGGTCGATAACTTTCGACATTCGTTCACTCCCTCGCTTGATGTTGTACAGAGTAATTCAGGAAATCTCTCGGCAAATGCGCCCGCCTCAGTCTTCACCGGCGAACGCAGCTATACACGGTACGGCCCACATCTATTATTGGGGCCCAACAGCCCTTGATCCTAGTATAGAATCCCCGTCTATTCTGCGCACGTGCAAGACCACGATCAGAGCCCTGTTCAAGCTGGTTTTGCCGCTCTCATTGAGCCGCCACGCTAGGATCCTCTAACCCAGGCCTTCTTCGAAGTATCGTGCTAACTCGTCTCTTGGGAACGATGGCACATCGTGCCAGGCGCCATCAACAAGCATCCGTATTCCCTGTGTCGATTCGGTCAAGCGGCCGATGGCAGCGGCCTCGATACCTTCGTCGCGGAGTGCGGCCAGAGCGGCTACGACATCTTCCGGCGCAACTACCGCGAGTAATGCGCCCGATGCCAGCAATCCGAGCGGATCGAGTGCCAAAGCCTCGCAGATTTCAGCGGTCTCTGCCAAGAGCGGGACCATATCGAGGTCTACAGAGAGTCCGCATGCTGCCCCGGCTGCCAACTCAGCCAGTGCCGTGGCCAGGCCGCCTTCCGTCGGATCGTGCATCGCGCGTGGATGGAGAGAGCGGCACAAGGCCTCCGCGGCAGGCGTCACGCTAATACCGGGATCATCGAGATATGCTTGCGCACGGGCGATTGTGGCCGGCGCTACGCCTTGGGCCGCAAGTTCCTCGCTCGCATCTTGCGCTAGGATAGCTGTCCCTTCGATAGCAACACCGTTCGTAAGGAGAATTACGTCTCCGGGCTGTGCGTTGGCATTCACCACCAGGCGGTCCTTTGCGACCTCCCCCAAGAGCGTTCCGGCAAGAATTGGCCGTTTCACGCCGTCGGTTACCTCGGTATGCCCTCCAATCAGCGTGACACCTAGTGCCTGGCACGCATCTTGGAGATCGGTGAAGATCTGCCTTACGGCCTGCGTGGTACAGTCTGGCGGAAGCAACAGCGTTCCCAGAAACCAGCGCGGCCGTGCGCCCATGGTCGCCACGTCATTCGCGTTGATTTGCAGAGCATACCAGCCGATGCGATGTGACGTGAACGTAATCGGGTCGCTTTTTGCAATGAGATACCGATCGCCAATATCCAGCACGGCGGCATCTTCGCCTAAGCGGGGCCCCACGATGACATCCGGGTCTTCGATTGGTATGGCTTGGAGTAATTCCGCCAAGAGACCTGCCGGTAGTTTGCCTTGTAACATCGCGTTAGCCTTTGATAACGCCAATGGGCCTCACACGCGCCACCACGCGGGCAATGCCGGATTGCTCCACAATGTCCACCACGTCGCGCACGTCCTTATATGCCTCGCTCGCCTCTTCCGCCAGTCCGGCCTTGCTCTGCGCGCGAACGACAATGCCTTTCTGCGCCAATAGTCGCACGAGGTCCACCCCCGCCAGCTTGCGCTTGGCCGCGCCCCGGCTCAGCAACCGACCCGCGCCGTGGCACGTGGAGGCAAAGGTCTCTCGTCGTGCCTGCTCTTGCCCTACGAGAATGTACGAGTATCGGCCCATGTCGCCGGGAATGAGGACCGGTTGACCGACGGCGCGGTACTTGGCGGGCACTTCGGGATCTCCAGCGGGCAGGGCGCGTGTTGCGCCTTTACGGTGTACACAAAGAGTCATTTCCTCCCCGTTGACGCGATGGCGTTCCATTTTGGCGATATTGTGGGCAACGTCGTAGACCACACCAATGTCAATTGCAGGTTCCGATTGCCCAAGGACGTGCTGGAATGCCCGCCGCGTGCGCTCGGTAATTGCCTGGCGGTTGGCAAAGGCAAAGTTGGCGGCCGCCGCCATTGCGCCGAGATATGCCTGACCCTCAGGTGACTTTATGGGGGCGCAGGCCAACTGCCGGTCGGGGAGTGAAATCCGGTATTGCTCCATTGCACGCTGCATTACACCGAGATACTCCTGGCACACTTGATGTCCAAGTCCGCGAGAACCCGTATGGATCGAGAGCATGACCTGACCGGGCTCGGTAATGCCGAACGCATGCGCGGCCTTTTCATCCGCAATGGTCTCCACTACTTGCACTTCAAGAAAGTGATTGCCCGACCCCAGCGAACCAAGCTGAGGCGCTCCCCGTTGGCGCGCTCGGTCGCTAACTTTGGAGGTGTCAGCGCCAGGCAGACATCCCCCGGATTCGATTGCCTCCAGGTCTTCACTGCTACCGTGTCCGTTGTCCACCGCCCATGCTGCGCCCATAGCCAGAGCCCCTTCGACGTCTATGGAAACAGCGCGTTTTCTCTTCCCTCGGCCCAATCCCGTCGGCACATCGCGAAACAACTGATTCACAATTTCAGGCAATCGACTCTTGACGGCGCGCTCGTGCAAATTCGTGCGCAGCAGGCGCACGCCGCAGTTTATGTCAAATCCCACGCCGCCCGGCGAGACGACTCCATCCTCAAGTCGCATCGCCGCCACACCGCCGATGGGGAAGCCGTAGCCCCAGTGGATATCCGGCATGGCCAGCGCGTTTCCGACAATACCGGGCAAAGTGGCCATATGGGCCACCTGCTGGATCGCCATGTCACCGGCCATGGAATCGATCATGGCCTCATCAGCAAAGATAAGTCCGGGAACTCGCATGCCGGGCATGTAGCTGGCCGGTAGCTCCCAGCGGACGGCATCCTGCTGACGCAGCACCGATCGCCAATTGTGCGGCGCGGTCTTCACCATGCTATTTCACCTACTTAGATATCAAAGTACACTTGAATCGTCGTCCGGTTTGGCAGTATCGCAACGTCGAGTTGATGGTACGTCACCGCCTTGATCTCGATTCCCGCGCTCTCCTCGGAGTCTTCAAGTAATACTCCAGCGACGTTTGCGGAACAGCGCGGCACTGCGCACCTAGAGAACGCGCAGGTCTGCGCAACCACGCCATCCACGCTAAAGAGGAAGAGTAGCTCGGCCAGCCAGTTTACGACCAGATCCGGCCAGGTTTCGCCACTAACCGCAACCTCGTGCTCTATCGCCGGCCCGGTGGCGCAGGCTGGGTCTATGCCAAGGATGATGGCATACATGCCCCGGGTCGCCGCCGCGAATGCAGCGCTGGGATCAGGCCCCCATGCCTTCACGCCTACGTCGGCCGTATGCTCTAAGAACGCAAACCCAGCGTAGTTTGCTGCCGGCGCGCCATCGTTAGCGCTCATGCCCGTGACCGTGGTCGTGCAAGCGTCCTTGAAGATGGGCTTTGGCATGCTGGAAAACCTGTCGCACACCGTTGTGTCGCTCAGCATCTCCACGCGTCGCGAGAGTGTCCAGCCACGTCAAGCCGCCATCCAGAATAGTCATCATATAGGTGGCGTCGCTGGGATTGAAGAGCTCTTGGTTATCGGCCACGACGTACACCGGCGACGTGTGCGCCGCCACGTTTACGACCCAATAGTGCTGTACTTCCAGCGAGCTCACGCAGCGCGCCGCTATCCAACCGCTCCCGTTGAGCTTCACTTCCCGGCTAAGCCGACAGGTCTTGCTACCGCTCGGCACAGTTTCCGTTGCAACCACGGCGCCGTTGCATACGATTTGAAGCTCGTGGAACGGCAGCACCGATTCCACCCAAGCCTCGACCGTTAGCGTGCCGCCGCCGTTTGGCAACTTCAGCTCTTCGCCGGGGTGTTTCCCTTCAACCCGCACATCTATAAGCGGTCCACTCGTTGTAAAAGTACGCCCTTGGCGGACGGCCTGTGCCCAGGTGTCAAAGGAAAAGTCATCCTGCAGCAGGGCGTACGTGCGCACTCCGCCGACCGGAATCCCTGCGCTCATTTTGTCCGTGCCGCCCACGGCAGCAACCCGGTAACCGTTGTTGAGAAACCGGTACCACTCGTGTATCCCGAATTGTTCCATGTTGGCTGTGAAGTACTTCATCTCTACCGCATCTACCTTACCGAGTACGATCTCCGCCACCGCTTCGGTATAGGGGTTCGGGAAGTGCGGAATGACCACGAGGCCGTCGCGCTCGCGCGCTCGGTCCGCCCACTCGCTCATGCTGCTGAGCACTGGATCTCCAATGTAGCTTTCACCGGGCCCGCCTGTGGTCATGGGGTACACCGGTTCGCCCTTCACTCCCAGCAGGCTGATGTGTCCCAGCAAATGCTGGCGATTCTCCGTACCCACATACACCACAGTGTCGTCCCTGCTGACCCCGGAAACGTCGCCGGTGATATCCCCAACGTTCGTATAGAGATCGCCCCATTGGGAAGCGAGGAGGTTTATCAGATTTACGCCCTCCGCTTGACCTTCAAGCCATGCCGTCTGCGGTGAAATGAAGTGCACGTGCGTGTCGGCGGTAACCCAGCCGTTTGCGCGCCAGTTCAGCGGGCGCGCCAGCTTGAGGGTGAGTTCGCGTTGGCCGGGCGCAATATTGATCCGTTGGCGTAACGGCTGGTACTCAAACCCCTTGAAGATCTCAACGAACACATCACCTACCGGTAGCTCAATCTGGAATGTACCGTCAACGTAGGCGTACTGGGTCGTGCCTAGTTTCAGATCGCCGGCGTAATCTTCAAACCAGTTGTCATTCACTTCATGGCGATGACCGTACGGTGGCAAATAGCGACCGTCGGGCGACCGGAAGTGGACGCGTGCAGCGGTTGGCTTGTCCGTAGTCGCATCTTCCAACCGCACGTGGACCCATGCACGTTCCGGGGTGAGGACCTCAACCAGGACTTTGCCGTCGCCGCTCTTGCTCCGACCCGTTTCGTAAAGCGAATCCATTGGCACGGCACGACCGGCCACCTCCAGCGTGGCGTCAGGGCTTGCGGTCACATCCACGATGAGGGAATTGCCATCGTCTTTGCTCTCTGCCTCGCCCAAGCCGAGCGCTTCGTCCTTGAGCCAAGTGTCCGGGTCGAACGCCGGTACCGCATACTTGCGCGCCAAGGTACCAAGGTCCACGGTCACCGGGGTGTCTTCGGGCGGCGCGCCATCCACTTCAGGCGGCAGCACTATGCGAAAGCTCTCCAATTGATTGTGGCGTAGGGGATGATGCTTGCCTGTAAACAAGGTGATGCCGGCAACCACCACGTTTGCGCTGCCGGTAGCAGCCAAGTGCAACGATTCCACAGTTTTTTCAGGGTGCGGATTCGGTAAGGCGTAGATCCAATAGTATGACGATGTTCTTGCCCGCGACATTGCAATGCCCGTCTGCCAGTGCCCCCATGAACCGCGAGGATACGGCCCGTTGATGTCCACCGGCTCCGTGGCATTCTGCGGCCGGGCGGCAAAGGCCATTTGTCCCCAAGCTACCGTCGAGTTGATCTCGAACCGCCGTCGGACCGGCTGCGACTGTTCGTCGCCGTCGGCGTATGCAATCGTATAAGCAGCAAGCTGTTCGCCAGGCTGCATGACCATGCCGGTCATTCCGGGATTCTCTGATACACCTGGTTCTGCGTCACAGAAGTGCGCAATGACAAAATGCGTGATGCCGCTGCGGCCAACCGGTACGGCAACTCCATCTTTGCTCAACCTGATCCAGCTCTTGCTTGCATCTGAAGCCCCCAGCTCGAATGGAATTCCCCAATACGTTTGCTCTCCGTCCGGCAGGTTGTCCAATTCACCCACTACGGGACCATCCCAAGAGGACACGTCGTCTTGGCGCGCGGCATTTCGCACTGCCGACAGATCAAGAGGTATAGCGTGTACCATCAATGCCCTCCTCATAAGGCCGTGGTCGAGGTAATTTGGGGTTTTCGTACTCGGAATCTAACTGTGGCTGCACGGTACCATGAACCCGTCAAGAGCAACACTAAGAAGCTCAACGGGGCAGCGGGACTACTGCAGATGCGGGTTTTGAGGGTTCATGTCCTGCACGGCTTGCAGTGCCTGCATAGTTGGCAAGACCGCTTCACCGGATACCATTGGTTCTCGCTCTTGGCGGAGCGCGCTGATGAATTCGATATTCTGCAAATACCCGGCGCTGGCTTCCTCATTCTCGCCGCCGGCAGCCACTATCTGGTCATTGGGATCTAACAGTCTTCTATCCCGGACCATCAACGTGGTTTCTTCACCAATGATCAGGATTTCGAGGAGAGGACGCATAGTGTTGTAGGAGAGCGCACACGATACGATTTGGTCGCGTGGGGTACGCAGCGACACCGCCAGATCTAGAGGAATTCCAAGCTCTTGGTGTGGCGGTCCCATATAGCCCGCGACTTCTTGGGCGGACTCTCCCAGTAGCCACAACGCCGTATCTACCGCATGGCAACCGTGGTGCCAGAGCAAGTTGTCCGTCCACGAGCGCCGCCGCCCCTCCCAGTTCACGTTTTCACGTCGCAGAAATCCGTAGTGAATGTAGACGCTGTGCACATGCAATTCGCCTTCGGCAATGCGCTGCCGAACTGCCGTCAATGTCGGCCAAAAGCGCATCGTGTGGGCCACCATCATGGTGCGGCCCTTTTGTTCGGCAAGTGCAGTAAGCATCTCGGACTCCTGTAGGGAGAGGGAGAGAGGAATCTCCACCAGCACGTGTTTGCCGGCCTCAAGCGCAGCCTGTGTCTGCGCTGCATGCCTCGCGCTGGGCGACGTGACGACGACTGCATCAATATCGTCCTGTGCCAGTGCTTCCGCGAGGTCCACTGTTGCCAAGGAAGCACCGCACTTTTGTGCGAATGTTCGTGTAGGTTCTATGAGCCGCCCGACAACCGCCGTAATCTGAACACCGGGAATCCGGGCAAACGACCGACGATGGACATCGGCGATACTGCCGTACCCCACCATACATAGATT
Organism: Chloroflexota bacterium; assembly: GCA_965216245.1. Classification (GTDB taxonomy): domain Bacteria; phylum Chloroflexota; class UBA11872; order VXOZ01; family VXOZ01; genus VXOZ01. The sequence goes on from OZ244145.1 coordinate 44,011, forward strand.
CATCGCGTGACTCTCACTCTCATAGCAAGCTTCAAAGAGGCGTAACCCTTGCGCAGGACACCGCCCAACACACTAAGCCTTGCACGTTTGCCAAAGTAACCCGGCCCAGCCTTCGCGCCACATGCGCTCTGCAATCGGCGTCAGCGCGTGTGGCCGACGAGGCTCGTGGTGGTTATCACCTCGGCCAAGACTTCCTCAGTAATTTCGCCATCGGGCCTCTTGGGAATGACAAAGGCGCGGCGATTTATGTCGGTATCCACCACTTGCAGCGTTTCGTCGGGTCCAAGTACGGTGCCCATCTGCTTTAGCCAAGCGGCGGGATCACTGATGATGGCGGTCTTGTAGTTCGGGTCTTTCCAAAAGTGGGGCGCGGTGCCTATGAATGACGGGTAACAGCTACACGGCGTGCAGATGACCATGTGATGCGTTGAGCCCGTATTGTCATAGACGGCCAGGGACAAATGGTCCGGCACGTCAATATTGAGTTCCTCCAGTGCAAAGCGTGGATCGCGCAGCAGCAGGCCCCTGAAATTCCCATCCTCCCAGGCGCGCTTGATCACTCTTCTTGCGTCAATGTTTTCAGCTTGTGCCATTGGTAGTCTCCTTTGTTTATCGGAACTAGCATACCATATACTTTTGAAGACACCTGCGATTGATTCCCGATGTCACACTCCATGATCGGCTCATGAGCCCTGGGAACGAAATAGATTATTGCGGGTTATCGCATTACGTGATCAGGTGCCCAAATCTTGCCAAGAAACTGTCAACTCGATATAATTAGTGCGTGCCAAATCGTGCGGAAGTGGCTCAGAGGTAGAGCATCACCTTGCCAAGGTGAGGGTCACGGGTTCGAATCCCGTCTTCCGCTCCCGGCGGCCAATAAGAACGCCGACGTTGGTGAAAAGAGCGCTGCTAAGGCTGCGCCTCTTTTTTTGCTATGTCATGAACATTCGCGAGAACTGAAGAGTTTAGATAACTGCACTTACAGCGGTGTTGAGGTTAAGGGAGAGCATACACGGCAATGATGATCACGGTAGCGTCGGAAAAACTCGAAAAGAGCCGGGTGAAACTTACGGTGGATGTGCCGCTCGAAGAGGTTGAGACGGCTTACAAGCGTGCCGTACGCCGTGTCAGCGACAAGGTAAATATTCCCGGATTCCGCCGCGGCCGCGCGCCGCAGGCCCTGGTAGAGCGACACGCCGGGGTTGAATCGGTCTTCCGCGAAGCACTCGATCGTCTGGTGCCTGAGGCGTATGCGGAAGCAGTAAATCAGGCGGAAATCCAGCCTGTGGGTAATCCGGAACTCGAGTTGCTGCAAGCCGAGAAAGATGAAGCGGTGTCATTCGCCGCCACGGTGCCGGTGAAACCGGAAGTTGATACGGGTGACTACCGGGGCATCCAGATTACCAAGGAAAAGCGGCTCGTAACCGAAGAAGACATTGAAGTGGTGCTGAAGAGTCTCGAGCAGCAAATGGTGCAGTGGGACGACGTCGAACGTCCCGTAGAAAGCGGTGATCGCGTCAATCTGGACTTGCGCATCAGCGTAGAAGGCCGCACCGTCAGCAATTCGCCTGGCGCCAACCTGATTATTGGCGAGAACACCATGCCGGAAGGGTTCGACGAAGCCGCCACCGGTATGGTCGCGGACCAAGAACGTTCCTTCATTCTCTTGTTGCCGGAAGACTATGCCGTCGAAGCGGTTCGCGGTAAATCGGCTGACTTTGAAATCAAGGTGCTGGGCACGTCGGAGAAAAGACTCCTGGGGTTGACTGACGAGTTGGCGAAGGCCACAGGCGGATTCGAGACTATCGATGACCTGCGAGCGGACGTGCGTAAGCGCTTGGAGGAACGTGCCGAGCAGGACGCCGAGCAACAGGCCGAGAACACCCTCGTCCAAGAGCTTTTATCCGGCGCCACGTTCGAAGTGCCGGATGTCCTAATCGAGGAACAGGCCCAGCGCTTGGAGCAGCGTGAAGCCTTTGAAGCATCGCAGCGAGGCATACCCAAAGAGTACTACCTCCAGATGATCAATCTCTCGGAAGAAGATTGGAAGCAACGCCTATTTGAACGGGCAGAAGGCATGGTGCGAAACTTCATTGCGATCGATGCCGTAGCCAGTCAAGAAGACATTGCTGTCCCTGTCGAAGAAATCGAGCGGGAAATTGCCCAGAGCATGGCAAACTATCGGAATCAAATCGCGCAGCAAGAGCAACAAGCAGGGATGATCGTAACAGAGAAGCAACCGTCGAAGGACGAAATTCAGGCGCAATTTCAGAAGATGCAGCAATATCTGAATAGTGAAGCCTCGCGCACCAACATCGCCATGAATCTGCGCATGCGTAAGACGATCGACTTCCTGAAAGAGACTGTCAAAATTGAGGAAGTCACTGTGGAAGCCAAACCGGAAGAGACACCAGATGCAGAATCCTCGATGGAAACACCGGCTCCACAGTCCTAGACTCAGCTTCTCTGTTACTGCGGGATGAGGCTACATGTGGAAACTAACGCAAATCGCTGATTCGAGACCGACATCTGATTTTGGATGTCGGTCTTTTGCTTTTCGTACCGCTGTATCCACCTTCGCGCTGCACTGTGCACTTGAGGCGATCCGATGAGAGCTCCGCCGAGCAATCAGATGCAAGAAGGAACAGTCCTGCGGGTTTCACGTGGGGAATACGTCGTAAAGACCGATTACGGCACGTTTAGCTGCAAGCTTCGGGGAAAGTTGCGCAAGGAGTTTGTCTACTCCACGAGCAAGAGCAGAGCGCCCCGCGTGCAGAGGGTACAACCAACCCAATCACGATCTCCCGTTAGCATCGGCGATCACGTACGCATTCGGTCGTTTGGGCCAGGCACCGGCGTGATCGAAGAGATTCTGCGGGATGATGACGAAACGTGGGGGATCATTCGCCAAGCCCCTGAAAGCAAGCGCGCTCACGTGCTTGCAGCGAATGTCGACCAAATTGTGATTGTGCTGGCAGCCTCGCACCCGTCGCCGGACTTTATTCTGCTCGACCGCTACCTTGTGATCTCCGAGTACCATACTCTGCCCACGCTCTTGGTGCTAAATAAGATTGACCGGGGCATTCCGGCTGAAGTTGTGGAAGAGTTTTCCGGTTATCAACGCCTTGGCTACACCGTACTCCATACGAGTGTCCCGGACTGCAGCGGGATAGCATCGTTGCGGGATACACTGCAAGGCATGCGGACTGTCTTTAGCGGAGTTTCCGGCGTCGGCAAGTCGTCTCTCATAAACCGTCTGGCGGCAAGCTCCGAACTGCCGACGGGCGCCGTTGGCGCGAAAGGCGAAGGTCGCCACATCACCACACGCTCCGAAACAATCACGCTCGACGAAGAATCCCTTGTGATGGATACGCCGGGGCTGCGCAAGTTGACCTCCTGGAGCATTCTGCCCGAGGACCTGCCCCATCTATTTCCTGAAATCCGCGCGCTGATCGGTACATGCCGGTTCCGTGACTGCGCGCATCTCGACGAACCCGGCTGCGCAGTACAGATGGCACTTGACGCCGGCGACATGGCGCCACGCCGCTATAGGAGCTACGTGCTCTTCTACCACGAGCTTTCCTCACAAAACCTGGCGCCCTGGGAACAGGCATGAGGTGATTCGACATACATACTGCCTCTGGTGTACGCATGGCCGGACTGCGATGCTCGGAGCATCCTAGTGCCCCAAATTGACCGGTAACGAGTCTGTCGCTTACTCTATTCACCATACAAAGACTTTAGTGTTAGGGGTCTGAGTGGCGGTGAATACTCCTAGGGAGCCAGCACCAGAATTTATGTCTCCCATAAATCAACCTTCTCGACCGCTTCTAATAGTGCTTTCCGGCCCTTCGGGAGCGGGAAAAGACTCGATTATCGACGGCCTCATCGATCGAGGGCTAGTGTTCTATCGGGCGATCACCGCAGTCACTCGTGATCCGCGTCCGGGGGAAATTAGTGGCACTCACCATTACTTTCTGACCCCGGAAGAATTCCTGCAGTGGGAATCCCAAGGGAAGTTCCTGGAAACCGCAATCGTTTACGGGCACCGCTACGGTACGCCGCTGCATGAAGTCGTGGAGGCGATGGACACGGGCCGGGACGTTCTCTTGCGGGTGGACGTGCAGGGAGCCGCTTCAATCCGCCGGCGCATGTCGAAGAGCATTCACATATTCATTGGAGTACCAGACCTCTCCTTGGAGACCCTCCAGAAGCGCAGAGACCACCGTGGCGCCGAATCGCCTGACGATAGAGCAGAACGCGATTCTCTGCTGCGTGAAGAACTCGCGGCTATTCCCCATTTCGACTATTACGTGACCAATGAAACCGGAAAGATTGACCGGGCCATTGACCAAGTTAGCGCCATCATCACGGCGGAAAAGTGTCGGATTTGCCCGCGCGGGTGATATCATCACCCCTTGATACTCCGTTTGCCGAGATTGCAGTGGACGTGCTCAACGTCCCTGCCGACAAAACCTATCACTACGCCATTCCCGACCACCTGCGAGACCTCGTGGCCCCAGGAATAATGGTGCTCGTGGGATTCGGGGACCGCATTATCGAGGGCCTAGTGGTATCCGGCAGCGATACGTCCCCCGTCGACGACGTCCGCGAAGTCATGGACGTCGTTGCCGAGAGTGCGCTCCTTACACCGGCGCAGATCGCGCTTGCCCGCCGAATATCCAGCTACTATCTCGCATCCCCCATGAAAGTCATTGGGCCCATGCTCCCGCCGGGCCTGCGCGAGCGCGTGAGGCGCTGGTCGAGACTGGACCCGCTTGTAGACTTGCCGGAGGACGTGGCTACTACCCCGAGAGAGCGCCTCTTCCTGGAAACGCTGCGGAACGAAGGTGAAGTTGCTCACGACCGACTGAAGCAACTAGCCGGGCCGACGGTGTTCCCACGGATGCAGCGTCGCTTGGAGCGCCTCGGTGCGGTGCATCTGCGCGTCGCGTTGAACCCCGTAAAGCCTCCGCCCTTGAGAGACCAGTGGGTCGAGAGTCTATCCACCACAAAGGAAGCCGAGCCGCTCCTACGGCGTATGCGTTCACAAAGAAAACTCTTGCAAGCATTGGAGCCACATGGCAAGGGCATCTTGGTTCGCACCCTCCTCGAAGAGACCGGGGCGGGCGCGGCCTCGCTGCGCGCGCTGGAGGAGAAAGGACTGGTGCACCTCTCCACCCAGTATCGAATCAAGAGCGGCGAAACGCAGCCACGCGAATTGCCGCGACTGGGATCCCCCCAGCAACAACGCGCCTGGGAAGCTATTGCGGAGTTTATGTCTAGTAACGGCCAGCAGTCCCCTGCTCATTCCATGGTCGTTATGTCCGGCTGTGCCGCGGGCGCCGACAACGAGACTTGGGCGCTCTACGCGCACGCTGTTGCGCAAGCGCACAAGAGCGGCTCTCAAGCATTGATCCTTGCGCCAAACACCTATGCCGCCCAGCGGATCGCGCAAGCGCTCGAGACCTTCTTCCCGGATCACGTGTTGCCCTGGCATGGAGCATTGCGGCCGGCCCGACGCCGAACCGCTTGGGAGCGGGTGCAGCGCGATGACCCGGTCGTAATAGTCGGAACACGTTCGGCGGTATTGCTTCCTTATCAGTCACTCGGCTTGGTGTTGGTCGACAATGAGCACGAAGACTCTTACAAGAACTCGGAGAGCCCTCGCTTTCATGCGGTTACCGCCGCCGGTTGGCTTGCAGAGAGTTTCGCCGCGCCCATGCTGCTATTTTCGCATACGCCGCGCGTGACAACGTATGCTGAGGTTGAGAGCGGTCAGGCGCACTTCACCCGCGCAACTGACGTTACTCCCACCGCGAATGTCATCGACATGCGCACTGCTCGCCACGTTGGACCCCGTCAGATCATCAGCCGCGAGCTAAGGGACGCGATAACCAACGCACTTGAAGCACACCGGCCTGTGGTGCTGCTGCAGAACCGGCGTGGCGCTGCTACCCATGCGCTCTGCCCGAAGTGCGGGCATCTCATTCAATGCCGGAATTGCAGCGTGCCGCTGGTGCAGCATCGGGCGAGTGGGGTCATGCGCTGCCACCGTTGCGGCGCAGAATCGCCAATCCTTACACAATGCCCGCAGTGTGAGAATCAGCTTCGCTTTCGCGGCGTCGGATCGCAAGCTGTAGAAATCGAGATGCGTCGATTATTCCCTGCTGCCCGCATCGCGCGCTGGGACAGTGACGTGATGGGCGAAAAGGATGAATCAAACCCTCTAGCCGCTCTCCGAGAGGGCAAGCTGGACATCCTCATTGGAACCGCGGCCGTACTAATCGAACCCTTGCCCGTCGGCCTCTACGCCGTCGTATCCGCAGACACAGCGCTTCACTTGCCTGACTACCGGGCCTCGGAGCGGACATACCAACTCTTGCGGCGCATCGGTTTCATGGCTGCACAAGCGCAGGCAGAAATGCTCGTTCAAACGTATACACCTGAAAGCCTCCCCTTGCGTGCCTTGAAGATTGGTCGATACTTGTGGTTCTACCGCAAAAACGTCGCAGAACGCACAGGCGCTTTTCCTCCAAGTGTGGAAATGGCGGTCTTGCTTTACCAAGACCGCAATCTGGAGCGCGCCGCAGAATCGGCGGTCGCTTTGGTACAATGTCTTCAGGAGACCATTGACCGTGACCGCCAGGCGGTCGAGCTCTTGGGACCGGCGCCCGCCTTTCCCGAACGTGTACGCGGGCTCTACCGTTGGCATGTAATGGTGCGCGGACAGCGCATTCACGATCTCCTGGTTCACGTACCACCAGGGTGGATTGTCGACGTAGACCCGGTCAGTGTTTTGTAGACACTCATTTACAAGGCTGGAATAACCAACGTGGCCATGAGAAATGTTCTTCAGCTAGGCAGTGAAACACTGCGTGAGAAAGCCAAACCTGTATCCAAGGGCATGCGGGGGCTGCGAAAGCTCACGGATGACATGTTCGCCACCATGGACGATGCTTCGGGCGTGGGTTTGGCTGCTCCGCAAGTCGGTGTGCCTTTGCGCGTGATCGTGGTTGACGCCGATGAAGTACGGATGGCTCTCGTCAACCCTGAGATTGTCAAGACTTCGGAAGAGACTATCTTGGACGAGGAGGGTTGTCTTTCTTACGTCCCCTACTATGGCCCGGTGAGCCGGTATCAAAGCGTTGTCGTCAAGGGCAGGTCGCTCGAGTGGAAGAAGGTGCGTATCCGCGCTGAAGACCTCTTGGCGCGCGTATTTCAGCATGAGATCGACCACTTGAACGGTACACTCTTTGTAGATCGTGTCGAAGACCCTGAGCAAATCCGCCGCGCTGACCCTGAAGCGGAGCCGGAAGCTCCAATCGCAGACTATTAGGAAGTCGGGATGCGTGTCATTTTTTGCGGCACCGCCGCTTTCGCCGTACCCAGCTTGCACGCCCTCGCGCACCACCACGACGTTGTCCTGGTGGTGACCCAGCAGGACCGACCGGCAGGACGCGGCCGCAGACGGCAAATGCCGGCGGTAAAACAAGCGGCTGCCGAATACGATCTCCCGGTCATACAGCCGCGCTCCCTGCGCAGGGATTCCGTGGTCTCAGAACTCGCGGCGGCTGCTCCCGACCTCATCGTCGTTGCAGCCTACGGCAAGATACTGCCGGCGGCAGTTCTCGACCTGCCGCCGCACGGGTGCCTGAACGTGCACGCTTCGCTCTTGCCCCGTCATCGTGGAGCTTCACCTGTGACCGCGGCCATTCTCGCCGGTGACCCTGAGACGGGCGTGACAATCATGCAAATGGACAAGGGTCTTGATACCGGCCCAATCCTTAGGCAACAATCGCTGCGCCTTTCGGGAGAAGAGACCACGTCTGCATTGACAACTGCTCTTGCTCAGCTTGGCGCCGAGCTCCTCATTCCAACAATGGAAGAATTGATCGCCGGACGTGTCGAAGCACAAGCCCAAGATAGCGCTAGAGCCACGTATGCTCCGCTCCTGAGCAAAGATGACGGCATTGTGCAGTGGGATCAAGATGCAGAATCCATTTGTCGCCATGTGCGAGCCATGCAGCCGTGGCCGGGTGCCGTGACGCTTTGGGACGATCGGCAGCTCAAAGTCCTTCGCGCGCGCGCCATAGCACGTGAGAATGATGAAGCGCCGGGCTCAGTAATCAGGCATCAGGAGAAGCTCGCCGTGGTCGCAAGCTCCGGAGTCGTCTTGCTTGAAGAAGTGCAACTGGCCGGCAAGCGGGCGATGCCCGCCGCCGATTTCCTCCACGGCTACGGTAGCATCGTCGGCACGGTGCTCCGTGGGCCGGCATGGTATCATGACACTGAAACATCGGCAGTCTCCCGCGATGAACGGGGTGCCGATTTACCTCCACAATAGGGCGAAGGGACGGGCAATTCCGCATTAGCGGTACGTGAGGCATAGTCGAATGGATGATCCGCTAGGGTTGGGGCTTCCACCGACACAGACTGAGATTCTGGTAACAGATGACATTGGAGCCCTGGTGAGTGTAATGCCACCGCGGATCCGGCGTTCCTTGGAAGCAATCGATGACGCGTCCGACCTGCTTGAAATTGTCCTGGATCTTGGACGTAAACCGGAAGCGCGCTTTCTCAAGCGCGAAGCTACCCTCGACGACAGAGAACTGACGGCAGACGACATTACCTTCGTCATTTCTCGGTTGGGTGCATTCACAAACGATAACCGTGCCGGCATTCCTCGGACGCTTCACCGTATTTCAGCCATCCGCAACCGCAGGGGAGACATCGTCGGCCTGACTTGCCGCATCGGGCGGGCCGTGTTCGGAACGATTGAGATCATTCGCGACCTGGTTGAGACCGGCAAAAGCCCGCTGTTGCTAGGCAGCCCGGGCGTGGGGAAGACAACGCTCCTGCGCGATGTTGCACGCGTGCTTGCCGACGAATTGAACAAACGCGTAGTGGTAGTAGACACTTCTAACGAGATTGCAGGCGACGGTGACATTCCCCATGCCGGTATCGGTCGGGCGCGCCGCATGCAAGTGCCGAGCTCCACAGACCAACACAGGGTCATGATAGAGGCGATCGAGAATCACATGCCCGAAGTCATCGTGATCGATGAAATCGGCACGGAGCTGGAAGCCGCTGCTGCGCGCACTATCGCCGAGCGCGGAGTCCAGCTCGTGGGAACTGCGCACGGAAATACATTAACTAACTTGATGCAGAACCCAACTCTATCCGATCTCATCGGAGGCATCCAGTCCGTAACGCTCAGTGACGAAGAGGCGCGGAGACGACGCTCGCAAAAGTCTGTGCTGGAGCGCAAAGCCCCGCCCACCTTCCAGTTCCTGGTTGAAATCAAGGGTTGGCACCACATGATCGTGCACCATGACGTCGCCGAGACCATAGATAGCCTCCTGCGCGGACGGCCTATTGCCGTGGAGGAGCGCGTTCGTGGGCATGACAACAGCATTGAATCTACGAAACATACAATTGCGCCCCCGAAGAGCATTCGCTCGCAAGAACTTTGGGATCCTCAGGAAGGCGAAGCGAGAGAGCAACGAGGGCGGTCCGAGCCAATCTATAATGGTCGGCCTCGCATGTCTGAATCTCAACTCATTCCCCATCACTGGACGGAAGAGGCCGATGAGGGGGCACCGCAGCGTGACCCAGTCACGATATTTCCGTTTGGCGTAAGTCGCAGACGCTTGGAAGATGCGGCACGCAACCTAGGAGTGCCGGCTTGGGTCACCGAAGACTTGGACGCGGCCGACGTGGTTCTGACGCTCAAAAGCTATTTCCGTCAGCGTACCGGCCCCTTGCGCCAAGCGGAGGAGAAGCAGATTCCTATCTTCGTGCTAAGAAGCAATGCACAGTCTCAGATAAACCAGAGCCTTGCCAGCATCTTCGATCTCAAGACCCGCCACTCGATGGAAGAGAACGAAGACCTCCGCCTTGCCGAGGCAGCAGTGCAGGAAACCTTGCACACTTCGCAACCTGTTGACCTGCCGCCGGCCAATTCTTATATTCGCCGTCTTCAACATGAGCTTGCTCAAAAGTCCAAGCTTGGCTCCCGCAGCTATGGCAAAGAACCGAAGCGTTGGGTACGTATTCACAAACCCTAAGCGCGGCAGTAAGCTTATCACCAAGCACAGCCCTAAACGCAGTAAAGCATGACCAACCTTGACGACGATCGTTCGTTTGCACTGCTTGACTCCGGCAACATGGCCTCCCAGATTGGGGAATTTCCCGGTGCCTGCGCCGCTGCTTGGGACCTGGCACAAAGGGTCTCGCTGCCTTCTGCCTACCATGCTTCGCGTTCGGTAGTAATGCTCGGCATGGGAGGGTCGGCGATTAGCGGCGACCTCGCGCGAACCCTTGGGTCGACTACGGCGTCTGTGCCGATTGAAGTCGTTCGCGGCTACTCGATTCCAGGGTACGTGGACAGCCACACCCTTGTGATTGCCATCAGCTTTTCCGGCAACACTGAAGAAACCCTTGCCGCTTTCGAAGCCGCTTCTCGCAAGGGAGCGTCACTGCTTGTCATTGCAGGCGGAGGTAATCTCCACGAGCGCGCCCGGGCAATTGGCATCCCGCACTATCCTATACGAAGTGTCAGCCAGCCCCGCGCCGCACTGCCGCATCTCTACATGCCCGTAATCCATGCCCTGACAACCCTCGCTGTGATCCGATGCGGCGCCGCGGAAGTCACGAGTGCCATTGAATTCGCTGCAACGCACGCTAAGGTTTTTGCCGCTGCCGCGCCGGAACGAGTGAACCCGGCCAAGCAATTGGCGCGAACACTACACGGGCGCATCGCGAGCATCTATGGTGCGGAGTTTCTTGGAGAGGTGGCGCGGCGGTGGAAGACACAAATCAACGAGAACAGCAAGCAATGGGCCGAGTTTGAACACCTGCCGGAAGCGAACCACAACGCTGTGGTTGGGTACACGCATCCAGCCGCGCACACCGATGCCTTGGGCGTCATTCAGCTTGACTCATGCCTTTATCATAAACGCACGCGAATCAGGCTGCAGGTGACGAAGGAGCTACTCCAAACCGCAGGAATAGCCAACGAAACGGTAGAGGCGCAAGGCCCAACGCCCTTGGCGCAACAACTCTACGCCATCCTGCTGGGCGACTACGTCAGCTACTATCTCGCCATGCTCAACGGCGTAGACCCTACGCCGGTTGCTCCTATCGATCACCTCAAGGCCGTATTGGTAAGAGCCACAGAGGGTGATACTACAGTTTGAAGGCCTTTGCAGACAACAGACTCCGATAGCAAGGTGTAGTAGACTCTAGTTGCACCGAGAACCTGCCATCGGACGGTACTAATGGCGACCAGGAGTCCTCAAAAAAGCACCGCTGCTACTAAGGATGCGAACAGGCTACGTCCCGAAGACCGGGCAGTCCACCAATGGTACCGGTTCGTTTTATCATTCCCTCCTCACCTAGTTCAGAACTATTTGGATCGGCTCGAAATCCACGGGTCGGACACTGTCCTGGATCCATTCTGCGGCACTGGCACGACTTTGGTCGAGTGCAAGAAACTAGGTATTGCGAGCATCGGGATTGAACCAAATCCGATGGCGCATTTGGCGAGTTCTTTGAAGGTTGACTGGTCGGTCGATAGTTCTGCACTCTTGGACTACATGGATGAAGTCGCAGCCTCAATGAGAAGCGGCTTGGCCCATGGTGATGTAGATAATTTGAGCGATCTTCCTCTGTTCCAGAATAACGGAGCGTCACGAACCCAACTGAGGGCACTAAGTCCTGAGCAGTGTAAGATACTTCTCAAAAACTCAATCAGTCCGATCCCCTTGCACAAGTCGCTGGTTCTCTTGGAAGCGATCGATAGGCACGGTGATTATCAGCTCCGCCAATATGCACGGCTTGCGCTAGCGAACGCGTTGATTCACCACATTGGCAACTTGAGGTTCGGGCCGGAAGTGGGAGTAGGTCAGATCAAGAACGATGCTCCAGTGCTAGATGCCTGGTTAGACTGCATGGGGGCAATCATTCAGGATATCCGCCTAGTTCAAGACAGGGCCCACATTCCTGCTCGAGTACTCAAGGCCGACTCGCGAGAGGTAGATCGGGTCTTGGAACCGGGCTCAATTGATGCCGTGATTACTTCCCCACCGTACCCGAACGAGAAGGACTACACACGAACCACGCGATTGGAGTCTGTCATCCTCGGACTAATATTGGACAAGAGTGAGTTGCGATCCCTAAAACTGGGCCTCGTTAGATCCAATACCAGAGGAGTGTATAAGACTGACACCGACGACGAAGAGGTTTCTAAGAATGTTGACATACAGAACATAGCGAAGTCCATTGAGGAGCGTCGTGTCGAATTGGGTAAGACATCAGGTTTTGAACGCCTTTATCCGCGGGTCACACAACTGTATTTCGGCGGAATGATGCGGCACCTCGCGTCACTGAGGTCTGTATTGAGACCAAGGGCAAAGCTTGCCTATGTAGTAGGCGATCAAGCGTCATACCTAAGGGTAATGATTCGCACAGGGCGAATCATCGCTGATCTGGCTCGATCGTTGGGCTATGAAGTAACTGACATAGAGCTGTTCCGCACGAGGCCATCAACCGTCACAGGTATGCAACTTCGCGAAGAGGTAGTTCTGCTCGAATGGCCGGGAACCTGATTTTACAAGGAGCTGCAAATTCCCTCTCAGAACCGATATTCGGCAATCATTGAGGCGATTTTCGAGGCCAAGCATAAGCGTGGGCAACGCGAATTGGACTTCGAACGAGAGGACTTCGTCACGTTTGCAGCTAAGTTAGGCATCGACCTGCCAAAGAATCTGGGCGACCTAGTTTACACATTCCGATATAGAACAGAACTCCCCATTAGTATTGGAGCGACTGCGCCTGATGGTGAAACCTGGATAATCCGTTCCACTGGTCGGAGCAAATACCGGTTTGTTTTAGTTACTGACGCACCATTGTTACCTAATCCAAACCTCGCGGTAACAAAGGTGCCAGATGCGACCCCAGGAATAATTGTCAAGTACGCGCTCAATGACGAACAATCTGTCTTGGCTCGCGTCCGGTACAATCGGCTGATTGATATTTTTCTAGGCATTGCTTGCTATTCCCTCCAAAACCACTTAAGGACGACCGCCGCCGGCATAGGCCAAGTGGAGACGGATGAAATATACGTAGGCGTGGACAAAAGCGGCTCGCGCTATGTCATACCTGTTCAGGCCAAGGGCGGGAGCGATAGACGCAACCGGGTTCAGATTGAGCAAGACATTGCCGTCTGTAGCGAGAAGATGCCGTCCTTGGTCTGCCGGCCAGTTGGAGCGCAATTTATGAAAGATGACTTGATTGCACTCTTCGAGTTCGAGCAACAAGGTGACGACTTCAACATAGCATCGGAGAAGCATTATCGCTTGGTATCCCCGGATGAAGTTACGGATGAGGACTTGGCGAGATATCGACGGAGATTGTAGACATACGTGAAGGGTCGATTTGCAACTTTGGAATTCGGTAACTTAGGGCTCTTCTCTGTGAAAAGGCTTTGGATATAGCTAATGTGAGTCTAAAAGCTGTACCCACTTTGCGATGCTTTGACAGTCGGATAGACCATTGATACACTTGCCACGAACCATAGCCGCTAACTTGCAAGATGGAGGAATCAAGCCAGCATGGAGAGACACTGGAGCCACTACATGCACCTTGGGTTCGTGCATTTCATGCTCTTTCCGGAGGTGATGGGTGGAGATGGACCCATTATCGAATCACTGCGTCACTTGACGGCTGACGGCTTCTTCCAAGTGGCTGAAATAACCCATATTGCTGATCCTGCTGTTGCGAAAGAAGCCAAGGCCCTGAGCGAGACTACCAAGCTCCACCTTGGTTTCGGCGCGCAGCCTATCCTCCTGCGCAATCAACTGAACCTAGCCAGCCTGGATGAGTCGCACCGTCAAGCTGTGGTGGCGCGGGTCAAGCAAGCTGTGGACGAAGCCTACGCGATGGGTATGCGCGTGCTCGGACTCTTCGACGGACCTTCTTCATATCCCGGTGAAGAGTACAAGGCGCAAGCCCTGAGTGCATTCGCCGAGTCCCTCAAAGAAATCTGCGCTTATGCCGAGCAGCAGCGCACTGACTACACGCTCTGGATATCCCTGGAGCAATTCGACCGGGACGTTGACAAGAAGAGCCTCGTAGGCCCAATTGAGGATACGCTCCCCCTCTGCAAAGCAGTCCGGGCCCAGTGCGGCAACTTTGGACTCTTGGTGGATCAAGGGCATCTTCCATTGCTGGGTGAGACACCGCAGGCTACCCTCTCTGCGGCACGTGAGTACTTGGGGCACATACACCTTGGCAGTTGCATTAAGAAACCGGGCCACGCGCTCTACGGTGACCAGCACCCTCGCTTCGGCCACGAGGACGGCGAAAACGACACTGCAGAACTTACGGAGTTTCTCCGCACCTTGTTTGAGATTGGCTATTTTGACATGGCCGTGCCCACGGACAAACCGCTCTGCACCTTTGAGTTGAAGCCCGCGCCCGGCGAGGATTCACTATCCCTCATGGCAAATGCCAAACGGACGTTCCAGGCAGCCTGGGCACAACTGTAGACTTGATTGAGCAACGAGAAAGAGATGGAAGACCATGCAGCCGAAAATCTATATTACGCGCCGAATACCGGAATCAGGGATCAAGCTTCTCCAAGAGTCGTGCGACGTGGAGATTTGGGATAGCGATGATGTTGTTCCGCGCGACGTGTTCTTAAAGGCAATTTCCGATAAGGACGCCGTGCTCTGCCTCCTAACGGATAAAGTCGATGCCGAGACCATGGACGTCGCCAAGAGTGTAAAGATCTTTGCCAATATGGCCGTTGGTTTCGACAATATTGACGTTGAAGAGTGCACCAAGCGCGGCGTCATGGCCAGCAATACTCCTGGCGTGCTCACTGGTACGACTGCGGACTTTGCTTTCACGCTGCTCATGGCCGCTGCACGCCGCATTCGCGAGGGGCATGAATTCGTTCAAGCCGGGAAGTGGGAAACTTGGGGGCCCCTTTTGCTCATGGGGCAAGATATCCATCACGCCACGCTGGGCTTGATTGGATTGGGCCGTATTGGGACGGAAATGGCCCGGCGGGGTCAGGGATTCTCAATGCGTGTGCTCTATAACGACGTAGTGCGACGGGAAGACCTTGAGCAGGAACTCGGCCTGGAGTACGCCGACTTTGATACGGTGCTGCAGGAATCCGATTTCGTTAGCATGCACGTGCCGTACATGCCTGCGACGCATCATCTAATCAGCACAGAGCAGCTTGCAATGATGAAGCAGACAGCCGTGCTCATTAATACTGCCCGCGGTCCGATTGTCGATCCGCAGGCTCTTTACACCGCACTTAAGTCAGGTGAGATTTGGGCGGCAGGACTTGATGTTACCGATCCCGAGCCTATCCCGATGGACGATCCGCTGCTCACGTTGGACAACTGCCTGATCGCGCCGCACATTGCCAGTGCCAGCTTCAATACCCGCAGCGACATGTCTGAGCTGGCTGCGAACAATATCCTGGCGGCACTCTCCGGCGAACGCCCACCCACAATCCTCAACCCCGATGTGCTGGGGAATTCCTAGTCTGCTTGTTCGTGCTCTGCAGTCTGTTCAGAAGATTAGCAGGAAGGCGACTGAGGCGCAGGGCAGTGTCATGGGGCTTGCGCTGGGGTCCTGAGCGCCGCGCATGCAGCAAGGGCGTACCGCCCCTAAGACGAGTTGTTATCCTCGGCGGACTGTGTCTTCCAGGGCAGCACACGCAACCGCTCCCGCGCCGGAACCCGGAAGACGGGCGGCATAGCGTAGGTCTTCACACGGCTGTGTACGGCAATGCTCTGCAGTAAGCCAATGCCAATGAAGGTAGCAACCAAAGCGCTACCGCCGTACGAAAGGAATGGCAAGGGTATTCCGGTTACGGGCAAGAGCCCGATGATCATTCCAACGTTTACGAAGGTCTGCAAGAATATCAGCGCCGCCACGCCAACTGCAATATTCTGCCCAAAGTGATCGCGGGCGCTTGTAGCAATCATCGTAGCGCGAATGAGCAGCACCGCAAACAGCGTCAGCACAAGCGCGCTGCCGACAAAACCTAGCTCCTCGGCCAAAACGGCAAAGACAAAGTCCTTATGTTGCACGCGCAAGTACTCGAGCTGTGTTTGCGATCCCTGAAATAGCCCTCGGCCCCAAAGCTCTCCTGCGCCAACGCTGATTTGCGCCTGGAGCACATTGTAACCAGCACCGAAGGGGTCGGCCGTCGGATCAAGAAAGGTGGTAACGCGTTCCCACATGTAGTCTTTAATTCTTATGAGCTGTAAGAAGACAGCGGCTAACAAGCCGATTGCCACACCAATCAAGTACCGGAAGGGCACGCCGGCCATGAAGACCATCACCCCCCAGATTCCAAGGAACATAAGCGTCGTGCCGAGATCCGGCTCTCTATAGACCAAGAACGCCGGCACGGCGGTGATAATCATGGATCCAAAGAAGTAACGTATGTCCTCCGCCCGTTGCGACCCGGCGCTAAAGTAATGCGCTAATACCACAATCAGTGCTATCTTTGCGATTTCAGAGGGTTGCAATGAGAAGGGGCCAATCAAGAACCACCGCTGCGAGCCCCCGATAGATACCCCGGCATAGAGCACCGCCAAGAGCAAGAGCACGGATCCTCCGTAGCCAATCCAGGCCAAGCTACCCAGCCAACGGTAGTTCAGCTTAGGGGAAACGGCAAGAATTACAATGCCAATGCCGAGGAACACACTTTGTTTGATGACGTCGATAGAAGTCCCGGAATCGAGGAGCGTTGCGCTACGAATGAGGATTATACCGATAGCCGCAAGAAGCAGAGCTGCGGCCGTGAGCCAGTAGTCGTAGAGCTTCCACTTTCGTATTGCGATCATGCTATAGCTTAGCACTCCTAGCAGACTCGAAATAGAAGCGGGTCATCTTATCGGCAATCGGGGCTGCAAATTCGGAACCCTCACCGGCATCGTAGAGCACCACGGCAAAGGCGATCTCGGGTTCATCGAATGGCGCAAACCCGGTAAACAAGGCGTGTGTCGGCAGGAATCCATCCTCATCACGAGGGCCGGGGAATTCTGCCGTACCGGTCTTACCGGCTATTCCAAACGGGTTCGCTGCTATCCGGATCGCAGTACCGCGCACCACCACATCGCGCATTGCGTTTCGGATTACCGCAAGCACCTCTGCGGAGAATGGCAATTGGCGAGCCACTTGCGGTTCGATTGGCTGCCCTTGCGTGCCGTCAGCGCCCCGTATCTCAGCAGCAATCCTAGGGTACATCAATTTCCCGCCATTCGCAATGGCCGCGGTAAAGTTTGCAAGCTGCAACGGAGTTGATAAGACATCACCTTGCCCAATGGCTGTATTGTATGAGTCGCCTTGGAACCAAGGCTCCTTTTTGATACGCTGCTTCCGTTCGGGTGTCGGAATGAGACCATCCTGTTCACCGGGCAGATCAATGCCGGATATCTTACCAAAGCCGCTAGAAGTCGCAGCCCGGGCAAGCGCTTCCGGGCCAATGCCCTCAAAACCCGTATGGGGATTGCCGCCAACCAGGTTATAGAAACACACGTCGCAAGAATTGACCAAACCTTCGTAAACATTCAAGAGTCCGTGTCCGCTGCGCTTCCAGCACCCAAACTCCCACCCTCCTGCAAGGATCAGACTGCCTCGACACTCGAATTGCGTTTCCAAGTCCATGCCATGATTCTCAAGCCACTCAGCAATGCTTACAAGCTTGAAGGTTGAGGCCGGCGGATAGAGCCCGCCAATAGCATGGTTGACTAGAGGTCGCGACGGATCGTTGGCTAGTCGCGCATAATCCTTCTCAGAAATAGATTGGGCGAAGAGGTTGTTGTCGAAGCCAGGCAAGCTAACCAGGGCACGAACCGCTCCTGTAGCTACGTCTAGCGCTACCACGGCGCCGGAGGGCGCTCCTGATTCCGTAAGTCCATCTTGGAGCATTTGCGTAACCGCGGCCTGGAGTTCCAAGTCCAAACCCAACACAAGGTTGTTACCGGGTTGGGATGGCGTCTCATGGAGAACACGAATGGTTCTCCCAAATGCGTTGACCTCCACGTTTTTCTGACCTTTTTTCCCGTGGAGCTCTCCCTCATAGATGGACTCGATGCCTGCAATGCCAACTTGGTCATCGCGTTCGTAGCCTCGGTTCAGATAGAATTCGGTTCGCTCATGGGGGATAGGGCCAACGTACCCCAAAATGTGGCCGTTGCTTTCTCCTACCACATACTCGCGAATAGGGCGGCTTTCGGCGGAAATACCCGGCAGGTTTGCGTTCTCTTCCTCTATGATCATCGCAACGTGACGCGGCACGTCCCGCTTCAAGATGGTCGGTTGATAGGGACTCTGCAGGCCCTCAATCATTCGTTCCATTATGGTTGGCGCAGGCATCTCCAGCAGTGCTGAGAGTCGGCGGGCTACATTTTCGATCTCGTCTCGCGGCAAATCGATCATGCGAGCTACAACGCTGAAATTGGGCACATTTATTGCTACCCTTTGATCATGTCGATCGTACATTACTCCGCGCAGCGGCTTGACGGAAATCACTCGCAGGCTGTTGTTCTCCGCTTGGTTGCGGAGCTCAGGACCGCGAACGATCTGGATGTACCAAAGTCGAATAACGAGTGCAAGAAACGAAAGGAGCAATACGATTCGCAGCAGGTAGAAGCGAATTACTTCGCGTCGTGTCAGCCTACGCTTCTCTTCAGCCATCATCTCCTCCTGGAGACTTCAGCGCCGCTTGGCGACGACTTCGCCACTTGGCGACCTCTTCGCCACTTGGCAACATCAGAGTCTCCTGGCACTTGAGTTTCCCGAGGTCACCTCAAGGAGGCGAAATCCTGCCAGCACTATGAGTGGCGCGAAGACCGCGTTCATTAGTGCCGTCGGCAATGCCATTTGCAGGAGCATATCGCCAAACAAAAACCGATAGTCGAATGTGATGAGCAAAGCGCCCAAGAGAACGAAATAAACAAGGGCTACCCAAAGGGATGTTACTGCCGCCACTACTATCCGGTTGGGCTGCACGATGCTTACAGCAAACCCTCCCACAAAGCCCGCTACCGTAAGTGCTAGGGCGCTCAGACCCCAATGGGCATCAGAGAAAGCATCGATCAGTAATCCGCCTATAAAGCCCCAGCCCGCGCCGCCCGCCGGCCCATACCAAAGCGCCAACAGAGTAACGATTTGCAGCATAGGCAACCATACGATGCCGAATAGCGGAAAGTGCCACACCACGCTGGCCTGCACCAATGCGGCCATCATCATCAAGATCACTATGGTGGGGCGGGAGACGTCGTTCATTGAGTCGGCCCTGCGAAGTCCCGCTCCTCGAGCGGCAGTGGCACAAAATTCGCAATCACCATGACATATTCCAGTTGCGAGAAATCTACCAACGGCTCAATCTCTGCGGTTTGAAACTCCTCGTAGTCCTCTTGCTGCACATTTTTGACCCTTCCCAGCACGAAGTCCTTTGGTAGGCCTCCACCCATGCCGCTCGTAACGACAATGTCGCGCTCATTGAGCTCTTCGGTCTGCAAGACATAGCGCATTTGGAGGCGTCCATCGGGCGTGCCATAGACAATGCCGAAAGTGCGGCGCAGGCCGCCCTGAACGACGGCATTGACCGCACTGGAGGGGCTCGTAATTAGCTGCACCTTCGACCAATGTGACGAAACTCTGGTGACTTTTCCAATGACACCGAGATGAGTCACAACGACCATGCCCTCCTCAACTCCACCGCTACTGCCAATGTCAATGATGATGACGTCTAGTATATTTGTCGGATCCCTTCCAATTACTTGGGCGGGCAGATGGACCCACTTAGAGTTTGCTTGAACGTAACCTAGATGCTCGCGGAGTGTGCGGTTCTCGATTTCAGCACCGCGCAAACTGATGATTTCCTGATAGAGCTTCTCTACATCTTGTCGCAGCACGGCGTTCTCTTCACGGAGATTCCTAGTTTCCTGGAAGGAGCCCAAAACGTAGGCGGCGGCTCCGGTGGTCGAATCGAGGGCGCGTTGCACCGGAACCGTTACGAAAGATACTGCACTTTCCACAGGACGCAACCAGCCTTGGCGCGAAAGGAAGACGAGCAGAACTGCGGCTACAATGAGGAGTACAAGCCTTAAGGCCAAGGCTTGCGGTTGGACGTTAAAGTCACGCATTATGTATCGGCCGGCACCCAAATTCAGGTGGTTACATGCGCGTACTCACGTAAATCAGTAACGAACAGCTTTTGGTAGAATTCAATGTCGTTGAGGCACTCTCCTGTGCCAAGTGCAACACAGGTGAGCGCGTTTTCTGCTACGACGACCGGTACAAGCGTTTCCTCAGAGATTCGCTTGTCTATTCCCCCGAGGAACGCCCCACCTCCCGTAAGCACAATGCCCCTATCCACAACATCACTCAGCAATTCGGGTGGGGTTTCTTCAACAGATACCTTTACCGCCTCGACGATTTCATGCACTGGCCCTTCAATAGCCTCACGCATCTCTCCTTGAGTCACAAGCACCGTCTTGGGGAGCCCGGAGAGCATATCCCGACCGCGCATCTCGAAGGTCTTTTCCTGTTCGTCGGGAAAGGGATACGCAGCGCCTATCGCTATCTTGCTTTCCTCAGCAGTGCGTTCACCAATTAGGAGGTCGTACGCTTGGCGGGCATAGTCAGTAATCGTCTGATCGATCTCATCACCGGCAATGCGAACTGAGCGTCTGACAACGATCCCGCCTAGAGATATTACCGCCACCTCTGTGGTGCCGCCGCCAATATCCACAATCATATTGCCTGCGGGTTCGTCGACCGGCAGACCTGCCCCAATAGCTGCCGCCATCGGCTCCTCAATCAGATATGCTTCGCGTGCACCTGCATTGATTGCAGCATCTTGCACCGCGCGCTTTTCCACTTCGGTCACACCACTGGGAATACCCACGATGACCCTTGGGCGCGGCACCAATTGCACGCTTGTGTGTACCCGATTGATGACGTAACGAAGCATTGTTTCGACAGTTTCAAAGTCTGCAATTACGCCATCCTTTAGAGGCCGCACGGCCACAATATTCGAAGGAGTGCGTCCAACCATCCGCTTTGCCTCGGCACCGACGGCGAGCACGCGTTTCGACCGCAAATCCATCGCGACCACTGAAGGTTCGGAAACCACAACACCCTTGTCTCTTGCATACACCAAGAGATTTGCAGTGCCGAGATCAATCCCCAGATCCTGGGAGAAGAGACCGAGAAAAGAGCTAAACGGACCTAGAATACTTGATCGCCAAGAAGACATCTATTACCCCACAACCATATGAACTCTTGGGGAGCCAAATCGGAACCAGGAGGAACGGGTTGCACCAGCCACCCGCAAACAGTGATCTTTCACATCGCACCTAATCTCATACATTTTAGCATACACTTGGCCTGCCGAAATACCTAGAGAACAAAACGCTTCAAGAGAGCGGATAGAAAATCTCGCAGTTTCGGCCTCTCCGGCGCTTGTGCTCTGGCGTGCTCTGCCTGAACATCTGCTTCCCTGTGGTACACTGTTTTTCACACAAAGCGCTATCACTTATTCAATCTCTTTTTGTGAGTTCGAAAGGAGCTTTCCTATGCGTGTCGATCGTCTGTACAGTCCCAAGGGACCGCGGCCTGCGGGGACATACTCCCAGGCGGTGCGGGCGGGCAATCTGCTGTTCATAGCGGGACAAGGCCCTCTCGACCCCCAAACCGGTGAAATCAAGGGCGAGACTCTTGCTGAGCAGTGTCAGCTTACACTGCAAAACATCAAGAATATCGTAGAGGGTCACGGCGGCGACTTTCGCAATGTCGTAAAGGTAAATGTCTATCTCGCCGACATTAACGACTTTTCTGAGATGGATAAGGTATACAAGACATTCTTCGGCGAGTACCCACCTGCACGCACAACGGTAGGCGTGCAAATGAACGACATTCTGGTTGAGATAGAAGCTACTGCAATCCTTGACGACTAATTGTCAAGTACGGCGCTACTCGACACTGGACTCTGCGAGCTTGGTCATTGTTTCGCGGTAGCGCCGATCCATTTCCGGCCCCTGTCGACTCAAGTACTCTTGCTCCAAAGCACGCGCAACCGTAGTAGACGCTGCCGCCGGTATGTCTATAGTTGCAAACGTAATCTTGTCATAGCCGCGCTGATACGCGACCACTTCGCCCTTGCTTACAATGAGATTCTGACCGACGTTGGCCTGCACGATGGGCACGCCGTTCTCGCGAGCGCGGGCCAGAACTGCCTGGTTCTGCGCCTTGCTCTTATTTCCATAGGTCGGGATAAAGAGGACTTGCGCGCCGTCGAGAACTATCGATCGGGCAATGAGAGGTTCCCAGCGGTCGTTGCAGATAAGCATGCCGGCGCGACCGAGGGGTGTGTCAAATGCACGCAGCTTCTTGCCAATGCGGTTGAATTGCCAGGATGGATGTGTGCCTTCCGCAAACTGGCTCTTCTGATACGTGCCGCATAGCTCCCCCGTGTGATCGATAAAGACCACCGTATTGTAAATTCCATTATCCGTCCGCTCGGCGAATCCAAAGCAGAGGCATACCCCGAGCGATCGGGCCAGTTGGCGAAAGTGCTTTACGTAGGGTCCGTCTAACGGTTCCGCGATCTCCAGCATCTCGTCGGCTGACCGTCTACCCTCTATGACGTCGTAGACAACGTAGCCTTCAAGGGCGCCCTCGATTGTCACGATCACGTCGGGGGCCTGTGCAGCCGCTTCGCGAATGAACCGCTCCATCTTCGCCGCATTATATGGCTTATCCCACTTCTTCGGTCGCAACGAGATTGCTGCCGCTTTGATCGTCGTGAACATCCTGCACCTACCTTCTCGGCCTTCATGTGAGCGGTAATTAGAGCGTCTGCATCTCTCAGGCAACGCATATCCTAAACGCAGAATGTTCATGTGGCCGCGCGCGCCTACGACGAATCGACAAGTGCGGAATCGACGAGAAATACGAGCTAGAGCATGACGTGAACATTGCTAATCCGAATTTAACGGGAAGCTACGCCGGCTTGAGCGGTGCACAGCCAAACATCAGTGCACGCGCAAAGACTTCTCGCTAACACGACCGAGAAATACTTACCAAGAGAAGCCAACGGATTACGTCTCAATGCGAATCGGGCCCACTGCTCTGCTCATGCGAGCTCTGCTACTGCACCTGCGAAAGCATCTATTGCCGACCTCATCCGTGTAAGCGTTCGCTCCCGGCCAAGTACTACCATAGTCTCAAAGAGCGGCGGCGTGGCAGTCTTGCCCGTAATCGCCACGCGGATGGGCATGAAGAGCTGTCCTGCCTTCCAGCCCAGGTCGGCGGCTAATCCACGCAGGCAGACTTCGATATGCTCAAGATTCCAATCCTCTAGAGATTGGAGATTGTCGCACGCGCGCTCCAACGCATCCAGTGAATCTGACGGGGACTGCTTTTTCGCAACGAGGAGTTTCGGTTCGGGCGTCACGTCATCAGCAAAGAAAAAGTCAAGCACCGATGGCGCTTCAGCGAGATTCTTCAGACGCTCCTGCTCAAGCGCAACCGCGTCGCGAACGTAAGACCGGTCGACTTTGCCCGGGTCGATCATGCCGGCCTCCGCCAGGAATGGGACAGTGCGGTCTGTTAGGTCATCTACGGTAAGGCTGCGGATATAGACGCCATTCAGCCAAATGAGCTTTTGTAGCTCGAACACCGCATTGGCTCTGTTGACACGCTCCAGGCTAAATGCAGCTATCAACTCATCTAAACTAAATTTCTCTTGGGTATCGCCAGGGTTCCAGCCAAGCAAGGCCAAGAAGTTCAAGACTGCCTCGGGCAGGTACCCCTGTGTAGCGTAGTCGCCTACCAAGACGGCGCCAGAACGCTTGCCTAGTTTTGTTCGGTCCGGATTTGTGAGTAAAGGGAGGTGCGCATAGGCCGGCAAATCAAAGCCCAGAGCGCGCGCGATTGGGATTTGCCGGTGAGTGTTATAGAGGTGATCGGCGCCGCGGATGACGTGGGAAATCTGCATATGGCTGTCATCGATCACAGACGCAAGATTGTACGTTGGCATGCCGTCAGCGCGCACTATCACTAGGTCATCGAGCTCAGAGGACTCGACCTTCATGTCTCCACGCACGAGATCGGTAAAGGAGACCGTCCCCTCGCGTGGCGACAGAAAGCGAATCACGGATCGGGCGCCTGATCGCTCTCGCGCCTCTCGCTCTGCATCAGTGAGATGCAAGCACGTCTGCGGATACCGGAAGGGACGCCGTTCTTTTTGGGCTTCCTTGCGCAGTTCGTCAAGCTCTTCCGGTGTACACCAACACCGGTATGCATGACCGTCTTCCAGTAGCTTATCGGTACAACTCTGATAGAGCGCCAGACGCTCGCTTTGGCGATACGGCCCAAAGTCTCCACCTGCCGCATACCCTTCGTCCCAGTCCAAGCCCAGCCAGCGGAAGCTCAACAAAACACCTTCAACATCCTCATCCGTTGAGCGTTTCGCATCGGTGTCATCGATGCGAAGAATAAAGGTCCCACCGATCTGGCGGGCAAAGAGGTAGTTGTACAGTGCCGTGCGGGCATTGCCTACGTGGAGATTGCCGGTGGGGCTGGGTGCTATACGTACGCGGACAGGATTAGCCATGCTGTTTGTTTAACTCCTCACTGCGGGTTCTACTTTGGAGTATCGCTCGCTCGCCGGTCTGAAACAGGCTCTGACTTCCTCGATAATCCCCTAATGACACGAGTGCTGGCCTGACATACCAAGAAGGATTCCAACGCCATGATCCCCGAGGACAAAGCCTGTTAAGCCCTAGCATTCAGGATCTTCCCGTGTGATGTTCGACTCTAGGGGCGCAAGCAATCACGCCGGCTGTTCGGATAGCGATGACTGAGGCGGAGAGGGTGGGATTCGAACCCACGAGGCGCTTGTGGCGCCTACTCGCTCTCCAGGCGAGCGCCTTCGACCACTTGGCTACCTCTCCACAGCGCATTTGAGCATGATGAGCCGACGTTATGTAGCGCTGGCTGCAATTCGCCGAGTTATAGAATCGAAATCTTCCCGGCGAAAATCGAAGCTATCTCAAGGGTTTCCTCATGCATAGATTCTAGCAGCGCAGCGCCGGTAGCGTCAAAGTCCCACTGCAGAAAGGAGAACAACCGAAACTAAATGCATCGGTTTGCGCACATGCCGAGGACTTCCTGTCGGTTGACAGACGGCTTCAACCAAATCTACCATGACAGTTACAGCGACACCGTATGCAAGCTATTCCTCACGTTCATAATCAAGTGCATGTCTCAGATTGCGGAATCCTCCTCTACGCTCATAGCAGACGTCGGTACCTTTAGTACGCGTGTCTCTCTCCTAGAGCGCGTTGAAGGGGACTTTCGGCTCGCTGGCGCTGCGCATGTTCCTAGCACGATCGATCCTCCGATATCCGATGCGATGCTCGGCGTTTCGCGCGCTCTTGTGGAACTGGAGCGCACCACAGGATGGTCCGCCGGACAAGAATCCGTCACCAAGCTCGCAGTCACCAGCGTAGGACTTACCGTTGTTACCAGTGTGCTGAGCTTGGGCGACAACCGCACCTTGAATGCGATGCTCGAAACGCTGCAAGCATCGCCCATTACGCCTATCGACATCTTCGACCTGAATAATCGACCGCCCGATGCCTATCAGTTCGTCTACCAGCGACTCATAGATTCCCCGCTCGATGCGCTCATCATCCTCGGCAGCGATGCCGAACAAGGTTGGGAGATAGAAATTGCACGGATTGGCGAAATCATTCGAAACGTGCTCGGCGCGCATCGCAACGCATGGAACGCAACCGTAGTCTTTGTTGGTTCCACGGCTCACGCACAGTTTCTGCGCACTTTTCTCGGCGAACGGGCACCGCTTCATCACATGGAATTGGACCCGGGCCAATCAGAGAGCGCCACCCTTGCCTCTCTCGAAGTCCTTGTGCAGTCGCTAGCCAAAGAGAGACGCCGGCTCCGCCTACCGAATTATTCAGGATTTGCCGAGTGGGCAGAGACTGATCCAATTGACTATCAGGAAGCCCTTGGCAATGTCACCCAGCAGCTAGCACAGCGCTACAGCATTCACGTACTCTCCTTGGATCTTGGAGCAAGCCACGTTGCTGCGGTTTCGAGCCTTCCGAATGGGGACTTGCGCAGAGCATCTTTGGATGGTTTCGGCATCCGGCGCAGTCCGCAGAATATCCTGATGGAATCCGGTCGTGAGGCCGTTGA
The DNA here is from genome assembly GCA_965216245.1 of Chloroflexota bacterium. Classification (GTDB taxonomy): domain Bacteria; phylum Chloroflexota; class UBA11872; order VXOZ01; family VXOZ01; genus VXOZ01. The sequence continues at coordinate 70,285 of OZ244145.1, forward strand.
GCGCTGGCTGCCGTACGATCTGGATGAAGACCGGCTAGACAACTTTCTTTTGCACCGGCTTGCACATCCCGCCGCTCTGCCGACGACGATCGAGAGCCTTGTCTTGGAGCACGCCTTTGCGCGGGAAGCCATTCGTAATGTGGTTGAGCTCATAGACGATCAGACCGTAGACGGGCAGAGAACTGCGCCCTGTGCTTCGGCGGATGTGGTAATTGGTTGTGGCGCCACTTTAGGCGGCGCACCGCGGCTGATACAGGCGGTAATGATGATGCTGGACTCCGTACAGCCCATCGGCTTTACGCAATTTGCCCTAGATCGAGCGGGCTCGCTACCGTTACTGCTGCTTGACAGAGCGATTGAAGAAGGAAATCCCTTTATCGAGCAGGATGTACTCTTGAGTCTCGGCGTTAGCATATCTCCGACGGGCCGCATGACCGAAAATCGCCCGGCCTTGAGTCTGCGCGTTGGCATTCCTTCTCGTTCTCCTGAGGAGTTTCAACTAAATTTTGGGGCCATGGAGGTTATTCCATGGGAGGGCGGCGCCGGCTCCAAGCTAGAAGTGTGGCCCGCTACACGGCTCGACCTTGGTGTAGGGCGGGGTCGGGGAGCCGAGCCACGTGCCAACCTCTATGGTGGCGCGCTTGGGCTCATTGTTGACGCGCGTGGACGTCCTCTCGAGCTTGATGCCAGCAAGGACAAGCGACAGGCTAAGACCCTTGAGTGGATGCAGACGACGGGGTCGTATCCCACATTGTCTTTCTCTGGGAGATCGAGCTAGCTATGGCAACCATGCTTGCGCTGCGCGGCACGGCGAACCCACCGACGCCGACCCCACAGATTGGTCGTTATCTCTTGCGGTTAAGTCGTGTTCTGCCAGCCGACGGCGAAATCTCCGTGCAACCCGGGGATAAAGTAGAGCCTCACACCGTAGTTGGCGCTTGTTCCATAACCCCACAGCGATCTGTGATCGACTTGGCAAGCATGCTGGGTGTCTCTCCTGAAGACGTAGAAAAATCGCTCGAAGTTGCTCCTGGCGAGCGCTGCCAGGAAGGCGCGCTGATTGCCGCCCGGCGCCGCTTGCTGGGACTGCGCACACGTACAGCAATTTCCCCATTCAGCGGTCACATCGGCGCGGTCTCTTCACGCAGCGGTCTAGCTTGGTTCGATGGCGAGAGCCGTGAGGTCCGTTTGCCTGCCGGGCTCTACGGTACCGTCATTGACGTTGTACCGCCGCGAGAGGTTGTCATAGAAGCGGATGCGGTAGTTGTGCGCGGCGTGTACGCTGTTGGAGGGGAAGCGTCCGGCAACCTCACTACGGTCCTCTCCCAAGGGTCAAATAGCGAAGAGCGACTCATTCTTGTATCCCGCGAGCCGGCTACCGTTGAAGTTATGCGGCGCGCCGCCCAACTTGAAGCCGCCGCTGTGGTGGCCCCGTCCGCTACACGCAAGGACATGGCCGTGCTCGGCATGGACCCGCTGGCCCGCCCGACGTCGCATCGGTGGAAAGGCCCGCCGCTGTTACTGACGGAAGGTTTCGGCGACCACCCCATGACGGACACCCTCTGGGAACTCCTTACCGCCCAGCCGATACCATGGGCAACAGTGGTTGCTCGACCGGACCTGCACGTCTTTCTGCTGATTCTGCCAATTCGTTCGCTCGCGCCGAAAGACGCCTGGACCCGCTTCGGTCCCGGCTCTCGGCTCAAGCGCGCCGGCATGTCGGTGGAACCCGGCGAAGTGCGATTAGACGCCTTCATGCCGTTCCCCCTGGCCGTCCCCTCCGGTCTGCGGCTCCCCGCCGCAGAGACCATAGACGCCGATGAACGCCGCAGCCGCGTGCCCCTCTCAGAGCTGGAGTGGCTGATGTAGCCCTGGCTGTGGCACGTTGTGCACAGTTAGGATTAGCCGCCATTTCGATCTCCTAGAGTTCTCACATACAGAATTACCCTCATACCGGGGCTACTCCTGCTATCTGCCAATTCTCCGCGGTAAAGTGCAGCTGCGGTATTCATATGACACATATCTGTTATAGTACTGTATATCTGTACTATATCTATAGATGCTATTAGGCAGTAGCTTTGTATTGATGCAATTTAATAGACATACAAGATTGACAGAACAGTTAAGTGATACGCCACCGCTGTGCGCGTGTTGAGAGCTTAAGATGTCGTAAAGAAAGATAGCCTTCGACACATCTGCCAGCTCCAAGGGAACGAACTCGCATTGCTACTGCTTGCAAATGTGAAGAAGCAATGTATTCGGGATGACTTGACCCACAGTGGCAAGCCGAAGTCACCTATATTCCTTGGTCCGATTCTGCCTGGCCGCCATGCTTGCTTGGCTCGCATCCGTTCAGGCCGCACGCGCAGACGGCTCCGTTGTTATTAATGAGATTTCTCCGGGTGATGCCAATGGATCTTCCAGTTGGGTAGAGCTGTACAATTCAAGCAGTACCGAGTCCGTTGAATTGGGCTTTTGGCGGCTTGACGCTGAGAGTGAAACTGCCGAAAGCTCCCACTACATCTCACTCGACGCTGCCATTCCTCCGGGCGGATACCTCGTATTTGAGCGCACCACGACGCAGCTGACAATTGCCCGAAGCGGCACTATTCGCCTCTTGGATCTCGACGAGACTGTAGTGGATCAGACCGACTATACGGTTACTGAAGGCGGTGTAGCAATTGCACGGATTCCGGATGGCTCGTCTAACTGGGTGGTTGTTTCAAAATCGACCAAGGGATCATCGAACGCAGTTTCTACACCAACACCGACCCCGACACCATCGCCCACGCCCACACCATCGCCTACGCCGTTGCCTACACCCACTCAAACGCCTACACCGACCCCAACACCCACACCAATGCCAACACCCATACCATCTCCTACGCCCACACCTACACCGTCGCCTACGCCGACCCCGACACCGTCGCCTACACCCACACCATCGCCAACACCCATACTATCGCCTACGCCGTTGCCTACACCCACTCAAACGCCTACACCGACCCCAACACCCACACCATTGCCAACACCCATACCATCTCCTACGCCCACCCCGACACTGTCGCCTACACCCACACCATCTCCTACGCCCACACCAACACTGTCGCCTACACCCACACCATCGCCAACACCCATACCATTACCTACACCGTCGCCAACGCCTACACCTACGCCGTCGCCTACGCCAACCCCTATGCCAACACCCACACCGACACCAATGCCGCTTCCCACACCCAACAGTTCAATCGTCATCAACGAAATCTTTTCTCTGCATGCCAGGCAGGTCCAAGCCGAAGCTCTTCTCAACCGCGGTCTTGCCCGATTTGCTTTCAATTCAATTGGGAAGCAAGTCAATGAATCACAGGGCTGGGTCGAGTTCTATAACAATGGATCATCTACCGTGGACGTGAGCCAATGGTTCCTGGATATCGGTGAAGACACCGGCGACAGGCCGTACCAAATTCCGATCGGCACCAAAATCGCACCTGGCGCATTCTTGGTCTTTGAGGAAGCAACGACTATCTTTCGCATATTTCAGCGGGGCAGAATTCGTCTCCTTGATCTCTACGGCACAATTGTCGATGAGCACGACTATGACACCAATGGGGCCACGGGAATTGCGCGAATGCCGGATGGTGCGGATAGCTGGGTAGTCGTATCGGCACCGACCAAGGGAGAGCCAAACTTTGTGCCATCCCCCACTCCATCGCCAACACCGACCCCGACGCCCTTGCCGCCGCCGAGGCCTGCCCCCAAGCCGCCCCCGCCCACTCCGTCGCCACTTCCGACACCGCCTCTGCCGCTGTCGCTTCGCATAACGGAGGTCTACTACGATGGGCAGGTCCCTCGGACAGAGGGCGATGAATTCATCGAGATCCAGAACCAAGGTACGACCTTGGCGCATCTGGCTCGAGTGCGCGTTTTGGTGAAGAGCGGGCAGGCCGATAGTCCCGTTGTTTACGGATTCTACTCCGACAATGTGCTCTCGCCGGGAGACATCTTTGTTATTGCAAAGAATGCCCGTCAATTCGAGGAGCAATTCGGCTTTCGACCGAGTTTTGAAGCCCGTTTCTCGGGAACCGGCTATGAAGATACCGAAAACGTGCGCAACCTGCTCCATGAGCGCGACACGTCGCGGCATACGTGGGCATTGGCCAATACGGGCGCTGTTGTGGCCTTGATCGGCGATCACGGTACGGTCATCGATGCCGTTGCTTACGGCCATGATCCCGGCGGGTACTTTGGTCTACAGGGCGACTATCCATCCGCGTCCGGCGGTCAATCACTCCTGCGTGTGTCTACCGTGGGCGTGAGCGGGCGCATGCCATCTGCCTTACGGGCAGATACACCTTCACCGGGCATCGTCCCGCCATCTCCCACCCCTACTCTTCCCACGCCCACACCGATACCCTTGCCTTTACCGACCCCCATTACGCCCACGCCTTCACCGATGCCTTCGCCAAAACCGACGCCAATTCCCCCTTCGCCTACTGCGACGCCTTCACCAACGCCGGCACCTATTCCTCCTTCGCCTACTCCGACGCCTTTGCCTACTTCGACGCCTATTCCTCCCACACCATCACCGAAGCCTTCGCCAACGCCCATTCCTCCCACTCCAACGGCAACAGTCCTGCATTGCCTGGCAGAATTTCCGAGTCAGGAGCCGACGCTGCTGGTGCGTGTGGTTGGCACTGTGACGGAGATCCGTGAAATGCCGCAAGAAATTCGCGTCTACCTTGCCGACAGTTGCGGTGGCGCCGTTTTGCATTTGGCGATAGATGCTTCGGCTCCTCCGGTCGGCAGCCAAATCCAAGTTACTGCCCTAGGCTCACTAAGGAATTTGCAGATCGATCTCTATGTTGCGCCTGAATCCAGACTTGAGCGTCTGCCAGGGACAGCTCAACCACAGGCAATTCCCTTCATGCAAGCAATGCTCCAGGGTGCGCTAACCGGGACGCGGGTTCGGTCGGCAGGCAACATCACGCAAACTACTGGCAATACAGTGGATGAGACCTATGATTCTCTTGCCAGCTTTGTCATGCTTGACCCTCACGCGCGAGCGGTCCCAATTGGCCCTGTGGTTTTCTATGGCATCCTCGAATGGCGCGAAACGGCGCCATTGCTCCGCGTACACTACGTCGTTCCCGCGAAAGCACGCATATCTACGCTCTGGGAGAGTTTTCAGGACTGGCGAGTGACACGCATCGCCGCGCAGTACGTGCGTGATACTGTCAACTCTCTAATCATTCGATCACTTACCCGCGGCAGAAGCATCTCTCTGCCATGAAGAGCGAAGCTCACACCATTAACTCCACGTGAGGGCTCTGTCTGGGAAACGCGCACCCACGGCATGCCTGGCGCAGCCTGGTATGGATTCCACGAGCGGCAGGCAGGAAGCGGGGGCTCGACCCGTGACTCTTGGACCAGAGTTTTGTTCGCTCGTCGCTAAAGTCGTTCGCAGTCTGCAACCAACATCCGCAGAGAACTGACGCCGAAGAATACTAGCGATAGCGGACGACAGGGGAGCGCACGACTGGCGAGTCTGCTAGCTGGTGGCGGCGAGGAGGCGCTTTGCGTTTAGATGTGCAATTGCCTCCTTGTCAGCGCAGGAGATCTTCGCCTTTTCCAGCTTGGCAATGCCGCACGCAGGATACTGAATCGGAACGCCGACGCCGAGCAGAATCCGTTGTGCATCACCCGATGAGACCAATTGCGCAATGGCGCCGAGGCCTTGTAGGCATGAGGTCTCCAGCCAGAGGTTTGGATTGGCGTTCTGCAGACGAATGCCATTCCAAGACTCTTCGCCATAGTTCAGTCCATGGAGCACGAATTGTACGCCCGGATATTGGGCAAAGAGGTATTCGAAGGCGCCAATGGAAGCAACCGGGAACGACCAATCCATGATGGCGCGCACTACCAGTGTAACGATCAATCCATTAGCCTCGGCCGCGGCGCACAGCGGCTCAAGCTGCTGTGGCAAGGTGTTGGAATGCATGCTGGGGTAGCAGCGCACGCCTCTTGCGCCGCTGTCCGCATAGTCGCTCAACAGGTCGGTATTGCCGGGCTGCGTACTGTCAATTGTTACAAATGGAATGAGTCGACCGTTGGATGCTGCAGCCGCTTGGAGAATTTCATCATTTCCAAGACGCCAATCGGATTGCAGAGCCCTGGTCGAGCCCACTACCGCGCATTCAATGCCATGCAAGTCCATGAGCGCGATTACATCAGCTGCGGTACGCTCCTTGAGGGGCCAATATCCCCAAGCACCGACGAACCCGGACACGTCCCAAACTGTCATTGTGCTTTCCGTCCCCTCTTACCGCTATGCTTTGAGCGCCAACATACGCGCCATATTGCCGCCAAATATCAAGTCTTTGTCGTGCTGGCTAATGGCGGCCCCGCTGACACGCGCCATCTGCACGCTTACCTCTAGCAGCGGCATGTCTGTACCGAAGATAATGCGCTCCGGGCCGATGCGTTCTATTGTGTACTCTAACGAGCCGTTGTTGACCACGCTGCTTGCGGTTTCCAGCATGAGTGAAGGATTGCGTTCCGCAGCCTGCACCGCGCGCATCCAATCGCCCCGCGCCAGCGCCGTGTTGCCTGAGTGCGCCATCATGAGGAATGCCTCCGGCACGCGCGAGGCCATTACCTCGCACTCTTCGGCCGTGGAGTGCGCCAGAATCGGCATGCGATGCGAGGCCGCCCGTTCCAGCACAGGAAAAACCGAAGGGCGCACCAAGGGAATCTTCGGGTATGAGTAGATCTTGATACCCCGCATGCCATACTCGTGCACACAGCGGTCGATTTCCTCCAGCGCGCCATTGTCGAAGTTCATCGTTGGAATGCTGACGTAACCCAGAATTCTGTCCGGGTGCAGACGCACCGCTTTGCCCAAGGCGTCGTTCCCTTCGCGCATATCGTGTACGAGCGCCGTAAAGTCGGTCACGAAGAGTTTGTCGATGTCGTTCTCATCCGCGAGCCGGAGCAGATCATCTACATTCGCGCTAAAGTTATACGCAGTGGAGACCCCAACGTGCACGTGTGCATCAATAATCATTGCATTCTTCTCCTTGTGGGGATAGGCTAGCAGAGCTAATTCCGCAGCGCAAGAATTCCTGCATGGCTGGTTCCGGTATACTGTAGTGCGGGTCTTGCAGGCGACAAGCACGCAGATCTGTCTAGAATCGTTGTCTGCAAGATCATTGAATAGCTAGTCGTGCATAACAAAGGTGAAAGAACGCCATGAAGAAAGCAGTCTGCGGCAACTGCTTCGGAAAAGACATTCCCCTTGTCGATGCGATGAGTATGGCAAAAGCAGCCGGATTTGAGGGCATCGAACCGAGCCTTACGATGGACGGACCGATATCCACGGATTCATCGGAGGATGACCTAAAGCGAATTCGCGATCATGCGGAGCAAACGGTCGAAATCCATGGACTCATGGGAGGGCAACCGATTCGAAGCGCGCCGCTGACCACAATAGACAAGGATCAAATCAGGCAAGGCGTTGAAAACATCGCGAAGGCCCTGCGGGTGGTGAAGATTCTTGGCGGCACCAGCCTCTTGGTTGTACCTGGTACCGTGAGTAAGGACGTACGCTACGACATCGCGTACGAAGGCACACTGGAAGGCCTGAAGCAAGTTGCGCCCATCGCCGAGGATTTGCAGATTTCGGTTGCGGTAGAGAACGTCTGGAATAAGTTTCTGCTATCGCCTCTGGAGATGCGTAACTTGATGGACGAAGTGAACAGCCCGTACGTGGGCTGCTATTTTGATGTAGGGAATTTCCTAGGGTGGGCCATCCCAGAGCATTGGATCGAGATCTTGGCCCATCGCATTAAAAAGGTACATGTGAAAGACTTCAAGGTTGATGTTGGCAACCGGCACGGTTTCGTGACGCTCTTGCAAGGGGACGTTGACTGGCAGGCAGTGCGACATTCACTTCGTGCTGTGGGGTATAATAGTTATCTGTCCGCCGAGATACCGCTTCATGACACGTTCCCCGAGAAAAGTCTTCTTGACATTAGTACCAGCCTAGATACTATCATTGCCAGCGCATAGACTTCGCTGGCGCGCAGACCTCCGCAGGTCATTCAGTCTCTCGATTTGCAAGGCACAGTGTTGTTGTAAGAGTCGCATGCACCGAATGTTCTCGCACATGACTCTGTGCGCAACCTGACCTTCAAATCGGAATGTCGCCTCCAGGGTACGTTGTTAGGGGCGCGAACGTATCCTGGTGGGCGGCATTGATTTAAGATTGCTCTGAGAATTCCACATTCGATGGCTATTGCGCCCGGATGATCTTGCCGTCCGGGTCAAGTTCCACCAAGCGAAATGCCCTACCCGCGCGATAAGACTGGCATTGATTCTCGGGCACATCGTCCACCGGCTGACGCGGCGTATGCACGATGTCGGCTACCCACCCGTCCATCAGGTCTTCCGAGAGACAAGGACCTGCGGAAAAGTCTACGCCTTCCGCCTTCTTCTGCGCGTATAGCGCTTGAGCGAGGGAAATGGCGCGCTCACGCTCTTCTACTAAATCCTCACCCGAGCTTGCAAGACGCACCAGCACAAAGACAAAGAGTAATACGAGCGCAAACGCAATAATAAGTGGCAGTATGCGGTAACGAAAAACGTCACTTACCCGCATCGGACCCGCCCACGAATTGGTAGTTCTTCAGTTGTTCGCGCTGCCGCCCGTCAACGGGGTAATTCTCGGTCCATTGCGCAAATTGCCAGCCCCGACCCACGGTTTCCTTATTCTCCACTTCGTCGAGGCGCAACCAGGCGTGGGTTGGCTGGGGATACAGCGCCCATTCATCACCGTCCAGCGGATCTGCATAGCGGGCGGATCGGAAGTGCGCGAACAGTGCATCTTTGAGCATCTGCTTCACGTCAGACAGCCCAGGTTCGTGGGCATAGTTCACGAGTTCGTTGCCGCCATCGCGGTAGTTGAGCAAAATCTCCATGCGGTCCGGGGCGCTGTAAATGTACTTCCACTCTTCATTCATAGCGCAGTACATGCCTAATTGCTTCTCTCCGATCTGTCCGAAGAGATAGGGCCTGTCTAACGCTCCACCATCGCGGGCCGCGGTCAGGAGCGACGCGCCGTCGCATTCAGGCTGCCGGTGTTCCACGCCCGCGGCGGCAAGCATAGTCGGTGCGACGTCCTGCAAACCCACCAGATGCTCTCGTACCACGCCTTCCGGCAGCGTGCCCGGCCACGAAAGAATGTACGGAATGTGACACGCCGGCTCGTGATAGTTGCGCTTGCCGAATGCATGGTGATCGCCAAGAAACTCGCCATGGTCGGCCACGAACATGATCAAGGTGTTCTCACGCTGTTTGGAGGCATCCAACGCTGCAAGAATCTCGCCGACCCAGCTATCAACGAACGAAACGCACGAATAATAATATGCCTTCATCGTGCGCAGCAAGTTATCGTCCGGAAAGAGATCCATCCATTTGCTGCGATTCTGATTCCGCTGATACCACGTGTGCCACCCGATCTCTGCTTCACTCCGCACCGGTAGGGGCATGTCGGTGCTGCGGTATAGTCTATGCCAGGGCGACGGCGGGTCGAACGGAGGATGCGGCTTTATGAATGAGGTCCAACAGAAGAACGGCGCATTCTCATGAGCACGCTCTTCAATAAAGTCAACGGTGCGTTGTGCCGTCCAGGCCGTCGTGTGCAGGCTCTCGGGTAGCTGTGAAACCTGCGGAATGTAATAGAGTTCGTGCCTAATACCGTGCGGTTCTTCCACGTGGCCGTATCCGGCTGCCAACACGTGTTGCAGAAACTCGTCATTTTCCACACGGCGTGGGACTTCCTCACTCAGCCACATGCGATCGAAGCCGTGGTGCTCACGTACAGGGGAAAAGTGCATTTTGCCGATGGCCTGCGTAAAGTACCCCGCCGCACGTAGCCGCGTCATCAACGTTGGGTGATCTGCGGGAAGCGGGTAGCCGTTGTCAAAGATGCCCGTGTGCTGGGGAAGCTGTCCCGTCATGCAAATCGCACGTGCGGAGACGCAGACCGGCGATTCTGTGTAGCCGGAGGCGAAGCGCACGCCCTCCGCGCAAAGACGGTCGAGATTGGGAGTTTGGATCAGCTCATTGCCGGCAGCGTGCAGCGCGTCAAATCGCAACTGGTCGCACATAATAAGGAGCAAATTCGGTTGAGCACGGCGCATAGTCAGGACTCCTCCTTAGGTTCCGGTTCCCATTGCAGAACTACAGATGACGAGCAAGTGCTTACGTGAATTCGGCACGCTTTCTACACTCCCATTACCGCCAATTCCGACTCTTGGAGTGATCATCTCCAACAAGAGAATCCAAGGCCGGAAACTGAGTTTTCAAGGAGTTGTCAGGTTTCGCCGGACTGTGATAATTTACTATTCGTTGTCTTCCACGCGGGCGTGGAGAGACCGCGAGACACGGTTGCCGGCCACATTGTCAACTATATTCTAACGTGTCTTGCACTTTGGAACACACCCATGCACTCTGCAAATCGGATCATTTGCATCTTGTGCAGCCATCAGTATAATAGACCGAAGTGCGCGCAAATAGGGCGGATTTCCGGTCACCAATTTGCTTCGTGCAGCCGTTGAGAGTGCAATACCAGCGTTAGAGAATGCACCAATACGTGACAGAGCGAACAAATAAGAATCTACTGCATATTGACCTCCCTGGCACCCTGCCAGGGCGTTCACTGTCTATGTTAATTCTTGATGACTTCAGGGCTTCGACTGCTTTTTCAATTGGTTCAACGCTCCCGCGGGACACCAGTCCTGCCGGCGATTTCCGATTTCGAGGAGACTGGGCATGACCTCTCGTGCCATGCGTCTGACGATAGGTGCTCTTGTTGTCGTTATAGGGCTCCTAGTCATTGGAGGTGTAGCATGGGTGAGCCTGGCCGCTGAAGGCCCGGAGCAGCCCATTGCCTTTATGCACACAGTGCATGTCGAGCAAAACGACATTGACTGCGTTTTTTGTCACCGTAATGTGGAAACCGGCGCTGAGGCAACAATTCCAGCCGTTGAGCAATGCATGCTTTGCCACAGTGTCATAAATGGCGAGAACCCGAAGGTAACCAACCCCTTGCATATTGCGGAGATTGCTAAGCTGGAGGCTAATTGGGAGAACAGAGAGCCCATAGATTGGGTGCGTGTTCACGTATTGCCGGACCACGTGCGTTTCGTGCACGCATCCCATATCAAAGCAGGATTTGAGTGCGCTACGTGCCATGGTGATGTCGGCTCGATGGAACGAGTTAAGCAGGTCCGCTCGCTCAACATGGGCGACTGTTTGGGCTGCCATCGGGAAAACAACGCGCCGACCGACTGCACGATCTGTCACCGTTAGAGGAGAATGATGCGACGACGTGACGTCCTGAAACTAGCCGGCACTTCAGGCTTGGGCATGGGTGCTGTGGCCTTCGCAGGCTGCGGTACGCCGGATCGTGAATTCCGCATTCAGAGTCCGGTGGAAATACCGGAAGATACGGTGACGGGTCTTGATACGTGGTACGCCAGCATTTGCCAAGATTCCGGCGATGGCTGCGGCATTATCGTGCGGGTCAAGAGCGGCCGCGCACGCAAGATTGAAGGCAATCCCGACTATCCTCTCAACCGCGGCAAGAGTTCCGCCAGGGCGCAAGCGGCCCTGCAAACGCTGTACAATCCCGACCGGATTCCAAATCCGATGGTCCCGAGACGCAGTCGAGGTTCCGGTCAATACCGGTTCATGCGTTGGGAGGAAGTGCTGCCGGAGTTCCAGGAAAAGCTTGGCGCTGCCCAAGACGGCGGCATAGTCATGATTACAGAGCCCGTTAACGGGCATATGGGTATGATCCTCGAACGATTTACCCAGAGTATCGGCGCGCGCTGGCTGACGTACGAGCCACTTGAGCAGGCTGCGGTACGACAGGCCAGCCAGCAGGTGTTTGGGACCACGCGTGTGCCGCAGTTCGATATTGCGAATTCCGCTTATCTGCTTTCCATCGGCGGCAACTTTTTGGAAGGCGGAGATGCGCCGGTGCACTACGGCCAAGCCTACGGCAATTTCCGCCAAGGAGCGGGCCGTTCTCGGGGCACGTTTGCGCATTTCGATACGCACCTAACGATGACAGCGGCCAATGCCGACGAATGGCATCCCGTGAACCCCGGCACTGAGGGCATTCTGGCGCTAAGCATCGCGCACGCTGTTCTGGATGGCAACGCGGTGCCTGCCGCGCTCCAACCTCTGACCGGTGGTGAAGGTAATCTGGATGCGTATGCGGCCGAAAAAGTCGCTGCAGCAATCGGCGTGCCGGCTGAGGTTATTACGAGGGTTGCCCATGACTTTGCCACGGCGCCGACCGCGGTTGCTATGGGCGGCGGCAGCGCTGCCGGCCATACAAACGGGGTCTTCAACATGGCCGCCGTCTTCGCCCTCAATTTACTGAAAGGCAACGTGGGACAAAGTGGCGGCGTTCTGCTCAATGCCCCGTCGCCCCTGCCGGATATACCCGCTGAAGCGCCAGTGACCTCCTTCCAAGAGTGGGAGACATTTCTCAGCGAGATAGACGGTGGCAAAGTACCGCAAGTTCTCCTAATTCATGGCGCCAATCCTGTGTTTGGCCTTCCTGGGGTCCTAAACGCGGCCAAATTGCTGGATCGGATACCCTACATCGTCAGCTTTTCGAATGTATTGGACGAAACCACGGCATTGGCAGACTTGATCTTGCCGGATCACCACTACCTGGAAAGTTGGGGCACAAGCGTTCCCCCGTTAGGCGCTGAGTATTCCACTCTAGGAATTCAGCAACCAGTCATCCGACCGTACCACCAAGAGTTCGAAGGGGAAGCCGGTACGCGTGCCTTCGGCGACGTGCTGCTTGGTTTGGCACAGTTCTTTGGTGGGACAATGGCCGAAGCACTGCCATGGGAATCGATGAGAGATGCTATACGCGCCAGTGCTGATGTCCTTCAAGCCCGAGGTGACGGCTCTGTGACGAGCGATGATCCGGAAGTTTTCTGGCTGTCGGTATTGCAACGCGGCGGCTGGTGGGTGCCGTCTGAAAGTGTGTCGGCAGACGCACCGGACCTGACCGGCTTGTCCGTGACAGAAGCGGATTTCAGTAGTGCTGACCAAGAGTATCCGTATCATCTCATCGTTACTCCATCAGTATTGCTAGGGGACGGCAGCGGCAGTCTGGCTGCGTCACCGTGGCTGCAATCAACCAGTGACCCCATGACAACAGGTGTCTGGGGAACATGGATTGCCCTTAGCCCAAAGACCATGGAAGCATTGGGCATTCTGGAAAACGACATCGTGCGCATTACGTCGGTGGCAGGCTCACTAATGGCTCCCGCGTACCCCTATCCTGGAATAGGCGAGGGCGTGGTGAACGTGCCGCTCGGCCAAGGGCACAAGGAGCTTGGGCGGTATGCCGAGAACCGTGGGGATAACCCACTGCGTATTTTGGCGCCGGTCATCCAGGAGCAAACCGGGGCTCTAGCCTGGTCGGCTACACGGGTTCGGATCGCGCCAACAGGACGGCGGACCCGTCTGGCGCGTATCGAGGGTATCACCGCGCCGGTGCAGATGCCCGATGAGCAGACGTTCCAAATCACGAACGAGAGCTAACTTCAGCGGGGAGAAACGGCGTTGAGACAGGCCCAAGAACAAGACACTAGCAAGCCGGTGACAAGCATTGGCCGACGCTGGGGTATGGTGGTGGACCTAGACCGCTGCACCGGCTGCCAGGCTTGCGTTGTTGCCTGCCATGCTGAGAACAATATCGCTCTAAACCTTGAAGACATTGTACTCCAGCAGCGAGCGATGAATTGGATTCGCATCGAGCGCTATTGGGAAGGGGAATACCCCAATGTAAAGGCGCGTTTCCTGCCCATGTTCTGTCAGCATTGCAACAACGCTCCCTGCGAGCCTGTTTGCCCTGTATACGCGACGTACCATAACCAAGAGGGGCTGAACGTTCAGGTCTACAACCGTTGCATTGGCACGCGCTATTGCGCTAACAACTGTCCCTACCATGCGCGGTTCTTCAATTTTTGGGAACGCGATCTCGAAGAAGAGCAGAGAGAGTATCTCAATCCCAACGTTACCGTTCGCACCAAAGGCATCATGGAAAAGTGCACCTTCTGTGTGCAACGGATCCGCAAGAGCGAATGGGAGCGTCGGCAAGCGGATGAACAATTGCAGGATGGGGACGTAACGCCGGCATGCGTGCAAGCTTGCCCGACCGGTACGCTCGTATTCGGCAATCTGGAAGATGAAGAATCTCAAGTATCTCAATTAGCAGAGAATAAGCGACACTACCGCGTACTGGAAAACCTTGGCACTGATACCAATGTGATCTACTTGAAGAAGGTTGATCCGCATGCAAGCGAGACAGCGCCACACGCTGGAACCGCTGCCAACACCGGCAGAAATAGCGCGTGACACATTTAGTCGGGCGTTAGGGAGCAGTGGCGCGTACCGCGTCACGTTGCTCGTCCTTTTCCTGCTCTTTGTTGGCGGGGTAGCCGGTTTTGCCATGCGGCTCAGCGCCGGCATGGAGGACCGCGGGCCGTGGGGCTACTACGCGGCAGTTTTTGGGTTCCTCTTCACGGTTGGACAGGCGGCGCCCATGGTGGCGTTTGTGCCGCGTCTTGCCCGTGCGCGCTGGCATGGGCCGCTCGTACGCGCAGCGCAAGTGGTGGCGGTAGCGGGACTGCTAAATGTGCTGCTCTTCATACCGCTGCTGTGGCTGGTGCCTTCTAGTGCAGTACGGACCACGGTGTGGTTCGACTGGCCATGGGGCGCGCCGCATTTTTTCGATACGATATTCGTTCTCATGCTTGTAATGAATGGGTTCGCGTTTCTCTGGGTACAGGCAATGCCGGACCTCGCGTCTCTGCGCGTGCAGAGCGGCGGCACACACCGCTTGGCACGGCTGCTCTCCGGGTCATTTATTGGTACGCCCAAGCAGTGGAAGGTGCAACGCATTGCCTTAGCTGTGTTGGGCGGCTGCTATGTAATGAATTTCATATTCGTGCAGTCTCTGATCAGTCTTGACTACGTGATGACACTCGTGCCGGGGTGGAAGAGCTCAATGTTCCCGGCCTTCTACAGCATCAACGGATTGCTCGCCGCCACGGCGATGACGATCGTCGTAATGGCGGTCATTCGACGGTTTTACGGACTGCAACGGTACATCACTGTTGACCAGTTTTGGAACGTGGCAAAGATCATGTTTGCGCTCAATTTGGCCTGGGCCTATCACTGGTGGTCGGATTTCCTCACCACCTGGTACGGTCGCATACCGCGGGAGACCGTCGTCACGATCGGCACGCGGAGCTTCGGAGAGAACACTGGGCTATTCGCCATTGCATTTATTAGTTGCTTCTTGTTGCCGCTGCTGATTTTGATGTGGAACCCTTGGCGCAAGAGCGTTGCCGGCCCAACGATTGTGGCGAGCCTTTCACTCTTTGGCATCTTCATTCAACGCATAATCGACTATGTGCCCGCATATCTCTCGACCCAGGACCCACTGGACCACGAGTTGCGCGAGGCAATTGCAATCCCTTGGCCCGGTCTGCCGGACGTCCTTATCATCGTCGGTGGGTTGGCAGGAGCCATATTCCTCGTGACGTGGGCGGTGAAGACTTTAGGGCCGCTCTCGAACTGGGAAATGCAGGAAGGCGTACTTCTGCGACGCAATGAGAAATTCTTGAATACTGAGGTGCCGTATGTCATCAAGCCACAGTAGGAAATCCTGCTCGCTGCAACTACTGTCTTTCGTGCGGGCGATGAAGGAGATTAATCCCAATGCATGAGCGCCCCCGGCTCACGCCAATTCAGATAAACCGTGACCTGCTTCGGTCGGTGTTTGAGACGCCGCTGATTTTCTATGTGCTGTTGCTGCTCTTATTGGGTTTGGTGGGACTTGGCGTGATTGCAGCCACGTTGTTGGTTACGTATGGCTTGGGCGTTACCGGCCTCAATCATCCGGTCTTCTGGGGCTTCTTCATCATCAACTTCGTGTTCTGGGTCGGAATCAGCCACGCCGGCACGATGATCTCTGCAATTCTACGGCTTACGTCAGCAGAATGGCGCCGTCCGGTAGTGCGCGCTGCTGAGGTCATGACGGTATTCTCTCTGATGACTGCTGCGCTCTTCGTGGTGCTCCATACGGGGCGTCCCTGGCGCACGCTCTATTGGGCATTCCCGTATGACTTTGTGCGCGGCATTTGGCCCGACGTGCGTTCCCCGCTCGTCTGGGACCCCAGCGCCATTTTCACGTACCTTACCGGTAGTATTCTCTTTGTCTACGCCGCACTGATTCCGGACCTCGCCTTGGCGCGCGATAAGACGACCGGTTGGCGGCGCATGCTCTATGGAGTTCTCTGTCTTGGCTGGCGCGGCAATGCTCGGCAATGGAAGCTGCTTAATGCTACGGGCTTGCTGCTCTCTGCACTGATCCTACCGGTGTTTGTATCCGTGCACAGTATTGTGTCTTGGGACTTCGGCATGTCCCTTGTACCCGGTTGGCACGTGCACATCTTTGCCCCGTATTTCGTTGTAGGAGCTGTGCTTTCCGGTGTAGCAGCCGTGATCGCCTTGATGGCGGTAATGCGCTCTCTATTCCGCCTCCACGACTACATTCGCCCCGAACACTTCGACATGATCGGGCGTCTACTCATAGTTGTTGCTTTGGCTTGGGCGTACTTCTACTTTATTGATGTAGTCTTCGCGCTATTAAGTAAAGAAGAAGCGGAATACCAAGTGATGAAACTGCGGCTCTCGCCGCCGTATCTCTACCTTTTCCTCTTGATGATCACGTGTAACGTCTTCCTGCCGGTGCCAATTTGGATGTTTAGGAGGTTCCGCAGGAATATCGGCCTCATGGTTTTGACGGCCGTTGTCGTAAACATTGGCATGTGGCTGGAGAGGTTCCTGATCATTGTTCCAACCTTGCAACGACGGCATCCCGATGCGTTCGCCTGGGGAAATTACTCGGCTAGCCTCGTCGAGATAGCTCTGGTGATCTTCTCGTTCGCCAATGTATGTCTGTTATTGTTACTTTTTTCCAAGATATTTCCCGTTATTCCCATATGGGAGGAAAAAGAGGGTCATATCTGGAAGCGCGAATTCCGTATTGGCAAACTCCGCTTGCCTGCAATAGTGAGAGAATAGGGAGGCAACCATGCCCAGTGTTCTGGGGTTATTTCAAACGGCAGACACCGCGGCAGCAGCTGCGGACCGACTACAGGCCTCAGGGTTCGGCCCAACTGACTATGAGGTGCTAACCGGCGCACCCTATCCGGAAGGTGCCTTTGGCGAAGATTCCGGAGACCATCGTCTATACATATTCCCTCTTGGCGGCGCCATAATTGGGTTCGCGGTCGGTCTGATGGTGACGGCCGGCACACAGCTCTCTTTTCCGCTCGTTACGGCGGGAAAGCCCATTCTTGGCATACCACCAATGTTCATCATCATGTATGAAGGTACGATGCTCGGGGCGCTCATCTTTACTATCATGGGCGTCATATTCGAGTCTCGTCTCCCAAATCTCACGAATGATCTCTATGATTCGCGGATAACTGAAGGCTACGTGGGGTTGGTGGTTCGTTGCGATGACGATGCGCAGGCAGAAACGGCCCAGTCAACCCTCACCGATGCAGGCGCCGAAGAAGTGAAGCAGCAAGGACGGAGCTAACCCGAATGCGAGACCGGCTACATTCACATGGCCTGTTCCGCTCATTGCGTGACCTTGCGCGCCGGCGCTGGTTGGTGCTGGGTATCCTATTTGGCACGGTGTTTGCCGGTCTATTGACTTCGTGCTACGGGTACGTCTGGGACGTCTTTCCCGAGATGCACTACCAGCAGTCCTACCGGCTCCAGGAGCCTCCGCGGCGCTTGCCTCCCACCGATTCTGTGCCGATAACCGGAAAAGCGCGCGACTACAGATTCGCGGAAGCCGCGGAGGTAGCCAATCCCCTCACAAGCACGCCTGAAGGCATAGAATCCGGCAACCGGTTATTCCAGACTAATTGCAAACACTGTCACGGTGCTGGAGGCTTAGGAGACGGTCCGGCGGGTGCCTACTTTGATCCGCCACCGCAACCGATGCAGGGCGAGCGCGTTACCGGACGCAGTGATGGTGAGATCTACTGGATACTAGCGAACGGCTCGGGCAACATGCCCAAGTTTGGCCACCTGTTGGCCCCTGAAGAACGCTGGGAGCTTATCCTCTTCATACGGTCATTGCAGCAAGAAGACGGTTAACGCGACTGGAGAAGGCAACTCATGGACCATGCATTAGCACTACCGATTTGGGACGAATTAGACACCGGATTTATCTACTTTTGGCTGGCGCTCGCTATGATGGTCGCCATGGCCGTTTCCTTCTTGCTGGCACACGCCATCATCCCGTCTCTGGTGGGTACACGCGACCTCCCGCAGGGGTTTGCGAAACTTCGGCCCGTGTTTTACGGTGCCACAATTGTTGCGCTCATTCTTGCTCTATTCTTGTACTACACCACGTGGCAGACCGTTTCCGTATACCTGGACATCTATCCGCGTAAGTGGATCTAAGGCTACCAGCGGAAAGCTCCGGGGGTCTTGGCAATTCGGCCAAGAGGCTGTTGGAGCCGCAGTAAGATACGGCATTTGGGTGAGGATTCCTCTTGGACATACTCACTTCTGTCTTGCCGAACCATCTAACTTTCCTAGGCCAGTCTAGCGACTATGCCCTAAGACCCCGTCAACTCAGGTAACCCCCTAGGCACTTCGCGTACCTTGACAGCCTCTCAATGTAATTGCTACTATGTAGAGTAACTTGGTCAACTTAATACGGTTCTTACAATACAAGGAGCATGAAACATGGCTGAATACGCCGACTCAAATGTCCTCGTTTCGACAGACTGGGTAGCCCAGCACGGCAACGACGCGAATATACGACTCGTAGAGGTAGACGTGGATACCACCGCCTATGAGACGGGTCACATCGCCGGTGCAGTGGATTGGGGCTGGCAGTCCGATCTGAACGATCCCGTCCGGCGCGACCTTATCGGCAAGGAAGACCTGGAGCGGCTCCTCGGCCAGAGCGGAATCACTGCCGATACCACAGTGGTTCTCTATGGCGACAACAACAATTGGTTTGCTGCTTTCGCCCACTGGATCCTCAAGATTTACGGCCACAAAGATGCGCGCTTGATGAATGGGGGCCGTGTGAAGTGGCTGGAGGAAGGCCGTCCAGCCTCATCCGATATTCCCCATATCGCGGCAACCACCTACACTGCGCAAGACCCGGACGCCGCCCTGCGCGCCTACCAAGGCGACGTGCAAGACCGCTTGGGCAATCCAAACGTCGGTATGGTTGACGTGCGTTCACCGCAGGAATTCACTGGGGAAATTCTGGCGCCCCCAGGCTTGCCGGAAACCGCCCAGCGCGGCGGACACATTCCCGGCGCCTCCAATATCCCCTGGGCTTCTGCCGTGGCCGAAGACGGCACGTTCAAGTCTGCCGACGAACTGAGCGAGATTTATGGCGGCAAAGGCATCGTTCCCGACAAAGAGATCGTGACGTATTGCCGGATAGGCGAACGCTCCTCGCACACCTGGTTCGTGCTCAAGTATCTGCTCGGCTACCCGGACGTGCGCAACTATGACGGTTCATGGACCGAATGGGGCAGCATGATCGGGGTGCCTATAGAGAAGTAGCAAACACTGGCGCTCAAGACGAGTTAAGGCATGACACGACCTTGTACGGTCGACTGGAAAGTACATCGAAAAGTCTCCAAAGTAGTAGAGAGAGAACACAACGATGAGATCGATCAAGTGCTCCGCAGTAATCGTGTCGGCGAAATGGCGCCGGCTCTTGGCCCCATTGCTTGCCGTCCTTGCTGTAGGTTTGTTGGCTTCCGCCTGTGGCACGTACGTCATTCAGCCGGAGGCGCCCGTTTCCACTGCCAAATACGAAGTCTGGGCCATGGACCAGACCAACAACATAATCTACGTCATCAATCCGCAGCTTGAAGTAGTGGAGACAGTCGATCTTTCTGAAGCAGGCTTGGAGAGAACACACTGGATCAACTTCACGAGCGACTCCAAATATGCGTGGATAGCCAGCACGGTCTCCGGCAACACGGCCGTCATCAGGGCGGAAGACCGGCAGGTGATCGCCACGTTCGACACGGGCCCTGCGAGCCACGCCGCGGACATTTACCCGGACGATAGCGGTGTTCTCGTCTCCGTGATCAAGAGCGGGGAGTTGGTGGAGATTGTGGCGGACCACGCAGCGGAGACGTTCTCCATAGGCCGCATCCTTAAGATTGCGGAGGACCCGCTCGTGAAGTCCCGGGCAGATGAGTTCCCCTCCGCCAATCCAATCTCGTCAGCGTTCACCAGCGACGGGCGCTACGCCTACGTCACCTTGGGTCCCGCCCTTGCGAATGGGGGCCTGGTGATTCTGGACTTGGAGTCATTCTCGCTGGTCAAGGCGTTTTCGCCGGAAGAAGTCAAAGTGAATCTGATGAGCGTGCTATCGACCGACGGTAGCAGGATGTTCGTCACCGGCGGCGCAAGGGACGCGAAGAGCTTCGTCTACGTGTTCGATACTGAAACGCACGAGATCTTGGCCAAGGACTCGACGCGCGGCGCCGATGCGCATGGCATGGCGCTAACGCCCGACGGCTCTGAGATATGGATTACTAACAGATGGACCGGCAACGTTGGCATCATCAGCGTCGAACACAACGAGTTCGTTGAGAGGATACCGTTCGTAGGCGAGGCGCCGGACCTCTTGGTGTTCTCACCTGACGGAGTATTCGCGTTCATCCTCTTGCGGGGTGAAGAACCGGCGGATGCTGGCGCGATGGCGGGGGCCGGAGAAACGCCTGCGGTTGTGGTTGTTGCAGTAGAGACCAGGCAAGTAGTGGACATCCTAATTCAAGGCAAGCCAACGGATGAGGGCGACCCGCCCAAGCTGGACTACCACGGCATAGCAATCAGGAAATTATAAACCAGCCGGGTTCGGGGCAATTCGGTAAGAGCTCAAAGGCCGGTCTCAGGGGGTGAGACTGGCCTTTGAGCTCTTACAATTGCCGCACTTTGTACGCGGAGAGTAGCGACGCTCTATGCCTAGAAGCTATCTCATAAATCGGTTCGATAGCCGGTTCGTGCTTCGACCCTTCGTCAGGCTCAGGACAGGCAAGCTCAGCACGAACGGATTCTTGCCTTTTCCGTTCGCCCCCGTATCGTGTCGATACGCTGTATCGAGTACGGGGCAGGCTCTGAGCCTGTCGAAGGGCAGGTCTACACAGAGCGATGTATTTATGAGACAAGTTCTAGAAAGCCGCATCGTTTCCAGCCGACTGCGCTATCCGGACGCTGCCACGTTGGACGAACCTAAGCGATTACTGGCTCTAGCTCTCACTTCCTGAAGCGACCTAGGGTCGGACTTTTCACGCCTTCTCTACGCCAACACGGCAGCATCGCACGGCCTGGGTTTAGCGGTTGCTGTTAGTAGAGCCTCGTCAACGTCACTCCCGTGTAGTACATCTTGAGAATCTGCTCGTACGTCATTCCCTGCTGGGCGAGCACCTTGGTACTCTGCAAAGGCATGCCGACGCCGTGGCCGTGTAGTGTAGAACCCTCACTCACCGGGTCGGGCACGCCAACCGCCCACGGAAAGCCCAGCCCACCCCACACGTCTTGCCAGGAGCGGGTCCTGCCGTCTGCCCGCGAGTAGTACGCCGCACGGATCACCTTGCCGTCATACGTCAAGAACTGGCCGCGCGTGGCGTTAGCTGCGGCCTCAAGGTTCTTTCCAAGGGTCTCACGGTAATACCCCAAGTACCACTGATGGGAGCCAACGTAAGGAGGCACATACTTGTGCGATGCGCCGATATCGAACGGCTCTTTATTGCAAAGACACCCAAGCCCCGGCCATTGCGGATTCATGTGTGAAAGCGCGTAAGTGCGGAAGGCAACCGTGGCTGCCTTTAGTCCTTCTGCTGGGAATGACTCCGGCTCTTCGCCAATGCCCTTCACGTAATACTCCATGGGCAACTCGTTGATCGCCCACAAACGTTCTGAATACGTCGAGTAGCGCACTTCGACAACCTGCCGGTACTGCTGATACTGCGGTATATCGAGGACTTGAAGAATCGTGTTGCCTTCAGCAATGAAGCGAACCAGGCTTGCCACTTGCGCTACACGCTCATCGTCTACGGTTAGGCGATACTGCGATTCCTGGGAAAGGTGCGTCACCGTGACAATCTGATTAGCCTCAAAACTGTACGCAACAGCCCCATTCTCGTCTTCCGCGCGAAAACTGCCGCTACCTGAGATGCGCATGCTCTGCTCAGTGGTCGAGAAAACGCCCACCCGGATCGTCATGCCGTCCGCGTCGGTGATTAGCGTGGTAACGGGCGCCGGAGTTGGAATGGGCGTTGGCATGGGCAAAGGGCCCCGCACGGCGAGAGCCTGGCGGGTCGTTGCTGAGGAATCACGCAATGCCGCCCAGCCGCGACCCTCCTCCCACAAGTCCCATTGCAACGTATACTGCCCTGCCAGTGCCGGCGTAGTTACAGACATACCGAGCGACGCCACGCTCCCTGCGGGCACCAGGCTAGGGAGAGTCTCTCGCCCACCTTCCAAGACAATCACCCCATTTCCATCCAGCCAGCGATACCCAACGCTGACAGCTTTCGGTCCCTGCGCCGCCCAACGCCCAATGCCAACGTTCTGCACCGCGATCTGAACTTGAAAGGTCTGGTCAGTTATCGGCGTAACAGGCAGGCCGGTGACCCAGAATTGTCCGCGCGGGCCCACCTTTTCCGCCAATTCCTCACCAAGCAGGCCAAGCGTAATCTGATAGATCTCCGGCAACTGCGGATGATACTCAAAACGCGACCGCTGAAAGTACTGCACACTTCTGCCGTTTTCTTCGATAACTTCCGACACCGGGTATCCATAGATGTCCAGCCCCCCACGCGTGTTGAAAAAGCGCAAGAAGGCCCCGCTCACGACGTGGCCCGTTTCCGGGAAATACCGTTGGTCTGCCGTCGTAACGACCGGTGAAGCCTTAGGGAAGTCTCGATCGCTGGTGAGAATATCGCCGAGTAGGCCGAGCTGTACCTCATAGCGCGTGCCGGCGTGTTCAGGGTGGTACTCGAACCGGGCGCGTTGGAAGTACTGCACCGTAAAACCGAGTTCTTGAATCTCAGGCGTGATCGGATAACCAAAGATGTCCAATCCGCCGCGCTCTACGAAGAAGCGCTTGAACCCAAAAGATACCGACATACCGGTCTCGGGAAAGAAAATTGTATGCTCGGAGGCCGATAACGTATGGGGCCACAGAGTGGCAATTAATGCAAGGACAAGAATAAGCCCTGCGCGATAGGAAAATCGGCGAATAGCACTTGCAAGAGTGCAAATCATCGACATTCAGTCCTCCAGTATTGTGCTCTAGTTCTGTTCCACATCCGGCTTGCGCAACAGCAGGCAGACGCCTCCCACTTTATGCATCTCATCATCGGTAAGGAAGCCAAAAACTCGTGAGGGCGTCACCGCACTGACCCAACCGGTCAGGAGTCGGGATAACCGCTTCTTTGTCGGTGCTTGGAGAAGCCTGAATACTAACTCCATGCGCACGCCAAAATGCTCTCTCTTCACTACATTCAGTCCGGTGGGCTCTATGATACGTTCTTCCAACGCAACACTATCGTAGATCCGCTGGTATTGCTCTAGATCGGGTTCGGGCCCAGGCGGACGATATGCTTGGCCGAACGGCAACGTAAGCGCCATCAGGCCGCCGGGAGAGAGCACACGCGCCATCTCGCGTGCGACGACGCTATCGCCATCTTCAGGAATGTGCTCCAGGACAGAAACAGAGCAAACGCGTGCAAAATAGCCATCTGCGTACGGCATGGCGCGCGCATCATGCAACTGAGGCTTAATGCTTCGCGCCGCAGCCGTCAACCCGGCACGCGTTGCCATGGTAGGCAGGTCCATTACTAGTGGGTCTTGATCTAGCGCGACGACCTTTGCTCCATGGTGTGCGAAGAGAATTGTAAGCGGTGAACGACTAGCCCCCACGTCAAGCAGTGTTCTGCCTTCGAACGGCTGCAATGCGTTCGCGGTCCAGGTGTATTCCAGGTAGCGATTTATGGGCAAGCCATAGAGAAAGGTTAGCGGTCGCAGCCGACCGTGAAACCGATAGAAGTCAAGCGGAGAGATAGCTTGCATTGCAGAGGCCTCCTGGGGGAGAAGAGGACGGGGATTGCCGTCTTGGTTTGGAGAGGCAGCGTCGAAGTTACTCTCTAAGAAGACCCTTGCAAGGCTCTGCGGAACCGGAGGAACTTTGGTAAGAGGGACAGTTTCCACCCTCGCCCTAGCCCTCTCCCTCAGGAGACGGGACTATCAGGTCTTGGAAAGTGAAACGTCGTCCCCGCCAGTACATTTTGCAAGGGTCTCCTTAAGGGTATCACGAACGGGGCTCCTGGCGACTGCCAGCCGGCGGAGCCGCAACGCGATTACAGCGTATCGGAACGTGATTCTGCACTAGCACGCACCCGTGCACAGAACTCCGCAATCGGCAGCGCACCGCAATTCTCGCCTGTGCGCAGGCGCACACTTACGGCACCATCGTTGATCTCACGGTCTCCCACCACAGCCATGTACGGTATTTTCTGAAGCTGCGCGTCCCGTATCTTGGCATTCATTCGTTCGGAACGGGTGTCTACCTCAGCGCGCAAGTTGGCCTCGGAGAGTGCGGCGGCGACTGTGGTTGCATACTCGTTATGCCGGTCGGCAATGGGGATGATCACTACTTGAACCGGTGCCAACCATACGGGAAACGCGCCGCCGTAGTGTTCAAGCAATATGCCGAAGAATCGCTCGATAGAGCCATACAGCGCGCGGTGAATCATGAAGGGTCGATGGGCAGCGCCATCCTCTCCAATGTACTCCAACCCAAAAGTCTGTGGCAACCAGAAGTCGAACTGGATCGTGGATAGTTGCCAAGGACGACCCAGCACGTCGACAATCTTTATGTCAACTTTCGGACCGTAAAAAGCGGCTTCGCCCTCCATGCGCTTGTAAGAGAGGTCCAGTCCTTCAAGGGCGTCAACCAGTCCGGCCTCGGCCATTTCCCAATCTCGCGCCTCACCTGCGTACTTGCTCGTTTCTCCTTGCTGCCACGTGCTCAGTTCCAACTGAAGGTCTTCAAAGCCATAGGTATCGAGAATCTCCAAGCAGAACTTGAGGACACGAACCAGTTCGCTACTCATCTGGTCCGGGCGGCAGAAGAGGTGGGCATCGTCTTGGGTGAAACCGCGCACCCGTAACAGCCCATGGAGTACGCCGGACCGTTCATAGCGGTACACTGTCCCAGCCTCCGTGTATCGCAGCGGTAGGTCGCGGTAACTGCGCGTGCGGCTCTTGTATACCTGAATGTGGAAGGGACAATTCATCGGTTTTAAGTAATATTGCTGGTCGTCGACTTCGACCGGCGCGTACATGCTCTCCGCAAACCAGTTCAAGTGGCCGCTTGTGCGCCAGAGACTAGCCTTGCCGATGTGCGGCGTGTAGACGAATTCGTACCCTCCGGCCCGATGACTGTCACGCCAGTAGTCTTCCATGATGCTGCGCACGTGACCGCCCTTGGCGTGCCACAGCACCAGACCCGGGCCGATTTCATCGGAAAAGCTAAAGAGATCAAGCTCACGGCCCAGCCGCCGATGATCGCGCCGCTCCGCCTCTTCCAAGAACTTCAAGTAGGCTCTGAGTTCCTTCTTTGTCTCCCAGGCAGTTCCGTACACGCGCTGGAGTTGCTGGCGATTCTCATCGCCCCGCCAATAGGCGCCGGCCGTGCGGAGCAGCTTGAACGCTCCCACGGCACCAGTACTATCAACGTGGGGGCCCTCACAAAGATCGATGAAGTCGCCATTCCGATAGATGCTCACGTCTCCAACATTAGCGTCCCGCTCTAAGTCTTCGATCAACTCGATCTTGTACACCTGATCTTGTTCGCGAAAGAACGTCTTCGCCTCTGCCACCGGCATGGTGGAGTGCGCAAAAGGCTGATCTTGGTCGATGATTTGCTGCATACGCAGGCTCAATTCATCAATGTCCTCCGGAGTGAGCGTGCGGGGCAGGTCGAAATCATAGTAGAAGCCATCCTCTATCGCCGGGCCGATGGCTAGTTTGGCTTCCGGCATGTACTCCAGCATGGCCGTTGCCAACACGTGGGCGGCCGAATGGCGAACTGTCTGCAGACGTTCTACACATTGCTTTTCGTCAGCTTCTCGTGCTTTCGGCATGAATCGTTCTCCTCACTTAGTATTATGTCTTGTTGCGAACTCTAGCTCTTGATAATAGAAAAAACCTCTCGTGTCAGGTTTGTACGAGAGGCCTCAAGCGCTATCTGCTGTTTCTAGGATACGTGCTATTGTCCCCTCGTCACCTGCATGGAGAATTCACTCGTGGTGATATGGGCGATGCATCGCTGAAGATGTATTGAACCACCTAAACGATACACTACTCAACATCTCCTCGTTGCGCCCCTATGGGCGCGCTTTGGACGGACAATCAAACCGTACTCATGAATGGTACCGGAGCTTGCCCCTAGTGTCAACGTTGCTGTGGATCGGGGAAAGTGACTAAACTCCAACGAAAGACCTCATCCATGACACCGGTCGAAAGCGCTTGATACCAAGAGTGGCAGAGGCTAGAATTGGCGGACAGGGACTAATCCTGAGAACCAATAGGCGAAAGAGGGCATACGATGCAGGCAGATCTCGCATACGGCCGCACTGGACTCAAGGTTTCGCTTCCGGATGAGCGCGTGGATATTGTAGAGCCGGTCAATCTCTCTGGTGTCGCAGATTCCTCCGCGGCTCTACGCGACGCACTGCGCAATCCGATTGGAACGAAACCGCTGTGCGAGCTCGCCGGAGGGGAGGATACCGTCGCAATCGTGTTTTGCGACATTACGCGTCCGGCGCCGAATCACCTAATGATACCGGCGGTTCTGGCCGAACTCACGCACGTGCCCCGAGAAAACATCGTGCTCATCAATGCTACCGGCATGCATCGTCCCAACACCGAGGCTGAATTGTGCGAAATGTTGGGAGAGGATATTGTGGCCAAGTACCGCATAGTCAACCATGATTCAACGGATACGTCCCAGTTGCGTTTCCTTGGAGAGACATCCTTTGGCGGCCCGGTATGGATCAACACGCATTACCTCGACGCCTCGGTTCGCATACTCACCGGCTTCATCGAGCCGCACTTCTTTGCGGGCTACAGTGGGGGCGCAAAGCTTATCTTGCCCGGCATTGCCGGGGCTGAATCGGTGATGCATAACCACAACGCGGAAATGATCGGTCATCCCAAAGCAACCTGGGGGCATCTGGAAGACAATCCCATCCACTGCGAGCAGCGCGAGGCAGCCGCCCTATGCCCGCCCGATCTCAGCCTCAACGTGACGATCAACAAACGCAAAGAGATCACGGGCGTCTTTGCCGGCGAAATGATCCAGGCACATGAAGCCGGTTGCGCGTTTGCGCGTCGCTCTGTCATGCGACCGGTAGCAGAGCCATATGACATCGTCATTACGACGAATAGCGGGTATCCCCTCGACCTAAACCTCTACCAAGCCGTGAAAGGCATGTCGGCTGCGTATCAGGTGGTGAAACACGGAGGCGCAATCGTCATTGCGGCTGAATGTGTGGAAGGCATAGGTCACGGGCACTTCGAGGATCTACTGCAGGAGCGAGAAACTCCTACCGCTCTGCTGGATCTGATCAACAGCCCTGGATTCTCCCGATTCGATCAATGGGAGGCCCAGATCCTGGCGCAGATTCTCCTGAAGGCTGAAGTGCATCTATTTGCGGAAACTCTCTCAGACCGAGCCATACGTGATGCGCATCTAATCCCATGCCGCTCGATAGAAGAAACAGTGGCCGCGCTGCAAGAGAGATACGGGCCAAGCGCGAGCATTTGTGTGCTGCCTATGGGGCCTCTGACCATACCCTACGTTGCGGAACCGGCGGCGGCTGCGGTCTAGGGCACTCTAGAGTGGGTCCTGAGAAGTTTTAGACCCTGCGTCTCGTACCGCTGTATCCTTCCGATTCGAGCGCCGTTGAGGGCGGAGCCAGGCGGGCCCCAGGGTTCACGTCAAGAGACATGTCTGAAACCAGCCCTTGTTGGAGTCGGTAAAAGCCGCATGCGCCGATCATTGCGGCATTATCAGTGCAGAACGCAAGATCGGGAATCCGTACCGGCACCGGCGCATGGGCAAGTATCTCTTCGCGCAAGAGACTATTGGCTGCCACGCCACCAACAACGAGTATCATCTTGACCTTAAACTCTCTGGCCGCTTCCACGGTCTTTGCGACCAATACGTCCGCCACAGACTGTTGGAAGCTGGCTGCAACCTGGGCCACATAGAGCGGCACGTCCCTATTCACAATGCCTCCGGGAGCTGCCAGCAGTGGATCTGAAAGGTCTTGGTCTTTCATACGACTTTGCATGTAGCGCAAGACGGCGGTCTTTAGGCCGCTAAAGCTGAACTCATAGGTTCCTGGCATCCAGGCTCGGGGCAAGTCCACCATATTGCGCCGTCCCCGTAACCCATAACGCGACAATTGCTCAGCGGCCAATTGCACTGACGGCCCGCCCGGATAGGGCAGCCCCAGAATGCGTCCCACTTTATCAAATGCCTCTCCCGCGGCGTCATCGCGCGTGGCGCCAATGAGGCCGTAGTCTCCGTGCCCGCGCATAAGCACAAGCTCCGTATGTCCGCCGGATACCACCAAGGCAAGCAAGGGAAACTGCGGCTCATCTTCCGGCACGTTGCGGCGCGCTCGGCGCGAGCGTGAAAGCCATGCAGCGTAAACATGACCTTCAAGGTGGTTCACGCCAATGAAAGGAACACCTAACGAAAACGCTAGGGACTTGGCAAAATTCACACCTACCAGGAGTGCACCCGCCAGACCGGGCCCAAAAGTGACCGCTACCCCGTCAATCTCTTCCCATACAACGTCCGCCGCAGCCAGAGCCTCAGTTACGACCGGCAAAATAGCCTTCAGGTGCTGCCGCGAGGCTAACTCAGGGACAACACCGCCGTATTTCTGATGAATCTCGACCTGCGAGGCTACAATGTTGGAATGGACGTAACGACCGTCTTCGACAATCGCTGCGGCAGTTTCATCACACGAGGTCTCAATCGCGAGCAGAGTTGTCAAGGAAACCTCCTGTTTCAGGGTACGTGGTTGTCCAAGAGTGCTTCTGCCTGAGGCTTACCACCCGCTCCTGAAACATGCTCTGAAAAGTATCCACGTTTACGTCTTCACTCCACATCACCAATGCATCTTCTTGGTTATCGCTGTAGTATCGCGGTCGAATGCCTGTGGAGCGGAACGAATACTTCTTATACAATGTGCGCGCCAAACCGTTGGAGACGCGGACCTCTAAGGTCACCCAGCGCGCCGCAAGGCCGATGGCTATGTCGATGAGTGCCGTGAGCATAAGTTCGCCGATGTTTTGGCCACGTACGTCCGGTCGAGACGCAATAGTAGTAATGTGCGCCTCATCCACCATGAGCCACAGCCCGCCATAGGCTACCAATGTCGGTTTTCCGTAACGCCATTCCAATTCGCGCTCTTTGTCCACAGACGGAAAGAGAGAGAGAGGAAATGGTTTTGGCCTCTTTAGACTCGATGGAGTTCCTTGGTCATCCTTCCTTGCATCCGCAACCGCATCCAAATCGCGTATGACTAAGTACCGCGCAAGTTTGTTTTCCACTATTTCTCGGCGATAGGCGTTGCGCGGCCAAGGCAAGGTGAATGAGGCTTCTTCGATACTGCGAACCTCGGCCATGTCCTCCAGTGACATTGGCTCAATTCGCAGGTTCATCGGGTGGGGCTCGGGGCGCCCGTCGTAGATAGCTTTAAGTTGTTCCATTTCACCGCTCAGGAGTGCGACCTTATTATAGGTTGGGATGTTTAGGAACCTTAGTTGCATTGCTGTGTCACTCCACGCAAGGAAGATCGACCCGATACGGTGCTATCGGCGTTGCGTTGGCTGTTTCTCCGATTGACAGGCAACAGCCTAGACCACAGACAAATGCCCCAACTCTTTTGCTTCTTTCGCTCCCTTAACGCTGTCGCTGCACCCCCAAGACTCCCGTCTGTCCGGCTAGGGAGCCAGTTCGCCATTCATCGGATTAATCCGGTGACGCGGCACTTTGGCTGCAGGACGCCGCAAGTATTCAGGCTCGGCTACGAGCGGGTCTACCGTCCCGCCCTTTGCTAGATAATCAGCTCCAAGTACAGCGACTGCCCCTGCTCGGCGTACACTGAAGAGGCCGGAGGGGAAGACGAGCAATTTCTTGGGAACTGTTTCCCCAAGCTGCTCTCGGTCCTCCGGCGATATCTCTCCACAGATAATCGTCCGCTTCACAATTCTCTTGGATATGTCGGATACTCCCAGAATTGCGAACTCCTCAAGGCGACGCCAATTCTTACCGACTGAGCGATACCAACCTACGTAGTATTCGCCGCGTCCGGCCCCAAGCAATGCGCAAACGTGAGCATTGGACTTTTGCAGGTGGGGGTAGGCGACTGCATCCAAGGTGGACACGGTCACGAGCGGCACACCCAGTGTCAGGCAAAAGCCCTTTGCCGTTGCCATGCCCACACGCAAACCCGAAAACGAGCCAGGTCCCGAGACAACTGCTACTGCGCTAATTGGGATTTGACTCCGGGCAACGGCATGGAAGCCCTGCACCGTTGCGGCCTTTACATCACTTGCAATGGGCGCTGGGGAGTCAGGCGCTTCACCGCTGCCGGCGATCATCGACCAAAGCTGACTTATGCTCTCCATGAGCTGCTCGGTAGCATGGTACCCCGCAACCCAGTTGATTTCTCCTAAGATACGTTCGTTAGCGTAAAATGCCACACCAAGTTGACGTGTAGACGTATCAATTGCCAAAAGCATTGCAAAAAGACTTATACCTGGTTAACTAGAATCCGAACGCTAGCCTGCGATACTCGTAAAGAACTTCCTGAAAACGGTCGCCTTCCGATTCAAAGTGCAGTTCCCGCTTTGTATCCGTCATAATTTCAATATTTATGAGTAGCCAATTTTCCGGCAAAAAGTCTCGCACTTTGCGGGCCCATTCAATCACACAGATTCCGTCACCTTCAAGATACTCTTCAAGCCCCAAACTCCACAAGGAGTCGTCTGAGCCGACGCGGTAGAGATCGATGTGATAGAAAGGAAACTTGCCGGACTGATATTCTTTGATAAGCGTATAGGAGGGACTGGTAACGTGCTCCTTTACCTCCAAGCCAAGAGCGACGCCCTGCGCGAATACCGTCTTGCCTGAGCCCATAGTGCCTTCTAGGAGGACAACACTGCCAGGCCTAACCAGCGTTCCCAGCCGCAGACCTAGGCGCTGGGTCTGCGTTTCACTGTGACTAATGCAATCGAGCTTCTGTTCCACACCTTTACTGGTCGACACAAGTGTACCCCTTCAATGGGCGGGAGGAGGGACCCCGGCATTGCCAAAATGGTCGTATCCTCTATGGGGAATTGGCAACACTTTGCCACCCTCATCGCACACAGCAACCTCTCCGCTCTCACCAGCTACGATTTTACCGATAACTGTGCTTTGTATGAACCCCTCCGCTGCCAAGTAGTCCTGCGCCCGTTGCATCGTGTCCGGTGGCGCGGTAAACAACAATTCAAAGTCCTCGCCGCCGCCTATGGCCCGTGTACGAAAGGAACCTCCCAGCACTTTTGGGAGTTCCGGGTCGGTAGGGACACTTGAAAGCATGATCTCCGCACTCACCCCGCTAGTTGCACAGAGCTTCTGCAAGTCTGCTACCAAACCGTCACTAATATCCATGCCGCACCGCACTCCGGCTTCGATAAGCGCCCGGCCTTCGCGCATCCGCGGGACCGGCCGCCGCTGCGCAGATTTGAACCGTGCCCCATAACCTGTGCTGCGGCTTTCGCCTTGCTCAAGGAGCACCAACCCCGCTGCCGCACTTCCCAAGACTCCCGTAACGGCTACCTGATCGCCAACTTGCGCGGTGGAACGCCGGAGAGTGCGCTCTCGACTCTCCACTTCTCCAATCACCGCCACGTTTATTATCACCTGCGCGCTCGACGATAGATCCCCGCCAACGATTGGAGTCTGCGCCTCTTCCGCCAAGAGTGACATACCCCGGTAAAACGCTGAAACATCTGCAGTCTTACATCCTGCAGGTAAACAAAGGGTAACGAGCGCTCCGCGCGGCACACCACCCATTGCGGCAATGTCACTAAGGTTTACAGCGAGCGCTTTCCATCCAATGTCTTCCCAACTGAACGTGCGCAGCCGAAAATCGACATCCTCCACAAGGGCGTCAGTGGTGGCAATTATCCACCCTTCGCCCTGCCGCCACAAAGCCGCATCGTCCTGAAAGCCCAACGCCATGTCCGGTGACGTGAATGCTTTCTCCGCAATACGGCCAATGAGCCCAAGCTCCCCTATATCCTCAAGCGTCTCAGCCATTCTTCCTCGCCATGTATACAGCCGAGTTCAGAATAGCAGGCATTCCGAGCACGGGCAAATCGCAGGCGAATTGATGGCGCGTCTATGATGTCGTACAAGCTTGCTCACGAGCACCTGCACGCAACGTTCCTATTGTGCGAAAGGACAACCATCGTATCCGCTTAGCGATTTCACGCCTCAGTGTGACCACGTGTGCTACCATTCTCACAGTTTGGCGCGGTACGGGATACTGTGGGCATATTGGTATAAGCCGCTCTGCTGACGGTGAGAAGGCAAACGAAACATCCGGCGAGCAAGCACGCAATTATCTCGGATCGCCCCACAGTACACAGATGCGCCCGGTAGCAATCGCAAGAATTGCTCGAGGAATCCAGGTTCTAGAGCCGACGTTTACTGTCCAATCGGTGGATGTCCGGACGACTGTCTAGCGGGCGGGAAGCAGACTGTCTGACCGCGATTCTAGGGGTTGTCCAGTTGCTGCTTATGTAAATTAGTAAGTAAAGGAAAGGGAATTCGCCAATGGCAGAAGCATTGAGAGAATGGTTACGGGAAGAAATACGCAGCCTGGCGAGTTTGCATGGCCCCTCCGGTCGTGAGCAAGCAGTCGTTGCCGCCCTGGCCGAGCGCTTGCGCCCGCTCGCTGAATCGGTTCGCGTAGACAAAATGGGCAACGTCTTTGCAGATTGCGGAGGGCCGGCCGACGCGCCCCTGATACTATTGGACGCTCATGCGGATGAAATCGGCTGCCTCGTGCGCAGTATTGAGCCGGAGGGCTTCTTACGCGTTTTCAAGGTAGGCGGCATCCTTGACGGCCTGCTCACTGGGCGCAAGGTCTCAGTAAACGGCCTGCGGGGCGTGATCGGAGTGAAGGCTGGGCACCTGCAGTCACAGGAAGAACAGCACACAGTCGTGCCGGTAAAGGAGCTTTACGTAGACCTTGGGTTCTCTTCTGCTGAAGAGGTAAGGCAAGCGGGAATTGCTGTCGGCGACCCGGTGACGTACGTCAGTGAAGTCGAGGAATTAGCCAATCCAAACCGTCTCTGCGGCAAAGCAATTGATAACCGCGCCGGCTGCGCGGTGTTGCTCAAGGCAATCGAGCTACTAACGAAGGATTCTCTTCCGTTCCGCCTCGTAGCCCAGTTTACGGTGCAAGAGGAGACGGGACTACACGGTGCCGGACCGGCGGCGTTCAATTTTGAACCCCACCTTGCCATTGCGATCGACACCGTGCCTTGCGGCGATACGCCCGACGTGAAGTTCTATAGCGAGCTTCCCATCGCCCTGGGAAAAGGACCGGTGATCCAGGCCGCAAGCAGCAGCTCATACGGAGGCATGATTACACCCGAAGCTGTGCTGGCTTTCGCAGTACGCACTGCCAAGCAGATTGGAATTCCGTATCAGGAAGCAATCCTCGAAGGCGGAAGCACCAACGCAACCGCCATTCACTACTCTCGGAGCGGCATCCCGGCAATAGCGATCACAATCCCCCGTCGATACTCGCACTCGCCCATAGAGGTGGTCGACTTAGACGACGTCACGGCCACGCTGCAACTTGTGGTAGCGATGGCGCAGAGGGCTGACAGAGAAGGCTTTGCATTTGTCTCTAGCGGGCCGTAGACGGGCTAGTCCTGCCCGGAGGCATTGCCTACCGCCCCGTTTGTAGGAGTAGCCCCGCGCCAAAAGTGATTGACTGGGCTATGGCCGGCCCCGATGGAATAAGAGTGTCGCAGCGCTCCCGTCAAGTACTCCTTTGCCTCGCCCACGGCGTCAGGAAGAGAGAGGCCGCGTGCCAGGTAGGCAGCGATGGCAGATGCTAGCGTGCAGCCTGTGCCGTGGTCGTTGCGCGTGATTACCCTTTCCTTCTCAAACGTGTAGTAGTTTGTGCCGTCGAACAGCACGTCACGCGCGGAACCGGCAGCGTGTCCGCCTTTGATCAGTGCCGCACGGCACCCCAATTCAACGATCGCCTGCGCTGCCTGGCGCATTTCACGCTCCCCTCGCACCCGCGAATCTAGCAGCCGTTCCGCTTCAGGCAGATTGGGCGTGACGATTGTGGCGAGAGGGATAAGCGTCTCGCGGTAGGCGGCAACCGCAGTATCGTCCACAAGTGGATCGCCGCTCTTTGCGGTCATCACCGGATCCACCACGAGCGCCTGTGGGATGTCTGCTTTCATCGAAAAAGCAACCACGTTGATGATCTCGGCGTTTGCCAGCATGCCGGTCTTGATCGCATCGGCGCCAATGTCAGACCGCACCGAGTCGATCTGCGCCGCCACCAGCGCGGGGGGCAATGCCATCCAATCTTGTACGCCGCAGGTATTTTGGGCGGTAACGGCGGTCACAACAGTACTACCGTAGACGCCAAGCGCACTAAAGGTCTTCAAGTCCGCCTGCAATCCGGCGCCTGCACCGGAATCCGAACCCGCAATGGTCAGGACACGTTTCGCCATTGTTTCCTCCGCACCATTGCACAATCATGCGCCACCACTGTCATCCCTCGCTCACGGGCCGCAGCAATTGCAGTATCGGACTCCGAACCCGGTTGCATCCATACATTCAGGATTCCCAGCGCAAGACACGCTTCGACGATCTGCTCGGTTACCGCGGGAGGCACTACCGTCACGACAACATCGGGCTTTTCAGGCAGGTCTGCCAGGGCGGAAAACAGCTCATGCCCTGCCACGACCCCGCCCTTCGGATTTACGCCCTTCACCTGATATCCCGTTTCAAGTAATGACAGAAACACACGGTGACCGAATTTGTCAGGATCGCGAGAAACGCCTACCACGACCCACGAGCGCAGATTGATGAGCCTTGATACGCGTGCTTCATGATCCGACGTAGACCGGACAGTCATTGCACTCAACCCAACTCCACCGATATATCTTCCAAGACGGACCCACCGGCTCGAATGCGCCGAAGAAGCCCACCCACGCTGATAACGACTTCTCAATGCCATAGGTCGCGAGAGCCCCATCAATGGCTGTGTCGGAAATAGCCGACCGTCCGCATCGAAACGACAACACGACCGAATGAGTGTGTCCTTTCGTTGCCCTGGGATAGTCCCCGCAAGCTCTCCAGAAGACGACATGCCCGCCCGCTCAAACCCTACCGCACGTCCTCGCGGAACTTCTCAATACGTGACAACTGACAGGTCAACCAAACGACTTTAGGCATGATGGGGTGGGCATATGCCGTTATCACTGTCTCACCGGAACCCTCTAAACGGTCAAGGAGACCCGCATATTCCAATTCAAGATAGGCCAACGTGAGTTTCGCCCTAGGCAACGTAGCAAGTCTCGCCTGCAGCAGCACAATGTTGGATTCTACAACTTCAAAGGGCTCGTAGATGTGTCCAAACGCAAAGGAAGGATCATTGATCAACCGCTGGGTGGTCCGTCGGAAAGCTGGTCGTGCCACTGATACCCTCTCTCGTCCAAGACCTATCGACACGCGGTCCCATCGCCTCTACTGATCACAGAAGTCCAATGAGCAGACCTGCTGCATCGTTGACACGTGGCCGGCTCCAGTATACTATGGGCTACACGGGCCGCCAAGGAAAATTGGCGGCGGTCTAGTTTTGTCAATATATTTTGAAGTACGTATGCGGAGCGCGATTAGTGAAAATCTCGTGCCTTCAAGAAAACCTCGCCAAAGGCCTCGCCATCGTTGGCCGGGCAGTGGCAACGCGCAGCCCCCTCCCTGTACTGAGCAATGTCTTGCTCGCTACCGACCAAGGGCGTCTAAAGCTCTCGGCAATGAATCAAGAGATTGGAATCGTCCATTGGATTGGCTGTAAGGTCGAGACAGAGGGCGAAGTCACGGTGCTCGCGCGGTTGCTTAGCGAGTTTATCGGTTCGCTGCCCAATGAACGTGTGGATATGGAACTAGATAGTGAAAACCTTACGCTGCACCTCAATTGTGGTCGGTACCAGGCAAACGTCAAGGGGATCGCAGCAGAGGAATTCCCACCAATTCCGTTGGGTGAAGGGGATCCCACGCTTGTACTGGATGCAACGCTGCTGCGGGAGAGCATTGAGCAGGTGGCCATGGCAGCAGCCAGCGATGACCCCCGCCAATACCTTCAAGGAGTGGCGGTAATCATTGAGCCGGATAAGGTCGTGCTTGTGGCGTCAGACGGATTTCGTATGGCCGTGCGTACGCTCGCGGTTGAGAGCGGCGTTAGTGAGAAAACCGAATTCATTGTACCTGCCCGCAGCTTGACGGAGCTCTCGCGTGTCTTGACCGATAGCGAGCATCCAGTAGAGATACGCCTTACCCAAAATCGCAACCAGGTAATCTTCAGTACGGGTGACGTACACCTGGTCTCACGCCTCATCGAAGGCACTTTTCCCAACTACACGCAGATGATTCCTGCCGACCACCAGACGGACATTCAGGTCTCCACGGCTGATCTCATGCAATGCACCCGCATGGCATCGTTCTTTGCGCGCGATGGGGCCAATGTGATCAAGCTGGAAGCCACACCGGACGATGAGAAAGGCAACCTTACCATCACGGCAACCGCCACCGAACTTGGCGATAACCGCTCAGACCTGGAGGCGCAGGTCACTGGTGAGGAAACGCTCATCGCATTCAATGCTCGCTACCTACTCGATTGCATCAATGCCATTAATTCACCTGATATGAAAATCGAGCTTGCAGGTTCGACCAGCCCTGGGGTCATTCGCCCTACTGACGATACTGATTATGTCCATGTGATCATGCCTATGCACACGGTACGGTGAGTATGCGTACAGAGGTCGAACAGAATCTCATGATTCGGGAGGACACGCTGCCCTCGTCTGAGCGAGGCAATGTGATTCGAACCGCAGTATGCCAGTATGCGCCGGTGCTGGGCGACTTGCCTGCCAATGTTGAAAAGGGCGCACAGGCGATTCAAGAAGCGGCCGAAAACGGCGCCGATCTGATCGTACTTCCTGAGATGGCAAACAGTGGCTATGTCGTGTTTTCCAGCGCCGAAGCGCGAGCCTTGGCGGAGCGCCCGGAGGAAAGTCCCGCTATAGCCCGCTGGCAGCAGCTTGCGCAAGAGTATGACTCCTACATTGTGGCCGGTTTTGGTGAAAAGGTCAGTGATACAGAGCTATACAATGCATCTCTTGTAATTGGCCCCAACGGCATTCTCGGCACCTACCGCAAGACGCATCTCTTCTATGAGGAAAAACTCTACTACAGGCCTGGCAACTTGGGCTATCCGGTCTTTGACCTGCCGTTTGGTCGTGTCGGCATTCTGATTTGCTATGATCTGCGGTTTCCCGAGGCGAGCCGCATCCTGGCGCTGCGGGGGGCTGACATGATCTGCGTACCTACGAATTGGGTAAGCATGATGACCCCTGACAGACTGTGGGATTCGCAAGGGTACTGTCAGGCGAACTATGTGGCTCTTGCCAATGCCGTGATGAACCAGGTGTTCATGGCGTGTGCCGACCGCATAGGCGAAGAGCGCGGCGTTCAGTTTCTGGGCTGCAGCCTCATCATCGATCCCGCAGGCACGCCCTTGGCCGGCCCGGCCAGCGCCGACGGTGATGAAGTGCTGGTAGCTGAAGTGAACCTTTCCTCCGCCCGCAGAGCGAAGCATAGAAACGACCTCAACCATGCCTGGCTCGACCGTAGAACCGACCTCTATAGCTCTACGCTTGGTTATGAAGCAGATCCACACCCATAGCGTGTCACTTCTTGAAGGCTTTAAGAAGAGCTACCCTCATTGGTGGAAACTCGTCTGGCGCAATTGGATGAGTTAATTCTCAGCCGGGACTTCCTCATAGAGATGGAGCGTCTTGCTTGTGTACGGCAAAGAAGCTTGTTCACAGAGAGGAAGCGCAATTGACCGGCTACCTGTCCAATCCCAAATACCCAGTCAAGGCACTAGAAGCTAGCGTAGTCAAGTGAGTCTGCCGACACTCCACGTAGCTCACAAGTCTGTGCCGTCTTTCGTGCCTGGGCAGACACCGTTCCTCACTCACGAGAGCAAGAGTGACTTGGCGAAATCTGGAGTAAAAACACTCAGGACATCAAGAGTTGCCACCCGAGCACTCAGGCAAGTCTTTTGCATCTTGGGTCTGCTCCTCGCAGGAAGTCTCCTACTTGCATCCTGCGGCGACAGAGATGAAGAAGCCGAGACTCCATCCGCCGCGATCCCGCCATCTGCCGCCAATCTAACCGAGGCATCTACTCTTCTTTCTTCACTGCCCTGTTTTACCGACCTCAGCGCAGCACACAAGGCTGATCCCGTTGCAAGTCCAACACCGGAGACCATTAGAATCCAAATGCTCGAGCGTCCCTACCGCATCATTCCCAACGATATCGTCCTCAAGCGGGGTCGCAGCTATCTGCTCATCATAGAGGCGAACGAGGAGTGGCAGCACTTTGCCTCAGGCGTACTAACCTATGACATTAACCTTCCCCCTCACGGCCAAGCGGAAGTTCTCCTGCAGCCACAGCAACTCGGCGTCTTTCCAATCTCAAATCATCGCCACATACCGGAGAGCGAACTTAGTAGCACCATCACCGTAGTTCCGGCCAGCATTGAGGTCTCTACGTGGAATCCACTCTGTGCGGAGCTCTCCGTTGAATCTCCACCTACCGGCGCTGACTTGAGCACACCATTCGTTATCCAGGGCTCTGTGATCCATCCCGGCGACAGTGGTCTTCGTGTAACGCGTTTAGAGGCCTGGAGTAACGAAATGCTGGTGGGCAGTACCGCAAGTGAGCAGTTCATTCCTCGCGGCCATAGCAGCGAGTTCTTCCTCACCATTCTAGACCTGTCTCCAGGAGACCACTCCCTACTTTTCAAGGCTCTTCTTCAGAACGGCGCCCTCGCAGCTACTGGGACCATGCAAGTCACTATACCCGCAGAAAGCCCACCTGCTTCTTTGCTGCCTGGCTATCGTGGCAACATCGATCTTCCTGCTGGAGGCGGACTTCTCAGTCTTCCCGTTACCATTCAAGGCTGGGTCGTCATTCCGGGAAGCAAGAGTGGCACCGGTGTTGGATCTGTTGAGATCTGGAACGGACCACGTGAAACGGGGACGTTCCTCACTGAAGCAGTCTACGGTACGTATCGCCCTGATGTCGCCGAAACACTAGGTGACCCTAACTACTCCAGCAGCGGGTTTTACGCCGAAGTCTTCGATCTTCCGGCCGGTCCCGTTGAGCTCCACCTTTACGTACGCGACCGCGAATCCGGTGAGTACGTGTCCCCCCGATTTCGCCAATCACCGCTAGCCAGCAGCATCTCACTCGCTGAAGGCAAAGTCACCGATGCAGTATGGCCTGTTGCCCTGGCAGCCGCTCCAGACGGCAGGCTCTTCTATGCTGAACTCCTCACCGGCAACATACGCATTTGGCGCGACGGTCAACTTCTCCCGGTTCCCTTCGCCTCTATCGTTGACGTCTCAAATCATGGAGAGTCCGGTCTCCTTGGCCTTGCCCTTCATCCAGAATTCCCGGAAGAGCCGTTTGTCTATGCCATGTACACGGTGGATTACCCCGAGACGGGCTTCCCTCTTATCCAGCGCGTCGTTCGTTTTCGCGACGATAACGGAACGGGCCGGGATTACACTGTGATCATCGATGACCTTCCTGCAACAACAACCGGTCTCCACAACGGCGGTCGCATTGCCTTTGGGCCGGATGGCAAGCTATATCTCACAATTGGCGATACTGACATACCGGACCTTGCTCAAGACCCCACAAATCTGGCAGGCTCCATCCTGCGCTACAATCCCGATGGCACCATCCCCAACGACAATCCCATTCCTGGTTCTCCCATTTACGCCATGGGCTTGCGAAATGTCTTTGGCCTTGCATTCCAACCGGAAACCGGATATTTGTTCGCGACTGAGAACGGGCCGGGCGGATTTGACGAGGTGAATAGGATTCAAGCCGGCCATAACTACGGCTGGCCGGGTTATATGGGTGTAACCAATGAAAAGGGTTTTACCGATCCAATCGCCGTCTTTGGCACGTGGCCGAACCCGACCTACGGCCCAACCGGGGCGGCCTTTGCTCCTGGAAGTCCGGAACTCTTCCTCTTCTGCGCCTTCCACGTGCCCTCGCTCCATGCGCTGCAACTGGGTGGTCCTGACTACAGCACGGTAGAACGCGAATTGGTCTTGTCAAAACACTGTATTCTGGATGCAGCGGCCTCTAACGACGGTTGGATCTACTACAGCACTACCTCCGCCATCTTCAGAGCACGGCTTGATGACCTGTTGCAACTTCACGAGTATGAGGCACAATGAGTTACTGTGGTGGCAAGCCAACGATACGTCTTCATTCGCCAGGCAAAAGGGCAAAGTGCCGGGCAATTTGGGGAAGGTGAAGTGCTCTAATTCTTGTCCTTAGTCAGACACACTCTCTACAACGTGAATAAGCGCCAGTAGACACAGGCTCTGTTTCAAAGTCATTAGAGTTGGCGAAGTGCCGAATTATCGGATTTGCAGGATCACAGACTGTCGCACCTTTCGCAATTGAGTTGCACAGGTGTGACTGATCAAGATAAGTAAGGAGAACCTAGCAAGTTGCTGGTGGAGGAACGCGGTAGCTACTCTCACACGGTGAATACTTACACTTACATCCTTAGCATGATTGTCTTAGGGTCGATCCTGTTGGCGTCATGTGGCGACGGTGGGGAAAAAATCGCTGCGCCCACAGCGTTTCTTCCTTCGCCAGAACCGGATGCTACACGTCTACCCAGCCAGGCTCCGTTTGCACCCCTCCCGCCGCTATTGCCATGCCACATTGAGCTTGTTGAAGCGGAAAAGGCTGAACCCATTGTTAGCCCCACGCCAGAGACAATCAGACTGCAAGTGCTTGATCGTCCTTACCGAATAGTTCCTAACGACATCGTCCTCATTCGTAATCGTAGCTATCGACT
The DNA here is from genome assembly GCA_965216245.1 of Chloroflexota bacterium. Taxonomy (GTDB): domain Bacteria; phylum Chloroflexota; class UBA11872; order VXOZ01; family VXOZ01; genus VXOZ01. The sequence goes on from OZ244145.1 coordinate 111,750, forward strand.
AATCTTGCAAGCGCACAACGATTGGCTCCAATTTTCCGTAGGCATCTTGAGCCACGACCTTCTCATACCACCAAACGGAGAAGCCGAGACAATTGTGCAACCCAAAGTCCTAGGCATCTATCCAATCTCGAATGTTCGTCACCTACCTGAAACCGACTTGGCAAGCACCATTACGGTGGTTCCTGAAGGCGCATCCGTGTCAACGTGGCATCCGTATTGCGCCGAACTATCCGTTCTTGCTCCACCGCCAGACGCCACTGTGAGTGCGCCATTCGTCATTCAGGGTTCAGTCGTGGAACCCAGCGTTGGCGATCTTCGCGTTACGCGTATCGAGGCCTGGAGCGATGGCAGGAAAGTAGGCGAAACGTCAAGAGAGCACTTCATATCCCAAGACTCATACGAAGACTTCCTCCTTACCATTCCATTCTTGCCTCCAGGCACCCACTCACTGCTCCTCCAGGCTTATCTTCAAAACGGAAATCTGGCCGTTACGGCATCTTTGCCACTCTCCATACTCGCTGAACCTGCCTCTACCACTCCATCCCAAGGTTACCGTGGCAGCATAGACATCCCTGACGAGAACCGTCTCCTTAGCCTTCCTGTCACAGTTCAAGGCTGGGCAGTCATTCCTGGAAGTAGGAACGGCACTGGTGTCGGTTCGGTCGAAGTCTGGAACGGGCCGCGCGAGACCGGTTCATTTCTCACCGAAGCTATTTACGGCACGTATCGCCCTGATGTAGTTCAAGTCCTCGGTGATCCCCGTTTTGCGAGCAGCGGATTCTACGCTAGAATTCCCAATCTCTCTGCAGGTCCCGCCAACCTCCATATCTACATCCGTGACCGCGAATCCGGCGACTACGTGTCCCCCCACCTCTTTCAATCGCCTTTAGTACGCAGTTTCTCCCTAGCAGAGGGCAAAGTCGCCGATGCGGCCTGGCCTGTGGCCCTTGCGGCCGCCCCAGACGGCCGGCTCTTCTTTGCCGAGCTCCTCACCGGCAATATTCGCATCCTGCAAGGTGATAAAATTCTCCCAGAACCCTTTGCTACACTTAGGGATGTATCGAACTATTGGGAGTCTGGCCTTATGGGGCTTGCCCTCCATCCAAACTTCCCACAAGAACCATACGTCTACGCAATGTACGTCGTGGAAAACCCTGAGACAGGTCTGCCCAGCGGCCAGCGCGTCGTGCGCTTTCGTGATGTCAACAATGCCGGTCAAGACTACACAGTGATGCTCGACAATCTGCCCTCTACGACCACCAATAGACACAATGGCGGACGTATTGCCATAGGTCCCGACGGCAACCTCTATCTCTCGATCGGTGACATTGACATTCCTAGCCTCGCTCAAGACACCACGAGCCCCGTTGGTTCTATTCTTCGCATAAGTGCTGATGGCAGCATTCCCGATGACAATCCTATTTCCGGTTCACTTGTCTACGCCAGTGGTTTGCGCAATGTATTTGGCCTCGCCTTCCAACCAGAGACTGGATATCTCTTTGCGACCGACAACGGCCCGGACGGTTTCGATGAAGTGAACAAGATCGAGGCCGGCCACAACTACGGCTGGCCTCTTCATATGGGCGTAACACGTTCAGAGGGTTATACCGACCCTATCGCCGTTTATGGTACCTGGCCTGAGAGGCCCATCGGGCCTACCGGCGCAACCTTTAGTCCTGAACGACCGGACTTGCTGCTCTTTTGCGCTTACCACGACTTCTTCCTGCGCGCGGTGCGATTGAGCGGTCCAGAGTTCGAGTCCGCTGAAAGTACCACGGTACTGTCGAGAAACTGCGCGCTTGACGTGACTTACAGCGCTGACGGTTGGCTCTACTACAGCACAGTGTCCGCAATCTTCCGAGCGCGGCTCGATGACCTCGTGCGACTCCAAGAGGCAGACGCCAAGTGACCAGAGGCATGTGGGAGAATACTGCCATACCGTCCACCGAGAGTCTTTACAGAGCATCGGATCAAAAGATCTCAAGAAGCTTTGGGTCTTGTGGTACTCGCCGCTTGACAAATCTTCTTCAATTGAGAAGGAATGGCGAGTAGGAGGAAAGCGCCGGGCGTAGCGGAAGCAGCCAAGAGGGTGGTCCGGAAAGTACCTTGAGCAATATCCATCACTCTGCTTGGCGTGAAGAGAAAATTAGTGAGTAGAATACGCGAAAAGAATGAGGAGCAAGCAATGGTTGAAGCAGAAGTCGCAAGAAGCGACTTACGATGCTGGTTGCGGCCCTGGCTCGCTTTTCTTCTCTGCTGCATGTTAGTGGCCGTAACGATTCTCTTGGCGTCCTGCGGAGACGACCAAGAAGACTCTGAATCAGCGTCGTCGCCCCGGGCCTCAGTAGCAGGAGAAGCTACTGCCACGCCCATTGAGCAGCTTTTTCCGTGCTATACACACTTGAATTCGGCAAGTGTAAATGAGCCGTTAGTCACTCCAACCCCTGAAACTATTACGATTCAGATGCTCGAGCGTCCTTACCGCATTATTCCTAACGACATTGTGCTTATCCAAAACCGACCGTATCGGCTTATTATCCAAGCTGGCGAGGAGTGGCACCAGTTTGCCACGGAAGTCTTGAGCCAAGACGTATTGCTGCCACCAGGAGGCGAAGCTGACATCCTTGTTCAACCGCAGCAACTCGGCGTATTCCCAATCCATAACAACCGCCGCATTCAAGAGAGCTTACTGCCAAGCACTATCACGGTAGTACCCGAGAGAATTGAGCCCTCTACGTGGTACCCCTTTTGTGCCGAGTTCTCCGTGCATTCTCCGCCGCCCGATGCAAGCCTGAGTACACCGTTTGTCATTGAAGGTACTGTTGGGCCAGTCATACTGCAACCAACCATAATGGAGCCGGTTGGTCAGTTTCTCTTTGTCTCTCGTATTGAAGCGTGGAACAACGGGCAGATTGTTGGTTCTACCACAAGTGAGCACTTTAGATCCCGCGGTCTCGACAGTGATTTCTACATTACCATTCCGAGCCTGCCTCCAGGCACCCACACTCTACGCCTCCAGGCTTCCCTTCAGAATGGCTCGATAGCTGCAACGGCAACTCTACCCCTTACGGTTCCGGTGGACACATCGAGTGGGTCCCTCCTCCCAGGCTATCGTGGCAACATCGATCTCCCAATCGACAACGCGTTTCTTGATCTTCCCATCACCATCCAAGGCTGGGTAGTCAACCCCGGCAGCAAAGACGGCACTGGAGTTGGTTCCGTAGAAATCTGGAACGGCCCTCGCGAGAGCGGCCAATTTCTCACGGAGGCCGTTTACGGCACGTACCGTCCAGATGTAGCAGAATCACTGGACGATCCCACCTACGCCAGCAGCGGCTTCATCGCTCAACTCTCCAATGTTCCCGCCGGCCCCGTCGACCTCCACCTCTACGTCCGTGACCGCGAGTCAGGTGATTATGTATCGCCGCGCTTTCGGCAGTCGCCATTAGTGCGCAACATCACCCTGGCTGAGGGTAAAGTCGCCGATGCGGCCTGGCCTGTGGCCCTGGCTGCCGCTCCGGACGGGAGGCTCTTCTACGCTGAACTCCTCACCGGCAACATCCGTATTGTGAAAGACGGCCAAGTCCTACCGAAACCCTTCGCGACCCTCGAAAACGTCTCGAATTTCCGGGAGTCCGGCTTCATGGGCCTTGCTCTTCACCCGGACTTTGCCACTACCCCCTATGTCTATGCTATGTACGTCGTGGACAATCCCAGTACCGGCATTCCCAGCGGCCAGCGCGTTGTCCGATTCCGCGACATGGACGATATCGGCCAGGAATACACCGTGATTATCGACAACCTTCCCGCGCTAACGATCTCCTTCCATAATGGTGGGCGCATTGCTTTCGGTCCCGATGGGATGCTTTATGTCTCCATCGGCGACACTGGCGAAGGCGAGCTTGCTCAGGACCCCAAGAGACTTGAGGGTTCGATTCTGCGCTACAATCCCGATGGCAGCATCCCAAGCGACAATCCCATTCCCGGGTCCCCGGTCTATGCCATCGGTTTGCGCAATGTCTTCGGTCTCGCCTTCCAGCCCGAGACCGGATTCCTCTACGCTACGGACAACGGCCCCGGCGGCTTCGACGAAGTAAACAAGATCAAAGCCGGTTTCAATTACGGGTGGCCGGGTCACATGGGTAAGGAAAGCCCGGAAGGCAATAGCGATCCAGTTGCAGTCTACGGCAACTGGCCCGAAACACCCATCGGGCCAACCGGTGCGACCTTTAGTCCTGAGCAACCAGACTTGCTGCTCTTCTGCGCCTTTCACGACTTCTTCCTACGCGCTGTGCGATTGAACAGTCCAGAATACGCAACAGCGCAAAGCACGATCGTGCTATCGAACAATTGCGCACTCGACGTGACCTACAGCAGTGACGGTTGGCTGTATTACAGCACCATTTCTGAAATCTATCGTGCCCGTATCGATGAACTCCTGCGCCTATACGAGCTGAACACGCGATGATCAGCGCCCGGACACGAGTGAGAGATATCCCCGTCGGTCGGTGCAACAGTCGAGTGAGTATAATGTAGAGGCAAAGGCAAACGGCATCCCGTACGATCTCCGATTTAGAACTCTACATTGCAGCAAAAAAGCATACCAAGGTTCACATGTCTTTATGCCGGGCATAGGTGACAGTTTACTCCAGCAAAATGGCGAGAACATGTACCAATGCAATGCGTTGCACTAGGAAACACTTAAGTAAAAGGGCTTAGCGTGGGTGAAGTAGGACTGGGGCATGTCGACGCATTCCCAGTAGGGTTTCGCCGTGACCACCTGCAGAGGTTTTGGCGGGTCACCCGTCTATTCTTCATATTTCTCGCAGGCGTCATGCTCATGGCCTCTTGCGGCAACGGCGATGAAGAGGAAGAGTCGACTACCCAAGAAATTCCTGCCCCGCCCACCATAGCTACATCGCCAGCACCGACCCAAGATCCAACAATGGGCACTGGGGAATACCTGCCTTGTCATACCGATCTTGAGGCACTGCAGAAAATCGTACCCGTTGCGGAACCAACACCGGAGGTCATTAGGATACAGCTTCTTGAGCGTCCTTGGAGAATGATCCCCAGCGATTTAGTGCTAAGACAGAACCGCTGGTATGCTTTTGTAATAACCGCTGGCGAAGAGTGGCACTCGTTTGTTGTGCGTGGAATGGGCACAAGGGTGGATTATGAGATTCCACCCGGTGGTGAAATAGCCCCTTGGGTGCATACTACCAATGCCGGGGTTTTTTTCGTTGAGAATTGGCGCCGCATCCAAGAGAGCGACTTGCGCTTCACCATTACCGTCGTGCCCGAAGGAATGACTGCCTCTACTTGGCAACCCTCATGCGCGTCTCTGTCAGTTCACGCGCCTTCAGCCGGCTCCCACTTGAGTACTCCACTGGTAATCCAGGGTTCGGCCAGGCAACCAATCGGCAGTCGGATCGATGTGACACGCATTGAGGCTTGGAGCAATGGGGAGCGAGTCGGCCTAACCACGAGAGAGCACTTTGTATCCCGTGGTGAGTATAGCGACTACTACCTCACCATTCCTCAATTGCCGTCAGGTTCACACTCCTTGCTCCTCAAAGCTTTCCTTCAAAACGGTGTGCTTGTAGCCACAGCCTCCATGCCGCTCACCATCCTCCCCGACCCTCCAACAAGTGCCACCCCTCAAGGCTACCGCGGCTACATTGACCTCCCTACAGAAAATGAACTGCTCGGACTCCCCGTTACCATCCAGGGCTGGGCGATCATCCACGACAGCAAGGGCGCCGGCGTCAGTGCCGTCGAAATCTGGAACGGCCCCCGGGAAAACGGTCAGTTCCTTACCGAGGCTATCTACGGCATTTATCGCCCGGACATCGCGGAAGAATTCGGCGATCCTCGCTTCGCCAGCAGTGGGTTTCTTACTCAACTGTCCGATCTCCCCGCCGGTCCCGTAGACCTTCACGTTTATGTTCGCGATCGTCAGTCGGGAGACTATGTCTCGCCGCGCTTCCGGCAGTCACTACTTGTGCGCAGGATTGCTCTGGCTGAGGGCAAGGTAACTGATGCTACTTGGCCGGTCGCATTAGCCGCCGCTCCGGATGGCAGACTCTTTTTTGCTGAACTGCTCACCGGCAATATCCGCATCATTCAGGACGGCAAAGTCCTGCCTAAGCCCTTTGCAACTATTGAAGACGTCTCCAACCACAGTGAATCCGGTTTCCTCGGCCTTGCTCTCGATCCAGATTTCCCTAGAGAACCATTTGTATTCGCAATGTACGTAGTGGATGATCCTGAGACCGGCTTACCCAGCGGCCAGCGCGTCATCCGATTCCGAGACGTGGACAATACCGGTCAAGACTACACCGTTGTCGTAGAAAGTCTTCCCGCCACGACACATGTCTTTCATAATGGGGGTCGCATCGCCTTTGGTGCCGATGGCAAACTCTTTCTCTCAATTGGTGACACCGACGTGCCTGACCTTGCCCAAGACCCCGCGAAGTTGGAAGGCTCCATCCTCCGCTACAATCCCGATGGCAGCATACCCGATGACAATCCCATTCCCGGTTCCCCCGTCTACGCCATTGGCTTACGCAACGTCTTTGGCCTTGCGATCCAGCCTGGAACAGGCTTCTTGTACGCCACTGATAACGGCCCTGGCGGCTTCGACGAAGTTAACAGGATCGAATCCGGCCACAACTACGGCTGGCCGCGTCACATGGGAGTTAGGCATGCCGAGGGTATCACCGATCCAATTGCCGTCTATGGAAACTGGCCGGAAAGGCCAATCGGCCCCTCCGGTGCCGCCTTTACCGCGACAGATCCAGACCTCTTGCTCTTCTGCGCCTATCACGACTTCTACTTGCGTGCTCTACCTTTGAGTGGCCCCGATCAAGCGTCTCAAGACGACACGATGGTTCTTTCAACCAATTGCGCACTTGACGTGACCTACAGCAGCGATGGGTGGCTCTATTACAGCACCGTTTCCGCCATCTACCGCGCGCGGCTTGACGATCTGTTGCTCTTGCATGAGAACAACGACCAGCAGGAATAGTCTACACGCAGCGCGAGCTATCTCATGGCGCACCAATTGCGTTGCGAGAGAGGTTATGAACGAGAATCCTGACTGCTATCAGGTGGAGAGGCCAGATCCTACGGAGTGGACAGGACGATGAACTGTGGATTTCAATGTACAGATACGGATCACTCTAGGCAGTCCGGCGACCTAGGGCAACCGATCAGTTTCTACACTAGCGTTACGCATGGAGGCAAAGTCACATGAATCTCACTTCTTCTACCCTTCGCGGCGTTAACGTCGCCATCGTGACACCGTTTCAATCCAATCACGACTTGGACTTGGACGGGACCAAGCGGCTTACGCGGTTTCTGATTGACGCCGGAGTCCACGGCATTATGACAACCGGCGGCAATGGCGAGTTCCCCCATATGCTGCGGGAGGAGAAGAAAGCGGTAACGGCAGCCATAGTTGAGGAAGCTGCCGGTGAAATTCCCATTATCGCGGGAACCGCAGCCGCCGGCACCAGGGAAGCGGTGCTCTTGGGTCAAGATGCGAAAGACGTTGGCGCGGATGGCACTATCGTTACTGCGCCGTATTACTTCCAGGTCTCAGAGGATGCTCTGTTTGCACACTATGAGACGATTGCACGTGAAGTGGACTTGCCGCTGGTCTTGTACAACAATCCGCTCTACACCGGCAATGAAATCACGCCCGGCCTGATAGACCGATTGGCGGCGGTTCCCAACGTGATCGGCCTCAAGCAGAGCAATGCGGACTTTGGCATCCTCATGGAAAACATCCGCATGAACGGCGACAAGGTGGCGGTTCTCACCGGCATAGACAGCCAATTCTACGCTGCCATGGCATCGGGAGCGACCGGCATCTTTTCTACCGCGGCCTGTGTTATTCCGCGAGAGATGGTAACGATCTACGACTTAGTGCAGGCCGGTGACTTCGCAGGGGCGCGCCAACTCCAATTAAAGCTGCAGGCCCTGAATCGTTACTTGGAGTACGATCCCGGTTACGTAGGGCCCTGCAAAGCGGCCCTGCGCATGCTGGGGCTGCCCGCGGGCCCGGTCCGCGGTCCGTTACCGGAAGTCACCCCCGATGAGGAGGCAGGAGTTCGCAGTGGACTAGAGGCGCTTGGGTTGCTGGCCTAAGCCTCGATAGCTTCTGCAATTACGCGTCCCTCGGCATTGCGCGGTTGCGGCACACCCAAGAGGTCGGCAACCGTGGGTGCAATATCTACACTGCGCGCCTGTCCCTGTAGGGCCAGCCCGCTGCGAATGTGGGGGCCGTTGATGATGAACGTCGTATGCTGGCCGCCAATCCCCAAACTAACGGCGGGCAGATGACGACCGTGACACGCGTCGAATTCAGGATGCACGGCCCACACGACATCACCCACGAGATCGCCCCATAGATTGAGCATCTCGGCGTTCTCGCGCGTCACAGCGAGGGCGAAGGGTTGCTTGCCGGTGCCGGGGTCCACGTAGGTCGTCAGGGCATGGATAATCTGCTGCTGCACTTTTTCGAAGTCTTCCGGTTCAACGATCCCTCCGGGATCGCGCCCCTTCAGATTGATGAAGACGTGTATCGTCCCAACCGGAATGGCTGCGCTCCGGCTGAGATCGGTCTCCCCGGTGGCCGGGTCTAAGACAAGCAGACCGACCTTTTCGAGAACGTCCGCCGCGGCAATGGGCGGCACAAAGTCCGGTGTGCCGCCGTGGTCGGACGTGACCACTACAACCGTTTCGTCGTCCTGCAGCTCCAGTAGCCTCCCTACCCAGCGATCAACCGAGGCTATCAGGCGGGTCATGCCCTCAAGCGAGCGGGCAACGACACTCTCCGGCGCACCGCAGCGCGGATCCGTCTGGGCCATAAAGAAGTGGTTGCCATAGTCGAGTGAATGAACCTCCGTAAAGAGCACGTCCCAATCGCGCGTGGCGCAGAGGTGATGGGCGACGTCTGCTAAGCAGGCGTGGTGCATGTCCAATAGCTCGAAAAACGTCTCGTCATCAACCAGACCCAAGGTGTCACGCCCGGGATTCTGCAGAAATGGACCCACGTGGGTATCGATTTCGGTCGCGACCTCCTCAGGGTACGTATACCCTTCAGTCGCCCAGACCTGCGGCATGAAGACTTCAAACGTGTCAGCGTCAGGCGTGAGCGTGATGAGCTTGAATCGCACATACCCGGTAAGCGAGCGGCTACCGATTGTGAATTGCTGCCGCGACCAGTCACTCCAGTCGGCAACTGCCAGGTCCGCAATTGCTTGGCTGCCGTCGCGACTTGTGCAGACGCGAACCCGGTCGTAGCCTGCGGCGGATTGCGCATAGACGAGTCCATAGAGTGTGCGTGCTACCGCCCCTTCGGTGCCCCAGGCGGTCAAGTCTGAGCGGCCGCGAGCCAATGGCTGGACCGTGAGTTCCACCTCGAGAGCAGGCTTTGCCGAATCGGGCAGGTGCGACCATTGATCGCCGTCGGCTGGTCGCAGGTCAACATGGTCGACGTCTTCACCAGCCTGCAGCGTGCTGGGATCCACCGCCGCCGCATCAACCCCTCCACCAATGGGACGGGGACTCCAATTCCCCGAGACCCACAGATGGTATCCCGCAATCTGATGGTGGTTAGCCACGCCCGGACCGGTGCCTTCAACTTGGACACCCTTGGTAATCGTCGGCGGCCAAGACATTTCCCATTTCACCAGAATAGGTGTCTTGTCCGCGCGCTCCAATGTATTCCAAAAGTACTCAGCTTTGGATAGCTGCGTATTGACTCCCCAAACCGTTTCTGTCAGCGGTTTGCCGCGCGCGCGGATATTGAAGTCCATCACCTCATGGGTACCAGGCCACGCACCGGTTGCAATGGAGGTCCAGCCTGGCGGCGTTAACGTAGGAAAAACGCCCAGCATCGGCCGCCACGCGCCGGTGTCCATCAGACGCTTGAGATTTGGCGTAGCACCTTTGTCCGCCATGTGACGGACAATCTCCATGCTTGCCCCATCAATTCCAATTATGATTGCTCGTTCGGCCAATGCCGCCATAGTCATCACTCCTCCTCAGAGAAATCTACACTCAAGCTGGGAACTGCTTTTGCAAAGTGCGGTTCATTCTTTCCATTTATAGTTCCGGACAATGCTTTCCGACAGTAGGTATGTACTTAACGCTCGTTTGACCCTCTTAGAATCCGGTATACACCTGATTCAGACTTGCCATGACCTGCGCACCTAGGGAAAGCATGCTGCCGCGCGTGGGATGTTCTTAACACACAGGTCAACAGCAAACTTGCACGGGAGTTCTACAGGCGGCAGCAGCCTAAGGGGTCGCAATTTGAACCCCTAGACTATTACCTCTTCTCTTGAAATCACCCGTCCGCTCTTGCTTGAACGAATGGCCGCAGCAGTCATCGCTATGGTATTGAGGTTGTCCCGCGGCGTCACCGCGGGCTCGCGTCCGTGCGCGGAAGCGGCGATCAGATCGCCAAGCGGACCCTGGAAAGCATCATTAAACCATGCGCCCTCGAGCTGGAACGTCTGCACATTGCGAGGTTCATCGGCGCGAACGACTGAGACCTCATTACTCGTACCCCACACACTGCCTTCCGTACCGTCGATCCACCAGTTGTAACTGTGGGCTCCCGATGCGCGCACGATGTTATTGAATTGCAGGCTTGCCATCAGACCAACCCGACCGCCCACTTCCCCAAACTCGACATTGGCGGAGTAGATAAGCGGATCCGGGCCGTTTTGGTCCGGCAACATGGCGGTTGTGCAGTGTAGTTGCGTCCATTCACGGCCACCTGCCATTGGAGACGAGGCAAAGTAACGGCAAAGGTCGAGGTAGTGTACCCCATGGTCGCCGATATTGAAATTGGCCAAGTTCGTCCACCAGCGGTCCGGCTGATCCTGAAACGAGCGCCTGAGGTGCTGAATGCTATATATCTGCCCCAACACGCCTTGGTCCATGAACACGCGCAACGCTTTGTGCTCCGGCGCCCAGCGTGCCTGCTGGTTTACCGCCAGCAGGATTCCTGCATCTTCTGCAATGGCGATGAGTTCCTCTGCCAAGGCATATTCCATGTGCAGTGGCTTCTGCGTTAGAACCGGTCGAGGAGCGTGAGAAATCGCCTGCAGTGTTTCCTTGCGGGCGGCGGGATGCAAGGCCATATCAATGACCTTCACCTCTTCGCGCTCCAAGAGGGCATGTATGTCCGTCGTCCAAAACGGTATGTGCCAGCGTTCCGCCGTGTTCCGCGCCGCTTCCTCATCCACGTCGCAGCATGCAACGATGTTGTAGCCTGCCTTTTGGTAGGCTGGCAAATGAGCACCGTTCGCAATGCCGCCGCAGCCAATCAGCCCGACACCGTATTGAGTCAGGTCGATGTCCGGCGGCGGGCCAGGTCGGTACTGCTCCAATTGAAGGGCTATATTTGCCATCAAAAGACTCCATTATTCCGAGAGCCGACAGCCAGCGATCAACTTAGACAACGAGCCAGTTGCGTTGCATAGGTTCTATCCGGCAGGCAAACCCCTCGGCAGGGACTCACGGAGACTCGAGCGCATCCTGTCCAACTGGACTATGCTGCTCGTACCTGCGGTTGCGGTAAAGAAGCGGCAGTTGCTCACTGCCCACACCGGCAGCCTCCACTCGACCAATGAAGAGCACGCAGTTCCCTGCTACATGCTTGGCAAAGACAGAGCAATCGAGCCAGCAGACGCTGTCCTCAAAAATGGGGGATCCCGTCACGGCGAACCGATGGGGAATACGGTCGAATACCGAACTCTTCACGGCTCCGGGACGGGCAAAATCCTCGCCTATCGAGTGTTGCCCTGCGCCAAGCACATTGACGGCAAACGTGCCGACTGCCTCAATCCGGCCGCACGTCGCATTGCTCTCGCCAACACTTATGAGGACAAGGGGCGGTTCCGTAGCAATCGAAGTAAATGAACTGGCGGTCATGCCGTGGAAGCCGCTAGCATCCCGCACCGTAACTACCGTGACAGGCTGCGCGACCTGACGCATCACGGTTCGAAAAGTATCAGAGTCAATCGGCATGTCGTTCACGCATCCTATGTGGAGGTATGGTTTACACCCATAGTATATCTCACAGGAAGGAATTGAAGATTCTTTGGCTTGTCAGTGGTGGCCAAGGTACCAGTCCATGAGCTGCTGCTTTAGCGCCGTAACCACCCCCGCCTTGTCAGAGTCACTGTAGCAGTTATGCAGTTCCCAGGGGTCTGCGCGCACATTATAAAGCTCGTTGAGTTCCCGTCCTGGCGTGTATACGAACTTCCATTCCGGCGTCCGCACCATGGTTGAGATTTCGGTCTGTCGTCCACTTGCGGGCGGCCCGAAAGGGAGATTATTGCCGCGCGCAGGATCGTCCACCATGGCGGCAGGAAACGCGCCAACCTCAGCAAAGGCGACATTCCGCAGGCGCTCTCTTCCTTCCCAGGCCGGCACGAAAGAGCGTCCGTGCATGTTTTCCGGAACCTCCATCCCAACCCAGTCTAGTATGGTAGGAGCCAAGTTGGTGGAGTCCGTAATCTCTGTAATGCGTTCGCCCTGCGGCACAAGGTGATCGGGCCCGGCGACAACAGCCGGTATGCGGACCAAACAGTCGTACAAGGTACAACTCTTGCCAAACATGCGGTGCTCTCCGGCATAGTCGCCGTGATCGGAAGAGTAGATGATCACCGTGTTGTCGAGCACACCCCGTGCTTCCAAATAGCCAATAAGGCGCGCCACTTGGTCGTCGAGGTGGTTGACCATGCCGTAGTAAACCGCCAGCGCTTTGCGAAGCTCTTGCTCGTCTGCATCCCAAGTGCCGCCATCACGTGCAGTTTGCTCATGCGCCTTAGGTTTGTTTGCATGGGGACCCTCTGTCGGCGGCAACGTGATTCGGGAGGGATCGTAAAGTGAGAAGTATGGTTCAGCCGCAATAAATGGCGGATGGGGATCCATGTACGCTATGTGCAGGAAGAAAGGGCGCTCAGAACTGCATGACTCGACGAAATTCATGCCAATGGTCGTCATAGCGCCGTTCAGGTCTTCATCCGGAGGCACTGGAACTTCCGCGACCATGTGCTGCACTCGTTTTGGCGCCTGCTCGACCAGCTCTCTTCGCAACCGACTTCGTTCCGACAGTATGCCTTTGCCGATGTCGTGTTCAAACTGAAAGCCCCGTCCTCCCCCACTCCGACCGCCGTGAAAGTGCCCTACCGCGCCTGTTTGATATCCCACCTCACTTAGCCGCTCCGCCAAAGTAGCTTCATAGTGCGGCAGCGTGTATCCATTGCCATGCACTCCAATGGCATGGGCATAACGTCCAGTCATCAGGATGCACCGCGCGGGTAAGCAGAATGGATGCGGGGTAAAATAATTCTCAAAGACCACACCGCGTTGTGCCAAAGATTCAAGTGCAGGCGTCTTCACGTCGGCATTACCGTACAGCCCATGGCTGGTCGCCTTCTGCTGATCCGCGAGTAGTAGCACAATGTTCGGCAATGCCATATCTTGCCTCAGCTCTTGTATGCAGCGCCAGTCATGCGGCTGGCTGTGTCCCTCTTCCGGCTATCGTGCCAAGGCGAGTCAGGCCTTGTAACTGATGACAGGAGCGGATAACAGAAAACCGGGGAATGTCCCCAGTTCGATCTCTGGTTCTATCACGACAATCGGAGTTCAGTCTGCGTTCTTACTCGACGCTTCCATATGCATAAGCAGGGAAGTCGTCCAGTGTGCCCTGCGCCGCCGCGTGGCGTCAGCACTAAAGCCGGTCGGCTCGCCGGCAACGAGGCGCTCCAGCAGACTGTGGTCTCCCTGAAGAAAGAGACGCACTTTCATGACGCCGTACGCATACTCAGGATGATTCTCAGCGAGGTAAGCGAATACGGATCCAGACGCTTGTTTGAATCGCTCCTTGTTGCCTTCCGTGAGCACTAGCGTTTCGGTCTCTTGCAGGATATTGCGCGGTTCAATGTGCACTCGACTGGCAACGTCCTGCACGGACATACCTTGCTCGTGGGCGAGCTCTCGAAAACGGAGGGCAATTTCATCGTCGCTCAGGCAGTCAACGTCGGTCTGTGGTCGCCGCGACTCCAGGCTCTGTTGAATTCCCTCCCAATCGACTTCAAGGTTTGGATACAGCTCGGAAATCTCGAATTGAAGGTCAGTCGTTACATGCGGCCGACCGCCAAGGTAAGCCAAGAATTGGGTGCGGGTACCAAGATCATCCACAATGTCGCGGACGAGCCACGCTACCCAAACCGCTTTATCTTTTAACTCAGATGCGGCTTCCGGCACCCACTTTATGTAAGCATTCTCGCGCGCTGTATCTGGCACGGAGCCGTTCTATCCTGTTTCTACTAAGTCACCTCTGGGTTACTTGTGGGGGCGCCATTATCCTTAGTGCGCCGCACATTGGGTTTAGGACTCAGGTACGTCGAGAGTTGGTTGCCCTCCATGATAGGCCTGCGCTCCACAACTGCGACTTCCTCAAGCTGCTCAAGAACAGCGCGCAACACATCATGGCCGTGCTCTGGGTGCGCCATCTGTCTCCGTAAGAATCGCACAAATGCCTTTACTTTGTGACCCTCTTCCAAGAACCTGTTTATGCGGGCCACACGATAGTCGATATCGTGCCGGTCCATCACAGGGCTGAATCGCACTTCCTTCAATGTGGAAGCGGCACGATTCTTGCGTGAGTTGCGTTCCTCCCTGGTCTGACGGTACTTATACTTCCCGTAGTCCATGAGTCGACAAACCGGTGGGGAAGCGTTCGGGGACACCTCGACTAAGTCCACCTCACGTTCTTGAGCAATCGCAAGTGCTTGCTCAAGTTCCAATATGCCGACTTGCTCTCCATTTTCATCAATAACGCGAACTACTCGTGCCCGAATTTCGCGATTATTGCGCGCCTCTTTGACTATAGGTCATCCCTCCTACATGCTTGCATGAAGTCACTATTCACTCGCTGGACTATACCATATGAATATGCCGAGAATCAAGACCCATCCAGCATTGGCACACTCGAATCGATCTCATCGCCTGCTCCTGCCGTTTGGCGTGCGCTCAGACTTGGCCGATTTAGAAGCGTCCTATTCTGTGTCGCGGAAAGACGATCGCGCGCGTTGCCCTTTCGAACCTGCATTTGGGCCAAGTCTCGGGCCCTTATGGCAAGCGAACGCTTGAGAACAAGGTCGCAACCCGATCCGGTAAAACCGGAGACTGCAAACGCCCGATGAACATCTGTGGCGTATGCAGGCACTCTGGACCGGATAAGACTTCTGCCTTGTTCTCCGGCATGTTCCAAGGCGGTGGCAAGCAAGTCACGAGCTAGATCGCTGTTGCCGGGCGCCACGCCTAATTGGATCCGCAGTTCGCCACTCTTGCCCGGAGTTTCCGTCAGCCAGCCCACCAGCCCTTCCGCGTCCTCCACAACCCAGCGGGCTGCTTTCAAAGACAACCGCGACGAGCTACGCCGCAACTGCCAGTCCCGCGCGGTACGTCCTTCCGCAAGGCGCACAATCTGAGGAATAGTGCGCAGATAAAGTTGGTGCAGCGACCATGCATCGCCCCTCTCCTGCTTGCGTAGTCCCCGCAAGTTGGGTGCCGTCACCGAGAACGGAGATGAGCGAACATATGTATCTTCCTGCATTGTAATAGCGAAACCCGCTCTGCGGAATGTCGGCACTAACCAACTCTCCTCCGGCACCCTTACTACAACACCCGTCTTGCGCTTTGCCCCGGCAAGGCGGCAGATTTCGTCGAGTAGCGCGAGCAGTCGTGCTGAAAAAAGGTTAGATTCTGCTGACGCTTCACGATGCCGCTCTGCAAGCACCAAGTGCATGATTTCCCATTGATCGCGGCCGGATTGTCGCGCCATTTGCGCCATTGCAACTGCCTGACTTCCCTCCCAAACCGCCGCAGCACAAGAATCACGCAGAGCCATACCAAACAACAGTCCCATCGTCGGCGACCAAGGGGAGTCGGCAGTTACTAGAGATTCGCCGGAGCTGCATTGCAGTCGCAAGACCCCCAAGAACTGAAGGGCATCCTGCCGTTTGACTGCGCCTGTCTGAACCACTTTACCTCGCGCCATGCCGCAGAGCTTGCCGGCACTCACTTGCGCTCCGCATCAGGCCAAGACAGAAAACACTGAGGTTCCATCTTAGGCGCTCACTCGAGAGCACAGTGTGAGGAAATACTGATGCAAGCGCCGGTCACCCACGATCTCCGGGTGAAAAGCCGTTGCAAGCATCAAATCCTGTTGAATAGCAACAATACAATCGTTAGAAGGCAAACGACCCAGCACTGCTACGTTCGGCCCAATCGATTCAACCATGGGCGCACGAATGAAAACTGCGGGAAACGGTCCACCATTTATACATTCAATGGGAACGTCGGCCTCAAAACTATTTATCTGACTGCCAAAGGCGTTGCGCAGTATGCGGGAATCCATGACACCGAGCAATGGTTGTGCACTTTCGCCGATGTCCTTCGCAAGCAGTATCATCCCGGCGCAAGTACCCCAGACCGCCATTTTCTCCGCCAGGATACGGTGCCGAATGGGCTCCAATAAATCGAAAATCACCATCAGCTTGCCAATGGTAGTGCTCTCGCCACCGGGGATGATGAGCCCTTGTAGGTCTTCAAGGTCCCTTGGCAACTTTACTTGCTCAGCGTCTATGCCCAATTCGCGCAGCGCATCGACGTGCTCGCGAACGTCGCCCTGGACCGCCAGCACGCCGACGTTCATCCCGTTCTCTACCACCCCCGAACCGCAAGCAGTTCTTCTTTGGGCATAGAACGCACGTCAATGCCGGACATCGGTTCACCCAGACCCCGAGAGACTTCGGCAACAATCTGAGGATCCTGGTAATGAGTGGTCGCCTTTACGATAGCGGCGGCCCGAATTGCCGGGTCTTCAGACTTGAAAATACCTGAACCCACAAAGTTACCATCGCAACCAAGTTGCATCATGAGGGCCGCGTCGGCAGGTGTGGCGATGCCACCGGCGGAAAAATTGACGACAGGCAATGCGCCGCGTTCCGCTACTTCCACCACAAGCCCATATGGAGCGCCAAGTCCCTTAGCCTCCGCCATGAGCTCTTCCGGACGCATATTCTGCAAACGGCGAATTGCGCCGGTGACAGCGCGAATGTGGCGCACTGCTTCCACAACGTTGCCGGTGCCAGCCTCGCCTTTCGTCCGAATCATGGCCGCACCTTCGCCAAGGCGCCTCAGGGCCTCGCCCAGGTCCCGTGCGCCGCAAACAAAAGGAATAGTAAACGCGCTCTTATCAATATGATGTTCTTCATCAGCGGGTGTAAGCACTTCCGACTCGTCAACGTAGTCAATTCCCAATGCTTCCAGCACTTGCGCTTCGACGAAGTGACCGATTCGGCATTTCGCCATAACAGGAATCGTAACCGAATTCTTGATCTGCGTGACGAGTTCGGGGTCTGACATGCGTGCCACGCCGCCTTGCGTACGGATATCTGACGGCACTCTTTCGAGCGCCATTACGGCTACCGCGCCAGCATCCTCGGCGATCCTGGCTTGCTCCGGCGTGACGACATCCATAATGACACCGCCTTTAAGCATCTGTGCCATACCAGTCTTGACACGCCATGTACCCTTTTCCATATAGTGCCTGCCTCTAGGTTGCTACACCTCACCCGATCTCCCATTATTTCATGTTTCATCTTACCTAGCAAAGCCCGCCTCGGCAAGAGGGTACCGCTATATCCCACCACATCCTACAGTCAACTGCCCGCAGTAGCACTCCTACTTTAGGCGATTAGCCGTCTACAGTTTGAAAGACAGTGCGAAACTTGCTATCATGATGCGCCAGAAGTACGATTGTACAGGTGCGAACTTGATCAGAAGGGGTGTCCCGTGCCAGTGCTGACCGTACAGACCGGCCAAGCTGCGATTGTTGATAATCAACGTCGAACCAGCAGTCCATGGGCACATACTTTCCAAGACACCTCGACGGACGTCGATATGGGCTCCCTCTATCTAAATATGGAGGGGCTCAGCGCCGAATCAGCGGGGACAATCGCGGCGGAAGTTGCGCAGCATTATTTCGATAACGCGTCCTTGACCCCGGAAACCGCCCTTCTGCGCAGCGTCCGCCATGCCTACCACTATATCTACGATGCCCGCTTAGAGAGCTCCCTTTCCGATATCGGCCTTACTGCCGTCGTGGTGCGCGATGGGCGTGCTTCCATTGCTCAAGTATTGCCCACTCAGTTTTACCTGATACAAGATGAAGAACTGACCGCTTTGCCCGACGCGGATGAACGACTAGCCGGGCAGGAAGCCAGGCCGCAGCAAGAGGATCGTCATGCGCAATGGAATCCTCCTGTTGGGTTGTTTCGCGCCACACCCTACGCCAACGACGTTGCTGTGCTTTGTACGGACAACATCGGTACCGTGCTAAGCGACAAGGAAATCGAAGATATCCTCATCGACGGCAAGCCTCAGTCAGTTGCGGAGAGCTTGGTTGATACCGCGAGAAAGCGCGGCGAAAGAGATGCCTCGGTCTTGGTGCTGCGCTTCGCCACCGCCAATGAGACCGCTAGACTACCCAAATCAACACCTGAAGAAGAACCCACGGAAGACATCGTTCCGGGTGTGAGAGAGACGAGAGCACAGCCGCAAGGCAATGTGGTAACAGCGATTGTTGGCGTTGTTTTAGCCCTGCTGGTGATGACATGGTCTCTCATTGCGTCGCTATTTCGGCCGCGCAACCAATTAAGTGGTCAGACGACCGTTCCTTCTCCCAACCTAGCAACGCAGTCTACTATCGTGACACGCAGAGCGGCAGGGGAAGCGCAAAGGCAAAGGATGAATAGAATTGCTGCCGGCATTGTAGTGCTGCTTGTATTGGTTCTCCTTGTCATAGGGGCAAACGTTCTCTTTGGGGGCGAAGACACCTCAGGTAGTTTGGCGGATGAACTGCCTACAACACCCCAAACGCAAGAAGTACCAAAGGTGACCCCTGGCCCCACCGATGCAGCAACACCTCCTCCGGCTGACGACACAGCCCCAGCGACCCCAAACCGCGTATCGGAATCTGATCCGGCTAGTACATATATCGACGAATTGCAGGAGCTTGTTCAGTTTGTGCCCGGCCAACAACCCGATGAAATCTACGGCTTGAGTAACACCATGTACGTTCTCGATCGGTCCACCGGAGCCGTTTACCGCATCGAAACAACGGGGGAAAGTGAAGTCATTTACCAACCTCGGTCCGAGGGCTTGTCGGGAAGTGCCGCGCAGCACGTTACCGGTAGAGCGGACGTAATTCAAATCATAGACAGCGACAATCGACTCTACCAAGTGAGCAATGGCGAAACGCCGCAGGTTGCGCAAATTCCCACTAGCACTATCCAGCAGCCGAGGGCTAGCGCGACCTACGATCAGAACTTCTACCTCCTAGACGCAGGCGCCAACGATGTTCTGCGTTTTCGTCCTGTGGGTAGTGACGTTTACGGTGAGCCCGAAGGATACTTCGGCATAAACAGTGGTGTAGACCTATCGGAAGCGACTGATCTCGCAATCGATGGAACGGTCTTTATAATGTTCAGTGACGGCACTATAAATCGCTACGACTCAAGCAGAATCGCTGAGTTTTCCTTGGCTACTCTCCCGTCGCCTTTAGGCACGCCCGGTGCTATTTTCATCAGCCAGGGGATGGGTTCCCTGTACATTCTCGACGGCGAGAACGATCGTGTCGTTCAAGTTACTACTGAAGGCGTTTATCAACGACAGCTCTTGGCGCCAAAAGGCCTCTTTGCTAATGCCATTAACTTGTATGTCAATCGGGGCGAAACGTATCTCTGGATCGTCGGCCCATTAGGGTTAACGCGGGTTCCGCTCCCAGAGCTTCCCCCGGATGCGCCTCGATCGTCTGCATGATCCAACATCGATAGTCGTTGAATTCAAGGCCATCTTAACTTCAGAAGGTCTGATGATACCTTTCTCACCCATTGCTCGGTGCGTTCGCTCCCCTAACGTACCATTGGAATTTGAGAGACCCGCCTGAGGCGCCTTGGTAAGTAGGCAGCAAATTAGGTCTACACACAGGCAAGCATTGCTCGCTTGGGTCACTGTTAAGCCTCCTTTGAAGGAAGTTCATTATGTTCTATGACGAGGCGCGCATCTTTGTTGGAGGCGGGAAGGGCGGCAACGGCATGGCCCACTTTCATCGCGAGAAGTTCCAACCGCGCGGCGGCCCGGATGGGGGCGATGGAGGGCGTGGCGGCAGCGTTTACCTTGTCGTAGATCCCAGCCTGAATAGCTTGCTCTTCTTGAATCGCACACATCGCTATGTCGCGGAGCCCGGCAAGCCGGGCGGCACGAACAGAAGGCAGGGCGCCGCCGGCAAAGACGTTCAAGCAATGGTGCCACCGGGAACCGTCGTGAGCGACGCCACGTCCGGTCAGGTCATTGCGGACTTGCGGCACACAGGCGACCGGATGCTGGCAGCCCGGGGTGGTCGGGGCGGACTTGGCAACGTGCACTTTACTACCTCAACTCGACAAGCGCCGAACTTTGCCCAAAAAGGCGAACCGCCGGAAGAGCGCTTGCTTGACCTCGAGCTGCAACTGATTGCCGATATTGGCATCGTTGGACTGCCAAACGCCGGAAAGTCGTCACTCTTGGCGCGAATTAGCGCGGCACGTCCCAAGGTAGCTGAGTACCCATTCACAACGTTGCAACCGGAGCTCGGCGTGGTGCAGCGGGGCAATGCTACGTTGGTGTTTGCCGACATTCCCGGTCTCATCGCTGGCGCCCATGCCGGCGCCGGCTTGGGACACACCTTTCTGCGTCACATCCGCCGGACCCGCCTGCTGCTGCACCTCGTCGACTGTGCCTCGCTTGAGGAGCACGACCCGGTTGAGGTATTTCACCAAGTGAACGATGAGCTCAGGCAGTTTGATGCAACGTTGCTGGGCAAACCGCAAATTGTTGCCCTCAATAAACTCGACGTTACCGAGGCACGTGAGCGATTTGAAATTGCGAAACCGGCTATCGAGTCTGAGGGCTTTGCCGTTGTCGGCATTTCTGCGGTTAGCGGCAAAGGCATTGATGAGCTTCTCGGTAAGGTGTTCCATACCTACGAGGCGTCGCCGAATACGCGGGAGGAAGTCGTTTCGGTCATTGTCCCCGAGGTAGCAATTCCTGTCTCCGACGATTTTGCCGTCGCACGCCGCGGCGATCGCTTTGTCGTGAGCGGCAAAGCTGCGGTGCGCTTAGCCGCGATGGCCGACCTCTCTAAGCTGGATGGATTGCTCTACTTCCAGCAACGGCTGGACCGCATGGGCATCACGGCGGCATTGGAGAAAGCCGGTGCGCAAGCCGGCAGTACGGTGGTCATCGGCCCTCTGGAATTGGAGTGGCAGGCCGAGCCGTAGTGCACAATTGCAGTTTTGCAGTTGCAGACTCTTTCAAGGCGTGAGTCGCCACGGCAACCGGGCCCATCACATGCGCCTACGAGGGTGCGAGTAATCCAGAGCCAACTCTAGTAACCGTTTCATTATCTATTGACGCCTGCGACCTCTTTCCCCGCATGCAACGCCGCACTCTTGTAGAAGTATTGCTCTGCACCTACAATAGATAACAGAATACATGCAACTTCGTTAATCAGGCTGCTTAGAATGCTTCTTGCAGTTTTGCAGCAAGGAAGGATCACCGATGGCGAATGACCTCGATAGAAGGAAAGTAGTAATCCTGGAAGACGACCCGGAACTCATCGATGAGATCGAGCGCCGGTTGCGCGACTTCGGTTACCAATCGATTCTAGTGCGGCAGACGAGAAACATCATAAAGTTTCTCAAGGCGGAGAAGCCGCAGACGATGATAATGGACGTGGCCCTGCCTGACGCAGACGGCATCACGCTGCTGCAGGAAATCAAGGCTGACTGGGAAGCCAAGAAGACACACATCATCGTCATGTCGAACTACTCGACACGGGTTAATTACAAGGTCCGCGACCATGTAGACGTGATCTTACAAAAGCCCTTTGACGTCGAGACTCTGGTGGAGTGCGTGCATCTCGTGGCCGCCATGGGCGACAAGTAAGCGGCGAGCGACGTACTACTTCCGACATTGACCGTGTTAGGCCGTTGCAGCTACTGGCGATATGCAGATAGTTGCAACGTTCGTGCACTTAACTGAAGTAATCGGCGCTTACGCGTTGCAAGACGCGGACAATAGTCTCTTTACCTCCGCAGTTCGCTTTCCGTGCATGCGCAGGAACGCATCAACGCTTGCTTGCTGCGGCGCGCCGTCAATCGGACCGGTCACCGTCACAGACAAGGCACCCGCCGCGTTTGCCCATAGCGCGGCCGTTTCGAGCAACGCTCCACGCTGCAGCGCCCACAGAAACGCGGCATCAAAGGTATCGCCGGCCCCGGTGGCGTCGACTTCCTCAACTGGGAATGAGGGTACCGATACTGTCCCACTGCGGCTGTATACGGTGCAACCGTCCGGGCCTTGCTTGAGCACCACCGCCTCATTCTGAGGCGCTTCACGCAGAACAGTGCATGCGGCTCCAGGGGTTGTCGTTCCCGTAATCAACTGCGCCTCCTCGCCGCTTGGGAAGACAATGCTTGCCACGTCGAGGATAGGGCCGACCAGAGCGCGAATTTGCTCGGGGCCGGCGAGCTCTGCCCGGATGTTTGGGTCCAGACTCACACGCCCTCCGGCTTCACGAACGAGCCGCGCGACCAATATGCAATACTTCCACCAGGCGTCATTCATGGCGAGACAGGAGCCGTTGACGTGAACCCAGGCGACCTGCTTCAGAAACTCGGTTGCCGGCAACGGCGGGGGCAGGCCTGCCGCTCCATTCCGCATGTGGAAGAAGAATGACCGCGTCCCATCGGGGTGATTGACGACGAAGGAAGCGGACGTGGGCAGCGCGCTTGAGTGTGCGATACCGCTATAGTCTACACCCTCTTTCGCTAAGAACCCTGTGACCGCTTCGCCAAAGGCGTCACGGCCAACTGTGCCGAGAAACGTGCTACGACCGCCAAGCCGGGCAACTGCTGTAGCGAAAATGAGAGGTGCGCCGCTCGCAAAGGGCCCGCGATACGTGCCTTCTTGATCCAGTAGCGCATGGGGCCCCATCTGCACAAACTCGGCAAGCGCCTCTCCCATGCTCAATATCACGGTTCGCGGCATGACAATTCTTCCCCAACTTCAGGTCGACTAGCCTATGCACAGTATACTTGCAAAGCGTGGGAGCAAAAGCCAGTGCAAAAACATGACCTTCGCACTCCTAGAATTCAGGCCAAAGTGCCCTGCGAGTTCTGGCGCGGTCCGGTGCTCGAGAAAGCCCGGAACGCCTTGGGTATGGTTTTGGCGCGCCGCGACGCGGGGATTACATTGCGCGGGAGAATCGTCGAAGTCGAAGCCTACGGCGGCAGTGACGATCCCGCCAGCCACGCCTACCGCCGCATGACCCCGCGCAACGCGGTGATGTTTGGTCCTGGCGGCGTTGCGTATATCTACTTCATCTATGGCATGCACCACTGCCTTAACATCGTGACCGGAAACGAGCACGAGGCAGCGGCGATACTCGTGCGCGCCCTCGAACCGCTTGAGAACATATCCGGCCGCACCGACGGCCCGGCGCGCCTCTGCGCTGCCCTCCACATCGAACGGCAACTCAATGGCGTCGCTCTGAACGGCGATACCCTCTGGCTGGAACCGGGCGACTCGCCGTTGCCGGCACACCGGATCGTGTGTACCCCACGCGTCGGCATTAATCCAGATTCGCCTGCGGCTGCATGGCCGTGGCGATTTTCTATAGAGGATAGCCCACACGTATCGAAGCGCTCTCGCCGTTAAGGACTTTGTCGGCATCAGGGCTGCTCTGGATCGGAATCTTATCCTCGCACAGTGCAATCCCCTCTCCGTCGCAATTGCCGGCAGTAGCAGAACCTCCACTATCGCACTTGCATCAAGCACGCTACACCCCTAGAATGTGGCGCAAGTAGCGTGATAGGTGCAGTTGTAGCAATGTCCCAAGGGAGCAAGTGATGCCAGCCTACCGAGTTGGAATCGTGGGCTGCGGCGCGCGGTCAACGGCGCACGCCGCAGGATGGGTCGCGAACGACGGCGTGGCAATCGCCGCAGTCGCCGACCCAATTCAAGAACGACGCGACACCTTGGGAGACAAGCACGGCGTAGCGCAAGCACAGCGATACCCGGACTTCAAGGATATGCTGGAGCAAGCGCAACTCGACTACATCTCCATTTCGACCAAGCCGGAACTGCGGGAACCGGTTGTCGTGGCCGCGGTGGAGGCCGGCATCAAGGGCATCTTGTGCGAAAAGCCCATGGCGCTAAGCCTTGGCGAAGCGCACCGCATCCACAGCGCCTGCGCCGAAAACCGCATCCCTTTGGTCATCAACCACCAGAAGCGCCATCTCACTGAGTGGCAGCGTCTCGCAACTATGTGCGCTCAGGGGGAACTCGGCACAATCGAGCGCATCGAGGCATCGTCCTATGGCAATCTAGCCAGCCAGGGCACGCACGTGCTGGACATGGTCTTGCAGTTTGGCGGCGACGTGCAGCCGCACTGGGCCATCGGACAGAGCGTCGGCTGGCGCGACTACGTTGGCGCCCATGCCGGCCCGCGCTACACGCTGGGACAGTATCGCTTTCCCAACGACATCACGGCCTACGTGCAAATGGGTGACGAAGCGCCCCAGTTATTGGGTCGCGAGGACTCATGGATGCGTTTGCAACTCCGCGTATGGGGCACGGAAGGCCGCGGTCAAGTCGATCTCCCCAACGGCACGCGCGCCTGGCGAAGGGGCGAAACTGAAACAACCAGTTGGCCGGAGCGCTGGACCGATCCCCCAAACCTCGCCAGCGCTCAAGCGGGGCTCTCGCAGTCAGTGATCCATGCCGCGGAGGACCCCAGCTACGACCCGCCCGCGGGCGGTATACGGCCGCTCTACAGTTTCGAAATGCTTGAAGCGCTTTGTGCCTCCACAGAAACCCGTGAAATCGTTTCGTGGCCGCTGCCGGCATGGGATCACTCGCCAATGCAAAACCTCAAACCGGCAGGCGCCCATGTTTGATTACTTTGCGTCCAGCGTTGCCTTTGCGGAACGCTCCTTCGCGGAAGCCTGCGCTGCGCTGCGGGAAACAAGCTTCAGCGAAGTGGACATCTGGTCTGTCCCGAATTGGTGCGCGCACCTGCCTCCTGAAGATACGCAGCCCGATCTGGATGGCGTAAGGCGCGTACTCGACGACAACCAGCTAACGTGCCGGGCGATTTCAGCTTACGGCAAGGATTCCGATGAAATGATTCTGGCGCGGCTCGAGCACTTGGCAGCGCTCGGCGGTAAGGTGCTTGTGCGCGGCAGCGGACCGGAAGACCAGTCAGTGGCCGAATTTGTAGAAGGGTTCATGCCATTCGTGCGGCGCGCCGAGGAGCTTGGCGTTCAGATCGGCATTGAGAACCATCGCGGGTCCGTTATCAATAGCATCGCTTCCATGCGGGAACTCTTGGACCGGGTAGAGAGTCCGGCACTTGGCATCGCATTTGCGCCTATCCACGTCCACATGGCCCATGAGGACATCCCGGAAGCTATTCACGGGGTCGGCGAACGCATTGCCCTCTGCTATGCGTGGGACTGGGGTCCAACCGCCGACAAGAATTGGAAGGATCCCCAGGAGCAGGTGCCGGGAACCGGTGTGATTGATTTCCACGCCATGTTCCACGCCCTGAGCGAGATTGGTTACCAAAGCCCGCTCTGCCTCTTCGCCCACGGCTTGGAGCACGAACGCACGGAAGATGGCATTGTGGCGTTGCGGTCCGGTCGAGCCCACTGCCAGCAGGTGGAACGCGACCTCGGCCTGCGGTGACGCGGCTTAGTTTAGGCCACTGGGCAGAACTGCCACTTCATTGGGCTCTCCCGCAGCCCCATTCACAACCCCTACTCAGATGGATTACGCGGCGGCGTAATTAGCCGTTCGTGCTGAGCTTGTGGAAGCATGGACGGCGTTGTCACCTAATCCATGGTCTGGATTGCAGGAATCCGACTACCGGCATCGCTAAGAGACCATAGACTCTGATGCTGGATGGCGTGTCTTTCCTGTAAATGTTGAATAATTCGTTGACAGAATTCGCTTTCCACCAGGCAGTGTTGACCGATTATGTCATTCCGAGCGGGCAGCGGCCCCGTGCGAAACACGGGGAGGAATCTGGAGTCCATGTCGCACCTAGTCCAATAGGCTCAGCACTTTAGATTCCTCTCTGCGCTGCGCTCCGTTCGGAATGACATGTGTACAAGGTATGCACGACGCGTCGCTTATCTTCATCTTTATTGAAAATCTGTCAACGAATTACCTGACACCTACAATACCTTGATGGAACAGCACCCACCGACGCATTGAGCCACAATTGCCTGCTTCAATCGCCTCCTACGGGCTCTCATCGAATGGCCAAGCTAAGTCCCAACTCCGTTGCCAATTCTTGCATCGGCTCCCATACGATGCGCGGCAAGGTATGGGTGCCACGAGCACGCGCTTCTTTCTCTAAGCGCCCGGCGCGTTCGCCGGGGTAGAAGATCTCTTCCACACCGGGCTTACGCGGCCCGGACTTAATCCTGCCAATGTACTCGGTGACACGCCGCGCAAAGTCGGGGTGTGCCATAAACAAACTCGGGTCCAAGACCAAGAGAAAGTGCCCTACTTTTCCACTCTGGCCGCTGTCAGGACCGTAGTCCGATCCGGTGAGAACGCCCGCTATAAGCTCGGACACCATTGCCAGACCGTAGCCCTTGTGGTCGCCCAACGGCAGTAGCGTGCCTTCAACTGCCGCCTGGGCGTTTGTTGTTGGATTGCCGTCTTTGTCCAGTGCCCAACCCTCTGGCAGCGGAGTATTTTCCGCCGCATGCATGCGGACTTTGGCAAACGACGCGGAAGGCGCAATATCGAGCACCAGCGGATCTTTGTCTCCAACGGGAACTCCGAAGGCCCAGGGATTATTGCCGAGCACGCGGCCCAGGCCGCCCGTTGGCGGCATCACCGCCTCGGCTACTGACGTACAGATGGCAATGTATCCCTGGCGGGCGGCGCGCAAAACGTAGTGCGCCGGAATGAAGAGATGGCTTGAGTTATAGACACCAGCCACGCCAATGCCGCTTGTACTCGCTTTGATGAGACAGCGCTCCAGCGCCCGTGTGCACCCAATGCCGCCAAAGCCGTGATCAGCGTCCACGAGAACACTTAGCGGTGATTCGCGCAGCATGCGGACTTTGGGTCTCGCGTTGATCGTACCCCCGCTGAGCCGCGGCCCATAGTAGGCGACGAGCCGCACCCCGTGGCTGGCATGGCCCCTTAACTCCGCTTCCACCAGAATCCCCGCCAGTACTTGCGCATTGCTGCGCGTCACTCCCAAAGCCCGAAAAGCTTCGGCACAAAACGTTTCCAAGTCCTCGATTGCTATTGTGCGCTCGTCCTGCATTGGTGCTGTCCTTACTTACTCTTTCACCGACCCTGCGAGAATACCGCGCACGAAGTAGCGCTGCAAGCTGAAGAAGATGATGAGCGGCAGCGCCATCGAGACAAATGCGCCTGCGGTGAGGAGTTGCCATTGCGAACCATACGAGCTGACAAGATTGGTCAGAGTAAGCGTCAACGGCGCTTTCTGGGGATCCTGCAAGAACACGAGGGCTACCAGAAGGTCGTTCCAGACCCACAAGAATTGAAAGATTGCTAATGACGCAATCGCCGGCGTGGACAATGGCAAGATGACTTTAAAGAAAACGGCTATATCCGAAGCACCATCGAGAAAGGCCGATTCAAGCATCGGACGCGGCAACTGGCTGAAAAAACTATGGAGCAAAAAGATCGCGAACGGGAGTCCATAAGCAGTGTGCGCCAGCCAAATGGCGGGGAACGTTCCCGCTAGGTGGACTAAGGTAAATAACCGCAGGACAGGTATGATGGTCAACTGGATCGGCACGACTAGGAGGGCAATGACCAAGATAAGGATCAACCTGCGGCCCGGAAAGCGCATCCATGCAAATGCGTAGGCCGCTACGGCGGCCACGAAGATCGGGAGCAGCGTCCCCGGCACCGCGATAATGATGCTATTTACAAAGCTCCGCGCCATATTGTTTTGCGTGAGCACGTCGGCATAGTTTTGCAGTGTGATGTCAGCCGGATTCCATAGGATACGCCACCACCCCGTGGCGGTGACGGCAGTGCGTTCGCGAAAAGAGCTAACCAGGAGCGCAAGCGTTGGCGCCAACCACAGCACTGCGATTGCAGCCACAACGGCATGCACTGGGAGGCGGCGCGTCCGGCGCGCTATGCTATGCCGTCTTGACGTAGATTCTCTTGAAGGCGCCGGGGATGCTGCTACGCTCGGGTTTTCCTCAGACTTACGCATCAGCGTCAGTTCTCCTCCGATCGGAAGCGACGGATATTGACCAGCATGATCGGAACAATCGCGAGCAGAAGCACGATGGCAAGTGCGCTCGCTCGTCCAAAATGCCGGAAGTTGAACATCTGCTTAAACATCAGAGTCGCAACCACGTCGGTGTTGAAATTCCCCCCGGTCATGATCCAAACCAGGTCGAACTGTTTGAGAGCAGTTATCGCGAGGGTAATGGCGACGACAGTGATCGCCGGGTAGAGCAGCGGCAAGATTATGTAGCGAAAGGTTTGCCAGGCGGTGGCCCCATCGGTACGGGCGGCTTCGAGGATTTCTTCCGATACCCCTTTGAGGGCAGCCGAGAGAATAACCAAGGCAAACCCGGTCCACATCCATACGCCTGAGCCAATCATCGCAAAGTTGTTGATTTGGAACGGTTGCGGAAGGAAATCCGGTCCGATATTAACCAGCCACGCATTAGGACTCCCACCAAGCGAAACCAAGAGCGCGTTGATTGTGCCAATCTGCTCGAAGCCTGCGGGCTTGAACGCGTACATGAATCGCCAAATCACACCGGCAGCGACGAACGAAATCGCCATTGGAACGAAAATGGCCGCTTGCACGTACCGCTCATAGCGCACGGTATTGAGCAAAACCGCAATTATGAGCCCCAGTCCCACTGTGAGACCGGTAAACAGCACGAGCCAGAGCAGGTTATTGAGTATTGCTGATTGTGTGGCCGGCTGGGTGAGCACGTACGTATAGTTGCTTAACCCCTCGAACTGGGTCGAGTTTCGGTTCATGAAGCTGAGGCGCAACGTGTCAAGCGTCGGGTAAACGAGAAAGATGCCGAGGATGATCAGAGCTGGGGAGAGCCACAACCAGGGGATGTACCACTTGCGGCCTACCATAAGCAATTCTCCTTGGTATAAGAGAAAGAGCAGTGGAGGCTTTGACGCATCCACTGCTCTCTCCATTGCCAAGCAGGTATGTATTTAACCTGCTGTGTACGCCTCATTTGCAACGGCCTCTATCTGTTCCAGAATCGCATCGAGATTGTCTGGATTCTGAAGATAGTCAAGCACGCCCTTCCAGAAAGCAGCTTGCACTTCAGCAGGCATCGAGTCGTCTGCGTCAAAGCGATAGATGCTCGCGGTCGTCAACTGCGCAGCGGCCTGTGCTGCGAGCACGTCCGGATAAGCTTCGAGACTTACCTGACTGTTGACCGCCGTAAATCCGCCACGCTCTACCCATATCTGCTGCGACTGTGCGCCTGCAAGGTGCTGCATCAGTGACCGCGCGGCCGGAGTGTCGCGTAGCATGACGATGACATCAGCCCCGCCTGTAACCGCACCGGCGTATGCCGGATTAATTGTGGGGAACGGGAAGAATGAGTAGTCCTCTCCCGCGACTTGGTCGGGGAACTGCTCGCTGATGAAGCCTTGCGTAAAGCTGCCAAGGTAGTACATGCCCGCTTGCGGTGGTGTTTGGAACGGCAAGTGCGAGCCATCGATGAAGTTTGTGGCGAGGACGGCCTGCGCTCCACCAGGCACATAGCCCTCCGTCAGCGCGATCTGACCGAACTTCTCGAATGCCGACTTGACGGCCTGGTCAGTCCACGCAATCTCGTGGGCTACCCATTGGTCGTAAGCTTCCGGTCCAGATTCGTGCAGGAGAATTTCGCCGATCCAGTCAGTGCCGGGCCAACCGCTGGCGCCGCCGCTCTCTACACCAACCGACCAGGGCGCGAGCCCCGCCGCCTTCATCTGGTCAGAGAGGGCAATCATCTCTTCCCATGTCGTCGGTACGCTCCAACCGTTCTCGGCAAAGACCTTAGGGCTATACCAAATCGTGCCTTTGTTGGCCGCTTTGAAGAAAATCGCATACAGTTGACCGTCCACGGTGCCCAGGTCTACCCACCCCTGCGAGTATTCCGCTGCCATCATGTCCGCGTCCAGCACCGAGCCGAGCGGAATCAGTCTCCCCTCACTTGCCAGCGCGTGCATGAGACCGGGATTAGGCAAGATCGCAATGTCCGGCGGGTTCCCGGCTTCCAGCCTGCTCGTTAGTACCGCGTTCAGGTCGCGGGTGCCGGAAAATCCCATAGCATATCCGGTTTCCGCTTCCCAAGGAGCAACTGCGGCCTGGAAGCTGGCAAGCTCGTCGCCACCCCAGACCCCAAGCACATTCACTTGTTTCGTCTCAGTAGTCGTTGCCACCCCGCAGTTTGCGAGGATCAATGCAAAGACCATGAAAAGAGAGAAAATACCCAGGCGCAACTTCGTGCGTCTCATAAAGAAGTCCTTCCTGTCTGCTACTTCTAACCTGAATTCATACCGCTGCCGCAGACTTAATGTCCGAAACTGTCCTACAGCCTGCAGCGCAAGTCAGGGCATATTATAGCATGCTAGTAAAGTGAATGACAAGTACCGAAAATACGTACACCCACAATTCGTCCCGGCGAGCGCAGACTGCGCGCGAACAGGTATTCCCCGCACTGATCCGGTCCTACACCAACGAAGGCTAGTACACAGCGCCATAATCTAATCACGGCATGAGGATGCCGCCGTCCACGTTGATGATCTGTCCTGTAATGTACGCACTTTGGTTTGAGCAGAGAAATGCCGCAACCTGTGCAATATCATCGACCGAGCCGATGCGGTCTAAGGGGATGTGCGGCATAATCTTCTGTTTCCAGGATTCCGGCAAGGGTGTCGGCTTGGAATCGATCATCCCAGGCGCAATGCAGTTCACGCGGACATGCGGCGCCCACTCGGACGCCAGCCGCTTTGTCAGCATCACCAAGCCGGCCTTGGCAGTTGCGTAATGTGCGCCGGTAGCATAGGCCGGATGCGGAGAGATGCCGCCCCCTGAGGCAACGTTAACAATTACGCCGCCCTGCTGCGCCAACATAACGCGCGCGGCTGCCTGACATAGCAGAAAAGGGCTCTGCAGATTGATCATGTGAACCCGCTGCCAGTCCTTGGGCGAAATCTCCAAGGCGGGTTTACTGCTGAAAACCCCCGCATTGTTGACCAGAATATCTACGGTGCCATGTACCTCAATTGCCGCCGATACGATCTCGTGCGCAGCCGATAATTCTTGCAGGTCAGCCTGTAAAGTCGTTACGCGCACTCCATGGGCTTCAATCTCGCGGCATGCGGCATCGACGTATTGTTCCGAAGCATTGTAATGCAGCACGATGTGCGCACCGCTCTGAGCTAGAGCCAGGGCAATGCCCTTGCCGATGCCGCGCGCCGCGCCGGTAACAATCGCCACTTTGCCTGCTAAGGGCTGCGCCATGACTGCAATATCCCCCTACCCTCGTACTTGCCGGACTTCCCGCCCATGACTTCTGCTAATCTAGACTTTACTATGTGTTCCACATCAAAGGAGATCATCTTGTGCTTCTTGCTGTATCGGAAAACATGATACCTGGCGCAGGCTACGGCGAGAAACTCCGTTTTCTGCGCGAACACGGCTACGACGGCATTGAACTCTTCCCTGACATCGCGGGTCAAGATACAGCCGCCCTCAAGCAAGCCATGGCAGAAACGGACATTGTTGCACCCAGCATGCGCGGTCGGACGCGAGACCTGCTTTCCGCAGACCCAACCGAACGCCAAGTGCAGATTGAGCAGCTTAAGGGCGTCTGTGGATTAGCCGAGGAGCTGGGTGTTAGCGCTGTGGTGATAGTTCCGGTGTTTGGCGGCCCGAGATTGCCGGACTTGGGGCCTTGGCGGTCCGTCATCGAACTGGAAGAGGCAATGTTGGATACAATTCTCCCTGAGATCGGCAAGATTGCGGCGAATCACGGCGTGACGTTGGTAATGGAACCACTCAATCGCTATGAGACCCACTTTCTCAATACGCTGGCGCACGGCGCGGCAATTTGCCGGCGTGTGGGCCACCCGCAGGTTCGGGTCATGGCAGACTTCTTTCACATGCACATTGAAGAGGCAGACATTGCCGCCAGTCTCGCAGAAAACCTGGCATACGTCTCTCACGTGCACCTAGCTGATAACAATCGCGACCTTCCCGGGTGCGGCCACACGGACTTTGCGCCCGCGTTCCGTGTGCTCAAGCAAGCAGGCTTCAGCGGCGCCTTCGCCTTAGAATGCCCGCGTAGGGGTTCGCCGGAATTCGGTTTCAAGGAGAGCGCCGCCTACGTGCGCGGCATCTGGCAAGCGGTCTAGCTAACGTCGCAACAGAGAGCCCGCGGAACCGTGCTCAGGCCCCGTGCCGCTCAATTTCCTTCCTCTGATACAAGCGTGAATGCTACCGGAGTAATCGCCAGCGTTACGACATTACGCACGTGCAATGTACGTGAGTCGAGCACGAGAATGGCGTTTGCATGAGGTGCTAGAGCGTATAGGATTTCGCGTGCCGGATCGATGGCCATCTGGGTAATGCCGCCTGCTTGCCACAATTGACGCTCCACACTGCCGTCGGATGTATTGATCATTGTCAGCTCAGATGCCTCACTCCCGGAATCTCCGCCCGAAGAGTCATCGGCATCCGAGGCGCTGCTCTCCGTATCCGGGCTCGCCGAAGAACTCTCTTCGCTGGCCACGACTGTAACCGGTCCGCTATCGAAACCCAGGTAGAGGGCAGTTCCGTCAGCATTGAGCGCCCCACTTGTCGCGCGCGCCGCCGGAGTAGTAGTAAGGAGGATAGCCTGTCCAGCCTCCAAGGCAACGCGCCACACTTCTTCAGTATCCGGCGTGGTCACGTAAGCCAATTCCCCGTTATCTGTGGGCACAACCGCGCCAAGTTTCAAATTTGCTCCGACAGTCATGCTTTCGCCGGCACTCTGAGATTCCAATTCCACTCTCACCATCTCTGTACGTTCAACGGCCACGGCGAGCAGTGATCCCTCGTTGAGCGGCACGAGGCTCTCCGCGGGCCATGGCAGAGTAATCTCCGCCGCCGTTTCGCCATTTTCGTCTATCACCAAGAGCAGAGGATTCGTCTGTGACCCCACCACTATGGATCGGCCCGCCACGGCCAGACTGCTCCAATCTTGCGCAGGTAATTGAAAGAGCCGACCCACCTGCCGCGACTCTGCGTCTACCGTGAGCAGTCCGTCCTCCTGCAAGATATAGAGTGTCTTGCCGTCGGCAGAGAGTACAAGGGCGCGAGGTTGGCTGCCAACTCCAATGATGCTTGACGGCCTGAGGTCCTTGGCGTTGAATGCGGCAAGGGCGCCGGAATCGGCAACACCGAGCACGACTATAGTCTTCGGCTGAGCCCCTGCTTCCTCCGGCGCAGCCTCTGCTTCCTCTTCGTCGCGCAGCAGCGAGAAGGCAACGGAAGCAACGAGAGCAAGCACTACCAGCCCAATCCCGGCCTGCATGACACGAGTGCGCATCGTAGTATCGCCGGTGCCGAGCGCAGCGGCGACTTCAGATCTCAGGGTCGCGCCGGGGCGAGGCGCAATAAGCTGGCGCATCGCGCGTTCGATAACGGCGCGGTCCGCCTCAGGATCCGGCGCGCTGAAAGCGATGCGCGCGCGCTCCAGCAAGGACTCCACGCGATCGAGAGAGACTCCCAGCGCTTCGGCGGTTTGGCTCTGCGGCATACCCTCTGCAAGGGTAAGCAGCCAGACGATGCGCAATCGGGGCGGCATGGGAATGACCGCGGCGCGCCACGTGGTTGACCGATCCTCGATTTCAACCGGGCCGGGCGTACGGCGGGTGAGCATATGCAAACGCGTATGGGAGATGAAAGTCCGTACCGCCATGCGGTAGAACCAGGTGTCCAGCACCAAGTTGCGTGGCCGCTTGCGGAACGATCGAAAAGCGTAACGAAAGGTTGCAATGACGAGTTCGCGCGACTCATTCTCGTTCCCCGTAAGCCAGAAGAAGAGCCGGTAGAGTATTGGGCCAAACTGATCGTATAGCCCAAGAAAGGCATCCCGATCGCCTCTTTCGGCTGCCGCGAGAATCCGTCCTCGATTAGCAAGCATCTATTCCTATCACCCAACCTCTTACTAGGCTTCTTGCCTGCATAGTAGCACATAGCATACGCGATCTTGGGCACTGCAGTGCTCTCGCGCCACTAGGATGGACGATGGTTTTATTGAGACGTTCTGTGCGATTGCAGGAACTCGTAAAAAGATGTACCGTGGGTATGTTCGGCGATGTCTGCGCCGGGTGGCGAAGTCTGCGCCGGGTGGCGAAGTCTGCGCCGGACGGCGAAGTCTGCGCCGGAGCCTTCAAGGGCCCCCTCCCGCCCGAGTACGAGGCTGCTTGCCGCTGAATGCTGTGTCTATCGAGGAGAGTGTGGAGTCCCTCTGGCATGAGAGTTATGTAAACCAGAGAAACATCGGGGCTTCGCAACAGGATTGTTTTGGCTAATACGTGCGTGCTGCATGCACAGCAACTATGAGAGCGTACGCAAGGACCCTACGTGGCAGTCGGGAAAAAGAAGCAAATTTCCCATAGCAGCATCCGAGTT
The DNA here is from genome assembly GCA_965216245.1 of Chloroflexota bacterium. GTDB lineage: Bacteria > Chloroflexota > UBA11872 > VXOZ01 > VXOZ01 > VXOZ01. The sequence goes on from OZ244145.1 coordinate 146,620, forward strand.
GCCGGCCGGATGTTTGATTCGCTGCGAGTCCAAACTTTCCGCGATCTCTGGATCGGTATGCTCGCTTCGTACATCGGCATGTACATGGGCATGGTGTCTCGAGGCTACCTTGCCTACGAGATAACAGGCTCTGCCACAGTGCTCGGCATTGTCACAGTGGCGTCGGGCATCCCAATGCTGCTGCTCTCCCCCGTGGGAGGCGTGCTGGCCGACATCATGAACCGCCGCCTCATTCTCATTCACAGCCAGGTCTTCATGGTGGTGTCCTCTTTGTTCATTGCCGCCCTCATTCACTTTGACCTGATCGAGATTTGGCACCTTGCCTTCTTCGGGTTTCTGCAAGGAATCCTTTTCACCATCAACATGCCCGCGCGCTCTTCCGCGCTCCCTCATTTGGTCGGAAGACCGTTGCTTGCCAGCGCAATCGGCCTGACAAACTCCGGACGCAACCTGATGTCAGTGATTGCCCCCGCAATTGCCGGGACCGTCATAGCGATCCCGTGGTTGGGCACGGCTGGGGCTTTCGACATCTCTGCGGCCTTCTACGTAGGCGCGACGTTCCTCATGCTGCGCCTGCCTGAGAGCTTGGCGGAAAGCCGCAATCACACTCAGGTTGCATTCGGCCAGCAGATGATTGACGGCTTCAGCTACATATTCCTGCAACGACCGCTGCTCATCCTGCTCGTGCTCGGACTCATCCCCATTGTATTTGGCATGCCTCTGCAATCCTTCCTGCCGGTCTTCCAAGCGGATGTGCTTCGCGTTGGCGCGGTTGAGCTCGGATTACTCTATTCAGCAGTGGGCGTTGGCGGCACGCTCGGATCGCTCATTATTGCGCCGCTCGCGGAGAGTAAGCACAGCCACATTTTGCAGCTTGTAATGGGAGTCTTTTTCGGTCTCACGCTGATCGCGTTCGCCTACAGCACCTCTTTCACCCTGAGCATGTTCTGCATTGGTCTGGTCGGCTTTGCGGGAAATGCGTGTACCGGTTTCAACAGTGCTTTACTGATGCTGCGCACGGAAGAGGCGTACTTTGGGCGTGTGATGAGCATCTACATGATGAATTGGTCGCTTATGACGCTCTTCACCCTGCCTCTTGGTATGCTCGTGGACAAATGGGGCGCACCACTGGTTACGAGCACCGCAGCTATGGGTATTGTCATCTTTATGGGCGCTGCGTTCATCTTCTTCCGCGATATTCGCGAAGGTGAGCACCACAGAGATGAATTGAGCGTCGAAACCGGGACTGCAGCTGCCGAGAAAGGCGCCTAAGTGCGGGTCTACCGGATACTGGCACGCGCAGGATAGGCCGAGGATTGGTTCATGGTTGCATTACGGGACGAGATAGTCCGTTTTCTGGATGAGTACCTCGACGTGCAGGGAATCCATGACTACGGCCCCATGGGGATGCAAGTAATCGGCAAAGCGGAGGTCGAACGCGTCGCCCTGGCCGTAAGCGCCTCACGTGCCTGCTTTGCGCAAGCCGCAGCCCAGCAAGTCGATATGCTCATCGTCCACCACGGTCTGCTGTGGGATAACGAGAGTCGCGTCATCGGCCAAGTGATGCGGGATCGCCTAGAGCTGCTGTTTCGCCATGACATGAGCCTTTTAGGCTATCATCTTTGTCTCGACAAGCACCCGGAGATCGGCAACAACGTGCTCGCACTCCGTGCCTTGGGCGCAACAACGCTTGAGTTCGACGCGCCGCTTGGTGGAGTGGGATATGTGGGAGAGTTTTCGGAACCCGTGGCATGGGCGGAACTTACAGAGCGAGTGCGCAGCACCTTTGGCGGCGAACCCTATCTCTTTCCGCATGGCCCGCCACGTACGTCACGGTTAGGGATGGTAACCGGCGGCGCCGGGCATGCCTCCAACATCATAGAAGCCGCGGAACGCGAGTGTGAAAGTTACCTCACCGGGAACCTCAGCGAGCCCGCACCGGCAGTGGCTGCTGAGCTCGGCATCAACCTCATCGGCGCCGGTCACTACAACACCGAAAAGCTCGGCGTCCAAGCTGTCGGCCGCTTGCTGGAAGAGAAATTTGGAGTGATTGCAGTTTTCATCGACGTGCCCAATCCGCTCTAAGCCTAATCTGCCGCGACAGGCAAGAATTTCTCCTAGGTGGACACTCCTAACCTCGTTTGCGCCAAGAGACCTGTCTAAGCTCGATTCCCATGCGGTTTAGACCGGCTGGAGCCTGAACCGGGACCAGCACAGTCTACTTTGGCCCTGAGAATCGTTTGCTCGCAGCGGGATATAAGATAGCGGGGTCACGACAAAAGCAAACGTTCCGCAGCCGACGCGGCGGCTTCCACCTCAGACCTGTCAGGCTCCTCGCCGCGGTCCGGGCGAAAGCGCACAACAGCGCTTGCCACGCCATAGGGTCCATAGCACTCAGGAAAAGTGGGCCCAAACAATCCAATGACCGGCGTACCCACGGCTGCGGCGAGGTGCATCGGGGCCGAATCATTCCCAATGAACAGGTTGCAATGCTGTATGAGCGCGCCAAGCTGAGCGAACGACAGCTTGCCCGCCACGTCAATAACCGACACGCTTGCACTGCCCTGGATTGCTCTGGTGATCGGCATGTCGTCAGGCCCCCCAACGAGGAGAATGCCGGCGCCATGCGTGCGCGCCAGCCTGTCCGCGAGCGCTGCAAAGGCCCTGCTCGACCAGCGCTTGCTCACCCGATCTTCCCCCGGATTCTTGCCGCCGCCAGGATGTATGGCAATCAATGGGCAGGTGTTGAGCAAATCGTGCTCCGCCAGCAGATGCCGCGCTACCTCAACTTCCGCAGCTTGGGGCCGAAAGTGCAAGCGCGGCTCTTTAGCGTCAAAGCCAACTGCCCGCAGCACATCCAGGTAGATTTCGGTTTCATGGCGGTCGGCCGGACAAGCCACACCCACGTGCAACGCAATCCCGCGGTAGGAGCTATTCAGGCCGGCTCGCCAAGGTATACCCGCCAAGCGGGGCAGCAACGCCATCAGTGGCGATCGGTCCAACACAAAACAGTGAGAAAAGTTCTCTTTCCGCAAACGCGCTATACACCTGCTATACGCACCAAGTCCGTAGCGCCCGGGAAAGCCGACACTGCCGGAATCTAAGACACGGTCGCAATGGGGGTTTCCTGCCAACGCTTCTTTGGCCCACGTTGTCACCAGCACCGTGATACGTGCATGCGGGAGGCTGGCGCGCAAAGAAGCAAGAAAAGCCGTGCTCATCAGCACGTCGCCCAAACTAGCGGGCTTGATCACCAGCACATTCGCGCGATCGGAAGATTGAGGCGGCGCCATGGGCGCAGTACGCAGGAGCGCGTGCAAGAGACGGGAGGATTGCTCAATGACGTACGGGTTCACAGGATACTGCTACCGGGCCCCAAGCCATGGTGTGCGTCGTTCGCAGAGGTATCGCGTTAATTCTAAACGGATGCGGTTCGCAGCGTCTATCCGCCCCAAGAGTCTGCTCAGGTTGCGACTCGGTACGACTAGCCCTTAGCATGACGACTATGCAATCCTCCCAACAACCTTACCGCTGGCAGACAACGGTTCGAATTCTCTGGATTACACAATTCGCCACTATGGCGGCATTTGGCTCCAGCCTTACGTTCATACCCTTGTATATCCTCGAGCTTGGAATTCCGGATGCCCGCCAAGCCGCACTGTGGGCGGGGATCGTCGCGGGCGGCGCCGGCATCAGTATGGCTGTCTTTTCCCCTATCTGGGGCATTCTCGCCGACCGCTTCGGCAAGAAGCTCATGTTAGAGCGTGCCTTCTTGGGAGCAACCGTCACGCTGCTGCTCATGGGACTCGCCCAGTCCGCGCCGCAACTCTTGGTGTTACGTGTGATCCAAGGGTCGCTGTCCGGCACTACTACCGCCATCAGCACGCTCGTCGCTTCCATCACGCCCCAGGAGCACTTGGGGCGCGTGCTGGGATCCATGCAAATGTCGATATTTGCGGGGACGACAGTCGGCCCTTTCGTTGGCGGCGTGCTGGCTGATACGTTAGGCTACCGCGTGGCATTCATCACAACGAGTTTTGTCTGCCTTGGCGCGGGAATCGCAGTAATCACGCTGGTACACGAACCCCCACAAAAGAAGCAGCCACCGGCGGCTTTCCGGCTGCCGCAACTCCGCAACCCCTTTGGCAACAAAATGCTCAGAACGGTCTTCATGCTAGCGCCGGCGATTTTCATAGTACAGTTTGCATCCATGGCAGCGAGACCCATATTTCCGCTGTTCGTCGCCGAAATTGCCACGACTTCCGACATAGCTAGTTTCGCCGGACTTGATTTAGACGACTTCATAGCAACCATTGCCGGGCTTCTCATCGCCACGACCGGTGTGGTGGCGACTTTCTGCTCCTTGATAACGGGGCGCTTTATCGACTCGCATCGCGCTCGCCTGCTTCTCATCGTGGCAGTTGTCGGCAGCGCTCTGACCAATGTCGGTCACGCGCTTGTCGCATCTCTCTTGCAGCTTTGGATCGTCCGCATACTACTCGGCACATGCAACGGCATTTGGGCGCCGACCTACAGCGCGACCGTTGGGCTCAGCGTGCCGTCCGAGCGCCGCGGCCTGGCGTTCGGCATTTCGGCCAGCGCATCCTCTTTGGGCAACGCGTTTGGCCCTATCGTCGGGGGGTACGTGGGCGCTGTCTTCGGCATACGCGCGGTCTTTGTTGCCGCAGCCGGCGCGCTCATGTTAGCGGCCCTATGGCTCGTGCTACGGGTAGATCACTTTTCACCACCAGATGCGGACGACTGACCGGCCAATGCTGGCGAGGGGCCACTGTGCGCCCTGAATTTGCTTGTAAGTCACTCGGTCGCAGGCTATTACAAAGACTCTCAAGTCTTACGTTTGCTCAAACACGCTCTTTCGCGGGCTGCGGCAAGTTCCTGCGGTGTGTTAATGTTGCTCGTGGAGGTGAGGTCAGGGTCAAAGCGTTGTACCTCGTCCACAAGGATCTTCCGCACGTGAAGTCGATCTAACAATCTTGTGAGTCTTAGGTCGCCGGCTTGAAGCATATCTGTAGCCACGGTAAGGCAACGACGCCGGTAAACCGTGTGCAGTGTTTCCGGTTCGCGACGGACTACCGGCGCAACAGCGTCCCACTCTTCGGTTGCGTGGTCTATGAGCGCCCGCAGCAATGGCGCATTAAGAAAAGGCATATCGCATGCCACCGCCAAGACCATTGGGGTCGATGCCGCCTGGAGGCCGCTCACAAGGCCGGTGAGGCTTGAACCCACCGGCGAGATGTCCGGCACGACGGTAAATCCCATGAGGTCTGCGCGGTTCCCGACGACGATGACTTCATCGCAAAGCGGCGCGAGCACATCGTGGACGTGATGCAGCAACGTTGTTGGGCTGTTTTCGGATGGCCAAGGCAGCAGGGCCTTGTCCGCACCAAGCCTCTTGCTCTTGCCTCCTGCCAGTATTAGTCCCGTTACACCGGTAGTCGTCAAGCCAATTGCCTCCAAGTCATTGGGGAAACTCCTAGATACCAACGGCATACGGCACGTATCTTATTATCACACGCCGGAGACTGCGCGGGTCTCACGCGCAACTGAATGACTCCTTGAATTCTCTACGTACCTGCTATACTGGAAAACTGAAATGAGAGCGAGTGACAGCCTCTTAGGTTGAACGTCATGGGCAAACGCAATGCAGTCCGTTTGACAGAACCCCTGGTGCGGGAAAGGGGAAGGCTCCGTCCGGCAAGCTGGGACGAAGCGCTTGATCGCGTCGCATCGGGCGTGCGGGGTGCAGTCAAGAAACGCGGGCCGAGTACTTTTGGGCTTTTCAGTTGCTCGAAAACTACCAATGAGGTCAACTATCTCGCACAAAAGTTTTCGCGTTCCGTAATCGGCAGCAACAACATCGATAGTTGTAACCGCACCTGACACGCTCCCAGCGTCGTCGGTCTGGCGACAGTTTTCGGACTAGGCGGCGGGACAAGCTCATATCGCGAAATCGAGGAAACCGACGTCATCCTGCTGTGGGGATCGAACGCGCGGGATACCCATCCCATTTTCTTCCACCACCTGCTCAAAGGCGTACACAATGGTGCCAAGCTTTTTGTGATTGACCCCCGCCGCACAAGCTCTGCCGAGTGGGCAGACGTGTGGTTGGGAGTGGATGTGGGTTCCGACATCGCTCTTGCCAACGCCATGGGCAGGGAAATCATCGCGGCTGGCCTGGCCAATGAAGAGTTCATAGTTCACGCCACAAGCAACTTCGCCGCATATCAAGAGTCAGTGGAGCCGTATACGCTTGCCTATGCCGAGGAAATTACCGGCGTTCCAGCCGAAGTAATCCGCGAGACTGCCCTTGCCTACGCCAATGCCGGCCGCGCCCAAATCTGCTGGACTCTCGGTATTACTGAACATCACAACGCCGTTGACAATGTTGTAGCGATCATCAACCTTGCCTTGCTCACAGGGCACGTTGGGCGGTACGGATCGGGTATCAATCCGCTGCGGGGACAGAACAACGTACAAGGCAGCGGGGATATGGGCGCGCTTCCCGATCGACTGCCCGGCTTTCAGCACGTCGAGAATGCGCCTTTGCGCGAGAAGTTCGAGCGCGTCTGGGGCACGCCCATTCCTGCCAAGAAAGGCTGGAACCTCACTGAGATGTTTCACGCTATGGAGCGGGGAGACTTGACCGCGCTCTACGTCCTCGGCGAGAACCCGGCGCAGTCGGAGGCAGACCAGCATCGTACGATAAAACTGCTGCAAGGTCTCGACATTCTTGTGGTGCAAGACGTGCTCATGAACAAAACAGCCGAATTAGCTGACGTAGTCTTGCCGGCTGCTGCAAGTTGGTGTGAATCGGAAGGAACAGTCACCAACAGCGAAAGGCGGGTGCAACGAGTGCGCCGCGCTATGGAAGCCCCGCCTGGCGTTAGGGATGACATTACGATCTTATGCGATGTGGCGCGGAGCTTGGACGGCGACTTGGGACCGCCGGATGCGCAGACCATTTGGAACGAATTACGCAGCCTAAGCCCTTTTCACACCGGTATGAGTTACGAACGTATTGAGCGCATGGGGGGCATCCAGTGGCCTTGCTACGACGAATCCCATCCCGGTGAACTCTATCTCCACAGCCGACTGTGGGAAAGGCCGGTGATTGGGCCGCGGGCGCCGTTCTCCCCGGTCGCGTTCGAGCCGCCGGTAGAGCAGCTTGACGACCAATACCCCATTCGATTGACCACCGGCCGCCGCTTGGATTCCTTCAACACCGGCGTTCAGACAGCGGGCTACACATCGCCATTGCGCCGAGGCGAGACGATAGACCTTTCTCCCGAGGACGGGCAGGGACTCGGTGTTGCGGAAGGCGAGACCGTGCGCATAAGCTCCCGCCGTGGGTCGGTGCAAGCTCCGGTCCGTTTTGATTCATCCTTGCGTCCCGGCCTCGCGTTCATGACTCCCCATTTTCCTAACGAGGTTGCAACCAATGAACTCACGATCGATGCTACCGACCCAAAGTCCGGCACCGCCGAGTTCAAAGCAACTGCAATTCGCGTAGAGAAGATCGGGGCCGCAGTCGGCTGAGACTAGGGCCCGCGCCTCCCGCCGAGCGCTCATAGGTATCGCCAATGGACCTACATCTTACCAGCGACGCGCCCAATGATGACGAGCAATCGGCAGTTGATAGCGTACTTGGCGCACCTGAATCAGGTTTGCCAGGCGCAGAGAGACCGGTCGATAGCGTAGGGCGCGTAACTCTAGCCGGACACGCCGCCCGAGCGAACCGGCACCTCCTGCTCCCTGTGCTGCATGCAATTCAAGAGCGCGTGGGCTGGATCAGCCCCGGCGCGCTCAATTACGCCTGTCGGCGACTGACTGTCCCGCCCACGGAAGCATACGGTGTGGCTACATTCTACGCGCTCTTCTCGGTCCAGCCGAAGCCGCCGGTCGTAGCACACATATGCGACGACATTGCGTGCATGACAAACGGTGCGGAAGCCCTCTGTTCCGCAATGGCGGAACGCTACGGCGCTGCGGGTAGCACAGACACAGATAGCGATTTCACTTGGCACCGCAGCCCGTGCCTGGGCATGTGTGAGAGAGCGCCCGCGAGCATGATCACGACGGCCGGCGAATTCCCGGTCGCTACGGTGCTCGCGCCAGCAGACGTATCGACCATTCAGGCGAGCCTTGCAGGGGAGACACACGCGGATCGGAGTGCCGCTGAACTCACTGAAATACGCTCAGTACCGCAAGCAGGGAACAAAGAGCTTAGACTCTTGCGGCGTGTAGGCCGCATAGATCCCGACGACCTAGCAAGCTACCGTAATGCGGGTGGGTACCTGGCACTTGAACGCGCCTTGGCGATGGGCCCGGAACAGGTAGTACGCGAGGTCGCTGCCTCCAAGCTGCTTGGCCGTGGCGGCGCAGCCTTTCCGGCAAGTGTGAAGTGGGAAGCCGTTGCCTCTGCTGAGGCCCAGCCCCACTACATGGTGTGCAACGCCGATGAATCCGAACCGGGCACCTTCAAAGACCGGGTGGTCATGGAAGAGGACCCCTTCGCCGTGGTCGAGGCGATGACCGTGGCGGGTTTCGCAACCGGCTGCAAAAAGGGCTTTATCTACTTGCGAGGCGAGTATCCGTTAGCCCTGGAGCGCATAACGAACGCGCTCCAGCAAGCGCGCGCTTCAGGTTTGCTTGGCACAGCAATTCTAGGACACGACGTGACCTTCGATATAGAGATCAGGCGTGGCGCGGGAGCATACATCTGTGGCGAGGAAACCGCGCTATTCAACTCCATCGAGGGTTTTCGCGGCGAACCGCGCAACAAGCCGCCTTTCCCCACCGAGGTTGGGCTATTCGGCAAGCCAACGCTTGTAAACAACGTCGAGACACTGATCAACGTGTTCGACGTCGTGCTTGAGGGTGGTGACGCCTTCGCTTCAATTGGCACGGGCCAGTCTACCGGCACGAAACTCTTCTGCCTCTCCGGACACGTAGTGCGGCCGGGTGTCTATGAAGTGCCGTTCGGCACCACACTCGCGGCGCTGATCGACCTTGCCGGCGGAGTGGCCGGCAGCGGCGCACTGCAGGCAGTATTGCTGGGTGGAGCCGCCGGATCATTCCTTACTCCGCAAGAGCTGGATACGCCGCTGACCTTCGAAGCGACACGCGAAATTGGCGCTACGCTCGGATCAGGGGTTATTATGTTGTTCGACGACACTATCAATATGCAGAGCGTCCTCCTGCGTATCGCGGCCTTCTTCCGCGATGAGTCGTGCGGCCAGTGTGTGCCCTGCCGCGTGGGCACGGTGCGGCAGGAAGAGCTTCTCCATAGACTTGTGGCCGGCAGGCCCATCGGCTCGGCAGATGAAGAATTGCACCTTCTCAACGAAGTAGGACAAGCTATGCGTGACGCGTCCATTTGTGGACTGGGCCAGACCGCATCGAGCGCAATCGAATCCGCTGTGGAACGTATAGGGCTATTCAACGGAAGAAGCTACTGATGCCCCCTGACACTGAAAATGCAGTAGAAGAGCCGACCTGGCAATTCCTCAACCCAGTGCCGCGCGGACCGCTCCCCACAATCCCCGAAAAGGCGCCGGTGTCCGAGATTGAACTAACCATTGACGGCCAGGAAACGTCGGTGCCCGCCGGTTCGACGTTGCTGCAGGCGGCCCAACGTCTTGACATTCAAACACCAACTCTCTGCTATCTGGAAAATCTGACTCCGGTCAACGTCTGCCGCGTCTGTGTGGTGGAACTTGAAGGCTCGCGCACCCTCGTACCCGCGTGCTCGCGAAAAGTTGAGCCGGGCATGCAGGTACAGACCGACTCTCCCCGTGTCCGGCTGAGCCGCCGCATGGTGCTGGAGTTTCTCTCGTCGTCAGTTGATGTGTCAACGGCGCCGGAACTACAGCAATTCATGGAACAGTACGAGGCACGGCCGGAGCGGTACGGTCCGCCGGGGCCGCCGGCAGCAGCCGACGAGCGTGATTCTGCCGTTCCCGGCCATCATGCGGACCCTGACGAAGATACCGCGCAAACGGTCGAGCAGCCGGTAAAGATCGACAACGAGCTCTACATTCGTGACTACAGCAAGTGCATCCTCTGTTACAAGTGCGTGGAAGCGTGCGGTGAGGATGCCCAGAATACGTTCGCTATTGCGGTGGCCGGCCGCGGCTTTGAAGCCCGTATTTCTACAGAGTATACGGTGCCCCTGCCGGATTCAGCGTGCGTCTATTGCGGAAACTGTATCGCCGTCTGCCCAACGGGCGCGCTCATGTTCCGCAGTGAGTATGACATGCGCGCTACCGGAACCTGGGACGAATCGGCACAAAGCGAAACTGATACGATTTGTTCCTATTGCGGCGTGGGCTGCTCTCTCAGTCTGCACATTCAGGACAATGAAATAGTAAAGGTCATGTCGCCGCTGGAGAGTGAGGTCACCCAAGGGAATCTCTGCATTAAAGGACGGTTTGGCTGGCAGTTCATGCAACAGCCGAAGAAGTAAGGAGTACAACAGCCCAAGACGTTGCCGGCTGATGTAGAGCACGCGGCAGACAAAGCGTTCCCTGAAGCTAAGGCGCTATACGCTCCGCTCCGGTGTACACGTTCATCGAGTTTTCGCGGAGAAAACCTACCAGTGTCATGCCTGAGTCAGCCGCCAACTCCACGGCCAGACTTGAAGGCGCTCCCACGGCGGCGACTACGGGCACACTCGCCATGAGGCATTTCTGGACGATTTCAAAGCCCGCCCGGCCGCTAACGAGCACAATGCCGTCCTCAAGGGGAAGCAGTTCTTGGAACAGCGCTGCCCCTATCATCTTGTCCACAGCGTTGTGGCGTCCGACGTCCTCCCGGAGCAAAATGAGTTCGCCCGCTGCATCAAAGAGCCCGGCAGCATGCAGAGCCCCGGTCCGATCAAAGGTGTCCTGCGCCGCGCGAAGCACAGCCGGCAGGCGATTGAGCACTCCCGGCGCGACACTGATCTCGCTCTGGATCGGTTCTGCTGCCAGTCGTACGGCGTCGATGCTCGCTTTGCCACAGATACCGCAGCTCGAACTCGCCGAGAAGTTCCGCTGCCATCCTTCTTCCAAGAGGTTGCCCGTGCCATTGACGTAAGCCAAGACGATGTTGTCGCGCTCTTCCTCCGTCTTACCGGGGCAATGACCGACCGACAGCAAAGCAGACGGCTCCGAGATTAGTCGTTCCGTCCACAGGAAGCCGGCGGCCAATTCCTCGTCGTTACCCGGCGTGCGCATCGTGACCGCAATGCTCTGCCCGTTCACCCGTATTTCCAGCGGCTCCTCGCGTGCCAATACGTCCGGGCTATGCTGTACGCCCTCGGCGGACACTCTCGTTACCACCCACGAAGAAGTGGGCGCTTGCTTTTCAAGTTCCGTCCGTGCCACTAAGAGTCTCCTACTCCAACGCACAACCCTAAAGCATGCCAACGTGGTCAGAGGCGCAAGTGCGGACTGACTTATGCACAGTTCCCCTATACACTATCCCATCAACCGGAGTCTCGCTAGTCCAATGTGCTATGCTGCTACCATCCAGCCGCAGGGTGTTTGGGTAACCTGGAATTCGCTTTCACTACCGGAAATGGCATGGCACTAATGCAGATCAACGGCCGTGTATATGATGCGTCATCAAATCGAGGGATCGAGGAAGTCTCGGTCTCTAACGGTGATGCCATTGCCCGGACAGATGTAGACGGCCGCTATTCCTTAGCCATCGAGCCACAGCAAGACCGCTACGTCTTCATATCGGTCCCTGAGGGCTTCCGTCCGCAAGAGCGCTTCTATGCGCTTATTGGCGACGTACAGATCCGGGAGTCACTCGACTTTCCCCTGATCCCTGCCCCGGAGCGGGCGCAGGGCACGTTCCGTTTGGCCCATGTGTCCGATACCCACGTCGTCAATGATGACAGCGGCGCGGTCTCGCAAGAGGTACTGGCGCAAGACCTCAAAGAACTCGTAGCAGGTGCGGCACCTGACTTGGTCGTGGTGACGGGCGACTTGACCAATATGGGCACCATTCCGGAATTGGAGAGCTTCCGCGCAGCTATCGAGTCCGTGCCCATTCCCGTGTTCTCGGTATTCGGCGGGCATGACGGCAATATCGAACGCCGGTCAACCACTGCCGACACGCCGTGCACCCGCAATTTCGAAGCCACCCTGGGCCCAACCTACTATAGCTTCGATTGGGGTGGGTATCACTTCGTGATATACGCGACCGAGGACAGCTACTTTTCAGCCGCCGACCGATCCCGCAGAGAACGCTGGCTGTGGGCAGACCTTGCCCTGCAGCCAAGCAAGCGCACGTCTGTGCTCATGCTGCATACGGCGCCGGACGAGGACTTGCTGGCGAAATTTAGCCGGCACAATGGCGCGCTCGTCCTCCACGGACACTGGCACTCCAGCAGAGTCTTCAAATTCGGCGAGACTGTTATTGCCTCATCCTCGTCATTTTGCTTTGGCGGCATTGATACGCGACCGCGGGGGTGTCGTCTCGTTTCATTTTCTCCGCAAGGCATCCGGACGGCATTGCACGCCCGGGTTAGCACAGCCAAAGGCAAGAGCGAATCACACTATGCGACCCACCCGCAACCTGCCGACCAAGCGCCAGCAATTGTAACGCTTGGCGAGCAGACCCTTTCCCTTGCTTGGAAACACGAATTCGAGAGCCCGCTGCATCGCGCCGCGCCGGTATTATTCGATGACAGCGTGCTTGTCAGCCTGCAGAGCGAGAGTTATCCCAGTCGCAGCGGCATTTCGTGTATAGACCTCGAAAGCGGCGCAGTACGGTGGCACTTCCCCACAGACGCGGCGATCAAGAACAGCAGTGCGGTTGTTGCAGGTAACGGCAATGAATGGTGTGCAGCCCTAACCGTCACGGGTCAGCTCCATCTCATCGATGTGGCGACCGGCGAGAGCGCGTGGACTGTCGAGCTCCCTGCACACCCGCTGCGATGGGTTTACTCATCGCCTGCCCACAATGGCAAGTCAATCTTGGCCGGGTCGAAGGCGGGCTACGGCGCTTACGGGTTGGAAACCGGCAAGCAAGAATGGCACGTCGCACCGTCAGGCGGCGATGAATGGCCCTCCTACATTTGTCCCCAGATCTACAAGAATGACCTTTGCATCGTGCTCGTGCAGCGCCGCGGTTTTCTCGCGCTAGACATGAGTGACGGAAGAATTGTCTGGGAACAAGACTTGCCGGTTGACTATTTCTGCGCCTCGCCGGTGCTTGCAGGCGATCTGGTCGTGGTTGGTCCTGCATCGCCTCATACGGGGGCAAGTCTTACCGGAGGGCAGCAGGGAGACCTCGCCGTGCTTGATGCGGCTACGGGGGAAATCGTTGCTCACTATCCGCGAGCGTTACCGGGATACGCCACAGGAATCTCGGTCGCAGAGGACCGCATCTATGCTGCCACCGCCGCGGGCTCCGTACACTGCCACGATTTACAAACGGGCGCGCCGCTCTGGCAGTTTCAGTCCGGTGACGACTTGCTGGACATGACACCGTACCGGCGCGCAATCCAGTCGCTGCTTGCCGCGCCTGTGCCATTACACGGACACGTCCTCGTTGGAGGCTGCGACGGCTGGCTCTATGTACTGGATAGTACGGCCGGCGCTTGCACCGACCGCGTTAACCTAGGTGCGCCGATCACGTCGCCGCCGTGCATTACGCCGGATGGATTCTGCGTAGGCACCTACGCCGGAACGCTGTATTCCTATCGTTCCGAACGCAAACCCTAAAGCTGGCTGGGCAGCAGGCGCATATCGGGAACGTAGGCCCGTGCGGGAAGAGAAGCCACCAGCAGGGCAGCTTTAGCCACGTCTTCCGGCTCCAGCGCCTTGGCCAAGACCTCCGGCGGCGTAGGAGTCGGGCGCTTTTCAACCAACGGCGTATTGCATAGACCGGGAAAGATCACCGTCACACGGATGCCGTTCTCTTTCTCTTCCTCCATCGTGCCGTAGGCCAGCCCCGCCACGCCGTGCTTCGTGGCTTGGTATGCCACGCCGGATACGTCAGGCTTCTGGACCGCGCCGGAAGAAAAGTGGACGATGAGTCCCTGGCCCTGCGAGCGCATCTGCGGGAGCACCGCGCGGGTAAGATTGTAGGCCGCCGAAAGATTCACGGAAAGCATCATGTCCCAATCAGCGGGATCGAGCACGGTCAGCGCGCGCTGCTTGAGATTGGTTCCGACGCTGTTTATGAGAGTGTCAACCCTGCCATAGTGTTCCACAGCCACGTCCACAAGCGATAGCGCGGCCGCACGGTCGGTGGCATCGGTTGGAACGGCAAGCGCCTTGCCGCCGGCCGCGTTGATCTCTCCCGCGAGCTTTTCTAGCGCGCCGGCGCTGCGGGCTCCCAGCACAACCGTTGCCCCCTGAGCGGCAAATAGCTGCGCGGTGGCCGCACCCATGCCGCTACTCGCACCCGCTATGATTGCTATCTTCCCGCTGAGCATCTCCATCGCAAATCTCCTCTACTATGCTGATTGGCATTTCGAACAGGTCTCCGCGCAAGTCTTGCCACGAAAGAGTGGCACCGGCGTGACATCCATTGGAAATCATCTCTCGCGAGCACAATCTCAAAGGTGACTATACCGCATTTGTGCTACGGGTTCTTTGGCCTGAGAGGGTTCAATAGGCCCCGTGGGATTCAAGAAGCGATTTAGTAGGGAGACTCTTACAAAGTCGCGTGAGCTGATCCCTACTTGCCGAGTGCGCCCCTATCCAGGTCGAATCCTCAGACCAGTGTATCCGTAGTCTTGATTACGCATACAACGAGCGGAGTGTGGTACTTTGAACACTGAAAGATGCGAAGGTCGCAGTTGCATATCTCTACGCGCGAGGTGGGCAGGAATGAAGCGCGGGCCGCTCCGCACACTCGTAATCATCCTATCGATTTTGGTAGCCACGATAGCTGTGTCATTACTCTTGCAATTACGGGACTCGCTCCTTGACCGGCTGCCCGGCCTCCCAGAGTCGGCGCCGACTCAGGGCGCCGAGATGCCGGACTTTACGCTGGAAACGGTGGATGGCGAAACCGTATCCCTCAGCGACTATCGCGGACAGCCGGTTGTGCTCAATTTTTGGGCGACGTGGTGCACGCCCTGCCGCGAAGAAATGCCCTTGCTGCAGGAAACGTATGAGGCACATCAAGATGCGGGTTTAGTGGTGCTCGGCGTCAATGTTCTCGAGAGCCCCGAAGCCGTCGCGGGCTTCTTGAAAGAAGCTGGCGTTGACTTTCCGGTCTTGCTTGACACCGAATCTGCCGTTGTCAATCGCTATCTTGTTAACAGTCTGCCCATGACGTTCTTTATTGACCGCGAAGGCAGGCTCAGGACTCTCGTTGTGGGCGGAATGAGCAAGAAGGTCCTGGACGAGCACTTGTCCAAGATTCTTTGAACCGACATTTGCCAGTCGCCAAGACCCTTTGCAGCTTTCCCCTGGTCCGACATTGCACAACCGCTCCCGCCGCCAATGAGAGACTCCCAAGTCGCGTATGGACAGTCCCCCTCTCGATGCATTATTGAGAAGCTAGCCGCGCGCGGTTCGCATGCTCCATAATGTGAGAAAACCACATCCACCTTGTAAGAATTGGAGTGCAGCGCATGGACGACCGGATGTTGCGTGTTGGCATTGTTGGCGCGGGAGGCATTGCCCGCGGCGCCCATGTACCCGGATATCGCAGTTCCGGGCGGGCTGACGTGAGAGCCGTCTGCGACGTGAACGTGGAAGCCGCTCGCGCGTTTTCCGAGACTCAAGGCATACCTCACCACTATGGCAGCGTGGAAGCAATGTTGGCGCAGGAAGAGTTGGACGTCGTCAGCATATGTACCTCAAACGATGCGCACCATCCTGCTGCCTTGGCCGCCATTGAACGCGGGCTCCACGTATTCTGCGAGAAACCGCTAGCGCTGAATTTTGCGCAAGCGCGGGAAATGTATGAGGCGGCCCAGTCGCAGGGAGTCGTAACCGGGATAAATTTCACCTACCGTACGTTCCCCGCCGCGCGCTACGTAAAGGAGCTTGCCGAGCAGAAGCTATTCGGCGACGTAAAGCATTTCAGCATCGAGTACTTTCAAAGCTACTCTGTGAACCCGAACCGCTCGCTAGAGTGGAGATTTCAAAAGAAGCTCACCGGCACCGGTGCTTTGGGAGACCTCGGGTCGCATGCCACTGATCTTGCGCTTTGGCTGAACGGCGGCATTTCCGGGGTGCGCGGTCACATGGCGACGTTCATTCACGAACGTCCGCTGCAGGATGGCTCCGGTATGGGTGCTGTGGACGTGGATGATTCTACGGAATTCCTTGTGTCGTACGAATGCGGCGCCACGGGCGTAATTGCTGCCACACGCTTTGCCACGGGCCGCTCCAATCACCAACGTATTTCGATCTATGGAGACAAGGGCTCCTTGGTCTACCAAAACGGAACTGAGCCCCGTCTCGAGGTTGCGGTAGAGCCATTTAGCAAAGACGGCTCCGCCATGCTCGTGCCGGTGCCGTCGCGCCTCGTTGGCAGCTCTCGATCTCACGTTCCGGCCTTCGTCAACACTATCCTCGATGGCGCGCCCGTCCAATTTCCTACCTTCGCGGACGGACTCCGCACCCAAGAAGTGCTCGAGGCTGCCGAGCTATCCCATACCGATGATCGGTGGATTTCTCTGCCTTTGCCCCGGTGAGCGCCGACGGTATGGCAAGTGATGACTCTCGCCTTGCTGCATACTTCGAGCGCTCGAAACTAGCGGCGGCTGCCGCCGGTAGAGCGATCATGGCGTTTATCCTTGAGCTTGACGCGCAGATTGCTTGGAAGTTGAACAAGACGCCGATTGAGTTTCACGCTTTGCAGTACTCTTGCGCTCTCCGACCGGTCTCGCACCGCAATACATTCTGGACATTCAAGAATGGCGACTTAGAAGCTCTGGCCGCACGCCTGTCGGGCAGGGGACGTGCATCGTACGGAAGGCTGAAGTCACCCGGCGACGTAGACGAAACGCCAATGGATTTGGTAAGGCAGGGGCATCGCACGGAAGGCCTGCGCCCGCTGAAGCGTCCCCAGCCCCGGCCCCTGATGTAGCGTTCGCCAAGAGAGCCGTGCGCCAGGCTGGGAGATCTATGTGGCCCCGGACGCTTCATCTGCAACTGTCGTGGATCGTAGATTCACGTCTCGTTGCGGGAATGGTATCTCGATGCCTCTTTCCCGGAAGGTCTCACAAACAGTGTGATGCAGGTCGCTCACGGTCTGGAAGCGGTCGCTCAGGTCGGCCACCCACGCCATGACCCAGAAGTCGAGGGCGGATTCGCCAAAAGAGCGAAAGAACACGCGCGGTTCCGGTTCATCGAGAACTGCCGGATGGTTGCGCACTGTGCCAAGAAGCAACTCCTCCACCAGTCTCGTATCTGCCGAATACGAGACGTTCACGTTGAAGTCGAACCGGATCCGCCGATCATCGAGAGACCAATTGGTCACGAGGCAAGAGAGGAGATCGGCATTCGGCACCACTGCTTGCGTGTGGTCGAACTTGCGCAAGGTTGTTGCCCGGGTGCCGAGGTGCTCAACGGTGCCAAGTTGCCCGTTCACTTCTATGACGTCTCCAATCCCAACCTTTATAGGACGTTCCGCGAGCAGTATCAAGCCCGATACAAAGTTGTTGACGATGCTCTGCAATCCGAAACCAATGCCGATTCCCAGCGCGCCCAGTACGACCAATACGGAATCAAGATCGAACCCCAGCGTGCGAAACCCAATGTAGGATCCAACGATAACTATCAGGTAGTGGATTATCGCGCCAAACGCATACTTTGCCGGAGCGTCCGGCTGATCGTCCGAAGTGGCGCGTTCCTGGAAAATCCGACGTACCCGCCTTGCAATAGCCCACGTCACGCCCAGGATGATTACCAGAACGATGATGCTAATTATGTCTACCGTCGTGGCATTAATCGTGAATAGCGTTACGTTGAGAAAATGCCAAAGGGTTTCCAAGGCCTCCACACACGCCTCCGTGCACTAGCGCGACAGTGTGGCTAGGGATTCTGGTGTCATTGGAACGAATCAGGGAGCGCGTCCCATCGCACACCCCGTTCTAAGAACTGGTTGTAAGAACTGGATGTAGCCGGAGAGTGTTACTGCCACTCACTTGGGAGGGTCTGCCGCTCCAAGATAAAGCCGAGCAATGAATGAAGTTTACGCAGGGCATCTGGAACTGGGCCATGCCCCCCATTCATCATCGTGTGATAATGATGTGCTATCACCGGACTGTAGAGCGGGAACGTGGCTGTAATAGGCAGCGAGCGCTGCGGGTAAGTCTCGCTGAGCAAAGTCGCAATATAGTGGGGCTCAATGCGACTCGACGCAAGCACCTCCGAAAGTACCGGCAGCGCTTGTTCACTTTCGAGCACATGCCCTTGAACCTCTGAGCGCATTGCCCAGGTAACGAATTCCCACGCGGCATCGATTTGCTCTGTACCGGTTACGATGGCTAAACCGTCATAGAGCGCCAACGTCTGGCTCTCTCCTCCTCCAATGGGAAAGAGCGGCTTCGCCCGCCAAGTAACGTCCCCTGAGCGCAAGCGATACATGTCACGAGGGGTTCCGAGAAACATGGCCAGCCGGTTGCTCGCAAAGTGTTGCACATAGGTGTCGGAGGTGAACTCTCCCACTTGCGGCGCAACGTGGAAAGAGTGCCGCCAGTCCTGCAGAATCTGGTACGACCTCTCTACTTCCGGCAATTCTAGTGTGCTAAATCTGCCAGTCTCATCAAGCACATCGCCTCCACCACTCCACAGCCACGGCAACGAATGAAACCATGAATCCGGGAATCCAATTCCCGCTTTGCTCAAGCGATTGTCCGGCCCGATCTGCGCTAGTTGCAGCGCTGCCTCCTGTGCCGTCTCGAGTGTCCAGCGCTCTTGGTTAAGGAGATCGGACAAGCCACTTTCCCGCAGCATGTCAACATTGACAAAGGGAAGTCTTGGATTGCTGCGCCAGGGCAGGCCATAGTGATCGCCCACACCGGTCCGCTTTGCTTCCGGATAGTAGCGAAAGGCTTTCAGCGCTGCAGTCGGTATGTCGCTTGTCGTGTAGCTATCGAGCCACTTACTAGCAAACGTCTGAATGTTGACATACAAATTGCGCTCTACCCAGTGCGGGAAGAACATGTCCTGAATTGAGGCTACTGCCGGAGGGATGCCCGCCGCAGCCGATATGGCTACCATCTCTTCAACAGGTCGTTGGTAGAACTCTTGGCTGAGTTGGATGTGGGGCAAGTCAGCCTCAAGTTGCTGTCGGATGGTGAACCAAAGACGCCGTTCTAGCGGGTCATCCCAGGCAAAGTGCCACAGTACTACCGGTTCTTTCGGCGCGGGAGATGATATTGACGAAGGAGTCTCACGCGTTACCCGGCCTAGAGGCAGCCGAGAGCCGGAACCCCGGGGTACCGAAGAAGAAGCCGGCTGTAAAGAAGAATCATTCGGCTGACTGCAAGTTAGCAGGAGCGGTGGTAGACCAAGTGAAGCGGCAAGAAAGTGGCGACGGGTAATGCGCGGCATGAATCGTTACCAAGGGCAGCCTGCGAGGAGAATCCAAACGAGGCAATTGAGGGCGATCGGGACTCTACTAGCTACGTTACCATGAATTGCGGTTAGGCGCTAGGCGCGGCCGTGTTTTGCCCTGCGCAATCACCGCAGAATTGCAGCCACGAGATTCATCTAAACGACCGCTTTCAGCCCGGCAGACTGCGCAAGAGTGAGTGATTTAACTGCGCGGCACTCTAGTACAGCGCGAAAACACTCGGTCTCCGTACGGCGCACACTTTTTCGCAGAAGGGCACAAGCGCCCGCCAGTGCTCGCCGGCTTTCGCTAAACGCCGCAAGAAGAGCGAGCAGAGCAAAAGCAAACAAGGCCTGCACAGCCCTTATAACACAGGCCGCAACGAGAAATGCGAACGCCCTACCTGCTCTGCGAATTCGCTAGCCGATTCCGATGCGTTCTATCTCCTACTCAGCCCTTACTTTCGATCGGACCAAGCTATGAGCGCAGCGAGCGCTTCAGTTCGCGTCACACGCGAATGGACCTTCAAGCGCTTCCGCGCGTCGAGCCGCTTGAACATCAAGGCAGCCGGCGCAAACGTATACTCAGAATCCTGCTGATTAACGGCCTCAGCCATGGCGTCTACCGGATTGACGATGGTGGTGGTGCGCGGAGCCAACGCGCCAACCAGGCTCGGCAAGTCGTAGTGCAATAGGACACCGGGAAGGAAGCTGCTCGCGGGCACGGTATACCGGCCTGCGCGCGTAATGTGACGATATGAAGCAAGCGTCTCATGCGTCGCCACTGCCTGGATTCGTTCGTCAAGGGCAGCGGCGTGGAGCGCCACCAGCCCGCCGCCGCCGTGGCCGAGTACTGCGATACGTTCCGTGTCTACGTCGGGCCGCTCAACTACCTGGTCGACACAGCGAATTGCATCGGCCACACGTTGCGTCAGCGGCCATTCGCCAAGGAAGTACCCCAGGTACGCCAAGCGAGAGTCAGAACCCAGTAGAGCGACATCGCTGGGCGTGTAATTGACTTGCGGTATCCAGCGGGTCTCGCCCCAGCCGCGTAAGTCCATTGCAAAGACCATGCTCCCGGCACGCGCCAATTCGGCGGCAATGCCACTTGCATGGGCCTCAACATCTTTGCCGCCATCATGGACATAGATAATCACAGGATGCGGGCCCTCACCCGGCGGATGGAAGGCGAGGCCGGGCACAGGCAGGTCCACCTCGCTCTCGAAGTACACTTCCTCAACCTGTAGCCCGCCCACAGTCCGTGTCCCCACGGTCTGCATGGCGCCGGCCGCGGATTTCCCTGTGTAATCAAGCACCGAACGTGCCGCTTCGCGAATGTCCTTTCCGTACCGTTCGGCGTCCTCTTGCTTAGCCAACGACGGCACTGCAGGCGCGAGCTCTTCGACACGGCGGTCATTAAGTGAAACTACCGTCTCGTTCCGGTCGCTCAGAATCGCTTGCCCGGACGTGGTGCACCAGAGGGTTTCCGGCGATTCAAGCGTAAAGGGAGCTTCTGTCACCGCTCCCGGTTCATCCTTCAGCCAGCGATTGAACCACGCGTACATTTCCTCGCGCATCGGCTGGTTATAGTCGTGATGAGCCGGCGCCTCCACCATGTTTGCCCGCTCCGGCACACCCAGCGCCGTATAGCAGTCGAGCACGTCCGCATACACGTCGCGGGCGCCAATCAAGGGAAAGAAGTCGTAGGTGGTCGAAGTGATCTGCATTGGCAGCGGCGCGCGGGACATCAGGAGGTCCGCCATTTCCAGGTCATTGGGATAGCTGCCGGCGGGGTCTTGACAGGGATCGCCGATCTGCCCTTTCGAGTGCATCCGCTCATACGTGGCCGTAGAGCACACCGGTACCGCCGCCTTGATGCGGTCATCGAACGCGGTCAAGAACATGGTGTACGTGCCCCCGCCCGACGCGCCCGTACAGCCGATGCGACTTGAGTCCACGTCAGTACGCATTTCCAAGTAATCGAGCATCCTCACGCCGTCCCACAGCATGTGGTTGATCACAGTCTGACCAATGAGCCAGCAGGGCAGGCAAGCGTCCGCGTGTTGCTCGGTGCTGCTAACCATTGGGTTTGTGTTCGTGGCGGTATCCCAGACCTGGCTGCGCTCTCCCTGTCCGATGGGGTCGAATAGGAGCGCAACGTACCCGTGCCGAGCAAGGCCGATGCCGCGCGCTTGCACTACCGCTTCCGCCTTGCCGTCCGCCCAGTGGCCCAATGGGTTCAGCACGGCCGGTAGCGGCTCTGTGATCTCCGGCGGTCGATAGAGGTTCACGGTGACCGGAAAACCAGGCTGGCTCTCGATGAGCAGCTTCTCAACTACGTAGCCGTCACGCTCGAGGATGCCGACAAGCTCGGGATTGAGCGGCGTCCGCTCCGGGAATTGTCCCAGGGAGAGACGAAAGTTCTCGCGCACGGCCTGTAAATGCGCTTGCCAGTCTTCCGCGGTCTTGAAAGAGCGCAACTTACGCTTTCGCCGCCAATAGTGTTCACGCGCCTCCCGCAAGAGATAGCCATAGTAGGCCTCATCCGCCCCACTAACGCGCCCGCTCAGTACTGCCATGAGAACACTCCTCTTCCCGCAGTGCGACCGAGAAATCCCGTCATGCTTACATCGTGGCCCTGGCTAAGAGGGTACGTGCCAGGATGCTAACGCGCAACCCTCTATTCAAGTTGTGCACTGAGGATACAACGGCTTGGATACGGTGAGCAAAGTATGATACTATCTCACCCGTCATGACGCGACCTCTCCCAAGCGACATTCGCACTTATATCGAACGTGAAGCCACCGCAGTTGCGGACTGGCTCTATGAGATGTGCGCTCTGGAGAGCAAACTCGGCAACGAGGCAGCAACGCGCGCGGAAGTGATGAACGCTTTTCAGGGTCTGGATCTCACTGTAGAGGAAGTGCCCTTTCCGCAAGACATTGCTGCGAATCCGCATCACATTCCGGTGCCCGAACTCGACCAGTGCCCTGACCACGTACGCGCCAATGTGCTTGCCACGCGACCGGGCAGCGGCGGTGGTCGCAGTCTCATATTGCAGACCCACCTGGATGTCGTACCTCAAAGCGAAGGGCAGCGCTACGAACGCATTCAGGACCCTGAGCGCGGCGAGATCATCTACGCCCGCGGCAGCAACGACGCCAAAGGGCAAGTAGCGGCATTGCTGCTCGTCATGCGTGCGTTGGCGCACTTTGGGATTCCGCTTGCAGGGGATCTGGCCCTGCAATTGGTCACAGAAGAGGAAGTAGGCGGCAACGGCGCGCTGGCCTTCATTCACGCGGGGCTTCGGGCGGACGGCGTGGTGGTCATGGAACCCTCCCTAGCCCAGATTCATCCGGCCAATCGCGGCGCACTCTGGTTTCAAATTGGCATCGAAGGCGTCAGCATGCACATGGGGCGGATGCACGAAGGCGTCAGCGCAATTGACAAGGGCATTGCCCTTATTGCCAGCTTCAAGGAATACGAGAAAGAGTTGGTGGCAATGAGTAAGGGCTATCGCGGCTTTGAGCGCTACGATCACCCGGTGCAACTAAACGTCGGCATCTTCCAGGGCGGCCACTGGCCGAGCGCCGTGGCGGGTGAGGCGACCATCGAAGGCGGTGTCGGCTTCTTGCCGAATAAGGCCATGGAAGACGTGCGGGCAGACTTGGAGCGCATCGTCGCAAGCCATCCGGACGAGTGGATTCGGAATCACACGACGATCGCATTTAAGAAGCTGCGCAACGATTCTTTCGAGATACCCTATGACCACCCGCTCCCAACGATGCTGTACGCGGCCGCGCGCGACACGGGACTGAAGAGCGAGGTCTTTGGCTGGAATGTCTCCTGCGATGCGCGGCTTTATTCCCGCGTTGGCGGGCTCCCCGTCGTCGTCTTCGGCCCGGGCGACCTTGCCACCGCACATGGTCCCCATGAGCACTTCGCGGTTGCAGACATGGTAGACGCCGCCTGCGCTCTGACCCACTTCGTGCAGGAATGGTGCGGTACGCGTTAGGCATCGACCCCCCCCCCCGGCACTGCTGCCGGTTATTCCCGAAGAGAGGCGTATGTCTAGCATAGAGCAGAACAACGAGGATAGCCGTAGAATCTGGGAAGCGCTGGCGTTCATCCTTCATCGCGTCTACGAACCGCTGGAAGAAGCTGCGGCAGGATGGGCGATCATAGGGAGCGCCGCCTCGGCGCTACAAGACATAGCGGTCAGCCCAAGCGAGCTGCGCATACTTACAACGCCCGATGCGTTCGACGTCTGGGCCAGCCATCTCTGGGACTGGCTGGACGAGGAACCGGACGTCCGCGATCCTGCTCACGTCAAGCTTACTTTGACGGTAGAACAGGCACCGGTGACGGTTTTCGTTCGCGAGCCTCGCGAGAACGAGCAAGGTATACTGCTAGAGGGCGTGGGGGGTGCGTTATGGGACGTAATCGGCAGAGTGCGCTTCCAAAATTGGCTGGTGCCGGTTGTGCCGCTCGAGGTGCAATTTGCGACAACAGTTGGGCGGATGGTTCGTAACCAATCCCAGCGCTCGTGGCAACAATTGGCCGGCAAGATGGCACAGGCGCTCTACGCGAACGGCTACTATCGCGAACTCATTGAAGAAGCGCTCAGTCCCTACGGAGAGCAGGTCGGCAGCGCAGCCATTGACCTGATCCAAGCACAAGCTGCGCCACGACAGTCACGTTCGGTACGTTAGGTACGTGGCTGGATGAGCAGAGCGTAAGACGAGCTACGTGCGGTCTCTCCGGGCAATCAGGTCGTGCAGCGCGGAAGCAACGTGCGCTCCTAACTTGCGGCGAGAGAAGAGAAGAAGGAGAAACCAACCTCATGGCAGACGCTATTCGAATCGGTGTGATTGGCACCGGTGTATTTGGAATCAGTCACCTGCGTGTTTTCAAACAAGCGCAGAATGAAGGACGCACTGTGCTGGTAGCGGCTTGCTCCTCGGGACGAGACCCGGCGCGGGACAAGGAGCGCAAAGAGGAATTTGGCATCCCCATCTACACTGACTGGAGAGAGATGCTCGACAAAGAGTCGCTGGATGCCGTAACTATTGTCACACCGGACCACCTCCATCGTGAGATGACCGTCGAGGCGGCCAACCGTGGTCTGCACGTCCTTGTAGAGAAGCCGCTGGACGTAACCAGTGCCGGCTGCCGCGAGATCGTGGACGCGTGCAAGGCCAACCAAGTATTTCTCCAGGTTGACTTCCACAAGCGCTACGACCCTTACCACTTGGCCCTCGAACGGCAGTGCAACGACGGCACGCTTGGCGAGGTGCTTTACGGCTACGTACACATGGAAGATAAGATCGTCGTACCGCGCGATTGGTTTCCCCATTGGGCCAGTTCAACCAGTCCCGCTTGGTTCCTGGGCGTGCACTTCTACGACCTCGTGCGCTGGTGCATCAAGAAAGATGCAACCAAAGTCTATGCTACCGGCCGGAAGAAGAAGCTCGCTGCTTTAGGTATCGACACCTTCGATTGCATTCAGGCCAAAGTAGAATTCGAAGGCGGCGCCAGCGTCTTCTTTGATAACGGGTGGGTGCTCCCCGACACATTTGAAGCCATCGTAAACCAGTCTATCCGCCTTGTCGGCACTGAAGGGTTTGCGGAGGTCGACAGCCAGAATCGCGGCATGGAAGCCGCAAGCTACAAAGACGGCATGCGCACGTATAATGAGGCGTTCATGCGAGAAGAGGAAGACAAGCACGGTCAGGTCGTCTACCGCGGCTACGGCTACGAGAGCATTCTAGATTTTGTCGACAATCTTGAATTTCTGCAAGAAGGCGGCACCATAGACCAATTAGAAGGACGCTATCCTAGCGGCGAGGATGCACTCGAAGTTACGCGGATCGCAGAGGCAGTCCACCAAAGCATTGACAGCGGATCGATTGTATCTCTGAAGTAAGAGTAGCAAAATATGGAGCAGTACTTCCCAGGTTTTTACTGTTGGCAGGGCCAATACCGTCCTGGACGTGAGGCCTACAGTGTCTGGGTGGAAGGCGAGAGCGAAAACGTCCTCATCGATCCCTTTACACCGGATGAGGGTCTCAGCCGGTTCAGTCATCCGAGCAAAGCCATCATTGTGTTGCTGACTACCGGCAACCATGAACGTGACGCTTACTCCTGCAAGCTCGCGCTACGGGCTGAGATTTGGGCGCCGGAAGCGGCATTGAGCGACATGGATATGGTGCCTGACCGGGTCTTTAGCAGTGACGATGAGCTCCCGTGCGGCATTCAAGCGTACCACCTAGAAGGCTCCCACTCGGATGGCGAGACCGCTCTGCTCGTGCCGCGCGGCCCAGGCGTGCTCGTGATTGGCGATGGGCTGGTCGCACGCCCCGATGCAGAATGGCGCGTGTTTCAACCGCATGAGCGCGATGCCCTGCAGTCGTTACGGGATGAGGCGTTCGACGCAATTGTCACGTCTCATGGCGCGCCGGTGCTCTCCGGTGCGAAAGCAGGCCTGCACGCATTCTTGGAAGCATAGCGCCTACAGGGTACGGAGTGCTCCAAGGAATAGTAACCTTTGATAACATTGCTAAGTCGGATAACTTCGCTAAAGTTGCTATAAATGACGCTCCGGCGCCATTGGCCTAAAAGTGAGCCTCCCGTGTCCGACGCGCGAAAACCTAAACAGTAAGGGCATGGATTGGCTTTCAAGGCCCGGGGACACAGACTTTACTGTACCGATGTTCGATGAGTTTATGCTGCGCACGATGCCCGCGGGTAGCGGTGATATCTAGAGCCGTTGCTGTTCTGCGCACCGGGACTTCAGCACAGGCCTTGATGAGAAGATAGCACAACGAGCCTTACACGAAGTTACAGAAATCGAGAAGTAGCCATTTGCAGTACAAAGTAGATACCTAGAACTCAGGTACTTGCGGGCGTTCGACTTGCAACCGGCGCACAGTCGGAGGTAATCGTTCGTGGCAAAGAGCGCCGACAGCCCACTGATACTCTCCAATCTCCCGACAGATCTGAGCCTGCAGATGTGGAGTTCTCTAACTTTGAGGCAGGTTACTGGCGGGGCAGTGCAGGTAAACATACAATCATCTCAGGCCTCATAACTTCCTGGGAGTAAGAGACACCGGCACTGAAAGCCATCCTGACTGGCTGTGTTGTCCCACTGCTTGTCTGGCTGACATAGCAGCTGATACCACTATCGGGAGCAGGTCACACATAGGTGACTGGTGTGTATTCTTGCCATACAGCCTTATGATATTAGCATGGGAATAGAGTCGCTGACCCACCGGGACGACGGTTCCAAAGTCGCGGTCCCCGTTTCCCACGATGATTGGCGGCAGTGGGTAAGCGCAGGTAGAACTCGCAATTGGATGCTGGACGACCCGCTCATAGACTGGCTTCAACTTTACGGCAAGAGTCTCGGCTATATACCAAAGCAGGAATTGGCCGACTACGACAAGGCCCTCGACTTTCTCGCCTTTATTTTCGACAAGGGTAGAGAATTCGAAGCAGGCATGCACCAGGTGTTGCGAGAACTGTATGAGGTGGCTACGATCGCCCAGGACTATCGGGAAATCAGCAGACTGGGTAAGGCTGAAGAAACCTTTGAAGCGATGAGGCGTGGAGTGCCCATCATTTACCAAGCGGTGCTATGGGATGCCCACAATATGAACTATGGCTCGCCCGATTTCCTGATGCGAAGTGATGTCCTGCGCTGTTTGTTCCCGGAGTCTATTTCTGGATTGGAAGAGGCAAAATCTGCGCCTGACATTGGAGCCGACGGCTGGCACTACGTTGTAGTGGATGCAAAGTTTACGACAGTGCGCCTGAACGCTAGGGGCACCGAGCTTGCAAATGAGGGCAGCGCGCCTGCCTATAAGGCGCAACTGTACATCTACAACCGGATGCTGGGCCGTCTACAGGGATTTGAGCCTCTAGTGTCGTATCTCCTGGGACGTGGTTGGCAACAGACGCAAAAAGGGGTCACTTGTCGTGGGTCCAACGCCATGGAACGGCTGGGGCCGGTTCCTCAAAATGGAACGGTCGCCAACGGAGTCCCTATTGCAGACGCCGCAGAAGAAGCCCTTCGCTGGGTGCACCGCGTTCGCAGCGAGGGCAAAGACTGGCAGCTTCTCCCGAAGCCGTCAGTGCCAGAGCTCTATCCCAATATGAGCAGTCCCGACGACGCGGATTTGATGTTGGAGATTGGACCCACGGAGATGGAACCCGGATTCGAGGAAGATGAGTCATTTAGCCATTGGGTTGGCGTCAAGAAATGGTTGGCGGGCGAGTTGAAAGAGCTGACACAATTGTGGCAAGTGGGAGTCGGCAAGCGTAGACAGGCCCAGATCGACGGATGGTACCGTTGGGACGACCCCGGCCTGACTACAGATGAGGTGGGTGTTAGTGGTCCCAAAACCGGGGCTGTTCTTGAGCAATTACTTGCAATCAACTGCGATGACGGTCCCCCAGTTCGCCCTTTGCGAATCGAGAAGACTAGGGATGAATGGCACGCGACGTCGGGTGCCGAGTTTTACGTGGACTTCGAGTATTGCAACGACCTGAACGATGACTTTTCCAAACTGCCGGAGAAGGGAGGGCAGCCGCTCATCTTTATGATTGGCTGCGGCCATGTTGAGGAGGGGGAATGGAAGTTCGAGTCGTTTGTGGCGGGTCGCTTGGCAGAGGATGAAGAACTACGCATAATCCACGCGTGGGTGACTCATATGTCTACCGTCTGTGAACGCCTAGACCCTGCCAACGGTAGGCCACGCATCTTCCACTGGTCCCAAGCTGAACTATCCGCGCTTGACACCGCTTACAATTCTGCCAGGACAAGACACCAAGAGCGCGCCGACTGGCCCGAACTGGGCTGGTACGATTTCTTGACGAAGGTGATGAAGGAGGAGCCTGTGGTGACCCGAGGGGCGCTGAGTTTCGGCTTGAAAGCGGTTGCCAACGCCATGCACACGCGCGGCATCATAGAAACCGACTGGGCCGACAGTCCCGTTGACGGCTTAGGGGCCATGGTAGGCGCATGGCGCTGCGACGAGCAGGCTCGGAAGCAAGTTGTGGCAATGACCGGGTTACCGCTAATGGGTGAGATTGTCCGTTACAACGAAGTTGACTGCAAGGTGATGATGGAGATTGTCAGCTATCTGCGGGCAAATCACTAACCGGAATCTCAGGGTGCCTCGGACAATCAAGATGAATCCTTCAGATTCATGCGACGCTACGACCTTGAATGAATTGGCACTACGCCCTGGTCACTAGCTAGTGGAAAGCGGCTCCATTTGGGACTACACTGAACAAGTGCAGGCTTCTTGTGAGACACTTTAATATGGTCTGCCACCGACAATTGTACACCCACTTAAGTTAGTCCCAAGGTCAATTAGAACCCTGACTAATTAGGCATCCACTCTTCCAACTACATTGAGACCTCCCAGCAAATCGAAGAGGAAACAGTACACGAACGTCGTCAAGCGACGAACTTCACAGGAGGAAGACCAATGAAAACAAGCGCCCACCTACGCGGCCCAGTGATCAACACCGAATTGCCCGGCCCACGTTCCCAAGAATTGATGGCGATTTCTGAGCAATACGAGCCCAAGGCTTCCAGTGAACAGGTGCCGATTGTGTGGAAGCATGCTGAAGGCGTCTGGGCCACCGACATGGACGACAACACGTTCCTGGACTTCACCAGCGGTGTGCTCGTTGCAAACGCCGGACACAGCCACCCGCGCCTCGTGCGAGTTATGCAAGAACAGGCAGCGAAGGCCGTCAACACGTACGACTTTCTGAATGAATGGCGCCCGCAACTCGCCAAGAAGCTTGTAGAGATCACGCCACCGAACCTCACCCGCGCGATTGTGCTCTCCACGGGTGCCGAGACCATCGAAACGGCCATGAAGATTGCGCGCCTCTATACCGGCAAACACGAGATCGTGGCATTTCATGGCGCCTTTCATGGGCGCACCTTTGGCGCGATGTCTGTAAATGGAAAGCGATCCAGCCCCGGTATCAAGGGATTTGGGCCATTCTTGCCCGGCGTCGTCTTTGCGCCTTTCCCCTATCCCTACCGCAGCATTCTCTGCCGCGGTCATGAAGACGAGTGCAGCGAACGCTGCTTCGAATACTTCAAGTGGATCATCGAGACCGAGTCCGAAAAAGACATCGCCGCGGTGCTGGTCGAGACCTACCAGGGTTCAGCCGGTTCGATAATTGCGCCCAAGGATTGGCTGCAGAATATTGCACAGTGGTGCAAGGAGAACGGAGCGCTGCTCATCATCGATGAGGTGCAAGCCTCGTTTGGGCGGACCGGCAAGCTATTCGGCTTCGAGCACTACGGAATTGAGCCGAATCTGCTCTGCCTGGGCAAAGGCATCTCATCCACCGTACCGGTCTCGGCTGTTGTAGGCGAAGAAGACATCATGAATACTTTGACTCCCGGGTCGGTTTCCAGCACCCACGGCGGCAATGCCTTTTCCAGCCGCGTCGCTCTGGAAAACATCAACGTGATTTTGGAAGAGAAACTGCCCGAGAATGCCGCCCGCATCGGTGCATTACTCGACGCGCGTTTTCGCTCAATGCAAAGCAAGTACCCCGCCATTGGTGAAGTGCGCGGTCTCGGTTTGGTCTTTGGCATAGAATTTGTCAAAGACCCCGAAACTCGCGAGCCGGCGCCCGAAATGACCCAGGCCATTGTCGATGAAGCCTTTCAGCGTGGGATCGTGATGATCGCACCGATTGGGTTCTATGGCAACGTAATACGCATCGCCCCGCCGCTCATCATGACGGAGGAAGAGGCGCAACTGGGCGCGGACCTGCTCGAAGAGGCGATTGCGGCCGTAGTCGGTTGATGCGAAGAACGCGAGAGATACAATTGACGAAGTCCGTCAGAATCTCAAAGAGCTTTTCATTTGGCTTGCTGGAAGGTCCGTACATGGTTCGACAAGCGCACCACGAACGGACGGCACTCCGACACACTCAGAGCGATCGTTTGGAAGATAGACTGGTAATTGGAAAATAGACTGGCTATTGGAAGACTGACTGGCAAACAGTATAGAATGAGCCAGTGCTGGTTTACTCTGAATAGGAGAAGGCGTTATGTCAGACCTGCTTACTACCGATCTCAACTACCTTGCCATCCTCGTGGCAGGCATTTCCAACATGGTAATCGGGTTCTTGTGGTACGGGCCAATATTTGGAAAGATTTGGATGGGCTTGATTGGCAAGACTGCTGACGAACTGAGTTCAAACCCTATTATCTATGTTGTCTCCTTCTTGCTCTCGCTCTTGATGGCGGTCGTGCTCTCCATCTTCATTCACCACGTCAACGCAAGCATCCAATCGATGACACTTCTCATCGGCCTTCTCGTGGCCCTGCTTGCATGGGTTGGCTTCGTCGGCCCGGCGACGTTTCAGAACAACATGTACTCAGGGATCTCGAAGCGGCTCTTTGTGATTGACTATGGCTACGTGTTGGTCGCTTTACTGATCCAAGGAGCTATCATCGGCGTGTGGCGCTGAAGCAGGAGCGTCCAGCGCTTCGACTACCTTCACCACTATGCGCTTGAGCAACACCATTGACACTGTCGTGCATGCAACCACAACAGTAGCTTGTGGTTATTCGCCTCGCACTTGACGGCCGCCCAATTCACTTGCGGTCGTGGGCAAGCTTGGAGTAGAGGCAGAACCAAAGCACCGAACTTACGCTCGATCTCACCGTGCGTATTACTACTTCAGTGCCTGCCGTAGCTAGAGAGAGAAGAGGGATTGTGGCTAAGATGAGTGGGGGCGAAGCCCTTGTTCAGTCACTCGTACGGGAGGGGGTTGAAGTAGTATTTGGGATCCCCGGCATACACATGTCCGGGATCATCGCAGCCCTGCGAGACGAGCCGGCCATCCGCATGATCACCACCCGCCATGAAGCCGGCGTGACGCACATGGCCGACGGCTATGCACGTGCGTCAGGAAAACCAGGCGTAGCCCTGGTGGTTCCAGGTGCGGGCCTGTACAATGCCGCCTCCGGAATCGCTACGGCATATGCCCGCTCCTCGCCCGTTCTCGTCATTGTCGGCCAAATCTCGCGCGGCCTGATCGGTAAGAACCTTGGGATCTATCATGAAATCTCAGACCAGCCCTCCGTGGTGCGCCCCGTGACAAAGTGGCAACGGCAGGCGCCCAGGCCCCGGGAAATTCCGGATGCCGTGTGTGAGGCGTTTAGACAGATGCGTACCGGCCGGCCTCGTCCGGTCCTCCTTGAGGTCCCACCCGAGGCCGGGGTGGAGCGAGAGGAAGTTACGTTGCGGAATCCGGCGAGGTTTTCGCGAAATGTGCCGAGCCAGGAAAACCTTCGGGAGGCCGCCCACGTCATCGCCCAATCTCGTCTGCCCCTCATATTCGCCGGCGGCGGTGTGGCGCTTTCAGGCGCGGAGCAAGCTCTTCTCGCACTGGTCGAAACAACAAACATACCCGTGATCACGTCTGCGGGCGGCAAGGGAGCCATCCCGGACCGCCATCCGCTGTCTTACGGCGCGTGTCTCAGCCCCGCCGGGGAGAGACCCGAGATGAACCAACTTTTCGATGTGATGCAGTCCGCCGACGTCGTGATCGGAATTGGCACCCGCTTCTCGCTGGGTAATCCGGCCGGCGAGGCGTCCACGGTGGTGAACATCAACATAGACGACTCCGAGATCACAAGAGTTCAGTCCAACACTCTCCCTTTGCATGGCGACGCCCGAGCGACTATCGAAGCCCTGCTTCCATTCCTCATCGAGGCCGGGGCGAGAGGTCGCCCGTCGCCCGCCGAAGCGGTCAGCGCGTCCCGACGCCTTATCGCCTATCACGACATTAGTCTCAAAGAGCCGCAGTACCCGATCCTGGATGCAATGCGGAACAGCATCCCGGAAGATACCTTCACCGTCTGGGACAGCACGAAGTTTGGCTACTATGCTCGCACCCACTATCAGGTAAATCATCCCAAGACATTCATCGATTCCGGTTACTCATTCAACGTCGGCTTTTCCTTCCCGGCAGCTTTGGGCGTGAAGATAGCTGAACCCAACCGTCCCGTGGTGAGCGTCATTGGAGACGGCGGGTTCATGTTCAACTCTACCGAACTCTCAACGGCGGCCAGGTACGGGATCAATACAACAACGGTCGTCTTCCGAGACGACTCTTACGGCAACGTTGCTTACGACCTGGACGAATTCTTTGACGGAACATACGAAACCGATTTGCTTAACCCTGACCTCGTCAAATTCGCCGAGTCGTTCGGCGCGATCGGCATCCGGGCGAACGACCCCATGCAGCTAGAGACGCTGCTTCCGCTTGCGCTGGAACGCCAAGCGCCGGTAGTCATTGACGTACCTGTCGGCAACATGCCGCTGCCACGCGCCAGGCTGCAAGCGCATCTCCCATCTGTGCCCTGGGTTGTGCCTCAGGAAGGCCTGATTGAGTCTTGAGTGACCGCCTGTGGGCGCAGCCGGAGGTTTTCCCGCTAGGGGGTCTTTCTGGCAGCATTATCTAGATCCGGCTCGGCACAGAGATTAATAGGTGTGCCAACTCCGGGATAGGCGCTGGAGCTGTTGCGCCATTGAGTGGTTCGTGCTCAGATCCTGGCCCAATCTGGTGTTTCGTGTTAGCGGCAAGTTGATGGTGGGTAGAGGTCCATGGCTGACGGTCAAGCGCTATTCACGGAGCGCCTTCATCACCAACGGGATCTCGCTGAGCAAGTCCGAGGCTAACAATCCGCTTGCGCCCAAGCGAGAACGCACCCGTTCGCCGGTTTCACCGTGAATGAAGGCTCCCGCCACCGCTGCCTCTTGCGGACTGACTGCCTGTGCAAGCAAGCCAACTATGATTCCTGCCAGCACGTCGCCGGTACCGGCGGTCGCAAGAGCCGGATTGCGGTGCGGGTTGATGTAGGTCGTGCCGTCAGGCGCCGCCGCAATGCTCGGCGCGCCTTTCGCCAATACCACAACGCCCCAATCAGCCGCACACTGCGGCGCCAACTGCAACCGGTTCGCGTCTACGGCTGCGGCCGGTTGCTGGAGAAGGCGGCCGAGCTCACCGGCGTGGGGCGTGAGAATTGTGTGGGTTGGCAGAGCATCGCCCAAGTCAAGTCCGGCAAGCGCATTGATGCCGTCGGCGTCAAGCACCAGCGGTGGCGAATCTGCGGCACGATGGAGTTCGCCCACAAGCTCACGCACAAATTCATACGTCTTAGGATCGTCGCCCAAACCGCATCCCACGAGCAACGCGCGATACCGCGGCAGCGCTTGCTTGATCGGTCCTAGGGCATCGGGATTGAGATGTCCGGCTTCATCGGGAAGCGGCAAGAACGTGCACTCAGTGGCTTTCGCCGCAACTATGGGGTGGATTGAAGCGGGCAATGCAAGGGTAACGAGACCGGCGCCGGCGCGCGCCGCTGCCGTTGCACTTAGGTAAGCTGCCCCGACATAACGCCTAGACCCGGCTACGACCAGCACGCGACCAAAAGAGCCTTTATGCGCGGTCAGAGGGCGTGCTGGCAAGAAGCCCCGCACCTGAGAAGCCGTTGTGCGTTGAAGCGGTAAGGAGTCTGCCCACTCGTGCGGGAGTCCTATGTCCGCAATGAATACCTCACCGGCACAGTCAGCACCCTTGCCGACAAAGCAGCCGGGCTTTGCAAGCCCTGTGGCCAAAGTGAAGTGCGCCTGGAACGCCTGTGCATCCGCTTCGCCGGTATCCGCATTGATCCCGCTGGGAATATCCACTGCCACGCGAAGCGCCTCCGGTGAGAGCGCTCTAGGCAGTACGGTGAGCACTTCAAGAGCGCTGCCACGGAGGGGCGGCGTCGCGCCTGTCCCAAGCAACGCGTCCACCACACAGTCCGCCGTTGCCAGCCAATGATCGAGAAGCTGCGCACTGTCGCATTCTCCGTGGATAGCCACGGGGATGCCAACGGCCAGCGCCCGCGTGAGGTTTGGGTCATTAGTGCGACCGCGGGTGAGGTAGACAAAGGGTTCAATCCCATCCCGCTGGAGGTGATAGGCAGCCACTAAGACGTCACCGCCGTTGTTGCCTGAGCCCGCGAGGATGAGCGCCCGATTCCCGGTAACAAGATGCCCCTTCTGCCTGAGCAATGACGCAATGTTGTATCCGGCGAGTTCCATGAGGGTGCGTTCATCCATGCCGATGGCGCCGGCCTCAGCCTCCAGTCTTCGCATTGCCGCAGTGTGGGCCAGTTTCACTCTTTAGGCTCCCCAGCGCCTGTTTCGCAGTACTTCAATCCGATGTTCGGCAGTGCAGACTCATGCACCTGCGCACCATAATTCAATGACGGCGATCTCTCGTAGTGTGACGTGACGGCGGCCTAAGCAAAGAATACGACCACAAACATGCGGCTACCCGCTCTTCTCATTTCGCTGATGAATCTGTCGCGAACAGAAAGAGCTCTGTTTTTTTCAATGATGTGCCTAAAAAGAGCTTGAGGTTGGCCTCTCCTCTGCCGTAATCTACCTGCCCTCTCAACGCTACGTAGCCACTACTACCGCCATGGCAAAGTCGCGGCTGTGGCTCAAACTAACGGCAAAGTAACGCAGATTTAGCGCACGCGCACGCGCTGCCGCCGCTCCATGCAGGTAAACCAACGGCTTGCCGCGCACATCGGGCAGAATCTCCATTTCGCGCCAGCGAATGCCCCAAATGCCGGTGCCCAATGCTTTCGAGACCGCCTCTTTCGCCGCAAAACGCGCCGCAAGTTCCGGTACTCGGCCGCGATAGAGCGCCTGCTCCGCTTCCGTATAAACGCGCTGAAGAAACCGCTCTCCGTAGCGCTCGACAACGCGAGCAATCCGTGGAATCTCTACTATGTCGACACCAGTGCTAGGCCCGCCTTCCGCGGGCAGCAAACTTGCTTCGCCCGTACCTGACGGTGCTGGACGGATTAGTCCTCTTCCCGCAACCGTATCAGCGACAATACTTTCCGCGATAGCCTCAGATTCATCGTCCTCTGCATCAACAATCACCGCGCGTCGAAAGATTCCTTGAGAACGTGTCGGTTTTCGCAAGAGAAAAAGATAGAGTGGAGCCGCAATCTGATTGAAGGCCGTCAGCAGTGAGGACACGTCTTCCAAATGCGGCAAGACGACCACGCTTGTTCCACCGTGCGCCGCAATTCTCTCAGCGCTTGCCGCCATTGTTTCGGCAAGCCACGGCACCCCTCTACTACCTTCTTCCCCCCGACTAGAGTCAGTTACTTGGTTTCCAATGGGGGCAAAGTAATCCGGCATCAACACCGAAGTCTGCGCCAATCGTCGCGCAATTGCCTTGCCTAACCGCGCGCCCATTGCAGCATCTCCGGCCAAGACGACAATCATTCCCCAACCAGGCTTACGTGCTGGATCGCGCCTTCATACGACCACCCGGTGGACACTATTTCTATAGTGCGGATAAATGTTGGTCGTGGCGTCAATTCGACTAGGTCGATTTCATAAAGGTACCACTCGTCCCGAGGCACGATTGTTGCGCCCCTTGTGGAAAACCGATCATTCGCCGGCAAGTCGTAATAGAAACCGTGGTACCAAGGTGTCTCGCCGCCGGAAATGTCCCGGAAGAGAACACGCACCATAATCGGGTACTCTGTTCCGGCTGTCCCACCGCCGGAGAGACTTTGATATATTGCTTTCACCCGTACCGTTAGTATCAGTTCTTCGAAGTCCCAAACGGGTCGGTTGATCTGCTGCACGAGAACAGTGTGGCCGTTTCCGTCACCTGTACGCTTGATGTAAAGACCGTCTGACTGCGGCGTGATGGTGCCCCTGGGGGGGCGTTCGGAACGATCCTCTTCCCTCCAAATGTCTTCCCACTCCGGCGAAAGCGCCGTAAAGTCGCCCATCTGGATCAGGTCTTGTGCGGCTGGCAGCGGCTCCGCGGGCAAACGACCGTCCTCCGTTGTCGCCCGCTCTCCGGTAGAAAGCAGTAATACACTTTGGCCGTCACTCACTATCGCGTTGCCACGGCGGGATGCAAGCGAACTCCGCGATTCGGCGATTACTTCGATCGCGAAACTACCCTCTTCCAATCTGGCCGTTAATGTTGGCGCACGCACGTGGAATACGCGCTTTTCGGGCGCTAAGACCGGCGCAACAGCAACGCGGCTATACCCCTCGACCTGCTCGACCAAGATTTGCATATTCTCAGGTCTATAGCGCACAAGAGTAGACGCAACGAGCCTTACCTTGCTGTCGGGGTACACATGTATGGTACTGCCGTCCGGCATGTCCAAGAACGCTTGAGCAGTCTCGTGGGTACTGATGCTATCCCCGGGGTTGAGATGGGTTGCCTCAGATCGTACGACCCAACTCGGCGAACCCGCCGTAAGAACATATACTTGACCGCTTATGACGCGCACCGGCACCGATACGTCTTGCCGAATACGCTCAATGGCCCAATCAACTGCGAGCGGGACAGTAAAGACAAGGAGCAAGAAGACAAGAAAGCTGACGATCAGTGTCGCCCAGGCCAACCGCTGCAGCTCGCGGTATTGACGGCTTGCAGACACCTGTGTAGCGATGAACTGTTGCATGCTACTGCCTAATCTGAAACTCAGCAAAAGCCCCAGAAGAAGATCCCAAAGACGAATCTACAGACTCCACCCGGCTCAGCAAAGGTCCATTCCTGAGCCGCTGCAACAAGGTCGCAAGAGCGGCGGCAGGCCCCTCGGCGAGAATCTCTACACTACCGTCGCTCTCTTCATTGCGTACGTAACCTACCAGCCCAAGCCTTGCCGCGGCGTGCGCAACGTACTGCCGGTAGCCTACGCCCTGCACTCTACCATACACACGAGCGCATAGCCGCCGCTGATCGAAGGGCTTGCTCATGCTCCCTCCAAGTAAGCTGGTACCAGCCCGCTAGCCCTACGCGTTATCCAGACCGAGTTCTTGGCGAACTTCCTTGACAGCTTCCACGATGACGCCAAGCTTGGCTTGCGCCTCGTCCACCGTGCGGGTCTTGAGGCCGCAATCCGGATCGATGTAAAGTCGATCGGCGGGCACTACGTCCAGACCCTTGTATATGCCGGCCTTTACTTGCTCTTTGTTTTCTATGACGTGGCTGTGCACGTCCACCACGCCCATTGCCAGTTTCTTGGTGAACGGCGCCTGCTGCTTGAAGAGATCAAGCAGGTCAAAGTCGCTATTCGCCATCTCCAAGTCGATAA
Organism: Chloroflexota bacterium; assembly: GCA_965216245.1. Classification (GTDB taxonomy): domain Bacteria; phylum Chloroflexota; class UBA11872; order VXOZ01; family VXOZ01; genus VXOZ01. The sequence continues at coordinate 184,351 of OZ244145.1, forward strand.
CATCCACCGGAATATCGAGCATCTTGGGATAGATGGCCTCGAAGTCGCCATAGCAGATATGGGTGCCCGTAGTTGCGGTTATGCCCTCTACCACTACGGCCATTGCCCGAATTGCCAAGGGCAAGTCTTCGGGTCTTGTGGAAACCGCCGGCTCGTCAATCTGAATGAACTTCGCCCCGGCCTTTTCCAAGTCCACTACCTCTTCGTGCAGCACCTCAGCCATGGCGAGCACGAAATCTTCCTGTGTATCGTAAAAATTGTTATAGGACCACTCCGCCATCGTATACGGCCCGGTGATTATCCCCTTTACGGGCTTGTCGGTCAGACTTTGGGCGTACTGCCACCAGTCGAGCGAAAAAGACTCTACTCGCTTCAGCGGACCGACCGCGATCGGCTTGCGGTAGTAGCGATTGCCGTACGACCGCACCAGACCGCTAATCTCCATCCCATCCATCATTTCGGCAAAGAAAGTTGCCATATCGCCCCGGTACATCTCGGCGTCCACGACGATATCGAGACCCAGCCCATTCTGATGTTCAATCCAGAACTGCGTATACTGGCGCTCCAGCGCCTCCAATCTTTCATGCGGTAATCTACCTCGCGCAAAGTCGGTACGCGCTTTGACGAGTGCCTGCGGCTTCGGCAAACTCCCAACCTGGGTTGTCCATAGACCTTCCATTGTTATGCGACTGCCTCCTGAGCTTTCTTGACAGCACGAACCATGTTTTCCAGTTTGTTGTATGCGGTTTCTCTCGGTAGAAACTCCAATCCGGTGTTCGGGCTGATGGCTAAGCGGTCTTCAGCAACGTATTGTGTTGCCCATTGTGCGGTCTGCAGTACAGCTTCGTCGGTTTCCATGCGCACGTTGCGCGCGTCGACAATTCCCAGGATGAGGTCTCTATCATCTGGGAAGTCAGGCACCAACGTTTGATTCTGCTTGCCATGTACCATGTCAAGCCCAAATCCTTGGAACGGCAAGGCAAAGAAGTCAGGCAGACCGACCGCGTCCCCAAAGTCGGTACGCAGTATAGTTTTCGCTCCCACTCCATCCATGAGCACGTCCATCGCCTCGCGAAAGAGTCCCCAGTCATCCTTGTTCCTATGCCACACGATGGCCGGCTCATCTACTTGGATCAGCACAGGATCGGTCGCCGCCAACGCTTTCATTTCCTGGTTCAGCGCCCGCGCTGTGTCTAATACAAGCGATTTCAGGTCTGTGTACACGCCGAGCAGCGAGAGTTTCGCAACGGTATAGGGGCCTGTGACAACCGGCTTTACCGGTCGCGAGGCATGATCGCGCGCAAACTCGTAGTCGCGGACCAGAATGGGCCCTTGCCATTCAATGCTCGCTGCCGCTTCCGGTTGGCGGTAGAAGGTGTTGGTATCGAAGTAGCGAATAAGGCCGCCAATCTCATAGCCTTGCAGCTTGCCGGCAACGTAGGTTACCGGATCCTGCCATTGAATCTGTCCATCCGTGATTATGTCAATTCCGGCCCGTTCCTGCTCGCTTATTGCTTCCGCCGTAACTATATCCGCTGCCGCAGCGAGCTCATCTACCGTAATCCTTCCCCTGTCATAAGATGCAATGGCACGACGCAATGTCTGCCCGCCAGTCCTATTTGCGATTTTTGGATAATTTCCTGGAACCGTGCTGATCATCTACTACTCCTGTTGCTCGATACTCTATCTCCTAGCTCTATGGTATGGCACAGTGTGGCAAATTTCAAAATTCCCATTGGGCGCCTCTAAACTTGCACTCGCACAGGGATGAAGGCGCACGCTTCATGCGTGGTATCGGAACGCACAGGCCGATGACTCTTCTTGCGTGATGCGCTAAGTGAAGGTCGGTCATAGTGCCAACAACTGCGATTTCAAATCTCAAGCGGTCTGCCATCAATCTCCGCTCAATCACATGCGGTGACAGAGGAAACGCTCTCAGCTATGCTAGGTATACGCCTATGCGAGGCATATGCAAGTGCGAGGCGTACGCGAAGCGCATTGGGGACAGCCGCAGCAGAACCTGCACTACCAATCATCTTGCTCACGGACTCTTAGGGTAAACTTCGGATGGTGCTCGGAGCTGCGGTTTTCTCTGCCGCGACCTGTCATTGAGAGAATTTTGACAAGGAAAGGAATGCCCGCTGTGCGGATTACCGACGTTGAAACGTATGTTCTTGGAGATAACTGGCGAAACTTGGTCTTCGCGCGTGTGATCACCGATGAAGGGCTCTATGGGATCGGCGAAGCAACACTCCAAAACCGTGATGAAGCTGTGGTTGCGTATCTTCAAGCGGCTAAGAAACGGCACATTATCGGCAGCGATCCATTCAACATCGAAGACCTCTGGCTGCGCATGTACCGCGATGACTTTTGGCGGGGCGGGCCGGTTGCCAACACAGCGCTAAGTGCGGTGGAAATTGCCTGCTGGGACATAGTGGGCAAAGCGCTTGGCGTGCCGGTATATCGTCTCCTGGGCGGCCAGTGCCACGAGCGACTAAAGGCGTATGCCAACGGGTGGTACACCGGCGAGCGTACGCCCGAGGACTTTGCCAGACGCGCAAAAGGCGTAGTGGCAAAGGGCTATCGCGCCCTAAAGGTTGATCCCTTCGGCGCAGGCACCTACGAGATGGAAGCCGACGAGAAACGCCATTCCATTGCGCTCGTCGAAGCAATCCGGGACGCCGTCGGACCTGATGTGGAGATTTTCATTGAAATGCACGGCCGCTTTAGCCCCGCAACGGCGATCGAGATCGCTCGTGAACTCGAGCCTTTCAAGCCTGGATGGGTGGAAGAGCCGGTTCCCCCGGAAGACCAGGATGCCTTGGAGCGGGCAGCGCGTGACATTAACATTCCTGTGGCGACCGGCGAACGAATCTTTACACGCTATGAGTACGCGCGTTTCTTTAAGAACAACGTTGTTGACATTATTCAGCCCGACATTATCCATGCCGGCGGCATTATGGAACTCAAGAAGATCGCGGCCATGGCCGATGCCCACTACGTGATGGTAGCGCCGCACTGTTCCAACGGCCCCGCCTGCACCGCGGCGAGCGTGCACTTTGATTTCTGCACAACGAACGTGAAAATTCAGGAGTGCTTCGACGACTTTGCTCCCGATTTCGTGCGCGAGGCGGTACCCGGTTTCCCGCGAGTCAAGGATGGGTATTTCTCACCGCCGGAAGCGCCGGGCCTTGGGATTGATCTCAATCTCGACGTGATCGAGGAGCATCCCTACCGATTCGGCCACTTCAACCTTTTCGCAGACGACTGGCAACGCCGCGCCTACTAAGCGCCCTGCCTGCGGGTGGGTACATCTTGCATCAGGAGCGATGAACGATCTCGCGCACTGCACCTTGGTGGCGAAAACCAAGCGTACACACGGCAAGTAACTTTAAGAAAAGTCTAGGTACTTTGGTAGAAGACTGGTCAAATCATGAACGGTTCCCCCGAGGTCGGAAAGACGCGCCGGAAAGAGCTGAGGCATGAAAATCGATACCGACTTCCTCACTCGTTGCATCCAAACACTGGATTCTGCGTTTGCGCAATTGCAGCAGCAAGAAGCAGATGGCATTTCCTACGACATCTTGCGCGCCGCATGCGTTAAAGAGTTCGAATTGGTCTTGGAGCAGAGCGGCAGCTTGTTGAGCAAACGGCTAGGATCTTATTTTGCCAGCAATCGACAAGCTGATCGTCTTACTTTCAAAGACCGCTTCCGCCACACCGCGAAGCACGGGCTAGTCTCCGTCGAGAGTTGCGAACGCTGGCTCGCATACCGAGATGCCCGCAACGACACGGCGCACCGCTACGGCGTGGGCTTTGCCGAGGCAACGCTTAAGCTGCTACCCACTTTCATCGTCGACGCCAAGGAACTGGCACAGATAATCGCGGAGGAACCCGATGAGTAATCGACTGAGTCTGCCCTGCCGGTATCGCCAACAAATCGAAGCGCTGCTGCGCACGTGCCTGCCCGATGTTGAGGCGTGGGCCTACGGCAGTCGCGTCAACGGCAGAAGCCACCCGGGCAGTGATCTAGATCTCGCGCTCCGCACGCCAACGCTGGAACCTATTCCGGACTCCATGCTCCGCGACTTTACTGCGGCGTTGGAACGGTCGAGTATCCCAATCCTCGTCCAGGCGCACGACTGGGCGCGTTTACCGGAGAGCTTCCACCGTGAAATCAACCGCAACTACGTGGCCCTAGACGGGGGGAACAAGGCATCCGAACGGCTGAAGTAAGCATCCGGGCGGTGCGGTTGCGGCATGCCACCAAAGGGTAGAAAAGCTATCAGGCTGATAGAATTGCATGGAGTGGTGTTGCCACTGAGTATTCCGAGTTGCAACGGAGATAATTTCAATGAACTACGACCTCATCTTACGCAATGGCGACATCATAGATCCGGGTGAAGGCCGATGTCTTTCTGGCGACATCGGTATCGCTGACGGCACGATTGCCGCCATGACTGAGGGTACGCTTGACGGTAGCGGCGCGCAGGAGATCGATGTTTCCGGTCAACTCGTTACGCCCGGATTGGTGGACTTGCACGGGCACTGCTACTGGGGCGTAGGGGGTACCGGCCTCGATCCGGACCTCGTTGGCGCGCGGCATGGCGTGACCACCTGGATCGACCCCGGTAGTAGCGGCGCAGCTACCTTTCCCGGCTTCAAGCGATTTATCATCGAACCTTCGCAGGTGCGCGTGATACCCTTGCTCAATCTCAGCGCCAAGGGCCTCGTGCATTGCCAGGAGGTTGGCGAATTAAATAACATGACGTATGTCGATACGGAACTCAACGCAGCCACCCTGGAGATGCACCGCGGACTCATTGCCGGTATCAAGATCCGTTCCGGTCGCTCCAGCACCGGGCAGACTGGAATGATGGCTCTGTGGGTGGGGCGCGAGCTCTGCGACCAGTATTCAATACCCTTGATGGTCCACATCTCCATGCCGGCGCCCACCTTGCAAGAATTGCTTCCCATACTGCGGGCGGGCGACATCGTTACGCACTGCTTTCATGGCAAGCCTGGTGGCGTCCTGATGCGGGGCAAAGTGCGTGACGAGGTTTGGGCAGCGCGCGAACGCGGTGTGCTCTTCGACGTGGGTCACGGCAATAGCAGTTTTTCATTCCCTGTCACAGCCGCTGCCATGGAACAAGGGTTTCCACCCGATTCCATCAGCACCGACCTGCATCAGAGGAGCATTCGCACGTCGGCAAAGAGCTTTCCCTACGTGATGTCAAAGTTCCTTGCCCTCGGCATGGACATGGAGACCGTTGTCCGGCTCAGCACATTAATTCCCGCGCAGTCGGTAGGATACGACCACGTTTGCGGTCGGCTAAGCATCGGCGCTCCGGCGGACATTGCGGTCTTCCGGGTCGACGAAGGCAATTTCACCTTCTTGGATCCACAGGGCGAGAAGCGAGACGGCAAACAGCAACTAGAGAATACCCACACCATTGCGAACGGCGTACTGCTGGATCGAAGCCGCGATCCGCTCGCTGACGAGCCGTTTCCTCTGTCGACAATTTGATGCGTCGCGCGCACTTTCGTGGGCAGATCTTCTCCCGCCCCGCAATGGGATAAATGCTATGCAGTTCAAGTTTCTCCACACTGCAGACATTCATCTCGGCTACCAGCAATATGGTCTGAGCGAGCGCTACGACGACTTCACCGAGGCGTTCCGGTGGATAGTGGACACTGCCCTGGAAGAGCGGGTTGATTTCCTCCTCATTGCAGGGGACCTATTCGAGAAACGCACCCTCGACCCACGCACTCTCCTTATCGCCGTCACCGAGTTCGAACGACTGAAAGCCGCGGGAATTCCAGTCGTCGCTATCGAAGGAAACCACGAACGCACCTACGGCGATAGCCTTTCCTGGATGGAGTACCTTAACCAGAGCCGGCTCCTCTATCTGCTTGATTGTTCCCGCCACGAACAGGGTTGGATGCCGCAGCCATGGGACGACGCGGAGCGCACCGGCGGGTACGTGGACATTGCAGGTGCCCGGATTTACGGCCTTAAGTATCAGGGCGCTGAGACCGGCAGGGCTCTAAACGAGATTGGCGCCGCAATAGCCACTGCACCACCTCCTGACGGCATGTTCTCGATATTTTTAACTCACACCTCGGTGGAGAATTATTACGACAGAGGGCACCCGTTTGCACGCCTACAAGACCTCAGTACTCTCCGGCAGTACATAGACTATCTTGCGCTCGGTCATGTTCACGTTCCATATCGAGGCACGCTGGGCGACGGGGAATGGCTCTTCAATCCGGGGTGCCCGGAGTCTTGGAGCAGCGAAGAGTGGCAATATGGCAACAAAGGCGCACTCCTCGTGAAGGTAGATACCGGCCGCACACCGGCATTTTACGCTGACCCCCTTAACTACCCATATCGCCGACCCTTTGTTCGCATCGTGCAAGAGCTCGATGCCTGTCCGTCTCCAAGCACACTCTTGGAGCTTCTTGAGAAGAAAGTGCAACGGGAACCTGTGCCTAACACGCTTACAGAAACGCCTCAACGAGCGGCGACAACGGACTCGGCGCATGGCATCGCTTCTCAGTTACAGAAATCTCCCGTCGTCGAAATCGTGCTCACGGGTGTTGCCCGCTTCTCGCGTACGGAAATCAACACTGAGGCCATTGAGCAATTAGCAAGGAACTACCTCAATCCTCTGGTAGTGCGCCTCCGGTCGTCGCTGCAGGAAGCTCTTGCCAACACGATAGAAGATGGCGACATGCATGATCGGGAAGTGCTGGAACGATTGGTTCTCGAGAATCTCATCGCGGCCGACGATCGCTTTGCTTCCACGGCGGCAGACACCGCACAAATCGCAATGGCCCTCAAGCAGATGGTCCTCGACGGCGTCACGAGCGGCGAGATTGCGGAGGAAGTGGGACGACGTTTGCGGTCGCAGCGACAAGCGTCAGGAACCGACGCAGAATCGGCGCCAGCTACAGTGGAGAGCGGACAGAGCGCTTCTGAGGATCGGAGCGCAGACGCCAGAGCTGCGGAGTTTACGTCTGCAAGTGGAGGTGAGAGCCACGCAAATGACGAGCGCCTCCGGCACTACGTCCAACAGGACAATCTCTTCGGTTCCAGTCCTGCAAGCAAAGAAACCCCAAAGACTACGGACTAACTCCCGATGCGCATTACGGAAGTCTCTCTTACGAATATCAAGAGTTACCAGGAAGCGACTGTGCGGTTTCCATTGGGCACTATTGCCATTTCCGGCCCTAACGGGGCGGGCAAGAGCACCATTCTGGAAGCCATCGGCTTTGCGTTATTCGATTGTCTCCCCTATCGCAACCAACGGGAATTCATGCGCCATAATGCCACGGAGGCGGATGTGCGCGTGTCGTTTCTGTCGCGCCTCGATGAGTGTGAGTATCAGGCCGTACGGACGTTGCGGCGTACGACAGGCAGCGCGGAGTCCGTAACGTCAACCTACTTCGTTCACAGCTTTAATTCCAATTCAAGGGTCGCCCAGCAAAAGCAGGATGTGCTAAATTTCCTGCGCAACCACATCGGTTTGGATGATTACGATGACCTGGCGCGCGTTTTCGATAATGTCCTTGGTGTGCCGCAGGGGCGCTTGACAGCAGACTTCCTGCTCACGCCCGGTCAGCGCAAAGACACGTTTGATCCCCTCCTTCGTGTCGACGCGTACCGCCATGTCTACGACAAGCTCCGGGACGTTTTGGACGTAATGCAAGGAAACATCTCCGAGCAGGAGCGCCGCGTCTCTGCCCTGGAACCCGAGGCTGCGCGACTGCCCGAACAGGTCACAGCGCTCGCCCAGTATGAGAAGCAGTACGTGGAATCTGCCGCGCAAGCACAGTTGCTCACCGCAACCCAGGCGCGTCTGCAAGAGGAACTGAAAGGGTTGGAAACACAACGCCGGACTTTGGAGCAGCAACGGGACATCGTCCGGCAACTCACGCAACAGCAGCAGAACCTGCAGAAGCGCCTCGTGGAAGAGCAAGCGCAAGTCGAGACTGCCAAGAGAGCCGCAGACCGTATGCAGAGCGCGGCCGCGGGCTACACTGCCTATCGCAAAGCGCGAGAAACGTTGGCGGCCCTGGAAGAAGAGCGCAAAGCTGCCGAATCCCTACGCCAGGGCAAACACAACGCTGAAAGGAAGCTAGTCGCTCTACAGACACGGCAAGCCGCGCTGGAGAAGGGCGTAAAGGAGGCGCGTGAGGCTCAAATGAGACGGGCAGCCCTAGCGCCGCAGGTCGTACAGCAAGAACGCTTGGAAGCGCTCGTTTTCGAATTCGGCCGGAGTCTCGGCGGTGCCCGGCACTACGGTAGCCAGGTGACGCAAGCTCTGCAGCGGGTCGCGGCCAGTGACTCTGGCGAGCTATTTCCGCATGCAGACAAGCCCTTGCCCAGAGAAGCGAGCGAAGACGCCGTATTCGTGCAAGCGCGCCTATCGGAGCAGCATGAGCAGTTGCAGGGCGTCGGCCTATGGCTCGCACAACGCGCCGATGTGCGGAAGCGTTACCGTCAATCGATACAAATGCGCGATGAGACTGCCGCAGATGTGGCACGCTGCCGCGCTCTCCTGGAAACCGCCTCCCAACTTGACGACCTCACGCAGCAACTACAGTTGGTGCAGGAAAAGATCGGCGCCTATCAAGCGCAGCGTCGCTTCAATGAGCAGTCTCAGCGGATGGCTAAGAACGGCCTTTGCCCGTTCTTCCAAGATCAATGCCCGAAGGTGGACGATGGGCATAGCCTCATTCCCGTGATTGCCACCCTCGTTCGCGACTTCACCGACCACACCGCACAAGCGACCGAAGAGCGGAACAAGCTTGAAAATATGGTAGCGCTCGCAAGTGATGCGCAGAAGCAGGTTAACCGCCTCGCCGACTTGGAGCCCCGCTTGCGGCAACTAGAGGTAGAACTCCTGGCGCTCAGGCAGCAGGAACAAGAATTGACCCAGCGCATTGCCGCAAGCTTGCAAGAGGTCTGGCCTCCCCAAGCGATTGCTGCGACCATTGCCTCGCTCGAAGCCAGGGGAAATACCCTCGCGCGAGAACTGGAAGACCTGGGTAATCCCCGCCAAGTAGCCGAACGCTTATTCGGCGCGGCCGGCGAACATGAACAGCGCATGCAGACGCTTGACTCGGTGTCCGGAGAACATCAGCAAGTCGAGGAGGAACTGGCCCGCATTGAAGAACGCCTGAAACCATATTTCAACCTCGAGCACCGGGTAGCGGAAGAACGCCGCAGCATGGATGCGCACCGCGAAGAACACGATACGTATTTGCGCTTCCAGCAAACTGCCGCCGACCTCCCGCGCCGGGAAGAAGCCATGGCTGCGCTTGCGGGCGACATTGAGAAGAACGCGCGGGCAGTCTCCGATGCTGGGAGACTGCTCGAAGAGTGCGAGGCATCCTGGGACCCGACCGCATTGGCTGGCGTACAAGCAGACTTGAGCAAGACCCAAGGTGAGTTGGGCGCGGCAAATGAGCGTATCCGCCAGTTCGGCGCGTTGATCGCACAGGCAGAACAGGATATCGCCAAGCTGAAGCAAACAGCGCGCGCGTTGCGGGAAGCCAAACTCGCTCAGGCCGAGGCGCAAGAGGTGAGGACTGTTACCAGTTTCCTGCGCAATGTAATACGCGACGCCGGGCCGCACATCACACGGCACCTCATCCAGCAGATATCCGCGGAAGCCAACACGCTCTTCAGCGAGATCATGGGGGATGCCTCCGCGGAACTCTCACTTACGGAAGACTATGACATCCTGTTAGAACAACACGGGCACCGGCGCGCGTTTGCACAGCTTTCCGGTGGCGAGCAGATGAGCGCGGCATTGGCCGTACGCCTGGGCTTGTTGCGCCAACTATCCGACATCAATATCGCCTTCTTCGATGAACCAACCCAGAATATGGATTCTGAGCGCCGCCGCAATCTTGCCGAACAGCTTGAACGGGTGACAGGATTTCACCAGCTTTTCGTCATAAGCCACGATGACACGTTCGAACCGATGGTCTCGACCGTGCTGCGCGTGCGCAAGGAGAACGGCGTGAGCACAGTGGAGCAGGTGTAGCGCCGAGATATAACACTATGCAGTCCTTACACTGAACAAAGAATCCCTGGAGATTCGTCAAAGTTGGCCAACTTGGCCGCGGTCCGTGTTGTAGGAGAACTCGGCAAATAAAGCGGAGACAATCGTGTTCTATCGAGACAAGATTATTCAGGCACTCAACGACAAGCGGGCCGCGCTCACGGAACTTGACGCAGAGCAACAAATGCGCCTGAATGAGCTCTACGCCGCGCGCGATGCGCTTACCGACGTTACCGCCGCCGAACTATGTGAGCGACTTGCCCCGGAAGCCGCGCCCGGCGCGCGGCCTACCGAAGAGTTCGACAGACAGCCGGACCTCCGCATCCAATTTCCGGAAGTCTGGGAGAATGTGGCCGCAATGCGGCACTGGGCGGCAGAAACGCTTGCCAACGTCACCGTTTGTGCCGTAGACGGCAGCCAATTGCCGGCTACCAAGGACTTCCCTTTGCCGGTAGCTGCCATTCAGATCGCTTGGTTTGCCAATCCCCACCAGGCGAATGGCGCCTACGAAAAAGATGCACATGTCGAAGTGCTAACGCCACGCGATCTTGGTGATGACGACGGTGATTCAAACCTTTGGGTTGCCTTGCGTCGCTACGAGCTTGAAGTGGCTCGGATCAACACGTTCATGCGGGAAAATTGCGGCAAGGGCGAGCGGGAAGTTGCGCTCTTCGACGGCTCGCTCACGGTCTCATTTGCCGGGGGCCTACCAGAGGAAGTGCGCAGTCGGTATCGTGCGGCGGCAGTGAGCATGCTGCGGACTTCAGAGGAGTGCCGCGTTCCCCTTATTGCCTATATCGATCGGTCACGGGCACGTGACTTCACGAGGATGCTCTGCTACTTCCATGGCGTCAGTCTCTCCAATGCCTCACTCATCAGTGACCCTGCCCTGTTGGATGATCGGAACGGTGACGGGATGCCTTGGCGACTAACCGCGTTTCTGTGCCAGCGGCAAGATGTTACACAGGATGGCAACTACACCGATAATGAGACAGGCAAGAGCTACAGCAAAGAGATCTGCTTCACCTATCTGAAGATCAACCGCTCGCCCCCGGCGCGGCTGGAGTTTCCACGCTGGCTGCTCTGCGCCGGTGAGCTGGACCGCGTGATAGACTGGGTGCGAGCCGAGGCTATCGTGGGCGGCGGTTATCCCTACGCGATACAAGCGGCCGATGCCGCCGCAGTCATCGACTTTAGGGACCGGCAGCGGTACCAGCGCGCGCTGGAGGAATTCGGCCTGCGCCACGACATTCGCACTATGCAGGCATCCGCGAAGCAGACGAGTAAGGAACGGCGGCGGTCCTAAGAGGCTGGAGCGATGAAGCAAAGAGCTATCGGACGCATCGTAAAGTCCAACTCGCACACAGACTACGTGTGCCAGGTCTATGCGCCGCACGAGACGGCATACGACCCTCAGCCCAACGACTACGCCTTCGGCCGCTTTGTAAAAGCACCTATCGATGCAACCGGTGAACGCGAGGCCGTTGGCATCGTGTACGACACAATCCTTCTGAACCCGGAGTACGGCAGTATCGGTCCACGCTTGAACCCTCCAAGCGATCAATTGGTGCTCTCCCCGGACTACCTTGTAGAGAAGGCAACTGCCGTCGGCATCATCATTGTCGGGCTAATCGACGGTGACACTGTTGCGCATGGGGTCATTCCGCTCTCACTGCCCGTAGACGCCGAAGTTTCCAGCATTAGTAATGACGACATCCAGAGTTTTCATCAAGTGGGAGGGAAACTGTCGCTCGGCTATCTCCCCCACCTCATTTCGCACGAAAGCCCCTTGGTCACTGAACTCAGTCTCGCTGTATTTCGCCAGCTTCACGCGCTCTTTCCCGAAGACGGCGACCGGCGTCTACTGAGCACGCTCGCCGCCCACTTCACTTGGCAAGCGCGAGTAACACCGCTAGGCTAGGTGTGCTTGCATTGAGAAGCAGCTGGAGGCTCACTTAACATTCCCACAGTAAGGAAGGCACCCAGCTCTTCCTAGTATTGCGTCGGCCAAACGCCGGGAACGCGGTATGCCTCGTGCTCACCCGGCCACGGCGGCATGGTGACTATTACAAATCGCAGCGGACGGTCTCCTGTTGTTTTGAATTGAAAGTGGGCGCCGACGGGGATTGAGAGGCTCGCGCCTGGAGCCACGTCCACAACCCGCTCCTCGTCACCCTTGCGCCGCCAGACTTGGCCCGTTCCCTCGAGGAAGTACCACACCTCTTCAACCGTCCTGTGCACCACCGCCGCAGAAGTCTCTCCCGGGTTCAGCGTGCAGTGCACCATACTGCCGCGGCTCGTCGTAGACAGCAGCCGGATCTCGGATCCATCCGGCGCGAGCGTGTCGTACTCCTTGGCGAGTTCCGTGTAATCCAGTTCTTGGTTCATGCCCATTGCCTCCTTCGGTTCCCCCTGGGTGTAAGTCTGGCTGCGTTCATGGCAGCAAAGCTGATTAGTGCATTCAAAGCAAGATCAAGATGAAGTGACGAGTGATGCGGCTATGGTCACTCTTGCGAAATCCATGCCTTCTTGAGAAGCTTCTCCAGGAAAGGTATCTGCGCCAAAACTGAAGGCACAGGCCTGAAAAGACGCTAACGGTAGAAACGGCTGTGCAGGCAGTCGTGACCGCTCACTGCAAGACGCGTGCTGTACTATACTATCCGTTAGGATATCAAGGACCTTTGATGAAGCCAGTGTGACGTCGAGTGAATCCGAGCTTGTATAGACTACGAACGGATTCTGGGTGGTACCTGACGAATCAAGCCGGCTTTTGTTCCGTTGCCTCAGTCTAGACCTGGAAGTTAGCACTCGCGACGACCGCATCTACGCGTTAGCCGGAGTGCGCCCAGACACCGGCAAGTCTCTTGTCTTCCCCTCAGGAGGCCAGAGCATAACCGCCGCATTGTCTAGACTAGACAATCTCAGTGGGGGCGCGGACTTTCTGCTAGGCCACAATCTGATCGCCTTCGATTTGCCAAAGCTGCAAGCTGCCAATCCCAGCTTACGGCTGTTGCGGCTTCCTGCCGTGGATACCCTTCGGCTCAATCCCCTCGCCTTCCCGCGCAATCCGTATCACCACCTGGTCAAGCATTACCAAGACGGGCAACTCAGGCGGGGGAGAATTAACGATCCGGAACTGGACGCGCGACTAACGTTGGAGGTCTTTAGCGACCAGCAAGAGGCCCTGCGCGCTGCGCCGGCCGACCTGCTAACGGCCTGGCACTGGCTGACGAGTGTACAAGATTGCACAGGCTTCGATTGGGTATTCACGTTGCTCCGACGCTCAGGCAGGCCGTCCGACTCTGAGGCGCATGAAGCGATTCGCAGGCGGCTGACCGGCAACGCCTGCGAGACTCATGGGAATGAGGCCATAGCGAATGCATCCCGCCACGGCTGGCCGCTGGCCTATGCGCTGGCCTGGCTATCGGTGGCCGGCGGCAATTCAGTCATGCCGCCCTGGGTGCGACACCAGTTTCCCGAAGCGGGACACTTGGTGAAGCGGCTGCGCGACACCGCGTGCGCGGATCCTGCCTGCAACTGGTGTCAGGAACGGCACAACGCCCGCAAGGAACTTTCTCGCTGGTTCGGCTTCACCGAATTCCGTCCCGAGCCGACGGATGAGTCCGGCCGGCCCATGCAGCAGTCTATTGTCGAAGCTGCCTTGGCGGGCGAAAATTTGCTCGGGATCCTGCCCACCGGCGCCGGCAAGTCGCTGTGCTACCAGATTCCGGCGCTCTCCCGTTACGACAAGACCGGCGCATTGACGGTAGTGATTTCTCCATTAGTCGCCCTTATGGCCGACCAGGTGGCGGGACTTGAAGCAAGAGGAGTCGATTCTTGCGTCACCATCAACGGGCTCTTGTCCATGCCGGAGCGGAGCGATGCGCTTGACCGAGTGCGGCTCGGGGATGCCGGAATCCTCATCATATCGCCCGAGCAGCTTCGCAGCGTCAGCGTGCGCCGTGTCTTGAGCCAACGTGAAATCGGCGCGTGGGTGCTAGACGAGGCCCACTGTCTCTCGAAGTGGGGGCACGCCTTCCGTCCCGACTATCGTTACGTCGGGCGCTTTATACGCAAGAGGGCAGGGAAAGAGCCGATTCCGCCGGTGCTGTGCCTAACAGCGACTGCCAAGCCCGATGTCATAGCGGAACTCGTTGACTACTTTCAGAGAGAGCTAAATATCAGCTTGAAGGTCTTCGACGGCGGCGCGCGACGCACCAACCTAGAATTCGTAGTGGTGCAGACCAGCAGTGGGGAGAAGTTTGCACATATTCACCAAATCCTTACGTCTGATCTTCCCGATAACGAACCGGGCGGGGCCATCGTGTACTGCGCGACGCAGCGACAAGCTAGAGAAGTCGCCGAGTTCCTGCAGGAAAAGGGGGTCGAGTCAGACTTCTTTCACGCGGGACTGCCGCCGGAAACCAAGAAGGACGTCCAGCAGCGCTTCATCCATGGCGATTTGCAGGTCATCGTCGCTACCAACGCATTCGGCATGGGAATCGATAAGCCGGACGTGCGGCTTGTGATCCACGCCGACATGCCAGGTTCCTTAGAGAATTACCTGCAAGAGGCGGGACGCGCCGGACGCGATCAGCAAGCAGCCCGCTGCGTGCTTCTCTACACAATGGAAGACGTGGAGCGCCAGTTCGGCATGTCGGCCCGCTCACGGCTCACGCGACGAGAAATCCACGGCGTCCTGCGCGCTCTGCGGAATCTGGACCGAAAGAAGCGCTTGGGAGGCGAGGTGGTGGCCACCTCCGGTGAGATCCTTGGTGAGGACGACGAGAAGGCATTTCAGCGAGATTCCGCCACTGACGACACCCGCACGCGGACTGCGGTAGCTTGGCTGGAGGAATCTGAGCTGCTGAACCGAGAGGAAAACCGCGTACAGATCTTCCCTTCCTCTCTACGTGTCAGTTCATTGAGCGAAGCAAGTGCCAAGCTCAAGAAGGCCCACATTAGGGATGATTACCGCCGACAACTACTGACCATCTCAGAGGCGCTGATTGAAGCGGATTCCGACGATGGCATCTCCACAGACGAACTCATGTCCGCATCGGGATTGAACTCAGAGGGCGTGCGAGCCGCACTGTACGACCTGGAGCGACTGGGTATTGCCAGTAACGATACGGTATTGACCGCCTTCGTGCACGCAGGGGTGCAACGGGCTTCCCGCCAACGCTTCGAGCAAGCGGCAAATCTGGAGGAGGCCCTGATCGACCTCCTGCAAGAGACAGCACCGGATATGGAAAAGGGGGACTCGTCAACGCTGCATCTGCGTGTTGCGACCCAAAGACTGAAGGACGAGGGGCATACCTTTGCTCTGCCGGAATTCGTGCGTCGGATAATCCGCAGCATTGCCGCCGACGGGCGGGGCGAAGGTGGGAGTGGAGGAAGTCTTGGCGTGCGCGGGCGGGACAGGGAAACCCTGCAAGTGACCTTGCAGCGCGACTGGAGTAGCCTGAAGAAGACCGCCGAACTGCGTCGTGCAGCCGCCAAGCGCCTACTCGATCATCTGCTTGCCAATCTGCCACCGGGAAGCCGCGGCACTGATCTGTTAGTCGAGACAACGTTAGGAAAGCTACTGGCAGCCATCAGATCTGACTTGACACTAACAAACGCAGTCAAGGACCCCGGCAAACTAACAGATCGCGCGCTGCTATGGCTGCACGAGCAGGAAGTCATCCGCCTAAACAAGGGCTTAACCGTGTTTCGCCCGGCCATGACCATCCGCTTGCAGCCGGAGCGGCGCGGCTTCGCCCAGGCCGACTATACATCCCTCAAGCTTCATTACGACGAGCAAGTATTGCAGATTCACGTGATGGCGGAGTACGTGCAGCAGGGCCTAGCGGCAATGGCTGATGCGCTGCGATTGGCCATGGACTATTTCAGCTTGCGCAGAGAAGATTTCCTGCGTCGATGGCTGCCAGATCGAGACCAGGAGTTTTCCCGTCAGACCACACCGGAATCGTGGCAAGCCATCGTAGAGAGCCTCAAAAACCCAATCCAAAGAAGAATCGTTGCGGACGATAGAGAACAGACGAATGTCTTGGTGCTTGCCGGCCCGGGCTCGGGCAAAACACGTGTGCTCGTGCATCGTATTGCCTACCTGATACGCGTCAGGCGCGAGAACCCTCGCAGCATCCTAGCTCTCTCCTACAACCGGCATGCCGCGGTGGAAATACGCCGCCGCCTTGCGGAACTCATCGGTGACGACGCCCGGGGCGTGATTGTGCTCACCTGCCACGCGCTCGCCATGCGGCTGGTTGGCGCGAGCTTTACAGGGCGTGCGAATAGCCTGAGTGAAGGAGACTTTCAGACTATCCTGAAGCAGGCAGTGGACCTACTCCGCGGGGAAGGACTGGAGCCGGATGAAGCTGATGAGTATCGAGCGCGGCTGCTGGCGGGTTTTCGCTGGATACTCGTTGACGAATACCAGGATATTGGACCGGACCAATATGCGCTGATTTCCGCACTGGCGGGGAGAACGCTCTCCGAGGAAGACGATAAGATCAGTCTATTTGCAGTGGGTGACGACGATCAGAACATTTACGCTTTCAATGGCTCTTCGGTGGAGTTCATCCGTCGCTTCGAAGAGGACTATGCAGCTAGACCCACGTTCCTCACTGACAACTATCGCTCTACAGCCAACATCATCGAGGCGGCCAATAGGTTAATTGAGCCGGCGCACCAGCGAATGAAGACCGGGCATCCAATCCGCGTCGATCGAGCGCGCGCAAAGGACTCGCCTGGCGGTACGTGGGCTGGAATTGATCCGGTCGCCAGGGGTCGAGTCCTGATGCTGGAAGCTGGAGACACCCCAATCTCTCAAGCACAGACGGTCGTTGCTGACCTCAAGCGAATGGCAGACCTTTCGCCCACCTGGGATTGGTCCGACTGCGCGGTGATCGCGCGCGAATGGAGTTTCCTAGACCCTGTGCGCAGCCTTTGCGAACTTGAAGGCATTCCCGTGCAAATGGCAAACGAGGAGTTCACGGGCGTCTGGCATCTGCGGGAAACGCAAGCGCTTGTAAACTGGCTGCGCGGCAGAGAATCCCGCTTGGTGACGAGCGCCGATCTGGAAGATTGGATAGCCCAGCAGCCATCAGGCATTTGGAATGAATTATTGCTGGAAGCCATTGCCGAATTCGCGCTGGAGACAAGCGGCACGGAATCACCGGCGGATAACTTCATCGAGTGGCTGGCCGAGTGGGCACGGGAAGTGCGCCGCCGCCAGCGAGGGCTGTTGCTGTTAACCGCTCATCGCGCCAAAGGCTTGGAATTCGATCACGTCGTCGTGCTCGCCGGCGGCTGGGGCCGCGTAGGCCGTGACGAGGACGTCGATGCTCCACGCAGACTCTACTATGTGGCGATGACCCGGGCACGGCAGACTCTCACCCTGGCGCAACTTTCAGGGGATCAGCAATTCCAGGCATCCTTTTCCGGCCTGCCATCGGTACGGCCTCGCAAGCCACTCCGCAACCTTCCCCCGGCACGACCGGAACTGACCCGTCAGTATCGGCGTCTCAGCCTGCGCGACATCTTTCTGAGCTTTCCCGCGTACAAGCCCTCCGGTCATCCGGTTCACCACGCCATTGCAGCGCTCTCGCCCGGAGATTCGTTGGAATTGCAGTCCGGTCCAAAACGCTGGGAGCTCTTGGATCGCGACGGGACGGTCGTCGGGCAACTCGCAAGTAATTTCGCGCCACCCGATGGCATGAGCTGCACCTCTGCTACGGTTCTAGCCGTCGTTACATGGGACAAAGAGAAGTCTGAGCCGCAATTCCAAGGCAACTTTCGCTGCGAAAACTGGGAAGTCGTAGTACCGGAGTTGGTATTCGAGCCAGAGCGCCAGTCGGCGAACTGACTTGTGCTCCTGAAGCAATTGTCCTACCCCTTTTGGTCCGTGAATTCTTAAGTGAATCGGCTTTCACGTAATTGCCCTAGGAGACTCTCGATTCCGGTTTGTCCTGAGTGTCTTAGTTTGCCTGCAGGCGCCATTCGGATAGGGGCGGTTCATGCAGGCAATGCAAGAAGAGCCAGAAGCGTTGGGCGAGTTGATTCTAATTCTCGCTTTTAGCTTGTCCGGCTTTCTCCTATAGCCCAGGAACGCAACGACGCCTGCCCTTTAGCGTCCCCCTGCGTGGCGCCCGGAAAGGGACAATCTACAGGGCGATCTTCGGTGTCCCTTGCGCATCTTGGCTGTGATATCCTACCTTCTGGGCAACCTCTCGATACAGGATTCAGCGTCGAATTCAGGGGGGTTGGACTTTCAGGAGTTTTAGCTGCTATGGGACCCTTCCTCGAAAGATGGCGCCGAATCGGCACGCGCCTGTATCTGGCTTTGGGAATTGCCGTAATCCTAACTCTGATATCCGGTGCAGTGGGAGTCTTCTATTTCGAGCAGAGCGGTGACCTGAATTACCAGGTACGCAATGAGTCCGTGCCGGCGCTGGAGGCAGCATGGACTGTCGCTCGAGAGACGGAGCGTTTGCGGAATCTGGGACTGGGATTGGCAGCCGAGCCTGATTTGGGGTTCCAAGGCTTGGCGAGAGGCACTGTGGTCGACTCCTTGGAACGGCTGGACTCTGCCTTGAATGTGGTGAGCGGTGTCGCAGAACTATCGGCGGAGGCGCAGGCAGTGAGCGATGCGGCTTACGACCTAGCCGATGTAATAGACAATCTGGAACGAAACCGTGATGCGTTGCTGGGCACAAACCGGGTTGCCGCCGACTATCGTTTGATTCTGGCCACGAGCAGGTCGGACGCAGGTGAGTCCGAGGCGGCATTGTCGGTGCTGCGACAGGTGCTGGAGGCCAAAGACGAGTCAGAATTGCAAAGGCTGTGGGACGAATTTACAAGGCTGTACGCCGCCGGCATAGACCCGCGAGTGGCATCTCTGGGAGAGGGCCAGGGCGTATTCTATGTCCGCAGCCTTCAACTGGCGCTGGAAACAAACACAAGAGACCTAGCTGCATCATTTGAAGCGTCTAGTGCGACTCTGGAAAACGCTGCATCCCGTTTACTGGCGGCGTCCCAGTCCCATTCCGCGGAGTCACTTGGACTAGCTGTCGGCAGCTTTGACGAAGGACGGACCCTCTTGACGGCCATTAGCGTGATCAGCGTGATCGTTGCGACGCTGGCAGCATGGCTATGGGTGGGAAACGGCATGGTGCGACGGCTCTCGCGCATGTCGGAGCGCATGCGGCGCATGGCAGAGGGAGACTTGGAAACTCCGGTCCCGGAAGTAGGGCAAGATGAAATTGGCGAGTTGGCCAGTGCACTTGAAGTGTTCCGAGAACAAGCGCTGGAAGTCCAACGCCTCAACCTCGTTGAGAAGCTCTATGAAGAGCTGCGCCAGACCAACGATGAGTTGAAACGGACCCAAGCGCGCCTCATCGCCCAGGAGAAACTTGCCGCCCTTGGTGAGCTGGTCTCCGGGGTCGCCCACGAAATGAGAAACCCGTTGAACTTTGTCAACAACTTCTCCGAAGGAACGCTTGAACTGTACAGCGAACTAAAGGAGATGTTGGACACATATCGGGATAAAATGTCGGCTGATGATTCCGCGCTGCTGGACGATATCAGTGAGGAGATGACCACAAGCCTCAACCGCGTTCTTTCGAACGGGGGGCGTGCCTTGGCCATCGTGGAGCGAATGCGGGGTCTGGGAGTGGTGGGCGGAGATCCGGTGATGACCGAGTTGAACGGCATTTTGCGCGATGCGGTGCAAGCGGGATGCAACAACTATAGCGCCGACGTAGCGGACTTCACCGTGCGGACGGTCTTCGACTTAGATCCGGCGGTGGGAGAACTATCCCTGGTTGAGACAGACTTTGGTGAAGCAATGTTGAACTTGGTGAGAAACGCCTGCTATGCCATGGAGCTGAAGAAAGAAGCCTCCGATGTAGCGTATGAGCCGATTCTGGCGGTCTCGTCGCGCTTGGTCGACGACATGGTGGAAATCCGAGTCCGCGACAACGGCACCGGTATCAAGGATGACGTTCTCAGCCAGATATTCAACCCCTTCTTCTCAACACGGGAAGGCGTTTCAGGCGCCGGGCTCGGACTTCCCATCGCCGCTGACGTTGCCCGCAGGTTTGGAGGCGACCTGTCTGTGGACACAGTTTACGGTGAGTACACTGAATTCGCCATGTTACTACCGACGACTACGACTGCTCCAACGGAGACCGGCTCACTGGTCTAGACAAGTGCCGCCGGCACTAACACACTCAGTCGCACTACCGCTGCGGGATCCCTGCGCTCGCCTCAACGCCTGCGCAGAATCAGGTGAGCGAAGACGCCAATGGCGAAGATGAATGCCAAGCCCTGGATAGCCATCAGCGTCACACGCCTGCGTGGCGTTGATGCAATGCCTCCCAGCGTATTGCGGATGCGGGGCAGGGCGTCACCTACTATGGGGACAGCACGCAGATCCAAGTCGCGTCGCTCGGGCTGAAACTCCGGTTCGACAGTGGCCTGTTCATCCGGCCCCGTCGTGGAACCGGCAGCAGACTCGGCCGCGGAAGCGGCACCAGTCTCGGCCGTGGGGGTGGCAACCGTCTCAGCCCTAGGGGTAGCAATGGGTGCGACTGTGGGCACAGCCTTGAGTGTTTGGGTTGGTGTCGGCGTGGGCGCCGGCGTCGGTGTGGGGGTAGGCGTCGGCGGGGGTGGTGGCGGCGGAATTGGCGTAGGTGTTGGCACGGGTGTAGGCACGGGTGTGGGTGGGGGCGGCGGAATCGGTGTGGGCCTCGGCGTTGGTGTGGGTGTGGGCGGCGGCGGTGTGACCGGCGTGGGCGGTGGAATTGGCGTCGGTGAAAGCAACGGTGTGGGAGTAGGTGTTGGCGTGGGTGTAGGTGTTGGAGTCGGGGTAGGTGGTGGTGGCGGAGTCGGCGTTGGGATAGGAGTTGGTGACGGTGTTGGCGTCCGAGCGGGACCATCACTCTTGTAACTCACCGTTTCACTGGATGGAGAACCTGCGCTATAGCCATCCTCTTCACCTTCAAATAGAGAATTTATCTCAATTCGGATCGCCCGGTTTCCTCTATTTCCATCCGGACCATAGCTGCCTGATTTGCATGTGTCGCCAACACGGAATACGAAGGCGATTAACGCAGCAGCGGAGCTGCCTACTGCTTCATCGAACACGATGACCCCACCTCTGACCTGCCGATCCGGTGTCGGTGTCGATGAGATTACCGGACTAATGCATACGGAGTACCTGATTTGTGTCCCATCCTGATACGCGCCCCCCATTTTAACCGAATGCTCTTGTCCAAATACAACGTTGTCGGGCAGAAGAGCAAGGGCAGAGACTGCAATGCACAGAGCCAGGACGATCCGCTTGGCAAAAGGGGATTTGAGGTGACTCAGAAACCGCAAGAGTTGACCCTTTTCACTTCACCTTGCGTTACGGCATTATAAACTGTGCTGAAAAGGTATCGGCATAGACTTGGCCGAAAATGCGCCGCAGCTCAAGACAACGTCGTCCGGCCGCCTGTACCAATTCCTGCTCCGCTGCCGTCAAGATGCCACTAGGGCCGAATAGACGGCTTTCGGAGTACTCCGGTGAACTACCTCCAAGCCCATACGCGAGCTAGAGTCTATTCCACTCTTTCCATGTCGTCGAACGAAGCCCGTGCTCTCTCCAAGAGAGCACGACTCTGGACCGTGTTGCACGGCAGCGGTACGATGAATTCATCTTTATTCAGATTGCAATGTACCATGTTGCCACGGCGTATCGGCGATGGCAGGCAGGCTTCAAGACCATCCGGCGTCAACCTGTCACACTCCTAATACTAGTACTTCTAGTTCAGATTTCCAGTCATGCCGGTATAGCCCGTACCTGTACACTCGTTCTCACATGATGTGCTAACTAAAAGGTGCGAGTGCCGTTCAGGGGCAGATCGGGCACGATAGCATCAATCCTCTGCCATTGCCTGGCAACAGACCCGGCTGGTTAATTCCTTACGTCATTGCATACGACGGCAAGTACCAGTGGAGGGCCTTACCCCGTCGCTTGGCGTCGCTTGGCGTCGCCTTGCATTATACTATCGGCACGGGCGGCTCTTTCCCTTGATGGAGGCTGGTATGGCGTCTCGCGAGCCCGGACAAATAGAAAACCGTGGATTTGACTTCGACGACGGCGGTGGGCTGCGGGTGGCGCAGGTCCACTTTGAGTCTGAATCCAAGTTCTCTTGGTCGCTGTTCGACGGCTACGACCGCATCCGCATTCTCACCTATTCCGCAGGGGTGGGCGCGATCGTGCGGCTGCTTGAAAGGCATAGCTTTAGCGAATTCGAGTGCGTATTTGGGTGCGAGAGCACGCTGCGCACACTGAAGGATATTATGGCATTCCAGCAGGTTGCCATCGGCGACACCCGGGCCGCCATCAAGAACCTATCGGACGAGCGCCATGCCTTCATTCTCAGCCGCGTCAGGGAAGGACAAGCCCGCTTTCGGGTGCTACGCAAACAGATCGCCCACGCCAAACTCTACCTGCTCGAGAACACGGAGACCGGTAGCACGCGCGCCCTCATCGGCTCCGCCAACCTGTCTGAGACGGCTTTTGGGGGTCGCCAGTCCGAGACACTGGTCTGCTTCGACAATGACGGCGCTGCGTGGCGCCATTACCTTGGCATGTATGAATCCATCAGGGACCGGGCCTCGGATGAAATTCCCCTGCCGCCCGAGCGGATCGAGAAGATCGAAATAACGCTGCAGGAAGTTCCGGTGCTCGATCCTGAAGACATTACTACGCTGGTGATTGAACCATCGGAAAGCGAGCAGGAGCCAGGCGGTGGCGCCCACATCGCCGTTCCCGCGCAAATAGAGCGCATTGAGAAGATGAAAGCGGCTATTCCGCCGGTGGTAGCAAACCTAATGCCGCCGCTGCGGAACGGCAGACAGCACGTGACCCCCGATATCAGGCGCAAGATCGTACGGGAGTCGAGCCGCATTCGCACTGTACAAAACGAGGAAGACGCCGACCACCGGGAACTGTCCATCGACAGGGACACAAAGAGCGTCCTGCTCCTGGGCGAACCGTTTTCCCTAGATGCCGACCTTGCCGCTGCGAAACAAGACGCAACCTTGCTGGTGGAGTTCTTCAGCAACTACGAGGGTACGTTCGAAGGCGGCATGGGAGTAGAGCGGCTCCAGCGGGACTACTTCATCCTCTGGTCGTGGCTCTACTTCTCGCCCTTCATGTGCGACATGCGCACGCTGGCGGGCCACCAGGGGGATATCTTTCGGTTCCCGTCGTTCGCCATCGTCTACGGCAAGCCGTCTTGCGGCAAGTCCAGCCTCATCGAGACTCTCATGACTTCCATGTTCGGCAAGGCCTATAGCATCGATAAGCGCGAGTTCACCAGGGCCAGACTGAGAGACCTTCAGTACGCGTACAAGCGGTTCCCCGCCGTGTTCGACGATATCGGCAGGTCGGCCATTCGGAGCCACGGCGAGGATGTCATCAAGGACGAGAACCCGCCGCGGGTCCCGGAGTATCCCTGTTTCGTGCTCTCGATGAATCAAGAGCTCAAGGCCTTTACCGATCAGATCGTCAAGCGCAGCCTGATGATCTACACCACCACGGCGCTTCCCTCCTACAAGGATAGGCTGCGCCACGAGTTGCACCTGAAGATACAGGAAGTACGGCGCAGCCTCTCCACGCATCTCTATCGCGAATACTTGCGCAGGACGCTCGCTCAACTAGACGAAGACCCCCAACCCGATGACTGGCTCGCGTTCTCCTCAACCATCCTCGCCGGGTTGATTGGCGAATTGCTGGACGACAGTCCGCCGCAATGGTGCGCGCCCATTACGTGGGATGAATACGCGGACAAACGCCACGAGCGGGTCAAGTCTCAGCTCGAGCACCTGCTGCGGCCCGCCACCCGGATAAAGAAGGAGGGCGACCGGCCCACCGGTTGGATACTGGAAGCCGACAAGGTCATCGTGATAGAGCAGAAAGACACCTTCGGCAGGCGCGAGTTCGACTGGGAAAACGTCCCCTCCACCCTCATCGACGACAGCACCACCCTCGGCAGCCGCACGGTGCTGAACCGCAGGGAATTGGAGGAATTCCTTGATACGAAACTCAGTGGAGGGGGAAAAAGATTATTCGCCAAGCTCTTTAGCTGGAGATGATCACGGCCTACCCGAAGGACCTGGACAAGCCAATAAGCAGCAGCAAAATAGGCAAGGACTCATGTGCCCCAGTGTTGAGGAAAGTATGGTGGGGTGGAGGTCAGCGGCGGGCATACCTTATGGCCATTCTGAGCGCATCTACGATGCGTTTCCCTGAACGCTTAAATCCAAGCTCGTTCATCATTTCCTTTACCAAGTCGTCGTCTGTCCGCAGCAGGGTGTCGGATTCAATCCACCGGACAAGAGCCATAAGCTGCCATACGCTGTAATCGGTGATGCTGTCATAGCCACGCGTTCCCTTGCGGGGAACATAGGGGCGGGGGCCACGTTGCGGCGATGGATTAGTCTTCGGGATGCCGATGGATGCTCCGGAAGTCAGAGGCGGATCATCTTTGTCTGGGGCCCCGAGAGCCCGTTTCCACGCTTCCTCCGCCATGTCGAGTTCCGTCTCGCGGTCGCGGAACCATGCGGTCGACCAGATGCGGTGGAAGCGCCAACCCTTGCTCTCGAGCACTTGCTGGCGAAGGCGGTCTCGGTCACGTGTAGTGTGCGTGGAGTGGTAACTAGCCCCATCGGCCTCGATGGCGAGCACCATCCGTCCAGGCTCGTCAGGATGCGCACAGGCAAAGTCAATGCGATAACCTGAGACGCCGTACTGTGGCGTAACCGGGATACCCCGTCGTTCAAGTCCATCCTTGATGGAAAGCTCAAATGGGTTGAGCGGCACATCGTGTATATCCGAACCGATATTCTCTCCGCCGGAAGCAGCGTATTCGAGGTATTGCCGCAGAAGCACGACGCCCTTCGCGGAGGAGCGGCCCGGTTCCATGTCGCGATGGCTGAACGAGGAGACTAGCGTGAGACGCGAGCGAGCGCGCGTGACAGCAACATTGAGGCGGCGTTCTCCACCTTCCTGGAGAATAGGTCCAAAACGGTAAGGTAAGTTCCCATTGGCGTCCTTGTGGTAGCCAACACTGAGTATTATATTGTCGCGTTCATCGCCCTGGACTCGCTCGATGTTCTTAATGAAAAAGCGCTCCTCGTTCGTTTCGGAGAAAAACACATCGAGCGTAGGATCGTCTACACCACTGAGACGGCGGTGGAGTGCGTTCTCGATGTTGTCAGCATGATGCTGGCCAAAAGCGATAACGCCGAGCGTTTCGTCTGAATTCTCGTGGGCGTGTTCGAGGACGAGTTCAACAACCTTTTCAACCTCATCGGGGTTCGAGCGGGTGCCGCTAACGCTAGTGATGGGACGGAAAGGGATCAGGTAGTGAGTGATAGGCGTGCAGACAATCGCCCCGGGAAACGCTGTCAAAGACCCGCCGTAGATATGGTTGTTAGAGAAAGCAATTAGACGATCGTCGCGGCTGCGATAGTGCCACTGCAACATCTTGTCGCGCAGAAGCGTGCCGGCGGCGTCTAGCAGGGATTCAATGTCTTTCAGCACTATCCCGTCATCCTCATCATCGTCCTCATCTTCCGTGCTGCGGCCGAAGAACGAAGTGGGGGGAAGTTGATGACTGTCGCCAGCGATCACCGCTTGGGGTGCACGGGCGAGGCTACCGATTGCTTCCGCCGGGGGAATCTGAGATGCTTCGTCGAAGATGACAGCATCGAAGATTTGCAGACTGGCGGGGATTATCTGAGCTGCGAGGATCGGCGACATGGTCCAGCAAGGGCGGAGCGTGGAAAGAACGTGGGGGGCGCGCCCGAAAAGCTGGCGGACACTGAGGTGGCGGCGCTTCTTCGCGGCCTCTCTACGTATCAGTGTTGTCTCTTCAGGATAATTGTTCATTGTAGCAATAATAGCCTCGGCAGCGAGGCGGCGGACACGCTGAGAAGTAGAGTCTCGGTGTTGGCGATCGGTCTCGGCGAATTCGTCCCGATGGCGGGAATGTGCACTGCTTTCGAATGCAGCGATCTGTCGATCGTCGAACTCTAGATCTTCAAGGATGCGCCATAGCCAAGCGTGCTCGACTGCACGGACAGCATAGTTGGGTGGGATGCACTTGCCAACACAATGCATGACGTTCCCAATCCCGGCTTCGCGAAATCGGGCTTCTAGTTCACGGATACGGGAAAGGTTTGCGACCACGGTTCGGTTGGATGCCATCCTTTCCAACGTTTCGGCCAGCTCCACATGTGGCAACCATTCCAGATCGTCTATCCCAGCCACTCCGGCAAAGGCAGTAAGCTCTGCGACGAGAGCGTTGATGTGCTTTTCCGAACCGTCCACCCTGTCTTTTGCAAGCGATAACGCACTTGGAGCGCCCAGCGCTTGCTTTGCCACTCGGTACTCTTTCGAGATGATTTGAGCCCTAATCCGCACCCATCGTGATCCGCTAGCCACCACGAGGAACCGTGTCGTCCTACCCCACTCGGCAACTGTCACTGGCCTAGGGAGTGGAATCTCATCGAGCAAAGTGAAGAGAGCGTCGCGGGCGGCAGGCAGGTGCTTATGTGCAAGATCGTTGACCATATCGAAGGCTTTGCGCGCCTCACTAGTGGTGGTGACAGCACTGCGGGACCACTCCGGGTGGTTCTCTTCAAGCACATGACCACCAAGATCGACCCACTCTTCTATCTCGGCTGCGAGCCGCTCCAAACCACCGCTATCAAGGGCGCGCGCGGCATCGGTGGATAGACGCAGTTGGGTGCGAGCAGCTTCAGGAATAGCAAGCAGTCGCTCCCGCATTTCAAAGACGCAGAGCTTCCAAGGATCGCGCGGCTCATGTAGAGCGGCATCATTCGCGATGAGTGAATCGCGACGTTCCTGAAGACGGATATGGAGAGTAGAGTAATTCAGCGCAGGGATTGTGGCAGTATTTCCGAGGGAGCGGTTAAGCGTGTGTGCAAAATCCCGCCGGGAGGTGACACCGCCATGCATGTCCATGACGAGATCGCTCAGCCCAACTTGCTCTAGTCGTTTTGTAACGGCTTCGATGGCAGCGCGCTTTTCGGCAACGAAGAGGACGCGTTTACCTCGAGCGATTAGGGTCGTGATGAGGTTGGCAATGGTCTGGGACTTGCCCGTTCCAGGTGGCCCCTGGATGATGAGCGACTCACCACCAAGCACGCGATTGATCGCCATGTGCTGGCTGGAGTCGGCATCTAGCACTAGGAACTCGTTGGCAGGTAGATCAATGTCGGGCTGGTTAGGTTCGGGGTCGCAGATACGGGATGCTAAGGCCTTACGTGCCTCCCTATCGCCAGCGATAGCGGCTACGATGTCGCTGGCAGCAAACAGTTCACCATTCTGCTCCAGATCAGTTACCAGCGGCATCGTGGAGTAAGAAAAGATGGCAACAACCACGCGCCGCTCAATAGCCAAGTTCGGAAGCACCACCCAAGACTCCTGCAACCGATCAAGTTGAGCTAGGAAGCCATTGAGGTTGGTAGGCGGGTCTTCAGCCACGTCCGCCTCGTCATCGTCAGTCTGGATGTCATGTTCGACTCGCAGTATGTGAGCCAGTACTGGATTTAGGTGGGCATCACCCGCAACCCTAATCCTGAAGTCACGAGCAGCGGCGCCGGTCGCTTCGACTTCAAGCGGCAGGAGAATAACGGGCGCGTTCGGAGGAGTGCGGGCATCTACTTCCCAACTCGCAAGCCCAATGGCTGCAAACAGTGTCTCGACACCTTTTTCCTCAAGATTCGTGATGGCCGTCTTTTGGATGGCGGCAAGGCGCCTGCGGGCGTCGTCGAAGGCCGTGAAGTCTTCGGAATAGTCAGGAACATCAGGAAATAGGTCGCTGAGGAGCACAGACTTGCCTGCCAGCAGCCGGTCCATCGCCTGTGCGTAAAGGCCGTTCACTCGACCGGGTGTGAGATCAAGCGTACTGGTCTTCAGATCGCGGTATCGGCGGAGGCGGTTGCGCCCAGACGTGTCGACAAGATCCTTTTGCCACCGCTCGGTGGCACGGAGGACGGCTTCAATGCGGTCAGAACTCGGTCGCGGCATAGCGAGCGCGTATCTTACCTGTCAGCAGTCAGCATTTCTATCAGCCAGTCGCCCCCAGGGAACGTGCTTCCATCTCATGTCAGCAAACCTAGCTGCGGCATCTACAACGGTAATGCCATTTCCTGTGTCTTCAGCACCAACATGAGCCTAAGAGTGAGGATTCTTGGCCCCGTTCAGCTTTGGGTGGGCAAGAGAGGACTCGAACCTCCGACTTCCACGATGTCAACGTGGCGCTCTAACCGGCTGAGCTACTTGCCCTTCTACCAAGGCGGAGTATAGCACGGGCCGTACGGCTGGACAATTGGGTACGGCACAAAAACAGTCTTGTCTGCAAAGAGTACGTACGCGTCTAGCGCAACGTTACCAGCACCTCGTTACGGCGAAACCAGGGAATGGTGAATGGAGGATCATAGGTAGCGATTCTCCAATCGCCCTGGTGCTCCAGCCCGTGTACTTGCAGCCAATCTTCCAGTGTTGCCCTCTGGGTCTCGGCATTCTTGTTCGACAACCTGCCGCTGAAGCGAATGCTGGCGACTTCGCGCCCTTCTACCTCGCGAATAGTCACACTACTGTTGGTCGGGAGGGGAGCCGTTTCGGCCGTATAGCCCGCGGGAAGCACAAACGCCATCGTCCAGGCTTCGATTTCTTCTCCGGCCAACCTCTGTCCGTCCACGCTCTCGCCAGTGGCTCTCGGCTCCACCAAGACCGGCACCGTCATTGCCAGCTTTTCCGACCCGGCCTGACCGGAAGGCTCCACCAGTACCGGCGTGGTCATGTCCATGTTCTCGCGGCTGCGATTACTGCCCGTTATGTAACTGAACAGCGGACGAAAAGAGCTTTGCGTTGCCCGATCGAACGACCCGGCTACAGTTATTTCGGCAACCACATAGGGCTCGTACCTGCGAATCTCGATATTGCCGTCTTTCTCTACAACCTCATGTGAAGGTTCCTCATACACGCTACCAAGAAGCGAGCCAAAGACGAAAGATCTGAGGTAGAACACTCCCGTTCCAAGCAAGAGAACAAACCCTAACGCTACTGCCAGTTTCTTGTATCTTGACATCGTCCTCTCCTTTCTCAGTCACACTGTCGCCTTGGTACCTTAACTGTAGCCACGTTACCTGTGTAGAATATTAGTTAGCTGTCGGACTAGTTCACTTGATGGACGCATTTGCGCGCTATTGAGCGGCTAGACCGCTTGAATATGCCCTCGGAACGGTTCGCGTGTGTAGCAATTGGCTGAGATCTAGATTCGCCGTCAAGATCTTCCAGTCGAGGCACGCAGGTTCACGTTGCTTGCAGCGGCGCACGGAGACCGGCAGATTACGTTTGGAATGATCACATTTGGTGGGCGAGAGACTTGTCGACCTCTTTCCTATCCGCTGTCAACGCGGCACTCCGACCACAAGGGCTACTTGCCCTTCCTTCGTTGCGGGGTATAGCATGGGGCTAACGCCAAGGCAATTTGCGGGGCAGGTGCGCGTGTGTCGGCAGGGGCTCGGCAAGAAGGCGGTGAATTGCTGCAACATTCAAATTGGCGCAGCGCAAGAGAGCAATTCTCGCGGTGGGTAATTCCTAAGGTCGGAGTGGGGAACCGAAACGCCATCCTTGGAGTAGTCAGCCCACCCTGACCCGACGGCCTGGTGAAAAACCAGAAGCTCCCGACGAATTACCTCACACCGACCATCAAGGACGAGGACCACGACCTTCCGATCAGCCCTGACGAGATCGTGTCCGAGAACTGGATGACGGCCGAGGATTGGGAACAATGTAGCCGCATCGCACAGGAACTTTTCGCTTTCGGTCAAGCCAAGGCCGCCGAGTATGGCCTGATTCTCGTCGATACCAAATATGAGATGGGCCGTGACGAGAACGGTGAGATCCTTCTGATCGATGAGATCCATACCCCTGACTCCAGTCGCTACTGGATCGCCGACACTTATCAACAGCGCATGCGGGAGGGACAGGAACCCGACAACGTCGACAAAGAATTCCTCCGGCTCTGGTTCACGGAGAACTGCAACCCCTACGAAGATGACGTCCTGCCACCGGCGCCGGATGACCTTGTAATCGAACTCTCAAGACGCTACATCTACCTTTACGAGACGATCACCGGTCGCTCTTTCGAGTTTCCGGAGGCGGACCAACCGATCGAGACACGTTTGGGAAACAACCTTGAAGGAATCGCTTGAAGATATGCGGAGGACAATAGGGCCGATGTGATTCTCCTTCCACTTCAATTGACGGAAAGCCCTATCCAACAAGCAAGAAGTGTAGGCTGATCAGGCGCTCAACTTAACCGAGCCGGCATTTTTTCTTAGAAGGTGTCCAATAGGTCGCCTGATCCGTTCGTGGTGAGCTTGTCGAACCAAGAACGACCCTTCGACAGGCTCAGGGTGAACGGAGTTCTAACACACCATTGGAGTTTTAGCGTCGCAAACACCGTTACCTCTTCTCTGACGGTTCGTCGCCGGGGCTCGTCAAGTTGGCTTGATAGTTAAGCCGAAATTGAATCGAGCGAAAAAGTGAAGAGATTTATCCTCTTTGACCATGATGGCGTTCTGGTGGATACCGAATTCTGGTATTACAAGGCCGGAGAGCGCGCCCTGGCTGACATTGGATTTATTTTGGATAGAGATCAATACGTCCGAGACATGACCCAGGGATTGGCCACCTGGGGCCAAGCTAGAGCGGCAGGTATTGATGAACAGACTATCAGCAGGCAGCGTGAAGTCCGTAATATCTATTATCAGAAATATCTTAGAACAGAAGACATCGAAATCAAGGGTGTCTTGGAAACGCTGGACGTACTCGCAGCTGAGCACAGGATGGCCGTAATTACTACCTCCAAACCACCTGATTTCGCCTTAATACACGATAGGCGATCCATTCTGGATCATATGGAATTCTATTTTACTCGGGAGGATTACGAGCGAGCTAAACCACATCCCGAACCCTATCTGAGAGGGCTCCAACGCTTTGGTGCTACTGCCGCTGAAACGGTTGTTGTTGAAGACTCGGCGAGAGGGATGAACTCGGCAATTGCGGCGGGTATTGACTGCATCGTGGTCGCGAACGAGTTCACTGCAGCTCACGATTTATCCAAAGCGACTGCCAAGGTTGCTACGTTTAGGGAACTGCCATCTGCAATAAGGGGCTTGGACAATTTACCCGCGCGACGCTGAAGAGCGCGCGCCTGCCAAAAGCGTTTGGCCTTAGAAATCGAGAGTCATGAATCAGCAAACGCAGAAGCAACCCGCCGAATCGCCGGCCGAAAGCTATGAATATCAGATGGTACCGGCCATATTTGCCCCTTGGGTGCCGGCCCAACTGGGCTTTGCAGCGCCACAGATTGGCGGAATTTTCCTGGATGTCGCGTGTGGTACTGGCGTTTTCACGCGAAGTTGCCGAGGCTTTGGACCTCATCGTGGAGTTCCGTGAGCGTAAGGAGAAGCTGGAGATTGCCGCAGAAGAAGCGAGGAGCTTGCCCAGGAAGCGGTGGCAACTCCTGGATAGCGCCGATGCCTTCGCCACTTTCGCCGAGGAGATGGACGAGTATCTCAAGGACTACGACTACGGAAGTCTCTTACGCTTAAAGAGAAGGTGCCCTGGGCAGATGGTGGAGGGGCAGATCACCTGGGCCTATCTAGTTGGGTACCGAGCGTTCGGGCCTTCAAGGATGGCGCGCTGGGAATCGGTCAGGTCTGCATAGTCATTGGGGTCCAGGTAGCTGGCCGACCATGAGAGCGGGTGCGGGCTGTACTTGAAGAAGATGGTGCGGCGCTCGTCAGCGCCGTTCCAGGGAAGGGTGCCGTGGGTAAGGGACTCGGTGAAGATGATGGCGGTGCCGGCGGGTCCGGTTACCCGCTCCACGAAAGGGCCCGGCTCGTCCATCTCTTTCCACTCTTCGGGGAACTTGTAGTTGCTCTTGTGCGAGCCTGGCACGCAGCCGAAGCCGCCGTCCATGGGGCCAACATCCTTCAGATTGTAGGCAACCACGGATAGGCCGTTATGCATCATCCCGTTCTGGAAGCGGTAGTAGAACATGGGCCTGAAGGGGGCACCACCGCCGTGGAGGCTCGTTCCGATCGGGCCCTTGCCTGACCTGATGACATCGAGATAGACGTGGTCGACCCTGAACTGATCGCCAAGCAGTTCGGCCAGGTAGGGTGTGATGGCCGGATTGTCTATTAGGTCGCGGTAGTCCTTGGACCAGTCGAGCAGGGGCTCAAACCTGTGGGTGCTCATGTCCGTTGGGCACTCAGTTGCGATGTGCTCGTCGAGCACGCTGTTGAGCTGGGCGATCTTCTCAGGTGACAATGCTCCCGGCACAACAAGGTAGCCTTGAAGGTCGAACATGTAGCGCTCGTGGTCGTTCATGAGTTGTCTCCCTGTTACATATTATCTGGAATCAATGGCAAGAGCCTTTATGCCATGTTCCTTCCAGGCCCTGTTTCTAGCCTACGTCGACCGCCTCGATGGTCCACCAAGAGTCGGCAACTCAATACCTACCTTGCCACTCTGGAGGACCAATCGCAATAACCTGGTTTCGATCTCTGTAACCGAGGTCATGCCAAGACAGCAGACATGCACTTGAGTGGCGTCCAAGATTTGCTTTCGAGCGGGCGCCCCTCTAACTTCCCTTACACGGTTCCGTTCTTACCCTCCGTATTGTCACATCCCTGGGAAACTATCTCAAAATGGTCAGCCGCCACTGTCGGCGGAACCACAGGTCAAGTCTGGTCAAATGCAACCGTGGAATAGTTCGAGTCCCTTCAGGTCTTAGCTATGAACTGGTGGGCAAGATGAGGACTCGAACCTCCGACCTCCACGATGTCAACGTGGCGCTCTAACCGGCTGAGCTACTTGCCCTTCATCTATGGCGGAGTATAGCATGGGACCAGTGCCTGAGCAATCGGCAGCGACCTGCCGCCAGCCTTGTTTTCCCTGCTTGTCAAGAGTCTAGCGCAATGTTACTAGCACCTCGTTAGGGCGAAACCAGGGAATGGTGAACAAAGGGTCATAGATCGCGATTCTCCAATCACTTTGGTGCTCTAGCCCCTGCACGCGCAGCCAGTCTTCCAACCTAGGAAAGGTCTGAACAACTCTGTGTAGGCTTGGTGTTAGTGGTGTGTGCGGAATTATGGGGCGTTTTGGGGAGTGTTTTGGCGTTTCGGTGGGGCTGTTTTGCCCGTGTTTCGGCGCTGCTGGGAGCGTTTTTCGCTCCCGCTCGTGTTTTGGGCGCACTACGCCCGTGTCATGCCGGCAACTGGCGTGCGGCTGTTACCAAATTGGCCAGCCCCAGCAGCAACGCCAGCCGTTGCGTGTTCTTGTGCAGACCCCGATAGCGCACCGTGGCGTAGCCAAAGCGCCGCTTCACCCACAGGAACGGATGCTCTACCTTGGCCCTGACCGACGCTTTGCGCTGTTCTGCCAACGCCGCCGCGCTCTCAGGCGCCAGTTTCCGCCGCTGCCCAGGCTTCAGCGCCACATTCCAGGTCACGGCGCGTCCCTGATGCTCCGGCGTCTTTGACGCAGTCAACCGCTTCTGCACCCCCACGTACCCGGCGTCTCCCCACACCTGCTGCTCTGCGCCGTGCAGCAACGCTCCCGCTTGCGTCACGTCGTGCACGTTCGCCGACGTGGTGATGAAGCTGTGCACTACCCCCGTCTCCGCGTCGGCCCCGATGTGCAGCTTCATCCCAAAGTAATACTGGTTCCCCTTCTTCACCTGCCGCATCGCCGGGTCGCGCTCCCCCTCTCGGTTCTTCGTCGATGTCGGCGCCGCGATGATGGTCGCGTCCACTACCGTCCCCGCTCGCAGCCGCAAGCCCCGACCTGCCAAATGCGCGTTGATCTCCGCCAACAACCCCTCTCCCAACCGGTGCTTCTCCAGCAAATGCCGAAAGTGCAGAATAGTCGTCTCGTCCGGCAGCGCCTCTGACAGCCGCAGACCCACGAACCGCCGCACCGGTTCTACCTCGTACAGCATGTCCTCCATCCCAGGATCGCTCAGGTTGTAGAACAACTGCACGCAGTGTATCCGCAGCATTACCGACAAGGGATACGGCCGCCGCCCACGCCCCGCCTTGGGATAGTACGGCGCGATCCGCGCCTCCATCTCCGCCCACGGGAGCAGCGCGTCCATCCGCTCCAAGAACTTCTCCCGCCGGGTCTTGCGCTTCTTCTGCGCGTACTCCAGGTCGGCAAACGTCGGCTGTTCCATTTCCTCTCCCCTCTCCACAAGGCGCTTTCTTGCTATGATACTATGCCAAGGACTTGTGCAGAGTGTTCCTAGGAAAGGTCTGAACAACTCTGTGTAGGCTTGGTGTTAGTGGTGTGTGCGGAATTATGGGGCGTTTTGGGGAGTGTTTTGGCGTTTCGGTGGGGCTGTTTTGCCCGTGTTTCGGCGCTGCTGGGAGCGTTTTTCGCTCCCGCTCGTGTTTTGGGCGCACTACGCCCGTGTCATGCCGGCAACTGGCGTGCGGCTGTTACCAAATTGGCCAGCCCCAGCAGCAACGCCAGCCGTTGCGTGTTCTTGTGCAGACCCCGATAGCGCACCGTGGCGTAGCCAAAGCGCCGCTTCACCCACAGGAACGGATGCTCTACCTTGGCCCTGACCGACGCTTTGCGCTGTTCTGCCAACGCCGCCGCGCTCTCAGGCGCCAGTTTCCGCCGCTGCCCAGGCTTCAGCGCCACATTCCAGGTCACGGCGCGTCCCTGATGCTCCGGCCGCTTCTGCACCCCCACGTACCCGGCGTCTCCCCACACCTGCTGCTCTGCGCCGTGCAGCAACGCTCCCGCTTGCGTCACGTCGTGCACGTTCGCCGACGTGGTGATGAAGCTGTGCACTACCCCCGTCTGTGCGTCGACGCCGATGTGCAGCTTCATCCCAAAGTAATACTGGTTCCCCTTCTTCACCTGCCGCATCGCCGGGTCTCGCTCCCCCTCTCGGTTCTTCGTCGATGTCGGTGCCGCGATGATGGTCGCGTCCACTACCGTCCCCGCTCGCAGCCGCAAGCCCCGACCTGCCAAATGCGCGTTGATCTCCGCCAACAACCCCTCTCCCAACCGGTGCTTCTCCAGCAAGTGCCGAAAGTGCAGGATCGTCGTCTCGTCCGGCAGCGCCTCTGACAGCCGCAGCCCCACGAACCGCCGCACCGGTTCCACCTCGTACAGCATGTCCTCCATCCCAGGGTCGCTCAGATTGTAGAACAACTGCACACAGTGTACCCGCAACATCACCGACAAGGGATACGGCCGCCGCCCACGCCCCGCCTTGGGATAGTACGGCGCGATCCGCGCCTCCATCTCCGCCCACGGGAGCAGCGCGTCCATCCGCTCCAAGAACTTCTCCCGCCGGGTCTTGCGCTTCTTCTGCGCGTACTCCAGGTCGGCAAACGTCGGCTGTTCCATTTCCTCTCCCCTCTCCACAAGGCGCTTTCTTGCTATGATACTATGCCAAGGACTTGTGCAGAGTGTTCCTAGATACACGCTTCCAATACGGGGGCAACTCTGATAATCTCGACAGATTCCCTCCGAACCTCTATAATGCTCCACTTGATGGAATGCGCAGCACAACGTTCAACTCTGGCCCTCCTCATTATCGGGGCTGCGCCTTAGCGAGGAAAGGCTCACCATGGAGGTCTGACGGGCGGCACCGCCCGAGTTTCTCCTCCTTCTCCAGAGTGACGCCCAATCGAATCGTGATGTGGTTGCGAGCTGAGACTTGCTCTAGCGGCTCATCGGATTGACCGGCTCCTCTGCCATGGACTCACCCAAAGGGAGAACGCAAAGGTCAAGGAGTTATGAATTCAGTACGTCAAGGTCGGAAAATGTGGGCTAAGGCGTACCGATTTGCCAACTTTTCGGTAGGAGGTCCGTATCTGAGGAGGCGGTCAGGCGACTCCGGA
Organism: Chloroflexota bacterium; assembly: GCA_965216245.1. Lineage (GTDB taxonomy): Bacteria > Chloroflexota > UBA11872 > VXOZ01 > VXOZ01 > VXOZ01. The sequence continues at coordinate 220,455 of OZ244145.1, forward strand.
AAGCGTCTCACGAGCCTCCGATCCGCCAGGGTTGGAGGCTCAACCATTCTATCGAAGGCGGCCACGCTACACCCGACGATGTGAGCAACTCCAACTCACCCGCCTGTGCTAGGATTCTGTAGCGAGACTTGCCGCTAGCGCGTCCAGGGAGGCACATGGAGCCGGGCCATCCTCAGACCGGACCCTTATAATAACTCTGACGGCAAAGCAAAACCGGGGACAGGAGAAAGAGGAATATCCTGCCCCAAAGAAATCAAAGGGAAACTGAATGAACAACATCAGGGCAGCAGCTATAAAAGCAAAACCATGGATCATAATTACCATGGCCATCGCGGTGATGGCGCTGGGCATCCCAATCGCGGCATACGCCCAGTCCAACCAACAGGACTGGAAGCAGTCACCCACCGGACTGAACGTAACGGCCGGGGACAACGCCGGCGAACTGAACCTCACGTGGGACCCCCATACCCAGACCAGCAAGACCCTGTCCGATTATCGGGTCACCTGGACACCGGACGGCGAGGCCTTCAAGACCAACGACCAGACCGAATGGTACGCCTACCCCACCACCAACGAGGTAACGGTAACCGGCCTCGAAGCCGGCGCAACCTATAAGGTCAGGGTCCGCGCCCGGTACGACGACGGCAGAAAGTCCAACTGGAGCGATGTCGTGTCCGGACAGAGCGGGGTCACGCCCAACAGTCCCGCCACCGGGCAACCGACCATTTCCGGCACCGCAGAGGTCGGAGATACCCTCACCGCAGGAACTTCCGCCATCGCCGATGACAACGGGCTCACGAACGCCGTATTCAGCCACCAGTGGGTCCGCAGCACCGCTGGTTCCCACACCGACATTCCAGGCGCCACCAATGCTTCCTACGTCATCACCCCAGCCGACGCCGAATCCAAGATCAAAGTCCGCGTCAGTTTCACCGACGACGACGGGTACTTGGAAACCCTCACCAGTGCAGCCACCGCCTCCGTTCCAGAACCGGAAAGCGACGTCGTGCCCGGACAGAGCGGGGTCACGCCCAACAGTCCCGCCACCGGGCAACCGACCATTTCCGGCACCACAGAGGTCGGAGATACCCTCACCGCAGGAACTTCCGCCATCGCCGATGACAACGGGCTCACGAACGCCGTATTCAGCCACCAGTGGGTCCGCAGCACCGCTGGTTCCCACACCGACATTCCAGGCGCCACCAATGCTTCCTACGTCATCACCCCAGCCGACGCCGAATCCAAGATCAAAGTCCGCGTCAGTTTCACCGACGACGACGGGTACTTGGAAACCCTCACCAGTGCAGCCACCGCCTCCGTTCCAGAACCGGAAGGAGAACAACCGCAACGGGACAAGGGCGACGGGTATGACCAAAACGCAACACCCCGCAGCGGCCACCCGGCGGCGGCGAGTCCCTGTCCCGCGGTCAACGACTGGTGCACGACGATGATGGTGGCAGACGCCGAGGGTGACGGATTATTACACGGGTATGAATTTGACAAGTTCGGCTCGATCGTCGACGACACGATCCAACCCGGCGGCGCAAACATCAACGTCTGGACCGTGCACACCTTTGCGCACCCGCACCCGCAACTGCCCGATTACATTTTCTTCGGCTCTAACCCGAGGGTGCCGCGCGGCACGCAGGTCACCATTGAAGGGCACACGTTCATAGCGGACGCGGAGTCGCATGACGGCGAGGAGGGCGATACGGGCGATAAATGGGAATTTCCCTCCGGCGAGTTGCCCGCCAGCCTGATCTGGTCAGACGGTCAGGAGGTCACAATAAGCGTGAAGTTTCCCTCTCCGTGCGACAACGTGGCCAACACCATCGTCGTCAAAAACTTGCTGGGCGAGATCACCCAGCCGGGCGAAAGCCAGTTCCACAACATCAAGCTGGATCCCTTCAAGAGCTACCTCATCGAGGCCATCGGCGTGGACGGCCGCGACATGCTCGGCGTCACGGAACACTCCAACCTCACCCTGGAGGACCCGGACATCCCCGCCTTCTGGAACGCCAGTGGCAAATCCAGGGTGGATATATTCTCTCCCTACCACGACGACGGACACGGGAAGAACGTCATCAAGCGGACAACGAAGACCGACTACCGCACCTACAAGGTCGAGGTCGCCGCGGGAGACAACGGGACCGGAACCTACCAGTTCAAGGTCAGGTTGAACAACGTCTGCCGGGTCAACGACGACGGAGAGGTTGACTACCACCGGGTCGGCGGCCCCAATGGCTATCCCAACTTCGACCTGCCCGCCGGCACAGGCGGGCGTCACGTCCTCTACATCGGCACCGAGTACAGCGACTACGTATCGCGGACGGAACTCCACCACGTTCTCGGCGACAACTGGGACTCCGACCCCGACGAGGACTGGTTCGGGGTAGACCTCCAGCAGGGTGAGGAGTACACCGTCAGACTAATGACCCAGACCAGCCTGCCCGAGAGGCTCCAGGCGACGGAACTGAAGATCCTGGGGATCCACGATGCCGATGGGAACGCAATCAGCGGCACCGCCAGCGCCGGGGCCGCCGGGAAGGAAGTTTTCGTCACCAACTGGGAGGCGCCCAGCACCGGCCGTCACTACATCGCCGTGGGGACGGAGGGCACCGACCGGACCGGGATCTACTGGATAAGCATCACGAGGAAGGACTCGAACTGACGACAACCCGCGACAGCAGCGTCTCCGCCACCTTGGACACGACATCGGCAGTCGCCGTTATGACGGCCCTCATCAGGGGCATGTCGCCCTCAACTCCAGGGAAGAATCGCGGGACACGCGGGCGTATCTCACCTTCTCGCCGCCCTTGACATGCTCAAGGGTAAGCGCCCGATCGAACAGGTACGCGGTTGCGGGTCACTTGGGCACGCGGTAGACCCTGAAACGCGAAAAAGGCCGCATGCATGGCTGGGCAGGGGGAAGGCCATCGCTGTTGCGACGACCTCCCCCCGTTGGTGCGGTCAAGCGTCCCGCGCCGACCGGCTCCCTTAGAACAGCCGCAGCGTCTCCGGCTGCTGTTGCTCCGCCTCTCCCTCGGTGGTCCCGACCTGCGCCGCCCCCTGCTCACGCCGGTTCCGGCGCCTGGCCGGGGGAGCGGGTCTCTCGTGCGCCGGATGCTTGGGCGCCTCCTCCCACTTGGCCCGCGCCCGTTCGATCACCGCCGAGACCTCTTGCGTCAGCCTGGGGAGGTCAGCGTCATCGAAGGTCTCGATATGGGGGTCAGACGAGGGCTGTTGCACCCCGATGGTGGGCAAGAGAGGACTCGAACCTCCGACTTCCACGATGTCAACGTGGCGCTCTAACCGGCTGAGCTACTTGCCCTTCTTCTAAGGCGGAGTATAGCACGGGCCGCACGGCCGGACAATCGGAGACCGCACGGCTGAACGACCGGTGAGGGAACGACACCTGTCTCGTTTTCACAGATGCGCAAGGGTCTAGCGCAGCGTTTCAAGCACCCCGTTAGGGCGAAATCAGGGCATGATGAACCAAGGGTCATAGGGCGCGATTCTCTTGTCACCTTGGTGCTCTAGTCCCTGCGCACGCAGCCAGTCTTCCAACCTAGCTCTCTTAGTTTTGGCACTGTTCTTGAATGAAATACCCTTGAAGCGAATGCCGGCGATTTCGCGACGTTCGACCGCGCGCGTGGTCACACTTCTGTTGCACAGGACTAGCGCCGCTTCGTCCGAACTCCTCGCCGTCCGTCCCTGCAATCCCGCCATCTAGACTCATGGGGATCGTGTGGCAAACCCTGGCCTGCCCAGGGCCGAAGACGATCTCCTACACGAACGATTGGATGAACCGCCGTTGCGCCGTCAGCTAGTTCACCTTTGTGTACATGCCTATGCAAACAGGCGACCTGCTTGCGCCGAGTCGTTCGGTCCGGATTGGCCGATGTCGTGCTGAAGAAGCCCGCCGGAAGCCGCGTCCTTGTGATTGAGCGGTATCGCGGCCGCCGCGACCTCTGCTCAATAGCCCTCGGCCAAGTCTTTCCAAGCCACGATTTCACCAGACTCGGTAGACACAATTGAATCCATTTCGTTAATCATCGTAACAGCCGCTGCACAGGCGCACGCGGGCAGCCATCGGCTGTGACCCCCCAGACTACCGTACCGCTCATTCTGTGTGATAACGAAACGAATACGGTTTGCAGGTCGGTAAAAGCTTCCGCCCTTCCACGGGCTTTTCCGCCGCCACATTAGTAGCTTGTGCGCGCCCACACACATGTGCACAAGCGATTTTTGACAGTCATTAAGGAAAATGTACATAATGTGATCATGATCGACAGCGATGTGCAGCGTTCCAGGGCAGCCCAAGTGGGTTTCCTAATGAGGTCTTACCGCCAATCCTTCTCCCAGGGAGAGGGCCGGCGAGGGTTGACTCAGAAAGCACTGCTGGAGCGCATGGCGTCGGTGGACGGGGAATACGCAGAGCGGTACAGTCATGCCACAGTCTCGCGGTGGGAATCGGGTGGTACCCGCCCTACACTTCAGCGGCTGAAGGTCTTTGGTACGGCACTCAACTTGTCGCAGCCAGAGGTAGCCGGCCTGATACTGCTGGCAGGGCTCGCGCCCGACTTTCAAACTGCAACGGAGCACCTCACCTTGCGCAGTAGTGCCGGCGCCATTAGCAATGAAGGTACAGTAGGCGGAATATCTGCCCGCGTTGTTGGGGAGAATGAAAGGGCTTGGGCAACCGAGAGCGCCTCGTCAATTCTTAGGGATGTGATCCGTTTTGGGCTTCTCAGGTTCCTGCTGCTTGGGATATGCATAGTTGGCGGCGGGTATGGCTTGTCGCTCTTTGGCTGGAACGACGTCTGGATGCCCATAGTCTACGTAGCTTGCATAACGGGTCTCGTGCTGGCGCAAGGCTTTTTGCTGCCGGATCATGACGCTGACCTCAGGGAGTTCTTCTGGATATCACTGTTTTTTCTGTTGACCACTCCCTTGCTGCAGTTCGCCCCTATTCGCATGGACCACTACAACTTTCATACGATTGAGAATTTTGCCGGCACACAGATGCCTTACATGCTCGCCCTCTTGGTGAACCTGCTGGTCTCATCTGCCGCCGGGCTGATGTTTCATCTGCTATGGAAGAGGCAATACGCCTGTGTCAGGGGAAGGAGCAACGCCCTCCGGCGGGCGACCTGGGTTGCACTGCCACCGGTGGTTTTCGTATACGCAGTGATCGTGGTCATTACCAACATTTCGGTATCGATACAACTGGCGGTGCTGCTGCCAGTGTTGGCTGCAGTCTTTACAATGTTGTTGGTCTTGCGTGACCCCTCTGTCAATTCCAGTGATCGGGACCGACGGTTGCTCCTCTCTACTACGATGGCAGTAGCTTTGGTCTCAACGACCTTGGGAATCATTACCATCCTGTCGATTTACGTCTCGCCGGATTTGCCTGTAGTTCTGCCGGACCATAATCTGCTACGTTCTTGGGAAATCAATTTTGCAGAGCTGGGCTATACTCAAGGAGAGGCGCTGGACCGCGTGAACCTAGGATACATGTGGCACGCGATGTGCGTCTTCGTCTACATGGTCTTTGTCGTTGGCGGCAATCTAATTGTCACCATTTACCAGATGGACGACGACCAGCGGCAATTGGGTACCCTAGGGCTTCCACAGCCCAATTTCAAGGTCATGGCATAATGCGAGCCGACGAACTGGCGAGAGAAAATGAGGCGCTGCGGGACCGCCTGTCCAAGTTGAGCGAGGCCAGCCTTCGCATCAATGAGAACCTGGAATTCGAGACGGTATTGCAGGGCATCCTTGACAACGCCCTGTCGCTGGCGGACGCTCGGTACGGCGTGATTACCCTCCTCGGCGAATCGGGTCAGTTGCGGGACTTTATTGCCTCCTGGCTTACTCCGGCAGAGTCCCTGGAGCTGTGGGACTTGCCGGACGGGACTAAATTCTTTGAGTATCTCAACAGTCTCTCGGAGCCGCTGAGGATCCAAGACTTCCAGGACCACATACGGTCACAGGGCCTTACCGGGATTGACCCTTCTGCCGTGTGGGCGATTCCTGCCAAGTCCTTCCTAGGGGTGCCGCTGCGCCACCGAGGCGAATGCGTTGGCTGCATATACGTTGGCGAGAAGAAAGCCGGCAAGGAGTTTACTGCCGAGGACGAGGAAACCCTGGTCATGTTCGCTTCGCAGGCAGCGCTCGTGATCGCAAACGCCCGCCGCTACCGAGACGAGCAGCGGGCCAAAGCCAACCTGGAGACCTTGATAAACACTGCTCCAGTGGGCGTCGCAGTGTTCGACGCAAGGACGGGAGCCCCAGTTTCGTTCAACGGGGAGGCTGTAAGAATTCTCGATGACCTGCGGACTCCGGACCATCCTCCCGAGAAACTTCTCGAAATTCTGACACTTCGCCGGGCTGACGGGCGGGAGACTTCACTCGCAGAGTTTTCCCTGGCACAGGCCTTGAAGAATGCCGAGACAGTACGCGCGGAGACTATCGTCATCAAGGCCCCGGATGGCAGATCGGTGACAACACATATCAGCGCCACACCCATCCATTCGGAGGACGGAGAGGTCGAGACGGTTATCGTAACGGTTCAGGACATGACGCCGATGGAGGAATTGGAGCGGCTGCGCGCCGAGTTCCTGGGCATGGTGGGCCATGAACTCCGTACGCCTCTGACCTCAATTAAAGGCTCCGCCACCACCTTGCTGGAAGCCGCATCCTCTCTCGATCCGGCTGAGATGCTTCAATTCCACCGGATCATCAACGAGCAGGCCGATTACATGCGGGACCTGATCAGCGACCTCATCGACGTTGTGCGAATTGAGACGGGAACACTTTCGGTCAAACCCGAGCCTGCGGAGGTTCCCAGACTGGTGGACGAGGCTAGGAATCTCTTCCTCAGCGCGGGCGGTCGGGACAATATCCGCATCAACCTTCCGCCGGACCTCCCTCAGGTCTTGGCGGATAGGCGGCGAATCGTCCAGGTCATTAGCAACCTCCTCTCCAACGCCTCAAGAAACTCCAAAGAGTCATCCAGTATTCGGGTTAGCGCTGTCAAAGAGGCCGTCCATGTCGCCATCTCCGTCGCCGATGACGGCAGAGGAGTGTCCGCCGAGCGCCTACCTCACATATTCAGAAAGTTTTCCAACATCGAGGACCAGGGACGTAGCCGCGACCTTGGCCTGGGATTAGCAATTTGCAAGGGGATTGTGGAGGCTCACGGGGGCCGCATTTGGGCCGAGAGCGACGGGCCGGGCCTGGGTAGCCGTTTTACGTTCACGGTTCCGTTGCCCGATGAGGCCGCGGCGAGCGGAGCCGCCGCGCGGGTCTCGACCCATTCACAGCAAACAAAGAAGAGCGGAAAGACGCGCGTCCTTGCAGTGGATGACGACCCCCGGACGCTGAAGCAGGTTCGTGACACGCTCTCGAATGCGGGCTGCGAGCCAATCGTGACCGGTGACCCCGATGAAGTAATATCCCTATTGGAAGCCAACGAACCTCAAGTGGTCTTACTCGACCTGATGCTGCCGGGCACCGACGGCATCGAGCTGATGAAAGACATCCTCGCCGTCCAAGACGTTCCGGTTATTTTCTTGTCCGCGTACGGCCAGGATGAAGTAATCGCCAGGGCCTTCGAAATGGGAGCCGTCGATTACATGGCCAAGCCCTTCTCACCCTCGGAGTTGGTGGCGAGGGTCAAAGCCGCCCGGCGCAAGCAGGCAGAGCCGTCTAAGCCCTATGTTCTAGGGGATCTTGCCATCGACTACGCCACACGAAAGGTGGCCGTCGCCGGACGCCCGGTGGAGCTGACAGCCATTGAATATCGGCTGCTGGTCGAGTTGTCGGTTAACGCCGGAATCGCATTGACTCACGAGCAGCTACTGCAGCGGATCTGGAGCCTGGGCAGAGCCGGAGATGCCCGGCCCATGCGCACGGCCGTTAAGAACCTCCGCCGCAAGCTGGGCGACGAAGTGATCAGTCCCAAGTACATTTTCACCGTGCCGCGCGTAGGCTATCGCATGGCAAAGGCTGAAGAGTAAGAGCCCGTCATGCCTGGTGCGCGTGGCGAGGGAATTCACTGCCAAACCGTCTTGCCTCTCTCTTGATTCACTATAGCGCCTTCCCGCTAAGAACTAGGGCCCAGTCGCTAGTCTCGCATCGGATTTCAGCGAAGCCTCGCCACAATCGGCGCGCTCTGATAATAACGCCCTCTGTTATGTCCCGTTAGTGGAGTGTCGCTATGCGAGGCAACCCGGTGTAGCCGGCAGAATTGGGCGCGTCATAGTTGGTGTTGGCTATCGGCTTTATAGCGTTCCGGATCCCGGCTTGGCGCGCTTCCGCCTCAGTCGCGTCAAAAGGGAGCGCCAAGCCCTGTTTTAGCCGGGAGTTACGGATTAACGCGGTCGTAGTTAGACCTAGGACCCGGGCCGGCCTCGTTGATCGCCTTCACACGGTAGGTGTGGCGGGTCCCGGCGGTCACGTCTCTGTCAATAAAGGACGTAGCGGTACTGCCGGTGTTCTCCACGTAGACAATCAAGTTATCCTCCCCCATGGCAGGCCGGCGCCGCAAGATTTGGTACCCGGTGACGCTGTCATCATCGGGAGCATCCCACGTCAGTGTGATCGAGCCATCGGAGTTCGCCGTCACCGACAGGTTCTGCGGCGCCGGTGGGGGCTCCACCGCTTCCTCCAGGTCATCGATGATGGAGACAGTGGCCTCGGCAGTGCTCCCTGCGGTTACGCCGGCTGGGAGTGTCCCGAACGTCAGTTTCACACTCTCCCCGTCGTCGTTGTCGTTGTCGGTGGCAGCGGAGAAGGTAATCGCCTTCTCCGTTTCACCACTAGCCAACGTCACGCTGGTCGGAACGCCGGAATAGTCGGAGTTGGATGCCCCGGCTTGGCCGGTCTTGGTGATCGGAATGGCGACCGTGCGCTCAGGATCGGCGCTCAAAGTGACCTTCACTGTGACTGTCTTGCCCTCGTCCACAGTGTAGGTGCCTTGCTCGAAGCTCACACTCACCGCAGGTACGTCATCGTCCGTGATGCTCACCGTTGTCTCAGCTGTGCTCCCCTCGCTTACGTCGGTCGGCAGCGTCCCTAAACCCAGCTTCACGCTCTCTCCGTCATCGTTAATAGTGTCCTGAGTGGCAGTGAAGGTGGCGGCCTGCTCCATTTCACCACTAGCGAACGTCACGCTGGTCGGAACAGAGTAGTCGTCGCCATCGGCCCCATCCCGACCAACCGCAGTCAGCAGAATCGTCACACTCCGCTCAGGATCGGCGCTCAGTGCCAACGCCACCGTGACCGAGTTGCCCTCACCCACCGTGTAGGTGCCTTGCTCGAAGCTCACACTCACCGCAGGTACGTCATCGTCCGTGATGCTCACCGTTGTCTCGGCTGTGCTCCCCTCGCTTACGTCGGTCGGCAGCGTCCCAAAGTCCAGCTTCACGCTCTCTCCGTCATCGTTAATAGTGTCCTGAGTGGCAGTGAAGGTGGCGGCCTGCTCCATTTCACCACTAGCGAACGTCACGCTGGTCGGAACAGAGTAGTCGTCGCCATCGGCCCCATCCTGACCAGCCGCAGTCAGCAGGATCGTCACACTCCGCTCAGGATCGGCGCTCAGTGCCAACGCCACCGTGACCGAGTTGCCCTCACCCACCGTGTAGGTTGCCTGTCCAAAGCTCACACTCACCGCCGGCAAACCTGCCACTGGGCTGGTCGGGGCACTGGTTAGCTCTTCCGAGTTGCCGGCATTGTCGATGAAGCTGACCAGAACCTTTAGCGTCGTCCCTACATCGGCTTCCACCGGAGTATAGCTGGACCCGGTTACGCCCTCGACTTGCCTATCGTCCTGGCCGTCATTGGAAATCCACTGATAGCTGAACTCGATACCCTTCAATCCGTCCGCATCAGAAATCTCTGATGTTTCCGTCGTTAGCGTGCCGCCAACCTTGGCCAAGCCAACGATGCTTGGGAGTCCTGATGCCGGGGAGTTTTCGGATGACGGAGTGCGGGTGACTGATTTCACCTCCTTCCGTGGGTTGTTTGCATCGCGAGTGGTGATGGCCGCCTCCGTAACGCTGATGCGATACAGGCCGGTGCGGTCCTGGCCCTGGGAACCCACGGCGATATAGTAGCGGCCAGTGCTGTTCGGTTGGAAATCGACGCTTGCCCGTATCCTACCGCCGGAACTGGCCGTGCCGCCGAGCGCTGTCCCGCTACTGTCGTAGATCCCGAGAATCTTGAGCTTTGTTGCCTGGTGTTCTTCGGATACGTAGGGGTTCGCCCAGACCTCTACCGTATACTCGTATCCCTGTGTGAGTTCGATTGCAAACCAGTCGTCATCGGGATCCTCGTCCCAGTTGTCCCCAAGGAAAGCGCCGATATTGCTGGCTGGGAATCTGCCTGCGCTCAGCGTCTGTCTTGTGCTCGTGTCAGCGGCCAAGTCATCGCTATAGCCATCCGGTCCTCCGTCCCAGTCATAGAATGGCTTACCGTCCCTGATGAAGCAGACATTGTTTACGCGCACCTTTATCTGGTAGGACCCTGTGCCGCCGTTACCGTCACCGTCTGTGCGGTGTCCCAATTCTGCCTGGTGAACGTCAGTACCGTCTTGTCCAACGTTACGTCCGTATCCGTCACGCCGCCAACCGTCACCGTTACGTCTCCCGCAGGCTCTGTGCCCAACACCACCGTGTACGTCCCACTATCCCCTTCCTCGATCGTCAGCGTCGCCTCAGAGACGACCACGCCTGCATTGTCATTGTCCGTCACCGTCACCGCGACGCTGCTAACGCTCACGGCGCGGTATTTGGTATCGTCGCTGGCGATAGAATGGTTGATTGTGGCAGCCAGTTCGTCCCTTGCGTTGGAATCTTCCGTCGCAGTTACTGTGATTTGTTGCGATTGGTCCCAGTCATCGGGGGAGAAGGTTAGACTACCGGGACTCACAGTAAACGCGGCATTCGCGGGAAGGTCGACGATGACTGTTACGCCCGCCTTGGGCTCCGTTGCCAGGTTCATCGAGTAGCTCTTGCCCGCGCCCCCTTCCCGAACAGTTAAGGTTGTGGGCGCGAGTATCACATTTGCAGAATCGTCATCAACAAGCACCGCTCGGGCGGAGACGACCTCCAGGCTGGGGTTAGATGCTATGCCCTGCAATTCAATAGTCACATCCTCATCGTCGATCTTGTCATCCGCGTTCAATAAGAAGATGTCGGATATGGCGAAACTTTGGCCCGCCGCGATGGTCAGCGGGAATACTGTTTGGTTAGCGCTAAACAAAAGGGGCTTGCCGTTCAGGCTAACTATCGAAGTATTGATAGACGTATCGGTAGGTAGCGTGCTGCCTCCCTCCAGAGTCGCTCGGATTTCAAGAATTAGGATTTCACCAGCCTCTGAAAAGGACGGCTGGTCGAAGGACAGCGTGATCGTTGTGGGTGCGGGGTCGTTATCCACGATGGAAAGCCGAACTCCGCTGACCGTCAAACCTGGCACAGTGTTTGTTCCGCGCACAAAGAACTGTTCCAAGCCCTCATAGAGGGTATCGTCGGCCGGAGTAACCGTCAGGTTAGCAACCGCGCTAAATTCGCCCGCAGGGATGGTCAGAGTCGACGAGTCCCACGTAGCGGTGAAGTCGTCGCCGACGGTGGCCGTCAGTCCGACGAATCTCATCGCTATTTGTGTTGACTCGTTCCGAGTTCCGCCCCCGAGCATCGTTGCCTCGACGGCTATCGTAACGGCAGAACTCCCTTCGTCAATCGGCGCGGCGGTGACGGAGAGCCCAATGCTCGTTGGCTCGTTATCGTTGTCCTGAATAGTGACGACGGCGGGAACTACCTGGATGGTTCCAGGCGTTGTTCCTCCGACTTTCAGTTCCTCATCGCCTTCGTGGATATTGTCGTCCAGCACCGTGAGGCTCAGAGTAGTCGTGGCGCTCAATTCGCCGGCGGGTATCGTGAGCGTTGCCATGTTGACCTCGTAGTCGTCGCCGGAAACGGCAGTATCGTCGACCGCTTCCAGGGTGACGACGGTATCGACCGGCAGGGCGGACCCTCCGGCCAGCGTACCGGTGACGACCAGGGAGGTAGTAGGCGTCGCTTCGTCAACTGTCGCCGGCGCGACCGTCAACACGACTTCATTCGGCTCGACATCGTTCTCCACGATAGTCACACCCAGTGCATCCGAATTGGACAGCACTGATGACGTAGCGGCCAGGCGAGCGATCTCATTGCCTTCCCATATGTTGTCGTCGACTGGCGTCAGTGTAATGGTGGTTACAACACTTGACTGTCCGGCCGGGATGTCCACCCTGACTGTGGTGGCAGTATAGTCCTCACCGAGGGTCGCATTTCGGTTTACGTTGGGCCGGTCGATAAACTCCACAGTCACAGGTGTGTCAGTCGGGAATTGAACCGTACCGTCCAGAGTCACCGTCACGGTGAGGTCGGTCGCCCCGCTATCCTCGTCCACGCTATCGGGAGTTGCTTGCATCGTCAGGCCGTCGGGAGCCGTGTCGTCGTCCACGATGGAGCCCGTAGCCATAGCCACACACCCAGGGGGAACTCTTCCACGGGCGTAGAGGAAGTCACGCGAGCCTCTGTCAACGCCACTTTGAATGTCTCGTCACCCTCTGCCAAGGTGTCCTGTAACGTAGATACGGTGAAGGTGGCTGAGGTGTTTCCCGACGGGATTGTTACGCTGCCGGAAGCCGCCGTATAGTCCGCGTCCGGCACTGCGGTCTCGCCTGTTTCCAAGTCTTCGCCCACTTGCCGCGTTTCCCAGTCCACGGTCACGCTATCGTCACTCACCGTCGACATGACGATAGTAAAGGTGGCGGCTGTCCCTTCATCGACTGAGGGGGTTCCCTGAATGGATACCGTCAAGGAATCCTGGTCCAGAATCGTTGTTGTCGCGACTGACTGTGTCTCCGAAATCGAAGCAGATCTCAAGCCGAAATAGGCACCGAATATTTCAAGCCTCAGGGTCTCATCACCCTCTTCGATCGAGTCCGATAGGATCGGGTAAGTGATCGTTCCTGAGGACTGGCCTGCCGGTATTTCCAGCGTTCCTGCATTGCCGGTGGTGTTACCGGGCGGGAACGAGAGTAGACCGGTGGGCGTCCCAAAGTCATCCGTCTCGACGGCGGATCCCGCTGTTTCGAATGTCACGCTTACGGATTCGGCGCCAAGGGCGCCAATCAGCTTCACAGTAAATACCGCCTGCTGGCCTTCCGCAACCGACTCAGCGTTGCTGGATATGGTGGCGGTCAACGATTCGTTGTCCCTGATACTGGTCTCGAAGGAACCGTCGGTGGATGAGATGGACAGAAACCGAGTGTCATCCGAAATCGATCCCGGAATCAGTTCCACCGTAAAGGTTTCCAAGGGTTGTTCGAGCAACTTGTCATCCACCAGATAAACTTCGAAAAACCCACTGGTGGTTCCCAAAGGGAAAGAGAGTTTGCCGCCGCCGGCTTGGTAGTCCTCACCCTCGGTGGCAGTTCCATCGACGGTCTGCCAGACCACGGCCGGTGTGCGATCGCTCGCCACGGTGACAGGATGGGTCAACTGCACGTAGTACCTCACCGGCCCAGCCTGGCCCTCATCAACGACCGCGTATGCCCGGCTTACCGAGGCAATCATCGGTTCTTCGTCATCCCTGATTGTTCCGACGGCGGCGCCATCCGCCAGACTGAGGTACTGCGGTGGGTTGCTGAGCTGGACCGTAAGGGTCTCGTTCCGTTCGTAAATGAAGTCGTCCGCGATGTCCACCGTAAAGGTCTTCTGCTGCTCACCGACCGCGAAGACTAGCGTTTCGCTCGTCGCCTCGAAGTCCTTGCCAAAGCTGGAGGCGGTCACGTTGGCGTGAGAGGTGGCGTCGCCATCCTGAGTGAAAACGTCAATGGTCACCTCTTCAAGGGCCGCCGCATTCAGCCTCACGGTGAAGTCAATCTGCCCGTCCGATTCGTCGGCCTGAGCGTCATCAATAGTAAACGTCAGGTCGTTGTCGTATACATTGTGAACACGGGCGGGGTTGGTGGCCGGCTGCCCCTGAATTGTGCCGGTAGCAAGGGCTGTGTAGCCTGAGCCCTGCAGGATCTGGACGGTAATTGTGCCGCTGGCTTCCACATTGTTGTCGTCCGCAGTGGGAATGGAAAGGTCCGCGAATTTCTCTCCCGCCGCAAAGGTGATGAACGTTGGAGCGCTCCCGGATAGGAAGTCCCCTACCTGAGTGACCCACAGGTTAATAGTTAGAGGAACATTACCGGGATCGGCGTCGGCATCGAAGCAATGGTTCGGCAATCCAGCGTAGCAGTTGGCGGTACCTGCCAAATCGGCGGACACCAAACGCCGAAACGTTACTACCACGTTGTTTCCTTCTTCGACGTGGAGTGTGGATGCCGCAAATACCAACGCAACGTCTGACTCGTCGTCCCGGATGGTGCCTGAGCCTGTGTCGTCTTCGAGCACGACTTCAGTGGGGTTGCTCAGCACCACGTTGAAGGTCTCAGTGGCCTCGCCCAAGGTGTCGTCCAGGAGGGTGATGGTGATCGTCTTGGTGGTTTCGCCGATGGCGAAGATCAGTGTGCCGCTGGCGGCAGTGAAGTCAGCGTCGCCGGTGGCGGCATCTGACGAGCCGTCCACCGCCGTGGCCCAGTCAACGCTAATTTCCTGTTCGTCATTTGCCCGATCCAGCATCACCGTGAACTCGATGCTGCCTTCACTCTCCAGGGCATCGGCATCGAGAATCGATATCGCCGGGAAGGCGTAGTCATCGTCGGTGACCGCAGTAGTCACACTGGTCACTGCCCAAGGAGTACCCCTGTATTCTCCAATCTCATAGGCGTACTGGTCGTCAGTGTAGCTGGTAGGCGGCAGTAGCTCGACCGTGATCAAGCCGTCCGCCTCATCTACCACGTCGTCGGCGGTGGGCAGGCTCAGAGTGGCGGTGGTCTGGTCGGCCTCGAAAGTAACCGTCTGTGGTGCGCTACCGGAGATGTAGTCGCCGTCCTGCGTCACACGGACGTTGACCTGCAGGGTCTTGGCCAAGTTGCTAGACCTGCCTCCGTGGCGGTGCAGCGTGAAGGTGGCGGCGGTTCCCTCGCCCACAGAGGTCTGGTCCGCCTCGATGCGGACCCCCATGAACTTGCTGTAGATGATGAAAGTCTGCTCATACTGGCTTCCCCGAAGATACTGTGGTGAGTCACCACATCCACCTAGCGACGGGTACTCCGGGGAGTCAATGCAGGTTCTTGGCAGAAACCAGACGCGGCCGCTGGCGCCCAGCGCCTCCACCTGCTGCGTCGTCCCTATCCGGCTAGCAAAGCTGGCTAGTCCCTTATTGATGCGTGTAAAGGGGAATTCATAAAGGGTGGTTCGTTCGTCTGCCGAATTCGGATGGTGCACAGTGGTTTCAATCATGGTTGGAATTGAGAGATAGGGGGAATTGTCGCCCACCCGGTTCAAGGTGACCATCTGGGGCGTTCCCTCTTCAAACTCGTCTGTTGCCGGAGTCAGAGTCACAGTGGGCCTGTCATCGTCCTGTATCCATACCATTTCCTCGTCTACGTTGGGCACGCTCTCATCAATGAAATAGGCGCCGGGGGCAATTGCGGCCACTATGTTGCGGTCGCCGTGGTTGAGGTTGTCATCCACCGTAGCGATGGTAAGGGTCGTAGTATCCGCGCCAGCGACGAAAGTAACGACTTCGTCTCCCACTTCCTGAATGAAGTTAGTGTCTGCATCGCCCCCGTTCTTGAGGACGCGCACGTTGACGTCGAGGCTGGCCTGCGTGTCACCGATCCGTTCCAGCGTGAAGACTACATCCTCGCCTTCGTTTACCCAGGCCCTGTTCTCAGTAATGCGTAACTTCGGCAGGCCATAGGTGTCATTGTCGTAGATCCAGTGTCCGGCACTAAATCTGCGACCCACGCGATCGCCGGGGGCGTAGCCGGCGCCTTCCAGTATGGTCAAGGTGAACTCCGCATGGGATTCAGCGACCAAATCGTTTGCGGTCTCAATGCGGATTGTGGCCGTTTTGCTTCCCTTGCGTATTGTCGCGGTGGTGGGCAGCGTGCCGCTGACGAAGTTTTCGGCTCCCGTTCCCTGCAAGTTGATGGTGAGGCTCGGCCCCGAACGGAGCCGTATCAGTTTGAAGAAGATTGCTTGGCCCTCATAAATCCTGCGAGGGATCGGAATGAGCGGATAGGGGTTTCCATTTCCAGCACTACCGTCGTCGTTCATTGTTTCAAGCCAAACACCAGGTTGCTCGTCGTCCCCGACGATTACTGTTTCCTCAGCGCCGGTGGTCCGATAGGTGTTGGCCTGCCCGACGTCACCTGCGGGGTGGGCGACGCTGATCTTCACCTCAAACGAGCCCAAAGCCTCATCGTCGTCCTCCGTGTTGATGGTGTAGGTCACTGTGCTGGACCCGGCGGAGAAGGTGACTTGCGGGAATGTGGTACCGCCCGGACCGCCTGTCAGTCTCACCATTAGCCATGCCGTGAGCTCCCCGGTAGCGGCGCCCGTCCGCGTAAGAGTGACTTCGACGTCCTCTCCCTCGCTAATCGCGATTTCAGTGGCTGCGACGATAACCGTCGGCTCATCATCTTCGATGACCCCTCGAGCGGTCAGGGACGACTGCCCGTCTTGGAAGGTCGCGTAGACGGGGTTGGTGAGGACAACGACAAATTCTTCGTCTTCCTCCGCGATCAAGTCCTGTAAGATCGGCACCTCGATTACGGCGCTGGTCTCGCCCGCGGCAAAAGTGAGTGTTCCAGTGCTTTCGGCGATATCGATGCCGTCCGAGGTAACGCTATCGCGAACTTCATAATCCACGGTTACCGTCCTCAGGGACGGCAAGGGGCTAACCATATCCACCCGAAACTCGAAAGTCCCGTCACTCTCGTTTCCTCGTACGGTCAGATTGCGGAGGCCCAACACGGGCAATGGATCGCTGTCGCGGACGATAGCCTGCCCGCTAGCGTAGGCCGGGTCAACTGTGTAACCGTCGCCCGGCAAAATCTCTATAGTGAAAACAGCGTCCCCGTCGCTGCCGTCATGCGCTTCGGATAGTGTGGATATCCTTTGCTCGGATGTACCGGCGCTAAACTGCCACGTGAAGTCGCCGAGGACGGTGTCCAAGACGGCGCTACCGTCTTCGGACCGCCGCACCTTGAAGTCCAGGGACTCCCCGGAATGCCCGTCATGGAAGATCCTGTACCGAATATATTGGCCTTCGCTCACGACGGGGGTCAGCATTTCGATGCCAACCTTGTAGAGATCGTCGTCTAAAATGGTGGCGGTGACGGTGCCCGGTCCGGTCGAAGTCCAAAACTCAGGCGAACCGGGCTGCAGTGTGGCCGCGTGGTCCGTGTCCGGGCCCTTGGAGTTGTCGTCAAACCGGCTGAAAGTAACCTGCGCCTGGGACTCTCCGGCGTCCAACTCGACCACAAAGTCTTCTTCATCGCCCACAGGTCCGGCCGTGATGGGCACTTGGAGAGGATTCTTGTCTTCACCGGTCCGCGTGATCGTCAGGATGAGGTCGTTCCCCTCTTCCACCTCAGCCTGATTGAAGCTAATCCCCACTTGTGGCGCTACATCGTTGTCCGCCACCTGCACGGTCAGCGAGGCGGAGCCCGTGATCTCGTACGCCGAATCCTCCACTACCGTAAACGTCAAGGTGCTATCGGGGATGTCCCGCCAGTCGTCGGGGGGCGTCAGCGTGACGGTGGCGGTGAGGTCGTCGGGCGCGAAGACTACGAAGGCGGGAGTGGCGACACTGTCAGTGCCGAAATTGCCTTCCAAAAATCCACCGGGGTCGTTAACGGAAACCCCCACGATGAGGTTTTCCGTCGTGTTGTTGCCTCGGGTCAGCGTGAAGGTAAGCGCTTCTCCTTCAGTAATGCTAGTGGGATCAACCGACAGGGCTATGGTTGGCAAGTCGAGGTCGTGTATCCTGTACCGCGTCCTGCTGCGAGAGTCATGGAGGCCTTCTTCACTAGGGAGAACTACGGCATTCAGGTAGTCTAGCGACTCGTAATTCGTGTCGCTGGTAACGGTGACCGAAAACTTGACACTTTGTGAGGCTCCCACGTTGCCGTAGTAATTGGTCCAATGGGATGTCATGGCTACGGCCGGCAAAATGACAGTGTGAATCTGATCGGTCGGATTCGAACCGTCGTCAGCCCGCTGGTTGGGCTCCCAGGTGCGCACCCGGACGGGTAGAGGGGCCAGTGAGTTGCCCCTCTGCCGCTCGACCTCGAACTCCACAACCTGGCCCTCGTTCACGTCTTGCGGGCCGACTCTCTTCACGTAGACTTCGGGGTATAAGCGGTCGAAAGGTTCTATGTCCCCGGACCTGGTGCCATTCACTGTCCAGTATTCGGACTCCTGGTCGTTGGATTGGACCACGCCCTTCACATCCTCCAAGGGCTTGATAGATGCTCGGTAGCTCCATCCAGGCGGGTCCGGCAGACCGTTGTCGAGGATTTCTATCCTGCCTATGACCTGTATCTGGTTGCCCTCGAGCGTGAGGTAGTAGTCCTTGTACCGCCTTCCGGTCTCGGGGTCGGTTGACCAGTCGGTGTGCCGGGGTTGATTCCAGCCGCGGTTGTGTTCCACCCTGACGACGAAGGTTGCGGTCATGCCGACGTCGGCCGCACGGCGCTTAACCATGAAGTGGATGGGGAAATACTCATCGGCGTCGTGATGGAAGCGGAACGCACGGTCATCGTCATAGTAGAACTGCCCTTCCGCCGGTCCGAGCACAAAGAGGCTGTTCTGCTCGTACGTCCAGGACTCTCCCGCCTCCCAGACGTCGTCAAAGTCCAAGTAGCCCCAGTCGAACGTCAGCTCTTGGACCACGTCGTTGTCGGTGACCGACACAGTGGCGGAGGTTTCCACACCGGTGTTGCCGAGCAGGTAGTCGCTGCCAGGAAGAACCCATACTTTAATGTTGTCGTCCGGCTGGTCGCGCTGGTCGTCCAGAGCGGTGAGCGTGATGGTCTCTGAGGTGGAGTTGGCGGAAAACACCACTTGCGTGGGAATGTCCGGCTCCTCGTCCCAGTGGTTGCCGCGCAAGAAGCCCATGGGATCATCCACGCGAATGTAGACGGTCAGGGGCTGGGTCGTATCGCCCCCGGTGCGTGTAAAGGTGAAGGTGGCGCTTTCCCCCTCCGCCATAGATGTCGGAGTGCCGGAGAGGCTGACTAAGGCGCTGCCGCTGGGCGGATCTTCAATGTCGACAATAGCTGTGTAAGGACTGCCTTCGCTGTAGCGGCTGCCGGTCTGCTGGACTTCTGCGTGTAACTGGTCGGCGGCCTCAACCTCGTTATCCACGTAAGGAAACACGCCGAACTGCATTTCACTTTCCCAGGGCTGGAAAGTTATCCAGTGGTACTGGAGACTGGGGTTGATGCCGAAGCCCGCAATCCGGTTGGGTTCCCAGGTCTGAACCCGAACACGCAGAGATTGGCTCATTGGGCCACCTTCGCGTTTGAGCGTGTAGAGCAACTCGCTGCCCTCCACGACAGTACTCGCGTCCGCAAAGAGCTTGACCTTGCCATCCTTGGCCCCGCTGTCGGTCGCGTCGATAATCGTCTCACGAAAACCCGATTTTACCGTCCAGTACGTGGCCTCCTCGGCCGCATCGAGGGCGGCGCCGTTGTAATCTTCCAGGTCTCTAATCGACGCCCAGTAACTCCAATCAGTCTCAGACTCACCGTTGTCGGGGATGACGAATGCCTCCCCAATCTCGAGATCGGCACCGGTCAATTGCAGGCGATAGTCCTTGTACAGGCGGCCGGTGGCAGTATCCTCGGTCCAGTCTGCCAAGAGGTTGTCATCCCCGCTCCGGTCTGTTTCCAGCCTCACCGTAAAGGTTGCGGTCTGGCCGGTGTCGGCATCCTGCTGGCGACGCTTGACGACGAACCCAATAGTGTCCCCCTCGTCGGTGTCGGCGTCGTTCACGCTGTCCTTGCCGAAATTCAACTCTAGTTCTTGCGGCGTATCATTGTCCGTGATGTCGACACTGCGGAAAAGCGTCACTCCATCTCCATTGGCAGTTCCTCCAATGAGGTAATCGAAAGATGGCAGCACATACACTTTGAAACTGCCGTTCACCATGTCGCGCTCTTCGTCGGGAACGGGCAGCGTAAGCGTGTAGGTGGCCGCGCTCGTCGCAAATTCGACCTGGGTGGGGAGCTCAAGGGGCGGGTCCCAGTGGTTGCCGCGCAAGTAGCCGTCAGGGTCGTCCACCAATATGTCAACGATGCTATGTGCCGGATGAGGCTCATAGGCGGTCTTGAGTGGTGGAAAGAAGGGTGTCTGTTTCCGCGTAAGGACGTCTTTGCCGACGGGTTAGAAGGGATTCGGGAATCGGGCATTCACGATGTCAGCGTTGGGATCAAATGTGCTCAGCTACTTGCCCATCCTCCATAGCGGGGTATAGCATGGGACTAACGCTTGGGCGTCTGGGGTCAGTGTATTTTCGCAGTGCCCGGGTTCCAGGGCAAACGGGCGAACGAACGGTGCGAGACGGTGCGTAGTTTAGCGGCAAGCGCAGCATTGGCTGTAATTCGGGACCCCTATGATTTCTTGGCAAGACGCGAAGCCCCCTTTCAATGAGGCAAGAATCCGCTTGCATGGCCGAAATGTTCCGTCTCCCGGTGAGAGTGGGGCAGGGCGAGGGTGCAGCTTCATCTATTCACCCTATTCCCGCACCCTAGATGGAGAGACGCAAGGGTATCCAATAGAGCACAAGATTGTTGATTGCTTGACCGGAAAATACAACGACGATCGCATTTCTGACGAAAAGGAGTTTCTACCGTGAGTGTGGCATTGGAACGACCGCAGGTGGGCATGGAAGCACCGGACTTCAGTTTGCCGGACGTGTACGGCAAGCGCTGGTCGTGGAGCCAGTTTCGGGGAAAGAGAGTCCTGTTGTACATGTGGGCCTCGTGGTGAGGCTGCCGCGATCAGTTGCCAGGTTGGCAGCAATTTGCGGAGAAGCACGCGGGCGACGACTTCCAGATGCTTTCTGTAGCTTTGGATGGCGGCGGCGTGGAGAAGCCGCGCGCATTCGTGGAAGCGTCCGGTGTCACGTTTCCCACGTTCGTGGACGCCAGTGGCCTTCTATTCCGCCTTTTCGGCTTCACGGCGGTGCCGAACGGTATCTACGTGGATGAATCGGGTATCATTCGCTTCCAACTCTTTACGGGCTTTAGCGTTGACCGCGAGGACGTGGTAGAGCAGCTTGAGACGCTGCTCGCAACGCCTGCCGGCGACATACCGGCTGCGCCGACGGTCGCGCAGCAGTCACTTGAGATCGAAGTCATGCTGGAGCAGGCGGCGGCGCAAGTCGACGATCCGGGGATGCAGCTCGGCCTCGCGGAGGCCCTGCTGCAAGAGGGCAACAACGAGCACGCGGCAGAGGCGTTTAGGCGGGCGTTTGAGCTAGACAGCGAATCCGCCAATGCCGCCTTTGGTCTCGGCACTGCGTTGCACCAACTAGGGCAAACTACCGATGCGCTGGCCTCATGGCGAAGCGCCTTGCAAATCGAGCCGAATAACTTCATCATTCGCAAGCAGATTTGGCGCATCGAATATCCCGAGAAGTTCTACCCTGTCATTGACTATGACTGGCAAAAGGTGAAACTCGCCGAAGAGAAGTCTGCAGAAGGCAGGGCGTGACAGTCCGGCGCAGCATTCTCGCTACAATTCGTCACTTCCGCCTCTGTGGAAGTCTAGGAGTTTGGGAAGATGGATTCCCGCGTACGCGGGAATGACGGAAGGCGAAGTGTCTCAATTCCGGAGCTATAATCATCGTGAAGACTTGCTTCAGCAAGCTGGTCTGCTTGCAGTGAGGCAGTAATGCATGGTCTGGGGACTCTTGGATAGATTCATGCGGCCTAAGTGGTTGCTGGACCGGATTCTGCTTGTCGCTGAGCATGTGGCCGAAAGCGATGGGGAAGCGCTGCCTACGCTTCTCATAAACACGCTGCGGGAGCACTTCGGCGCGCAGCACGTATGCATCCACTTCGCAGAACCCAGCCTGCTGCGCCCCGATACGTGGGAAGCCGTGGTTGCTGAATGCCCCGCGACGCTTGCCGACCCAACGGATTCAGCCACGATTAGCAATGCCGAGGCAGAGTTCTGGCAGTATGCGCTTGAATCGCGCAAGGTAGTGATCGCCTCAACCACGTCCGCCGCGATACAGGATGAACTCCGACCGCTTCTCAAGGCTGCCGGTGCGTGTGACAGCATAGCAATTCCCCTGACCTACCGCGGTGAGGTGTATGCCGTCGTCAACTTATATTTCGATCGAACGGTTCCTTCCAAACTTGCTACTGCAGAAAACGTCATGCGCAGCATCCGTCTGCTGGGCAATCTCGTTTACGGCATTCTGTTGCAGCAGTACCACGCGAGCGCGCTACAAGAGAGCGACGACGTTGCCCTTGCCCTAGCCCAGGCAGTGGCTGCCAGAGACGGCTATGCCGACGGCCATGTTGCGCGGGTATGCGCGCTGGCCGGAGCGCTGGGTGAAGCGGCAGGACTCTCGCTTGCCGAGCAAGAGGCGGTGCGCAAAGGCACTATGTTCCGCGACATTGGCAAGCTTCATGTGCCGGACTACGTTCTGCAAAAGCCGGGACCGCTCGACGCCGCAGAACGTGCGCTCGTCCATGAGCACCCGCTCACAGGGGAGCGAATCCTATTGCAGGCAGCGATCGGCACGGCCGCCGGTAGCAAGACTTTGGCAATAGCGGCATCTGCTGTCCGGAGTCACCACGAGCGGCTGGACGGCTCCGGCTACCCCGATGGACTGGCAGGGCCTGACGTGCCGGTGCCGGCACGCATAGTTGCCATCGTCGACGTGTATGCTGCGCTGACTGCCGATCGTCCCTTCAGGGCAGCACTGCCGGTGCCGCGCGCCGTGCAAATTCTCCAGGAGATGGCGGGCCCGGCGCTTGACCCGGAATTGGTGTCCCTCTTTCTCTCCCGAGAGCTCCACGCGGCCGTTCCGTCTGAGTCATGGGAACAGCCTCTTCAACCGGCAACGTCGAAGGCAACCGTCTAGTCTTTGAGGCAGCCTCTCTCAGCAGCAGCGCCACAATGTCAATTCACCATCGCGTCCATCTACCTGTCACCGGAATCCTACGCGCCCTGCTTCGCGCGCCGAAAGGCCGTATGCGTCAAGAATGGCAAGATGAGTGCAATAGGCAGAAGGCTAAGCATGGCGACACGGAAGGAGAACGTCTCTGCCACTAGCCCTATTACATAGGGCGGGAGTAAGCCGCCTGCGGCCGCGCCCAGTAGGAGCAAGATGGCGACCGTACCCGGCCGACGGGGAAACCGTTGCAGGGCCAGGGCAAACATGGTCGGGAAGATTGGGGCCACACACAGACCGAGAAGAAAGACCACTACATAGACTACCGGCGCCGACGGCGCCAAACCGAGAAGGAGAAACAACGGCACGCTTACAATCAAGGGTATCTGCAGTGTCTGCTCAGTCGAAAAGCGACGGGACAGCCACATCATTGCCAACCGGCCGAGGAATATCGCTCCCCAGAACAGAGAGACGATCACGGTGCTTCGTCCGTAGGGCTCTTGGAATTCGTCGGTGAGATACGTCACGCCCCAGCCTATAAGTGATATTTCCACCCAAATATATAGGACGAGTACAGCCGTCACCATTACGACAATGCCGTTGCGCGCCAAAGGGAGAACATTGGCCCGGCTTAGCCGCTCGAGACTCGCCGCCTGCGGGAGCCGCGCGCGCATTGTAATCGGCAATAAGGCAAACCCCAACACACCGATTGCAATCATCGGCAAGCGCCAATTGATATCAAGCGACAAGCCTATCAAGAGCGGGCTAAGCACTGCGCTCAACCCAAAGAACATGTGCAAGCGGTTGAGATCTGCAACGCGATTGCCGGAACTGGCATCGGATGCTGTCACATTGGTAATTATGTCAACGCAGCCTAATCCGGCTCCGGTAAAGAGCATGAATAGGGCCATTATGGCCCAATGAGGCGCTAGACCCCAACCTAAGTATCCAACCCCCATCATCACACTCGCGCCTATCAATGCCGGCCGCCGCCCATAGCTATCGACGACATAGCCCGCAACCATGACCGCAATGGCAAAACCTGCCGATGCCAGTGGAAACACCACACCAACGCTCGAGAGACTCAGCGAGAACTCAGCGCGCATTGCCGGTAAGGATGGGCCGACGAGGTTCCAGCCAAGCCCCATGAGGATGACGAGCGAAAAGTTGAGCGCGGTAAGGAGACGATACCGGGGTTTTGTCTGCTCCTCTTGTGCAATGTCAGTGTGGAGCGCCGGCGAGGCTGGTTCTATCATTGCCAATGGATCCGCGAGTGTCCTTGTAAGCGTCTGCATGTGGCGTCTGGGGCACGCTCCAGACAGCCGGATCCAGCGACTCTCCGCATGCTTGCGCGTCGCCTGCTATCAGCGGGATTGGACCGAGCCAGTCTGGACATCATTCTCTGTATGCTGATGCAACCTTTCGTATTGCTTCCAGCACGTCATCAAGGTCTTCCTGCTGCAACGTTGGAAAGACTTCCAACCTGAACGAGCGCTGGCCGATGTCTCTCGCATTGGGGCATTCTACCCCGGCGTAGTCGGCGGTATCGAATGGAAACTGCGTGTTGCCGTAGCCGACTTTTTGCTGGTAGACAGGCTCCATATAAAGTTCCGCACTCGTGCCCCGCGCGGCGCGCACACCCTCTGCCTGTAACGCCTGTACAAACTCATCGCGAGTGCATGTCAGATGCTCCAGGTGCAGCGTGACATAGTAGCAGTAGAAAGCATGTTCTGACTCCGGAGTCTCCGGAGAGGGCCTGAGAACCACTTCCAACTCACTGAGACCCTCAGTGAGATAACGCGCGTTTTCACGGCGGCGTTGGAGGTGCCAATCCAGTCGAGCAAGCGCCTTGAGGCCGATAGCGCTTTGCATCTCCGTCATTCGGTAGTTATAGCCAACGCGGTAGTGCGTGTATTGATTTAGCGCGCCACGCGCCAATGCACTGCGGCGTTCCGCTTCGTGAAAGCCGTGATCGCGAAAGCTCCGGGCAACCTCGGCCGCCGCGGCATCATTGGCGCCCACCATGCCCCCCTCACCGCCCGTGGTAAAAATCTTATCTTGGCAAAAACTCCACGCGTTCACCGTGCCAAGGCTCCCTACCTTCTTGCCGCGATAGGTAGCGCCGTGAGCTTGGGCGCAATCCTCGATAACCGCCAAGCCGTGCTCACGCGCAAGCGCGAGAATGGCATCCATGTCAGCGGGTAGACCGGCAAGATGCACCGGTACGATAGCCGTGGTGCGAGGTGTAATGCGCTCTGCGACGGACTCTGCCGCGATGGTGTGGGTTTCCGAATCAATGTCGGCAAAAACAGGCACGGCGTATTGATTCGTTACGGCGGATGCCGTAGCAATAAAACTGCGCGCGGGCACTATCACCTCATCGCCAGGCCCCACACCTGCAGCCGCTAAGGCAACGTGTAGGGCACTGGTGCCACTGTTTACGGAGATCGCTTCCTCGACGCCCATGTAAGCGGCGAACTCCGCCTGAAACCGACGGCCGAATTCCCCGGTCCAGTAGTTGACGTGACCGGAATCCAACACCGCCTGCACCGCTTGCTTTTCGTCATCCCAAAAGACCGGCCACCGGGGAAAGGGTCTTTGCTCTAGATCACGCACCGGCGCGCCGCCATTAATCGCAAGTTCCTGCATTACCGTTTGCTGTGCCACACTCAATGCTCCCTCTTTCGTTAGCTCATCCACACTGCCAGGATCGCGCTACCACAGACCGGGAAGTTCGCGCTTACCCATCTTCGTTAGAATCCTTGCCCAATTGGAGGAAGAGGATTCAAACTACTGTAACATTTATGTACTGACCAAGACTGGTCGTTAGCACTAGGGCGATCTAATCCACCTTCAGTCTACGCCAGTGCCTTAAGACCTCAGCCACGCTCCAGGCCTGAGCATAGCAACCACGGGGTGTGTGCGGCGAATCTCCATCGAACACCTCGCTGACGGTGCCCAAAGCACCGCTTGTCAAGTGGCTGGCAAAACCGTTGAGCAAAGCCCGCGCGGCAGCTTTGTCACCATTGAAGCGGAGCAAGGCATCCAGGTAGGGCCCAATCAGCCAGCCCCAAACCGTGCCATTGTGGTAGCTGCCCTCTCGCTCCCAGAGAGTTCCGCCGTAGTAGCCTCGATACTGCGTGTCGCCAGGCGCAAGGGAACGCAAACCCAGCGGCGTGAGCAATTCGGCTGTGACGATCTCCAGCGTTCTTTGCGCGTTGTCCTCGGGCAAGAGAGTAAAAGGCAAGCTAAGCGCAAACACTTGGTTGGGACGTAGCGCCGGGTCATTCCCTTCCGGTCCGTCGATCACGTCGTACAGGTAGCCCCCTTCCTCATACCAAAAACGACGCATGAAGTGGTGCTCGATGGTTGCCCGCCACTGTGGGATCTCATCAACCGGCTCCTTGATCATAAGACACCACTGCTCGAGTAGGCGCAGCGCATTGTACCAGAGCGCCTGAATCTCTACCGGCTTACCGATGCGTGGTGTGGGAAGCCAGTCCCCTGCCTTCACGTCCATCCACGTCAGTTGTACGCCCGTTTCACCCGCCCAGACCAATCCGTCCGCCGGGTCCACGTGGATGTTGTAACGGGTGCCGTAGTAGTAGTGGTGGACGATGTCTTTGAGTACAGGCATGAGCTCGCGGAGCAACGCCTCGTCGCCCGTCGTCCCAATGTAAGCATGCAGTGCCTGGAAGTACCAAAGAGTCGCATCGACTGTGTTGTATTCAGGAATCTCGCCGGCATCGGGGAAACGATTAGGAATCATTCCTTCGCTGACATATTCGGCAAACGTACGGAGGAGCCCCTTCGCAGCGTCCGAGCGATTTGTAGCAAGCGCAAGACCCGGCAAGCTGATCATGGCATCTCGACCCCAGTCGCCGAACCACGGATACCCCGCAATGACTGTGAGCGATTGCTCGCCCCCCGTCAACGCCCTTTCCACTAAGAACTGGTCGGCGGCAATCACCAACTGTGCCCCCATCGGGTCCGCGACCGGGTCTACTGCGGCGCTATGCAATAGAGCATCGGTGCGTTCCTGCTCACTGCTAAAGGCCCGGGATGAGTCACGTTCAATGTTCGGCAGGGACTCGATGCTTGCAATGAGACATATGCTTGCACCGGGTGCAAGTTCTGCGGCGCAGTCAAGCGGATGGTAGAGGTCCTCAATGAAGTCCAAGGAACGCTCGCGTTCACTGCGGTAAAAGTAATTCCAATACCACTCATCTCTCGGCTCAAGCACGGCGTCTTCGCTACACAAGAGTTGAAGCGGAGGGTCAATCTGTTGAGAAGTAACGGTCGCGCGTGTGGCGTCATGAACGGTGACTTCAGGACGTGCCTCGTCCGATCCGTGCATGAGTGAATGAAAGTCCCGCTGGGCAGTGAACAACCGCACACTTAAGGCAAGAGCATTATCGCCGGCGACGTGAGTGTACCGGACATAAGTAGTGTTCCGTCCGTGGGCCATCCAAATGCGCTTCTCGATAATTGCGTTCCCAACCCGATAGCGAAACGTCGGCACTTGTCCTTCAAGGCGCACTGATTCCAAAGTAGCAAAGCCTTGCGGATGGATCACATTCGGGTTGAATTCATTGGCGCCCAACTCGTAGGTCCGGCCGGCAAGGGAAACGACCTCGTCCACTTTGGCCAGCATCACCGAACGGCCAAGAGGCGGGTCCAAAGCAGCTACCAATAGGCCGTGGTACCGACGCGTATTGATGCCCGTTACCGTACCGCTGGCATAGCCGCCGGTGCCGTTTGTTACTAACCATTCACGCTGAATCGCAGAATCCAGGTCATGAAGGATGGCAGAGTCAAGGGTGGTGATGGTCGTAGACACAGACGCGACTTCCAATGAACTCGTGGCGATAATCAGGCGAGGATAGTTGAACGCAGTATAACAGCCGCCCGCCTACCAATGTAGCAGCCACCTACGCGGTCCCTCGACGGCAATTGACGAAAGAACAGCCACATGCGGCAGACATTTTTGCGACGCCGCCTGTGTCGGCTTGCATACGCAAGAATCCAGTCGACAGAATGAATTTCAAACGCTAGCACATCTTTAGGGCTCACACTATACTTGAAGCAATCTTCCGGCGTTCAGGAATGCATTGGCCCGCAAGCAAGTAGCAATTCTCCCACAGGTTGCACGCTCCAGCCGGTCACGCAAGACACCGAGAAAAATTGTCGTGGAGAATTGAGTGGTGGCAATGGGGAAACAGAAACACTTACTACACAGGGCCGGATCACGTTTCGGCATCTTCCTCTCGCTCGTAGGAATCATACTCTTGGTGTCGTGCGGCAATGGCGGCGAAGATGAAATTACACCTACAGCAATCCCTCCCTCACCTATACCAACCGAGGTTCCGAAGCCTACCCCTGCTCCGTTTCCCACCGTCCAGCCCAACTTGCCTTGTTTCACCGAGATTGGGGCTGCGCAAAGTGGGACGCCTCTCGCCAGCCCAACCCCAGAGGTTATACGGGTTCAAATGCTTGAGCGACCCTACCGTATCGTTCCGAGCAACATCGTTCTCAAGCAGGATCAGCCATATCAATTGATCGTCCAAGCAGGCAATGAGTGGCACCAGTTTAGAGCGGACCTCCTTGGTCTGGATATTGTCCTTCCACCAGGCGGCGAAGCCATCATTGACTTGCGGCCGCAACGACTTGGCGTCTTTCGGCTAAAGGATGAACGCAAGATTCCTGAGAGCCATCTGCTGAGCACCATCACAGTAATCCCAGCCAACATGTCGATCGACTCGTGGAACAACTCTTGTGTAAGCCTTCAGGTACCTTCCCCACCACCTGACGCAATGCTGAGCACTCCGTTTGTAATAGAGGGTTCGATTGGGCCGGCCGACCTGGGAGTATTTGGCGGCCCCCTTCATGTAACGCGGATTGAGGCCTGGAGCAACGGGGAGCAAGTAGGCAGAGCGACGGAAGAAGAGATAGAGTTTCGGGGCCGACATAGCGATTTCTTTGTCACTGTGCCATTCTTGCCCCCAGGTGAGCACTCTGTAGTGCTCTACGCATATCTTCAGAATGGCATGCTAGTAGCCACTGCATCCCTGCCGCTTACTATACTTCCTGAGTTGCCGTCTTCCACCTCGGGTCAGGCATCACGGGGAAGTATCGACCACCCAGCAGACAGCTCCCTGCTTGACTTACCGGTTACAATTCGCGGATGGGCTGCCATTGTTGGGAGCAGTAACGGGACGGGCGTGGGTGCAGTGGAAATTTGGGACGGTCCTCGAGAGACCGGGCGCCTACTCACTGAGGCTGTCTACGGCACGTATCGTCCTGATGTCGCACAAGTACTTGGCGATCCTCGCTTTGCCTCCAGCGGCTGGTTCGCCCGCCTCACCGACCTCACGGTCGGTCCGTTAGTCCTCCATCTCTACGTCCGCGACCGGAAAACGGGTGCGTACGTTGCTCCATTCGAAAGCGAGGAGACTCCAACACGCCAGTTCACGCTGGCCGAAGGGAAAGTAGCCGATGCGTCTTGGCCCGTGGCCTTGGCTGCCGCGCCGGACGGCAGACTCTTCTATGCCGAACTCCTCACAGGCCGCATTCGCGTTGTGCAAAACGGGCAGGTTGCCGCAGAGCCCTTTGCCGCTTTCAATGACGTCTCAACGCACAGCGAATCCGGATTCCTCGGTCTCGCCCTTCACCCTGAGTTCGCGGATAACCCGTATGTCTACGCCATGTATGTAGTTGACAATCCCAAAACTGGCTTGCCGCTAATGCAAAGGGTTGTCCGCTTCCGCGACGTAAATGGAGTCGGTCAGGATTACACCGTGGTTCTCGACAACCTCCCGGCGACGTTGGGCGCATCTCACAATGGGGGGCGAATTGGCTTCGGCCCGGATGGCAAACTCTACGTGACCATCGGTGATATCTTCGTTTCAGAGTCTGCCCAGGACCTTACAAATTTGGCGGGCTCTATCCTTCGATACAACCCCGACGGCAGTGTGCCGGATGATAACCCGCTGCCTGGCTCCCCCATCTACGCCTACGGCTTGCGCAACCCCTTTGGAATCGCCTTCCAACCGGAAACTGGAGCAATCTACGCTACCGACAACGGTCCAGGAGGCTTTGATGAAGTAAACAGGATCGAAGCGGGTCACAACTACGGCTGGCCTGTCCACATGGGCGTCGCCAATGAAGAGGGATTCAGCGATCCCATCGCCGTCTTTGGGGAATATCGAAAGTCCCCAACGTATGGCCCCACCGGTGCTACGTTTCCGCTCAATCGACCGGACCTCTTATTATTCTGTGCCTATCACGTTCCTGCACTCCACGCCCTTGAGTTGAGTGGCCCCGACTATACCACGGTGGAACGCCAAATGGTCCTGTCAAAGAACTGCATTCTAGACGTAACCGCCAGCGACGATGGATGGATATATTACAGCACGACTTCCGCAATCTATCGCGCGCGGATTGACGATCTCCTTAGCCTGCACAATAACAATTCTCCATGAGCGGCTGTAACCACTAGTGTCATCGAGTTCATCAAACGTATGTGTAGAGCAGTTTGAAACCTGACAATCGCTGCACCATGGAGATTGCACCTGTATCGGTGTCTTGGCTATGATCTCTACAATAATAGACAATTCACAAGACTCTTTCGTACATTTCTAGACGTTGTCCGATCCTTGAAGTTTGCAAATGCGCCGAGACAATTCGGTGCTTGAATTCTCCAAGCCTGAGATACTCATGACTTTGCAGCGCGAACAATTACACACAGTTAGGCGGTGGTTGCATAATGGCATTATGGGAAAGTCGATCTCACAGTGGGCCAATTGTTCCGGCCCTGAGTTTGCCACTGACTGTGCTCGTTAGCCTCATTCTGTTGACGTCTTGCGGAAATGGTGATGAGGACGTTGGTACACCCGCGACTACTGTAACTCCGCGAGCGCAAGTCGCCTCTTCTCTACCCAAGCGGACTGAACCGGCTCCTAATCAGCAACTGCTCCCATGCCATGTTGTTCTCACGGCGCCGCAGACCTCCGGCCCAGTTGCAGAGCCAACACCCGAAGTCATCAGGATCAAGTTACAGGAGCGTCCTTACCGCATTGTCCCTAGTGACATCGTGCTCAGGCAAAACCGATGGTACCGCTTCGTTATCCAGGCTGGCAGCGAGTGGCACTCGTTCAGAGTGCTTGGCATGGGCATGAGGGTGGACTATGAAATTCCGCCAGGCGAACAAAAGGCGCCACTAGTCCATACTACCAACTCAGGCGTGTTCATTATGGAGAATTGGCGTCGCAGGCGGTTCATTCCTGCGACAGGCACGATTACGGTAGTTCCAGAAGGCTACAATGCCGCGACATGGTATCCGTCAATCTGCGGTCACCTAGAAGTCCAAGGGCCAACACCTGGTGCTAGCTTGAGCACGCCACTGGTTATTCAGGGCTCAATTACGCGACCCACCGATACCGACCTCATAGTTGCTCGCATTGATGCCTGGGCGAATGAGGAGAAAGTAGGGCAGACTACGAGAGAGCAGTTCATAGACCGTGGATCGCACAAGGACTTCCTGTTAACTATTTCAGAATTACCTCCAGGTTCGCACTCTCTGCTCCTCCAAGCCTATCTCCAGACCGGTACACTCGTTGCAAACTTAACAATGCCCTTAACTATTCTCCCCGATCTTCCAAACACCTCTCCATCCGGGCGCTACGATGGAAGTATCGACACTCCCAATGGTGAAGGGCTGCATAGCCTTCCCCTCACGATTCAAGGGTGGGCCGCCATACGCGGCAGTTAAGAATGGTACCGGCGTAGGCGCCGTCGAGATTTGGAATGGTTCCCGTGAAGAGGGTCAATTCATTGCCGAGGCTAGCTATGGTACCTATCGGCCGGATGTCGCTCAAGCCCTCGGCGACCCACGCTTCGCCTCCAGCGGCTTCTATGCTCAACTCCACAGCCTCCCTGCCGGCCCGGTCGAACTTCATGTCTACGTCCGCGACCGTCAGACCGGCAACTACGTTTCGCCCCCTCTTTTTCAGTCACCACTTAAACGCCGAGTCTCGCTAGCCGAAGGTAAAGTCACGGACGCTGCGTGGCCGGCTGCATTGGCCGCTGCCCCAGACGGTAGACTATTCTTCGCCGAGCTTCTCAACGGCAGAATTCGTATTTGGCAAGATGGCGAAGTCATTCCTGAACCCTTTGCGATACTCGAGAAGGTATCCAATTTCGGAGAATCCGGGTTCCACGGACTTACCCTCCATCCAGACTTCCCGCAAACACCGTACGTTTACGCCATGTACGTCTTCGATGACCCTGCGACAGGCTACCCTCTCGGCCAACGAGTCGTCCGATTTAGCGACATTGACGGAGTCGGCCGGGATCGCACGGTGATCCTCGACAATCTGCCCGCAACGACGACGTTTTCTCACAATGGTGGTCGCCTCAAGTTCGGCCCTGACGGCAAGCTCTATATATCAATTGGCGATACAATGGTGCCGGAGCTCTCTCAAGACCCGAGCAACCTAGCCGGCTCCATCCTCCGTTACAATCCGGATGGCAGCATACCAGATGACAATCCCATTCCTGGTTCCCCCGTCTATGCCATCGGTCTGCGCAATGTATTCGGGCTCGCCTTTCAACCCGGTACGGGCTCACTTTATGCTACCGAGAACGGCCCTGGCGGCTTCGACGAGGTAAACAAGATCGAAGCCGGCCGCAACTATGGCTGGCCTACTCAGATGGGTGAAAGCAAGACAGAGGGCTTTGTTGACCCCGTCGCAGTCTATGGCTTATATCCGGAAAGCCCCATCGGGCCAACGGGTAGCACTTTCACGACTGAGCAGCCTGACTTGCTCCTTTTTTGTGCCTACCATGGCTTTTTGTTGCGTGGGCTGCAATTGAGCGGCCCAGATTTCACCACTGTCGAAAGCGAAAAGATATTGTCAAACAACTGCGCGCTCGATGTCACGTACAGCAGCGATGGTTGGCTATACTACAGCACGTTATCGGCCATTTACCGCGCTCGGCTTGACGACCTCTTACTCCTCTACGAGCAAAGTGCTGAATGAGGGGTCGAGACAGTCCGTTGTCCTGATGAGCAGTAGAGACAGACCACGCATGGGAAGGAAGCGCTAATCGACCGAGAGCGTGGAGTTGGAAGCGCTCATTTACGCTCGTTCATAACGAATCTTGCGCCGGCGCTCATCGTATCAATCTACCTAAGAAAACAAAAACCCAGGCGCGACGCTCCATTGCGCGCGACGCCTGGGTTCACAGGGTGCCGAGAGCCGGAATCGAACCGGCGACACCAGGATTTTCAGTCCTGTGCTCTACCGACTGAGCTATCTCGGCGATATACGGGTGGGCGATGCAGGACTCGAACCTGCGGCCTCTACTTTGTAAGAGTAGCGCTCTAACCAGCTGAGCTAATCACCCACGCAAACCGATTCTATCACCGCCATGAACTAGATTCAACTACGCTTGTTGTCAAGCACATGAACGACTTTGCAGGCAACCGCCTGAAGCGCATCTCTATGGAAGAACGAAGGTTGTTACAAAGTCGCTCTTAGACTGCAGCGCAGGCAAGCGTTAGCTCATCCCCGATAGTTGATGAGGCTCTACGTTCAGTAGCAACCTCACTTCTATGCACCCAGAAACACCTGCGATCTCTCTTGTCGCGGTGGCTGGCAAAGAAAACAGCTTAAGTTTGTCAATTCATCTTTAGACCTGCATAAGAAACCAAACGCGTAGTGAGGATTTGGAACGCAAGAGAATGTCTTCTTGACGGGCCTGCCTACCCTACGCTATCATAAGGAAAATCTGCCCCAGCAGCGTAGCGTGGAGCACAAGAAATGGGCCGTGAGGAACTCCAGAGCGGAGTCCCTCATTTTACGTTTTAAGGGACGTACATAAGACGCAACAGCACCGCTAGCGCACTGGCACCGTCCCGATTGATCCGTAACTCTCTGTGAGTGATTTACATGAGTTCAAAGAGCAAATCCGACCCCGCATTACTTGAATCGACGCCAAGACACAACGGTCTCTACCGCCCCGAGTTTGAATTTGACTCATGTGGCGTGGGCCTCGTCGCCAGCATATCCGGGGTGCCGAAGCACGAAATTCTCCGGACGGCAATTGAGGCCGTCGTCGGTCTCAGTCATCGCGGCGCCGTTTCCGCGGACGGCAAAACTGGCGACGGCGCGGGGATTCTGACGCAGATCCCATTGAAGCTGGTTCAGCGGGAACTTGCAGCAAAAAACATCAACCATGTGGACCCCAA
Organism: Chloroflexota bacterium; assembly: GCA_965216245.1. Classification (GTDB taxonomy): domain Bacteria; phylum Chloroflexota; class UBA11872; order VXOZ01; family VXOZ01; genus VXOZ01. The sequence continues at coordinate 254,797 of OZ244145.1, forward strand.
TGATGTAGGTGTCGGCATGGTCTATCTCCCGCAGTCCGGCTCCGCAACGAATGCGCAGGCCGTCGAGATTGTCAATAGTGTCCTTCAAGAGCAAGGACTCCCGCTGCTCATGTGGCGGCACGTGCCAGTGGATATTGCTGCGCTTGGTGCTATTGCAGCACAGAGCGCTCCCGATATTCAGCAGGTCATGGTGCAGCGCCCCGATGGGATGGATGATCTTGCTTTCGAACGCGCCCTCTACGTGGCTAGAAGGGCTATCCAAGGTGCTGCCAGCCGTGCGGGGATAGCAGAGCTTTACCTGCCTTCGTTCTCTCATCGCACGGTTATTTACAAGGCACTGATCATTGCGGCACAACTTGCGGAATTCTACCTGGACTTGAAAGACCCGGACTTTGAGACCGCCCTTGCCTTGTTCCATCAGCGGTATAGCAGCAATACGTTTCCTACCTGGCAATTGGCACAGCCCTTCCGCATGCTTGCCCACAATGGTGAGATCAATACCCTGTGGGGCAACCGCAATTGGACTCGGGCTCGTGAGCACAGCATGCTAGCCGCAGCCTGGGATGACCGTGTCGGGGCAGGAATTCCTTTTGTCGAACCGGAAGGTAGCGACTCGGCGTCGTTGGACAATCTTGCAGAATTAATCCACCTTTCCGGACGAGATATTCTCCACACGCTTGCGATGATGGTGCCGGAGGCATGGGAGAATGACGAGGACATGGACACAGACCTCCGCGCTTTTCATGCCTACCATGCAGGTATTGCGGAACCGTGGGAAGGCCCGGCGGCCTTGACGTTCACCGATGGCCGAATTGCCGCTGCGTGTTTGGACCGCAACGGCCTGCGGCCCGCCCGCTACAAAGTCACCCGTTCCGGCATGGTTGTAGTCGCCTCGGAAGCGAGCGCCTCGATCGTTCCCGATTCAGACGTAATCGAGAAAGGGCGGCTTGGCCCCGGCGAAATGCTGGCTGTTGATACGGTGAACCATTGCCTTTTGACCGATAGCGACATCAAAGAGCGGCTGGCAAAAGGAGCGCCCTACCGCGCTTGGCTGAAGGAGTACCGCGTTCGCGCCAATTTCACTGCACCGAAGCTCGAGGACAGTCTTGGCTTTGACGAAGGTAGCCTGGGCACGTTGCACCGCATATTTGGATATGGCAATGAAGATTTGCGCATGGTGCTCGACCCCATGGGCAAAGAAGGCAAGGACCCGGTGTGGTCTATGGGCAACGACACTCCTTTGGCGGTGCTCTCATCCCAACCACGGGCATTCTTCAACTATTTCAAGCAGCGATTTGCGCAGGTAACGAATCCGCCGATTGATTCGCTTCGCGAATCACTGGTCATGTCGCTGAGGAGCTATATAGGCGGCCGCGGCAACATACTTACGGAGACACCCAAACACGCGCACCTCCTGGAATATGACAGCCCTTTGCTGGACCACGGCCAATTCAGAGACCTGGTGCATCAGTTTGACTCCTCTTTCTCATCGATCATGCTCTCCACAACCTATCCGGTTGCCCAGGGGCGGCCCGGTATGGAAGAAGCTCTACGTAAGCTATGCATGCACGCTGAGCAGAGCATTGACAAAGGGCGGACCGTCTTGATTCTCAGCGATCTCGGCGTGGGTCCCGACCATGCGCCAATACCAATTCTCCTCGCTGCATCCGCCGTGCATCAACACCTTGCTCACGCCCGCAAGCGCATGCAGGCGAGCATCGTGGTCGAGAGTGGCGAGGTGTGGGACATTCACCACTTTGCCTGCCTCCTTGGACACGGCGTTGGCTTCGTCTATCCCTATCTCGCGCTGGAGACCATCCGTCACGCTGCGGAGACCGACCGTCGGCAAACGGTCGATCCCCTCACTGCATGGCAGAACTATCGCGCGGCCGTCGAAGATGGGCTGTTGAAGATAATGTCGAAGATGGGCATCTGCACCCTCGGTGGCTATCGCGGCGCGCAGACTTTCGAAATCGTCGGCCTGAATAGCAGTCTCTCAAGTTTCTACTTTACCGGCACGCCATCCCGGATCGAAGGGCTCGGGCTCCAAGAGATTGAAGAAGAAGTGGCCAATCGCCACGCCGAAGCCTTTGCTGAGCGCAAGAATGGCAGGTTGCCTGACTATGGCCTCTATCGGTTTAGACGCAATGGCGAGTATCACGCGTATAGTCCCACTACCGTGCAAGCACTCCAGCAGGCCGCTCTTTCAGGCGAAATGGATGATTATCGCCGTTACGCCAATATGGTGCACACACGGCCACCCACGAGCCTGCGCGACCTTCTCGAATTTGTGCCGCACGACCCAATTCCTCTCGAAGAAGTCGAGTCGGTTGACTCGATCCGCCGTCGTTTCACGACTCAAGCAATGTCACTCGGCGCTCTTTCACCGGAAGCGCACAAGACTATCGCAATTGCCCTGAATCGGATAGGCGGACGAAGCAACACCGGCGAAGGCGGTGAGGACCCCGAGTGGTTCAAGCCACTGCCGAACGGCGAGTCTGCCAACTGCGCGGTGAAGCAAGTAGCCAGCGCGCGTTTTGGAGTCACCACGGAGTACTTGGTCCGGGCCAAAGAGCTTGAGATCAAAATGGCCCAAGGCTCAAAACCGGGCGAGGGCGGTCAATTGCCCGGCTTCAAGGTCACGCCTTTCATAGCCAGGATTAGGCATGCCATTCCCGGTATTCCACTCATCTCGCCTCCACCCCACCACGACATTTATTCCATCGAGGATATAGCCCAGCTCATATACGATCTAAAGCAAGTCAATCCACGCGCGCGCGTTGGGGTCAAGCTGGTTTCCGAGGCCGGTGTCGGCACTGTTGCCGTTGGCATCGCCAAGGGATATGCAGACTATGTGCTCATTTCCGGACAGGACGGCGGTACGGGCGCCTCGCCGTTGAGTTCCATCAAGAATGGCGGGCTGCCTTGGGAACTGGGTCTGGCGGAGACCCAACAGACACTCATGCGCAATAACCTCCGTTCTCGCATTCGCGTGCGTGTGGACGGCGGCTTCAAGACCGGACGCGACGTTGTGGTTGGGGCCATGCTTGGCGGCGAGGAGTTTGGGTTTGGAACCGGCAGCCTCGTGGCAATTGGCTGCGACATGGCCCGCCAGTGCCACCTGAACACCTGCCCTACCGGCATCGCCACCCAGCGGGAGGACTTGCGCGAAAAGTTTACCGGCACACCGGAAATGCTCGTCAATTTCCTCACGCTAATCGCCATGGAGGTACGGGAGATCTTAGCTAGCTTGGGTATCCGCTCGCTTGAAGAAGTCATTGGGCGCACCAACATGCTGCGGCAAAGAGAGGTCCCCGGTGATGACAAAGCCAACACTATCGATCTACTTCCACTCTTGGCCGAGGGTGATCCTAGCGGCGCGCTCCCACGATCCTCACAGCAGGAATGGAATAACCCCGGAGGCTCTACGCTCGACGACACCATCATGCAAGATGCCGCCGCCGGCATTGCGGGTGAGCAGCAGGTGAGTCTCACGTACGACGTGCGAAACCACATGCGTAGTATCGGCGCCCGTGTTGCCGGGGCAATCGCCGACAAGCACACAGACACCGGCCTGAGGGCAGGATCGGTAGCGCTGACCTTCAAGGGCAGCGCCGGTCAGTCCTTCGGCGCCTTCTGCGTGCCCGGCATGTCCCTCACGCTCCATGGTGAGGCCCAAGACTACGTGGCTAAGTGCATGACCGGCGGCGAGATTGCGGTGCTCTCTTCACCTGATGCTGCTTTGCCGTCTGAAAAGAACGTCCTCATAGGGAATACCTGTCTCTATGGGGCGACAGGTGGCTCACTCTTTGTGGCCGGTCAGGCGGGCGAGCGGTTTGCCGTGCGCAATAGCGGCGCGGAAGCGGTGGTAGAAGGCGCAGGCGATCACTGTTGTGAATATATGACTCGCGGCGTTGTCGCCGTACTAGGAGAGGTGGGACACAACTTTGGCGCTGGCATGGCCGCCGGCATCGCGTACGTTCTCGATGAGAATAACACCTTTTCCCGGCGGTACAATCCGGAGATGATAGATATCGAACCATTGACAGACGGCGAAGACATCAGTACGCTTCAACATCTGCTTGCGCGGCACGTTGCCGTGACGGGCAGTCCGCGCGGCAAGGCGATCTTGGACAACCTCGACCGTTATCTGCCGATGTTCTGGAAGGTCTTCCCCAAGCCGCTCCGTGCGTTGATGGAGCAAGAAACGGACATTGAGTCCCAGGTAGAAGCCGAAGCACGGCGCTAGAGGCATTTGCCTGAAGAGCCCTTACCCGCAGTCTTGGCGTAAATGCGTTCAGGTGCGCACGAGGAACGCAAAGCGGAATGACCGATCGTGTTGCTCTCCCGCTGTACTCCGTGCCAGGTGCCGGTGTTCTTGTTTGCAGCACTACAGTTCTTGCGGCGAAACCCAATATTGCCGCGCGTGCCGGCAGAGCTCAGCACACACGCTCATTCCTTAGCAAGTCAAACGCTTCTGTGCTACAATACGAGCGGCATGTGCACATTTGCACGCACTCGCAAGAAAACCGCGTTACTCGAACCGGAAACTAATGAAATTGAAACGTGAGGCTGTTCCCCATATGGAAGGAATCGTGTACCGTGAGATGCAGCCCGAGGATGTATTCAGCACGATAACACTCCGTAACGAGGTCTTTGCGGACGCACCCGTAACCCAGGAAGACTGGGAACGAGACAATATGCTGGCATCCATCGCCGTCCTCGAGGAAGAGGTTGTGGGTGCGATTCCCCTGATACTGCGCGAGACAGTGATCGCGCCCGGTGTGACAATAACTGCGGCATTCGAAAACTCAGTGGGCACACGAGAAGAGCTTCGCAGTCAAGGCATTGGCCGGGGCATGATTGAGAACGCCCGCCAATTCTTGCCGGGTCGCGCCGATGCACTTTTCGTTTACCGCGGCGACGAGCGCAGCGACGGCTACCGCTTCTATGCCACCACCAATCACTACGACCTCCTTTACTCACGCCACTATCGTTTCGGTTCACCGGAAACAAGCTACCTACCGCCCGGAGTTACCTTGGCGGGTAAGGAGTCTGTTTTCCTTAACAACGAACGCCTCCAGGCCGTCTTTGGAAGCACATACGGACGTCTCGGCGGCTTTCCGCAACGCTGTGGAGAATACTGGCAACGAGCGCTATCCTCCTCAATCTATTCTGAGTTTCCGACCGATTTCTCGTTCGTTCACATCATCCAGAGCGATGAGCTTTTGGGCTACGCGGTCTGCGGCGTGCGCACTACGCGGCACAACGGAGTGGCAAATATTTTGGAGATAGCGACACTAGGAGCAGACTCAAATATTGCGCAGCGCATCCTAACCGGAGTGGCGTCCGTTGCTGGAGAACGCAAACTCAGTGTAGATATTCAGCTCTCCGATGAAGACCCCCTTCTCCCTCTGTTCTTATCGAATGGCTACCTACCGGAGCCGCGCGGCACCATCATCATGGGCCAAGTCATCGACGTGCTCTGCTTCTTCGAGAAACACTGGAGCGAGCGCTTTGATCTGTACAATACGGCCCTTGTGGTGGTCACACCGAAAGATGAATACCTTCTCATCGAGCCCGAGACGCGTCAGCATACATTGACGTTGGAGATGAAAGAAGAGACGCTGCACCGCTGGCTGCTTGCCCGGATTGATCTGCGTGCACGCCTTTCCGAAGGCAGCGTGACGGCGTTTGGCGCAAATTCCCAAGTCATCGAGCGGGTCTGCGATGCCATTCCCTTCACACCTTGGGCATACCATTTCATTGACTGGATTTAGCATCGGGAAGTACCAAATGTCTTCCCGAACGTGAACTTTCCTTAGTGCCCAACCCAAGCCAGAAGTGGAAAATCGGCCGGCAATGACAGCATGCGATGCATCTTATCTGGCCTCGGTTGCGGTCCAAGCAATCACGCTTCTTTTCTGGCGGCCGAATCTCAATGGTCTCATTCCTACTTAATTCGGCCCTGTATCCGGTCGGCAATTCGATTTGCTACTGCCGCGACCGGACCCTCGATGCATGACATGGCGCGGCTCCTTTGCGTTCCGACAATGGAAGGACTGAGAGGCTACCTATGAGTTCAGCAGTGAAATGGCAAGAGCATCCCGCAGTAGTTGTCTGGAGTGACGACTGGGGCATGAATGCCTGGGCGCCGACCGAAGAGTCGTACCACGCCACCCGCCACGAAGAACTCATGCAAACGCGCTGGTCTTCGGGAAGTCTGGAAACGCCCGCCGACATGGAGCGCACGTTTCAATTGTTGGAAGCACATCGCGGCGGCGACGGCCAGCCGATTGTGTTCGAACCATACTACATCGTGGGCAGCCCGGACTACGATGCTATCCGCGCGAGTGAGTTTCGCTATTACGTGGACATTGGCCTCGACCAAGGGGTCTCGCAGGGCTGGGAGCGGGGTGAAATCGTAGCCAAAGCACGTGAAGGCATTGAGCGCGGCGTGTGGTCTCCTCAGTATCACGGCCGCACGCACCACTTCAGCCATCATCGCTGGCTCAAGCGACTGCGCGAAGGAGAGCCGCGGGCGGTACGGATGTTTGCACATCGGATGTATGTGTGCGAGACCGTGCAAGAACGTGTGCCGGAGCATGAAGACATGGCCGAACCGGAGCGCAAGGAATGGGTGCGCGGGGCCATGGGCTATTTCATTCGCTCGTTCGGTTTTGCCCCCACTAGCGTACGCAATTCTGACGAGGCTGAAATCGCCTGGGCCACGCAGGGAATCGAGATCCGCGTGGGGGCCTCCGACCGAGAGGGAGAAGACCAGACAGGGAAGCGTTCACCGCTTGCCGATCTGTGGTATTCCGGTAGCGCCATAAACTTCGAACCATTCCAGACGGCGGATCAAGAGGACATTCTCGCACGCGTCCAAGCAGAGACGGTCGCTGCCTGGCAGGCCAATCGGCCGGCATTCATCAGTAGCCATCGACGCAACTTCACCGCATTCACTGCTGACGTGAACAACAACTTCTCGGTTTGGGATTCCTACCTCGCTTGGCTGGGAGCGCAGCATCCTGCACACGTCTTCATAACCATGCCGGAAGTTAAGCAGTTGTGGGAAACCGGTGTGTCAACACGCCGCTACGCCAACACACTCATCTGCCGCAACTGGACTGAAAAGCAACAAACCATCTCTTGTGCGGCACTTCCCAATGAAGTAGTCGAAGACATTATTTACGCCGATGACGAAGCCTCACTCTCCGTTTCAAGCGGAGCAGCGAAGCACGTCCTGGATGCGCCTCCCGGGAACCACTGTGTCACCATAGGCACGCGCTAACCTTCGCTCGTACGATGGGTGCGCAGGTACACCAAACACGAATCTACTCCGAGACGTAGGAGGTTTATCAACATTGCGAAGGATTACCCGCTCTAAGGAGCTATGGCAGCGCGCTCAGAAGCATCTCGCTGCCGGTGTGAGCAGCAATATCCGACTGCAAGAACGCCCCGCGCCACTCTATTTTAGCCACGGCAAGGGATCTCGGTTGTTTGACGTGGACGGCAACGAGTATATCGATTACGTTGCCGCTTACGGGCCGCTCATTCTGGGCCATAGTCACCCTGAGCTAGTCGAAGCTGTACAGCGACAGGTGGCACTGGGCCAAACGTATGGCGGACAGCACGAGATCGAAGTAACGGTATCAGAAAAGATCAGCGCGCTCATGCCTGCCATGGAGGTCGTGCGCTTCTGCGGTAGCGGATCGGAGGCCAACCATGCGCTCTTCCGCCTCGCCCGCGCCTACACCGGCCGCACGAAGATCGTGCGCTTCGAGGGCCATTACCACGGCTGGCTGGACGACCAACTGATCAGCGATCACCCCCACTCGGCAGAAGAAGCGGGAGAATTGCCGTTTCCCCATCCGGTGCTTGGCAGCAAGGGGCAACTTCCTCACGCAGCGGGCGAGACTTTGGTGCTTCCCTGGAACGACCTGGACGCCTTTACAACACTCATTGAACGAGAAGGCCGGAACGTCGCCGCCGTGATCACCGAACCTATCATGTGCAATGGCGGCTTGATTCTACCTAAGTCAGGTTTCCTGGAGGGCCTACGCGAAATTTGCACGCGTGAGAACATCTTGCTTATCTTCGACGAGGTGATAACGGGCTTCCGGACAGATCTCCACGGAGCGCAGGGCCTGCTCGGTGTAACGCCTGACCTTGTGACACTGGGAAAAGCTGTGGCCAATGGTTTTCCGTTAAGCGTTTTCGGCGGGCGCCGCAACATTATGGCCTTGGTTGGCAGTGGCGTCATGCACGGCGGTACGTACAATGGCAATCCCATCACGCTCGCCGCCGCCAATACAACCTTAGATGTGCTCTCCCGCGATAATGGTGCCGTATATGACCAGATTCGCACGATTGGCCTCAGTCTGATGGATGGAATCCGCCACGCTGCGCAGGAAGCCGGTCAGACGGTTTTGGTGCAAGGCATCGGCCCGGTCTTCTTTGCCTGGTTCACAGAACGCCAGGAGATCACGTCATTCCGCGACAATTGGGACTGCGATGAAGACAAGTACGCCGCGTTCCAAGGCAAACTCATCGATCACGGCGTGCGTACTATTCCCTCCGGTCGTTGGTATGTTTCTGCAGCGCACACCGAGGAGGACGTCCGCCAAACGGTAGATGCAGTGGCAAAGGCGTTGCAAGAAGCATAGCGTTTGAAGACTGTTGTCTATCCGAAGGATGGCACTAGCCGCAAACCGCTGCCAGTCAAGGCGAAGAATGTCTTGGGGGAATGTGCCCTCTAGATGAAGCCACCAATTCCAGAACAAATAGCTCGCCATCTGCAGGCTGCGCTACAGTAGTTATGTAAACGTACGAATGAGGGGAGCCAGCTACAATGCCAGACCTACTCGTTGGCAAGAGTGCCATCGTAACCGGTGCCGCCAGCGGCATCGGGCAAGCAACCGCCCTCGCCTTCTTGCGCGAAGGGGCAAATGTGCTTGGCGCCGACCTGAATGAGGATGGGCTTCAACTAACTGCTGAGCGTGCAAGAGAACACAGTCCGATGTTTCTCACGCAGCGCTGCGATGTTACCCAGCGCGCCGACGTTGAATCTGTGGTAGCGCGGTCCGTGGCGGATTTCGGCAAGCTCGACATCATGGCCGCCATCGCGGGCATAGCCATAGAGCACGACTTTGTGGATATCAAGGACGAAGACTGGCACCGGGTGACCGACGTCAACCTGCACGGCGTATTCCTTTGCGATCAGGTCGCCGCGAGACAGATGGTAGAGCAAGGAAACGGTGGCCGCATCATCAATATGTCCTCCGTGAACGGTCTCATGGGAGAGGAAGAGCTGGCGGCCTACAATACCTCCAAAGGTGCGGTCACACTGCTCACGAAGAGTGCGGCTATCGACATGGCAAAGCACGAAATCACCGTGAATTGCCTCGCTCCCGGCTACATTCGCACGCCGCTCACAGTAGAAAGCATCGCCGACGAGGCTTGGATCAACGAATATCTGAAGCGCGTTCCCTTCAGGCGGGTAGGCGAACCGGAAGAGGTGGCAGACTGCGCGGTGTTCCTTGCTAGCGATCTCAGTCGCTACGTAACCGGCCACGCCCTCGTGGTCGACGGCGGACAGATCGCAGTAATCTAACCGGCTGGACCCGCAGGGTGCATGTTTTTCCTTGGGTAAGAAGTGCCCTGCAACACCCTCAGCACGATCAGCTTGTCCTTCCCAAAGCACCCTCAGAGACCGTTTGCCCAAGGCCTCAGAGAGCGTTTGTAAGAGGCCACAGAGAAGTGTTTGCGCTGTGCCGTTGACAGCGCAATCCGTTCGCCCTGAGCCTATCGAAGGGTGATCAGCCGGGGAAGGCGATCCCCAAAATGCGCTTCCGTTCGCCCTGAGCCTGTCGAAGGGTGTGAACAGCCAGGGAAGACGATCCCCAATGTGCGCTTCCGTTCGCCCTGAGCCTGTCGAAGGGTGAACAGCCAGGGAAGACGATCCCCAATGTGCGCTTCCGTTCGCCCTTATATCTTGGAAAAGGGAGATAGAATGGGAGCAGGCGTGGCAGACCGGTTCGTCCTAGGTCTGGCAGACCGTGGCTCAGAGTGGTCGCCACACCTGCCGAGCTCCCCCAGAGCCCGAACAGTTACCGGGACACGAAGTCCGTATCCGTAAGGCAGGGACTGCATGGGAGCGCCAGCCATAGTATAGCAGGAGGGAGGCAATGGCAGTGTACGTGGGGATCGATGTATCGCAAGACCGGCTTGACGTGGGAGTAGCTGACGAAGCGCAGTCGTGGTGGGTTGGGAACGATGCGGCAGGGATAGAGGAGCTGCGGGAGCGTCTGCTTGCATTGGCGCCGCAGGGCGTGGTGTTGGAAGCGACGGGTGGGCTGGAGAGCGCGGTGGCAGGAGAGTTAGTGGCAGCGGGGCTGGAGGTGACGGTCGTGAACCCGCGGCAGGTGCGGGACTTTGCGCGCGCCACGGGACGGTTGGCGAAGACGGACGCGATAGATGCAGGCATGCTGGCGCGCTTTGGAGAAGCGGTGCAACCGGAGGCGCGCGCACTGCCGGACGCGCAGACGCAGGAGTTGCGGGGCTTGGTAGCGCGGCGGCGGCAGGTGGTCGCGATGCTGACTGCCGAGTGCAACCGTCTGCCCCGGGCCACCAAGCGGGTTCGTCCCCAGATCAAGTCCCACATTGCCTGGCTGCGGCGGCAACTCGATAGCCTGGACCAGGAACTGGCGGCGCTCGTCCAAGCCAGCCCGCTGTGGCGTGCCCGTGAGAACCTGCTGTCCAGCGTACCGGGAATTGGCCCGGTTACGGCTACCTGCTTGCTGGCAGAACTCCCGGAACTGGGCAGGCTCAATCGCAAGCAGATTGCCGCGCTGGTGGGGGTCGCTCCCCACAACCGGGATAGCGGCACCTTCCGGGGCAAGCGCAGCGTCTGGGGCGGCAGAGCCCCGGTGCGCGCCAGTCTCTACATGGCTACCTTGGTCGCAACCCGCTTCAATCCGGTGATCAAAATCTTCTATGACCGACTGTGCGCCGCAGGCAAACCCAAGAAAGTGGCCCTTACCGCCTGCATGCGCAAGCTGCTCACCATCCTCAACCGCATGCTCAATACACAGTCGCCCTGGAAACCAACCACCGCACCTTGACACCCAAGACAGTTTCTGAGCCTGTCGAAGGGTGAACAGCCAAGGAAGACGATCCCCAATGTGCGCTTCCGTTCGCCCTGAGCCTGTCGAAGGGTGAAAAGCCGGGGAAGACGATCCCCAATGTGCGCTTCCGTTCGCCCTGAGCCCGTCGCAGGGTGAACAGCCAGGAAAGACGATCCCCAAAATGCGCTTCCGTTCGCCCTGAGCCTGTCGAAGGGTGAACGGAAGTTGTGCCTCATAACACTGGCCGTTCATACTTCGACGAGCCTGTGCTGAGCCTGTCGAAGTGCTCAGCACGAACGGCCAAAGCTATTTCACTACGAACGCCTACCCAAGTCTCCCAGACCGTCTCTCACGGCGAGCTAGAGCCCTAAAAACAGGTTGTTGAGAAACACAACACGTACCCCAGTCCCGACTACGCTCCATTCGCCCGCAGGATTTCCCTAACCCTAAGGCTTGGGGTGGAAGTCACGCTGCGGCCGAATTTCGCGGGCGCGAAACTCATCGAAAAACGCGGCGGTCCGTTTCACCGCCGCCTTGTAGAGAACCTCGCCTTTCTCGGCGCTGGCGCCCATAGGATCGCCCTGGATGCCGGTTGACGTATTGCGGCTGAAGAACTCCTGGTAGTGTATGCGCGTATTGGCCGGCCATGCGCCCCAGATGTGCTCGCTCTGTTGCACCTCTTCCACCGTCCGCACTGCCTTGCTCATGTCCACCAGATGAGGACAGAGATACAGCATTAGGGAGGTCTCATCCTCGTCCGCGTGGTGGCTCACGCCATGTGACTCGCGGTCCCACGTCAGGTCTTCGGCTCGAATGAGCGCCCAGTAGTTGGCCAGCACACTGATCGCCGCACTCTCATTGTTAATGCGGCGCATGGCGAGGTCCATCACCGGTACATTGCTGCCATGGCCGTTCAGCAGCACGATGTGCCGAAAGCCATGATGAGCCAGACTGAAGCCGATTTGCGCCACGTAGTCGATGATCGTGTACATATTGATAGCGATAGTGCCCGGAAAGTCCATGTGATGCTCATTAAACGAGTAGACTACCGGCGGCATCACGATGACATTGGGGGCCAATTGCTCGGCCACCTCATTGGCAATGCGCTGCGGGATGATGTAGTCGACCATCAGCGGCATGTGCGGCCCATGCTGCTCCATCGTGCCTACCGGCAACACGACGACCGGATCCTGCAGGGCGGCTTGGCCCACCTCCGGCGACTTTAGCTCTTCATAGCGGAAGTTACGCAAAGTAGCTACCTCCCAATGTCTGATTTGACAACGTAATTCTGCGATTGACTGCGGATTTCCCGCAGTCTCCGGCTTTCTTGGCGACTATCGTTGGTTCTTAGCCAACACGTTCAACTGCAACCCATGATCGGCTGTTGGAGGATTCCACCACCGCGTGGAGTACCTCTTGTGTCTTCAAACCCTCAGTGAAGGTTGGCTTAATCTCGCGATCTTCCCGAACAGACCGCACGAAAGTCTCCATTTGACGCGTTCCGCCGGCCAGCAGTTGCCCGCCGTGACCCTTATCCACCGTAGGGGGTTCGCCCGGAATCGGCTCATTTTCGCCATTGGGCCTATAGAGCTGCCCCTGCCCGTTCTCGTAGAGAATACCGCCCTTGCGTCCGTTGATCATGAAGTGGCGTCGTCCCACCGGAAAATCAGCATGAACCGAACCAAGTCTGCTTTGGCTGAGCGTCCCGTGTGCGCCGCTGGCAAACTGAATGAGCACAATAGTATCGTCGTCAAGGTCGTGCGCATGGGGCGTGCCATCGTCAGCGTAGACCTGCGGAGTGAACGTCTTCATATTGGCGCACACTTCGGTTATGTCACCCACAAGAAAGTGCGCAAGGTCGATGTGATGTGAACCCAGATCCCCCAAGATACCGGTGCCGGTGCGCTTTGCATCGGTGCGCCATGTGAAGCGGGGTTGGGGCGAGCGAACAAGCGCCGGATTGAGGCTCTGCGAATGAACGTGCACAATCTCACCTATCACGTCATCCTCGATGAGCTTGCGAATGTTGTTCGCCGCCGTATTCCATCGATTCGAAAACCCAACCACGGTGCGGAGGTTTGCCTCTCTTGCGGCCTCGTACATTTCCCGAGCCTCTTCGACGGTAACTGCCAAAGGCTTTTCGCAAAAGATGTGCTTGCCAGCACGTACCGAACGCATGACTAGGTCATGGTGAAACACATCCGGCGTATCCACAATCACGCCGTCAATCTCTCCAAGCGCAAGCAACTCTTCCGGGTCCGTAAAGACGTTTCCGATGCCGAATTTCTCGGCAAACTCTCGTGCACCGTCATGACGAGGCCCACAAACTGCGACGACCTCAACACCGTCGATATGGGCCAATCCTTCCGCATGCACGTCTGCAATCATGCCGTATCCGAAAACTCCAAATCTAAGCATATTGGGCCTTTCTGGTAGCTCAGTCCACAAATCAATCGTGGCGGACAATACTGCGTGCCGGGACCAACATAGAGGACATTCCGCGCACTATTCCCCGGCAATTAAACAGTTTTTCTGAAACCGCTGCTGCCTCCTTAGCCTTTGGCCTGTGGAGTACCGCCTTTGCAGCAGCCTAAGACTTGATGTACACACATTTCGCGTTTTGCGCGCACCTCACGTTCCCGTCCTAGTGAAACAGACCGCATGAAAAGACGCAACGTACCCGCTAGCGCCAGGAATCGCCCTTGATATATGCGTGTGACCACGTTTCACACTAAAACTCATTCGCAGCGGTTAGCCTCGCAAGCGTGGCGTGCCATACCGCCTACCAAATTTAAGCGAGTTGAGGCGAGCCCAAGTAATCCAAGAGAGTGATCCAAGTGCGCCGAGATTGTGTCCAAGAATTCTCATTCAACCGGTGCAATTGATATGCCCGCCTGTTTCAAGGCATGCGTCATGTGCTCCATCGTATCTGCCACCGTATAGCCGCGGGCAAAAATAGAAGACCCGGCGACCAGCACGTCGGCCCCCGCTAGGGCTGAAGCAACTGCCGTCTCTGCATTAATGCCGCCGTCGACTTGAAGCCGTACATCCAGCCCCTCTTCGTCGATTGCCTGCCGGAGAACACGGACTTTATCCAGCATGTCCGGCATGAATGCTTGCCCTCCCCAACCGGGCTCCACTGTCATAACCAGGACAAGATCAAGATCGGACAGAAACGGGAGGAGCGTCTCTACCGGTGTACCGGGCTTGATTGCGAGCCCAACACGTTTACTAGCGCTACGGAACGCTTGGAGGGCGGTACCAACGTCCGTGCAGGCTTCCACGTGCAGGGTAAACAGATCGCCCTCGCTGCTGAGAAAAAGGTCGAGGTGGCGTGTAGGCTCTGTAACCATGAGGTGGACGTCGAAGAGACGTGAAGAAGCATTCCGTACACTCTGAATTACACCCGGGCCAAAGCTGAGGTTCGGCACGAAGTGGGCGTCCATAACGTCGAAGTGGAGATAGTGGGCACCAGCGGCGTGTGCCGCCGACACGTTTTCCGCCAAGCGACCGAAGTCCGCGGCGAGCACAGAAGGAGCGATCTGAACGCGGCGCTGGAGATGTGCAGATGGTGCGCTCGTCATAGTCCGTGGAGTATCGAAGTAATGCGAGACAAGTTTTGAGAATCCGGATTCAGGCAGCGCGGGGCGGGCCAAGGGAGCCATATTGGCAGCCGGCTAATTCAGCAGAGGCAATGGATTTCTAAACAGGTTGTGATAGAGCGCCTCAAAGTGCAGATGCGGTCCGGTTGAATATCCCGTGTTGCCCATCTTCCCGATGACCTCACCGGCTCTTACAAAGTCACCAACCGTAACGGCAAAGGTGCTCAAGTGACTGTAGGTGGTAACCCACCCGTTGCCATGATTGATCACGATGCGATTTCCATATCCAATTGGGCTCCAACCGGCGGCTACTACTTGCCCGGCATCGGCAGCGAAAATTGCGGTCCCCGTACGATTACCAATATCCAATCCCGGATGCCCCGGATAATAGAAATACTGCGTAATTGCTCCGTTCGTCGGCCAGCGAAACTCCCCAAACGCTGCAACAGGCTGCTCCCGCTGTGACAGTTGTGTTTCCGCGCTCGACTTTCGCAGCGTCTCCGGCAGGACTCCATGCGGGATGATCAACTCCATACCGGGCACAAGTGTCGTTGAGAGACCAATACGGTTATATTCCGCAATCGCAACAGGATTGCTCTGATAGTTCTCAGCTATTTCTTGCAGCACGTCGCCCCTGCCCACAACGTATATCACGCCGTCTATCGGTGGTATGCGCAGCTTGTCTCCAAGGTAAAGTAAGTGGTCGGGAGCGATGTCGTTGGCCCAAAGCAGTGTATCCAAAGAAACACCAAAACGAGCAGCGATATCGACCAGCGTATCGTTTCCTCGCACGTCATAGGCGAGAATATCGTCACGCGGGCGCCGGATTACTGTGGTTTCTAAGAGCGTTGGGCGATCAATCACATCAGGGAAAATAGCTTGGAAAGTACCAACGCGGATAATCGGTCGGGAGCTAAAGTAGTCGAATTCGCCCGATTGCGTGCGGCCGGTTATCTGCTCGGCGGCAAAGGGAGCGGCCCAAAGGGCAATCAGGCCGAGCCCCAAAACGACCGCGTGGCCCGCTGCACGGTTACCAAGAGACTTCATCCGCAGCAACAAGGCATCGCTGCGAAACGCTAAGACCGCAAGGCGCGGAATTCGAAACACGCTAAAGGCGCAATAGAAGAATAGCCCAAGGAGCTGCAAGAAGAGAGAGCCTTGCGGAGGTTTAGCGGGACCTGCTAGACCGGTTTCGCTCTCTTGCGCGTATTGGGCGACGCTCTCCTCAGGAACCGCCTCAACCGCCATCGCTTATTCCCCCTAGAGTATTTTCGGCCGGCGTTGCGACTTCCAAGCGCGTTTCTTGGGAGCATTCTGCGCTGTCCGCAGCCATGCCAGTGTGTTTGCACGGTATCAGTAACTTTTCACCCTGTCAACAAACGGAAATAGGTGCCGGGCAGATTACTATCACCCTAAGTCTTGGTAGCCAGCTCTTGCTTGCAAAAGCGGTTTTTCTAGGGGGCATTAGCACTCGTCAGGTGCAAAAGCGCTGCTGGGCCACATGCTCGAACAGGGTTGGCGAAGTACCGTGAAATCCTTGCTCATCACTGGTGTGATAGGCATAATGCACAGGCAATACACGTAGATTACCGACTAACAATAGTGATAAGGAGGGACACCCATGGTCGAACACCTGGTGCTATTCAAGGTGAAAGCCGGCGTCAGCGAGGATGCAATTCAGGCAATGCAGGATGCTCTTAGGGGGCTCCAGGAGGCAATTCCGGGCATCTTGGAGATCACAGTGGGGGCCAACTTCAGTGAGCGGAGCCAGGGCTTTACCCACGGCTTGCTGGTACGATTCCAAGACCGCGCCGCTCTGGACGTCTACATTCCCCATCCCGCGCACGAAGAAGCACGGAATTCCTACATCCTGCCGATCGTTGAGGACGTGCTGGTCTTAGACTACGAGCGGTAGAGATTGGCTGACGCAGTTCTGGGCCTCCGCCTTGCCATGCAATTGGGCTCGTGCTCGGAAGCGACCCTTGAATGCAATTGCAGGGAGGGTTGCAAGCAAACTACTGTCAGCCCTCAGGAGAGCCAAGCACCGGCCAGGCGCCTAGCACTCTAACGAGCACGCATTCCTTCTCGAGTTCTGCGAGCGCTGTGCGTACCGGCGCGTGGGCCGGATGCCCAATGAGAATCGCAAAGAAATAGTAATCCCACGTACGCCGGCGCGACGGTCTGGAGAGAATGAAAGTCAGATTGACATTATGTTTAGCAAATATGCCCAGGGCATTGTAAAGGGATCCGGGCCGGTCCGTGATGCTGAAGAGTAGAGCAGTGCGATCGTTGTCCGTCGGCGCAGGTAGTTGCTTGCCCAAAATGGCGAATCGCGTAACGTTGTCTACTCGATCCTGAATACTGCGAGCGACTATGGGCACGCCTTCCGCCATTGCCGCGAGTTCGCTCGCAATGGCAGCGGCCCCGGGCTCATGCTTAACCCTGGCAACTGCTGCGGCAGTGCTGACCATCTCCACTGTGTCAACGCGGGGCAGCTCTTCCGCCAGCCAACTCCGGCACTGCGCCAGCGCTTGAGGATGCGAGTATACGACGCGAAGAGAATCCCGGGGAGAACTTGAAATGAGATTGTGCGCAATCGGCAGCACAATCTCGCCGCAAATCTGAAGCGCCGTGTCCAGATATTGCACAAATGAATCGAGGGTCGGCGTAACACCGCCTTCAGTAGAGTTTTCAAGGGGGACAACGCCGTAATCGGCCACACCTTTCTCCACAAGTTGAAAGACGTGGTCTATAGTGGCCGCCGCCTGCAGATTTGCGGCACTACCAAATGATTGGAGTGCTGCTTGATGCGTGAAGGTGTTCTCCGGTCCTAGATACGCTACGGCCGTCGCTTTTTCCAGAGAGCGGCAAGCAGAGAGCACCTCTCGATAGATGTTTGTGACCGCCGTTGCACTTAGAGGGCCATCACTTGCGGCTGACGCTACCTGTCCAAGCACCTGGCGCTCGCGCTCCGGCACGTATATGGGGACGTTATCTCCCTTTTCTTTCCCAATACGTATGGCCAGCGCTGCGCGGCGTTGGAGGCAATCGACTATTTCACGGTCGAGGGCGTCTATTTGCTGGCGTAATTCTGCCAGGATTCCATCCTGATTACGCATCGAGGCCGCTCATCCACTTCACAATTAATCGCCTCTCCATAAGACTTCAAGAATGCACGCCAAAGAGGAGTGTCGTCACAATCGCAGATCTCAATATTCCCAGCCACTTCGGGCAGTATTGTAGCAGTTTCCCAAGCGCCGTGCATCGGCAGCAATTGGAGAGACTCAGGCAGGTTAGGCGCCACAAGGAGGCAAGCCGACGTTCATCCGCACCTTGACGCCCCAGCCGAATCTTCCTAGAATTAAGACGAGAGGAAGATTCATGCAGGTTGCAGAGCGACGGCAATAAGAGTTCGCACTGTGCATGATTTTCTCAAGGCAGGACGAGAGCACACACAATGTTGCGTGCTTGGGACGGGTTTACGGCATTCATGAAGGAGTCAACATACCGCAATGACGTACGTGATTGCAGAGCCATGTATTGACATCAAAGATAACTCGTGTGTGGATGTTTGTCCGGTAGACTGTATCCACTCCAACGATGATGCGGTACAGTTCTTCATTGATCCGGATGAATGTATCGAATGCGGAGCGTGCGAGCCCGTGTGTCCGGTCACGGCGATCTTCTTCGAGGACGATCTGCCGGATGAGTGGCGGAACTACATCAAGACCAACGCTGACTTCTTTGCCAATCAGTAGAGAATTCGCACGAACATTTGTTCGCACGAACACTTGATCGACAACGGTTTAGGCGTCTCGGTTAGCTTCCCTTAGCACTCGAGAACGCCGCCGCAAACGCGTCAGTTCCGTCGTCGTTCTCGATCTCCATTTGCGATCCCCGCACGAAGCGCGGGTCGTTGCCCAAATCAAATCCCCGTTGCAGGTCGTGCTCGTAACCTGCATACGTGCTGGTGGCCTGATGCCCATACTCCTTAGGCCAGCCAATGCGGAAGATTTGCCGGGGCCGGCACGATTCCCCATCCAAACGGTAGCGGGCGATCGCTTCTTCATCTAACTCCACTCCCAGGCCGGGACCCAAAGGCACAGGCATATAGCCGCGTTCAATCGCAAACGGCTCGGCGAGCAGGTCGTGCTCCCAGATGTGCATACACGATATCGCCGGCCACTGCGCATGCGAGAGAACCGCGCCAAGCTGGGCCGACCACGCCGTCGTCAGCCCCAATCCAACAAGCTGGAGCCAGAATGGCTTGCCGGCAACGGCCGCGATCGTGCCTGAATTCATTACACTCGCCAGACCGCCACCAACTACAAAGCCGTCGCACACGTCTTCCCGCAGCGTAGTCATGATGGGTGGGGTACCGTAGTGCATGGCCAGCGGTCGTGGGACGTGCCTCCGAATTTGCTTGTTTCCAGCCACGTCGCCTTGCGGGATTGGCGTCTCGAAAATCGAGACGTTGACATAGGAGAGCAGCTCTTGCAGGAGCGGAATGGCAGTGCCCGCGTCCACGAGCATGCTATTAAAATCAATGTCCAAGTGCATGGATTTCGGAATGACGGCCTCAAGCGCTGCAAGTTGCGCGTGAATGTCACGCCAGGGACGCCCTTTAAGCTTCATGGATACATAGCCTCGATCAAGCGCCTTTTGCGCTTCCGCGGCCCACTCCTCAGGCGCCATGTCGAGGCACCACCAGGAAATAGGGACGCGCTTGCGGACCTGCTCGCCAATGAGCCGGTGAATTGGTACCCCGGCAATCTTTCCTGCCAAGTCCCACAGCGCCATCTCAGGCCCTGCCCCAAGTGTGGAGTCCCACAGGTGTTGATGCGGCTCTGTGCCAACTAGCCTTTCCTTAAGGCCCTCCGGCGGCCTACCCCAGGTATATTCCACCACGGTCTCGCCAATACCCGTCAGACCGGACTCCGTGTGAATGCGGCAGACCTCAACAAGCCGCCAATCACCGCTTAGGCGCGTCATGTGCAGGTCGTGATGCTCACTGAATGGCACCAGGAGTAGAATCTGTTCGACGTCAATAATCGTTTCAGCCATGGCTTTCCTCCCGGATTACATATAGAGATTTGCCTAGGACGATGTACGTATAGGTCGAAGAGAGATGCGCGCGATTGCGTCCTCGCCTATTGCGCCTTGCCGGCCTGTGTTCGGCACAGTCTATGACGTATGGACTATGTGGTACTTGGAGTATCGGCGTCAGCATGCCGCTTGGGAAAATCAAAGTCAATGAGGGTACCACCCGACCTGCCTGCCTCTTGCCAGGACGAAACAGCAAATTGAAGCTGAACGACACCGCACGTGGGAACTTCCCCGACAAAGTCCTGGGATAGAAAGTTGCTCAAGTCTGTAAAGCCGGGGTTATGGCCGACCAACGCCACGTGATCAAGTGCATCATCTAGGTTCCTGACTATCAGCAGCAGTTCTTCCGATGTAGCATGGTAAATGCCTTCTTCGATCACCAACTCGGACTTCTCGTATCCAATCTCCTTTCCCATGCGTCTGGCCGTGCTGCGCGCGCGCTTGGCCGGGCTGGAAATCAACACGTCGGGCATAAACTCAATCGCTGCCAGCCGCTGCCCCATGTCAATGGCATCGCTCTTGCCCCTCCGATTTAGAGGCCGTGCAGAATCCTCGATCCCGGTTTGCTTCCAACTGGACTTCGCATGCCGAATCAGTGTGAGCAGTTTCATTTGACACGCCCTAGAGCAAAAGGTCGAATATCTGTTTACTTTTGTCGTCCAACTCTCGAAGATCGGGAATATAGAAGCGATTCCCGTCAATATCAATGATGAGTATCTCATGCTCTGAGGGCAAGAGCACGGAATCGAGTTCCCAGCGCATCACAAATTCGCGTATACCGTGATCCGTCTCTACAGTCCAAAACGATATCCGCCGCTCGCTGCGGTAATCGCGCACGGAGCGAATACGGTACACCCGATAGTAGCCTTCCAACGCCGTAAAGAGAACTTCTCGCGAATTTTCGTCAAGCTCCTCCGGATTCTCAATCAGACAGAACTCTTTGTCCTTGGTATCGAGAATGGAAACGAACTGTTTGAGTGACAGTGGAAACACCCAGACCGCCTTGCCCCGCAATAGGCAACGATCCTCGGCTATCTCCGCCCGCAACTCGCCACCAGGACCCCGCAGCAGCCGAATTCGCGCGGGGTCACTCGTCCCGGCGCCTATATCGGCAATCCGCATGAGATCTTCGTCTCTGACCGCAATGTCTTCCACTACCAGCCTCTTCTGCTATTGCTCGATATCCAGACGATTTCACATCGGTGGCCCATGCGTGACGTACAGCACGGTCACGTCTGTAATGGGCCGTGCTGTCACAATTGGGGCTTAGTTCCGACTCGAATCAATCCCGCATCCACGATCCCTCGAAGAGAGCTAGCGCTCTACCGCTCTGAGACTGGAGACCGTACGCTGCATCTCTACCAATTTGTGATAGATCCCGCGCTTGGCCAAGAGTTCATCGTGGGTTCCGACCTCGGCAACGCCGCCTTCCTCCAACACAACGAGGCGATCGGCATTCCGAAGCGTCGAAAGACGATGTGCGATGGCAAACGTCGTGCGGCCTCTGATCAAACGGCTGATTGCCTGTTGTATGGCGTATTCCGTCTCCGTATCCACCGATGCTGTTGCCTCGTCCAGGATCAGTATGCTTGGGTCTTTGAGAACTGCCCGTGCAATGGAGACGCGTTGCTTCTCACCTACCGATAAGCGGTTTCCACGCTCACCCACTAGTGTATCGTAGCCTTCCGGCTTGGCGACAATGAAATCGTGGGCATTCGCCGCGCGCGCGGCGGCGATCACCTCCGGCACATCCGCCATGGGCTTGGCATAGCGGATATTCTCCAAGACCGTGCCACTGAATAGAAATGGCTCCTGCAGCACCACACCGATCTGGTCGCGCAAACAGGTCAACTCAATGTCGCGGATGTCGTGACCGTCGATGAATATTTCGCCATAGTCAGCCTCATAAAAGCGGCAAACCAGATGCGCCAGAGTGCTTTTGCCGGCGCCAGACTTTCCCACCAACCCTACCATCTCGCCCGGTTGGACGTGAATATCAACCTTCTTCAGCACAGGTTTTGTCTTTTCGTAACCAAACGTAACTTCGCGAAACTCCACCTCACCTTGGAGAGGTCGAATTGTCAGCTTACCTGGCGTCGAGTATGGTTCCGTCGGTGTATCCATTACGTCAAAAATGCGGTCGGCGCCCACCAAGGCACGCGACATCCAGTTATAAATCTGGTTGAACCACTGCAAGGGGCCGTAGAGCAGCCAAAGGTACTGGACGAACGCCAGCAAGCCGCCGAAACTCAACGAATCGGTGATAACACCGCGTCCTCCGACATACCAAGCAATGAAAACTCCAGCACCAGTGACGAAATTGAGCGTGGCGAACGAGGTGTCCCAAAAGCGCGCTTCGTGTACCGTGGCTCTTGCCACTGCTTCATTGCGGCGGTCAAACCGACCAATCTCGGCATCTTCCTGCGCGAAGGCTTTGGCCACACGAATACCAGATAGGGACTCATTGAGTTGCCCGTGCAAGAGCGCCCAATTTTGCGAGACCCGCGACCAAAGCACTCTCATGCGCTTAAGGAGCACACCGCCTCCCAATACGACGATCGGCACCGGAATCAAGACCAAGAGCGTGAGCTGCCAACTGAGCAACGATAGAATGCCAACTGCAACGAGGAGCATGACACTATTCACTACAAGATACGGGACCCCGTCGATGAGAAAGTAGTTGAGACTCTCCGTATCACGGGTTACGAGAGAGAGTAAGGTACCTTGCCCTTTGCGGTTATGAAATGTCAGCGACATCCGCTCTAGTACCTGATAGAGTTGGGCGCGCATATTGGCAATGACGCGTGTGCTAAGCCAGGCGCTAACCCAACTCCCGGCAATTTGAAGTCCTCCAGACGCTAGATTTACCGCAACGAGCGCTGCGACCAGCCATGCGAGCAGGCCGAAGTTCTCCTTTGGCACCAACACGTCGTCGACCATAGATCTCGTGAGGAGCGGCGGCGTAAGTTGCACGAGAGCACGTCCGAACGTGCTGAGTATGAGTATTGCTGCCAAAGGCTTATATGGCTTGAGGTAGCTCGCAATTCGGAGCATCACTGCCATCTTGCGCACGCAGCGCGGACAATTGCGGTCTCTATCCGGCAAGAGTGCCTGGCACTTTTGACAGCGCGCGCGGGGAATGTCTGTCGTTACGGCAAATGGCTCGTCTTTGGCAAGTTGCTGGATGCCGCGGGCAATTTCCGCAAACTTATCGCCAAGCGAACTTGAGTACTCGATAATAGGCGTAAAGTAGCCGTTCCAATTGACTTCCAGGCGGCCGCCACCCACGAGGGGTTCTGCACGCGCATCGGAAATCTCGGAGAGGCCCATGCTAACCGCGCCGTCGACACCCGGCGCCAAGTGGGGCAACACAATGACCCGTTTATCGGTCAACAGCATCCAGCGCACGCCAAACCGACCGTCATGCCGAATGTCCGACATGGCGACCAGCAGCGTCTCTTCGCCAGGCGACTTTAGCTCAAGCCATTGCGCTTCAATTTCAGGAGGAAGCGTGTCGAATACGACCATTAATGATAGCTCAATATGCTTTGTGCGGACGGCTCTTGAAAGCAACACCGCGTAGCTAGCCCGCGAAGAGGAGAATAAGCGCTCGGCTTAGTTTACCTTATAGAGAAGTCTTATAAAACCATGTCTCGTGCCGGAGTCGCCCGTTCCATCCGACAGTCCAGGGGTCAGCCGAATCCCTCTCCGGCGTCTCACGACGGCCTGCGAAAACTATTGATACTTGCGTATGTTCGCGTTATGCTCCTCAAATGTGCGACTAAAGACATGGGACCCGTCACCCGTGGCCACGAAGAAGTAGAAGTCAGACTGTGCGGGAGCCGCTACCGCCTGCAGAGAAGCTAAGCCGGGATTGCAAATCGGTCCGGGCGGCAGACCCAGGTTCACGTAGGTATTATATGGCGAGGCGACCTTAAGGTCGTCGAAGGTCAAGGCCTTCTTCCACCAGCGTCCCTCGGATTCTTGGTAGCCCAAGGCGTATTGGACGGTTGGGTCGGCGCCCAGATGCATATTCACATTGAGCCGATTGTAGAAGACACTTGCAATCAGGGGGCGTTCCGCCGGAACTTGGGCTTCTCGCTCAACAATTGCTGCCAGGGTTACTGCTTGGTGAATGTTCAGCCCATTTACCTGGAAGCCATCGCTCACGCCGCCGCCAATCTTGCGCGAGAACTGGTCCAAGAGATCTTCTATGAAGTCGGTGGTAGTAGTTTCTCTCTCAATGCGATACGTATCGGGAAAAAGGTAGCCTTCCAACGAGGCGGTATCCGGCCGCTCTTTCAAGAAGTCGCGCTCAAATCCGGCACCTGCCGTCAAGGTCAAAAACTCGCTCGCGCTCAGGGCGTTTTGCGTTTCGAGGTAGGCTGCGATCTCTTCCCTCCGCCAGCCCTCGATGAGGGTAAGGACTCTATCCTGAACTTCGGCCTTCTGCAACGCCTCGATTGCCTCGTCTACGCTCATATTCCGACGTAGGACGTGCTGCCCGGCCTGGAATGATCCATCGAGGCCACTTTGACGTGCGCGCAGCCGGAATGCGAGAGCACTACGAATGACACCGGCTTCCCGCAACTGATCCGCAATCTGATCCGTGGTACTCCCCGGCGGTATAGTGAGCACCACTTCGCTATCGTCCTCTTCGGCACTGCCCAAAAGGGAGTCAGCCAGGCCCTCCCCTAAGTCGCAGCTTGCAGCTACGGGAAAGAGCGCGGTGATTGCAAGCAAACGCATGAGCGCACGCCGCGAACGGTGGGTTCTCATTGAATTATGGTTCAATTCTCTTACTGCCACCGGAAGAGGCGGAATAGCGTGCCTCACTGAGGCTGGCAAAGTACGATTCCAGGATGACCGCGGCTGCGGCGGCATCCAGCGATGTCTTGCGCCGCTCGCCTGTCGGGCTCTGCTGCAGGCGCTCTTCTGCAATTACCGTCGAAAACCGCTCATCCCAGAATACCACCGCCATCCCGAGCGCTGTTCCAAGCTGTTCGCCCTCTTCCTTAATGCGCTCCCCTTGCTGGTGGAGCATTCCATCGAGGCTGATAGGTAGGCCTACAATGAGCCTCTCCGCCTGTTGCGCTACCAACAGCCGCTTCAATTCAGCACAATCCTGTTCCCATGTACGCCGCTGTATCGTCTTTAGCGGCGTTGCAATGCCAATGCCAGAATCCCCGGTGGCAACACCAATACGCCGCTCACCGATGTCGAGACAGAGAATTCGCATCGTTTTCTCACGAGAACACTATGCAGCGACCTTAAGCGGCTCCGTCACCTCAATTGCGATTCGGAACCACAACCGCGGCATTCGGTCGTACCAATCGGGCCCCATCTCCACCACAAACTCCCCAACGCCCATCAGAGTGTTCAAGTAGGCTTCTGCCTCTTCGCGCGTGGTGTTTGCTAGCTTGCGCCGAACTTCGCCAAGATCCCATGTCGAGACCAAGTCTCCCTGCGCCTGAAGCGTAAGCTGCACGACTCCCTCAGAAATACCCTTGAACTCTGGGGCGCCCAAGATCAACGTGTCGCGCAACAACGTATACGGTCCAAATTGATTTTCCACGATTCGCTCTATAATGAGCGGGGCTACTTCTGCAAGGTTCGTTCTGGAGAATACAGTGCCGCGCAGTTTCACCTTCATTTGCAACGTGACTTCGTCGCCTTCTTGCCCCACTTCTTTGTCGTACTCAGCCTGCTCCACAATAACGTCGGTATCCCACGGCACAAAGATGTCATCCGACACAACGATCCTATCCCTGAGGCGACCCATAACCTGGTGTAGGAGTTCTTGACGGAGGTTCTCGAACAACTTCAGTCGATCTTCTTCCGTCACAAAGCGGGTGGCGCGCTCCCCGCCACCCTGTATCGGTGAGGTGTTTTCTACTATCAGACGCTGGTTGAGTGACTGGTCCTCCATATGCGTTATCCCGCCGGCTTCAACGTTGCCAATTGGCCCCACTTCTTCCGCGAGGACCGCCACCCGCCGCCAACCGAAGTCGCCGCTGGTAGCGGAAGTGGGCGGTACGGTAACTTGCGCCGAAGTCAAAAAACGTCTGTTGTCACTCGTTAAGATCACAGTGCCATGCGGCACGATGACCGGCTGAGAAATTTGGTTGCGCAGGATCACGGAGCCTTCGGCCTTACCAATCGGCTCATCTCTTGTGCCTGTAGCGGCGACAGTCAACTCGTCCGTCTCTTCGATGACGACCACTTGCGCCGGTATCTTGCCCGCAGTCGCATTAAGACCCCTGACCTGGGGATCCGCCATCAATTGCAATTCAGTGCTGTATTGCTGTTGCACGGGCGTGAGCTGAATCCTGGCGCTCGGCACTACCAGGTATACACCTCCCCATACAAGGAAGAGTACCACGACAATAAGTGTGGCCAAAGCAAGCACTTTGGAAAGCGACTGATCGATGGACAGCGACGTGCGCGGCCGTTTGGGCAACGACTTTCTGCCCGTATCTCTGGTGGAAAGGGTAGCGAGCGGAGGAGGGCTCTCTTCTCCACGGTCCAATCTACTGCCGCGAGAGGTTCCTTTAACCACAGGCTTCTTTGGCGTGCCCGCCACTCTTGAATGGTCTTGCCCGGCGTGTGTTCTAGCAGCAGCGGCAGAGTCAAGCTCCTCCGCGCTCACTTGGGAGTGCTCTGAAGGATGAAGAGCAGCCAGTGAGCTTACAACATTGATCCCCAGGCCACTGGCAGTCGCGCGCACGGCCCGAGTGCCACAGACGAGAGTGAGGTCAAGCTCCAAATCTACTGCTTGGCGCTGCAAGAATGCCAGGTTTTCACTGCTGTGCAGTGCCGGGCAGTTGTTCGCCACGAGCACGATAGAGGAGCCACGCCTGCCTTGGAGCTTAATGAAAATCGCCGCGATCTCATCACCGTGGCTGGCATAGACGATCCGGCTACTTGAGAAGGAGCTTGCCATTGACAATAGAAGGAGTTGATGAATGGAAGAGGGCGGCCAAACTAAGGCAAATACCCGCTTGGCACACACCTATACTATACCTGAATTGGATGCACGAGTGGAATGCAGGGGAGTCTTCAACATCAGATTAGTTTTAAGAGGCTCCTTGGCACAACGCCTAGCGCCAATGAGGATGATTACCCTTGACAGTGTGGCTGCGTGTCACTATAATCCACTACGGTAAAAGCATTGGGTGAATCGGGGCATCGCCCCGGACGAAGGAGAATTCAATGGATTCATTGCGTACACCCAAAGGAATTAGCAGGCGAAGCTTGCTTGCAGGCATAGGTCTTGGCACCGCTGGTGCTTTGCTCGCGGCGGCCTGTGGCGGTGCGGCTGCCCCGGCAATGGAAGAGGCCAAGGCCGAAGAGGCTCCCAAGGCCGATGACTCCATGACCAAGACCGAGGAGGCCCCTCCGGTTCAGTTCCTGCACTGGTGGATTCCTCGCATCGACCCGGGCGGACTAGTACCTTGGGCCTTGGAAGAGTTCACGAACCGCACCGGCATCCCGGTGGAGGACGTGGGCAGAGACCCGATTGAGCCCCTGCGCCAGCACTTCCGCACCACCATCGCGGCCGGTACGCCGGTAGACGTGGCCTTCAACTCCATCATCTGGGCCCGCGACCACTGGGACCTGGGCATGTTGATGGACTACGGCCCCTACCTGTCGCAGTATCCGCACATTCAGGATGACCAGTACTTTGAGGCTTCGCAACAGTTCCGCAAGGCTGAAGGCGCGACGTTCGGTATTCCGGTGATGGGTCCGGAGTCGACTTCGATCGTGGTCAACGGCCAGTTGCTCTTAGACGCCGGTCTTGACGAGAATGGTGGGGACATCAATAACTGGAGTGACTTGGTTTCTGCCGCCCGTGCCATGACCAAGAAGGAAGGCAACGACGTCTCCGTCTCCGGATTCTTGCTGCCTAACGGTGTCGGCGGCTTGGCGCGCTGGGCGGGGTGGGTGCTCACGACGGGCGCCGGCGCCTACGACGCGGAGCAATTCACGGCGCAGTACAACACCGAGCAAGCGCGGGATACGCTGCAGTTCCTCTTCGATCTCTGGAATAAAGAGGAAATCAGCGCCAAGGATCCCGAAGGCGGCGCTGTACCCGACCACTACAAATTGCTGCAAGCCAATCAAGCCGGCATGCACCACGATATTAGCTCGACCCCAACGCTGCGGTACTTTGAAGTGCCCCGCGATTTTAAGTATTGGCAGATCGGATTCCCGGCCTCCGGCGGCCCTGACGGCCAGTTTGCCACGGCCTCCTGGATGAATCCAGTCGTCACGCCGCTTGGCGCGGGTAATCCGGACGGCGCCGTTGAGTTCATCAACTGGTTCTGTGGACTTGAGGTAGCCTTGCATAAGATCGAGGTCAATAAGGCCGTCTCCCCGCGCCTCGATCTCTTTGCCCATGAAGCGTGGACCGCTGGCGTTGCGGACCTTCCCGTGCTCCAGACGCGCGAAGATCTCGCTAATCTGCCGGGCGTCTACCCGTTCCGCCGCTTCCTAAAGCAGAACGCCGAAATTCGACCGATGCTTGACGATGCGGTCCTGGGCAAGATCGACATCGCAACCGCGCTGGCTCAAGCCGACGAGCGGGCCAACCAGATCCTCAATGAGGATGCAGAGTAAGCACTTCTTACACTGCTTGCACATAGGTGAAGATAGAAGGAGGCGCACAATTGTGCGCCTCCTCTCATTTTCTGGTGCTATTGCGACTTTGGGTGATAGTATATCGGCTCAACCCACGAGAGTGTAAAGCAACTCACAGATGCATTACTTTGCGCAGACCCTACCTTCGGCCCTTTGGAAAACTCAGGACAGGCTCTGACAAAGAGAAGAAGCAAGAGCTAGCATTTCGATCAAAAATGTGAGATGCCATCTCGTCGCCACGTCGATCGAAAAATCTGTGCTTTGTCACCCCAAGCAACGGCGAAGTCCTAGACGGGGATATTCTTAAGCAATCTCAATTGCTATTCGCCGGAGTACACGCTTGCCGCAATTACCTCACTTGACAGGACTTCGGCGCAAAGCTAAAGTCTAAACAGAGTAACTAGAAGCCGTATGAGCCACGGCACCATACAGGGAGGGTTACCATGGAGTCATTGGATGAACGCAGAGGGCTAAGCAGGCGAAGCTTGCTTGCAGGCATAGGTCTTGGCACTGCTGGGGCACTGCTCGCTGCAGCGTGCGGCGGCACGGCTGCGCCGGCAATGGAAGATACGGCCGAGGAAGCGGAAGCCCCCAAAGCCGAAGAGGGGATGAAGCAGGCTGAAGAGGCCCCACCAGTCCAGTTCCTGCACTGGTGGATTCCTCGCATTGACCAGAATGGTTTTACGCCCTGGGCCTTGGAAGAATTCACGAATCGCACCGGCATTCCGGTGGAGGACGTGGGCAGAGACCCGATCGAGCCCGTACGCCAGCACTTCCGCACCACCATCGCGGCCGGTACGCCGGTGGACGTGTCCTTCAACTCCATCATCTGGGCCCGCGACCATTGGGATTTGGGCATCTTGATGGATTACACGCCATACCTGACGCAGTACCCAGAACTGCAGGAAGATAAGTTCTTCGAGGCTTCACACCAGTTCCGCCAAGCTGAAGGCGCGACGTTCGGTATTCCCGTGATGGGGCCGGAGTCGACTTCTATCGTCGTCAACGGCCAGTTGCTCTTAGACGCCGGTCTTGACGAAAATGGTGGGGACATCAATAACTGGAGCGACTTGGTTTCTGCCGCCCGTGCCATGACCAAGAAGGAAGGCAACGACGTCTCCGTCTCTGGATTCTTGCTGGGTGCCGGTGTCGGCGGCTTGTCGCGCTGGGCAGGGTGGGTGCTCACGACTGGCACCGGCGCCTACGACGCGGAGCAGTTCAAGGCGCAGTACAACACCGAGCAGGCCCGCGATACGATGCAGTTCCTCTTTGACCTCTGGAATAAAGAGGAAATCAGCGCCAAGGACCCTGAAGGCGGCGCCGTGCCGGATCACTACAAGCTGCTGCAAGCCAATCAAGCCGGCATGCACCACGATATTAGCTCAACGCCCACGTTGCGCTACTTCACCGTGCCGCGTGATTTCAAGTATTGGCAAATCGGTTTCCCGGCCTCCGGCGGCCCGGACGGCCAGTTTGCCACCTCGTCATGGATGAACCCGGTCGTTACGCCTCTTGGCGCGGGCAACCCGGACGGCGCGGTTGAGTTCATCAACTGGTTCTGCGGGCTTGAGGTAGCAATTGTTAGGCTCGAGCTCATCAAGACGGTCGCGCCACGACACGACTTCTTTGCCGATCCAGCATGGACCAAGGGTTACTCCGACCAGCCGGTGCTCAAAACGATCGAAGATCTTGCCAATTTGCCAGGCGTCTACCCGTACCGCCGCTTCTTGAAGCAGAATGCCGAAATTCGACCGATGCTTGACGATGCGGTCATGGGCAAGATCGAAATCGCCACCGCGCTGGCTCAAGCCGACGAGCGGGCCAACCAGATCCTCAATGAGGATGCAGAGTAAGCACTTCTTACACTGCTTGCACATAGGTGAAGATAGAAGGAGGCGCACAATTGTGCGCCTCCTTCGCACTCCTAGTGCGTGACCGCGACCAAGTGAGTTATTCCCTTGAACCCCATTGGATCAGAAGAGCCCGCATCACTAGCCGTGCCTCTTGGCCGCCGGTCCCGCGCTTGGACTTGTGCGAATGCGAGACAGGACACAAAAGTTCAATTCCCCGTAGTCCGAAAGCACCGAGACAGACCCATCGTGAGTGTAAGCGCGGGCGGCTAACCACAATCAAGAACAAGGTTTCTCGCGAGACATCCAATATCCGTTCGTCCTGAGCCTGTCGAAAGATGAACGGATACTCTCTAGATCTCTTAGCTTCTCATCATCTTGCAGTTGCCGGGCACTCTAGATTCCTCTTCGTTCCACTCATCGAATGACATGTGACCGCTCTCGAGTCTCTTGGCACTTGGTCAGGGCTGATTTGCCTAGACCCTTAGATCTGCACCCAATTCCCCTCCTGAACCACCAAACGCCCACTGCGCATGACCCCCCGCACGTCGCACAACGCCTCAATTCGGCCTGCCACGTCTCCATTGAGCAGCACCAGGTCTGCCACCTTGCCAGCCTCAATCGTCCCAACCTCGTCCTGTAGCCACATTCCTTCCGCCGCGCGTCCGGTGACGCGAAAGATGACTTCCACAGGATCCAGCTTGAGCGTATGGCATGCCGCCACCAGTTTCTCCGGGAAGGTAGCAATGTCCATCCCTAGGTGGTCGCTGGAAAAGTACGACTTGCATCCGCGCCGCTCCATATCTCGGATGAGATCGAAGCGATGCTCTACCGGGCCGGGGCCTTCCCAGCCGGTCACCGCGCCGTCACGGTCCGCGATGCGCGGCAACGTTGCAAAGACGTTCAAATCAACGAAGATTCCTTTTTCACCCGCTTCCTGCGCAACTTCCGGAATGTAGACGACCGAGCCTTCCTCCGACCCCAGCCAGTTGCAGTGGGCCAGAGCGTCTACGCCCGCGCGCACTGAATTCACGATACCCTCAGTGGCGTTGACGTGCGCGACGACTCGCTTGCGCAGCCGATGCGCGTCCTCCACCGCCACACGCATCTCCTCTTCCGAATACTGCGCCCGGTAGCGGTTGGTGGGAGGATCGGAAGCGCCGCCCGTCGCCATGATCTTGATGAAGTCCACGCCGCGAAAGACGAGCTTCCGAATCGCAATCTTGATCTGGTCGGCGTTATCGGCCAATTCCTCAATACCCAGATAGTGGCCATGGCCCGCTGTTGTAGTGACACTGGGGCCGGCGGCAAGGATGCGCGGACCAACCACGCCGCCCTGATTGATGGCATCACGCACGAACAACAACACATCGCCAATACTGCCGCAGTCGGCGAGCGTAGTGAGACCGGCTGCCATGGCAGCCCGCGCCGCTTGCAGCGTGTAGAGCGCAATAGCTTCTCTTGGGGCATCCACGCCGGGGTATGCTGGATCATCTCCATGCACGATCGTAAGGTGGGCATGGCCGTCGATCATGCCGGGAATGAGGGAAGCGCCCGCGCCGTCGATCTCCTCCCAACCCGAGCGATCAGAAAAGGCGGAATCGAGATCCTGCCGCGTGCCTACAAAGACTATCCGTTCATCTTCGATCACGACGCAGGCATTGCGCTGGGCTTCGACTCCCGTGCCATCGATCAATACGTCCGGACAAATCAGTGTGGGCATAGCGCATTCTCCTTAATCAGGCGGATTCTTGTAGATGGGTTGCCGGACAGGGTCGCGCGAGGCGCGGCACTTGCGTTGCCAATGAAGGGACCTGCTAGTATCTGCAAGTATTCTCCAACCGCACTGCGTGTCCGGCACACCTCATCCGACCGTACACGGCGGATGCTACTCTAGTGTATGGTATCTCCAGGAATAGCACACCGCGTTCATCGCGGCCCCTCGCTGCAGAGAGTTGCGCATGTGAATCTAAGCAGGCATGCGGTCAAGGTTGTCTGGAGGCCGAAGTCTGCAAGAGTCCGTCTTGCTCTGAGTAGCTATCGTAATCTCGGTGCACGGCACGGCAATGGTACAGCATCGTAGAGGAAGGATTTTGCATTATGTCCGAAACAATCTTGACCGATCCTGAAACAGTTGGGATGGACTCGGCTCAGCTCGAACGCGCCTTCGCGCTTATCGCGGGCTGGACTGAGAGCGGCTTCATGCCCGCTGCAGTCTTGCACGTGGCCCGGCACGGCAAGACCGTCGCCCACCGCGCATTTGGGCGCACGACAGTGGCGCCGAATGGGCCGCCCGCCCAGCGAGACGGCATCTTCATCATTGCTTCAATCTCTAAACCGGTGACGTATACGGCGCTGCTGCGGCTGGTTGACGAAGGATCGGTCAGCCTCAGCGATCCGGTCTCGCGATTCATACCGGAGTTTGCAGGTCAGTCCTCGACGGATTCACAGGATCGAAGTGCGGTGCAGATTCGGCACATATGTACGCACACATCCGGTCTGCCGGATATGGTGCCGAACAACGTGTTGCTGCGCCGCCAACATGCGCCTTTCGAGACCTTCATCGAGCATATCTGCAAGGTTCCGCTGCTCTTTGCGCCGGGCACAAATATCTCCTATCAGAGTGCGGGCACGGCGCTAGCCGCGGAGATAGTACAGCGCGTGCGCGGAAAGCCGCTGCGACAGGTGCTGGCCGCTGAGGTGTTCGAACCGTTGGGCATGGAAGACACGTCGCTCGGCTGGAACCCGGAAAAGGAACCACGCATTGTGGAAGCGACCCAACCGTCCCATCTCACCGGTTCCGACTACGATCACAACAGCCTATACTGGCGGGAATTCGGTGCGCCGTGGGGCGGACTCTTCTCCACGGTTGGTGATATCGGCCGAATTATAGAGATGTACCGCCAAGGCGGAACCTTGGATGGCGTGCGTATCCTCAGTCCTGCGACCGCAACGGCTATGCTCAGCGAGCAGTCCGATGCCATGCCCGGCATACCGTCCGCAACAAAGCTCCAAGAGGGCTGGGGACTGGGCTTCCGGCTCTACCGGCGCGCCAATCCCGTGTATTTTGGCGATCTCTTATCACCGGGCTCGTTCGGCCACACCGGCTCAACCGGCACCTTTGCCTGGTGTGATCCCACCAAGGGGCTGCGTGCCGTCTTCTTCTGCAACCAACTCCACGAGAGGGTCCAGCACAAATTCCAGACGCTAAGCAACACCATCGCCGCGGCTGTGCGCGACTAGGTCTTAGGCATGTCGTCGGGTAGAATAGTCTTAGCTAGAGCGAAGGATTTCGATTCATTATATGGGATGACCGAGGAGCAGGAAGTGGATACCGGGTCAAACGGCGACACGTGGATTGAAGACTACGTCACTGAGGGCGAAGAAAGTGACTCTGGAGTCATTGACTACGATCTCAGTGTTATACCCAACGATTTCAACGTCTCTACGCTTTACAACTTCATTGAAGCAGGAACCATCATCGTGCCAGGGTTCCAGCGACACTACGTCTGGAGCATTAAGCAAGCATCGGAACTGATAGAATCCCTCATTCTAGGCCTACCTGTTCCACAACTGTTTCTATATGAGAAGGCGCGAAACAGATTCCTCGTTATTGATGGGCATCAGCGCTTAATGTCCATCTACTTCTTTATAAAGCAGCGATTCCCACGCAAAGAAGTGCGTGCCGAACTGCGCCGCATATTCGCGGAAAAGCAGTCTATTCCGGACGAAGTCCTTCGTGATAAAGAATATTTCACTGACTTTCGGCTTCAACTTCCAACAGCACTGCCAGGTCGTTCCAATCCACTGTCGGGAGCGAGCTACGACACGTTGGGTGACTTTCAATTCCAGTTTGATTTACGGCCGCTTCGAAACGTGGTCATCAGGCAGAACGCCCCGCCAGGAGACAACGACTCGTCCATCTTTGAGATATTCGGTCGCTTGAACTCTGGGGAAGCGAAACTGACACCTCAAGAGATACGCCTCAGCCTCTACCACTCCGAATTCTATGACATGCTCATGCGCATGAACACCGATGAACGGTGGCGCAGTATTCTGGGTAACCCTGTACCTGACCTGCACTTGAAAGACGTTGAAGTTCTACTCCGCATCTTCGCGATGCTGGTCGACGGTGAAGAATATTCTCCTTCGATGGTTAAGTTTCTAAATCAGTTTTCGCGCAAGTGTCAGAAACATGACAGACAATGGAACAAGTATCTTGAGAGCCTACTTGACTCTTTCTTGAATGCTGCGCGAGATCTCCCAAAAGGCGCGTTCTCAGTCAAAGAGACAAACAAATTTAGCATCGCCCTAATTGAAGCTGCGTTTACTGCTGCGTGCGCCAACGCATTCGCGCAGGAACGTATTGTCGAAGGGTTGCTGGACACGACGGCATTGCAGAAACTAAAAGAGGATGAAGAGTTTCTTAGAGCTGCGTCCCTTAGAACAACCAATACGGCAAGTGTCCGAGCGCGACTTGGTCGCGGGAAGTATTTCATAGAAGCACTGTAATAATGGGGACGACCAGCGTCGACGACCTGTATCGTGACTTTCAAGATATTGTTGGGAACCTTGACCAATTGGAGGGTTCTTTGCGAGTCACTGCGGAGGATACTTTTCGAAAGAGCCTGTTACTTGCAGCCGCCAGCTATTTCGAGAGCGAGATCAAGGAACACATCATGCGACTTGCAGGGAAACACAGCGGCTCTAATGAGATGATCGTAGCTTTCGTACGCAAGAAGGCCGTTGAAAGGCAGTTTCACACCTACTTTCAATGGGAAAGCCGCAATGCGAACTCATTCTTTGGTTTATTCGGGCAAGGCTATAAGTCATACATGACTGAGCGTGTAAACGTGAACCAGAAGTATGACGAAGCGATACAAGCGTTTCTTGAACTTGGACAGGCCAGGAATCAACTGGTCCACCAAACCTTCGGTAGCTTTCGATTGGAGAGGACCAGTGAAGAGATATTTGAGTTGTATAAGAAAGCCTGTATATTCGTGAATTCGCTTGAGACGTCTTTTGACGAATACCTGCAGTCGATCTCCGAGACAACAGGCTTAAACACGTAATGCCCACAACTTGCAGCTTAACCTTTCAAGTCAAGGGTTGTTTCGGGTGGGGATTAGAATCGTGACGCGTAGCCTGAACCTCCCTAAAGCGGAGTTACTTGAAGAGACCGAAACTCGACTCACCCTACTTTCCGGTCTGTTCCTTGTCGCCGGCGTCATCTCCAGTCTCGTTTCTGCCCCGTCGCTGGTGCAAACGGGCGTATATCTCACCGCAATCCTGGTTGGCGGCGTGCCCATCGTGCGTGAAGCGTGGGAAGCCCTGACTGAAGAACGGCGGCTCACTATCGACTCGCTTGTAGTCATTGCCGTGGTTGGCGCGGTCATCTTGGGGCAATGGTGGGAAGCCGCGGCAGTAGTATTTCTCTTCTCATTTAGCGAAATGCTCGAGGACTTCACACTCGATCGAGCGCACAATGAAATTCACGCGCTCATGGAGCTTTCCCCAGAGGAAGCCCGCATCAAGGTTGATGGGCGGGAATCAACCGTGCCGGTGGAAGATGTTGCGGTGGGCATGATCGTTGCGGTGCGGCCCGGAGAACGCGTACCGGTGGATGGCGAGGTGCTAACCGGAGACTCTACGATAGACCAGTCGGCAATAACGGGAGAAAGCGCTCCGGTCGCAAAATCAAGCGGTGATAGTGTCTTTGCGGGGACCATCAACCAGCAAGGGTATCTCGAAATCGCCACAACCCGTCCGGCGGCAGAAAACGCCATTGCCCGCATCGTGCGCCTGGTAGAAGAAGCACAGAGAGAGAAAGCGCCCACCGCGCAGTTTATCGACCGCTTTGCCGCCTACTACACGCCGGGTGTTGTCATCTTTGCTGTGCTCGTTGCCGTTGTGCCCTGGCTGGCATTCGGCCAGCCGCTGCAGGATTGGGTGTATCGCGGCCTGGTCTTGCTCCTGGTCGGCTGTCCCTGTGCGCTCGTGATTTCCACACCAATCTCGATTGTGGCCGCCATTGCCCGCTCCGCACGTTCCGGCGTGCTAGTTAAGAGTGGCGCCGTAATGGAATTGCTAGGGCAAGCCAAAGTGATCGCATTCGACAAGACCGGCACGCTCACCCGTGGTCAACCCGAAGTGACCGACGTAGTTCCATTCCGCGAGTACAGCGAATCAGATGTCATTCAAATGGCTGATAGATTGGAGCATCGCTCTGAACATCAACTGGCTACCGCAATCTTGCGCCGCGCGGGGCACACGGAGTCAGGCGAAGCAAGCGATCATCTCCACACTGAGGAAGTGCAAGAGTTTGAAGCCGTGGCCGGGAGAGGCGTGCGCGCCAGGGTAGACGGCACCGTCTTCCTTTGCGGTAGCCCCGACTATCTCTATTCGCTCGGCTATGACATCTTCTCGCACCAAGAGGCAATCTCAAGCCTACAGGACGCCGGAAAGACCGTGCTCATGGTGGCAAAAGACAAGCACGTTGCAGGCATGATTGCAGCCATGGATACACTTCGGCCGAACGCAGAGCCCACTCTCAATGCAATTGGCAATCTGGGCATTTCACACATGGTAATGCTCACGGGCGATAGTCAACCAACGGCGGCTGCGATTGGACGGCAACTGCCGGTAAAAGACGTGTTCGCCGCGCTGCTACCTGAGCAGAAGGTCTCTGTGATTCAAGACCTGGTGCAATCACACGGCAACGTGCTTATGGTGGGAGACGGCGTAAATGATGCACCCGCTCTTGCCAGCGCCACCGCGGGCATTACGCTGGGCGGCGCCGGCACTGACGTGGCAATGGAAACTGCGGACGTGGTCTTGATGGGCGACGATCTCTCCAAGATTCCATCCGCCCTTCTGCTCAGCCGCAAGACCATGACGGTGATCAAGCAGAACATCACCTTTGCATTGGGTATCAAGCTGGCCGTGCTGATTCTCACGCTCTTCGGACTAACCCACCTTTGGATGGCAATCCTCGCGGACGTTGGGGCTACAGTAGTGGTAGCAGGCAATGGGCTGCGCCTACTCCGTTCGTCCGAAACGAGCTAGCATCGAGCCGCTTGCCCTTGGCAGCGAGTTCAGACCAAGAAAGGGGGGCAGTTCCGGTCTCGCTCTGCCATCCCCATGCAACCTTGGTATCATGTTCGCAACATGCAGGCTGAAGCGCTGTACAAGTGAAAGCGCAGCAGTCTCGGTTGCCATTGCGAGAGCGCCACTCTAGGAAATGAGCCCACGATGAAATCACAAGCTGAAGGACATCTCGGACTAGCTGACCAGGAGCTGAAACGTGCCAGCAAAGGACGCATAGAGGCAGTGCTAAGCCTGCTGGACACAGGCGAACAGCAACTCTACGTGCTGCACGTGCGGCTTCTCCCCCAAGCACGCACCTTGCGGCGGCGCTTCCGCGAAGTGGACGCTTTGCGCTTGATGGGCTTTACGCCGCGACCGGAGTGCCACTACTTTCCCTATCAGTGCTTCTACGCCGGTTGCTACTACCGGGAACTTGGGAATGCTCCCGATGATGCGACGCGGCAGCGTTTTGAGGAAGTCTTCGACAAGTCGCTGGATTCCCTAGCGGAGGCCATCGAGCACATCCTGGCCGGCGCCTGGCTCGCGGAAGAAATCGGATTGCCCCTGAAGTAGCTTTCTCCAAGTGAGAGCGCAAGCGCCTATTTGGGCGCTATCCCACTAGGACTTTTAGAGCGTCGTTCTAATACTCGAACTGCGGTTCCCAGTCGCCTGGGCCGTTACGCAAGAGATCGAAAAGGTGCCAGACACCGCAGTAGAGGTCGCCGGGGCCGAAGAAATCCCGGGATACGCGCACGATTGATCCGTCCGCATTCTTATGGAACACAGACACACCCGGCATGGCGTGTGAGTCGTAGTGCTCTTGCTCTGATCCGAACCCCATATCCTCGATGAACGTGGTGCCTGCGGCAGAGTACATCCGAAACCGCCAACCACGTTTCTTAGCAATGTCCTGTTGGACTTTGGGATGGTTGGGAGACACGACTACAAATGCTGTGCGGCTCTCCAGGTGATGCAGCACGCCGTTGAACTCGTCAGCCCACATCGTGCAGTAAGGGCAACCCGATCCCATGTTGTGGATCAGGATCAAATCTGACTTATCGCCAAACATCGCTGAGAGCTTCGCCGCGCCGTTCGGCCCCTTAAGCTCGTAGTCCTCTACCGGCTCCGGGGGCATCTGGCGGCGCAACACGGCCAGCCTTTGCTTCGCCTTTTCTAAATCTTCCAACGCCGCGGTAAACTGGGTCTCCACGTCACCCAACGCTGTCATTAGGCTCCCTCCCTGCTAGAACGAATTCCTAGTACTCGTTACTTTAGCCCATTCAAGCGGATTGCTCACTTCTTTGTCTTCCCAAGTTGCGCCGAGTAGAGCCCAATGACCTCATGCACTGAGGTCGCATCCTCGGGGCCGCGGTCTTCGCGCACGAAACCGACAACCCTGGGAAAGCGCAGCGCATACCCCAATTCATCTCCTTGGTGCTTGCCACAGGTGTGGGTGGGACTGCGCGTAATTTCGTCGGCCTGAATCTCGACAACATGGGTGGGATTGGTCCAGACGTCAGGTGCGACCTCGGCTTCCACCCGCGCCGGCATCTGATCGATTTTCTCATTGTCCAGCAGCGCGCGCATTTGCTTCCACTCTTCCTCTGAAAACCCCGTGCCAAGACGTGAAATCGTCACGAACAGATCGCGGCCCTTGTCGTACACGCCAAGCAGCAATGCCCCGATGCCGAGCTTCGAGCGCGCTCCTTTGCCGTACCAGTAGCCCAGGACGACACAGTCAACGGTATCGGATAGCTCACCCTGGTAGGAGCGCTTCATTTTTATCCAGTCAAAGCTGCGGCGGCCGGCTTGGTAGAGCGAGTCCAGTTTCTTGGCCATTACCCCTTCCAGACCGTGTTCCACTTTGTCGGCAAAGAACACCTCAATGGCTGCTACGCTGTCGGTCTCAATATTTTCCGTAACCTGCAAGATCGGACCATCGTTCAGGAAACCCAGCAGCTTCTCTCGTCTATCGGTATAAGGCTGTCGTGTCAAGTCAACACCATCGAGATATAGGAGATCGAAGAGCACCAACCGGAGGGGGAGTTTCTCTGCCATTTCATCTACGTTATGCTTGCGCCGCCGTTGCGTTGTCATCTGGAAAGGGAGAAAGGCACCGGTCTCAACGTCATACGCCAAGGCCTCAGAATCGGCAATGAACGTGTGACCGGCTGCCTGCTCGCGCACGGCTGCAACCACGTCAGGAAACATGCCGCTGAAGTTTTCCAAGTGCCGGGAATACATGGTGACGTTCTCGCCGTCGAAGTGCACCTGACACCGAATGCCATCATACTTTGGTTCCACAGCGCAGCGTCCCAGGCGCACCACAAGGTCTTCCATGGACTTCACTCGTTCCGATGCGGCGGGAATAACCGGCGTGCCAACCGAGACATGGATCTGCTGCTGTAATCCGTCTACCCCAGCGTGCCAGTAGACCTTCGCAACAGTAGCCAGGTCCGCGCAGATACCGTATGCACGGTCGAGCGCGGGACGGTGGTCTTTGGAGGCCGTACGCGCAAACGAGAGCGCGTCCATGACTGTTGGATCCCCCACGCCCAGCCGCAAGCGTCCCAAAGGGATTCGCAGTAAGTAACGCACCTCTTGCTTTCCAACCTGGCGTACCAGGTCGGCCAGCAGCGAGATTTTCTTAGCAACGGAACCTTCCCCTTCAGTCAGAGCGATGTCTGTCAGGCGCTCGAAGACTTGCTCCACCGTGAGCGTGCCCCGCTCGCGCTCGATGAGCTCTTCCGCCACCGCTCCGTAGTCGCCAATCTCACTAAAGCGTCGATGCACGTCTTCCAGGGTTGCCTCAGTACCTTCTGCCACCGCTTCGGCGGTAAGTTGCTCCCCCATGCCAAACTCGATGGGTGCGTAGAGCGGCGCGACACGGCCCTGCAAGAGATAGATCACCTTATCCACTTCTTCCGGGCGGGTCTTGATGAAGAGGTCTGCCAGCAACTTCATCATGCTGATGCGACTGCGCGTCGCGTCAAGTTCCGCAAAATAGGCGGTCAACTGATGGAATGTGAGGGAGGCATCTTCTCTAGCTGCTTCGGTGGCAACAGCGGTCGAGGTCATTGGGATATTTCTCCCTGGCTAAGGCTGGAAGCTGTGAACTGGAAGTAATCTCGGTGGCGCGTGCAACGATCACGCTGATAGGTGCATCGGAAGTGTCTCATCGCAAAGCAAGCGTGCCGGTTGCTGCCGCAAGCGGAGGTAGTGCACCCTAACCCCGCGACTCTACCAGATTATTATGCATTAGCGGGCTCACACTTGTTGAGCGCAGTGCCGTCCAGCACAAGAGATTGATGCAAACCAACACAAGCGGACCATCGACTTCGCAAGCAATGAACGTTCGCTGGGAGGGTATGTAGGGGAATGGCTACTGAATTGCCTAGATTCTACCATAGTTCATTATTGCTCCCGCGACGCCGTCACGCAGTCATGCAGTCACGCTGGAAGTTAGCCTTCTGCCTCCGGTCAATTGATCTGCCAATGGCTAGTCCAAGGTTCAGCGAATGTGGAGTCAATTCTTGGCGCAAGGACTAGACTGCGGTATCGTAGAAGCAACTGGGTCAAAGGAGGGAGTTACAAAGCAACGTATGGCCGGATCTTTTCGGCTGGGGCACGTCTTTGGCATACCGCTTACGATTCACTATACGTGGCTCATTGCAGCCGGTCTGGCCACCGCCTCCCTATCCGTCGTCATCTTTCCGTTTGCGCATCCAGGCTTGGCAGCACCCGTTTATTGGTTGGTCGGCGCCGTCGGCAGCGGTCTGTTCTTTAGCTCAGTCGTCGCCCATGAGCTTTGCCACGCGCTTGTGGCCCGGCACTTTGGCATCCCGGTGCGCGGCATCACGCTCTTCATATTCGGCGGGGTTTCCACCATGGCGCGCGAAGCGCAGAAGCCCGCGCACGAGCTGCTCATTGCCATCGCCGGTCCCGCGTGCAGCCTCTTGTTGTGCGTCGCGCTCTTCATTTTGCAGCGCCTCTTGCTGCCCCACTGGCTGCTTGGCAGCCGCGTCATCCTCTACCTGAGTATAGCGAACCTCTTTCTTACACTCTTCAATCTCATACCCGCTCTTCCATTGGACGGCGGGAGAGCATTGCGCGCCGCACTGTGGCATTTCACCGGCAACTTTCAGATTGCCACCAAAGTCGCCGCTTCGCTGGGACATCTGCTCGCCTTCGCCCTGATTGGGTTTGCTATCTATCGGCTTGCCGTCCACACCGATTGGGTACAGGGCGGCTTGCTCATCGTGCTCGGCCTCTTTGTCCACAACGCGGCGGAAATGGCACAGCAGGACGCCCAAGAACGCGATTTGCTCTCCGGTCTAACCATAGAGGACGTGCCCAAGAGCAACGTGGCTTTTGTTGCACCCGAGACGCCGTTGCAGACACTGGTCTATGAATACCTATTAGCGGAAGACTCTCCCCCAAGCGTTCTCGCCGTCATGCGGGATCGAAAACTCCTTGGCGTAGCCACAGCGAGAGAGATTCGGCGCGTAGCAAGCGTCCATTGGTCCCACACGCAAGCCCAAGACGTCATGAAAGAGTATTCGCCTGAGGAGTTCTTGACACCGGCGACCCTACTTGAAGACGCATTGGAACACATGGATGTCGAACACCTGGGCCACGTGATCGTGGCAAACGGGGAAGAGGGAGGCGTGGAGGTGGTTAGCTACAATGACATGATCCGCTTCTTGCATCGCAGGCAACATGCCCATCGCTAGCTCCCTCGCATGAACAGTCATGAAGCAGATCTTCGTTGAACAAAGCCAATTGCTAGCGCGAGAGCCTTTGACCGCTGGGAGATAGAGAAAGCTGCCTGCTAGGCGAGAGTCTTTGCTGCGAGCACCGCGCGCAGCCGCTCGGATTGAGTCGCGAGACTCTTGCTCAAGCTCACCTCGTACGGCGGGTTTGCACTCTGAAGAGCGTGCAAGCGAGGGTGCAGCGCTTCCTGTTGTTGCCGCGCCCGCTCACGCGCCGCCGCTAGATCACTGCGGCCTGCCGACAGACGCACTCCCTGTCGCATAACAGGAATGAGAAGAGGCGTGCCTTCACCCACACGCTCGTCTGCCAAAGCGATTACGTCCCCCGCATACGTGCCGCTTTCCTGCAAGCGATACACCTGTTTGCGACCGGGAAGCGAGGACTTTCCCGCGGAGAGCTTCATACGCCCGCGACCGGCGTACGACACAAGCTTGTATGCGCAGTCTATTGTCGGCGCGTCGCTGGAAACACTCATGCGGGTTCCGACGCCAAACCCATCAATTGGAGCGTCCTGGCGCACCAAGTCGGCAATGGCGTACTCGTCGAGGTTGCTGCTGGCAAAGATCTCTACATTGTGAAGACCCGCATCATCCAGAATTCGCCGAGCGGCATGCGCTAGCGCCCCCAGATCGCCGGAATCCAGGCGAATTGCCCGCACGCCAAACGCGCTGCCCAACTCTTCGGCAAGTGCGACAACCTTCTCTACACCCGCCAACGTATCGTAGGTGTCCACCAGCAAGACCGTGTCCGGATAGAGCGACACGAACTGCCGCAAGGCATCCAACTCGTCGTCGTGCGCTTGAATATAACTGTGCGCCATGGTGCCTCGCACAGGAATGCCGTAGGTCTTCCCGGCGAGCACATTCGACGTCGCCGAAATTCCCGCCACGTGGAAGGCACGCGCGCCTTTGATTGCCGAGTCTGTACCGTGCGCGCGGCGAGACCCAAAGTCCACCACGGTAGCGCCCCGCGCTGCCCGCAACACGCGCGCGGCTTTGGAGGCCATGAGAGTTTGAAAGTGAACTTGGTTGATGAGAAGCGTCTCGACCAACTGCGCCTGTGGCAGCGGCGCTACCACCTCGATCAACGGCTCCAACGGAAAGGCCACCGTTCCTTCTGGTAGAGCGTACACGTCGCCGGTGAATCGGAACTCCGCCAAGTAGTCGAGGAATTGCTGGGAGAACGCTCCCAATCCCGCCAGGTAGTCCAGTGCCTCTTCGCTGAACTGCAGGTCCTCTAGGAAACTGAGCACGTCGGCAACGCCGCACGCGATGACATAGTTCCACCGCTCCGGCAAGCGGCGCA
The DNA here is from genome assembly GCA_965216245.1 of Chloroflexota bacterium. GTDB lineage: Bacteria > Chloroflexota > UBA11872 > VXOZ01 > VXOZ01 > VXOZ01. The sequence goes on from OZ244145.1 coordinate 298,288, forward strand.
CGAAGAAGTCAAATACTGCCGTCTCCTCCATGCCCTCAAGCGCGTATGCCTGGAGCATCGTGAGGGCATAGAGATCAGTGAATAAGGCCGCGTCGGATGTTTTGTCCCAGTGGCGCGGCATCCCCATACTCCCTAGTAGATGGTGCTGGTGGACGGGATTCCGGTGAGATGATGCGTGTCATTCCAAAGGATCAGCGTTGGAAGGTTTTTGTGCCAGTCGACTATAGAAAGGCTGGCATGTGCGATGGACACTTGCCAGTAGTGCTCAAGAGACAGGCCGAAGAGGTGGCAAAAATACATCCTCAGGCCTCCACCGTGCATCACGACCGCAACTGTTTGGTCTTCATGACGATGGACAATGCGGCGCATGGCCGCCTGCGTGCGCCGGTAGAGATCCGGGCCGTTCTCGGCGCCAGCGGGGGCCCAGTCAGGATCGTGTCGATGTTGCTCCCACTCTGCCGCATTCGCCATGAGGTCGTCCAGTCGCTGACCTTCCCAAGCCCCGTAGCCCCGTTCGCGTAGATCACTATCTCTCACCGAAATAAGGTTATGTGGGGTTGCAATGGCCCGCGCCGTATCATAGCTGCGCGCAAGGTCGCTGCAGTAGATGCCGGAGAGCGTCTCATCATGCAGCCGTTCTCCAAGCGCCCGCGCTTGGGACTGACCTTCATCAGAGAGCGGAGGGTCTTGTTGGCCCTGGATGCGCCCTTGGCTGTTCCACGTTGACTGGCAGTGACGAACTAAGAGAAGCCGCACCATCGCTCTTGTATGGACTCCTTGTCTATTCTGTTGGTATTGCTTAGAGATTGAGCGGCGGGTCTATGTAATCAGCCAAACCAAACGCCTCTCGGGCCTCTGCCGCCACAAACAACGAACCGGTTGCACACAAGACATCATCGGCTCCCATGGCGTCTAACCCGATCGAGACGGCCTGTTCCACGCTTTGCGCTTGGATCACCGGTACACGCCCCCTTACCGCCTTTGTAACCTCGCTTGGGTCTAGGGCGCGCGGGTGCCGAGACTTCGCCACGATGAGCATATCGATTGCCGGCAGCAAGTCGTCCAGCAGGAGACCAATGTCCTTGTCTTTGTTCGTGCCCAAAATACACAGCACTCTACGCCCAGGATAGTGCTCCACCAATGTTTCCCGCAAACATGCCATGGCATCCGGCGTGTGAGCGCCATCGGCGATTACCAAGGGCCAAGCGGACAACTGTTCGAATCGTCCCGGCCAACGCACCGCCTCTATACCACGAAACACAGAATCTGCCGAAAGCGGCAAACCCTGCGCCGCCAGCTCATCGATCACGGCGAGTACCACACTAAGATTAAGCCGTTGATGGCGGCCGCGCAGGGGAAACCGCACCGTCGCCGCTTCACCCAGGGTCTTTATCTTGCACACCTGCACTGGTTGATTCCAAGGAGGTGACTGCAAAGCGTTGCCAGGAGTAGCTTGGACTTCGCACTTTTCCGAATGGTCCGTCTCTTCCGATTGGTCCGTCTCTTCAGAATGGTCCATCTCTTCCGAATGGCCCGTCCCTTCCCAATGGTCCGTCTCCTCCAGATGGTCCGTTCGCGGTGAGCCTGTCGAACCGTGAACGGACAGCCCTGCGATAGGCTCAGGGCGAACGTAAGAGCAGACAGGCGCCGAAGAATCATCAGTCAAAGTGTCCGCGACGAGTTCGCATCGATTCACCTCTGCGGCAATCAAGTGGGCGCGGCGTTCTGCACACACTTCCTCAAACACACTCTCTACAGCGGCCGGGTTTGGCGCATGCACTAACACACCGCCCTCCTTGATGATCCCGGCTTTTTCGCGGGCAACAGCGGCAAGGGTATCGCCAAGTATGGCAGTATGCTCCAGACTGATCGACGTGACGACGGAAACCAGCGGCGTGAGGACGTTCGTGGCATCTAGTCTCCCGCCCAGGCCGACCTCGACGACGGCCACGTCTACGTCCGCTTCGGCAAAGCACAGGAAGCCCAGAGCCGTCGCCAGTTCATACGTCGTGGGCTTGCCGAGGCTGGGCTGCGCGGCATTCAGGGACACCACCGCGACCGCTACACGTTCGACAAGACGTGCAAATACCTCAGGTTCGACGGGCACGTTGTCGATTCGGACACGCTCGCGAAAGGTGTGCAGGTGGGGCTGTGTATATAGGCCGGTACGAGAGCCGCCAGCGCGCAAGATAGACTCTATGATCGCTGCCGTCGACCCCTTGCCCTTGCTGCCGGCAATGTGAACGCTAGAGAAGCGTAGGTGGGGATTCTCCAGGATGCGGAGCAGGGCGCCTATGCGGTCAAGGGTAAAGCGTGGGGGTGCACCAACTCCAAACCCAATGCCGCGCTCCCAATCTACGAAGGAGTAAAGATACTGAAGCGCGCCCGCATAATCCATTGCGACTCAGCGCTGTCCCGTCGCTATGGCCATAAACTCGTTGCGGGTACGGGGGTCTGAAAGAAAGAGGCCGCGCATTGCGCTGGTGATCATGCGCGAACCCGGCTTTTGGATACCCCGCATTGCAATGCACATGTGCTCCGCCTCGACCACAACCGCTACACCTTTCGGCTTTATTACCTTGGCAATTGTAGCTGCAGCGTCGTCGGTCAAGCGTTCTTGCAGTTGGGGTCTCTTCGCCAGCGTTTCGATTACGCGAGCAAGCTTGCTGGCGCCCACGATTTGGCCCCTAGGCAAGTATCCCACGTGCGCAATACCCCAAAACGGGAGCAGATGGTGCTCGCACATAGAAAAGAACTGAATGTCTTTGAGTACTACCATCCCCTCGTACTCTTCGTGGAAACTTGCGTCTATGGCTGCAGTCGGATCGCGGAAGAGACCGGAAAAGAGAAACGCGTACGCTTGCGCTATGCGCCGCGGCGTTTCGCGCAGGCCCTCGCGCGCCGGATCCTCACCAATCGCAAGCAGGATTTCGCGTACTGCGCGCTCAATGCGATCGGTGTCCACCGGCGTCGCCCCGCCGTCGCCTGCTGACTGTTGTGGGGCCAAGAGACCTTCCCGCTGCATTCCATCCACTTCTTTTCTCATTCGTTTAGGACCTCTAAGAGCCGTGCTGCAACCGTAATGCGCTACTAAGCGCCTCATGCACCAACTTGCCCGCCAGATACCCAAGTTGGGTAGTCGGGCCGGCCTGCCGGATCCGCTCGCCTTTGCTAAGGCACGCAATAACGACACTGTCGCTAGGGGCACTCGTAGCGACGTATCCCTCACAGGTGGTAATTTCGTGTTCCACGAGAGTCCGTACCTTCGCTTCCGTAGCGGTCATCATTGCGTTCACCATAGCGCCCATGGAAAGACTGGCATCAGTCAAGATTATTATGTCAATTCCACCCTTGTCATTCCCTTCATGGGGCGTAGACTTTCCGGCAGAACACCGCGCCGAAACATCCGCAAAGAGCAATACTATCATCTTCCACTTCGGTGTTCCCTCCGAAACCTGCAAGTAGCCTTGCACGCTGCCTGCTGTGAGCACGCCTACATAAGGCTCGTTAATGCCCGCTTGGATCGCCCAATTGTGTAGCTGCTGTACCGGGTCCGGCGACTGCTGCGCCTTAGCGGCGGACATTGCCACAATGTTCCGCGTAAGCGCAAGATCGTCACCAATACTCGCACTACCCAAAATGCGTAACGGTGTTCTACTGGCCACCCGAAGTACGTCGGCGGATTGTGAAAGCATGACGCCTTCGAGCAAGTTCTCGCCATCAGACATTTGGGTCATTGCGCGTCGCTTGTCTAGTGCTTCCACAGGCATGGGTTACAGGAAACTTATCCTGTCATGGTTGAATGGGGCTGCATTGCCACTTTCAGTATTCATTGGAGCACCTACGATGTCAACTTACTCATGTCTTGACAACTGGTAACCCCGATGTGAACTGCGACCGAGCTGCACACGCCCGAATCAGGGGGTAAGGCCCAAGGAATAAGGTCGAGCCTTGAGCACTAGTGGCAAGAGCAAAGGTAATCCCATCCGTGGATCATGGATTCTTCTTTTGCGACTATGCGCGCATCCATGCTCTTGGACGGGCAATCGCTCATCGCGAGTGAGCTTCGGTCTGAAATGTCCCTCTATACCCCGCGCGACGTCGACCCATTCCCAAGAGCATGCCGCGGCTCCTCCACGCGCCACGATGGCATAAATCTCTCCGACGACGTATCATTGTGGCAGAACTACCGTCTCACCAAGCTGCGGGAGCCCCAAGAGAAATGCAACGCGCCACACTCTCTGTCGCCGAATTGCGCCAAGCTCTAGACCGGCTTCCTCGTGTGCGCTTGGCGGTGCTGCCCACGCCTTTGGAGGAAGCTTCGCGGCTATCCGACGCGCTCGGCGGCCCACCAATCTTCTTCAAGCGCGATGACCTCACCGGTCTTGCTTTCGGCGGCAACAAGACCCGTCATCTTGAGTTCATCTTGGGTGAGGCGCTGCAGAGGGGAGCCGATACGATAATAACGGGGGCATCGATACAATCGAACTTTTGCCGCCAGACCGCCGCTGCCTGCGCCAAGCTCGGCTTGCGCTGCATCCTCTATCTGAATGGCGAAGAGACCGGTGCGCCGCAGGGCAACCTGCTGCTCGACCATTTAGCCGGTGCGGACGTGCGCCTGGTGCAACTGCGGCAACTGCCTGACCTCATCGCTCTTTGCGAACAGGCGGCCGTTGAAGAACGCGAAGCCGGGCGGAATCCAATTGTCGTGGACTTGTGGCGCGGCATCGCCAGCTTGGGTTCGGTCTCTTATGTTGAATGCGCGCTCGAGCTGAAGGAGCAACTGGAAGAAATCGGCTTGCTCCGGGCTTCGATCTATCTTTCCTCCGCTACCGCCACGCAAGGAGGTCTGGCGCTCGCGGCGCTCGCCCTTGGCTTAGACTGGCAGATAATTGGCATTAGCCCCATCCGGACCGATCTGGTTCCGGCGGAAGTTGTAGCAAACCTGGCCAACGAAGCTGCTCAGCGCCTGGAGCTTGATCTGCGCCTAACGGCAGCCGATATCGAGAATCAGGAGCAATACATTGGCCCCGGCTATGCGCTTGCAACTGAAGAGTCGCGGGAAGCCCTAGAGCTCGTGGCGCGCACTGAAGGGATGTTCCTGGATCCCGTCTACACCGCAAAGGCCATGGCCGGCCTCATCGATCACATCCGTGCCGGCAAGCTCGATCCGTCGCGGCCGGTTGTCTTTTTGCACACCGGCGGTACACCCGCCCTCTTTGCTTTCAATCACTGGTACGCAAATTCGCAATGAGACCGCTCCCATATGTGAAAGGCAGCGCCCGTGTCGAATTCTAACGGTGAGACGATCATCGGCAAGCAGGTTGCCGGCCTACCCTTGGCGCCCTTAGAGAAGCGAATCAAGGCGGCGCTGTGGGACATCATTTTCTTCATCTTCGGTCTTGCCGCTGCGGCTATGCTCGCAGTAACCGCCGTGATAACGGGTGTCCTCATTCTTGGAGTATCCGTGGGCGAAGTGACAGAGGATACCGTCTATCCCGATGCGGCCCTCATCGTCCCGTTTGGTCTGGCAATCCTTATTATCGCACTGGCGCCCTATATCTACTTTATCCAGGTGCCTGCCGAATACAGCGGCACTGCGGGCATGCGCCTGGTGGGCCTGCGGGCCGTCACCATCACCGGAGATTCGATGAATTGGAGGCAGGCGGCCACACGAGCACTCGCCATGCTGGTCTCCGTCGGGGCGCTTTGCGCAGGGGGATTTTGGATGTTCAAGGAGCCCAACCGCCGTACGTGGCACGACCTGGCTGCGGGGACGTTCGTGATCGAGGAAGTGTATATTCCGAAGCGGTTGAATCTCGACCCCTGGGACCCAATTAAAGAGGAAGAGGATTCTTCATAGTCCTCACAATAGATTCAAACTCCGCCCAAGACTTAGGTGTTCCAATTCGGCAATTCACGTTTCGCTTCGATTACAGAGGAGAGTGTCATGTACGACGTGGTCTTTGAAGGCTGCACAGTGGTAGACGGCAGCGGCGGACGGGGCTTCGTATCGGATGTGGCCGTTCAAGACGGCAAGATTGCAGCAATCGGTGCGCTGGAGCACGTGGAGGCCCGTCGGCGCGTGCTTGGACGTAACAAAGTTCTGGCCCCCGGCTTCATTGACATTCACACGCACTCTGACCTGCCTTTGCTCGTTAATCCCCGGGCGGAGAGCAAGGTCCGGCAGGGCGTGACGACTGAGGTCATCGGCAACTGTGGGCTGGGTCCTGCGCCGCTCACTCCTGATACCAGAGATGAAATTCGCGAAACAAGCACGTTTCTCGCCAAGGGAAGCGCTGAGCTTGGCTGGGACTGGCTGCGCTTTGGCGAATACCTGGACACTATAGAGAAGAATAACGTCGCCCTGAATGTAGTGCCCCTCGTCGGTCATACGCCGCTGCGCATGGCGGCAATGGGTATGGATCGCCGTCCGGCCCAGCCTGAGGAGATCGCATTACAGCAGAAGCTTCTTCGCGAATCGCTCGACGACGGAGCGTTTGGCATGTCCAGCGGCCTTATCTACCCGCCCAGCTCGTATTCAGACACAGAAGAGCTCGTGAGCCTCGCCAAAGTTGCGCATGAATACGGAGCATTGTACTTCAGCCATATTCGCGGCGAGGGCGAAACGCTGCTGCGAGCCGTAGCGGAAGCCATTGAGATTGGCGAACGCGCTGCGGTATCCGTGGAGATTGCCCACCACAAAGCTACCGGCAGGAGTAACTGGGGTAAAGTGCGTGAGGCAACGAATTACAGCGAGCGCGCCCAAGATCGCAATGTGAACGTCAACTACGACGTTTATCCATATACGGCCGGGAGCGGCGGGTTGGACCAGGTGGTGCCCAATTGGGCGAAAGAAGGCGGTTCGGGAGCAATGCTGGCGCGCCTCAACGATCCGAACACCTATGCCCAGTTGCGAGCAGAGGCCGACGCGGATGGTCGCGAATGGGATAGCTTCTACCTGGTTTGGATCGATACTGAGGCCTTCAAGCAATACGAAGGACAGGACTTCGCCGCCATAGGACAGAGCCTTAAGCTGCACCCACTGGACGCCGCCTTCCATCTCATCATGGAGAGCCGGAACAAAGCCTCCATGTTGGCGTTCTCAATGAGCGAAGACGACGTGGAGTACATGCTCCAACACCCGCTCGGCATGGTGGGTTCCGATGGCTCCAGCCTCGCGCCGTATGGCCCTCTCAGCCAGGGCGTGCCGCATCCACGTAACTACGGCACATTCCCGCGGGTGCTCCAGGTCTACGTGCGCGAGCGCAACGTGCTCTCGCTGGAACAAGCAATCCGCAAGATGACGGGTGCGCCCGCAGAGAAGCTTGGACTAACGGATAAAGGATTCGTTCACAGCGGCCTGGATGCCGACCTCGTGCTCTTCGACCCGGCAACCATAACGGAGAACGCCACGTTTGGAGACCCGCACCAGTATCCTACAGGCATCGACCTGGTGATGGTGAACGGCCAAGTCGTGGTAGACAACGGCGAGCACACCGGCAAATTGCCCGGCAAGGTACTCCGCAAGAACTAGGAGCAGCCCTGCCTCACCTTACACCCCCAAAGTCAGCCGCTCGATCAGTGGTTCGGGTAAGCTGGCGTCACGCATCTTTTGCTGGGTCGTGGTGAAGTCATACTCCACGCGGTGCAATTGGAATTCACGGCCAGTGGAGTCGTAGGTCCCAAATGCGGCTGCCGGGTTGTAATCACGGGGTTGACCGACGCTTCCCGGGTTGATGATCATCCGCATCCGGCCATCAAGGGGCAGCGGTTCGTCAGGCTTCAACTCTTTTCTAGTGACGACTGGCAAAGAAGCACATTCAGCCGCAACAAAGACGCATGGCACGTGAGTATGCCCCACCAAGCAATACGCCGTGGAAAAGTAGGGGAAACACTTCTGAGCCTCGTCGGATCGGAAGAGATACTCTTCCGTGGGTGCACGCGGACTACCATGAACTAAGTGGAAGTCTTCTTCCTCCAGTGTTTCGGGCAGAGCGAACAGGAATTGCTGGGTTTCTGTGCTCAACTGCGCTGCAGTCCAGTGCGCTGCAAGAGCCGCATGGGGATTGAATCCCAATGCAGAGCGCCTCCCGCCGGCCACCCAATCGTGGTTGCCGGCCACAACCAAGTTTGGGTAGCGTCGAATTACAGCCACGCACTCATTCGGATTCGGCCCGTAGCCGACAAGGTCGCCCAGACACCAAATCTGATCGAACGGCATCGCCGCCGCAATCACGGCGTTTAGCGCTTCCAAGTTTGCGTGAACGTCCGCAATGATGAGGTAACGCGAAACAACGTGCTCCTGCTATTGACTATGCCAATAAAGCACCGGTCTGGACCGGCATCGCTCTAACGAGCGCTGCAACCTTATCCGTCATTCCTGTAAGTGTTGACTATTTCGCCGACAGATTTCGTAGTTTGATTCCCTTGCCAAGATCTAGAGAACCTCCGTCTCCGTCTTTCCCGCGAAAGCGGGAATCCATCTTCTTTGCCCCAATTACACAACCATGTCCGTGCTGATGGCATTCCTGAATCTCTCAAGCCTTCTGCTCCCACCAGCCCGATTTCATTAAACGAAGGAGCCCAATCAAGACTACATTATGCAGCCACCCCTAAGAAAACGGGATGAACTCCATCTGCCGGTCGAAGATTTCAATCTCCAGCGGCAAGCCCGTGATGTAGTTCACTACCTTGTCGAGCATAGCGTTGGCATGACGCGTATCAGTGCTCACGCAGGTAATGCCGATAACACACGATCCCCATACATCCTGATCCGCGACTTCGGCAACAGCCACGTTAAAGCGCGCTCGCGTGCGTTCGACAATGCTTCTTACCACACGGCGTTTCTCCTTAAGGGAGTCGCTCGCGTAAAGCTGAAAGGTGAGTTGACAGACGCCAATAATCATGCGGAAGAGTAAAGTACCCTAGGCGCTCACGCGCGAGACACGCACCGGCAATTTGGTTACAGAAAACGGGGGTCGGGGTGCCCGGATTTGAACCGGGGGCCTCATGGACCCAAACCATGCGCGCTACCAGGCTGCGCCACACCCCGAAATGAAGGCACACATATGATTCTATGCAGTAAGGAGGCCGCCGGTCAACCGCCCTAAATTCATCGGCCAAGAAGCTCACACTGCCTAGCAGGTGCTGGCTTGCGGGAGACCACTTGGGCGACACACGTGCCAGAATTCGCAACAAACTGTACAACTATAGTGTCAGTTAACTACAAGCTCACTACACGCAAAAACAATAGAAGAGGCGCAGGCGGCAAGCCTGCGCCTCTTAGCAACTAGCCTAGCTGCTCATCATACTGTCGAGTTCAGCCTGCTGGGTCGTCGCGAGCGTCTTCATTGCCTCTTCGGCAGTGATCTGCTCTTGCAGGACCAGTGTGGAGGCTTCGTTGAAAGCGCTGCGATAGTCGCTGGCCGTCGCGATGGGCGGCCAGTAGGTCTCGCCCTTCTCGGCCAGCGACAAGAAGACGTCAATATACGGCACAATGCGGTTGTCCGCGCCTACCTTCGCGATATAGCCTTCCTTAAACTCGTCCAACTGGGCAATCACGCACGGGCCGTTGAGGGTCTCGTAGCCCATCTTGCCGGAGTTATCGATGAACATCCACTCGTCAAATGCCCACGCCTCATCCGGATGTGAGGCGTTTACCGGTATGGCATACATCCAGCCCTGCACTGAATTAAAGCGGATGCCCGCTTCTGCGCCCTCGACCGTCGGAGGCAGGCCAATACCATAGGGCAAGCCCTCCCCGTTGGCATCAATGCGGTCCTGTGCCCAGAAGCCACTAGAGAAGAAGGCCAGGTTGCCGGTGTACCACCCATAGGCCGCATTGTAGTAGTTGGTCGCCTCACCGTGGAATTCGTTGATAGCCTCGTAGCCGCCCTGCTTCTTGGTTAAATCAGTTAGCCAATTGAGCGACTCGATGATGGCGGGATCATCCGGCGTCACCTTGCCGGTATCGTAGTTGTAGAATTCGCCGCCAAAGAGGAAGCCAAGACGCGTGCGGCCCATGCTCCGCCAGTTCCAACCCAGGTGGCTAATCTTGCTACCTTGATTGCGATGGAGTTTGAGCGAGATCGCCTCCGTATCCTCAAAGTTGTTAAGCGGCACTTCCGGATCTTCGCCGAACGCAAGGTACATGTCCTTGTTCCAGAAGTAGACCACCCAGTCCGCGCCGCCCGGCACCGCGTAGAGCTGGCCGTTGAGGGAGCTATCATCCCACATGGCCTTGGTAAACTCCTCACGAGTGTGACCGGACGCCTTCATGTACTCATCCAGCGGGCGAATGAGCTGATTGAACATAAACGGCCCTTGGAACACCCAGTTGGTGTAGTGGGTGTCCGGCGGCGAACCGGCTGCGATAGATGCAATCAGCTTCACTTCGATGTCTTTGATGAACTGCCAGTCCAGCTTGATGCCGGTATCGGCCTCGAAGGCCGGCCCGTAGGCGCCCATAATCGTGGAGTACGGCTCGCCCCAAGCGGCGTTCCAAGCCACAACCGTGACTTGCTCCTTCTCCGGCATAGCCGTAGGCTCGGCCTTTGGAGCCTCAGCCTCCTCCATCTTATCTTCAGCCGGCGCCATCGCTTGCGGCGTTCCACAGGCCGCCAGCACGACAGCGACCGTGCCACCGGCAGCCATTGCGAGGAAGCTACGGCGAGTGACGTCAACATCAAATTTTCGCATTAGGCTCTCTCCTTATCGAGATGCAATGCTCCTTAATCCGCTCACACCTGAAGCGAGCCCAGACTACAGACCCGCTTAGCTGGCGATAGACTAGCACTTAGATTAATATCTGTCAACTCAAATCTCTAGTCTCCAGACGCCCTCCCAAATTTGACTTCCAACACTTTGACTAAACCCATTTAGAGTCAATCTGGAGAGCTACGCGGCTTTGGCCCGTATGCAAATCGTGAAAGCCGCCTACGCGACGGTGTTGCGCCAGCCTTGGCATTCCACTCTCTTGCTGTGTCTATCTCCCCACCTGTCGCGCGGCTGCTATGATATAACAATGCCACGGATTCTACGCCTGGAGGTATGACTGTGTCGCGCGCACTGACTATTGGCAATGGCAGCATGCTCATCAATTTCGATGAGCACTATCGCATACGCGATCTCTACTATCCGAATGTCGGCGCAGACAATCACTTGTCGGCGCGGCCCTCGCGTGTCGGCGTTTGGGTTGCCGATCAGTTTTCCTGGCTCGGCGACCCCGGCTGGGAAACCACTCCAGGTTATGTAGAGTACTCGCTGGTTACCCATGCAAAGGCAGTCCACCCTCTTCTCAATGTCGAGATTCAATTCACGGACTGCCTCGACTTTGTGCGAGACTTGCTGCTGCGAAAACTCCACGTTAAGAACACGGCTAATGTTTCCCGAGAAATCCGAATCTTCTTCCACTACGAGTGGGGCCTCGGGGGCGGCGATGTTGGAGACACCGTTTTCTATCACCCCCCTACCCAGGCGCTGATTGCCTACAAGGGGCAACGGTTCTTTTTGATGAACGTCATGAGCGGAGACAAAACCGGACTCAGCGATTGGGCAACAGGCGTCTATTCTGCCGAGGGGGCCCAAGGGTCCTGGCAAGACGCTGAAGACGGCTGGCTTTCGCAAAACGCGGTCTCTCGCGGCGACGTTGACTGTGTGGGGATGCTCTCGCTAGGTGAACTCGCGCCCGGAGAAGCGCGCATTGGCTACCACTGGGTGGCCGCAGACACGAACCTCGACGCCGTGCTGGCGGACAATCGGCTGATCCGTTTCCGCACGCCGGATAGCTTTATCGACCGTACTCAGGAGTACTGGTCGTTCTGGGTGCGCAAGCACCGCACGCCGCAGCCGGACATTCCGCAGGACATTTGGGACCTCTACCACCGGAGTTTGCTTACCCTGCGCACTCAAGTGGACAATTCCGGCGCCATCATCGCGGGAAACGACCCCGATATCGCCCGCGAAACTGGAGATACATACAGCTACCTCTTTCCACGAGTGGGAGCAATTGCCGCGGTAGCACTAGACCGGGCAGGGTATACAGACCTCACGCGCCAATTCTATACCTTCTGCAGCCAACTTCCCTCGCCTGACGGGTTCCTCTTCTCAAAGTACACCCCTTTCGGCGCAGTAGGGAGCCTGGATCATCCCTGGGTGGACCCCGATGGCAAAGAAACCCTGCCTGTCGCGGCTGACAATACGGCGATGTTGCTTTGGGCGCTTGGGGAGCACTTTGGCCTTGACCGTGACTTCGATTTCGTGCGATCGCTTTACACCGATCTCGTGCAACCGGCGCTTGACTTTCTGCTTAGTCATCGCAATCCCGAAAACGGACTGCCGCTGCCTTCGTTCGACCTGTGGGAGGAGACCTACGGCCTGCACGCCTACACGCTGGCAGCCACGTGGGCCGGTCTGCGCGCGGCCTGCACCTTCACCGCCGCATTTGGGCAGCCGGAACTCACAGGCGCCGCCCAGGAAGCTGCGACCCAGATACGCCGTCTGTTCGATTCTATGTTCTATGACAAGGACACCGGACGCTACGTCACCCGCCTTCGCATTCATGGGACTCGCGAGCCAATCCCGGACCCAACTATTGATGCGAGTGTCGCCGGCCTCTTCCTGTTCGGCATGATTTCTCCCGAGGATGAGCGCATGCAGCGCACCATGGCTGCCGTTCGTCAGCAATTATGGTGCCATACGGAAGTTGGGGGCCTTGCGCGTGCGGAGAACGATCGGTTCCTCCAGGTCAGCACAGATATTGGCAACGTGCCTGGAAACCCCTGGGTCGTGACCACTATGTGGCTCTGCCGGTGGCACATTGCGCGCGCCCGGTGCCTGGAAGATCTAAAGCCCGCGGAAGAGTTGCTCCGGTGGGCGCATCGCCATGCCCTCTCCACCGGCATGCTCGCAGAGCAATTTCACCCCTACACGCATGCCCCACTCTCCGTGAATCCATATACATGGAGCCACGCGGAGTTTCTGTTGGCGGTGCAAGCGTACGTCCAGCGTCACGGGGAGATCGCAGGCCGCGCCTAAGTGGCGCCGCTGAGACCAGCTCTAGATTGCAGCCGAGGGTGTCACTCGCCCGCGACCGGCTCGAGTCGAATGGTGAACTGGGCAACTTCGGTAGTTACCGGCGTGGCGCCGCTTACAATTAGGGTGGCGCTCTGCAACTCTTGGCCGTAGTTATCGAGCAAGAATGATACGTCCATCTCATCTTGCCCCCGCACCATGACGCGCTCCACTAAAGGCATACCGTCTACATAGCGCACGAGTTGCACGATGAAATACTGGGGCAGTATACCGTCGGTGCGGAAGAAACCTCTCGCTTCCCAATCGCCGTCGGTTTCGGCGTCATCGCTAAAGCCGATCCCGCTAATCGAGATGTCATCCACCAAAAAGCCCACGCTATTGAAGGCGTCGTCAGTGACGTATTCGAAGCGGAGTAGAATTTGCTTGCCCGCATAGTCCGCAAGGTTCACCTCTTCCTCAATCCACTGCGCAACCTCTCCTCCTCCGCTTTTGCCGGTAAGGCCGTTGCCCAGGTTATTGCCATTTGGATTGTCTCTGGTTGTGCTGGTGCCGGGCAGTGTCGACCACGTCTCTCCACCGTCGGTTGAAGCCGCGACGAACGCGTAATCGAAATCCGATTCGATGTCATACCACGTCATGAACCGCAACACCGGGCCTTCGGTATCCCGCAAATCTACGGCTCGCGTCAGTGAAGTGGCCGCCATGTCAGAGCGATTACCCCACCAAACGTGCGTGCCGCTGGAGGCAGTAGTGGGGAAGAGGCTTACCAGCCGCGAGCCTTCAAACTCCGCCCTGTAGTCTCCTTGCGGCATTCGGAGCGTTACGTATTTGGCGCCGAATTGCCTTACCGTGAGGTCTCTATTGAAGGTCTCACTGCGAACAACCTGATGGGGACGCATGCGGGGCAGACGGACGTCGTAGTAATAGGCGCCATCAGCGACACCTTCATCGTCTATGAGATTGGCCGCCGTCCAATCCGCAAAAACATCGTCAAAAACCACTGCGTATCCTTCGCGCGCCAGGTAAGTATCAATTGAGTCCTGGCCGCGAACGGGCAGGGAGATTAGCGTTTTGAAATTCTCGTATCCGCCGTAGTGTTGCGCAAAGTATTCCATGAAGAGATACGCCGCCGCATAGTGTGGCAACGCAGTACTCGGCTCGTCGCTCCACGATGTAAGCTGCACGTCGGCGTTCTCGGTATACCACGACGCGATGTCGCCCAGACTGTAGCCGCACAAGACCGACGCGACCATAGAGGCGCCTTCATTGAGCCAGGTCTCCTGGGTTGCGTTTTGGTTCCAATGCACCATGTGCTGGAATTCATGGCAGAGCGTAGACAAGTAGAAATCGGTTCCAGGACCGTATTCCCGTCTGTCCACATTTATGTAGAACATCTCCCGTTCATTACTGAAGGGATTGACAACATTGGGAAATTCGTCCGCTGAGGAGTAATAGCCCCCCACGCCTGGGATGCGAGCATTGAGTACCGTGATCCTCGGGTCATTGTCAACGCCTGGACTCAATTCTTCCCCGTAATGCCTCCGAATAGTAGGGTAAATCACTTCCTCGAATTCGCGGATGGTCCTGTCTATTCCGGACTGAGGAAGGTCTAGATCTTCTTCAACGTACATGTAGAGATGCTCAGACTTGCCGCGCAGCACGGCCCTGATCTGGTAGTAGTTCTTATTCTCATCGTCCGCAACCCAGAAGGTCTGCACACTTTCCAGTGCGTAATCAGGCGTTTCAGCATTCACCACACGATCGACGCTTTGCGTGATTCCCTTATAGCGCCTACCAAGGTCGAAGAGATCTCGTTGGGGTTTCTCCGTCGCGAGAAGACGTTGAAGCGTTTGCTCCGCTTGCGCGTAAGATCCGACAGGCTGCGAAGTATCTACAGAGGGCTCTAGGCGAGGCACGGTCTGGGCGCACGCGGCAGCGAGGAGGATTATGAGAAGCAGCAGCAGAACCCGCAAAGCCGAATAGCGGCGGGTCTTTGGACTCTGCAATTCGTTAGTCCTGGGAATTCTCATCTGATTCAGGCTGCTCGTTGGGAGGTGTGCCCGCGAGCTCCGCGTAACGCTGGGTCGAACTCGCACTCGTGTGGCCAAGCATCGATCGGACGCGCTGCAAGGGCACACTACCTTCGAGGGCATGCGCGGCAAAGGTGTGGCGCAAGGTCTGCGGTGTAACCTCGGGTAGTCGAGCCGCGCGGGCATAGCCCTTCAAGATTAGCCAAAAGCCCTGGCGCGTGAGTCGTTGACCGCGATGGTTGAGGTAAAGCGCATCTCCTGAACGCGATGTCTGCAACTGCGGGCGGCTTTCCGCGAGGTATTGATCGACCGCCGCCATGCACGCCTCATTTATTGGCACCACTGACTGCTTATTGCGCGAGCGCAAATTCAGTTGCTGGCTTTCTCTGCCCACGTCACCAATGTCAACTCCAAGCGCTTCGGTGATGCGAATACCGGTGCTGTATAGGAGATGTAGAATACTCCGATCGCGGAGGGCTTCCGGGGAAGTCTTCTCCTCTGCCGCGGCAAAGAGGGCTTTGACTTGGTCGTGGGTAAGAACCGTAGGTGCCATGCGTTCGACGTGAGTACCGACGATGTCCTGGGTCGGATTCTCGTCAACGATGCCTTGCTCACAGAGGTAGCGATAGAATGACCGCACGGCGGCCACCTTGCGGGCGCGCGTGGACGAGCTGTAGCCGCGATCCATAAGATTCTGCACAAATGCTCCTACCCTAGCCCTATCCACCCGCCAGTCTTGCGCACCTTGTTCGCGGAGGAATTTTGTCAATTGTGTTAGATCGTTTTTATATGCCGCACGTGTGTTTGCCGACAGCTCACGCTGCTGCGTGATGTGATCAAGGAAAGCAGCAACAGACTCTTCCATTACAACCCTTTTATATAACGAGTTTTGAGCTTAAATTCCCCGCTGCTCCAGATGTAAGAACATGATGCTGACACGGGGAACCTGCGCAATTCTACCAGCTCAATCTGCGTGCCCATCGCACTTCGAACGAATGAGGCAAATGCGGTACATTTCACTATTCTAGGCGGTACTATTCATTATTCCAGAAAGCTATGCCTTGCCGCATTATACCTGTGGAATGCCCAGCGGGCTACTCCACATCCTCGGGCCAGCCGTGCGCGCCAACTAATGGAACAAAGCGCACGGCACCGTAATCCCGCTGCCGCACCCCGTCGTCCTCATTCTGCCAGAGCAAGAGTGTTTGCCTCTCGCGATCTCCGACTGGTATTACACACCGGCCGCCCTTAGCTAGTTGCTCTAGAAAGGGTTCAGGGGTGCTTGGCGCCCCCGCAGAAACAACAATGGCGTCATATGGGGCACTATCCGGCCATCCTTCCGTGCCGTCAGCGACGTGAATGTCATGGTTCATGCATCCTAGAGCGCGTAGACGGCGTTCTGCAACCTGCGCGAGTGACGCAAAACGCTCCACAGATACGATAGATCGTGCCAAACAGCAAAGAATCGCCGTCTGATAGCCGGAACCGGTGCCGATTTCTAGGACGTGTTCTCTTCCTGTAAGCGACAGAGCTTCGGTCATGAGGGCCACGACGTAAGGCTGGGAAATCGTCTGACCCTCTCCAATGGGCAGAGGGTTGTCCCGGTAGGCTTCGGAGCGCAGACTACCGTCTACGAATTGCTCGCGTGGGATCTCGCCAATTGCATTGAGAATACGGGAATCGCGAATCCCCTTTCTACGCAGTGAGGACGTCAAACGGACCCGCTGCAGCGTGGTGGATTCTGCCGCACTTTCGCGCCCATCCACAACTAATCCTTTTTGTACGTCACCTCTTCTCCCGTGCCGATAGGCACGAGAACACTCACGCAATTGGGGTGAGTTCGCACTTTGCTGAAGTATTCTGCCATGTCTTCGCCATGGGATACAGCGTTGTCCGCCACAATGACACCGCCGGGAGAGAGGCGGGGGTAGATCAGATCAAAGTACGCTGCATAGTCCTCTTTGGCCGCATCGAGAAAGACGAGATCATAGGGTCCGGCGAGGGTGGCCAAGGTCTGCTTTCCGTCGCCCTGAATCACCGTGATGACATCCGACAAGCCAGCCTTGGCAAAATTTGCTTCGGCCACCTCGACTTTTTCGGCTTCGAGTTCCAGGGTGGTAATGCGTGCCCCAACTGCGCGCGCCGCCAGTCCGATCCAGATAGTGGAGTATCCATGAAACATGCCAATCTCAAGTATACGCTTGGGTTTCGCCATATGGACCAGCACGTGGAGAAACCTACCTGTATCGGGCGGAACGCTAATTCTCACTTGGCCCCATTCCTCGGGCCGATCCGATAGTGCCTGCAGCAGGTCAGCGTCTGCCATCATCTCCACGTTACCCTCCTCAGAGCGTGTCAATTAGTGCCAGTATTCGGTGTACTATCTATCGGCGGTAGCTTGGTTTTCGAGCGTTGCTTGCGCCGCGGCAAGGCGAGCCACCGGAACGCGATACGGCGAGCATGAAACGTAGTCCAGCCCTGCCTCGTGGCAGAAGTGAATAGAACTGGGGTCGCCCCCATGCTCTCCACAAATGCCGACTTCAAGGTCAGGACGGGTCTTCTTGCCCTCTGAAACCGCGATTGAAACCAGGCGGCCTACGCCGTCGCGGTCAAGAACCTGGAATGGATTCTCCGGCAAAATGGCGTTTTCTACGTAGTTTAGGAGAAATTTACCTTCAGCATCGTCGCGCGAGTACCCATACGTCGTCTGGGTCAAGTCATTGGTGCCAAAGCTAAAGAACTCCGCATGCTCAGCCACTGCTGAGGCCGTAAGCGCGGCGCGCGGCACCTCGATCATGGTGCCGAACTTGTAGGCCACGCTGCTGCCACGCTCTTGTTCGACTTTCTTCGCAATGCGTTGGAGTTGCTCCTGCAAGACACCGAGTTCATTCGCGTGGCTGACGAGCGGAATCATGATTTCAGGGTGGGGGTCGCCGCCTTCTTCCTTCATGGCAAGCGCCGCCTCCAAGATCGCCCGCACCTGCATCTCGTAGATCTCCGGGTACTCGAGACCGAGCCGGCACCCGCGCAAGCCAAGCATTGGGTTCGCTTCCCGCAACGAAGCAACTTTGTCTAAGAGCGCTTGCTGCTCCTCAAGGCGTTGCGGGTTCTCGCCAGTAGCCCGCAAGGTGGCGACTTCCACCAGTAACTCAGAAAAGTCCGGCAGGAATTCATGAAGCGGCGGGTCTAGCAAGCGGATAACAACCGGCAGGCCGTCCATGGCGCGCAATATACCTTTGAAGTCATCACGCTGGATTGGCAAGAGTTTGTCCAAGGCCGCCTGGCGCTCGCTGGAACTGCTCGCCAAGATCATCTGCTGCACGATGGGCAAACGCTCCTCTTCGAAAAACATATGCTCCGTGCGGCATAAGCCTATGCCCTGTGCCCCGTAGCTGCGCGCGAGGGCGGCGTCACGAGGATAGTCCGCATTGGCCCAAACTTCAAGGCGTCGGACAGCGTCCGCCCAGCGCAGCAATTCACTCATCTCTTCTGTGATTTCGGGCTGGATCAGGGGCACTTGGCCCAAAATCACCTCACCCGTACTGCCGTTGAGCGATATAAAGTCACGTTTCTTGACGGTCACGCCGCCGGCAATGAAGTGTTCACTCTCCATATCGATTCGAATCTCATCGCAACCGGTAATGCAGGGCTTGCCCAGGCCGCGCGCAACGACAGCGGCATGGCTGGTAGCGCCCCCTCGTGCCGTCAGGATGCCTTGCGACGCAATCATGCCGTGCACGTCATCGGGGCTCGTCTCTGGCCGCACCAGAATCACGCTATCGCCCTGGCGTGCCACCGATTCCGCCTCATCCGGATCAAAGAACGCCATGCCCACCGCAGCCCCCGGCGAGGCATTGAGACCCTTTGCAATGACACTCACCTCGGCATCGGGATCAATTCGTGGGTGGAGCAACTGATCGATTTGCTCCGGTTCTACCCGGGAAATAGCTTCTTCTTTCGTAATAACACCCTCGTTGAACATATCGACCGCGATTCTTACGGCCGCGCTCGCCGTGCGCTTGCCCGTGCGCGTCTGGAGCATATAGAGCTTCCCACGCTCGACGGTAAACTCCAAGTCCTGCATCTCGCGATAGTGGGTCTCAAGCCGCTGGGCAATCTCCGCAAATTCGTCATAGATTCCCGGCCACACCTCTTGCAGTTTCGCAATTGGCAGCGGGGTGCGGACGCCGGCGACTACGTCTTCTCCCTGGGCATTTTCGAGAAACTCGCCAAAGAGAGTCGGATCCCCGGTTGATGGATTACGCGTAAAGGCGACACCGGTTCCGGAATCGCTGCCCATGTTGCCGAAGACCATTGCCTGCACGCTCACGGCCGTGCCGAGGGAATGGGGGATCCTATGGAAATTGCGGTAGTCGATGGCACGCCGATTGTTCCAAGAAGCAAAGACCGCCTCGATTGCGCCGCGCAACTGGTCTAATGGCGTTGCAGGAAAGACCCGATCGGCCTCACCCTCGACAATACCCTTGAAGCGTCGCACCGCTTCTTGGAGGTGTTCCACCGTAAGGTCCACATCCTGCTCAATGCCCGCCGCTTCCTTGATGGCGTCCAACGCGTGCTCAAAACGATCCTTTTCGACTTCCAATACGACGTTGCCATACATCTGCACGAAGCGGCGGTATGAATCCCAGGCAAAGCGCTCATTTTGCGTATGCGCGATCACGCCCTCGATCGTTTTGTCATTGAGGCCGAGATTGAGGATTGTGTCCATCATGCCCGGCATGCTGAACTTCGCGCCGGAACGCACCGAGACCAGTAACGGATTCTCAACGTCCCCTAACCGCTTGCCGGACTTCCCTTCCAGTTCTTCGAGCGCCTCCAACGTCTGTTCCCACATGCCGGTTGGAAACTGCTTACTCGACTCGTAGAACGCGTTGCAGGCTTCCGTAGTAACCACAAATCCAGGCGGCACCGGCAGACCGGCGCGTATCATCTCAGCACAATTCGCACCCTTGCCGCCAAGAAGGTCGCGCATGGTCGCGTTACCGTCTTCGAATCGGTACACCCATTTCTTTTGTACATCCACTTGTTTCGCTGCGACTGCCTCTTTTGCCATGCTCGCGCAAACCTCCACGTACTTCTAAGGTAAATCGGTGTGTGTACCAGTTCCATCGGTGCGTATGAACTGAGAATCCAAGGGGCATTATAGCATGCATGCGCTCCCAGATTGTGGAGGACGTACCCCATTGGAAAGCCACGATTCCCAGCCCTCGCGGCTAAAACATGCATTATATTCAATCACTGCCGAGTAATCGTCGTGACAACAAGCGCGTGATCTCAGCACTCTAAAGGATGCCTTATTTATCATCTTAGACGCGGTTCAGCAGCATGTGGCCGTACCTCCAGGCTGCGGCAGAAAGCGCGTCAGAATTCATCACTGAACGGGCTGCCACAGGCTTTCCATGTCTAATCTTCTGGCCGTGCTGTCGCTCACTTCCGCCACATGGTACGATTGGAGCATCGGAAACAGTGCAACGTTTTCGGCTCTGTGCCTAGGGCTGCACGTAGCGCTCCTATTTTTCGCCAATCTTCTGCCGGCATTTGGAATCGACCGTGAATGATATCTTCCTTAGAGTCAGAAGCAAACAAATAGTTTGGCCGCTCCTCGTAACGGCGTTGATCATCATCAGCGACCAGATTACGAAGGCCTTTATTATTGAATGGCTCAAGCCCCAAGGCACCGTCTCCATAATCGGCGATCTGCTGCGGCTTACGTTTGTTACGAATAGCGGCGTTGCGTTCGGCATGCTCACGGGTATACCTTATGTGCTCACTATTCCCATCGTTATCCTGATTGGCGTGATCATTTACTATCTTGTCAAGACTTTGGGGCAGTCATTCTTGCTCACCTTGGCGCTGTCACTAGAACTCGGCGGCGCGCTGGGAAACTTAATCGATCGAATCCGCCTGGGCTATGTGGTTGACTTTGTAAAGTTTCCGTATTGGCCGGCCTTCAACGTAGCGGACAGTTGTGTCGTCATCGGCGCCATCGGCCTGGCATTTGTCCTGCTTTGGCAAGACCGCAAACCAAGTGCCGCAAGCCCTGAATCGTCGCATTCTTGATGCGACTGCCAGTACACCCCAAGTGATGCCCACGATTCTTCTTACACCGACTCCTTGTGACGCGGGAAAGCGGCTCGACGTCTACATTGCCGGCGCCGAGCCGGACCTCAGCCGCTCGCAAGTGAAACGGCTAATGCAGGAGAGCCGCGTTCGCGTTTCAGGGCAACCGGTTGGACCATCCACAAAAGTACATGCCGGCGTTGTGATTACAGTCACGATGCCTGACGCCACCGGCCCGATCCTAAAACCCGAACCGCTAAGAGTGCCGATTCTGCACAGTGACGCAGAGATCATTGTGGTTGATAAGCCGGCAGGATTGGTGGTCCACCCTGGCGCCGGAAAGCCCGGCCAAACTCTCGTCAACCAACTCATCAGCCGCTTTCCCGAGCTCTTGACGGTCGGCAATCCAATTCGTCCGGGTGTCGTGCATCGGTTGGATAAAGACACCTCAGGCGCGCTGGTCGTCGCGCGCTCTACGGCTGCCTACGAGCACCTGGTAGCGCAATTTGCTGCGCGTAGCGTAGAGAAAACCTACCTTGCCCTAGTGGAGGGCGCCTCCACTGTAGAGCGCGGCGTGATCAATGCGCCGGTAGGACGCCATCCAACGCGCCGCACCATGATGAGTGTTGTCAGTTACGGTAAACCTGCCACCACTCACTTTGCTGTTCTTGAGTCGTTAGGTCGGTATACACTCCTTCAAGTGACCCCAGATACAGGGCGCACGCACCAGATTCGGGTACACCTGTCCGCAGCCGGATTACCCATTGCAGGTGACTTCCAATATGGCGGCAAGACACCCTTTACCGGTCTCGACCGCATGTTCCTCCATGCATTCGCTCTTGGTTTCCTGCATCCGGCTACGCAAGAAAAGGTTAACTTCCGCGCACCCCTTGCCGACGACTTGGCACAGGCGCTGCGCCGGTGCGGCAGCACGTGGGAAAGAAATCGGCAATTTGACCCTTCATTCGAAAGACCCTAGGATAAGAAATCGCTACGTGAATCGTCGCATCTCACCCAAGAATTGCTAGGTTATGTACGCGCACATTACGGGTTGGGGGAAGGCGCTGCCTGAACAGCGTCTGACAAATGCCGACCTTGAGAAAATGGTGGATACTGCGGGCGAGTGGATCGTAAGCCGCACCGGCATACGCGAACGACGCATTGTCTCTGCATCTGAAACAACAGATTCGCTTGGCGCCGATGCTGCCAGGGAGGCGCTGGCGGCGGCCAACCTGACTGCTGAAGACGTGGACATGGTTATCGCAGCCAGTTGCACGCCGGAATATCTGTTTCCCAGCATCGCCAATCGCATTCAGGAACGGCTAGCGCTAAAGCGCGCCGCTGCGCTCGACCTAAATCAGGCGTGCGTGGGATTCATCCACGGGCTCGCCGTTGCGCAGGGATTCATCGTCTCAGGCCAATACCGGACTGTCCTGGTAATCGGCACGGAGGTGCTCACGCGCCACGTTGATTGGACTGATCGCTCCACCTGCGTGCTGTTTGGCGACGCGGCCGGGGCTGTCGTGGTGCAAGCGTCAGACGAACCTGGGGGGCCTTTGGCCTTCGATCTGGGCTCAGACGGCTCCGGGGGTGACTTGCTGATGCTGCCAACCAATGGAAAGCTGGGCATGAATGGTCGCGAAGTGTACCGCTTTGCCGTTACTGCCATGACATCTTCGCTGGTTGCCGCCGTTGAGAAAGCCGGCATGACGCTGGATCAGATCGATCTCCTCATTCCCCACCAGGCCAATATCCGTATCATTCAGTCCGCCGCCCAGACGCTCGCCTTTCCGCTTGAGAGGGTGTTCACCAACGTAGAAAAGTATGGCAACACCTCGGCGGCATCGATTCCGGTTGCGCTCTGTGAAGCCATCGAAGAGGGCCGAATTCAGCCCGGCGACACGATAGCCATGGTCGCATTCGGCGCCGGCCTTGCTTGGGGAGCAACGGTGATGCGTTGGACTAGTCCTGTTGCGCAGACCGTAGGCAAGTGACAGGGGACATCCGACTACCTTTGAAATTGGGTCTGTGCGCAATCCCCTTCCCCTGGAAAACGAGCAAGCCACAACCCTATCCGGGGCGTATCTCCCAGAAATCTTTGCCCAGCGCATCGTACGGCAAGCGGCGCTCGTCAGGGTCTTGGGCATCGAACTGCTGATTGACGAAGTAGAAGAGGAAGGTCTCCGTCGTCCCCAGGTTAGCCGCGCCGTGGGCCACTCCGCGAGGGATGACCAGAAGCTGACTGCGACCGCGTCCCAAGACAAACCGCATCGTGTTACCTGCGGTCGGGGAAGTTTCCCGCACGTCCCATAGGCCCACTACGAGATTCTGTGAAGGCGGCACAAACCAGAGGTCTTCCTGCTTGAAGTGGAGATGCCACGCCTTGATCGCCCCCGCAGCCATTAGGGAACAGTTGACCTGCCGCACTTCGAAGCCTTCAAGGCCCGCAAGCGCCCCATTCGCTAGACGGCCAAGCTCAGTGAACGACCCGCCGTCTTCCACAAACGTCTGTAACGGCAGCATCTGCACACCATCGATCTGCGACTTAACGCCGTACTCCTGACGTGAGACACTGTCCCTCACATCTTCCTGAATGTCACTCAAGCCGATTGGCGCTTTTTCTGCCATTCTTTGTTCTCTTGGAATTTGAGGTGGATTTTACCAAGTACGAGATTGCCGGGCAGCCAATGCAGTCCTTCAGTAGACCGGTGACCCCAAGCTTGTTACCGACACGCTCCGCTAGCAACCTCATTGGTCTGATTGCCCCTTGGTATTGTGAATGATACGATGCCGTCTGGACGTTCCGCAACTTATCGTATCGATGATACCCGGTCGCCGCTGCGGAAGACCTCCGTTCCCCCCAAAGGCAAACAAGCACCAGACTCGGACGTTGGATAGAAAGTGTCAGCCAAGTCTCCGGAAAAATCGGCAAATCGCCCGAACTTCCTCATCATAACAACCGATCAGCATAACCCCACGTGCCTTGGTTATGCAGGCCATCCGGTCGTGCGGACGCCGCACATCAACGCTCTCGCTGCACGCGGCAAGGTCTTTTCCCGCGCTTACGTCTCCAACCCGTTGTGCTCGCCATCACGGGCGACGCTGTTGACAGGACTTACGACGCGCGGACATCGCGTACGCATGAACGGCATCCCGCTCAGCTACGACGTACCCACCATGCCGGAAGCGCTGCGGCAAGCCGGTTACCAGACACACTACGCCGGCAAGCCCCATCTGCGCACAAGTCACACACCCGCGGGCATGCCTTTGGAACAAGTGGAACCGAGTGACTTTCCTGAGGCGCGGGACATGTGGCGCACCGGGCGCATCAAAAGCCTGCCCAGCCCCTACTACGGCTTTGAGGAGGTCCGATTTGTGAACGGTCACGGGCATGGTTCTTGGGGGGAGTACGTCCATTGGCTTGATCGCGAGCACTCAGGCCAGGCCCATCTCTTCCACCATCGGGTGCCGCTCGAGCCGCCAAGTCCGGCAGCGAGCTACTATACGGCTTCTTACAAATGGGCGCTGCCCTCTAAACTGCATCCTATGACCTGGACCTGCGATCGGACTATTGAGTACCTCAGCCGCTACGGGCAACAGAGAAAAGCGCAGATGGGGCCAAGTGATCGTACACAACACCCGTTCTTCCTGTGGTGCTCGCTCGCTGATCCCCACGTGCCGCTCGCGCCGCCGGACCCGTATTGCTATCGCTACGGCCCCAATGAGGTTCCGCCACCCAAGCGGCGAAATGGCGAGTTTGCAGACCTGCCGCCACATATCGGCCGCATCCACGCGAGGCCCACGAAAGGCTGCGACATCGATCCGTACCGCAATGAATGCGCAGCCCACTATTATGGGCTAATCGAGATGATCGATGACAACGTGGGCGCAGTCTTGGAGGCATTGCGAGCGAACGGACTCGAGCAGGACACGGTTGTGGTATTCACTGCAGACCACGGGGAGGCGCTGGGCGACCACGGCATGTGGGGCAAGGGGCCCTACCACTACGACGGCGTCATTCGTGTGCCTTTGATAATGAGTTGGCCGGGGCACGTTGCAGCGGCCGCAACTCACGACAGCGTAGTTAGCCTGCTCGATTTTGCCCCAACCATGCTCGACATTGCGGGCGTCCCTATTCCTGAAGGCCAAAAGCCGCCTCGTGCAGTTGGAACATGGGAATATCCTCCGTGGCCCGGACGGAGCTTGCTGCCAATCGCGACAGGCCGGGAGATTGGCACATCTGACACCGCTCTCGTCGAAGACGACCAGGATGATCTCGGTTTTCGGTTGCGGACACTCGTCACTCAGCGTTACCGTCTGACCGCATACTCAGGACAGAGCTACGGTGAGCTATTCGATTTGCAGGAAGACCCAGACGAAGTCCACAATCTCTGGGACGAACCGAGGCATGAAAAACGACGGGACGAGCTGCGCATCGCCCTTCTGGATCGGATCATCTCTACCGACCACGCTCTGCCGCGCCGCATGGGTATTTCATGACGGGCTTCTTCTAGAGCAAGCATCTCAGTCTGCACGTCTCATTCCGCCGGGAGTCGCGATTTGCCGATTCTGCTACCGGTAAACAGCATACCGCTGGTCTTCGGCTGCAAGCCCAGTCCCAAAGCCAGCGCACGCATGTAGCGACGTTGATCGCGGACTGCCCGGGTTGCCGCACCTCTCTGTTGACACATGTGAGTGCAGGTGATAGACTTTGTTTTTGCGTGTAATGTGGACTTAGAACTCTCGATTTGGCAGGTTCGAACAGTGCCTACAACCAATCAGCTCGTGCGAAAAGGGCGAAAGTCCAAGACGATAAAGGGCAAGTCTCCAGACTTGCACTGGAACTATAACGCCCTAAGGAATCGGTCAGTTCGCACAGATGGTTCGCCGCAGAAGCGCGGTGTCTGCATTTCGGTGCGCACACTCACGCCAAGGAAGCCGAATTCCGCCCTGCGGAAGGTGGCCCGTGTGCGGTTGACCAATGGCAGAGAAGTCACGGCATACATTCCAGGTGAAGGCCATAATTTACAGGAGCACTCGGTGGTTCTCATTCGTGGAGGCCGGCTAAAGGACGTACCCGGTGTTCGCTACCATATAGTGCGGGGCACATTGGACGCAGAAGGTGTCTACACGCACGCGGGTGCACCGCAGGAGCGCAATAAAGCGCGCTCCAAGTACGGGACCAGACGTTCACGACCGGTGACGGGTGCTGGCGCCTCGTAGGGAGCGCCCGTTTTACAAGCTACGCGACGTCAAATTACTGTTTAGTTTCTTGCAGCAGTTGTTGGCCTCGAGATCGAAGCTGACAACGCTGCTGTGCGTAAAGGGCAATTGAGCATGCCGCGGCGAGAAAGAGTTGTAAAGCGGATAATTCCGCCGGATCCCAAGTTTCGCAGTGTCACCCTGCAGCAGTTCATCAATAAGCTGATGAAGTGCGGTAAGAAGAGCACCACCGAACGATTCGTCTATGGCGCATTCGACATTATTGAATCGCGCACCGGCCGCTCCGGCTTGGACATTTTCGATCTTGCGGTGCGCAACGTGACGCCCATGGTCGAAGTGCGACCGCGCCGTGTGGGCGGAGCCACCTACCAAGTGCCTATGGAGATACCAAGCGGCCGACGGCTCTCTTTGGCGCTGCGTTGGATCGTACGGTACTCCCGCGAGCGGCGGGGGCCAAGCATGGCAATAAAACTGGCAGAGGAACTAATCGACGCCGCTGACGGCCAGGGCGCTTCCATTCGGCGCCGAGACGAAACGCACCGTATGGCAGAGGCAAATAAGGCCTTCTCTCACTACCGGTGGTAAGTTAGACAATAGTCACTGGAACTACAACATCGAACAATACGTAAATCTGTTGAGGCACCAAGAATTTAGCACATGGAACGCCAATTCCCGATAGAGAAATACCGCAATATCGGCATCATCGCCCATATTGACGCCGGAAAGACCACCACGACCGAACGGGTGCTCTTCTACTCCGGGCGCATTCACCGCATGGGCGAAGTGCATGAAGGCACTACCGCCATGGACTTCATGGTCCAGGAGCGTGAGCGCGGCATCACGATTACGGCGGCCGCCACGACTTCGACGTGGCTCGACCATCGCATCAACATCATCGACACACCCGGACACGTTGATTTTACCGCTGAAGTTGAGCGCTCACTGCGTGTCCTCGATGGCGGTGTCGTTGTGTTTGACGCGGTATCGGGGGTTGAGGCGCAATCAGAGACCGTGTGGCGCCAGGCAGATCGGTACAAGGTTCCGCGCATTTGTTTCGTAAACAAGATGGATCGCATCGGCGCTGACTTTTGGAACTGCATTGAGATGATACGCGATCGCCTGAAGGCGCAGGCGGTGCCAATCCAAGTGCCTATAGGCGCTGAGGATTCATTCATCGGTATGATCGACCTTTTCTCCATGAAGGCTGTCACCTTTACGGACGAGCTTGGCGCGAAGCCCTCCATCATGGCAATTCCGGATGAGCTACGCCCTGAGGCAGAGCAGCGCCGGCACGAGATGATAGAAGCCATTGCGGAGCATGATGAGGATCTACTTCTGAAGTACCTCAATGACGATGAACTCTCCGTTGAGGAGCTGCGGTCTGCTCTCCGTCGGGCAACGTGCCGCGTAGCGCTCGTCCCAGTGTTGTGTGGCGCCGCGCTCCGCAATAAAGGAGTGCAACCTTTGCTTGACGCCGTAGTTGACTTTTTACCATCGCCAACTGAGGTGCCGTCTATTCAGGGAGTGTCGCCCCATTCCGGTTTGGAGGAATCGCGGGCGTCTAGCGATAGTGCTCCCTTCGCAGCCCTAGCGTTCAAGGTTGTAACCGATCCCTATAGCGGTCGGCTGGTTTACCTGCGCGTCTACTCCGGAACGGCGGAGGCCGGTATGCAGATGCTCAATGCGAGTCGCAACCGACGGGAGCGTCTCGGTCGTCTCCTCTTCATGCATGCGGACAAGCGGGAAGAGGTGTCATCCATCTTTGCCGGTGAGATTGTGGCCGCCGTCGGGCTCAAGGATACTTATACGGGCGATACCCTCAGCCAGGTCAACGATCCAATCACGTTCGAGACAATCAAATTCCCGGATCCCGTACTGCACATGGCCATTGAGCCTAATAGCCGCCTAGATGAAGATAAACTAACTACGGCGCTCCGTCGCCTTTCCGATGAAGACCCCACGTTTCGTGCCGGTCAAGACCCTCAAACCGGTGAGACTATTATTGGTGGCATGGGCGAGCTGCACTTGGAAGTGATTTCCGATCGACTGCTGCGAGAGTTTGGTGTCGAGGCATCCCTTGGAGCCCCCCAAGTTGCGTACAAAGAGACTGTCCAAAACTCTATTGAGCAGGAAGGTCGTTTCATTAGACAGACCGGAGGCAGAGGCCAATACGGTCATGTTTGGCTGCGCATAGAGCCGCTTGAAAGCGGTACCGGTACTCAGATCGAGAACAAGGTCGTTGGTGGCACAATTCCAAGAGAATATGTCTCGGCTGTGCAAGCCGGCATCAGGGATAGTTTGCTCGCAGGTCCTCTCGGCTATCCGGTAGTTGACATTCGGGTTACTATGTTTGATGGCTCATCTCATCCGGTGGACTCATCTGAGCTAGCGTTCCACAATGCGGCGGTCTTGGCAATGCGCGAAGGGCTGGTAAAAGCAAGGCCAGTGACTCTCGAGCCGATAATGCAGGTGGAAGTAATGATCCCCGAGGAATTCCTTGGCGAGATCTCGGGTGCGCTTAATGCGCGGCGTGGGAGAATTGACGACATTCAGACACGGCTTGGAACCAAAGTTGTCCAGGCAAAAGTACCGCTCGCAACTATGTTTGGTTACGTAAGCAACTTGCGTTCCAGCACACAGGGGCGCGGCACATATTCGATGCAATTCTCGCACTACCAAGTAGTGCTCCGCAGCTCCAGCGAATTGGTCGCGAAAGCTGGCAGGAACTAGCT
Organism: Chloroflexota bacterium; assembly: GCA_965216245.1. Classification (GTDB taxonomy): domain Bacteria; phylum Chloroflexota; class UBA11872; order VXOZ01; family VXOZ01; genus VXOZ01. Next base: position 327,389 of record OZ244145.1, read on the forward strand.
AATTTTCGGAATGAAGAGCAAGGAGAGAGCAAGAGGATGGCGAAGGCGCGATTTGAACGAACCAAGCCGCACGTAAACATCGGCACAATTGGGCATATCGATCACGGCAAGACCACGCTCACCGCAGCGATCACTAAGGTGCTCGCGCTCCAGGGCGGTGCCGACTTTGCCCCCTTCGACAGCATCGATAACGCTCCCGAAGAACGCGAGCGCGGTATCACTATCGCTATCGCTCACGTCGAGTACGAGACCGATAACCGCCATTACGCTCACGTCGACTGCCCCGGCCACGCCGACTACATCAAGAATATGATCACCGGCGCTGCGCAAATGGACGGCGGTATCCTCGTCGTGTCCGCTCCCGACGGCCCTATGCCTCAAACCCGCGAGCACGTCCTCTTGGCTCGCCAGGTCGAAGTCCCCGCCATGGTCGTCTATCTCAATAAATGCGATATGCTCGACGATGAGGAACTCCTCGAACTCGTCGAACTTGAGGTCCGTGAACTCCTCTCTAAGTACGACTTCCCAGGCGACGATATCCCTGTCATCCGCGGCAGCGCCCTCCAAGCTCTCGAAAGCGATAGCGACGATCCCGATGACCCCGCCTTCGCCTCCATCCTCGAACTCATGGAAGCCGTAGACGACTATATCCCTACGCCTGCCCGCGCTATCGACCAGCCCTTCCTTATGCCTATTGAAGATGTCTTCAACATCAAGGGCCGCGGTACCGTCGTCACCGGCCGTATCGAACGCGGCCAGGTCAAAACCGGCGAGGTTATCGAAATTATCGGCATCCACCGCGATATCCAATCCTCCGTCGTTACCGGCGTCGAAATGTTCCGTAAAATCTTGGACTCCGGCCAGGCCGGCGATAACGTCGGCTGCCTCCTGCGCGGCGTCGAAAGAGATAACGTCCAACGCGGCCAGGTCCTCGCCGCTCCTAAGTCCATTACCCCGCACACCCGCTTCGAGGCAGAGGTCTACGTCCTCAGCCGCGATGAGGGCGGCAGGCATACTCCCTTCTTCCCTGGCTATCGTCCCCAGTTCTACGTCCGTACTACCGACGTCACCGGCGCTATCGCCCTCCCCGAGGGCGTCGAAATGACCATGCCCGGCGATAATATCACCATGACTATCCACCTCATCAACCCTGTCGCCCTCGAAGAAGGCGTCCGCTTCGCTATCCGCGAGGGCGGCCGTACCGTCGGCGCCGGCGTCGTGACTAAAATCCTGGAGTAGCTATGGCGCAGCAGACAATCCGCATTCGACTAAAGGCATTCGACCACAGAGTCCTGGATCAATCGGCGGGACAAATCGTAAGTGCCGCTCAGGGGACCGGTGCCCGGATCGCGGGCCCAATTCCGCTGCCCACTGAGATCAACAAATTTACGGTTATCCGTTCCGCATTCATTGACAAGGATTCTCGCGAGCAGTTTGAAATCCGCACGCATAAACGGCTCATCGACGTGCTTGAACCAAATGCAAAGACAATGGATGCACTCTTGCGGTTAGAACTGCCTGCAGGTGTAGACATTGAAATGAAGTCCATGTAGAGGTTGCCCAGCATGTCAGTTGGCCTGATCGGCAAAAAACTCGGAATGACACAAGTCTTCGATGAAGACGGCGCCGCCGTACCGGTGACGGCAGTGCAGGCAGGACCTTGCACTGTGGTGCAAATCAAGACTGCCGCAAGCGCGGATGGTTACAATGCGGTACAGCTCGGATTCGGCGAACGTCAGAAGGGTATTACAAACCCTGCGCGCGGTCACGTTGAAAAGCATCTGGGCGACGATGCGGCAGTACCGAGAGACCTGCGGGAATTCAGGGTAGCGGATCCAGGCAAATATGAATCCGGTCAGACACTTGACGTAGAGATCTTCGCCCCCGGTCAAATGGTAGACGTATCCGGCATATCCAAAGGCAAAGGGTTCGCTGGCGTGATGAAAAGACACAACTTCAGCGGCCAGCAAAAGACTCACGGCCAGTCTGATCGATGGCGTGCCCCCGGTGCCGTTGGCATGGGTACAACGCCGGGTCGGGTGTGGAAAGGCAAAAAGATGGCCGGAAGAATGGGACAGGATCTCGTAACCGTACAGAACTTGCGAATTGTACGCGTCGTTGCTGAACAAAGCATCCTTCTCATAAAGGGTGCGGTACCGGGAGGACCGGGCAGCCTGGTTTCGGTACGTCCGGCGGTAAAGTCATCCGGATCGACGCAGGCGAGTGAGTAGATTGCTATGGATTTGAACATTCTCGATACCCAAGGTAATGCCGTCGGAACTGCTGCGCTCCCAGATCTCATATTTGGGATTGAGCCGCACGCGGCTTTGGTGCATCAGGCGGTCATCCGCGATGAGGCAGGGCAGCGTCTTGGCACCGCTAGCACAAAGACCCGCAGCGAAGTGCGTGGGGGCGGGCGCAAACCGTGGCGACAGAAGCACACGGGCCGAGCGAGGCACGGCAGTCGACGGTCGCCCATTTGGCGTACCGGCGGCGTGACCTTTGGACCGCACCCCAGAGACTACCACTTGGCAATGCCTCGAAAAATGTGGCGCAGGGCGATGTTTTCGGCTTTGTCGTCCAAAGCGGGATCCGGACGGCTGCTCGTAGTCTCAGGGTTTTCGAACGGGAACATTAGTACCAAGGAGCAAGTGGCGTTCCTGGACTCACTTGGCGTTGCCTCCAGCGCGCTCTACGTGACGGACTCGCCGACACCTGAGTTGCTCCTTTCCATCCGAAACCTGCCCGATGTGACGCTTTCAACTCCGAGCACACTTAGTGTCCGCGATGTGGTGGTCTTCGACCATCTTATTCTCGATGCCGACGCTGTTGCCGCATGCGAGAGCCTCTGGGGGCAGTCATGAAAACAGCTCAAGAGATTCTCGTTAAACCGCTCATTACCGAAAAGGGCACACTGCTCTCAGATCAAAATAAGTACCTTTTCGCCGTGGCAATCGACGCGACCAAAATTGACGTACGACGCGCAGTGGAACAGACATTCGATGTCACGGTGTTGGCCGTAAATGTCATAAACGTCCCGGGCAAGGAGAAGCGGTTCGGCAGACACCGCTATCGAACAAAGCGTTGGCGCAAAGCTATTGTAACCCTGCAACAGGGTCAGACTATTGACCTATTTAGCGGCGTCTAGGGAAGAGCAAGCCTATGCCAGTCAAATCCTATAAACCCACATCCCCCGGCCGGCGCGGCATGAGCACGGTGTCGAGCGATGATATAACCAAGACAACTCCGGAACGCCGGCTGACCAAAGGCATGAAGCAGAAGGCCGGGCGGAATGTCTCCGGGAAACTCACTGTTCGTCATCGGGGTGGCGGCCACAAGCGGCGCTATAGAACAATAGACTTCAAACGTGATAAGATAGGGATTCCTGGCACTGTACAGGCAATTGAATACGATCCAAATCGCAGTGCTCGGATTGCCCTTATCGCCTACAAGGATGGAGAGAAGCGGTATATACTTGCCGCAGCCAGGATGGCCGTAGGCGATACAGTGATGTCGGGACCGGATGCCCCTATACGGCCTGGTAATTGCCTGCCGCTGGGTAACATTCCGGCAGGAACGGCTGTCCATAACGTTGAACTGCAATCCGGTCGCGGAGGCCAACTGGCACGCAGTGCCGGATCATCGGTGCAGCTCATGACAAAAGAGAGTGAGTTTGCCGTTATCAGAATGCCGTCGGGTGAAATCCGTCGTGTGCACTCGAACTGCGTGGCAACCATCGGCCAGGCTAGCAATGTTGATCACAATGGCACGACTACTGGCAAGGCAGGACGGACACGCTGGCGGGGCCGTCGTCCCACTGTACGTGGTTCTGCCATGAACCCATCGGACCATCCCCACGGCGGCGGCGAAGGTAAAGCGCCCATCGGCATGCCGGGCCCGAAGACTCCCTGGGGGAAGCCGGCGCTGGGCTTGCGCACGCGCAAGCGAAAGCCTTCGGACAGATTTATTTTGCGGCGCCGTTATGCGCGCTAGAGAGAGTATCATAGTATGTCGCGGTCACTAAAAAAGGGCCCTTTCGTCGACCAGAAACTGCTAAAGCGCATTCAGACTATGAATGACAGCGGGCAGAAGCGTGTGTTACGCACCTGGTCGCGCGCGTCCACCATTTTTCCGGACATGGTCGGGCATACAATTGCCGTGCACGATGGCAGACGGCATGTGCCCGTGTACATCACGGAGAATATGGTTGGCCACAAGCTGGGCGAGTTTTCGCCGACAAGGCACTTTCGCGGCCACTCGCGCGAAGATCGCGCTACTCAAGTTCGCTAATTGTTGAGGACAGCACGGATGCAAGTACAAGCAATAGCAAAATACCTGCGAGTGTCGCCGCGTAAAGCGCGGCGGGTTGCAGCCACGGTAAAGGGCAGGCCCGCTGGGGAAGCACTGGCAATCTTGCGCTTCCTGCCAAGCCCAACGGCACGTACGCTGGCAAAGGTAGTGCGTTCTGCCATTGCAAACGCGGAAAACACGTACAATTTGGACCCAGCAAACCTGACGGTAACTAGCGTGCTGGTGGACAAAGGCCCGGTCTTCAAGCGAATCGATCCGAAATCCCGCGGCCAATGGGGGCTTGTCAGAAAGCGCACAAGCCACGTAACCGTAATCGTTGAGAATGAGGAGAACCTAAGTCGTGGGACGTAAAGTTCACCCGATCGGATTCCGTTTAGGCTTCAACCGAACTTGGAGCAGCCGTTGGTATGCAGGCAAAGAGTACTCGACGCTCGTGGAAGAGGATAGCAAGATTCGCAAGGCGGTTATGGCACAATTCGAGCACCACCGCACCGGATCCACGGGCGGGAGGCGGTCAAGCATGGGTGCCGGCATCTCCCAGGTAGATATTGAACGTGCTGGAACGGCGATCAAGGTAGACATCCATACTGCGCGTCCCGGTATTGTTATTGGGCGTGGGGGAGCCGCGCAGGCGCAATTGCGAAAAGACTTGCGCGAATTGACCGGCAAGAACGTGCGCACAAACATCATTGAAATAAGACAGCCGGAGACAAATGCTTACTTGGTCGCCCAATCGGTATCCGAACAGTTAGAGCGGCGCGTTTCACCTCGCCGCGCGATCAAGATGGCGGCGGAACGCGTCGTACGTTCTGGAGCTATTGGCGTGAAGTTGATGGTCGGTGGTCGTCTTGGCGGTGCCGAAATGTCGCGCAGTGAGAAGGAAATTCGAGGTACCGTGCCACTGCAAACGCTCCGGGCCAATATCGACTATGGCTTTACACAAGCAGTGACCACCTACGGAATTCTGGGTGTGAAAGTCTGGATCTATACTGGCGACGTGACACCTGAGGAATTCTATGCCCGGCAGGAAGCCGCAACTCCAGAAGAGACTCCGTCTCCTCCGCCACGTCGGCGACGGAGACGCCCTCGGTCCACCTCTGATCGTTCTTCCGAAGGGAGCAGCAATCGGGGACCGAGGCGAGAGAGCGGCTCGAGGAATAGGGATAGCGGTACTAAGCCAGCGAGTAAGTAGCACCAATTATGTTGATGCCGAGACGCACAAAACACCGCAAGATGCACCGCGGCCACCGCCGCGGCAAAGCACGGCGCGGTTCTACCATTGCCTTTGGTGACTTTGCCTTGCAAGCGCTAGAAGGTGGCTGGGTCGACAATCGCCAAATCGAGGCGGCACGGCGCGCAGTGACGCATCACATTCGCCGCGGCGGGCAAATGTGGATCCGTATCTTTCCGGATATAGGATTGAGCAAGAAACCCGTGGAAGTACGTATGGGCGGTGGCAAAGGGCCGCCAGAGCAGTGGGTCGCAATGGTCAAACCCGGACGAATTCTGTTTGAGCTCACCGGAGTTCCGCAGGAAGTCGCACAAGAAGCGATGTTGCGTGCCTCCCACAAACTGTCGGTAAAGACAAGATTTATTTCCCGCGAAACACCGGAGATCATTTAGCTAGCACTAGGAAGACCTGAGATGACGAAACCGGCGGAATTACGTGCGCTGAGCGCAGACGACTTGCAGCAGCGCCTGGAAGAGGCTCAGGAAGAGCTCTTCAACTTGCGCTCCCAGCAAGCAACAGTACAATTGGAGAACCCCGCTCGTTTCGGTGTTTTGTTTAGCGAAATTGCGCGCATCAGGACGATCTTGCATGAGAAATCCCTCGGCATCACCAATTAAGTGAGAGCAGTGATAGAGTAATGATAGACGCAACGAGATCAACCGGCCGCCGGAGACAAAAAAAAGGTACCGTAGTCAGCGACAAGATGGATAAGTCTGTAGTCGTTGTCGTTACGCGTGTGCGCCGGCATCCGTTGTATAAGAAGACGGTGCGCAGCACCAAGAAGTACCTTGCGCATAGTCCGCAGAATGACGTACATCTCGGCGATCGGGTGATAATCGAAGAGACACGGCCCCTATCCAAGCATAAGCACTGGCGGGTTGTGCAGGTTATTGATAGAGGCGAACAGGCGCCGCAGACGGCTTCTGACCAGGCAGTTGAACTCGCAAAGGCAGTGGAATGATCCGAGATTCGTCACGACTCAAAGTTGCAGACAACAGCGGTGCCCGTGAGATCATGTGTATCCGTGTCTTGGGCGGTTCGCGGCGCAGGTATGGAGGCGTCGGCACTGTGGTGGTGGCATCCGTGAAGGAAGCAGTCCCGCTTAGCCAGGTGCGTCAAGGCGAGGTTGTTCGTGCGCTCATCGTGCGCACGTCAAAGGAATACGGGCGCGCCGATGGATCGACCATTCGATTCGACGATAACGCCGCCGTCATCTTGGGCCCACAGAACATGCCCCGCGGTACACGCATTTTCGGTCCCGTCGCCCGAGAACTGCGGGAGATGGGCTTCATGCGCATTATCTCCCAGGCGCCGGAGGTACTCTGATCATGCAGCGAATTCGGTCAGGGGATCAGGTGGAAGTGACCGCCGGCAAAGACCGCGGGAAGCGTGGTCGCGTGATGCGAGTGATCAATGCCGATCACGCCGTAGTGGTAGAGGGCATAAATATTGTAAAGCGCCACCAACGTGCGATGCCGCCAATGCGGCCGGGTGGCATCATTGAGATGCCGGCGCCGCTCGCAGAATCGAACGTAATGGTTGTCTGTCCACAGTGCGACCGTGCAGCCCGAATGGGCTATCGCATCCTGGACGATGGCAGCAAAGGGCGTGTCTGTAAACGTTGCCAAGAGATAGTTGGCCAAGAGTAAGGAATTCCGATGTCGGAAAAAGCGCAGATACAGCAGCTTTATGAGAATGACGTTCGGTCTGCAATGATCGAAGAGTTCGGCTATGACTGTGTAATGCAGGTACCGAAGATTACTAAGGTAGTAGTGAATATCGGCCTCGGTGAAGCCTTGCTAGACGCCAAAGCTCTAGATAACGCCGTCGGCGACCTCACCACTATCACCGGGCAGAAGCCCATAGTCACACGGTCCAAGAAGAGCATAGCCAACTTCAAGCTCCGCGAAGACCAAGCAATTGGGGCGAAAGTAACTATGCGCCGAACTCGAATGTATCACTTTCTTGAAAAACTATTCAACGTAGTCTTTCCACGCATTCGCGACTTCCGCGGCGTATCACCGAACGCGTTCGACGGACGTGGGAATTATTCGGTCGGCCTCCGTGAACAGCTTGTGTTCCCGGAAATTGACTATGACAAAGTCGACCGTGTGCGTGGGCTGGAAGTAACTATTGTGACCTCAGCACAGACCGACGAGGAATCGCGCTTCCTTCTTCGGGCGCTCGGCATGCCGTTAGCCCAGGAAGCCAGCCAATTAGCGAGCTAGGAGACGCAATCCCGTGGCAAAGCAGTCCAAGATTGCCAAATGGCGCAAACAGCGGAAATTGATGGAACAGGGCCGCATGAAGCATCCCGTGAGATTTCGTAATCGCTGCTACCAATGCGGTCGGCCCCGCGCCTTCATTCGTAAGTTCGGGCTCTGCCGCATCTGTTTTCGCGGAGCAGCGTTGCAGGGCTTATTGCCTGGTGTCACGAAGTCAAGCTGGTAGTACGCACGCGAGAGATATCTGACTATGACCATGACCGATCCCATTGCCGATATGCTGACGCGGATACGCAACGCAATTCAAGCGCGCCATACCCACGTGACCATACCGGAGTCCAAGATGAAGACCGCAATCCTCACGATCCTCGAAAGGGAAGGATATATCGGTCAATTTGAGGTGGTAGACCAACAGATTCCACAGTCTATGCTGAAAGTCAACCTCAAATATACTGACAAACGCGCGCCTGTGCTCCTCGGATTGCGACGCGTGAGTAAGCCCGGCCTGCGCGTATACGCGAATAAAGATGAGATTCCCCGCGTTATGGGCGGCATTGGCACCGTGATTATTTCCACCTCTTCTGGCGTGATGACGGGTCGAGAGGCCTGGCAGCGCAAGGTTGGCGGCGAAGTTCTCTGTTACATCTGGTAAGGTAGGTCGCGATGTCTCGTGTTGGAAAACAACCAATCCCGCTTCCAGATGGTGTGGAAGTGAACGTGCAAGCGTCTGCCGTTCATGTGAAGGGACCTAAAGGCGAGCTTGAAATCGACGCTGTGTCCGCTGTCAGGGTAACCGTTGAGGATCGCGCCGTCCGCGTTGACCGCGTCGTTGAAACCCGCGAGGCCCGCGCTTTGCACGGTCTCACTCGCTCGTTGGTCGCCAACATGGTGCAGGGAGTAATTTCGGGATATCGTAAGACGCTTGAGCTGCATGGGACCGGTTACCGTGCACAACTCGCCGGCAGCAAGCTCGTCATGCAACTGGGGCACTCGCATCCTGATGAGTACTCACCACCGCAGGGCATTGGCATTGAGCTTGAGAACCCAACCACGATACACATAGACGGCATAGACAAGAGACTGGTCGGTCAAGCGGCTGCAGACATCCGTGCTTCACGGCCCGTGGAAGTCTACCTTGGGAAAGGCATCCGCTATCGCGGCGAGTACGTTCGCCGCAAAGCCGGTAAGGCCGGTAAGGTTGGCGCAGGCGAGTAATCGACGGCAGTAAACAACACGCGGGAATTTCGTTCTCGCCTTGACTACTTACATGAGCAGGACTGCGAAATGCGATTGATCCGAGGAAGAAAAGCACTGAGCGCACGTGGACGGCGGCAACGCCGAGTGCGGGCAAAGATTAGCGGAGTGGCAGAGAGGCCGCGCCTGAATGTCTTTCGGAGTAACCAGCACATCTATGCGCAGGTGATCGACGATGCTAGTCACCTGACTTTGGCTGCCGCCTCCACCCTCGATCCCGCAGTGCGGGAGTTGGTTGACAAAAAGCCGAAGCAGGCACAAGCCTCCGTGGTGGGCCAAATAGTGGCTGAACGGGCACGAGAGAAAGGGATAGAATCTGTGGTCTTTGACCGCGGAGGCTATCAGTACCATGGCCGGGTGCGCTCGCTCGCTGAAGCGGCCCGCGAAGCCGGCTTGAAATTCTGAGTGAGTTAGGCAAGGAATACTATGCCAGAACGCGTATCCATCGACTCAGCGTCATTGAATCTTGAAGAGCGCCTCGTGAACGTCAACCGTGTCGCAAAGGTTGTGCGTGGGGGACGCACCTTTAGCTTCAACGCAGTGGTGGTGGTTGGCGACGGTGCCGGTCATGTTGGAATCGGTATCGGCAAAGCGCGCGAAGTGGCGGAAGCGATTCGCAAGGGTGGGGAGAAAGCGCGCAAGGCCCTCGTGCGCGTACCTCTTGCGGGAACAACCATTCCGCACGACATTACGGCAAAATACGGCGCCTCACGAGTCATGCTCAAGCCCGCGGCGCCAGGTACCGGCGTGATTGCCGGCGGGCCGGTGCGCGCTGTTGTCGAGTCGGCAGGTGTACATGACATTCTCACCAAGTCGCTCGGCTCCAACAATGCGATCAATGTGGTAAAGGCAACTATGACCGCACTGGAGCAACTCCAAAGTCCGGACGCCGCATACTCCCGCCTTGGCAGACTTCCGCCTAGGCGAAGACAGGCTGCAGACGAAAGCCCCGCTGCGGCTGCCACAGTCGCCACCGTGGCGCAGACAAAAGAATAGGACAATGAGCATGGCAGCTAAGTTGCGTGTCACGTTGCGCAAAAGCCCTATCGGCTTTTCGAAAGATCAAAAGCAGACAGTGACAGCCCTGGGGCTAAAAAAACGCCAACACTCGGTAGAACATGACGAAACCCCGGCGGTGCGCGGGATGATCAATAAAGTCGCTCATCTCGTGGACGTCGAGGAAATCTCGCAGACTTCGGGGAATTAGAATAGGACGAAACTTGCATGGAAAGACATGCGCTACACGCGCCGGCCGGCGCTAATAGACGGCGAAAGCGCGTCGCACGCGGTCATGGCGGACCTGGGCACAAGACGGCCGGGCGCGGCACGAAGGGCCAGAAGGCGCGCTCCCATGCTGGCGTTCCCGCTTGGTTCGAAGGCGGGCAGACGCCATTTGTCAGGCGATTGCCCCACCGTCGCGGATTCAGCAATGCCCGTTTTCGTGTTGTTTACCAACCGGTTAATGTCGGCGACCTCGAACGAGTCTTCGAGGCCGGTGCCACCATCACTCCGGAAGACATAGTGGCGCGAGGCCTTGCCCGCTCCACGCAAATCAAGATACTTGGCAACGGCGAGATTACCCATCAACTTACCGTGCAGGCGCCCAAGTTTTCGCAGGCCGCACGCGCTAAGATCGAGGCGGCCGGCGGCTCTGTGACGGAAGGGTAGCGCCGCGTGGCTGTATCAACCCCTTCACAAAAATCACCGTCGCTGATACAGGCCGCCTACAACGCATTCAAGCTTCCCGATATTCGGCGCAAGCTCCTTTTTACGTTGGGCTTGCTCACTGTCTTTCGCTTCGCTGCGCACATCCCCGTGCCTGGTGTCGATCGTGAAGCCCTGCGGGAGCTCTTCCAACAGCAGCAGTTCCTCGGTCTGCTCGACATGTTCTCGGGTGGTGCCTTGGCAAACTTCTCCATCGTTGCCATGGGCGTGTACCCGTACATTACGGCGACCATCATCGTGCAACTCATGACTCCGGTGATACCGGCGTTGCAGGCGATGTCGCGGGAAGGAGGCGATAGCGCACGCGCACGTATGAATCAATACATGCGCATTGGAACCGTGCCGCTTGCCGTGCTATCATCCTTCGGGCAAGCAACGATCTTTACACAGATGGGCGTCATCCGGGGCTTCAATCTCTTCAATAGCGCGACATTTCTCAGCAGCCTCGCACTCATCATCAGCATGACCGCGGGCACAATGTTCCTGGTTTGGCTCGGTGAACTCATCACGGAGAACGGCATCGGCCAAGGCATTTCGCTCATCATCTTTGCCGGAATCGTCGCGCGGCTGCCCACCACCATTGGGCAAGCGGTATTCGGCCAGACCGGGGGCACGGCCACGTTCACTCTGCTTATTATCGGTGTGCTCTCCATCCTGATCGTTGTCGGCATCGTCGTGATGTACGAGGCCCAGCGGCGGATACCCGTGCACTACGCCAAGCGCATGCACGGACGCCGCCAGTACGGCGGGCAGACCACCCATATTCCGCTCAAGATCAACTCCGCCGGTATGATCCCCCTGATCTTTGCTATCTCATTCCTTATCTTCCCCAGCACGGTGGCCAGCTACTTCCAGGCGGCAAACGCCGGTTGGATCCGGAACGTTGCGACGTTCATCATCGGCGCCTTCGATCCACAAGGCCCGCTCTACTGGATGCTCTACTTCTTGCTTGTCGTCGCTTTCACATATTTCTACACTGCCATCATCTTCCAGCAACAGAATATTCCGGAAGTTCTCCAAAAGAATGGAGGCTTCATTCCGGGCATTCGTCCCGGTCGCCCCACGGCGAAATATCTCAACAGTGTCATATTTCGCATCACGCTCGCAGGGGCGTTGTTCCTCGGTCTTATCGCAGTATCGCCCTTTATCATTCAGGGCATCACCGGCGTGCAGGCTCTGATGCTCAGCAGCACCGGCATGCTCATCGTCGTCGGCGTTGTGCAAGATACTATGAAGAATCTCGAAGCTCAGTTGCTCATGCGCCAATACGAAGGATTCTTGCGCTAGTGCCGAAGTTGCCTTCGTTAACGACGCTAAACCTCATCCTGCTTGGCCCTCCAGGCGCAGGCAAAGGCACGCAGGCACGTGCCATTGCCGGGACTTTCGGCCTGCGGCACCTTTCTACCGGTGACCTCCTACGAAAACACATCCAAGACCGGACTTCGCTGGGAGCGCAGGCGCAAGTCTACTACGACAAAGGCGAGTACGTGCCCGACCGGCTCGTCGTCGCAATCGTAAAAGAGGAACTTTCGCTAATTCACCCTAGGGTCGGTGTGGTGCTGGATGGATTTCCTCGCACCGTGGCGCAAGCAGAGTCGCTTGAGCGGACACTGGCGGAATTCCGCCAGCAGATCGATGCGGCCATCGAGCTTGCCAGCGACACGGAAGAGATAGTACAGCGGGCGGAAGGCCGTCGCATATGCCCGCAAGGCCACACGTACCATACGGTGAACAATCCTCCTCGGACCGCGGGCCGCTGCGACGTAGATCATCTTCCCCTTAAGCAGCGTGTGGATGACCGGCCGGCGACAGTACGCAGGCGCATCAAGGTCTACCGTGAGCAGAGTCAGCCGCTCCTAGGGTATTACGCTGAGAAGCATCTCCTACGCAGCGTGGACGGTACCCAGACAATTGAAGAAGTAACAGAAAGCATAAGAGACGTTTTGAGTGAGGTCTGTGTGTATTAATGGCGGCCCTTTGTAGTAGAAAACGCACGTGCAAGTGACCCAAGCTATTCGGCTCAAGACCCCGCGACAGTTGCATTTCATGCGCCAAGCGGGTAACATAGTAGCTGAAGTCCTTGCGCTACTCGGCGAACATATCGTGCCTGGCGCGACAACGGCAGAGTTGGATGCGCTGGCAGAAGCCGAGATAAAGAAGCGCGGGGCTATGCCGTCTTTCAAGGGGTATCACGGCTACCCGTGCACAATTTGCGCGTCGGTAAATGAGCAGATCGTGCATGGCATTCCTAGCGGCTACCGCTTGCAGGAGGGCGACATATTGAGCATCGACGTAGGCGCTATCTACAAAGGATGGCACGGCGATGCAGCGGTGACGCACGCGGTCGGCCAAGCAAGTGCCGAAGCTGAACGCGTGATGGACGCAACGCAAGAAGCGCTGCGTCGTGGTATTGCGGCGGCTGTGCCGGATAACCACCTCGGCGACATTGGATTTGCCATTCAGTCGTGGGTGGAGGCGCAAGGGCTTGCCGTAATTCGGGACTTTGTTGGACATGGCATAGGAAAGGTAATGCACGAGGCCCCGCAGGTGCCGAACTTCGGTGAGGCAGGCTCCGGGGTTAAACTACGACCCGGCATGACGATTGCCATTGAACCAATGGTGTCTGTCGGGGATTGGCGTGTTAAGGTGCTCGACGACGGGTGGACTGCCGTCACTGCGGACGGTAGTCTATCAGCTCACTACGAACACTCTATTGCCATTACAAGTGAAGGTCCGGAGATCCTTACCAAAGTTGCATAGTCGGTGAACGCTCGGAGATTGCAGTGCCAAAGAAGAAAGACACGATTGAAATCGAGGGTGTCGTCCAAGACGTGCTTCCTAATGCAGTCTTTCGCGTCGAACTTGATAACGGACATGAGGTCACAGCACATCTTTCCGGCAAACTACGGCTCAACTTCATTCGGGTTGGCGCGGGCGATCGCGTAACAGTAGAGCTTTCGCCATACGACTTAACTCGCGGCAGGATCACCTGGCGAGGGAGGAGATAAGATTAATGAAGGTGCAGGCGTCTGTAAAGCGACGTTGCGAACAGTGCAAGGTGGTACGACGCAAAAGGGTTGTACGCATCATTTGCACAAATCCTCGCCATAAGCAACGGCAAGGTTAATCGGGGAACTGCAAATCGAAGTGGACTGAGCATCGTTCACAGGAGGAGCAGCATGGCACGAATTGTAGGCGTGGACCTACCGCGAGAAAAACACATTTGGGTGGGCCTAACGTATATCTACGGCATTGGACGCACAACGTCCTACAAGATCTTGGAAAAGGCCCAAGTGGTGCCGGAAACAAAAGTGCAGGACCTCACGGAAGATGAGGTGAACCGCATCCGAGAGGTCATAACTGCCGGCCACATTGTGGAAGGCGACCTCCGCCGCGAAGTGCAGCAAAACATCGGACGGCTCATTGAAATTGGATGTTATCGTGGCATGCGCCACCGGCGCGGCCTGCCTGCGCACGGACAGCGCACACGCACCAATGCCCGGACGCGCAAGGGGCGACCCAAGACGGTTGCCGGCCGTAAGCGGGCAGTGATGAAGAAGTAGCAAACCGAGGGGATTATAGGCAATGCCGGCAACACGCTCACGCCCACGCAGGCGCGAAAGACGCACCGTCGCTCGCGGTAAGGCGTTCATTCAGTCCACTTTCAATAATACCTTGATTACGATCACGGACATGAACGGTAATACTTTGTGTTGGGCAAGTTCCGGTTCTGCCGGCTTCAAAGGCTCCCGCAAGGGCACGCCCTACGCCGCACAGGTTGCAGCGGAAACGGTTGCCCGCAAGGCAGCCGACTTCGGCATGGGACAAGTGGAAGTCTCCCTAAAAGGCCCGGGATCAGGGCGCGAGTCCGCAGTTCGCTCACTCCAAGCCGGCGGCATTCAGGTTATGAGCATTACCGATGTAACGCCTATACCGCACAATGGCCCACGTCCTCCCAGTCGTAGGCGCGTTTAGTAACTACAGGAGATTTGAGGAAAGTATATGGGACGATATGTTGGCCCCGTGTGTCGGCTGTGCCGCCGGGAAGCGCAGAAACTCTTTCTGAAGGGAGACAAGTGCTTCACACAAAAGTGCCCGGTTGAGAAACGAAAGAAGCCGCCCGGCATGCACGGTGAAATGCGACGTCGGCTTTCAGATTACGGCACGCGCTTACGGGAAAAGCAGAAAGCCCGGCGCACGTATGGCATTTTCGAGCGCCAGTTTCGCAAGTACTTTGAGCTCGCTACGTCACGCCCTGGAGTCACAGGGTCTACTCTCCTCCAACTGCTCGAAAGCCGGCTGGACAATGTGGTCTATCGCCTTGGTTTCGCCTCTTCCCGCGCTGCGGCACGGCAAATTGTGTGCCACGGTCACTTCACACTCAATGGCCGAAAGTGCGACATTCCCTCCGCCCTCCTCAATGAAGGCGATGTGGTTAGCGTCAGTTCAAACAGCCGGAAGAATGAGTACTTCAAGATCGCCGCAGAGCGGCTGACTTCAGTGGCAGTGCCGAACTGGCTCACCATTGACCGAGAGAATTTCCAAGGCAAGGTCATTACTTTGCCGACACGACAAGAGATCGACGCTGACCTCAACGAGCAACTAATCGTTGAGTATTATTCTCGTCGGTAAGTAGGAAAGTAAGCCGCCCCTTAAATCGTGTGCAGGCGTATAGGGCCGCATTTCGCAACAATATGAGCGTATCTGTGTATTGGGAGGTAATTCCCCATTGGAACTGCAGGAAGTACAACCCGAAGTCAGAGTAATTGAAACTGAAGACAACTACGGTCATTTTCGTATTGAGCCGCTGAAGCGTGGCTACGGCCATACGTTGGGCAACGCAATGCGGCGTGTGCTCCTTTCGTCGCTTCCGGGCGCTGCTATTTCGTCCATTCGGATTACCGGAGTGCTCCACGAGTTTGCCGATATACCCGGCGTAACAGAAGATGTTACACAGATCATCCTCAACATCAAACGCATTCGTTTGACGTCCACGGCTGAGCATGCCATCGAGCTCTACCTCTCCGTCAACCGAGAAGGCGACGTTACCGCTGCGGACATCCAATGCCCGCCTGAGATCAACATTGTAAATCCCAATCAAATAATCGCCACGCTGGATTCCGATGACGCCGAATTGGAAATGTACTTGACGGTTGAACAAGGCATCGGTTTCACGCTCTCCAATACGCAGGAAGACACGCCCATTGGGGAAGTGCCCGTAGACGCGATCTTTACCCCAATCCGACGCGTGGAGTATCGCGTGGAGCACGCCCGCGTCGGTCAAGTAACGGACTTGGACGCCCTCATCCTCCGCGTATGGACCGATGGCACCCTTACCCCGGAAACAGCACTAGGCCAGAGCGGTCAAATCCTGTGCGATTACTTCACGCTGATTCGCGATTTCCATCCGCTTGCACAGCGCATAGAGGTAGGGATCGCACGCCCGGATCCGATTTCGTCAACCCCGCTGGAGTCACTACAACTGCAGAACCGAGCCTACAACGCGCTGCGTCGCGGCGGCATTAGCACGGTGGAACAACTCCTCGCTACGGATGAGGACAACCTCCTGAAAATCCAGGGGCTGGGTTCCAAGACGCTGTCTGAAGTGAAAGAAAGACTGGCGCAAAGTGATCTCTTCTTGACAGAGTCGAATGGCGCGGGTGACGCGGGCGATGCCGAGGAAGTAGAGGAGGTGCCCGTTTGAGAAAGAGAATGTACGTTCGAAGGCTTAATCGGGACAAGGGCAAGCGAGAAGCCCTGTGCCGCAACTTACTCAGCACGCTTGTGCTCAATGGTGAAATACACACCACTACGGCGCGCGCCAAGGAAGTTCGCTCCCGCGCGGAGCGGTTGATCACACTGGCCAAGCGCGGAGATCTGCATGCCCGCAGACTAGCGCTCTCGCGCCTTCCCCATCAAGAGGCTGTTCACCACCTCTTCAATGAGCTTGGACCGCGCTATGCCGACAGACCGGGCGGGTACACGCGTGCCTTGCGCCTTGGCACCCGTCGCGGCGACGGAGCGCAAGTAATGATGGTCCAATTGGTGGATTAAGTCCGCGTTATCATTGGCAGCAATTGGACACATATCTTTCGGCATCATGTAGAATAGGCAAGCAACGATCGAAAGGAACATGAAGAGGAATAGAGCATAGGCACTCGCATAGCGAGGAGAGAGACCGGTAAGTTTCGCTGTCTCGTAGCGTACGACGGCACTTCCTTCAGTGGGTTCCAATTGCAGGTCGGCAGGCCCACTGTGCAGGAGGAGTTGGAAAAGGCAATCGAGCGAATTACACAGTATCCGACTCGCGTGGTAGCTGCCGGTCGAACGGATGCAGGCGTTCACGCCACCGGACAAGTGATCCACTTTCTATCGGATTGGCCGCATCCACCCGCTGACCTTCAGCGGGCAATGAATGCAGTGTTGCCTAAGATGGTCGCCGTAGCCGATTTGGGGTATGCAGCGTCGGAATTCCACGCTCGTTACAGCGCCAGAAGTAGGCGGTATCGCTACGACATCATAAACTGCGAAACCCGGTCTCCAATCACGCATCGGTTCGCACTGCATCGGAGCCGCCCACTTGATGCCGCAGCCATGCACGATGCGCTGCAATTCCTGGGAGGAACTCACGATTTTCGGGCCTTTGCTGCGGGTGAACCCGCTAATTTGAGCGCTGTACGCAAGGTGTTGAGCGCTTCGTGCCGCCGGTCCGAAGATATGTTGCGGATTGTAGTGGAAGCAAATGCGTTCTTGCGCCACATGGTGCGTCGGATTGTTGGGACCCTGCTGGAAATCGGAGAAGGGCGCAAGCCGATTGAACACATGGAACGAGTGTTGGCTACGAGAGACAAAGCAGAGGCGGGGCCGACAGCCCCGGCCAAGGGGCTATTCTTGATCCGGGTAACGTACCCTGATACGCTCGCCCTAAAGAGTAAAGAAGAGGACCAAGCAGTATGAAAACGTCGGTAACTGCAGTAACACGTCCCGACGACGTGGATCGTCGCTGGTTTGTGGTCGACGCTACGGGACAAACCCTGGGCAGGCTTGCGACCCGCATTGCGCATGTGCTCCGTGGCAAGCATAAGCCGCAATACGCCCCCAACATCGACACTGGCGACTTCGTGATTGTAGTCAACGCCGCACAGGTTGCCGTTACGGGACGCAAACGCGAACAGAAGACGTACTACCGCCACACCGGTTATCCAGGCGGCCTCACGGCGATCACCTTGGAAGATCAACTAGAGCGGCAACCACATCGCGTCATTGAACACGCTGTGCGGGGCATGCTCCCCCACAACCGCTTGGGACGTGCAATGTTTAAGAAGCTGAAAGTCTATGGCGGGCCCGACCATCCACATCAGGCCCAATTGCCTGAGTCATTTCTTGAGAACATGACAGGAGCAAATACCGATGAGTAGCGATGGTAGCGCCCCGTACTACGTAGCAGTGGGGCGGCGCAAAGAAGCCGTGGCTCGTATCCGTCTCTATAGCGGGGAACGTGGCGTTGTGGTCAACGGTCGGCCAGTTGAAGAGTATTTCCCACGCATCTTGCACCAAAACGTAATACAAGAACCGCTAGACATGGTTGGCGCTACCTTCCGCATTTCGGCGAAGGTAGTCGGCGGCGGCATTAGCGGGCAGGCGGATGCAATTCGGCACGGTGTCGCGCGAGCGCTGGTCAATGCCAACGAGCAATACCGCTTCACGCTGCGTAAGGCCGGGCTGCTCACCCGCGATGCTCGAGTAAAGGAACGCAAGAAGTACGGGCTGAAGCGCGCGCGCAAGGCGCCTCAGTACACGAAGCGCTAAACCGCCTAGCCACGCTACGGCTGAATTCCCTCTACCTCGCTTGGGTCCGCCAGTTCAGCCAGGAATCGGTCTCGTTCCGGCAACTCGTCCAAGCTGGCCAGGCCGAAGTACTTCAGGAATTCAAAGGTAGTGTTGTACTCAATTGGTCGTCCAGGCGTGAGCCGTCTCTCTCCTGCAACCACCAACTCGCGGCTGATCAACACTGCCAGTGTGTGGTCCGCGTTTACCCCGCGCATACGCTCAATTTCGGCGCGAGTGACCGGCTGGTAGTAAGCGACAATCGCGAGAGTCTCCAGGGCCGCACGCGAAAGCCGCTCCCCGCGGTGCACACCCAGCAACGTGCGAATATACGGCGCTGCGTCCGGGTGCGAAACAAACAGGAACGCCCCCTCTTGCTCCTGCAGCAAGATTCCCCGCCCGTGGCGGGCGGTCTTCAACTCTTCCAAAGCGGCAGCCACGGCTCGGGGTGGCTCGCCCGTGATTCGCGCCAACTCCTGCACGGTCAGCGGCCGTTCGGCTACGAACAATAGCCCCTCAAGCAGAGCAATAAGTGACAGCGGCATCCGATCACCGTACCTGTCGAATCACGTCCTCGGCCGGGCCGCCGGTCTGCGCAGTGTCCGCCTCACTCGATATATCCGCAGCATGGCCCGATTCCGCGGGCAGGATAAGAATATCGGCATAGAGTTCAGTCTGCCGCACAATAGCCTTGCGCAAACGCAGAAATTCAAGCACCGCTAGGAAGGCCACCACAATCTCTTCCAAAGACTGCGCCGTCTGGACAAGCTCGCGAAACCCGGTCTGGCCGTTTACGACAAGAAGCCTGCCAATACGGTCAAGGTAGGTCTCGATATACACCTTGCGCCGGGTCACAGTAGGGAGTTCTTCTTCCTTTTCTTCTAGCACTGCCGCAAGCGCGCTCACGAGGTCTTCGGGGGCATAGTTCACAAGCTGAGACGTTAGTAAAGGCAGCGGCATCGGGGCGGGAGCAATGCGCTGATACGCAACGTCGCACTCTTCCTGCCAAGCCGCAACCGTCGACATCAACTGCTTGAATCGCTCATAGCCCCGTAGTTGCTCTTCAAGGGACTCTTCCGTCTCATCAGTCAAGTCCTGCGGCTCGTGCAGCAAAGCCTGGGACTTGCCATACATTAACTGGGCAGCTACGCGCAGGAAACCCGCTAGCAGTGGGCCGTCCTGTTCTTGCATGCTCTGCACGTGCTCCAGGAACTGCTTCGTCACCGCGACCAGTGACAGTTCCGTTATGTCCAGCTTCTGCTCTTGTATGAGCCGTAGCAAAACGTCAAGGGGGCCTTCGAATATAGCAAGGCGCACCGTTGGCATTGGGGATGCCATGTTTCTAACCTAAGAACAGGCGCATGAGGAAGATAACCGGAGGGCCAAGTAGTTTTTGAAAGATTCCAATCCGCAGGAACCACTGGTCTAAGAGGACGATTATTAGCAAGACGAACGGCCCCTGCCGCTCAAGCCATGAAATGGACGGTACAATGTTCGGCGGCAAGAAGCGCAGCAGAATCCGATACCCATCCAAAGGCGGAATGGGGATGATGTTGAATACCGCCAAGGCGATATTTATCTGTACCACGATTAGGAGGATAGTTGCGATTGCCGCAGAAGTGGTGCCAGCAATCATATCGGGCGAGGAGATCAAGTTTCGAGCAAGAAACCCAATAGCAGCCGCGGCGATGAGATTGGCGGCGGGACCAGCGGCAGCCACCATTGCGCCCCCCGAAATCGGCCCATTGCGCAGATTAGCCGGATTATAGGGCACCGGTTTACCCCAGCCGAAGCCAATGAGGAAGATCATGAGGGTCCCCAGCAAGTCGAGATGCGCAAGCGGATTGAGTGTTAGTCGTCCTTGAGAGCGCGCCGTCGGATCGCCAAGCCGATTCGCCATCCATGCGTGGCTGAACTCATGTACAGAAATCCCAATGACAAGCGCAAGGAGCAAACCGAGAAATACCGCCGGATTGGCAAGCTGGGCAAGCAAGATTGACCTCGCGTCAGATGGGTTGGGTAGCAGTCGATTGGACACCCCCATCGTAGCATCGGCCCTACGAAATGACAACATAACTTGTCGGGGGCAAGCGCATTTGCTACGATGAAGCAGTGCGCCCACGTCTAGGCTTGGGCGGGCATTGCTGTGAGCCAAGATTGCAGTTTGTCCAAGGGTCAGGTTATGCGCGCGAATGCCGCTCATGTAGATCCGGTAGAGATGTTTGCGGGCGTCCACCGCAAGACTCTGGCCTATGGTGAAAACGCCATGATCTGCCAGATTATCTTTGCTCCCGGCGGCGACGTACCCATGCACCATCACCCAAATGAGCAAACAGGGTATGTCCTTGAGGGCACTCTGAAACTCACTATTGGCGCGGACTTACTCGAGCTAGAGCCTGGAGAGACGTATGTCATTCCCGGCAATACGCCGCATGCGGCCACGGCAGACGAACCAACGGTTGTGCTCGACATATTTTCGCCGCCGCGGGAAGACTACAAGGATGACTGAGGCACTTGGCAGAGCCCACCGGTTGAGTTCGGCGCTGGACTTGGAACGGACTAAACCTCAGTAGTGCGCGCAAGAACCCCGAAGTCTGCTTGGCCCAAGCGAGCTTGCCCTTGGGCAAGTTCTAGGTGAATAGGCTAACGGACAGGGCAAGTCAACTTTGGAACAGGACAGAGGGTTTCGTGACAGAGACTACAAGATTGCAAGCACTTTATTTAGACCACAATCCATTGAAAGTAGCTAAGGAGGAATAGCACTTTGCTTAGAATCCGTCTTACTCGCATCGGCAAACGAAAGCAGCCTCACTATCGGGTTGTCGTGGCCGACTCCACCACGGCGCGCAACGGGCGTCATGTAGAAATTTTGGGGCACTACAATCCGCGCACTGAGCCCTCTACCGTAGTAATCGATACGGAGCGCGCGCAGGAATGGTTGGATAAGGGCGCGCAGCCAAGCGATCGCGTACGCAAGCTGCTCAAGATTGCCGGATTGGAGGCCTGAGAATGTATCAACAACGCTCGGGCAGGCCTCGTGACGGCGGCCGCCGGGGCCCGCGGCAATGGGGTGGAGGCGATCGTGACTACCGCGGTGATAGCGGTACAATTCCGGCCCTCACGGGCCTGATCGAATTTGTTGCTTACGGCCTCGTGCGAAACGTCGACGCCGTGCAAGTGCGCGAAATCGTGCGTTCACAGGCAGTAGTTTACGAACTGCGCGTGGCTGATGAAGACAAAGGTCGCGTGATTGGTAGAGATGGCCGCATAGCGCAGGCGTTGCGGACAGTAATGCGCGCGGCAGCCGGTGAGTCGAGCCGCCGAGTCGCGCTCGACATTATCTAACTTGAGCAAAGTGAACCCCGGTGGCATGGGAGCAATAAGGATAGAGCAGGGCGACGCGTACAACGGCTGGATCATCATTGGCAGAGTGAAGGCGCCCCATGGTGTGCGAGGCGAGTTTCGCGTTGAAATCCTGACCGACTTTCCTGAACGCTTCCAGGGCCTAAAGCGTTTGTATGTCGGAGAAACGCACGCGGCACATGACATAGAAAAGGCGCGTTTTACACCTAAAGGCGCACTGCTCAAGCTCTCCAGTATTGACTCGCGCGATGCTGCGGCCTTATTATCCCGCTCATACATTGCCCTCCCCGAGGCAGAGTTGCCACCTCTCCCAACCGGCGCCTTCCACCACCATCAGATCAAAGGACTGGAAGTTTGCACGGAAGACGGCCGGAATCTCGGCACTGTTATGGAAATACTCACCACCGGCGGCAACGACGTCTACATCGTGCGCGGCGAACTACATGGGGAAGTACTCCTGCCGGCAATCGCCGATGTTATTCGCGCAATTGACCTTGAAGCGCAACGCATCACCGTACACCTCATTCCCGGCCTGCTGCCCGAATGAAGCTGTCACAGCGCGCTCACTTCGCTCGCTCTGAACTGTAGAGTGTGCGCCACACTCAATGTGTCGCGTTTTACTTGAAAACCCCAAGCATTTAAGTAAGGTTTGGCGAACTCTAGAGAAGCGGCTCCGAAGAGTTTCTTGAATTAGCTCGCTGCTTATTCTGAATCCGCTACGAGAGCGACAATCAATTTGGCCGCCACAACCAGAATCGCTAGACCTGCTCCAGTAGATTCCCAAAACGCTATTGGAGCAAAGATAAAGCCTCGGGTCAACGTAGACGACTGCAAGTGAGCCCATGCTGCGCGTAGACATCCTCACCCTATTTCCCGATTACTTTCGCGGTCCGCTTGAGCACGGGACACTCAGCCGCGCCGTGCAAGCAGGGCACTTGACTGTCACGGTGCATCAACTCCGAAACTGGGCTGAAGGCAAGCACCGGGTCACGGATGACTACACTTTCGGCGGCGGGACCGGCATGGTTATGAAGCCGGACCCGTTCTTTCGCGCGGTCGCGGATCTCAGAACCCCCCAGTCCCGCGTCATCCTGCTCAGCCCATCCGGTCGTCTCCTCACGCAACAGGGCGTAGTAGACTTGTCAGCACAAACTCACCTGATCTTGATGTGCGGCCGTTACGAAGGTGTGGACGAACGAGTAGCGCGTTACCTGGCAGATGACGAGCTCTCGATTGGAGACTACGTCGTAAGCGGCGGTGAGTTACCGGCTCTCGTGGTGCTCGATGCGACCGTGCGGCAACTGCCCGGCGTGATTGGCGGCGGCCCGGAGGCTGTGAGAGACGAGTCCCACTCTACCGGGCTCTTGGAGTATCCGCAATATACGCGACCCGCGTCTTACCGGGGTATGGCAGTGCCGGAAGTCTTGCTTTCAGGCAATCACCGGCGCATTGAACAGTGGCGGCGTCAACAGTCGCTCCTGCGCACGCGTGAGCGTCGCCCCGATCTGCTGATTAACGCAGAGCTAAGCGAAGAAGACAAGAGCTTTCTTGCTGCGGAGCCAAATTGCGAATAGTCCAACTAATGTGCTACTGTAGCAACAGTGGGTGTTGGTTCATTGATAGATGAGAAACAGACATGACAACGATTATTGATGACATCGTTCAATCGCAACTCAAGTCGGACGTACCGGAGTTTGGCCCCGGCGACACGGTGCGGGTAAACGTAAGGGTTGTAGAGAGCGGTCGAGAACGCACCCAGGCCTTCGAGGGTGTAGTACTTGCACGTCGGTCCTCCGGCATCAACGAGAATTTTACCGTACGCCGCACTGCCCACGGCATCGGGGTGGAACGCACTTTCTTGCTCCATTCACCACGCATCGAGAGTTTGAACGTGGTGCGGCGCGGTAAGGTGCGACGCGCGAAGTTGTACTATCTCCGAGACCGTGTCGGCAAAGCCGCACGTATCAAGGAACGCCGGTAGTCAGACGCCCATTGGAAGGAATGCCCTCTGGCGTCACGTCAGGCGGGCATTATTGTGTTATGCGTACATCCGTTCGCATGGACAACCTAACGATTGAATGGTCTTGGCTGGACCGTGGCGCTACGTTGATTGCCGGAACGGATGAAGTTGGCCGCGGCGCTTGGGCTGGCCCCGTTGTTGCCGGCATGGTTGCCGCACATCCTCAGCTCTACCAATCACTGCCGACCGAACTCCATGGCGTTGACGATTCAAAGCTTCTCAGTCCGAAGCAACGCGCATTGCTTGCACCCAGGATTATGCAGCATGCCGCCGCTTGGAGTCTCGGCGCGGCAACGTCTCGCGAAATCGCAGAGTTTGGGTTTGGCACAGCGATTCGTTTGGCCATAAGGCGGGCCTATGTGGACCTCTCTACGTCGCTCAAGCGCGCGCCGGATATCCTCCTAACTGACGCTGTAACGTTGCGCAATCCACCGGTTCGTGTCGAATCGTACCCCAAGGCCGATCAGCGCTGCCTCTCGGTGGCGATGGCCTCGATTCTGGCCAAGGTCTACCGCGACCGGCTAATGCGCCGCTTCGGTCCTGTATACCCACACTATGACTTCGCCAACAATAAGGGCTATGGCACACGCAGGCACCAGCAGGCATTGCTGCAATTCGGCCCCTGTGCCATTCATCGTGCAACTTTTCAGCCTGTGATGCGCGCGGCATCACAACTCTTCTCACCTACCCGAACCACGCTCACGCCCGCGCGAATATCCGCTGCGCAAGTTGAACAGCAACACTCTGTGCATAAAGTCGTTGCAGCGGCGGTAGACACTGCTCCCAATGCGGTGTGCCGTCAGTGGAGATGCGAAAGGTGACAGCAAGCCGGCAACGTCAGAGACTCGGTCGGTGGGGAGAGGAAGTCGCCACCCGCTACCTTGCCCAACAGGGGTACAAAGTCCTGACCCGCAACTACCGTACACCAGCCGGAGAACTGGACATTGTCGCGCAAGACGGCAACTCTATCGTGTTTGTGGAGGTAAAGACGCGGCGTACATCTAGCTTTGGGCCTCCCCAAGCAGCAGTTACACCGACAAAAGCCGCGCACATTATTGCGGCGGCCCAGCATTACCTCTTGGACACCGATCAGATCGAAGGCGATTGGCGCATTGACGTCGTTGCCGTTTTTGGCAGTCCGGATTTCCCCCCCGAAATAACCCTTATTCGCAGTGCAGTCGAGGCGAACTAGATCGCATGCCCACACTATGGCAAACACCGTACACGCGTGAAGAGCTACTCAGCCGTGTCGGCAGCATGGATCAAGTCGGCGGCGCGCGGCGCTTGCGCTGGGAGGAAGGGCCGGAAGACGCCATGCTGGCCGCCGAGATGCGTACAGGAACGGGCTTGAATCTCTGGGTAACGCCGACGCGCGGTTTAGACGTTGCTCACGCCGAATATAACGGCATCCCGCTGGCATGGCGATCTCGCACCGGAGACGTGCACAGCGCGTATTTCGAATCTCCTGGAATGGGCTGGCTGCGCGGGTTCTTCGGCGGACTAATCACCACTTGCGGACTGACGTACCTGGGAGCTCCAAGCACTGATCGTGACGAGGAACTTGGAATTCATGGCCGCATATCCTATACCGCCGCACGCAACGTCTTAGTAGACAATGAATGGGACGGCGACGACTACATAATGCGCGTGCAGGGACGGCTGACAGAAAGTACCGTCTTCGGCCACACTTTGATACTCACCCGGCGCATCTGGGCGCGTCTTGGCGAGTCAAGGTTCTTTGTCCACGATAGTGTTGAAAACAGAGGGCGCAATCCAAGCCCCTTCATGTTGCTCTACCACATGAATGTCGGATTTCCATTGGTACACCGCGACTCCCACTTACTTCTGCCTACTGAGAATGTTGAACCGCGTGACGCCGCCGCCCAAGTGGGAAGCGATGTATATGACCGGTTCGAGGATCCGGACCCGGATTATGCTGAGCGCGTCTATTTCCATACCATGAAACCAAATGCGGACGGCCACGTGCACGCTGCCATCGTAAACCCGGGCATTGGTGACGGCATCGGCATGTATGTTCGATATGACCCCCTTGAACTGCCGTGCTTTACGGAATGGAAAATGATGAACAGCGACGAATACGTCGTCGGCTTGGAACCGGGCAACTGCCTGCCGCTTGGGCGTGCCGTAGAGCGTAGCGAAGGCAGACTGCGATACTTGGAACCGGGCGAAGTGCAAGAGTTTCACTTGGAAGTCGGCGTACTAGATGGTAGTCATGCGATCCGATCCTTTGAACAGGCCATGCCAACATGAAACCGATCACCGTTATCTGGTCCGATGGCGTGAGCGAAGCAGAGGCCAATGAGTCTATTGGCGCCATGCGAGAATTCTTGCGCTATCTGCAAGGCGTGGCCCAGGACCAGGACATCGGTCTTACACCGATCGTGTTGCGCCCTTTCGGCAATTGGATTCTAAAGGGTGCTGCCGGCATGCAGGCATATCACTCCTTCCGTTGGTATTGGGAATCAAGCCTCGACCAACACACCGGCCGGGTTTCTGCAGCAACATTCATTGAGATCGTGCGCTATGAACCATGGCAGCACGCCGAACCCCATCTCGACCTTGCGCTCCTTCATACAGAGTTGTGTAACGACACGCAAAAGACCGATGGAGACTTTCCTTCAGTATTCGCCTGCACGGAGCCTGACTTAGTCACGGTGATTTCGATCCGCCACCTGTCACACATCGCTGATCGGGAACTGCGCCTTAAGTGCTTGCGCAGCTTAGTCTTGCACAACATCGGTCACTTAGTCGGCCTTCCTTATGGTCTGCAGAGCACGATGCGGCAGCCAACGGAATCGACAGCAGTCCCGCGTGATTCTTCACGCACGTGCGCAATGCCATGCATAATGTACGAAGCACAGTCCGTCGATGAATTAATGGCAGTCGCAACTGGAGAAAAAGGGGATCTGGTACTTTGCCGCCCGTGCCTTGAAGTCTTGCGCTCGCTTGTGTTCAGCCTGCACTTTTCTGCCAATTGATCTCAGGGTAAGGCCTTAGCTTGGCACTGCGACCGTAGAAGGGCAAAGTCTCAACGAATATGATGAAGAAACTTGACTGCTTTCGCGGAACACTGGTTGGGCTCGCGATCGGCGAATGTCTCGGCGCAACCACCGAGGACATGACACAGCCGGAAATTCGCGCTCGTTTTGGCGTCTTGCGTGACCTGCGGGGGCCTGCGTCTACCTGTACCGGAGAGATTGCCAATCAGGCCCGCTGTCTTGCGGAAAGCCTTGTCGCGTGCGGCGATTACGAACCCGAGGACGCGCTCCAGCGCTTGGTCGCTTGGTCGTTCAGTTCGCAGGGCGTTCTTTCTCAAGACGTTACCAACCGCACGCTTGCCAAAGTTGCCACCGGGATGATGTGGGAGCACGCATCGTCGCTCACTTTTTGGGAATCGGGCGGCAAGACGACTGGCCTCCACGTAGTTGGTCGCTGCGCGCCGCTGGGTCTGATGTACGCACAGCATCCCGAACAAAACATAGCAGCCACCTACAGCAGCGCCCGGCTTACGCACTATGACCGCATGTGGAGTTGGGCCGCCGTAACCCTCAATCTCATTGTGTCCGCACTCATAGCCGGCAACACAATCAAAGACTCCCTCAAGCTTATCGTCGATCATTTGGATGACTACGATGCTCCCGTACCGGTCTTGGAGCGTCTTTCGCAGTTGGAGGCGACCACCTACGTTCATCCATCGGCGATGGCGTTTGATGCCTTAGAAGCCGCCATTGTCTGCCTCTTGCGCACGGAAACCGCCGAGTCCGCGCTCGTCGAAGCCATTAACCTGGGCGGCGCTAGTAGAGCCACCGGTGCAGTTTGCGGCGCGCTGGCGGGCGCTGCCTTTGGGCTTTCTCGCCTGCCGGACCGTTGGTGGCAGCGCCTCGATGACGTAGAGGTTTTCGTAGACTTGGCTGACCGAATCTGCGCGCTCGCCGACACCACCTCTTGAAGCTTCCCAACCCGCTATTAGAAGCACAATTCCTTGCACGCCCCAACCGGTTCACGTGTCTCGTGCAGCTTCCGAATCGCAGCGCCCCGGTGCGAGCACACTTGCCCGATCCCGGACGGCTGCGCGAGTTGCTTCAGCCCGGAGCGCGAGTCTGGCTGGAACCCAAATCAGGGAAAAATCGAAAGACACCCTACCAGTTGTGGTTACTGGAAAAAGACCGGACTCTCGTCTCGCTAAACACACAGCTACCGAACGTCCTTGTCCAGGAAGCTCTGGCCCAGGGCAGCTTACCGGAGTTCATTCGATATACCGCTTGGAAGCAAGAACGCCGCGTGGGAAGCAGCCGGCTTGACTTCTTCCTAGAGAGTGCCGACGAGCGCTGCTGGTTGGAAGTGAAGTCTGTCACGCTCGTGGAAGACGGACTGGGCCTGTTCCCCGATGCGCCAACGGAACGCGGACGCAAGCACATCGCTGAGCTCACCAAGCTCCGACAGGCCGGCGCCCGGGCAGTTGCCTTGTTCGTGGTGCAGCGCGCCGATGCGCACAGCGTCACCGCCAACAACCAAACTGACCCCAAGTTTGCCGAAGCCCTGCGCAACGCCCATCGCTGTGGGGTAGAGTTCTTCGCCTATACCTGCGAAATCACTACTACCCACATAGCGCTCAGCCGGTCAATTCCCGTTATCGTGGAGTGAGCAAACCAACGTATCTTTTATGTCAACTCTGAGATGCATTGGACGCGCCCACTCATGACCTGCTTGGCCATGAATCGGGGACCCAACGCACACCTCTGCCAACATCAGCAGATCAAGCGGTTTGGCGACCTCTCTTGAGTGCAACCACCAATCCGGCCATTTTCCTGCTACGTAACCGAAACGCCTCAATGTATGGAGACTTCAATTCGGCTGCTGCAATTCCGCCTGGCAAAGGTAAACGCCCGCCTTTGCAGGTAGGGCTAATCCGGCGCCACGATAGGATTGGCGAGCGTACCGATATTATCGATGAGAACCTCCACGCGGTCGCCGACCTGCATCGGGCCAATGCCACTCGGCGTGCCCGTGATGATGACGTCGCCCGGCAGTAGCGTAAACGCTTGCGATACAAAGTGGACGATAAAGTCAGGTTTGAACACCATATCGGCCGTGTTGCTATCCTGTTTGATCTCGCCATTAAGCTTCGTCTGTATCCGCAAGCCAACCGGATCGATATCGTTTACGAGCACCGGCCCCAGTGGGCAAAACGTGTCCATCCCCTTTGCCCGTGCCCACTGCCCGTCCTGTTTCTGCAGATCACGCGCGCTGACGTCATTAGCACAGGAGTATCCGGCCACCACACTCGGAGCGTCCTCTACGGAGACACGATGCGCCGTCTTGCCGATAATCATCGCTAGCTCGCACTCATAGTCCAGCCGCGTAGTGAGGTGCGAATAGATTACGCCCTCTTCCGGGCCGATCACGGCTGTAGGCGGTTTCAAGAACAGCATCGGTTCCTTGGGAATCTCCATGCCGCTCTCTTCGGCGTGCAGCTTATAGTTCAAGCCGACACAGATGACTTTCGTCGGTGTTGCGGGCGGCAGGACGTGCAAGTCCCACGGCGCGAGCGTTCGATTAGTCTTTACCCAACCCGTAAATGGATCGCCCAGCACCGGCGTCACACTGTCACCCTCGACAATGCCCCACGCCGCGCGGGAACCATCTTGATAGCGAACAAACTTCACGTGCCACTCTCCTTTAGCTATTCATTTCCCCAGACTAGGATAGTCATTCCCGTTGATAGATGCAATGCGCAGTAAGCCGATCCGTTATGGATGGCCAAGCGGTGGTTGCTGACAGGGGGCAAAGACTGAGTTAGCGGGGACTCTTCAGATGAGTTGCCGCCACTTGAATTCGCGCAGCCGAAGCGGCCACACTGAGCGATCACATTCAAGAAAACGGTTGAATTGCGAGTTCTTGTCGGAAATATGCAATCGTCTCTGCCAAGCCTTCTTCCAATGAGATTACAGGAGTCCAGCCCAGCCGATCTTGCGCCTTAGAAATGTCGGGACGGCGGCGCTTTGGATCATCGGCGGGCAGAGGCTTATGCACGATGGGCACGTCGGAGCCGGTCAGGCGTACAATGA
Organism: Chloroflexota bacterium; assembly: GCA_965216245.1. Classification (GTDB taxonomy): domain Bacteria; phylum Chloroflexota; class UBA11872; order VXOZ01; family VXOZ01; genus VXOZ01. The sequence continues at coordinate 357,434 of OZ244145.1, forward strand.
TGTCCGCAAACTCGCGGATGGTGCGTTCATCAGGATTGCCAAGATTGATCACTTCCCCCTGCGTCTGGGCCGTGAACATGGCCGCTGCCATTCCGCGCACCAGGTCTCTCACGTAGCAGAACGAACGAGTCTGCATGCCATCCCCGTAAATCGTAATTGGCTGTCCCGACAATGCCTGTGCAACAAAATTCGGAACCACGCGCCCGTCGCCTGGATCATTGCGCGGCCCGTATGTGTTGAAGATGCGAATGATACGGGCATCCACGTTGTGCTGGCGCACGTATTCCATGCTTAGGGCTTCACCGAAACGCTTCCCCTCGTCATAGCACGCCCGCGGCCCAACCGGATTGACATTACCCCAATACGTCTCTGTCTGCGGATGCACTTGGGGATCGCCGTAGACCTCGGAAGTTGACGCAAAGAGGAATTTCGCGCCATTCTCGCGGGCTAGCGCCAGGAGTACATCTGTGCCGACGGAATTGACGCGCAACGTCTCAAAAGGATGACGCAGATAGCCCTCAGGACTGGCGGGGCTGGCGAGGTGAAATACCGCGTCCCCCTGCCAAGCGAACGCCTCGGTCACATCCCTTTCGAGCAGAGAGAACCTGTTATTCGCTGCTAGATGGGCAACATTCTTTGCGCGTCCGGTAATGCAGTTATCAACGGCAGTGACAGAGTGCCCCTGCGCGATAAGGTAATCACAGAGATGGGATCCGATAAAACCCGCCCCACCCGCGACCAATATCCTCACGGAATGCTCTACTTTGCTGGTTGTCCACGACACGCGCGCTCATTGTAACATGCGCTCAATCCGGTCGTACGCATGCACTATCTCTCTGCGTCGCGTACCTCGTTGACCATTGCGATAGGAGAAACGTGCCGTCTCAATGGGTCCAGTGCTTAATGTTGAGCGGACTACCGCATTAGCCGGGAGAGCGAAACAAACCAGGCCCTCAACACACCATCTGAAATGTTGCCACGTTCTATAGCACATATGGCAAGGGTGCAGTGAACAGTTGACTAATGTGATGAAGGGGTGGTAAGATGACTTTTGCCTGTTTCACAGCAGGTGGTTCTTTAACAGGTGAAGAGTGATGAAGGTAAAGGTGTTTATCGTAGGAGAGCGAGGGCCTAGCTTATCCGGGATGAGGCGGTTTCAGTTATTCTGTTAATCCTTTTGTTTTGGAGAGTTTGATCCTGGCTCAGGATGAACGCTGGCGGCGTGCTTGATCAATGCGAGTCGTGCGCGTCCCTTCGAGTGCTTGCACTTGAAGGTGATGAGCGGCGTGCGGGTGCGTAACACGTAGATTACCTGCCCTCGTGTGGGGAATAACCTGGGGAAACCCGGACTAATACCGCATAATACCGCCGGTCGTATAGACTGGCAGTCAAAGCCCTTACGGGCGCACAAGGAGGGGTCTGCGGTCTATCAGCTTGTTGGTGAGGTAACGGCTTACCAAGGCTTTGACGGATAGCCGGTCTGAGAGGATGGTCGGCCACACTGGGACTTGAACATGGTCCAGAGCCCTACGGGGTTTAGCATGAAGGAATCTTGCGCAATGGGCGAAAGCCTGACGCAGCGACGCCGCGTGGAGGATGACGCCGTTCGCGGTGTAAACTCCTTTTCTTGGGGAAGAATTCAGACGGTACTCAAGGAATAAGCCCCGGCTAACTCCGTGCCAGCAGCCGCGGTAATACGGAGGGGGCTAGCGTTATCCGGATTTACTGGGCGTAAAGAGCGCGTAGGCGGCAGAGTTAGCCGCTTGTGGAAGCTCCTGGCTCAACCAGGAGATGCCAAGCGGAACGGCTTTGCTTGAGGCAGGGAGAGGGTCGCGGAACTGGCGGTGGAGTGGTGAAATACGTAGATATCGCCAGGAACACCCGTGGCGAAGGCGGCGACCTGGCCCTGTTCTGACGCTGAGGCGCGAAAGCGAGGGGAGCGAACGGGATTAGATACCCCGGTAGTCCTCGCTGTAAACGATGGGTGCTGGGTGTTGGGGTCGGACTTTTCTCCGCCCTCTGTGCCCAAGGTAACCCGCTAAGCACCCCGCCTGGGGAGTACGGCCGCAAGGCTGAAACTCAAAGGAATTGACGGGGGCCCGCACAAGCAGCGGAGCGTGTGGTTCAATTCGAGGCTACGCGAAAAACCTTACCAGGATTTGACATGGACGTGGTACCAAACCGAAAGGCGAGGGACTGCGGGGGAAACCTCGTGGAGCGTTCACCGGTGCTGCATGGCTGTCGTCAGCTCGTGCCGTGAGGTGTTGGGTTAAGTCCCGCAACGAGCGCAACCCCTGCGACTAGTTATATCTCTAGTCGGACTGCCGCGAGCAACGCGGAGGAAGGTGGGGATGACGTCAAGTCCGCATGGCCTTTATTGTCCTGGGCTACACACACGCTACAATGGACGGTACAACGGGAAGCAAGCGCGCGAGCGTAAGCGGATCCCTTAAAACCGGCCGGTAGTTCGGATGAGAGGCTGCAACTCGCCTCTCTGAAGACGGAGTTGCTAGTAACCGTGGGTCAGCATACCGCGGTGAATACGTTCTCGGGCCTTGTACACACCGCCCGTCACACCACCAAAGTTGGCAACACCTGAAGCGGCTTCCGCGAACCCGCAAGGGACGCACGTCGTGAGGGTGGGGCTGATGATGGGGGTGAAGTCGTAACAAGGTAGCCGTAGCGGAAGCTGCGGCTGGATCACCTCCTTTCTAGGGTTTATTACCCATGACCTCCTGTCCCATCTAAAGCTTTCTCCCTTACCTCTCCAAAATCTACACCCCCTTCATCACTCTCCACCTGCTAACCCAGCCACCACCTGACTATCGCAGGCACACCTAACGAGATAATCCCTCTCCACATGAGGGATTCTTCTTTTGTATCCCCTATGCCATCCCTCTCCCTACGGAGACCTTTGCGAAGCCTCTTCCCCCTTGATGGGGGGAAGGTCGGGATGGGGGTGAAAAAGGCTTCACGGCAAGTTTCCGCACACTTTCCGCCTCCCCCTGGTTTCCGGCCTTCGCCGGAAAGACGGCGCTATGCATCGGACTGGAAGTCCGCGCATGCCCCGTACCCCGGATACGGGGGTCTCCAACAAGCAAGCATACAGACCCCACAAGTGTGATCATCTCTTCCCCAACCAAGTCACCGTCCATTGCCCGCTCCCTTCCTCGTACCCACCTTTCCTCTCCACCCTATCCACAAACCTCGGTGGATGAGCCACCGTTGTGCAAGCACCTCCATGGCATCGAACTACCCACCATGCAGCGGCTTGGCAGAGTTGCATACCGGCGTTTGCTGCGCTATATTCCTCCTGTGAGAAATGGATTTGCCTGCCACTAAATTGGCGACATGCAGGCCAAGCCAAGGGTGGTACAATAAACAAGAGACTGGCTTTACAGCGTATTCTGCGGGCCACTAGCTCAGTTGGTTAGAGCGCGCCCCTGATAAGGGCGAGGTCTGTGGTTCAAATCCACAGTGGCCCACCACGACGGCAGCGACACAACAGCCTCTCAGCATGTGCGGCATGGGTCGGATCGGGTAGCGGAGAGATAGTTTTCACCGAGCTACCATAGCGATTTCCGCCCGTAATGCACTAGAGATTTTCGGCTGACACGAACCAATGCGCCCATCGCGCCGCGTGTGCTCTGGGCCTGTTGTGAGTCTTTTGATGCGCCTTTAGCGCTCTGCGCGGCTGCCAGTCACGGGGATGTAGCTCAGTTGGGAGAGCACCTCCTTTGCAAGGAGGGGGTCAGGAGTTCGAGTCTCCTCATCTCCACCATTTGGGGGCCCTGATCAGAACAGCCTTTGGCGGCATCCGAGAGATTGGAATGGAGGCCGGCAGGTGATTCTAGCTCAAGACTATCCTGAGTTGCCTCTAGGTCTAGACATGACAAATCTCAATTGAAATCAGGGGGACCGATGGATTCCCCATCCCCGAACAAGAACACAGGAAATGCCGTTCCAGCTTTGGTAAAGCAGGAAGAATCAGGAGCACTCTCGATCAACTCGACACCTATCATGACGGGCGAGACTGAATCAGTTTACAAGTCGAGAATTCTGGGGCAGTTGATCAAGCAATTTGGTCTCTGACAGTAGTGTAATTCAGTTAAACGCTCAATTTGAGGAATGCAATGCTAACAGTTTCGACAAGAGACTTTGGCCCCATTGTTGAGGGAACAGTAGATCTAAAGCCGCTCACAATCTTTATGGGCCGAAGCAACACTGGTAAGTCATTCATGGCTACCGCCATCTATGCCTCAATGACTGCCTTATACGATGGTGAGCCAACCCTATTCCCGCGCAGTTTGGAAATAGCAAAGAGACACTATTGGACTTTTCGAAGGTCATTTACATTAAGAGCACAGAGAGACAGGCCAGAGGCTTTCTCAAGTGCGATGCGGGCTTTTCAAGAGTGGACAAAGGAACAAGGTGCGGATAAGTTGGCATCGGTCCAATACTTGGTGTCCGACTTGCCCATCGAAGTAAGGGAGGAATTGGAGTTAGCGTTCCGCCGATCCCTTAGTTCAATTGGGGGAAATGTAATCCAAAAGCTCATTCAGACCTACGGGGAAGTATCGGGGTTCGTGAGAAGGGGCTCTGAGCCTAGGGATCCTCAGCTGACCATTAAGCAGGACAATCCTAAGCTACATCTGAATGTCCATCTGTCTGAGGAGAACAAGTCGACACATGAATTTGATATATCCCAAGTCGCAGTGCCCACTTCAATTGTCGAAGACTTTCCTATCGATGCCGATCTTGATGAAGACAATGAATTCATGCTGTTCCTTAACGTCTTAGGCCAATTGGAATCCTCAGTGATCGAACAAGCTCTGATCGGTCTTCCGCAAGAGAGCTTCTATCTGCCTGCGGCCCGGTCTGGCATTGCGCAAGGTCACAAGGTTTTGGCGGCTTCTCTGGTGCGTCAATCTAGTAGAATAGGACTTGAGCCAGTAAATATTCCAACACTGCCAGGTATCGCCACGGAATTCTTGAGCCACATAATTGGCCTTGATAGACGCTCGAGAACTAGGCCGAAACAAGATGATTTGCAGGAAGCGATTGACTTTATTGAAAGTGAAGTCTTGCAGGGTAAAGTAGACTTGGACGAGTCCGAAGGTTTGCCTTACCCCGAGATTGTGTACGAACAAATAGGCATCCAGCCATCCCCCGGTACTTTCACCCTAGATCATACTTCTTCGATGGTATCTGAACTGGCTCCGCTTGTCCTGTTCCTCAAGTATCTGGTAGCAGAAGAAAACCTCTTGATTTTGGAAGAGCCTGAGTCCCATCTGCACCCAGGGGCTCAGCGCCAAATGGCGCGTGGAATCGCTCGATTGGTCAATGCTGGTATACGAGTAATTATAACCACCCACAGTGACATGCTTGTAGCACAGATAAACAACCTCTTGCGCCTCAGCAATACTAACAGTCGTAGAATTAAGGAGCACGAATTCCAGACTCAAGATTGTTTGCGGCAAGACCAAATTGGAGCATTCTTGTTTCAATTCGACCCAAGTTTAGGAGGCAGCGTGATAAGTCCATTAGCGGTCGACCCTGAAACAGGTATAGACGAAGAGGAGTTCCTTCGAGAAATCGAACTCATATACGATGAGACGATTGAGTTGCAGCGGACACGCGAAGAGTGACCCCAGTCAGAGTTCTAAGAAAGCTCTGAACAAGGGGTTACCAAACTGTTTTAGTGACTATCAGGAGCTTCAGTAGGCTGCCGGTCGTGTTTTCTTGGCCTGTTCGCGCGCCTCACGGGCCGGTATCCTCTTGCTTTGCAGCCGTTTTCGGCTGCATACCGGACTTTTGCGCCCACTGCGCCCTGGATCAGCCGCCCACGGCGCGTTGGGCCGTCGTCAGATTGGATAGTCCCAGCAATATGGCTATGCGTTCCGTGTTCTTGGCCAGACCACGGTAGCGTACCTTGGCGTAATTGAACCGCTGCTTCACGTCCAGGAAGGGGTGCTCCACTTTGGCCCGGATCGACGCCTTCGCCTTCTCCACCTGCGCCTCCAGGCTTCCCGGCGCCAGCTTCCGCCGCTGCCCGGGCTTCAGCGCCACCTGCCACGCCACCGCCAGCCCCAGGTTCTCTGCCCGCTTCTGTACCCCCACGTACCCCGCATCACCCCACACCCGCGCCTCCTCACCGTGCAGCAGCCGGTGCGCTTGCGTCACGTCGTGCACGTTGGCCGATGTCGTTGCAAAGCTGTGCACCACCCCCGTGGCCGCGTCCGCTCCGATGTGCAGTTTCATCCCAAAGTAATACTGGTTCCCCTTCTTCACCTGACGCATTTCCGCGTCCCGCTGCCCGCTCCGGTTCTTGGTAGAGGTCGGCGCCGCTATGATGGTCGCGTCCACGATCGTTCCCTCCTGTAACCGCACCCCCTGTGCCGCCAGATACCCGTTGATCTCCGCAAACAACTCCTGCCCGAGGTGATGTCTCTCCAGCAGGTGGCGGAAATGCAGGATCGTGCTCTCGTCGGGTAGCGGCTCCGACAGACGCACGCCCACAAACCGCCGCACCGACTCCGCTTCGTACAACAGATCCTCCATCCCAGGATCGCTCAGGTTGTAGCAGAGCTGCACCAGGTGAACCCGCAGCATCACCGACAAAGCATAGGGTCGACGCCCTCGACCCGCCTTGGGATAGTGCGGCTCAATGCGCGCCTCCAACCGCTGCCATGGCACCAGCCCTTCCAGCCGCTCCAAAAACTTCTCCCGCCGCGTCCTGTGCTTTTTGTGCGTATACTCCAAGTCGCCAAAGGTGGGCTGATCCATCGCCGCTTCCTCCTCATCCTCTGATCCGTTCTACCTTGAGTATGTCATACTAACCATGACTTATTCAGAGAGTTCCTAAATAGAATTCGCGAAATTCACGGTAACTGTTGCATCACAGACTCCTATGAAGACTGTGGCTGCAAAATCGATATACGTAGTTTAAACAAGTCAGCACTTACAACGATTCATGGAGATAAGCATCAGAAACACCACGGTTTGGATACAAAGCTCTGTGATCGTCTAATTTTTGGACAACGCGGCAAGGTATTCGTTTGTTCTGTCGAACTAAAGGGCGGAAAGAACGTGAATGTCTCGAAGGCGATATCACAAGTCCAAGGTGGCTTGAATCTTGCAAGAGACCTGCTAAGCGCTCAGTCTGAATGTAATTGGTACCCAATTCTGGCATACAGCGGTAGCTTGAATGGCAAAGGGTTACAATTGTTGCGTGCTAAGACTGTGTCATTCCGCGGCAAGAAGAAGGTAGTGGATCGCGAAGAGTGTGGGTTTGATTTACATAGGTACCTCTCTCAGACTGACGCTATGGAGTCTTCCTAGACTGTTCCTTTGCGATACTTGGCATTTTTTTGGGGAATAAAATGGGAAGATGATTTGTTCCTCTGATTGGAGAGAACTTGCACGCTCGCGTGGCAGCGCTTGCCCGGTTGCTGCTGTTGGTCTTGCCGCAGGCGAGCCCCGGAGTTGGATGGAGCGCTGCGTTGTCGCTGCCCAGATCGTCTTGGAAATCCACCGACTCGGCAGGCCCGACTTGTCTGTCCCAAACCGCCAAGATATGCGAGGCTATTCGCCATGCTGAATCTACCTCATGCCGATGTCGTTGGGAGCCTAATTAGACCACCGGAGCTACTCGCCGCGCGCGAGGAATTTGCGGCCGGGCGAATCTTGCCCTCGGAATTCAAGCGCGCCGAGGACGCCGCTGTCGATAGCGCCGTAGCTGCCCAGGAGGAGGCCGGACTTGAGATCCTCACCGATGGCGAAATGCGCAGGCTCTCGTTCCAGAGTCAGATGCCCGAGGCAGTCGCAGGCTTTGGCGAGTTCGATATCGACGCGTTCCTCTGGGGCGATTGGCAGGGCGGCGAACGGGTAGGAGACTTGCGCAAGGAACGTCCTGCGACTCTGGGTGTCGTCGGTCCCCTCCAGCGGAAGCGCCACCTATCGGCGGAGGAGTTCACCTACCTGCGCGGCCGCACCACCCGCATAGCAAAGGTGACACTGCCGAGCCCCAGCCTGTTCGCCAACTTCTGGTTACCGGTGAAGTCTGCCGCAGCCTACTCCACGCTGGATGCGTTCTTGGCCGATGTCGCGCGGATAATCCGTGGGGAGATCGAAGAGCTGATCAGGCTTGGGGCGACCTACATCCAACTCGACGCTCCGCACTACCCACTCGTGCTGGATCCGGTGTGGGCGGCCTTCTACGAGGCCCAGGGTTGGTCTGCGGAGGACTGGATCGCCCAGGGCGTCGAGCTGGACAACGCCGTGATGGACGGTTTCTCGGAAGTAGTGTTCGCATTCCACCTCTGACGAGGGAACCAGGGCGGCCGTTGGCTGGTCGAAGGCAGTTACGACCGGATTGTTGGGCCGGTTCTCGAGCGCGTGAACGCGCAGCGGCTGATGCTGGAGTACGACGACCCACGCTCAGGCTCGTTCGAGCCTCTGCGCGGCGTGCCCGACGACAAGCTAGTGGTGCTTGGGCTGGTCACGACCAAGTCACCTCGCGCGGAGACCCCATCCGAGCTTGAGTCTAGGATCGCCGAGGCTGCCCGCCACTTCCCCCTCGAGCAACTCGCCATCAGTCCTCAGTGCGGGTTCGGCTCATCCATCGTCGGCAATCCTCTCTCGGTCGAGCAGCAAAACGCAAAACTCCGCATCGTCGCTGAGACCGCCCGCAACGTTTGGGGGTAATCTTTCCCATCATGTTTGCCATCGACTCACGGAGGGTCCCATCCTCGGTGCCGAATAGCGGCCTTGTTAACGACCACCCACACCGTAACCCATAGTTTCTTGAACTACCTATCGGAGCGGAGCAATGACATATACTCGTTCGGTATACCCCGCCTTCTATTCTTCCCTTTCTGGTATTGCATTGTTTCATGCATCGCCTGCCCAATTTCCCAGTGGACCACCACCAAAAGCAGCGCCGGCATTCAGTAACCATTGCCCTGTTATTCTAGCCGCCGCACGGGGATGTAGCTCGGTTGGGATAGGACCTCCTTTGCAAGGAGGGAGGCAGGAGTTCGAGTCTCCTCATCTCCACCACTGCATACGGTGAATACCACCATCTTTGAGATCTGGCTGGGTACTCTGTCAACGCACCGAGGACTCGCGAATCCTGTAGCGTGACGCTCCTGCCATCTCTCCGTCACGACGCGTCACGCTGGAGTTGAGGGGACGGTAGATGGCACCATCTTCGAAGTTTTGGCTGGGGCACAGTGTGAGCTACCCAGACTCTCGGCCTGAATAGCATCGCATCACAGGGTGAAGGAGCGCAAGAGGGAGTCGAAGCCACTGCCTCTCTCTTGCGCTTTTGCAGCCCCCTCCGGTTCGGGCCAGTCAGGACTTACAAAGTCCGCATTCCTTGATTGACCGGCGAGTTCTCTGTCTTTCAATCGACACAGAAAGTACTGTTTTCGTGGGCGGTCGACCCGGATAGACTGGGGTCAAGAAGGTAGGAACGGGCTACAGAACCTACGGATGCCCTATCTATGGTCGGAGAAGCGGATTCAAGAACGCAGCCTTGCGACGGCTGTTCGGGAACACGCCACTACTTTCGAATACGCAGGGGATCAAGAACACGCTACTTTAGAAGGTCCCTCAAGGCTTCGCCAATCTCGGCAAGCGGACAGAGACGTATGCGTCGGTCGGCTGCGAATGCTCGGACGCTTTCAGGTATCTTGCGAAAAACATCATCTGGCATGCAAACAATGACCGTTGCTCCAAAATAGCCTGCGTATTGACTGGCCTGCATGACCCCCCCCAACAACACGGGACGCGTTTTGACTTCGACAATAACGAAGCTCCCACCGCGTTCAACAAGGATGTCCGGTCTGTATCTGAGACCGCGAACTAGCGAAGCTGGATCATCTCGCCAAAATCCTCGATTAGGAATCCGGGATGGTTCCCGGGTCAAGTTGTAGCCCAGCGCTCTTATGGCTTCTGTTACTCGTGTGATGAAGTTAATCTCCAAATTCTGTGTCATGGCAAACCACCTCCGAAAAACAGCCACTGGACGAATGCGCCAACTAGCGCGCTCACTACGATGGTTGCCCCCCATCTGATGATGCCGACTATTCGGTCCCTTCGGGACTGCCTCCTCAATGAAATATGTAAGGATTCTCCGTTCCCGTTTTGAAGGGTCGGGAAGTCAACTGAGACGGGCGCATTCAACTCTTGGCCTATGGAATTAAGTAGTACTGCCATAGCGGCCACATTGTGGCTGAGTTTCTTCCCATGGATCGAAACCACCCAGTCTTCAGCGACCAGGACTGCTGAGTCTTGCACTTGAGCCGTCAACCAAGTCCCGGACGCTACGTGCCCCCATAACCGCCTTTGCAGACTATGTGGCAAGGGACTAAACGCCTCCTCTGCCATTAGAGACTCCTTGGTTGACGGATCCAGCTTGGGGTGGCCCGGCACCCTTAGTGTCAGGTCTAAGGTTTCCATCTGTAGTTTCTAGGGCGTGTTCACACTACGTAGGGCCTCAAAGATGGTAACGAACAAGACGAAGGCGCGATAGAACACATCGAGCTTGTCATAGCGCGTGAAGACACGGCGATAGCCTTTCAAGCGACGGAACAGGCGCTCCACTTCATTCCGGTGCTTGTACACTTCCCGGTCGTATTCCCAGGGAGCCACGCGGCTCTTGGGCGGCGGCGCGACGGGAGTGAACCCCAGGTCAGACGCCATCTGACGGGTCTCATCACCGGCGTAAGCGCGGTCCATCACCAGCGCGGGGTCCCCGGCTGCGGCCCCAGTTGCTTGAGCAGCTTGCGTCCCTCCGGCCCGTCAAGCGCTTGGCCGGGCGAGAGCGAGAATGCTACGGGCGTCCGCTCATCCGCGGCAACCAGATGAAGCTTGGTCGTCCAGCCACCACGGGACTTGCCGATGCACTGCGATCCGTTTTTTTCTCTGCGCCGGTGCCGTCAGAATGCACCTTGAACGTCGTGCTGACCAAAGAGACCACCTCCAGCTTGACCTGCACGATCCCTTCTTGCTGCAGGTGTGCAAAGACGCGGTCCAGCACGCCGTTCTTGACCCAGCGGTTCATCCGCGTGTAGATCGTGTGCCATCTGCCAAAATGCGGCGGCAGACCACGCCACTTGCAGCCCTGCTCGGCAACATACAGCATGGCATTGAGCACCTGGATGTTCGCAATGCGCACATTGCCGCGTTGCACGGGCAGGAGATGTGCGATACGTTGGTACTGTGCTTCTGTGAGTTCCATACACGTATGCTACCATACTCAATCCTTTAGTGTGAACAGACCCTAGACTACGCCGCCTCCTGGGACTCTGCTGGTAGTTAGCCTGCTCACAGTCCCATCCGCAACTCGAAGATGGTTCTGTCTACAGTCAACTCTAGCCCACCAATTCCGCTCACCGACTCTCGTGGGTCGACAGGCCAAAGAAAGGGCCGGATTAGAGATCCAACTATGGGAGTCTAGCTTACCTCTCGCCTGCGCAGTCAGCCACCTGCGTATTGGGTCAATCTTGGCGTAAAGGTCGTCTTAATCACCTTGCTAGCTTTCGGCGCCTTCTCAGGACTGCAGCAATTCGAAGGCAGGGCTTTCATTTGGCGCCTGGCCACCTATCCAATTGCCGCCTTTGTGGTCCCTGTGATTTGGGCAATTCGCGCGCGAGATACAGTGTACCCGTACGCCGCGGACATCCTGCTCACGCTGCCTTTCCTCATCGACACCGTCGGCAATACCGTGGATTTCTATGACTCCATCTGGTGGTGGGATGACGTGAACCATCTCGTAAACTGGGCGCTGCTCTCCAGGGCTGTCGGCGCGTAGGCCTGGAGAAGCAACGTCCGCCCATGGCAGACCCTGGCGTTTGTCGTGGGATTCGGCGCGGTTACGGCAATCCTGTGGGAAATCGCAGAGTGTTTTGCCTTCATCCACTTCTCATCAGTACTTGATACGGCCCACATCTACACACTGGGCGACATGGCACTGAGACTGAGCGGCTCGGTCTTGGCCGGTCTGGCAGCCGCCCTGACTGCGCACCGATAGCGGACACAATTGCCATGCGGTGGAGAAGGCTGTGCAGACCTGAGTGTCTAGATGAATGTACATCCGAAATCATCGTCCGGCCAATCCTCTACGCCAAGATGCCCTGTGACCGACGGGTCGTGGACTTTTCCGTTGCCCGGGCAACGAATGTACATCGGTGACGGATAACGTTAGGTCGTGGTTGTGGTTCTCTGGACATGCTCAGAGCCTTGCCATAAGCTAGGTAAAGCCCAGAGTCACGGGCCGAGAATAGAAATCATAAGACGATTCCTTGGAGAGTAGAGTGGCGAAGTACAAAATCGTGGCGCGGGGCCGACCCAACGTGCCTGGCGACTACACATTTGAGATGGAGTCACTGAAGGGAACCGATGCCCAGCTTGAGGAAGTCATCGCAGCCTCAGACGATGACTTCGTGGACGGAGCGCAGGACGCCGATGCTCTCATAGTGAGGGGTGGGCCTGTTACAGAGAAAGTCATCAACGGGCTACAAAAGTGCAAGATCATCGCACTGGATAGTGTGGGCACTAATCACGTAGATATCTCGGCAGCTACGGCCAAGGGCATCCCGGTAACCAACTGCCCCGATATCAACATCCAGGAGGTTGCAGAACACACGGCGACGCTAATCCTGGCCGCTCACCGCCGGCTGCTGCTCATGGACAAAGTGGTCCGAGAAGGTGGCTGGTGGGAGGGACATCCACCTTTACGTCAGTTGCCCCGACTGTACGGTCAGACCCTTGGGTTTATCTCCTTTGGAAATGTCCCCAGGGCCGTTGTGCCATTGATGAAGCCGTTTGGCCTCCGCCTCCTCGCCTACGATCCTTTCGTCATGGAGACCACAATGATTCAGCACGGGGTGGAGCCGGTCGGCTTGGAAGAGCTGTTACAGCGGTCGGACATCGTCTCGAACCATCTGCCCGGATCCGCCGGCACGACCAAGATGATTGGGGAAGAGCAATTCAAGCTGATGAAACCCGATGCAGTATTCGTGAACACCGGCAGGGGCACGACCGTGGACGAGGCTGCTATGGTCCGGGCACTGAACGAAGGATGGATAGCTCACGCTGCGCTGGACGTGTTGGATAAGGAACCGCCTGATCCCAGCAATGCCCTGTTCAACATGGATAACGTCACTCTGACGCCCCACGTGGCCTCTGCATCATCCAGGGTCTTCGAAGTGAGCAGACGTCGCGTGGGAATGGAGATCGCGTTGGTGCTGGGTGGTCGGTGGCCAATGTCTTGCGTTAATCCGTCGGTACTAAGCAACTCCGGCCTTCTGAAGTGGCAGTCCTAGCCTTAGAACGGCCACACGAGTAGCCAAATAGTAGGCCCCGTCCATGCCTATCTCGTACCGAGAGGGCTCAAGAGGCCGATAAGGAGAAAGTTCATGAATGTCTTGGAGACGGTCGCCAGAATCCTGAAGTTGGAAGGCGTGGAGTGGGTCTCATGTTATCCCTCCAACGAGCTTATCGAGGCTGTTGCCAGTGAAGGTATCCGCACGATCATGTTCAGACAGGAACGTGGTGCAATCATGGCCGCCGACGGATTCAGTCGTGTCAATAATCGGAAGAAATTCGGTGTGGTCATTACCCAGGGAGGCCCCGGTGCGGAGAATTCCATGGGGGGTATCGCGCAGGCATTCGCTGACAACGTTCCCATCCTCTACCTTACTGCGGGCCCAGCCCTGGACCGATACGCCGTTCGACCGGATTTTTCGCCTGTGCGCACCTATCAGAGCGTCTCCAAACGCGGCGAAGTCATTATGCAACCCAGTCAGGTTACCAGCGCAATGCGCCGGGCGTTTCATGCCCTCCGTAACGGCACTCCCGGCCCGGTGATAGTCGAGATTCCCATAGATCTCGACGGTCAGGAGGTCCCGGAGGAGACGGCGGACTATCAACCGCCCCACAGGTCCCTACAACGTCCGTCAATCAACGATGTCAAGGATGCTGCCAGATTGCTCTTGAACGCCAAGAAGCCGGTGATTTGGTCGGGAAAGGGAGTACTGTTCTCGGATGCAACCGGGGAACTGAAGGAGCTGGCCGAGCTTACCCAGATACCGGTGTTTTGCACCATGCCCGGCAAATCCTCCATTGATGAGCGCCATCCCCTTTCGCTCGGCTCAGGCGGTGTGACAACTACCTTGCCTGCCCGGCGCTGGCTAGATGAATCCGACGTCCTCTTTGCCGTCGGTTCAAGTATGACCAGATCACCGTATGGACAGCCCATACCCGATGGAAAGACCATCATCCATAACGTCGAAGGCATTGAAGACATCAACAAGGACTACTCGGTTGCCGTTGGACTTCCGGGGGACGCGAAGCTTACCCTACAGTTGATGATCGAGGAAGTGAAGGGGTTGATTGGCGAGACCGGACGGAAAGGACAGAGCCAGGTCTCAGCCAAAATAGGTGATCTAAAAGCGCAGTGGCTGGACGAGTGGAAGCCGCTCCTAGAATCCGACGAAGTGCCCATCAACACCTACAGGGTAATCAGTGAGATGGACAAGACCCTTGACCGGGAAAACAGCATCGTTACCCATGATGCGGGCGCTCCCCGGGACACGATTTTGCCCTTTTACACCGCAACCGTCCCCCACAGCTACATAGGCTGGGGCAAGACTACCCACCTCGGCTTCGGCATCCCCTTGATGATTGGCGCCAAACTGGCGAATCCCGACAAATTCTGTATCAACTTTATGGGAGACGGTGCGTTCGGTATGTCGGGCCTCGACATAGAGACCTCTGTGCGGGCTAATGCCCCAATCACGACGATTGTCCTAAACAACGGCGGCATGGCTACCTATCCGGGAGGCTATCCAACGTCGAGGAAACGGTTCGGTACCACCGAAATGACCGGGGACTACGCCAAGATAGCCGAGGGACTGGGTGCAGTGGGCATTACCGTCACAGACCCTTCTGAAGTAGCTCCCGCTCTCATGAAGGCCCGACAACTAAACGCGGACGGCGCCACCGTGTTGCTGGACATTCACACCAACTTGGAAGGCCGCAGGTCGCGCTTCGACTAGGCAACTCCGGACCATGTGTCCTAAAGACTGGAATTTCGGGCAACTGCCTTTAAGCAGATTGAATTTCGCCCGCGATACAAATCGCAGTGAGTATCGTAGCGCTTCCATCGCTATGCTGCTCGTTCGGCGATACGATGACTTTTGGAGGAGATCACCATGAACTTTGATGCCGAAAGCCATCTCAATGCAATGGAGCGCTCCGTGTCGTTTCTGGACCGCGACGGACGACCCGCTAGCGCGGTTACGCTTTCCCGCAGCTACGCAACGGCGATTGAAAACCTGTGGGACGCCGTGACGAATAGCGAGCGCATTCCGCGCTGGTTCACGGGTATCAGCGGCGAGCTTGAGCTCGGCGGTCGCTATCAGTTGGAAGGCAACGCAGGTGGTACGATTACCGCGTGTGAGGCACTATCGCACTACGAGCTTACGTGGGAGTTCGCTGGAGACGTCAGTTGGGTGGAGGTGCGTCTCCCGGATGGTGGAAACGGGACCGTTCGGCTCGCGCTCACGCACACCGCGCTCCTATCAGAACATTGGGACGTGTACGGACCGGGCGCGGTCGGCGTCGGGTGGGAGATGGGCTTTCTGGGCCTCGCGTTCCATCTTGCGCAACCGAATGAGCCAAAGCCGGACGAAATGGCGTTTGCTACTTCACCGGACGGCAAGGCCTTTATCACCGGCAGCAGCGAAGGGTGGGCGCAAGCGGCGATCGCGGCCGGTACAGACCCCGACACAGCGCATGCAGCGGCAAGGCGCACGACCGCCTTCTACACCGGCGAGTCTGCAGAGCCCGACTGACACATGGGCACTCTTGCGTTACAGCATACCGGACAATATAGTGAGAATAACTACTGAATCCTTTGCAGTGTGTTCAGCAAATTGCGGTAGCAAAGGAGTACGTC
The DNA here is from genome assembly GCA_965216245.1 of Chloroflexota bacterium. GTDB lineage: Bacteria > Chloroflexota > UBA11872 > VXOZ01 > VXOZ01 > VXOZ01. Next base: position 373,401 of record OZ244145.1, read on the forward strand.
ATGACGAAAGTAACTGCAGAACATAAAAGAGTCGGGTCTTCGTTCGCGATTACAACGATAACCGTCCTCGCGCTCGTGTTGGCATTCCTTTGGTTTCTTGTAACCGTTGGGCACGTTTACGCGTGTAAGTGTGTTATACCTGGAACTCCTACAGAAGAACTTGACAAATCTGTAGCGGTATTTGCAGGGAGAGTCTTTTCGGTTGTCCATTCCTATGACCCAGAAGCAAAGTCTGCCTCCCCTGAAGACCGCACCACGATTGGCTTTGAGGTCAGCACCGTTTGGAAGGGTGCAGTTCATGAAGTGATGTACATCACCACACCGCCAACGGGTGGGAGTTGCGGGTTCACATTCGTCGAAGGAGAGGAGTACGTCGTCTACGCTTCCGACAGCCACTATAGTGACGACAGTTACACAGCTAGCATTTGCAGTCGAACTGCCCTCCTTGCGGAAGCGCAAACCGACATCGACGAGCTGGGCGAGGGTCAGGCTCCTCAAGCTGGCACGAGCGGCCCAGTGCCTGAAGAATCGGAAAGCCCTGTAAGTGTTGGGTGGGTTTTTGCCCTGGTGCTTGCCGCAGCAATTCTCTTGGTGGGCTTGGGCGGATTCGTGGCTTATGCAAGAATAGGGCGTCGATAGGCCCCAGGCCGCGCTTCCGGCATCTTCCACGCTCGGCCTGTCACAAACCATTTGGACCCGGCGCTGGGTCGCCGAATATGCCATGAATGACAGCCTTCCAACCGAGACTGTTGCCGATCTTCGGTCTTCCCTAACACGGCCCGCCACGCATGAGCCGGCATCGATCTGACGAACAGGAAACGTTGCAAGACAAGTGGTTTCGCCAACAGTCGACCAGTCTGGGCTAGAAAGAGAACCGCACCAGTGCTTTTGCTCAAGATTGAGAGCCTGTAAGAAATTCTGCGGGCCTAATTCATAGCTTGGAGTCACATCATGAGAATTCGCTCGAGTGAACCGGAGTGGGAAGGACCGCGGGCCCACGAAGTCGTGGCCGCGAGTGCGCCCAAGAACAACTACCGCGCTGCCGTGGTGGGATGCGGGCGCATGGGCAGTACCATCGACGATGAGCACGTCGGCAAGCCCCACTATCCGTGGCCGTGGGCCCATGCCCCGGGGATCATCGAGGCGCGCAACGTGGAGCTGGTCGCCGGCGTGGACGTTGATCCCAAGCGACTCGCGTATTTTGGCGAACGCTGGGGCGTGAAGGCCCTCTACGCCGACCTGCGAGAGATGGTGGCTAAAGAGCGACCTGACATCGTGTGCGTCACCACCGGGCCCGCAGAGCGTGCTGAGGTTGTCGAAGCTCTAGCGGAATCCGGCGTCAAGGCGATCTACGCCACTAAGCCCATGTCCCGCACCCTCGCCGAGGCGGACGCGATGATCGAAGTCTGCCGCCGCACCGGGACCATCCTCGCCATTGCCGCCCATCTCAATTGGTATGCGCCGTACACCAATGCGAAAGCCCTCATCGACAGCGGCGAAATTGGGGCACTGCGCTCGATGGTCTGCCATAGCCCTCTGCCGCTCTCCAACATTCACAGCCACACCCTATGTCTCTTTAGCCTATTTGCCAGCGCCCCGGCGCGGTGGGTCCAGGGACACATGGACGACCCGGAAGCGGCCAAGACCAATGAAGACCAGCGCGGCTCCGGCATGATTGGATACGAGAACGGCGTATTGGGGTTCCTGAACTCCCACGCGCCCTCGCGGAGTTGGACTATGGAGTTTCACTGCGAGCGCGGCCGCGTCCTGATCCGCAACCACCACGCCTGGTTCGAGCTATGGGGTAGGGGCGAAGAAGAGTTGGACGGTGACTTCCAGCGGCAGTTCCCGTTTCCATGGCATTCGCGTAGCTCGATGGTAGACGCCATCGAGGGCGTGGCTCGCTCAATCGAAGCAGGCGTAGAAAAGACGTGCCCAGGCGAGTTCGGGCGCGAGGCCCTGGAAATCGGCATCGCCATACGAGAATCCTACCGTCACGGCGTCCGCATGGAACTGCCGCTGCAGGACCGCAGCCTCCGCCTCGGCGGCAGCTAATCAGAATCGCATTACCCTATAGCAGCGCTTGGGGCAAATCACTATGCTACAATGAAACAGGGAAAGGTTCGATAAAAACGCAGGCAATACCCAATAAATTGGGCGGCCATCGGCGAGAGATTGATGGAGATACGACCCGTTTGGTGTCGTTTCGCAAGTCAACGACAACCGCTTTCTGTTCCTCTCGTGTCTCCATTGCTACTAATTCAAGGGCAAGCTTGGGCAGATCAAATGGTTGATTCAGCCTAAGCTTGCCACATTTGTAGTGAAATTCTCCGGCGCGGGGTTACCCCAGTAGGCGGCTAACACGTCACCGCGCTTGGCCGAGGACAATTCTGCGGATGAACTCAACAGGTTTTGCGGTCATGGTACGACGAAGTACCGGGAGGCCGCCCAGACAGCAATGCCGCTTTGGAACGGTATCAGTTAAGGAGATCACGGTGCCCAGGTATTTGAAGTTCAGTCTACTTACTCTCTTGATCGCGTTGCTAGCGGTGGTGCTGGCGGCGTGCAGCGTGCAGCCTCCGCCTGCGCCAGTGCCAGTGCCGGAACCCACGGCAACGACCGCGCCGGCTCCCACAGAAGTGCCCGCGCCTGAGCCTACGGCTGAGCCTGTTGCACCCACGCCCATTCCGGTTGAGTCGCTTGCGCCCGATTCTGTCTTGCCGCTCGACCCGGTCGTGGTGCGAGGCACGCTAAGCAACGGACTCACCTACTACATTCGGCACAACGAAGAACCCAAGAACCGGGTGCAACTGATGATGGTAGTGCGCGCCGGTTCTGTGCTTGAGGAAGAAAGTGAGCGAGGACTGGCCCATTTCGCCGAACATATGGCTTTCAATGGCACCGATCGTTTCGAGAAGCAGCAAATCGTTGAATACCTAGAATCAATCGGCACCCAATTTGGCCCGGACCTCAACGCTTCAACCGGTTTTGACACCACAACATACGAGCTTGAAGTACCCACTGATGATCCCGAAATCTTGGAAACCGCGTTCCAGATTCTTAGTGACTGGGCCTATGGCATCACCTTCGATCCGGAAGAGGTGGATAAGGAACGCTTGGTGGTCATCGAGGAGTGGCGCGCACGGCTTGGGTACGGCGATCGCTTCTTTAACCATTGGGTTCCCTTAGTATTCGGCTCCTCACGCTATACCGAACGCCTGCCTATCGGTCTCCTCGAGGTCCTTGAAACTGCTCAAGCTGAAGACCTGCGGGCATTCTATGAGCGTTGGTATCGACCCAACCTGATGGCTGTGGTCATAGTGGGCGATATCGACGTAGCCGAAGTGGAAGCTGCGATTAGCCGCCACTTTGCGCCGCCACCTGAAGGGGAGGCCACGCAAGAACGCGCCATTGTGCAACCGCCTACGGATCGGCCCCGCTACGAGGTACCGAGCCACGAAGAGGCGCGGGTGACGGTATTTACCGATCCCGAGGCTACGGGCACGAGTGCGTTCTTAGTCCGCACGATTCCTTCCGGTTACGGCGAAACGTTGGCAGCCTATCGCGAGATTCTGGTAGAACGCTTGTCTTTCATGATGTTCAATGCGCGGCTGTTCGAGCTAAGCCGTACCCCGAACCCACCGTACCTTGGTGCGAATGGGGGACGCGGGGGTCTTGCAGATCCCGCGGATATACTCGTATTCTCGCTCGCGATTGATAAGGATGGCGTGGAAGTCGGACTCAACGCTATGCTCGAAGAGCTCCAACGTCTGCGTCAGCATGGCTTTACCACTTCCGAACTGGATCGTGAGAAAGTCAATTTGCTCAGCTTCATGGAAAGCTACTACGAAAGGCGCGGCCAACTGGATTCCAGATCGCTCGCCGAGGAGTATATCGAGCACTTCTTGAACGGCACGGTCGCACCGGGCGTCGAGATGGAGTGGGAGTTAGTCCAGGCCCTTTTACCGCAGATCACCCTGGATGAGGTCGACGCATTGGCGGGCTCTTGGAGCGAACCCGGCAACACAGTCCTGCTCGTGACCGGACCCGAAGACATTGGTCCGGGTACTAAGGACGAGCTGGCAGCGGCAGTAACGCAGCAGCTTGCAACCGCGCACACGCTGGAAGTGGCAGGCTACGAAGATGAAGCCGGCGACAAAACCCTCTTGGAGAGTATCCCAGCCGCCGGATCCATCACAGAGGAGCAGCAGATCGAGTCCATCGATGCCGTACGATGGACACTCTCCAACGGCATTACCGTTTTCGCCAAGCAGACCGACTTCAACAACGATCAGATTCTGTTCCGGTCCTTCAGCCCTGGCGGCAACTCCCTGGTGTCGGATGAGGACTACGTCTCTGCCGTGCACGCTGCCGCCTTGGTTGCTGGGAGCGGTGCGGGCGAACATGACCTAGTGACCTTGGACAAGCTGCTCGCAGGCAAGCGGGTCTCAGTATCACCGTACATTGGCACTCTGTATGAAGGCTTCTCCGGCAGTTCTTCCCCCCAGGATCTTGAAACCTTGTTCCAGTTAGTCACCCTGTATGCCACCGATCCGCGCATAGACCCGGTATACTTTGATAACTACACGGCGAGGATGCGCGATGTCGCCGAGACTCGCCTCACGGACCCCGATGAAGTCTTCTTTGACAAAGTGCGCGACGTCCTCAGCCAAGGCCACTTCCGACGACGGCCGCTCACCCTCGAACTCGTGGATGAGATCAATATGGAACGCGCCTTGGCCGTATACAGTGACCGGTTTGCGGACATTGCCGACTCTACCTTTGTGATCGTGGGTGCCTTCGATTGGGACGCTCTCCGTTCGTTCACTGCTACCTACCTCGCCAGTTTGCCAAATACCGGACGCGTTGAGGAGTGGCGCGATCCCGAGATCGATCCGCCGTCAGGTCTGGAAGAACACACAGTCCGCCACGGCATCGAGCCCCGTAGCACGCAAGTCTTGGTGTTTGCCGGCGATTTTGAGTGGAGCCGCGGGGGAGCACTGACCCTTGCCCTAATGGGTGATATACTCCAGATCCGTTTGCGCGAAGCAGTGCGAGAGGAAGAAGGCGGTACCTACAGTATTGGCGTCAATGCTTCAAGCTCGACCGTACCTGACACTGAATACCAGGTTTATGCGCTGTTCGATAGTGACCCTGACCGCGTCGAAGAGCTCTTTGGGGTAGTCCTGGAGGAGATGGAGTGGTTGATCGATGGGGGTGAACAGAAGTATCTCGACACCGCCAAAGAGCTTCTGCGCTCATCCAGAGAGGAGCGGCTACGCGAGAATTCATTCTGGCTAAGCCAGATCAGGGCCATAGTCCAGCTTGACGATTCCTTTGATCTGATGAACACGTATGAAGACCGCTTGGATACGGTGACTCTCGACCAGATTGTGGCGGCAGCCGAGCGGTACCTTACGTTCGACCGCTACATACGCGTCGTACTCCACCCGGCAGAGGAATAGACCGAAAGCACCCATGTTGGCATGGCTGAGCCACCCGCGATGCCATGCCGGCATGGACTTTGGTTGCAGTCCCTGAGGCGACCACACTTCGACGACCACGTGAAGCACCGTTTTTGCATGTGATGTCTCTCGTGGCTAATGGGACAATCTTTCTTTCGGTCTGCGACTCAGTAGGCCCCAGGCATTCTTAGCAAGTCTCGGCATTTTTCCCTTTAGTAGCTTCAGCGCTTCTTCCTTGCAAGTGGACGATTGTCAACCGGTTGCTTTCTAGGTAAATCGAGGCAATTGCTCTTCCTATGCTGCTCCGTTGCGGCACGTCGGAGCGTGAACCTTCTCTACGAATTCCTCAATAGACCTCCCCCTAGGAGATCCGCATGAACGTGCGCGAGTCATCCCCCCTCTGGCAAGATTGCAGACAGTTCCTCGACTATTGCGGGTACCTCAATCGTTCGCCGCTAACCGTTCGCACCTACGAGCAGATGCTCACCGACCTTGATGGCTACTGTACCAAGACCAATCGCCCGGTAACGCGTGTTGAAGACCTTACATTGCCCATAATCACGGCGTTTCTTGCCTGGAAGCGCACGCACACTAGTGCATCAACCTTGGCAAAATATGCCTCGTGCTTGCGTAGTATGCTTCGTTACTTCAGCTTGCACGAGGACCGTGCCGTACTTGTCTACGACAAGATACAGCTCCCTAAGCTGCAACGCCACGCTCCTCGCAACGTGCCCACTGCCGAAGACATCGTGCATCTTTTCCGCTCTATCCCGCAGGATTCGCCCCAAGGTCGGCGCGATCGTGCGCTCGTCATGCTCTTCTTCTCAACCGGAATGCGCTTGGCGGAACTCTGTGCGCTCGACCGCTCCGATCTGCCTTTGGAACGTCTCGGCACCGACCAACTGCTGCAGATCATCATCAGGGGCAAGGGCGACAAAGACCGGCCGGTCTTCCTCCAACAGGGTGCTCAACTGGCCGTTCGCGAGTACTTGGAGACCCGCGAGGATGAGTTTCCACCGCTTTTCATCCGCTACCGTCCCGGCATGACTGCGGAGGAAGACGCCCAAGATAACGAAAAGAGGCTTTCGCCGCGTATGGTGCGCAAGATCATCACGCAACATGCCCGGCGGTCGGGAGTGGGGCATCTGGCGCCCCATGCGCTGCGGCATGGATTTGCCGTGGACTTGCTGCGCAACGACGTGAATCTGCGTGTGATCCAAGAGCTCCTCGGCCATTCCAGCCTGTCTACGACGCAGATTTACACCCACTTGGTGAACCGCGCCCTAGCGGACGCAGTTCGTCATCGGGTTGATCCCGCGGTGTAGTCCGCCCTAGCGCAAGAGCGACGAACGTCAATTGAAGCTCGTGCACTCAGGCTACTCTTAGGCAATAGCGGTAGGGTGTCTAGCAATAAACGGTCTTCAAATGCCCCGGAGGTTTGCAGTGAACGTACATGAATTGGCAAATGCAGGGAAGAATGGCGCCGGTCAGGATACCAGCTTGCGTAATTACATTCTCGAGGAGTTCATAGAAGACTATCAAGAGGGTGAGATCAATCGGCGGGAAGCGCTCCAGCGCATCGCCGCGATCACGGGCAGCGTTGCCATTGCTAATGCCATCTTGGCCGCATGCGCCACGCCGGACGAACAAGCGGCCTCGCCGGAGACCGCCGGCGAATCCTCCGCTCAACCGGCTTCGCCTACTGCCGAGGTGCAGTCCTCCGCTGAAAGCACGCCGGGGATGACCGTATCTCCCGATGACCCTGCCATCGAGGCGAACGAAGTCGAAGTGCCCGGAGATGGCGTGGCAGTGATGGGCTACTTAGCCAAGCCAACCGGGGACGGACAATTCCCCGCAGTGTTGGTGTGTCACGAAAATCGCGGCTTGAATGAGCACATCAGGGACGTTGCGCGACGCTTTGCGAAGGCGGGTTACGTGGGGTTGGCGCTCGACATGCTATCCCGCCAAGGCGGCACAGATGCGGCGGGCGGCGCATCCCAAGCGCCCGGTCTGCTTAGCAACATTCCGCCGCAGCAGTTCGTGGATGACTTCAAGGCCGGACTGCACTTTCTTCAATCCCAGGCATTTGTGGCGCCGGACCGCATCGGTATGACGGGCTTCTGCTTTGGCGGCGGCGTGACATGGCGCTGCGCTACGCAAATCCCGGAACTGAGAGCGGCCGTTCCCTTCTATGGGCCCAACCCGCCCTTAGCGGACGTGCCAAACATTCAAGCCGCCGTCCTCGCCATCTACGCGGAGCAAGACCAACGCATCAATGCGGGCATTTCGGCAATCGAGACAGCCATGCAGGAAAACAATAAGACGTTCGAGAAGATCGTCTACCCCAATGCCAACCACGCTTTCCACAACGACACCGGGTCACGGTATGTCGAAGAAGCCGCGAAAGACGCCTGGCAGCAAACCTTGTCTTGGTTCGCAGAGCATCTTTAGCCCTAGTCGTCCGATGGTCAACACATGAGAACCTCTTGTTGCAGACGCTGGCTTGGAGTTGCCGTCGAAACAAGAGGAGCCGCCCCAATTGGGGCGGCTCCTTCATGATCAGCCACTTGCGATATGCAAGACCGGATTGGGAAGAAACTGCGGCTACTTCGCCGATTCTTCCGCCAAAATGGCCTCCAAAATGGGCTTGACGTTCTTCAGACCCTCGGCCGGAGCCACCGTACCGGAGATCATTTCCACCCAAAGCGGGCCGACCGCATCTGCCAACATCCGCGGCCACGCCGACGTAACGAGGGCGGGGTCACCGCCGTTGCCGCCAAGTGGGAGCGAGTTGACAAAGGCGTCAACACGCACACCCGGGCGCTCTTGATACAGATCACGCAGGAACTTCTCAGCGCCTGCCAGCCGTGCCGGGATATTGCTGGTAAGCAGCGCCCAGCGGTCCTCGGGAATATGGAACTTAACAAACTCCCAGGCCAGATCGGTTGCCTTCGACTGGGTGCCGACTCCATATCCCCAAATCTTAAACTCAGGCAAAGAGACCGCGGCATTCGGGAAAGGCGTAAACGCCCAGTCGATATCCGAAGTGTCGCGGTACCTGCCAAGCTGCCAGGACCCCATCTTGATCACGCCGGTCTTACCGAGCGTAAAGTGGGTAAAACCGCGCTGCGGCTCCCCAAGGTTCTCATTGGCCTCATCCCGCGAGGGCCAGACCCTGTCCTGGAGTTGGAGAGCAATATAGGACTCGTACGCCTCAATCACTTCCGGCGAATCGCAGGTGATTGACTGGAAGTCATCCGAAATCCAGGCACCCTCCCAGAGCATGGGGGTATTGGGATAGTAATTGATGCCGACGCGGTCCAGGCCGTACTGGGTGTACTTGCCACCGGACTCCTTGGTCAGCTTCTGCATAGTGTCGCGGAACTCGTCCCACGTCCACGAATTGTTCCAATCCTCCGAGGGTTCATCGACGCCGGCATCGGTAAACAGCGTGCGGTTATAGAGCAGCGCGATCGCCTCACCGTGATGGTACGTGGTCAGGCCGTAGATATTGCCCTCGAATGAGGAAAATGTCGTGCGGCCGTCCCTGGCAAACTGCGTCATGTCGTAATTGTCGCGCTTGATAAGATCATCAAGCGGCGTAACGAGGCCGTTGCGCACGTACAACGGCGGCGCAAGGGTCATGAAAACGTCAGCCAAGACACCTCCGGCCAACATCGTTGTAAGTTCAAGGCCCTGCGAGACCAGACCACCCGGAGCGACCAGAAGCTCCACGGTAGCGCCCGGATTGGCCTCGGCAAACGGCTCGAACATCACGCTTTCCACGTTCCCCTGGTCTCGTTCCGAGAACCAGGAGTAGTAACGCAGCGTAACCTCCTCAGCCACGGGGGCCGCTTCCGCCTGCTTTTCCTCCTTCATCTCCTCTTTGGCTTCGGGTTCCGCCATTGTCGCTGTGGTCCCCGTGCCGCAAGCCGCTAAGATAGTGACGCCCAGGCCACCAATCCCAACACTCGCCAGCAAACGCCGACGCGACAATCCAGTCACGCCGCGTTCCTCTTGCTCAATCTTCATTGCCACCGCCTCCTTAGAAAGCAGATGCCTACTACTAAACAATCTTGAGCTACAATGGTAGCCCCAGTGTTCCTTACTTTACTTCCTCTGCACGGCACCGTCAAGTAGGCCCAGTACGGCTGATCCCCCATGGCTGCACGCACATATTCTGATTGACAGTCTGGAGGATTAAGGTCTTAGCCCCTGTCATGCAGAGTGAACCAAAGCAGCGTTCGTGTTGCGCTCTTTGTACCGTTTTCGCTGCGTCTCTTGATGCGCCTTTACAGAACCAGACATACCGTCTGAGCCGAGCCCCTTTTAATACTCACGCTGTGCCTGTTTTGCCCTTCCCACTGAACCTGTCGAAGCCGTTCGCCCTGAGCCTGTCCCGCCGTTCGCCCTGTGCCTGTCCCGCCGTTCGCGCCCAGCCTGTCTTGCCGTTCGCCCTGTGCCTGTCCCGCCGTTCGCGCCCAGCCTGTCTTGCCGTTCGCGCTGAGCCTGTCGAAGCCGTTCGCGCTGAGCCTGTCGAAGCGCAGAGAGTAGATTTCGTGCGCTAAGTAGCCGAGAGAAGCGCCGGTTCTCGGCCCGTCATTCCGGCGAAAGCCGGAATCCAGATACTGAAACGTTCTGCCAAGAGGAGTGACTTGTCCACGAATCTGAAGACGGCGGCCATGCAATTAAGCCTGTTGCAAGTGGGTCCACAGCGCGAACAAATCGCCCTAATCGCCACCTTCTCGCGAGGATTCCGCCGCATGCTCGTGCATGGCGATCATAAGACCGGCGAGAGAGATTATGTCGAGCACATTGTGGTGAAACACGGCCTCGAGGGACGGGATCTCTCCGGACTCCAGATAGTCGAAGTAGAGGCCCGGCACTTCGCTAGAGGGTACGTCGCCCTGCCGCTTCAGGTCGAGAATGTATCTTTCGAGCGTCTGGAGGCGGCAATTGGGAAGCTGCCGTTGCCAGAGGCGCCGCGCGCCGTAAATCAAATCGCAATGCAGAATCTTCCGTAGGTCGACCTGGATGTCGTGGGCTTTCATGCGTGCACGCAGCAGCGGCAGGTCGAAGCTAACGCCGTTGAAAGTGATCATAACCGGCCACTGGGGGAGAGTCTCTGCAACTACCTGCAACATGGCAGCTTCTTCATCCGGGCTACGAATGAAGTGCTGCTCTACTACGAAGGCATCATCCTCTAGGTACCCCAATCCCACCAGAAAGACGTACGTCCCCGGCCCGCCCAAACCGGTCGTCTCCGTATCCAGAAAGAGCATGCGCCGCACGTCCGGCGGGCTGCTGTCTCCGGTCTCGCCGCTAGCACTTTGGCTCTTCGGCGCCCCGTCGTCAGGAGGCTGCGTTTCTCCACGACGATACGAACGGATTTTGCGCGCACCTGCCGTACGCGCCACCTGCACCGCATCAACGTCCAGCACCTGCTGCAGAAGGTGCCTACCATGCTGATGCATAAGAGGATAAACCACGCGACGAACCAAATGGGCGCCATGCGAAATATCGTGTACTTGCCACATCTTATCCGGTGTCCCTAATCCAATTGAGGGCCGTGCAAGACCTTAAGCCACGTTTGGAAGTGCAATTCTGAGGAGGCCGATGTTTCGTGAAAGGCATGTCTGGCACGGAATAGAGCATTTTAATGTGTCTGAAATTGGTGTCACTTTGCTCACGTGCATTTAAACCTCGACCAGGACGGTTGACGCCTGCGGTTCTGGTATTGATATTCCTTCCTCTCGCATGCCTTCCAGGTGGAAGGCGATCGCCCCCTGAATGTTTTGGATGACTTGCTCTAGTGTATCGCCGGTAGCCACGCATCCAGGCAGATCCGGCACATACGCAGAATAGTTCTGCGGCGCTTTTTCAATTACCACCGCGTACTTCATCGTTCACCTCGCCTACTCAATCCCGCTTGTTTCAGAATACTGTTCCACGTCCCAGCCGCCAAGTCGTCGCTCAGCCGTCCGGCGACTGTAGCCAGCCCCTTCTTCACGGGATGTTTGTATTGCCGGTGGCTTCCCCGGGTCCGTACCAATACCCACCCATCCCTTTCCAACATCCTGACAGCCTCTCGAACTTTGGGCAATCTCGAACTCCAATATTAGTGCGCTCCGCTGCTGTAATTAAACAACACACTAGATTGCTTCGTACGCTTTGCGACTGCCTTTGCCGATCGCACGCAGGCGACGTTGTTTGACGAGGGAGTCGATTGCTACCTTCACGGCCGGCTCGCCGTGGCGGCGAAACTTGCCACATATCTTACTGAGGGCGCGGGGGCGCTCACAGTAGGCCAACACCTCTTCCGCCAGCAACTCTTGCGTGACTGGGAGCAGTGCGATCGGCCGCACCACAGTGTGACCGAGATTGGAGTCTACATACTCGCCCGGAGTGTACTCCAAGCGCCCCTGGCTCGCCTGTTCTGCCAAGAAGCTTTGCAACCGCTTCCGCAACACGCCGCCGGTTCCGGCCGAACCGTAGCCGTGGATGACGTCCACGGCAGCGGCTGCGCCGCCGCCGGCGCCTTGCAGCCAATCGTTATAGAATTCGATGAAGTTATGCAGGGCTTCCTGCCAGGTTTGTTCGTGAAGGTCCAACTCATGAGCAGACCAAACGTCATGGATAGTCATTGGAGATCATGTATTCACATAAGAATGCAAGTTGCGCCGGTGTCATCTATCCGGAGATTCAAAAATCCTTGGGCAACGGCCTATTTTCCCACACAGTCGCCCGTGCAGTATCGTCGGTGCTGAGGGGCTTAACTACCGTGTTCGGGATGGGAACGGGTGTACCCCCCTCGCCTTGTCACCCAAGGAATTCTTGACAGAGTTATTAGAAACGTGCCGTGCGTGCGATGCCACCCAACGAAAGATGGCAGCCGCCCGTCAAGAGACGACGCGTTATGTCAATGTGCACTAGTGAACAATGCGCAATCATTATTGGGAACGCCTAGCGTACAAACCCGCCATGACTATCCCGACCAGAGTGATAGAATTCTCGCGCTTGGAGAATACATCACAGATTACAGAACTCCAAATTTGCCAATTAGAAGCGCGGTTAAGTCCTCGACCATTAGTACCGCTCGGCTGAACGCGTTACCGCGCTTACACCTGCGGCCTATCAACCAGATAATCTCTCTGGGGTCTTACCTCTCGCCGCAAAGCGACGAGAGCGGGGAACCTAATCTTGGGGCTGGCTTCCCGCTTAGATGCTTTCAGCGGTTATCCATTCCGAACGTAGCTACCCAGCGATGCCTCTGGCGAGACAACTGGTACACCAGCGGTTCGTCCACCCCGGTCCTCTCGTACTAGGGGCAGCTCCTCTCAAGTTCCCTGCGCCTGCGGAGGATAGAGACCGAACTGTCTCACGACGTTCTGAACCCAGCTCGCGTAGCGGCTTTAATGGGCGAACAGCCCAACCCTTGGGACCTGCTCCAGCCCCAGGATGCGCTGAGCCGACATCGAGGTGCCAAGCCTCCCCGTCGCTATGAACGCTTGGGGGAGATAAGCCTGTTATCCCCGGGGTAACTTTTATCCGATAATCCACGGCCCTTCCACTCGGTACCGTAGGGTCACTAAGCCCGACTTTCGTCCCTGCTCGACGTGTATGTCTCGCAGTCAAGCTCCCTTGTGCCTTTACACTCTGAGGCTGATTTCCATCCAGCCTGAGGGAACCTTTGGGCGCCTCCGTTATCTTTTGGGAGGCGACCGCCCCAGTCAAACTGCCCACCAGACACTGTCCCCCCCCCGGATTACGGCAGGGGGTTAGAATAAGGATCGTAGAAGGGTGGTATTTCACTGTTGCCTCCCCAATCCCCAAAAGGAAAGGTTCATAGGCTCCCACCTATACTACGCATCGACGGCCCCGATCCAATGCCAAGTTGCAGTAAAGCTCCACGGGGTCTTTTTGTCCTTCCGCAGGTAACCAGCATCTTCACTGGTACTTCAATTTCGCCGGGTCCCCTGCTGAGACAGTGCCCAACTCGTTACGCCATTCGTGCGGGTCGGAACTTACCCGACAAGGAATTTCGCTCGGTTCATCCCACTCTGTTTCCAGAGGGGCCGGACTTTCTCTTCACTCATCCTATGTTCCTTTGTTCGGTGATGGCGCGGATCTCTGCAATGCCCTCTGTCGTGAGGTGTAACCCTCGCTCCATGAGCAACAATATGCGTCGAAACTTGATAAATTCCACACGCTTCTTGGAACGCAGTTCGTGCTTCTCGAAGAACGGTGTGATCCGCTCCCTGAGGTGCTCTACACTGCGCACCCGATAGCACATGTGGCCTTCATGGTCTTGCCGTACAACCCCGCACCCGAAGAATTTCTTCAGTGCGTAGAGTAGTTGCACGTCACGCTCATGCTGCACCACTGTGAATTCAGGCAGTACCTGAAATCCAGAGGTCATCTCTTGATGCGAATTGATGTCGACGAAAAAGTTACCTTCTCCATCCACAAATCCGCAGATCCATTGCGCCGTCAACCGTTGGGACGAGGCCGGACGTAAAGTCTCTGAGGGTTCTCTCGTGTCTGTCATGTGAGAGTCTTCCCTGCGGATTGTCCCCATGTCCATGCGGCTTTTTACTGCTTGCACGAGTGCAAACGAGTACCGAATGGCTGTGCGAGGAGTTTCCCGCATATGGTCCAGTTTTACTAAGGCTCGCGAATTTTGAACCTTAGGACGGTTATAGTTACCGCCGCCGTTCACCGGGGCTTCCCGTCGGGGCGTGAACCCCTCTAGTTAACCTTCCGGCACCGGGCAGGCGTCAGCCCCCATACATCAGCTTTCGCTTTCGCGGAGACCTGTGTTTTTGTTAAACAGTCGGTTGGGCCGATTTAGTGTCACCGCAACTCGCTTCCCAGCGCAAGGCTGGTGCACGCGTCGCGGTACCCCTTCTCCCGAAGTTACGGGGTTAATTTGCCGAGTTCCTTAGCAGAGGGTCTCCCGCTCACCTTGGGACTATTACCCCCGCCCACCAGTGTCGGTTTGCGGTACGGGCGCCCATATTCTAGCTAGAGGCTTTTCTTGCAGGCTGGGCTCAAAAGAATTGCCGTTGACTTGCGTCGCGGACTCTCCATCGCTTCTCGGCGTTTGGAATAGAGCAACGGATTTACCTGTCGCTCCCGCCTACCAGCTTGGACGTGTATAGCCAAAAACACGCTCTTCCTACCCTGCCCGGTCCCCCCTTTGCTCATAACGAACCTGGGCGGTTCCGGAATATCAACCGGATGTCCATCGCCTACGCCATAATGGCCTCGGCTTAGGCCCGACTAACCCTCAGAGGACGAACCTTCCTGAGGAAACCTTGGGCTTACGGTGAGCCGGATTCTCACCGGCTAACGCTACTCATGCCGACATTCGCACTTCCCTGCGCTCCACCCGTCCTTTCGGTCGAGCTTCACGGCCCAGGGAACGCTCCCCTACCCAGCGGTCGCTCCCGAAGGAGCGCCACTGCCCTAGCTTCGGTACCAGACTTGAGCCCCGTTAAATTTTCGGCGCCAAACGGCTTGACCAGTGAGCTGTTACGCACTCTTTAAAGGATGGCTGCTTCCAAGCCAACCTCCTGGCTGTCCGGGCTATCCGACATCCTTTCCCACTTAGTCTGAATTTAGGGACCTTAGCTGAGGGTCTGGGTTGTTTCCCTCTTGACGATGAAGATTATCCCCCACCGTCCCACTCCCAGGTAACATGTATACGGCATTCGGAGTTTGGTTGGGTTTGGTAACCGTTTTGGCCCCTAGCCCATCCAGTGCTCTACCTCCGCAACACTCTAACCTGAGGCTGCACCGCAATGCATTTCGGGGAGAACCAGCTATATCTGAGTTCGATTGGCATTTCACCTCTAGCCACAGCTCATCCCCCAGTTTTGTAACACTGGTGGGTTCGGGCTTCCACGAGATATTACTCTCTCTTCACCCTGGCCATGGCTAGCTCACTCAGTTTCGGGTCTACTCCACGCGACTAAATCGCCCTGTTAGGACTCGCTTTCGCTACGGCTCCGGCCCTCCGACCTTAGCCTTGCCACGCATAGTAACTCGTCGGCTCATTCTCCAAAAGGCACGCCATCAGGCATTCCGTCCTATAATGCGGGCATAGCGTTCCCACGCGCCGCACCTTCCGAAGAAAATGCATTGCGCGGGCACGCCGTCCCAGCAAGACGGCATAGCCCTCTGACTGCTTGTAAGCGTACGATTTCAGGTTCTATTTCACTCCCCTCCCGGGGTTCTTTTCACCTTTCCCTCACGGTACTCGTTCACTATCGGTCGCCAAAGGTGTTTAGCCTTGGGAAGTGGGCTTCCCAGATTCCCACAGGGTTACACGTGTCCCGTGGTACTCAGGCACAGCAACGAGAGAGCTGTGGTTTTCGTGTACGGGGCTTTCACCCTCTCTGGCGGGCCATTCCAGACCCTTCTACTAACCACAACTTTTCTCCAACTCTCCGAGCCCCTTGCAGAAAGCTCTATTGCGGCCTACAACCCTCATACTGCAACGGCTGCAACCTATCACACAGTATGAGTTTGGGCTGTTCCCCTTTCGCTCGCCACTACTCAGGGAATAATCTCTTTTCCTCGCCTTACTAAGATGATTCAGTTCTGGCGGTTCCCTCCACATACCTATGAATTCAGTATGCGGTGACGAGGCATCACCCTCGCCGGGTTTCCCCATTCGGGTACCTGCGGATCAAAATCTGCTGACGACTCCCCGCAGCTTTTCGCAGTCAACCGCGCCCTTCATCGGCCTTTGGCACCAAGGCATCCATCGTACGCCCTTAATAACTTAGCCTGCTTCTAATCGGCAAAATTGAAGTTCTGCTTTGCGCATATTCACTTGTTAAGGTACCGCCCCATCTCTAGGGCGCATCCAATAATATACCAAACATCGTGCCACGGTGTCAAGGAGATGCAGACCGGATTTGAGAGTCTTTCCCACTGCGCGTCCCGCCATTGAGTCCGTTTGTATCTAACGTGCGTCGAAGCATACATGAGCAGCACTTCGTCGAGCTCGGACAAGCATCACAATCCGTATCTTGTGCTGCCGCGGATTACAAGAAACCACTCACCCCCTGGTTCCGGCATTCGCCAGTGTCCAGGGGGTGATGTTGTGCGCTTACTCTCTAGTGCAAACGGCTCAGAAACTAACCTCAGACGATCCTAGCGGCTGTAGCCTGAGGAAGGCCGCTCCTCTTGGGCAGTCTGTGTCAGGTATTCCAGCAAGAAGCTGAAGTCCTTGTACGAGTTCAGATCGCCCAATTGCCGGTCCAATGACCACAGTTCCTCGAGCAATATCGCCAGATCGCGGTCTACCGGGGATTCAGAGTAGTCGAGATTGCTGTAGCGATCTGCGGCGAGCGCCACGATGCCGCCAAACCGCAAGAATGCCTCATCCCGGGCATTCTCGCTCGCTTCGCTGGCGCTGAGCAGCGTCGCGTGCTGGCGATTGGATTCACCGGTCGTAGGCGTTACCCAGCGTATCTCCACCTCACCCAGCCGGGAGGTGTCGCGCCTGCCCGCATCGGTGAGCTGCAGCTCAAAGAAGACCGTGGTAGCGGCCCCTGCCGGTATCTCCGCAAACTCCTTGCGAGCCTCGGTGAAAGACTCGTCGGAGGTAGCGCGGTTCTCGTAACCAACGATCCGCCACACCGCGACCATGTCCGGGTCCCAGGTCACCTGGGCGCGGGTCTGGTCTGCAAAGGGTATGGAGAGCGCGAGCCAGCTTTCGCGGCTAAAGGTCGCCCTGGCCTGCTCTACCGTGCTGAGATAGCGGTACCAGCCGTTGCCGTGCTGCGCCAGTTGCTCCAGCAGGTAGTCGTTATAGTTCTCTATACCGACGCCGATGGTGATGAGACGCAGCGGATTGGTATCGTCACGATCATCCGCCGACCTCAAGATGGCGAAGGGGTCGGTGGCATCCACGTTCGCCACACCGTCCGACATGAGAATGATGTAATTGTATGAGTCAGGACGCTCGCGGCGGATGCGATCGGCAAGTTGTACGCCCAGATCGAGGCCGGCCTGTACGTTCGTGGAGCCATGCGGCGCCAGCAGATCAATGGAGCGTCTTACCGCACGATCATCGGGGTCTCTATGATCGACCGTAAGTTCGTCAAGGACGCGGGTGGTGAAGTGGACCACGGCAATGCGGTCCTGGCCGCGCAAACTCCGACGAATGCTCTCGGCAGCTTCGCGGGCGATGGCTACGCGATCGCCCTCTCTCATCGAACCTGATGCATCCAGCACCAGGGTCACGTTGAGCGGGGTGTCGTCATAGCTCAGGTCTGCTGCTTGAAAAGCGATGCGCGCCAGATGCAGTCCGCTATCCAGGGGATGCCTGAAGATGTCGGTGGCGATGGCAAAGCTGTCGTCGCGGAGGGGAAACGCGTAGTCATAGTTGAATGCATTAATCCACTCCTCGGCCCTCACCGAGTCCGGCTCAACCCTGTAGGCCGAGCGCGCCCAGTTGAGCGCCAGGTGCAGCGACGTGCGGTCGGTATCCAAACTAAATGTCGCGACCGCGTCGCGGGCCGTAGTGACGAACGTGGCTCGCGGGTAGTCCTTGAATGTGGTCGCGCCTGCGGTCTGCTGTGGCGGTCGCACTGCCGGTTGGCGCGTAGTTGCTTGGGACGACTGCGTCCTTGATGCCGGGGCTTCGGCCTTAGCTTCTGCAGCAGGTGCGGGAACACGCGTAGGTCGCGACCGCGCAGGTTCCGCCATCTTCGCTTCAGCCTTGGGCGCCTGCTCCATCTTCGCTTCAGACCTTGGCGCACTCTCCTTCGCCATTTCCATTTCCGCAGCAGGTGCCATTGTCCCTGCCGCCCCGCAGGCCGCAAGCAAGAGCACGCCCACGAGCACCGGTAAAATCGTCCTAATATACCTCTTCATCACACTATCCTCCTTATTGTGTTGCCCATCCGGCAGGCCCGATAAGAACCCTATTAAGTTAGAAAACTCTATCTCTGTATTTGGATCAACTCCCTCGCAACCAAGTCGACTACGAATTCGTCGAGACTATCCTCTGTATACTCGCCGTCGTCATGCGACAAATTACCACTGAACAATGAGACATTTCTGCTGTTGGCCGCCTCGTCCACGCCAGATGGCTGATTCGAAATGCCAAGCACACACGCGACTAGACTCAACACAGAATAAACGAGATTTCACTCACCCTCGGGACACCGGCTTTCATCGGCGACCCGAGGATGCTGTTTAGCGCACCATCAAAAGTTCTAACGCTAAAATTATCTCAGCCCCTACCTAGCGGCTGTAGCCTGAAGACGGATTTTCCTTCTCGGCAATGCCTGCGAGGAAGTTGAGCAGGAAGGAGAAGTCGCGGAACGCCGCGAGCTCGCCCAACTGCCGTTCAAGCGTGCTCAGCTCGCTCTGCAGCGCAAGCAGATCGCGGTGCACTGGAGATTCGGAGTATTCGAGATTGCTATAGCGGTCGGCCGCCAGCGCAACGATAGCTCCAAACCGCAGCAGCGCTTCATCTCGCGCAGTCTCGCTCGCGTCGCTCGTGCTGAGCAATGTTGCGTGCTGCCGGTTGGATTCACCGGTCACAGGCGTTACCCAGCGTATCTCCACCTCTCCGAGCCGCGAGGTATTGTTCCTTCCTTCCGGCGTCAGTTGCAACTCATAGAAAACCGTAGTGGCAATCCCTGCCGGAATTTCCGCAAACTCCTTGCGGGCTTCAGTAAAGGACTCGTCAGACGTGACACGGTTCTCATAGCCGACGATACGCCATACCGCGACCATGTCCGGGTCCCAGGTCACCTGGGCGCGGGTCTGGTCCGCAAACGGAATGGAAAGCGCGAGCCAATTGTCGCGGCTGAAGGTTGCCCGCGCCTGCTCCACGGTGCTGAGGTAGCGGTACCAACCGTTGCCGTTTTGCGCCAATTGCTCCAACAGGTAGTCGTTGAAGTTCTCAATGCCCACACCGATGGTGATCAGGCGCAGCGGGTTGGTGTTGTCCCGGTCCTCCGCCGACTCTAAGATCGCGAAGGGATCCGTGGCATCCACATTCGCCACACCGTCCGACATGAGAATAACGTAGTTGTAAGAGTCGGGGCGCTCGCGCCGGATGCGAGCGGCAAGTTGTACGCCAAGATCCAGGCCGGCTTGCACATTCGTGGAGTCGTGCGGCGCAAGCCTACTGATGGACCACGTGACGTCACTGTCATCCGGGTCGCGGTGTTCAACCGTGTACTGATTCAAGACGCGGGTGGTGAAATGGATCACCGCGATGCGGTCCTGGCCGCGCAAACTCCGCCGAATGCTCTCAGCCGCCTCACGTGCGATGGCGACGCGATTGCCGGAACTCATAGAGCCGGAGGCATCGAGCACCAGGGTTACGTTGACCGGTGTGTCATCGTAGGCAAAGTCAGCCGCCTGGAACGCTATGCGCGCAAGGTGCAAATCGTTATCCAAGGGATGATCAACGACGTCGCTGGTAATGGCGAAACTATCTTCCCGCAGTGGGAAAGCGTAGTTATAGTTGAAGGCGTTGATCCACTCCTCAGCCCGCACGGAATCCGGCTCCACTCTGTAGTTGGATTGGGCCCAATTGAGCGCCAGGTGGAACGACGTGCGGTCGGTGTCCAAGCTAAATGTGGAGACCGCGTCGCGGGCAGTAGTAACGAACGTCGCGCGCGGATAGTCCTGGAATGTGGTCGCGCCTGCGGTCCGCGGCTGTTGCACTGCCGGTTGGTTTGTCGATGACCGCGAAGGAGCGGGTGCAGACTCGGACTTGGCAGCAGGGGCTTCTTGGGCTGCCTTGGGCGCCTCGGCAGGAGGGGCTTCTTTAGCCTCAGCCTGAGGTGCAGCACGCTGCTCCATCGCGGGTGCTTCGACCCGTTCTTCCATGGCCGCTTCACCCATGGATGCTGATGACGCCCCACAAGCCGCAATCAGGAGCACGCCCACAAGCACCAACATGATCGTCGCAAGGAATCGCTTCATCACATTCTCTCCTCGTTGTCTCTTGCCTCACAGCACCATGGCGGCCTGTCTTACATGGCAAGACATCGCCAGGGCCAGTCTGTGGTGACAAGCAGTAGCACGAAGGTTCCCGCGCCAAGTGTGAAGAGAGGCCAAAATGCCGGCAGAACCGGACATCGCCAGCGAGAATCTAATATTATTCGAGGCTCCGGGCGGCAGCGCCGCTAAGAACCCGATCTTGATTACGTTTGCCGGCAGTGAGACTACATTAGCAAATCAGCCTTGCTTGATTTTGCGGGAATTCAACTCGTGCGTTTAGCATTTGTAGTATTTTCAAGTGCGAGGTAACGTAAGTCGCTCAGATCTCTAGGCACTCCTCCTTTCGCCCAACCTTTCAATCCAATATTGCGAGCACCACCCATGGCTCGCACGAGCCTTCTTACAAGCCTGTAGAGGCTACCCAATCCATTTACCAGGTGTCCGACTGCAAGATTTCGGGGACACTCACTCAGGCGATTTGGGGCTCGTGGTACTAATGATAGGTGAAGCCACTCTTCTTGTCTAGCGTTTTACGCTAGCACCTCACCCACACCTCACCTCTATTGTGTGCAAGACCTCACATCTATACCAGGTGATCGGTGTTCAGGATTTACCCTTGCAGTGGCGATTGCGCCGCAAGGAACACGAAGATTCCGTCCTCTTAGGCTGCAGCGCGAGACATATCTTCAACTATTGCCTTGCGAAGCACAAGGATTCCTTGAGTTGCCGAAAGGAATCTCTCGTTCCGCGTATTCCACGCACTGGGTGTTCTCGTTTTCCTGCTAGTAATTTGGCATGAGCGCTATATACGCTAGGGGTCCCCAGCGAGGTCGCCGCCAAGCCAACGGTAAGGACGTGGGTAAAGCGTCAACGAGCGGTCTTCCAGCGGCAGCGAGAGGGGTACCGAGCCCCACAGCGCCGAGTACTTAGCGGCGATGGCGGCTTCCAGGGACTGGCGCAGGTCATGTCCTGATACGGCCATCTCGGTGCCTCTTTCAACGGCCGAGATAAACGACAGGATCGAGCTTGCGAGGTAGCTGTACTGCGGCCAGGCGAACGGCGCGAACGTCCGGTCGGACTTAACGCGCGCGCCGTTGCGGTCGAAACCCTGGTAGATGTCCATCACGTCGTCCCAGTCCCAACGCAAGAGCGAATCCTCCGTCCACACGTCGACTCCGCGGTGAGGAGTCGGTTCGCCAAAGACGGTCGTCTCAATCCCGGTGCTCATTGTGAACCGGCCGTTAATGATGAGACCACTGTCCTCATCCGATTCCAAGGTCTCCTGTGGCTTGCCCCAAGCGATCACCTCGGTGATCTCAGCCTGCGTGAGGAGCCTGAGAACGGCGATGTGCTGGCATCCGCCGCCGGATATCTCGCCGCCCCATCCATGCACCGTTGCGCCCCGCACCTTGCCGAAGTCGCCGTGCCGGAGCCAGCCCGCAGCCTCCTGTACGTCTGCGCGGGCGCGCTGCAGGTTGCCGCCGTGGAAGACGACCCCTCGCTCCCCGCAGGTGTCGATCATCTCGTCCACGTCGGAGAGCTTGGCGCCAATGGGCTTATCGGTGGAAACGCCGCGCACACCCGCTTGGGCCGAGGCTATCACCGCGTCCTTGATGAACTTGCCGGGGAGTACCACAACGGCGAGGTCGGGGACCGCGTCCATTTGTTGGTACATCTCCTCGGCGTCCTTATACAGCGCCTTAACGCCGAACCGCTCGCCGACGACTTTCCGCCGATCGGCATTGTATTCGGCAATGGCGACGACCTCGGTATTCTCAAACGTGTTGTAGACCTCAGCGTATTGCTGCCCCATCCGACCGCAGCCAATAATCGCGACCCTCAGCTTTTCAACTGCCATGTTTCCTCTCAATGCAGTGCCTGTTTCAGGAGTTCGCCCGTCGGCCCAAGTGGAGGACATCCTTGTGAAACCAAGACCCGGCACTGCTGTCAGTACCCATTCAGTCTAAGGGACGAAACAGCGGGCGCTGTCCCACGAAGCAGAAGACGATCACTCCGCCGGCGGATGGGCACCAAGTATCTTAGCTACTATCTCCTTTAGCTGTGTCGCTGCGTCGTCCAGAACTTCAGGGTACTCCACGCCTAGTTTGGGATAGATTGGCACCCAATCGCTGGCCTGCCCGCCTTTCCGTGGATTGAGCCAGAGAGGGGTATCGCCTTGGTCGGCCCACCGCCCATGATTCACCCCAATCCAGAAATACCACTCACTGCCAGAGTAGCGAACATACCGCCCGTACCCATGCCTCTGTGAAGCTACATTTAGGCCTTTGGTGTCCAACCATCTCTCTCGAACCCCTTTTGCGACCACATCGTCAACAAGTTGATTGTACCAGCCCGCTCGGCGTCCGAGGCTGGGGCTTAGTTCCTCAGCGTGAATTGGCAAGAACGCCTCTGCATCCTGTGCCTGGGCGAGACCTCGCAATTGTCTAATGTCTGATTGAACACCATCATCGCCAGTCATGGCGTCCATCCTGTCGAGCAAGAGCGTCCAACTGACCAGCATCACGTGCCGCTCCGTGCCAGGCAATATGGCCCTCTGGATTCCTTGACGAGAATAGATCCGTTCTAATGAAACAGACTGGTTCTCGAATTGCCGTCCCACCTCGGCCCACAGCGTCGGGATTCTGCTCTCAGGAGAAATAAACAAGAGCACCGCCGGACCCGGTTGGTCGAACTGTCGGGCGTACCCACTGGCTTGGCCTTCC
The DNA here is from genome assembly GCA_965216245.1 of Chloroflexota bacterium. Classification (GTDB taxonomy): domain Bacteria; phylum Chloroflexota; class UBA11872; order VXOZ01; family VXOZ01; genus VXOZ01. The sequence goes on from OZ244145.1 coordinate 396,571, forward strand.
AAGAGACCGGCCCAGAACTTCACCTCGACAAGCAAGCGTTTTGCGTTGTTCTTGTCATAGCCGGCCATGTCGGGCCGGGAACCGTCTTCATAAGTCACCTGGGTTTCCACCCTGGCAATCGGCTCAACGTCAAGGCCGCCTTCCTGGATCAGGTCATTCAGCGCCTGCATGGATGACTTTGATCTGTTCAGGATGTAGCCGAGCGCGTCTGTGGCGGCATTCTCAACCTGTGTAGTAAGCCTCGGAACCAGATGCGCCATAAGCGTGATGTCGTCGGACACGATATACCTCCAACCACCAAACTAACTTAGATTCGCCGGGGTAACCGGATAGTCCTCCGGCTTGCCCGTGTCACCGGGCTGGATAATAAAATCTCGGCGGTCCCGGTAGAGACGGGCACGGTTCAGCACGTAGTTCTCCCCAGGTTTCAGGTCATCCCAATGGGTCATCAGCCAGTACTTGTGGTCGCCGATGAACAGATAGGTGTTGTTCATGCGAAAGAAGCGGCAAGCCACGCCCTCTCCAGCGCGGAATCGCTCGCAGACTGCCTCTAGCAACTCCTGCTGACCGTCATTCTCGGACAGAACGTACTCGTGGGGCCAGGTGTCCCGGTAAGTAACCGCCTCCCGCCAGGGTGCACGGGCTATCAACTCCGTAAGCGTTGATGTCATTCCCAATTGACTCCCTAATTCTTCATGGAGAAGCCGCGCAGTTGCAGCGCAGGAACTTCGTTCCCAGGGATTCACCAGTACAAGGGCAAAGTTATTGAACACCAGGTGATCAATACCCCTCGTCGCAGCTTGGTGGTACTCTACTCAAGCTAGCTATGATGGGCAACAAATCCACCGGCGCGTGAAGGGGTGTCTGGAGTCCTTCTCGCCCGTAGGCACTTCTGAGATTGGCGGCCTCGGGGCTTTCACCTGACGGCTTAAGATCAGACGCCTGCAAATATAGCCAACCGGAACCTCAGCGTGAAGGATTTCGATTCTGTTCAGCTTGGTGGACCCGATCGGGCTCGAACCGACGACCTCATGAATGCCATTCACGCGCTCTCCCACCTGAGCTACGGGCCCGCATTAGACTATAATTGTAGGCGATCCGCATTGCGCCTACTTGATCAAGATAGAATGTTGATCACCCTCGCGGCGGTTCCCATCAGCCCGCACCAAGGAGCCCTCCCTTACGCGACTCAAATCAAAGAAAAGCGGCATTCTAGGAAGTCTGACAGTTCGGATAGTCGCTGCGCAAAGGTGTGCCGCTCGACGGATACGGGTCTCCTTCGACGATGCGCTCGAAGAAGGTAGCATCTGCCGCCGTTACGTTGCACCAGTAGAATCCCAGCGCCTGAAACGTCGGATAGTCCGGTATGTGCCGCCATTTCAGTTGGCTCGCGTCGTAGGCAAAGATACGGTCATCAAGGCCATCGAAGCGGCGCGCTAACTGGTTCGGCTCCGGGAAGCGATGGCCCAACGGAATAGACGCCACCACACCCACCGGCACGGAGTACCGTGTGTTCACTATCTCCCAGGGGATGGAGTAGACCAATGGGCTTCCCGGCGACACCCAACGGCGCACTATCTTACCGCTATCCTCATAGCGCACGATGACGTAGGTTTGGCCCAGAGTTGCGTCGCGAATTACGCCGACGACAACCTGACTTGAACCATCCCTTGCGATCCAGCCAACGCCCAATTCGAAAGTGGTTCCGGATTTGTCATGACGCGTGATGACGAGGCGATCTCCAACCACCTCGGTAGCCGTGGCGGAATTCGTTTGCCCAATCACCCGCGGCAGCGTGGAGTCGTCCGAATCAGTAGTGACCGTCCCCGTCTGAATCGCTCCCGGTATTACCCGAATGGAGGTCTCGTCGGAGTATTCTCCCACGCCAATCCGGTTCACCGCTGCGACCCTCACGGAATACGTGGATTCTGGTTGCAGCCCACTTAGCCGGATGGGTCGCGCCTGGTCTTCTTCGATTAGCTTTGAAATGCTGAAGTCGTCACCCGCCCTGTAGTATTCAATTGCGTATCGGAGAATCCTCGACCCACCGTCACCGGGTGTATTCCAATTGACATCAATGGTTTCGGTGCCAACGACCCGCAGCGAGGGCGTGCCCGGCTTATCCGGCACGGTGGGATCGTCTGCAATTGCCACGCCTGTCCCCATGGTTGCCAAGAGAGCAATCAGCCCCGCCATTGCAACCAGCACGAGCCCCATGCGCCGCAACAACGCTATCGTCATTTGTAGCGGCGTAGAAGATGCGCCTTCCGCAATATTCCAAGGTCGGTTGCTTGCGATCTGCTTACCCATCATGATGCCTAACCCTTCCACTAAGTCTGGCTATGCGCTACGAACTCAATACATGCCGTTTGCGCTATCGTGCCGACGCCTCAGTCCTGAGAACTAAGGGATAGCAAGGATGACTTGAAGGACAAATGCGAAAGTGAACCGAGAAGGTTTTGTCTGAAGAGCTTAGCAACGGGCTAAGCTACTTTCGTCACTCTTGGTAGGACAGGGGATCACATACGAATTTGCAGGATTCCACGAGATTGTGCGGCATTCAAGGAAATCTTAGACGCTTCTTACAAGCGATGACATATCGGAACCAGTGCGGCGAAACTCGCCGGCACAATACAATCCGCGGGCAGTGTCTTTAATCACTCGAAAAGCTATAGGGTAATAGTGAATCACCCAAAACTACACGGTGATTCGCATCTGGAACTCTGGTGGACCCGATCGGGCTCGAACCGACGACCTCATGAATGCCATTCACGCGCTCTCCCAACTGAGCTACGGGCCCGCATTCGACTATAATTGTAGCATCGATACGGGAGTCGCGTAAACGCACCGCCACCAAGCCAGCAGGCGCATGGCAAAAGGAGTCCTAAAATGGCTACTTACCGCGTTGGTATCGTCGGCTGCACTGGCATTGCCAGTCAGCCGTCTCAAACGTTGTCGCACCCCATCCTCGGCACTGTTGCGCCGCATTCCCACGCGGCGGGCTACAATTGCGTTCCTTCGACGGAAGTCGTTGCGGTATGCGACCTGGTGCCGGAGCGCACCCAGGATTTTGTTGCGACGTGGCAACATCGCTGGTCGAACATAGCGCAGTATCAAGACTACCGCGAGATGCTGGCACGTGAGAACTTGGACATCGTGAGCGTGGTGACCTCCGATCACCGCCACGCGGACATCACCGTTGCCGCCGCGGAAGCCGGGGCGCGCGCCATTTTCTGCGAAAAGCCGCTTGCCACCACGGTCGCCGACGCCGATCGCATGATCGAGGCCGTCGAAAAGCACGGTGTCTTCCTCTCCGTCGATCACAGCCGTCGTTGGCAGCCTCAATGGTTTGAGGCGCGCGAAGCAATCCGCAACGGCGCAATCGGCCCGGTACGTACGATCGTCGGCAAACTCGGCGGCGCACGCGCTATGCTCTTTCGCAACGGCACGCACCTGATGGATGCGATTTGCTTCTATGCTGATGGGGAACCGGAGTGGCTGACGGCACGATACGACGACCGCTTTGCGGACTACGGCCCGCGCTACGCCGGAGACGGCGGGCATGATCCCGGCACTGACCCCGGTGTTTGCTCGTTTATTCTCTTTTCGAACGGTGTGCGCGCGTTCTATAGCGGCGGGCAGGACGTTTTTCCTCGCTTCGAACTAGAAGTGATGGGGGAGACCGGTCGGATACGCTTGGGGAATTCCGGCGCTGCCGAAATTGAAACCGACGACGGCGTACAGGTGCTGCCATCGGCTTCGGCAACGGTCTCAGGCAGCGCCGCCGCCATCGAAGAGCTCATTGCGCTGGTCGAAGGACGGGGCACCTTACCCCAAATTTCAGGACCCTACGATGGTCGGCGCGTGGCGGAAATCCTCGTCGCCACCGTGCAGTCCGCCTCCCAAGGAGGCGCGCCTTTGACGTTCCCGATTCAAGATTAGGACCATCGCACTGAGCCCTCGTCTCCACGGGCGATATGCCAAACGCCGCTTGGGCAAGAGTGCGAGGTTGATTCTTCGTGGGAATGAAGTGTTTCGCTTCGCCCTGGCCTGGATTTGTAGCGCGGGGGCTTGTCCCCCGCTCTTGACGGTAGACACGAGGCGCGGCGCGGATGACTTCCCGCGTGCGCGGGATTGACGGAGCGGATTGAAGTCTGCCTGCTAGGCGAAGCTGGCCCGTTTTGAATGAGGCCGGCTCGCCTCAGCAGTAATCAGATCACCCTACGTGTGCAATCTCTGCTTCAGCCAAAAGTAGAGGCGGAATGGCAACATGCTGTGGTAGCGCTGGAGCGTGGCCTCCAGCCCATTGATTGATTCGTCCTTGGACTGCACAAGCTCACGAATGTACTGATCCTTCTGCATTACCGTATCCTCGAGGAAACGCAGCCGACCCTCCAACTCTACATGGCGTTCCACAAGGTCGCTCACCCAGCCGTGCATCCACTCCTCGAATTGGCTGGCTTCAACCGTGTGTGGTGTGTGCCCGGCATCCGACTCACGCAGCGCATCCTCGACACCCTGCATGAACGCGTGGCGCAACACTGTTGCATAGTATTTCTCGCGGAGTTGCGGGTTGGCTATCTCGGTGACGCCGATTTCATCCGCCAGGTGCGGATACTTACCTAACATGCGCACCGCAGACTTCCCAGCAGCGCGCTGACGGGCAAGGAATTGCTCAAAGTCCACCGGCTCGGCATGGTAAGCAACCGCGCGCTCATTAAACACCAATCGCACGCCTTGTTGCTGCAGGCGAATGGCGAGGTCTGCATCCTCATAGAAGCGCAGCACCGCATCAAAACCCTCGACGGAGAGGAAGTCCTCACGCCACACCGAGCAATTCGCCGTATAGAAGCACGAAAAAGGCAGGTTTTCGGGATCGGTTATACGGTTGAACGCAAAGAGCACGCCGCGCAAGGCCATCTCCATGAAGGGCGAAACTTCCAAGTCCGGGTGCCATGGAGTATACCCGGCTACTGCAAGTCCTCTGCCCTTAGTCACGTGTGTCTGCACGTGCTCTTCGATAAACCGAGGGTGCGGCACACAGTCGTCATCCAAGAACACCAACAGATCGCCGGACGCGGCGCCTACTCCCAGATTACGGGCCGCCGCCGGGCCGGCGTTCGCTTGGCGGATCATGCGCCAGCCGCTGTTCTCGTTGCATATGTCACCGAGTGTAGACGGAGTATCGTCGACTGAACCATCATCCACAAAGAGCACTTCACCGGCAGGGTAATTCTGCGCCGCAAGCGCTTCGGCAAGTCTCGGCAAGAGACGGGCACGATTATAGGTGGGAATGATGAGACTCACCGTAGGAGCGGCCTCGGGGGCGACCGCAGAAGGAGTTTCAGAAGTAATGCTTGCCGCCTCTTTCGGTTGAGGCAGCCTGCCAGGGGGAGTACCCGCGTTGCCGGCTCCGCTCATGTGTTCTTTCTCTTCCGTCGGTTCCATCTGTTGTTCCAATCCGAGTGCCCGCACAATGATGGGGAAAAGATCCTGCATTGCTAGTGTAGTGTGACCGGGCAGCCATGCCACAGAGTGCGCAATGTAACGGCTCCAGTTATCTGTCACATCGGGCAGGTACCCGTGCATGCCTTGGATTGCCTCAGTCTGGAAGAAATTAGGGCAAATGAGCACCCCTCTTTCGGCAGCGTACATGATGCGGCCATAGGGTGCAGGATCGGCATAGGCGACACCAAGTTCTTCGCGTTCACTTTCTTGAATCGGGCGGATCCCTTCGATACCGTCGAGTGTCCGATGCAGCACTGACTCTGCCTGTTCGTGTGCCGGCCAGAGTCGGACGCCGGTGGAATCTAGGAAGAATACATAGTCGTCGGGCACGGAGAGGCCGGTCTGGGCAAGTGCTGCCTGCATGTCCACGGTGCGCTCTACCGCAACCATGCCATGGTCCCCAAAGATCAACGCGGCGGCGCTGCCGTGCATTTCGTCAAGCTTGGCAAGCACGCGCTCCACGGCATGGTCGATGCCCCTCAACGCCGACAGCACCTGCCGACTGCCAGGGCCATGCTCGTGGCCGAGCCAGTCAAGCGCGCCAAAGTGCAGATAGACCAGCGCGTGTTCCGGCCTGACCGCCGCTTCAAATTGGGCCAAGAGGCGGTCTGTTTGCTGATCGTCGCGGGGGTGACCGAGTGCCAGCCAAGACTTACCTCTCTTGCGCAGCAGATCGTATACGCTCGGCACACCCAATGCATTTTGTTCCTGGGAATCACGTTCCCAGCCAAACGCGAATTGCGGCAAAAGGGCGGGAGGGATGCGGGCGGTCATGCCATAACAGGCAGACGCACTATGCCCGCGCTCATTTTCTATCAAGCGGGTCTTGCGATCCCAGAGCGGACGCAACACGCTCTCTAAGTGAGGATGCCTAGCAAGGTCGCCTTCTGTAGGCAGGTCGATCTCTTGAAAAGGCGAACTGTCGGGATCACGGACAAACATTGTGTGGCCGACTATGGTTTGATCGGGCAGGCAGCCGGTGAGAAAACCGGGATGCTCCTGGAACCCATAGGTGGGAATGAGCGGGCCGGACTTCCCCTCTTGCATGAGCCGATAGAGAAACGGCGCGCTTTGCGGCGTCACGTAGTCGTGCCGCAGCGCATCAATCAACAAGAGAGCAAGGGGTGGATGCAAGAATTTCGACATATCAGTGACAGTAGCGAAACCAAGCGGCAACAACCGCGCGGCGCACGAGCGGCCATGAGTTGCCTGCGCAGGTAATGCCTGCTCTCGACAATAGGTCACGTGCCAGCGAGAGCATGCTCGCATCCGGTTGCGTTTCGTCCCAAGCGACAAGCGTTACATACTGGGCAGCCTCGATCGCAGCGCGTCGTGGGTCTCCGGCAGCATTGTAGTTTGCCACGAAAAGCGCCAATTCTTGCGGAGTCTCGAAGGGGCGGTGACAGGCATACATCCAATTCATCAGGTACAAGAATGTGCGGAGCAATTCACCGCGCGTGCGCTGCCAAAAGGATGCAGTCGGTATGTCGAGATGCCGAGGATCCAAATTCTGACGGATGCGCCAAGCAGCCTCAACAAGCTCAACGCGCTCACATCCAACGGGAAGCAACGACCGCAACAGGTCACGCTTGCCTTGGTAGCAAATCGCATACATGCCATGGAGCAGCGCCGCGGTGTCGGCAAGCGCAAATGCCGCCTTGGCGGTCTGGTAGGCAAGGAATAGTGCGGCCCGCGGGTCATGCTCGGATGCATTTGGGCCGTCCTCCACGCTCTCCAGCAAACAAATCGTGCGGTTGAGCAGCAAGACCTGTGCCTCGATGAGGGGAATGTCCGCCGGTTCCCAATGCGGCAGAGTGTCCAAGAGACTCGCGTCTCCGTGAAACACGTAACCCTCATGCCGAAAATCATAATTGAAAATGCTCGGCGGCAACCAAGCAAACCGATGGAGACCCACGCCCACGAGGTCCACGCCGCGTAGGCCAACCTGCTGCGCCACTTGCGCACCCAGGGACTTGCAGAGTTCTGCTTCCGGCTCCACCTTGGCCACTACAACCACATCATAGTCGTTGTACGGCTGGGACTCTCCAGCAGACTCCAGGAAGGAACCTTCACCGTGGGCAAAACTGCCGGTAAGAATCATTGTCTCGACATCCGGCACGCTGCGAATCACTACTTGTCGCAACCGTTCCAGATCCCGGACAACCCGCGGGTGAATTCTCGTCTGTGTTGGCGCTTCCATGCCCTTCATTATATGAGGACTCCCGCCCGCGTGCGCAGGCAGTTCTTCGCAGTCTTTGACCTCGCGGTGATGTCACCGTACAATGCAGAACGTGTAATTGCTCATCGGCATACCCGACCCGTATGCTGAGAATCTTAAGAGAGAGGAAAGACATGACCCCGGAAGAGAAACTCCAAGAGCTGGGATTCGAACTTCAGACGCCGAACGCACCTATTGCAAACTATGTTCCCTGGGTGCGAACCGGAAACCTCGTTTATTTGTCAGGCCAGGGCCCCAACCGCGCGGGCGACACGAGCTCGCCCACGTACGACGGCAAGCTGGGAGAGCGCTACGGTATCGAAGAGGGCTACAAAGCGGCACAGCTTACTGCACTTAATCTTCTCTGCGCGCTAAAAGATGCCACCGGAGAATTGAGCAAGGTGAAGCGCATTATCAAAGTGCTGGGAATGGTCAATAGTACGCCGGACTTTGCCGACCAGCCCAAGGTGATTAATGGTTGCTCTGACCTGCTGGTTGAGGTCTTTGGCGACAAAGGCAAGCACGCCCGCTCCGCAGTTGGCATGGGCTCGCTGCCAAACAACATACCGGTGGAAATCGAAATAATCGTTGAAGTAGAAGACTAAACGCAAATTACCTAACAACCGTCATTTCCGCGCGGGCGGGAATCCAACCAAAGCGTCTGAGCCGCAGCCATGAAGGCAACGGGCGCGTCTGCCGGACTCCGCTTCTTTGGCGGCAATTGGCGATTCTACCTAGCTCCGTTCAATCGCTTACAACGTTGGACGAGCACGCGAGTGGGTTCCCAATATCGGGTAGTACCTGGAAAACCCGGAGCGAGCAGGATTGGACGTAGGTTGGGCAAGAGTGAGGCATCGGTCTTACCCATGCCTGGGCTGGTCACGCAATTTGCCATTCTTAGGAGCCCTTCGGCAGGCTCAAGATAAACCCCACGACGAGGACTCTAGAGCGGTAAGTTATTCAGATTCCTCACTTTGTCCGGAATGACAAGAAGCGCAACCCTATAAACTATCAGGTCTAGGTCTATTGACTGCGGGAAAATCCCCGGCAGCGGAGGTCTGAAACCTGCGCTGCCGATCTTCTTCCCACTGTGTGACGCGACTATCCGACGCAGTTCGCAAATAGACGGCCCTTGCTACAGGGATAGCTAGCTGCGATCAAATGCCCGGCTCGTACAGTACGACGTGAAGTATTTTATTGGCAGGCATCTTGCGAAAGGCATTCTAAGGGTGAAAGTGCCATGGCCGACCCACTTCAACGTCACTTGGCTACGACACGCCTCGATAGGCTCCTCGTAGATCGGGGTTTATTTCCTAGCCGTGAGAAGGCCGCCTTTTCGATTCGGGCAGGCGGCGTACGCGTGAACGGCCGCGAGATAACCAAACCTGCTACACCCGTAGCACTCACGGCGCCAATCGAAGTCGATTCCCTAAGCACGCTCCGCATTGGACGAGGCGAACGAAAACTTGCCGGCATACTAGAGCGGTTTGCTATCAACTGCTCCGGCAAGATCGCTCTCGACGTTGGGAGCGGCGCCGGTGGCTTCACGTGGCAACTCTTGCGGCACGGCGCAATGCGAGTCTACGCGGTGGACGTGGGGAGCAATCAACTGCACCACGACCTGCGGGCCGACTCCAGGGTTAAGGTCTGCGAGCAGACTGACGTGCGCGATCTCAAATCACTACCTGAAAAACCTGACGTCGCCGTAATCGATGTCTCCTTCATTTCCTTGCGTCTCATTCTGCCGCACGTTTGCTCACTCTTGGGCGGCGACGCGGACGTTGTAGCTCTCCTTAAGCCGCAGTTCGAACTTGCCTCTATCGGCCTCAAGAAGGGCGATTCCATCAGGCGTGAAGAAAAGCAGCACCGCGTTCGCGACGCCTTCGGCACCTGGTGCGTTGCGAATGGGCTTGCGGTCAAGGGCGACGTCGAGAGCCCGCTCCGTGGAAAGCACGGGGATCGCGAGGTATTTCTTCACCTCAAACCCGATTCGGCAGATGCTCGCTCACACGGATAGAAGACCGGCCGGGCAGGCAGACAATATCGATGCCGCGCCGTTTCGTGCACTGGTCTCAGGAGGAAGAGTCTTCGGGTATGCTCACATCAACCGGTTTTCCGCTCGACATCAGGGAGCTGAAGGGATGGAGCTTGTGTATGCAGTGATTCCCGGTATCCGCGACAAATACATGCTCCTGCTCATCAACGGCAATCCCGTAAGGATCCGCGAACTGCCCTTGCTGACCTACAACTTGTGTGCCCCATTGAAAGAGTGGTTCGCCCGAAGCGGACAACTCCTGAATGCGGTTATTCCAAGTATCGGCAATATAGATACTGCCGCTCCCGTCAAGAGCGATTCCACTTGGATTGCGAAACTGACCCGATTCAGTGCCCTCTTCGCCCCATTGTTCACTAGGCTTGCCTTCGGGTGAGAGCTTCTGAACCCTATGATTTCCTGAGTCTGTCACGTAAATCCACCCCTCTTCATCCAAAGCAACACCGACCGGAGCGCGGAACTCTCCTGCCTCGACACCGTGAGACCCCCAAATCGCAAGCAACTCGCCATTCGCAGAGAGCTTCTTAATCCGGTGATTGCCGGTATCAGCAACATAGATATCTCCGGCAGCATCAACCGCTATCCCACTGGGCGAACGGAATTGCGCCGGCTTTGCGCCCTGCTCGCCCCACTGTGCAAGCGGCTGACCTTCCGCGGAGAGCCTTTGGATTCGGTGATTCTGGGTGTCGGCCACAAGGACATGCCCGCTTGGCTCGATGGTTAATCCATACGGCGAACGGTACTCGCCTCCTCGTTGGCCGGTTGTCCCCCACTCTGCAACCGGTTCTCCTATGGGAGAAAGCTTCTGCACGCGATTGTTCAGTGTGTCGGCTACATACATGTTGCCCTGCGGGTCGAGTGCTACAGCGTGCGGGGAACTAAATTGACATGGTCTTGAACCAAGCTCTCCCCAGATCGCGATGCTGCGGCGACGCTGACTCATTTGGACACGGCGTACAATCCTGAACGCCCACACGACCGAGATGACAAGGACAATGAAAGTTACCGGCAGTAGCCACAGTGTGCCGAGCAACAAGGGGAAGTCGTACAGGCCGTGCAGAACGACCGGAACTACCCAAGCCAGGCGCACGTGTCGTCTTCGGCGTTCCGGATCGAATACGCCCTGTGCGACGTAGTAACCCATGATGGCGCCAAGCGCGCCATGTACCGGCACCGAGGTCAGCCCACGGACCGCCGCCCACAGTGAATCTCCTTCCACCACGTAGATAATGTTCTCCAGCATGGCAAAGCCAAGCGAAGCGACTACGCCGTAAACCACCCCATCGAACGGTTCCGCCATCCGCTTGCGCTGGCACGAGTAATTGGCAAGCAACAGGTACTTGAACGATTCTTGGAGAATCGCTGCACCAAGAAATGCCTGGATCAACAGTACCAGTGGGCGGCTGCCTGTTAAATTGCCCACTACTGGATCGAGGATTGAAACAAGCAAGCCCAGGATTATGACCGGCAGCGTGACCAGGATTCCCAGGCCAAACGTCGCCCAAAGGATCGTACGGGGTTGAGGGAAATCCGGCCGAGTGTGCAGGAACCAAATCAGAATGAGTCCCGGCACCATTGCGGAAGAGAACATTAAGAGCGGTTGCAACACAGCCTCCCCGGTTTTGTCGCAGCGGCGTGCGACCTCATGTTACGCAGGGAAGCGCCGTCATTTAGACTTCGTCCACGCAACTACGTTACCTTTTTTTGATCTGAGCTTTGAACGTTAGACCTCCGACCTACAGATACCTACCTAATGTACTACAAATTCTGTTGCAGTCTGAAACCAAGTGGGAATTGGCATTGGCAAGATGGGGATTCCGAAGAACCTTATGCAGACTCTGCCGGACAGAGAGTATGCTTCCTGCCTACTCTTCTGTACCCGACTGAAGTGCCTGCATTTCACTCCGTAGAAATCAGGAGGTCAGGTCAGAGCGCCTCTACTGGTTGAATTCCACCCAGACAGGACTGGACCACGCCCTTGGGCCCCATGCGGGCGCAACGTTGGAGAGATGGTTGCGCCAGGCCATAGACTGTTCAACACAAAGGTAGTAGAAGTGCGGCCCCGGTGCGGCGTCCACATCCGTATGTCGGCCCGAAACCCGCGCGTCCGACGTTTCCCAATCCATGATTGGCTGTCCGTCTCGCACCAGCGTAATCGTGGCGGGCCGTTCGGTTAGCTGCACATTCCAGCGTATCTCCGGATGAGTCTGGGTTTCGCCCTCCCCACCCATGAAGACGCCGGAAACCCAGAGTTGCAGGGCGATACGGGAACCGTCGGTGGCAAAACAGCGGTGTTGCCGCAGTGCCTCCAGGATTGCCGAACGCGTTAGCTCCTCTGCATAGATTCCGGTCAGCCCGCCGCCGGTCCCCGCCGTGCGGCGATGGCCGTCGCTGCAGCCGATGAATCCCAACTTCCGCCCACTCAACAGTACTTGATGGATTTTTTCCCGATACACCGGATCGAGCATGTGCACGCGCCAGCCGGAACAAACCTCCATGTTCATCTCGGTTCGAGACTCTGACAAGTGATCCCAATGCTCGTGGTGCGGATGCAGGATTGCGCCGTATTGTTCGGCGTGCGCGGCCAGCGCAGCGAGCGGTTCCCCTTCCACCTCGGTATAGCGTAAGAGCGGCAGTTGCTCTTTTCCGGCGATTACGGTGCGGTGGTTTGCAGTCCTTGACCCAGAGCCGCGCCTCATCTGCGACCATTCAAATGCCGGCAGCAAGACAAGGTCTTCCATATACCTGAAATGGCGCGCAAAATGATAATCCAAATCGTATTCCGAACCCGTGAGGCTGAGAAGATGCTTGTCGTTGTCGGAAAAAGCGACGCAATCCAAATGCGCTAGGTCGCGCGCGTAGGCGATCAGTTCGTCAACGTAGCCCTCCGCGTCCGCAGAGTGCGTGGTGTGGACGTGCAAGTCCGCCCAATAGAGGGAAAGTTCCGGTTCGCTCTCTGTGGCGGAAGGATCGCTACCGCCGGGATCTTGAATCTGCACGCGAGGTCGGTCATCCGGTCGCGGCCCGCCCATTGAGACAGGACTCACCCCAAACCACTTCCCTTCACCATGGAATGCCGGTGCATCTCCCAGGGCATACGCATCTAGACAAACATCCTCCACCGACACCTCCGGCGCAACACGCGCTGTCACCCATAGATCGTTGCGTGCATCGATGGCATCATTGGCAACCGGAGTGTAGTAACGCGGCCCAACTGCAACGGCACGCGTATCTTGAGCCACGGGAGGAATCTGGTCTCCGGCACCATCGATGTAGCGCGCGCAAAGTACGCCCGAAGTCGTAGGCGTACTGCCATTCTGCAGCTCTTTCCGTTCCCACATGAGCCAGACGCCACCATCAGGGCTCGCGGCAACCATGGGCTTGCGCCGTCTGCCGAGATAACCCCATACCCCTAAGCCTTGCCACTCGAGCATGCCCCAAGCCAAGACGCCAAGGTCCGGCGAACCCTCGGCATCGCACACAAGCTGCCATTGCCCTTCGACGCGGCGCGCCACCCGCGCCACGGGCCACTGGTCGAGCACATTCCCGTCGCTTACAACTTCCTGCCTACAGAGCCACGCGATCCAAGGGTTGCCGCCAGAGTCGATCGCGAGCGAAGGAACAAGCTGCCAAGCCTCCGCTGTGACCATAGCCGTTTCAGTAGCGCGGTCGGTCACTACCTCCCGCTCAGCAACTGAACCGTCTCGGTCGACGAAAGCACTATGGATACCAAATGTGCCGCCAACATATGCATCCCAAACAACCCAGCACCCATCGCCGGTCACGGCCACCTCCGGCCGCTGCACCCAATGCGGGGTGGTCGTTATGTCTACCGGCTCCGACCAGCCATCACCAGCGTTAACTGTAAACCGAATGCGGTATGACCCGGGCGACGCAGCCTCGCACCACACCACGGCCATGCGTCCTTCGGCTGAATCGGCATGGAGGGACACGACAAACCCATCACTCCCAAGCTTTTGCGGAGTTTCCCAGCCTGAAATAGATCGTGTAGATACGAACACTGCATAGGTTAACCATAGATCTTGGGAAATCCAGACGCTGTTCGGCACATCCTTGACCAGGCCGATGTAGGGTGAGTGGTTCCTGCCTCCCTTGGAAGTAACCTCTTCGAGCGGTGTAAGCTCGCCACCGTGTGAGGCTCGGGCGTAGATATGCTCTTTGTCTTGCTGATACCCCTGCCACACAGCCCACGCTGTTTCGCCGCTGCGCACGGCATGCGGCGTGTGGCACTCCACACCATCTAACTCACTTGATAGAACTGCATGCGCGCTAGATTTCGTCATAGTATTGCCTTGCCGTCCCGTTTTCCCGTTTCGACAGTACTTACTTACTCTAATGAAGAAGCCTGGGTTCGAGGTGACTAATCGCACCTGTTGCCATCATGCGTCCTCTACTTAGATTCCACCCGGATAACTATGGCCTCGAAAAACCCTGCCACATTCGGTTGCCCTGGTATGAGGCTTGTGCCCTATGCCGGCTTTCTCTGCCGCCAACTAGATCCGATAATCCGGTTCTTGCCTACGTTCAGGCCTGCCCGAGGTCCTTGAGTATCTCGTGGGCGGCATTGTGACCCGGCACACCGCTAATCTCTCCGCCAGGATGCTGTCCTGCGCCGCAGAGGTAGAGCCCTTGCAACGGGGCGCGATAGTGAGAGATTTCCGGTAGTGGGCGGTTCCACACCAGGTGTTCGCCTGCATGCTGGATGTGCCAGATACAGCCGTCGGTCAGTCCGTTCTCACGTTCCAGATCGAGTGGAGTGCGCAGTTTGTAGTCCCGAATCGACTGGCGGAAATTCGGCGCATATTCCGTGATCTGATCTATGAGACCTTCCGCCACCTGCTCGCGCACGTCGTCCCAGGTCCCGTTCTGCAGCTTTGCCGGTGCCGCATAGATCCAAATTGACGCCGTGTGGTACCCCGGCTGAGTCAGGCTATCGTCAACCGCGGACGGTATCGAATAGCTAATCAGGGGCCTGCGTGGCGGTCGTCCGGCGTCTAGGTCGTCGTAGCAGGCGGACATCTCTTCCCGAGTGAGGCTTATTACCACGGAGCCTTTACTCGCCTGTACCGGGTCGCCATCCCAGGCGCGCCACTGCGGCAATTCCGAGATCACCGCAAGAAACTTGTAGCAACTAACATGCGTAGTGAGTCCCTGAATACGCTTGCGGAAGCCGCTATCCAAGTGCTCTTCCGGCATCACACGCAGAAACGTCCGTTTGGGGTCAAGATTCGAGGCCACCACTCGGCTGCGAACCTCTTCGCCGTCAGCCAGCCTGATGCCAACCACCTCACCGCTCTCAACAAGGAATTGCTCAACCTCGTGGTCGGTGTGTATCGTTACGCCCGCTTCCTCTGCAGACTCCCGAAAAAGGCGGCTTATCACCCCAACCCCGCCGCGCACGTAGCCGTTCGGCGGCTTGATGCCCGTTTCCTCATCGACTGCGTTGAGTGAAGCGTAGGCGAGTTGGAAGCCCATAGGATTCCTGCCGATGGCGCCGGCCTCATAGCCGAGACGATTCTTTAGGTGTCCGTCAGGCAAGAACTCGTCTTGGAGGTCATAAATGCGTGTCGTCAGAGCTTTCTCAAGGACGTCGGCGGCCGGTGTCCCAGCAATTTTAGCACGCACCTCTTCTAGTGAAGGCGGCGGTTGCAGCCGGTAGGGTGAAATCGTGCGCTGCAATGTGTTCTTGAATTCCGCGTAGCGCCGCTGCCCTTCGCGTTCCGCCGGCGTCAGTTGCAGCGCGCGATTGCGGGGCGAATCATGGGTATTCGGTCCAAAGTACGTGTCGTCCGGCAGCACCTGAATCCCTTGGCGGGGAATGACCTCCATCCCACGTTCGAGCAGGCGAAAGTCGCGATAGATCTTCGGATGAATCCCATGGACCATATGGGCGCACGTAGAGAACTTGAAGCCAGGCCACAATTCTTCGGTAATGGCGGCCCCCCCAGTAAAAGGCCGGCGTTCGAAGACATGCACCGTTAGCCCCGCACGCGCTAGATACGTCGCTGCCACCAGACCGTTGTGGCCGCCACCGACAATCGCTACATCAATATCGCCTGCCACCGCTTGCTCCTTTAGGTATAGGACTTGCCATCGCTCGCGCGAGCGTTTGCCCGCTCGCGCGGGCGTTTGCCATGGCCACAGTAAAGAAGTGGCCAGTCTTGGTCCTTGTCTGCTCCAAGTGTTTGGCCGCTCGCTCAACTGTCATTCCGAGCGAAGCGAGGAATCTTGGAAACTCCTTCGAGTATCCCTTCCTCGCTTCGTTCGTTGAAATAACCAACCTAAGTATATGCTAGTATTCGTGACGCCTATTGGCAGTCAATTGCTAGCAGCCTAAAGCCCAAGCTCTTTGCGCCAATCCTCAGCAATGACGTTCATCTGCGCTTCAGCCGTGGCGAGGCCTTCCTGAATGCCGATCTCGCCGTTCCAGAGCGATCCGACCCAATCTCTGGTGAGAATCTCAATGCGCATCTGATCGGAACCGGGCACACCAAAGCCGAGGGTCGACGTACGATACTGCATGTTCTCCGACATATGGAGGACAAACGGATCGTTCTCGTGAAATTCTTCTGACAGTGTTGCCGATTTTCTCACCGGCACACGGTCGAAGGTCTTGGTGAACGCCAGCGTATTCTCCGGCCGCGCAAGGTATTCCAGCCATGCAAAGGACTCTTCCGCCACCTCTGTCCAAGCGGAAACCATGTGAATCCAGGCACCGCCGAGGCTCACCTGACGCGCAGGATTGGCGGGCAAGGGGAATCCGGTATACCCAAACTCGTAGTCCGGTTCCAAAGGAATGATCTGCTGTTTGCGTTCGGCATACGTCATGTAGATGCTTGCGCACTTCGCATTGACGAGCGCTGCTCCCCGGCCCCTACCGGAGGGCAGTGCAGATTCTTGGAACGCCTTTACCGCAGTGTATCCATCTTGCAAGTCCCACAGCCGCTTGACGAACGTAAAGGCCTCAACCCCCTCAGGTGTATTGAAGGTCATCTTGGTGCGGTCGTCGTTCGTACGGCTGCCACCAAGCTGCAAGAGTGGAAGCATGAAGAGCCACGTGCCGTTTGAGCCCCAGTCCGGCGGAAAGCCCGCGACGGTCAGGTTGCCCGCAGCATCCTTCTGCGTCGTTTTCTGAATTGCTTCCTCAAAGTCGTCCCACGTTTGCGGCCCCGTAGCCGGGTCCAGGCCTCCGCTGACATAGAGGTCGATGTTCATATAGAGCACGCGCATGTCCGGGCCGTAGGGCATTCCGAATACGCGACCGTCCCGCCACACGACGGGCTCCAACAGACCTTCCCAGACATCGCCCATATCCAGGCCCGTAGCCTTGATGTAGTCATTCAGGTGCAATACCGTGCCCTGCAGGCCCCGGTCGATAGGCGTGCCTTCGCCACCCGTCACCACGTCATAGGGAATGTTTGCGGCGGCTGCGGCCGCAAAAGCCTCGTTGCGGTTGCCGGAATAGGGTTCCACGATCAGATTGACATTAGGAAATTCTTCGCCGAACGCCGCAACTAAGCCGCCGGAAACATGGCCTTCCTCTTGAAACTTGAAGGAGCCATTCGGCACGAAGACGATATCCACCGGCTCGGCCGGTTTCGGCGCCGCTTCTGCCTTCTGCTCCGCAGGCTTGTCTGCGGCCATTTCCGGCTGCGTCGCCGCCGTGCCGCAAGCCGCAAGGGCCGCCATCACGGGAATTGTGCTCGCCGCACCCAAGAATCCTCGTCTGGTTAGCGTATTTGACTTCCTTGACATGAAAAACTCCTTGGCATTTCGCCCTTCACCGTTCAAATCTTGAGACGCTCTTGCCTCCCTTTCGCCGGTACTTGAACTCCTAACATTTCAAATCAATTTTCGTCTCGTGGAGAGTATACCACTCTTTGATTTCGGTACGTCAACCATCACCCGACTTCGGCGGATCGTTGACGAGATTCAAGGTTTTATTCCATATGAAAGCACCGCTGCCATTGGCAAGCGAATACTTCCTGCCTCATCAAACGCCATCACTGCCTCTCGCACGGCAATTCGGATTGCGGCGCGTGCTTCCGGCTTCTGCGCCTGCAAGAGCGCGCCGGTGCGCACCGCTCCGTAGAGAAAAGTCTCGAAGAGTACGTCAGCATCCCGCATTTCCCAATCAACGTGGATTTCCTCCACCGTTGAGCCTTTGAAACCCGCCTCGGTCATTACGTGTTCGCTCTCAGCCGTGTCGCTAAATCTAAAAAAGGGCGGTCCTTCCGGCAGGGGAACGTCCATCGCGCCATGCGCGGCAATTGCATTGAGTATGATTTTGAATCCCAGACATGTGTTGGGATCGCCCCATACCGTAAAGGCAACCCGGCCACCGGAGCGCAGTACCCGGTACGCCTCCGCCAGCGCTAATTCGGGTTGAGCGACGTGCAGCAAGCCAAAGTTCATGACGACAGCATCGAATAGCGCATCGGGAAAGGGCAGCTTTTCGGCACTCCCAGTTTGGAAAGTGATGGCAGGATTTTGCTGCCGCGCCACTGCCACCGCAGCCTCTGCAAAGTCAATTCCCTCTACTTCAGCACCGCGACGCGCTGCCGCCGCCGCAACATATCCGGGTCCTGTTGCCACGTCAAGCACACGGGATCCGGCTCTTACGCCGCCGGCATTGAGCAGTGGATCAATGAAACGCGTGGTAAGGGCCGCAAAATAGCGGTGATAATCACCGGCAACCCGTTCCCACCCTGCTCTTTCGAATTCGTAGAATGCGTTGGATTCATCCTGACCTCGCCCCGGCATGCTCAACTCCTTTACGGGGAATCGCGACTAATGCCATTGTACCCGGCGGGACGGAATTAGACCGCTTCGATAGTATGGTCTCCGAAGCATAGCTAAGAGGCTACTAGCGAAAAGCGGCCGACGTAATGACAGCCAACAGACCTTATGTCCAGCGACTGAAGGGTAAAAAACCATCCGCACTCTCGTTCTCAAACTACGGGAGACCCGCAGTTTCATACTGTGCGGCAAGAAGCAATGAGCGTGTACGCCAGAGGCCCAAGAATGCTATAGTATTGGATGATCTTCTTTGCGAAAACATGTCGAGGCGCTGAATTCGCAGTCATCGCAAGAAGGTTCACCTCGAATTCAATGAGATGTGGGTAATCGCCTCGTTAGCAGCTACGAAGGAACTCCGCTATGTGCGGCATTATCGGCTTTCTCGATAAGGCCGGCCAGGGCACAGCGCCGGTCGGAAACACTGTTCTTACAATGCTCAACGCCTTAGCGTGCCGCGGGCCGGACTCCGCCGGCGTCGCGCTCTATTCCGGCTCAAACAACGGGCACACCGTTCTCCGTATAAAGCTGGGCGAGAACGGCGACTATGCCGGGCGCCGCGAAAGCATCACCGAGCGAGTCCAAACTCTGGGCGAAATTCACGACACATCAGCAACTGAAGAGTACCTTCGTCTTGAACTCGACTTTCAAGGCGACCCGCAACAACTCGGCGCTCTCATTGAATCTGAAGCAGCCGACGTTGAGGTCGTTAGCATGGGGAACGCGTTGGAAATCGTCAAACAGGTGGGCTCCCCACAGAATCTCGAACAGACCCACGGCGTTTCACGCATTACCGGCACACATGGGATTGGGCATACCCGCCTCTCCACTGAATCGCGCGTAGACCTGAGCCATTCGCAGCCGTTCTGGGCGCATGGCGTACCCGATCTCGCTGTAGTGCACAACGGCCACATCACGAATTACCACAAACTGCGCCGACTCTATGAACAGCACGGCATACGGTTCTACACTGATAACGACTCTGAAGTCATCGGCGTATACTTGGCAGACCGCCTTTCGCAAGGCATGTCACTTAAAGAGGCGCTCACCGCCTCACTGTACGACTTGGACGGCTCCTTTAGCTTTCTGGCTGCAACGCAGAATGAGTTGGGCTTTGCCAAAGACCGCTTCGCCCTGAAGCCGCTCCTCTTTACCGAGACGGATGACTCGGTTGTGGTCGCTACCGAAGAGATTGCAATTGAGAACGCCTTCCCCGGCATTGGCGGCGTGCGCGAGGCGCAAGCGAAGGAAGTACAGGTATGGCAGTTGAACTAGATTGCGCCGGCAAGACTGTCCGGGAGATTAACACTGCAATCAAGGGGCTCATTGCCGGCGGAGACGATGCCGTCACCGTGCGTAATCCGGGTGCGCGGCACAACCTTGGAGTCGCGCTTCTCCAGCCCTCCACGGTAACGTTCGATGGCAGTGTGGGATACTTTTGTGGCGGCCTGATGGATGGCGCTACCGTGGAGATCAACGGAAGCACCGGCTGGGGTCTGGCAGAGTCGATGCTCTCTGGCACCGTCATCGTTCGCGGCAGTGCCGGTAACGGGGCGGCAGCCACCATTCGCGGCGGCACCGTGGTCATTCATGAACACGCAGCCGCTCGAGCCGGAGTGGCGATGAAGGGCGGCCTTCTGCTGATTGGCGGGAACTGCGGCTACATGGCCGGCTTCATGGGACAGCGCGGCACGATAGTCGTTTGCGGCGACGTGGGTGAAGCATTCGCCGATTCTATGTACGAGACCGTCTGCTACGTCGGCGGCAAGATTGGCGATCTGGGCAACGATGCCGTCATTGAAGATCTGAGCGCCGAAGACATTGCCTTTCTCGAAGCGACCTTCGCCGAGCATCTTCCCGATCGTTTGGCTGACCTGAAGCCGCGCCTCGCGGACTTTAAGAAGATAGTCTCCGGTCGCCGCTTGTGGAACTTCGATAAGACTGATTGGGATGTTTGGCAGCAGGTGGTTTAGACCTAAAGGACTCAGCAAGAGACGTATACGATTGCCCGCAGATTGGAACAAATAAAACTTCAATTGCATTGGTCGTTGGCGGGAACAGGACATTCCAATACGATGTTCCGCAGGCGTCGTACTCTTTCACTGTGATACTGCGCTAGTGCTGTGCAACAGTTGCCACCAATTGCGACCGAGACACTTGAGAGTAGACAATCCGCAGACCGCCGCGTCGGATGGGTTTCGAATTTCAGGACGCCAACACTGCTGCAATTGTGATGAAGATGCCCCATAAGAGGAGCAAGGGACTATGACAGACGGCGAGAACGGCCGGCTGCGACCGAGTGCTACGTACACGCCAGAGGTGATAGCCGAAATCCAGGAAAAGGCGCAACTTGGACGCTATATTATGCGCGGTTTCGGCACGCTGCGCGAACGTAATTGGACGACATTCGACGATCTCACCTTTATCCCGTGCACCTTGACCCGCATTCCCCTCGAGGGCTATCGCGAACACTGTTCGACGAAGACGGTGATTGGCAAACGCTACGCTGAGAATCCGATTGAGCTCGATATTCCAATCATGATTACGGGCATGAGTTGGGGCGCGCTTTCGTATAACGCGAAAGTAGCGCTGGCCAAAGGCGCGACTGCCGTTGGCTCCTCGAACACTACCGGCGACGGCGGCATGCTGGAGGCCGAACGTGAGAATAGCAAGACGTTGATCTACGAGGTCTTGCCCTCGCGCTACGGCGTCAGCATCCACCACGCGCGGGCCGCCGACGCCATCGAGTTGACCATCGGCCAGGGGGCGAAGCCGGGCACCGGCGGTCTGCTGCTCGGCTCCAAGGTGTCGGACGTAATTGCCGCACAACGCGATCTGCCCGTGGGCGTGGATCAGCGCAGTCCGGCCCGCCATCCGGACTTCCTGGGACCCGATGATATGATCATCAAGGTCGAGGAACTGCGCGAAGCCACCGACTGGAAGGTGCCGATCTTCATTAAGATGGGCGCAACGCGGGTATTCGACGACGTACGCTTGGCGGCAAAAGCGGGTGCCGATGCGGTGGTTGTGGACGGCATGGAAGGCGGCACTGGCGCATCACCGGAAATGCTCCAGGAGCATACGGGCATTCCAACCCTGGCTGCGGTTTGCGAGGCGCGTGCCGCTCTGGAAGACTTGGGGCTGTATGGCAAAGTGCAACTCATCATTGCCGGCGGAATCCGGCACGGTGTGGATGCAGCCAAAGCGCTCGCGCTTGGCGCGGACGCCGTCTACATCGGCACGTCCGCACTCATCGCGCTTAATTGTAACCGCTCGCTCTACGTGGAAGATTATGAAAAGCTAGGCACGAAGCCCGGCTTCTGCCACCATTGCCATACCGGACGCTGCCCGGTTGGGATTACGACTCAAGACCCTGAACTAATGAAACGACTGCCGATTGACGAAGCCGCCGAACGGGTTTCCAGCTACCTGCGCGCGATGGTCTCGGAAATGCAAATGCTGGCGCGCGCCTGCGGCAAGGCCGACGTGCACGACCTCGACCCGGACGACCTCCGTGCCCTTACTTCGGAAGCGTCTATGATCTGCGGCATCCCGCTCGTCGGCACCAACCGCATCGTCGGCGGCGGCCCCGGCTGGGATGAACGCGGGCACTAGAAGAATGACATACGCCCCACGAGAGCCGGCAATGACGGTAGCGCAGGTTTGCAACCTGCGGGGCCGGTCGATGGCGCCACCGCAACCGCGCATAGTCAGACTAGAGTTGAAGAGTTAGGCAAGAAAGCCTGCACTTATGGCTATCCGCCGTCTCAAAGTCTCCAACTTCCGCAGCTTCAACGAGCTTGACGTCGAACTCGGCGACTTCAACGTGCTAATCGGCGCAAATGCATCTGGCAAGTCTAACTTCATTGAGATATTCCGATTTCTGCGCGACATCCGCAAGGAAGGCTTGCGCAATGCAGTAGCACTGCAAGGCGGTAGGAACTATGTTCGAAATCTTCAGCTAGGAGCTTCGAGAGAGCTAAGCATTGAGTTTTCCGATGATCAGAATGTTGCTTACGGAGTAGTGACGCATGATGAAGAAGACAAGGCTGTATTCCTTCGCGTCAAGGAAATGCTCTATCGTTTCTCGCTAAGTGCTTCAGCGCTGAATGGAAGATCACATGAAGATGGTTGGCAAATACAAGATGAAAGAGTCACCCGGAAGTTCTCTGCCTACCGCCGCCCTTATGAAGCAGTTGGCAACAGTGACGAGGTGGAAGAATTGCTTGGAGAGGGAAGGTTTCAGGCGTGGTGGGATAGGGATAAGCTAGTACCGAAGTTTGACATCGACTCTCACATTGGAGAACCATTCTTGGAGAATGTAAAGTTTCTCTCGGTCGACCCGGAATGGTTTCCCCCCGATACTTTGCTAATGGAGTCTGAATTCTTCCCCGCCTTGCTCGCAGGTAAACCAGTGCCGCCGTTTGGAACAATAAACGAGCTCGGTATATATCGCATTGAACCGAGAGCATTTCTGCAAACCGGGCGTGTACGGGCGTCTGCCGAACTGTCAGAAGGTGCCGAAAACCTTGTGCCAATTCTTGACCGCTTACTTACCAACGACTCTCATCGCACGATGCTTCTACACCTTGTTCGGTTTCTTTTACCGTTCGTGAACGAAATTGGCATTCAAAGCGTTACTGACGACTCGCAGCTCCTTTTCGTGACGGAATCCTACACCGAGAGTATTAGACTCTACGCCGCATTAATGTCCGAAGGAACAATAGCAGCAATTGCGCTCGTAGTTACCCTTTACTTCGAAGATAATTCGTTAGTGATCTTGGAGGATCCCGAACGTGGCATGCACCCTAAATTAATGGCCCGAACGGTGGAAATGATGAAGGAAGTTTCCAAGCACAAACAGATAATTGTTACAACACACCATCCTGAAATGGTGCGCTACGCTGGCGTTGAGAACCTTCTCCTAGTCACTCGCGACCAAGATGGCTTCTCACAGATTTCGCGCCCGGCGGATAAGACAATGGTAAAGCAGTTTCTTGCCAACGACATTGGCCTCGATCAACTTTACGTTGACGACTTACTGGAAGTCTGAGGAATGCTCAAGATATTGTTCGTCTGGCTTGAGGGGCCTTCTGATGAACAGTTCTTTGAGGGTACTCTTGAACCGATTCTTAATAGCAGGTACGTATCGATACACAAGATTCCCTTTGCAGAACGGTCTACTATCTCCATAAACAAGAAGCTACATGAGGTTGTGCGCTCCAATGTAATTCTGGATTACCTGTGGTGCGCGGATCTAGACCCAGACCAATACCCTTGTGTGACAGAAAAAAAGCGCGCAGAGATTTGCAGGCATCCGCTCTTGAAACCGGATAGAATTGCGGTAGTGTCACCTGAAATCGAAGCCTGGTACCTCGCAGGCTTAGATAGTGAAGCATGTGAAGCGCTAGGCATTCCGGAGTACCAAGACACTAATTCCATAACCAAAGAGAGTTTCAAGCAACTCTTGCCAAATGCGTACAGTTCCGAAATTGACTTTAGAACAGAAGTCCTCAAGAGATTCTCTTTGGACATTGCGAGGAGAAAGAACGAATCGTTCGCGTACTTTTGCAAGAGACATTTAGAAGTAATGTAACCGTAGCGATGGCACCGCTGGCGTATTGCCCCTGACCGTGATCATGTTCAGAGGGCGGGCAATTTTGTAGCTAGTGCTCGGAGTTTGCATGTCTTTCCTGATCCCATGCCCCAACTGCGGCAAGCGGGGCGTCTACGAGTTTCGCTTTGGCGGTGAGGTGAAATCGCGGCCGGAAGCATGGTCGAGTGACGAGGCGTGGCTTGGCTACAGCTACGCGATATCGAACCGCAATCACTCTCAGAAGGAATGGTGGTTTCACACGTACGGCTGCCGCCAGTGGCTCTTTGCCGTACGCGATACGCTGACCAATGACGTGACTGAGACAAGCCTGCCCGAGGACACGCTGTGAGCCGCGATTCTGACTCTCGTCATTCCCGCGAAAGCGGGAATCCATCTTCGGCCCCCTCGGAGCGTAACGGGCGGCCCACCGTCACCTTCACTTACAACGGCAAGCCCGTCGAAGCCCAAGCCAACGATACGGTCGCTTCGGCGCTCTACCGTTCAGGTCAGCGCATCTTCAGCCGCAGCTTCAAGTACCATCGCCCGCGCGGCCTGCTTTGTGCGGCGGGCAGATGTCCCAACTGCATGATGAACGTGGACGGCACGCCGAACGTGCGCGCCTGCACGCAGCCGGTCCAAGACGGCATGCAGGTCACCCACCAAAACGCTTACCCTTCATTGGAATCCGACTTTATGGCTGTTGTCGAGCGCTTTGCTTGGGCGATGCCGGTGGGGTTCTATTACAAGACGTTTACGCATCCGTGGATGTGGCACCTTGCCGAGCCCTTAATCCGGCGAGCGGCCGGTCTCGGCAAGATTGACCGCGACCTTAAACCGGATGCGGACCACCCGTACGAGCACGTGTTCTTGCACACCACTACCGCCGTAGTGGGCGGCGGACCGTATGGGATGCAAGCCGCCCTCGACGCGGCTACGCATGGTGAAGAAGTGGTCCTGATCGACGACCAACCGGCATTGGGCGGTCACCTGCGCTATTCAGGGTCCAGCAGCGACGCCTCGAATGCAGCCTCGATGCCGGATTCCTCCTCCCTTGGAGAATCTGGCGCAGACCTCACTGCTCTAGTCCAGCGCGTGCTGGAGAATTCCAACATCACCGTCTTTACCAATGCCACCAGCTTTGGACTCTACGAGGGTAATCTCCTGGGCATTGTGCATAAGACTTCGGTGTCAACCGTTGCACAACGTCTTACGCAACTACGTACCGAGCGCATCGTCGTCGCCACAGGTGCCCATGAAATCCCGCTGTTATTCGAAAACAACGATCTACCCGGCGTTATGCTGAGCAGCGGTGCCCTGCGCCTCATCGGCCTTCACAGCGTCAAGCCGGGCGATCGCGCCGTCATCCTTGGAAACCAAGATTCCGCAGCGCCGATTGCTGTAGCCTTAGAGTCCGCAGGCATTGAGATTGTCAGCGTCATTTCGCCAGATCAGGTCGTCAAAGCTATCGGTCGCAAGCATGTATCGGGTCTCCAGACGACCGATCAGCGGTTCGCATGCGATCTCGTCGTCATGTGCGGCGACTGGGTGCCGGACGCCGGACTAGTCGCGCAAGCCGGCGGCAACGTTGAATGGGATGAGGAACGGGCCGTATTTGTCACGAGTGGGTTGCCGGATGGTGTTTCGGCAGTAGGAGCGGTTACCGGCGAATTGCTGCCTCCTGCCACAGGCCTCTCCCAGGGTACGGAGTCGAATGCGAAGAAGGTCTTTGTTTGCCCCTGTGAGGATGTTTCGCTCCACGACCTGCGCACGGCAGTCGACGAAGGCTTCGACCACATTGAAACGCTCAAGCGCTACACGACAACCACCATGGGCCCGTGCCAGGGCAAGATGTGCCACCAGGCGGCCATCAGTATCTGCGCCCAGCAGACCGAGCGCACGATCCAAGGGACCGGCAGAACCACCTCGCGGCCACCGACCTCTCCCGTGCCACTCGGAGCACTGGCCGGACCGCACATGCATCCGATCAAACGCACACCGATGCACGTCAAACACGATGAGATCGGTTGCGTCTGGATGGACATGGGCGAATGGAAACGCCCGCTCTATTACGGCACGCCTGACAACAAGCGCGAATCGGTGGAGCAAGAATACTGGGCGGTGCGGCAGCGCGTGGGCCTGATCGACCTGAGCACCCTCGGCAAGCTCGACGTCGTCGGTCGGGATGCCGGTAAGCTCCTAGACAAGGTGTACACAAATCGCTTCTCCGATCTACGGGTGGGACGCGCGCGCTACGGCGTAATCTGCGATGAGGCGGGCATTATCCTGGACGACGGTACCGTTTCCCGTCTCGCCGCGGACCACTACTTCATTACCACCACCACCGGCAACATCGAGTTCGTGCAAGAGTGGCTGGAATGGTGGCTTGCCGGTAGCGGTTGGTGCGTGCACATCACCAACGTCACAGGCGGCATGGGCGCGGTAAACGTGGCCGGTCCCAAAGCCCGTGAGACACTCGCCAAACTGACGGAACGAGACCTCAGTAACAAGCGTTTCGGCTACATGCGCTGCCGCAAAGCCGACGTGGCGGGCGTGCCCAGTCTCATGCTGCGCATCGGCTTCGTGGGCGAGACCGGCTGGGAGATTCACTTTCCAGCGGAATACGGCGAGCACGTGTGGGATTCCATCATGGAAGCCGGTAAGGAGTCCGATATTCGGCCTTTTGGTGTTGAAACGCAACGGGTGCTCCGTCTCGAAAAGAAGCACGTCATCGTAAGTGTGGATACCGACGCGACGAGCAATCCCATCGAATCGGACATGGCGTGGGTCGCCAAGCTCAACAAGGACGATTTCATCGGCAAGGCGGCCATCAGCCGCGCCAACGACCGCGCCCCCCGCGAAAAGCTGGTTGGGTTCGTCATGAATGAGGATGTCTTGCCGCCGGATGGCGCTGTCATAATTGCGGACGACCGACCGGCGGGACGCATAACCAGCGTCCGTTACTCACCGGTAAATGAGAAGGTAATCGGCCTCGCCTGGGTAGCAGCCGATCTTGCAACCGCAGGCCAAGCCATCACGATGCGCGTCGACGGCCGTCCGGTTACTGCCAGAGTTGTGGATGAGCCCTTCTACGATCCCGCGCAGAAACGGCTGCGCCAGTAATCATGACCATGAAAGCACCGCTTAGACAGTCTCCGCTCCATAACGTCTCCCGCAAACTGGGCGCAACAATGGCTGCCTTCCAGGGCTGGCAAGTCCCCACAACCTTCAACAACGCCCAGGCGGAATTGGAGGTGCTCAAAACGGGCGTGGGACTCGCCGATGTTAGCTGGCTCGGCAAACTGGAACTGAAAGGTCCGGAGGAGGAGCTGCAAGCGTTCGGTGTACCGGAGGGAGAGGTCTGGCATCTAGCGCGAGGACACCTTCTCATTACGTGTGACCCAGGTCAGGAAGATGCAATCTCCGAGGCAATTGCGCACCACATCGCAGAGGTCGAGGCCGCCAATGCAGTAAGAGTTCCAGTTTCCCACGACGAATCGGCTGGCGACAATTCAAACGTTCCCCCAGAGCCTGTCGAAGGGTCGTCCGTTCACGGTTCGACAAGCTCACCGCGAACGGACACATCGGCGGCCCCCAACTATAAGGAGACTTCGTCGAGTGTGCCATGCATCCACCTGGCCGACGTGACCTCCGTCTACACCGGATTGCTGCTTGCCGGGCCCCACAGCCGCGAGGTCTTGCAGAGACTTACGTCGCCCGATGTTTCTGAAACGGCGCTTGCAAACGGGTCTTGCATCAGCGCCAAAGTAGCGGGAATCCACACGAGAGTATTGCGACATGACTGCGATGAACTCCTCGCATTCTGGCTGCTCGTCGGCACCGAATACGCCGAGTACGCATGGGATGTGATCATGCACGCCGGACGTCAGTTCGGCATAATGCCTGTAGGCAGCGAAGCCGTACACCGCGCACGTAGAGGTGACCCGTGATCCAGTTGTTTCGTAAGGAGCGCATGTGGCACACGCATGAGCTTAAGCGGAGCTACGACGTCGTTATCATTGGCGCCGGCGTACACGGACTTGCCACGGCATACTACTTAGGCAAGGACCACGGCATCACAAACGTGGCGGTGCTGGAAAAGCGGTATCTTGGCGCCGGCAACTCCGGTCGCAATACTGCCATCATCCGCGCCAACTACCGCACGCCGGAGGGAGTCCCCTTCTTTGCGCGCTCGTTGGAGCTCTATGAAGACCTTTCTCGCGAACTCGCGTGGAATCTGCTCTTTAACCAGTGCGGCCATCTGACACTGGCCCATACCGACTCTTCGGTTGATGGCTTGCGCGTGCGTGCCGAGACCAACCAGATCATGGGCGTGGACAGCCGCGTTATCTATCCGGAAGAGATTCAGAAGCTTGTGCCCGCTCTTGACATGAGCGATCGTCCGCGCCTTCCTGTGCTGGCCGCACTCTATCATCCGCCGGGGGGCATCATCCGCCACGACGCCGTGATTTGGGGCTACGCCCGTGCCTGCGACCGCATGGGCATTGAGATTCACCCCTTTACGGAAGCCACAGGAATCGGCATAAACGGCTCAACTGCGCACAATGATGCCAACGCGCCGCAGGGCATCAACACGCCGGACGGCAAGATAACCACCGTGGAAACTACCAACGGTACAATTGCCACCGGCACCGTAATAAACTGCGCCGCAGGTTGGGCAACGGTAGTTTCCCGGATGGCCGGTGTTGCACTGCCGATCGTAACCCAGCCCTTGCAGGCTTGCGTCACGGAGCCGCTCAAGCCGTTTCTCGACAAGGTGATCGTCTCGGCAAATCTGCACGTATACGTCAGTCAAACTGACCGGGGTGACTTTGTCATGGGCGCCGAGGTGGACCCGCTTCAGTCCTATAGCATGCTGGGCACGCTCCCAACATTGGAACAGATGGCCACCTACACCCTGGAACTCTTTCCACAATTGCATAATGTAAGCGTATTGCGGCAATGGGCTGGGATTTGCGATATGACTCCCGACTTTTCACCAATTATTGGAACGGTAGAGGGACTTGAAGGCTACCATCTCGACGTGGGTTGGGGCACCTACGGATTCAAAGCCGGCCCCGTGGCCGGAAAGTACCTTGCAGAACTCATCGCCACCGGCGAGACACCGAGGCTCTTAGAGCCGTTTGCGCTTTCACGATTCCGCGATGAGACCCTGGTGGGAGAAAAAGCAGCAGCAGCAGTGTCACACTAGCAAGAGGGGGAGGAACACCCATGACACTCGACCAAGTAAAGTCACTGGTTGCTGAGCGCGGCATCAAGTTCTTTCTCTGCTCGTACGTGGAGATGAGCGGCGCGCCTAAGGCAAAGTTGATTCCCGCAACTCACGTTGAGGACATGGCGGACGGCAGCGCCGGGTTTGCCGGTTTTGCCGCAGGCGACATGGGCCAAAGCCCGCATGATCCCGATATGCTTTGCCATCCCGACTTTGATTCGCTCCTCATCCTTCCTTGGCGGCAGGACATTGCGTGGGTATCGGGCAACATCCACGTAAACGATGAGCCGTGGCCATACGGGCCGCGCACGATCCTGGAGCAGCAGTTGGCAAAAGCGGAGCATGCGGGCTATCGCATGAACGTGGGCACGGAAGCCGAGTTCATGTTGCTCAAGCAAGACGAGCATGGCGGCTACGCGCCTTGGGACGCGCTCGACACCCTCGACAAGCCTTGCTACGACGTGCGCGCGCTCTACCGGAATCTCGACATCATCACCACCCTGGTCGGCTACATGCAGGACTTGGGCTGGGAGCCGTATGCATCCGACCACGAAGACGCTACCTGCCAATTCGAGCTCAACTGGCTTTATTCCGATGGGCTTACGACCGCCGACCGCCACACGTTCTTCCGCTGGATGGTCAAGACCGTAGCCGAGGAGAACGGTCTCACCGCCACGTTCATGCCCAAGCCCTTTCAAAACCTTACCGGCAACGGCGCGCATTGCCACGTCAGTCTCTGGGACACCGCCAACACCACCAACCTGTTCTTGGACGAAGACGATGAGAACGGTCTCTCCCAGCTTGCCTATTGGTTCACCGGCGGCGTCCTGCACCACGCCCGCGCGCTCACTGCAGTGACCTGCCCCATCGTCAATAGTTACAAACGCCTGATCCGGGGTCAGCCCCGCTCCGGCGCTACCTGGGCGCCCGTATACGGCACGTACGGCGGTTCCAACCGTACCCAGATGATCCGCATTCCCGATCCGGGACGCATTGAAAACCGGATCGTGGACGGCGCCACGAATCCCTATCTCGCATACACGGTGCTGCTGGCCGCCGGCCTCGACGGCATCGCCAACCAGATGGACCCCGGCGTGCGCAACGACGACAATCTCTATGAGCTTTCCGAAGAGGAACTCCGCCGCCGCGGCATCACGTTCCTGCCCACCAGCCTCCCGGAGGCGCTGGACGAACTCGACAAGGACGATGTCCTCAAGGAAGCCCTGGGACGCGAGTACGCCGACTACTTCATCGCAGTCAAGCGCGACGAATGGAACCGCTACCACCTGAGCGTGAGCCAGTGGGAACTGGATAACTACATCGGGATATTTTAGTGGTCAGCCTTCCTTCTCGCACAGAAGTCTAATCTGTTATGGTCCTGAGTATCACTCTGAGCGCAGCGAGAAATCTAGAGGCAACGACGAGGGAAGAGAACGTCTGTCAGACTCCCAATCGTAATCCTTTTTGGGTCGGAGTGACGTAGGGTGCCTCTCGTGGGCACCCTCCTGGGAGTGCGTCCCGTGTCCAACGCAGGGCAGGCCCGCCCCCGCACTTAGTACCAGTACAACCTTGGTGAGGGTATTCTCTGTTTCCCGTGTATCACCTACGCGTTCCGTATCAGTGGCGGCATGGCGAGGAAGGCAGCATAGTTCGGGCATGGCTTCACAATCTAGACATACCGACTTGCTTCGCTTCTATGAAATCCTTTCAACTTTGGAACATAAGGTCGGGGGTGCCCGCACGCTCGCCAACTGCGACAGCAAGACAGGTTGGCCTAAACGAGGCATTTACTTTTTCCAGGAACTTGGCGAATACCGCTCTGCTACCGGGGCCGGTATGCGGATTGTGCGTGTAGGAACTCACGCGCTAAAATCTGGCTCGCACCGCAAGTTGTGGGATCGCTTACGACAACACAAAGGAACCATCCGCCCTTCCGGCGGCAATCATCGCGGCTCGATCTTCCGGCTTCTCGTGGGTAAATCGCTAATTGAACGCGACGGCGTGTCATGCCCGTCGTGGGAGCTAGGCAAGTCTAAGCCACGTAAGGCCAGCGAAAGGAATGCCGAAGAGGCCTTGGAGCGCAAGGTCAGCTCAGTTATAGGCTCAATGCCGTTCCTCTGGCTTGCAGTAGAGGATGATCCGGGTCCCAGAAGTATAAGAGGCTACATCGAGCGCAACACCATAGCGCTCCTGAGCAACTATGACCGGCCTCCGCTTGACCCACCATCGCGAGACTGGCTTGGCACATGGTGCGATCGGGAGAGGGTAAGGGCATCTGGATTGTGGAACAATCGCCACGTTGAGGAACAGTACCGACCCGAGTTCCTTGAAACACTCAATTGTCTCGTGAATGCGATGGGTAGAAACTGATGATAGCTGTGATCCAATGTGCAGGCACCAAGAACCCACGTGCCGGCACTCTTCAACAAGGGGATGGTAAGCGCGTTGAGTTCGTGGCAAATCCAGATGCAATGCCGGACGATGCCAAGGCTGCAAGCTGTACCTACGCCAGACCAGATGATGCGTCTGATTCCGGTGATTCATGGCGAGTAAGACTACTGGAATACAACAACCACTTTAGGCAAACGGGCCAAAATTCCTTGAGTCTGCTGCCAGCTTGGAAACTCTACAAGAATTCGATCTATTCAAGGTTGGCGAAGGCTTATGGAACCAATCGTCTTTACATTCTCTCTGCAGGCTGGGGGCTTATTTCTGCCGACTTCCTTACACCTGCCTATGACATTACTTTCTCAAGAGGCAAGAGAATCCCCAAGTATAAACGGAGGGGCAAGTACGGCTGCTATTGCAAGGGTAGAGAGCGGCGCAACAGTGAAGACTTCGATGATCTATGTCAGCTTTTCCCAGAATCGAGAGTCCCTTTGCTCTTTATTGGCGGGAAGGATTACTTGCCACTCTTCTGTCAATTGACTCGACCTCTCGACTGCCAGAAGATTGCTTTTTACAATTCGACAGAACCTCCATGCACTAGCAATTGCGACTGCGATCTAAAGTCATTCGACGCTAAGAGAAATCAAAACTGGCACTACGATCTCGCCTGCCAACTCATTGACGGCACGATTGAAGTCTGAAGTTGAAATGAATCTTGCAGTCTCTCGGACTCTCGCAAGGAAACTTAGTTGTGCCAGTATTGGGTCCTCTTCCATTTGCCGTTACTTTCAACTCCTTAGATTCTATCTTTCCCCGAAGCAAAGCCATGTAGCCGTATGTTGCTGCTATGAGATTGACCTTCAACATGATTGCGATATACACTAACCACGAGGAGAAATCCGAAGACAATTGTGATTCAGCCAATAGTAACTGGAGGACATGATGGCGCAATACCTTGATGCAGAATCCGGCATTACTTTGGACAACGAGTTCGAGTGTGCCAGCGCGCGGGAGTTTAGCAGAATTGGCCCCGGTCACTACGAAGTGCAATTGCTCATCGAGAACTACAACCCTGCGTACCCGGTTGTTTGGGAATACATGTTCTGCTTCCGGGTACGGTCGCAGTCAGACCAAGCGCAAACGGTGACGTTTCGCGTCATGAAGGCCCGCGGCGGCATCAGCTATTTGGACGGACCGCACTTCACCAGGCGCAACGGTAACTGGGAACTGGTACCCCGATCTCAAACGCAGATGAGCAAAGAATACGTTGAAGTCACGCTCGACGTAGCGGCGGGCGACGAGTTTCTCCTTGGTAATCACCCCTTTCCCACGCCTGGAGAGGTGGAGTCCGCAGTGCACGCCACAGCAGCAGCGTTGGATAATTTCTCCGTGCGCGAATACGGGCGCACGCCGGAGGATCGCCCGCTGCTGGCGCTGGAGAGCGAACCCCGCGACCAAACCGTCATCGTCTTCACCACTATGCAGCCGGCCGAGCCGGGCGACGTGCCGATTCTCTTCCTCGCCCACTGGCTCAGTAGCGGTTCTGCCGAATCGGAGAGACTGCTGGAAGAGTATCAATTCTGCCTGATGCCCATGACAAATCCGGACGGGGCCGCTCACGGTCATTCCGTGACGAATGCTGCCGGGGAGGTGCCGCGCTGCCACTTCGAGGATGCCGCGTTAGGCAAGCCCGCGCCCGCCGAAGCCGCCGTCATTTGGCAGTATCACGCTGAGAAGAAACCCGATGTGTTCATCGAGTTCCACATTCACTATCTCGTGCACGCCCCGCATAAGCTGGTTGGCATTACGGTAAACGAACCCTCGGACGAACGGGGTGTGGTTGCGCTGCCTGCAGCCACCGTTTTATGGGGCGAATTGCTCAAGCTAAACAGTCACTGGCGGGCGCGCCTCATCGAGGCTGAAAGCGATACCTTCCGCAATAGCCTCGATTCAACCCTGGCCCGCGACTTTGGCACATTCGGTTATGTCTATCAAATCTACGCTCCCACCGTCGAGGCCGCCTGTGCCCACGCCGTGGACGTGGTGCGCGCCACCATGCAGGGTGTGGCCGCGGCTTCTGCCCTGACACTGCGCAACGCCTAAACCATCTTTGTGTCGCAATTTTATTTGCTAACACGCAGCATCGCAGCCTTATACAGATAGACAAATGGGTTTTTCTGATGTAGCCTACAGGCAGGCAGGGAGAGTCAATGATAGTAGTGCGGGGAAGCGGCGGCAATCTCGCGGCATGCGGACTGAGCTTGGAGGCAGTACGAAGAAGGAGGTGCAAGTAGCAACGGCATCGCGCCGTCATCCCCAAACGCAAGAGTGACAGTGATACGACGGAGAAAGGACGAAAATGGCAATGTACAATCGTCATCTCACACGCAGGAGCGTCCTGGCCGGTATCGCCGGATCAGTCGGCATCATGGCGGCAGCCGCATGCGCACAAGGGGCTGCAACGCAGATGCCGGCAGAAGAGGCAAAGGCCGAAGCTGAGGAGCCTAAGCAGGCAGAAAAAGCGCCGGTAATGGAAACGGTCACGGTGCGCGCCGGTTGGATCTCCAACGATGCCTCAGTGATCGATTCATTTTACGGCGATTTGCTCGTCGCCAGCTTCGAAGAGGCGCATCCGAACATTAAAGTGGACTGGGAAGGCGCGCCCGCGAGAGAGCACCATGCCAAGCTCGCAACCCAGTTGGCGGCCAACGAAGCGCCGGACGTGTTCCATAGCGACGGCGTCCGTTATGCGCTCTTCCGAGACTCCGGCTACATCAATGATCTCGCGCCTTTCTTGCAGCGCGACGCCGGCACACTGCAAGGCGTAATCGGGCCGGAGTTCTTCCGCGATCCCGACGGCAGCACGTGGGGTATCTCCAGCAGCATCGGCGGCGTCGCCACGGCGTACAACACGGCGCATTTCGATAAGTTCGGTGTCAACCGGCTCCCCGAGGGCGGACTAAACTGGAACCCGACCGACGGCGGCGAATTCTTGGAGATCGCGCTAGAGCTCACCAAGCGCGGCAGCACCGAGGCGGACCCGGTCTGGGGATTCTTCAACAACAAGCAGATCACGGGCGACGTGTTGAGCTTGCTCGTGCAGAACGGCACGAATTTCCTCAGCGATGACTACCGCCGCTCGCGAATCCATGAACCGGAATTCATGGAAGTAGTGGAGTTCCTGCACAACCTGGAATTCAAGTGGCAAGTATCGCCTGACCCCGAGCAGGTAGCGCTTTTGCTAGAGGCTATACCCGAAGGCCAAACCTATCACGCGCCGTTTGCCTTTCAGCGGACAGCCATGATGAATCTGCTCATGGGCCAGTCCGGCAGCTGGGGCGGCCCCGATCCTGAGAGCTTGCCGGTTGTGGCGGTGAAGTTCCTGAGCGGTCCCCAGAACGACAAGGTGCCGAGCGGCGGGCGCGTGATGGAGCATTGGGGCAGCACGCAGCAACCCGACGAGGCCTGGGACCTCATGCGCTTCTTCTTGACCGATAAAGAGGTGAACATTGCGACGTTCACCGTGCTGAAGTCCGGCCTGCCACCCAACACCACCTTCTGGGACGACGAACGCCTCTATGTTAAGTCCGGTCGCCCGCCGCGCGAAATCGAGGCCTACATGGCCACGCTGCGCGAGGGCAAGGGCTACTATTGGCAGGTGAATGGTGTCTGGAGTGCTTGGATCAGCGCGTACCGAACCGGCCAAAGAGCGATTTGGGCCGGCGAGGTCACGGTAGAGGAGGCTATGCAGCAAGCCAGCAAGGTGGCGCAGGCAGCACTGGACGAGTATTACGGATAAACAGATACCGTCCCGCCGCACATTTCCACTAGGAGAGACACGAGACACTGGAAGCGCCGCTTCTCATGATGAGAAGCGGCGCTTCCCTTTAAATTGTCCCTTTGCAAAAACAGAGATGTTCTCTCGAAATGACAGTTGCCGCCGCCCTCTCCAGGCCGTGCTAGACCGAGATTGCTTGCGCCGCTGCCGTAGCCTTCAAGCGTACTTGTGTCTGCAGAAACAATGTACCCTCTTGTCTTTGTGTCTCGGAGAGTTGACCACGGGGATCGCAGACGACCACCAAGCTTTCTTTGCCTTCCGGTATGCGGAAGGGCACCTCGCACACTGCCTCCTCTCTTCCAACAACCGTATGCAAGAGGGCATGACCGAGCTGCACACCGCCGCCCTCGTCGAGCGGTCCGTCGAATACCATCACCGCTACGTCATGTGCGTCCAATACACCCCGGTTCGCCAGCGTCACCTGTACACGACCTAGCTCCCGATCTAGTTCAGACACCTCGACCGCAGCAATTTCCAGGTCGCACTCTACCCGGTCAACAGCTACCGCTGCGTGCGCATCGATGAGACCGTGACCGAGAAACGGATTCCATCCATCGCCACCAAACTGAAGTGCCGTATTGCGCATCACCATCCGCACCTGCTCGGCCGTCAAACCGGGATGCCGCGACCAGATGAGCGCCGCGAGGCCGGATACGTGGGGAATCGCCATGCACCCGCCCGACCACTCCACATATCCGCCATGTGCGCTCGAAATCGTACTCAACACGCCGTATTCCTCTTGGGGGTGCACACCCAGCGCTGCTTCCATGACGTGCTCCTCTGCCAGCGGCAAGATGCACCGCGAGGGATCATTGGCAAGGTCGTACCCGCGCCAGCCCGATGGTGCAGCGACTTCGGTCAGGTCGCCATAGTCGCTAAAGTCCGCCATGCGCCCGCTTCTGTCGGCAGAGGCTACGTTGACCACGCCCGGACAGAGCGCGGGATACTTAGCAACGTTCTGCGCTTGATTGCCGCCCGTGGCGTTCACGATCAACACGTCATTCTGCTGCGCGTAGAGGCACGCCTCGAGCAGCGCCTCAGAGTCGGGCGGCGTCCAGGCACTATAGATCGTGGGCAGGCCGTGCTTGATGTTGTACATGTAGCCCACGTTGCTCAGGTTAATCACCCGCGCGCCGTTGTCCACGGCAAAGCGGATGCCCCGCGCAATCTCAGCATCGTCATATGCATTCACCCGAACAGGGAGAATGCGACATTCCGGAGCAACGCCGGCAATACCAATGCCGTTGTCCGCGCGTGCGGCAATTATGCCGGAGACGTGGGTGCCGTGGTCGGTGCAATCCTTGTGCTTGCGCGGCTGCGAGGTGTCATACACACTGTCGTCGTCGTCCCAAAGGTCCCGGCCCGGCAAGAATTGCCCCTCCAGGTCCGGGTGCCCCACGTCAAAGCCCTTCTCGATAACAGCAACCACCACGTCGGGGCTGCCCCGTGTAACTTCCCACGCATCGGGAGCGTTTATGAGGTGCAGCCCCCATTGTTTTTCAAACAAGGGGTCATTCACTGGCATCATGCTGGTTTTCCTTTGTGCGTTACGCGCAGGACACTTCTGACCATGACAATTGTGACCCATACGAGCCCAAGTGTGCATTCACTATGAATTGCATTAGGCAGTATGTCAATCGGTGCGCTCAAGTCTCGACCTCTCCACTTGACGGCAGGGCTCTGAATAGTACACTATCGGTATGAGAAACAGAGTTCTGCAGAGTGCCAATTCTGTACGATGCGAAAGGAGAGGCAACACAAACGACCCAGGCAGATCTGCACTCAACTCGGTACATCATTAGTGCTTTATGCGCTGAGGTGTTCTGAAAAACTGCAAACAGAATGACATGAGAGGGTAAACAATGCCATTTGCTCGTAGTCGCATGACGCGACGACATATGCTGGCGGGTACCGGCGGCGTGCTCGGCGCAATTGCGCTGGCAGCCTGCGGCACAGCCATGCCGGCCGAGTCCGGCGAAATGCCGGAGAAGGCTGAAGAAGAGACAAAGCAGACGGAAGAAGTGCCCGTAGCAGAGAAAGCCGCGGTAGGGGTCAAGTGGATTTCCAACGACCTTTCCTTGGTTGAGCCGTTCTACGAGAAGCTCTTGGTACCAAGCTTCAACGAAAACTATCCGAATATCGAGCTCAATTGGGTTGTCGATACCTATTCCCAGACCATGCAACAACTCCGGGTCCAGCTTCCTGCTGGCGAAGCGCCCGACGTCTTCCACAACGATGGTGTCTTCTTCGCTCAATACCGCGATGTGGGCTACGCACGCGCGATCACTGAGTATGTCCAGCGGGATTCCGGTCAGCTTCAAGGGGTCCGCGGCCCAGAGTTCTTTACCGACGAGAAGCAGGACGTGTATGGCGTCTCCATGGGTGTTGGTTGCGCGGCCTTTGCCTACAACACTGACATTTTCGACCGCTTTGGCATCAACCGTTTGCCTGCAGAAGGCATCGACTGGAACCCGGGCGACGGCGGCACGTTGCTGGAAATTGCTTCCGACATTACCGGAAAGGGTCAGAACGAAGATCCCAGGATCTGGGGATGGTTCAATAACAAGCAGGCCACTTTTGACATCCTCGGTATGCTGCTTCAAAACGGCACAAATTTCCTTACCGATGACTATCGCCGTTCGAGAGCGCACGAGGCAGAGTTCATTGCCGTTATCCAGTTCCTGTGGGACTTGGAGTTCAAACATCGGGTCGCGCCAAATCCCGATGAACGCGCTGACTTCAACGCCACAATTCCGGAAAATACCGGTTACCATGGTCCTTTCGCCTGGCAGCGGTCAGCCATGATGAATCTTGGACTAGGCCAGTCAGGCTCCTGGGGTTCGCCGGACCCGGAGAGTTTGCCCATTGTCGCGGTACAGTACCTCCAGGGCCCGGCAAATAACAAGGTGCCCGGTGGCGGACGCGTGGTCGAGATGTGGGGCAGCACCGAGGTGCCCGATGCGGCCTGGGAAGTGATGAAGTTCCCGTTGCTCGATCACGAGGTACAGGTGGGGGTTTTCTCGATCCTACGCGACGGCCTGCCGGCCAACACCAACACCTGGGACGATGCACGGCTGCTCGAGCTCAGCGGCCGTCCGCCGCGTGAGGTGGAAGCGTACATGGCCCCGCTTAGGGAAGGCCGCGGCCAGTACTGGCAAGTTAATGGCGTGTGGCTGGAATGGTGGCGCGCGTTCCGTGGCAACATGAACCGCGCGTGGGCACTAGAGGTCACCGTCGAGGAAGCCATGCAGCAAGCAAGCAAAGAGTCTCAGGCTGTCCTGGACGAGTATTACGCAAACCAGGGCTAAGCTCCTAGCTAGTTTGCGGTTTGGACGAGGAGGGCATCGCATGGCCCTCCTCGTCTTGCATTCAACGCCAGTCGCGACTTCAGTCTTCCGCTCCCTTGTGCGAGGGGGCAATAAGACAGAACTGCCTATCTGTAGAAGCCGATTGCACACAAAAAACGTATGGCAGCATACAGACGCTTGTGGAAATCTGCGCTATCCTAGAGGCAGAGATTGTTAGGCGTATTGAACGGTGCAAAAACTGAAGGCAAATAGCCTGGCGAGTTTTCAAGTCATTTGTATGTTGCTCCTAAATGTCATTCCGAGCGCAGCGTCGAACAGTGTTCGCGGAATCTAGGGTGCCAGTCCGTGGAGCTTCTATATCGCTTTGCTCCTCGGAACGCCAGGCTGGGCGGCGTTGTTTACGTGACACGAACTACAGTTCAGCCACAAGAATAGTCCAAAGTAGATACTTTGGCCACTTTTCAATCCTCTCGCTTCATTAGGAGGTTGCCAGCAGAATGACGCCACTGTTCACTGCACTTGTTGCTTTCGGCGCCGGCATTGCCTCTTTCCTCTCCCCGTGCGTGCTGCCGCTTGTACCTGCCTACATAGGGCACTTGGCAGGCACGAGCGTGTCTGAAGAACAGGATGCCCAAGCGACAATGCGCACTGTCGCCCATGCGGCCTTCTTCGTGCTCGGCTTTTCTACCATCTTCGTCTTGCTTTGGACTTTGATCGGCTTGGTGGGCTGGGCAATTCAGGGGTACACCTATTACTTGCGGTACGTCGGCGGGGTGATTCTGGTTGTCTTTGGACTGCACGTTGCCGGCGTGTTTCGCTTGCGCTGGCTCAATCAGGAGCGCCGCGTCTATGTAGATCGCAGCCGCCCGCGCAGTCTTCTTACTTCCTGGCTCGTCGGTCTCACCTTTGCCGCAGGGTGGACGCCCTGCATTGGCCCCATCCTCGCCGGCATCATTGCCCTGGCGACAACCAGAGACACCGTCGGCCAGGGCTCGCTGCTGCTGGCGCTCTACTCCGCCGGACTTGGCATACCCTTCTTGCTCACCGCAATCGGACTCTCGCGCGCTGTACCGGTACTGCGCTGGATGAATCGCCACGGTCACACCGTAGAGTTAGTCAGCGGCAGCTTTCTGATTGTCGTCGGTGTCATGCTATTTACGAATACGTTCGCGCAACTCGCACGCTATTTCACTTGGATACCGATTTTCTAACGAAAATTGGACAG
This sequence comes from Chloroflexota bacterium, assembly GCA_965216245.1. Classification (GTDB taxonomy): domain Bacteria; phylum Chloroflexota; class UBA11872; order VXOZ01; family VXOZ01; genus VXOZ01. The sequence continues at coordinate 436,752 of OZ244145.1, forward strand.
AGACCGCTCAGTCCGGTAGCGCAGGTTTGAAACCTGCGTTCTCAGATTCAGTCCAGTCGCAGAAGATGCCTTTCCCTCCAAAACAAGAAAACGCGGGGCTCGACACCCCGCGTTCTTTCACGCATCCTATTGCTTCTCACGCGCCTGCTCTAAGGTATCCGATACACCTCCGCGGCCGGTTTCACCGGACGTGGGATCCACAACGGTCGGCGCAACGCATTCGTACCCTCTGCCGGCCGCGTCTTCTTCATCCACTCGAGATAGACTTCGTGGGACTTATTCGTATCCACAAACACATCGCCGTACTGGTCGTCGGCACCTGCCGTTTCCACGCATACCTTTTGGTGCCAACAGTGCATCCCGCTTACAGGGTCAGGGTGGACCGGAAACGTCAGGTTTTGATGCACGCCGGCATCCTTCCACCAGACGCGTTCAGAATCCGGATCAGTGCTCTTGAACGGCTCCACACCCTGAAGCTGGCGCATAAACCACTGTCCGTCGCCGATGTTCTTCAGGTCCACAAGAGCCGTCGACCAGCGCTCGCCGCCGCTCTCCTTTGAGAGTCGCCAGCGTCCGAGATGATGCGAGCACGCCACTATTCCGGGGCGGATACCTTCAGTGACCCACACTCGAATGACAAAGTACCCCACTTCAGTATTCACCTTGGCGAGGTCTCCTGTCTCAAAGCCAAGCCGCTCGGCGTCCTGCGGATGCACCCATAGCGGGTTAGTATGCGAAATCTCATACAGCCATTTGGCGTTGCCCGCCCGCGTGTGAATGAGCGTAGGCAGGCGGAACGTTGGCAGCAGGACGTATTCTCCTTTGCCGTGGTCGATATTCTCCCGATGTACGTGACTCTTGATGTAGGTCGGCACGGCGAACTCCGCCCACTTGAACTCTCGCATCGTATCGGAAAAAAACTCCAGCTTGCGGGAAGGCGTGGCAAAGCCTTCAACTGCCTTGCCGTCAACCTCCACGCCGATTACTTCACCGTTACTCCGCACCTGCTGCGTTACCGGGTCAACCTCAGCACCGTTAAGCTGCTCAGCGGATAAAGGATTCTCGTGCAACGCGTAGGTATCACGCTTTACTTCGAACGCGCCGTACTTGCGCATGAACGCCAACGGCGTTAGGTCTTCTTTCGACGCAGTTTCGGGCAGGCCGGGCACGCTATTCTCGAAAATCCATTGGTAGTATTCGCTTATGGCAAGTTTCTCGCCGGGGCGGTAGGGCGATTCGAAGAATTCGCGCACACCCAAGCTGCCGTCCGGGTCAATGCGCCAGGAAAGCTCAATCCAAAACTCGTCCTCTTCCCATACCTCGCCAGGGTTTGCCTCGTACGTAAACTCTACGGCCTCGCCGAGTTTCTCACGCGCAACCCGCAGCACCGGTTGGCGGAACGCGATCCAGGCGCCAGCCTGGGTCTCTTGGCTCATGAGATCGTGGCGCTCGGCGGCGTTGCCCATCGGCAAGACATAGTCCGCGAACCACGCTGTCTCGCTCCAAACCGGCGTGAGCGCGGCGTGCATCCCAATCTTCTCTTCGTCGCTGAGCATCTCAATCCACGAGGCCCCATCCGGATTGGTCCAGACCGGGTTATAGACCCTCGTGAAATACGTATCCACCTTGCCGCGTCCCTCTTTGAGAAAGTGCGGCAGCAGAATACTCATTTCGTGGTGTGCCAGCGGGTATTCCTTCGGCCACAGGAGTTCGCTCCACACCTTTTGCGGCGGCGGCTTGATATACGGTGCGGGCGTAAATTTATTCCAACTGTTGGGGGACGTGCCGCCGCGCGTGCCGATGCTTCCGGTCAGCACGCCGAGAAATGTCAGGCAGCGGGAGACCTGCCAGCCGCCTTCGTTGCCGGAGGCCGCGCTGCGCCAGACGTGGCTGGCAAAGGCTGTGCCCGCTGCGGCAATCTCGCGCGCCACCGCGACCATCTGGCTAGCGTCTACTCCACTCTCCTGCTCGGCAAATTCCGCTGTGTACGGGGCATAGAATTCTTTGATGGCGGCGATAAAATTGTCGAACGTTGCATCTACGTCAGGATGCTCAGAGCGCATGTACTCGTGCCAATTCAGCCACTTCTCCATGAAGTCGCTGTTGTAAAGGTCTTCCTGCAAGATGACGTTCGCCATGGCAAGCAGCATTGCTGCCTCAGAACCCGGCCACGACGAAAGCCAGTAGTCTGCCCGCGAGGCCGAGTTGGAGAGCCGCGTATCGATAACGCAAATCTTGGCGCCGGAGAGTTTACCCTCGATGATGCGCTGAGCATGAGGGTTGAAATAGTGGCCGGTTTCCAGGTGGGCGCTGATCAGCAGCATGAACCGCGAGTTCGCGTGGTCGGGCGAGGGTCGGTCGGCGCCTTGCCAAAGCGTGTAGCCGAGGCGTGCGCCGGACGAGCAAACGTTGGTATCGCTGTTGTGCCCATCCACACCCCAGGCCTGGAGCACACGGTCCATATAGCCGTCGTGACCGGGGCGACCGACGTGATACATCACCTCAGTGCGCCGGTCCTCCTGCAACGCGGTTCGTATGCGCGCAGCCAGCGTATCGAGCACTTCGTCCCAGCTAGTGCGTTCCCACGCACCCGAGCCACGAGCTCCGGTGCGTTTCATGGGGTAGAGAATGCGCTCCGGATCGTGCACTTGGTTGATGGTCGCCGGACCTTTGGCACAATTCCGGCCACGGCTTCCGGGATGTGCCGGATTGCCCTCGAACTTGCGGATGCGCATGTCTTCTTTATCGACATATGCCAGCAATCCGCAAGCAGCCTCGCAGTTGAAGCACACCGTCGGGACCAACATGTAGTTCTTGGTGACCTTCTTGGGCCAGACGTCGGGATCGTACTCTGTCCAGTCATCCCATTGCTCAACCGGTGGGTAGCTTTTAAGTTGGCCTGACTCCGGAAACTGCGGATCGAAAACTGACATTGCGCAGTGGCTCCTCTCGCTAGCTCAGCGGCAGCGCTTGACCGGCCTTTACCCAAACATCTTCGAAAGCCAGCAGTCCCGCGAGCGCGCAAACACCGGCCGCAGCGGCCACGAGCTCATACCCGCCAATCGCATTCGCTAAGAGCAGTGCCACCGGCACTATGTGCCCTACAAGAACAACACCGACCCAGAAGCGCTGCGAGTATTGACCGCGCAGGATCATTTGAGCGGCCTTGGATGCATCTCTCGTACCATGCGGCAGTCATAGCTCACCCACCAGGATGACGAAGAGATTGGCGACTAAACTCCAAAGAAGCACAGTATGTAGGAAACCTTCTGTCTGCTCCGTGGTTTCAACCACGAGCCCCAATATCGCAAGGGCCGCTGCACCCGCCATCGCGGCCTGCACCAGCAGGTGCACGGGCAATGCGGGGCTCAACCAGAGGTCGCGCGCTTTCGATTGGGCAAAGATAAAGCCCGTATAGATCGCGGCCAGAATAGCCAATACGCCGCCCAGCCACCAGAGCACCTGCATCAGACCGCCAGCACCGGCGATAGCAGCAAGAATGCTCAGAGCTACGATCACGCCGAAGAACAGCAGAATAAACGTACCGATGGCAACCCATGAACGCCATTGGGGGCGAATGAGAATGGTAAAGAAGCGGTCGGGACGCTGGAGGTCCCAAACCAATAAGCCGGCCGTAATCGCCAAGAAGATCAGAGCAATAATGGGGCCTCCCCACGCCAGGAGCGGGTTATCGGTTACCAGGCCCAGCGCAAGACCCGCGGCGGGCAGCAGAAAAGCGCCCGCGGCGATTGACTTCGTCCAAATGTACGCGCTGACCTTCCAGCCCCAAGGCGACGGGTGCTCCGCGTCGTACACCGTTGTCGCGGACTTGGCTACCAAGTCCTGCAATAGGTTTGTCTCTTCGATGGGGATGGCAGCGCCATTGCCATTAGCATTCGGCATTTCATTCCAGATGCCGTAATCCTTGATGGGGGTCGCAGCCGACGGAGTGAGGGTGCTCTGGTCGGCATCGATATAGAAGAGTTTCGGTACCGTGCCTTTTTCCGGTTTGCGCACTTGCACCGGCTCACGGGAGATAAGCTTTGTAATGTAGCTCGTGGGGTCGTCCAAGTCTCCCGATACGATCGCTTGGGTCGGACAAACAACCTGGCACGATGGTTCCAATCCAACTTCCACGCGATGGGCGCAGAAGTTGCACTTTGCGGCGGTATGCGTATTGGGATCGATATGCAGCGCATCATAGGGACATGCCTGCAGGCACGCCTTACAGCCTATGCACTTCTCAGGGTCGAAATCCACGATGCCGTCGTCGCGCCGGTACAATGCCGTCACCGGACAAGACGGGATGCAGGGAGCATCATCTCAGTGATTGCAGCGGAGCACCGTGAAGTGGCGGCGGTTATCGGGAAACTGGCCTGTCTCGACGTACTTCACCCAGGTGCGATACACACCCAAGGGCACGTCATGCTCCGACTTGCACGCCACCGTGCACGCATGGCAACCGATGCACTTGCGATTATCAATGAGAAAGCCAAATCTCATAGCGGTTCCTGTGCTCGTAAGAGTGTCATTCTGTAGCCCAATTATACAATAGTGTTCGCCGTGCTACCACTTTGGATCGCCCGCTCGGAGCGGCCATTAATTCTGCCCATGTTCCCGGATCGCCTTCTCTACAGACGCACACCATGCCAATACCGATTCTATTTCATCATCTGTCAACTTCCGAGCAATCAGGCACTTCAAGTCTCTCTTGCCAGCAGGCTCAAATAGCCCCGTGCCTTTAGCCTGTTCAAGGAGACATTGGATGACATTTTCAGGCAAGGCATCTTTTACAATGATGCCTCCAGCGCCATGAAATGCTGTGTACAGCATCTGTCCAAACCAGACTTTACGCGAGGAACCGTAGCAAACTGGAATAAACGTCTCGTTCTGTAAGACACTTAGAGAGAAGCCTTTTTCTGACCATCGAATTTCCAGCGATCCTTGCTCAGCACTTGTGAGCATGTGGGAAAAGAGGTGCTTACCGTTTTGGTCGCAAGCGGCAAGAAACTCGTCCTTAGTAATCCTCCGCTTAGATCCTGCTGAAGCAGGGACCTTACCGGAGGTCTCTTTGTCAACGACAATACGGTGCGTCATCAACCGGTTATCATTCGCCTCCTGATAAAAGGTGAACTCTACGCACGTGACGTATAGACCTCTTCTGTTTAGGAAAGCTGCCGTCTGTGTGCTCCCAGGAGTAAAGTTCTGAGCGACAATCACAATGCGTTGATCCTTATTGAGGTGTACAGATCGATCGAGACCAAAGTGACTGCGGTGGCACTCGGCTAGAACGAGCGAACTGTTCTTTCGGTAGCAGCGGAAGATTTTCTCCAACCGTTGAGCATCCAAACCCGCAACAGACGACAGGTATTCCAATGCCTGGCCAATCGCCTCGCGGGATGCTGTGTCGCGCTTCAATTCCACTACAATCACGTTTCCTTGCCGATCCAAGCACAGTAGGTCAATGTACCCGCCCAAGTCTGTAGGCACCTGACGCCCAATTACGAGGAGACTGCCTCTCTCCAGAATGGCGTCGGGATTGGATTCCAGCCAGTCCTCGAGCATGATCTCCTCGTGTTCGTCTTCAAAGGGTGTCTGTACGTACTCGACTAACGTGCCCTCAGGCTGTATGTGAAAGACCCTCATGCACTCCTACCTTAACAGCAAGTTTATCGAATACTTCCGTAACTCCGGCGCTAACCCCGCGCAGAAGTATCGAAGCCGAAACTATCAAGCTCGTCACGGGGCGCGCGTTCCAGCAAATCTACCGTTGCCTGAGCAACCGTAACACCGCCAAAGAGCACTTCATGTAATGTCTCAGTGATCGGCAACTCTACGTTTAGTTGCCCTGCCAAGCGCACCGCCGCGCGCGTGGTCGGCACGCCCTCGGCCACGTTGGTCATAGAGGCCAAGATGGCGTCGAGCGACTTGCCCTGCGCCAATTGCTCGCCAACGTGGCGGTTTCGACTCTGCCGGCTGGCGCAAGTCGCCATGAGATCGCCTAGCCCCGCCAATCCCGCGAACGTGAGCGGCTGCGCACCCATTGCCACACCGAGGCGCGTCATCTCAGCAACGCCCCGTGTCAGCAACGCCGCCTTTGCGTTGTCGCCAAGGCGCAAGCCATCGCAGATGCCGGCCACTATCGCCATGACATTCTTGAGGGCTCCGCCCAGCTCGACGCCAAGTACGTCGGTGCTCGTGTAAATGCGAAAGCCCGGGAGCATCAAGAGCGCCCGCGCCTGTCGTGTTAGGTCGGCATCGGGGCCGGCAAGCACTGCGGCAGCGGGCTGACCTCCGGCGATCTCGCGGGCAAGGTTGGGGCCGGAGAGCGCCAGCACGTGGCCGGGCGCAAGAGTAGGTAACTCCTCCACAATTAGCGCAGACATCGTCTTGCCCGCCTCGATATCAAGACCCTTGGTTGCGGATACAAGCTTGTGGTCAACTGAAATGGCCGACGCGATCCAACGAATATTCCGGCGCATCGCTTCTGAAGGCACTACGAGCAGGATAAGGGCACTCTCTTTTATTGCCTCCTGCGGATCACTTGTGATGTGGACGCCGGACGGAATGGGAACTCCGGGCAAGAACCGCCTATTCTCACCCCACTGCCGCAACTGGGCGGCCTCGCCGTCGGTGCGCGCGAGCCAGTGGACTGCGCGATTCGCTTTGGCCAATTGCACAGCCAGCGTGGTGCCCCACATGCCGGTGCCGACAATGGTGATCACATCATTCATTCGCTGATTGGCGCTTGCGATACTTGTAAAGACACTATATTCTTGTGCGCCTCAGGGCGATCGCTTTCGAGTAGCGCAAGAAACCTCAGGCAACCTCGGACACTTTGCTCTCGGGCTCGCACAAAGGACTTCTGCTATTTCAAGGGCAAATATGGGAACACATCCCTGAAGCTACTCGTGCGCTGTTGCCCAACGCCATGCAGTGGAAGGCCTAGTAGCCCGCCTCCTTATCCACCACGTTCAAGAGCTGTTCGCCATCGAGGAATCGTTGGAGATTCTGTTGCAACAAGTCATAGAAGTTGTCATCGTTGTGCGGCGCGGTCCCCGACGTGTGTTGGGTAACAATCACGTTGGGCATGTCCCACAGCTCTGAGTCCGGCGGCAGTGGTTCCGGGTCCGTCACATCGAGACCGGCGCCCGCGATCCAGCCTTCCTTCAGTGCTTGCAGCAACGGCGCCGCCTGAATGATCCTGCCGCGACCGATGTTGTAAATATAGGCAGTGGGCTTCATCATTTGAAGCTCCGTTGTCCCAATCATACCTCTGGTCTCCGGAGTAAGCGGGCAGCACATCGCCACATGGTCTGACCGCTGCAAGAGGTCGTGCAAGCCGTCCGGGCCGATAAGTTCGTCGAGATACGGTGGCGGATCATTGGGATGGCGGCGGAGTCCAATAACGCGCATGCCCAGATGGTGGGCCTTCCGGGCCAATGCCGCGCCGATGCCGCCCACGCCTACCACACCGAGGGTTTGCCCTTCCAGGCAGAAAGGATGAAACACAGGCGGACGCCACACGTGCTCGCGTTGCGCCGAGAAGATCTGCCGAAAGTCCCGCGCAAATGCCAACATCATGGCCAGCACATGCTCGGAAATCTGCGTCGCGTGTAGACTCTGCGCATTCGTCACGATCACGTCGGACGCGATTAACTCCGGCGTCAGCAGCCGATCGACACCGGCGCCTGTACTCTGAATCCACTGCAAATTGCCGGCCTGGGATAAGAACTCCTGACGAAAGCCCCCCACGACCACGTTGGCATTCGGAATCAACGCTGCGTACGCGGCGTCGTTGCTTGGCACTGCAATCTCAATCTGCGAGAATTTATGCCGTAGTTGCTCAACTTGGTCTTCGCGTAAGCTCGAAGCAGACAAGACTACTGTTACTGCTGCCATAGATTGCTTTTAATCCCATGCTCTCTGCGTACTGTGAGGAATGTAAAACCCAACTCATGATAACAGAGGACTCATGATCAGGCTTAGTGACCTTGAATATGATTTGCCGCCGCACTGTATCGCGCAACACCCGTGCGAGCCGCGCGATGCCGCCCGCATGCTTGTCTACCAGCGGGGCACCGGAGAGATTCAGCATAGCCGGGTGGCCCACCTGGCAGAGTTTCTGCAGCCTGGCGACTTATTGGTTGCCAACGACACGCGTGTGATTCCAGCGCGGCTCTTAGGGAGGCGCGAGCACACCGGCGGCAAGGTGGAGTTGCTCTTGCTACGCGCTCAAGATTCGCATCATTGGGAATCGTTGGTACGGCCTTCGCAGCGGCTCAAGCCCGGTGCTCGCGTAAACCTGGAAAGCCCGCACGGGGAAAGCCCGGTCGTGGTTGAAATTGGCGAGAGACTCCCAAATGGCCGGAGGCTTGTACAGTTTTTCGAAGATCCAAACGCCGTGCTCGAACGCCACGGCCAACTGCCGCTCCCGCCGTACATCCATGTACCGCTCGCGGACCCGGCACGCTACCAGACGACCTACGCCCGCGTGCATGGTTCTGCGGCTGCGCCTACCGCGGGTCTCCACTTCACCCCACAGCTCGTCCGCGAACTTGAAGCCTACGGTGTGCGCTTTGCTTTTATCACGCTCCACATCGGCTTGGACACGTTTCAGCCCATCCGTGAAGCGGACCCCCTGCAACACCTTATCCATAGCGAGTATATGGAGGTCCCGGCAGAAACGGCGCGCTTGATGCAGGAGACGAGGGCAAACGGCAAGAGGGTTATAGCAGTCGGCACGACCAGCGTGCGCGCGCTAGAAAGCGCTGCCGATTCGCGGGGTGTGGTGCGGCCCTTCAGCGGCGAGACGCGGCTCTATGTCTACCCCGGCTATCAATTCCGTGTAGTAGACGGCATCATGACGAATTTCCACCTGCCTCGTTCAACGCTGCTGCTGCTTGTGGCGGCGTTCACGGGCTTGGACGAACTAAAGCGCATCTATCAGGTTGCAATTGAAGAGAACTATCGGTTCTACAGCTTTGGTGACGCAAGTCTGATAGTATAGCGCTTAGGATTGCCCCTGCGAAGGTCTTGGGTGAAGCGCGGCCACTCAATGAGAGCCGCCCGGGTTTCTGTCACGGCATGCTAATGGCCATTCGCCATTTAAGTTCTACAATTGGGGCGATGGCATTGCCCGGGTAACCGCTGCTACAGGAGGTTTACCCAATGGCTGAGTACTTGTATTTGCTTGTCCCGCTGTCATTGCCTTTCTTGATCCTCCTGGCTGTGGGCATCTGGCTGGTGCGGCAGAACCGTAGTGATGCGCACCACTTGGTAGGCGTCGTATTCATCGTGCTCGGACTGCTGTCGTTGCTGGCGCTTGTCATTGGGGTGGTATTAGTGTCGGAGTTTCTCATGGTGGATACAATTAATTCGAATGGGTGGGAGCCTATCCCTCCTACTGTTATTCCAAGGCCCTCTCCTACCCCCGCCAGCGGGGGCTGAACCTGAGCGCCTTTGGCAGAGGAAATACGACCTAGGCAAGACGGCTAGGTCTAAACAAGGCTGCGAGATTTGACCTTCTCGCAGCCTTGTTTCGTCCCTACAAACCGTCACTTGGAAGAGACCGCGAGCATGCGCGCATAGGAAAGCGCCGCCGCTGCACGGGGAGAGATTCAGCCCTTCAGCGGCGAGACGCGGCTCTACATCTACCCCGGCTATAGATTCCGCGTGGTAGACGGCATCATGACGAATTTCCACCTGCCTCGTTCAACGCTGCTGCTGCTCGTGGCTGCGTTCATGGGCTTGAAAGAACTGAAGCGGATGTACCGTACCGCGATTGAAGAAAACTATCGGTTCTACAGCTTCGGCGACGCGAGTCTGCTGCTGTGAATGCGGCTACGCGAGCTTCTCAATGGGAGCGAACGAGGCGGAAAGGCGCTTGACGCCGATGTCGGGGAATGCCACCGCCACTTCTTCATCAGTGTCCGTGATCTTGCTGCTCACCACCGTACCCTCACCAAAAACCGTGTGGCGCACGCGATCGCCGTCGTGATACTTCCGCTCCTGCGAGGATTGCCCGCGCGGCGGGCGAGTGGTGGCTTGCGCGCCTTGCCAAACGGCCTCAAGCGGCGCTTGCGGCCGCATCATGGGCCCGGTCACGAGTTCCGGCGGTAATTCTGCAAGGAAGCGGGACGGCAGGCGCGCGAGCGAATTGCCGGTGTAGCGGCGCGCGGCGTAAAGCAGGAAGAGCCGCTCCTTGGCCCGCGTCAGCGCCACATAGCAGAGTCGCCGTTCCTCTGCCAACTGCTCCGGATCGTCGTAGGAACGTATGTGTGGAAACAGCTCCTCTTCCATGCCGGTCACGAACACCGCGGGGAATTCCAGACCCTTGGCGTTGTGCATGGTCATGAGGGTGAGTCCCCCTTCCGCATCCAACCGATCAACGTCGGCGGCGAGCGTCGCCTCGTGAAGAAACAGGCTCAAGCCCTGGGGCGGTTCAATATCGTCGAAGCGCGCGGCGGCGGCGGCCAACTCCTGCAGGTTTTCTTCTCGGTCCACCACCTCTTCGATGTTGTCGCCCTTGCGGATATGCTCCAGGTAGCCACAATCTCTAATAATCATGTTTACGAGCGCGCTCAACGGCAAACGCGCCATCTCCTGGCGAAACTTACTCAGCAAAAAGCCTAAGTCCTCGAGCGCGGTGCGCGCCCGGGACGTAACCGGCAAGGGGTCCGCAATGTTGCCTTCCGCGAGGTGCAGTACCGCCTCGGCCGGTGACATGCCTTGCATCTCCGACCACATGGTGAGTGCGGCAAACGTCTTAGCGCCGATGCCGCGGGGCGGCACATTCGCCACCCGCGCAAAACTCACGGTATCACTGATGTTGTGAATTACCCGCAAGTAGGCCAGGGTGTCCTTGATTTCCCGTCTCAGATAGAACGCAACACCACCCACCAACTGATAGGGAATGCCGTAAGCGACCAATGCGTCCTCCAAGGCCCGCGACTGCGCGTTTGTGCGATACATGACCACGCAGTCACTCAAGCTGAGACCTTCATTCTGCAAGCGGCGCACGGCATTAACGACCAGACGCGCCTCATCCTCCTCGTCGTGTGCCGGTAAAACGACCAGCGGTGCCCCGCTCCCTTGGTTCGTCCAAAGTTTCTTTTCACGACGGCGGGGTAAGCGGCTGATGATGCTATACGCGGAATCCAAGATGTTCTGGGTGGAGCGATAGTTCTGCTCTAGCTTTACTACGGAAGCGTCAGGATACTCGCGCTCGAAGTTGAGGATATTGCGAATGTCAGCGCCGCGCCAACTGTAGATACCTTGATCGTCGTCGCCGACGACGCAGATGTTGCGGTATTTGGACGCAAGCAAGCGCACTAATTCATACTGCGCGTGATTCGTGTCCTGGTACTCATCCACCATGATGTACCGGTAGCGATCTTGGTAGTGCTCCCGCACGTCCGAATGCTCCCGAAAGAGCTGCACCACGAACATGATGAGATCGTTGAAGTCCAGCGCATTGGCATCGCGCAGGGTTTTTTGGTAGCGCCGATAGACCTTGGCTACGGCTTCTTCAAACGGCCCCTGTGCATGCTCGGCAAAGACATGGGGTGTAATGAGTTCGTCTTTGGCGCGGGAGATCGCATTCAATACTGCCCGCGGGCTTAGACTCTTCTCGTTGATGCCGAGTGCCTTGAGCACGTTCTTGACTACAGTCAACTGGTCGGCATCATCGTAGATGGTGAAGCCCTCTTCCCAGCCGAGCCGCCGCAGTTCACGGCGCAAGATGCGCGAACAGAACGAATGAAACGTGCTCAGCAGCACATTTTCACCGATCGGCCCGGTCAATTCCCGCACCCGGTTCCGCATCTCCTGGGCAGCCTTATTCGTAAACGTAACCCCCAGTATCTGCCACGCCGGCACCCGCTTGGCAAGCATCAGGTAGGCAATCCGATGGACGATCACGCGCGTCTTGCCGGAACCGGCTCCAGCCAGAATCAACACCGGACCCGTCCCGGTTTCCACCGCTCGCCGCTGCGGTTCATTGAGATTTTCCAGCAAGGACTCAGGGTTTATGACCACAAAGCGTTACCCGCATGCCAGTAGTGAGAGACAAGGCCTCAGTGAGGAGTGGGAGCGCACGCAGTCTTGAACTGGTTCCGCGCCGCCCTCAGAGCGATTGTAGCATCATCACTTCTCGTATGCATTATCAAAAACACCGTCATGTTGGAGCCGAAATACCAACCCCCGTCCTGGGTTATTTCGCCTATGCATTGCTTTTCGTTCCTCTACAAGCATTGATTACCATTTGCTCACGGTTCTCTCTTTACACACAAAGAGCAGCTAAACCTCAGGCCCAACGGGTGATTCAGCTTCTTTTGTCCTCCCAAAGAACCATTAATCTAATTCCTAGTAAAAATCTAGGAATTTCTACCAAATTCGCTTGACTAATGAAAAAAAGTTAGGGTACCCTAACTTAGACAATTAGGTATCCCTTTAGCGACGTTTTGCCGGTGGCCGTCTGCTTATCCAGCGGCGCGGTGAGTGCGCTTTCGGAGAGACCTGGTTGGTCAAATGTGTGCTCAAAGGCCTTGAAGCGCTCGACACGGTAGATACGCAATGGAAGTGGCACGAAAAGGAGCCATTATTCGTGTATGTAAATCGTCGTACTCTTCTTAAGGCCTCGCTCTCGATGATTCCCGTCGCAATCGGGGCCGCATGCGGCAGGGGCGTAGTTACTCCGAGTGAGACGGCAGACACCTCTGAGGCTGAGCCTACACTCCTCACGGTCTACTCCGGCCGCAACGAAAACCTCGTGGGGCCGCTGTTGGAACAGTTCGAGAAGGATTCCGGCATCGCCATTCAGGTAAAGTATGGCGGCACTGCTGAAATCGCAGCAACTATTCTCGAAGAGGGCGCGAATAGCCCCGCAGACATCTTTTACGCCCAGGATGCCGGGGCGCTGGGCGCACTGCAGGCCGAGAACCGCCTGGCTGCATTACCGGATGCAATCCTCAACGCCGTGGAGCCACGTTTTCGCTCCCCACAGGGCCAATGGGTCGGTACGTCAGGCCGAGCTCGCGTGGTGGTCTACAACACGGAGAGCGTAAAGCCTGAGGACCTGCCCCCGTCGATCTTGGACTTTACCGATCCAATATGGAAGGGACGCATTGGCTGGGCGCCGACGAACGGCTCGTTCCAGGCGTTCGTCACCGCCATGCGCGTGACGCTTGGGGATGACCGGACCCGGGCGTGGCTGGAAGGCATCAAGGCAAACGAGCCTAAGGTGTACCCCAAGAACACGCCCACGGTGCAAGCCGCAGTTGACGGGGAGATTGCCGTCGGTTTCGTCAACCACTACTACCTTTTCCGCATTCGCGCAGAGCAGGGCAATGTGCCGGCCGAGAACTACTTCCCGCCCAACGGCGACCTGGGCGCCCTGATTAATGTGGCCGGCGCCAGCGTGATTGCGGGTACGAAGAACCAAGCGGCTGCAGAGCAGTTTATTGCGTACCTGCTTTCGCAGCAGGCGCAAGAGTACTTCGCCACAGAGACGTATGAGTATCCGCTGGCCCATGGCGTAGCCGCCCATTCGGACCTGCCGCCCCTCGCCGCGATCCAGACGCCGGACATCGACCTCAGCGACCTCGCCGACCTGCGCGGCACTCTACAACTCTTACAAGAGGTAGAACTGATCTAGCACCTGAAAGAGCCTAAGGCGACTTTGTCGAAGATGGCAACTCCCGTTGCGCTACGCGAGACAATTCAAGGCGGCCGGCGGACGTATCAGTCCGCCGGCCCGCCTTTGCCTCTCCTTCTGACGAGCGGCGTCGTTGCAATTGTAATATTATTGCCCCTCGCCTATTTGATCATGCGAGCCGCCGGCGCAGGGGATGAAATCTGGCGGCTCTTACTACGTCCACGCTCCGCTGTCATTCTCTTCAATAGCATAGCCCTCGCTTCCGCCGTAACCCTCAGCACCATTGCAATCGCCGTTCCCCTGGCTTGGCTCGTCGTACGCAGCGATCTGCCCTTGCGGCGGCTCTGGACCGGCCTGTTAGTCGTTCCTCTCGCAGTGCCCAGCTACGTCGGTGGATTCGTCCTCATCGGAGCACTGGGGCCGCGCGGCATGCTGCAACGACTGCTCGCGCCCTTGGGCGTCGAACGTCTGCCGGAGATCTATGGCTTTCCCGGAGCATGGCTTACGTTGACTCTCTTTACCTACCCCTACGTATTCCTCGTTGTGCGCGCCGCCTTAGGGGGCATGGACCGCACGTTGGAAGAAGCCTCCCGCAGTCTCGGACAGAGCAGTTGGCTTACATTCTGGAAGATAACCTTCCCGCAACTCCGTCCCGCCATGGCAGCAGGCGGGCTGCTTGTTGCCCTCTATACTCTCAGTGACTTTGGCGCGGTGTCGCTCCTGCAGTTCGACTCATTCACGCGCATCATCTACGTCCATTATCAAGGCTCTTTCGACCGGCACCTCGCTGCCGGTCTCGCACTCGTGCTTGTGTTTATAACGCTGCTCATTCTCGTTCTCGAGCACTGGAGCCGGGGACGCGCCTACTACCAAAGCGGCGCCCGCACCGGGATGCGGCCACTGCCCCGGATGGCTCTAGGGAAGTGGCGGATACCGGCCATAGCGCTCTGCAGCATCGTTGCCTTATTCGCTCTTGTCCTGCCCGCGCTCACCGTTGGCTATTGGCTGCTCCGCAGCGTTTCGTACACAGCAAGTTTCAGTGCGCTGCCCGGATTGGCGTGGAATACGCTCTGGGTCTCCGCGGCGACCGGAATAGTTGCCGTTGTCCTTGCCGTGCCGGTGGCATACTTGACGGTCAGATTCCCAAGCCGCCCTATTCGGCTCTTCGAGTACGCCATCTATCTCGGTTACGGCCTGCCGGGCATTGTTATCGCGCTATCACTCGTCTTCTTCGGAGCGAACGTAGCGCCTATAATCTACCAGACCTTCTTTCTCCTGATAGCCGCCTATTTGATCCGATTCTTGCCGCAAGCCTATGGCAATGCTCGGACATCGTTGTTGCAGGTGAACCCCTCGCTCGAAGAAGCCTCGCGGAGTCTCGGCCACTCCTGGCATGCCACGCTCCGCGCGATTACGTTGCCCTTAGTGCGCGGCGGAGCCACTGCGGGCGGCATTCTGGTCTTCGTTACCACCCTCAAAGAGCTACCAATAACCCTCTTGCTGGGCCCGATCGGCTTCAAGACACTCGCTACTGAAATCTGGTCCACAACCGCGGAAGGATTCTTTGCTCAGTCTGCCCCTGTGATCTTGGTGCTGCTGGGTATTTCGCTGCTGCCGACGTTGCTCTTTGCCGTTAAGGAACCGTAAAATAGATGCTGCCATGAGTATTAGCCTCTTCGCCATCCGCTGCCACAACGTCACTAAACGATTCGGCTCCGTACTGGCAGTTAACCAGGTAGACCTAACTGTTGCACCCGGTGAATTCCTCAGCCTCCTGGGGCCAAGCGGTTGCGGCAAAACAACCATGCTCCGTCTAATCGCCGGATTTGAGGTGCCGGATACCGGCACGATTGAAATCGGCGACCTCTGCGTCGTTGGCCCCAAGCGGTGGATACAACCGGAACGGCGGCGCGTGGGCATGGTCTTCCAGGACTATGCGCTCTTCCCACACATGACTGTGGCGGAAAACGTGGCCTACGGCGTGCGCAAATGGCCCGATCAACGCGAACGAGTTGGCAAAGTCCTGCGGCTGGTCGGTTTGGATAGCCTTCGCGAGCGGATGCCTAACGAGCTTTCCGGCGGACAGCAGCAGCGTGTAGCGCTCGCTCGCGCACTGGCGCCGGAACCCGACGTGATCCTCATGGACGAACCGTTCTCAAATCTGGACGTGGCCCTGCGCGCGCGCATCCGCGCCGAGACACGTGAGATTCTCGCCCGAGCCGGAGCGACTGTGATCTTTGTAACTCACGACCAGGAAGAGGCGCTCAGCCTCGCCGATAGGGTTGCCGTTATGTGGGGCGGACAGATTGCCCAGGTGGGCGAACCGGAAGAGCTCTACCGCAACCCCATTTCTCGGGAAGTGGCCCAGTTCGTAGGCGGCGCGAATTTCCTCTTTGCGCACGCCGCCAACGGCCATGCGCAGTGTGCGCTCGGCCGATTTTCGCTCAACGGCACGGCCCATAGCGGGGACCTTGACCTCATGTTCCGTCCCGAAGATATTGCATTGACGGTAGCGTCGGACGGTGCCTCGCGTGTCGTCGACTCCACCTTCTACGGCCATGACAGTACGGTAACAATTCGCCTGGAAACCGGCGAAAACATCCAGGTGCGGCTGCTTGGCGCGCCGCTCACCCCGGGGACGCGCGTCAATTGCCGGGTCACGGCTGAACCGCGCACCTTCCTGCGGCAACCGCAAGCTGCAACTTCGTAGTTCTGCGGGACACGGTATAGTTATTGCAACCGAGCACTCACCCAGTGTTAGCCAGGAAACCCCTACCGGCTCATGCCAACTCTTGATTGCACTACGGTGCGCAATGAGATTTCGCTGCTTCAAGACTACGTCTACCTCAATACCGGCACGGAAGGGCTGCTAGCGGAACCGGTCCTTGCCGACTACCAAGCCGCAATAGCACGCCAGGAGCGCCAGGGCCACGTAGCCCTGGAATGGCGCTACACCCAGTCTGAACGCGCACGCGAGGCAGTTGCGAGACTTCTGCACACTCATTCCGCTACCATCGCGTTCACCCGCAACGCCACTGACAGCCACAACATCGTGCTCCACGGCCTGCCTTGGCAGCCCGGCGACGAACTCCTAATATCCAACCAGGAGCATCCGGCGCTGACCCATCCCGCGGCCTATTTGCAGAACCGCGGTGGGCCAACGGTGCGGGTGTTCGCCATCGACGCCGATCCGCAGATCACAATGCAGAACATCCGTGCCGCCTTAGGTCCCAAGACTCGGCTCATTGCCTTCAGCCAGGTGAGCTGCGAGAGCGGCATTCGGCTGCCGGCCAAGGAAATCTGTCAGCTTGCCCACGAACATGGCGCCTGGGCGCTTGTGGACGGCGCGCAATCGCTGGGCGCAATACCCGTGGACGTGACAGATATGAACTGCGATTTCTTCGTCAGCAACGGGCACAAATGGCTGTGCGGCCCAAAGGGAACGGGCATCCTATTCGTACGCCTCGACAGACTCGACTCCCTTGCCATAAGGGGGGTTGGCGCGGGCACCTTCGAGGATTTTAACTGGAGCGGAGAGGACTTTCACCTTCGCCTCAAGCCGGACGCCCGCCGCTTCGAGTTTGGCACCCGCAATCAAGCCGCGCTAGCCGGTCTCAATGCCGCTATCGCTTGGCTTGAAGAGCTTGGTTTCTCCAACGTTTTCGCACGCATTAGGGACTTAGCCCAACAAGCCCACCGAATACTCGCGGAGAGTCCCGGTGTCGAGGTGCTGACTCCGCGATCTGTTGACGAATCGGCGGGGATCGTGACTTTCTTACTGAACGGGAAGCAACCGTCTGAAGTTTCGCAGGCGCTTTGGCAACAAGGAATCATCACGCGCCACACGACAACTCCACCGGGAGTGCGAGCCTCAGCCGCCTACTTCAACAACGAGCAGGACTTCGAGCGGCTGGCAGCGGCGCTGCGCTCCATCGTGTGAGAGAATGCACAGTGGGTTTCGTGGGGACGGTGTAAACTGTCGCAGTCCCGTGCTCGCCAAGTCTTTGCAGGATCGAATGCCTGGGGAGTCTTTGGCTAAGAGCATGTCCTATTCGCCTGCAATCTCAACGAGAGGTTCATTCTGCAGCCAATGACGAAGAGCCGGCGCCAACTCCGCATCCTGGTAACCGGCGGTGGATCCGGCGGCCACGTGACGCCCGCGCTCGCCACGATAGAAGCAATTGAGGCCCTTGCCGAACAAGACGGCGCCTGGAAACCTACGTTCCTTTACGTAGGCAGCCATGGCGGAATAGAGCGCAAGCTGGCAAGTGACGCCGGACTTCCCTTCACCGCAATTTCCACCGGCAAGCTCCGCCGCTCGCATCGATTGCTGGGACACTTTTCTTGGCAAAACATTCTCGACGCGCTGCGACTGCCTTGGGGCGTGCTGCAGGCGCTGATCACCGTCATGCGCTTCCGACCTCACGTTGTCTTGAGTACCGGGGGTTTCGTGTGCGTGCCGCCCGTAATCGCAGCCTGGCTGCTGCACGTTCCCGTAATCACCCATGAACAGACGGTGCAAATGGGTCTGGCAAACCGCATCGCCTCGCGCTTTGCGAGGCACATCGCCTTAACATACGAATCTGCGCGGAGTTACTTGCCAGCGCGCCTGCAAGCCAAGACCTTCGTAACCGGCAATCCGGTGCGCCATATCATCTTCAATGGCAGTCCCGCAATGGCGCTCTCTCTTGCCGGATTCGCGGATGATGACACTTTGCCGACTCTGTATGTGACCGGCGGGGCGCAAGGCGCGCAACACATCAATCGCGCCGTTGAAGAGGAGTTGCCCGATCTGCTTACCATGTGCCGCGTCGTTCACCAGTGTGGACGCCAGCAAGCGGGAGAGATAAGCGAAGGCGAACGCCTGCGGCAGGCCCGCGGCGCGCTGCCCGTCCACCTGCAGGCACGCTACTTCGTGGTGGATTTCGTCGCAGATGAGATTGGACACATCTATGCGCTTGCGGACGCCGTGGTAAGCCGCTCAGGGGCGGGCACTTTGGCGGAACTCTTTGCGCTCGGCAAGCCGGCGATCCTCATCCCCTTGGTACCGACCGGCGGCGACGAACAGCGGCGCAATGCGCAGCTTGCCAAAGCAGCGGGTGCAGCGCAAATTATTGAACAGGCCGATCTCTCTGGGCAAGTCTTATGTAAAGCAGTATGCGGCCTACTTACCGATCGTGAGCAGCGTGATTCCATGGCACGCGCCGCCAAGAACCTCGCTCGGCCCGATGCCGCGCGCCTCCTGGCGGAATCAGTCATTGCATTGGCAGACCGGACCGGCTGACGGTCGACGCGCTCCCGTCACGCGTCATCTACCGCATAGACGCTGAACATCGAGTCGCCGTGTTGACGCCGGCGCAAGAGGTGCAGCCTTCCCCATTGTTCTTCAGGCAGCTTCTTCTTCCAGTGTCCGACCACGACAATCGTCCGGCTCTGAATCGCACATGATTCGGCAAGTACCGGCAGCCAGTCTTCGTGGTCCACGGTGTGGTAGGGCGGGTCTGCCAAGATTAGGTCGTAAGGCTCCTTCAAACGGTTAAGCACGCCCGGCACACGCGCCTGGATCACACGTGCTCGGTCGCGTAATGACGCCGTGCGCAAGTTCTCACGAATTGCCCTGCAAGACGCCGGTAGCGCGTCAACGAAGTCGCACCACTCGGCTCCACGGCTCAAGGCTTCTAAGCCCAGCGCACCGGTGCCCGCAAAGAGCTCCAGCACTCGTCCGTCTTCACCTCTTTCACCAAGCGAATTGAAGATAGCGTGTTTGACCTTGTCTAATGTCGGTCGTACCTGTGCCGTCTTTGGCACGCGTAGCCGCCTTCCGGCGGCAGTCCCGCTGATAATGCGCATGTTCATTATTCAAACTCGCTGGTTTTGTGCGGCTCTATCAATGTAGACATGAGAAAAGCCATGAGAAGCTGGCCGCTCGACCGATTGTCCTCAAGTGCGTCAATTGTGCCCGGCACATCGTTCAAACTTCGCTTCCCATTGGAACAGCTACCTAAATCGAGATATGCGGGTAATTTCTATAGAGCAGATCGATTTGCACACACACCCGGTAGAAGTAGCGGTCCGCTTGAGCGATAAAGTCGTCAGCGCGGATTCGCTGCTCTGCCAGCCACGCTTCGTTAGGGTGGCAGCGCTGGTTGCAGAGCGCTTTGGCCGTGATCGTCTTGCGTTTTCCTGTAAAGAGCTCCATTGCATCCGCTACCGGTATTTTTACCAAGGCTGTCACCTCGGCCGGATTCGGCGTGAAAGCGGCGAGTGGCAGGTTGGTTCGATGCAGGAATACATACAGCACCTCATAGTCGCGCACGCCGGGCTCGACATCGCTCGCCGCCTGGCGTACCCCTAGCGGCAAGAGATCGTCCATAGAGAGTTCAAGGCCGATCTCCTCCTGAGTCTCGCGCAAAGCATCTTCTACTGACTCCCCGGCAGCCAGGTGACCTCCCACGGTTGCATCCAGTTTTCCAGGTGACGTATCCTTCGACTCCGACCGCCGCTGGAATATCATGTAAGGCGTGCCGTCTTCATACTGCCCCACGACCCAGCAGTGCAGCGACCGGTGCCAGTCACCGTCCCGATGCACGTCCGCGCGGCGCTTACGCCGGCCCAGCGGTCGCCCTAACGAATCGCAGACGTCAAATAGCTCATCCGGCTCTGAAAAAGAGCTACTCATGAAAGCTCGCTTTCAACGCGCCAAAACTCGGACACACGCTTCGCAAGGCCCGCGTGCCGCGGCTGATTCAGTGTGGGATCGGCTTCAAAGAGCTTCTTTGCCTCGTTCCGAGCAAGTTCCAAAGTTGAAAGGTCTGAGAGCTGTGCAACTTTGAGCGCCGGGAGACCTGCTTGGCGCGTGCCGAAGAATTCACCCGGCCCGCGCAGCGCCAAGTCCTTTTCCGCAAGCGCAAAGCCGTCGCGTTCCTCCTCCAGAATGCGTAGCCGTTCGTTCTCCGCCGCCTGCGCAGAGTCCGAGAGAAGCAGGCAATACGATTGGTGCTCGCCGCGTCCCACGCGGCCGCGAAACTGGTGAAGCTGAGCAAGACCGAACCGCTCGGCGCTCTCAATCATCATTACCGATGCATTCGGCACATCGATGCCGACCTCCACTACCGGCGTGCTCACCAGAATGTCGGTTTCACCCGCCACAAACGCCCGCATCACTTTCTCTTTCTGCCTGCTGGTCAGTCGCCCATGGAGCAAGTCCACTTTCAGTTGCGGGAACACCTCTTTCCGCAAGCGGTCGAATTCGCTCTTGGCGGCGCGAACCTCCAATGTCTCAGACTCTTCAATGAGGGGAAAGATGATGAAGGCTTGGCGGCCCTGCGCAATCTGCTTGGCGACGAATTCGTATGCCGGAGTGCGTTTCTCTGCCGGCACCCAGCGGGTCCTAATCGGTAAGCGACCCGAAGGCATCTCGCGTATCACGGATACGTCCAAGTCACCGTAGAGCGTTAGTGCCAGCGACCGCGGAATTGGCGTCGCCGTCATCACAAGCACATGGGGATTGCGTCCTTTGCGCCGCAGCACAGCCCGTTGCCGCACGCCGAACCGGTGCTGTTCGTCTACTACCGCCAGGCCCAGGTCGGCAAACACCACGTCATCCTGGATAACGGCGTGCGTGCCCACCAAGAGGTGGAGGGTTCCCACTTCCAGGTCGGCCAAGATAGCCCGTCGCTCGCTCTTCCGCGTGCTGCCCGTCAGCAATGCACTGTGCACCGCGAAAGGATCGAGAAACCTCTTGAACGTGCGGATATGCTGTTCTGCCAGCACCTCCGTCGGGGCCATGATGACTGTTTGCAGGCCGTGCTTGGCCATTTGCAACGCCACTGCCGCGGCAACAACCGTCTTGCCCGCGCCCACGTCTCCCTGCAACAGCCGGTTCATCGCCGCCGCTTTGCTCACGTCGGCAAGTATTTCATCTAGCGCCTGTTGTTGGTCGCGCGTTAGCGCAAAGGGGAGCGATTCGAGAAATGATTGCGTTGTCTCAGGGTTAACGTCAACCGGAATGCCGGGCTGGTCGAGCTGCCACTCCCTGCGACGCAACAGGGTGCCGAGTTGAATGAAGAAGAACTCGTCGAAAGCAAGGCGATGGACTGCGCTTTGATGCTGCTCTTCACTGCTGGGAAAGTGCATCTGATTGAGCGCTTCTTGCACGCCCATCAGATTGTTTCGATCCAATATGTGCGTCGGCACCACATCCTTGACCGCGTGCAGCGCCATGTCAAGCGCAGATCGCACCCAACGACGCATCCATTTGGCGGAGAGTTTAGCAGTCAAGGGATAGACCGGCACCAAACGCCCGACGTGCAACCCTTTCTCAGGACTCTCGGCAAACTCATGCTCCGGTGACCGCAACTCCAACCCATTGCGGCTGATCTCCACCTTGCCTGCCACCACAACGCGCCGCTTATCTGTTAAGCTGCGCTGCAAGTACGGTTGGTTGAACCAGACCGCCTTGATGTAGCCCGTTTTGTCCGCCAAGGCAGCTTCGGTGATTACCATGCGGCCCTGGGTAACCCGCCGATTCTCCACCTGCATCACGTTGACCACAATCGTGGCTTCTTCACCGGGCTTGAGATCTGCAATAGTCTTGATGCGGCTGCGGTCAATGTGTCGGTGCGGGAAGTGCTGGATGAGATCGCCCAATGTTGAGAGGCCGAGCTTCTCTAGGCGCTTGGCGTCTTCCGCCTTCAACATCGGCACAATTGCAAGAGGTGAATCAAGATCGGCTTGGGGCCGTGAGGCGACTTGCTTACGGGGTCGCGGACTACTTCCGGAGTCCTTCGCAGGGGATGTACTCGACTTCCTTGGTGGATTGCCAGGCCCAGTGGACTTGGGCACTGTTTGGCCGTTGAGAATCTGCAGGGCGCTCTGTACGCGCGTTCTCCGGTCCGCCGGTTCGATCGAGTGATAGTCCTCCAGCACTTGCCTAACGGCGATGAGACTCTGAGAATCCTTGGCGGATTCCGGCGCGCTCTCTGCTTGCCAGTTTGCCAAGAACTGCTCCAGGCCACCAATCACCGTGCCATCGTCATACCCCCGGCGTACCTCTTGTTCAAGAATACGGTGCAGGATCTCGCTGCGGTCGCGCGGTTCGGGGCTGGGCATGGCGCCTCATTCAAGGGTAAGCAGGTATGGGTAGTGCGGCTGGCCGCCGTGGATGACCTCGACCTCAAGTGATCGATATTGCGCTTGAATCCGGTCGGCGAGCCCGCGTGCCTCGTCTTCAGTCACATCGGCGCCGTAGTAGAAAGTAAGTAGCTCAGAAGTTTGCGGCCCCATGCGCTCTATGGCGGCGAGCAACGCGGCAAAGAGATCGTCACTTGCAGCAGAAACCTGGTTTCCTGCGAGTGCAAGCCACTGTCCTTGGAGCACATTTACGCCATCCACCGTTGCATTGCGGGTGGCCAATGTCACAGCCCCGTACTGCGTGCTCTCTGCCGCGTCTCTCATCGCACTTTCGTTTTCATCGGGGCCAACGCCCTCTTGATACGCAAATAGCACGGCGATGCCCTGCGCCATCGAATACGTTGGCAGCACGTGAACGACGCACTCCGCCAGGTCCCGTGTCTGCTCCGCCGACAGAATGACGTTCTTATCGTTTGGAAGCACAAAGACGTGGCGCGCGTTGGCAGCCGCAAGCGCCTCGTAGATTTCCTGGGTGCTGGGGTTCATGGTCGGGCCGCCGCTTACCACAGTTGCGCCCATTTGCCGGTAAATCTCAGCGAGACCCTCGCCATCCGCCACGGCGACGACGCACTGTTCTCGGGTCTCAGTTGGCGCAGTTTCGCTTGGCGGAGCAGGCAAATCCTCACCGATCCCGGGCAGGTCTCCGTCGGCGAGTGCGGACTGCATCCGTTCGTACTGGTCGTCCATGTTAAAGATCTCAATGCGATGAAGATTGCCCGCACCGCGCGCGAGATCAAGTACACCTCCTGGATTCTCCGTGTGCAGATGAACCCGCACCAAGTCTTCGTCGCCTACTACGACAACGGACGTACCTCGCTCGGCAACGGCTTGGCGAATATCCATGACGTCGAGTTCCGTGCCGCTCACCAAGAAACCAGTGCAGTATCCGTAGAGCGTTTCCGTAACCACCGCGATCTCAGGAAGTAACGCCCGTTCATCGGTCGGCAGTGCCACCTGCTCCACTGACTCGCCTGTCACGTAGCGCCGTGCGCCTTCCAAGAGCAGCCACAACGCCTGTCCGCCGGCATCCACCACCCCGGCATCGCGCAGCACATCCAATAACTGCGGTGTGCGGGCTACAGACCGTTCCGCCGCAGCCACCGCAGTAGCAAGCACGTCCGACATCTCGGGATCCCGTGGAGACGCTTCGCAAGCGTACGATTCGCAAGCTTCGGCCGTGTCGCGCGCCACCGTCAGCATCGTGCCTTCCTGCGGCTCTTGCAAAGCGGCATAGGCGGAGTCGGACGCTGATCGCAGCGCCTGCACGATGTCAGAAACCGCAATCTCAGCGGAGCCCTTGAGCGCATCCGCGATTCCGCGCAAGCACTGCGAGAAGATCACGCCCGAATTGCCCCGCGCTCCCATCAACGCGCCGCGATAGACCGCTTGGGCGACCTCGCCTGCGTGCGCGCTTTGCGCTTGCCTGCCAGCCTGCAACGCGGCTTCCAAGGTGAGCAGCATGTTCGTACCGGTGTCGCCGTCCGGCACCGGGAAGACGTTAAGTCGGTTGATCTCCTCCTTGTTGGCCGCAAGGAGATGGTAACCGTACTCCAAAGCCCCGATCAGGCTTTGCCCGTCACAGCCTGCCGTGGTTCCTTCTTGCACTTCCGGTCCGGCCTGAATGTCATCCACAGGAATTACATACCTTGCATTGCGCCGCAGAGCCGTTCGGCTCCGTCTCGATGATTTGGGGTTTCCTGCTGCCGATCCCCGCCTGCTTCCTGCTCACGTTTGAGACAACTCACTTGTGCGACTGAAGCAAAACATCAGGAAGTCCGGCGTCACCCACCAGCCTACAGGATTGAGCACATTACCCACTCTATGCTAACATTGACCCTTGGTGACAAGCTCATCATAGCGATAGATTGAACACAGGGTCAACATTGGCACTCGTGACCCGCTTAACTGAGGACTAGCTCATGGCTATTTGTGATGTGTGTGGCAAAGGCGCGCAAGTGGGCCACAATATTCAGCATCAGGCTTCCGGCAAGTGGCGCTATCGTGCGCCGAAGACGCGCAAAGTGTGGAAAGCGAACGTGCAGAAAGTGCGTCTGCTTATTGAAGGCCAGCTAAAGAGAGTAAATATCTGCACCCGCTGCCTCCGCACCCAGGCGAAGTCAACTGCGGTCTAGTCTCGATCAAGCGCGGATGTCCTTTTGCACCTAGAATCGAACGAGGAGAAGGTCAGTACGACCCTCTCCTCGTCTGTTGCTGTAGTATTATCGCAAACATCGGCGGGAAACACTCCAAGCACTCTCCACACCCATGGAAATGCTGCCGAGGATGTCCATCTCGTGCTCACCGGCAAACACCCCAAGACGCCGGTTGCCATTCCCACGCACCCTCGTTAACTTACAGGCTGTGTGGAATTTGGCTGGCGAGCTACCTGACTCTGCCCTCTACAAAGTTGCTTACGATTTCGTCATAGACTGCGTCAGACGGTTGAAAGAAGTCAAATAGCAAGAACAGGGGTTCGGCCAGTTCCTTTACTCTGTCAACTATCGAGGACCTAACTTCGGATAAGGGTACACTGACAGCACTTCCAGCCTCATCCTCGCTCGTAGAGTGTCTTCCGAGTAACCCCGAGTCTCTTGCAGGGTTGGCCGCACGCATCACTCTATCCTGCAAGCCTCCGTGGGAAATCCCAATATTCACCTCAACACTTCCTGTGACACCTAATTCCTCGTATAGCTGGGCACAGTAGAGAAGGGCCTCAGTGATTCTAATGATCCGCGTGTCGGCAAAAATGCTTCCAGGTTTTCTTGAATCCTCAAATAGGCTCTTGAGAAGATAGAAATCACCGTTCTTTCTCAGGTACCAATAGTCGTATGTTAGGTAGTTGTAATTGCCTTCATTATTGACAACTGCCCGAGTAGCGATGCCATCTTTTCTTGGTTGAGGCTTCCACTCACTCTTCGTAAGCACAATTCCGATTGGCCAGCCAAAAGTAGGCACCTGAGATGAATTCGCAGCTTCAAGTAGCACCTTATGGGGGAAGTCTGGTTTTGGGCCAGACAGAGCAAAGCGAATTTCCATGAATCCTGATAGACCGGTTGACTCCAGACCGGCAAGCGCTTCCCGGCGTTGCTCTGCAAGCCAGTCTAGGTCCCAGGAAGATGGAGGAGTCAGACTAGGCGGGGGTGCACTCGCTTGGCGTTGACGTATCTTTGCTTCGAGCTGAGAGCGATAGCCGGATAAGTCTCCGGGATCCCAGAAGAGGATGTCATAGCCCGATAAGTCGAAGTGTATCTTTGGCCCGCCCTGCTGATAGTTTGGACTATCAGGGTTATGGTCCTCACGAGCCGTAAGTACCAGGGCATGATATTTGTCCACGCCCATTGCATAGCCGATTTCAAGATAGCAATTGGGCCGTTCATTAGTCAGATCTGCGACGATGATCTCTGAATTTTCAATGAACGAAACAATCTCGCTCTTGAGCAAACCTCCCTGATTGTGCCTGTCTACGCGCTTTGGATCCAAACCCCGAGCCTTCAATGCAGGCACAATAACCTGCTCGCAAACTCTATCCAATTCAGGATTCCCAATCTCCATGATGATAAAGGCTTGGCTTACGGTAACCCTCCACTAGTGTTTCAGTTGGAACTAGGGAAACACCTGCGACAGCGTAAAGAGCACGCCAACAGCAGCAGTGACTATCAAACCTAATTTGATAGTCATTCCTTGCTCAAGAATCTTGAGTTCTTTCTTTAGATCATCCTTGGTGACGAACTGCTGAAGGTCATCCCTTGTCGCAAGTCGTTGTAGGTCATTCTTTGTTGCGAATTTCTGCGCATTGTCACTGACAACACCCTCAACAAGCAACGCCAGCCTGGCAGCTTGCTTAGGGTTGAAGTCTCCATCTGCAAGGAATTCTCGCAGTGCATCAGATTTATGAACAGCCAATGGTGTCTCCCCAAATCTCTTTGCGTGCCTCGATTGTCGCCAAGACACCAGCAGTTCCTTCAAACACAGTATAGCAATTCGGGGTGGGAGCTTCCATCAATTTAGCTGATACTCTCAAACTGATGCGTTGTCCTCAGTGCATTTCGCCACATCACGTTCGTAAATAGTGCCGAGGACGCCGTTTATGAAGCGCGGCGAATTATCGGAGGCGTATATCTTGGCCAGTTCCACCGCTTCGTTAATGACGACTTTCGGTGGAATCTCGGGGAGGAAGAGCAACTCGTAGAGGGCGAGACGCATGATGGCCTTATCAACACTTGCCATCTGGCCCATTGGCCACATAGACGCGGCATGCTGAATCTTTTCGTCGATCAAGGCCAGGTGGGTGCAAACACCGTCCACGATCTCATGCAAGAGATCGTGGACATCAGCCTTGATCTCCGCCATACGTGCCACTTGGCCCAGCACGACTTCCGGTGAACCATCGGTCATGTCAAGCGCAAAGAGCGCCTGCACAGCAGCGACGCGCGCATGGTGGCGGGGGTGAATGCGTTTTGCAGGCGACTTGGCAACACTGGGTGTCATCCGTCGTACCTCATTCTTGCACCGCTCAGCCATCATCTACCAGAGCGTGAGGTCGAAGCGGCCGCACCTCAGTCGCTTGCTCTTAGAGTACCGGCCGACTTAAGAAGACCTCTACGCAACGATCAGACGATATTGAGCAAGTTCGCGTCAAAGCTGCCTTCCCGGAAGCTCTGCGTCCGAAGGATATTCCTGTGAAAGTCGAGGTTCGTCTTTACCCCGTCGATCACACACTCATCCAGAGCCCGCAGCATGCGCTCTATGGCCCCAGAACGGTCCGGAGCCCAAGCAATGACTTTGGCAATCAGAGAGTCATAGTGGGGTGGGATTTCGTATCCGCTATAGAGGTGGGAATCGACGCGAATGCCCGGGCCGCCCGGCGCGAGGAAATTCGTTACCTCGCCGCTCTCCGGTCTAAAGTCATGCTCCAGGTCTTCAGCGGTTATGCGGCATTCAATCGCGTGACCGCGGAATGCCACATCACTCTGATTGAAAGCAAGTGACTCGCCCGCTGCAATCCGAATCTGCTCTTGCACTATGTCAATGCCTGTCGTGTCCTCCGAAACGGTGTGCTCCACCTGCAATCGGCAGTTTATCTCCATGAAGTAAAAGTTCAACGCAGAATCCACCAAGAATTCTACGGTACCTGCGGACGTATATCCAATTGCATTGACGCCTTGCAGGGCAGCCGCGCCGATAGACTCCCGGGCCGCGGGATCAAGCACCGGCGACGGTGACTCCTCGATGAGTTTTTGGTAGCGGCGCTGTATGGTGCAATCGCGTTCGCCGAGTTGAATCGCTTTGCCTTCGCGGTCGCGGAGTATTTGAACCTCGATGTGACGCGCAGGCGAGATGTACTTTTCCACGTACAGCCGCGGATTGCCAAAGGACGCCTGCGCTTCCGCCTGGGCCACTGAAAATGCGACCACCATCTCTTCCTCATCGCCTACAAATCGAATGCCGCGTCCTCCCCCACCACCCGCGGCTTTCAAGACCACTGGATATTCGATCGAATCAGTGACATCTAGGGCATCCGCCACATTCCTAACCGGGGAATCCTTACCCGGTATTACAGGCAATCCCGCCTTGCGCATCTCAGCTTTTGCATTCGTCTTGTCTCCCATGGCATGAATTACGTCCGAGCTGGGACCGACAAAGGTGATGCCGTACTTTTCACAAATTTCGGCAAAGTAGGTGTCTTCGGCCAAGAATCCAATCCCGGGGTGAATCGCCTCCGCGCCTGTAATGTAGGCCGCACTGATGATATTCGGCACGTTAAGATAGGACTTGCTCGCGGGAGCGGGACCGATGCAGACTGCTTCATCGGCCATGTGCACGGGCAATGAATCTCGATCCGCCTCGGAATAAGCGACGACCGTAGCAATTCCCAATTCGCGACAGGCCCGAATGATTCGTAGCGCTGTATCGCCGCGATTGGCAATCAGGATTTTTTGAAACACCGCATTCTACCTAGATCTGACATGGCGTTCGTCACGCAGCGAGTTCTGCGCGCCGGCTGACTACCGGGAGAAGGAGAACAGTTGGAATATATCGCAAATACTCTATTGATACTGTCAGGGCAGCTTCCGCGTATGATGCTCCCACTAGTACATCATAATGCCGCCGTCGACAATAAGGATCTGACCGGTAATGTACGATGCATCTTCGGATGCCAGGAACGCCACCGCAGCGGCAAGCTCTTTGGGTTCGCCGTAGCGTGCAAGGGGAATGATCTTGAGAATAGTCTCGACCATATCCGGTGGAATAGAGTCCGCCATTGGACCGCCGAAGTATCCCGGTGCAACGCAATTAGCGGTCACGTTTCGCGTTGCCACCTCGCGTGCGAGCGAGCGGGTAAAGCCCCACAGCCCTGCTTTGGAGGCGGAGTAGTTCGCCTGACCCGGGGCACCCAAGAACCCAGCGATAGAAGAGACATTGATGATGCGCCCATAGCGGGCGCGCAGCATGTTGCGCACAACTGCCTTGCTGCAGAGGAACGCCGACTTTAGGTTTGTATCCATCACGGCATCCCAGTCTGCCTCAGACATACGCACGAATAGCGTGTCTCGCGTGATGCCGGCGTTGTTGACGAGGATGTCGATCTTCTCGTGCTCTTTGTGGATAGATTGCACCATTTCTTCGATTTCGGCGGGATTGGTCACGTCGGCCCGGATTGCGCTGGCGCTGCCACCTTGTGCACTAATCTCCGCAACCACGTGCTCGGCCGCTTCAGCACCGCGGTGATAGTGCACAACGACGTGGGCTCCCTGGCTACCCAGTCGGGCGCAAATGGCCGCGCCCAAGTATCCCGACCCGCCGGTAACGAGCGCAACCTGCCCTTTCATAGTTCATCCTTCACGAAGGTACATTGCCGTTCGCCAGCTCATCTTGAGACGACCGCCTGGCTCAAGCTCTAACATACAACGCCAATTGTTGACATGACATGAGAGCCATCCACCGGCGTAAGATGATCCCAGTGACGGCGGCATAGCTCCCACGAGCCTAAGCGACTAGGCCGGCTTCGGTTACTTGCCGTACCGCTTGCTGGGAGTCGACCGCGACCGCCGTTGTACCGGTTGCAACACTCCCGATCATGCGCGTGAGAACTGCGCCCGGACCAAACTCAAGAACGGGATCAAGATTTCTGCGCAGAAGAATGTCGATTGTCGCTGCCCAACGTACGGGAGACGCAAGTTGCACAGTTAACTCGTGGCGCAATTCGTCCACAGTTGTTACGATATTGGCCGTTGCGTTCGCCACCATTGGTATTTTCGGCGGCATGATTGGGGCCGCCTCCACCACAGCTTTCCACTCTTCCTGCACGGAGGCCATCGCACCGGTATGAAAAGCGCCGCTCACCTTTAAAGGGATCACGCGCCGCGCCCCGTGCTCCTTGAGCAGCGCGATGGCTCTGTCCAACGCAGAATTGTCACCTGCGATAACTACCTGCTGGGGCGTATTGAAAGTAGCGATACTTACGACGCTGGCCGAATCCGTGCTTCGCGCCCGCGCGCAAAGCTGCATGACCACTTGCGGTGAGACGCCAATGACCGCCGCCATTCCCCCGGGGCTATCCGCCACGGCCCGCTGCATGAGCTCACCGCGCGCCTGCACCAAGCGCAATCCATCCTCCAAGGTAAGCGCCTCCGCAGCGTACAGTGCGGTAAACTCGCCAATACTATGACCGGCAACGAGCGCCGGTTGCAGCGCATCCGGCAGGCCCGATACGGTCTCCGCACCGCACGCCTCCAGATAGGCTGCCAGGCACGCGGCGCTGGCCGTGAAAATGGCGGGTTGTGCGTTGCATGTTTCGGTGAGCGTATCTGCTGGGCCTTCAAAGCTGAGGGTAGTCAATTCCATGCCGAGAATTGCGTCCGCAGTGGAATATACACTCTTCGCAGCGGCTGAGTGCTCTGCTACGTCCGCGCCCATTCCCACTCGCTGGACGCCCTGACCTGGAAAGATGTACGCTCTATTTCCCATTACACTGCTACCTAATGCAACCAGGTGGCACAGCAAGGCACGCCAACCTTATATTGCACCCACTCAGTCGAAAGCGATTACGTGATTCCTGTGTGTATTGCCGCAATTGCTCCGTCGGACTCATGCCAAAAATCGACACGGCTTCGTCTCTCTGATCGAACGCAAGATGAATCTATCCGTGTTCTTTCTACAATACCAATTGCAGAACGGTGCAGCTACTCACTGCCGGACTAATCCGGTTAGGACACGCCCACTCGAATTGCCGGCTATGCCAAAGGGAGAACAAGCTGAAGTTAGAGGGAGCAAGCAAATGGGTAGGAGTATCCCCGCACTAAGTGATAGCACTTGCTTGCGGAAGGTACAGGCCTGCGCATGCAACGCAGAGCCGGCAATCTTGGCAGACATCCTTACGAGCTTGGGGTCTCGACTTCCAGCACTTCTTGGCCGCGATAGTAACCGCAAAACGAGCATACAGTATGCGACGGCACCGGCTGACGGCAGCGCGGACATGCTACCAAGTGCACGCTTAGATTATGCAAGTGCGCGCGTCGTTTGCCCTGTCGAGAACGAGAAATCTTCTTCTTCGGTTGTGCGCCCATCGTCACCTCATATCTCTTATGTCTATGTAATTAAGCCGATCGGTTCTGCCCCATCTGGTACAGCATTTCTTGAATTGGCGCCATCCGCATATCCACTACACTCTCATCACATTTGCATAGAAGGCTATTACGGTCAGCGCCGCACTCGGGACATATACCCAAGCACTCCGATTGGCACCGCGGCATGAGTGGTTGGCTGATTTCAATATGCTGCCGAACGGCTTCGCCGAGATCGAACCGATCGACGTTTTCAATGAGAAACTCCGAGTCGATATCGTCGTATTCTAAACGCATTGCCTTCCCGGTAGCTAGATCGAAGAGTGGATAATAAATCTCATCAAAGTTTACGTGCACTTCTTGACCATACGTTTCTAGGCACCGACAACACGTTAGTTCAATCGTTGTATATAAATCGCTTCTAACAACAATGCCTTTTCCGGCACGGCATAACTCGATAACGCCCTTAACCGGACCAACGAGGGAAATCTCTTCCCAACCTGAATAGGAACCATCGATTTCAAGTCGGCGGGACGTACCTGAAGCTTCTTGCAGCAACCCCGCCACGTTTATGGTAAGGCGTTCCATATCTAATTTTACTCTACTCGTTCCTGTGAAGCACGTTCGCCTCGCGACCGGGCCGAAGGAACGTCTTCCGGTTCAGTGTCTGCCATTGCTTCCAGGAAGATTTGCACACGCTCATGCAGTTGCTCCAGCCGCGTACGTAAGTCGGTGAGTGAACGGACCGCATATGCATCAGATTCCCGTTGAATCTCGCCTGCTTGCTCTTCGGCTTCGTCTAGAACGCGGCGTGCATTGTCTTCTGCTGCCCGTACCAACCCATGTTCGGAGAGAATTTCCTCTGCTTGTTCGTGTGCGATTGCCACAATGCGTTCCGCCTCTAAGCGTGCCTGCTCGGGGATACGGCTGCGCTCCTGCAGCATGCGCCGCGCCTGTCGCACTTCATCGGGAACCGACATGCGCATTTGGGCGATGACATCGAGGCACTCCTGCTCGTCCAGCATGATCTTATTGACAAAGGGGACCCGCTGGCCTGTATTGACGAGCGCTTCTAATCGTTCAATAAGAGCAAATATGTCCATCCCAGCTTCCCCCTTTTCTCATCCACCCATCTCATGCAATTACCGCAGATTGTGCCACTCTTGCTGAAGGCACGTGGCGGGTATTCATGCAGTTTGTACTTCACGCAGACGGGCCGCAACTACCCCAGGCACGAATGAGTCAACATTGCCACCGAGCTTCGCTACCTCTTTGACGAGACTCGCACTCAAGAACGAGTACTTAACCGACGTCATAAGGCAAACGACCTCTAAGTCAGGCCGTAGTTGCTGATACATTGCAGCAAGCTGAAACTCGTACTCAAAGTCCGTTACCGCCCGCAAGCCGCGCACCAACACTTGCGCTCCCAGTTCTTGCGCACATTCCACTGTTAAGTTAGCAAAACTCCTGACCTGAACGTTCGGCCACTGCTTCACGGCAGTCGTCAACATTCGCACACGGTCTTCCATTGAGAAGAGCACGTCTTTCTTGGGATTGGCATAGACTCCTACGAAAAGAATATCGAAGAGTCGGGACGCTCTGGCAATAATGTCCATATGCCCGTTTGTTACAGGATCAAAGCTTCCAGGATAGAGCGCCGTACGCACGGTTCCTTCTTGCCCTTCGCGTGCTACATGACAAACAATATTATATAGCAATCACATTTTAACGTCATAGCAATATACCCATGTGCGGGCACCTCATGCCACCGCCACGGTGAAGTGCCAAACGCACTTTCCCTGCGGTATTCTACCAACGACTGACGCGCAGTACAACTTTTCCACAATGTAGGACTATTGCCCATTCTCAGACGCATTCCCTGGCTCGTCTTCGATTGCACGGCCTGCTGCTATCTGTTATTCTATTACTAGATTTGCTTCTCTTTAAACCCGTCCCGCGAGGCAGGTAAGAGAGGTCCAGACACACTTGGATGCTTCTTGCCAGCAGGCAAGAAGTTTTTTTGTGCCCTCGGAACGCGAGACCTGACCGGAGCAATGCTAATGAAAGCAGCGGGTGGCCGATGACGGCAACAGGCAAAGTGCTGCTACAAGAGGAAGAGATTCGCCGCGCCCTGCTGCGAATTGCGCATGAAATCGTGGAACATAACCGCGGCGCGGATGACATTGTATTAGTTGGAATCCAGGCCCGGGGCGCACCATTGGCACGGCGGCTTGCCAAGAGCATTGAGTCCCTCGAGGGGGTAACCGTTCCTGTCGGCAGGCTCGACATCACCCTCTACCGTGACGACCTCGAACGCGAACACTTTCGTCCAAACGTGCGCGAGACACAGATACCTGTGGATCTATCGGAAAAGCACGTCGTGCTCGTTGACGACGTGCTCTACACCGGACGTACGATCCGGGCAGCGATGGACGCTGTGATGGATTTTGGCCGACCCCGCACAATTCAACTTGCGGTACTCATCGATCGCGGCCACCGCGAATTGCCCATTCGCGCTGACTACGTAGGCAAGAATATACCGACATCGCGTTCGGAGGAGATCGAACTTCACCTACTTGAGACCGATGGAAAGGACGAGACCATTCTTCTGCCCACGCCGCAGGAGGAAGACTAGATGCCTCTGGAGCGCAAAGACCTTCTCGATCTCGATGACTTTTCATCAGAAGAAATCATGCTTCTGCTGGAAACCACGTCCGCCATGACGGAAGTCCTCTCCCGTCCGATACGGCGCGTTCCCACCCTGCGCGGCAAGACGATTGTCAACATGTTCTATGAAGCCAGCACGCGCACCCGCTCGTCTTTTGAATTGGCGGCGAAGAATCTCTCCGCAGACTTGGTAAACGTGTCAGCGAGCCAGAGCAGTGTCGACAAAGGCGAATCGCTTGTTGACACCGTGCGCACGCTGCAGGCGTTGGGCGCTGACATGATAGTCATGCGGCACTGGGAAGCAGGCGCGCCCTATCTCGCCGCATCCTGGCTAAGTGCTTCAGTAATCAATGCCGGCGATGGCTGGCACGCGCACCCCAGCCAAGCTCTGCTCGATCTGTATACGGTGCGGGAACGGATCGGCTCAATCGCAGGGCTGAAACTCGTGATCGTGGGGGACATACTGCATAGTCGCGTGGCACGCTCTAACCTCTGGGGCTTTGGAAAGCTGGGTGCCCACGTGGTGCTCTGCGGGCCTCCAACCCTCTTGTCACCGGATATCTTAGGCATAACCGGAAACATGCCCTGGGTCTCAGTCACCTATGACCTCGATGAAGCGATTGTGGACGCTGACGTTGTGATGATGCTGCGCTTGCAGCGCGAACGCATGGCAAACGGGCTGCTACCCTCCCTGCGGGAATACAGTGCCCGTTACGGATTGACACGCCAGCGCATGCGGCGTGCCCGCCCAAACGCCCTCATAATGCATCCCGGCCCCATAAACCAGGGAGTAGAAATCACGCCTGATCTCGCCTATGGTGAGCAGGCGGTCATCGAGGAGCAGGTTACCAACGGTGTTGCGGTACGGATGGCAATCTTCTATTTGCTCGCAGGCACAGCGGAGCGGCTGACATGAAGGACAATTGGTTGATCCGAGGAGCGCGGGTAATCGACCCGGCAAACAATCTCGATGCCGCAGTTGACGTGTTGATTCAGGCCGGCAAGATTGCATGCATCGGTGAGACGCCAACGAATAGCAACGTTCCCACCATTGAGGCTAGTGGACTAGTCGTTACGCCGGGCTTCGTAGACCTGCATTGCCATCTCCGTGAACCGGGCTTTGAGTATAAAGAGACTATTGCAACCGGCACGCGCGCTGCCGTTCGCGGCGGCTTTACAACGATATGCAGCATGGCCAATACCGATCCAGTGGTTGACACACCTGCAACCGTGGCATTCATCTTGCAGCGTGCGCGGGAAGCCGCAGCCGCACGGGTCTATCCCCTGGCCGCCGTCACGCAGGGCTTTGGCGGCACGCAGCTAGTGGAAATGGCAGCACTGGCGGAGGCGGGCGCCGTCGCCTTCTCCGACGACGGTATGCCGATAGCCGATGCCCGCATGATGCGTCATGCCCTAGAATACAGCCTCCTCGTCGACAAGCCCATTGTCAATCACTGCGAAGACCCTTCTCTCGCCCATGGGGGAGTGATGCACGAAGGATTGACCTCACTGCGCTTGGGTCTGCGGGGGATGCCGGCGGAAGCCGAAGAAACGATGGTGGCGCGGGATGCTCTGTTGGCACGGCGTACGGGCGCACACGTTCACATTGCACACGTCTCTACGCAAGGCAGTGTGGAGATCATCCGCGCGGCCAAGCAGAGAGGCATTCGTATCACTGCGGAAGTTACGCCCCATCACCTCACGCTGACGGATTCGCTGGTGGCCGGAGCCCAGCAGCCCCAGGAAAGAGCGCAACTCGCTTACGACACGAGCGCAAAAGTAAATCCGCCACTCCGCACCAGTGTTGACATCGATGCCTTGATCGAGGGGTTGAACGACGGTACGCTCGATGCCATTGCCACCGACCACGCGCCGCACAGCACTACCGATAAGCTCTGTGAGTACAGTGAAGCGGCCTCCGGCATCTCGTGCCTTGAGACAGCCTTCTCGCAGGTCTATCAACTGGTGCAAGAGGGGCGTGTTTCGCTGCAATCGCTCGTAAGCAAACTCACCATAGAACCATCGCGAGTCTTTGGGCTGTCGACGGGAACGCTCACTGTAGGAGCACCGGCAGATATCGTGGTGCTTGACCTCCACGATACGTGGACTGTTGATCCGGACACGTTCGCTTCCAAGGGCAAGAACACGCCAATTGCCGGTGCCACGCTGCCGGGGAGAGTGGCAATGACATTCGTTGACGGAAGGCTCGTAAATGCGGAAGAGCCCTATAGTCAAAGAGGTGCTCAATAGACGTGCCGGAAACAGCTACACACCCCCACGCCCTGCTGGCCTTAGAAGACGGCAAGGTCTTCTTTGGCCGTGCGTTTGGTTCGCGCATCGACGCGGCTGGAGAGCTTTGCTTCAACACCAGCATGACCGGCTACCAGGAGATCTGCACCGATCCGTCCTACCGCGGGCAGATTGTCACACTGACGTACCCGCTCATCAACAACTACGGCATCACTCCGGTCGACATGGAATCGGTACATCCATGGCTTTCCGGGCTTGTGGTGCGTGAACTCTGTTCGCATCCCAGCAACTGGCGCGCCACGAGTGAACTGGATGAATTCCTTGCAAGCAACAACATTCCGGGAATTTACGGCCTGGACACGCGCGCCATTACCCAACACTTGCGCACGTTCGGCTTCAAGAGAGCCACGCTAGCGGTCGTGCCGCCCGATGAATTGCCGGAGGAGGCCCAGGACTCGTTCTTATGGCTGAGCGGCCGTACCCCCGGCATCGAAGGATTTGTGCAGGAGTGCATCGCTCGCGCCGAGCATATTACGCCGCTGTCAAACCACGACGTGGTGGGTGAGGTCTCAGTGAATACCGGCGCATATGCGGCCCATGCACCCTGGGAACCGTGGCCGTTACCCCAACAGCACGCCGCCCAAAAACGTCTCGTCCTCATCGACACCGGCGCCAAGCACAACATTGCGCATTCGCTCACCAGCCGGGGCGCGGAGGTCACTTGGATGCCGTACGGCGCCTCATATGAAGAGATTCGAGACCTAGCGCCGGATGGAATCGTAGTCTGCAATGGACCGGGGGATCCGGATGTCGGCACGGTCGCGGCTACCGTCGCAACCACGGCAAGACTCATGCAACGCTATCCGATGCTGGGCATCTGCCTGGGACATCAGATCATGGCGCTCGCTGCCGGCGCCCGTACGAGCCGCCTCAAGTTTGGGCACCGCGGCGCCAACCACCCGGTGCAAGACCTGGCCAGCGGCAAGGTGCACATTACCACGCAAAACCATGGATTTCAGGTTGATGCGCGCAGCATACCGTCAAATAGCGGCTTCCACGTGAGTCACAGCAGTCTCAATGACGGTTCGGTTGAAGGACTCCGCCACCAGGACTTACCGGTATTCAGCGTTCAGTACCATCCCGAGGCCTGCCCCGGCCCACAGGATAACCAGTACATCTTTGACGAATTTCTGAAGCTCATTCCATGACGAACAAACCATCTAAGGTCCTCATTGTCGGATCGGGCCCGATAATTATCGGCCAGGCCGCTGAGTTTGACTACGCCGGAACGCAAGCGTGCAAAGCCATGCGCGAGGAAGGCGTGACCTCTATCCTTGTCAACTCCAATCCCGCCACCATCATGACGGATGAGGAAATCGCCGACGTCGTCTACATCGAACCGCTCACGGTACCTGTCATCGAGCGCATCATTGCGCACGAGCGGCCGGACGGACTCATTCCTACCCTCGGCGGGCAGACCGGCTTGAATTTGGCTGTGGCCCTCGCCGAAGCGGGTGTGCTCGCAGAGTACGATGTTCGGCTGCTGGGTACGCCTCTTTCAGCGATACAGAAGGCGGAAGACCGCGAACTCTTTCGACAAACCATGAATCAGATCGGCGAACCAATCCCCGCCAGCAGGACTGTCCACTCGGTGGCAGATGCGGAAGCGTTCGCGGATACCATCGGACTGCCGGTCGTCATTCGGCCCGCCTATACCCTCGGCGGTACCGGCGGCGGCATCGCACACACGCCGGCTGAGGTGCGCACGGTGGTAGCGAGCGGCATCTCCGCTAGTCCCATCGATCAGGTACTCGTGGAAGAGTACTTACTCGGCTGGAAAGAGATCGAATATGAAGTCATGCGCGATAGCGCCGACAACTGCATCACCGTGTGCAACATGGAAAACATCGACCCCATGGGCGTGCATACTGGTGATTCAATCGTGGTCGCTCCCAGCCAGACACTCAGCGATCGTGAGTACCAGATGCTCCGCACCGCTTCTCTCAACATCATTCGGTCGCTGGGCATCGAAGGTGGCTGCAACGTGCAGTTGGCGTTAGACCCCCATTCATTTGCCTATCGCGTCATAGAAGTTAATCCCCGGGTTAGTCGCTCTTCCGCCCTGGCCTCAAAAGCTACCGGCTACCCGATAGCGCGCATGGCGGCCAAGATCGCCATTGGCCGCACCCTCGACGAATTGCCGAATCCCATCACGAAGAGAACTACGGCCGCCTTCGAGCCGGCCTTGGACTATGTGGTAGTGAAAATCCCACGCTGGCCGTTCGATAAGTTTCCTTCGGGCGACCGCGTGCTGGGTACGCAGATGAAGTCCACTGGCGAAGTAATGGCGATTGACCGCTCTCTGGAAGCAGCTTTGCAAAAGGCGGTGCGGGGACTTGAAATCGGTGATCGCAGCCTGATGTGGGAAGATGAGCAGTGGCAAAAAGACCCTTCAGCCGTCTGGCAGCACATCACCGTGGCCAGTGATCTTCGACTGTGGGCTATCATGAGCGCGCTCCGGCGGGGGACTAGCGTAGAGGAAATCTCGCGCCGCTCCCATATCGACCCGTTCTTTGTAGAGAAGCTTGCGGCTATCCGCGACATGGAGCAGCGCCTCCTCGCTGAATCGCTGACACCCGGATTGCTTTGGGAAGCAAAGCGCCTGGGGTTCGACGATTCCCAGATCGGCACCTTGGCCGACGTGCTCCCCACCCGCGTACGCGAAATGCGCAAGCAGTGGGGTATCGTGCCGGTATACAAGATGGTGGACACCTGCGCCGCCGAATTCGAAGCACAGACGCCGTATTTCTACAGTACCTACGAACTCGAGAACGATGCGCCTTCCTTGACCGCAGAACGAGCTGCCGTGATTGGGTCCGGGCCGATCCGCATCGGCCAAGGCATCGAGTTCGACTATTGCTCCGTGCATGCGGCGTGGGCGCTCGCTAGCGCAGGCGTGCAAAGCATCATGGTGAATAGCAATCCGGAGACTGTGTCCACGGACTTCGACACCTCTGATCGACTCTACTTTGAGCCTCTCGATATCGAAAGTGTCCTGAACGTTCTCGACAATGAAGGTATGCCGCCAACCATTGTGCAGTTTGGCGGACAGACCGCCATCAACCTCGCCGAACCGCTCACCCTAGAAAACGTCTCGCTCGCGGGAAGCGGCGTATCCGCCATCGATCTCGCCGAAGATCGACGAAAGTTCGAGGCATTCTTGGATCGGCTCGGCATTCCCCAACCGCCCGGTGCGACCGTGACAAACGTAGACGATGCTCTCTCCATCGCTTCGAATGTCGGCTACCCTGTGCTCGTTCGACCTTCATACGTCCTTGGCGGTCGGGCGATGGAAATCGTGAATACACCGGAAGACCTCAAGACGTACGTGGCAACTGCCGTACAGCTTTCTACACGCCATCCCGTGTTGGTTGACAAGTATCTCCAGGGCAAAGAAGTAGAAGTCGATGCTATATGTGATGGGAAGGAAGTGCTCATTCCCGGCATCATGGAGCACATCGAGCGTGCCGGTGTACACTCCGGCGATAGTTTTGCGGTCTACCCGCCCCGCGACCTGCACGAGCGGATCGAACAGACTATTGTGGACTACACGACGCGCATCTGCCTGGAGTTAGGAGTGTTGGGTCTGGTCAACATCCAATTCGTGATTTTTCAAGATGAAATCTTTGTGCTGGAGGTAAACCCGCGGTCAAGCCGCACGGTGCCGTTCTTGAGTAAAGTAACGGCCGTGCCAATGGTGCGCCTCGCAACGTTGACCATGCTTGGAAAGTCGCTCGCTGAAATGGGCTACGATGGCGGTCTATGGCCGAAGCAACCACTCGTCGCGGTGAAAGCTCCGGTCTTTAGCATGGCGAAACTGCGCGGTGTGGAAACGTCAGTCGGGCCGGAGATGAAGTCTACCGGCGAGGTCATGGGAGTGGACGTCACGTTCGAGGCAGCGCTCTATAAGGCGATGGTAGCTTCGGGACTCAGCGTCCCTGCGGGCGGCACGTTCCTGCTCTCCATTGCCGACGCCGACAAAGACGCAATCCGTCCTATCGTGCGCCAGCTTGCTGCCGCGGGGTTCAAGTTCATGGCTACCGAGGGCACTGCCGCCATGTTGGAGTCTATGGGCGTTCCCGTTCGCATGATCAGCAAGCGCCTGCAAGGCACCCCCAACGTGGTTTCCGTGATCCAAGACGGCGACGTGCAAGCAGTCATCAACTCCCTCACCGGCGGCCGATCCGTCCTGCAAGACGGATTCTACATCCGCCGCGCGGCAGTTGAGCGCCAGATTCCCTGTCTTACATCCCTAGATACTTCCCGCGCCCTGGCCACCGCGCTTTCGCTGCAACAGGATGCGTATCAAGTGCGGCCCTTGTGGGCGTACCGCGATCAGCGCTGAAAGAGGTGTTGTTTTGAGTGTGCGCAGTCCTAGGCACAACAGGCGCTGAGCATTGAGCGCGAGTCTGGTGACACTTAATGTCATTGCTATGAAGCTAGACAGCACTAAATTAGGCAGCGCGCAGTCCGTCATTCCCGCGTATGCGGGAAGGTGGATTCACATTTCAAGTGCAACGTTTGTTTGAGGAATACTTCTGCTGGGGTTTGATAGTCAAGGCACTTGCGCGGGGTGTGATTGTAGGCTTGGATAAGTTGCGCAAAGCGCTCTGCGGACATCTCCGCCAGGTCGGTCTTGCGCGGCAGCACGCGCCGCATGCGTCCGATGGCGTTCTCAATGCCTCCTTTCTGCCAGGGGGCGTGGGTATCGCAGAAGAAGGTCTGGATGCCCAAGTCATGGAGATGGTAATGGCGCGCGAACTCGGTGCCGTTGTCGAAGGTGACGGTCTGTCGCCACGCTTCAGGCAAGACCGCGAGCAGATCGTACATGGTGCTGGCGATGGGGTCTGCCGCCTTGCCGGGCTGGCGCGCAGCGATGAGCAAGCGCGAGTGGCGCTCGTGCAGGGCGAGCACCGCGTGGCCGCCTCTCCCAAAGAGCATCAGGTCAGCCTCCCAGTGGCCGGGGGTTTGGCGGTCGGCCGCCGCCTGGGGACGTTCCGCCAGTGGACGGCGCTTGGCAATGAAGGAGGCCGGACTGCGCCCACTGCGCCGATGGGGTCGCCGTCTCGTCTTGCCTCGCGGCAGGTAGTGCCGCCAACTATAGTCCTTGGTGCGCGCCACCTGTCCGTATATGAAACGATAGATGGTCTCGTGGGAGATGACCGGTCCACCGGCATCCCGCGCCATGTGTCCTGCCACCTGCTCCGGCGACCAGCCGCATTGCAAGTACTCCAGCACGGTCTTGCGCAACGCAGCATCCCGTTCCAACTTGCCGCCAACCCAGCGCCGCGCCCACGCCTGTTCGTGGGCATACCCCGCTTGGTAGCCCTGCGTACGAGACCCATTGCGTTTCACCTCCCGCATAATGGTCGATGGCGCGCGATCCAGAGCTGCAGCAATTTGCCGGTACGACTGTCCCGCGGTGTGAAGCCGGGCCAGTTCACACCGCTCTTCAATGGAAAGTTGACGATAGTATGTTCCCATGGCAACACCTTAGCATGGTGTTGCACTTCGTTTGTGAGTCTAGCGAATCCATCTATTCTGCCTCAAGCGGACGGCGTCCCAAGCGGGGGAGAACCCCCACGCTACGCCGCCCACTGCCAGCGGTACCTCGACCGTCGCCAGCGGGGCATAGGCGAGGAACACTCCTTCTGCAATTTTCATCCTGGCCCGGCCGGTATTGCAAAATCACATTAAGAGTGCGCCTGATGGTGAGTGTAGGTCTAAGACTTGCGTAATCGGGACAGTTTGGCACAGTGAGCGCTGCGTTTCCCTCGCAGCGGCTAATACCACAGCATTGGGGCTAGTCTTAGCGCTTCCTGGTGCAAACAGAGTAGGCCTACTTGTACCAATTCTCTAAAAGTGTGTCGGCTATTGTACCATGGGTTTCAACACAATCTTGAAGTGATAGGCGGCACGGAAAGGTGCAGAGCGATGCTTTCACGCCGATCGCTGGTCGCAAGTATGGCGGTGCTTGCCGCTGGGTGCGGCCCGCTAGGATCTCTGGTTTCACCGCCGAGCGCGCCGCAAGAGACTGAGCTCAACGTGGCAGCGTACACGCGCTTCATCACTCTTCTCACTCTGCACGACCCTGGTTCTCCTCAGCAGCAGTACGAAAAGGCGGTAGCGGCGCTTGAGGAGGATAAAGAGAATCCGTATGGCCCAACGCGCGGCGGGTACCGTCTCGCTCTTCGGTTCATAGAGCAGTTCTTCCCAGATGCTGACTGGACAACGCCTACCGACAAGGCGCTTGTGAAGGTTTCGGCGGTGCTGGACGGGCTTGACGCAGACCTCGTGACTGTGTGGCCTGAGTTGGCGCAATGGCTCGGGCGTCATGGACTCTTGCTGCCTTTAAATCGGTTCAGTGGCGCGGATGAAGAGACGCTCAACCAGCAGTTCTTTCCGGTCACGCTCGACCGGTTTCGGGTGGATGGCGCGCTATTCGCGTTGCCGGTAAGCGCGGCGCCGCAAATGCTCTACTACGATGCCGAGCGCTTCCGGGCACAGGGAATATCACCGCCAGCGGACTCGACCTGGGACTGGGATGACCTGGTGGAGAACGCGGCCCGGCTGACGACTTACGAGAGAGACGGTACGTTGCAGCGTTGGGGGTTGGACGCGCACAGCCAAGGACTTTGGTGGGCGCTGTGGCAGAACGGAGCGGCACTGCTTGATCCGAACACATTGGACTGTCGCTTGCAGGAATCAGTGGCGATTGAAGCCTTTCAATTCGTGCATGACCTTATACACAGGCATCGCGTCTCCCAACCAGCTATCCTAAAGGACATTCGGGACTTAGTCGGGAAAACGCCGGGGACGATGCTGTATCGTTACCCGCCGCAATTCCTACTGCCGGAAACCTACCGCATGGCGGCACTGCCCCGCACCAGAGCACACACGGTGCCGGTGTGGGACGGCTTTGGTATCGGCATTGCCGCCCGGACGCAGAATACGGAGGCGGCATACACGGCGTTGCAGGGGTTTGCCCGCGCCATGCAGAATCAGGTGGTGATACCCGCAGGAAGGGAAGCGGTCGCGCGGCTTGCAGAAACTCGAACCTACCTCCGCCCGGAAGAAGTGGTAGCGATAGAACAGTCGCTGGTACATGGGCATGCGCGGCCGCAGGCCGCCTCTCAGGGAAATATCATGAGCGACGTAGTAGAGGCCCTTGTGCGGGGCGACGACGTAGAATCCGTAGTGAACAAGACCTGCGCCGTCGTACAGAAATACCAGCAGACCGGAGAGCCAGGACCGGCATTCCCTCTACAGCCGGATAGCATCTGGAATTACTCCTCAGGGCCGCCGTAATGCCCATGCATAGCGATGATGGCAGTAGATACTCTGCGCGCATCGAGCTCCGTCGGAACCCAATTGAATTGAGTAGCGTAGCAAACGAATAGTGGCGTAACGGAGCAACCATGCCCATTGTCCAAGAGCAGGCAACGATTATCTCTAACGAGCCCGTGGCTGACGGGCTCTACATTCTCCGGTTGCACTCACCGCAAATAGCGGCCCAGTGCCGGCCCGCGCAATTCGTACACATGCGCTGCGGCGATGGCATAGACCCACTGCTACTCCGCCCGTTTAGCATGTTGACCGCCGACCGCGAAGCGGGGATGCTCGACATCCTCTATCAGGTGGTGGGACGGGGCACGGATATCCTAGTGAACCGGCGGGCCGGAGAAGAGATCTTGCAGCTTGGGCCGCTGGGAAAGACCTTCACAACTCCCTCCAATCCATCCAATCTCCTGATGGTCGGCGGCGGCATCGGCATTGCCCCGTTGGTCTACTTAGCGGAAACAATGATTCCGAAAGGATACACGGTGACACTGCTGGCGGGCGCCCGGACGGCCGCACGCCACCTTCCTGCCGAACGTGTGCCTCCCGAAGTGGAGTATGTGCTGGCAACCGATGACGGTTCGGCAGGCTATCACGGGCCG
Organism: Chloroflexota bacterium; assembly: GCA_965216245.1. GTDB lineage: Bacteria > Chloroflexota > UBA11872 > VXOZ01 > VXOZ01 > VXOZ01. Next base: position 481,082 of record OZ244145.1, read on the forward strand.
GTGACAAATCTGATTGCCGAATACTATCTGTGGAGCGACGCCATCTACGTCTGCGGTCCTTGGCCGATGCTCACCGCCATAGACTCCGCCTATCAGGCCGGGACCTGGGGTTGGCACAGCAAGAAACCGATTCAGGTCTCCCTTGAAAACCAGATGGGTTGCGCGATGGGCGTCTGCCTCGGCTGCGTTGTTACCACGCCGCGAGGCTACCAACGCGTCTGCCGCGACGGGCCGGTCTTCGCATTGGGAGAACTACACCAAGAGTTCGCTTCCCGCCCCGCACAGAGTGTCCTGTAGGCCGAAAACGTAGCATTTAGGCGTTTCGCCACAGTGTTCGCAGTGCATCACACACTCATATGACACTGCGGCGATCATCTCATGTCAATAAAGACACGCCGCTGTCCTCGAAGACCACAAGTGCCTTACTCGCTTGTCGCCAACCCAAGAGCTGACTACCTTCAAACAGCCGCTATGGACATGCGTAGAACGTTCGCGCTCCATAGCGGGATTCTCCTGCCACAAGCATCGCTAGCGTGGTTCTACCCAAGGCCAACAAGCTCGCGGGAGCGGCACTGTCGGACCCCGTGGCAAGAAACTACGGCGAAAACTTCAAGCAAACCGGTGTCGGCACGGTGGCTACGTGCCCGGTGGGCTCAAGCTCTCCGGTTTCAAGGTCTATGCGGAACGTGACGATCGTGTCGGTATCCTGATTTGCCGCGAGCAAGAAGGTACCCGAGGGATCGATCACAAAATTGCGCGGCGCCTCGCCCAGCGTAGATTGATGCCCAACCAGAGTGAGTGTGCCATCTGCTTCGTCAATGCAATAGATAACGATACTGTCGTGCCCGCGATTCGAGCCGTACACGAACTTTCCTGAAGGGTGAACGTGTACGTCGGCAGTGTGGCTGGTTTCCCCAAAGTCCGGCGGTAACGTAGGAATAGTCTGCAACTCTTCCAAGACGCCCCGACTTTGGTCGTAGGCAAAGACCGAAACCGTGTTGCCGATCTCATTGATGACATAGACAACGCGGCCGTTGGGATGAAAGTCAAGATGGCGGGGCCCGGCACCGGGGTGGACGGTTGCGAAGGCCGGTTCGTTTGGCGGCAATTTCCCATGTTCGAGATCAAGCCGGTAGACAAGCACCTGATCAAGACCGAGATCGCACGCCAGAGCGTACTTGTTCGCCGGATCGGGCGTGAAGGAATGCCCGTGCGGCTCTCCTTGACGATCCGGTTTTACGCTGGAGCCTACATGCTGCACCCAATCCGTCGGAGGACCCAAGCTCCCGTCTTCTGCAATCGGCAGCATGGCCACGCTGCCACCCAGGTAGTTTGCGGTGATCACATACCGACCCGTCTGCTCCACGCTCACGTGACAGGGCCCTGCCCCCTGGGACGGCTGCCGATTGAGGAATGTAAGAGCGCCCGTAGTCCGATCCACCGCAAATGCGCTCACAGTCCCGCCGGCATGCCCGTCTATCTCCGGAACCGCATTCACCGCATAAAGCAATGGACGCTCCGGGTGCAAGGTAAGGAATGACGGATTCGGCACGTCGGGGACTGTGTGCACCAACTCCACGGCGCCGGTAGTCATATCCATCCGGCAAACGTAGATTCCCTCTGCCCCGCCGCCGTGATCGTCAACGCCGGTGAACGTTCCTACATAGATGAATCTGGTATCCACAGACTGTGCATTCATCAAGACCACCTCGTTCTGTATTCAGTGACTGCTTTTACTCTTACCTAATTGTTAGCCTAACGTTTCACTCAACGCAGGCGCAAAGGATGCGAGGCCCTTTAGGCACACCATTGGACTACCCTCGCAAGATAGCCTGAAGGGCGCCCGCAACAGTGGGGTAGCGGAATTCGAATCCGGCATCCGACAATTGCACAGGCAGTGTCCGCTGACCGTGCAGAATTATGTCCGCCATTTCGCCCATTGCAAGGCGGAGGGCCCAGGGCGGCACGCGGAATAGCGCAGGTCTCCCTAGCGTCCGTCCGATCGTGCCGGCAAATGCGGCGAACTGCACCGGATTGGGCGCGCAAACGTTCACGGCCCCCGAGACATGGTCATGTGTTATGAGGAATTCTATCGCCCGTACCGTGTCTTCGATATGTATCCAGGGCACCCACTGCTTACCCGTGCCCAAGGCGCCGCCCGCGAAGAGGCGAAATGGCAGAACCACGCGCGGCAACATGCCGCCATCTTTACTCAGGGAGATTCCCATGCGTAACAACACCCGCCGGGTTGCGTCATTCTCGACTGGCGCTGAAGCGTGCTCCCACTCTTGAGACACGTCGGCGAGAAAGTCGGTGCCCGGTCCATGTTGTTCGTCCACCTCCTCGTCGTCGGTATTCCCGTAGTAGCCCACCGCGGACGCCTGCAAGAGCACGGCCGGCTTTTGCGATGCAGCGCGGATGGCGGCAACGACCCCGTTGGTGGACTGTATCCGGCTATCGCGCAGTCTTCGTTTCTGCGCATACGTCCAGCGCCTACTTGCGATGCTCTCCCCAGCGAGGTTTACTACAGCGTGCGCACCGTCTGCCAATTCCGCCCATCCTTCCCTGCTGCTGCCGTCCCAATACGCAGTGTCTGCGCCATCAGGCAACCTGGCAACCTGGTACGGACGCCGGCTCAAGACCACAACCGCGTATCCCTTCGCGCAAAGATGGTGGGTCAGAGCGCGACCGATCAGTCCGCTACCACCGGCGATGATTACTCGCATTTGGCTCCCTCCGCCTTTTGCCTTACCCCACACGCTAACTACCTCAATCGAGGGCTTTTCTTCCCGCTGTTACTGGCATGCAAGCACCTACCTCATTGAGGAGAATACCCAAACTTGCTATAATACATGAAGTGAAAGACCAGCGCACACTCAGGCCAATTGAAGCCCTGGCCGAATCCGGTTCCCTGCTCAATCGGCGTATCTGGCTAATATTGCTGCCGATCGGGTTAGACTTGCTTATCTGGTTGGCGCCGCGCATCATTCTCGGGGAAGAGCTATTTCCGTTGGCAGAAGGATCAACCTCTGCTATCGATGAGGGAACAGACACAGAAGACCTTACCATCTTCTCGTATCTTCGGCAGTCTAACCTACTCTCGCTCATTATAGGGGTTTGGGTCCCCTCGCTAGGGGTTTCCGCATCAGGCGACGAAACGGGCGCAATCGTGGTCTTAAAGTCGCTCCCGCAGCTCCTGGTGGCTTTGGCGTTACTTCTCCCATTGAGCTTCATTTTGGGTAGTACCTACCTGGCACTGATTGCATCAGAAATGCAGCAGCGCACGTCTACGTGGGAGGTTCTTGTTCCGCGAGTCTTGCGGTTGGCCATGCGGCTCGGAGGGCTTGTCGGCATAATTCTCGTAGTAACTGTGGTTCCATTCGCCATTGCTAGTTTGTTCTTATCGATTGTTCCTCTACTCGGATTCTTGTTGTTCTTACTAGCATTGATATTGTTGATGTGGGTTGCGTTCTATGCCTTCTTCATAGTGGATAGTTTAGCGCTTGTGCGCCAGAGTTTGCCCAAGGTAATCCGGCTAACGCTGGACCTCATTCACAGCAACCCATGGCCTGCTGTCGGTTTCTTCTGCCTTTACTGGCTAATAGTATTCGGCACCAGCATCATATGGAGCGTATTGCTTGACTTGGAGATTCTGAATTTTGGCATTGGAAGAATTATCGCATCTATTGGCAACGCTTATGTTGGCACATGGGTGACGATCGCTATGTTCATGTACGTTTGGAACCGTTTGCTTATTCACCAAGAGGAACCCACCTCCGCTTAGCAGTCTAAACCGCCTTTTCAAGAAGGGAACTATATGGCCAAGACAACTATACAAGACGGCAGCAACGCTGCAACTATAGTTGCCGAAGCAGAATCCGCCGCTGCAGCCTTGAATGATTATACCGCTGCCGACATCCAGGTTCTCGAGGGTCTGGAGCCTGTGCGAACCCGTCCCGGCATGTTCATCGGCAGTACAGACGTGCGAGGGCTCCACCATCTTGTCTTCGAGGTTGTGGATAACAGTGTGGATGAAGCGCTCGCCGGCCTTTGTGACCGCATCGTCGTAACCATTCATGAGGATTGCAGCGTTACTATCGAAGACAATGGCCGCGGGATTCCGGTTGACGTGCACGAAAAGACCGGTGTATCTGCCTTGGAGACCGTGCTCACGCGGCTGCACGCCGGCGGCAAGTTTGGCGGCAAGAGCTACAAAGTCTCCGGCGGCCTCCACGGTGTCGGCGTTTCTATTGTCAATGCACTATCGATAAAACTCGTCGCCACCATTTATCAAGCGCCTTACGTCTACCAACAAGAGTACCGCAGCGGCGCGCCCCTCGGCCAAGTAGAGCGGATCGGCAAGTCTGACCGAAACGGTACCACTATCCATTTTCTCCCTGATTCCACGATCATGGAGACGCTTGACTATGAGTTCAATACGCTGGCACAGCGTTTCCGTGAGATCGCCTATCTCTGTCCCGCCCTTCGTATCGAGTTCCGCGATGAACGGGCTGCCCGCGAACTAACGTTCTACTTTGAGAGCGGGATCCGTGCCTTTGTTCATCAAATGAATCGGCGCAAGACGATCATCAATAACGAGGGGATATTCTTTGCTGGGGAAGCAGACTCGCTGCAGCTCGAAGCGGCGCTGCAGTACACCCAGAGCTTTGACGAACGCATCTATGCCTTTGCAAATACCATCAACAACGTGGACGGCGGCACGCACCTGACCGGGTTCCGCTCTGCTCTGACCCGCACCCTCAACGACTACGCCCGCAAGCAGAATCTCATCAAGGAGAAAGATCTCTCCCTCACCGGCGACGACGTGCGCACCGGACTGACGGCGGTTATCAGTGTGCGGCTTACAAATCCTCAATTTGAGGGGCAGACCAAGGCTAAACTCGGCAATTCCGAAGTGCGGCGCTTTGTAGAAACGACTGTCAATCAGAAACTCGGCCAATATCTGGAAGAACATCCCAGCGAAGGCAAGTCCATCATTGAAAAGTGCCTGAATGCAGCCCGCGGGCGCATAGCAGCACAGAAGGCCCGGGACATGGTGGCACGCAAAGGCTACTTGGATGTCTCCACACTGCCGGGCAAACTTGCGGACTGCACGGAACGAAGTATGGAAAACGCCGAAATCTTTGTCGTGGAGGGCGATTCTGCCGGCGGCAACGCTAAGCAGGGGCGTGAACGGCGCTTCCAGGCAATCCTCCCGCTGCGAGGCAAGATCCTCAATGCGGAGCGCACCAGCCTTGACCGTATGCTCTCAAATGCCGAGATTCGCGCGCTGGTGACCGCTCTAGGCACGAACATTGGCGAGACATTCGATATCACCAAACTGCGGTACGGCAAAGTCATCATCATGACGGACGCCGACGTTGATGGCGCCCATATCCGCACGCTTCTTCTCACGTTCTTCTTCCGGTACATGCGCGAGATTATTACAAATCAGCGGCTCTATGTTGCCCAAGCTCCGCTCTATCGCGTGGCCCGCAATCGTGATGTTCACTACGCCTGGGACGACTCCGAACGCGACAGTATTCTCAAGCAGTTTAATCGAACCAACGTTGTAATTCAGAGGTACAAGGGCCTTGGCGAAATGAACGCCGATCAGCTTTGGGAAACGACCATGGATCCGGCGCGTCGTAAGCTCTTGCGGATTGTGCTGGAAGACGAGGCTGCCGTCAGCTTGGTATTCGACCGGCTGATGGGAGATGATCCGCAGGCGCGCAAGCGCTTTATTCAGGCACACGCCAAAGAAGTCCAACATCTCGACGTTTAGACCTCGTTGTCATATACTGATGCACAAATGCCGACTGGGAACCGCCAGAAGGGTCGAGATGCAGTGCGTCGCGGCACAGAGAACCCTTCATAGCCGGCACACGACCGCAAGGATTCAAAGAAGCATCCTTAAGGCAATGGAGCCGGCGCGGCAATGAGCATCGCTCCCGACAACGCCCAGTTTGTATTGCTCAGCTTCGAGGGACCGGACCGGTACTCACTGGCCGGTGGACTGGGGACGCGCGTCACTGAGCTTGCGCGTGCGCTCGCCCAAGCGGGTTTCACAACCCACTTAATCTTCATTGGCGATCCGAATCTACCTTCCGTAGAAACCGTCGGAAACGGCAATTTGCACCTCTATCGCTGGTGCCAATGGATTAGCCACTCTCATCCGAAAGGCGCTTACGAGGCAGAGTGGGATAAAGTCATAGACTTCGGCAACAGCGTTCCTTGGTTCGTTACCGACCGAATCGTGCGACCCGCTGCCGATGCCGGCCTAATCACCGTAATTATGGCGGAGGAGTGGCATACTACGGACACTCTGGCGCGGCTGAGCGATTCCCTACACTTCAACGGCCTGCGCCGGCAGTGCGTGCTGCTGTGGAACGCAAATAACGAATTCGGATTCGGCCACATCGATCTTCCTCGGCTCGGATTCATTGCCACCATTACGACGGTGAGCCGGTTCATGAAGCATTGTCTCTGGGATTGGGGACTAAACCCCCTCGTGTTGCCGAACGGCATCCCCCGTCGATTGCTTGAAGATGTGCCACAGGAGCCGGTGACAAAGCTCCGCAATGGCATGGCCGCGGATTACTTGCTCCTCAAAATGGGACGCTTCGACCCGGATAAGCGGTGGCTTCAGGCAGTTGAGGCTGCGGCACACCTTAAGCAAGCCGGCCATCGCGTACGCTTCATAGCGCGGGGCGGGCTGGAGTCGCATGGCGGTGACGTGCTCCGCCGGGCGGTGGAAATGGGCCTAGTGGTCCGAGACGTTCATAGCGACAACTCGAACCTCGATGGGGCTCTGGATACAATGCTCGCTAACAATGATGTTGATGTCTTGAATCTTTGCCAATTCGTACCTGAGGACTTACAGCGGGTTCTCTACTCAGCCGCCGACGCGGTACTTGCCAATAGCGGGTATGAACCGTTCGGCCTCGTAGGGCTCGAAGCCATGGCGTGCGGCGCTGTGGCGGTCACGGGCACTACCGGAGAAGATTATTCGATACAACTGCACAATGCCCTCTCGGTTGAGACCGATGACCCGGCAGAGCTGGCCAGTTATCTGCGCTTCATACACGACCAGCCCGACGTAATTCGGCAGATACAACGCCACGCGCGGCAAACTGCGGCCCTCTTTACCTGGGATTCGACCATCCGAGACCTCTTGGGCAAAGTTGAATACCTGGCGGAAAAGCAAGGCACTCTCCTGCAGAGCAACGCCGATGGCTGACAATCTCGTAATCTATGTGATCGCGCACCAGCCCCAGCGTGTGCGCTTGCCCGCCAACGTCATCCCTCCCGGCACTGCCCCGCAAGATATGGCGCGGCTGCTCTTCGACGAGGAGATGAACGAACGGTACTTTCGCAAGGTTGCCCGCTATTGCTATAAACCCGCCACTGAACTATGGCTGCGGTTGCTCGACTCCGGCGTCAAGCTCTGCTTCGGCATCTCGTTCTCCTTGATTGAGCAAGCGCAACGGTGGGACCCAAGCGTGCTCGAAGGCTTCAAGCGCATTGTCTCCCACCCCAATACGGAACTGATTGGCGTCGATCCCTACCATTCGTTCCTCTTGCTGATAGACCTGCCTGCTTTCACGGCACGGATGGAATCTATGGCGGACGAGCTCTCGGACCTCTTGGGGAAACGACCCACCGTAACCGATACAACCGAAATGCTCATGTCGGAAACCATTGTCGGCGCGCTGGACAAAGCCGGCTTTCGCGGCGCCCTCATGGACGGGAGGGAATGGATACTGGGAGGGCGACCACCCACGCATCTCTACTATCACCGCCCAGGCGTTAAGCTGCTTGCGCGTCACTATGAACTGAGCGACGACGTTGGGTATCGCTTCTCTCAACGCCAGTGGGCGGGGTGGCCCCTCATGGCAGACGACTATGCCCGCTGGGTGCGGAGCGCCGACGGCCCGTTTGTGATGGTGGGCTGGGACTTCGAGACCTTCGGCGAGCACCAGTATTACGACAGCGGTGTCTTTGAATTCATGGAGGCGCTGCCCCGCTACCTGAAACACGAGAATGTCACACCGGCTACGGCTACAGAGGTCATCGACAGTTACGGCGGCCAAGCCAGTCGGATTACCCTGCCAGCTTTTCCCGGGACCTGGGCAGGTTCAGGGGGCGCTGAGTTCTTCCTCGGCAACGAACCGCAGCGCGCCATCTTCCAGCTTATGACTGCCTGTTATCAAAAAGCGCGACTCACAGGGAATGAGCAACTCATCGACCTCGCCCTGTGGCTCTCTCAATCCGACAATCTCCACCTGATCAATTGGTGGGGCCGCTGGGGCTCGGAGGCGGAAGTGTCAGTCTATTTCATGCCGGATGAATGGTGGAGCCTGGGCGTGGATGGCATCATCTGGGAGCAGCAGTGCGTTTACAAGAATTTCCTGAACGCATTGGACTACTTTCTCTAGCGCCGTTCTGCAGCAGTAGCACTCCCCTTCGGCACCGGTCCCTGTTGATAGTTGGGAAATCTACGAGCCACCGCATCCGTTCGTCGAGACACGTGAATTCCCGATAGACTCATGCGCTCGTCGGCGCGCTCTTTCCACTTGGCGTAGTTTGGCGAGCGCAGGAGTGCGCCGTCCGGTTGCACGACCAGTCTGCCACCTTGCCCGCGTGGGTCTCCACGCTCCTCATTGACGCGAGCTAGCAGGCTGCGCATTGCCTCAATTCTATCTTTCGCTGCCGGATTCCCGGCAAGGTCGTGGCACTCTTGGGGATCGTCGATAAGATTGAAGTACTGTTCCTTGCCCGTATGGTGGAACCAAGTGTACTTTTCGCGCTTATTCACGATGAACTGCATTCCGTCTTCTCTGCCATGGAGATTCGTCTGTTCCCCTTGCAGATACTCACGCCATACAGTCGATTCCCCTCTCGCCAGAGAGATCACGCTCTTTCCATCGACGCAATCCGGGATGTCCACTGCGGCGGCATCGAGAACCGTCGGCATTAGGTCCCGCATCTCGATGATCTCATCGCAGACTTGGCCGCGAGGCATGTCCCATGTATCGGGGTACTTGATGAAGAAAGGTATGCGCGAAGAGCCGTCGTAGGAATAGCCCTTACGCCACAAACAGTGATCGCCAAGCATGTCGCCATGGTCTGACGTAAAGACGAAGAAGGTATTTCTCATTGCTTCGCGCTCACGCCATCCGAATTCATACAAGAATCGCCCCACCTGATGATCGATGAACGAAATGCTGCCGTAGTACGCCGCTCTGGTCCGATGCACTTGAGCATCCGTAGCCCGTCCCTTCCAAGCCGAAATGCTCGTGATCGGCTCATCGTACTCTTCGGCCCAGTCACCGTGCGGCGGCATCGGAATGTCTGGGTTGTCTTTGTACATGTCAAAATAGACCGGCGGCGGATCGTACGGCGCGTGCGGCCTTGTGAAGGATAGCCACATGAAGAAAGGACACGTTGGGTCGCGCCGCTCGATGAACTTCACGGCCTCACTCGCGGTCCAATGAGTGGCATGCAGGTGTTCCGGCAGATGGCTCGGCCGGGCCATCCAGCTATTCCACTCCAGTCCATGGTCCAGGTCGCCGAACTTGCCGGCTGTCTGTTCTCGCAGCCAGGTCATGTAGTCGGTCCAAAGCCCGCGCCCGGTGCTGTCTTGCACGGCTTCATAGAACCCATAGAGAGCCCGACGGGGGAACTGGTCTGACTTCCCAATACTCACCGTATGGTACCCGGCCTTCATCAACTCGCCCGCCAACGTCGCCGGAAAGTCCAGCGCGTCGTATCCCGCGCCGCCGCCCAACCGGCCATGGCTCCATTGGTCCATCCCCGTCATCATGGCGGCACGCGACGGCAGGCAGGACGGCGAAGCAGTATAGCACCGCGTGAATTTTACGCCCCGCGATGCTAGGTCGTCGAGATAGGGAGTCTCCAAGACCGGGTTGGCATATCCTATACAGTCCGATCGTTGCTGATCGGTAACAATCACGACGATGTTGGGACGATTTGGCATGACTTCCTCTCTATAGTGCTGAAAGCGCTTTCAGTGCTCTCTGGAAAAGTGCGTAACCTAGGGTTCTTTCTGCTCCATGATGGCAGTCCCATCACAGCAGCAGATGACACGCCACAAGCAAAGAACACGGTAGCACTCTGCTTCGCTGCAAGTTCGGAGAGAACGCTAGCGACACGCACGATAATTGTCTGTTCTCCCATTCTTGCTTCGACAAGCTCAGCACGAACGGCTGGGGAGTGCTAGGCAATCCAAATAGCGTCTAAGCAGAAGCATCACCTAAGCAGAAGCCGATCCCAGCTCCTCCGCCACGAACTCTTTTATGTTAATCCACTCACCGTTACGGCTGATCGACTCCTCCGCTGCCAAACAGATGACCGTACTTTCCATGCCGGCTTCCGGCGCCACCGGTGCAGGCTTGTCGTGAGCGACGCAGTCCAAGAAACGGAAAGCTTGCGTCAGGTCGCCGGAATGCCCCGGTAGGTTGCTGTCTCGGCTGACCTTATATACGGCATGGTCGTTAAGTGGACTGCGCCCAAAGACCTCGACTGAGCCGCCCTTCACGACTATACGCCCGTTGTCGCCAATCGCATCCAAGACTGCCTTCGGTCCACTTGAAGATGTAGCAAACAAACAAAGCTGCAAGCAGCCCCGTGCGCCGTTTTCATACTCTACGAGAACCCACGCGTGGTCGATGACGTCGGTGTTTTCGGTAAGAACATGCTGGCCGCCGATGCCCATCACACGCTGCGGCTTAGAATCGACGAACCAGTTGAAGAGATCGAAGTCGTGGCAGTTCTTTTCGTTTAGCGCGCCGCCGCTCTGCGCCTGACTATACCGCCAGGGAGTCGGCGCAAATGGGTGTCGAATCGACTGGGACGTAATCATTTGGGGACGGCCGATTTGACCGGTAGCCACAACCTCACGGGCTTTCGTCACGGCCGGATTGGAGCGCTCGTTAAGTCCCATGTACATTTTACCGCCGCTGCGGTGCGCGGCATCCACAATAGCCTGGCAGTCCTGCACCGTGGTCGCCAGCGGCTTGTCGCACAGAATCCAAGCACCTGTCTCGAGCGCGGCAACGGCAATCTCGCGATGGGCAAAGTTGGCGCTGACCACGACCACGGCATCCAGCGCGGCCTCATCCAGCATTTGCCGATAGTCGGTATAGGTCTTGGGCGGCTCCCTTCCAAGCTCCTCCGTCAGGATCTGCGTCGCCACATCAAGGTGTTCGTCCTTGATATCGCAGACAGCCACAATCTCGGCGCTCAGATCCCGGATCTCAACGATCCCATACTCTTCGAGACTGCGCGCATATTGCTTGTACATCTCCTCGGGATAGGCAATGTCGCGCGATTCACGCAGCACGGTTCCCCAATACGACGTCCGCTTCGTGTGGCTCCAATGCCGGTCTGCGCCCAGGTATGAGCGGCGGTCAACTTCACTAAGCCACCGCAGATAGTTCTGGCCGCGGCCGCCAATGCCAACTACCCCCACTCGAATTGCGCTCATAGGTCAAGATCCTCGTTTCTGTTTAATCGTAACTGTAGACAAGAATCCAAAATGCAACCGAGAGATTGCCTGCCAAGGCACTGTAGCGCAAAGTTTCCGTTTGTCAGCTTAGTAGCCCGTCCGCCCTGGACACCGACCACCGCACCTTGAAAGCCAAGGCAACTCCTGAGCCTGCCCCGTACCGTTCGCCCTGAGCTTGTCGAAGGGCCGTTCATGGTTCGACAAGCTCACCACGAACGGCATTGGCAGTCGCTCTGGCGAACCATTGTGTCACTCTCTAAGACACATCTCCACAGAGAAGTGTTCCGCGGAGATGTGTTCTTGGACTAAATGGTTGCCAAAGTTGCCGTTCTAGCCTCTTACTATCCCCTACCGGTCTCATCCAATCGCGCGTTCCACAACTTATCCAACTCGCGCGCAACCTCTTCCACCGAGGTCGTGCCTTCCCAGATCTTTGGCAGCAACTCACGTGCGATACCGTTAAACGACACGCCGTCCCAACTGTGGGAGTAGGGCACCACGGCGAAATCGGGATTCTGGAGAAATACGTGCCTATTCGCAGGCTTCTGCAGATGCGTATTCCAGAAGTACTCGTTTGCCTCTCTGTGCGCGGTGGGTGACCCGGAAACAAACGCTACCGCCCGGGCAAGCGCCCACTCGCCGCCGTCAGAGTTTGTATACCACTTCAGCACTTCCCACGCCGCATCAGGCGCATCGGTATTGCTGAACATGCCGGCCCCACCCGGAATGAAGAATGTCACTCTTCCCTCCGGCCCTTGCGGGATAAGACCGATCTCAAAATCCAGTCCTTCTACGGCAGCCAGCCTTACGGCAGCCCACTCCGGCAGGAAAGACATCGAGACCATGCCTTGAGATATGCCGTTTCTCCATCCTAGCGTCGGATAAGGATGAACACGGTCCTTCAGCATCAGGTCGGCGAGATATTGCAATGCAGTGATGGAACCAGGATCCGTCACGACCGACTTCGTATTCTCCTCAACGAGGAAGCCGCCCCCGTAGGAGCGCAGCACGTGGTCGAGACGTGCGAGGCGAAACTCTACCCCCCAGGCTTCCGGTTCGCCGTCATTGTTGGCGTCTTTAGTCAGCTTGCGCGCCGCTTCAGCGACGTCGTCCCAATTCCAGTTTTCGTCAGGTTCTTCGACGCCCGCTTCGGCGAAGTGCTGCTTGTTGTAGTAAAGCCCCTCAGTAGCATAGTTCCACGGCAGGCACCACAGGCCGCCCTCCGGCACTCGGTAGTAGTCCGTGACGCGCGGATAGTACACGTCGATGTCGAACGAATTATCCGCCTTGGCATAGTCATCCAAGTTGACGAGGTTGCCGTCCACGGCGTACGTTAGGTGCGGGCCGGACATATGCACCACGTCCGACGCGGCGCCGGCAGCGACAAAGATGCGGATGTTCTCTTGATAGTTTCCCGCTCCCGCTACGATCAAATTGATCTGAATAGCGGGATGCTTCTCATGGAAGTTCGCGAGCAAAGTATCGAACGTTTCGGCGTTGCGCCCCGCAAACGGCCCGATGAAGAAGTCGACGACGGTCGGCTCGGCAGGCTCAGGTGGCTTCTGCTCCTCTTTGGGCGCCATCGCCTCCTTTTCTGCCGGTGCCGGCGTCGTCACGACGGTACCGCAAGCCGCCAAACCCAAGGCAACAAACGATCCACCGATGCCCTGCAAGATTCGTCGCCTGCTTGTTTTACCGGCAATTGCCTTCATGCTCATACCCTCCTGCATCACTTCAATCTGCTTCAAGTCGAGTTCATCCTACCATACTGCGAATCCCCGATGTAGTCTAGCCCGCACGCATCCGTTTCTGCACACGGATTTACCCGTTCCAGCACCATCCTGCTGTGTTGCCAGCCCTTTGCAATGTACCCACCTCTGACTACCTGTGCCATTGCACGTGAGTAGAAAGTCTCACTGTAAACGAAAACACATCTCCGCAGAGACATGCTCTGCGGAGATGTGTGCTTGGACTTAACAGTTGCAAGAGATGCCGATCTCGTCTCCTACTATCCCCTGCCGGTCTCCTCCAGCCGCGCGACCCACATCGCATCCAGTTCCCGCGCTACCTCTTCCACCGACTTTGTGCCTTCCCAAATCTGCGGGAGCGCCTTGCGCGCGCTTTGGTCGAAGAATCTGCCGTCCCAACTGCCGCCGAAAGGCACTACGGCGAAGTCGGGATTCTGGAGGAAGCGGGTGCGATTTGCCGGCTTAGTGAGATACTCAGTCCAAAAGTACTCATTGGCCGCTATCAATGCGGACGGGGAGCCGGCGGGGAATGAAATCGCCCGGGCAACCGCCCACTCGCCGCCATCAGAGTTCGTGAACCACTTCAGCACCTCCCAGGAAGCATCCGGCCCCTTGGTGGTGCTGAACATGGAAGCGCCGCCCGAGCCGAAGAACGTAAACCTGCCCTCAGGTCCCTGCGGCATGATGCCGACATCGAAGTCTAACCCCTCTACTGCGCCCAGCCTTACTGCCGCCCACTCCGGCAGGAATGACAGCGCTATCTTGCCTTGAGCGAACCCTTTGTTCCATCCCAGCGCCGGGTAGGGGTGGGTGCGGTCCTTGACGATTAGGTCGGCGATGTACTGCAACGCGGTGATTGAACCGGGATCGGTTATGACAGACCTGGTGTTTTCATCAAGTAAGAACCCGCCACCGAATGACCGCAGCACGTGATCAATGCGCACCAGCCGGAACTCCACGCCCCATGACTCCGGCTCGCCGTCATTATTGACATCCCTGGTCAGCGTACGCGCAGCCTCGCGGAGGTCGTCCCAGGTCCAGTTCTCGTCCGGTTCTTCGACTCCGGCCTCGGCCAGCAGCGTCTTATTGTAGTACAACCCCTCGGTGGCATGGTTCCACGGCAGGCACCACAGCCCGCCTTCAGGCACGCGGTAGAACGCCGTAACGCGGGGATAGTAGGCTTCGATGTCGAAGTCACCATCCGCCTTGGCGTAGTCATCCAAATTGACCAGAATACCGTCGGTGGCATACGTGAAGTGTCCGCCGGACATGTGCACCACGTCGGCATTCGCTCCGGCCGCGACAAAGGTCCGGATCTGGGTCTGATAGTTCACGCCCGCCTCGGCGACGATTAGCTTGATCTGTATGCTAGGCGTCTTCTCATGGAAATTCGCCAGCAGCGTTTCCATAGCATCGGCGCTGCGTCCCGCGAAAGGTCCGATCAAGAACTCGACCTCAGTCGGCTCAGCCGGTTCGGGCGCCTTCTGCTCCTCCTTGGGGGCCATGGCCTCCTTCTCTTCAGGAGCCGGCGCGGTCGCGACCGTACCGCACGCCGCTAGGCCCAACATGCCCAATGTTCCGCCCATGCCCTGCAAGAGCCGACGTCTACTTATCCCACTTAGAATTGCGTCCATGCTCGTACCCTCCTGTAGTCTATGCTAATTGAACCATCGACAATGCCCTCTAGTCGCGAAACCTCCAATTCAATAGCTGCGTCCTGCAAGCTATGGGGATCATCAGAATGGGTTTGAGATATTTTACAATGCATCCTAATTCAAGTCTAGCCGCTAAGAGATGGTTACCTACAGGTGCATCTGATCGCGAGGAAGAAGCTCTAGCAGTTTGAGGGCGGTATGCCAGGTTTTGCCTGCCAGCTCAAGAAAACTTTACCCACTCACGAGCAACCCCAATCATCTGAAACAACCCACGAAAGCACTTCCGCCAATTCTGTCCTTTCTGAGTTCCAACTCTCTTCCAGATCTTCGACCACCTCCTCTACCGACGCACTACCACCAAAGACACTCTCAATGTTCCGCCAATTAGACCTATTGCTAAACCAGCCATATTCAGAGAGATGTGGCCACCACTGGCTGTCTGAGAAGGGAACCATAGCGGTTTCAAAGTTTTGGAGAAAAAGGCGCCGGTTCTCCGGTCTTTCATGATACCCAGTCCAGCAGTACTCATTCGCAGCGATGAGGGCGGTTGGCATCCCCTCGGGGAATAAGAGTGCACGAGCAACATCCCACTCCCCAAAGTCTGCGTGCGCAAACCACTTAATGACCTCCCAAGCGTGATCGGGATGATGGCAATCCCATCCCCCCATTGCGATTCCACTCGAAGCAAATGAGGTTACGCTTCCCGCCGGGCCTTGGGGTACTGGAGCAACATCGTAGTCAAGCCCCTCAACCTCGTTTAGCCTGGCTGTTGCCCATTCCGGCAAGAAGGACATTGACACCTTGCCCAGGGCAAAACCATCCTTCCAGCCCAGGCGAGGATACGGATAGGAACGGTCATTCAACACGAGATCAGCCACGAAC
The DNA here is from genome assembly GCA_965216245.1 of Chloroflexota bacterium. Lineage (GTDB taxonomy): Bacteria > Chloroflexota > UBA11872 > VXOZ01 > VXOZ01 > VXOZ01. The sequence goes on from OZ244145.1 coordinate 496,897, forward strand.
TGCAATGCAGCAACATTTCCGGCGCTTATCTCATCGGGATTCTCCGGTTCCTCAATAGGAAATCCGCCACCGAACGAACGCAGCACATAGTCAAGTTCGTACAGCCGGAACTCCACACCCCCATGACTCCGGTTCACTATCATTGTTTGCACCCTCGGTAAGCGTATGGGCAACGTCACGGACATCATTCCAGGTCCAATTCACGTTGGGATAAGCGATACCGGCCTCCGCGAAGTGCTGTTTGTTGTAGTACAGCGCCTCAGTAGCGTAGCTCCATGGCAGGCACCACAGCCCGTCGCCCGGTGTGTTGTAGTAGTCGACCATGCGCGAGTAGTACGGCCCGATGTCGAATGAACTGTCAGCCTTAGCGAATTCTTGTAAACTACTGATGTAGTTATACCCCACAAAAACCAGGTGCGACCCGGGAATCTGCGCTACGTCGATGCCAAGACCCGCAGCAATCCCAACTCTAAGCCGATTTCGCTGGCTGTCCCTCTGGTAACGGTCGTCTAGACTGATCCGAATGCCAGGATAGTAGCTGTGGAAAACTCTCAGTGACTCCTGAAAGGCCTGAGAGTTCTGTTCCGAAATTGAAGCAATCATCAGTTCGACTTCAACCGGCATCAGATAAGGTTTACGCGTCGGGGCCGGTGCAACAGTGGCCCTCACTTCAGGTGGTGGTTCTGAAGGGGCCGGCTGATACTCGCATGCTGCCAGACCCAACGCGCCTAGAGACCCACTCATGCCCTGCAAGAACCGGCGTCGACTTATACCGCGCTCTAGCCCATTCACGGTGGCTTTATCCTAACTCTGCTACTTTCAAACACACATACCTTGCCAGCCTGCCGCGCGTTCCCGGGCCTGCCTCTCACACTTAGCCCTCTAGGTGGAAACACCCGTACCCCGCTCACGAGCAACTCCAACGTCCGGTGTATTCCCGCGACAATACTTTCGCCATTTCTGTCTTGTCGTTGTCCCAACTCTCTTCCAACTCCTTCACCACCTCCTCCACCGACGCCCTACCTTCAATGACTCTCCTTATGGTCGGCCAATTAGATTGATTTTGATGCCATCGATACTCAGAAAGATATGGCCACCACGAACTGTCTGAGAAGGGAACCATTGCCGTTTCGAAGTTTTGAAGAAAGAGGTGCCGGTTCTGCGGTCTATCATGATACGAAGTCCAGCAGTATTCATTCGCTGCGCGTAAGGCAGTTGGCAACCCCTCAGGATACAGGAATGCTTGGGCAACCGCCCATTCGCCATAGTCTGCGTGCGCAAACCATTTTACGACTTCCCAAGCATGATCAGGAAAATCGCACCACGTTCCCATCGCGACACCGCTCGACGCGAATGAGGTCACACTTCCCTCCGAGCCCTGCGGTATGGGAGCAACATCGTATTCAAGCCCCTCTACCTTGTTGAGCCGGGCCGTTGCCCATTCCGGCAAGAAGGACATTGACACCTTGCCCCGGGCAAAGCCATCCTTCCAACCCAAGCGAGGATACGGATGGACATCTTCATCCTGCACGAGATCGGCCGCAAACTGCAATGCAGCAACATTTCCGGCGCGTATCTCTTCCGGATTCTCCGGTTCCCCTATAGGGAATCCCCCGCCAAATGAACGCAGCACGTAATCAAGATTGTGCAGCCGGAACTCAGTACCCCATGATTCCGGTTCGTGGTCATTGTCAGCAGCCTTGGTCAGCGTACGGGCCGCTTCGCGGACATCTTCCCAGGTCCAATTCACGTTGGGAATGGAGATTCCTGCCTCGGCAAAGTGTTGTTTGTTGTAGTACAGAGCCTCGGTGGAGTAACTCCAGGGCAGGCACCAAATCCCGTCATCCGGCGTGCTGTAATAGTCGACAATCCGCGAGTAGTAAGCCTCGATTCCAAAGGTCTTGTCTGCCTTAACGAAGCCGTGCAATTTGCTGAAAACGCGTTCTTCCACAAACTCCAGGTGCGGCCCAACAACCTGCGCTACGTCTATTCCGTGGCCAGCGGCATGCAGAAGTAGGAGCCAAGCTCGCTGGCTCTCTACCTTGGCGACGTCTAACCTGATCCGAATCCCAGGATAATAACTGTGGAAGCGTCTCAGTAGCTCGCGGAAGACCTTAATTTCCGGACCCGCGAAAGAGCCAATCGTCAATTCGACTTCGACCGGCATAACCAAAGGACGCCGAGTCGGAGCCGGTACTGCTGTCACCCTTTCTACAGGCGTTGGTGTAGCTGGTGGATAGGCAACGATTTCACATGCTGCCAAACCCAACCCGCCTACCGTCCCACTAATGCCATGCAAGAACCGGCGTCGACTTATCCCACGTACTCCCTCGTTCATGCTCGCGGTCTCCTATGGCAGCCGCCCCTCGATTTATGTGCAATGCCAGGCGGCCGTACTTTCCGAACCAGCCCTTCTAATCACGAATAGCTCATATTTGTCCTTACTCTTGTGAATGTTACCACATACGCAGACAAGCGTAGTCCTGTCCGTACGCAAACACGGATACTCTGGAGTCATACATTTCCAACAAATTTCAAGAGCGTGCACCTGCAGGTCGCCAGGCTCAAAGCCGCACGCAACCTGCCGCGCTATACTGGGAAGACCCAATACTACTCCCGTTCAAACTTGCCGGCATGGGTATATTTGCGGCAGAGATGGGAGAAGGTCTGCAGGCAATCTAAAATATGGAAACGATAGGGTCAGGAGGGTGCAAGTATAGTCGCAAACAATCGTAGTTTCGATCCCAGGTGCGTGGAAGCGACGCGAAGGCCGCTCGCGTGGGTAGTGTCGAAAGCTCTCCGTAAGAAGGTTGGCGAGGCGCGCGCATGACCGTGCTCGCGTTGTTGCTCGTGCTGGGAGCGGCCTTGGCGCATGCCACGTGGAATTTGCTTCTGAAGCGCAGCGGCCGGCCCCTGATCTACACCTGGAATCTGTGCGTGGCCGGCACCGTCGTCACGCTGCCGGTCGCTTTGTACCTACTTTCCAGGTCAACGATTACGCCCATCGGCTGGGGATTCTTCCTGGGCACCGCGATCATCCACGCGTTCTACTTCACACTGCTCGCTCAGGCCTACGAGCACGGCGACCTGTCGGTGGTCTATCCCCTGGCTAGAGGCGTCGGCGTGGCGCTCACGCCCATTGGCGCGGTGCTGTTTCTCAGCGAGCACATCAGCCTGCCGCAAGGGATCGGCATTGCCGGTATCGTCCTGGGGCTGCTCATACTCCAAATTCCTGCAAAACTCTCGCGCCAAGCACTTGCCGCTCACTTCCGACCTGCCGCCGGTATCGGCTTCGCCGTCGTCACCGGTATGACCATCGCGACGTACTCGCTGTGGGACAAGGTGGGCGTTTCGCACGTGCCGCCCTTGCTCTACGTCACCGGAGCATTCCTCGGGCCAGCCCTTACGATGTCGTGGCTGCTCCGCCGCCGGGTGAACTCCCTAGTTGCCGCGTGGCGCGCGCATCCGGTCTCCATGGGCGCCGGCGCAGTGCTCTCGCCGCTGGCCTACAGTCTCGCGCTGGTGGCTCTCTCGATTGCGCAGGTGAGTCAAGTGGCGCCATTACGCGAAGTAGGGGTAGTTATCGGCACGGTGCTGGGCATCATGGTACTGCGCGAGCAGTCGCCGATTCCGCGCATCGGGGGCGCAACTGTGATCGCCTTGGGCGCTATCGTGCTCGCGTATAGCAGTGTGTCCATTTAGACGCGATTGAGCTCACGCTGCCTGTGCCAGTACGGCATCAAGCGCTTGCTTTGCAATATCCACCGCCACTTCGCGGTCCTGGCTGCGAAATGCCTCGTCGAAGATCTCAATTGCCACGTAGCCATCGTAGTCAATCTCAGCAATCGCCTGGAACCATCCCACCAAGTCTATGACGCCTCGGCCGGGCAGCACGCGGTCCGTGTCTTCCAGGCTCATCACGTCGGCATGGGGCGCATCATTCACGTGCAGGTGCACGATGTCCTCCGCGCGCAAGGACCGGATCTGTCCTAGGTCGCCGCCGCTTGTGAAGTAATGGAACGAGTCAAAGATCAAGCCGACGTTTGGCCTGCCGGTCTCGCGGAGCATAGTAATGGTGTCCGGCACGTTATTGATGAATGCATGGGGTTCGTCCAGCCGGAACGTGCTCAGACCCAGAAACTCCAGGCCGATGGCAACGCCATGAGGCTCCGCCCGCTCAGCCAGTATGCCTGTACGATCTCGTAGAATCCGGCGTGCCTCGTCCGGCGGCAGCGACATACGATTGGGGAAGTACGAGCCGGTGCGCCGGCAACCTACAGATGCCGCCACTGCGCAGTTGTCGGCAAAGAGATCGAGTGACTGCATAAACTCTGCCTCCGGCGAAAAAATCCCTGCCGGAATAAATCCCATGAAGGCGGGCAGCGCACCGTGGGCGGCAAAGAGATCCCGCACGGTCGCAGGCGATGTCTCCTCCACCAATGCCCGCACTGCGCCGAAAGAAGCGTCTACTCCCGGTAAGCCAAAGCGCTTGGCAAGAGCAAGCATCTCCTCCAACGAATAGCCTGCTTCTAGAATTGACCCATGCAGTGATTGTCGTGGCAAGGTCATGTTCATTCTCTCCAATGTGAATCCGCTGCAATTCTGATGTACTCTACTACTTTCCTCAAGGGGCGTCGGTATAGTCGAACTCCCAAAACAGCTCTTCCTCAAGCAGAGCAGCCGGTAGCTCCGGCCAGTCTGCAATACCTATACGCTCCGCATACATGCTGAGCGCATCTTGCTTCTCCTCCGGGGCAGTCACGTGAACGCGCTGGTCCGGAGGTCGCCGCGCGTCGGCTTGTTGTGAATATACAAGCACCCTAGCGGTAGGTAGCGCCACTTCGCGCAACGACCGCACAATCAGTCGTCCCGCGGCAGCCGCGGTCTCATCTTCACTGTCGGGTGAGGGAAAGTATATCTCCCTCGGGTTCAATTCAACCAGCACGTCATTCAGGTCGCGCAAAGCAAAATTGAACGCATACGGGAAACCGTATCCGGTGCGCAGGATGCGATACGGGGTGACGTTGGGATCATGCACGCCGTCTTTCTCGGTGAAGGGTGAACGAATCGCTTGGTCCGGCGATTCCTCCACCAATTGATGCAAAATGCCGTCGGGATACGAGAGAAAGATTACGTCTTCCCACGCTAAGCCAAACGAATTCTCCGCCACTTTCATTGCCATTTCCTGGAGCACCGCCGCCCCGTGCAGATATTGCCGTGGAGTGGGCGTAGCATCGGCAGGCAGATCGGCAAGTCCTCGCGCAACGATTGTCTGGGCGTCACCGTCAGTTACAAAGACGATGACGACTCGCTTGCCCTGCGCGACTGCTTGCCTAATCGTGGCGTATGCCGACACCGCCGCATCACCGGGACGTGTTGCAAATACGACAACATCCGCCTTTGCGATGGGATCTCCGCCAATCGCAGCGGTAGTAGGCGGCACATAGTCGGGAGGGGGTTGTATCTCCGGCTGAGAGCGGATTGCGGTATACAGGCGGCCAAAGCGCTCCGTACTTCCTTCAGCCGAGCAACCAACGAGCAAGAACGGAAGCAGAAAACAAAGTATCCAACGGGGCACACGCCTTACCATCACATTCTACCTACCAGCTCGATGAGGTTTTCTCCCCTAAAGCAGATTGTCGTCCCTCCACGCCGAATGCTGTACACGCCATCGCACGCAATGGCATCGAGAAATCTCGGTGAGCTGTACTGCAAGCACAATTCATACGGCGGAGCTATGAAATATGGCGTCAATTCACCGACGCGGCGCACCGCCCGCGCTGCAGCCTCACGGATCCTGGCGTGCTGGTCGGCAACGGGCAAGAGCTTGGCGGCATGCCGTCCCAGCCCGGTTTTGACCGGCACCACATCCACCAAAGGCCCCAGCAACGCGCGGGCTTCAACACAAACTTTGTCATCGCCGACCACCATTCCGACCGGTACGCCGTAAACGCCCGCGCATGCGGCGCTTAGTCCCAATTCGCCTATCGCCACTCCGTTCAGCCAAACGTCGCTCCAACGTGACGAACTCACGGTATGGTCTCGAAAAGCGTGCATCGTGCCCTGAGCGGCGTGGTATCCCACGCAGAAGAAAACGTCAATATCAGGTTCCAAAATTGCATGCTGGGGATAGGGTAAGTTACCCATATAGACGTCCGCGCGCGGGTCAATCTGCTCTATTGGCATGTTCATGCTGCTACCGTGGTTATCGTGCACAATTACGTCTGTGGCGCCTCCCACAAATGCCCCCTCTATGGCGGCGTTTACCTCCGCCATCACCAATCTTCGGCCCTGCTGATATTGCCGCCCCCCAACGTGGCGGGAAATCTGCTCGCGCAGCGCAACGCCGGCGAGTCCTTCCATATCAACGCTGATGTATACTCGCACGGATGTCTGCCTCCGAGGACTATTCATACCACGTCTAGTATCGCCTACGCGGCCAATCTGCGCTACACTATGAATACGCACGTCTATGCGCGCACATATAGAGAGCCGTCACGAACGGCTGCGCGCGGAAGCTACCTCGCTTTTCTTCCTTAGTGGGACCTTGACTCTCCACAGGAACCATTCTGATTCAGCACAATGATCACACCGGTTAGTCGCGTTCGCACGTGCATCATTGGCGCAGGCGCCAGCGCCCGCAAGCACATAATCGGCTGGCAGGCGGTGAATGATTCCCAGGTGGTGGCGATTGTAGACCTGGATGAGTCGCGTGCCTACGGCTTAGCCCAAGAGTTTGGGATCACCACAGTCAGCACGGACTACTACGCCGTCCTTGAGCGCGCTGACATCAACATCGTTTCTCTCTGCACCCCTTCGACATTGCACGGGCCCATCGGCCTTGACGCCGTTAAGCACCACAAGCACGTCTTCTGCGAACGCAGCATCACGCACGCGCTGAGCGAATGCGACACGCTCTTGGCAACAGCGCATCGCAACCGGGTAGCTGTCGGCATGAGTTTCCCGCGCCGCTTTCAGCCCAGCTTTATGCGCATCCGCGAAATGCTGGATGAGTCCACCCTTGGCCGGGCCCTGATATATCGTGTCCACTGCCTGATGCCGGCGTTTGCCAACGTGCCTGACCGCAACGAATCGCAAGGCATGCAGGTCTTCCTCGATCTATTTGCAGACCACTACGACGTGTGGACATGGCTCTTTCGTAGTGAAGTTTCACAGGTGACCGCGCGGGGGTTTAGTTGGGGAAAGCTTCAGTCCGACCAACACAAGAAGCTTGGCGCCGCGCCCGATACGGGCGTCGCAATTGTCGAATTCGAAAGTGGCGACATTGGCGTCATCACAACTTTCTGCGGCATGCCACACGGATTCAAGCCCTTTCCGGTTCAGGAGGAAGAGCTAATTGGACCCCTCGGGGTGATCATGGACATCCAAGCTACCCAATTTACGCACAGAGACCATGTGGGCAGAGCGCAAGAGTACAGATTTCAGTCTCAACATGCGTACACCGCAGCTATTCAAGAGTTCGCAAACCGAATTCGCCGCGGCGAGCCACCACGAGTAGCCGGGGAAGATGGAAAGCGCGCGCTACGCGTCGGCCTTGCGGTATGTGAATCCATGGAAACTGGAGAAATGGTAGCCCTTCGCTAGCCAAGAGCTAGGATTAGGAGTAAGCAATTGGTGGTTTGCCGACAGAGCGGAGCAGAGCGAGCGCCCTATTGACCGTTTGCGCTTCGACAGGCTCAGCGCGAACGGTTGGGGTTTTCCGCGCTCAATTCTCTGCGCTCGGATTTCCGTGCTCGGTTTTTCGCGCTCGGTTTTCTGCGCTCCGTTTGCTGAGCTGGGTTCAAAGCGCTGCGTTTCTTGTGCTCTTGGTGAATTGCGCCCGATCTTGGATATTTGCGCCGCATACAGTTTGGCACAATCAAGCCTCGGCACACTCGCGCCTTGGTAAACTCGCACCTTGGCACACTCAAACCTTGACACATCAACGCCATTGAAACTGCAATACCGGCAAGACAGAGAGAGAGTTTATGTCAATAGAAGACTCCCGGCCCCACGTAACCTATACGATGCTTGTCGATGGCTTGCGCAATCTTGGACTTGCCGACGGCGACGTGGTACTTGTGCACTCGTCCCTCTCTCGCTTTGGGTACGTCGAGGGTGGGGCCGACACTGTCGTGGATGCGTTGCTGGCGGCGGTAGGCGCCGAAGGGACGGTAGCAGTCCCAACCAGTCCGGTGACCTGGCGCGGAGGGTCGCATTTTCATTACATCAAGCACAACCCAATCCTCGACCTCCGAGTCACCCCATCGAAACTTGGCGCCATTACAGAGGCGCTGCGCCGGCGACCGGAGGCCCGGCCCTCTCTCTCCGCTTGCCATACCATCCACGCCATCGGCGCCCGCCGCGACTGGCTGCTCGCCGGTGCGGAAACCGCCGTTTATCCTACCGGGCCGGGAACCCCGTGGCACAGAAATTGCGTCAGCGGCGGGAAAGTGTTGCTGATCGGCATCGGTCAGAACAGCAATACGACTATTCACACGATTGAAGAGGCCGGCGGCGCCCCGATCTTGAGTAAGGAAGTCTTCTACCCCAAGGTAATTGACTTAGAAGGGCGCATAATCACCGTACCCACCCGCGCCCACTTGCCGGAGCACCCCCGCGCATTCGAGAAGATGGATGCCGTCTGCCTTGAGCACGACATCATGCGCGTAGGGAAGATTGGCAACGCAACCCTGCGCCTCATCGAGGCAAAGCCCTTCCTGGAAATTGGCGTCAAGATACTTGAGAAAGACCCGCTGTTTCTGCTCGCGTGACCCTGGTCGAGGCAGAATCCCGGCTCGCGAATGCACTGTTTGAATTCTGATGGGGAGGCGTTTCCAGAGGCGTATCGAATAGTCGTTTTCCGCTGCGAGGAACCCTCAATTCTCCAATGAGAAGTACAATTATCCAGAGTATTGTTTGCACACGAGGCCGCATCATTGGCACCGCACAGCACGGCAGCCTCGGGCCGGAGTGTGTGCTATGATGTAATTACTAGTAGCGAGGTAGGAATTAGCTGCTGTCGTTTTCATAGCGCAAATGACACAGTTTAGATAACTGCCCTACAAGGGAAATTCATTGGCCGCTGCACGCTCTCAACTTGCAACTTCTAATGCTAAGCGACTTCTCCGGTCGTCAGGCCGCCGCTTCACGCGACAGCGTGAGGCCATTTTGAAGATCATTCGCGAGCAACCCGGGCACCTGGGAGCGGATGAAGTTTTTCAGATTGCGCGGCAGCGCGGTCATCGGGTCAGTCTCTCTACCGTGTACCGTACGCTTGATCTCCTGCGCGAGCAGGGGCTCGTGGAGTCAGCGAACCTGCAGCAGGACCATCGCCACTTCAAAGCCGCCGGTGATGGAGAGCATCACCACCTCGTCTGCGTATCATGCGAGGCAGTAATTGAGTTTAGCAGCCCGCACATCGACCGACTCAAGCAGTCCCTTCAAGAAGAGCACGCCTTCACCATCAGGAACGTGGAGCTTGAAGTCGGCGGGCTCTGCTCGAATTGCGCCGCCTCTCCCGTTGGGTAGCTTCCTTCGCGGACGTGCGCACACGCACTGTGGATACGCACCGCACCAACTCTATTGACCCTTTCGGCTCACGCGTCCGACTCTTGCATTAACCTGCAAAAGAAATCTCAGCCCCTCTTTGCACTTTGGTTTTTTCAAGAGCAGGTCAGCCATCTTCTTCTGTCGTGAGCCGCAATCACCGGTTATTCGCCGGCAATCTTGATTGCCCGTCGGTGTGCAGCCTCCTCGATGGCATCATCGAGCGGAGGCAGTGAAGCAACACCATAGCGACGCTGCAGGGCTTGCATGATCAGGTGATCCGCAAACGCCGGATTCTTGGGCAGCAGAGACCCATGGAGATAGGTGCCGTATACGTTCTTCAACTGTGCACCTTCCGTCCGATCTTCACCATTGTTCCCGAATCCGCTAGAAACGGTAGCCAGGGCAGACGCCGGGTCGCGAAGATACGTGCGGCCGCCGTGATTCTCAAATCCAACGAGCTTTTCCCCGTGCCACGTGGTAACTATGTTGCCAATGCAGCGTTGGTTGGCTGCTCCCGGGTGAATGGTATAAGCTGGCAGCACCTCAAGTCCGCGCAGCTCGGCACCGGTGTGATCACGATAGTACTCGCCGAATAGTTGATATCCCCCGCACACCGCGAGCGCAACCAGCCCATCCGTAATCGCATTCTGCAGCACTGGGCCCTTCGCCTCCACAAGATCCTGCGAGGCAAGCAATTGCTCGCGGTCTTGGCCGCCGCCGACCAAGAGAATGTCGAGCTCCGCAGCCCCGTGCATGGGTCCGGGATCGATGCTTCGTATTTCCACTTCTATACCGCGCCACCGGCAGCGCTGCTCCAAACAAATGACGTTACCGCGATCCGCATACATATTCATGAGGCGCGGATAGAGATGCCCAATCACGAGCTTCATCCTTGTCCCTCCCAGTAGCGGCGAACAAGCCCGCGCCCGGCCCAAACTTTGCGCATTTCAAGCATGCCTGTGTACGTCGCCAGGACGAAGAGCGTACCACCGGTCGGTACGCCGGCAAGAGCCCTGTCGAACGCGCTCTCTATCTCGCGCATGGCGGTCATGTCCGTCACGCCAGCATACTTTAGCCGCACAGCCATATCCTCCGCACGGCGTCCGCTAGTCGTGACTGCGGCATCCGCCAAGCATTCGAAATCTACATCCCATATCCATGAAACATCATGCCCGTCCGCCGCGCGATCCTGGAGTATCACGAGCGCATGCAGAGGGCCTTCTTCAGCAGCCTGCAGCCGCAAGACTTGGTTTGCGCCTACCGGATTCTTGATAAGCAGCAGCCATGTGTTTCGCTCACCGGCCTCAACTACCTCTGCACGTCCAAATGCGGGAATCGTGGTACTGAGGCCCTGCGATACTGCCTCTGCGGCGGCGCCAAAATACCACGCCGCCGTCGTGGCTGCGACCGCATTGTAGACGTTATAAAGTCCCGGCACACGCAGATTGACCCGAGTCTCGTTCTCCGGCAGTGAGATGGTGAGGTCCGCGCCGGCGAAGCCGTGCAAGTCCACTGCTGTTGCCCGCACATTGCGCTCGGGCCGCTTCCAGCCGCACGCTCCGCACACGTAATCTCCAAGGTGCCCGTAGTAGGCAGCCGCATACGTCAACGGAATCGCGTCATGGGGGCAATAGTGCGAATCGGCTGTCAACTCGATGTCTTTGCGTGCCACGCCGGGATCATCGAGGCCAAAGTAGCGCACCGGACCGCCATAGGCTTCACCCAGACTCGCTACCAGCGGATCATCTCCATTCAGAAGTAGCGCCGTGGAGGAATCTAATTTTGAAAATGCAGTGCGCAAGCCGGCGGCAATCGTCTGCACCTCGCCGTAGCGGTCGAGCTGATCGCGAAATAGATTGGTCACTACAATACAGGTCGGCCGGTGCTGCCGGAGCGCCCGCACAATCGCCGCCTCGTCCAACTCCAACACAGCCATGCTCTCAGGCGAGAGTCGGAGCCTGCCGTTCCACGCCGTGTGTTGGAGCAGCATGCTCAAGACACCGCGAGTCAGATTCGACCCCGTGGCGTTGTGCAGAACGGAGCGCCCGTCTGCGACAAGGATGTTGCGAAGCAGGGCAGCGGTTGTCGTCTTGCCATTGGTTCCTGTAATGAAGACAGTGCCCGCCGGCACTTGGGCAAGTAGGAAACCGAGCAAGGTTGGTGACAGGTGCTCTGCCACTAGCCCGGGGAGGGCAGTGCCGCCTCCGCGCTGCAAGCGGCGTGAGAAACCGCCTGCCACCTTGGCTAACAGGATCGCAAGGATTCGTCGCAGGCGGGAAATTGGATTGCCTCCGTTAACCACCTTCTCGAATCTCATAGCCTGCAGCAGTTGGCATAGATGGGTACGTACGCGCAGCAAGAAGCCCCAGTCAATCGCCGACCCGGACACCGTAGCTCCACGTCGGCAAACAAGAGAACATGGTGCTCAAGAGCCCGATTAGGCTTCAATTCAAGGCTATGGGTGGGATAAGTCGAGGGATTACTCGCGATTAGAAGCGTTCGAACCGCTCGACATCGAGCACAAAGATTACGGCTCCGCCTACCTGCACTTCGACCGGATACGGCATGTAGAACTCGCCGGGCTCCATAGCAGGCGGCATGGGGTTGATATACTGCATGCGGGTCGTGCAATTTCGCCGGACAACCACCAGTACCTCGCTGACTTTCTCTTCCTCCACGCCCACAAGCACAGTAGCGTTGCCATGCCGCAAAAAGCCGCCGGCTGTATTGATGCGCGTGGCGCCAAAGCCGGCCTTCACCAAGCTATCAATGAGATTTCCCGCGTCCTCGTCTTGCACAATTGCCACGACGAGTTTCATGTTATCGTCCATGCTGTGAAACTCCTAGTCCCAGGAGGTCTCAAACCCATCTACGGGCGTCGCCAAGAGTAAGGCACATATGGAATACCGTTCCTTCGTCCGCCGTACCAAGCACCGTCCGACGGTCCTTTTACGAGCCCCGGCATCCGGGTAGCCTCTTCCACTACCCCCATTATTGCAGGAACGGCCCTTCGCGACGCAGTTGTCGCTGATATGCGGCGTGCCAATCTAGCGCAACCGCTCGATCAGGGCATCCGCCACGCCCGACGTGCTGGCTGCGGTCGGATCGTTGCGGTCGGGCTTCATATCGTACGTGACGTGCTTGCCCTCCGCGATAACGTCCGCGAGCGCTGTCTCCATCCGGCCCGCGGCGTCTTGCTCGCCAATGTGGCGCAGCATCATCACCGCGGAAAACATCTGGGCCATGGGGTTTACTTTGTTTTGACCCGTATACTTGGGCGCACTGCCGTGAATGGGCTCGAAGAGCGCCATTTGATCGCCGATGTTCGCGCCGGGAGCAACACCAAGACCGCCCACCAGCCCGGCACAGAGGTCGGACAGAATATCGCCATATAAGTTGGGCATGACCATGACGTCGAATTGTTCCGGCCGGCGCACAAGCTGCATGCACGTAGCGTCCACAATCATGTCCCAAAACTCTATATCCGGGTAGTCTTCCGCAACTTCACGCGCCACACGGAGAAAGAGGCCGTCGGAGTGCTTCTGAATGTTCGCCTTGTGTATGGCCGTGACGGCCTTGCGACCATTCGCCCGCGCGTACTCGAAGGCGAACTTTACAATGCGTCGGGAACCCTCTACTGAGATTGGCTTAATCGTAATGCCGGAGTCAGTAGGAATCTGGCTGCCGTGATGAGCGCGGATAAAGTGAATGAGCTCAAGCGCATTGCCGGCGCCTTCCTCGAACTCGATACCGGCATAGAGATCTTCTAAGTTCTCGCGCACCACCACAATGTCAATTGCGTCAAATCGGGACTGCACACCGGCATAAGTCTTGCAAGGCCGCAAGTTTGCGTAGCACATTAGCTCCTTGCGCAAGGTCACGTTAAGGCTGCGAAACCCCGTGCCCACCGGCGTCGTGATCGGCCCTTTGATACCTACTTTGTTCCGGCGCAACGAATCGATCACGGACTGCGGCAGAAGCTCGCCGGTCTTCTCAAATACGTGCAGGCCCGCTTCTTGGACGTCCCACGTTATGCCTACGTCCAAGGCCTCAATCACACGGCAGGTCGCGTCCGTAATCTCAGGACCCACGCCGTCGCCCGGAATGAGGGTTATTGTATATCCCACCAAGTGTTCTCCTGTTACTAGCTTTCTTCTATGCTCTTTGATGACTGCAAACACGCCGGAAAAGGCACCCAGGTCAATACCTCTTGCGCTACCTGGGGCTGGGTCTGCCCCTCGCTGCGAGCGATTCGATTCAAGCGAATAAACCTACCCTTTACCGGAATCTCTACAGACGGACACCGTTCAGCATGGGGTGCGCATTCAAGTGCCCGGTTGCTGCGCTTGCTCATCGCAGACCGGATTGCACCTGCAATTGGCGCAATTGCTATTCCTATCTCGCATTATATACTGTGAGTATGTGGTTCGCCATTAACTGCCGAGGCGAAGACTACGGCAGGTGGCTTTGACATTGAGGAAGGCGATCCACGTGAACCTGGTGTAGGACGTTTGGAGCGGATCGCCATGAAACAGAAGCTCACGTGGGTTTTCGTCATCGCATTTTCGGGACTGATCGGCCTTTTTATGCTCGTCCTTACCGCGCCTCGCAACCATGTTTACGATCCGCGCATTGACGAACGCAACACCTCCGTTGTGACAAAGAGGCCCCAGGAGATCATGGACGCAATTCTCACGCAGGCCGAAGGTCTGCCCAAGCAGGACATCGCGCTCGTTGAAATTGATGGTATGCTGCCTACTAGCGTACGCTACTACCCAATCCAGCGCTATACGGTTACGCGGGTGCGGATACTCGGCAATGAACCCATCTGGCTCGATGCCTTCATTCCCGAACCAACCTATGACTACATTATTACGGCCGACGTGGAGTACGCCGATCGGGACTTGCGGCAAATCAAAGTAATCGTCACGCGTCCGGGCATGTTCACGGGCTTTTCGATTCGCACCTCTCTCTTTAGCCCGTAGGCTGCTTGGCTTGCGTGACTTCCTTTAGCCGGCGTTGCCGCCGCAGGACCTCCATTGGGTGCGGTACCGGCTCCATGCGGGCAAGCATTTCCTCGGCGGAAATGCGCCGCAATTCACTCTGTTGCTTTCGGTTACGGAGCATCTGGGACAAGCCTCGAAGAGCGGCAATGCGCCCCGCAATCGGGGCGAGAGTGCGAGCGCCGGCCATCGTCAACGGCATACCGGCAAGGTCAAAGAAGAAAATCGCCGGAAGGTATCGCAGTAACGCAGGCCAAGGGTAATTCTTCGTGAGAAGCCAGACCTTGTTTCGGCCGAGAAAGCGCAGCTTGAAGGCCGATCCTTCTTGAGACGTGCCGGAATATGCGTGAAGCACTTCGGCCTCCGGGACGTACTGTGCGCGCCATCCCGCCCACTGCGCCCGCCATGCGAGATCGACGTCTTCAAGGTAGGCGAAGAATCGTTCGTCGAAGAGCCCTATATCATCCAGCAACTCCCGCCGGTAGAGTGCCGCTCCCGCCGAAGCGCCGAACACCTCTGCCTTAGCGCTTGCCTCTTCAACCGGATCACCACAGTGCCGATCCCAGGCCAGTCCGGCACGATCGACGACGAGCCCAGCCGAATTGACAACGTGCGGTTGCTGCCAAAAACACATCTTGGAAGCAAACGCGCCGTAGTCGGCATGGGCTTCAGCCGCCTTTACGAGGGAGGAAAGCCAGCGCGGCCGGGGCAACGTATCGTTGTTCAGCGTGGCGACAAATTCAGTGCGCGTCGCTCGCATGGCGGCGTTATTGGCCGCCGCGAATCCAAGGTTCCGCTCGTTGCGGATTACGCGAATCGTAGGATAACAGCGGTCCAGATAGTCCGTAGTGCCGTCGCTGGAACCGTTATCAACGACCACTACCTCAAAGTCAACCTCCTCTTGCGCCATCAACGCAGGCAGACACTGCTGCAGGTGTGTGAGACCGTTCCACGTGGGAATTACGACTGAGACTCGGGCCATAGTGACTTCTGTTAGGACTCCCTTTTGCCTGCTCTACACATTCTCTATACAATTGAGCCTAGACATCAAGCACGCGGCACACTTCCGTCTACCTCCTTTTTGAAATTAAGAGCGGCCGTGCGAACTTGTGCACGGCAGTGCGAGCGAGGAATTTGAATCCTATTCGCACACACCGGAAGTGTGGCCGTCAACAGGTTGTTCAGGCGGTTGCCTGACCGCACCTCCGGGCCGGAAGTATCTTGTCTACTATACCCACAAGGCAATGTTTGGAGTGCACTGAAGTCCTATGCAAGCCATTATCCTCGCAGGAGGACTAGGAGAGCGACTGCGGCCGTTTACGTCCGACCGCCCGAAGACGATGGTCCAGATAGCGGGCGTGCCAATCCTCGCCTATCAGCTCGCCTGGTTGAAATCCGCCGGGGTCAATCGCTTTGTAATTTCGTGCGGATACCGGCACGACGTGATCCAAGAGCACTTTGGCAATGGCGAGCGGTTCGGCGTCCAAATCGAGTATGCAATCGAGTGGGAAAAGCTCGGCACGGGCGGCGGGCTGAAGCTTGCGCTTGGATCGGCAGATGCCGCTGAGCCCTTTATCCTTGCCACGAACGGCGACATACTTACCGATCTTGACATTTCTTCGCTCGTAGACTTGCACGTGGCGGGCGAGAATTTGGCGACGATATCCCTCACCCAGTTGCAAAGCCCGTACGGCATCGTCGACTCAAACGATGTGCACAAGGTTACCGCATTCCACGAGAAACCGCTCTTACCCTATTGGCTGAGTGCCGGCATCTACGTGCTTTCTCCGGCCATCCGAAGGCTATTGCCGGACAAGGGCGATCACGAGCGGAGCACATTTCCCCAGATCGCCCAAGATGGCAAACTCGGCGCCTACAAGGCGACCGCGTACTGGCGCGCCGTCGATACGGCCAAGGACCTTTCTGAAGCTGAGAACGAGCTAACCGAACACCCATTGCCCCATGTCTAAGGATCCAGAAACAGGGAAAAGCACCGGTTTCGACTATGCGCCTTGGGAACAAGAGCTCGACAGTGAGACTCTTAAGCAATCTATGCAGGTCTACTACGACGAGCGCGCCGGCGAATACGTAGACTGGTTTCTGCGCACAGGGCTCTACGATCGACCGGAAACAAATGAACCGTTTCTCAGTGGCTTAAGGCAACTTGAGGAAGACGTTGCAGCATTTGGTGAAGGGCGCGTATTGGAAATCGCCTGCGGCATTGGCTGGTGGACTTCGCTCCTTGCCCAATCCGGTCGAGAGGTAGTCGCCCTTGACTACGGTCCCCGTATGTTGGCGGAGTGCCGCAAGCGGCTTGCCCTGAACGAAACCCATGCTGCGCTTGTGCGCGCCAGCGCCTACGCGCTACCGTTTGCCGACAACTCTGTCGACAGTTGTTTTTTCGGGTTCTTTTTTAGCCACGTGCCTCACGAGGATGTCTTTCCTTTTCTCAGCGAAGTGAGTCGCGTCGTTCGTCCCGGCGGCGGCGTATGCATCATCGACTCGAGCCTGCCGTCGCTTGACCTCGTTGAAACCGAGATTCAACGCCGTCCCCTCACTGACGGCTCGCTCTACCCCGCCCTCAAGGTCTATTACGGTACAAAAGGACTCTCCCAAGTACTAGGACCGTTTGCGGAGGACCTAGAGATCAAGAAAGTGGAAGGCCTTTTCATCACTGCCCACTACCGAACGCGAGCATAGTGCTTCTGGGGAAAGCTCAAGAGTAATCCGTTCTCACGGAGACTTGGAGAGACTCCTGAGCCGCTATTCAGTGGGTGGCGGCAAGTGCCAGGCGGAGAGCCGGTTTTCCTCGTCCAGCACCACCAGAAGATTGCCGTCCGTGGCCACGGCGAAGTCACGGATTGGTGCCAGGGGGCTCACTGTCCCAAGGATGGTGCCGTCGAAGCGGACAACAACCAACCGGATGTTATCCGATAGACCGATAAGGTAATCGCGATTGGCCACAATCTGCGACACAGGTACAGAGTCCTGCGTCCACAACCGGCGGCCATCTTGGAAGAACGCGGTGATGCCCTGCACGCCCCCGACATAGATGATGTCCCCTGGTTGAGAAACCGTCAGTGTGCGTCCGCGAGCAGCAGCCTGCCATTCAATCTGCTGCGATTCTATGTCGAATTGGCTGACGTGCCTTTGGGTAAGGACAACGAGCTTCTCGTTGATCCCAGCGATTGCGACACGAACGACGGGCTCAGCTAAGTCAGAGCCCATCACTTGCTCGCCGCGTTCATTGAGCACAATGACGTGAAACCGGCCCTCGCCGACTGCTCCCAGCGCAATCTTCGTACCATCCGAGGAAAGGTAATAAGCATTCACACCCAGGGAAACTGGTGTAACCCATACTAAGCCGGTTTCACTGAAGCCGAACGCCTGTCCCAGTCCTTCCGCATTTGACGTGGACGCAACCATGAATTGACCGTTATTGCTAATTGCAGCACTCTCCAGGATTACGTTGTACGTATCCAACGAATCACGCCAGCGCACGCCTCCATCCCCATCAAGCGACTGTGCGCCGATTCCTGCCGCAAATATCCCTTCGCCTTCTCGCGTAACTGCTAGCGCATACGTTGGCAGGGCAAGGGTCTGGGTCCACTGATGTTCTCCCTGCCCTGTACGGCGCTGGATTGTGCCGCTGGTATCGCCGACAAGCACAACGTTCCCGTCGGGAGAGACGGCGATGAAGTGCGCCGGCTGTTCCACCACGTGAACCCAGACCAACTCCCGCCAGGTTCGGCCCTGCACAGGCGAGACCTCGGTAGCGCGAAATTCATACACATTATCTTCGCGAATGGCGGCCTGGATATTGCGTTCCCGCCACTGCGCCGCGACCGCTTGCGCCTCTGCCGCAGCGCGAAAGGGCCCCAGCCAGACCGTGGGCAGTTCGCCTTGAGTGATCACCGCATCGAATGAGGTTGCCGCCGCCTGGGCGTCTTGGGCCTCTTCGATGTTTGCAAAAGGCCCCAGCACTACGCGAAAAACAGCAGTTGACTCTGCAACGATTTCGATACGTCCCGCCTGAAGATAGAGGTCGAGAAGCGTCGGGCCTTGTTCGAGAGTCGTGTTGGCGAGAAAGGCTTCGAGTTGAACGTGCGCATAGGCGAGCTGGACATAGGCCGCGGCTAAGGCATCATCCTGATTGGTGTCGACATAGCGGCGGAATTCCCTTGCGGCGCGCGAGAGAGGGTCAATGGCCTCGAGCAAGTCGACAGAGCTCTGCCCGGAACTACCCTCAATGACATCAACGACTTGCTGAGCCAAGGCCTGAATTTCGGGTATGAGAAAGCCAAGAGCTACACGATACCTGCTTGGAGGAAGCGCATTACGCAAGAACGCCAGATTGTTGATATTAAGGCGCCGGACAATGAGGATGACGTCTCGCGAAATCTGCTCGACGCGCTGATTTGCCGGTTCTATGGATTCTTCGGGAGCCTCAATTGGGGAAGATGACGAAGGAAATAAACTGCAACTGGGGGAAAAGAAGAGAATTAGTGAGCAAAGGGCCAACGATCTTGCAATTCGCACTGGACCGGACATAGCGGGAACCTATACGACGGGGCTAATCGAAACAATACTTCCTAGAAGTTTTCCTCCATCATCATAAGACCCTCATGCTCAACAGTCTCAGTTTGAAGATCGGCCCAATCATCAGAACCAGCATGGCTGTCGGCGGTTTCGCTTGCGATGGCGACTGCGGAATGTCGGACACGCGCAAATCTGGCGCCCTGGCTGCGACTCCGACTAGGGAAGGAGTGTTGGCCGACCTGGCTGGGGTGTTGATATGTCTCTTTGATTACTACGTAAATGTCGCCACTCTGTATCCCCACCACCGCAGCGGCGTAGCAATTGCCGGAGTCCATTAGATAGCCTAGCCGCTGTGCGAGCGCGGCGCCTAGCTGTCCCAACGGCTGGCCGCTACGATTCAAAACCCGAATGCTATTGACATGCTTCTGCAATCGCAACGGGTCTCCCGGTAATGGCAGCACGTTACGGGTCCTTCCAGGCAGCGGAAGCACTTTGACTATCGTGGACTTGCCGGATTCCGCTATGAAGATATCCGCCGGAACATGCGGAATGTCGTCGGTGTTTCCAGTGTCAAAGATGGTATCCAACGAGGATTCCAGCCTCTGTAGATTTCGTCCGGCAATCGCGTTTTCCGGATCGAGCTCAAGCGCCTGCCGATAGCTCTCTTTGGCATCTCGCAGCAGCCCCAGTTCCCAAAGAGCCTTGCCCAGGCGATTGTGGGCATCAACGTCCTCCGGACAGAGCCTTACGATTGACCGATTGATCTTCTCAGCTTCGGCCCAGCGGTGATGTGCGGCGCATTGGATTGCTTGTTGCTCCCAATACCGCTTGAAACGGGTACGGTCAGTGCTAATGACTTGTGACATTTCTCTTGGCCTCACACAAACAGGTACGAATTACACGCGAAGTTGCGAAAAACAGCATGGCACGCATGCCGAACAGTGGGAAAACTAACCACAGACGCACTGCTCCCTGGAAAATCGAAGGGGAGCAATCTCACACTGCATCATTGCTACAATTGACTTAAACTAGGGGATAGTTACAAGTCAATGCGCCCATCCACTATAGCATAAGATTTCGCGATATCACTAGTGATGAGACAAAAAAGTGTCAAAAAACTGGATTCTTTCGGAATGTCAGATGGATCATTCGATTTCTCCGGCAATAGCACCCGTAAGTTGAGTGAGACTACGCGCAATGCGCAACAGATTCCTTGCTAAGAATACTATGGCGGAACTACAGTCTTAGAGGATAGAATCAGTAGTACATGTTATGTCGTGTTAGGCCGCGCATGTAGGCCGACCAAGCGAGAAGACATCCAGGCAGTCGATTAGGATCCAGTTTCCGCCACTCAATGAACCACCCGCGAAATGACGCGCAAAGCGCATGCACAAGGAGTTAGCCGGCTTGCTGAGAGTTACGCGGAAAGCGCCGCTGCCATGCGCGTGACCGCGAGTGTACTGATTCCAACCTGGAACGGCAAGGAGTTGCTGCGCCCCTGCATCGATTCCCTTTCCCACCAGACATTCCGAGATTTCGAAGTCGTCGTAGCGGAGAATGGCTCCACCGACGGCACACGCGACATGCTGGAGCAAGAATATCCCTGGGTCCGCGTCGTCGCCCTCGATCGCAACTATGGCTTTGCGCGCGGTGTGCATGCGGCATATGACGCTGCCACAGGAAGTCTAATCGTGTTACTCAATAACGATACGGAAACCGCCCCTACGTGGCTTGAAGAGCTTGTGGCCGCGGCGAACGATCACCCCGAGGCGGGTTATTTTGCGTGCAAAGTCCTATTGCAGCAGGATCGCAATCGCCTCCACTCTGCGGGTGACTATTATGGCTTGGACGGCATACCCGGCAATCGCGGAATCTGGGAGCGAGACGGTCCGTCCTATAGCGAGCGCGGGTGGGTGTTTGGCGCGCAGGGGGCAGCCTGTGCGTATCGCCGGAGCCTTCTGGAGGCCATCGGCTTCTTCGATGAAGATTTCGTATCCTATTGTGAAGACGTTGACCTCAACTGGCGGGCAAACCTTCGCGGCTATCGTTGCCTCTATGTACCCGAAGCGCACGTCTACCACCACGTCTCCGCGACCGGAGGCGGAAAGCTGGCGAGTTATTACTGCGGGCGAAACTTCATTGCCGTTGCCGTGAAGGACGTTCCAGGGCCCTTCTGGCGGCGATACTGGAAACAAATGCTCAAACAGCAACTAGCGATCACCCTCGCGGCACTGCGGAGCTATCGAGGCGAAGCGGCGCGCGCACGATTGCGCGGACAGCTAGCGGGTCTCGCTCTCTTACCCCGCATGCTCCGCAAGCGCCGCGCCGTACAGAAGCACATTTCGATAGATTTGGCGCAGGTAGAGAAGCTGATGGGTCCCTGGATAGTGCCTTTGGATCAGTGATTATTGAAGAAAGTGTCCCAACGCGCACGGTACACGATATGAGCAATCAAGAGACGTAGGCTCCTACGCGGACTTCAACCGGATACGGGCGCTAGGCATTTCAAGTTCAGCGGCGCCATGTCCGCCACAGCAAATACTATGAGCGCCCATGAGTGCGCCAAGAAGATAAGGCAGCATTGAATGGGATCACCCGGCTGCTCTCGCTCTGCATTTGAGGCGGAGAATTGGCCGTGTAGACCCTGGTTGCGCAGAGTTCGTACAATAGAACGTGAATGGACTGTTCGCTTTCAAATTGCTTCGCACTACATGTAATCATCAGGAGTGCAATCGTCAATGAAATTCCTCAAGCGCTTTCTCTCCGGCCCAAGCGGCGAAGCAGGTTCCGGCGCCGATCCAAACTTACTCTGGTTTTACGTGCAATGTAAGCGTTGCGGGGAGACCATTGCCGTGATGGCGCGCAAGGGATACGACCTTGTAGAAGAGTACGAGGAGTCGGGCAGCAGCGATGCACCCACCGGCTACAGTCTTTTCAAAGACGTCATGGGCCGCAGCGACACATGCTTCCAGCACATGCGAATCGAAGTCCACTACAACACAAAGTACGAAGAGCAGAGCAGGCACATCGAGGGCGGTAGCTTCATTACCGCTGATGAGTACCGCGCCGGCTCCAACGGTGATGAACAGCTCTAGCAGTTATCAGCACGCATCGTGGTTATTGGTACACATGACAATCGCTCAGAGCCGCTTGTCTCACCATCCTACGTCGTGAATTCGCGCCTATCAACCCTGGGGGAGATCTTGGAAGCCACCCTTTTGCATTCGAGAATGATTATCCTCCATAGATTCCAATCCGGTGCATCCACGCGTCCGATGCCTTGGAAACGTTGCAGCCTGAGGACGATGAGAGAAGGCTAGCGTATAGAACGCGGGAATCACGAACTGAAAGAGTATAGAGCCTGCAATGAGTTTGGGACTACCGGCCGGTCTCTTCCGAAGTGAAGCAATTGCCCATGCCGTTTGGACGAGTTTCTTTCTCTTGGTCGCGGTGCTGATAGGCGTCGTCATCGGCTGGGGGGCGGTAAGTTTATCGCCGTTTACACTGCTCTTTCTGCTGGTGGGACTCACTGGAAGCATTGCCGTCGCCTTCTCCCCCGGCTTGGCAATTATCGGGCTGATGGCGATAGTGTGGTTGCTGCCATTCGGCACCTTGCCGTTCCGCATTGGCTTTCGTTTCAGTCTCCTCGACCTTGCAACAGGGGCTCTATTGTTCCTCTTTACGTGGCAGGTATGCACCCATCGCCAGCGCATACCGGCTCGTCCGGCCATTATCGCCGTTGCACTCTACGCTATATTGCTCATAGTTTCGGCAGGTAACGGCCTGCGGTTCGGTGTGACCGAAGACGCAATAACGCTCTCAACAAAACTGGTCTCAAGTGCCTTGTTGTTCGTGATGCTCACCGCCTGGCTGCAAACAGCCGGCGGCATACGGCGCGCGGCGGCGTGGTTTCTTGTGTTTGCGGCGGGGGAGGCCCTCATTGGGGTGGCGCTTTACTTCTTACCCGCGGGCCAAACTATTGGAATACTCTCGCGATTGGGGCGCATAGGCTATCCGGTGGGAGGCGATGTACTACGGTACATTGCCGACACGCCGTTGCTTCGTGCTACGGGAACAAGCGTCGATCCCAATCTGCTCGGTGGCGCTTTGGTTTTTGCTATCGCCTTCGGGGTTGCGCTTTGGGCACGTCAACCAAGGCGCTGGTGGCTGCTCGGCATGCTGGGCCTCTTTCTGCTGTGCCTCCTCCTCACGCGATCACGCGCTGCCTTGCTTGGGAGTGGCGCGGCCATTGTCGCTCTCACAATTCTGCGCTACCGCGCGCTGCTGTGGCTTTACCCACTCGGCGGACTGGCAATCGTCGCTTTACCGCAAAATCGCGCCATGCTCATGCATCTGTTGTCCGGTTTTCGTGCACAGGATCGCGCGGCGGCGTTGCGGTTGGACGAATACGCAAAGTCACTCCAACTCATCCGAGAGCACCCTTGGATTGGTGTGGGATTTGGGCCCCCGCCTACCTTAGACACCTTCCTTGGTGTCTCAAGTATCTACCTGCAGCTCGCCGAATTTGGTGGGCTGCTCACGCTCGCTTCCTTCGGCCTGGCTGTCGGAGCGGCACTCGCCGCCATGTGGCAAGGATGGCGCAAGGGTGTGCCACCTGAAACTGAGTGGGTAGTACTTGGCGCCGGTGCCGGACTGCTTGGAGTGCTTGTAACAGGACTATTCGATCATTACTACGTATCCCTCCCTCACATGGCGACGATGTTCTGGTTTGTTGCCGGGATTGGCGTTGCTGCGGCTTGGGTACGGCCCGACCCAGAGTACACTGCCGGCGATCTACCATGATGCTATGATTGATTCAGGACCTGAACTTTTCCGGCTTCCCAAACCCCCATGTAGAAAGCAAAGTCGCGCCCGAGACTAGCAACGTATGAAGATTGGTATCGATTGTCGCCTGCACTACTACAACCGCACGGGTATCGGCCGCTATATTCACAATCTCATTAGGGAATTCCCGCAGTGCACCCCGGCCGACGTGGAGCTCGTCTTGCTTCAGAGTAGACGGGAGCACGGGGCCATCGCCCAAGAGCCGTCAGTGCGTTGCCGCAAGGTCGTCACCCCCGCCCACCACCCCTGGGAACAATGGCTCCTGGCAATGGAAGTCGCCGCCAAAAGGGTTGATGTTCTCCATAGCCCCGACCACATTGCACCACGACGGTTTGGCTGGCAGAGCGTAGTGACAATACTCGACCTCGCCTTTCTGGCGCACCCTGAAGCCTATAGTGCTGCAAGCCTCCTCTACTACACCCAGGTATTCCGCTCTCTCTCGCGCGCGGCGCGGGTGATTACGATTTCGGATTTCACGCGGGATGAAGTTCTCAATCGTGTCTCCATCGCGCCGGACAAAGTGAAAGCCATCCACTTGGCAGTGGACCCAACTTTCTTTCCACGGTCTGATGATGCTTGCGAGAGCGTCAAGAGCAGACTCGGAGTTCCCAATTCGTACTTTCTCGTTGTCGGCACCATCGAAGCGCGCAAGAATCTTGAACGCCTTGTCGCAGCATACGCGCTGCTACCTCGCAAAGATCGTCCCCGCCTCGTCTTCGCAGGCGGCAGCGGCTTCCACTCCGATAGAGTGATCGAGGCCGTGCAGGCCCGTCACCTAGAGGATCAGGTTCACTTTCTCGGCCACGTAAGCGACGCCGACTTGCCGATGCTCTATTCCGGGGCGCTCTGTCTGCTCTTCCCTTCTCGGTATGAAGGGTTCGGTCTCCCCATTCTTGAGGCAATGGCGTGCGGCTGTCCTGTAGTGACTTCAAACCGAGGCAGCATGGCAGAAGTAGCCGGGGATGCCGCCATTCTCGTGGACCCGGACTCGGTCGAAGCGATGGCGGAGGGCATTACCAACCTTATAGAAGATCAGTCGCTGCGCGCCGACATGATTTCCAGGGGGCATGCACGCGTGCAGCAATTCTCGTGGCGCGCCGCGGCCGAGCATACGCTCGCCGTCTATCGGGAGGCGGCAGAATCCCATTGATGCGCGTACTTTTCCTTACACCGCAACCGCCCTGGCCGCCGCACGTGGGGCCGGCGATCCGAAACTACCAGCTTATCGCCGGGGCTGCTACGCAGCACCAAGTGTACGTGCTCTGCTTCGGTGACTCTAGTACTGACCTGAGCGCCCTTGACGAGATTTGCAGTTGGGCGGGGTGGGTAGCACGCCCCCATTACACAATGCGTGACCGCATCTTGCATCTCCTAAGAAGCTCCGAACCGGATCTCGCGCTCCGTCTCCGCAGTGAGGCCTTTGCCGATCGTCTGCGTTTTATCCTGGCGCATCAGCAATTTGACATCGTCCAATTCGAGGGCTTGGAGATGGCCCCTTACTTTCCGGTGGCGAAGTCGGAAAGTCCGAGCAGCCGGCTCATCCTCGATGAGCACAACGTAGAATACTTGCTGCAAGAACGTATAGCGGCCATTTCGCGGACAGTGGGTCGTTGGTATTCTCGAGAGCAAGCCCGTCGGCTGCGAGCATACGAATCAAACGCGCTTGAATCCAGCGACGGATGGATTGCTGTCTCCGAGGTTGACGAAGCCTTCATAGAGCCGCTATACCCCGGCAAGCCGCATACCGTAGTTCCCATTGGCATAGACCCGGAAAGTCATGCTGCCAAGGAAATTCCGCTCGCTCCGTTACCGCGCCTCTTCTTTGCGGGCAAGCTGGACTACCGTCCTAATTCAGAGGCCTTACGCTGGTTCTGCACCCGCGTCTGGCCGCTCATTCGCGCCCAGGTGCCAACTGCGGAGTTCATCATCGCCGGCTCGGGATCGGGGCGCAATCAAAGCTGGCTCCACCAGCCGGGGATACAAGCGCTCGGCTACCTGGACGATAGGGAGTTTGCGCAGGCCCTCGGTAGCGCGTGGGTCTGTGTAGTGCCGATACAGGCGGGGAGCGGCATGCGCGTAAAGATCCTCGAAGCTTTTCTTTGGGCGAAGCCGGTAGTGACCACGAGTATGGGCATAGAGGGCATTGCGGCTCGCGCTAACGAACACGTGCGCATTGCCGACACGCCGGAAGCCTTTGCTGCGCATACCGTGGAGCTTCTCCGCGACCGGCTGCTGGCACAAGAGCAAGGCCATGCAGCGAAGCGGTTCGCGGAAGAGCTTTACGATTGGCGTCTCTTTACGCCGCGTTTGCTGGAGTTTTATGCACGTCTGTTGGAGTCGCCTCATGGTCGCTCCTAGAGTTTCACTGATCATAACGGTACGGAATGAGGAATCGGCATTGCCTGCGCTGCTGAATTCGCTTCAGAAGCAAGAGCGTCGGCCGGACGAGATTGTCATCGCAGACGGGGGCTCAACCGATGAAACCATTCCTCTGTTGCGTGCGTTTGCGTCTGAGCATCAGCACGTCACTCTATTGGAGCTTCCAGGACTCAACATTGCACAGGGGCGCAACGCTGCAATTCAAGCGGCAACCGGAGACATTATCGCCGTCACCGATGCCGGAGTCTCACTGCCTGCCTGCTGGCTTGCGGAGTTGGTGCGCCCCTTCGCGCACCGACCGGAGGTCGACATGGTGAGCGGATTCTCGCGCGCGGCTCCCGAGACGCGCTTCGAAGAGCTCTTGGCGGCAACGACTCTGCCGTTGGTTAGCGAAGTTCACGAGTCCTCGTATCTTGCTTCAAGCCGGACTGTGGCGTTTCGCCGCAAGCTCTGGAAGGCGTCAGGCGGCTATCCGGAATGGCTCGACTATAGCGAAGACGTGGTATTCGACCTCAACTGCAAGACTATTGGCGCGCACGTTGTCTTCCAGCCCGCGGCAACCGTGCGCTTTCGTCCTCGTCCCAACTTGCGAGCGTTCTTCTTGCAGTACTATCGCTACGCCCGCGGAGACGGCAAAGCGAACCTATGGCCGGGTCGCCATGCTCTCCGGTACTGCGCATACATCCTCGGCGGCGTCATGCTGTGGCACGGCAGACAGAATCCAGTGTGGTGGGCCGTGCTCGGTTTGGCGGCAGTGGCGGCCACCCGTAAACCGCTCTTGCGCGAGCTCACAGAACCCAAACCCCGCAGCTTGGTGACTCTCGTACAATCGCTGGGTAGTATTCTGTATATACGAATGGTGGGCGATATTGCCAAGATGTTTGGTTACCCCATTGGAGTTTGGTGGCGATGCCGACTTCGCCAAAGACGGCGAAACCGATGAGTCCGGCTGCTCTCGAGCTATCCATCGTCATCGTTACGCACAACGTCTTGGCGCATCTACGAAGGTGCCTAGCTTCGATCTATGCCGGCGACTTTGCTGAAAGCTATGAGGTGTTCGTCGTCGACAACGGCACTGACGACTCGTTGGCAATGGTCGCAGCCGAGTTTCCTGACGTAAAGCGCGTATTGGGATCGCCCCACATTGGCTTCGCGGCAGGCAACAATCTTGCCCTGCCCCAGACACGCGGTCGCTACATCCTCCTACTGAACCCGGATACGGAACTCCCGCCCTCTGCGCTCGCAGAACTCCATGCCGTGATGGAAGCGCACCCACATTGGGGAGTGGTAGGTCCCAAGCTCCTGCGTGCCGACGGTAGCCTGGATCTTGCCTGCCGCCGCTCGTTTCCGACGCCTTGGAATGCGCTCATGAAGGCGTGCGGCCTCGCAAAACGCTTCCCCAAATCGCGCTTTACGGCCGGCTATAATCTTACATATATCGATCCCGATGAGAGCCATCCCTTAGATGCGATAGTGGGCGCGTTCATGTTCATTCGTCGCAAAGCACTCGCCCAAGCTGGGCCGCTGGATGATGTCTTCTTCATGTACGGCGAAGACCTCGATCTCTGCTATCGTATAAAGCAGGCCGGATGGCAAGTATGGTATTGGCCGGCAGTTGCGGTGCGGCACCTTAAGGGTGAGAGCAGCCGCCAGCGGCCGGGTCGCATGACTTTCGAGTTTTTTCGATCCATGCATTTATTCTATGCCAAGCACCAAGCGCCAAGCAACTCAACCACATTGAATTTCTTCGTCATTTCGGCAATTTGGGTATTCTTCATCGCCGCGATGCTCCAAGTTTGGACGCGACGAAGATCCCAACAAGCACCGCGGCTTCCAGCACTCTAGCTAGGAGAGGAAGCATGACGCTTAAGAGAGACCTAAATTTCCTCTTCGTGCCGTTGTGGCTCCTACTCGATGCCCTGGCGGTAGCTCTTGCCGTCTTCTGCTCCTATTACGTGCGCTTTACTCTAGGCTGGCCCCCGCCGGAGAACATTCATGCCATTGAGGTGTACTACCGGCTATGGTTTCTCTTGACCGTATTGTACATGGGCATGATGATGCTCAATGGGCTTTATCGACCGCAACGGCACGTGCCTTCAGAAGAATATTTCCTCAAGATTTTTGCCGCCGTTGCACTGGGCACTATCGTTGCCGTAGGCATCTCCACGTTCTTCTGGCGCGAAGGTTTCGTGTACTCCCGTCTCCTCGTCGGCTACGCAGCAATTCTAAGTATCTTCTTCCTCACATTTGAGCGCGTTGCCTTATCTCTAACGCGTGGTGTAATGCATCAAAGAAACATTGGGACTGTACGCACAGTAATTGTGGGGCACGGATCGGGAAGCGAATTCGTACACGATCATCTTCAGCGCCTTCCGCAACTTGGGTACGAAATAGTCGGCATCCTGGATGACGATCCGGATGAAAACGCGCTGCGCTTTAGCTACCCCTTGCTGGGCAAGTTAGATCTGCTACCGAATGTTATTTCGGAGTACGAGGTGAAAGAGGTCATCATCACGTTGCCCGAGCTCAACACGAAGGAGTTGCTGCGCATCCTCGACCTCTGTCCCACAGAGAATGTCCGTATCCGCGTACATCCTGACCTCTTCCAATTCTTGGTCAGTACTGTGCAAGTGGACGAAATCTCCGGCCTGCCACTGCTGACGGTCAAGGAACCCCGTCTTGCCGGATGGCACCGGGTGGCAAAGCGCTCGATGGACATCGTGGTCGCGGCCTTCACTCTAGTCCTGCTATCCGGCCCGCTGCTTATTGTTACACTGCTGATTCGCCTCGACTCGGCCGGCCCTACGTTCTTCGTCCAGGAACGTGTAGGTCGTGACGGTAAGGCCTTCCCCATCATCAAGTTTCGTACGATGGTAGATAACAGCTCCGGTCAAGATAGCCGCGATTGGACAGTACCCAATGACCCACGACGTACCCGTTTGGGTAGATTTCTGCGTCGGTTCTCTATAGACGAGTTGCCCAACCTCATTAACGTGCTTATGGGCCACATGAGCCTTGTTGGCCCGCGCGCGGAGCAACCGCAATACGTGAGGCAATTCAGTGCCGAAATCCCACGGTACATGGAGCGCCATCGTGAAAAAGCGGGAATGACCGGCTGGGCGCAGGTCAACGGCTTGCGCGGCGACGTGCCCATCGACCAGCGCACACAATACGACCTCTATTACATCGAGAATTGGTCGATCTTCTTCGACGTTCGCATCCTCCTGAGAACGCTCATCGCCGTCTTCAAGGAGCCGGCCTACTAGCCTACTAGCCTACTAGCCTACTAGCCTACTAGCCTACTAGCCTACTAGCCTACTAATGGTATTGTCGTTGGAGGAACATCGGATCGGCATGCCGGCACAATGCTTCCAAGTACAGCAACTAGGAGCACACCTATAGGATGAACCATGAAAATCACTGAAATCACACATCGTGAATACCGCTGGCCCCGTCGCAAACCTATCCGCAACGGCATGTTTACGTACACCGACGTCACACTCTCTGTCGTGGAAGTTGCGACCGACGTTGGGCTCGTCGGTCTCGGTCTGGGAGGTGTCAACCCCTCTCTCTTGGAGCGTTTCAAGCCGCTGCTCATCGGCGAAGACCCCTTCAATGTGGAGCGGCTGTGGCATGCTCTGTGGGTGCCGAAACTTGTGGGAAGACGCGGCACGGAGACACGCACGATTTCAACCCTAGACATCGCCCTTTGGGACCTGAACGGCAAAGCCACGGGAAAGTCCGTGCACCAATTGCTTGGCGGCTATGCGGAACGCATTCCGGTCTACATTGCGGGGGGCTACTACGAAGAAGATAAGGGCCTCAACGAGTTGGCGGAGGAAATGGCGGAGAACGTGCGCATGGGCGCACGGGCGGTCAAGATGAAGATCGGCGGCGCACCGATCCGAGAGGACGTAGAGCGCGTGCGAACAGTGCGTGAAACGGTGGGCCCGGACGTAGCCGTGATGGTGGACGCGAACAATGCCTACCCTGCCCACGAAGCCATCCGCATTGCAGCGCAGTTAGAAGAGTTCGACATTTATTGGTTCGAGGAGCCCGTGGGGCCGGACGACTATGCAGGCTGCGCCCGCGTTGCCCAAGCGACCAGCATTCCCATTGCTACCGGCGAAAACGAGTACACGCGCTATGGATTTCGCGACCTCATTCAACACCAGGCCGCCAGCATCCTCAACGCCGATGCCAATATCTGCGGCGGCGTGACGGAGTTCCGTCGCATCGCCGCGCTAGCTGCTGCCCATGACTTGGTAATCGCTCCGCACGGTTCGCAAGACATTCACATTCACCTCGTTACCGGTATTCCAAACGGGCTGATCCTCGAATACTACCGCGATACCGTGGATCCTATGTGGGGCAAGACGTTCGAAGAGCCACTCATGCTGGATGCCGACGGCATGCTCGCGCCGCCGGAGAGGCCGGGCTTTGGCATCACGCTCAACGAAGAAGCCTTGGCGCAGTATCGCGTGCAATAGCAGTAATGGAGACACGCTAATCACTGCTTGCTATACAGCCGCACCCAGGCGGTCTTCATGGTCGCTCACAAGCAGTCGCTCCTCCGCGATTGCTCGGTGCCGGAGTGAGTACGCTAGAATGAATGGTGCACAATTCCGCGACAACTTTTGCCTACCTCAAAGAAAGTGAGTGCACATGGCACTAACAGTCTTTCAAAAGCCTGGAAACTGGTACAAGGGGAACCTCCACACCCACTCCACAAATTCAGACGGCCTCTATTCTCCGGAGATGGTAGCGTTGTGGTATTGGACGACGGGCTACGACTTCCTTTCGATTACGGACCACCGCACCCTCACCCTCTTCGAATCGCCGCCTACGCGAAGTCCGGTGCTCATTCCCGGCATGGAGCTCAATGGCGATGATGCCCGCGCCGGGGGAGGATACCATATCGTTGGTCTCGGTCTAAACAACATGCACACCCAACCGCCTGATCTCGATGCTCAAGGTGCAATTGATGCGATCCGCGCAGATGGGGGTCTGGCGGTGCTGGCCCATCCCTACTGGCTGGGACACGTCACAACCGACCTTGCACACCTTGAAGGCGCCACCGGCCTCGAAGTCTTCAACTACGGCACGCAAGTAAGCATCAACAAAGGCGATAGTACCTATCTCTGGGATGGGCTGCTCGACCGCAAGCGGCCGCTCTTGGGTCTGGCCGTAGACGACACACACTGGAAGTTACCCGATGCCGGCGGCGGATGGGTCATGGCGAAAGCCGCCGCATGCACGCCGGAGAGCATGCTCAACGCGATTGCAGAAGGAGACTTCTACGCGTCTCAAGGACCGGAGATTCATGATTTCCGCATCGAGGACGGGGTAGCCTATGCGAAGACCTCGCCGGTGAGGACCATTGCCTTTATGTCCGAACGCTCGCATGGACTGGCAATCCGATCCCCGCAGCGCGATCCTATTACCTCGGCCCATTACTCCCTGCGAAACGAGCACACGTACGTGCGCCTGGAATGCGTTGACTTTCAAGGACGACGCGCGTGGAGCAATCCCATCTGGCTTGAAGGAAACGAGTAACTCTTAGGAGGAAGTTGCATGAAGATCGTAGACATTAGGCTCCATCCGGTTGCCGTGGCACGGCAATATGCCACGCTGACCTCCGGCGGCCAAGAAGGCCGTCAAAACCCTGACGCCGTACCCGTGGAACTATCCTATTTCTACATCCTCGAATTAGAGACCGATTCCGGCATTGTGGGCATTGGCGAGATATCGGACATCGACCCAAAGACGCGTTTCGGCGACGGTTCTTCCATGGAGATCGATAACGTATTTCAGAAGCTGCGTTCGCAGCTTATGGGGCGTGATCCGACCAACTTCGAGCAACTCGTACGAGATGTAGATTTCGGCGGCCTCGTGAATTGCGCCATCGACACTGCCTGCTACGACATCTTGGGAAAGGTCTCCGGAATCTCGGCCACTACTCTGGCCGGCGGCCGCTATCGCGAGAGTGTTTGGGTCTCGTGGGTAGCTTATATTCGCGAGCCCGAAGCCATGGCGCCGGAAATCGAGGAGAAGCTAGAGCAGGGCTTCGATGCCTTCAAATTCAAGGTAGGGCGCGACATCGACCTAGACGAAGAGCGCATCAAGCTCTTCCGACAAATCGGCGGCCCCGATCTGAACCTAAAGCTCGATGCCAACGCGGCCTGGGACGTTGATGAAGCCATCTCATACATCCGCCGCCTGGAAAAGTACGATATCTCAGGTGTAGAGACGCCCATCGACAAAGTGAATGTCACCGGCATGGCCCAAGTGCGCAAAGCAGTCGGCACGCCAATTCTGGAGCACGTGAGTACGCCTGAGTACGCCCTCGAGGTGGTGCGCCATGAGGCAGTGGACGTCTTTAACGTATCAACGGTAGGATGCGGCGGTATCTATCGCGCGAAGAATGTTATCGCCCTGGCCGAAGCCGCCGGACTGGAAGTACTCCTCGGCAGCACAGTAGAACTCGGCGTGGGCACTGCCGCGCAACTGGCGCTTGCCGCTTCGTCGGCGCGCGTGGACTGGCCCTCGGACCTCATTGGGCCGCTCATGTACGTTGACGACGTGCTCCTGGAGCCCTGGGAGTGGGAGAACGGGTATCTTCGCGTTCCATCCGGCGCGGGTATGGGCGTGACGCTCGACTCTCAGAAGCTCCAGTCGCTCTATCACACACTTCCCACGTCGTCGTAATACAAGTCGAAGATCCTTTATGGCAGCGCCGTATAGACCTGCTCTGCAAGCTGAAATGCGCATTGGGTAATGCGACTGAATCGTCCTGCCTGGTAGTTCGCTCGTGGTGAGACTAGATTCCGTTCATCTTGAGCCGAAAGTCCACTCGTCGTGAGCCAAGTGTCCATTCGTCGCGAGCCGAAAGTCCGCTCGTCGTGAGCCGAAAGTCCGCTCGTCGTGAGCCGAAAGTCCGCTCGTCGTGAGCCGAATGTCCGTTCGTCGTGAGCCGAATGTCCGTTCGTCGCGAGCCTAGTGTCCGCTCATCGTGAGCCGAAAGTCCGCTCGTCGTGAGCCGAATGTCCGTTCGTCGTGAGCCGAATGTCCGTTCGTCGCGAGCCTAGTGTCCGCTCATCGTGAGCCTAGATTCCGTTCGTGGTGAGCTTGTCGAACCATGTACGGACTGCTCCTCACCAGTTGGAAGTGAGCGCGAAACCGGCGAAGGCCGACGTGTTGCTACGCACAGTCGCTCGAACAGACTGCTGTTGACACTCCCGCCTCGCCATTGCTATCCTAAGCAATGCAGGGCAGCACGGACCCTTGGGTTAATGCGCTCAGAGCCCTGCTCTTTGCAAGCTGGCAAAGACAAGCATAGAGATTGATGAGGAACATTGTGTTCGCAGTCGTTGAAATCGCCGGGAAGCAATATCGCGTCAGCCCCGGAGACCGTATCGCAGTTGAAAAACTAGAAGCAGAATCGGGCAGTGAAATCACGCTGGATTCTGTTCTTCTGACCTCCACCGATGATGGCGTTACCATAGGTACACCGGCAATTGCCGGGGCCAACATTCGCGCCAACGTGATCGGTGAAGAAAAAGATAGCAAGGTGCTCGTTCTCAAGTACAAACGGAAGAACCGGTACCGGCGCATTTCAGGCCACCGGCACATATACACTATTCTTGAGATCGCTTCTATCAACACCTAAAGGCATCGAGCGGCTTTGCAGGAAGCATAGAGCACTCCAAGAGCTCACCATACGAACGAGGAGTAACTAACAAGTGGCACAAAAAAAAGCCGGCGGCAGCAGCCGCAATGGGCGCGATAGCGCAGGTAGGCGGCTTGGCGTAAAACGTACCGACGGACAGGTCGTACGCGCGGGAAACATCCTGGTGCGCCAGCGCGGCACGCCGATCAGCCCCGGTGAAAACGTCGGCATAGGTAAAGACCACACGCTCTTTGCCAAAATCGACGGCGTCGTCAAATTCGAGACCTTCGGACGCACTTCCAAACGCGCCATCATCGTTCCTCTCGGCTAATACACCAATCAGACCTCAATTGGGCCGGTAGCTCAGTGGGAGAGCGCTGCGTTCGCATCGCAGAAGTCGGGGGTTCAAATCCCCCTCGGTCCACCATTCCAGCCTAGACAAAACGGATGAAAGTGAGCGTTTTTCATCGGCAACGCAACTTCATTGAAATACCAATAGCTACCCAGTCGTTCATTTCGCCTCGCGGAGATATTCATCCCAGTTATAAACCTCAGCCGCGAAGCCAAGAGTTTGCAACACTTGCAGGATGCGCTTAATCGTGATGTAAGGGGCACCAGACCCGATGTAATTTCGCTTAAGTAGGCTGAATTGCTCGGTGAGGGAACTGTGTAATTGCAAGCATTCACTCTCGTCATGGCAAAGTAATGCCACTATGCAGTCTGTGATTGCGAATGGCGGCCCTTGCGGCACGTAGGCTATCTTCTCCTGCCTCGGTCTACCAACTCTATGAATCAGGACTGCAGGACCAGCAATCGAACGGGTTCCTAAAGGGACTTGTCTCTGCGACTCTCGCAACCGGTAATCCTGTAGCTCGGTTGAGTGTACTAGCGCAATACTCTCTCCCATCTCAACATTTGGTAGGTTATGAGTCTGAAGTGTTCCGCGTAGCAACCCAATTGTGGGCCCGGAAGCACTGAGGAAAGGCTCAATTCGAGTCTTGTTGTTCAGGGTGGCAGGGCCGCGTCTTAGATACGCGATGATTACCTTTAGGCTTACGCCAGGGAACTTTGCTGTCTCTTCTCGGATTGCCCGGAACTCTCCGAGCTGATTCAGTGCAATTCTAGCATCTTGGTCCCGATCAGCATGAGATGCCCCTGCAGGCAAGAGAGCCACAAGACTACCATCTGGACTGAGGTACTGCGACGCGATCAGAACGAAAGCCATCGCCGGACTGCAACGCATTTTTAGCCCATTTAGATGAACCTCCACTCTCGTCCCGCCACGAGCCGAAAATGGGGGATTCAAGACTGCCAAGTCGACTTTGGCCTTGATATTCTCGAGATCGGAGAGAGAGTGCCTACTAGAGTTTTCCAAGAAGTTGCACTGAGCCAAAGTCCAATCGGTTCTAACCTGCGCGAGACTTGCAACTCTATTTCTGCTGATATCACATCCAAAAAATGTTGCATTGGGCCACCGTTGCTTGGCGGCAGCCAAGAGTTCACCAGTACCTACAGCGAAGTCCGCGATTGTTCTCGGTTCGCCTTGGCACAGCTGATCCGCAACCTCAACTAACCTTGCCGCAAGGCGAGGGGGAGTATTGAATTCATCAATCAACTTAATTCCAAAGCGGGCTGAGCTCGTATATCTGTAGCAAGCCCGTTCCAATCGATCGATTTGCCCTGGGAATCGGGTGGTCGTAGACTAGCTCAATTCGCTCTGGGTCACGAATGGCTAACATAACTGCCCCTAGGGCGTGAGGACGAGTACCTAAGGGCGCAACCTTTAGTCGCGCATTGTGGTGATCGACTGCAATGCCCTTCAATGCATACATGAGACTGAACGGACAATTCGCGATGGCGAATCGAACGTTTTGCCATATTGGGCTATCCTCGAAAGGAGCTCTATTTCCAAGGTAGGTATGGAAGGGATAGTCAGGTCTGAATCCCGGTGAACCAACGATAGGAAGGATTCGTTCGTAAGGAATCTCGATCTGGTTTAGTGCATAAGCTAAACGAGCTCCCTCGAATCCAAGTATCGGCACAAAGTAAACGTCGTCAGAGTTGTGGGGTTCTGTAAGGCGCGCAAAGCCGGGCAAACTTGAAATCCCCATAATCCTCTCACTAAGATCGAATATAAGTGAATCTGCACTTGCTCCACTAGGAACATATCCAAAGGGTTCAACGTAAACGGCATGGACATTCACACCATGCAGAATTGCGCGCTTCAGGATAACGGCCCATATATGGTAAGGCAACCCAGTGATGTTCAAATAGAGTTCTTCACCGATCTCTTCTATTAAGGCTTCCAATTGAGTTGCACTCCTCAACTGAACAGTCGACGAGATCGAACCCACTGTCTCAAAAGCCATGCTCCCTTTGTCAAAGCACTCTACAAATCTGGCGCTGAATTCCCGCTCTTCCCACTCCGAAGGATGCTTGGATCTTGGCTCAACCGAATTACTCCACAAGTACACCGAATCTGGGCTTAGATACAGTTCGTGCCATCCGCATAGTGTCCGCGTATAGAGTGGCCGCTCTTCAAGTGGAAGCATAGTAGCCCTCGAACATTCGAAGCTGCTCAGGAAGTTCCTCCTCGATGGAGCGACCAGTGTTTGCCAGTATATGCCTGATAGTGGAGCTAGGACGATCGACTAAGCCTTCCAAGACTTCGATTTCGAGTTGCATCTTCCTCTTTCGACGGTGGCTGTAAACGAAGAACGGCGCAAATACAGGGTGTAGCCAATAGTCAAATTCCTGAGTCGCGCCCTGCTCAATCAACTTTGTGCCGGACTTCCTAACGAGTGCTACGTGCATTACGGCAGTGCTAAGTAGCCCTCTTTGCCGACATGTATAATTTACTAAACTAGGTTTGAGGTAGAACTGATTGACTTCCGGCGTGTGACCTTCAGGGGTGGAAGCCATTACGCTAAAGACACGGCCGAGACCTAGCACCAGCTTGGTCAGTTGCGCTCCATACGTGGAAACACCCTCAAGTTCTCTGAGAGCACGTGCGCCTACGGCTTGCGCAGCTTCAGTTTGTGATTTTGCAGGGACTGTCTTAAGTTCCTGACCTTGTTGATCGAGACAATGCTTCAGACTTTCATAGACAAGCTCTAACGCGTACCGAATGTTGCTATTTGAAATAAGAAGAAATGTATCCCAACCACAGTAATGCTTTCTGATGCCGCGCCTACCTCTGCGAATCGTGTACAGCAGGGAATGCTTGTAGTTCTGGTACCTCGTGTGCCACTTGGAAGGGTTAACTCTAAGCTCGCTCATTTCGGAACCCAGCGTAGTTCCTTGTGCCTTTGACCAGAAGAGAAGGAAATAGGCCTGGAGACTAGGCATTTGATCTAGTTCCTGGAGTTGCTGCTCTGTTGAGTCTATTTCGCGTTTCAATGCCCGTATCTCGGATTCAACGCCGAGATGGCAGGCTTCGACTTCCTCAGACATTCCGGGCAATAAGTCAATTACCTTGATGGGTTCCGTGCCGAGTCGCTTTGCTAAGAGGTTGAGCCTACCTTGACAAACCCTAGTGGCAAAAGACCTAAAGTAATCTCCTTCTAGTCGATCCTCAATCTCAATAAGTGCGTAATCTGCCGGATACATAAGGTGTTCGTCCGCATTCAAGGTCGTCTTAACTTTCCACCCCAGTTGCCTTACTCCCACCTTGAACGTGTAGGCGTCACCGGCGTGCTTTATCAGCGTATTCACTACACGCTGCTGGTATTCAAGATAGTTCTCGTACTCGTCGATGAGAAGAAAAAAGACTTTGCCATTGAACTCCGGAAGCCCTCTAACGGCCCCAATCAATTGCTCAATTGGTGCTCCAAGCATGGAAAGGCCTTGTGAAACTCCATCAGCCACATTGTTGATGGCAGCCTCAAAATCCACAAGCGTTATGCGGACCAAATGAGCTAGGGTTCGAATGCTGCGTACTGACTCGCCAATTCCTAGACTTCTAGCCACCAATTCCAACTCTTCGTTTGAGATTCCAACTACTGTACCAGTTTCATTCTCAAACCACTCTAGAAAGTCCATCAAGCTCAAAGTGATAGTCAAATTTAGATAATGACCAAACAGCCGTGACCACCGGTCTTCCGTCAATTCGTCCCCGCTAAAGGCGGTGACGCGATTGGTGTCGACACGATGATACAGACCGAAGAATGGCCAATTCCTGGGATCCGAAGACTGCCTCAGCACCGATTGGCCCGCATATGAGAGACCCTTCAAGGCGGTGGTTTTTCCCGTTCCCCGTCCACCCAGTAGAAAGCAAGGCCTGTTGGTCTGTAACTCCGGAAAGTAACTTGGTTCCGCGAACAACGCGTACAGTTGCTCCCCAAGCCATTCGGCCCGAGTTGAACCAAATAGCTGGTACAGGAGGGTGTGGAGGCTTACTTCCTCCTGATGAGCGGATACCATCCCATTCCTTCCCATCGAAATAGCGGTAGCGTCGCGTCAGGAACAGATCCATGCATCGCTAGAGCCAAGCCCAACCTATGAAATCCCTGCCAGTCATCTACTGACTCGCCATTGGTGTCAGGGATTCCCGCCCTCATCGAAGCCCTTCTTACGACTTCTAGGTACTCTTCCCTCCTGCCTGCTGGCCACAGAATTGA
Source organism: Chloroflexota bacterium (assembly GCA_965216245.1). GTDB lineage: Bacteria > Chloroflexota > UBA11872 > VXOZ01 > VXOZ01 > VXOZ01. The sequence continues at coordinate 535,503 of OZ244145.1, forward strand.
ATTCTCTTCCACAGCTGAGTACTCACGAGAGATGAGCTGTCCAGGAGACAGACTCAATCCTTTGCACTCTCTTAGGATGGCTTCGCGGCCATATTCAGTTGAGAAAGCTGGCGCGTAGAATATGGGTACCCCATTGTCCGTCAGGTTCTGAAGGCTTAGATCTTCCCACATAGTTATCATTTGCTGACCAGTTCCAACAAAGTCATCTACAAGGACAAGTGGGCGACCCCTTGTTAAGGCAATTTTAGCGGCTTCCTTGGCTGCAAGAAGCTGATCTTCATCCAAACCAAGAACTTGACGTGCTTTTCGACCAAACACCCAGCCACTGTCAGCAATGCTGTCTGTCTCTCCCTGAACCGGTGCAACCAACGCTGAAGACAGGAACTCCTTCCAATCCACGGTGAGTTGTACTGGGTTTCGAGGATCGAGCATTGACATGCTAATGCGCTGAAAACCGGCTAAAAAAGCAGCATCAAGTAACTCCTCTCCAAAGTACATGAACTGATCCAAGAGGTGAACTGCAACCTCCCGCTCTCGCTCATCAAAATTCGACAACCACCTGTCTGGACTTAACTCGCTCTTGAGCGGCCAAAGTCGAACATTCACCAAGAACTCTGCCTTTGCCTTGACCCATTCCGACGACCGGGCTATAGGGGCTATAGGGGTCAAATCCATGAGTTCTAGCCGATTTCTCCAGTATTGCTTCCCAACACTGTCAGAGGGATTGTCTTTAAAACATGACTGGGATAGCTTCATAAAACATCGCAACAACAGTTTATCGAAGGAGTTCTCTGGAACGCAAGTCCAGTGTTCTGACCCACGCTGGAACCACTGGTACCCACTACCTGCGAACGCTCGTTTAGAATCTGAAACTGACTTTCATTACAAACAGTCGATTTTACATCTGCTGCCTGCGCAAAGACGAAATCTCAACCTGGTGGCAATGCAACACCAACAGCCAGGCGTCGCCGCCTGAGGGAATTCGCATGACCACCACTAGCAGTGGTCGCACGCACTCCCACGGGTTGCGCTAGGACCGCGCGCCAAAGCCTAAGGGCCTTCCCACAATCGGCCCAACGAAAAGCCGAACCTATCCTTGGAAATGTTCGAAGTGCCGCCGCCTACTGATCCTGCTCGCGGCGTTGATACACGGCCTCGATCTCCAAGTCGAGCTCGTTCGCCCAGCTCTGCACCCTTGAGCGCAGCCGCATGTTCTGGTACGCGCCCCAGTGCAAGCCTACCTCGCGGCCATGGCAGGCTGGAAATGCGGTAGCGGGCGCAGCCTCGACGCGCTCATCGTGGGTAACGGTGCCTAACGTGCGAAAGGCCGTGAGGTGGAAATCGCCTTGCTAGGCATCGAGGGCCAGGGCTGGTTCTTTTGGCTCCACGTATTCATCCCTCAGTCCCCCCCAGCCAGCCTGCCAAGTTGCAGCAACTCCCATGAATTGGGATCGCCCCCATGTGAGGTGCGGTTCCATTTAGTTTCGCGGCAGCGCAACCGATGAGAAAGTAGGGTTCTAGAAGAATCCTGGCTCCTATTCTTCTACTCCATGTCCTAAGGCATTTTCATCAGGTGTCCTGCGTAGATAGACTTGGCGTTGAATGCATAAGGGGTCAGCAGAATGCATTTGTACGCAATCCCCGCTTTGCCGTGCCTATCGCTAGGCAAGTCACCTGGACCCCTCTCTCCCCGGAGCGGCTTGTCATCCCGGCCACTTTTATGGCAAAGTGAGACCCCGCGCTGGGTGGTGGTTTAGCGCGGGGTCTCGGGGAAAGTGGAGTGGACGGAAATCTAATTGATCAAGGGCATGGTGCCAGGGCGAGTCGCTTTCTTTGGCGACCGGCGGCGCATTTCTCTAAGGTGTGGCCTAAGACTTGGTACATCCCTTGCTCGACGGTGCATGCTGCACACCCGGTAAGTCCGTGGTGTTCGCAGTTTCCTTAACTAAGTCTGCAATAGTCAACACTCGGAAACAATATAACACATTCATATTATTCTTGCCAACTAATCTCCAAGCGGGATTCTTGAGATGCTTATCATAAGTAGATGGTGTTTCCAGCAGTCGCATGGGATCGATGCGGTGCCCTTACTCCTCAGCAAAGTGAGACTCAATTATGATACTGTTGTGCCATAGACGGATATTGCATTTATACCTACCATTAGTCATTACTTCCTTAACTATTTTGCAGGGCGCTGTGAAGTAATTTGGCTATAGTCCCTTCAAGTCGTCATAGGCTGTCTTTGCCCCGCTATCGTTAGCCAAACAGCCGTTCAACCCATCAAGGTCTCAATGAAATGATTGCAGCAGGGCTTTTTACTGCGCTGGCAAACGCTTCCTGCGCCGCGTATGCCGTCTCCGTAGACCAGACCATTGTCTTCTGGAACCGCGCTGCCGAATCCATACTCGGCTTCACTTCCGATGAGGTTCTCGGCCGGCACTGTTACGAAGTTGTCAAGGGAGAGATCCAAGGCGCACTCTCGCCGCAGTGTATGCAGGGCTGCCCTTCGATCCGCTATCTGCGTGCCGGCCTAGTGCCGGCCGCCTCCCGGATGCACTTGCTTTGTTCCACAGGGGAGCGAAAGTGGGTCAGCATTACCCCCATGGTGGTTGCGGGATTACTCAAAGATGCGCCGCTGCTGGTGCACCTCTTAGAAGCCGATGACGAGATGGAAACACCCACCACAGCCACAAATGCTTTGCGCGAGGAGCTCGTAGCGGGCGGTGCTGAAATCTTGTCGGACCGTCCCTCCACCCCGATAGCTCAAACGGTTACATCAGCATTGACGCAACGCGAATTAGCTGTACTGCGTTTGATGGCCCTGGGCTGGGACACGCCCCGCATTGCCGGCGAACTAGGCATCAGCCGACACACGGTGCGCAACCACATTCGCAATCTGCGGCAGAAGCTCGGAGCAAGCACCAAGCTCGAAGCTGTGGTTACAGGTATTCGCCTGGGCATCCTGCCGATCAGCGGCCCATCGCCATAAACGCATCACGTGCGTAGAACGCTCTACCGGACGGTAGAGAGAAACGGCGCCCTGGGAGTCGCAGGTAGAATTTTCAGGGACGTGTCGCGCACACTCTTAGCCTGTCTCGCTCCCCGATCCAATGCCATCTCACAAAGCCGTGCGATATAGCCAGCAAAGGCCGACCCGCGCAATGGAACTCCCGGCGCTCATTGCTTAGACCGGCATAAATTCAGCTCCTCACCAGCACGACGGCAGAGCGCAAAAGATCGCGATCCTGTGCCATGAGTTCCCAATTGTTGGACATTGGTAGCAAACGGCCGACATCTCTGTAGGCTTGCCCGGCACATTGCAATTGCCCGTAGCCAGGCGCTTCACTCGTTACCACTGCGCAACAGCAGTACACTGGTCACATTAAGGTATGGCGTAACGCTGTCGCGAGCAACAGAAGAACTAACGTCTGTCGCGTTAATGGGTTGAGGGGCAATTGAAGTTAACTCAGCGCAGTCGCTGACGAGGATTCTCAGAATCCGACTACTCTCGCTCCTTTGCATTGACATCGAAACCCGTCGCATGAGCATTGACTCTCGGCGCGACTAACGAAACTGGGCTAGGAAAGCAAGAATCTTCGTCTTAGGGACCACTAGGAATTGTCAACGCAAATCGTCTAAACTAGATGGGGCGTGGGGCCTCTTCTTCTGGGCCTTTCGTCACTGGGTTTCCCCTGGGGTGGAACTCCGAAATCTGATCCAACACCTCTGAATTGAGCAAAGTAATCCGGCGATGAATAGAATCACACATCTTGCCCAGCGCATAACGAGCGCGCGGGCATTTGAATTCGGCATTATTGTCATCATCATTCTCAATGCCATCCTGCTCGGTCTCGGCACCTCACCTGCCATAGAAGAGCAATACGGCAACTGGATTCAGGTCTTATATGAAGTGGCCCTGGCCATCTTTGTCTTGGAGGCGCTATTGAAAATGGTGGCGTCGTCACCGCGGGTAGTTGGCTACTTTCGCGATGGTTGGAACGTCTTCGACTTCTTAGTGGTCGTACTGGCCCTGATACCAGTAACCGGACAGTTCGCTACTATCGCCCGGCTGGTCCGTCTGCTGCGCGTAATGCGGCTCGTGTCGACCATCAAAGACCTGCGCGTAATCGTTACTGCGCTTGTCAGCTCTATTCCAAGCGTGGGACACGTCATCATGCTGATGGGCATCATCGTATATATCTACGCCATCATTGGTATTCACTTGTTCAGCGAGCATGACCCGGAGCATTGGCGAAACGTCGGAATTGCCGTCCTTACGCTCTTCAATATCATCACGTTCGATGGGTGGACTGATGTCATGTTCACCGCAATGGACCTCAATCCCCTGGCATGGGTCTATTTCGTCAGTTTCGTGGTGGTCGGCACTTTCGTCGTGATCAATCTATTCATCGCCATTATCATCGACAAGATGGGTGACGCCAAGCTGGAGCGTATCCTTGATCAAGAGAACCCTGTGTCGCGGGAAGAGCTTCTGCAGGAGCTTCGCGCCACCAAGGAAACGCTGCAAAAGCTTGAAGAGCGCCTTAAGGACAACTAGAGCCAAAGCCATTACGCGGAATTAGCAAAATGCGACCACAAGAGAAGCTAGGTCTCAAGAGCAACAGGGACGAATAATACTAGCAAACGCCGCAAGTAGCCTCGAGAAAGCCCATCCCCACCTTAATACGTCGCTCGACTGTATCAAGTTCTTAGATGCTAGTGATCTAGCGCAGTCGAATGAAAAACTATACCTGCCACGTCTCGAATTGGAATCGAGAACAGCGTTTCATTACCTTGGGATCCAACAACTATGCTCTTTGCGTAAACAAATCTGTCGGTTATCAGAACAACCTTGAGCCTACAATTCTCCATTTCCTTTTGACACTCTACTAGTCCCTCAAGTGTCTTAACAGTGGCACTGGATGTGCTGAGTTCAATGCGAGCCGTAGGCGAATTCTCCAGAGTGTTCTTCGCATCAATTACAGCTATTCTTGTTGCATGGGAAGCTGCCATGAAGATCGCCCAGCATGCAAATACAACGATAAGAACTGGGAGGAACATCCCAATGGGACTAGGGTCTGCTTTGGCATTCTGTAAACGAGCCTTGATGTCACTTAAGTCACTTAAATTATAGTCTTTCGAACTCGCCATTCTCTCCAAGTCTCTTGTAATCTTCGACATTGGACTGTTGACAGTGAGTGCGGAAATAATTAAGATACCTGCTGCCAGGTTCATTGTCAACACTGTCAACTGCAAGAATGTGTACGCCAATACTCCAAGAAATTGCTGCTCTGTAAGAATAAGTATTCGCGAGTCGAAGGCATGCATTGCAAGGACTGCAACAAACATCAAGATACCTATGACCAGCCTCCTCAACCTCCACTTTGGCGAAGACAGCGCGTCATCCCACCAGTCCATCCACCAAAGTGACAATGCAAATGCAATTGCAAGTCCTATACCGAAAATCGAAGTGCTGGGAGAAATCAAGGAGTATTCGAATATGTTTGGTCGTACATCTGAAGTGGGAATACCGAGGGTTTGATAGTAAGTGACAAAGTAAATGCGCCCAAGCAAAGTTGAGAGAGCCGCAAAAATAGCGAAGCTCCGAACTAATAGCATACCGCCATTTGAACTGACGAGGCCCATCATAGTCGACCTTGTAACGATACTGAATTTGGTTCCCGGTCTTGCAACTTCTACGGTAGCACAAGCCTAATAGTTCGACTGTAGCCCTTAAAGATGGCATCAAGAAATGAGAAATGGGTTGCTTCATTAGACTATCCGAATCATGTGGTGCCTAGAGATTGTAATCGTATCATCGGCATAGAAAATCAAACTCGAGGGTCGGGATGACGACAGACCGCTGTGTCGAGTGAAAAATGCCGATCCAGATTGCCGCAGCACACTTCAATTGCGTCTATTGGGGAGGACACGCTTTTCAGCCTTGGACCGCTGCAATGCCGTGAACAGAATTAGCTACAACTTCACTTTCTCGTCAGTCAGGCCGCGAGGCACACCAACAACTATTTAACTTCGAGGAGGCGTAACCACTCTTAGCTGCTAAGCGCAATGGCACAATCTCGATCTTCCCCATAGTTAGCAACGCGTCCATTACGGCAGATGGCGCTTTCTCCATGAGGTCCACCCAATTTCGCTGGCACCACCTGCCACGAATTGCCCTTGTGATCCCGAGGGCCGCTGCAGGGACAAAGGCCGATTGCCCTCAATCTTTCCAAACAACATCAACGCCGCGTTGTATAATATGGTGCATCACAGTCTGAGATGGGTTTGGAGATACTTCACTATGGCTTCGCCACCTTCTCAGAGCCCGCGCTACGAGGCGCACGAGAATCCACCCTTCTTGGCAACCTTGGGGTATGGGTTCCAGTTCAGTCTGCTCGCTTCCGCCACCCTCCTGGTAACGCCCGTTATCGTGGCAAAGGCATCGGGCCGCGACGACTCCTACCTCCTCTGGATGGTCTTTGCTTCTCTGATCGTAGTGGGCATAACCACGCTCTTGCAGGTGCGCCGCATCGGCCCTGTTGGAGGACAGGCCGTGCTTCCCATGTTCACCGCTGCATTCTCTATCCCCTTCTGTATAACGGCGGTGGTGGATGGCGGGCCTGCCACTCTGGCGATGCTTGTAGTCGTCTCCGGCATCTGCCAATTGATTATCTCGAAGTGGCTTTTCATCTTACGGCGCATGGTCACGCCCACCGTAGGCGGTACCGTGATGATGATTCTCTCCATCACGCTGGCCTCCGTAGTCTTCGCTCTGTTGGATGAAGCATCGACTGTAGAGCCCACGGCCGCGACCGCGACCGCGCTGGCGACGCTCCTCGTTGTTTCCATTCTCACCTTTCGCGGGACTCCATTTCTGCGCCTCTGGGCACCGCCGATCGCCATCGTGGTTGGCTGCCTGGTTGCCGCAAGTTTCGGCACGTACGAATTCGAGCGGGTGTTGCAAGCGCCTTGGATAGGTCTTCCCAGTGAATGGCCGGATCTTAGGCCCAACTTCGGCATCCCGTTTTGGACCATACTGCCGTCTTTCGTTTTCCTAGGCATCATCATTTCCATTCAAGCCAACGGCGAATCTATCGCCTTGCAGCGGGTCTCTAGCCGCGAGCCCCGGGCTATCGATTTCCGGCAGGTGCAAGGCACGCTTGCCGGGGGCGGCATAGGCAATATCTTGAGCGGCATTGCTGGCGCCGTACCCATCATCATCCATCCGGGCACAGTCGCGTTTACGCAAGTCGCCAGTGTTGCTTCTCGCCGGGTCGGCTACCTCATTGGCAGCCTTTTCATTGTCATGGCCTTTGTGCCCAAGCTGTCCGGACTGCTCAGCACCATTCCCGGTCCCGTCATGGCAGGCTACCTTACGCTGGTGACGGGCACCCTGTTCGTTGACGGCGCGCAGCTTGTGATACAAAGCGAACAAAATCGACAGAAAGTTATCGTGGCCGGCGTTTCCTTCTGGATTGGAGCCGCCTTCCAGTTCAAACTCTTCGCCCTGCCGGCCCTGGGCCCGGTGTGGGATACGCTCCTCAAGAGCGGTATCTCAACCGGCGGTTTCGCCGCTATCATCATGCTAGTGTTCTTGGAGCTCACGGCCCATCGCAACATGCGCTTCAAGTCGCAACTTCACATCGATGCGCTGCCGGAACTCAACGAGTTCATCACCAAATTCTCTGCTAGCAGAGGCTGGAACACGGCGATGACGGAACGCCTCATGGCAGTAGGCGAAGAGACTCTCCTGACCCTAGCGCCGCTAGACCTGGAGAGCGACGAAGAGGAGCACGACGGACGGCAGTTGGTCGTCCTAGTATCCAGTGAGGGCCCCGTGGCAGACCTGGAATTCATTGGCGGTGGAGACGATGAGAACCTGGAAGACCGCATCCGCCAACTCCAGCAGCACGACTCGGAAACCCCCGTCGAACAAGAACTCTCCCTGCGGCTCCTCCGCAACTTCGCCGATTCCGTCCAGCACAAGCAGTACCAAAACAACGACGTCATCACCGTCCGCGTCACAGCGCCTGAAGCGTAACGGTAGTCTTGCCTCCAAGGCACCAACCCCATATCCCCCAAACGCCAAGCCTCATGAGTTTAGTATCCGCGCCAACTGGGCACGTCTGCCTTAGATTGGTTTACAATGCCGTCTAAGGGAGAAAAGTATGAGTGGATTTGCTGCTGTATATCAACGGCTTTGTGAACGTTACCCTAACGAACAGGATCGCGGTCGCGCATTTGAAGTCCTCGTCAAAGATGTGCTACTCACCGCTCCGGTGTACCGAGAGCGCTTTAGCGAGGTTCATCGCTGGAATGAATGGCTGGTACGCGACGGCACTGACATAGGCATCGACATCGTCGCTAGGCGATACGACGGTGGCCTCGTGGCGATCCAGTGTAAGTGCCAGGACTACATTGACAAGTCCACGATAGACTCCTTCCTCGCTGATTCCCAGCGGCTTCCTAGTGGTGAGCCATTTGTAGAGCGATACATATTTACGACCGCGACGCGATGGAGCGACAACGCGAACCGGGCACTCACCAGCATCGAACCTCCTGTGCAGCGAGTTGACATTCTAGGCTTCGATGGAGCCGCAGTTGACTGGAGCAGGTTTCTTGAGGACGAAACCGCACCGCTCCAGGAAGCGTCCCGCAAGGAATTGCGGCCTCACCAACAGAGCGCAATTAAGGATGTCCTCAACGGGTTCAAGATTAGTGACCGAGGCAAGCTCATTATGGCCTGCGGTACGGGCAAGACCCTTACCGCGCTGCGCATCGCGGAGCATGTTGCCGGCCTTGGCGGACGTGTCTTACTTGCGGCTCCTTCCCTCTCCCTTCTTTCCCAATCGATGCGGGAGTGGGGTGCAGATGCCCAAGTGCCAATTCGTGCCTTTGCAGTCTGTTCAGACGCATCGGTTGGAAGGAGAGACGGGGACAGCACGCGCACGTACGACATGCCGATTCCGGCTACTACCGACCCGGCGTCCTTTACGTATATGGGAGGTATTAATGCCCCGGAGCGAATGACGGTCGTATTCTCTACCTATCAGTCAATGAAAGTTATCGCCGATGCCCAAAAGTTGGGGCTTCCCGATTTCGATTTAGTCATTTGCAACGAGGCCCACCGCACTACAGGCGCACTCCGTGAGGGCGATGAATCGTCATTCTTGCTCGTTCACGACGATGAGGAGATACACGCACGAAAGCGGCTTTACATGACAGCCACGCCGCGCATTTACGCGGAGAAAGTCAAGAACACAGCAAGAGAAGGAGACGTCTTCCTTGCCTCAATGGACAACGTGGAGCAGTATGGCCCGGAATTCCACCGCTTGAGTTTTGCGGAAGCAGTAGAAGCGGGCCTGCTAAGCGACTACAAAGTCACGATTCTCGTTATGAGCGAGCATCAGATCGCCCGCGACTATCAGGCCTTGCTGGGAGAAGGCGCAGCGCTTGCCGACGTTGGGCGAGTTATTGGCTGTCTAAACGGACTCGCCAAAGTCGACCCGGAAGGCAAGGAGTTTATCGATGATCCCGAGCCAATGCGGCGCGCAGTAGCATTCTCGAACACGATCAAGTACTCGGAACACTTCGTCGAATTAGTAAAACGTGAGCAGGAGGAAGAAGCGCCCACGGTGCGAAATCTCTCTTTTGAAGGGAGACACGTCGACGGCAAGAGTGGAGTGATCAAACGGGATCGGGAACTCTCATGGCTTCGTGAGGATATGGCTGAGGCTCAGCGGTGTCACATTCTTTCAAATGCCCGCTGCCTTACGGAAGGGATCGATGTGCCGACCCTCGACGCGATTCTCTTCCTGCAGCCACGCAAGTCCCAAATAGACGTTGTGCAGGCGGTAGGCCGGGTAATGCGCAAAGCAGAGGGAAAGCTCTATGGTTACATCATTTTGCCCGTGGTGGTGCCCTCTGGTGAGGACGCGGCGGCGGCACTCGACCGCAACGACGCATACAGTCATGTGTGGGAAGTACTACAGGCATTACGCTCGCATGACGAACGCTTTGACGCCTACGTCAATAAGCTCGACTTGAACAAGAGCAGTGACGGCCCACTTTCAGTGATCGGCGTGGGGTCGAAAGGGGACGATGAAGAAGCCGGGGATGTGCAAGGCGTAGCCGAGTCGCGCGTGTTTCAAAGATTGCTGGATTTCGATATAGGTGGCCTGCGTGATGCGATCATTGCGCAGATCGTCAAGCGATGCGGTGAGCGCCGCTATTGGGAAAAGTGGGCCGATTCGGTAACCGACATCGCCCGTCGCCACGATGAGAGAATTCGCGCCTTAATTGAGGACCCTGAAGGACGAGTGGGTGCGCGCTTTGATGAATTTGTCGCGGCTCTGCAGGGCAACCTCAACGATTCCATTACACGGGAACGTGCAGCAGAAATGCTCTCACAGCACCTCATCACCAAGCCGGTATTTGATGCTCTCTTCGGCGGTCAGCAATTTACAGAGCAGAATCCGGTCTCGCGGGTCATGCAACGCATGGTCGATGAACTGGCGGGCTACGGCCTGGAGGCAGAGACAGCCGAGCTAACTGGGTTCTATGAAAGCGTGCGCCGCCGGGTCGAAGGCATCGACAACGCAGAAGGCAAACAACGCGTCGTTGTCGATCTCTACGATCGGTTCTTTAAGGTAGCCTACCCGAAGCTGGCCGAGTCTCTGGGTATCGTCTATACGCCCGTTGAAATCGTGGACTTTATTATTCGCAGTGTCCAAGAGCTGTTACACCGAGAGTTTGGTGGCTCGCTGAGCGACGAGGGCGTGCACATTATCGACCCTTTTGCGGGCACGGGGACGTTCCTCACTCGCTTGTTACACAGTGGCTGCATCAACGGGGATGACTTGCTCCGCAAGTACGCCTCCGAATTGCACGCAAATGAGATCATGCTTCTAGCGTACTATATCGCTGCCGTCAACATCGAAACGGCATATGCAGAGATCGCGAACGACAATCGGCCGCTTGAGGGCATTGTTCTCACTGACACTTTTCAGGCTTCAGAGGCGAGCGACCGCAGAGACACCTCATTCTTTCCGCGGAACAATGCACGAATTGAGCGCCAGCTTGGCCTTGACATCCGCGTCATCATTAGCAATCCACCTTGGTCAAGGGGGCAGGGGAGTCACGAGGATGACAACGCGAACCAATCCTATCCGACACTCGACGGCGAAATCTCCCGCAGTTACATTGCGCAGTCAGATTCCAAGGGGCTAAAGAATCCCCTCTACGACTCCTCCGTGCGGGCAGTACGCTGGGCCTCGGACCGAGTGCTGTCGGGTGACGGAGGTATCGTCGGCTTTGTCACCAACAGCGGTTTCCTCGAGGGTAAGAGCTTCGATGGCTTTCGCAAGACACTTGCGGAAGAGTTTCACTCGGTCTACGTGTACGATCTACGCGGAAATCAGCGCACGTCGGGAGAAGTCTCACAAAGAGAGGGCGGCAAAGTGTTTGGCAGTGGCAGCCGCGCCGGCGTGGCTGTCCTGCTCCTAGTTAAACGGCCAGGCCCTGTCAGTGGCACAGCAGCTATTCACTACTACGACATTGGTGACTACTTTACTCGCGAAGAGAAGCTGGAGACAATCGGCGACACGCAGTTTTGGGACATCGAGTGGACGAAAGTCAAACCGAATGAACAAGGCGATTGGATCAACCAGCGCAGCGATCACTTCCTGCGGCTGCGACCTGTGGCAGCGATCCAGAGTGAAAACTCCATCCCATCCTTAACTCCAATATTTGAGCAATCTTCTCTTGGCGTATTCACAAGCCGCGACAAGTGGGTCATTAGCTCCTCTAGTTCAAAGTTACGCGACATGGTTGAACAACAAGTGGCGTACTACAACGAGCAGGTCAAGGGAATAGAAAGCCGTGAGAGCTCTCAGTTGCGCAATATAACACGGTTTAAGTGGGACGGCACTGCCGAGCACAGAGCAAGAAGTGGTACTTTGGCAAGAGCGGAAACCACAGGATTCCGCATTGCCACCTATCGACCTTTCTTCCGCCAGCACCTCTTCCTCGATCACGTGCTCAACAATTCTGTCTACCGATTGCCGAGCCTGTTTCCCAAGCCAGACAGTCGCAATCCGAGCATTATAGTTGAACGTGGCCTTAGTGCTCTAGGTAGGCCCATTGGAGTTCTAGCAACGGATGTCATCCCAGACAACAAGGCCAGTGCTGGCGCGTCGGGACGTGCTCTCCAGGCTTTCCCACGGTACAGATTTGAGCCTTCGCCCTTATCCAGCCAAGATTCCCTTTTGGAAGATCAACCCACTCGACGCGACAACATTTCCGATGAGACCCTAGACGCCTACCAAGAGAACTATGGAAAGTGGGTAACCAAGGATCACATCTTTTCATACGTTTACGGCATTCTGCATTCACCCGAATATCGAGAACGCTATGCAGTCGATACTGCAAAGTTGTTGCCGCGCATTCCTGATGTGTCGACCCTCCAGGCCTTTCATGCATTCTTGGAAGCAGGACAGCAACTACTCGACCTGCACATTGGCTACGAAGAGGTGGAGCAATATCCTCTGATGGAGCGACTGTCGGGAGGAGTTCCATCAGGCCCAGAGCGTTACCACGTCAAGAAAATGCGTTGGGGTGGGACGAGCAAGAGGCCAGACCGCTCCATGATCGTCTATAACGACTGGATTACGATCTCGGACATCCCTGATGAAGCTCACGAATACATAGTAGGACCTCGCTCTGCGCTGGAGTGGCTACTTGACCGCTACAAGGTGACAACCGACAAGGCAAGTGGCATAGTCAACGACCCGAACGACTGGGGAGCGGAGTTAGGCTACCCTCGTTACATCATCGACCTCGTGAAGCGTGTAACCACCGTAAGCGTCGAATCTGTGAAGATAGTAAAGTCATTGCCGCCACTAGAAGAAGCCACATAGGGCATCATCCATGCCAGCTTGGGCCGCTTAGATGAAACTCTTTATGTCTACCAGCATTGTGCGACTCCTCATCCTTGGCTTCAGCATTGCAGCTCTCCTAATAGCAGGAGTGGCCTGTCAGACTGCGCCGGGGCCGTCGGACGCGATGCTGGAGATTCCGTCGGGGCGGGAGCCGAGTGCGGCGGTGAGTGGGACGGTCACGTATCGGGAGCGGATTGCCTTGACGCCGGGGGCGAGTCTGGTGGTGGAGTTGCGGGACGTGTCGCTGGCCGATGCGGCTGCGCCGCTTATTGCGCGGCAGACCATTGCCAATCCCGGGCAGGTTCCTATCAATTTCAAGGTGGCGTATAGCCGCGACGACATCAATTCCCGAAACACCTATGCCATACAGGCCAGAATTGTCGAAGCCGACGGCCGCCTGGCCTTCATCAACGACACGGCACATCACGTGATAACCCGCGGGAATCCCGACCACGTAGACATGCTGCTGGTGCTGGTGCAGCCGCCGCCCGACCAGGTTGAAGAAGGCGTGGACTGGCGAAAATGGTTGGAAGTACCGGTGCCGGTGGTTTGGGCGAACCTCATACCAAACGAGGCGGAACACTTGCTACGGATTGCCTATTATCAGTCCACCATAGAAGGGTGCGCCCGCCCCGGAAACGAGGAACTGAGAGTAGACGGCAACGACATCATTGCCACGGTTACATTGATGCAACCGCCGCCAACCAAGTGGTCGATTCCCTGCCATGAGCAGGTGGTGGAATTGGACACAATTCTGCCCATCCAGGCGTCGCTGGAACCCGGACAGTCGTACCGCGTGATTGTGAACGACCGCGTAACCGGCGCTTTCTCCCTGCCGCGACCCGAGCTTAAGGACACTGCCCTCGCCGAATCACCGATCGAAGATGTGGAGATCATGGTGCTGGAACGCGACCCCAGGGAATTTCAACTGCGCATCGTGTCCGCCATGCAGCATGGCAGTAGCTGCTCGCAATTCAATGGTTACGAAGTCCGGCGCAGCGAATCCAATTCGATAGACGTCATCGTCACCCACCATCATGTCGCAGCGAAGAATGTCATCTGCACCACCGACTATCCGATTGTGGAAACCATCGTCCCGCTGGGTGCCGACTTTGAGGCAGGTGTGGAATACGCCGTTAGCGTCAATGGAGACACTACCACATCATTCGTGGCCCGTTGATTGAATCCTTCGTATTCGCGATTACCTTTCCGGCCTACCGAGATTCTAGCAAACGAGCTGTCCCCGTTGCTCTGCCGCGTCCTTTTGGTGACAGCGCGCCAAGAGACAACGGTGCAAGAACCCAATTGGCCTTCTCCTGTTCAAGACTCCTGAGGGAGTTGGCGGCCCGTGCTTTATGCTCACAATCGCGAAACCCTGTTGCGCTATAATCAGTCCATCTTGCTTTAAGGCAACTGATCCCGCGTCCCGGCAGAGCTCCTCAAACCCGATCCAGCGCATTGACTGCACCAGTTCAAAGAAGTAGCAACGAACATGATGCCCGAATGCCTCAGGTGCAAGGACTAGGGCAAAACCAATCAGCAGCGGCCCCACAACTAGGGAGCCAGGGAGGTAACGTGACAGATCTTACGCAGTTTCCGGAACTCTATGTTCGACAGGAAATTGAGCACCTTGAGGTTTTCACGGGCTTTGAGACCGCAAATCGCTATAGCATCAGAACCCCCAGCGGCGAGCAACTTCTGTATGCCTTCGAGGAATCGAGCATGCTTGGTCGCACTTTGCTCAAGAAGCACCGCCCCCTAGACATTCACGTCATCGATAGAAACAACACAAACGTGATTACGGCCAGCCGTAGCTTCTATTGGTTCTTCGCCCATTTGCACGTCAGCGACGGATCGGGGCAGCGCATCGGCTCGATGCAACGGCGCTTTTCATTCCTCACCCGCCGCTTCGACCTAATGGACGCAACCGGCAGAATAGTCGCGGAGATGCGCGGCCCGATATTTCGTCCCTTTACGTTCATGGTCTACCAGCAGGGACAGGAAGTAGGCCGCGTCACGAAGCAGTGGAGCGGCGTGGGCCGGGAGATGTTCACCGACGCCGATACCTTCAAAGTGGAAGTGGACACCAGCCGCGCCGATCAGGAATTTTCCCTGCTCATGCTGGCCAGCGCAATTGCAATAGACCTCGACTTCTTCGAGCGGTGATCCACGTAGAGAGAATTCAAGTGAGCGTGCTCGCATCCAATCCGACATATAAGACCTATGAGTCTCGGCAATTGGTTTGACGAATTGTTTAACCGTGTGAACTACAATTGAGTGTGCAAGACGTGACCAATCGCTGTAGGCTTTTGTCCACTCGTCAACGTCTACCTAGTCTGACTTGAACATTCAGGTCGCACTACTTAGAAAACAAGCGACCGTTGGCGGACACTTGCTGTAACACTACTTGCATTGAAAAGTGCCAACTGTGAAGGAAAGAGTCGTTAACATCTTCGTGTACCGCGATAGTAAGTTTATTCAGGCTATCGGCTGCACTACATATCAGATGGAAGGAACCTACGTACAACTGACGAGTTTCTTGCGGTCAAGGGTTGACATTGACCAACAGTGCGCAAATCGTTTTGAGCTCAGCGAAGAGTGCTCCGCTGTAGACTTCGAGTTTGCAATGAGAGTGGACAGTGTACAATTCCTAATCCCCTTGATTGGCGAGCTAGTCGGAGAATCCGTATATTGCGTTACCCAGATTGTTGATGGCATTCCTAGAGCGGACGAATTCGTCCACGATAGTGAGCATAGTCCAGTTCCTGATTACCTAATGATTTATTGGACCGATGAGGGATTTGACTTTGGCAAGCTAATCGATGACGACTTTACGGATGCCATGAAGTTGCTCTGGAAGCACAGAAAGTACATTTCGGCACTCAAGCTACTGTTTATCATGATCGACACTTTGGGATTCGTTGAGTTTGGTCCAACTTCCAAGTGCTTCGTTCATTGGCTTGACAGGTATTGCGACCTCAGTTCACTTGGTGTTTCGTCAACTGAACTTTGGGAATTAAGGAATTCCCTACTACATATGTCGAACCTTGATTCCCGCAGAGTGAGAAAGGGGGAGGTGATGATGCTAGTGCCTGTAGTCACATCCTATGAGATTGAAATACCTGTCGAAATGGATAGCTTCAAAAATCTCCACTTGACGCGACTCATTGGTAAAGTCGTGCCAGAGGGTGTAGTTGGATGGGTACACTCTTTCAAAGGTAAGAAGGGAAAGTTCATCACCTTTATACGGAGATACGACACGGTAGTTTCCGAAGTCCGAACGTACGAAGCAGCGCCCTCTGCCGAGACTGAGAAACCTAGGGAGAGCTTTGCCTGATGACCAACTGAAGACCGGCCATACAATTTGAAAATCGAAAATGTGAAGGCTAGGCCTCTATACTCATGCCACGAGAGTAGAGTGCCAAACGCCCAACCGGCCGCTGTGCAGAACGCCCTTCTCGTCCCAGTCCAAAGCCGAAGAAGCCCCATCTAAAGTTGACCTTGCCGCCGCTCTCGAGGAATTCAAGCGCGCGGCCTACGCCCTCCGGCCGTCACGAACCGTACTACATCATGGAGAAGCCGAACTATGTCTTGGTGCCCATGCATTCGCCAAAGGCAAGTGCTGCAAAGCATCCAGGCGTATCTCTCCACTCCTCGAGGTCACTGCGCCATTCGTCGAATTGCTCGCGCGTGGCCAGACCGTACTTTATAGCCGCCGCCACGACCGCAGGCGCATGGAACCAGTCCAATACAAACTGAAAGAAGAAAACAACATCCTGAGGCGTGCCAAACGAATCGAAGGAAGCGCTTGCCCGTACGTCAGAAAAGCCCGCCTCAAGAAAGTGATTCCTTAGCTCTTTTCCGATTTCGGGATGACCGCCATTGCCCGCGAGCAATCTCGCGAAAGTGTTCCATGCAGGCCGAGTCTTTTCTTCACTCGGCTCAATAAGAGAAGACGAGACTATTAGCTCGCGACTAAAGATGAGGCCGCCCGGTTTCAAGACCCGCTTCGCCTCCCTTAGCACCGCAGCGGTATCGGGGACGTGCGTGAGTAGGGTGTGGCAGAAGGCAACGTCGAAGTAGCCGTCTTCAAAAGGCAGCTTGGTCACGTCGCCCACGTGAAACGTGGCGTTATCGTGACCGCCGCCCTTGGCCGCCGAACGGGCAATGGCAATCTGGGATTCCTCCATATCAACACCGTGAAACTCACCGGGTTCCACCGCCCTGGCGAGACCCATCGAAATCGTCCCCGGTCCACAGCCAAAGTCCAGAAGGCGCTGGCCCGACTTGAGGTGGGGAAGCAGCCTCGCAGCGTTTGACTGGGCGCTGCGTCTATCGAGAAGCTGAGTAAACTCTTCTCCATATCCCATAGTGTAAGAGGATTGACCCGTAGCCTGATCCGACATAGCTCGCGCTCCTTTGCAGCTTGCTACAAGATTAGCTCGGAGGACATTGGAGTTTGCTAGATGATGCAAACATCTTAAGTGACGCCTCTCATTCTGTCTATGCCCTATGCCGAGGTTCAATCGTATCCGCTTCGGCAGAATGCCAGCCGATCCTGGGCCGCCGACTTATTTCCTATGATGTAATGAAGACACGGATAGACAACGATCTGAAGCTGGTCTACACTCCGACAATCCGCAACAGTGCGCAGTTGCAAAATGTAGTCTCGCGCGGCGATTACAAATGCGGTAGACTGATTCTTAGGGCGAAGTGTGGCCTCTCCAGAGTTGCGCAGCTTGCCGGAAGCGCCTCCATAGGGAATCTCTCTCGTGAATGGATCGAAGCGCTATGGTTAGGGTGTCTTTGCAGGAACTGCCGGCCCCTCGTTCTCCCGCAATTCTTCGTCTGAAGTGGGACAGCGAGTAAAATTGCAACACTCTGCGTTGGCACACAGCAACTTACTTGGGAGGAATCCATGCCGCTCAATGTGTATCTGACCTTCGAAGACAACTGCCGTGAGGTATTCGATTTCTACCGTTCCGTCTTTGGCGGCGAGTACTTGATCATCCAGACATTTGGGGACGGACCCGCCGATATGGGGATACTGGACTCGGAACGGGACCGGATCATGCACGCGACTATCTCTATCGGGGACAGCTTTCTCATGGGCAGCGACACGGCTTCTAATTTCTCGTCCCCGCCAACCGTAGGCGACAACTTCTCCCTCTCCTATACGCCGTCGAGCAGAGAAGAGGTCGATGAGTTTTTCGCGAGGCTGTCTGCGGGCGGCACGGTAACGATGCCGCTGCAAGAGACCTTTTGGGGGTCGTACTTTGGTTCTTGCACCGACAAGTTCGGCATCAACTGGCAATTGGACTACGAGCTTCCCTCGGAGTGACACAGGCACGGGGCATAGTCTACTTCCCATTCGCACCGGTGACGGGCATTGCGTCAACGGGCACAAATAGATCGGTCCTGGTTGTGTACGCGGACGTTTTACAGGCGCTGCCGATCACAGTATGAAAGGAACATCCCATACGACATCCACTAATGGTTCTCACAGTGATTTGTGTTGTTTTACTACTCGCCCTTACCGGCTGCAGTAGTGGCGGTAGCGAGTCAGGCGAGCACAACGGTGGCTCTGAATCCAGTGAGGAGGGTGAGGAGTCCGGCACCCAACTCAGCCTGAGCGAAACATTCGACGAAGTGCGGGCCGGTGCGCGGCTGGTCCTTTCGTACGACGCCGACGCCAACGCCTTCACCGGCACTGTCGAAAACACCACCGATGCCACCCTTAAGCAGGTCCGCGTCGAAGTGCATCTCTCGAACGGAACTGAACTAGGCCCCACAACTCCGGTTGATCTCGCTCCCGGTCAGGTGGCCGACATCACCCTTCCGGCTACCGCTGAACAATTCACATCCTGGAGTGCTCACCCCGAAGTCGGCTGACTCGTGACTGAGACTTGGCAGCGTTGTCACTTGGCAAATACGGAGGGGTTATCGGCAATCAGGGTGACCAGCCTTTTACTGATAAAGAGAGAGGCAGTGTACCAATCCAGTCACTCCCGCGAAAGCCAAACAGGCCCGTTATTCCCGTGAGAACCACAATGAGTCCGTCATTCCCGTGAAAACGGGAATCCACAGAGGTGGGAGTACTTGCTACCCTGGAGGGTTATCAGCCCTAAGATTGACAGGGCCCTTGTATGATACGCCGGCCAGACAGCACTGATCGCAAATCGTCTTGAAACTGTAGCTGTGACGGTAAGACCCAATGACGCCACGTGCCCATGTACTGAGCAGACGAGAGCTAATCGCTAGCGGTGCCGCAATCGGTTTGGCCGCCTGTGGCGGGCCGGCCCGCGGCCGCGACCCGCTCGATTCTGTCCACCTGGGACTGGCGGTCGCACCGATTCCCCGCCCTTGGAAGCCACTCGTTGTGCGCGGTACAGCGGTTGAAGTTGCCGGACATCGGTACCGGTTTGACGCCGGGCCGCTTCCGACCAGTTTGGAAGTTAACGGCGCCGAGCTGCTCTTCGATGCGATGAAGTTGGACATCCGCGTTCAAGACGAACTGCTCGTCTGGCAGCGGGTGCGCACCATCTCTACAGACGCTGCCGAGGTTGAACTGCTTGCGCGGGGCAACGCCGGTGATCTCATTGCCCAAGCGCGAGTCACCATCAGCTACGACGGCACGTGCCGCTTTAGAGTCAGCCTGATACCTCAGGGCGTCATTACCATTGACTCCATCCTCTTGGACGTGCCAGTCCTCCGCACTGAGACAACCCACTACGCGCACCACGTCTTAGGAGCGGACACCGTCACCTACTCCTGGGAGGAAATCGCCGGCGCTCCACAGGCCCAATGGGGAGGAGGACGCGTCCCCGACATCGGCTGGTCCGGAGATATTACGCCGTTCTTTTGGGTGGGAAATCCGGACCGAGGCATCGTCTGGTTTACCGCCTCAATCATTGGACCGCAGCGCGAGGGAGCGGTTGCACAAGTGCAGTTGCGACCGGTGGCGGGGGCAATGCGCCTCCTCGTAGAACTTGTCACCGGTCCGCTCGACATGCCCGATACGGTGCACCTCGACTTTGGCTTGCAGCCGACACCGGTGCGACCCACCGTGGCCCCGCGGAGCCCCGTTAGGCAAGTGCGCGTCGATTGGTCGGCGAAGGGCAGTCGCTTGGCCGCTGAGCAATTGAATCGCACGCCAGCCGATACGCTGAAGACCCTTGAGTCACTGCGGGATCGGGGCGCGACGGCTCTCGTTTTGCGGCGAGGCTGGTCGGACATATCGGGCTTTCCCATCTTGGAGAGCGCAGAGGACAAGCGCGCGTTTCGCGAATTAGTAGACCTCACCCACGATGCCGGACTAAAGATCATCCCTGCGATCTCCGTTCTTCAGCTCTCAAATAGGGTTCCCGGAGCGGCAGAAGTCTTGGAAGACATGCCGCTCCCAATGGGACCGATATTTACAAACTTATCCCCTATGGAGCAGATATTCCCGCTGTTTCACACAGATGCCACGGTTTCGCTCTTCGAAGACGCTGTCCGTGCATTTGCCACGGAGTTTCCGATAGATGGTGTGCACGTAGCCATGGGAGAACCCGCAGTGAGGCTCCTAGACCGGAACGAGGGCGTGCCGGGCGCCGTAGCCGCACTGGACCTCCATGCGCGGCGCGACTTGCTGAGACGACTCTACGCGCTCTTTCACGGCGGTCTGCGCGAAAGAGATGAGGATGGCCTCGTGATTGCGCACTCGCTCGTTCCCTGGAGCATGGTTCATGGTTTTGCGGACTTGATCGTGACGGGACTCTATCTCTTCCAGTCGATCGCCTCTCGTCGGCTCGGCGGCGAAGCGCTGGCTGAACGCTGGCAACCCGATCTTGTCCCCTATCTCTACGGGGACGTTCTCCATCAAGTGCCGACCCTTTGGCAAGTGCCTCCAGCGGACACTCCGCTTCACAGCATCGTCGAATCATACACACGCGAGGAATTAGTGACCGACCAGGAGCTATTCGGCCTGGCAGCGGTGCATAATACATCGCTTTGGCCGGAAGAGCTTACATCCTCCGCATCCTTCGAGAACCTGGCCCGCTTGGAGCAACTGCGCATGAACCTGGGCTTTGGCGACGCCTCGTGGCATCCCTACTGGCAACGCCAGCAGCGCCTTATCGTGCAACCGCCCAGTACATTTTTCGGCTACTGGCAGAAGGACTCCGGGTCGATGCTTCTCCTCTTGCTCAATGGAGCCAACGACGAGCAGGAAGTGCTGATAGAGTTGCCGTCTGCGGGGTCCGGCAACGTTTCAAGGCTTTCCGTGGTGGAAGTGTGGGGAGGCTTGCCCGTACGTACGCGGGACAACTTAATCGTTACGACGCTGGAAAGATCGCAACTTGCGATCCTGCATATCCAATGAGGCTAGCTCGGCTTTCTGTCTTCCTGGAATCTTAGAAGGATCCCTGTCGGCGGCACTCTAGCCGCAAAGACAGGCTATGCAAGTGGCGGCGCGACTTACCGTGCCGCAGCTTCAGCTAGCTCTCAATCCAATCTACCAGCCGTACCGGGTCTACCCTCCCGCGTTCGCAACGCATGCATCTCGCGTCTGAACGGCAAGAGCGACGAAGTCTTCAGCAGTCAGGCTCGCCCCGCCCACCAGTCCGCCCTCCACGTCGGGCTGTGCAATGATGTCGGGCCACACCTTGGGATTGATGCTGCCGCCATAGAGGATGCGGATAGCCTCCGCCGTAGAAGCACCGCACTCGCGAGCGATCACGTCGCGCACCAGACCAATGGTGGCGTTGGCTTCCTCCGGCGCTGCGGCGCGACCGGTGCCGATGGCCCAAACCGGCTCATAGGCCAGAATGGCACCCGCAACTTGCTGCGCGGATAACCCTGAAAGAGCCTTGGTGGTTTGGCGGTCAATCACTTCCCGCGTCTTGCCCGCGCGGTTCTCAGCATCAGTTTCACCCACACAAACGATGGGGGTGAGCCCGTAGGCAATGGCCGCGATCACCTTGCGGTTAACCATCGCGTCGGTTTCGCCAAAGTGGCCCCGACGCTCCGAATGGCCGATGATTACGTGGGAACAAAGAGGCTGCACCATCTGTGGGGAAACTTCGCCCGTGAAGGCACCCTCGGCCTCCCAATGCATGTTCTGAGCACCAATAGCGACAGTAGAATCCTGCATTGCCTCCCGCACCACATCAAGCGCTACAAACGGAGGGCAAATGATTATGTCCACTTCTTTCAGCGTTCGTACCCCCTCTTTCATGTCGTTTGCCAGCCCAACGGCTTCATCCCGATTCTTGTTCATTTTCCAGTTTCCAGCAATGACAAATCTCCGCATTTCAATTCCTTTATTTCATCCAGTCCAGGGTAGACCGAGCCACGTTGCCAGTTGTCCGCAGCTCTTTTTGGGAGACGAGAATGCCCGGCGATCACACGCCTCAAATCCGCAGTTCTGTGGTATAGTATGAGCATATTACACCGAAGCGCTCTCACCGCGCTGCAAGAGCGCGCGCATCACAGCAAGCTGTTCTCCCCTCAGAGTTACTTCTCGCTCAACCGTGCAGCCCGATCTTCGTTTTCTAGTCAGGACCACCAAGCGTCGATTCCGTGAAAATAATGCCACAGCGCAGAATCTACCTGGATTACGCGGCCACTACGCCGCTTGACCCACGCGTAGTGGAAGCAATGCTCCCGTTCCTGACCGATCACTTTGGTAATCCTTCCAGCCTGCACGCCACGGGCCGACGCGCTCGCCGCGCGCTAGAGGATGCCCGCGAACAAATCGCACGCACTCTCTCTTGTCAACCGACTGAGATTCTCTTCACTAGCGGTGGAACAGAGAGCGACAACAGCGCTGTATTGGGCATTTCCCGAGCACAACGCGCCGCAGGCCAAGGCGACCACGTCGTCACAAGCCGGATTGAGCACCACGCCGTTCTCCACGCGTGCGGGCAGCTTGAAGCTGAAGGCTTCCGGGTATCGTACGTACCGGTTGATGAGAATGGAATTTTAGACCCAAAGGCTGTGGAAGCCGCTCTCTCCGGTGACACGGTGCTGGTCTCGGTCATGGCGGTGAACAACGAAATCGGCACCATTGAGCCCGTATGGGAAGTCGCATCGGTCTGCCGGGCACGAGGCATCCCAATGCATACGGACGCGATTCAAGCTGTGGGCATTCTTCCCGTGAGTCTTGCCGAATGGGGCATGGACGCGCTCTCGCTCACGGCACACAAGTTTTATGGGCCTAAGGGAGTTGGACTGCTTGTCTTGCGTCACGGCGTGCCTTTCCAACCGTTGATGGCGGGCGGGGGCCAAGAACGTGAGCAACGGCCGGGCACCGAAAACGTAGCCGCAATAGTGGGCATGGCTCAGGCGCTCCGCCTCGCCCATGTAGAGCGCGACGAACGAGTCGCCCACGCCCAGGCATTGCAGCAGCGCCTGGAACACGGCATCGAAGCCCGCATGCCCTGGGCTCAACGCAACGGACACCCGAGCATGCGCGCTGCAAGCATAACGAACTTTTCATTCCCAGGATTGTCGAACGAGATGCTTCTCCTACACCTCGATCTGGCAGGAGTGGACGTGTCAAATGGGGCAGCGTGTACGTCCGGCACTGTCGAACCCTCTCACGTGCTGCGCGCCCTGGGCAAGTCTGAGGAATTGGCGACGAGCGCCCTCCGCTTCAGCGTGGGCAAGGAGACTACTATTTCGGAAATCGACGATGCGCTGGAAATCTTGGAGCGCACCGTGAGCAAATTGCGCGCAGAAACGATGATTTCACACCGCAGCAGTCGCGTCTAGGGACCGAATCGCCGCACCACGTAGCACGCCGGATTACCTTGATAGCGCCTCGCGCAAATAGCGCTCTTGATGAACTTCCTCGAACTTGAGCTCTTCTCTCACACTATTGGAGACTACCTCGCCCTTGCGCCGCCGGTAGTGGTGCTGGGAATCTTGTTGGGAAGCTTAGAGTCCACTGCCTTTCACGTATTATTCGGTCGGGGCGACCGCTCAACACTCTGGTACTTGGTGGTCGGACTCGTGGGATTCTGGCTCGGCCATCTTGCAGGAGAGTACATTGGAGCTGTTTTCCCACCGGTGGGTCTCCTCCATGCCGCGGAGGCATCGGTGGCGTGCGTTACCTTACTTTATATTGCGGATTACGTGCGAAGTTGATATAATTCAAGGTAGAAGAACCAACACAGAAAGGTCATTTTAAGAAATTGGCCTAGAAAGGCACAGTATGCCCAAGAATACGGGAAGCTTTATTTTCGGATTGACATTTGGCGCGCTTTGCGGTGTTATCATGGCATTGCTCCTGACGCCCCAGAGCGGCGAAGAGGTCCGCGAACTTCTCGGCAAGAAGTCGGAAGACCTTCGGAAAGGCGCTGAAGACGCGGTTGGGCGCGCGCGTGAAAGCACTGCGGGTATCGTGGAACGCGGCCGCCACGTAGCGGAAGAGGCCCAAACTCGCATTCACAGCAGGCACGCACCGCAGCCGGATGGCGCCGAGGAGCAGCCGGAGACGGTACAGCCTCAGGTATAGCCAACCAATAAGCCCCATGTTAACGCAGGCAGGTTAGCATGGGGCATTTGCACGCAGAGCGGCGCAAGGCGAAACTAAACCGAAAGTCTGCTATTTGTAGGCGTGTAGTTGACAGTACTAAGTGTCCACTCTGCGAGAGTCGAAGGCGGCCCGGAAAGCACAGTCCAGGGATAGCCGCGTTCTTTCGAAAGATAGTGTAACACCTAGCGCGGAGACTAATTAGGAGAGACCTTTTCCAAAAGAAAGAACCTCTCTGCGCCTTCCCGTGCCGACATGGGAAGGCACTCTCTATTAACGAGGGCTCTCGCCCATTCGGCACGCTCGGAAGATTGAAAGCGGTTGGAAGCGCTCAAGCTCTCAAGTCCTTTGCGTCGAATGCAGTGGTATGCTAAAGGTACTATGCGCACTGTAGAATGGTCACCCGAAGGCGTTCGCCTAATCGACCAGCGGCAACTACCGCAGAAAGTGGTTGTTTCCGTTTGCCGTACCGTAGATGAGGTGGCCGCAGCCATCCGTACGATGCAGGTCCGTGGTGCGCCCGCAATCGGCGCCTGTGCCGCGTACGGAATTGCACTTGGCGCGCAGCACAGCCGGGCAACCTCTGCTATTGCATTGCTAGCTATGCTCCAAGACCATGCACATCAGTTGGCTGCAACCCGACCGACGGCGGTCAACCTCACGTGGGCGCTGGCGCGCGTTATGAGAGCAGTTGAATTAGCATCAAAGCTCGGGGTTAATGCCATCCGGAGAGCAGCCCTTGCCGAGGCAAACGCCATTGCCGAGGCAGACGTAATCGCGAATCAAAAGATAGGCGCCAACGGCGCCCCGCTGCTCGCAGACGGCGACACCGTTCTCACACATTGCAACGCGGGCGGTCTGGCCTGCGTCGACTTTGGTACAGCATTAGGCATAGTGCGAGCCGCGTACTCTGAGAGCAAAGACATTCACGTGCTGGTGGACGAGACTCGTCCCTTTCTGCAGGGCGCGCGCTTGACTGCATGGGAGCTCTGCCAACTCGGCATTCCACATACCTTAATCACTGACAACATGGCGGGACATTTCATGCAGCGCGGAAATGTGCAGAAGATCGTGGTAGGCGCAGACCGCATCGCCGCGAATGGTGACGTTGCCAACAAGATCGGCACATATTCACTCGCCGTCCTCGCACAGCACCATGGAATACCGTTCTATGTCGCCGCCCCCACTTCTACCATCGATCTCAACATGGGCGCCGGCAGTGAGATTCCGATCGAAGAGCGCAGTGCCGACGAAGTCCGATACTTTGCCGGGATTGAGATTGCCCCAAAGGGAACTCCTGCCGCGCACCCCGCTTTCGACGTCACTCCCCACAATTTCGTAACAGCGATAGTAACTGAAATGGGCGTGCTGCAAGCGCCATTCGGCCCCGCATTGGCCGCAGCCGTTGCCGCTGCCAACCAAGAGCAGGCACTGCAAGAGCAACCTCTTGTAGCATTTTCGGAGCAGCAGAAAGAAAGTATCGAAGTCTAATGGGGATGCAAGCTGCGGCAAGAGTCGGAATCATGGGCGGTACGGGAGTCGCAGATATCGAAGGGCTGCAAGACCGCCGGGAGGTCCACATTGCGACGCCGTTTGGTCCCCCAAGCGATGCCTTCACCTTGGGCACATTGGACGACGTCCCTCTTGCCTTCCTGCCCCGACACGGCCGGGGACACCGCGTCCAGCCCACTGACCTCAATGCGCGAGCCAACATCTATGGGTTCAAGCGCCTGGGCGTCGAATACATCATTTCTATCTCTGCGTGCGGCTCTCTGCGCGAAGAGCTGGCACCACAGCACATCCTTGTGCCGGACCAACTCTACGATCATACGAAACGCCGCGTGAGCACGTTCTTTGGTGACGGTATCGTCGCCCACGTCGGCTTTGCGCAGCCTTTCTGTCCTGTCCTCAGCAGCTTTCTCTACCAGACCGGCCAGGCGGTTGACGTTGTGATGCATAGCGGCGGCATCTACATCTGCATTGAAGGACCGCAGTTCTCTACAAAGGCAGAGTCGGAGGTCTACCGCAGATGGGGCATGGACGTGATCGGCATGACGGCTGTGCCGGAGGCCAAGTTGGCGCGGGAGGCTGAGATTTGCTACGCCACGCTCGCTTGTGTCACGGATTACGACGTGTGGCACGAAACGGCGGGTGAAGTAACGGTTGAGATGGTTATCGAGAATCTCCACCAGAACGTCGATCACGCCATGGAGATCGTCCGGGGTGTCATCACAGCGCTTCCAGCCGAGCGCAGCGGCTGTCCGTGCCCAGACGCGCTTGCCAACGCCATCATTACTGCACCGGAGAGCATTCCGGCGGCACAGCGTGCTACGCTAGATTTGATAGTAGGAAAATACATATAGAACCAGGAACGAGAAGCGGAAGTCCTCCAGCTTCAACCGTACTTGCTTTGAATGCAATCTTGCGGGCCGCCCCAGCACGTCGGAGATACGTAACAACGCCATGAGCATGCTTATCGTAGGTACTGTCGCCACAGACGACATCGCTACGCCCTTTGCGTCAGTCGAGGGGGTTCTGGGAGGTTCCGCAGTGTATGCTGCCACCGCCGGGAGCCTCTACTGCCCCGTGCAGATCGTCGGCGTTATTGGGGCGGACTTTCCTGAGACCTACCTGGACTTTCTCAAGCAACGACAATTCGATTTAGCCGGTCTGGAAGTTCAGGAAGGCAAGACGTTCCACTGGGCCGGCAAGTATTACTTTGACATGAATACAAGGGACACCCTCGCGACCGAGCTAAACGTGCTTGCTACGTTCAATCCCACGTTGCCGGCCGCCTATCGCAGCACACCGTATGTTTTCCTTGCCAACGTAGACCCGATAATTCAGTTAGACGCGCTGGACCAAATGGAACGACCGGCATTGACGATATTGGATACGATGAACTATTGGATCGAGACCCAACGCGAAGACCTGACTGCGGTAATTCGCCGCACAGACGTTGTCGTGATCAATGACGAGGAGTTGCGCCAGTACACGGGAGAGCACAGTCTCTTGCGAGCAGCCCGTGAAATGCTTGCGCTGGGACCGCGCGCGCTCATCGTTAAGAAAGGCGAGCACGGCGCAGCCTTGGTGACGAGTGATGGCTACTACTATGCTCCCGGGTACCCCTTGGAGGACGTGGTTGATCCAACCGGCGCCGGAGACTCGTTCGCCGGCGGATTCCTCGGTTACATTGCAAAGCGGGGCAAAGTATCAGCAGGAGAACTACACCGCGCACTCATACACGGCAGCGTGGTAGCCTCATATACGGTGGAGGACTTTAGTGTTAATCGCTTGAAGGACGTCACTCTGCAGGACATCCAAGAACGATATCGAGAATTCGCCTCGTTTACCCATTTCGATAGCCTCGACTGAATATAGTTTGACAAGGAGATAATCAATGGCAACAGCAGCAATCGATAGTGATGTAAAGGACAAGGGTCTATCCGCCCAAGGAAAGCTGCGCATTGAATGGGCCGACCGCATGATGCCGGTGCTTGAGATCATCCGGGAACGCTTTGCCGACAAAAAGCCGCTAGCCGGTGTGCGGATAGCTGCCTGCTTGCACGTGACCAGCGAGACCGCCAATCTCATGCGCACACTCAAAGAAGGCGGCGCCGATGCCGTGCTCTGTGCATCGAACCCGCTCTCAACCCAGGATGAAGTGGCCGCGTCGCTCGTTGAAGACTTTGGAATTCCCGTGTATGCCATCAAAGGGGAGGACGACCAGACATATTATCGGCACATTGCAACCGCCTTGGACCACGAGCCGCACATCACGATGGACGATGGCTGCGACCTGGTTACGGTGGCGCACAAGGAACGACCCGATATCCTCGGCAACATGCTGGGTGGAACCGAAGAGACGACTACGGGCGTAGTCCGCCTGCGCAGCATGGAAGAAAACAACGTGCTGCGTTATCCGATCATCGCCGTAAATGAGGCCAATACGAAACACCTCTTCGATAACCGCTACGGCACGGGACAGAGCAGCCTCGACGGCATTCTGCGTCTGACCAACGTCCTGCTTGCCGGGCATACCGTGGTTGTGTGCGGTTACGGATGGTGCGGTCGCGGCATTGCCATGCGCGCCAAGGGCGCCGGCGCCAACGTCATTGTGACCGAGGTCAACCCGCTCTGTGCGCTCGAGGCGGCAATGGACGGCTATCTCGTTATGCCAATCGTGGACGCCGCGTCAAGAGGGGACGTTTTCATTACGGTGACCGGCAACGCTCACGTGCTCGACGCAGAGCACTTCGCCGAAATGAAGGACGGCGCGATCATGGCCAATGCCGGCCACTTCAACGTGGAGATCAATATCCCCGCGCTCCGCAACCTTGCAACCTCAGCATCCATAGTGCGTGAGCAAGTAGAAGAGTTCACCTTGGCCAATGGAAATCGGATTTCGTTACTGAGTGACGGGCGTCTCGTCAATCTATCAGGCGCCGAGGGGCATCCCGCGAGCGTGATGGACATGAGCTTTGCCAATCAGGCTTTGAGCGCCGAGTACGTTGTGGCAAATCATGCGCAGCTTGAAGACCGTGTCTATACTGTACCTACGGACATTGACTCCAGTGTGGCACGCCTCAAGCTCGATGCCATGGGCCTCGCTATTGACGCGCTAACGCCAGAGCAGGAGAAATATCTTTCATCATGGGAAGAGGGAACCTAATTGGCGCGGTCTCGCCGAGGCGCGGAACCGCAGCAAAGTAATCAGGCAGGCAAGGTGGAGAAGGAGACTACTATGGGTTTGGGTATGGCTTCATCCGCTAAAGTGTTGTTTACATCTGAATCCGTGACAGAAGGTCACCCCGACAAGATGTGCGATGCGATATCGGATGCGGTTCTGGACGCGTACATCGGCCAGGACCCCGAATCGCGGGTCGCTTGCGAGACCGCTACGACCACTGGGCTTATCATGGTCTTGGGTGAAATCACGGGGCGCGCCAACGTTGACATCGCGAAGGTAGCCCGCAGCGTTGCAGCAGAGATAGGTTACACGTCCAGCGACTTTGGCTTCGACAGTGAGACGTGCGCCGTGGCGGTTTCCGTTAAGGAACAGTCCTCAGACATTGCCCAAGGCGTCAACAAGGCCCTCGAAGCGCGGGAGGGGAGTGGCGACGATCTGCTTGCCACCGGCGCCGGAGACCAGGGCATGATGATCGGCTATGCCTGCAACGAAACTTCTGAACTCATGCCGGCGCCCATCATGCTGGCGCACCAGCTAGCCCAACAGCTCGCAGCGCTCCGTCATTCCGGGGCGCTTTCGTATCTCCGCCCCGACGGCAAGTCGCAAGTGACGGTAGAGTACAACTACGGCAAGCCCGTACGCGTCGATACCGTCGTCCTATCAACTCAGCACCATCCTGACGTAGACCAAGAGACCATTCGCCGCGATCTCATTGAACAATGCGCGCGCGCCGTGATTCCCGCCATGTGGCTGGATGAGAATACGCGTTTCCTGATCAATCCCACGGGTCGTTTCGTTACGGGCGGGCCAATGGGCGATGCCGGCCTGACCGGTCGCAAGATCATCGTCGATACGTACGGCGGCATGGCACGACACGGCGGCGGCGCATTCTCCGGCAAAGACCCAACCAAGGTTGATCGATCTGCCGCGTACGCCACGCGTTACGTGGCGAAGAACATTGTCGCAGCGGGCCTGGCTGATAGATGTGAAATTCAAATCGCGTATGCCATCGGCACAGCCAATCCCGTCTCCATTATGGTGGATACGTTCGGCACCGGACGAGTGTCTGAAGACGAACTCGTTTCCCTCATCCATGAACACTTCGATCTCCGCCCGGCGGCAATTATCCGTGATCTCGACCTACGGCGCCCCATCTATCGCAAGACTGCTGCTTACGGACACTTTGGACGCACCGACATCGACGCTCCTTGGGAAGCAATCGACAAGGCGGAGATGCTTCGGAATGCAGTCGGTAAACTCTCCGGCGCAACTACATGATCCGGAGCGCTAGCACGCCAGTCCTCTTTGCAGCAAGACTTTGCTGCGCGGATGGCACTTTCTTGATAGCCGAATCTAGGATCATGCGGTGATGGACGCAGCACCGAGCGAGACCAATGCGCGCATCAAGAGCACCGCGCGCATTGCCATCGGTATTGCCATCACAGTAGTTACGCTGTACGTTGTTTACCGCGATGCAGATCCCCAACAGATGCTCGACGCTATCGGGGAGTTCAATCTGGCTATGCTCTTGCCGTTTGGGCTCTTCTACGCGGTGCAACTTTGGGCAAAGACCGAGCGGTGGGCGCAGCTTCTGAACCGTGGGACAGTCAAGCTTCGCGTTCTCTTCTCCTCTATGATGGTGGGCTACACAGTCAATACCCTTCTCCCGGCCCGCCTCGGTGAAGTCGCACGCATCTACCTTCTGCACAAACGGGCCGGAATACCCGCGGGACGCACACTCTCAACCATAATTCTCGAGCGCCTGCTAGACGTTGCCACCGTCGTGATTATTCTCGGAATCGCGCTTCTTTCGGTTGACCTGCCCAATTGGATCCGTACCTCGATTCTTTTGGGAACAATCCTGCTTATCGTTGGGTTAGCAGGGCTGCTCGTAATAGCGTATCTGCCCCGTAGTCTCTATGGCAGCTTCGCTGAGCGCGCCCCTGTGCTGCAACGTATCCCGTTCAAGAGCACCGTCGAGGCCGGCTTCACGCTTCTTGTGGAAGTTGCAAGGACGCGGCGCGGCCTTTGGGCCTTCGGCTGGTCGCTACCGGCATGGGCATGTGTCGTCGCGGGGACGCACGTCATTCTTCTCGGCTTCGGTTTCGACGTGCCGATCTGGGCGAGCATGGTGCTCGTCGGTGCAACCACGCTCGGCATGATTCTGCCTTCATCCCCTGGGTATGTCGGTGTTTTTCACTTGCTGGCCGCCGAATCGCTGGTACTGTTTGGCGTAGCGGAAACCCCGGCGGAAACTGCGGCTCTCCTGTTACACGTCGTGAGCTTTGCGCCCGTCACGCTGCTTGGCCTCTACTACGTGTGGGCAGACGGGCTGGGATCGATAGGTGGCTTGGCGCAGGAGAGCGCACGGCTCAGCAAATGATCCCCACCCCGTGGTGAAGGAGGCAGGTCTCCCTGGCGATTGTGTCCTTCAGCGAGACTGGTACCAAACGTGGATGACCCGCTGCAAGGTAGTAAGCAGTGTCAGTATTGCCAACAGCCAGATGACGATCTTCAGCACTATGATGAAATCGAAGGGGAACAGCAACGCCAAACCGAGAGCAATGACGCGTTCAGGACGTTGAAACCAGCCAACGTTACATGATAGTCCTAGCCCTTCCGCCCGGGCACGCGTGTAGCTCACCATCTGGGATCCTACGAGCATGATCGCCGTTCCCATTACGGTCAGATTGTCTCCAAAGCTGAGAAAATATCCAATCAGGCCCAGGCCGATTGCAGCTTCAGATAGCCTGTCTAGGGTTGAATCAAAGAAAGCGCCGAAGGTGGATCCTTGGTGGCTAACCCGCGCCAGTGCGCCATCCACCATATCGAATGCGCTCGCTACCAGCACAAGAATCGCAGCCCACGGCCACATCCCTTGCCACACAGCCGCGGCCGCTACGAGGCTAAGAATGAAGCCAAAAGTTGTTACCGTGTTTGGCTGAACCCCAAGACGGGCAAGCGGGCGAACCAACGCTTCCATAGCGGTTTGTGCCCATTCGCGAACGCCAGGATGTATCATGGTGTCTTCATCTCCGTAAACATGCGTCTAGGTCATACACGCTTTCGGTAGCCAAGAGTTACCGTACTTTCTCTTTCCTCCGACGATGGATTCTTGCCCAATCATACCGGCGGCTGCGCGGTGCCTTGCTTGCAATACTTTCCTCGTAGAAAGCGACGAGCTGCGTTGCGATCTTTTCCCAGGAGTAGCTTTGCGCTGCCTGCAGTCCGTTTGCGCCTGCTTTCTCGCGCAGAGTCTCCTGATCGAGAAACTGCATCAATGCCCGCGCCAAAGCCTTGTCGTCTTTAGGAGGCACCAGCACCCCCGCTCCCGTGCCTTCCAGCACGCCGCGATACCCCTCGATATTCGAAGCCACTACCGGTTTGCCGGCCGCCATTGCTTCAAGCAGCACAATGCCCTGACTCTCGCCACCCGTAGACGGGGCGCAAAACACATGGCATGACTTGTAGTACCGCACTTTCTCTTCTCTACTAACGAACCCGACGAAAACTACGTTTGACAGCCCTAGTTGCACTACTTTCTTTTCGTACTCAGCACCCTGTGCCTCCGCGAATGCCCCCACCACGATCAGCCGGACCCTGTGGGCGCCGCTCTCCTGTACCGTCTGCAGTGCCTGTAAGAGGTAGGTTAGTCCTTTGCGCTTCTCGAGTCGCCCGACAAAGAGCACATTGAGCATGCCGTCATCCAGATCGGGAAACGGCAGTATCGCACTTTGGAAGAGCTTCATGTCGATGCCATTGGGAATTATGCGATATTGGGATGGAAAGTAGCGCGAAATCAGCTCCCGGGCCGCGTCAGACACCGCGATCCGTCCCTGCAATCGGTTGAAATACCGCTTCAACAGCGGCTTGCCGTAGAGATACGCGAAGTGTGAGCGCCGGTACGTGTGGAATGTTCCCACGTTTACGGTGCGGGAGTGGCGGAGCACCGTGATTGGCAGGGCAGGCGCAAGCGGCTCGTGCAAGTGGACCACGTCAAACCGCTCTTTGGCGAGGATCTCCTTCACCTGTCGTGAGAGCGTGAGTGACAGTGATATGCGGGCAACTGAGGCGTTCGTGGGAACCCGGACGATAGTCTTCCCAACCCGGTACAGGTTATCGTAGGGCAGCTCCTCTTCCGGCTGAGATGAAGGAGCGAGAATTCGTACCTCGTGTCCCATACTCCGAAACTGTGCATTCAGGTGGCTGATGTGCTCGGTCACACCGCCAGGATATGCATAGTCATAGGGTGAAACGAGGGCAATTTTCACACTCCGCCTCACTTCCCAGGGACCAAAGCCTGTCCTAACCAATCCGCATACCGTCGCATCTTGCGCCGAAAGTAGAGCATCGACTCATCGAAATCGAAGTAGCTCCCACGCGCCAAAGTCGTTTTGTCCCTGATTGCTTTCCGCATGTCTTCCGCAGACGTTCCCGGAAACAGGGTGTGCGCTTTACCTATACCCTCGAGGATGTGCGAGTCACTGCCTCCAACCTGGGAAATGCCCAGTTTTTGCTGGATATCCAGAGCTTTCTCATAGCTCATCTTGCCGGCAGGACTAGCGTTCATGACCTCAATGGCGTCAAAGTGGTAGCCTTTCCTCTCCAGCCGCTTAAACGTGTAGGGCCAGAAGCTAAGAGTCAACCAGGACATGGGGTGGGGGACAACAATTAGCCCACCTTGCTCCCGGATAGCATCGATCGTCCACTCCGCGCTGCGCAAGACGGGAAAAGCTGTCTCTACCCACAGGCCTATCAGGTGGCCGTCGAACGTAGACACCTCGATGCCTGGGATCACTTCCAGGCCGGGGAACTGATCGGCGAGAGCCGCTGCCTCCAACGCGCCGTGGATTTCATCATGATCGGTGACGGCAAGCAACGCAATGTCAGTCTCCGCGCTGACGTACTCCAACATCTGGTAAGGGGAGAAAGTGCCGTCGCTCGCATTGGTATGAATGTGCAGGTCGGCCTTGCTCATGAATGTTGGCATCGACGACGTTTCCGAAGACGGGCCCATCCGCGTACCGCTCCTTCTCAAGCGCGCCCCGCAGTGGAAGCCCGGGCAGTCAATGGCTGGGGCCACATGGGACGAAACATGAACCACTGCTCGGGACATGAACGAATGATTTCTTCCAGCACAATCGCAAGTTGCTGCATAATCGCTTGAATGTCACGTTTCTCATCATCGCTGGGCACGGTATAGATAGGCGGATATACGGTAACGGCCAATCCATTATCCGCCCCGCGCCGGCACTCACACATCACCAACGGGGCTCCAGTGCGCAGCGATAGTGCGGCCGGACCGGCGGGCAGGTATGTCCGGCTGCCAAAGAACGTCACCGGAACGCCGCGCCCTTCCATTGGCCGATCGAACAGCAGCCCTACAACGCGATTTGACTGCAATTGACGCAGCATGGCGCGCAGCCCTCTTTCCACCGGTACCGTATCGAAGCCCAAGCGGTCCCGCACTCTGCGCACGATCCAATCCATGGTCCCGCTATTGAGCTCATCCACCGGAATTAACACTGGGAATCGCTGCGCAAGCATCGCACCGCCCAAGTCCCAAAGACCGAAGTGCCCGGAGACGAATATGACGCCCTTCCCGGCTTGGAGGGCTTCAGTGACATGTTCCTCTCCACGAAGCTCCCGCACCCGTTTCTGTAGGCGTTCGGGCGTCATGCGCATCCAACTCAGGAAGTCGGCCATGTACCAGCCATAGTTTTCCATAGACATCTTGGCCAGTCGTTGCGTTTCAGGATGCACCACCGGTTTTCCCAAAACATGGGACATATTGGCCGTCACGTTCTCGCGTCCCGTACGCCAGAGGGCGAATACCATCCCAGCCAATAAACTCGCAATACGATACTTGACGGTCTGCGGCAAGGCGCCGTCAAGCGCGGCACCCGTCAGCAATAAAAGCCGTCCCATGAGGCCGCCAAGTGTCATGCCACTAACTCTAATCCCGACTAGTCCGCGCCCTGAAGGACGTGGCCCACGTCATCACCGGGTCCGGCTATGAATTCTTCCAACATCGCGCGCGCTTTGTCATCAGTAATCTGCTGCGGCGGCGACTTCATTAGATACGCCGACGGCGCAACGAGCGTGCCGCTCAAGTTTCGGTCAAGTCCGATCTTGGCTAATCGCACGGCATCGATCACAACGCCGGCCGAGTTTGGCGAATCCCACACTTCGAGCTTAATCTCTGCGCGCAGCGGCACGTCTCCGAAAGCCCGACCGTTCATATAGATATATGCCCACTTCCGATCCTGCAAGAAGGGCACATGGTCGCTGGGGCCAATATAGACGTTATCCGCTCCGGGATCGTAGTCCAACAGTGAAGTTACCGCGTTCGTCTTGGATTCCTTCTTAGATTTTAGTCGAGAGCGTTCCAGCATATTGAGAAAGTCAGTATTGCCGCCTACGTTTAGCTGGCTGGTCTC
Organism: Chloroflexota bacterium; assembly: GCA_965216245.1. Lineage (GTDB taxonomy): Bacteria > Chloroflexota > UBA11872 > VXOZ01 > VXOZ01 > VXOZ01. Next base: position 571,092 of record OZ244145.1, read on the forward strand.
CTCTAAGCGCACCCCGCGGTCCCGAAAGAGCCGCGCCAGGGCGCGATGGACAATCGTGGCCCCCACCTGTGACTTGATGTCGTCGCCGACAATTGGCACCCCCGCTTCGTGGAAACGCCGCTGCCAGTACGGCTCGCGGCCGATGAAGACCGGAATGCAGTTAACGAAACCGCAACCGGCCCGCAGAACCTGTTCCACGTACCACTTCGTCGCCTCTTCACTGCCCACCGGCAGGTAGCTCACGACGACGTCAGTACCGGTGTCTTTCAAAATGCTGACAATGTCGTCGGTAGGACCGGGTGCCTTGTGCACAACCTCACTTAGGTATTGACCAATGCCGTCGTGGGTCATGCCGCGACGCACTGTTACGCCGACCGGCTCGACCTCGGAAAACTTGATCGTGTTGTTTGGCGCTTCCCAAATTGCTTCGCCTAGGTCCTTGCCGACTTTGTTTTTGTCGACGTCGAAGGCGGCTGAAAACTCAATGTCGCTTACGTGATACTCGCCGAGGCGCACGTGCATGAGACCGGGAACGAAGTCCGTATCCGCTGCGTCTCGGTAATAATTCACACCTTGGATAAGGGATGACGCGCAGTTTCCCACGCCAACAATTGCGACCCGTACCTTACTACTCACCGGTTCAACTCTCCCTAACGCTGCTGCAGTTCTTCCTATCGACCGACAATAGTGTGCGGTCTCGACGCCGCCCACGCTAATATCCATTGATTCGATTGCTCGCTCAACTTGAAACTATCCCGCCGCTTGCTTCGCCAGTTTCGGCTCGGCATCGGGCTCTGTTCCGATCAAGTCGTCCAGCCCTTGGGCGACCTTCTGAAATCCGGCAGGATTGACCGCATAGTGCACCTGCCGTCCATCCTTCCTCGCCTCCACCAATTCAGCACGGCGCAGAATGCTCAAGTGCCACGAAAGCAGCGGCTGGCTGATCGGCACTTTTTCCCGTAGTTCGGTCACCGTCATAGTCTCTCCAGCCGCCAAAGCCCGGAGAATATCCAGGCGGGAACGACTGGCAAGTGCGCGTAGCTGTCTGCTGAACTCGCGTTGCGATTGCGCCTGCAAAGACATTATCTCTCCTAGCCGGAACCTACCCGACACCTCACTTATATATCAAATATATTTGAAGTGATTTTTCTTTATATTATCGCTCACTCGCAATCGCGTCAAGTGAAGGAGGTAGTGTTTCGGACCATTCACCAAAGTTATACCGGAGCGCTCCAGATTAGCTACCAGCATGCAACCTGGACACTTGAAGCGTGGCGCTCATCTGCCAAACAAGATTGGCAACGGGAGTTAGGAGGGCTAAGTCGCATAGAAATCTTAGTAATCTTACCTATTACAAAACGATCTGGATAGGCACTCTCTCAAACACCAATCGAGACTCAATTGGGGCCCGCGGTTCACGACCTGTGATATTGTATACTGGCTTTGTATAGTCCACCCAGTTACTGAAGCCGCCAATATTATTCGGAAACTTTAGGTGATAAACAACAACCACTCTCTTTAGTGGGCAGAACCAAGAGCTAACCGAAATGCCACTACCTTTCGAGTTCGTAATTGATGGCCCACCAGTTTCACAACAAGCTCGCCGGAGAGAACTAATAAGAGAGTGGAAAGAGGAAGTTGAGCGGGTAGCCAGACTACAGTGGGATACTACGCCGCCCTTCGATGGCCAAGTTATGGTGACCATATCTTACTTCTTTGAAAACGTGCTTCTTGATGTTGATAACATTCCAAAGCCAGTCCTAGATGCATTGCATGGTCTGGTATATGCCGATGACTCTTTGGTGACAGATTTGCTTTGCCGCAAGAGAAGTATGGAAGAAACTCTGCGAATTCAGAACCCCTCACAGCTCTTGCTTGAAATGCACGCCAAGTCAAGGCAGTTTCTCCATGTCTGCGTGGTTGAGGCGCTTACTCAGGAGATATAACGTTGATAAAGAATGCAACCAATTTTGAATACTTCCTGATCCGAAAAACAGCGGAACAGTACCGCCGTGAGGGGTATGAGGTCTCTTTGGACCCACTACTAAACTTCATGCCCGGCTTTCAGCCGGACTTAATTGTGCGGAAAGGCGATGAGGTAAAAGTAATAGAGGTGAAGTCCCGCTCTTCTCTCGCTGCAGACCGTCGGATTGCCGAGTTGGCAAGATTCATTGATTCCAAGCCTGGGTGGAGTTTTGAGTTGGTTCTGGTTAGTGAACCGGAGAAACTGGATTCGCCTGAAGGCGCACGTTCATTCGTAGGGAAAGAGACCCTCCGTCGAACGGAGGAAGCCGAGAAATCACTGCAAGCGGGTTTCCATGAGGCTGCATTCTTGCTTGCGTGGTCGGCTTGCGAGGCTGCCATCAGAGAATTGATCGAAGAGCAAGGCGTATCGAACCCAAGCATCACTAGACCAGGCTATGTTCTTGATCAAGCGATTCATATCGGTGTGATTTCAAGGGACGAGTACAACTACCTGACCAATATGCAGAGGTACAGAAATGCTATTGTCCATGGATTCACCGTCAGTGACTTTGGTGAGGAAGAAGTAAGGGGCCTAATTGAGACTGTACGGCGCATCGTCACGAACGGCACTCCAAGTAATTACGATTCCGACCAGTCACCTTGACCCCCAAAGCAGGATCTTCCTGGACACCACAAGGTCTGATACCCCCTGAACCCGGTGTCCAGCATAACCTCCAAGGACTGGCGACAACCTTCATAGTCTAAGACATCGATGGTCACCAGCGCCTGCTGATTGCCGTGCACTCTCCCCCTTAATTATCGTGCGTGGGCACACGGAAGCCGCCGACGTGGCTGTAAGCTGCGCGATGACCGATGCGGATTCCATACGTCACGGCCGTCGGCCTCCGGTCTAATAGCCGCCGTGTTGCCACCGCATCGCCTGCGTCGATCTCAAAGTCGCCGCTCTCGACATCGATTACTACAAAGTTTCCCTTCTCCACCGACTCAACTCTAGATTGGATTTGTTCCCGGTAGATCGCTTCTCCCCGGGCTGCAATCTCCCCAGAACTATATGCCCGGGCCGCCATGACATGCTCCTTAATTCACAGTGAAGCGTTTCGTCTACAATTCAAAGATACGCTCCGAGCCGTCCCATGGTCAATACTGGATCGTGTAAGACACGTCTTTCCGGTAACCCTTCTTTGACCGGCAGGACTTGCCCGGATCCTTGGTCTGATTGTGGACAGTTTTGCCCTTCGGCCTCATCTCAACCAACCGAGACTATTCTCACGTGGGTCTCTTGGGAAAGCCCTGTTTTCTCCAACACGGCAAGTGTAATCTTTGCTATTCCCAATGTTGAGGAACGAACATCTTACTGCTTGGAGCAGATTTCCACTCTCTCCAATAGGCAATTCGATGCCTGAGAAACGACTTTCGGTCATCGCTAATCGCCGGATTCTGGTCAATTGCTTCTGGGATTCCCTCAATGTTGAGCAACATGTCAGCCATGACCGTACCTGTCCTGAACAACGGTGGAATCCATACTGCGCGGTACTTTCCGTGACCATCTGCCTTAACCGTAATGGCGTCTCTCATGGAAGTGTCTGCTTCCAGGCGATCAAACGACATCAACTCTTCATCCTCACCTGATAGTAGCGTGCCTCTCTGCCTAGTTAGGTTTGCAAATCCTTCAAACTCAGAACGTCTCCCGTAAATGAGAATCATGTGGAGCCTCATCGATCGATGTCGTCGCCAGTAGTCCGGAATGCCGTACAAATCAAGAAACAGGAGGACGTTTTCAGGCGACTCAAACCACGTGCGCCACTGGTTTAGTTGGTTACGCGCCCTCGTGAAGTCTGCAGAGGGAGTTCCGTCCTTATTGAAGATCCTCTTTCCAGGTCTTTCGATTTCTATTAAGGTAGGAAAGAAAGTGTCGCTATGGGTTGCAATCCACACGAAGTCAGGAATATACAAGTCCTGACCGGGTAGCTTCGGTTGCGCTATCAAACTACAGTGCAATGGGCAGTGACCTGACTTTACTGAAGGCGTTGAGTAACCCGGTACAAGCCACGGATGCTTTTCAAGAAAGCTCTGTATCTCGGGCTCGCTTGGATTTCTTGACAAGAGTTTGCGATAGTGTTCATTACTCCTTTCTGCAAAATCATCAACTGGGATGTGAGGCGGGCCACTTTCGAATTTAGGTGTCCTGATAGTGTCGGTCATCACAAATCCTAACCACGAAATTCACGCCGACGAGACCGGAGGCTTAAACCTGTCTAACTATACTCTTGATTGGTAAAGGCGTCTCCGATTTCCAGTCCCTACTTCGTGGGCAACATCCCTAATGTCCTCCTTTAATGAAGAGTGATTAATTTAACGAGAGAGACAGACTTCCGCGCCAAGTCTCAGTTCCCGACTTTACAATCAAATTGGGGGGGATTGCCAGGATTTTCTCTTATTTCGGCGGTATCCGCTGTATGTCACTAGGTGCGGCATTTTGCTAGCATAGAATCAACATGCAAGTGGCACTAGCGCACGATTACTTCTATGCCCTGGGGGGTGCCGAGCAGACCGTAGCGGTAATGCACGGCCTCTGGCCGGAGGCGCCAGTCTATACCTCTTTCATAGACCGCGACACGTTCCCAATGGATACTTCCGAATGGAACGTGTGCACGTCGTTTCTCCAGCGCGTGCCCCAACCTGCCCGCTTCCAGAAGTTTCTTACGCCACTCTACCCGCTCGCATTCCGCAGCTTTGACATGCAGCCGTTTGACGTGGTGGTTTCATCGGCCAGTTTCGCCGCCAAAGGCATTCCACGCCGCCCAAACACCCTGCACATCAGTTACTGTTACACGCCGCCGCGCTTTCTCTGGGGCATGACACCGGCTACGGACCGCGCTCAGATGACCTGGCCGGTGCGCGGCCTTGACGCACTGTTGCGACCGTACCTGCGTCGGTGGGACCGCTGGGCGGCGGCGCAGCCGCACCATCTCGTGGCAATCTCCAACACCGTAGCCGCGCGCATGCGCCGCATCTATGGCGTCGAGGCAACCGTGATTTATCCCCCCGTGGCCACGCGCCGTTTCAACTCGCAGCAGCACCGCGATGAGGGGTATTATGTATATGTAGGGAGACTGGAGTCCCATAAGCGCGTCGATTTAGCAATCGCGGCCGCCCAAGCTGCCCAGGTTCCGTTGCGCGTCATCGGCGACGGCCCCCTCCGCGACCAAATTGCACGCACCGCGCCGCCTAACGTACAAATCCTTGGTTGGCTGCCCGAGCAGGAGTTGGTCGCCCAACTTGGCGGGTGCCGCGCGCTGCTCTTTCCAGGTGAAGAAGACTTCGGCATCGTGATGGTAGAAGCGCTCAGCGCGGGCAAGCCCGTGATTGCCTATGGCGCTGGCGGCGCTACCGAAATCGTGCAGCCGGGTGTAAACGGCGTGCTCGTGCCGGCACAGACGTTCAGCGCATTTGCGCAGGCGCTGCGTGCATTCGACGGCCGCCTATTCTCTCCTGAAGTCTGCCGCGAGACTGCGGCCCAATTCGATGAAGCTGTCTTCACCCATCAATTCAAGGCATTTGTGGAACAGAAGTGGCTAGAGTTCGCGCACGCACTTCCCATGAGCTCATGAATCTAGGCACCGGTATGCCTGAAAGCGCCGACGTGCTTGGCGTGCGCGTGGATTGCGTGACCATGAACGAGACCCTGGAGCGGTGCGCACACTTCCTCGACACCGCCGGTCATCACCAGGTGGCAACGCTCAATCCCGAATTTGTGATGCTTGCACAGCGAGATGCCCGGTTTCGCGCGCTCGTGCGTGAGGCGAGCCTCGTGGTGCCTGACGGTGCGGGCATCGTCTGGGCCTTGCGCCGTCAAGGAATTACTAGTGTAGAACGCGTCACCGGCATCGACTTAATGCGGGAAATCTGCGCCCAGGCCGCAAATTTAAAAGTGTCTGTTTTCTTGCTGGGCGCCGCTCCGGGAATCGCAGCACGGGCCGCAGAAATTTTGCAAAGACAAATACCGGGCCTTGTGGTTGCCGGCACCGCCGTCGGTGCGCCCGACTCCAACCAAGCATCTACGCTCTGTACGCAAATCCGGGATTCCGGTGCAGGCATTCTCTTCGTTGCGTTTGGCTGTCCCGCCCAAGACTTCTGGATTCAGTCGTACCAGGAAGAGACCGGCGCACGCCTGGCAATGGGCGTCGGCGGCAGCTTCGACTACCTCTCGGGCAAAGTCGCGCGCGCGCCGTTGTGGATGCGAAGGATGAACCTGGAGTGGTCCTATCGTCTTGTGCGTCAGCCGTGGCGCTGGCGTCGGCAGCGTGCGCTTGTTTCCTATCTGTGGAAAGTCTCGCGAGAGCAACAAGAAGTAGAGTGAGAGCATCATTAGCGCCGGAGCGCGCCGCGACATTGTGAGTTCTCTCCAAGACCACACCTGCGCAAAGGATATGCAGCTATGAATGCTGTCGGCAACACATGCACAGGCGGAGTGGATTCTGATGACGGGCTGCGAATCAATGATGTTTTGGTCGTAGGCAGCATCAACACGGACTTAGTTTTAGCGGTGCCAACCCTTCCCCAAGCAGGCGAGACCGTGCTGGGGGACGACCTGCAGCGCATTGGCGGCGGCAAGGGCGCCAACCAAGCTGTGGCGGCAGCGCGCCTCGGCGCGCGCACGGCATTCATCGGCCGCGTCGGCTCTGATGCGTTTGGCAAGGCGCGCCAGGCAGAGCTGGAGTCGTTCGGTGTGGCCGTTGCAGGCATATCAACCGACCCCTGTCGCCCGACCGGCGCGGCACTCATTATGGTTGACGACCACGGTGACAATGTGATTGCAGTGTCCCCCGGCGCCAATGCCGCGCTTGCGCCCTCCCACGTCATCTCGGCCAAGGCGCTGTTTGCGCAGAGCAATGTGCTCATTTGCCAGCTTGAAGTGCCGCTTGAAACAGTTGCAGCCGCACTGGCTCAAGCCCGCGCACATAGTATGACGGCCATTTTCAATGCTGCGCCCGGTATGGCGGCAGCGGCCCCGCTTCTCTCAGCGACCGACGTGCTAATCGTAAACCGAGTGGAAGCCGAAAGCCTTGTAGGGGATCGTGTAGGATCGATCGCTGCGGCGCGCGCTGCCGCCGGAGAGCTCAGCCAAAGAGTCCGTCGCGCAGCCATACTTACACTCGGCACTGCAGGCAGTATAGTGGCTTCCAATGACGGCATCGAGCATGTCCCGGCATGGCAGGTGCATACGGTTGACGGCACTGCCGCAGGCGATGCGTACGTTGGTGCGGTCGCCGCTGCGCTTGCACGCGGCGAAACCCTGGCGGAAGCAGCGAGATTTGCAACCGCGGCGGCAGCAATCGCGGCAGGGTGCTTTGGCGCTCAGACATCACTGCCTTCGCGTGAGGAAGTCATTGAGTTTCTCAAGAGTCATCCTTCTGTCGTTCCTGCATACGACAGAAGTACCTGACCGCTATCCCGGAGCAAAACCCATGGCCGAACCCTCCTGGCAAGACGCACTGACACAGTTTTCGTCGCAACGGATTCTCGTAATCGGAGACATGGTTGCCGACGAGCACATCTTTACGCGCGCGAGCGGCATGTCGCGTGAAGCCCCATTGCCGGTCTTGCAATTCATTGACCGTAAGCTCGTGCCCGGCGGCGCAACAAACGTCGCCCGCAATGCCCGTGCACTCGGCGCGGAAGTATGGGTAACGGGAGTGATTGGGAACGACCACATTGGCAATGACTTACGAGAGATGTTGGAAGATGACCGCATCCATTGCAATGAACTTTATACCGCTGATGGTCGTGCTACCTCAACCAAGACGCGCATCTGGGCCGGGGGCGACCAACAGCCTGTGCAGCAGCAGGTCTGCCGCATAGATCGCGTCGAGCGCGTCCCTAATTCGCAAGCGCTTTGCCAACAGGTGATAACAGGGCTCGCAACCCGCATTCCGCAAATAGATGCCATCATCGTCGCAGACTACGAGATCAGCATGATAGAAGACTCCATCATCGAAACAGTCTTGCACCAGGCTCAAGTGGAAGGCAAGTCAGTCACTGTCGACTCCCACGGCAATCTTACGCGCTTCCCGGCGGCCGACACGTTCACCCCAAACCAACCGGAGGTTGAGTTTACGCTTGGTCGCACCCTGAACTCGCATGACGATCTTGAAGAAGCGGGCACGGCCCTGCTCGCTCTCCTTGCTACAAAGGTGCTTCTCATTACGCGCGGGAGTGAGGGCATGGCGCTGTTTGCTGCCGGAGCTGCGCCCTATCACATTCCGGCGCTCGGCAGCAGCCGCGTGATCGATCCAACCGGGGCCGGCGATACGGTATCGGCCGTGCTCACATTGGCCCTCCTGATTGGTCTCCCGCCCCAGCGCGCTGCTATGATGGCAGCAGCGGCAGCAAGCGTAGTGGTACGCAAGCTCGGCGCCGCCGTAGCCTCCCCCGCTGAAATCTTGGCTGTTTTGGCCGCCGCAGAAAGCCCGGATCGTGACCGCATCTAAGATCTTGACTGAATTCAAGCTGATCGACCGCTGCAGTGCATTAAAGCGACAAGGACGATCAATCGTCTTCACCAATGGTTGCTTCGATTTGATCCATCCGGGCCACGTCGCCTACCTGGAAGCCGCGCGGGACTTTGGTGATGCCCTCATCGTGGCCGTTAACAGCGATCGCTCCGTACGCGCGCTAAAGGGGCATACGCGACCCATTTCATCGGAGAAGGACCGTGCGCGCGTGCTCGCGGCGCTTGCGTGCGTGGACTTAGTAACTGTTTTTGACGACGACACAGCGGAACGACTACTAAACGTCTTGCAGCCTGAGATTTATGTCAAGGGTGGCGATTATACGGAAACAGAACCGGTAGAGGCCGGCGTTGTCAGGGCCTATGGCGGAAACGTGCGAATCCTCCCCTTCACCTCCGGTTACAGCACCACAGCTCTTGTTGGCCGTATGCTCGCCAGCGAGCAGTCCTAGCGATTTCAATCCGTCAGACGCAATGGAGATAGACTTACAGTGGCGCAACGTACTCTCATCATCATCAAGCCCGATGGCGTCCAACGCGGTCTTGTCGGTGAAATCCTGGGCCGTTTCGAACAGCGCGGTCTCAAACTCGTCGGACTCAAGCTCATGTCCGTCACGCGATCTCTCGCCGAAGTCCACTATGCAGTACATAAGGAGAAGCCGTTCTTTGCCGACTTGATTGAATTCATTACCGCTGCTCCGGTTGTCTGCGCCGTGGTGGAGGGACCGGAGGCAATCGCAGTAGTGCGGAGCTTGGTAGGCGCCACACGCTTTACCGAGGCTGCGCCAGGTTCGATCCGTGGCGATTTCGCCCTCGACCTCACGATGAACTTGATACACGCTTCCGATGCCCCCGACACTGCGGAAAAAGAAATCGACCTCTTCTTCCAACCGGAGGATTTAGTGGACTATACGCGAGAGAGCGATCGCTGGGTAACGAGCGAGGGATAAATCAAGAACGCTATCGTCGCAGCAACGCGCAGTGAGAGTTGCTCGCTATTGTGGAGATGCTGTTGTATCGCAGGGCACTGGACACGACCGTGAATTACGTGCACCATACTACTGGTATGGGTAATTCAAGACAATTGCTCAGGCGGCAAGAAAGTGAATCGCGATCCGGTTGGCTTACGGCGCATTGAGAATCGTCGTGGCGTCCTCTGTTGATTGCCTCACCGAACATAGGCGAACGGGCATTAGTCATCAGGAAAGGGGATAGTCAAGGATCATGAAGGATCAACGACCGAACGTCATCCTTTTCACCACCGACCAGCATCGCGGCGATCATCTCAGCATCGCCGGACATCCGGTGTTAGAGACGCCCAACGTGGATTCATTTGTGGAGCACGGAGCATACTTCCCCAATGCCTACACTGAGATTCCGTCCACTACCGGTGCGCGGCGTTGTCTGCACGGCGGACAGCGCAGCTATGACTGCGGCTTGATCGGCTATTCCGGCACCGAGTGGCATGAGCCGAACACCCTCGCGGCAATTCTTGCCGATGCCGGCTACCACTGCATCAACGTCGGCTGGCGCAACATGCACCCGCGTCGCAAGCTCTATGGCTTCCACACCGTCATCCCGCACGATCTGCGCGAGGGCGTTGACGACTATTGGGACTGGCTGCGCCAAGAGCTCGGCCCGCACGCCCATGAGCGCACCCACGGGTCCGATGCGAACGGTTGGTTGGGACGCCCCTGGGCCTACGAGGAGCGCTACCACTCGACGAATTGGACCGTGGACGTGACGATAGAACAGATCAAGAAACGCGATCCCACCCGACCCGTCTTTGTTTGGTGCTCGCACATGCGGCCGCATTCCCCCTATGACCCGCCGCAGTTCTTTTGGGACATGTACATCGATCGGCAGTTGCCGGAAGTGCCAATCGGCGACTGGGCAGATCGGTACAACGTGGCGCAGCCTGGATTGTCCCGTAATGCCTGGTACGGTCGGCTGACTGACGAGCAATTGCAGCGGATGCGCGCCGCGTACATGGGCTGCATTACCCACATAGACTATCAACTTGGCTACTTGCAGGAAGTGTTACAGGCCGAGCTTGATCGCAATCTAATGGCGGTCTTTACCGCCGACCATGGCGACATGATGGGCGACCACAACCTGCTGCGGAAATCGTACGCCTACGAGGGTTCGGCCCGGATACCGTTCGTCATCAAGTATCCGAATAGCCTCGACGCGCCCTCCGGCACATTCGAGCACCCGGTTGGACTCCAAGACGTCATGCCGACGATCCTCGAGGCGACCGGTACGCCAATTCCTGATTCCGTGACCGGCACGAGTGTCCTGAAAGCGGCACGCGGTGAGCCGTGGCGTGAGTTCGTCCACGGCGAGCACTCTCCTTGCTATAGCCACGACAACGCGGTGCAGTACCTCACCGACGGCAAGGAAAAGTACCTCTGGTACCCTGTGCGGGGCGAGGAGCAGTTCTTCGATCTTGCTAACGATCGCCAGGAAATCCACGATAGAGCGAACGATCCGGCCTATGCCGACCGAGTTGCGCTCTGGCGCGACCGCCTCATTGCCTACCTGGGTGAGCGCGGCGATGGCTTCTCCGATGGAGAGAAGTTGCTTGTGCGTCCGGAGGGTTACGGCCCGGCGGCGGAACGGTCTGAGACAAGCTAAACACCGGGAGTATTGTCATACACTCGGGCAGTCTATCCGCAGTCTGCCCGAGGATTCAGAGTAAAGCCAATTGCGCTTTCCATAGGGTATTCAATGTGTGCGCTCGCGGTAGCGCGCAGTCTCCGCGCAGTAGCGCGCAGTTTCCGATCAATCCACGGGGGTGAAATAGATGGCAGGCTTAGGCGACTTTGATCCGATCACGTTTGAAGTCGTGCGCCACGCGCTGACTGAAGCTACCGAGGAAATGGCGGTTGCGCTCCGGCGCAGCGCTTACTCTACCAACATTAAGACCCGGGCCGATTTCTCTTGCGCCTTTTTCGACCGCGACCTGAACGTGGTGGCCCAAGCGTTCTGCCAAGCGGTACACCTCGGGTCACTCGTACACCTGGTGCCGATTGCTATTCGCGCCTACGGGCCTGAAAACCTCAACCCGGGCGATGCTATTCTTTGCAACGATCCCTATCTTGGCGGCGTGCACCTCAACGACATTAGCCTCATTTCGCCGGTCTACTACGAAGACGAGCTTTTCGGCTACGTCGCGAACATGGCGCACCACGTGGACGTGGGCGGCGGCGCGCCGGCCAGTGTCGGCGCATTTCGCGAGGTCTACCAGGAAGGAATCATCATTCCGCCGGTCAAGCTGGTCGCCTCCGGCGAGATCGTTGATGACGTGTTTCGACTCATCCTGGGACAAATCCGCTCCAAGCGGGAGACTGCCGGTGACTTCCGCGCCCAGATCGCCGCCAATACCACCGGCACGCGCCGGTTGTCTGAGCTGGTTGAACAGACCGGCCTCTCCACAGTCAGTAAGTACATTAAGGAACTGATGGCCTATGCCGAGCGGCGCACGCGCGCTGAAATCGCCAAGCTGCCCCAGGGAGAATTCACCGCCGACGGCTACGTTGACAACGACGGCTATACCGACGAACCGGTGCACCTGGTAGCCAAGGTGCGCATCGACGATGACGGCGTCTTCTTCGACCTGAACGGCTGCGACCCACAGCGGCGCGCGCCGGTGAACTCAACCTTTGCGCAGACGTTCTCCGCCTGCGCCTACAATCTCAAATGCTTGATCGATCCCGATATTCCTCCCAACCAGGGCTTCTACCGCATGGTACGCATTGATGCGCCGGAGGGTACGGTAGTAAACTGCCGATCGCCCGCGCCTGTGGTGGGAGGCTGGGAGACCCACGCGCGCCTCAACGACGTAATCTTCAAGGCGCTCGCGCCTGCGCTGCCGGAGCACTCGCCCGCAGGCACTAAGGCCATGCAGTGCCACGCCGGGTTCGGCGGCATCGATCCGCGCAACGGCGAGTACTACTGCTTTTTGGAAACCCTGGCCGGCGGGTACGGCGGCAGATTCCAGAGCGACGGCCCGGACGCAGTGCAAACCCACGGCCAGAACACCGAGAATGCACCGATTGAAGAAACCGAGCGCTACTATCCGGTGCGCATCCTGCGTTACGAGCTGGTGGACGACTCTGAAGGACCGGGGAAGTTTCGCGGCGGATTGGGCCTGCGCCGCGACTATGTCTTCCTCGACCATGACGTTACGTTTACGGTTCTTGCCGACAGAGACAAGGCGGGCCCGTGGGGACTCTTTGGCGGCGAACCCGGTCGCCCGGCCTTCTACCTTCACAAACACGATGGCGAAACGGAACACCTGAGCTCAAAGACTACACTCGACGTACGTCCCGGAGAGATAATCCGCTATGAGACCTGCGGCGGCGGCGGTCACGGCCCGCCCTGGCAGCGGGAGCCGGAACGGGTGCTCAATGACGTGCGTCAAGGGAAAGTCAGCCGTGAGCGCGCTCGCACCGCCTATGGAGTGGTAGTCGACCCGGAACAATGGGCAGTCGACAGCAGCGCAACTACGGCGCTACGCGCGGTTATGCAAGCCGAAAACACTGACAAAGACACCAACGGAACGGGGTAAGGTCTGTGGGCGCAGCAAGGTATCGGCTCGGTGTTGACATTGGCGGTACATTCACCGACGCCACGCTGGTGGATGAGAGCAGCGGCCGTCTCTGGAATGCCAAAGTCTCATCCACGCCGCACGACCCGGCGCAGGGCTTTCTTTCGGCTACCCGGCAGATACTCGACCAGTCCGAGTTAGCTCCGGAGTCATTGCGCTACGTGGTCCACGCGACCACCGTGGCGACGAATGCCATCATCGAAGGCAAAGTCGCGCCCACCGTGCTCATAACGACCGAGGGCTTTCGCGACATCTTGGAGATTGCCCGCCAGATTCGTCCTTCACTCTATGACACGCAGTTTGAGAAACCGAAACCCCTCGTACCACGCGATCGCTGCTTCGGTGTGCGCGAGCGCCTGGACGCAACCGGCGCCGTTCTCACACCATTGGACGAAGCCGCCATACCCTCAATCGCAGCCGTCATACGAGATGCGGGCGTCGAGTCCGTCGCCGTCTGTTTCTTGCATTCTTACCTAAACGCGCAGCATGAGCAGCGCGTAGGTGAATTACTGCGAGACCTCGCGCCGAACATTGCTATCTCCCTTTCATCCGACGTAGCGCCGGAAATCAGGGAGTACTTTCGCGCCAGCACTACGGTCATCAACGCGGCGCTACGACCCATTGTTTCGCGGTATCTTGAGAACATCGAGGAGCAACTGCGCGCGCAAGGCGTTTCATCCGAACTCTTGGTAATGCAGAGCAGCGGCGGCCTCATGACGTTTGCCGACGCCCGCCGCAGACCTGTCTTCATGGTGGAATCCGGCCCGGCTGCGGGCGTGATCACGGCGGCGCACCTTGGTGAAGCGCTGGGCTACCCAAACGTCATCTCCTTCGACATGGGCGGCACTACCGCAAAGGTCGGCCTCGTGCAAAACGGCACGCCCCGGATTACCAAAGACTACGAGGTTGGCTCTGTCGCCCAACCCGGCAGCGGTGGGTTTCGCGCAGGCGGCTACCCCATCCGCACTCCCGTCATAGATTTGGTGGAGATTGGCGCCGGAGGGGGATCTATCGCCTGGGTTGACCCCGGCGGCATATTGCGCGTCGGGCCTCAGAGCGCAGGCGCCGACCCCGGGCCGGCCTGCTACGGTCAAGGCGGCGCCGAGCCGACGGTTACCGACGCGAATCTGGTCTTAGGCCGGCTCAATCCCGGTTACCTGCTCGGCGGAGACCTCAAACTGGATAGCGCGCTTGCTCATGCGGCCATCGAGCAGCGCATTGCCAAGCCTCTCGGATTGGACGTGGTGAAGGCCGCGTATAGCATCGTAGAGATAGCGAACGTGGCGATGATTAACGCGCTGCGTCTCGTCTCGGTTCAACGTGGCCATGATCCCCGCGAATTCGCGCTCACCGCATTTGGTGGGGCCGGACCGCTGCATGCAAACCGCCTGGCGCAGGAGATGAACATCCCCGTTACCGTAATTCCCACCAGTCCGGGAACGGCTTCGGCGCTGGGTCTCCTCGTCACTGATATCACCTACGACTATGCCACTACACTGATCGAGCAAGTCGACCGTCTTCAGCCAAGCGTAGTAGCGGATGTGTTTGCAGACCTTCGTAAACAAGGTACAAAAGCCCTCGCCGCCTCGGGCGTAGCTCCTGCCGACATGTCCTTCGTGCATCAAATTGACTTGCGCTACGTCGGGCAGAGCTACGAGCTAACGCTGCCGTGTCCCGATGGCAAAGCGGTCGGCTTTGCCGTTTCCGAACTCTTAAATGACTTTCACGCAGAGCACAATCGCGTTTACGGCCACAGCGTTCCCGGTGAGCCGGTGGAAACCGTAAATCTGCGGCTTACGGCTCTCGGCAACATCGTAAAGCCGCCGCTGCTGGCAAAAGACACCGCGATGCACGCCCTGCAAGCGGCACAACTTGGCAGCCGTCCGGTCTACTTTGGGGAAGCCGATGGCTTCGTGGACTGTCCTGTATATGATCGCTATCAACTTGGCGCGGGCATGGAGGTGTCGGGCCCGGCGATTGTGGAAGAATACGATTCTACAACCGTAATTCATCCTGGATACTACGCATCGGTCGATCAATACGGTACACTGCTACTTACTAAGCACGCTATCGATTCCCGCAACGGAGGAGCAACAAGGGATGGCGGTACTGGACACCCATAAGGCATTTGAGCACCTTAGAGCTGCCGGCTATAGCAAAGAGATGGCTGAAGCCTTGCTGGATACCCTTGGGAATTCGCAAGACACCCTGGCGACCAAATCCGACCTTCATGAATTAGCACAGGAGACCAAAACCGACCTGCGCAATCTGGTGCGAGCAATCGCAACCCTAGAGCAAGCTGTAAATAAGATGGCAAGCAAGGCCGAACTGCGAGAACTGGAACACTCAATCAGAGCTTCCGTGCGCGAATTGGAATTGCGCATGACTGTTAAGGTCGGCGCTATGCTGTTCGCGGTGGCAGGTCCGCTCGTTGCGCTGGAACTGATACCGCGCTAGACCAAAGGTAGCAACGGTAAGAAGGATACGCGATATGGCTGAGACTGCCGATGTCGTCGTAATAGGAGGTGGGAGCACCGGTACCAGCATTGCCTGGCAACTGGCAAAGATGGGGGCCGGCCGGGTCGTCTTGCTCGAAAGGCACGGTCTCGCAGCTCAAGCCACAGGCGTTACGGCAGGGATCGTCCGCACGCACTACACGCATGAGACACTCGCGCGCATGGCCTTGCGTGCGCGGCATGTGTTTGAAAACTTTGACGACGTGGTTGGCGGTGACGCCGGTTTTCGGCAGACGGGATTCCTCGCCTTGCTAGGGCCGGACGATGTCGAAACGGTTGCGGCAAACGTCGCCATGCACCGTGATCTTGGAATTAACACCCACATACTGTCGCCGTACGAAATACGAGAAGTAGAGCCGCGTCTGGCGCTGTTCGGCATTGGCGCGGCTGCCTGGGAACCGGAATCGGGGTTCGCTGATCCGGTGCGCACCACCCTTAGTTTCGCGGATGCCGCGCGGCGGCACGGCGCGGAGCTCCGCATCGGCGTAGGGGCGGATAGCTTGGAAGCAGACGCGAATGGCATCGTTGGCGTCGAGACGAACGTCGGACCCATATCCACACGCTCCGTGGTCGTCGCCAATGGTTACTCTGCACGCGGCTTGGTAGCGCCCCTCGGCATCGAGGTTCCTCTCACACCGATACGGCATGCGGTGGCGTTCATGCAGCGTGCCGACTACTTCGGCAAAACTCACCCCATCATCTCCGACCGCGTACAAGGGAGCTACTACCGGCCCCGCGAGGACGGTCAGACCATGGTCGGCAAGACTGCGCCGTATGATGGAGATGAAGATCCGGATGCTAATGCTTGGCCCGCCGCGAGCCCTGAGACTCTACAAACGCTAACTGAGCGGTACCGGCGGCGGTTCCCCAATCAAGGAGCGCCCGCCATCAACAGCGCCACGTCCGGCCTTTACGACTGTTCGCCGGACCTCCAGCCGCTGCTCGGCGCCGTGCCTGACGTGTCGGGCCTGCACCTTGCCGTCGGGCTGAGCGGTCATGGTTTCAAACTTAGTCCCATCTTCAGTCAGATGCTGGCTGAGCAATTGCTCACAGGCAGCAGTACGCTCTTCGATATCGAGATGTTCAATCCGGCACGCTTTATCCAAGAACGGCGCATCGTGCCGCACCACGCATACTCAATTTCAACACTTTAGAATTCCAGTCGTAGGGACGGATGACGTCCCACGAGACGCGTTCTTTCAATCGGCGCAGTGAGCGGGCAGAGCATTGAGAAAGGAGGGCGATTGAGTGGTAAAGCAAGCGCCCGCGGGAGACCAAATGTGATGTAGTCTGAGTGTGTCAAACAGCAGATTGGCACACAAAACTGAGACCACGGGAGGTCACAAGCAATGTCTATAGGCAGTGGATTTACGACAAGACGTCGTTTTCTCGCAGGTGCCGGCGGTTTGGCAGGCGCCGCGCTCCTTGCAGCGTGCGCTGTAGCACCTGGTGCAAGCGACGGCGAGATGATGGAGGAAGAGGAAGCGCCAAAGGAAGCCGAAGCGCCGCAACCCGAAGTCGTTGAGGTGGTGTGGGCGTGCTACGACCTGCAGGAGTATCGCAATGTGACCCTGCGGGAGATGGCGGAAGTCTGCAATAACACCTTGGAGAATCGCACCACCAGGCTTGAAATTGTCACCGAGAACTTCCTGGAGAAAATCCGCACCGAGTTCGTGGCCGGCACAACCACCTACGACATCGTTGTAAACCAGATCAACTGGGTGCAGGCCGGCGCGCGCCAGGGCATGTTCCTGCCCATCAGCGACTACATGAAGCGCGACGGTGTATCACGTGATGACTACCTTGACTCCTCTTCCTGGGAAGTCAATGGCATCATGTATGGCCTCGCCTTCCTCGGTGGCGGCGACGCCATCTACTACAACAAGGACCTCTTCGACAACGACGGCGTCCCGTATCCGGAGTTGGGCACAACCTACGAGCAACTGCTCGATGGCGCCGCCAAGATGACAAAACGCACCGGCGATGAGACCACCCAATGGGGTTATAACTTCGGGTACTCCTCGCTGGAGGTCAACCTGGGCAGTTTCATCCTCGATTCCGGCGGACAGGTGCTCAACGAGGCGCGCGACATGGCCCTCTACGGCGAGGACCAAAACGCCATCGCGGGCGCCCAGTTCTACGTAGACATGATCCTAAAGCATCGGGTGGTGCCTTGGGGTGACGAGCGGCAGGCGCTGCGCGAGGAGGGCGGCAGCGGCCGCCACATTGGCACCGGCAAAGTCGCCATGTCGCAGATTACGTTGATCCCGCTCAAGGGCGCATACGAGGTGCTCGGTGACCGGCTGGGCATTGCGCCGATCGCCACTGGGCCGGCAGGAACCCGCAGCCCGGCCACCGGTAGCAACGCCTGGAGCATCATGTCGCTCACCGAAGTGCCCGACGCGGCCTGGGACGTGTTCCACGTCCTTTCTCAAAAGGAGGCGCAAGACCTTTACGCCGTGCACGCCCACCCCGGGCTCTTTGCCTCCGCCGACGTGTTCTTGGGCAACTACCCGGGTATGGACTGGTCCACTGTCCTGGACAATTGGCGGGACGGCGGACGCGACTTCTTCCTGACGCCGGAGACCGGAGAGTTCTGGACGACGGCAAACCAGAACCTCCAGCCGATGTACACCGGCGAATCTACCGTCCAAGAGGCCATGAAGACCTCTGCCGACGCTGTGAACGTTCTCTTTTCACAACGTCCGGACGACTGGAAGTAGCCTTGTCGGTAGCAGGGCGCGCCAAGGCGCGCCCTGCTACTCCTATTTATCATTCTCATATGACGAGGCAGTGTTGGCATTTTATGTCACTCCGAGCGCAGCGTCGAACAGGGTTCGCGGAATCTAGAGCGTAGCGCGCGAGCCTGCATCTAGCTAGAGACAGCGTGCACGCGTACGGGGCGGATGGATTCCCGTTTTCACGGGAATGGCGGGCTAAATTGCCGCATGTATTTTCAACCATGACGGGCTAATTCTTGCGTGGTGAATACAACCCACAACTCATAAAGGGACTTCGATCCGGTTGCAGATTGAAATCTGATTGCAGACTAGAGTGACCAACGTACCTCTTAAACCTGCTGAGGACCACCAATGACAGTCCGTGAGCTTTACGAAACGGCAATAGAACTCGGTACTGCCCTCGATCCGCGCAGCCGCGAGACCCTTGACGCAGAACTCGCGCGGCGCAGGCAAGAATTCGATGCACTGCCCGACTGGAAGAAGCCTTACTTCGACCATGAGCGGTTGCGGAATCCTTACGGCGACGTGCGCATTGTGAACGGCCCGGAAGACGCCGAGGTACACACAGCGCTCGCGGGCATCAATATTGGCACTGACGAGTTTCTCATCGCCGACCGGCTCAAAGACAAGGGCGTGCCGCTCGACGCAATTATCGCGCACCACACCAGCGGCACCGGCATCGGCCGCTCGCACATCGACGACATTACGCTCATCAACATCGATATCTTCGTGCGAGAGGGAGTGCCGCGCCGAAAGGCGGAGAAAGTCCTCTTGCCCTGGATCGACGAGTGGCGTACCGGATACGACGACATGCCTCATCGGATGGGGCCCGACATGGCACGGCTCTTCGAAATCCCCTTCATCCAAATTCACACGCCGCAGGACCTCTATATTGGCGTAGGCATGAGAGAGATATTTGAGAACCTTAAGCCACAAACCCTAGCTGACGCTGAAGAAGCGCTGATGACTATTCCCGAATTCCAAGGCGCCGCGCGCCACGGCGCATATTCGACCGTTCTTGCAGGCGATCCGGATACGCCCCTCGGACGCTACCTTATTCAAGATGCCGGGGGTTGGCTGTGGCCGCCGGAGGGGCTAACTGTGCTCGCCAAAGCCGGTGTGAACACCGTTCTGCAGATAGGTGCATCTGCAGCAGGGGCGATAGCCGCCGCGAAAGCCGGCATGTCGCTGGTAAGACTACCCCACGCCGCTGCGGATAATCTGGGTATCAACCTCTTCTACGACGAGGTGGAGCGCCGTTTCGGCCCACTTAATATCATTCCGTGCAACTACTTCGAACGCATAAGGCACTCGTAGTGCGCAATTACCGTCTTTGATACAATTTCAAGCGAAGGGAGAAATACCGTGCGCTGTGTTGTACTGTCCGGCACTCCTTACGAGATGGGTTTGCAGCATGGCTCTGCTTGCGCCGAAGCCATCAATACCGCGATTGAGCGGGTAGTTTTTGGCTCAAGTATCGATGCTGCCCACCGTGCACGCGTCGTCCGACTGATGGAGCGTAACATCGACCGGGTTTTTCCTGAGGCGCTCGAAGAGATACAGGGCATCGCCGACGGCGCGGGTCTCAAGAGCGAGGACATCCTGGCGTATACGTCGTGTATGGAAGTCGGCCGCAGCGCGGTCGGCTGCACCAACGTCGCTCTGCGCACGGACGATCACGGAGTCGTGCATTACAAGTCCAACGACGTCGGTAAGGAATCTCTCGGATCGTATATCTTCTGGGATATTAGGCCCGAAAAAGGCCATCCGCTCATCTGCGTCTCCGGTCCAGGCGCGCCCTGGATGGGGCCGGGGCTAAACGATACCGGCCTCACCTTTGGCGGCAGCAGCATCATGAATACCGATCAGGATTGGGATCACGGAATCCCTACCAACCTCCTGCAACGCTATCTTCTGCAGTACTGCGCGGACGTAGACGAGGGCATTGCACTCTGCGAAAGTACACCGGTTATGAACCACGGCATGAATATCATGCTGACCGATCCCGCCGAGAACGCCGTGGTGGTGGAACGGTCGGCAACGCGCATGGCCGTGCGGCGGATGGAAGAAGATGCGATCTGGTGCGCAAATCACTACGTTACACCGCACATGCTGCCCGTGGACAACCGGACAAACGCTGACTTTCGCGCGAACAGCGAGGGCCGCACAGCGCTGCTAGCAGCGCTCACGGGTGAAGAAGAGCCCCATACCCTAGAGCAAGTAACACGCATCGCACGCGCCCACGCCGATCCGGTCTCGCTCTGCCAGCACGGGCCGATGCATAGCGTCTTCGGCCTCATCATGGTTTCACGTGACCGCACACTGCTCGTTAGCGACGGCTACCCCTGCCAGAATGAACTAGAGATGCTGAACTTCGACGCCCACGCGACCGCAGTCGCGAATTGAGGTATAAGACCCATGAATCAGCCGATCTTGCTCCTGTATGCCGACAGTGCGCTCACAACGCCCGTGAGCGCGGACATTTTGCGTTGCGAGGGTTTCCCCTGGCTTGAGGCGAAACCCGCGGCATCCTTCGTCGACGCACCGCCGGATGTCGAACTCATCGTCGTCGCGGGCTGCGGCGTGAGCCGGGAAACCGCGGAGCGCTTGGCGGCTGCAGTGGCTGCCGGCACCTCGCTGATTGCCCTTGCGCCCGATCCCGCTTTGCTTGGCGTCTTTGGAGCCACGGCGAGTGAGTCTGTAGCCGACGCGTGGCTTACGGTGCGGCAACTACCACGCTGGGAACATGGCAGCCTGCCGTTGCTTTGCCCGGATGACATTTCACAGCCATTGGGCGGCGGCGAAACGATTGCTGAGCTGCGGGATTTGGAAGGCACTGTCCACGGCGCCGGCATTGTGGAGGCGCGGCTTGGCGAAGGCAAGGCTTGGCTGTATGGATACGACCTGTGCCAGGCCGTCGTCACCTTTCGGCACGGTGACGGGGACCTGCATGAACGACCTAAGCAAGACATGGGGCCGCTGAAAGGGCCGCGCCATCTCTACAGCTTCTTCGAGCTTTCCGAGAAGACCACGCGCGATATCCCCGTGGCGGACGTCCATCAAGACATCCTACGCACACTGGTAGCGGAGGCACTGGCCGATACGCCCCTGCCGCGCCTCTGGTACTTCCCCGACGCCGCGCCGGCCCTGTGGTTCATCAAGGGCGACGGCTGCGGCGAAGAGGGCGCGCCCGTGTTAATAGACATTGTGGAGTCGTATGGTGCGTTGCTCACCTTCTACCGGGCACCCTTCAGCCGCTACGAGGGTGACCTGATGAAAGAATGGCACGCGCGTGGGCATGCAGTTTCCATAGAAGTGGACCTAACGAGCATCACGCAGTATGCCGTGCAGGAAAACGGCAAGCAGGTCCGTTACGGCCGCACGCCGGAAGATTTGAACGAGAACCACCTGTCCGCATTGCGTGCGAACCTGCAAAAATCATGGGATGTATTTCGTCGCGAGACCGGTCTCGACGTGGAGACCATCTGTAGCCACGGCTGTCAGTGGAGCGGCAATCCGCTGCTGGAAATTATGTTGGATTTTGGTTGGTATACGCCCACACACTTCGCCTCCCATGATCCCCGCATGCGGCGGGATGACAATTACGGGCCGTACATGATCGGCACCGGCCTCTGCATGCCCTATTTTCAACACGGCGTCGGCGTCACCGATATGTGGCACATGCCGGCCCAGTGGGACGAAAGCCAGACTATCGGCCGGCACGCAGACTTGCTGGTCGGCCCGATGGCGGATACGCCTGATCGGGCCGACGGCATGGTGGGTCTCACCTCTGAAGAGTACGGCGTGGAACTGGCGCGCTTCGCCGAGAGTGCGGCCACCCGCTGGCACGTAATGCAGATCGCGAACTTTCACCCCGTCTACGCCGCCGGCCCTCAAGACCACGTCAGAGCCTCACGCCACGCTCTAGAGTTGGGCATGGAAGGCGCGATTGCTGCCGGTTGCAAGTTCGAGAACCAAGAAGAGTTTTCCAGCTTCTCGCGCGCGCGCACGGGCGTACGCTTGACCGAGTCCTATTCCCAAGACGACAGTCACTTCATCACGCTCGCAGCCGGAAATAATGTGTCCGGCCTCTCCTTACTCCTGCCGGAAAACGTCCGGTCCGTTCAAGAAAAGAGTTCAGGCGCTAGCCTGCCCATCCGGCAGGCAACGCTAGAGGGCCGACGCCAACGCGCAGTCATTGTTGATCTAGCTGCGTCAATACCTAAGACGTTGTGCTTTAGATCGGCATCGTAGCCTGTACTCTTGGGGCTGTGCTCATAGCATTTGACTGCGTTGTTTTAGGTGCCGCGCCTAGGCGGGTACCATGCCTGAGGGCCGTCAGTGAACAGCTAAAGTGACTGTGCTTCAAACACCTTTACTTTGTTGAAATGGTTTAGGCTTGACGGCCCACGGTACGTAACCTAACATGGAAACTGCGATCAAAGATGATCGTCCCAACCGTCAACATCGGGGCTTGTTGCATAGCGTTTAAGGAGGTTACTCTCTAGTAACAGTATTCTAGGATATGAACCGTTATACCGCCCGGATTCAACTGCTCATTTAGAAGACTGTCTGGACGCAATCGGCAAGACTTAGGAAATGGATGAGAAGCAGGGGACATGGGTAACGGCCGGTTGGGGATATGGGATACGCACGTTAGAGCTAGTCTTGGAAGGATACTGCGATGAGTGAAGAGAAGTCTGCTTCTAGCAAAGAAGTCGTGGTTGCCGAGACAGAGGTCGAACCGGCAAGCGGCGAGATGACCGAGGACGAGTTGTCCGAGGCCGTCGGTGGCACTGGGACCGTTGATGAACAGGTCCCGCAGAACACCAGTGACAGTGCCGGCAGCGGCTGGTGGAACGACCCCAACCTGTAGGTTCTTGGCGAGAAAGCGCCGGTGCGTTTGCGGCAACGCAAATGCACCGGCGTTGTTACATATTGAGTGTCGGTTCTTGCAGGCTAAAGTCAGAAACCACTCACCGGATGCTTCACTTTAAGGGAGGGGCCAACGAGACACCGCCGGCCAGTGACACAAGTCGATCCAGTGACATCAATTCCTCCGATGTGGAGGAATTCTTGACTCTTGGCGCGCCCAATGCCAATTACGGAGACGCCCCCACCCATTTGCACTCCTCGGTCACTCAGTTCGTTAGGCCATGGTGCACCAAGTCAAGAGGGGAAAAATCCTTCATTCAACTGTATTCAAGCCTGGCTCTTTGGGCGCTTTGCCTGCTGCGGTGACCCATGCGGCACGTTAGCCGATGAAGTCTATACTCCACTCTGTGATGCAATCACACGGTTACAGGAAACACCGTGAATTTCAAAGCTCGTGTGTATTCATCATTTCGCACATAGTTTCATTGCGGTAGAATAGCCTTCGAACTGTCACTTGCCTAGCCGTGAACGCCGGAGCAGCCACATTGTCGAACAATCGGTGTCTATATCGCGAGGAAGCTTTCGCCCGCAGAGGCAAAACAGAGCCCCTCAACGGCCTATTGCGTGTGACAGCGCCTCACGAGTGGGTTATTCTGGTTTGCCTGTCAATTGCGTTGCTGGGCTTGGCCGCATGGGGGCTGTTCGGTAGTGTCGAGCAAAGCGTATCGGCCCAGTGCGTGCTGATCCAACCGGGAGACCGCTATACTATCATTGCTGAGGCCCCTGGGAATGTTGTAGATCTCCTGGTGGCTGTAGGCGACGAGGTTCAAGCGGGGCAGCCCCTTGCCCGGCTCAGAACACCCGACCTAAGCCGAGAGATCGCGCTCGCCCGCTCCCGGGTAGACGTACTGGAGAGCAAAGACGCAAAGATGAGCGATGCCCTCGACGAGGCGCGTAGGGAGCTCATTGAACTAGAGGCGATAGCAGCATCCGGTGAGTACATAACAACACCATTTTCCGGCGTAATCACGACCTACGAATTGTCCCTTGGGCAGGCGGTCGAGGCCGGCACCACAGTGGCGAATGTACGTGCAGGCGCCGCCAGTAGACTTGAGGCGATTGCAGTAGTCTTGCCGGAAAGTGCATCGCGCCTTGCAGTCGGCATGGAGGCACAAGTCCTTACTAAGGACCGGAATCGCAAAGATGCAAACGTGCTGGAAGCTGAAGTGCGCTACATTTCACCACGGCCCGTCACTCCTCCCGGCTGGCTCACCACCCTCGGCCTCCCAACTCTGGCGGGGAGCCACATGGTTCGCGTGGCCTTGCGTGAGGCCCCACCATCTCTCCTGGCGGACGGGGATTCATGTGACGTGCGGATAGTATTGCGTAGGACCTCGCCCGTGCGATTGCTGCTTTCCACCGGATCAAATTGAGGTAGCTGGATACTATGCCAGCAAGTCAAGCAGCAAAACCGGCCGCAAAGGGGTTGCGCACGCCTCTCTTCCCACAGCTTGAAACCTCAGAGTGCGGTGCTGCCTGTCTGGGCATAGTACTTGCTCACTTCGGGCGGTGGGAACCGATTGAAGCGTTGCGAGATGCGTGTGGAGTCGGCCGTGACGGGAGCAGCGCCGCAGACATCGTCAACGCAGGGAAACGATACGACCTCAAGATTGCCGGCTGGCGCAAGCAAGTCGGCGAGTTGCATGACGTGCGCCTGCCGGCAATCCTCTTCTGGGAATTCAACCACTTCCTAGTACTCGAAGGACTTGGGCGCGGTCGCTACTACCTTAACGATCCCGCCAATGGCCGCCGCACCGTGGATGCAGAGACCCTTGGCCAGGCTTTTACCGGAATCGTCCTGACAGCGGAGCCGGGGCCGGGGTTTCGTACCGGCGGCTCTCCTCCAAGCGTAATTCGCAAGCTTTGGCGCTGGTTGCGCGAAGTCAAGTCGCCACTTGCCTTCGTAGCTGCCTGCGGCCTCCTGCTCGCTTTGCCCGGTCTTTCCCTCCCCGTTCTCCTTAGCATGTTTGTGGACTACGTTATGAGCGGAGTGGAGGGGTCCTGGGGTGCGTTTCTTGTCGCCGCCGCGGCGGTCACCGGAGGGTTGGTCTACCTGCTCACCTGGCTGCAACAGCATGCGCTTCGCAGGCTTGCTATTCGCCTTTCTGTCGTCCACACAGAGCGCATGCTTTCACGTCTTTTTCGGCTGCCCGTGGAATTCTTTGCACATCGGTTCGCCGGCGACCTGACGTCTCGCGTCCAGTTAGTCAACGAGGTAGCCAGCGGTTCTTCGCGGCAGTTGCTCGGCATCATGATCGAGCTCGTTATGAGCGGTCTATTCCTGGTGTTGATGGTCCTCTACAATCCGTTCCTGGCCGCACTTGTGGCTGCCTTGGGGTTAGCAAGCATTATGTTAATGTACATACTTTGCCGGTTGCGAAACGACGAAAACCGCCAATTGCGGCGCGAGCAAGCCCTTCTTTACGGTACCGGATCGTCGATTATACGCAATATGGAAGCCCTAAGGACAACCGCAGCCGAGGACGACTGCTTCGCGCGCTGGACGGGCTACCAAGCCCGGGAGCTTGTGGCCCGGCAGAAGTTCGCAGAGCTAGGCCACACAATTGCCACGTTGCCCAGGCTGTTTCTCATACTAGGTGGCGTTACGGTCTTGGGATTCGGCGGTTGGCAAGTCATGTCAGGCGATATGACTATAGGCATGTTGATGGGATTCTATGTGGTATCGGGAAACTTCCTTCAGCCAATCGGCCGTTTCGTTCAATTCGCCGATTCGTTCCAATTTCTTGAGGCGGACCTACAACGCATTGACGATGTGCTTGATACCCCTGAAGACCCGGCGCTGAAAACAGTGAGTGACTCTGCGCGAGGAAGGGTTGCTACCTTAGGCGGTCGGCTGCGAATGGCGGGAAGAATTGAGCTGCGCAACGTCACCTTCGGCTACCATCCCAATCGCCCTCCCCTTATTAAAAACATGAGCCTTTCCGTCGAACCAGGTCAGCGCATTGCTTTGGTGGGGCCTACGGGATCAGGTAAATCGACGTTGTTGAAGCTCGTCAGCGGCGAATATACACCCTGGTCAGGCGCAATCCTTTTTGACGGCGTGCCGCGCAACGAAATCCCGCGCGAAATTCTTACTCGTTCGCTTTCCATTGTCGACCAGCAGACTTTCCTCTTTGCGGCCTCGGTGCGTGACAACTTGACTATGTGGAATCCAACAGCCCCCGACGAACAGGTGGTTGCTGCCGCACAGGACGCTCTCATTCACGACGAGATCATGAGCCGCCCGTCGGGATATGATTCAAGAGTTGAAGAAGGGGGCACAAACTTCAGTGGCGGCCAGCGCCAGCGCCTGGAAATCGCCCGCGCCCTTGTCGATAATCCCTCTGTGCTCTTTCTCGATGAAGCTACCAGCACACTCGATGCCGTGGTTGAGATGCGTATCGACGACAGCTTACGGCGCCGTGGCTGTACCTGCATGATCGTTGCCCACCGCCTGAGTACAATTCGCGATAGCGATCAGATCATCGTCTTGGAACGCGGTCAACAGGTCCAATGCGGCACACACGAGGAACTCATAGCCGACAAAGACGGCTTATACTTTCAGTTGATTCAGGCCCAGTGGTAATGCATGCCATGCAACAGAAGAGCACCGCATGAGATCGAGACGATTCCATCGGCTAAGCGAACTCGCGGTCGAGATCGGAGAGCCGGTGCCAACCGCGGGTAATCGTCCCATACGCCTTGACGATCCAAGTGTTGCTTGGTTTGTCGAGCGTGGCGAACTGGATGTCTTCCTCTTTGAGTACCAGGACAAAGAGCTCTCTTCCAATGCAAAGCACCTACTCCGCGCCGTTGAAGGACGTCTCGTGTTCGGGGTCGGTGAGAACGGTTCTTTAATTACCATCGCCAAAGGCACTCCGGACTGCCAGTTGCGCCGCCTTCAATTGGAAGACATCCTGCAATACGATGTTGCAGAGCAGTTGGCGGGCCAAGTTGATGCTTGGCTCGCGGAGTTCGCGGCCGCCGTGGCATTGCACATAGAACCGCGCCCGCGCCCAGACGTGCTGCTAAACCCCAAAGACCCGGGCGAGCCGTTGGACGCCGCAATTGGTTGCGTACTATCAGCTCGATCGGGCGGCGTAGTCTGGGTCGACGTTGGAATCGCCGATGCAGCATATTTGGGTACCGAAGAGCGTGACAAGGCAGGCACCGGTTTCGTCCCACTCACCGCAGATACGTGGCTCACGCTGCAGAACTCGGCTTGTGTCAGTGGCACTCTGTCCCGATCGCTGTATGAACAAGGAGTGCTCTTTGCAGCACTCGCGGAGTTCCATCAGCTTGCACTTGGCGCCGAGCAAATCAATCGCCTGCTGCTGGTAGCTGACGAGGCAAACGAACAGACCGCCCGCACCATCAACCGGCGCCTCGACGAAGAACGCGCCCGGCAAAGTCTGTTTGGCATCCTGGGATCATCCTATCCTACTGCTGGTGAAAATGGCTCAACGCTTCTCGCTGCGCTGAAAGTCATCGGCAAACGAGAGGGCATCGAGTTTCATGCTCCGGCGCGACGACGAGTAACGGTAGATGAAGAACTTTCCCTCCAAGAAATTCTGAATTCATCCAGAGTGCGTGGTCGCAAAGTGCGCCTTGCTTTCGAGGACCGCTGGTGGGTTGGCGACAGCGGCGCAATGCTGGGATTTCGGCAAGAAGACGGCCGTCCGGTCGCACTATTGCCTAGCATGTCCGGGCGCTACAGTGTAGTTGACCCGGTCTCGGGACGGTCGACCCGCCTCAATGCGGAGCAGGCCAAGAGCATCCAGCAGGACGGTTGGCTATTCTACCGGCCTTTTCCCAATGACCGACCGGTGGAAACCAAAGACATCCTTCGCATTGCGACCAAGGGCATGGCCAATGACCTCAGCCGGTTTGCAGGCGCCGGCATTGTTGCCAGCCTCTTGATGCTCGCCCCTGCCGTAGCCATTGGGATGCTGGTAGATTGGGTATTCCCGGCTGCGGCCGGAAACGTGTTGGTCCAGATCATCATTGCGCTGACCGTGTTTGCCCTTATTGGAACGCTGCTGCAGATCTTGCGCGGCACGGCCATGATGCGACTTGGAGGCCGCGCTACTGCTCGAATTAGCGCGGCGCTCTGGGATCGCTTGTTGGGACTGCCACCAAGTTTCTTCAGAAACTTCACCGCTGGAGAGCTTGCGATGCGAATGTCGGCGTTCCAGGTGTTGCGCGATCAACTGTCGGGAGTGGTCGCTAACGCCTTCATCTCGTTCATCTTCTTGCTGCCAATGCTCGTTCTCCTCTTTCTCTACGACGCAGCTCTGGCTTGGCTAAGTGTTGGGATCGGCACGCTTTCGCTTGCGGTTACTCTAGTAATCGGTCTCTTGCAAATAGCCCCGCAACGCCGTCACTACGCCGCCTCCCGGCGTCTAGCCGGAGAAATCTTCCAATACATCAGTGGCATAAGCAAACTGCGCTCTGCCGGCGCGGAAGCATCGGCATTTGCCTCGTGGGCCCGCGGCTATCGTGAGCAGCAGCGCGCGCAGTTGCAGATCGGCAAGCTGAATGAGCATCTGGTTTCCTTCAGTGCCGCCTTGCCGGCCTTCATAGGTGCAGCCCTTTTTGGCGTGGCACTCTGGCATGGTCCCGACCAACTCGCTCTAGGGAACTTCCTCGTCGTCTACGCGGTCTCCATCACGTTCTACGCGTCGGTCATTGGGTTGGGAAACTCGTTTGAGGTCATTGCCGCTGTCTTGCCTGGGTACGAGCAAGTGAAGCCAATTCTCGCTGCGGTGCCGGAAAGTCGAATGTCATCGGCTGCGCCGGCAGACCTCAGTGGGGACATACGCCTTGACCACGTGAGTTTCCAATACACTAAAGATGGCTCCCCCATTGTCGATGATGTCTCCATCCACGCGCGCCCCGGCGAGTTCATTGCCATCGTGGGGGAATCGGGCGCGGGCAAGAGCACCTTGCTGCGGCTGGCCTTGGGTCTGGAGGAACCTTCCGCAGGCGGTGTCTATTACGACGGACGCGATCTCGCCCATCTGGACCGGCGCTCCGTACGGCGCCAGATTGGCGTGGTGACTCAAGATGGCGCCCTGCAACCCGGGAATCTTCTGGACAACATCATCGGTCTCAGCGATGAATTGACGATAGACGATGCCTGGCGGGCAGCCAAACTCGCCGGAGTGGACGACGAAATATCTGCTATGCCGATGCAGATGTTCACTGCCGTGGGCGATAATTCCTCGACCTTCTCCGGCGGGCAGATTCAGCGCATCAGAATCGCGGCAGCCCTAGTGCGCAACCCAAGTATCGTTTTCCTGGATGAGGCCACAAGTTGGCTCGACGCGAAGAGCCAGGCCCAGGTCATGCAAGGAATCGAGAGCCTCGCCGCCACTCGCATCGTGATCGCTCATCGCCTCTCCACCATTCGCAAAGCAGAGCGCATCTATGTGCTACACAAAGGTCGTGTGGTCCAGGAAGGCAGCTTCATCGCGCTCTTCCAGACCGAGGGTCCGTTCCGCACGCTGGTGCAGCGACAAATGACGTGAGCAAGCCGGTCTCTGCGTGCCATCGGGGAGCACAGCAAGTCCCTACTGCTGCGTGGGCTTACTCAGTGAATAGATAATGAAATTCGGCACACGGCGCTCCTCGTCGAACCCCGGATTGGCGGCTAGCTGCGCGCCTGAAGGAGTCGGCTCTCGCAACGCTTCCAAGGCAAATCCGGCCTCCAGAAATGCCGAGATGTGGCTGGATAGCGTCCGATGCATGTTGATAAACGACGCGCCCCACCATTCAAACTCGCGCGGACCCTCGTCGGTGTAGTCGTCAACCGCATAGAACAGCTTCTTGTCGCCCAGTTTGATCCAGCCGTACGGCACCGCCGTGCGCATAGGGTGGACGTTGCAGACGATGAAGCGCCCACCGGGACGCAGTACGCGAAACGCAGCCTGAATCGACTGCCGATAGTCAAGCAGGTCCACCAGCACGATGTATGAGACCGCCAAGTCGAAGCTCTCGTCGTCTAGGCCCGTAAGGTCCTCAGCGTTTCCGACCAGATTGGTCTCGCCGCCGGATGCCAATGCGCGGGCCTGCGCAACCAGGTCTTCCGTAAGGTCGATACCCGTGACATCCGCGCCCAGTCCGGCCAGGAGACGAGAGAATCGGCCTTCTCCACAACCGATGTCCAGCACGCTTCGGCCGGCTACATTCCCCAGCGCCTCGAGCATCCAGGAATCGAGCATGCCGATGCGAACCGACTGGTCCTGTTGTACCCAATCTTGGGCATGTTCCGCCCACTGCTTGCGCAGTTGTTCCTTTAGACTCATGGAATTCAAGCACCACAAAGCGGAGAGAAATCGTGATCGGGAGTGTGGCTCCGCGGCGAGGACTCGAACCTCGAACCAGACGGTTAACAGCCGCCTGCTCTACCATTGAGCTACCGCGGAAAGCGGACGATTCCAGTGTACCAACGCGCACCGCACACGGTCAACGACAGCGACCGCATGACCTGGGAAAATGCCCGAAGCGAGTTCCTCTCAAGGCAGCCGCGTGCGATCTTGCCGCAGCCGCAGCCGCGCCGAGTCTATGGCGGCCCGAACCTGCACAGGCGCGGTACCGCCGGGTATGTCGCGGGCCGCGAGCGATCCCTCAACAGCAATTGCGTCAAACACGTCCGTGCCGATGCGGTCGCACATCTCCCGATACTCTGCGAGCGGAAGATCGGAAAGTCCGCAGCCGCGATCGAGACAAAGGCGCACGATGCGGCCGACCACTGCGTGTGCCTCGCGAAACGGCACGCCCTTACGGACAAGATAGTCAGCAAGATCGGTAGCCGTTGCAAAGCTTCCACCAGCAGCCTCCGCCATGCGCGCGGCATTCACACCGATCGTACCCATCGCACCTGTCATTATGTCAAGACATGCTGCCGTCGTATCCACGCCGTCGAAGAGCGCCTCTTTGTCTTCTTGCAGATCGCGGTTGTAGGTGAGCGGCAAGCCCTCCATGAGCGTGAGAATTGCAAAGAGGTCACCGAAGACCCTGCCGGCCTTACCCCGCGTTAGTTCGGCTGAATCGGGATTCTTCTTCTGGGGCATGATGCTGGAGCCCGTGGCGTAGGCGTCGTCTAGCTCCACAAAGCCAAATTCGGCAGACGACCAAAGGATCACCTCTGAGGCAAGCCGCGAGAGGTGCACCATAATCTGGCTGCACACGTGCAAAACCTCGATCACAAAGTCCCGGTCGCTCACCGCATCCATGCTATTCGCGGCAATCGCCTCGAAGCCAAGCTCCTGGGCCACATATTCACGGTCCAGCGGATAGGGCGCGCCTGCCAGCGCCGCCGCGCCCAACGGCAAGACATTCACGCGCGCCCGGCTCTCTCGCGACCGCGCAAAATCACGGGAGAACATCTCCACGTAGGCAAGAAGGTGGTGGCCGAACGTAACCGGCTGTGCTCGCTGCAGATGCGTGTAACCAGGCATACTGGTCGCGGCGTGCGTTGCGGCCTGGTCGAGCAGAGTCTGCTGAAATTGGCATAGTTGCAGACCAAGCGAGTCGAGCGCCCCCCGGCACCACAGGCGTACGTCGGTAGCCACCTGATCGTTGCGGCTACGGGCCGTATGGAGCTTGCCCGCCACAGCTCCTACACGTTCTTGCAAGAGGTCTTCCACCGCCGAATGCACATCTTCCCAGCGCTCGGCGTCCGGGGCAATCGCACCACCTTCAATCTCCTCCAGAATCGCCGCAAGGCCCGTGCAGATCGCGTCGGCATCCTCGTGCGAAATGATCTTTTGCTTAGCAAGCATGCGGCAATGCGCCGTGGAGCCGGCAATGTCCTCGCCGAAGAGCCGCCAATCTACCGGCAACGATGTCGAAAATGCCAGCATGTCACCTGCTAGCGGCTTGGTAAAGCGCCCACCCCACAGGGTGGATGGGTGTTTAGTGTTTTCCATGAGTAACTACACTCAATTCCCTCAGTCTGTCCCTCCGGCCACCGGCTTCGCACCGCCTCCAACCACTGGAGGCCTGGAAATACAAGGAGAGTCCGCCAATAGTAGCATGGGGACTTGCCCCCTGCCGGGGACAGCGTGCAAATGGGTGGGAGAGTTGGATTTCCGTGTGCGCGGGAAAGGCGGGCAACCGACGGTCACTCTCCATAGGGGCCAGCCGAGACCTCTTCCCCAATGTAGCCCCGCGCGCGAAGCTGCCAACTGCGCCCTTAGTCTACAGTGCGATAGCCCAATTCTTTCTGCCCTTCAACTCTTCCCCGAATGAGCGCACCGCTCTCTACTTGCGCGCCAAGCGAGGCTTCAGCCAGATTGCGTTCCCAGCCAAAGAGTAGCGCAATTTCCCGCGCCGTGCAGAGCGGAGCATTCGCCACGGCCTGGCGTACAAGCTGGGCACGTGCCTCTTCCTTTGACAAAGCGAGCGTCATGCACGCCGGCGGAATGTGTCGCTCGACCAAATCCCAGTCGTGCATTGAGAAGCCTTCCACACTGCCGCCGGCGACAGTAATCAAGTATCGCTCCTGAAGCGTGCGCAAAGCTGCCTGATACTGCCGCTTGCCTGCGCCTGAAAGTGACTGCACTTCCCGGCGCAGGTCGCGCGACCGAATCGGGCCCCGGATAGCGACCACTTGCAGCATGTGCCGCTCTACGAGACTCAGCAGGCCACTCTCCAGCACCATATCAACCGAATCGTGCAGTCCCCACAACTTTCGGAATGCCGGAAAGAACTGCCAAGCAATGAAGACGGCACGGTGACGGAGATAGTGACCGTAGGCGCAGCGTTTCGCTGCCGGCAGAGTGTTCTTCCAATGCCACACTTCCAAAGAAAAGGTCTCGAGGCTACCCCTGGCGCGCAGTTCGGCATCGCTCACATTGGGCCACGGCAATTTGCCTGGCGAAAAGAGGTGAACGAAACCCCGCTCTGCCACGTATGCCGCCGCATCAGCCTCATCGAGCACTCCACGACCGTCGCCGAGGAATAGATTCTGCCGGCGTTCTTCCTGGAGAACTTCGGGCGAGACAGCGTCTCCAACGTCAACAGCCATGCCACTGTCTTCTTACTAGAGCTTGTCTCATAAATACATCGCTCTGTGTAGACCTGCCCTTCGACCCTTCGACAAGCTCAGGACAGGCAGGCTCAGAGCCTGCCCCGTACTCGATACGCTGTATCGAGTACGGGGACGAACGGAAAAGGCAAGAATCCGTTCGTGCTGAGTGCTGCGCGAAGCCCTTGTCGAAGCACGAATCGGCTATCGAACCGATTTTTGAGATAGCTTCTAGCTCCCAATGCAGACCGCCAGGATGACTGGCACCAGGTAGAATTCTTCCGGGCAAGGTCGGCGCCCCGCTACTTTTCCTCCGCATCACTTGGCTCAAACCGTTTGGTTTGGGGCAAGAGCGGTGTGTCCTCGCCGTGCAGTTGCTGACGCGCTTGCACCTGGGTGCTCAGGCCCCAAATCTTCACGAAACCCTCTGCAGCTCGATGGTCGAAGGCATCGCCGCTCAGATACGTCGCAAGGTCTTTTCGGTAGAGCGAATACGGGGACTGCCGCCCCACAACGGTTGCTTGACCACGGTATAACTTCACCCGCACCGTGCCGCTCACCGAGCGTTGCGTGCTGTCTACAAACGCCATCAGATCACGGTTGAGCGTTGAGAACCAGAGACCGCCGTAAACAAGGCGTGAAATCTCTTCCGCCACCACGCGCTTGAAATGCGACTGGTCCCGGGAGAGCGCGAGTTGCTCCAAGGCCTCATGTGCCTTGAAGAGGATTGTGCCCGCCGGACACTCATAGATTTCGCGCGACTTGATGCCAACCACCCGGTTTTCTACGTGGTCCACACGACCGACACCGTGCGCGCCTCCCAAGTCATTGAGCTCCTGGATGAGGTCGACACCGTTCTTTTCCTGGCCGTCGATGGCTACGGGAATGCCTTCTTCGAACCCAATCTCAACGTAGGCGGGCGTCTGCGGGGCGTTCTCCGGTGCGACGGTCCACTCGTACGCGTCTTCCGGCGGTTCCACCCACGGGTCTTCCAATGGACCCGATTCGATGCTGCGCCCCCACAAATTCTGGTCGAGGCTATACGGCTGGCGCGACCCTTCAGGCACCGGAATGCCGTGCTCCTTGGCGTAGGCTTCCTCTTGGTCGCGGGTCAGACCCCACTCACGCACCGGCGCTATCACTTGCAACTCCGGTGCGAGCGCATGCACGGAGACATCGAAGCGCACCTGGTCGTTACCCTTGCCGGTGGAACCATGCGCTACCGCCTCAGCGCCCTCTTCCCGGGCTACGTCCACGAGGAGCTTTGCAATCAGCGGACGACCCAACGCCGTCGCCAAGTAATAGGCATTCTCGTACACGGCGCCGGCTTTGAGCGCCGGCCAAATGAAGTGATCGATGAAGATATCCCGCGCATCCACTACGTGAGCGTTGCGCGCACCGGTCATAAGCGCTTTCTTGCGAATCGCTGGCAGGTCCGGCTCGTGCCCAAGATCAATGGTAAGCGTGACCACGTCCATATCGTAATGCTCTTGCAGCCAGCGTATGCACACGCTGGTGTCCAGGCCACCGGAATAGGCCAGGACTACTGTAGCCATAGTGGTATTCTCCTCTTTACAATGATAGGCTCGAATCCTTGAACACAAGGGTTAGAAGTCGCCAAAGTCAGCATTGCTCTCGATGTGTCCGCAATAATAGCAGCAGACAGACAGCCCATCTAGCGAGGTACCAACTCCAAAGCGGCCAAGACACCGATCACGACAATCGCTACCGCGTAGAGTTGCAATCGCATGCGCAACTCCAGTTCACGCAGGTCTGCTTTTGTCGCACGCTCGTTCACGGCCTGTTCCAATGCCTTCAGGTCTGAGCGCAGAGCACCAGTATCCGCTTTCACGACAGCTATGTCCGCATTCACGACAGCTATGTCCGCCTTGGTCGCTAGAGCGTCATGAGAATCACCCATCGCGTCAATCATGGCTTCGGCTTTCGTCTCGCTGAAGCCTGCACCGATGAGCGTCTTTATTGCCTTGTGGGTGTCAAACACTGCCATAGGTCTTGTTCTCATCAATCTTTCACGGTCCGCCGATCGAAAGCCTAATCGGACTAACTTACTACAGAATCCCGCCTAGCGTTTTCTCAATGCGCGCCAAGCCCTCGTCCGCTTCCGCATCTGTCAGCGTCAGTGCCGGGGCTATGCGAATGCTGGGCGGCGCCACGCGATTGACGATGAGGCCGCATTCCAAGGCGTGCGCAAGAAACTTCTCCGCCCGTTCCTCGCCCAAGTCAAACGCGAGAAGCAGCCCTTTGCCGCGTATGTTCGTAATCGCGTTGCCGTGGCGGGCGCTGATCTCGGCAAGTCCGGCCTTGATGCGTTCGCCCTGGTGCGTGGCATTATTCCACAACTCGTTCTCGATAATATGCTTCACTACGGCTGCGGCCCCCGCACAGACGAATGGATTGCCGCCAAACGTAGAGCCGTGATCGCCGGGCACGAAAACAGCGGCGCGTTCGTTGACCATACAGGCGCCAATAGGCAGGCCGCCACCCAGCGCCTTTGCTAACGCCATCACGTCCGGCTGGATGCCGTAGTGCTCATAGGCGAATAAGCGCCCCGTGCGGCCGATGCCGGTCTGAACTTCGTCGAGCGCCAGCAGCAAGTTGTGCTCGTCGCACAGCGCGCGCAGCCCCTGCACGTACGCAAGGTCCGCCTCATACACGCCGCCTTCGCCCTGGATAAGTTCCACCAAAATGCCGGCAGTTTTTGGGCCCACCGCTGCCTGGGCAGCCGCAAGGTCG
The DNA here is from genome assembly GCA_965216245.1 of Chloroflexota bacterium. Taxonomy (GTDB): domain Bacteria; phylum Chloroflexota; class UBA11872; order VXOZ01; family VXOZ01; genus VXOZ01. The sequence goes on from OZ244145.1 coordinate 607,180, forward strand.
TTGAAGGGCACCCGCACGAATCCCTCCGGCATGGGGACGAAGTCTTCCTGATAGTGCGGATTCGCCGTTGCCGCCACGGCAGCTATCGTGCGCCCATGGAAGGCATCGCTCATCACGATGATTTCATAGGCGCCGTCGCGGTTTAGCTTGCCATACTTTCTCACTATCTTGATCGTGGTCTCCAGCGCCTCCGAGCCGCTATTCACGAAGAATACGCGGTCAAGCGTAGAGTTCTCAACCAGCAATTCCGCTAGCTCGTATTGCCGCGGCACGTGAAAGAGCGAAGAGGTGTGCAACAAGGTGGTTGCTTGCTTTACGATCGCTTTCACCTGCACGGGATGGGCATGGCCCAAGGCATTTACGGCAATGCCTTGCAGGAAATCCAGGTAACGCCTGCCGCGATCATCCCACACCCAGGAGCCGTCGCCGTACACCAACGTAACCGGCAAGCGGTTGAATGTGTTCATGTAATACTGCTTCTCTTTGGCAGGCCAGTCGGTCATGCCGCTCTCTTCCTTCCCACAAAGCTGTGAAAATACGCTACCTGCCTAGTATAGCGCAGAATTGGGCAGTTTTGAACACTTTCCTGACGCCCGCAACAGGCAATCCTGATGGACTAAGAATTGCTGACAATGGTGACAGACTTGCAGAGAATCCAAGCAACTCAAAGAGAAGTGACTATTGCTCAACCCAGGATTCGCTCTCTTCGTCCGAATTGGCCAGGACTCCCAAAGTCTCAACATGCTCTGGTAACGCTTCAAGATCATTCTTTAGAATTACAATGAATCTGTCAATTATGATCCTTGTTCGCTTTACGGCCTCAGTTCTTTGTTCCCCAGACATATACTTACTAGAACCATGACGTTGAGGAACACTTGCCTTTCGTATGTCATCAATATATGACTCTTCAAAGCGTAGCGAGCTTCCCATCCTACTCCAAGAGGATTTCCGGTCTCTCTTCTCACCAATTTCGTCAGATTCGGAAAAGCACTGCCTTATGTTCTCAATGGCCCGGTAGCAGAGGAGTGCAGTGTTGTCTGGAGAGTGCATTGCTTCTCGGACATTCGCCACGGCATGCCGAAGTTGATTACTTCTGAGAATTGATCCGTGATCAATTTGCTGAATGTCTTCGGGTGAATGTCTCAAGAGGTTGACTAAATCGCTCGCATCAAATTCCTCTACTGGCTCCGATACTATATACTGCGGCGACATTACCCCGACTACCAAAGGAACGGCCACAGTTTCTCCATCCTTTCTGTAGGAGACAGCAGTCAACTGTACGATTATAGCTTTACCTTGTACATAGCCAAGTGAATCGACTATGGCCTGCACGAAAGGCTCGGTATAGTTTCCTATAGTCTCTACATCGTCAATTTCACTGATGGCACTAACGATGATCTGAGAATTCACTATTCCAATAGCTAAAGTAGCTTGAAACGCAAGCTCACCCTGTTTACCGTCGGGAACTAAGTGAATCTCCATCGGTGGTAGTGGGTCGATTGTAATGAGGGGGTATTCTGGCCTTATATAGCCAGTGAAAGTATAGACAAAGGATCTGCTATCCAAGGCAATCCACCTCTTTTGTGCAATTCAACTGCCCATGTGAGAGTTTTCACTTACACATGATATCAGCATCTGCCCTTGATGCTTTCATGGCACGGCGAAAGACCAGACTCTAGATTAGACCCACCTTATCGGGAGCACTTGACCCTATCGGGCGCAGGTACAACTAGGTAAGAATAACCCCACATCCCGCATAGACAGCATTCAGTAAAACCGCTACACTAGCGCGCAGCAGTTGTTATTTCCTCAAATTGTCATGGAGTTCTCACCTCATGAAGTTCATCATGTTCACCAAGCATCTTGAGCATCTCAGCTACGAGGAGCTTGCGGATACGATTGCCAGCATCGGCTTGGACGGCGTTGATCTGACTGTGCGCAGCCCAGGGCACGTGCTGCCCGAAAACGTCAAAACCGATCTCCCCAAGGCCGCCAAAGCAATCCGCGACCGGGGCCTGGAAGTCGGCTGGATTACGACGAACATCTACAGCGCCGATGCCCCCTACGCCGAGGACATCCTGGCGACTGCCAGCGACCTGGGCATATCGCAGTTCAAGCTGGGCTATCACAAGTACGAAGGCTTCGGTAATATCAAGCGCCAGATTGCCGAGGTGCGGGATGCCGTCCGAGGCATCGAACGCCTCTGCCACAAGTACGACGTGTGCGGGGGCATGCACGTCCACTCCGGTCCAAACTTGGCTGCGGTGGCTCCCATCATCGGCTTGCAGATCGACGGCTTCGACCCGCAGGCTATCGGTCTCTACGCGGACTTTGGGCATATGGGCCTGGAGGGCAGCTTTGGCGGCTGGATTCAAGGACTAGACCTGCTCTCCGATAGGCTGGTCATGCTCGCGCTGAAGAACATGGGACAGTTCTGGGAAGAAGACGCAAAGACCGGCGAGTATAAGTGGAACCGGAAGCTAGTGCCCGTCGAACGCGGCTTCACGCCGTACAAGGAAGCGTTCGGCTACCTCAAGCAGATTGGCTACAACGGCTACGCCTCTTTCCACAGTGAGTACCAAGGCGCCGCCTCGTGGAAGAGCCTGGCCCACGACGAACTGATCGAACAGACGAAAGCAGACTTTGCCTACGTGAAAGGTATCTGCACGGAATTGGGCATTCCTCACGGTGCGTAGGAGGCACGCCGTACGGCGAAGGTCTAATGGGGACTGCAAATGCGCAGCGCGAGAGGTCGCGCAATAAAACGGCACACGCATACTTAGCGAGGGACAATCATGGCAGCACAACCCGCGATTCTCGGCGGCAAGCCCGCCATCACGCTGGACCACAGCCACTACGTACAGTGGCCGATCTACACTGAAGAAGAGGTGCAGGCAGTCTCGGACCTCATCCGCAACCACGCCCTCGCCAGCCAATTCGGTGGATCGGGGCCAATTTCAGACTTGGAGCGGCAGGTAGCAGAGACATGGGGCGTCAAGCACGCCTTGGCTCATTCGTCAGGCACGGCGTCGCTGCGGGCGGCGCTTTTCGGCGTTGGCGTGGCGCCGGGTGATGAGGTCATCTCGCAATCTGCCATACACCCATTTAATTGCCTGCCGATTGTTGGCTCCGGCGCGGTGCCGATCTTCGCCGACATCGATCCGGTTACCCTCACTCTTGATCCGGCGGACATCGAGCGCAAGATTACGCCGCGCACGAAAGCGATTATGGTCGTCCATTGGAGCGGCTGTCCGGCGGATATGGATGCAATTATGGACATCGCCGCACGGCACTCATTGCGAGTAGTAGAAGATAACTGCATATCCCAAGGAACGACCCACCGCGGCCGCATGGCCGGGACTATCGGCGACGCCTCCGCCATCAGCTTCCAGCATGGCAAGAGCACGTCAGCCGGCGAGGGCGGCGTCTTTATGACCAATGACACGGCGGTCTACCAACGCGCCGCGTCCTTGGGCCACTATGAGCGACTGAGGGACTTACCTGATCCCAAGTGGCGCGCCGTGAGCGGCTTCAGCTTTGGCGAAAAGTATCGCATGGCGACGCTATCCGCAGCCATCGGCAGCGTCCAGATGAAGTACTGGAAAGAACGCCTCGCCGTGCGCCATGCGAACACCGACAAACTTGGGGAGGCCATTACAGCCATCGACGGGTTTGCCGCGCCCGACTTTCCCGATTACTTCCCTTCGCCCTACCAGAGCGGCCGCATCATGTTCGATCCCGACAGACTTGGCGGCATCTCACGGGAGCGGCTGCTGGAGGTACTTCAAGCCGAAGGCGCGCAGGTCTCTTCACCAGCCCAAAAGGACACGCATACCCCTCACGCAGGCAGACTCACGCATATGCTTCACAAACATCCGGTCTTTGCGGGCAACGAGCACGGGACCGGGGAAATCCTGTGGGAAGTCCTGGGGCAGAATGTCACGAGAGTGGACTACAAGAACGTCACCCTCCCCGTCACGGAAGACCCGGAGATACCCTACGACTCGATTCGTGTGCCCAGTTTCACCCGTCCGGCGGATGAACTGATCGAACAATACGCCGCGGCCTTCGCCAAGGTCGCCGCCAATGCCGATAGACTCAGCGGTGTGCTGGTAGAGACCGTCTAGAATGAGTGTTCATTCAATTGAACCAGCATGCGTTGACGCCTTGTGCTTAGCACGCGGGAGTCACCTATCCAGGAGCTCCCTCGGTTCAGCGCTGACGCCCTTTCAACGCTGCCTCAGGTTCGTAGCGCGGGGGCTTGTCCCCCGCTCCTTTGGGCAGCGAGCGACTGACCAATCGGGTCAACCGCATCGCGCCTACGTTGCTTTCCTTGTCTGAATGATTAGCACGACCCGCAAAATGGACGTCAATCGTCCCTGGTTCCCGATAGTCCCTGCGGCGCTGCCATTCTCCGCCGCGCACGGACCCGTTTGCCGTTGAGCATCGTGCCGATGAGCGTATAGCGCACGAAGAGCTGATACGTTACAAGCAGAACGCCGATCACAGTGACACAGATCAGCAAGAACTTCAGATGCGCGCTCACGGGCCACATGAGTACGAGCCTTTGGGCGAAGACTATCAGCGGCAGGTGCCACAGATAGAGCCAGTAGGACGAGTCTGAGAGGTAGCGCACCCAGGGACGCTCTTGCGAGGCAATTACACAAAACAGCCCGATCAGTCCGAAGCACATCAGCCAGGCATATAGCACCTGGAGCACCTCGGAGACCGGCAGCGCCCACCCCTTTTCCTCAGAAGGAAATTGCAGTACGAATGCGGTTGGGAAGACCAGCAGCAATCCCGGTAGCAGCAAGAACGCCCACCAGCGGCGCATGGCGAATCGACGCCGAAAGAAGAAAACGCCGAAAAAGAAGAAGCAGGCGTAGTAGCCCAACACGAGCGGATGCGGGATGAGCCCGTCTGAAGTATCGGGGCCGACAATCTGTTCTTGCATCAGCATCTGCGGCGCCAGCGTAAGCGGGACTAACAACCACCAGAGCATAGGGTGGGAGAACTTCACACCCAACCGCGCGAGCACAAGGAAAACGGCGCACAAGCAAAGGAGCATCCAAAGAAACCACAGGTGTTGGAAGCCGTACAACCAATAAAACGGCCAATATCCAATGGCAAACCGGCCCTCCGTGAAGGCCCACACGTTGACCGGAATTACGGTGATGCACCCTCATGCGAGTGGCAACGCGATCCGCTTGGCGCGGTGCATTGCCAATTGGCGCAGTCCACGCCGCTCCCACAGCATGGCCGTGAAGAATCCGCTCAGCAGAAAGAAAACCGGCATGCGAAAGCCGTGAATGGCGTTCAATGCGGTCCAATACAGTAAGGCAGGCGGGTCCGGATGTTGAATCGGCCACGCCTCGGGTATGAGAAAGAGAAATGCATGCAAGACGATGCCCAAGAGCATGGCCGTGGCGCGCAGGGCGTCCAGTTCGTGGAAGCGAGGAGTCGCGGGCGCGGCGGGAGGAAAAGAAGCCTCGCGTTCAGGCGCACTCGCCTCCGGCGCAGCTTGCCTCGGATCGTCGTTGCCTTCAGGCACGGGAGGTTGCGGCATTAGGCAAGCGCGTTACAAGCAATCGGCGGCAGGGCGAACGAGATTTGAAGAGGCCAATCAGAGGCTGCGGCAGACGGCGTCGGTCCCAATCTCATCATTGGTCACACTAACCCCAACAGGCGCGCCCCATTCTCCCAAACCAGTGCGCTGCGGTCCTCGGCGCCAAGTTGCGCTCTATTCAAGAATTCAAGGGCGCGGCGCTGCGACATGAGAGGAAAGTCGCTCCCAAAGAGCAAGCGGGATGTGCCAAGTTGCGATCCAATCCGATAGACCTGTGGGTCATAGAGATAGGGCGTAGCCGCCGAATCGTAATAGGTCATGCGTGTAAGCTCTTCAATCTCCGGCATTAGTGAATAGAAGATGAGTCCGCCACCCCAATGCGCCAACACGATGGGCACGTCCTGCGCCATCCCCAGCAATCGGGCCAGCTTTTCCGGTGTCGTCCCGCCCTTACCTGGGTAGCCGTGCCCCAATGGCTCGCTGGCATGCAAGAGCATGACCATGCCGTGCGCGCGGCACGCCTCAATCACAGGCCGCATAGTTTGCTCATCTGTTACGTCGAAGCGCTGCCCATCCGCATTGAGCTCTCCAACACCGCGAAAGCCCAGGGCCGCACAGCGCTCGACCTCGCGCGCAGCGCCCGGATCGCCCGGCACAACCGTACAAAACGGCACAATCTGGCGATACGGCCGCAGAGCATCTAGAATAGAATCATTCGTTTCGCTGCAGAATCCTGGGTCACACCAGCCAAAATTCAGCGCCACGGCAGCGGAGACGCCGTCACGATCCATCGCACTCGCCAGGTCGGCGGCAGTAGCCAGGCGACTCTGAGGCGCTGCGTAGAGGGATGCAAACCAAGGCTCGTGTGCAAAGTGCCGTTCACGCGCCTTTACAACTTCCGCGGGAAAGACATGGGTATGAAAGTCAAGAACGCGCTCGCTGTTTATTTGCACATTCCCTTCTGCCGTGTGCGGTGTCCTTACTGCGATTTTAACACGTACTCCGGCATCCAGTCGCTCATCCCGGCGTATGTGGAGGCATTGTGTCGCGTAATTACCCGCGAGGGTGCGGCCAGCGGCATTCACGCCGCGCGCACAGTGTACTTTGGCGGCGGTACCCCCTCGCTGCTGGAGCCTAAGCACGTGGCCCAGATCCTTGAAACGGTAGATGCCGTCTTGCCGCTCACTGCAGACTGCGAGATCACGCTCGAAGCCAATCCGGTCACAGCCGACGCCGAGCATTTTGCCGGATTTCGGGCTGCCGGTGTCAATCGCCTCTCGTTTGGCGTGCAGAGCTTCTCGGATCGGCTCCTCAAAGTGCTGGGGCGTGATCACAGTGCCGAGCACGCAAAGCGCGCCCTGCACCTCGCACGGCAAGCCGGTTTCGAGAACGTAAGCCTCGATCTGATGTACGCGATCCCCAATCAGTCGCTTGCCGACTGGCAGCATGACGTGGCGTGTGCCCTTGCGCTTGCACCGGAGCACCTGTCGCTTTACTGCCTCACCGTGGAAGCCAGCACGCCCTTTGCACGCTGGGTAACAAAGGGCCGCATTAAGCTTCCCTCCGATGACGTTGCCGCGGACATGTACGCGTATGTATCAGAGTGCCTGGCAGTCGCCGGCTACGAACACTACGAAATCTCGAACTGGGCCTTGCCGGGCAGAGAAGGCCAGCACAACCAAATCTACTGGCGCTACGAGCCGTACCTTGGTCTGGGTGCAGGCGCGCACGGCTACCTGCACGGCACACGCACCGAGGAGATACATAAGCCCCGCGACTACATTGAGCGTGCGCTGTGCGGCGAGTCGACCGTCCTGCGCACGGAGCAGATCTCGCCGTCAACTGCAGCAGAAGAGGCCATCTTTCTCAACCTGCGGCTCTTGAAGCGAGGCATCCTGCGCCAAGAGTTCGCGATACGCTACGGTACAGACCCTGTAACGCTGCTTGAACCGGCGCTCGTGGAGTTGACCCGCGCGAACCTGGTGTCAATTGACAAACAATCCATCCGCCTCACGCCAAACGGCTACTTCCTGGCTAATGAAGTCTGCGTCAGGCTCATTGCCGCACTGGATGCAGGCAGCTTAACCGCCGCTATTACGGCGAATAGCTGACCGTAGACTGGATTGTCTATGCATTGAGGATGAACATAGCCGCGTGTTTATTACTGTGCATTAGTCTGCCTGGGTCTATCGCAGGGCTTACGTTGGTGTTGCTGCGCTAGTGCGCGGTCGGTACCAACCATACCGCAGCGGCAAAGTTCGGCTACAGGTCTGTGGAGACGGCGAGTTCGCAGGTCAGCGCGCCGGTCTGATCTATGGAACCGAAGACGCAAAACCCTTGAGCTACGCCCGATGTCCCGGGCATTCCAAGTACTCCATGGTCAGAGGGCCGTCGTTGTGCTTGGTTGGCCCGAGACTCCTGTGCTGGCTAATGGCGGGTTGCCAGCGTCCCGCTTTCTATGAAAGTGCTGCACCATCAACAACCCAATGGTCGCGACGGTTACTATCACGATTGCTCCGTGCACAAATCGGATCGCACCAGGAGGGAATGTGTCCCATAGTGCCCCTACCGCAATCGTGAATCCAATCACCCCTAACACGAGGTACACGACGAGCATACTAATTTGCAATTTCTTGGCTCTTGCTTGAGCCATGAAAAATGCGATGATGGAGTACACGACAACGCACGAGAATGCGGTCCAGCCGGCGCGGACAAAGTGCGTGCCAATCTCTGCCCCAGACAGATGCCTTGTCCCCCACCATAGGGCATCCAGAATCTCCACTGCGATGACAGCTATCAGGACGTACACCACCCGACGGGCCACGAGGTAGATTCGGTCCGGGCCAATGGCGACAAGGGACAAGTACCCGCCATACGTCCCACAGACCCCAATGCCAACTACCGAAAACATCGCACGCCGGAGCTCATTGGGGCCACCGGCGAAGTCGGTCCACACTTGCCAAATCATGATGAATAGCCCCACGCACAGACCGGCCGCCCATACCATGGGTAGTTGTCTCAGGACCTGCGCAAGTGCCCCTTTCCGCTCGCGGTAGCTGAGGACAAGGTAGGCATTTGCAACTACACTCAACATGATCCCAATGATGATCAACATGGTGAAGAACAGGTCATGGAGGTTCAAGAACGACAGATCGAAGCGGAGCGAGAGCAGTCCGAGAACTGCCCATGATAGGATACCCGCAGCAGCAGTCCAAATCATTAGCGGCGTTACAATTGCAAAGAAACCACCGGAAGGATCAACTCTCAGGAAGCGCTTGTATCCGCTCCAGGCCTCGGCTGCCGCCGCTGGAGCATCTTCCCGGCGCGGCTGTCTAGCGGCTTCGCTTGCCGCCACGGGAGTGCTGTCCTTTCGTGTTTGCCCGCTGGCCTTGTCTGCAGCGGCAGGAGCGTCACTCTTGCGCGGTTGCTTGCTGCCTTCGTCTGCTGCCACCGGAGCATCTTCCTGGCGCAGCCGCCTACTTCCCTCATCGTCCGCCACCGGAGCGTCATCCTGGCGCGGCTGTCTAGTGGCTTTGCTAGCCGCCACGGGAGCATCATTCTGCCGGGTTGGCGTTCCGCATTGCGCGCAAAACTTGGCTCCTCTATCCAACTCGCTGCCACAGTTGGTGCAGAACCTGCTAATACGCGCCATGCGACTACCTTTCTTTCCAGTTATCTGGTCTTTCCTGCTATCTGGCTCAGAGCCTTGTCACCACATGCAACAAATAGCTTGTAGTGCTGACATCCAGTAGTATAAGACATACCGTGCGGCTTAGTAAATCGCTGGCTATGTGCAAACCTCTCTGCGCAGCGCCGCTACTTAGAAAAGTCCTGCGTACCCAACAAGAGGTGCACATTGAAGTAGCTGCCAGTAGCGATATTGCTAGGACTACACGCCGCTCACTTTGGAGGCAGTTGCCATGTTTCGCTATGTGTTAGGGTTCATACTTGCTGTCGTCATCATCACCGCCGGTATCGTCGCGATAGTGATTCTCTACGACGAAGAAACACTGGAGTCGCGCCCCGCGGATGCCGAGGAAGCTGCGAATCGCGGCACCGAGTCGAAGCAATTGGCGCCCGAGCCAACCCGCGCGACCTCTCCCGCAAGCCCAACCCCAGCGCCTACAGTCCAGCCTCTGCCTACGCTGCCGCCTTTGCCTATAGCCACGCCCTATCCTGCAGGCGACCCCGAGCTCTACGGAGCGATTTGGCGAGGAACCCGCGATGCGGAAAGTTTGCAGGCTCTCATCAATGAAGGTAGAGAGGTGAACGCCAGCAATGATCAGGGCGATCCGTTCTTGTACACGGCGATCTGGAGGGCCTCCCCGGAGAAAGTACAGATACTTGTAGACGCCGGTGCGGATGTCAACGCGCGCGACAGCGATAACGATCCGCTGCTGATCGCCGCAATTCGTCGGTGGGATAGCACCGAAACGCTGCGGATTCTCGTCGCCGCCGGTGCGGATGTCAACGCGCGCGACAGCGATAACGATCCGCTGCTGATCGCCGCGATTTGGTGGGATAGCACCGAAACGCTGCGGATTCTCGTCGCCGCCGGTGCGGACGTGAATGCCCGTGACAGCAATAACGATCCACTGCTGTACGCTGCGATTCGGTGGGACAATACCGAAGCGCTGCAGATACTCGTCGCTGCCGGTGCGGACGTTAATGCCAGATTGGCCGATGGCCGGTCGCTCCTGGCAGTGGCGAGTCGGCGGGGCACGCCTGAAGCCGTACAGATCTTGGTTGACGCTGGCGCAGAAGAATAGCGGGGAACGGAGCGGTGTGCTGCCGAGAGCGCGCCCCGGAGACAATACGAGAGCTCTCGCAGGAACGACTTCGGCAGGATCGATGCATGCTCAATGGCAATCGTGGGGCGCACGTGTTGTCGACCCGACGGCTGAGCACGCTCCAATAGACACTCACCGGAGGCACCTGGAATCCACTTTGCCAACCCAAAGCTACCAGGGGTCGTCATGTGGGCAATGCGCCAACAGAGTTTCTATGTAGGCAGCTTTGCCTACATCGTCTACGCTCATGACAAACTCCATTGTTTACCGAAGTGAGTTTGTTCAGTCCCTCCCAGGTTGATACTATTGCATACAGAAACGCGCGATCCAAAGCTAACTGGGAGGACCCGCGAAGGAGATTGCCCTCGTGCGCGCGAAGTACGATAGTGCCGTACCCTTCGACTTTGACGGGTTGTGCATTCGGGAACTCACTCCCAGTAGTCTAGAATCAGCCTCAATTGCCACAATCGACGTACCTCCCGCCGCACGACATCGCACCGCACGCTCAAGCAAAAGTGAAAAGCTCTACGTTTGCCTTGAAGGGTTCATTTCATTCGTCGTACAAGACCGAGAGACGACGCTAGGGCCCCTGGATGTCTTGCGTATCCCCACGCACGAGTGGTTCAGGTATTTCAATGGGAGCGGAAAGCCTGCTAAACTGCTGCTGATACATCTCCCGCCCTTCGATCTAGCTAGCGAACAGTTTTTGGAAGCGCAGGACGACAGTAATTAGGTACAAGAGAATAGGAGGAGTGTAGCAGAAGCAACTTTGTGTACATTTGTGTACAAAAGATGAACCAAGTCTATTGTGTAATTCAACGACCATCCGAAGGGAGCAAGTAATGGCGGTTTTCTTGCATACACGCATACGTGTGAGCGATTTGGACAACTCGATTAGTTTCTATAGTGAACGCTTAGGCTTCAAATTGCTAAGCCGGAGCGAGCGCTCCCCCCACGGGAATCAGATCGCGCACCTGGAACTACCCGGCAACCTGCATACGCTGGAGCTCACCTACTCTGATGACTATGACCTTAACGTCCCTGAGGACCTGATGCACCTCGCCATCGGCGTCCCCGACCTCATTGCATTCTGCGCCGAATTGGAGGAAAAGGGAATCGAGATTTGGCCGGACGGTTGGCGCGAGGTGTTTGCCGAGGGCAGGAAGATGGGGTTCATCGACGATCCCGACGGCTACGAAATCGAGCTGCTCGAGCGGGCAGAAGCTTAGGGGAGCCGGCCCAACGTACATCGGGGAATGCGCGGATTCTAAAGCTAGGCCCTATCCGCAGACTAGCGCACTTTGACTCCCACCTGGCGTCAACTGAACTGTCTCGACCGCAGGGAATTGCCGCAAGAGTCCGTGGATTCATCTTGCATTTGGGGCAGCATAGCACAGTGTGCACGACCTGAGAACCAATGGACGCACTCTCCATCCCGGGCACTACAGGTTTCATAGGTCTTAGCAATTGGATCGCGCAAACAGCCCTGCTAGTTTCTTGCCATCATGTAAGGTATTCCGGCGCGGCCTCTGCGTACCAATTCCGATCGGCGAAGTGGCGAGTCTCCTCCAGGTCAGTTGCCGTTGCCAGGATGGCCTCCATGGTAAGCCCTGTGGTTGGGTGCTCCACGAGCGGAGCAATCTCCGTCAGAGGACACAGCGTAAAGCCGCGTTCGGTGAGCCGCGGATGCGGGATAGAGAGTGATGGAGTAGCAATCTGCTCATCCCCATAGAGCAGAATATCTATGTCTATCGTGCGCGGCGCGTTGGGAAACGATCGAACCCTACCAAGTGCTCTCTCGATATCCAAGGCAAACCGGAGGAGTTCCCTGGGACTCAGCTCGGTAAATCCTTCGAGCACGGCATTCAGAAACCATGGTTGCTCGGTGTAGCCTACGGGTTCAGTCTCGTAAACTGACGACACTTGCGTAAGCATAACCTCAGCATGCAGCCGCCGGGCCGCGAATTGTAGATTGGCGAGTCTGTCGCCGACATTGCTGCCAAGGCTGAGATAGACAACAGCCACGACCCTACACCCCCGAACCCGTGGTCGTAACGTCCTCTGCGCCACCGTCACCGTGCAGCCACACCTTATGTACGGCTACGCCGAGCTCACGTGTATCCGGGGAGCCGAGCACCTCATGCGGGTTCCATGGCTCATCCCAGTGAAAAGCAACATCTAGGCGCTTGTTAGCATCCGGCGGCACAGGAAACTCGAGCTCCTGCCACTCACCCGGTGCCAACGCAACCGGGTATTTCACCTCATTCGTGTACACGGCGCCGGTTACGGGTCTGTTCAGTTCCTTTGGACCGGAAAACAGGTTTATCGAAATAGTCTCCTGTCCGCGGTACTTGAGACGCACCAACGCATCACGGCTCGTCCACCGTACCTGAGGCGGCCAATTCTCTCGGGGATACCACCCGCCACCCAATTGCGGATCCTCATTCTCCCCCATCACAACAGCGCTCTCGGTGACGCGACGATATGCATAGATGTCCGCGTACATGTCCTGCGGATAGCCATAGCGCGCCTTACCGACCGCGCGGGCGCGTAGCATAACCACGTCTTGCTGTCCTCTCAGCAGCCCGGTACGCGTTGCCGCCCGCACGACTGCATCAAGAATTCGTGGATGATCGTAGGAGCAGTCGTTAATAGAGTACAGTTCTTCAACTTGATAGTTGCAAGCTTGCAATAATCGGCGTAATTCGCCGGCGCTGAATTCGCGATGGTGGCGCGCATAGCTGTTAAAGCCTGAATATGGCGGATAGATATTCTTGCCACTCAGAAACTTCAGAATGTTCGTATAGCGGAATGGATTAGGCGTCGAAATAATTAACCGTCCCTCAGGCTTGAGCACACGGTGTATTTCATACAGAGTCTGTGTGGGATCGTACGTGAGGTGCTCGATGACCTCACAGTAGAGAACGAGATCAAAGGAGTCATCCGGGTAGGGAAAGGGGTCATACTCGATATTTACTCCCTCGTATTGTATGGTCCGCGTAAACGGATACTTAGTGCTATGCAGGCGCACGGTGCCGCCATCGACGTCCAACCAATACGGCTCGTTAATTGGGGACACTGCAAAGTTGGTGTAGCGAAGAAGCAACGCCGTCATATAGTACGGCATTGCGCCAATTTCAAGTACTTTGGCTTGAGATGGCAGATCGTCTGGAATGAGTGCAAAGGTGGCACCCAGCCGGTCAAGCGCAGTACTAAGATAGTCGCTGATCTCTTTCTGTTCCGCATGCTCAAGCGATCGAAGAAAGTTCAGCGCCTCTTCGTTGTTCAGCTTCATGTCGCCACCCCGCGCGGTGCAGCGTTGGGAACATCTTGGTCTGACACCACTTGAGCCACGAGCTTGAGGAGCCTGTCTGCAAACTGCTCCTCGCTAAATCGCTCGGCCCGTCTCACCGCCCCGGCGCGTATCCTGGAAACCAGCGCCGGATCGGCAATCGCGGCAACAGTATATTGCTTCAGCTCATCCAGGGTATTCCACAGAAAACCGCTCTTGTCGTGCTCGACAATTTCGGGCAAGCCTCCTTTACCCAGGACAATAGGCACACATCCGGCCGCCATGGCTTCTACCGGCGTGATCCCAAAGTGTTCGAAGCGCTCAGGATGGTGCGCTTCGTTTTCACCATAGCCTGTCGCATGCCAATAGAGGGTAGCCTGACTGTAGAGTTGGCGCAATTTCTCGTATTCCACATTAGGGTGGAGCACCACCGGCAGACCCTCTGCCAAGTGTTGGACACGCCGGTAGTAGTCCTGGCTCAGCGAATCTTGCGCAACACCTCCCGCTAAGTGAAGCTCCCAACCCGCCAGGTCTTGGCGCGATAGCGCTGCAAATGCCTGGATCATCTCTGGAAACTTCTTCTCATGGCTGTGGGGGAAGAACCGGCCTACGCTCAGTATGATAGGGCGTTTTTTCCCAGGCTGGAGATCGCTGACGTCCACCGGCGGGTAGAGTATTTCGCCTTCCAATCCCCATGACTGCTTAACCCAATGCGCAACGTAGCGCGAAATCGGGCAGAGCAGATCGTACGTCCGAATATAGTCCAATGATGGATTCTCCGGTATGCCATGGAGGCGCAAGCCAAGTTCAGGAAACTGCCGTTCAAACACTAACTCATACAAGTAGTATCGCCAACTTCGGGACCGTACGGCGGCCACTGCAATTCCGACTTGCCGATAGTCGTGCTCCTCCACCCCGGCGTCATGGGCGGGAAAGGTCTCACACGTCAACGTAATCCGGGCGCGGCCATTCTTGATACACCGCTTGGGGAGAATAAACTCGATATTCTCATAGTTACCCATAGTAGTTTGCAGTGTCGTTTCGCACAGCAAGTGATCGCCACACGACACCCGTACTGGCACCGGCGGATTGCCGTCAGGACGAAATGATCCCGCGACGATCTGCATCGGTGTGTCGCGTTTCCAGCCGGTAATAGGCACTTCAACGGTGGCTTGGCCGGCGGACCATCGATACCACCCTCCGCCAAGTTCCTGGATGGCATGGAAACCTTCACGAAATTGGGGAACCCTGAGTTCACGCAAGAGATGACGGCCCACCCGTTGTCGCAATCGCGCCCCCCAAGTGTGCATCCCAAGAAACGGAAAATAAACGAACATAATGCTGTGCTTGGCCCGGCTTGGCACAAACGAGAAGTGCGAGCCGTTGATGAAGAGATCATATTCCGCCGTAACCGGAGCCATGAGATCGAATGGAAGGTCTTCAACACAGCGCAGTTTCACTCTGGAAAGGTCAATGTTGAGTCTATTTCCAATTGCGGCCAGGTCCACCGGTTGATGGGTGATAAGGGTAACGTCATGCTGCGTGGCGAGCACTTTCGCCGCCACCCCTGTATATCGTTCCGCACCGCCCTGGGTATGCAGCCACCGGTTGTAAATGCCAATGTTCAATTTTCTACGCACGCGTAGTGTGACCCACCTGATCATCGGAGGACTGTAACCAGCGCCCAAGATCTGCCTGTGACACTGTGCGGCCGGTATCAATGACGCGTCTACACCTTAGAATGCTAGGAGTGAGCAAGAGCAATCGAACCCAAACTCTCAAACGGATCCACAAACGACGGAAGTGTGCGCCGGTTGCCGTTCGCCGCAAAAGCAACCCGCCGCATGACTGGGCCAAATTCCAAACTGTCTCGGCAGCATACCGGCGCAACTGCTGCTGCGCAAGCTGCCATGGGGCGTTCTTCATGAGCATGAGCAACCGATTCAGATCTACATTGTAAGTAAAGAGGGGGGACCACTCTCCCGCTGAACCGCTGTGCACGTGTCGCACAATTGCTTGCGGCACATACCAGACCTTCCAGCCTCGCGCGCGGGCTCGCCAAGCCAGATCCATGTCCTCATAGTACATAAAGAAACGCTCGTCAAAGAGACCGACGGCATCAAGCATGTCTCGGCGCAGCAAGCAAGCAGCACCATTGAAGTGAAATACCTCTTCTGCAGTATCGAATCTACCATCATCCCAGATAGGGTAAACGTGTCCTTGACTCAAACGTGTACCTCTATCGCGGCCGGAGCCATCGGGCAAAATTGAGGAACCTGCATTCTGAATTAAGGACTTTGCATGCTGGAATAGCGATGCAGGGACAGCAACGCGGACTCGTCGCGGATTCGCGTCAACCGCTCCCTTGTACAGCGTATTTCCGGCGCACGTCAGCGATACGCGCACTGCGCGACTATCAGGTCGCCACGCGGCAAGCGTGAGCTCCAAAACCCGATCTTGGGCACCCGATTGCCCTACCGGCAATCCAAGATCAGCCTTCGCATCTGTCCACCGCTGCAACTGGCCTTCAGCGTCATGTTCGGCTGCATAGAAACCTGCGAGCAGCCGCACCTCCCCGCTCTGTTCTTTTTCACCACCGACCACTTCGGCGCCATATACCTGTACCCCTAATCTGCGCGTATCTCCCGATTTCATCTCTTCATCCGGCACAAACGACTCGCTCTGCAGTAGTAGCGGCAGATAGTCATTCATGTAGAGCAGTTTCGCAGTGGTGGCGCCAATGCGTTGGTCGTCTGCCATTGGGCGCACGAGATGTAGCAGCCAATCTGCCTGCACAGCGGTATCGGTATTGAGAAGCGCGACGAATGGGGAGTCAATTGCCCGAATGGCCCGGTTATTCCCTGCCCCAAACCCCAAATTGCCTCCGGTCTCCAATACCTGAATATCTGGAAAACGCTTCCGCACCCACGCGGGGGATCCGTCTGTGGACGCGTTGTCGGCCAAGATGACCTTGAAGCGGTCTGAAGGATACGTGGTCTGCATGAGCGCAGTTAAGCAACGGCCCAAATACCGCAATCCGTTCCAATTGAGCACAATAACGGTAACTTCAGGAAGCTCTACGCTCCTATTCTGCGCCACATCCCACATTCAATCTGCCGTGCTCCCAATGCTATAGCCTGCATTCTAAGGTCTTCTTCAAGTACATGGCATCGCCAAGCCGTTACTCAAGCCAGACTTCACGCACTGCGACCCCAAGGGGACGTCCGTCGCGCGACCGTCCGTTTCTCTGAGAAAGCACTGTTTCATCGACGATGATTTCAATCTGCACTATCTGCCCGTCTTCAGCCGGCTGGAGCTGCCCGTTTTCAGCCGGCTGGAGCGGAAATAAATATCGTTCAAAGTCCGGTGTTGCAATTGAAAAATCGCCAATGTTGACATCTTCTACGAGTATACGTCCGGTTACGGGATCCCCGCTGTGGTGAGGACGACACATTGCAATCCCCAGTAGCTGCGCAGCGCTATCCCTGCGCAAGTAGAGGCTTGCGCGATCCTGCGTCCAGCGCACGAGAGGAGGCCAGTTTTCAACAGGATGCCAGCCTTCGGCCAAGAATTCCTCTTCCCGGTCACCCATCACAATATGGTCCGGCACAGGATTCCAGGGCACGGCCGCCGGTTTGGGTATATCGGCCCCAGCAACGGCACCGCCCGCCACCGCCCGCCACGAAGGATTGAACGTCATCATACCGGTTTGGCTAGATTCATCGGGCACTACCACAAAGCGCGCGACGCCTTTCCACATGTCAAAGGGTTGCCGCCAATCAGCCGCCGGCCATATCCCTACGCTAAGGTCAAAGCCTCCGGTGCGCATTGGAATTTTCGGAAGCACGCAGAGAATCTGCCCTTCACCCTTATCAAGTGCAAAGGTCTTCCCTTCCGCCGCGCTGTGGCTCCCCGCAACGAACACCCCGTCGGCACGATGCACGCCTATCCCAATACTCGCCGCAGGTATCGATTCGTGCGCAGTGTACGCAATTTGTACGTTTACGTCAGCGCCCGGCGCAACATCGATGACGGGTGTGCCGGCGGCATCGGTGACAGTAGCCGCGTCGATGACAACGTCACCGCTGCCCCATCGTTCTTGCCGCGTGTCCTGGACGTTCGGCAGGCTGCGCGAAGACAGAGCAACTTGCAGATCGCCTCTCTGCCGCGCCTCAGAAAGATACGCGTTGATCACACTATCCGAGGGGCCGTGCATGCGCACCCGGCCGGCATCGATCCACAGCACCTCATCGCAGAAACGGCCGACGGACGTCAGGTCATGGGACACGAAGACGATCGTCATGCCCGCCTGCTTGAACTCGCTCAGCTTCGCAAAACACTTTTGGCGAAAGGGCATGTCGCCAACTGCCAGCACTTCATCGATCACCAGGATTTCCGGATCAACGTGCACAGCGACCGCAAAGCCCAGCCGCATGTACATGCCGGACGAATAGTGCTTGACCGGCTCATCAATGAAACGTTCGAGTTCTGCAAAGCCAACTATGTCATCAAATCGCTGTCGCATCTGCTCTCGGGGCAAGCCGAGGAAGGCCCCGTTGAGGAAGACATTCTCACGCCCGGTCAGATCGGGGTGGAATCCTGCCCCAAGTTCCAGAAGGGCCGAGACTCGCCCCCGTGCATTTGCTGTGCCGCTCGTCGGTTCGAGCACACGGCAGAGAAGCTTGAGAATGGTGCTCTTGCCTGAACCGTTGCGTCCAACGATGCCAAGGGTGCGCCCGGCTTCAAGATGAAACGAGACATCGCGCAGCGCCCAAAACTCCTGGCGCGAAGCGGATCGGCGCAGCCAGCCAATGACTGTCTCCTGCATCGTGCGGTGTTGGCGTACGATAAAGCGCTTCGAGACGTCCTGAAACTGGACTGCTTGCATCTATATCTCTTCCACAAACCTGCTGGCATAGCGGCGAAAGAGCCAGAGCCCGATCCAAAGCAGCAGCATTGCCGTCGCGGCCGTCAGCAGGAGATGCCTGAAGCGCCACAACGGCCAGCCATAGAGTATTGCGTAGCGGTAGCCGGTAATGAGGGCAGCCATCGGATTGAGCATATACACCCAGCGCCACATGTCGAGACCGAGAAATTCCCGATTTGGGATTCGTTCAAGCAAGTAGACAATTGGAGTGAGAAAGAACCAGGCAATCAGGGCAACGTTCATAATCGATTCAATGTCGCGAAAGTAGACGTTTAGCGCAGCCACGATTAACGCTATGCCGGACAGCAGCAATATCTGTAAGAGCACAAGCAACGGCAGAGACCAGACGTGGTGCGTTAATGTGATGTCAAGCGCCACAGCGAAGATGAAGTAGAGCGGCACGGCGAGGAGAAAGTGAACAACGTTCGCTAGCACCACGGAGAGCGGCAAAATCTCCCGGGGAAAGTAGACCTTCGTCAGCAGGTCCCGGTTTCCCGTAATGCTCGTCATCGCGCGCGTAATGACATCAGCAGTGAAATTCCAAACCAACAAGCCGCTCAAGACATAGATTGGGAAACTCTGAACAGCCGGTTCGATCCTCTCGGGGTCGGTCAACACTCTAAAAACCAGTGTAAAGACAAGCATCAGCAGCAGCGGATTGAGCAGCGACCACGCAAAACCGAGCACTGAATTGCGGTAGCGCACCTTAATGTCACGCGCTACGAGATTGACCAGCAGTTCGCGGTAATCCCACCACTCACGGAGGATTGCCCACACGTTCAGGGGATTGGGGAAGAGCACGAAGGACCGAATCGCGTTCATGTTCCGCGCAATTCAAATTGCTTGCATACGGTATATTCCGCTCGGTGGGGCTTCAAATCACTCTTCATGAGCGCAATACTCTCCACTGCCAGCGCAATTGCTGTGAAATCGCGTAGTGTCGTTGCCCAGTCTTCCAGCATCTGCTGCTCCCACGGTGCAATACCGTCACGCACGCGCGCAAGCGTGATATGGGGCGAGAGCGACCGAGCTTCTCGCTCAAAACCGCTATGTTTCAGCAGGCGTTCCGCCCTTCCGTGCAGCCGCTGCAACTGCTCATCGGCGTCTGCCACGGTCGCCCAGACCATCTGCGGCTTTCTCCGCCTGCGCACAATCTTTACTCCTGTGACCGAGAGCGTAAAAGGCCGTAACTTGGCCGCCACGCCCTCCATGGTGGTCACTATAGACGCTTTCCGTTCTGCCGACATCTCGCCAAAGAATTTAAGTGTAATGTGAATATTCTCTCTTGGCACCCAACGCACTCTCTCCGTGCGTTGGGATACGAGACGCACACTCTCCCCTAACCGACTGCGAACACTCTCGGGCAAGGTAATTGCAAGGAAGAGGCGTTCGGTTTCCACCAAATCATCTCGGTATTACTAATGGACGATGCAAGATGGACCTTTTAACACTTCCACAATTGTCGCGCACCTCTTGGCGGGTCACACGTCTTTGGTGACTCCTGGTCAACACGAGAATATGGGAGTCTGCACTCTTCAAGCGTTGTTCTCTTGTCACGTGCTCCCTAAGGAAAGTATAATCGCTGTGAAAAGAGGCCGCCAATACAGGCTTTGCAGGCTTGTCTGCGGGCCTAACTAAAGCAAATCTCCTAGGTATCGTTCATGCCTCGATGCGGCGCGTTTTCTCGACTTTTCCAGCCGTACATGAGCGTGACGAACACACTTCATTGCTACCGTCCTCGTCTTTAACCATGGCTTTACGCGCAAGGTAAGCGGCATGAAAGTACGCAAAGGGGTCTTCCTGGTAGCCGGCTTGGGCACACGGACCCTCCCCGCCGCTAAATCAATCCCCAAAGTAATGCTGCCAGTCGCGGATAAGCCGGCGATCCAATATGTGGTAGAAGAGGCCGTCGCCGCTGGAATCGAGCAAGTCATCCTCGTCACGGCAGCCGGCAACCAGGCCATCGAAGACTACTTCGACACGGCCTACCGCCTTGAGGAGAGTCTTGCCGCGCGAGGAAAGCACAAGGAACTCGCGGAGCTGAATGCGATAAAAGAAATGGCTACGGTTATCGGAGTCCGTCAACACGCGCCGCTTGGCACCGGCGACGCCGTGCGCACAGCACGCAGTGTCGTGGGCAACGAGCCGTTTGCCGTCTTCCTCCCTGACGACATCATCGATGGCGATCCACCCGCTATTCGCCAGCTTATTGACGTCCAGGAGAACTACAAAGGAGAGGTTGTAGCCGTCATGTCGGTGCCCCACGCGCACGTCGACCGCTACGGCATCGTCGAAGGCACACCGGTTGCGGCAGGCGTGCAACGGTTGCAAAGACTCATCGAAAAACCCTCCGCTAGCGAGGCGCCCTCCAATCTCGCTATCGTTGGCCGCTATGTGTTTACACCGGCCATCTTCGACTTCATCGACCGCACTCCCGCAGGCGCTGGCGGTGAAGTACAAATCACGGATGCCATAAATGCCTTGGCGCAAGAAGGCCCCGTCTACTCCTGCGAATTCACAGGCACAAGGTATGACATGGGGGACAAGGTGGGCTACTTGACCGCCTCCATCGACCTTGCGCTCAAGCGCCCGGACTTGCGCCCGGGTCTTCTAAAGTATCTGCGTGGTCTCGACCTTGACCGTTTGGATTCCCCAACGTGAGCCCGAATGATCCGCGCGCTGAGTTGGCGGCGGCACTAGCCGCCCGCCGCCAGCACGTCTACGACTATCTGCAAGCGGCAATCGACCGAATTTCTCTGCAATCACTCCATCTTGGTGAAGCAGTGGCAAGCTACGTCCGGCAGCCGGGCAAGGGATTGCGGTCGGGCATTCTCCTTTTGTGCTGCGGCGCCACGGGAGGTGAAGAAGAGCGTGCCATCCCCGCTGCCGCGGCAGTCGAGCTCTTCCACGTTTGGACGTTAGTGCACGACGATATCATAGACCAGGACGACGTGCGCCGCGGCAAACCGACGGTTCATGCGGCTTTTGTCAAACGCGCGCAAGACGAACTGGGCGTCACCGGTGATGCCGCCGCTCACTACGGACTCACCCAGGCTTTGCTGGCCGGAGACTTGCAGCAGGGATGGTCGGCGGCGTTGCTAACGGAAACCGCCACGAAACAGGGCGTTAGCGCCAACCTTGTGCTGCATCTTGTGGCTGAACTCTTTGGCTCAGTGGAAACGCGCCTCGTGGACGGTGAGGCGCTCGACGTGCAGTTTAGCCTTGAGCCGCTTGCGAATGTAACTGAAGCCGATACTCTGGACATGATGCAGAAGAAGACCGGAACTCTCTATGCATTTGCCGCCACCGCCGGCGCCTGCATCGGCCTCGACGGTTGGCAGCCGGATGATCCTGTAGTCGCGGCGCTAGCGTCATTTGGCCGCAACTGCGGCATAGCATTCCAACTACAGGATGACGTGCTCGGCGTGGTCGGTGACGCGGCGGTCACAGGCAAGCCAGTTGGATCGGACATTCGAGAGGGAAAACGCACACTCATCGTCTGGGCAGCGCTACGCAACGCTACGCCCGCTCAGCGCGCAGCGATTCTCAGTACCCTAGGCAATCGCGCTGCCTCCGATGAGCAGGTCGAATACGCGACGCAACTACTCCAAGACCTGGGCGGCATCGCCTACGCTCGTTCGCACGCGCAAGCGTATATCGCGGAGGCTCAGGCACGCCTCGCAACTGTCCCGCAGTCCTCCTACCGCCATCTGCTCCATTCGTTGGCAGACTTCGTCCTGGAACGAGATTCCTAGCCCACATTCCATTTGCAATCAAGGGTGTAGTAGCGTACGCTAGCGCCAACAAAACTAGCAGTAGGTGACTCGTCAAGCGAGCATCTTTGCAGACGCCGAATTCGGATGAAGTTTCGCAGTCTCTTGAATATTGCGAGCGGTCAGCCTCTTCTCAACCTAGGTTGAGAGCAGATTAGAACTTCACACAGATCTTCGCTGAAATGAGAGCGGTGCCCAGGGCAAACGCATAACCTAAGGAGGATACGATATGGCAGACGAAATGGGTGTGGGCTTGATTGGGCCCGGGTGGGTCGCCAGCGAGCACATTCGCGCATTCAACAAGAATCCGCATACGCGCATGGTCGCAGTTTGCAGTCGTGATCTAAGCCGTGCCCAGGGAGCCATCGAAGAGTTCGATCTGGATGCCAAGCCTTATACCGACTATGAAAAGATGCTTGCTGATCCCGACGTTGACATTGTCTCCATATGCACGCCCAACTTTGCCCACGCCGAGCAGGGCGCATTGGCAGCGGAGGCGAACAAGCACCTTGTTATCGAGAAACCCATTGCAATCTCCGTGGAGCAACTCGACCGCTTGGTTACGGCGGTAAAGAAGGCCGGCGTTAAGAGTGTGGTCAGTTTCGTGCTGCGTTGGAATCCGTTGGTACAAACGCTCCACCATCGGCGCGAGGCCGGCGACTTCGGACGCATCGTCTATGCTGAAGCCGACTACATGCACGAAGTGGGTTATCTGCGTCCACCCGGTCACTGGGGTCGCTACCAGAAGAACGTGGGCAGTGCCATGCTCTCCGGCGGCAGCCACGCAATGGACTGCATTCGCTGGCTGACCGGCAAGAATGTCGAATCCGTATCCGCCTACGCTACACCGGTGCGCTTGGAAGAGAAGGGGTTCGATTATCCCCTCACCACGGCAGCCGTGCTGCAGATGGAGGACGGCGTCGTTGGCCGTGTCACCGCCACCATGGAACCCCACATGCCGTACGTCTTCCACATGTCGTTGCATGGGGATGAAGGCTCTGCCCGCAACAATCGGTTTTATTCGTCAGCCTTCCCCGGAATCACCGGCTTCATGGACATTCCCACCGTAATGCCGGACTCTGGAGACGTTGCCCATCACCCGTTCCAGGACGAGATCGACCATATCGTTGATTGCATCCTGAACGACGAAGACTCTTATGCCGATATTTTTGACTCCGTAAACACACATGAAGCATGCCTGGCCGCAGATATCTCAGCCGCAGAGGGACGTCCCGTAGCGCTGCCCCTAGTCGGCTGAACCTAGGACGGGCAGAGTACCACTATGCCGATTGTAGAGTCCCACGTTCATATCTGGGCGCAGAGCGAGGACTACCCGTTCTCACCCACGTTGCCGGACGTGCCGGTGCCGAGCAGTGACGCCACCGCCGAGATGCTGCTTGCCGAGACAGGGCAAGCCGGTGTGGATCACGTGGTCTTGGTGCAGCCGAGCACCTACGGTTGGGACAATCGCTACCTCGCGGACAGCATTGCCCGCTACCCGCAGCAGCTTGCCGGCGTCTGTTTGGTGAATCCCCTCGACGAGAAGGCTCCGGAGCAACTGGACTACTGGGTCGCAGAACGCGGCTTTCACGGGGTGCGGCTCCACGCGGTGCGGCCGGATAGTGCAGAGTGGTTCACGACGACGCAGACAGACCGCATCTGGCAGAAAGCCGCAGACCTCGGCATCCCTGTCTGCATCCTCATGGACCTAGACCATGCGCCTCTGGTCGCAGAAATGGCGCGGCGCTTTCCCGGCGTGGACGTCGTGGTCGATCACATGGGACGCATCGACGTCGCTGAACAGCCGCCCTATCCCAGGTTCAGCGGCCTGCTTAAGTTGGCCGACCACCCGCGCACCTACGCTAAAGTCTCGGGCATGTTGCACTACAGTCAGGAGCCATACCCCTACGCAGATACGCATCCATTCTTCCGCATGGCTAAGGATGCGTGGGGGCCGCAACGACTCATGTGGGGTACCGACTGGCCGATGCTGCTCGACAAAGCCGATTACCTCCCGCGCCTGACCGCCGTCCGCGACGAGATGCCGTTCTTCAGCAAAGCTGACCTCGAGTGGGTACTCGGCAAGACGGCCCTCAGACTCTGGCAGTTCGCCTAGCGGTACTGCAAGGTGTCGAGGACAGCGTTGAGCGTATTGCTGTGCCTCCAATAGAGAGACCCCGTCAGTTTCGTAGGATCCTTCATGGATTCCCTTCAGCCCAATTGGACCCAATCAGCACACAGAGCTAAAGAACTTCTCAACTCTCTTTTACAAGTGTGCCGCTTCCCTTCCCCCATCAAGATGTCCCCATACCATGGTGGCATGCCGGTATAGAGCGGTACATGGGCTTTCCCTATTCCATGGTCTCTAGACTATGGAGCATAACGTCCGCATACTACCACGCGCTCCAACTGGTAGGACATCAATCCATTAGCAGGCAGCCATTCAATGCCGCACCACTCTTGCGTAAGCACGTCAGTTTTGCAGACGCGCCAAAATGGGTTACCATGAAACAAGCATCGTCCGTAAACCACCCAGCGGGACAAGAAGAGGAACCACTTATGCGCCGACGACTTAGGCAACTTGCAAGTTCGCTACTTATTGCAACAGTTCTTAGTCTGACACTCTCAGCCTTGCCGGTGGCTGCCCAAGAATCACTGGACCAGCCGATTACCGGCGGTCACTTCTATAAGCAAGCCAATGGTTTTGGCGGCACGGGCAGCCAGGGATTCTCGATTTTGGACGGTCCGGATAGTCTTGCCTTCTATAGCAAGTTCCAGCAAGTTGGCGGCGTGGGCGGCGTCGGCTTTCCCGCCTCGCGGCGCTGGGAGCAGGACGGTTTCATTTACCAAGTAACGCAGGGCGCGCTGCTCCAATACCATCCCGTTTATAACCAAGTTCTCCTCGGAAACACCTTCGAGATACTTGAGAGGGCCGGGTTGAACCCCGTGCTCTTGGCAATCGGCATTCCCGAGTCCATTACCAATGACGGCTCAGGGGGCGACTATGAGAAAGCCAAGCGGACCCGACTGAGTTGGCTGACCAATGACGCCATAAGACAACGCTATTTGAGCGCGGGCGGTGAGAACGCAGCCATTGAGCTTTATGGCCTCCCCATGTCGCTGCCCCAGTCCTTTGGAGCGTTTACTACCCAGCGCTTCCAGCGCATCGCCTTCCAATACTGGAACCAGGACGTTCCCGGTATTGCCCGCAAGGGTGACGTCACCACGATTCTCGGTGGCGACCTGTTGAAGACACACAACCTGCTGCCGAATGAGGCCAAGCTGCCGCACAGCATTGACGAGCGCCCGGCTCCTGTGAGCGGCGCAATCGGACAAGCGGCGCCCCCGCCGCCCGCGACCGGATCGATGGTGCGTACCAGTCAGGCTGCGGACAAGCTGCCGCAATACATCAACAACCTTGGCTACGGCATGCAAGCGGACCTCTTCTGGCTTTCCCCGGCGGACAAGAATCGCGCCTATCAGCTCATCAAGGACGCTGGCTTCACCTGGGTGAAGCAGCAGGTCCAGTGGGCGTCCATTGAGCCTGTAGAGAAGGGCGGCTTCGACTGGGCAGAGCTAGACCGTGTAGTGAATTCAGCTCATGATTCCGGACTCAATATTCTGCTCTCGGTAGCCAAAACCCCGAACTGGGCCTTGGCGCCGGGCGTTGATCACGGCCCGCCGGCAAACCCAACAGACTTTGCTGACTTCTTACGCACGCTGGCTACGCGCTACCGTGGCAAAGTGCAAGCATATGAGATGTGGAATGAGGCCAATCTTGCCATCGAGTGGAAGCCGGTGACGCCAGCTCCGTTCGTCGCGTTGCTGAGAGAGGCCTACACGGCGCTCAAGCAGGCCGATCCCAACGCTGTTGCTATCATGGGCGCGCTAACACCCACGGGCGTAATCGACCCGAACACCGCCATAGACGACGCCGAATACTTGCGTCAACTCGTCGCCTACAATAATGGCGAGGTCGCGAATTACTTTGATGTCCTTGGTGCTCACCCTGGTGGCTATAACCACCCACCCACAGATACGCCGCAGAACATTACAAGGAACCAGTCTGGCGGCTTTGGGAGCGATAACAAGCATCCGAGCTTCTTCTTTACTCGCTACGCCGAGTTGCACAACATCTTGGCCGCGGCTGGCATTAGCAAGGATGTGTGGTTCACCGAATTCGGCTGGGCGTCGTCTGATCAACCGGTTGCAAGCTATGAGTACGCCGCGCAGAACTCCGACCAAGACCAGGCGGACTACTTGGTGAGCTCCTTCAATCTCGTCAAGCAGCGGCATCCGTATGTTGGCGTTATGATCGTGTGGAACTTGAACTTCCGTGTGACTAATTCCAAGACGCACGAGACCTGGGCATTCGGCATACTCAATAGCGACTGGAGCCCGCGGCCGGCCTACAACGCGCTTAGGAACATGCCGAAGTAACGAAATTTGGCACTCCGGGCGCGCAGGCGAGTTGCGCATTACCCGAAGCGAAGAAGATTCAACGAGAGACCTATCCCCCGCCAATTGTGCGGGTGGTAGGTCTCTCGTTGCTTTGCGAAAGCCGAGCACCGATAGGCAATGCAAGCGACTGGTGCCGCGAAATACTGCGGTTAGCGGTTCATCACGCGCTGCTCGAATGCGGTGACGACGGCCAGCAGTTCATCATCCAGGCGCAGCAGGACGGATTCGCGAATGTCCGCCGGCACGCCGCCAAAGTAAGGTTCTGCAATAGAACCGGCAATGCAGGCTAGCGTATCGGCGTCTCCGCCGAGTGAAATGGCGTTGCGAATGGCGTCTTCGAAGTCGTTTGCCTCCAAGAAGGCCGTAATGGCTTGCGGTACCGTTTCCTGGCATGACTCGTTGAAGGCATATGTAGGCCGTATTTCATCCAGTGTCTGCTGCAAATCGTAGCCAAATGAGGCTTCGATAAACCGCTTTATTTCGCTCTTTTTGTGACCCGCCCGAGCCAAGAAAATAGCAGCGGCCGTGGCCTGCGCTCCACGCACGCCTTCGGGATGGTTGTGCGTAACCGCGGCACTGCGCTCTGCCAACGCCATTGCTTCATCAAGGCTTTCCGCAACGTACGCCGCCGGACTTACCCGCATCGCGGCCCCATTGCCCCAACTGTTATAGGGCGCCCACGAATCAGACATTGCCCAGTCATGGAAGGCGCCTCCGTATCCGGCGTCAGGATAACGCCGATAGTACAGTTTGAGCGTTACGGCATAGTCAAGCTCATGCAGCAATGCGTCAGCCAGCGCAATGGTGAGAACTGTGTCATCCGTAAAGAAACACCTGGGATCGATTAGTGGAAAATCCTTCGTCTTGGTTGCGGTATATTCGTGGACCGAGCCGATCACATCTCCCGCGATAGCGCCAATCATTGCTCGCCTCCCAGTCTTCAGCGCGCGTTGATGAATACGATAGAAAACAATGCAAGGACGATGCCGGTTGCCGTCAGTCGCCCAAACCGTTCGCCGAAGAGCACCATGCCGCCGATCAAGGTCGTCGCCAGGCCCACAGTCGCCGAGAGCGGGAAGACTATTGTACCGGGGAGGACCTCCAGCGCACGCAAGAGCATTGCGACCTGAAAGAGGTTCGTTGCGCCCATCATCACTCCCAAGCCGACATTATGCCGCAGCGAGGCGGTCCGCCAGTCCGGCAAACGAAAGCGCTTGCGAAGAGGCCAAACAAACGCGGATCCCAGAGTGGCCGCCACGAATACTGAGGCCGTGTACAGCGGCTGGTATTCGGGGGTGCTCCACACGGAGAATGCCTTTGCCGCTGTTAGTCCCGCCCCCGAAAGAAGCAGCGCCGCCAGCAACACTCCCCATGTCCGAAACGAGTGCCCACGGCTGCTGCGGGTTGCCTGGTGCGCGTCCGCGCCCAACAACGGCAGTGCAACAAACGCGAGCGCCAGACCAACAACCTGCAGTGCGGCCGGCTGCTCACCCCACAAAAAGATCGATGCCAGCGTTGACAACGCCACTGAGAGACGTATGATGCCGAAAGTAATGCCGATACCGACGAGCTCGACAACCGTAAACAGCACAACCAGGCTGATCTGGTACTGAAGTCCGTTGATTGCCCCCAGAATGATAACTGTCAAATCAAGGGCAGGAATTCCGTTCAACACCACCCAGCCAACCGCAAAGACTGACGCTATTGCATAGTTAATGGTCCCTACGGTGAGATAGTGGTATTGTCTGCCCCGCGCCATGCGCAGCGACATGGCAAACACGAAGTTGCCGAAGACTTGACCGGCAATGTATATCATGCCGGCTTAAACAGGGCAGGCTGGACCGGCCTGCCGGTCTGCCAGGATTCGATCGCGGCGAGCGCCACGGCCACCGTGTTTGCGCCTTCCCACACATTGGTGAGAGGAGTCCGGTTGTTTGCAACGCACTGGTACACGTGATCGACGACGGCCGCTATCGGTTTGCCGCCGGGTGGTTGAAACGGCACGGGCCACGCTTCTTCGCGAAACTCGTGCCCTTCCGAAGTACGGAAGTGTTTATCTCGATCATGCCCGCCGCGGGCCCGCTCGATCGTGCCGTTCGTACCGAAGAGCACCAAATTGTGCATTGTCGAGCGCACAAGACCATACGAGGTTGTGCACTTTCCCACAGCGCCGTTTGCAAAGTGCAAGGTCGCTATCATGCAATCCGGGAACGGGAAGTCCGGCAAAGCACGCTGCACAGCCTCGCAGTGTACCCGGTCGACCTCACCTACCAGCCAACGCAACATGTCCAAGGAGTGGGAACCGCCGCCAAGGATCGGGTAGTGGGAGTGTTCGGTTGAACCACGCCACACCGTGCGTTCGCGAATGAGATTTGCGGTGTTATGGAGATAGTCTGCCTCGGCATAGTAGATCTCCCCTAAGCCCCCATCTGCCACGTGCTCCTTTATCGACTGATAGTACGGGAAGAATCTCAATACCTGGTCAACCGCTAGCAGCTTGCCGGTCTGCTCAACGGCGCGAATCATCGCCTCACACTCTTGGAGCGAAATACACATCGGCTTCTCCACGATGACGTGCTTCCCGGCATGCATAGCCTCGATCGCCATTGAGGCGTGCAGCGCGTGGGGAGTCGCAATCACCAGGAGATCAATGCTGGGGTCAGCCACGATTTCAGCAAAGTCTTCGTAACAACGGAGATTCGCATGCTCTTGACTGACGGCTGCAAGCACGTCCGGCTCTTTGGCACAGACAGCGGCGACGGTCGTATTGGGGTGAGCGGCAAATGCCTCGACGAATCTCCGACCCACTCCCAATCCAACCACTCCAACGTGTAATTCGGGGAGACTTGAACCCATGAAAACCTGCCTTTCTCATGCCACACAGATGAGGATGCGCGCCCCTGCGTCCGAGCGCAGCGTAATTCATTTTATCGCATTCCATGCAAGTGCACGCATGTACTGCAAAAGCAATAGCGGGGTACGGGAAATTCCTTTTGCACTGAATATTTCACATGACCGTATGCAGTTCATGCTTTCGTAGTAACATATGGCTGAAGCGAGGCCGTGTGCCAAAAAGAGGAAGTCCCAATATGGCTTTCGATGTAATACTCTCATTAGGGTTGCTAATCGTTGTCGCCAAGCTCTTGGAAGGTGTGCTCCGGCGCTTCCGACTTAGTTCAATCCTGGCCTACACGGCAGCGGGCGTGGCTTTGGGCCCCGTTGCCGGCTTGATTGAGCCCACTGAAGAACTGCAAGTGCTGCTCGGCCTCGGCATCTTTCTCTTCTTCTTCCTCATCGGCCTCGATGAGATTGACATTTCCGGCATTATAGCCACTATCCGGGGTCGCTTCTTTGTGGCTGCGACCTTGTCGGTGCTGATCTCCCTCTTGCTGGCCCTCAGTGTGACTTCCGATATCTTCTTTGATTTCGGGTTGGGACTGGACTTTACGGAAGCGCTTGCACTATCGGGGATATTTTCGCTCTCCAGCCTTGGCTTGGTGAGCAAAGTGCTTGCTGATGAAGGTCATCTTCGCAAGCCCATTGGAATCCAGATTTTCGTCACAGTTCTGATCGCGGAGTTGATCGCCCTGTTGGTGGTGGGATTCACCATTGGCGAGCATGTAGAGGAAATCAACCTACTAAGTATCCTCATACTTCTGGCAAAGATCGTCGGCTTCACGCTTGTGACGTGGGTACTGTCCAGTCGCGTAGTCCCGCCCTTAATTGTGCTCTTGAAGCGCTCTCTACATGTGCCTCAACTCTCGTTTGGCTTGCTCATCGGCGGGCTCTTCGTAGTGGTGGGAATCTCCGAGTCCTTGGGTGCCCACGGCTCACTTGGCGCCTTGCTCTTTGGCGCCGCCCTCTCGGGTCTGCCCTACCAACTGCGCCAGGATATCGTGCCGGGCATGCGGAGTGCTGCCGAGGGTTTGTTCGTGCCCCTGTTCTTCGCCTCGGCGGGACTGCACCTCAGTCTCTCGTTCACTGACTTGCCTATAGTGACAATTCTGGCATTGGTGAGTATTCCGCTTGTGGGTAAGTTCGCAGGCTCTTTGGTCGGCGCCTTCGTTTCGCGGCTGGAAATGCCGTTCGCCCTGGCTACTGGGCTGATGGCAAAGGGAGTAGCAGAAATCGCGTTGCTCCTGGTGCTGCTGGAAACCGGAGTCATTGGAAACGA
The DNA here is from genome assembly GCA_965216245.1 of Chloroflexota bacterium. Lineage (GTDB taxonomy): Bacteria > Chloroflexota > UBA11872 > VXOZ01 > VXOZ01 > VXOZ01. The sequence continues at coordinate 638,163 of OZ244145.1, forward strand.
TGTGTTTTCCCTCCTCGTGCTGATCATGTTCGCGTACATCTTATTGGCGCCGTCGGCAATCAACTATGCGGTAAACCGCACACGACCGTCGGAAAAAACCACCCTGCCGGGCACGATACCGGTTTCATTGGCGCGATTCGCCCTGGACGACATTACCGTCAACGACATACTGGACCGCACCCGCAGCTATCCTAAACCGCAACTGTCGGTGCGGAATTTCGTTGATCAGTGGATCATTCCCCAGCAGCACGACTACTTGGTTGTGGAAAATGGTACGGTCTCCGGGATCGTCTCGTTGGGCATGCTGCGCTACTTGCCCAAGGAGGCATGGTCTACTACCCAGTTGGAAAGCGTCGTACGTCGCAAGACGCCGCTGGCCCGACCCGACGAGCCGGTGGAAGACGTGCTCCAGCGGATGACGGAGAACTCTTTGACCATCATTCCGGTGGTTGAAGAGGAAAGTGAAGAGTTTCTGGGAATGGTTACCAGCCAGGATGTTCTGGACCTGATTACGCTGGAAGCCCGTGGAGCGCATTAGCAACCGGCTTTCCAAACGCTCGGACGAGGGCGTCGGCAATTCATCCTCTGCCAGCGAGAGAAGACCATGACGCGGATTGCGTCAGGCATGCAAGAACCGGTAGGCATCGGAGCGATAGGTCTTGGTCGCTGGGGCGAACTGCACCTGGCGGGGTACGATGCCCTCCATCGCGCTACGATCACATTTGCAACGTGCGTGGGGGCCGGCACGCCACCTGCAATCATCACCCCCGCAGAGACGCCTACCGGGGTCTGCGGATCACTCCCGCCATAGTCGAATCTGCTACCATGGAGCGAGATGTGACGGTAGATTTAGCATGAAGCGACAGGGAACAGGACTTCTATGAGCGTCGTCGACGAAACCCGCATTCAAGAATCTGCGGAGCTACTATCCGCTCTCGTGCGCATTCCGAGCATGAATCCAGCCTTTATGGCCGATGGATCGGGTGGCGAGAGCGGACTTGCCGATTTCGTGGAATCCCAGCTACAAGACCTCGGCCTGGAGACGCAGCAACACGAAGTGCTGCCGGGTCGGTCAAACGTCTTCGGCCGCCTGCGCGTGCCAAACTCCAAGGGTCTCCTGCTCTTCGAGTGCCACATGGATACAGTTGGCATTGACACATGGGGGCCGGCCGCCTTGGAGCCACGGGTGGAGGGCACCACGCTCCACGGTCGCGGCTCATGCGACGCCAAGGGGTGCCTTACCGGCATGCTGCTCGCTATTCGCGAATTGGCGCAACACCGTGAAGAACTCGCGGTGGATATTGGACTGCTGGGCGTAGTCGATGAGGAGTACCGCTTTCGCGGCATCGTCGGCTTTATCGAGCAAGAGATTCAGGCTACGGCAGCGGTGATTGGCGAACCGACCAAACTTGGGTTGGTGACCGCCACGAAAGGCGCGGTGCGCTTTACGCTGCAGACCAAAGGCCGTCCCGCCCACAGCAGCCAGCCTGAAAGGGGCAACAACGCCATCTACCAAATGGTCGAGGTCATTCAGCACCTGCGCGAGACGTTGGACCCGCGCTTCGCGGCGCGCTCGCATCCGCTGGTGGGATATCCCACCTGGGCCATCGGCATCATCCACGGCGGCCACGCCGCCAACGTCATACCGGAGACCTGCCAGGTGGTGGTCGACCGTCGCATCATTCCGGGTGAGACCTCAGAGGGAGCAATCCGGGAATTCGAAGAGGCCATGGAGCAACTTGCAGAGACCAAGTCCGACATGCATCCCAGTGTCGCCTCGCGCGACCTCGGCGACTGGCCCCTTGATACCGCGAAAGACGAAGAGATCGTGCAAGCAGCCATGCGCGCCCTGCAAGCGCACAATCTCCCGCCGGAGCCGCAGGGAGTGACCTACGGCACGGACGCGAGCAAGCTCCAGGTGAAGAGCAACGTGCCCTGTATTGTTTACGGCCCCGGTGATATCGCCTACGCCCATACCGACCACGAACGCGTCGACCTCACCGAGGTGGCCCAAAGCGCAGAAATCTACGCCCAAATCGCCCGTGAGTTCAGACCCTAGCGTCCCTTCGCGCAAGAGGAATGTGGCAGTCGCACTTGGACCGCTTCTCGCTAGCCAAGGTGCAGATTTCCGTCATTCCCGCACAAGCGGGAAGGTGGATTCACATTTCAAGTGCAACGTTTGTTTGAGAAATACTTCTGCTGGAGTTTGATAGTCAAGGCATTTGCGGGGCGTGTGGTTGTACGCCTGCACCAGTTGCGCAAAGCGGTCATCTGGCACGTCTGCCAGGTCGGTCTTGCGCGGCAGCACGCGCCGCATGCGTCCGATGGCATTCTCAATGCCTCCTTTCTGCCAAGGAGAATGGGTGTCGCAGAAGAAGGTCTGGATGCCCAAGTCGTGGAGGCGGTAATGACGCGCGAACTCGGTGCCGTTGTCGAACGTGACGGTTCGGCGCCAGGCTGCAGGAAAGGCCGCCAGCAGGTCATGCATGGTGCTGGCGATGGGCTCTGCCGCCTTGCCGGGCTGGCGCGCAGCGATGAGCAAGCGCGAGTGGCGCTCGTGCAGGGCGAGCACCGCGTGGCCGCCTCTCCCAAAGAGCATCAGGTCAGCCTCCCAGTGGCCGGGGGTTTGGCGGTCGGCCGCCGCCTGGGGACGTTCCGCCAGTGGACGGCGCTTGGCAATGAAGGAGGCCGGACTGCGCCCACTGCGCCGATGGGGTCGCCGTCTCGTCTTGCCTCGCGGCAGGTAGTGCCGCCAACTATAGTCCTTGGTGCGCGCCACTTGTCCGTATATGAAACGATAGATGGTCTCGTGGGAGATGACCGGTCCACCGGCATCCCGCGCCATGTGTCCTGCCACCTGCTCCGGCGACCAGCACTGTCGCAAGTACCCCAGCACGGTCTTGCGCAACGCAGCATCCCGTTCCAACTTGCCGCCAACCCAGCGCCGCGCCCACGCCTGTTCGTGGGCATACCCCGCTTGGTAGCCCTTTGTACGCGACTCATTTCGTTTCACCTCCCGCGCAATGGTCGATGGCGCGCGATCCAGAGCTGCAGCAATTTGCCGGTACGAGTGTCCCGCGGTGTGAAGCCGGGCCAGTTCACACCGCTCTTCAATGGTAAGCTGACTGTACTGTGTTCCCATGGCAACACCTTAGCATGGTGTTGCACTTCGTTTGTGAGTCTAGCGAATCCATCTTCTGCTTTCTTGCTGCAAAAGTGGAACAAACGCAGTAATACCGTGGCGCGGACCGAACCTCACGTCCGCTGGTTCTCGTAGAGGGTGGAGCAGCCTAGGTTGATTGCGGAGGCCACGTCGTCGCCGCGCTACGATTGGGGAAATGGCGGGATAGTGTCGACAATCAGAATTAGCCAAGGAATCACGTCTACTCCCGTGCCTGTCCTCAGGCTTGTTGGTATTCACGCACGATGGAGCAGGCCTGGTTGACTACAGTCGCCACATCATCGCCGGCCACGAGAGCTTCTTCCAAATACCGGTTTGTACGCAGTTGCACCCCAGTCTGCGGCCAACCGCTTTCATGTTTCATAGACTGCTGTAGCGCGGTCACTTCTTCCGGTTTCAGGTCCTTCCGGAACTCTCCAAGCATCGCTACCGCTTCTCTCTGTGCGGGCACAGTCACGTACTTCTGCATGACGTTCGCCAGACCTCTCAGCGCTGAATACGCGGCCTCCGGGTTGGCGATTCTCGCCGCAATCGCAATCCCGAAGTCCCCAAACACCGGCACGGCGCGCACCTTGCCGCGCGGGATCTCTGCCAGCCGGAAGTCGCCGTGGGACGGGCGCGCTGGAGAAAGGCCGTAGACCATCGCCGGCGGCGTCCCCGACTCAAAGATCAATTTCCCTAACTCTCTGTACAAAGCGGGCGAAACTCGATAGGTATGCAGCAGGTCGCGAAAGAACTGCAGGGCTTCAATCGCCGCCGGCTCCTGCAACCGGCACTGCAACGTGTCCGGGTCTACCGCGTCCGCTTCGTTCTGCCAGAGCGCCCACCAGAGCCCATTGCTGTGTGTCGCCAGCCCCCAGCGCGCCACGGCACCGTCTGCTCTCCGCTTGGTCAGCTTTGCCGCATTCGCCACCAGGGCATCCCAGTCCCAGTTGCTATCCACCGGCGGCACGCCCTCCCGCCGGAACTGCGCAGCGTCATAGTAGAGCACCAGCGGGCGCACACCCACCGGCAGGGCGTAGAGCGCGCCATTCGCTCGAAATTGGGAAAGCACATTGGGATAATACTCCTGCTCTATGTCAGGCCCATCGGTACCGCTGAACCGGTCCAGAGGCAAGAGCACCCCGCTTTCGCCCAAAGCCTGCGCGCCATACGACCCCACCGTCACGAGGTCTGCTTCAAGGTCTTCCAGCAGTGCTGCAAACTCATCCAAACCCGGCCACGTACCGACTCGCCGCAGGGCAAGGCTATAGCGGCCTTGTTCGAACCCATAAGGATCATCTGCATCCTCTGCAAGTTCTGCCACTGCCTGCTGGTACTTCTCTAGAGGTCTCACCCCGTGTGTGCCAGTGAGACTTGCAATCGCATCGGAAAACGCCAGATTCAAGCTTGTCTCTTGCCGCGGGCCTGTCAACTTCGACGGAGAATCGAGAAAGCCGCAGCCAGCGGCAAGCGCCGCTGTACTTCCAATCAGCGTCCGGCGTGAAAGCATCTTCCTGCTCCTTCTCGGTGCCGTCTCATTGCTTGTCTGCGGCGCACTTCCTCGCGCACGAACCAAGCGATCTCTCAAGGGAATCCTAAGTGAGTTTGGACTTCTCTCGCCGGATAGCACGTGACAAGCCCCCACGCTGTGGTGGCTAGGGTGACCGTTTAGTCTTGACAAGGAGCGTCAGCCAAGGGTCGCCGTTTACTCCTGCGTCTTCCCGCCTGTTTGCTGGTACTCTCGCAAGAGGGAACAGGCCTGGTTGACGACCGTCGCCACGTCGTCACCGCGCACCAGGGCCTCAATCACTGATTCCATAGTGTAGAGTTCCGGCGCGCCCTGCGGCATACGTGGCATCTCGCGTTCGGCTTCCATCGACCGCTGTATTGCCTCGACCTCTTCTGGGCGGATCCCTGCATGCCATGGGGAGCGGGTTTCCCCAAGCAGTGCGACTGCTTCTCTTCCAGCAGGCACAACCACATGCCGCTGCATGGCATGCACAAGACCCTTCAGCGCCGTGTAGGCTGCCTCCGGCTTCTCCGTCCGCGCTGCAATGGCGACTCCAACGCCCGCTCGCACCGGCACGGCGCGCACTTTTCCGCGGGGAATGTCTGCTAGGCGATAAGACCCGCTTGGGCGCAGTGGGGGATTGGTGTAGACTATTGCTGGCGGGGGAGTCAATTTTGCTAGGTCTTGGTAGAGAACAGGCGGTGAAACGCGCTGGACGTGCAGTAATGCGTGTACGAACTGCAACGCTTCAATGGCGGCTGATTCCGACAGCCGACACTGCGAGTTCGTCGTGTCAACCATATCCGCTTCATTCTGCCACAATGCCCACCAGAGCCTACTGCCGTGGGTATCTACTCCCCATCGGCGCACCGCACCATCGGCTCCGCGCTGGGTCAGGGTTGCACTGTGGTGCGCCAAGTCATCCCAATTCCAACTTGGATCCATTGATGGCACCCCAAGTGCCGTAAAGTGCGCAACGTCGTAGAAGGCCATAACGGGCAGCGCGCTTACCGGCAAGGCGTAGAGCGCACCCTGCGCTCGAAACTGATTGAGCAACCCCGGAAAGAACGCCGCCTCAAGCGCAGATTCATTGGCGTCACGAAAGCGGTCCAGGGGCAGCAGAAAGCCACTCTCCCCCAATATCTTCGCTCTTACCGAAGAGAGAGTCAGCAGGTCTGCATCGAGTTCGCGCCACGCATCCAGATCGTCCCAGCTTGGCGCTTGATTCATAGTGCGCACAGTGAGACGGTAGCGGCCCTGCTGCGGGCCGTGCGGGTTCTCTGGGTCCTGAGCAAGTGTCGCTGCTACCCGCTGCGGATCATCGCCATCATAAAACCGCTGCGAGACCCAGGTAAGTTCAGTCTCTTTGGGCACGCTCGGCGCGGAGAAGAGAGACTCGAGTGGGCCGCACCCAGCCGCGAGTACCGCCGCGGTCCCTAGTAGTGTGCGACGTGAAAGCATCAACCCCCTCCTTTCTGTCGAGTAGGTTGTAGCTCGCCGATTCCCTAATGCACGTTCTGCCCCAATTAGGGGCGGCAGAACTCCTTGGGAGGGAATATTCTCTCCCAAGGATGCTCTGCACTCACCGTATCCACTGCGGATTACAGCAAATATGCAAGACTCCGCCTAGGACGGGCAACTAGGGCCGTTGCAGTCATAATGTGTAACCTCTGTGGGGCAGGGTTGTTGCGTGAGGCAGTGAACTCCTACCCGCACTCGATACCTCGGTGCATGGTCATTGAAGCAGCCTGGGTCTCCACAGAAACCATCTTCTACCCACTCACTAGTCACACAAAAATAGGGTCCCCAGCAATGATTGTCGGCAGAAACTCCTACAGCAGCGAGACCAGTGAGCACGGCAGCGCCTGTGGTGGCTCGGACTAGCCTGCCCAAAAACCCGCGTCGGTTCATGCCAGCTTTCGCCAGGCCGACGCTCGCGTTCGCAATCAGCTTATCCATGGATATTCCTCCATTGTCTACTCATTGCGTCTCTGATGCGACTGTTGCGCGGGATGTCGTCCACACTACGTGTGCGAACGTCACGCGCTCCCAGTCTGCGGCAAGCTGCCGGCCGTCGCATCGGTAGCGAGCAGCTCGCCTAACCAATGCGCATCGTTCAACCCTCCTGAATAGACGTGGAGAAATACAATACAACTACATTCACGGGCTCTTGCTCATGTCCGCTGGTTCACGTAGAGCACCGAGCACGCTTGGTTGGTTACAGAGACCACGTCATCGCCGCGCACGAGTGCCTTTACTATGCTGCCCATGGTACGACCCTGTGCTACTTCCCGCGGCCACGCACGTCCGTATTCCATAGAGTTCTGTATCGCCGTGACTTCTCCGGGCTGGAGACTTGACCTATTCTGGCCTAGCCTTGCCACCGCTTTTCTGCTGGCTGGTATATCGACGTGCGATTGAATAGTTTGCAATAGACCCCTAAGCGCTGTGTAGGCTACTTCCGGCTTAGCGGTTCGCTGAACTATCGCAATCCCCGAATCTGCGCCGACCGGAATGCTCCGCACTTTTCCACGAGGTAACTCTGCTGCACGATAGCTAACATGCCTCGAGTTGCGGCCAAGAGCGCTAGCACTATACACCATTGCGGGTGGTGAGCCCGCAGGCTCATAAATAAGCTGAAAGAGATCTAAGCTGAGCGCCGCAGGTGAAACTTGATGGGTGTGGATTAGTCCTCGGACAAACGTCAATGCTTCGATGGCGGCCGGTTCTGTCAATCGACACTGCGATGTGAGCGCGTCAGCCACTTCCGCTGCGTTCTGCCACAGTGCCCACCACACAGAAGAGTGATTGTGCGCTGCCAATCCCCAACGCGATACTGTGCCATCCTCCTCCCGCTGTGTTAGCTGCAGTGCGCTCTTTACCAAGACGTCCCAGTCCCAAGAATTGTCCGGTGGCACTACGCCAATCCCGGCAAAATAGTCGGCATCAAAGTAAAGCATCAGCGGTTTTGCCCCAACTGGTAGAGCATATAGTGTGCCATTCGCTCGGTACGGATCAAGCACCGAAGAGTAGAATTCGCCGCTAAGTCCAGACCCTTCCCCAAATTGGTCCAAAGGGAGCAAGACGCCCTGCTGCCCCAATGAGCGCGCTTCTTCGGGCCACAAGGAAACGAGGTCTGCATTAACTTCCTCCAGCCACGCCGCCAAGCGCTCAGATTTGCGAAACTCCTCCGCATTAGGATCCGAATAAGACCCCGCATAGCGCTCTTCGTATCGTAGGGCAAGAATGTAGCGCATGTGGATGGGGCCGGATAGACTTTCGGAGTTTGCCATCAGTTCTCTCACTGTCCGCTGGAGTTTTTCCTGAGGCGGCGAAATTGCGGGCCCAGCGTTGAAACCGGGGAGTGCACGAGATACCCAGACTAATGGAGTAGCCTGAGGTGCGCCCAAGCCTGGAAAGGAGAAATCCAGCCCGCCGCAGCCGGCCACCAGCACCGCTGTGCTTCCTATAAGCGTTCGGCGTGAAAGCATGACTTCCTTCCTTGCCGTGAATCCTACATTCTCAAAACTGCAGCGTGCTCCCTAGTGCATTAACCAGTCCACCTCTCAGCAACTATCCCAGTGGGTTTACGCTGCTTGCGCCAGGAAGCGGGGGACAGGCCCCCGCGCTACAACTGGGGAAATGGCTAGTTCTCGTTGCCAACTCGAACTCGCCATTTCCCACGGCTAATTGTCGCTGACTCTCACGTCCCCTGGTTCTCGTAGAGTATGGAGCAGCCTTGGTTGACCGCGGAGGCCACGTCGTCCCCGCGCACGAGCGCTTCCATGATGCTGCTCATGGCGCGAGATTGACCCGCATCTGACGGCAATGCGCGCGCATGTTCCATCGAATGCTGTATCGCCGCGACTTCATCCAGTTGGATATCCGACCGGTTCTCCGGGAGCCGCGCCACAGCTTCTCTCTCTGTTGGTACATTGACGTACGGTTCCATTGTATGCAGAAGGCCCCTAAGCGCAGTATAGGCTGCCTCGGGACTGGTTGTTTGTGCTACAATCGCAATCCCCGCGTAGGATTCGACTGGAACACTAGGAACTTTGCCCTGGGCGAGCTCTGCCCGGCGATAATTATCGCGAGACGAGCCGAATGGGATAGTATTGTACACCATTGCAGGCGGCGACCCCACGGGAGAATAGATGAGATTCAAGAGCTCTACACCGCTAGCCGCTGGAGATACGTGGTGAGTATGTATCAACTCGCGAAAAAACTCGAGCGCTTCAATGGCGGCCGGTTCCTGTAACCGACACTGCGACGTAAGCGCGTCAACCATCTCCGCTTGATTCTGCCACAACGCCCACCAGATATTCCAATTGTGCGTTGCCAATCCCCAACGCGATACCGTGCCTTCCTTTCCTCGCTCCGTTAGCTTGAGCGATTTGTCGACCAAGTCATTCCAGTCCCAAGTACCATCTGGCGGCGGGACTCCCAATTTCGCAAAGTAGTCAACGTCGTAGAAGAGCATCAGCGGGAACGCGTCCATCGGCAGGGCGTAGAGTGCGCCACTCTCTCGAAACACATCAAGGACGGGCGAGTAGAACTCTCGCTCAAAGTCTGAGTTATCTGCGCCGCCAAATTGATCCAGGGGCAGTAGTACGCCCATTTCCCCTAACACTCGCGCCTCGTCATACCACACGGTCACGAGGTCGGCGCCGATTTCTCCCAGCCACGCTGCCAAATGCTCCGGTTTGCGGAACAGTTCCGCATCTGGATCCGAATAGGATCCCGCATAGTGCTCGAAGTATTCCAGTGCGAGACTGTACCGGCCTCCCGCAGGGCCATATTGGCTTTCATCATCATCTGCCAATTCTTGCTCTATCCGACGGAGCTTTGCCTCAAAAGACTCGATACGGGACCCGGTGTTGAGACCTGTAATCGGGCGCGAGAGCCAGGTCAATGGCACCTGACGAGGCGCGCCAAAACGTGGCAGAGAAAAATCCAGCCCGCCACAGCCGGCTGCGAGAATTGCAGTGCTTCCTATCATTGCTCGGCGTGTCAACATGAACTATTTCCTTTTTCGATCTTTGCCTTTGGCGCTCTTGCAGCCTTACCACGGGCGCAACCCATACAGCCAAGAAGTAAGCAGGGCACCCCCGAGAAACGCTCCTCCCTACTGTGGTGCCCTGCCCTAAATTCCTCTGACTTTGACTCCAAGGTCGACACTAGGTCAATTCACATTGTAGAATTTACCTGTTGTGCATCACGGACACTGTCCAGTGCAACCAACTTGTACAGTTTCGGTGTAACCGCAGGATGCACCCGTGTAGCAGTCAATAACGTAGCAAGTCTTATTGACGTTTTTCTTGGTGTAATGGCAGGGGGCACCGCAAGTTCCGATCCAAGTGTCACCACAATCAGTCAAGCAGTGGTGACTCCCTGAACAGTGATCAGCCCGCGCTACTGTGGCAAGACCGGCAGTGAGAACGGCAGCACCACCCGCTGCTCGGGCGAGTCTGCCAAGGAATCCGCGTCGGTTCATGCTGGCCTTTGCCAGGCCGACACTCGCATTCGCAAATAGCTTATCCATGGGTTTACCTCCCATGCTTTGCATTCATTGCGTCTGTGATGCAACTCTTGCGCATGGGACATCCTCACACTAAGTGATTAGTCGTCACGCGCTCTCATTCTTTGGCAAGCTGCCGGTCGTCACATCAGTAGCGAGCAGTTCGCCTAGCACTTCCACATTGTTCACCACCCCCTTTCCAGCGGTGATCTTTTTTCTATCGGTCAGGCAAAGCACAATTCCTGCACCGCTAAATTAGTTCTGACGGGACAACTCATACTAAGCACTGGCTACACGTCCGACGTCACGTCCGCTGGTTCTCGTAGAGTACGGTGCAGCCTTGGTTGACGGCGGAGACCACTTCGTCCCCGCGCACGAGCGCCTCTACCACTTTGAACATGGCGCGAACTTGGGCCTCATCCTGCGGCCACGCGCGTCCGTACTCCATTGACTGCTGTATCGCCACGACCTCTTCCGGCTGGAGGTCTGGCTGGATCTGCCCGAGCCGCGCCACCGCCTCTCGCTCGGTAGGTATTCTGACATGCGGTTGCATAGTCTTCACGAGTCCCCGGAGCGCGGTGTAGGCTGCCTCCGGCTTGGCGGTGTGCGCCGCAATCGCAATCCCCGGGTAGGTGCTAACCGGCACGCTGCGCACCTTGCCCCGAGGTAGTTCTGCTCTACGATAATTGGCACGCGACGAGCGATAGAGGACAGGGTAATACACCATAGCTGGCGGCGAGCCCGCCGGGTCAGCGGAACTTTTCCGTAGATCCGCACCGTATAGCGTTGGGGAGACGCCATGGGTATGCATCAGCCCGCGAAACAACTCGAGCGCTTCGATGGCGGCCGGTTCCTGCAACCGGCACTGCGACGTTACCGCGTCCACTAGCTCCGCTTCGTTCTGCCACAGCGCCCACCAGACCGAAGAACCACTGTGCGCTACCAGCCCCCAGCGCGATAACGTGCCGTCTTTTTCCCGCTGGGTCAATCGCAGCGCGTTCTCCACCAAGACGTCCCAGTCCCAGCTACCGTCCGGCGGGGCCACCCCCATGCTTTCGAAATAGTCCGCATCGAAAGAGAGCATCAGCGGATCCGCGCCTACCGGCAGGGCGTAGAGCACGCCATTGGCTTGATACGGATCAAGCACAGACGAGTAGAACTCCCCACTGACCCCAGACCCATCGCCGCTGAAGCGGTCCAGGGGCAGCAGTGCACCCATTTCCCCTAATGCGCGCGCCTCCGGATGCCAGACGGTTACGAGGTCCGCGTCGATTTCCTCCAGCCAAGCCGCCAAGTGCTCTGGCTTGAGAAACTCCTCCGCATCGCGATCCGAGTAGGGACCCGCGTAAAGACGCTCGTAGCGCAGTTTAACGCTGTACTTCCCGCGCGTGGGACCGAAGGTGCTTTCACTGTCTTCCGCCAGTTCTCGCTCTATCAGTCGGAGATTCTGCTCGGGCGACGCAACAAGGTACCGAGGATTGAGACCGGGAATTGTGCGCGAGACCCAGGACAATGGGGTAATCTTCGGAGTGCCCAACACTGGAAACGGGATGTCCAGCCCGCCGCAGCCGGCCGCCAGCACCGCTGTGCTTCCTATAAGCGCTCGGCGTGTTAACATGACTTCCCTCCTCTTGTCTTCTCCGTGATGCGCGGTTCCTGTACGCATTATCCCAGCGCACTCCAAACAGTCAAGGGTTACGCAGAGCGCCTCCGGCAGAGGATGCTCATACCGGAGGCGCCCCGCGTGCACTTGGCCTTATTTTAGGGTTGCCGGAAGGCCAACTCAGAATGCAAGACTGCACCAACTGTCATCATCAGCAATCCGACGAGGCCTCGCACCTGTCAACTGACCAGTGGTAGAAACCGCAGGATTCTCTCGTGTAGCAATCTACTACCAAGCACCTGCTCTCGATTGCGAGCTGACCAGATATACAGTCAGGGGGTCCGCAGGCCCCATCATGTTCGGTGCAATCATCCGTTGAAACGCAGTGATGACTGCCTGCACAGTGATCTGCGCGGACCGCGGTCGCAAGACCGGCAGTGAGAACGGCAGCGCCACCCGCCGCTCGGGCGAGTCTGCCAAGGAATCCACGTCGGTTCATACCGGCTTTCGCCAGGCCGACGCTCGCGTTCGCAATCAGCTTATCCATGGATATACCTCCATTGTCTACTCATTGCGTCTCTGATGCGACTGTTGCGCGGGATGTCGTCCACACTACGTGTGCGAACGTCACGCGCTCCCAGTCTGCGGCAAGCTGCCGGCCGTCGCATCGGTAGCGAGCAGCTCGCCTAGCACATCCACATTGTTCACCACCCCCTTTCCAGCGATTTTGCCATCGGCATCGACCACGAAGCCGTACGGCGTCCAACTACTGCCGTACAAGTCGGCTATCTCGTGCTCCTCCTGGATCACCAGCGGACACGAGAGCTTGAATTCTGCAATCATCTCCCGGTTCTGCTCGTGGCTGCCGCCGCTTACGAGCACTAAGCGCGCGCCACGTTCCTGGATGCGGTCCATCTCCCCATTGAGGCTTCTAAAGAATTCCTTGCAGGGCGGACACGTGGGATGGACGAACAGCACCAGCAGCCGTTCGCCAACCATGGTCTCCAGGTCAACCGCCCCATTGAGACCCTCTCCTTGGAAGAGCGGCGCCTTGCTCCCGACGGCGATCCCAACTTCGCGCTCTTCCCCGACGCGCAGGCGCAACTCGCCGATCTGCCGCATGAGGCCGATGACCACGAAGGCGAGCAGGCCGATGAGGACCCATTGCAACAGGTACGATGCCAGCCAGATGCCTTCCATGCCTCTTGCCTCCGGGTCTAGGCCAATAATGCCGTACCGATTCGCCCACCTTCGCTACCATGCCGCCGAAGATGGATTCGCTAGACTCACAAACGAAGTGCAACACCATGCTAAGGTGTTGCCATGGGAACATACTATCGTCAACTTTCCATTGAAGAGCGGTGTGAACTGGCCCGGCTTCACACCGCGGGACAGTCGTACCGGCAAATTGCTGCAGCTCTGGATCGCGCGCCATCGACCATTATGCGGGAGGTGAAACGCAATGGGTCTCGTACGCAGGGCTACCAAGCGGGGTATGCCCACGAACAGGCGTGGGCGCGGCGCTGGGTTGGCGGCAAGTTGGAACGGGATGCTGCGTTGCGCAAGACCGTGCTGGAGTACTTGCAATGCGGCTGGTCGCCGGAGCAGGTGGCAGGACACATGGCGCGGGATGCCGGTGGACCGGTCATCTCCCACGAGACCATCTATCGTTTCATATACGGACAGGTGGCGCGCACCAAGGACTATAGTTGGCGGCACTACCTGCCGCGAGGCAAGACGAGACGGCGACCCCATCGGCGCAGTGGGCGCAGTCCGGCCTCCTTCATTGCCAAGCGCCGTCCACTGGCGGAACGTCCCCAGGCGGCGGCCGACCGCCAAACCCCCGGCCACTGGGAGGCTGACCTGATGCTCTTTGGGAGAGGCGGCCACGCGGTGCTCGCCCTGCACGAGCGCCACTCGCGCTTGCTCATCGCTGCGCGCCAGCCCGGCAAGGCGGCAGACCCCATCGCCAGCACCATGTACGATCTGCTCGCGGTCTTGCCTGAAGCGTGGCGACAGACCGTCACCTTCGACAACGGCACCGAGTTCGCGCGCCATTACCATCTCCATGACTTGGGCATCCAGACCTTCTTCTGCGATACCCACGCCCCCTGGCAGAAAGGAGGCATTGAGAACGCCATCGGACGCATGCGGCGCGTGCTGCCGCGCAAGACCGACCTGGCGGAGATGTCCGCAGAGCGCTTTGCGCAACTTATCCAAGCCTACAATCACACCCCGCGCAAGTGCCTTGACTATCAAACCCCAGCAGAAGTATTCCTCAAACAAACGTTGCACTTGAAATGTGAATCCACCTTCCCGCTTTCGCGGGAATGACGGATCATTTCTCTTCCTCAGCTTGATTGGGAAATAGTGCGCAGCCGCAGCAGTTCGGCGGCGACGAAGGCCACCGCCCACGCCCCGATCACGAACACCGCAGCCCCCGCCACGCCGCTGGCGTCCCCAGTGAGACCGACCTCCACTAGCCAAGTTGCACCGGCGGTGGGCGCCAGGAGCACAAGCAATGCCATGATGACGACCTGCTTGATGATAGTGGCTTTGCCCAGCGGCTGATGTCCCGCGCCGAAGCAGTAGCAATCGATCCCGCCCCGGCCCTGTGCTAACGCCACGGACGAGGCTACGATAAAAGCTCCCACTAGGCTTACGCCCAACCACACACCCCATGCCACGGCAAAGCCCGTGATGAGCAAAGTGCCGCAGAGGAGTTCTAATACGGGGATCGCGCCACTCACCGGCTGAAGCGCGCGCGCCGACACAAGACCAAATCCCTGCACCGCCGCTTTGAACTCGGACAAGTGCAGCAACTTGGCGGCGGCGGCAAGGAGAAAAACGCCGCCCATCAGGAATTGAAGCACGAGCACGCCAGTTGCAAGCATTAGCCCGTTCCTTCCAGATCGGGAGGGACCTTTTGGCACATCCTCCACGATCTCTCTCCCAACCCACTTATAGCGTCATTATTGACTAGCACTGTTATGTCATACATGCATGCTAGCAAATAATAACAATGTCTCAAGAGTTAAATGAACTAACTCTTGAGATTCCGTGAGATACTGCACGTTCTCAGATAAACACGCGGTTGCTCACCTTCCAAGAATGGTGGGTATGCGGGGATCCGGCACCCAGGAGATCAGCGAGGGGTAACAGCACCTTGAGCCAAGCGCTTGAGGCTATGTCTCGAACTGGGGAGGTGGCTGGAGTTGCTTGATGTGCGACATAGCGGCGTCTACGTGGCGCTTGCCGTCCTGCAGCGAGAAGCTCCCGTGGCCGGGGAAGAATTGCGTGAACTCCAGCTCAGCAATGCGCTTTACGGTGGCGATGGACTCTTCAAGCGAACAATCCCAGATGTTCTGGAGCACGATGCGCCCGCCAAAGAAGAGGGCATCGCCGCTGAAGAGCGCGCGTTCCGCGCAGTCTTCGCGATTCGCGCAGTCGTCAATGAGGAATGCCAGGTGGCCGCGGCTATGGCCATCGGCTTTCACAACTGTCACAGTGAGCGACCCAACGTTGATGACATCGCCATCCGCAGCAGCAATCGCGGACGCCACCGGCCGCAAGCGGTTTTCTAACGGATACATGCCTGTTTGACGCGCGGCAACCAGGCTCGCCGCCTCTTCATCACCGGTCTCGAGCCAGCCGGCAACGTCCTGGGAAGCGATTATTTCGGCGCCACATAGTTGCTGCAACTCCGCGGCGCCACCGGCATGATCAAGGTGCAGGTGTGTGACGAATATCTTGGAAATGTCACGGGGATCGAAACCGGCCGCCTTGATCTCTGCAACTATCGCCGGTGTGTCCCTGCCGACGCCGGTATCGATGAGGGCCAGTTCCGATCCTCCGTCGAGGAGGTAGACGTGGCAATCGAGCGGGTCGGTGAGGCTAAAGCCGCTCTGGCCGCTGCCAACGAGATGAACGATATCCGTGAGTTGCATGAGATCATCTCCTCATTGTAGAAACCATTGCGAACTCCGCCAAACAGGTGGAGTCGGGCTGGATCGGCGCCGATATCCCCTCACCCCGGCCCTTTCCCCAAGGAGAGGGAGTAAACCTTGCGCCGCTTGCTAAAGTATTGCAAAGGTCTCCCCAGGGGAGAGGGAGGTCTTCACGCCTGCCGGCACGGGTTGTGCAATGGTCTCCTGTAGTAGTCAGCGGCGGATGAGACGGAAGAGCACATAAATGAGGCCGATAACGAGACCGCAGATCGCCGCGCCGCGTGTATCGAGGAGTGTGTTCACGTTTCCATTGACACGCCCGCCAATTATCACCACACTTGCCACCTGATCCGCCTCGATCTGCCCGCCGACAATCCATTGCGACACCGAGTAGTTCGTATCCACACTGCCGCCGACCACCAGCCACGTCGCCCCTTCTGTCACGCTCACTTCATGACCGGCCGCGATTCCTGTCAGGCCCTGCTGCAGCGACGCAGCCTCCGCCTGCACGACTCCGGCAGCCGTATTTTGCATGTCAATATCATCAGCGACCACGTGCCGCACGAGACTATTCGTAATTTGGAAACGCTCGTCTACTTCCGATGCGTCTCCGGCAGCGTCTTGAACGCCGTCACCCATTGCTTCTCTAGAGACGTCTTCCGAAACGTCATTGTCTGCCGACACTTGCCCCGGCTGCACCTCAGAAGACCCCATATTGGGCATCCCTTCTTCTCAACAGTTTGTCTTGCCGCTGCACTCGCACCTTCTCGCAGGCCACCCCTCTCATTCTATGATAGCAGCCCAACACAAGGACAGATGAATAGCCGCTACTCAGATACGGCGCGCGCGTAATCCATCACCTGCTTCAGCGGCACGTGTGCCGCCGTCGCAACTCGCAAGCAGTCTTCGTACTCCGGACTGCGATTCACTATCTTGCCGTGCCAGTGCGCGACCTTGATCCGCACTGTGCCCCACGGTGTGCCCACGTGTTCCACCTGCCGCTCCAGCTTGATCCGCTCGACCCGGTGCATGCGTACGCCGATCGTCGTGGTCTCTTGAAAGATAATGTCCAGCAGGGGCGTGTGGTCTACGGCCTCCGTCAGCACACTGAGCACGTGACCGGGCCTGCCCTTCTTCATCTGCACGGGAGCCAACGTCACGTCCAGCGCGCCGACCTTGAATAATTGCGCGGAAACGTGACCATACAACTGCGGGTTCATGTCGTCGATTGTGGTTTCGATAACGGTTGCCATGCCATGGGTGTTTGCAGCCGTTTCCTCCCCGATGATGAGGCGCAATACGTTGGGGATTTCGCTGTCGCGCATGCCCGCACCGTAGCCCACGCGTTTCACCTGCATTGTTGGGATTGGGCCGAACTCATCCGCCAACTCGCTCAGCAGGAGCGCGCCGGTTGGCGTTAGGGTCTCACCCATGTCCGCCATGGCATAGAGCGGCTTGTCCTTCATCAAATCCAGCGTTGCCGGACCCGGAATCGGCCACCAACCGTGGCGGGTCTGAATGGGCGCGCTGCCGCCGATGTTAACAGGCGAGCAGACGATGCGCTCGATACCAAGCGCCCGCAGTCCCGCCACCACACCGACGACGTCGAGGATTGAATCGACCGCGCCGACTTCATGAAAGTGCACCGCCTCCGGCGCCACGCCGTGCATGCGGCCTTCGACTTCCGCCAAACGCTCAAAGAGCTGCTTACTCTTGAAAACTACGTCCTCGTCGAGGCTGCTCCCTTCGAGGAGCTGCACAATGTCGTGGAGGTTTCGTTCTACCGTATGCTCATGCGCATCAATGTCGATGTGAACTTGCAGGGCCCGGAGCAGCCCCTTGCGCACTTCCTCCGACCGGACCTCATAGCCGCCGAGCGGTATCTTGGCGAACGTGGCCTTAAGGTCGTCCAGCGCCCAGCCGCCATCCACCAAGGCGCCAAGCATCATATCGCCCGATGCTCCGGCAAAGCAGTCGAAATAGGCGACTCTCATGGCTCCTCCTGCGTGTCACCGCTCTCGGCAACGCGACAAATCAAACCGGCCATGTACCCGGCGCCGAACCCATTGTCGATGTTTACGACGGATAGACCGGCAGCACAGCTATTGAGCATGGTGAGAAGCGGCGTGAGCCCGCCAAGGGAAGCGCCGTAGCCAACGCTTGTCGGTACGGCGATGACCGGACGATCGATCAGTCCGGCAAGTACACTCGGCAGCGCACCCTCCATCCCGGCTACGGCGACCACCACGCGCGCCTGTTGCACGACTGCGATATTCAGCAAGAGCCGATGCAGCCCGGCCACGCCTACGTCCGCCAGGCGATCTACCTGGCAACCCATCAGCTCCGCCGTCAGGCAGGCTTCGGCAGCCACCGGCAAGTCCGCCGTGCCCGCTGCGACCACCGCCACTCTACCCTGCGCAAGACGCCGCACCCCACGGCGGACGACGATGGCACGGGCGTCTTCATGGTACTCGGCAGCCGGAATTCGCGATTGTACCGCTGCGTAGAGTTCCGGGGTCGCGCGTGTGGCCAGGACCGTTTGATCGTGGGCAAGCAACTCCTCGGCAATGCCGATGACCTGTGCCGAGGTCTTGCCCGGACAGTAGATGACTTCTGGAAAGCCAACACGCAGTTGGCGCTGCGCATCAACCTTGGCGAAGCCTAGGTCCTCATACGGAGCCAGGCGTATGCGGCGCTCGACGTGCTCAACGTCAATTGTTCCTCGTTGCAAGTCCGTCAATAGCGTGCGCAGAGTCTCGGGGTTCATTAGACGATGCCAATCTCCAACGTTCGCAATCCTTAATCCAAGCTTATGTACGGCAATCAGCGGGTACGCCACTCCCATCATTTTAGCGTAGTTGGGAGGGAGTGCCAGCGGCGCAACGAGCCGACACAATGCCTATCAACGCGCGCAACCGTGGCGAGGTACGGGGAGCGGCCCAATGCGTGCCCAAGCAGGCGGCTGCACGTCTTCACATGCACGTCCGCGCGTGAGCTCAATTGAAATCGCAGCAAATCACGTCTAATTCTTTTGGGATAGAGATGGGTACACCCCTGCGCCGGCAAAGACAGCAGTACTACCGAGTTCATCCTCGATCCGCAGCAGCCGGTTGTACTTTGCTACACGATCGCTGCGGCACGGCGCCCCGGTCTTGATTTGACCCACGCCGGTAGCCACGGCAATGTCAGCGATTGTCGTATCTTCCGTTTCGCCGGAGCGATGCGAAATCACAGCGCCCCAGCCGGCCTGCCGCGCCATGGTTACGGCATCGAGCGTTTCGGTTAGCGTTCCAATCTGATTTGGCTTTATAAGAATCGCGTTCGCGGCACGCCGCTCTATCGCCTCTTTCAGGCGCTGGGTATTGGTCACAAGCAGGTCATCGCCGACAAGCTGCACCCGGCCGCCGATCTGCGCCTGCAATCCTACCCAGCCGTCCCAGTCGTCTTCTGCCAGCCCGTCTTCAATGCTAATGATTGGGTAATGCCGGGCCCAGTCCGCCCAGAATCCTATCATCTCTTCACTTGAGAGGGATCTGCCTTCTCGTTCCAGGACATACGCATCGTCTTCGTACAATTCAGTTGTTGCAGGATCAAGGCCGATGTAGATGTCCGCGCCGGGTCGGAATCCCGCCTTTTCGATTGCCAGCATGATGATCTCGATAGCAGCCACATTGGTCGGCAATGACGGGGCAAAGCCACCCTCATCGCCAACAGTGGTACTGAGCGACTTGTCTTCAAGAATTGAATGCAACACATGGTAGGTCTCAGCACCCCAGCGCAAGGCCTCGCGGAACGACGGCGCGGCCACCGGCAAGATCATGAACTCTTGAAAGTCGGTTGAGTTTGCGGCATGCTTGCCGCCGTTGAGGATATTCATCATGGGCACAGGCAACGTGTCGGCGAACGCGCCACCGAGATAGCGGTAGAGCGGCAACCCAATACATGCCGCCCCCGCCTTGGCGACCGCCAGCGAGACCGCAAGGAGCGCGTTAGCGCCGAGATTTCCTTTGTTTGGCGTACCATCCAAGCCTATCAACACCTGGTCCACACTCGCCTGCTCCGCCGCGTCTCGACCGTTCAGGGCAGGAGCGATAGTTTCGTTTATGTGGCTGACAGCATTGAGAACGCCTTTGCCACCATAGCGTGCGGCGTCGCCGTCTCGCAACTCCACCGCCTCGTGCATGCCGGTCGATGCGCCTGAAGGCACGCCAGCCCAGCCTACAGCGCCACACTCCAATCGGACCTCAGCTTCGACCGTGGGGTTGCCCCGCGAATCGAGGATTTCACGCCCCAGAATCTCGCTGATAGTGCTTGCACTCACAGGTTGTATCCTCCAGTTGCGACTCAAGCCAAAGTAGACTGTAGGCGCGCCGCTCGTATTGTACTTGCAATGATCATGGCGTTCGTTACGGGGCCGACTCCGCCCGGTACGGGTGTGATCGCGCTTGCCACCTCGCTCACGGCATCGTACTGCACGTCGCCGACGAGTCCGTCAGCAGTAACGTTGATGCCAATATCCACCACCACGGCGCCCGGTTTCACCATGTCCTGTGTGACGAAATTGGCTCTTCCCATCGCTACAAGCAGTATGTCGGCTTGCCTGGTATGGGAGGGTAAATCAACTGTGCGACTGTGCGTAACGGTCACAGTGGCATCATGGGCAATGAGCAAGGCAGCCAAGGGCCGCCCAGCCACATTGCTGCGACCGATCAGCACGGCATGCTTGCCGCGCAGCGGTATCTCGTAGTGCCGCAGCAGGTGTATGACACCAGCGGGCGTATTCGGCACGAACGCCTCCATGCCCAAGTACGGGCCGCCCAAAAACACGCGGCCGGCATTTAAAGGATGCAGGCCGTCGATATCCTTGCGCGGATCCAAGGTCATGGCAACCAACTCCAAGTCCCAGTCATCCGGCAGAGGCCAGCTTAGCAGAACTCCGGTAACACGCGGGTCGACATTAAGGCTGCAAATGCGACCGATGAATTGCTCTCGGTCGGTTGATGGGAGCGCGTGTTCCTGAAACTCCATGCCCACGCGTCGACAGAGCCGCTCGATCTGGCGTATGTAGCTGGCAGATGACTTATCGTCCCCTGCGCGCACAACCGCCAACGTGAGAGGATGTCCCAGACGTTTCTGGATATCTACCAGTTCATCGCGGTGTCTCCAACTCAAGATGCGGGCGATACGACTACCGTCAAGCACCAATGCCATTCCGCTCCAACCCCTTCACTGAACTAGCCAGACTCTTTCCTTTGACCTTAGCGCCGCAGGAAGTTCAACAGACTTTCGTTCTATACAAATCTATCAAGTTCTCCCCCAAGAGCCGCCGGCGCTGACCCTATGGGCTCAGCAATAGCGCCGCGTCGCGCTTCTCCGCCACCTTTTCATAGGAAGTCAGCCGGGCACGCATTGTCGCTACCACGCTCGGATCCTTGATAAAACCAAGGCTCGACCGGATGGTAATTACGCTCCCCTGCAACGCTGCCTCCGCCAAGAGCACCGCCATGACGGCATCCGCCACGAGATTGCTATTGCCATGCTCGGCCAGCCACAAGGCATGATTGCATACGCCCACACACGCATCGGCGATTGCAAAGAGCACTTCGGTCGCCTGCACTGAAGCCTGCTGGATGTGCCTTGAGCGCGCTGCTTGCTCCACTTTGGTGCCGCGCGGCATGGCAAAGCCCGCCCCCACGGCGCCATACGCAGCGATGTCTTCTTGCACCAAGTCTTCCAGCTCTTGCAGGGCTTGACTCAGATTCGCGAGCCGCTCCTCAACCTGGGCACTAACACTCGCATATTTCTTCCTGCCCAACGTGAAGTTGGCAACCATGACGCCCAGGCCGGCGGCAAGCGCCCCCACCAGCGCCGCCACGCTGCCTCCCCCGGGTGTCGGTTCGTGCGCGGAGAGCGCTTTCAAGTAAGCATGAATACTTCGCTCGGTAATCACCACACGCTCCTCCTTCTAAGCGTTGCTTACTAGGCTTCATTCCACCAGCGTGCCGGGATCACGCCCGCTACCCGCACCCGATCATTCTCAATGCCTACTCTACCTTCGGCAAACCACTGCACGACACAAGGCAGCAGGCGATGCTCTTGCGCCAAAATGCGGTTCGCCAGTGACTCTACCGTATCGTCCGTGAGCACGGGCACTGCGGCCTGGGCGATTATTGGGCCGGCGTCCACATCACCAGTGGCAATGTGTACCGTGCATCCCGCAATCTTAGCGCCGGCTTCCAAGGCATCCTGCTGTGGTTTGGGGTTCATCCCGCCCGCAAAGGCCGGTAGCAAGGACGGGTGAACATTGATGATCCGATTGGGATAGGCCTGTACCCACGCCCGCGATAGAATGCGATCGAAGCCGCCGAGTACTATCAATTCCGCGCCATGCCGTTGCGCACATGCCAGCATCGCCTCATGTTGAGCCTCGCGAGACGCATAGTCGCGCCGTACAATGACGTAGGTGGCGATACCGGCTGCTTGTGCCCGCTGAACGCCCGGCGCGTTGCGATGATTGCAGATCACAGCAACGATCTGCGCGTCGAGGCGCCCTTCGTCAATCGCGTCAATGAGCGCCTGCAAGTTGCTACCGCGACCGGAAATGAGCACTGCCAGGCGCAAGGCGGGCTCTCTAACCACTTTCGACTTGATACCTCTCTAATGCCCGCGCATTCATCTTGCAATTTCAACGCGCGGCTCGCCGGCATGATCCTCAACCACGCCGATGCGGCAGAGCTCCGGTGCGATACGCTGGGCTTCCGCGGCATCTTTCTCTCCACAAATAACCACATACCCAACGCCCATGTTGAACGTGTGGCACATCTCTTCGAACGCCACCTGTCCGCGCTCCTGGATGAGCCGGAAGATTAGTGGCACCGGCCACGACCCCCATTGCAGGCGCACCTGTGTTCCTTGAGGCAGGACCCGGGGGATGTTATCCCACAGTCCGCCGCCGGTGATGTGTGCCATGCCCTTAATGTCGAGTTCAGACTGTAGGCGCTCCACGGGGTGCAAGTAACTTGTGTGGACCGCCAGCAATGCATCCGCCAGCGTCGCCCCCAGCGCGGGTACAAACTCCTCCAGGGAGTCGGCGGCGAAGATGCGGCGCGCAAGCGAATACCCGTTTGTATGCAAGCCATTGCTGGGAAAGGCCAGCACCGCGTCTCCCGGCTCGATGCGCTCGCCGCTTACAATCCGGTCACGCTCCACTACGCCCACAATCGTGCCGGCAAAGTCGAAGTCGCCAACAGCATAGAGGTCCGGCATTTCGGCCAACTCCCCGCCTAGCAGCGCGCACCCGGCTTCCTTGCATGCCGTCGCTGCGCCGGAAACGATATCGCCCATTACCTCAGGTACCAGCCTGCCCACGCCGACGTAATCCAAGAAGAAGAGCGGACGCGCTCCCAGGGTGAGAATGTCGTTGATGCAATGGTTGACCAGGTCTTGGCCCACCGTATCGTAGCGTTCCAACTGAGTCGCGAGCTTGACCTTGGTTCCGACGCCGTCGGTGCTCGCCACAAGTACCGGCTCGGTGTAGTGCGTGGGAAACTTGAAAAGGCCGCCAAAGCTCCCGATGCCTGTGAGCACCTCGGGCCCGTGGGTAGCCTCCACATGCGACTTAAAGAGCTGCACAGCCCTGGCTCCGGCGTTGATATCTACGCCGGCTTGACGGTAGGTTGATGGCGGGTGACGGGTGTC
Source organism: Chloroflexota bacterium (assembly GCA_965216245.1). Classification (GTDB taxonomy): domain Bacteria; phylum Chloroflexota; class UBA11872; order VXOZ01; family VXOZ01; genus VXOZ01. The sequence goes on from OZ244145.1 coordinate 661,602, forward strand.
ACGCATAGACCTGAAATCACCGATCAACGAGCTAAACAGCCGGAATCAACGCCAGGACCGTAGCAGTGGGTGTCCAATCAATTACCCCCGAGCATACTGGGGGTATCTGCGCACGGAAACGATTGATGCAGGCGCAGTGTAGTTTCTGCTGACCCCGCGCAATCGTCTGTACCACTCTCATGACACCGGTGCTCGAATTTGCTCCAGGGAGAGCTTGTCGAATTCCATCTGCACCGGAACCGGGTAGTCGCCGTTGAAGCACGCTAGGCAGTATTGATCGTACGGCAAGCCAACAGCCTCTACGATGCCCTTGATGCTCAGGTACCCCAGGCTATCTGCCTGAATTACGGCCCCGACGGCTGCTTCCGCCTCTTCCCGGGATTGGAAAGCGGAGGCAATGATCTCCCCCCGTGTCGGCATATCTACGCCTAAAAAGCAGGGGTGGCGAATAGGCGGCGCCGCAATGCGCACGTGCACTTCCACCGCACCCGCCTGGCGCAGCATCTTTACAATAGGACGCGTATTCGTGCCGCGCACAATGGAATCGTCTACCACGACTACGCGCTGGCCTTCCAGCACCTCCGGCATGGGATTGTACTTCATGAGCGCACCCTCACGCCGCAATTGGTCGGTCGGCTGGATGAAGGTACGGTGTATATAGCGATTGCGCACCAAGCCGTCGCGCAGCGGTATACCGCTCTCCTCGGCGTATCCTTGCGCGGCAGCGATAGCGCATTCAGGCACGCCCATTACTAAATCGGCGCCCGGCGTGGGCCGCTCACGTGCAAGCTGTCGTCCCATCTCACGACGCGCGTGATAGAGCAGTTTGCCCTCGATGTACGAATCCGGTCGGGCAAGATACATGAACTCGAACATGCAGACTGCCCGCTTCTTGACGGGTTGAACGCGAAACGACCGTAGCCCTTCTTCACCGACCGAGATCAACTCTCCCGGCTCTACCTCGCGCACGAACTCTGCGCCAACGGTATTCAATGCGCAACTCTCGGAGGCTACTACCCAAGAGCCATCAGCATTCCCCAAACAGAGGGGCCTATTTCCTAGCGGGTCCCGCGCTGCCAGAATATGATCGGTCGTCGCCATGACAAAACTGTATGATCCAACCAGACGGGGAAGCGTGTGCTGCAGCTTTTCAGGCCACGTACTGCCTGGAGCAAGTGCCATGAGCCACGCCGCTATCTCGCTATCGGTGGAGGACTTAGGGCGCACGCCGAGTTCTTCAAGGTCTTCCAGCAACTGATCGGCATTGACAAGATTGCCATTGTGGGCCAAGGCAAACTGGCCCAGCGGGCCTTCTACGAAGATGGGCTGGGAGTTGTCCTCCCGGCTCGCACCCTTTGTGGAGTAGCGAGTATGCCCAACGGCCAAGATACCGCTCAAGTCTTCCAGGATTTCTTCGGAAAACACGTGGGAGACAAGACCCATCCTGCGGTAGACCTGAATCTGCTTGCCGTCAGCACTGGCAATGCCCGCACTCTCCTGACCGCGATGCTGAAGCGCATGCAAGCCAAAGTACGTGAGCTTTGCGACGTCGAGATCGGGACCGTAAATACCGAAGACGCCACACGCCTCACGCGGCGAATCAGTCTCAGCAGTAGCTAGTGTAGGATCCATAGCTCGCGCTGCCCTCTCCGATTCATTGCGTCTTTGGTCTCTCCGCGGCCAGTGCCTCCGCCATTCCATTCTGCCACGCCCGTCGCGCAGACGCTAGTGGCACACACACCTTGTCGCCCAGCACCAGGGCACTGCCTTGGACGCGTCCGATGACCGCGAACGGTACTTGATGCTCGTCGGCTACCGCACGCCCTGCCGCAAGCTCTTTCTCCGGCAGACTAATGACGATCCGTGATTGACCTTCACCGAAGAGAAGGCCGTCTGCACGTCCGTCGCCCGGCAACTCCACCTGAAACCCAATTCCGCCCGCGATAGCGCTCTCCGCGAGAGCCACGGCGAGACCGCCCTGGGAACAATCGTGTGCGCTGCTAATGAGCCCTGCGCGAATGAGCCGCCGGCAGGCAGACTGGACGTTTGCTTCCATTTCGAGGTCTATCGGCGGAGCATGACCGGAGACGAGGCCGTGCATTACCGCAAGGTACTCACTGCCGCCGCAATAGTCGCTCTGCGGGCCAAGCAGTGCTATAACGTCTCCCTCGTGCTTGAATGCCGATGCGACGCTCTGTTCCACAGCTTCCAGCATGCCCACCATGCCCACCATTGGCGTCGGATAGATAGCCTGGCCGCGGGTCTCGTTATAGAGACTGACATTACCGCTCACTACCGGCACACCCAGTACCTCGCAGGCGGCAGCCATCCCGCGCACTACCTGCTCCAATTGGTAGTAGACATCGGTCTTCTCCGGGTTGCCGAAGTTCAAGCAATTCGTGAGGGCAAGCGGCTCGGCGCCAACGCACGACAGGTTGCGGGCCGCCTCCGCTACCGCGATCGCTCCGCCCTTAAAAGGATCCAAGTAACAGTATTGACCATTGCCGTCTATGGTGACGGCAAGTCCTGCCGGAGTTCCCTTGATCCGAAGTATTGCCGCGTCGCCGCCCGGCCCCTGCACCGTGTTTACCTGAACACTATAGTCATACTGCTGAAAGACGCTCTCCTTGCTCGCAACATTGGAGCTAGCCAACAACGTGAGCAAAGTGTCATTGTAGTCAGATGGCTCCGGCAGCGACTGCTGTTCGAAGCCATGCGCTTCCCGCATATAGGCCGGCACGGTGCCCTCCCGCACGTAGGTGGGTGCATCCGCGAGCAAATGGGCGGGTATCTCAGCCACAACCTCCGCGCCGTTGCGCACGCGCACTATGCTGTCAGCGGTAACCTGACCGATTACTGTGGAGTGAAGCCCCCAGCGTGAAAAGATCGCTGCTACGTGCTCTTCAGCGCCCCGTCGCACAATTGCAAGCATGCGCTCCTGGCTCTCACTGAGCATGATCTCGTAGGGGATCATACCCTCTTCCCGGCACGGCACACGGCTTACGTCGATATCAACGCCGCTCTCGCCCTTGTGGGCCGCCTCAACAGATGAGCTCGTCAATCCGGCTGCCCCGAGATCCTGCAGTCCCACGAGATAGTCGGTATCTCCCAATTCGAGACACGCCTCGATGAGCAGCTTTTCCATGAAGGGATCGCCCACCTGCACCACGCCGCGGTGCGACAGTTCAGGGTCATCCAAGGAGGCGAAGGAAGCACCGTGAATGCCGTCGCGGCCGGTTGCCGCACCCACCAGCATTAGGGTATTGCCTGCTCCACGCGCACGAGCGCTAATCAGTTTCTCTTGGCGAATAAGACCGACGCACATCGCATTAACGAGCGGATTCCCCGCGTAGCAGGACGCGAAATTCACTTCGCCGCCAACGTCCGGGATACCCACACAATTGCCGTAGTGGCTGATGCCCCCGACGACACCGTTGAATAAGTAGCGATTGCGCGCGTCATCCAGAGGACCGAAGCGCAGGGAATTGAGCAACGCAATGGGACGCGCGCCCATGGTAAAAATGTCTCGCACGATGCCGCCGACACCGGTGGCTGCTCCCTGAAATGGTTCAACGGCACTGGGATGGTTGTGGCTTTCGACCTTGAAGACCACGGCGAGCCCATGGCCGATATCAACTGCGCCTGCATTTTCCTCTCCCGCGCCGACTAATACATGCTCGCCGTCAGTGGGCAGCAACTTCAGTAGCGGTCGCGAGTTCTTGTAGCCGCAGTGTTCGCTCCACATAGCGCCGAACATGCCAAGTTCGACACGATTCGGGGCGCGGCCAAGTTGATCGCAAATGCGATCGTATTCGCTCCGGGTGAGCGAGACTTCCCGCAGGTCGGCGTCAGTTACCGCAGTATCAGTTTGAGACACAGTGCCCCTCACTCATGCATTCGCAGCACAGTCGAGTCTCTCGGATTGCACCATTGGTTCCCAGGAGTTAGTAATCGCGTGGAAGGCCTGCTTAGCGGCCGGCGGCGTCGCATAGAAACAACGAACGCGAGGCTCACGCTCGCGAGGGCGCGGCAGTGAGCGCGAGGATGATTGCCTGCCAAATGCCCAAGCCGTCTTCACTGCCCAGTACGGTCTCTGCGCACCGTTCAGGGTGCGGCATAAGACCGAAGACATTGCCGGCCTCATTGCACACCCCCGCGATATTGTCCGCAGACCCGTTGGGGTTTGCTGCCGGCGAAACATCACCCAGAGCATCGCAATAGCGCATGACTATTTGGCCGTTGTCATGCATGCGATCGAGAACCGCTTGGTCGGCAACATAACTGCCGTCACCGTGGGCAATCGGCATGCGCAGCACCTGCCCGTGTTGATAGGTTGCCATGAAAGGCAACCCTACGCTCTCGACGCGCAAATGCACCCATCCGCAGCGGAATTCGAGCATACGGTTCTTAATCAATGCGCCTGGCAGCAATCCTGCTTCGGTAAGAATCTGAAAGCCGTTGCAAATGCCCAGCACAAGCCCGCCGGCATTTGCGAACGCGGTTACCGCACGCATTACTGGGGAAAATCGCGCAATTGACCCCGACCGCAGGTAATCTCCGTACGAAAAGCCACCCGGCAGCACGAGAGCATCGTAATCTGAAAGATGTGTCTCTTCATGCCAGACCAGATCCGCCTGCTGGCGGAGCACGGAGCGCACAACGTGAAGGCAGTCGTGGTCGCAGTTGGAACCGGGGAACTGCACGATGCCAATCTTCACTGCACGGTCTCCAGGTCGAAACGATAGCTCTCAATGACGGGATTGGCTAAGAGTTTCTGGCACATCGCTTCCACTGCCTCGCCGGCTTCGGAGGCGCTATCGGTTCCCAGTTCTACCTCCAGGTACTTTCCCATCCGCACCGATTCCACGTTCTCGAATCCGAGGTGGTGCAATGCATCGCGGATAGTATTCCCTTGCGGGTCCAGAACCGTCGACTTATACGTAACGTAGATTCGTGCTTTCGTCACTACAGAGTAGACCTCGACAAGAACCTACACATGTGTACACTTACACCGTTCGACATGCAACTGCCCACTTTGACCGGTTCAGAACGCGCGGTCCCAAATCTCCACATGAAGCCCACTCTTACCGTTCGCCCTGAGCTTGTCGAAGGGCCGGTTCTACTGTCGTGGAACTGGCCCGATCGAGCCTAAAGATGAACATGCAAAGTGTCGCTAGGTCACTCCATCAGTCCGGTAGTGCCTCCACCAGGCGCATGCGCCAAAGTCAAGGCACTACCTCTATCCAGTCTTTCTGGTCATCCAGCCGGAGCGCTACTCCTCATCCTCAATCTGGTTTTGCAACTCATCGAGGAGTTGCTGATTCAGTTCTAGCTGCTGTTGTATCAACTCATTTTGGCGTTGGAGCGCGTCGAGCAGGTTCTGGATGGAATTATCAGGCCCTGGCGTGGCTGAAGCCGGCGGAGTGAGTTGACTTGGCTGTGGCGTTGCGCCTACTTGAGGCGTCGCCTGTGGTTGTGCCGTCGGCTGCACCGCTGTAGTAGGCGTAGGCAAGACTACAGGCGCGGGAGTGGACGTAGCGGTGGGAGTAGTGCTCGAACCACTCTGAGTCCCGCTGCTTCCAGAGGTCGCAGCAGTCCCAGTGAAGATCTCGTTTACCCCCTCTCCAAACAACTCTTGCAGTGCTAACTGCACACTCTCGGCCATCACGACGTTGGGGCCGTTTGCGATGATGACGCGCTTGAGCTCAGGCAACTGTCCCTGCTCCGACTGAAGGTAGATCGGCTCAACGTACAAGTTTGATTGGCCGATAGGCACGACAAGAAGATTGCCTCGAATCACTCGCGACCCGCCCTGCCCCCAGAGGGTAAACTGCTGGGAGATCGTGGTATCTTGGTCGGCGCGCGCTTCAATTTGCATCGGCCCAAATATGAGTTTGTCCTTGGGATACTTGAAGGCAAAGAGCGAACCGTAGCCTTCCGGATCCGACCGTGCAGCCAGCCAGGCCACCATATTGTCCTTTTGTATCGGCGTATACGGCATGATCAGAATGAACTCTTCACGCGGGAAATCGGGAAGACGCATGATGACGTAGTAGGGCCGCACCGGCACTTGGCTGGCGCCGTACAGTTCACGCGGCCGCGAAAACGCATCTTCGCGATTGTAGAAGATATCCGCTTTCTGCATGTGGTAGAGGGAGTACAACTCCACCTGTACCTGGAAGAGAAACGCCGGATATCGAATGTGCTGGAGTATTGACGGAGGCATCTCGCTCAACGGGTGGAAGAGGTCTGGGAATGCCTGCGAATACGCCTGGAGAATCGGTTCGTCTTCCTCTACCGCATACAGGCGAACTGAACCGTCATACGCGTTAACTGTGGCCTTCACGCTGTTACGGATATAGTTGAATGCGCCGGCCAGCGGTTGCGAGTAAGGGTAGCGGTTCGTAAAGGTATACGCGTCAACAATCCAGAACAACTGACCGTCGGCTACGACAATATACGGATCCTGGTCAACGACGAGAAACGGCGCAACCGTTGCCACACGCTCGCGCACGTGGCGGCGATAGAGAATCTGGCTATCGGGTTCAAGCTGATCGGAGAGCAGGATATTCACGTCCTTGAGATACCAGGCATACAGCAACTTGCGGAGGTATGACCCAATCCCTACTCCTGTACGCGATTGGTAAGTGGAACGGACGTTGTCATCTCCACTCGGATAGTCTATCTCCTGAACTTGCGCATTGACAATGATATAGTCTATCGTCTTTTCGCCATAGTAGATTTCCGGTCGTTCAATATCCATGATGCCCGTTGGGGGCACGTCTTTGAGGAAGAAGGACGGCAAGCCCTCCGGTGAGACCTCGTTCACGGGACTCATTACAACCCCGTAGCCATGGGTAAACTGGAGCCTGCGGTTGACCCACGTTTGCGCCGAGCCCGGCAGTTTCTCCGTTGAGAGTTCGCGCGCGCCCACCATCACTTGGCGATACTCGCCATCGACGTAATAGCGGTCCACGTCCGCATCGAGAATGTCGTAGTAAAGTCGGATGCTCTGCACCTGGTTATAGGTAATGAGCAGCGGTTCGGGGTCCCAGAGACGGAAATTGCGAACTGTCAGGGGATTGCCAACCAACTCTTCTAGCGTCACCGCGGGCTCGCCTGGGTGCTCCTTTTCGACAATACGGTTGAGACCGTACGCCTCGCGCGTGAAGGCGATGTTGTTCTCGATGTAGGGGCGCTCTCGCTCCAACTCGTTCGGCTGCACCTCCAGGCGATGCGCCAAGCCGGGATATGCCCACGCGCCCGCGACCAGCACCAAGAACCATAGTCCTAGACCGCCAATGGGCAGCCACTGCTGATTGAATACGGCACCGAGGACGAGACCAAGTGCAGCCACCACAGCCAACACTATGAGCACTTGCTGCACCGGCTGCATAATATTGACATCAATGTAGCTCGCTCCGTAGGCCGCGCCCCGTGTGGAGAACTCAAGCGTGTGAAGGCGCAGCCAATGGGTCCCCGCCATTAAAACCATCACAAGGAAGCCCAGCACCGAGAGATGAATGCGGATGGGCGCCCCGGCGATGATATTGCGGGGGATCTCACGCCGTTCACCTTCATCGTCTTCCGGCGAGATCATGTATGGCAGCACAAGACGGAATCCGTATGCAAAGACCGCCACAAGCAACACGACAATAGACGCACGGAAGAGCCAGCCTTGAATGAACTCAAGCAGCGGGAGTGTAAAGACGAAGAACGAGAGGTCCCTCTCGAATAGAGGGTCCGTGATACCGAATGGGATGAGGTTTTGGGCGCGGAGCACCGTGTTCCATTGTCCGGCGGCCATTAGACCAAAGATCACGGAAGCAATCACACCCACAACGCCGGAGATTATCCGGGAAGCAAGCTCGGTCCGCCGCGCCGAAGTGGAAAGGAAGTCTTCGCCAGTATTGTACGCTTGCCGCGCTACGATCTTCCTTACTAAGGTCATATTGCCAAAGTAAAGCACGCCAAAACCGACTAGACCGGCGGCGAAGAGGCCTAGCTGCAGTGTAATGATTCTGGAAAAGACGTCAGTGCGGTCAAGGCTTTGGTACCAGAGCCAGTCGGCAATGATGTTCGGTACAACGAGCACCATCGCGATGAACACGACGATACTGACAAATGCTGTACCAACCGCGGTATTGCGCTGCATGGACATCCTCACAGACTACATCGTGAAGCGTTAATACGATGTTCCACTAAACGTGCGTAACGAGCGGAGAACAACAGCGCACTATCCTCATGCCATCCCAAGCACGCTGATAGTGCGCCATGAGCCAAACGTAATCAGCCTTTCCGGGCGCTGCTATTGGGAATCAGTTTCCTTATCCGCTTCCTCGCTAGAATTGGCTTGGCCTTCCGGTGGATTGACCGGGTTACCATTTGGGCCGGGCGTTTCCGCCGGGCCGTTAGACTGTTGGCCCAAAGCCAGGCCGCCGGCGTAGCCAGTCAGCGCGGCGACACCCACACCTGCGGGACCACGACGCTGCACTCCGCGTGACTCCAGGATTTCCTTGACATCCTCGCCGTGTAGCTCCAATTCTTCCTGCAATCGTTCAGAAACTATGTGCACCTCATCCGCATGCTCTGCCAGCAGTTGTTTCACCTCGCGGTACTGCTCGTCGAGCAACGCTTCGATGCGGCGCTTCGTGTCCGGGTCAATGCCGCCCAAACCGCTGGGCATCGCGAGGTACGAATAGAAGCTATTGCCCATGCCGTAGTAGCCGAAATACCCCATCGCCAGGCGTGTCGCCTGTTGAAGGTCGGATGTTACACCCGTGAGGCCGGTGCCCAGGAAGAGTTCCTCAGCGGCGCGACTAGCAAGGGCAACCTTGATTTCCGAAAGTACCTCCTCGCGGGTCTGCGTATAGCGCTCTTCCAGCGGCGTACTGGCAGCGAGTCCCAGCGCACGGCCGTAGCGTATAATCGTGACCTTGTAGAGCTGATTCTCAGGTTGCAGCAAGGCCATCGCTATCGCGTGACCGGTTTCATGGTAGGCAAGCCGCCGTCGTTCCTTTTCGCTCATGCTGCGGATCGGCTGGCGCAAACCCCATTCATTCGTCTCTCGCGCTTGGCTAAAGTCTGTGTATGAGATATAGTCCCGGCCTTCGAAGTGCGCTACTACGGCCGCCTCGTTGATAAGGTACTTGATGCTGACCGGCGTGTAGCTCACCGTGTCGGCAGCAATCCTGTCGATATCTATGTCAGGGTCATGACGAACCTTATCCATGTAGTATTGGATAACGTCCTTGCGGCCATCGAAGTCAGGCGGGTCGATTGTAATCTTGCGGTCGAAGCGGCCCGGTCGCAACAGAGCCTGGTCCAGCACTTCAGAAATGTTCGTCGCGCCAATCGTGAGCACCACGGGTTGCACGGCTTTCCCTCTGCGCAGACCGAGGCGGCGTAAGACCCGTGCCCTCCAACTCGTATCCACGTTTGGGGGTTCCATCTCGAGGAGCAGTGTATTGATCATACCCATCCCACCACCGCCGAACATCCCCCCCATCATGCCCCCGCCCCCGCCCATTTGCGAGGTACGAGCAGCGCCAACGGCATCAATTTCATCGATGAAGATGATTGCGGAGCCATACTTCCGCGCGAGCCGCCGCGCCTTTGCGTAGAGCATCGTGATGCGCAAGTTACCGACGCCCATGAACATGTTTTGAAAACCGGGCGCAGAAGCATAAGCGAAAGGCACCCCAGCCTCAGTGGCAATGGCTTGAGCCAAATAGGTCTTACCGGTTCCGGGCGGCCCGATCAGCAGCAAACCGCGTGAAACTTCGCCGCCCATACGCTTGAAATCGCGTACACCGCGGAGCAAGGTCACAATCCGCGCTGAAACTTCAAGCACTTGCTCGTTGCCGCGATAGTCCTTGAAGGAAATACCGGTCTCGCCACCGGGCATGATCCAATAGACACGCCCGCGGCCAAGAAACCAGAAGAGCGCCACGAACTGTATCAGCACGAAGAGAATTGCAAAGGCAAGCTGGAATAGCGTGGCGAATATAAGGAATAGTACCTGCAGGACACTAAACGCACCGAAGGTGTTAACAGACCACCAAAATCCGATTGCAACCAGCACCCATAGGAGGATACCGCGCCAGTGCCGACCGATGAACCCCAGGACTCCACCTATCATAGCTTCACCGTGCCTTCCATAATTCTGGAGGATCTAGGTACTGCAACTGTAACACTTTTCTCAGTTCGCTTGACCCCATCGCTGCCAATACGCCTATATGATCCCTGTGACAACTGCTACTCATTATAGCATGGGGTATTATGTCGTTTGTCGCTGGGCTCTAGACAACATTAAGAATTATATAAGAGTCTGACGTTTACGGTAAGAAATGTTACATACCCGCTTCCCAATTAGGCTAATCATCACTTGGCAGTATCGAGAAGGTAGGTGTACGCTGCCAAACAAGGCCGCTATTGCCCGCGGGCCTAACAAAAGTGCGAATCTGAAAACGGACGAGGATCCGACTTGGCAAAAAGCTCGCCGCGGCCCGGCTTTCTCAATGGAATAGAAGAGATGATGATATTAGTTCGGGGTAGAGTAGCTGAGGGATCACACCACTCCCTAAACGCGAGGATCGGCCCATGACAGTTGACAGAGCCATAATTCTTTCAGGACTCCGGGATGTCGGAGTTACCTCCGGCGATGTACTGCTGGTCCATAGTTCCCTGCGAAGCTTCGGATACGTGACCGGCGGCGCCGAAACGGTGATCGACGCGCTCTTAGAGTCAGTCGGCGACAGCGGCACCCTACTTGTCCCAACTCTAACCTTCTCAGTTCTCAAGACCTGGCCGCATCACTTCTCCATCAGGAAGACGCCTTCAACGTCAGGGCGAATTACGGAGACCCTTCGCCAACGGGCACAGTCTCTGCGCAGCCGGCATCCCGTCTCTTCAGCCGCAGCCATCGGACCTCAAGCAGCTTATCTGACTGCCGACCATCGAGACACGCCCTGCGGGCCTGACTCACCCTATTACCGTCTCTACGAGCTTGGCGGCAAGGTCGTCTTCTTCGGCGCGACGCTCGCCAGTAACTCGGTCTTTCACTGTGCGGAGGAGATCGTCAGTCCTGATTACTTGGGCTACGCATCCATTGCAGGCGCCATCGTGGAAGATGCGGATGGCCGCAAGCACACGGTCTCTGCACGCCGCTACGATTGCTCTGACCGCGGCATAGTTCGCCACCTCGGCAACATGGAGCCGGTATTTCTTGAGCGGGGCCTGCTGCGGCGCACCAAGATTGGGGAAAGTCGGACCTACGCAATCGACGCTAAAGCAAACGTTGGCGTATCCTGTGAAGTCTTGAAGACAAGCCCGGACTACATCCTCACTCCACTGCCTTAGCTATATCTTGTAGATAGCATCTTTTATGGAATCTACATAATGTGCTATAGTGTTGGGTGTCTAGCGTAGCGTACGTTCTTGATGGACTCGTGAACGTTTGCTTGCCGGAATGTAGCGATAGAAGCCAACGGAGGTATGAACATGCGTTGCCCGCAATGCAATAAGCATGATACCCGCGTGGTTGATAGTCGTCCGGAAGAGATGAGCATTCGCCGTCGCCGTGAGTGCGCGAATTGCGGCCACCGCTACACCACCTATGAGCGACTGGAGTTTCTGGCTTGTCCGCACTGTGAATCTGTTGAATCTCGCGTGGCTTCCTATCAGCTTCTTAGGGCCGGATCGCGGCGTTTTCGGGAGTGCCTGCGCTGTGGCCGGGAGTTTACAACGACGGAGCGGGTCGATCCCGTGCCGCTTACGGTAGTTAAGCGGGACGGCCGGCGAGAGGAATTTAACCGGGGCAAGTTGCGCGATAAGATCAGCACGGCATGCTGGAAGCGCCCGGTCGGCTCGGAAGAGGTCGGGCGCATAGTCGACCGCATTGAGCGCGACTTGCTTGAAATCGGTGAACCCGAGGTCGAGTCCACAGTCATTGGCGATAAAGTGATACAGCGGCTGCGCGTCCTCGATGAAGTTGCCTACGTGCGGTTCGCATCCGTGTATCGCCACTTTGAAGACATCGACAGCATCGCTGAGGAAATTGCTGAATACCAGCAGTGGAAGCGCCGCCGCGCTCAGCCCGATCAGATCGCTCTCCTGCCGGAAGAAACGCCAATTACCTAGGCGAACTTTGACAGCTCAACGGGCCTGCATACGGGTTGGCATCCTGCCTTGACGGCTCTCAAGCTCCAGTATGTGCAACCTAAATTGCCATAAGAAGTCTTTCGCTCAAGAAATGCCATCACACGTACGCAGCTTTCTCCTTTACTGGGCGCCTCCGCTGATCTGGATGGCCCTCATCTTCTACGGTTCCTCGCAACCCACGCTGCCTGCGCTCTCAGATAGCTTCCTGGACTTCTTGATTAAGAACGGCGCCCACTTCATGGAATACGCCGTATTGGGCTTGCTTTGGTACCGAGCTATCTACTCTCGCTTCCCAGACCCCAGAATTCAGCCGCTGGCGTTCATCATCGTTGTCATCTACGCCCTGAGCGATGAATTCCACCAGTATTTCGTGCCGGGGAGGAGCGCCACCTGGCAAGACGTGGCAGTCGACGTGATTGGCGGCGCTTGCGCTCTGCTGTTCTGGAACGCCGTGCATCAACGGTGGAACCAACGTAAGGCCCTGCACAATGAGGACGGCCTGGAGATCTAGACCCGAATCGCGGCTACTTTCCGATACAGAATTCCCCGAAGATGCGGTCGAGGAGGTCCTCCGTCGCGCTCTCACCCGTTAGCTCGCCGCACGCATTAATAGCCGCGCGCAGGCCGATGCAGACGAAGTCCTCCGGGAGGCGGTCTGCTGCTGCTTGCTGCGCCTCCATCAGCGCCGCGTGCGCTTCTTGCAATACCGCTTGATGGCGGAGCGAGGTCACGACGGCACTTTCGCCTGGCAGCCCATTCTGCAAGAGCATTCGTCCGATTTCCGCCCGCAGCGCCTGCAAGCCATCGCCGGCAAGTGCCGATGTGAGCACCACCGGACAATCTTTCAGCAAACCCTCCACATCCATCGGAAAGAGAGAGCGTGACTTATCGGCCTTATTCAGCACGATAATTGTCCTTTGGTCCGGGTCTGCTTCTCGCGCTTGTTTCACTTCTCCTATTAGGCTGCGGTCTTCCGGCCGGAGGGGCACGCTGCTATCCAAGACTACGATCACTAAGCGGGCAGCCGCCAATGACGCCCGACTGCGTTCCACACCGATTCGCTCAACCACGTCGTCGGTCGCTACTATGCCCGCAGTATCCGCTAGCACAAGGGGAATACCGTCAACGTCTACGGTCTCTTCCAGCACGTCCCTCGTAGTGCCGGGAATGTCCGTTACAATGGCCCGATCGGCGGACAAGAATGCGTTGAGCAGGCTCGACTTACCCACGTTCGGGCGACCGACCAGCACCGTTGGCACGCCATCGCGCACCATGGCGCCGCTCTGAGCAGTCTCAAGCAGTTGCTCCAAGGCAGTAAGCGCGGCACCGATTGCTGCTTCCACCTCACTTGAGGGGACCGACGGCACGTCGTCCTCGCTGAAATCGATGTTGGCTTCCAGGCGGGCAAGGAGCCCAAGCACCTGCTGCCGCAGCTCGCGAACCTGCCGCGACAACTTACCTTCAAGCTGATCGAGCGCGAAGGACAGCCCCTTGCCGGTGCGTGCCCGCACTACGTCCATAACCGCTTCGGCCTGTGCCAAATCGAGCTTTCCGTTAAAGAAGGCGCGCAGCGTGAATTCACCCGGTTGGGCCAGGCGCGCGCCCTGGCCTACGAGCAATTCCAGGGTCCGGCGAAGCACTGCCGGGCTACCGTGGCAAGAAAACTCGACCACGTCTTCACCCGTGTACGAGTGCGGACCCCGCATATAGGTACACAGCGCCTGGTCCACCTGGGCATTGGTCAACGGATTGACCACCAGACCGACGTAGGAGCGATGGCTCTGCCACCTGCCCGGCTTCTGCCGCCTAAAGCAGCGTTTGCCAATCGCTAGAGCCTCCCTGCCGCTCAAGCGCACGATCCCGATTGCGCCCTCGCCAGGCGGCGTGGCCACAGCGGCAATGGTATCCTCAGGGTTCGCCAGAGACATCGTTCATTCCGATACATCCGCACACTAAAGAGGCAAAACGGCCTTAGCTCTCACCCTTTGCGGGCTCAATACCCAAGTCCTCGATTGTGAAGACAGCCTGAAACGGATAACCGGCCCGTGCAATGGCAGCGCCGCCGCCCTGCAGGCGGTCCACGAGAGTCCATATGCCGGGTACTACACCGCCGGCCTCCGTGACGATTTCCGCGGCGCGCAACACCGAACCACCCGTTGTTACCGTATCCTCCACAATCGCCACTTCCATGCCCGTTTGCAGAGGGCCCTCTACCAGTTTGCCGGTACCATGTTCCTTCGCGCGGCTGCGCACGATCAGCGCCTGAATGGGGGTGCCCGCGGTAAAACTGGCAATTGCGATAGCCGTCACCACCGGGTCTGCGGCAACCGACATACCGGCAACCGCGTCCGGCAATTCCGTGCCCAACGCCTGCAGCATCACGCGTCCGGTCAAGAATGCTCCTGCCGCCGATAGGGTTACAAGGCGGCAATCAATGTAGTAGCTTGCGCGCTTGCCGGAGCTGAGGACAAAGTCCCCCACCTTGACCGCTTCACTTTGCAGCAACGCCCGCAGCCGCTCTCGCTCTGAATCCACAGTGCTTCCCTTCTCTAAATCAATGTGGCGCCAAACACGATTCTACATACCCGTAGCTGCGCTGACCAGAGCCATTTCCAATTGGCAGAATCATGCCTTTCACTCCGCACTTAACAAGGAGGGGGAGACATCATAGCGAGCTATCTCCCTCTCAAGACTTGCTCTCAAGCATTATAGGACTTGCCGGCGGTCACCTCATCCGGTTGACAGCGGCCTTTATGCCCACGGACAATACACTTAAGCCACAGCACGAGAGCACCACTCCACGCTCATGTCCAATGAAACGCGGAAAGCCATATTCTTCGATCTCGGCGGCACGCTGGCGACAGTGTATCCCTCCGTCGCCGAACATATTACACAATCCCTCGCAGACCTTGGACATCCGGTTCCCCATCGAGATGTTGCGGGTGCCCTGGACAGAATCTCGCCCCAATTTGACGATCCTAACAATCATGGATGGACACTGACGCATGAACGCTCATACGCCTTTTGGAATCAGTACTACGTTCGTCTGTTGCAGGAAGTCGGCATTTCACGCGCAAACCGCGTGACGTATGCCTTGCACATTTATCGCAAATTGAGCCGGCCTCAGGGATATGCGCTCTATGCCGACGTCATTCCGGTGCTTGAGCGACTAACGGGCGAGGAGTACACGCTCGGTCTGATCTCCAATTGGGAAGCCTGGGGCATGGACCTCATTGAGCACTTAGGCATTCATCGATATTTCCCCACGCAGGTGCTCTCAGGCTGTGTCGGACTAGAGAAGCCGGACACTGCTATCTTTGCGCTCGCCCTCGCTGAAGCCAAGATCGCTCCCGATCAGGTACTCTACGTCGGCGACAGCGTGCAATTCGACATCGAACCCGCCCACGCCATCGGCATGCGCGCGGTCCTGATCGATCGGCACGCCGAGCGCAGCAACGCGGACAACTCGTCCATCCGTTCACTCCGCGAGTTGCACGACCATGAATTCTTACAATCCGAGAATTTTAACTCTGGGGCCGAGGGCTGAATCCAAGGTAGCGCATTGATGGCTGGAGCAATCGAAACCCCTGAACTTGGCAGCAAGTTTAAGACTCTCCTTGAGTCAAAGTTTGGGCATAAGAAATTCCTGCCATTGCAAGCCGAAGTCATCAGGAATGTCCTGGATGGAAGGGATTCACTCGCATTGATGCCTACGGGCAGTGGCAAGTCGCTGTGCTACCAACTGCCCGCCCTCTGCCTCGACGGCGTGACTCTGGTCATTTCACCCCTCATTGCACTGATGAAGGACCAGGTCGATGCCCTGCAGAGTCGCGGCATTGCCGCCGACTGCATCAACAGCACCATGAGTGCTGCGCACATGCGGCGCGTGCAGGTGGCTGCCTACAAGGGCCGGCTCGATATCCTATACGTTGCTCCCGAGCGCGTAGTAAACCCCAAATTTCGCGACTTTCTCCACGCCGTGAAGCTCAGCCTCATTGCCATCGATGAGGCGCACTGCATCTCGGAGTGGGGCCACGACTTTCGGCCGGATTACCGCGCCCTCCAAGTGCTGCGCGACAACTTCCCTTCGGTGCCGGTGATTGGGCTCACGGCTACCGCGACTGAGCGCGTGCGGAAGGACATCCTCAATCAACTGCGCATGCCCGACGCCACGAAATTCGTCGCCAGCTTCAATCGGCCGAACCTTACGTATTGCGTCAGACCTAAGCGGCGGAGTTTCGAAGCCCTTACAGAATTACTTAATTCACATCGCGACGGCTCCACCATAATCTATCGTTTCTCGCGGCAGAACACCGAGAAACTCGCCGCCGATCTCCGCGAACGCGGCTATAAGGCCTCACCGTATCACGCCGGGCTGGAAGACGACGTGCGCCGGGAGACCCAGGAACGGTTTCTGCAGGATTACGTGCCGATCATCGTGGCAACGATCGCGTTCGGCATGGGCATAGACAAACCGAATGTCCGATTGGTCGTGCACTACGACCTTCCCAAGACAATCGAGGGCTACTATCAAGAAACCGGTCGCGCCGGGCGCGACGGAAACCCCAGCACGTGCATGCTCTTCTACTCTTACGGCGACAAGATAAACCAAGAGTACTTCATTAATCAGATTGAGGATGATGCGGAGCGCAACAATGCCAAGGAAAAGCTCGCCAAGATGGTTGCTTACGGAGAAACCAATTCGTGCCGTAGGGCGTTCCTTCTCGGCTACTTTGGCGAGGTGTGGGGAGAAGAGAATTGCGGCGCTTGCGACGTATGCCTAGCCAAGTCGGAGCAACAAGACGCCGCGCACACCTATGATGGTACGGAAATCGGGCAAAAAGTGCTTTCGGCAGTGATACGGACGGGCGAACGGTTCGGCGTCAATCATGTCGTCGACGTGCTACGCGGCAGCCGCTCGCAGCGAGTCCGACAATTCCACCACGATACGCTGCCAGTCCACGGCATTGCCCACGATTTGTCGAAGGATGACTTGCAAGATGTCATCGACCAGCTAATAGACCAAGCCTTGATCGAGCGCAATCTCTCGGACGGCTATCCGATTCTGCGTGTCACAGCGGGAGGAAGAAGCATACTAAAGAATCGTGGGACCGTGACACTCATCGGACAGGCGCCGCCAACAAAAAAAGCTATGGGAAAACCCAATGGGGTTCTCTTCGGGAGGTTATGTTCACTGCGCGAAGAGATCGCAAGAGAGTTGAACGTGCCGGCTTTCATGGTCTTTACTGTCGAGTCGCTGAAGCACATGGCAATTCTCTTGCCGACAGACCGGAAAGCGCTGCTAGGGATTGAGGGCGTGGGCCCAATAAAGTTGCGGCAGTTTGGCGACCGGTTCCTGGAAGTAATTGCAGAACACGTGGAGGAGCACGGCAACGGCGAAGCATCAGCGCCTACTGAGACGCTTACTGGTCCCAGAGACCGTATGTACGTAGAGCGCAAACGCGACTCCTACCCCCGTGCCTATGAAAAGTGGCAGCCGGAGGAAGAAGAGCAGCTAGCAGACATGTTCAAGGCGGGACGCACAATACCAGATATCGCGTCGGAACTAGGTCGCCAACCTTCGGCAGTTGTTTCTCGTCTACGAATATCCGGGATCACTACGGGCTATCGCTTGGCGCTGAGCGAAACCGAAGAGCAAACCTTAGCCTTGGTGCGTCAAGGCTTGAGCTTAGTCGAGGTCGCCGGGCAACGCGACCTCTCGTCAGGTACTGTGCTCACACACTTGGAACGGATCATCGAGACAAGTGAAGCATTGGACATTACGCACCTGCTGCCCTCACCCGACCGTTGTGAGCGCATTGCGGACGCATTTCGCGAAGCGAACAGCCATCATCTATTGGCGCCGGTCAAAGAGCGGCTTAGTGACGACTATTCATATGAGGAATTGCGGCTCGTTCGACTTCGCTTGCGCCAACCTCAACCATAGGGTGATTGAATTCTTGAGTACCAACTTAAATTACAAGTGAGCTAAACGCGTGAGCAAGCAAGAGCAAAATGGGTCCCGTACACCCTTGGGGTGGAGGGTAGTAGAGTCAAAAGTCGCCTACAACGGACGGTTCCCGGTACGTGAAGACGTGCTGGAGGCTGAGCTGGACGGCAGGCGCATGCTGTACACCTATCTGGATATCCAGCGGGATGCGGTAGCCGTGCTGGCACTTACCGCTGCAGGTGAAGCCGTGCTCGTCCGCCAATACCGACACCCGCTGCGACGCACAACGCTCGAAGTGCCCGCGGGCGCGCTCGATCCCGATGAAGACCCCGCGTCCGGCGCACTGCGCGAATTGGAAGAAGAAACCGGCTATCGTGCTGGACAAATACGGCCCTTAGGTCTCTACCATCCAAGCACACCCTTGCTGCCGATCATGATGCGTCTTTACTTTGCGACCGATCTTGACTATCATGCTCCCAGGCCTGACGCGTTTGAGATCATTCAGGTTGAGTTCGTGCCGGTGGGAGATCTCTTGCGGCAGGTGCTCGACGGCAAGCACCCGGAGGCGGCGTTGACGGTAAGCGTGCTATTCGCCGCCCAACGCGGCTGGCTGCCGTTATGAAAGCCAGGGGCAAAGTCTCATTATTCCCGCGTTCGCGGGAGTACGAATCAAGTTGAAGTAGAATATGCGCAATCAATCTGTGCTCCTTGTTGGTGCGGATAACCTCGCTGAACGTGTGGAGGCGTATAAACGCCTGCTACCGGCAGATGCCATTACTATCCTCAAGTCCGAGAGCACCAGCGAATCTCGAAACACGTTTCTCGGCGTGCCGGTTGCCCACGAGTGGCCGCAGGAAAACGGCGGCATTGCAGACATCGCCGGTGACATTTCCACAAGATCGGTCACGGCGCGCCGTGCTTTGGAGAGCGGTCGGCAAGCGATCATTCATCCACCGTTCGGCGATTCGCACGCCAACGCAGAGGCTATTCTTGCTGCGTCCGGCGGCGGCGTGCGCGTTGCGCTGCCGGTTCACTTCACCCACAAGTACGAGACCGCCGCACAATCCGCGCGCACAGGCATCGGCGAAATCATCACCGTGCGTGCCATTCGGGTGTTCGCTCCCGCCCAGGCATGGCAGCAGAGCCTCTTTCAACTCATGGAATCGCTTGTGTTGCTGGGTGGCCCGCTGCATAGAATCTACGCGAAAGCCGCTTCACTTAAGGCATCCAATACCGACACCGTGTATTGCAACGGCCGCTACGCAAATCGTGCGATCTTCTACGGCGAGATGAGTGCTGCGTATCCGAGCCAATACCGCAAGGAAGTGATCGAAGTCACGGGGCGCGAAGGCATGGTGGAGTACGATTCCAATGCGCGTAGCTTCTGGATGGCGTCCGAGAGTGGGGTTACGCTCACGGAGGCGTACCACCGTTCGCCATATGAGAAGATGGCTGCCGCCTATCTGCAGTCCTGGGAAGCAGACAGCGAGTCAACCCAAGGTCTCCCCGATCCCTTGCCCATACTGCACGCCTATTGGGCAGCCATGGAGAGCATCGAGCGAAATGAGGTGGTTACGCTATGAGTGCGACACGGGCACTGAACCTCGGCGTCATTTCGTTCGATCACGGCCATCAGAATGGCTACGTCTCGGAAGCTCTCAAACTGCCGTCCGCCCGGCTTATCGCGGCAGCGGATGCCATCCCAGAGCAACTAGACCGCATGCAGGCCATGCTCGCCGCGCATCCTGAAGCTCCGGCAGTGAAAGTCTTTTCCGATTACCATGAGCTACTGGAGCTTGACGAGGTCGAGGCGGTCTCTATATGCTCAGCAAACGCCGATCATGCCCAAATGACAATCGACGCCGCCAAGGCCGGCAAGCACGTTCTCTGCGAGAAACCGCTTTCCATTACCCTGGAAGAGGCGGACGCAATGATTGCTGCTTGCAAAGAAGCGGGCGTGTTCTTGGGCACAGCGTATCCATGTCGCTTTGCGCCTGTTGCCTGGCACGCCAAGCAGCGTGTGGATGCGGGGGAGATAGGTGAGATACTTGCGATGCACGGCACGAATCATCTCCGGCCGATGACGACCGGATGGTTCATCGATCCAGAACGCTCGGGCGGCGGTACGATCCGCGACCATATTGTCCACGTCACCGACTTGATGCGCTGGTTTACCGGGAAGGAAGTGGCTGAAGTGTATGCCGAAGGGGATACGCTCAAGCGGCCGCACATCGACGTGGACGATACCGCGATACTCATTGAGACCTTTGAAGGCGGTGCTATTGCCTCCACCGACCCCTCGTGGAATAGGCCGGAGAACTGGTCCAAGTGGGGCAATGTGTACCTGCGCTTGCTTGGCACGCGCGGCATGATCGAGTTTGAGGTCACGGGACAGGCGGTCGTGCGGACGGAAACGAAGAGCGGCTCCGTCTCGTCGATTGATACCTCAGAGTCAATGAATTACTATTTGCTTAAGGATTTTTGCGAGGCAATTATCGCTGGACGCTCTCCGTTGGTCACAGGGGAAGATGGTCGTGCCGGCGTGGAAGCAATCCTGGCAGCGTACCGGTCCATCGAAGAGGGACGACCAATTCGACTGCGCGACGGCTAGGATAAATGGTCCTTGTGATAGAGAGCCCATGTATAACGCTCCGGTGAGTGGAGGAAAGTAATGCGACGACGTCTCTTCTTGGTAATGGCAGGCGGCAGTGTGCTCAGCGCGTGTAAGCTCGGCGTTGGGGAAGCGCCACCCGATGAAGCCCAGTACATCCCCTTGCGAATTCTCACGTACTCCGAGATCGTCCACCGTGGAAAAGTTGCGGTCTTGATGGCGGGCTCGAAAGAAGGCAGCAAGATCACGCCCGCGCTCATGCGCGGCGAGGATACGATCACGATTGAGGAGTTCACGTCGAAGACTGCGGGAGTGAACGGTCTAGTGCATTGGTCGTGGACGGTGCCAGAGAACTTAGAGCCTGGCAAGTACACGATCGCGGTCACGGCAGTAGCCGAGGAAGGCGAGATTACCTGGACTGAGGAGTTCGAAATCAGGTAACGCCGAATGAAGGGTATGACCATGGCGGGCGATCTCCTGAATACTGCCGTTGTCGGTGTGGGCCTCATTGGTGAGCAGCACGCCGACGTTTATGCCGCGTATGAACGATCGAACCTCTCGCTTGTATTTGACGCTAACCCGGACCGCGCCCAAACAGTGGCAGAGCGACTGGGTAGCAAAGCGGCTCCCGATCTGGACACCATTGCAGCTTCCGACGTAGCGCTTGTGAGCGTGGCTACACCTGATTTTGCCCATCGTGATGCGGTTGTTGCCATGCTTGAGGCCGGCAAGCACGTGCTCGTCGAAAAGCCGTTGGCCACGAGTGTCGCCGATGCTTTGGCAATGGTACAGGCCGCCGAACGCAACAATCGGCTCCTGAGCGTTAGCCTGGGCAATCGCTGGAGTGAGGATATCCAAGATCTCCGCGACTGCGTGCAGAGCGGCGAAATCGGCGACCCGATCTTTGGCTTTTCCCGTCTCTCCGATACGGTGTGGGTGCCAACGAAAATGCTCTCGTGGAGCAGCGAATCCGGCCCCCACTGGTTCCTGTTTCCCCACACGATGGACTACATGCGTTGGATCCTCGGGCAAGAAGCCGTGCGGGTCTATGCGCGCGGCGAAAAGCGCCTCTTGCCCCAGAAAGGCGTGGACGCCTACGATTTCGTGCAGGCAATGGTAGAGTTTGAAAATTGCACGGTGACCTTCGAGACCTCTTGGATTGTGCCGGAAGGCTACCCTGCCATCGTGGAGCAGTATCTTTCCCTCTACGGCACGAAAGGGAAAGTAACCCTTGACCGCTCCAATCGCGGCTTCGCGCTGGATACGGAAGAGCGCCAACTGTCCATTAGGCCCAAGATGTGGTCGTACTTCAAGACTCCGGAAACCTGGGGCAATTCCATGCGGAATATGGTGGATTGCGTTCTGGACGGCGGGGAACCGGCGATACCCGGTCGGGACGGACTGGCTGTGGTCGCGATGATCGAAGCCGCCGAACGCTCCATCATCACCGGTCAGCCGGTAGAACCGGCCGGTTTGATCATGCAGCAAACGGAGCACTAGTGTCGGCCGGCCAAGAGTAGCCGCACTGGCTGTCAACTGACAAGCAGGCGTCGCTTCGGCTGTAAGTCAGACCAAATGCATCGAAAATACGTGGGGCGTGTTTGTGCGCCCCCTCTTCGTGTACGGGGGAATCGGAGAAATGAACCAAATTGGCATCGGCGTGATTGCCGCCGGACAAATGGGTCAGCGGCATGCGAACGTTTACCGGCAGCTTCCCGAGGTGCAACTGCTCGCAGTTGCCGACCTTAATTCCCACGCTGCCCACGCTGCCGCCGATCCGGCCGGCGCCGACGTATACGCTGACTGGCATGACATGCTCACGCGCGACGACATTCAGGCGGTGAGCATCTGCCTGCCGGACTGGCTGCACCGCGACGCGGTGATTGCGGCCGCTGAGGCCGGCAAGCACATCTTGCTGGAAAAGCCGTTAGCCATCGAGGTTGCAGACGCGGACGCCATGGTCGCTGCCGTGGAGCGCGCCGGCATTACGCTCCTGGTAGGGCATACCCTCCACTTCGACCCCCGCTACGCCATGCCGCTGGAGTCATACCGACGCGGCGATATCGGCGACATCATCCACCTGTATGCCCGGCGCAACAACCCCATCACCAGCGCCCGGAAGTTTGAGGGGAACACGACAGTCCTGCAGTTTCTGGGCATCCACGACATCGAGTACGTGCTTTCGATGGTGGACGAACCGGTCGTGCGCGTGACGGCAGAGTCGCACCAAGTGCTGGCGACTAACCTTGGCATCGATGATGCGGTTTTCACGCTTGTGAAATTCGCCTCGGGAGCGGTTGCCAGCTTCGAGCACGCGTGGACCCTGCCCGTCCAGACGTATCGCGCGCTGGACGCGCGCCTCGACGCCGTCGGTACTCTGGGGATGCTCCGCATCGATTGCGCCCCGGCCACCAGCATGACGATCTCAACGCACGGCGTTGACACCCACGATACGTGGTACGGTCCGACCTTCGGCGATGATTACGCGGGCGCCATCTACCACGAGGTCAGACACTTCGTGGACTGCGTGCGCACCGGTAAGGAACCGGCAGTGAAGCTGGCCCACGCGCATGAAGCAGTGCGCGTCGTGGCGGCAGCACAGCAGTCAGCCGCAAGCGGCAATTCTGTCTCTCTATTGACTGGGTGAGGACGGCAACGATATTTCATTGCAAGAAACCGTCGGCCTGCAGTTGAAGCCCCTTGCCTACCGTTCGTGCTGAGCCTGTCGAAGCACATTCGTGTAATGAGCGTGGGATCCAACCGGCCTACCGTTCGTGCTGAGCTTGTCGAAGCACGCAAGTTGCGGTGGCTGAAAGGTCACCTTGCTCTCACGCTACAACCCGATCGAGCTGGCTAAACACCTTTTCAAACGCCCGCACGTAAGCCGCCATCAAAGTCTCATCGTTCGGCGGGGTCAGACCCATTAACGGGATGACCCTATCCACCGCGCTTGAAGCATGCGGGTAGTCTTCCGGGCGATATTCAATCGACCCATCATAGCAGCACGTCCAGGGGCAGCCCCGGCCGTAGCCTTCCTGCTCTTGGAAGAGCGTCATGCGGGGCAGCAGGAACTCAGCGCGGCCCAGGCCGACGCCTTCCGCACGCAGCGCCTCGCGCACCTTCTCGCTTGCCGGCCCCGGTTCAACGTCCAATCCCGCCTCCTCCGGCACAAACTCCGCCACGTAGCGAAAGTAGACGTGGGTGCGGTCGGATGGCACATGCGGTAACCGGAGACCCGGAATTCCTGCTAGGTGCTCGTCCAGATAGGCGGCGTTTGCCTGGATGTGCGCGGTCATCTCAGCGACGCGCGTCAGTTGGGAACGAATAAACGCATTCGTCATCTCCGTCCCACGGTACATCCAGCCCATGCCGTAAACGTTGTACTCGCGCTCGCCGTCGGTGCGCCGCCGTTCGCCGAATTGCTGCACCCGCGCTGCCATGTCCCAGGCTTCTTCATCGTCGGTTACCAGCGCGCCGCCTTCTCCGCCGGGCAAGTTCTTGTTGCCGTTGAAGCTAAACGCGCCTATGTGGCCGAGGGTGCCCACCGAGCGCCCTTTGTACCTCGCCGCCTGCGCCTGGCAGCAGTCCTCGATCACTTTTACCCCGTGCTTCTCCGCCACCGCCATGATGCCGTCCATGTCGGCGGGCAAGCCGTAGAGGTGCACCGGCAGAATTGCCCGTGTTCGCGGCGTGATCTTGGCCTCGATCTGCTTGGGGTCCAGCGTGTAGGTCTCAGGATCAATATCGGCAAAGACCGGAATCGCGTTGTGATGCAGGATGCTGGTCGCGGTAGACGACCAGGACATAGGCGTAGTGATGACCTCGTCGCCCGGCTGCACACCGGCCGCGGCCACGGCCATGTGCAAGGCCGCCGTGCCGCTGTTCGTCACCAGGCAATGGCGCGCGCCCACATACGCCGCCCATTCCTCCTGCAATGCCGTGGCTTCCGGCGCTGCCGACCCCCACAGCACACCGCGCTCCAGCACACCCATCACCGCCGCTTTGTCCGCCGCCGTCACCTGCGGCCACGGCTGCACCGCGCCCTCGCCCACTGCCGGCGGACCGCCTAGAATTGCAGGCTCTTCCTGCATACTTAGCATTGCAATCTCCTCAATTCCAAGACCGCCATAGATCAGAGTACTGCCGCAAACCCTTGCTACACGACTTTGGCTAGACAGTCCGGATTACTAACGGTGCTACACTGCTTACACCAATAGGTGCATCACGAGCTCTACATCAGCGGGTTCGGTGGCAGTGAAGCCTGGCCCCTTGGTCGCGGCAACAGAGCCACCGCACCCAATGCCAGGTATCGCTTTCGAGTCCTCGCCCTCCTATCGCTGAGTAATCGCTGAATCCTATTGCGCACACCGCTCCAGGCCGCTGGCCTCGCCCCAAATTTCCGGCAATTCAGCCGGAATGCACCCGCTTAGGTTGTTTCCACCAAGAGTCAGCGCCAAGAGATGGGTTTCACGAAATTGCGCCAGTGTGCCCAACTCCGGCGGTATGCTGCCACTCAAGGAATTGTTCCCTAAGTGCAATGTCCTCAAGTCCATGAGCTTGCCCAGCTCTGCTGGAATGCTCCCACTCAAGTAGTTGCCATTCAGGTGCAAAGTCCTAAGATTCCTCAGGCTTCCCAGTTCTGCAGGTATCGCGCCGCTCAGATAGAGTTTGCTCAGGCTCAAGTGCTCGAGCTTCGTCAACTGCCCCATCTCCGCTGGTATGGCACCTGTCAACCCATTTGGCGTCGTAAGACTAATGCCACTCCCCCAATTGGCAAGGTCCAAATACCGCAACTCCGTGAGGTCCCCTAGTTCGGGCGGCAAGGCGCCTATTAGCCCAGCATTAGGCAGCTGTAACTCATGTACCCGCAGCGGCCAGCCACCAAGGTTGACGCCTTGCCACTCTGCGATGGACGTCGAAGCGTTCCAGTTCAACACGGCGTGGCCAGCCAGTCGATTACGTATGCGCAGCAATGTCTCGCAGTCGTGTAGCAGACCTGGGTTCGCTGCTGGAGCCGGGACCACGAACCCCGCCGCACACACCGACACGTTGACGGTTGCTTGAGCCTGCGGTGCGTTCCATGGCACCAATTCACCATTCGCCACATCCTGCCACATCAAGCCCCGCAAATGCGTCCTATCACGGCTTACCGTATAGAGCCGAGCCGGTATGAAGTATTCTCTTTCGATACTCGGATAGCCTTGAGTAAAAACTGCGATGCGCGCACCATCCGGCGACCACGCCGCCAGGTACCGCTCACGATCATTCCTCTCCAATCCCTTTACCAACTCAGTTACCCGTCCACTTGCTACGTCGATTACACACACCCCAGGTACGCAGGAATACAGTATATGTGTGCCGTCCGGCGACCAAGACAACGTCTGAAGCCTGGATTGAAGCGGATTCTCCCATTTCTGGAGCGGATCTATGACAGCCATGTCCGCAATCGGTTTCTCGCTTGAACCGTCGGCTGCCAATATGAAGAGTCTAACTGTGTTACCGTCAAGCTTTGCCACCGCGAGTTATTGCCCGTCCGGCGACCATGACGGCGAAACCGGCGCGACTTCTGCCAATTCGCTCTGGTCTTCGCCGTCTGCACGCGCGGTGTAGAGAACGTATTCACGTACCTCATATCCCCTTCTTCTCATGATCAACGCCAACTCGATGTATGCCAGGTACTCTCCATCCGGCGACCACACCGGCGGCAAGAGCGCCGCTCCCCTATGCTCGGGCCGCGCCACACGCCGCACGTCGGTGCCGTCAGCGGCCATTGTGAAGAGTTGGGCGTAAGTGGGAAAGTAATTTACCTTTGTGGATTTCCTGAGTTGAGTAGAGATAAAAGCAATCCTGCTCCCATCGGGCGACCACACGGGATAGTGGTCCAGATCACGATTTTCTGTAAGCCGCCGTTTCCCGGTTCCATCAGGGTTCACCAGTACAATCTCATAGCTGTGCAATTCTTGCTCTACCACTTCATACTCGTTTCCCGTGGGGAACTCGCAGCTTGAATAGACGATTTGGTTACCGACAGGCGACGCGTCAGCGTGCATCCCATACCAGGCAATTTCAAATGGACTCACTGTCACGAGGGTCTGTAGTTGAGTGCCGGCTGCATCCACAATGTATATGTCCTTCTCACCGTAGTCGAATATGATCTGGCTTCCGTCCGAGGTCCACGCGAGAAAATGCCTCTGGTAGATGTCACCATATGTCAGGGGCCTACCGTTACCTCTGTGCCAGTCGCATGGGGTGTTTGCAGGGAAGCGAGGATGATACGTATTAAGTCTCCAATTGCCGTAGGCCACGAAGGCTGCAAGAGCCAAGATCAACACAAGAAACAGCGCCAATATGCCAAGCAACACCACCCGTGCCCATCGTGGCAGTCTCATCAAGTCCACCCCGTTCCAAAGTTAACTGTCTGATAGAGCGTGTATCTTGCAATGTTGCCCAACGGATGCGGTGAGCATTGGGGCTCATTGAGTGTACAAAGGAACACCGGAGATTATTCCTCGCTAAACACCATGTACCCGAACCGGTTTGGCATGTGGAATTGGATTTCGCCGGTGGGGGACCAGGCGCTGTACTCGTCGGCGTCGTGGGCGCGGTCAATGCGGTAGAAGTTGGCGCGCCAGCGGTCGCCGTGGCGGGGCGGAATGTGGGGCGCGGTCATACATTGGTCGAAGGGGATAGCTATCTCGGTCGTCCAAGCGCGGTCGGTACCTGTGCGGGAGTTAACCACGCCATCCACCTGCACTGCCGTTTGCAGGTCGGGGCAATCCCAGCAGAAGAGCTCGTGACTCTTATCTCCGCGCCGGAAGCAGGCCAGGTCTACGACCACGTTGTTCGGGCTGACCTCAAACTCCAGAAACGACCATTCGTCGCAGTCATCATCCAGGAAGACCTCCACCACCTCTTCATCCCACAGGGGATCATCCCGATTCGTGTAGGTTCCCCAGATATCCGGGTCTTCTGCCCGAAAACCCACGTAAAGGAATGTATCGTCCCAGAGTGCGCGAACTTCCGTGGGATAGCGCGTGGCGTCGCCGGTAACGGTTTCAACTAAGTGCATCGACTCCGCGTGCTGCCAAGCCGGTTCGTCGAGTGCACCGTCGACCGTGATCGGCGACGTCGCCCGGCGACAGGTGTAGAACGGTATTGGTGGAAGAACTGGGATAGCCATACGTTACACGTCCTTACTCTCTATTGGGTAGCCAAAGTCAATCGGCTTTGGGGAGAGGCGCTATTTCGCTCCGGGCTGCCTTTTCTACCTTGGGAGACCTTTGCGGAATTCAACCAAGCGAGTAGGATTGGACTGCGATGTCGAGGATTCACCCTCACCCCCGTATTGTACAGACTGGGGAGATAGGTAACAGTTGTTCGGGGACATAGGTTACACATTTTGTTCATTGAGGTCTAGGGTTTTTATGCGTTGGACGGAGAAATAGACGTCCCATACGCCGTCGGTTTGGGTGGGTCTGAGCGCGACCCGCTTATGCGTGAAGGCTTTTCCCACACGCAGTGGTCTGCCCTGGAATGAGATGCGACCGGAGACATCCACAGAACGCACGTGGTCGTCGGGGGCGTAGTCGATGGTGGGCAGGGCCTCGGGGAAAGGTCTACCACTGGGCGTGTATCGGCTGACCGGGGTGTCGAGGTCCAGGGCATAGTGTGGGCGCTCCAAGTTGTAGAAGTCACGCCAGGTGTCGAAGGCACGTTGGCAGTGGGGGAGGTCGGTGAAGGTGCGGCCTGTAAGCAACTCGCTCTTCAGTGAGCGGTGGAAGCGTTCCAGTTTGCCGAGTGTTTGGGGATGGTACGGTCTGCTGTGGTGCACGCTGATGCCCAGTTGCATGAGCCAGACGGTGAGGGGAGTAAAGGGATGAGCGCTGTCGCTACCCCAGGGGGAGCCGTTGTCCATCAGCATGGCCTGAGGCAAGCCGTAACGCCGAAAGACGTGGGTGAGGCGGTCTTGGACCGTGTTTCCCTGCTCGTTGGCACAGGCCCGCAGCGCCAGGTTGAAGCGAGAGTGATCGTCCAGGAGGGTGAACGGATGGCAGCGGTGGTGTTGCACGGCAATGTGTCCCTTGAAGTCCATCTGCCACAGCTCGTTGGGTTCGGCACGTTCAAAGCGCACATAGGGTGTGTGCTTGGCAGCCTCGGATTCATCGATGAGCCCATGTCGTCTGAGAATGGCAGTGATCGTGCTCTTGGCAGGCACCCCCGCACAGCCGCGATCCTGCAACATCCTGGCCAGCACATGCGCACCCTTGGTGGGATGCGTCAGGCGCAACGCTACGACAAGCTCCTCCATCTCCCGGCTCGTCTGTTGCGGACTGGAGTGCGGGCGCCTGGGCAGATCGTGAAGGCTCTGCCCTCCGGCCTGCGCGTACCGCCGCAGCCACTTGTAGCCGGTCTTGCGGCTGATTTCCATGCGACGACACAACTCGCTCATGTTCACTCCGTCAGATTGTGCCAGAGCAATAAACTCTTTGCGCAAAGACATGGGTGTACCCACTTTCCAAGGCATGGTCCTCCTCCATCTAAAAGATTCTCCATGCCTTATGGTGTAACCTATGTCCCCGAACATGTGTTACCTATGTCCCCGGTCTATACACGTATCGAGTACGGGGCAGGCTCTGACCCTCTCCCTCGATGGAGAGGGAACTGTGGCCGGCGGAGAGTGATTTTTGCCCCTTCACTCAGTTTATGTAAAGATCTCCCCAGTGAGCTGCAGACAACCCAGTCTGCCCTATTACGTCACATCTAACCATACCGGGCTTGACCACGCCATCTCGTCATCTTCTTGCGTTACGCGCACGTAGTAGTAGTCTCCTGTGCGCGCTGCGCCAGTGTCTTCCCACGTAAGGTCAGCGCCGTGTGCCGGGTTTTCCCAATTGTGCACGTCCTCGTTGTTCTTTATCACCGTCACGCTGCTGAGCGGCGCGGTGCCGATCACGTTCACGACCAGCCGACGGGGATCGGTGGACCCAAGCGCAAGATCAGACCCCATCCAACAGTCATTCACCTTGAGTGAGAGCAGAATGCGCGGGCCGGAGGTGGCATAGGTGCGGCGCGCCCGCCAGGCGGCGAAGATCTCCTTGCGCGTGAGGCCCGTCGCCCACACGACCGCCAGTCCCGACGGTTTCCAAATCGCGTCGGCCACAGACTTGCTGAACTGCTCGCCGATACCCGCATAGCCGGGACGGGCATCGTGGTTGTCGCTGCCGGCGATCACGCCCACGCGCGATCCGGTAGCCAGCACTTCCTGCAGCGATAGGCCGCCCTGTGTCCGCCACGGCTGGCGCGGATTGCCCCGAATCTCCGAGTTTCCCCAGCCGGAATACATCTCCAGCAGCCGTTCATACTTGGGGTTGTGCTGGTGCCACTTGATTCCCGCCAGAGGGTGGTGGCCGAACGCCAGCACGTCCTCCCGGCCTTCAAAATGATGCCACATGCGTTCGAGGTTTCCGGTTGCCACCGCGCTCCCGCGCAGGATTTGATGGTAGTCGTTTTCGCTATAGACGTTGCGGTGTCCCAGGCCGTGCCCTTCTCCATCCGCATCCATATACGCCCATTCAAAGCCGCTGATGGGCACGAATTCACCCGGCTTGTGGTAGCGCTGCACCAGTATTTGATTGGCGGTCCACTGGTTGTCGGTCTCGTACTCGGCGTGCTCCGAGGCGCACATGAAGTCAAGATTCGCCACGTGGCGGCCGTGCTCATACTGGGCCTCGATTTCTCCAACCGCATCACCGGAGTAGATGGAATGAGAGTGAATATCGCCGAAGTACACGCGCAACTCCGGCAGCTCCGGCGCGCTCACGACCGGATTGGAAACGCCCACAAGGCCGTCATCGGTCTCGGCCGTAATCACGTATGTGCCCTCGCCCTGGGGCACCCACGTCACCCGGCAATGGCTGCCGTCTCCCTCCCGCAAGTGAATCGGGGCAGGGAGTTCCACGTCATCCCGGTCGCAGGAAAAGCGCACGCGCCCGGTGTACGCCGGCACGGCCAGCGCCTGAAACTGGTCCAACACCGCTATGTTCAGATCATGGGGCACGCCGACCTGGGCATGGGCTTTGGCCGTGACGAAGAGCTTGGCGGGCTTATCGGGAACCACCGTGAAGGTGTGCGCATGGTCGCGATCGAGGGGCAGAAACGTCTCCGTGGCACGGGCGTCCACCCAGACCGTGAGCACGGGCATGCGGTGCCACCACGCGCGCTTATAGTTGTGGGTATAGGTCCAGGCGACGACGTTGGCTTGCGCGCCGGGACCGCCCCCGCTCCGGTCGCCAAAGACGAGCGTGATAGTGTCGCCCGGCCGTAACGGCGCATCGGACACGGTCACGCGAATCCCATACTCGCGGTCGTGCAGGCCGGTTACCGGTTCGACGATTTCAGTTATGTCAACGCGGCCGCTTCCTGCATGCGATACGGTCACGTAGCCCGGTCCACTCGGATCCTCGGTCTGTGGGATATGGTTGTCACGCCACAGCGAACCCTCTACAAATGCCAAGATGCCGCCGCCCACGGCAATGCCCTCTTTGCCCACGGTGTACGTCATGCGAAACTCGTGGCGGGAGCAAGAAATCACCCGATTTGGCGTCAATTCGCTGAATCCGCTGGGATCGCTGAAGAGTGCGTGCAGATCGGACTCGGTGCGCACTGCCGGGGGTACCTCCAAAGCCAGGTCATCGCTGAGGACAACGCCGTGAAAACCCCGCAGTGTCGCCTCCGGCGTGGAGACGCGCATTTGCAGAAAATTCGCACGCAAGGAGACCGTTGCCACCCGCGTCCACACGAGTTCCGGCCGCAGTTGCGGATCCAAGCGCACGCGTCCGCTGGCGCCGTCCAGCTCAACTTCAACGTAGCGCTCTTCCGATGGATGCGGCGAGACACCCAGCCACAGGCCGTAAGGACGGTCCACGTTCCAGCCGCGTGTCTGCAGGGTAAGATCGGCAACTGTGCGCTGGTAGTGCTGTCCCCGATACGCGACCTTCTGCTCGCTGTAGGCGAACTCGGTCGACTCAAATAATAGATAACGGCGGTCGTTCATACCTGTCTCCTCAAGTGTGAATCAAGAACGCCGGACCTCCGACAAAAGCAGATCCGGCGTCCCGGTAATACGTAATGTGACTGTATAGACCCTAAGTACCAATAGCGACTGTTATTCTCAGTCCTGAACCCGTATTCCTTGCAAACAACCAACTGCTGCGGAAACACGTGCTCAACTAGCCAGCGCGAAAACGCACTCAAGGAGCTATGTCGTCCATTTCTTCTACTACTTTACGCCCAGTCGTGCCAGTTCTTCCTGCTCTTTTTCCAGAACAAGATTCCCGGCTTTCACGGCGGTAGCTACCGCTTCCTCGATACCGACCTCATTCAGCCAGCCTTTGTTCAACTCGTCCCTCACTGCCGCCACCCATTCATTTGTAAAGTATGAATATGGGTAGGGATGGCCGATTTCCATCGAGCGTACAAACACTTCGGCGGCCTCGGGGTAATCGCTCAGCTTCGCCCAATTCGCCGCACCGCGCCACGTAGAAGGTAAGTTCCAAACCGCAGTCGATTGTTCTCCCACTTCGGTGGTTGTGGAGTGCTTGATGAACTCCCAAGCGGCGTCCGGATGGGCAATGGGATTGAGCACCGCCATGGCGCCCGCGTGGATTACGCTAGCCGATTGCGCACTCACCGGCAGCACTTGCGCGTGCCAGCGAAATTCCGCCATTTGCGGACGGCCGAAGAGGAATGAGCCGCTCGGATAGAGAGCTATAGCACCTGAAGTAAACATCGTAAAGTGATTGCCCAGGTCCGCCATCTCTTGGTTGGTTGGCGCGACACGATACTTGTAGACCAAGTCGTGCACAAACTTGATCGCATCCAGACCCGCTTCCTCGCCGAATCTGAAGGCAGTCTTGTCCTCGTTGAGTATGTCGCTGCCGTTAATGACAATCCAATTGTAGCCCTGGGTCTGGCCCCACGGGCCCACCTGGGTGCCAAAGCGCTCAATTTTGTCGCCCTGTCGTACGGTCAGCTTTTCGGAGAGGTCGAGCCAGTCCTCCCAATTCCAGTCTGCCTGCGGCGTATCCAGGCCCGCCTGTTCAAATGCGTCAACATTATAAAACATGCCGACGGTCGCTTGGTTCTTCGGCATGCCCCAGAACTTGCCGAACACCGTGTAAATGCTGAGCGCGTAGGGTGCGAAGAGGTCCTGCATATCAATCCCATCGCGCGCAATGTACGGGTCGAGCTCCGTCAGTAGTCCGCCAGCAGCAAAAGACGTAATTCCGTGTGCGTTGATCCACAAGAGATCATAGGGGATTGAACCGGCGGCCGCCGCAATCTTGAGGTTGGTCTGCATCTCGCCCTGATTGGGACTGATGTCCGTAGTGACATTAATCCGGCCGCCATTCTGGGCCACAAAGTCTTCATTGACCCGATTGTTGTCATCCACCACCACTTGGGCATGCGTAATCCCCTTGAGCTCAATCGTCTCCGGCTCGGGGGCAGGTTTCGTCTCCGGTTTGGCTTCTACCTGCTCCGCCTCTGGCGCAGTGGCGACGGTGGCAGTACCACAAGCAGCAAGAGGAGCGGCGATGGTCGTCGCGCCAAGCAGCGCAAGTATCTGTCGACGTGTCGTGGCAACCATGGAATTCCTCCAATACTTACTCTCTGCACACAACTACATTCAAGACGCATCTACGCTTGAAGCATAGTGGCCTAACGCATCGGCTGTCAACCGCGACCAAGTATCGAGCTCGTGCAGCGACTGAGCGTCCACTGCCGTGACCGGCTCACGCACGGTCGCATGCTCAATTGCACCCGCGCGCACCAGGAGGTGCTTTGCGGACTGGATGAACATCTGCAGATTTGCCCCCTTCGCCACGAGCACCGGCAGGATCGCGGCATAAATGGCCCGCGCTCCTTCAATATCGCCCGCCAGATAGCGCTCGTAGACCTGAGCCATTGGACCAATCGCATCGGCGCCGGGCATGCAACCGACCGCGCCGCGCTCCAGCGCCTCGATGAAGCCGATCCCACCCCAGCCCACGAGCATGGAAAGACGGTCGCCGCTTTGCTCACGCAGCGCTTCCATGAGCGGCCACGCGGGCTGCGCCTCCAGTTTCACATATTGAATGTTCGAGCATCGTTCCGCCATCTGCGCAATCATGCCGGCCGTAAGACCGTAGCCCACTACCTGCGGACAGTCCTGAACCATGATGGGCACGTCGACGGCGTCCGCCACCGCCGTGTAGAACTGCACGACAGCCGCAGCGTCTACCGGGCCGGGCGGCGGCAATACCATGAGGCCAACCACGCCCGCTTCCACCAGCCAACGCGCCTGACGCACGGCCTCAACTGTGGCTGCCGCCTGAAGACCGGAAATCACAGGCGCGCGGTCGCCCACTTGCGCCACGACGGTCTCCACAACGAGCTGCTTTTCTTCCTCGCTCAGGCGATTTGTCTCACTGGCAAGGCCCAGGCATACCACGGCATGCGCGCCTTCATCCAAGACATGATCGGTCAAGCGGCGCAGACTGTCGTAGTCCAGCGACTCATCCGGCATGAAAGGCGTGCAAAGCACCGCCAAGACGCCGTGAAAGTCGTCCATTGCATTACTCCCTCCAGGGTAAGAAAACTGCGTGTCATTCCGAGCGCAGCGAGGATTTTAGAGCGATCGACTAGAGCTTTTTGGATCGACGCTTCTCAGTTGCACCGCAAATCCGTAGCGCGGGGGCTTGTCCCCCGCCTCTTAGCGCAGGAATCTAAATAAACTATACGGCCATGTGCTCGAGTCTCAGATCTACCTAAACTACCCTCCGCTTGCACCATCAGACTGCGCCGTCAACGCCTCGCTCACCTCCCACAGCCGCTGGGCCGCTTCCGTATCATGGGAAGCAGGCGACGACTCCACCGCCTCGCGCCGCTCGAAGAATCGCCCGTTAACCTCGGCCACCTCAGGAGCAGCAGCAAGATAGACCGCCGTGTCAGCTCCCTGTGCGGGAGTGAGCAGTAAGGGGCGAGCAATTCTAACCGCAAGCCCTAGTAACCGCGGCAAATGGCGAAAGAGCGCAGTCGATACTACACCGGGATGGAGGCAATTGGCGGTGACGCCTTTCCCCTCCAGGCGGCGCGCCAACTCATACGTAAAGTACACGTTCGCCAGCTTCGTTTGACTGTAGACATCAAAAGGCACATACCGCTGCTCGTTCTGCAGATCGTCAAAGTTGAGCGCGACCCGCCGGTGCGCCCCTGAACTTACTGTCACGACGCGCGCCGGGGCACTCGCCTTGAGCCGGTCAAGCAGAAGGCTAGTAAGCAAGAACGGCGCCAGGTGGTTCACGGCGAACGTCAGCTCCAGCCCGTCTTCTGCTGCCGCGCGCCACTGCCACGGAGTCACGCCCGCGTTGTTGACCAGCACGTCGAGACGGTCGAACTGCTCAAGAATCGCCGCCGCTACTTCACGCACCTGCCGCTGCGAACTGAAGTCTGCCAAGAGGAGCGAAACAGAGTCGTTGCCGCTGCGCTGCTTGATCTCAGCCAGCGCCTTGCTCCCCCGGGATTCGCTGCGGCATACCAGCACAACCGTCGCGCCCATGTGCGCCAGGCTGAGCGCCGTCTCCTTGCCGATTCCGGAATTCGCGCCGGTGACAACACAGACTTTGCCTTGCATATCGACATTAACGGCGGCAAAGTTCGGCCTTTTCATGCGGCGAACCCCGGCAATACCCACGCGAAGCGTGGAAATTCCCGCTCTTGCTTTCTTGATAACACTACTCATAGCGGTCTGCCGTACCCATGGTGGTCTCCTATCGTAATTGTAGGTCTTGAGTGATTTGCCGGCAGAACCCGCTTTCCAGCACTTACTAATTGGAAACAAAGTTTATGCAGTTCCGTCATTCCGGCGAAAGCCGGAATCCATCCTCGCTACACCCCTGGACCCCGGCTTTCGCCGGAGGGACCACTACCAAACCGACCGCCCTTGAGATCCCGATTACTGATGCGGCACGTCTAACGGATACTGCCACCTCCGCACACAATTCCTTGAAAGTTGGCTCTAACTGCTCCCCCGCTTCGCCAGCCAACTAGCCATCAGACCACGCAGACACTGATGACAATAAGCCTGCAAGTATTAAATAGTGGTAGATCGCTCAGTGTCGCACGTCAACCTTGTAATACTCCGTGTGCGCCCCCGGTTGCCCTTGGTTGCGCATCTCGGTATCGGGTACGTGCTGAACGGCGCGCACCGGCAGCTCCCCATCTTCCAGCAATCCGCCGCCACGCTCGCGCTGACGTCTGATGAGTTCGTCCCGCAGCTCCTCTTTCTTGTCAGCGGCCCCTTTCGCGTGGGCGAGGTTGTGTGTTTCCTGAGGGTCGGATTCCAAGTCAAACAGTTGCTCGGCGGAGCCTTCGGGATACCAAATGTACTTCCAGCACCCATCCGTAATCGCCAGATAAATGCAGTCAAGGCGCAGATCCTTGCCCGCCGGTCCCGGCCCGTTCATCCCTTCCAGGTAGCGCCGTGGCGACTCATGCTCGCCTCGCGCTACTGCCACTAAGTCTTGGCCGTCCGTATCGTCCGGGGGATCGCTTCCGGCTGCTTTCAGCAGCGTAGGCAGGATGTCGGCATGCGTAACCGGCGTTGCGACCTGTGTGCCGTGGCAGCGGTTGTCCCAGCTACTCGGCATGCGCATTGCGAACGGCACGTGCGCAGACGGTTCGTGAAAGTGGCTCTTGCCGCCAGCACGGTGATCGCCCAGAAACTCCCCGTGGTCGGACGTATAGACGATGAGAGTATCGTGGTAGAGCCCCAGGTCTTCAAGCGCGCCGTACACCCGCGCCAAATTGTAGTCTATCTGCGTGATCAAGCCGTAATACGCCGAACGCGCCTCGCGGATAACTTCCGGCGGCAGGATGTCATAAGAGCGCCGCTTCTGTTGCTTTGCGAAGGCCGGCGGACAATCGTCAGTATCCCGCCAGTCGCCAATGACCGGATCGGGGATAGACTCTTGGCGGTACATGGAGTAGTACGGTTCCGGCGGATCGAACGGCGGATGCGGTTTGGTGAACGAACACCACAGGAAGAACGGCACTGACGGATCACGCCGGAAGTGAATGTATTCGACGCATTGCTCCGCAATCCAGGAGGTCAGCGTGAGGGCTTCCGGCACCGTAGCCATACCGGGATAGAGCTCATTTTGGCCCAAGCCGTGCCGCATCGGCTGGAAGTCATTGCCCGAATGGCGCATCTGGCGGTAGTAGTCATCGGGAAGGACCATCTCGTCGAAGCCGTGCCGTACACGCTCCGGGCCAAAGTGCATCTTGCCGATAGCAATCGTCTGGTACCCCAATTCGCGCAGATACCACGGCAGCGTGCCTTCTCTACCCAGAATCTTCGAGGTAATGCCGTTGCCGCTCATGCCGTGCGTAAAGACCTGCTTGCCGGTCATGATGCCCATACGCGACGGCACGCAAACCGGATCATCGGTATAGCCGCTGGTAAACTCAACACCCTCGTAACGCAGGCGGTCGTAGTGGGGCGTACGGAGGAATGACGGCCCGGCGCCGCCGGAGGCATCGTAGCGCTGTTGATCGGTGGTTATGAGCAGGATATTCGGTTGCGCTAAAGCCATGGCGACAGCCTCCTAGAGCTCCTGATACGCCTCGACTACCATCTGCCACGCCAGGGCAGGATCGCCGCCGTGGTGGTAGGCCGTGCCGCCCGGTTCGCCCAAGAACGACCACACAGCAAGCATGTCCGCGCCCATCTCGGCCGCCGCCAGCAGGCTGCGCTTCACATCGGGCTCCCTATTGGGCGGGATCCAGATTGACTGCACCCATATCTGGCAGGGCTTTTGGTACCGGCGAGACAAGTCAATCGCTTTCTGGGTATTCTGCTCAAAGTATTCCCAGTCGCCGCCGTGGCGGTGGATCCAATAGGGATCGGTGGAGAATACGTCCACCTCGGGGAGCGCGACAAATGGTTCCCAGTCATCTACACCGTACCAACCGGGACCGGAAGACGGGTGCCGTCCGCTCTCATCCAGCGGCATGAGGCAGAGTACGTTCTCGCCTCCGCCTACCTCTCTACCGGCGCGGAGCAGCCGCGTCAGGAAGATCTGCAGAGAATCTTGACGAAATTGCCGTACGTCGTCGTCGAGTTGCATCGGCATTGCCCGCTTGAAACGGCGTGAATACGCCTCTTGGCACGAGGCACAACGGCACGCCCAGACCTGAGGAAAGTTGCTATCGCTCGAAAAGTGCGGCTCGTCCCAAAAAACGCCGTCCGGCTGAAAGTGCGCAATGATTTCCCGGGCTCGTTCCTCCATCCAGGCGGCGTATTCCGGGTTGTTCGGACACGCCATCGCTTCGGCAGAACGGACGCCGTTCGAGAAATACTGCGCGGCTTCCGGGTGTTCCAGGAGGTAGCGCGTGGACTGAATGTAAGAGGCAAATGCGCCAAAGCCGTGCCAGTTGAGATAGAACTTCAGCCCCAACTCCCGGGCTTTCGCCACAATGCGTTCCCGAGCCGCGCGAAACAGGTACCAATCGGTTTCGTTCAACGTCATGTTAATTGAGGTGCACCCGGCCGCCTTGATCTCTTCGAGGTCTTGATCGTTGTGGTGCGGGTACCACCCACCGGCATAGGCCACGTTCTTATCTATGACCATTTGGCATTACTGTCTTTCTTTGCCAAAGCGTTGTTCGCGTTCCGCGCGGAATTTGTCCGCAGTTCGTCCATCGGATCCGTCATTCCTGTAAATGTTGAGTAATTCGTTGACAGAATTCGCTTTCCACTAGGCAGTGTTGACCGACTATGTCATTCCGAGCGCAGCGAGGAATCTGGAGTCCATGTCGCAACAAGTCCAATAGGCTCAGCACTCTAGATTCCTCTCTGCGCTGCGCTCCCTTCGGAATGACATGTGTACAAGGAAAGCACTACGCTTGGCCTGTCTTCTCTTTATTGAAGATCTGTCAACGATTTACCTGACACCTACAATTCCCTCTTGCGCGGGAATCCATCTTCTCTTCCTCGTCCTAGACTCCGGCTTCCGCCGGAGTGACGGATTCAGTCACCGAATCTTGCCCCGCGCCCAGATCGGCCAATTTGCCACCACCTCGCCATTGCGGTGCATCGCTACTTCATCAAAATTGTTCGTCGCGCCGCAGGCGTGATTTGCTATTACAGAGACACGCTCGCCAATCTCCGGCGTGCGTTCACACTGGCTCACGTCCACGTGGCCGTGCTCTTCAGACTGCGCAAACATACGGGCTTCGGGGTACTCGATGATGTGGCAGAACGTACTGCGTGGATCGCCAACTTGCGGCATGTCGCTCGTAAACGTCTTGGTGCCGCCGTCGAGAATCACGCGCTCCGGCGTGGGCTTGCTCACAACGGTACAAATAATACGCTGGGCACACTGTGCATACGTCATGACGCCGTTGCCGACCGTATTGCGGTCGCCGTAGTTGAAGGTCCCGACACGTACCTCGGTAGCGTGAGGAATCTTGTGCAGGTTGTGGAAGTCCACCGATCCGCCGCCGCTGACAATTTCCACCGGCATGCCCTGCTGCTTGAAGTAATCCCTCGCCGCAACGGCCGTCTCCTGCTGTTCCGGTTTCGTGGTGGGATACATCATGAGACCGCGAAAGTGCACACCCGGCAGCTTATCTATCGTCTTGGCCAGCGTCAGCGCGTATTCTTTAGTCGGCACGCCCGTACGCTCGAAATTCGGCATGGCAAGCTCGACAACGAGATTTATCGGATGATTGGAATCGGCGTAGGCGGAGATTCCGCGGGCGGTATACTCCGAATCTACGGTAAGCGTAATGTCTGTGAGTTGCGAGACCGCCCGCAGGCGCTCGAGCTTCTGCGCGCCCATCACGTTGTAGCAAAGCATGATGTCGCCGGTGATGCCGGCTTCCACCATTACTTCAACCTCGCCCAGTTTCTGACACGCAATGCCGGTCGCCCCGGCATCGAGTTGCATCTTGGCGATATAGGTTACTTTATGCGTCTTGATGTGGGGTCGGTTATTCAGGCCGTGGGCATCGCAATACGCCTGCAGTTCGTTGATATTCGCCTGCAAGCGATCCAAGTCTACGACCATAGCCGGTGTATCGAGGTCTTCAATTGATAGCGGTTTGCCGCGTGCCGGAGCCGCCGAAACCGCCGCCTGTGCCGCACTCGTCATGTTTGCCTCACCTTCCGTCTTCGTTGACACTCAGTATCCATACGATACCATAGAACCGCGTTACCCTCTGTGCGGACCCAGCCGTTAGAGAAGGACAACAGCGAATGGCTCTTGATTCACGATATGCCGGCCTCGCCGGCAATATTCCCACCATCTCGACACCCATGCGTGACGGTGCAGTAGACCACGCCGGCTTGCGGAGTCTATTGGCCTACATCGACCCTCACGTTGACGGCTATCTAACGTGCGGCAGCGTTGGCGAAGGCGCAAGCCTTACGCTCGACGAACGCATCGCCGTGATGCAGACCGTGGCTGCGTTCCGCGAGAATACTGCGCCGCGCGGCACCTGGTTCTTTGGTACGTCCGGCACGGCACTTCCTGAGATTGAGCGCCTTGTGCGGGCCTGCGTGGACTACGGCGTGGACGCGCTCTTGACCCCGCAGCCGTCATATTTCGCCATCACGCCCCCCATGCCCCAGCAGTTCTTCGCGGCCGTCGCGGGCATGAGCGACCTGCCTGTTGTGATTTATGACAACCCATACCCTACGAGCTATTACTTGGGTGCCGATGAGATAATCGACTTGGCGGCACACAATCCAACAGTCGTCGGCGTGAAGGTCACCGACCCGAACGTGCAAAAGGTCAGCGTGCTCAAGGCCCGCAGCGACATGCTCGTTTACACGGGCGATGACTTCATTTGCTGGCGCATGCTCTGCCGTGGGACCGACGGCGCCATGCTCGCCTATCCGATGATCTTGCCGGAGACTTTCGCGCGCATGTACCGCCAGCTTAAAGAGGGCCGTCGCGATAATGCGTTTGGAGTCTGGTCGCGGGAAGTCCTGCCATTTGTCAATGAGTGTCTGCGCGACACGGACTACGTTCAGACCAGCAAGGCCGCGCTCCACCGCCTAGGCGTAATCGCTTCCGCGGAGATGCGTTTGCCGCTGACACCCTTGGACGCGACCCGCTGGCAGGAAGTGGACGAGGCGCTCCGCTTTATTCCTGAAGCGCAGCAACGACTGCGTGGGTAAACGGTTCAAGGAGAGTTTCTTCCCAAAGGCGCAATCTGCAGAACTAACAGATGAGAAAGCCTCCCGCCGGCTCTTCAGCACTGCACTTCACGAATGGAATCCTCAATGCATACTTGCCCTTCGCATGTCCGGCCCAGGTATGGCAAAGTGAACAACACGACAACATCCAAGGAAAAGAAGGAGGGAGCTAATGGCCGATCCGGCGCAGCAAATTGACGACTGGGTAGAAACCCACAAAGATGAGCTTATTAAATTCCTGCAGCAGCTTGTGCAAATCCCGTCGGAGTCGCTCCCGCCGGAGGGACACGAGGCGGCTGCCCAAGAGTTCGTTGCCAACGCCTTCCGTCGGGCCGGTGCGGACGTTGACGTATTCGACCCCATCGACGTGCCCGGTCTTACCGAGCATCCCGTCTACCTGCCGGTGTGGGGAGACATGCCCCGCAAATTAGAGGATCGACCCTGTGTCGTCGGCGTCTTTCGAGGCTCCGGCGGTGGCAAATCCTTGCTCGTTTCGAGCCACATTGACACCGTTGGCGCCGATGATCCCGCGCTGTGGACGGAAGCCGCCCCCTTTAGTGCGGCAATTATCGACGGCAAGATGTACGGTCGCGGTACCTACGATACCAAGGCCGGCATCGCCACCGGCCTCTTTGCCATTCGCTGCCTGCGCGAGCTTGGGCTGCCGCTCAAAGGCGACGTTATTGTCGAGAGTGTCTCAGACGAAGAGTTCGGCGGCTCCCACGGCACGCTGGCGTGTCGCCTCAAGGGTTACAACGCCGACATTGCCATTAACTCCGAACCGACGAACATGCACGTTGCTCCGGCCACTCGCGGCGGCGGCCAGTGGAAGATCACCGTGCAAGGTGAAGCCGGCATGGCGCTCGGCGGCGCGGAGCGTGTGAGTTCATCATTCAAGATCGCCTGGGTCATCGAAGCGCTACGCCAATACAACCTCAAGCGCAATCGGGACATCCCCACGCCGCCGCATTACGCCCATGATCCGGGCCTGCCGCTCTATGTCTCCCAGATCGGCGGCGGCGGCGATACGTTTGCGGAAGACCAAGGCGCTGCGCCGCCATCCTGTTACGCGAACATGTGGTGCGAGGTCTACGCCGGTACGACGGCGGAACAGCACATGCAGGAGATCAAGACGTTCGTCAACTCCTACCTGGACGGCATCGAAGGCTTCGACGGGGAATACCCTGAGTACAAGCTGGAACTACGTTTCTTGCCGGGCAGCGAAACCAGCACCGAGCATCCAATTTTTCCACACTTGGCCGATGCATACCAGTCGGCTAATCGCGACTACCAAATCCAAGGTGCGCCCTTTGCTTCCGACGGCTACATTTTCAACCTGCACAGCCCCACGCCGGTCATCACCGTGGGCGTGGGCGGCGATAACGCCCATGCGCCCAACGAGTACATCTACGTGCAGGACCTGATCGACCTGACGCGCATCTTTGCCCGCACCATGACCTCGTGGTGCGGCTAGCAGAGGGTTCGTGAAATGAGTATCCGTTCATCCTTCGACCCTTCGACAAGCTCAGGACAGGCAGGCTCAGTGCCTGCCCCGTACTCGATACGGGGACGAACGGATATTGGCTTTCTTCAAGGTATTTTTATTTCTTCCGTTCGTGGTGAGCCTGTCGAACCATGAACGGCGATTGGCTGAGATCTTCTCACATATCCCCTAAGAGAGGTCTTGACATGCAGCAACCCCACATTCTGCTGATCACGTCCGATCAGCATCGCGGTGACAGCTTAGGCATCAACGGGCATCCGGTGGTCAGCGCCCCTAATCTCGACTACCTCGCCGC
Source organism: Chloroflexota bacterium (assembly GCA_965216245.1). Taxonomy (GTDB): domain Bacteria; phylum Chloroflexota; class UBA11872; order VXOZ01; family VXOZ01; genus VXOZ01. The sequence goes on from OZ244145.1 coordinate 704,366, forward strand.
CTCCGGCACGAACTTCCCCCGCGCCTACGTGGAGGGCCCTTCATGCATCGCCGCGCGCCGCACGATTCTCTCCGGCCAGAAGCCGGTGACCCACGGCATGGTGACGTACTGGGACGGCGTGCCCTGGGAAATCGAACACACGCTGCCGGGTGAGCTCGGTAAAGCGGGGTACCAGACCCAACTTGTGGGCAAGCTCCACATGTATCCGCCCCGCAAGCGCTACGGCTTCGACCACGTGATTTGGGCCGATTCGCCCTGGGGCGAGAACGACTATACGAACTGGCTGCACGAGAACGGCGTTCAGTCAGTTTCGCCCGGCGTTGCCCACGGCCAGGACATGAACTCCTGGGTTGCCCGACCTTCTCATCTGCCGGAAGAACTGGAGCACACCACCTGGTGCACCAACGAGGCCATGCGTTTCCTGGACCGCCGCGATCCCTCGGCGCCCTTCTTTCTCTATGTGTCGTACTTTGCGCCCCATCCTCCGCTCACGCCGCCGCAGTTCTACTATGACCGCTACCTGTCGCTGCCCACACCTGAGCCGGTTGTCGGCGACTGGGCGGACAAATATGACGGTCCGGTTCCTGGGCTTGACCCCAACGCGCCCCGCGGTTCGTGGGACCCCGAGGCCATGCATCGCTGCCGCGCGGCGTACTACGGGCTGATCAACTTCGTCGACGACCAGGTAGCCCGTCTGCTGCAGCATGTGCGGAAGCTCGACCTGCTGCGCGACACGATTATCCTCTATACCTCCGACCACGGCGAGATGCTGGGCGACCACAACCTCTTCCGCAAGACGTTTGCCTACGAAGGCTCCGCCCGCATTCCGTTCATGGTCAATGCGCCGGACTGGCTGGTGAACGAAAGTGGTACGACCAGCGCGAGCGTAGTGGGACTGCAAGACGTCATGCCGACGCTGCTCGACGCGGCCAGCGCAGAAATCCCCGATACCGTTGACGGCGCCAGCTTGCTGCCGCTCATGCGGGGTGAAGATGCTGCCTGGCGCGACTACCTGCACGGCGAGCACCTGGGCACCTATCGCCCGGAAGACGCCATGCAATATCTCACCGACGGCAAGGAGAAGTACATCTGGTACACGGTGACGGGCGAAGAACAGCTCTTCAACCTGGTAGACGACCCGCAGGAGTGCCGTAATCTCGCCCCAGACCCGAACCACCAGGATCGCCTCATGCTCTGGCGCAAGCGCATGATCCAAGAGCTATCGAGCCGCACCGAAGGCTACACCGACGGTAAGAACCTCATCCCCGGCCGCCGCCCGAACGCCTTCCAACCGGATGAGTGATTCCACATGAGGAAGGGGCTGGTGCGAAAGAACTTCTAGGCATTGCACGAATACGTGGTGAGTGGAATCACAAGAGGGGCGCTCTCGGCGAGAGCGCCCCTCTTTGACTATATGCCTATCGCAGATGCAAGTCTTCTGCTAGCTGATGACGCCCAAGCGTCTGAGTTCCACTTGTTCGTCGGCCAATATCTCGTTGCCGATGGCGACGGCCGTGGCGACGGCCTCTTCCATGGGCACCTCGTTATTCATGCCCTTGTTGAGCTCCGCTGGAATCGCGCTATTCCACTCGAGGGTCGAGTACGATTGCGGGTAGTCGAAGCCCCACTCGATGGACTTGAGGAAGATCTGCGCCTCTTCGGGGTGGGTGCTGTTGGCCGCCCAGTTTTGGGAGCCCTTGAAACTGGCGGGCATAGTGAACTCGGCCGTTGAGTTCTCTCCGGTATCCGACGTTGTGGCGTACTTGATGAACTCCCAAGAGTGATCCGGGGTCTCCACGCTGTCGCCGGCTGAGAACGACGAGCCGTGCACCACGTTGGCCTGGCGGGCGCTCATGGGCAAGACCTGGACGCCCCAGTTGAAGTTCTCCAGCGGCGTCAAGAAGCCAAACTCCCAGGGTCCGCTGGCACGGAACGAGATCAACCCGTTGTGGAACATGTTCCGTTTGCCGCCCGCGTCGGAGGCAGCTTGACCGGAGGGCGCCACGCCGTGCCGATTCACGAGGTCGTGTATGAACTTTAGCGCATCCAGCCCGGCTGTTTCGCCAAAGAGAAACTCGGTCTTCTCTTTGTTCAGGATCTCGCCGCCGTTGGCCAGAATATAGTTATAGCCTTCGGTCTGTCCCCACACGCCGACATAGGTACCCCAGCGCTCCGGAGTCTCGCCCTGGCGGATAGTAAGCTTCTGCGACATTTCCAGCCAGTCGTCAAAGGTCCAGCCCAGTTCGGGATCGCTGAAACCCGCCTGTTCCAGGTGCTCTCGGTTGTAGTACATGCCGACTGTGGCATGGAAATTCGGCAGACCCCAAACCTTGCCGAACAGCGTGTAGACGTTCACGAGATACGCGGGAAACGTCTCCGTCATGTCGATATTGTCTGCTTTTACGTAGGGCGAGAGATCGTAGAGAATCTCGTTCGCCGCGTGGAACATGATGTTGGGGCCGTTCATGATCATCACGTCGAAGGGCGTACCGGCCGCCGCAGAAGTCTTGAGCTTCGGCCAATACTCTGCCCACGCCGTAATATCGATTGAGAGGTCGAGATCCGCGCCGACCTCCTGATGATAGCCGTCAATACACCGTTGGTAGTCGCCGCCCTGCGCCTCCGTATAGCAGATGGCATTGAGCATCACCGTTTCCGGCATGGCTTCCTTAGTATCTGCCGCCAGCTTCTCAGCCATGTCCGCGTCCGGCTCGCCCGTCATCGTGGCCTGGCCGCACGCCGCGAGCAGCAGCGCGCCGCTCCCTCCAAGCATGCCCGCCAGCACCCCACGTCGTGTAAACCCTGTCTGACGCATCGCTCTCCTCCTTAGAATCGCTTTCAACGCACCTACGCTATGGGCAGTATACTCCCCAATAGTCATGCCAACAAAGCCGTAGGACTTGAACAATGCTGACCTTCGGTCAATGAGATGAGCGAAACGCCCATTCAAGAACGTCGGGGGGCCATAGCAATTGAGAATTAACTCCTCGGTTGACGCCTGCATGATCCGAGGACGCGGCCTGTGAAGATTTAGAGATGAGTTGCTCCAAGACCGCCGTGATATTGCTATGCTGGAATAGAGTGAAATGCCCAAACTGGCAACGGAGAGTTAGAGGTCTTCACAAAAGGGTGGAGGTAGTCATGGCACCACTAGCCGCAGAGAATTGCGTGGCCTGTCGCGTAGGCGCGCCGACGATGACCGCAGACGAAATTGCCGAATTACAGCCCCAAATCCCCGAATGGAAGCTCGTTGAGCGGGACGGCATCTCGCAATTGGAGCGGGTCTACGCTTTTCGGAACTTTACTGAATCGCTGGCGTTCACCAACAAAATCGGCGCCTTGGCGGAAGAGGAAGGACATCATCCCGCTATTCTCACCGAGTGGGTGGGCGTCACTGTGTCGTGGTGGACCCACAAGATACGCGGGCTGCACCGCAACGACTTCATCATGGCGGCCAAGACCGACGCGCTGTATCAGGGCGATTAGCGGTCCTGAATGCCACCTCTACACTAGGGCCGTTCAACTAAAGTGCACGTGAGAATTAACCGCATCTCCTTCCCCAACCTAGACTGGTTCCGCGTCCCTAGAGAGTGAGGCGCTCTCCGTCCGTACTTCGACAAGCTCAGCACGAACGGAGAGCGGGATCCACTAACCTGCCATCTCTGCCGTTCACCCTTCGACAGGCTCAGGGCGAACGGCAGGGCTAGCCCAACGTACGCAACCGTCTTGCGCCGGACGCGTCGAGATCCGACGAGGAACACGTCACGGGAAATAGTTAGCGTGATTCCCTTGAAGAAAAGCCCTTCCTTCTATTCTCCCTCAGCATTGCGGCGCAGCAATAGCGGGCTGAGCACGGCGTAGAGTACGAACGCCACTATGAATGACGGCAGCGAGCCGCCGAAGCCCGTCAGTGCATCCGGCACGAGGCCCTGTACACCTGAAACGTACGTGCTTAAGAGTGTAGGGCTCACGGCGTGGTAGACAATGACGCCGGCTGCCCAGCAGAGCAGCCCCAGCCAGTTCACACCGCCCAGGTACCAGTATTTGCCATCACGCTCGTAAAGCTCCGCAGTCTCGTACTCCTGCCGCCGCACCACGAAGAAGTCTGCTGCCATCACGCCAAAAAGCGAGATAAAGATCGAGCCGATGAGCAGCAGGAATATCTCGTACGTCACCATGTTCAAGAACGACGCCAAGATGAGGCCGATCACGGCGACAATCACTACGAAAACCCGCTGCGGGATGCGCGTGAACACGTTTTGAGCGGTGACGGCCGCTGAATAGATGTCGGCGAAGGCCTGATCGGTCTCCACTGCCAGGGTGGCAAGCAGCGCCAGCCAACCGGCGGTAAACACGAGGATCGCGCCCGCGATTGCCACTGCCGGGTTGCTCAAGTCGCCAAGCGTCACCGTCGCCACCAACAGTATGCCAAGCGCGTAGAACCAGATGTTTGCCAAGAGATACCCCAGCCCGGAACCGGCAAAGGCGCCGTTATCGCTGCGGCCAAACCGGCTGTAGTCCGCGATGAGCGGTATCCAGGAAATCGGCATGGCGATGACGAGATCCACACCTACCCAGAAAGGCGCGCCACCCGAGCTAGTCTGAGAGAGCACATCACCAAGGTTGAAACTGCTCACGATGGAGTAGGTCAACCACAGCGACGCCGCCGTCATTACCCAAATGCCGAACTTCTCCATCCACTGGCGCACAACTACAATCGGGCCGCCCAGGGCAAACGCTGTGCAAATAATCGCAAAGATGACGAGCCAAAGCAGGTACGCGTCAAAGCCGAACATGGTCTTTGCAACGTGATTTGCCGCCCACGACATGGCCCAGAGTTCGAATGCCGTCCACCCCACAAGCTGAAGGAAATTAAAGGCGCTAGGCACATAGGAACCGCGAATGCCCAAGACGGGACGCAACAGTACCATGGTGGGCACGTTCACGCGAGCGCCGGCGTAAGCCATGAGCGCCAGCAGAAAGACTCCGATAATACTGCCGACGATTACCGCCAGCAGCGCCTGCCGGGGGGCCATGCCCAGGCCGTGGTCTTCTGCCGGCAACACCAGCAAGGCACCGGTGAGGATTACGAGCAGACCGATCCCGAGGTTGAACCAGAGCACGAAATGCTGCCGAAACGTCATGCGGCGCTCTGACGGCGGTACAGGGTCTACGCCCCATTCCGGCGGTACCTCGACCCTTGGCAGTACCTTGGACAGTGATCCGAGCATCGGTGCAAACCTCCTTCTGGATTCCGGCGAACGCCGGAATGACGGTCGTACTGCGCCTGGACCTTGCCAGGCAGTCTGTTAACGAAAACAAGCGTGCTGCGGATTCAGCACGCCTAAAGTATGCAAGGCTTTGCAGTGCATTCCCTCCGCAGGTATTACCCTGATCAGGTTCAAGGGTATGAGGACGTAAGCGCGTCTCTCGTCTCAGCCCGGACTCTCGGGCTCCCCTATCACGCCACTCTTCAGTTGTCCGACGCCGTTTACTCTATCACTATCGTGTCAAACGTGCAACAGCTACTTAACCCCTACTGAGTTCTTGATGCACAAACCGGAGTAACCGCAGCGCCTCCACTGCAATTCGTTGTTGATTTTGCGTACGACCGGCATCCGCGAGCAGGCGCGTGGTGGTCCACACACGTCCCTCCCCGCCACCCGAGACGGAGATCGCAGGGCGGCTTACCTCTCGCCCACGTGCGGCGCCACCTTCGTCATCGAATGCACCGGTTGCGCAAAGGCTTACCTCCTGCCCGGTCGCATCCCCTCCTTCCTCACCCGGCCCGGCCACGGCAAGACACGCCATCCCCACCGGTTTCGCCGAACGGCGGCCGGTTTGGGGACCGGCAATGCCACTCTCCGCCAGCGCCCAATCGCACGCAAAGGTGCGCCGGGCTAATTGTGCCAGGGCTGCCGCGTATTCCTCGCTCACAACACCGTGTTCGCTTGCTACGTCCTGAATACTCTGCACGAGCAGCGTCCTGCTGCCCGCGTATACAATAATCCCACCGCGAAACCACTCTTCATGCGCGGGACTAGCATGGATGAGCATGGCGAGCGCGCCACCGGCGGCAGTCTCTGCCACTGCGAGCGTCTCTCCTCTTTTGGCAAGTGTCGTTCCAACTCCATCGAGCAGACGCTGCAGGTCGAGGCTTGTTTTCGCCCCCGCCCCTTGACTGCCCGCTTCGGCATTTGAGCCCCGGTCCAAAGATGACCTTGCCGGACTATTCGGCCAGGGTGCGTTCATCGCCATCTCGCTGGGTGACGTTATCACGGTCCATCTGCTCCAACAACGGCAGCACATACTTCCGACTTGTACCAAAGACGTCTCGTAGCTGTGCCACTGTGGCCCGAGCTTCCCGCGCCAAATGCTCTCGCACCTGCGTCACCGCCTGTTGGTAGGCTCGACGCGAATAGATGAGGTCATTGTTCACCCGGACAATCCGGCCCTGCGTCGCTAACACGTTCACCAAGTCATCGTCCACCGCAAGCGACTTACGGAGGTCGCCCAGACTCGGGGGCACCATTGGCTCTCGTTCCAGCATGTCAAGCAACGCCGTCGCCACTTCCTCTTGCACCGCGCTCAACGCAATCGCAAACTCAAATAGGCGCAGGTCGCCTCTCTCATCCGCAATCACCTCGTCGGCACAGAGCCGCCGCACGATCTGGCTGAAGACGCGGCTTTTCAATCCGAGCTGCCGCCGTACTTCCTCTTTTCCCATGCCGTTGCGCAAGGAGTAGCGCACGTGAAAGTCCTGGACTACAGAGACCAAACGCTCTGTAATCGCTGCCCAACCGGCAGCGGAATAAAGAAAGCTGCCCAAGTCTACGGCTCGTTCTGCACCCAGCAGCCCTGCCAAAACGTCGTCAATCTGCGCGGTGGTGAGCGGCAACACTCGATTGAGCACGTCTTGCATGCAGGGCTCCCGCTGCCGAATGGCCTGCAGCACCACGTCATCGGGCGAGCCGCGCTCCAACGTATCCAAGGTCGAAATCACGTCTTCCGCAAAGCGTTTGTGGCGGGGCGGGTATGAGTCGAGGACTTCGCCGCCGCCGAGGGTACAAGACGGGCTGAGTTGCCGGATGATGAAAAGATCGCCCTTGATGAGACTTGCAGGTTTAACGAGAAGCAGTTGTACAAGCCCATCTTCCCCTGGCGAGATAGTCTCACGATCGAGAAGCCTGACACGGGCGAGAGTCTCCATGGTCCCGGCATGGAATGTAACCATAGTCCCATGTTCCAGCGGACGAGGCGCGGCAGGCAAGAGCCGGATGCGTACGTCCGCAAAGCGCGTCGCGGCAAGCATGCGGGGCAATGTGAGTACCTGTCCGCGATAGACTTCATCAACGTCAACCCCGCCTACGTTGACGGCAACGCGATTGCCGGGCAGAGCGTTCTCGATCTTGTGCTTGTGACTTTGCAGCCCGCGTATGCGGCCGCTGATGTTGCCGGGAACGACGTGGACGTCGTCACCGACATGGAGTTGACCGTCTAGCAGCGTGCCGGTGACCACGGTGCCAAAGCCACTGAGGGTGAAGGCCCGATCGATAGGCAGGCGCGGGCGTCCTACGTCCCGTTTTGCTTCCGTTTCTGCGAGCAAGTCATCGAGGACACTGCACAGTTCGCCTAGTCCCTCCCCCGAAATCGCGGATACACGCACGAGCGGGCTATCGGCGAGTACAGTACCTGCCACCGTTTCACGCAGCTCTTCCTCAACAAGGTGCAACCAATCTTCGTCTTCAACCAGGTCGCACCGCGTTAGCACCAGTACTCCCGCCGGCACCCGCAGCAAGTCTAGAATATCAAGGTGCTCGCGAGTCTGGGGCATCACGCCTTCATCGGCGGCGACCACCAATAGACCCGCGTCAATCCCACCCACACCGGCCAGCATGTTCTTGATAAAACGCTCGTGACCGGGCACGTCGACTATGGAAATCTCCTTGCCGCTGGGCAGCGTAAGCCACGCGAATCCCAGATCGATCGTCAGCCCACGCTCTTTCTCTTCGCGCAGCCGGTCCGGGTCTATACCCGTAAGCGCCTGAATCAGCGTAGACTTGCCGTGGTCGACGTGACCTGCAGTGCCAATCGTAAACATTGCGCTGTCTTAGTTGCTTCCTGCACGTAGCCGCTTCTTAAGGCCTGCCTGCCGTCTGGAACAGCGGGGCCGGCTAGCCTGCGGCCCAGCATCTTCACTGCCTCGGCAGATACCGATAGACCACCGTCCGCCATGGTCTTGCGCGCAGCGTATCACACTGCTGGAGGCCGGTGCGGTCGTACCCCACCACGTTCGCATCGTCTCGCCTAAGCGGCTTTCTCAATCTTGTACACGCTCGCCTTCTTCCCCGAAACGAGCACATCGTAGCGCTTCAGTACCGTGAACTTGCCCGCGAAGTCACGCATACAGTCTTCGAAGATATCCGGCGTCCCTACGATCAATACCAGGAGGCCGTGAAGCCGGAGGACTCTATGAAACTCCTTCAACATCGCCTGGTTAAACTGTCTCGGGTCGGCGCTTTGCATGCGGTAGAAGCCCCATGGCGGGTCGGTAATGATCTTACCAACAGAATCCGATGCAAACGTTCGCAGGTTTAGGGCGTCCCAACGACCGATGACAACTTTCTGCCTCTGCCGCCGCAGTTTCATGCGCAAGCTCTTAATGAGCTTTGCATCGATGTCTCCCGTCAAGACTGTCTGATAGGGAAAGGCGTTTGCACGTGCCAGCGGGATCGCTCCAGACCCGCAGAAGGGGTCGAGCACGACGTCCGCTTCCGAGGGATCTGAGATTAGACAAAGCAGATGGCAGAGCTCCGGACGTAGCTCACCGCGCTCCAGGGTCTTTTCGTATGCCGTGTGGCGGGTAATGCGCATGCCCACAAAGCCAAAACCCTCACGCCGGGCGAGCAGCCAAAACTCGACGTCGGGATTGCTGTGATCGGGCTTGAGCCGGGTATTGCCCGAGAGAAGCCGCTCCAGGCCGGTACGGCTGCGCTGGGGAATCGAGACGAATTGGTTGCCGTACGAGGCGACAAACCGGTAGGTCTTGACCTTGCCGGGCAAGAAGGGCGTTAGGCGGCGCAAGAGCTGCCCGTCCGCCTGGACAGTCTGGACCATCTCCGCAATGGGATCACGGCCCAGTCCATCGAACGACATGAGACAGACGAAGCTATTGTTGCAGAACCGCAGCGCTTGCACGTTTGCAACACTGGACGAAGAACGGTAAACAACCAAGCCGTCGAGGAGCAGGTCAATTTCTAGGTCCTCAAGCGCATGCCTGAGCGCTTCCGCGACGACTTCTCCCATGCCGGGAATGAATGTGGAAACGTAAGTGGTCATGTGAATAGCATACAAGCGGCTGCTTCAAGACGCATTGCCTGGCTGTAAAAACTCGCAGGTGCGGTGCGCACGTCAGTGCGGCGCACAATGCAACTAAAGTAAGAGTGAATAACTGCTTTTGGCGCGCCGCTATTCCTCACACACTACCCCATCGCCATCGCCGTCCCGCGGTGGATCGGTGAACAACGCAACCGGAAAGCCGCGACCGTCACCGTTGCTCCCCTGCTCGCGCTCTTCTCCGGCCTCCTCTGCCTCTGTACAGTTTTCGTACTTAGCAGTTGGGGTCGCGGAAGCAGACGGTGCCGGTGTAAGTGTGGGCGATGGCGTTGCGGTCAGCGTTGGGGTACGGGTGGGTCTTGGCGTTGGCGTAGGCAAAGGCGTTGGCGTAGGCAAAGGCGTTGGCGTCGGCGTGCGTACAACTAACGGCCTTGGTGACGGTGTCGGCGATACAGTGGGTATAGGAGTTTGGGTCGGCGTGCTCGCGGCAGTTGGCGTAGGAGTCGGCGTACGTCGAATCAACGAGCCAGGTGTTGGAGTCAACGTTGGAGTCCCTGTCGGCGTGAGCGTCGCTCCCGGTGTCGGTGTTGGCGTTGGCGTTGGCGTCGGTGTCGGCGTAGGAGTTGGCAGCACAATCATTGGATCTTCATCGCACTCTTCCAGCATCGCGCGCAGTGCGCTCACCTCTTCTTCATCTGCGCTCAATCCCCAGAATACCTTGACCGTAATCCAATCTTGCGCGTATTGGCACCATGCAGACTCCGCAGGCGGTTTCCATTCACCCGGATCGCGCCCGCCCTTCGAGCGGTTGCTCGACGCCGAGACCGCGGTCAACGTCTGCGGCAACGTCAGGTCGTTCGCGTATGCGTAGCGCCGCTCATAAGACCACTGCCATCCTCCCGATTCATGCACTTCTACGAGCGGCACCATATGGTCGATGTCCACGCCTGACGCGCTCGTGATCGTCCTCTCGTCGTACCATGACCACCATGTACCGGTGGGCACGCAAGACTCATCGTCACTTTCGAGCGTACTCGCTTCGGCAACCAAGACTTCCTCGCGCGTGTCACAGCCGTCGTCATCTATGTCACCCCAACCGTTCTGCTCGTACCTCCAGCGTCCGTAGGTCACACCGCCATCGGATTCCGGCGCCGTCTTGAGACGCACGCCCGCAATATACGTCGTCGAAGGAGCGGTTTGCTCCGGTTCGCAATTGGCCTCGTAGAACAGGTCTACGCCGCTCCAGCCAGCGAGTTTCAAGCTCTCTCGCGCAGCATTGAGTTGTGTGCATACATCCGTTGTCGGGCCATCGTCGATGGTGATGGCAAACCAAACGATCGCTAGGAACAACGCCAGCACGTCTCACCTCTTTGTGACTAGAGCGCACATCAACGTGCACTCAAACGACTAAACCCTCCAACTGCCCTGTGCCCAACAGCAAGCATACTGCCCTATAACGCAATAGTCAAGAAGATTGAGCGCATCGTATGGGCGCATCCGGCCTGTCTCTTTATCGGTAATGCTAAAGGAGCTGCAACCCGCAACCCTACTCACCGGCAGAATCAGGCGCAGTCCAACGCTCCGCCAGCAGATACAGGCCCATGCCATGCGAACCCTTGACGAGCACCACGTCGTGCGGCTGGACTTCCCTGGCGAGATGCGACTCGGCAGCGTCCAGAGCCGCCTCAAGCGAGTCGCCATCCGCGTGGTCTGCCGCGATTTCAAGAATCTGTGCCGGGTCCATGCCGGCTGCGCGAGCGCCGGCCGCAATATGAGTACTCTCACTGCCTATGGTTACAAGACAGTCGGCAAAGCGCGCCACGGACTCGCCGAGCAGGCGGTGCTCTTCCGCGGCATACCGGCCAAGCTCCAGCATGTCACCGAGCACCGCAATGCGTTTGCCCCTCGCTCCCAACTGCGCAAGCGATTCTAAGGCTACAACGGCCGAAACGCGATTGGCATTGTAAGCGTCATCGAGCAGGACCGATCCGTTACGGCCCTTTCGCACGTGCAGGCGACCCGGCGCGGGACGAACCTTCGCCAACCCCGCCGCGATCTCGTCCAGTGAGAGGCCGTACTCACAACCCACAGCCGTCGCCGCCAACGCAGCGTAGACCCCGGCTTGGCCGAGGATGTGTGTAACGACTTTGCCCTTTTGGGTTCCCGCAAGGACTTCGAACTGCGTCCGGCCGTCAGACAGCACCCTCACATTTTGTGCCGAAACATCCGTCGATCCATCGACGCCATAGGTAATTACGTTTGCGCGCGTTCGGGCGGACATCTGCCTGACCCGCGAGTCGTCCCCATTGAGTACGGCCCTGCCGCGTGCAGGCAGCGCTTGTACCAATTCGGCCTTTGCTTGCTGCACAACGTCAAGCGACCCAAAGAGCTCTAGGTGCACCGGCCCCACCGCCGTTACGACGCCAATGTGGGGCCTGATCCTGCGGCAATAGCTCGCAATCTCACCGCGCCACTGGGCGCCCATCTCAAGCACAAGCACCTCGTCTTCAGGCGCGCAACGCGCCACCGAGCGGGGAATCCCAATCTCATTGTTCTCTGTGCCAAGCGCCCTGCAAACGGCAAAGCGTTCCGCCAGTACCGATGCAATCGCCTCTTTCGTGGTCGTCTTACCATAGCTACCGGTCACGGCAACAATTCGCAGATCGGGGCGCTGCCGCACCAGGTAGCGGGCAAGCTTCCAAGCAGCATCGTTTGGGTTTCGCACCCGTATTTGGGGAATGGCGACATCAGGCCGGGGTCGTTGGCAAAGAACTGCAGCGGCGCCCTTCGCGACGGCGTCATCAATGAACGCATGCCCGTCGCGCTGGTCGGTGCGCAACGCGAGAAAGACCTCGCCCGGTTGGAGTATGCGCGAATCGTGGCAAAGTCCCGTGCACACGACACTCCCCGCCTCTGGGCTTGGCGGCGGCACGCGTCGCAATGCGTGGTAAACGTCGGCAAGGAAGAACAACGGTGGCGGCGCTCCTTAATTCGTCCGTCTCGACTTCGACTGATCGCTGCATGGTGTTGACACGATTAACGTAGGACTGTGCCAAATACAGTAGGTGAATGGCTCATCGTTCTCGTCAGGACATAAGGCGGACTGCATGCATTCGGCCCCTTGAGGACTCTGCCATTCGCACCGAGAAGTAGGGGAATGTGCGCCGTACAGCGCCCATGGCGGCCCTGGAAAACCCAGCAAAACCGCGCCTAGGGAGCACTCCGCGGAGTTTTTTCCCATACAGAGCACGTAACTACTGCTCGTTCCGGGCTTCCTGGACCAAAACCGCATTCTAGGAGAGTCTACGCCAACCTGCTATAATGATGCCACCTCACGTCAGCATAGCAAACGGACACCGGTGCTTCTTCAACTATGAGCAACAAGCTCCGAGTTGGCCTGCTATTTGGCGGCCGTTCAGCCGAACATGACGTTTCGGTAGTTTCCGCCCGCTCGGTGATGGCAGCGCTTGATCCAACCAAGTACGAGGTGATTCCTATCGGCATTACGCGTGACGGACGTTGGCTGCTGAACGTTAACCCTCAGCGTGCGCTGGCGGACCAACTGCATCTGGGAAACGAAGTCGTTTCATTGCCGCTTGCCTTCAGCCCTCCGACCGCTTTGACCGATCCCCATGCGTCCCAGGATTCTGGCGAACCTAAGGGAGCAGGCGCGCTAGACGTAGTCTTCCCAATCCTTCACGGCCCAAACGGCGAAGACGGCAGCATCCAAGGCCTGTTACAACTCGCTGACGTGCCATACGTTGGTTGCGACGTGCTCAGTTCGGCGCTGGGCATGGACAAGATTGTGCAAAAGAAGCTCTTTGCTCACGCAGGACTGCCAATTGTTGACTTTGTCGCGGTGCGCCGCAAGCACTGGCGCGCGCAGTCGGATGCATGCATAGCTGAGATCGAGGCGAGCGTCTCTTACCCGGTCTTCGTAAAGCCGGCCGCCTTAGGTTCGAGCGTCGGCATTTCGAAAGCCCACGACCGCGCGGCACTTACACGTGCCCTTGATGAGGCTGCGCGCTACGGTCGCAAGATGATTGTCGAGGCCGCGGTTTCTCATGCGCGGGAAATCGAGTTTTCGGTACTCGGCAACGACGATCCGATTGTGTCCGTACCGGGAGAGATCGTGGCCGCGCATGAGTTCTACGATTACGCGGCAAAGTATGAGGCAGACTCGGCGCTGCACGTTCCGGCGCCAATTACGGACGCGCAAACAAACGAACTGCAAGCACTGGCGGTCCGCGCCTTTCAGGCGCTTGAGTGTTGCGGCATGGCGCGGGTAGACTTTCTACTCGATGGAAAGACCGGCGATGCATACATAAGCGAAATCAATACCATACCCGGCTTTACGTCGATAAGCATGTATCCAAAGCTGTGGGAAGCCTCTAGTCTAGCGTATCCCGACCTACTAGACGAACTCATTAGGCTAGCTCTGGAACGCCACTGGGAAGTCAGTGAACAGGAAACCGCGCGCTAATGCGCGACAAATGGGGGAATAGCATGTTCAGAGGAGACAGCCGCAATGGTTAATGGGGACATCAAGATCTTCTCCGGCATGGCCAACAATCCTTTGGCTGCCGAGATCGCCGACCTGCTTGGCACTGGTCTCGGTGACGTCAGCATTCAAGAGGCCCCGGATTCAGAGACCTTGGTCATGGTCAACGAGAGTGTGCGCGGCTGCGACGTGTACGTCGTTCAACCCACCTCGGCGCCGGTCAACGACAACTTGATGCACCTTTTGCTCATTATCGACGCTCTCCGTCGGGCATCCGCCAAGCGCATAACTGCGGTCATACCTTACTTCGGGTATTCCCGCCAGGAACGAATGGCCCACGGACGCGAGCCGATCAGCGCCAAGGTGGTGGCAGACATGCTCCAATCCGTGGGGGTTGACCGCATCATACTCACCGACATCCATGCGCCGGCCATGCAGGGCTTTTTCAATATCCCCCTTGAAACCCTCTCTGCCGTACCTCTGATCATTGACTACTTGAAGCAGCGAGACCTATCGGACTCGGTGATAGTCGCGCCGGACGTCGGCCGTGCCAAGTTAGCGGAGCAGTATGCGGAGCGCTTGGGAGTTCCCCTCGCCTTGATTCACAAAGCGCGCGAATCTGCCACCACGTCCCGCATCGTTGGCATGATAGGCGACCTGAAAGGCAAGTACCCTATCATCATCGACGACATCATTACCACCGGCGGCACCATCGTCGAGACCGCGCACGCGGTCATCAATGCCGGAGCAAGACCTCAATTGTGCTTGGCGGCGGTACACGGGCTGCTTGCAGGCTCCGCACCGGATCGGTTGAATCAGGACTTCATCAATGAGGTGGTTCTCACTGACACCGTGCATATACCGCCCAATAGGCGGACGCCCAACATGACCATCCTCTCCGTGGCCCAGCTCTTTTCCGAGGCGATACACCGCGCCCACAATGAAAAATCGGTGAGCGGACTCTACCTCCTCACGTAGGGCCATTGAACGCAACGTCTCAAGACTTCCTCACGATTTTCTGTATTCTCCAGGCCAAAGTGAAGCGATGTATTGCATTATTCTGTAGGCATACATACAGAATCGGGCTGTCACCTTGGTATACTTAGAGCCAAGCAGGTCGGATGTACACCCAAGGCGCGGCAACCTAAAAAAACCCGCGCCGAAGTTACATGCGGCGCTGGCGACCGGGCGCACAGAACGCCTGGTTGCAGTGCGCTGCCTCTGCAACAGATAGCCAAGGTGGTTTGGCTTATCAGAGCGGAACGCCGATCCATGCCGTGGCGTTGACCGTTTCGTTCAATGAACGTGTTGGGAAGGGAGGGCATATCGCATGTTTCTCGATGTAGGAATTGCATTCGGCGGTGGGATTCTCTCCTTTCTCTCGCCGTGTTTTCTCCCACTTATACCGGCCTACCTTGTTTACCTCGGTGGACGCCAAGCCAACGCCGTCCGCCACGATAAGTCGCCGCGCCGCGCCGTCTTTATTAATGCCCTCGCTTTCATTCTCGGATTTGGCACGATATTCATCGCTCTCGGTGTAGCCATTACCTTCGTCGGCCTTGCCTTCCAACAAGGGCTGCCTACGATGCGGCTTGTCGGCGGCGCGCTGCTCGTCATCTTTGGACTAAGTTTCCTGGGCCTCCTCCGCGTGCCCTGGCTGCAGCAAATCTTGCAGCGTGAAGTTTCGCTCCGCAACACGCCGCTGGGCCGCATCGACACCGAGAAGACCGGTCCAATCACCTCTTACTTGATCGGTCTCGTATTCGGGACGGGATGGACGCCCTGTGTCGGCCCGATACTCGGGGCAATTCTGTTCCAGGCTGCCGGTTCCGACACAGTGCTCCGCGGCGGCATCTTGCTGGCGATTTACGCCGCCGGCATGGGCATTCCGTTTCTCGCCATGGCGGTGGCCATCGATCGGGCCTCTGTACTTCTCAAATGGCTCAGGTCCCACATGTTGGCGGTCGAACGGGTGAGTGGCGTGTTCCTGATCCTAATGGGGATTGCGGTCGCAACGAACTTTCTAGCGATGATCTCTGGCATACTCGGGATATACTCGTTAGGATAGCAGGTAAGGGATCAAAGTCTGTCACTAGTATGGTGTAGGTTCAGTGCCAGTATGTTCAGGACGCCAAAGACGAATGGGGTCAAAGGACGGTAGTTTTGAAGTGGGCACTGGATGTAGTATGCCGGTCTCTGCCTAATAGGGTCTGAGGCCATAGAACCTTCTGAGTGTCGCGTGTAAGAAAGAAACAATAGGGAGTGAGAGCAATGCGACGACGATCTGTATGCTCGCTACTGCTCAGCGGTGCGTCCGTAGCCGCGCTAGCGGCGTGTGGCGGCGGCTCAACACTGCTAGAAACTGAGGAGCAAGAGCCGGCAAGCGCCAAGCAAGAGGCCGCGGCGGAGCCGACCGCCGCCCCTGCGGAAGCCCAACCGACGGCTGAGCCCGCGAAGCAAGCTGAAGTTGAGCCGACGGCCGCGCCAACCCTTGACCTGCCCAACTTTGGGAAGGCACCGGAGATTACGCTCACGGAATGGCTCAATTCCGAGCCCATTACGTTGGCAAGCTTGGAGGGCAAGGCTTCCGCTCTAATTGTCTTCTGGACCTACACCTGACCGGTGTGCCGCGGCGAAATCCCCAGTTGGGTGGATATCCAGAGCAAGTACGTTGACGACGGCTTCAAACTCATCAGCATCCACATCCCGGCCTTGGGTGCCTCTACGGACATCAACGTCATCGCCGAACAGGCATCAAAACTTAACGCTACCTTTCCGATTGGGATAGACAACGGTAAGGTAATCTGGGACGCCTTCGGCAACAATGCCTTTCCGGTAGCCTACGGTATCGATAAGCAAGGGAACATCCGCTCTAAGCAGGTCGGTCCCGGCATCGATACGATCATTGAGGTAATAGAGAAGCTCAAAGCGGCGGGCTAGCACTACGCCACTTGAGTTAGCTCTCTTTGGAAGAGTTGCCCGCTTGCGGTCCGATAGTCTCACCGCAAGCGGACCTTATTGCCTAGAGTCGCAAACCGGCGTGCCAGATGCGAGTCTCTTGTGCCGTGAAGACGAAGAGCTGCAGGAACCAACGGCGCATACTTGAGCAGGGAGGGGTCTCCTTTAGCTGACGATCAGACTGTGATGCTTACGGACCCCTCAAACTAAACCTTCTTCCTTACAAACGAGCTACATGTATCCGAAACTATTGAGCAGCGCCCCCACCTCTTAGCCAAATTCCTTGAGCTTCTCCACGGCTTCGATCACAATCTCGAAGTTACCGCCGCCAAACTTCGCAAACCGGATATTGCCCTGCCGATCGATGCCGTAGAATGCCGGCCACGTACGGTTGCCATATGCATTCCAAAGCACCTCATCGTTGTCCACTACCACCGGATAGTTGACGCCGAGGGCGTCGGCCCGCTTCTTTATTTCGCTGATGTCACCAGAAGAACCGGCGTGCGGAAAGTGCACGCTGATCAGCTTGAAGCGGTCGTCGTGGTAGGTATTAAAGAGGTCCACCAAACTGGGGACTTCGCCGCGGCAGACCGGTCAGGTGTAAGTCCAGAAGACCACCAGGGCAGCGGCTTTGCCCTCCAGACTCGCCATGGTGATGGGCTCAGAGTTGAACCAACCTGTGAGGGTAATCTCGGGTGCCTTGCCGAGATTGGGCATGTCGAGCGTGGGCGCTTCGGTGGCGGCCGGTTGCGCGTCCACTTTACTCTCCGTTCTTGCCTCCTCCTGCGCTGGGGCGGCAGTCGGCTCCGCCGCGGCCTCTTGCGTGGTGCTTGCCGGCTCTTGCTCCTCAGATTCGAGCACTGCTGAGCCGCCGCCGCACGCCGCGAGCGCGGCTACGGACGCGCCGCTGAGCAATAGCGAGCATACAGAACGTCGTTGCATCGTTCGCCTCCACTTCCATTACCGTGCCAGCTAGCTGCTGTTTATCCAAAGCGCGCTTTTTCCGCTGAACCGCTCTCTCCCGTACTGTTTCACTTGGCATCGCGGCTTTCGCGCTTCATTTAATTCTATCGTAACGAGTACGATCCAAGATTTCCAATTACATAGTCTCTGAACGCTTCAGCTACTGAGCACGCCTGTGCTAGGCTAGTCGAAAAGGTGACTATCACAGGCAAGGAGCGAGTCTAATGGACTCCCAGGATCTTCCCCAGCCCGCACCGACGCTCGGCAATACCGCTTGGTGGACACACGACCGTTTCGGCCTCTTCATCCACTGGGGCATTTACGCGCTGGCCGCGCGCCACGAATGGGTGAAGAAGTACGAGCAAATCAGCGACGCGGACTACCAACCGTACTTCGACCACTTCGACCCCGATCTCTACGACCCGGCGGCCTGGGCGCGAAGCGCGCGGGAGGCAGGGATGCGCTATGTCGTCATCACCAGCAAGCACCACGACGGTTTCTGCTTGTGGGATAGCGAGCTTACCGATTATAAAGCAACCAATACCCCCGCCAACCGCGACCTCTTGCAGCCTTTCGTGGAGGCTTTCCGCGCCGAGGGACTAAAAGTCGGCTTATACTATTCGCTCATCGACTGGCATCATCCTGAGTTTCCCGTAGACGGCGTGCATCCCCAGGCAAACGACCTCGCGTTTCGGGAGGCGACCAAACTCCGTGACGTGCGCAAGTATGCCAAGTACCTCCACGGCCAGGTGCGTGAAATTCTCACCAACTTCGGCACCATCGATCTCCTCTGGCTCGACTTCTCCTACTCCCAGCAAGACTATGGCTGGAGCAAAGGCAAGGGCAAAGACGACTGGCAGAGTGAGGAACTCATCCGGATGGTGCGCGAGCTACAGCCCGATATCATCATCAATAATCGCTCCGAATTGGAGCAGGACTTTCACACGCCCGAGCAGTTCATCCCGC
This sequence comes from Chloroflexota bacterium, assembly GCA_965216245.1. GTDB lineage: Bacteria > Chloroflexota > UBA11872 > VXOZ01 > VXOZ01 > VXOZ01. Next base: position 723,090 of record OZ244145.1, read on the forward strand.
CCAGTTGGCTGCACGTGGACGGCAAGCCCGTCAATTGGGAAGCCTGCCAGACCCTCAACGGCTCCTGGGGTTACCACCGTGACAATCTGGACTGGAAATCGCCCAAGTTGCTCGTGCAGATGCTCATCGATTGCGTCTCCAAGGGCGGCAATATGCTGATGAACGTCGGCCCCACGGCCCGCGGCGAGTTCGATCCCCGTGCCCAAGCCACGCTGGCGGAGATAGGCGAATGGATGCGGGTACACAAACGCTCGATCTACGGCTGCACGCAAGCGCCGTTCACACCGCCGACGGATTGCCGCTACACGTATAACCCGGAGACGAATCGGCTCTATCTGCACGTCTTCGCCTGGCCGCTCAAATATCTGCACTTGCCGGGCCTAATCAACCGCGTGCGCTACGCGCAACTCCTAAACGACGGCTCCGAAGTCAAGACCTTCGACTTCACCCAGCATCACCGCTACCCCAGCGCGGGCCAAGATACACTCACATTAGAGTTGCCTATCCGGCAACCGGACGTCTATACGCCGGTAGTTGAACTTTTCCTGACTGATTGATAAACTGTGTACACTGGAAGACCATTGTCCGGGCAAGCAGCGGAAAGTAGGTAGTTTACCCCTCTTGCGAGCGTTGTATCAAGGAGGCTCTGCATGGAAACTCGGAACACACACCGGCACGGGCTTAGTCGCCGTGCACTCTTGCAGTCTTCAGTGTTATCGGCAGGAGTCCTTGGCCTGGCCGCCTGCGGCACGGTGACCACTGCCCCGGCCGCACAACCGGAACAAGCTGCCGAGGCGGAGGCGCCGGCCAAGACCGAAGAACCGCCCCAGGAGATGGAGCCGGTCAAGATCCAGTACTACACAGCGCTCAATGACCGTCAGCAAGAGCTCTATCCCACCATGGTCGTGGATGAGTTCCAAGCTGCCTTTCCCGGCATTCAGGTCGAGACGATTCTCCGCGAGGGGCCATTCTACGACAAGCTGCACGCGCTCGTCGCCGCCGGTGAGCCGCCGGATACTTCGTGGTTCTCTTATCCCGAAGCGTACTTGCGCGGTGTCTTTACACACGTAACGGACTACGTAAAGCGCGATAACTACGACATTAGTGTCTTCCCCGCAGGTGCCATGAAAACCCTCGCCATGTGGGAAGGCGACGTGCTGGGCCTGCCGAACCAGTCAGGCGGTTCCTGGCCGGTAATGCCCTACAACAAAGAAATCCTTGCCAGCGAGGGCATTAGCGATCCACCGCTCACCTGGACCGACGATAGCTGGAACGCGGAAACCTGGCTTGAGGCATTGCAGAAGCTGGCCAAGTGGGAAGGCGATAATCCCACCCGGTTCGGCATCAATAGTATTGGCGCCGGCGTGATGGTCTATTGGGGACCAATGTGGGCGGCCAGTTGGGTGAGTGAGGACCTGCGATCGGTCACGTGCGATAGCGAGGAGATGATCGAGGGCATCACCTACCTGACGGATCTCGTTGCCAAGTATCGCGTTATGGACAAGCCCGGCCAACTGAACGAAGTGTTTGGGACCGGCAACGCCCGCGATCTATTCTTCGACGGTAAGCTGGCTTTCTACCGCACTTCCGGCGGCCGGACGCTTAACGTCGTTGAGGCTGTAAAGTACGGCAAGCCTTATGGGTTTGCGCCAATTCCTAAGTTCGGCGTCGTCGGTGCGGGTCAAGCCGTCGACCCTAACGGCATAATCAATGGCGCAAAGCACCCGGACGAGGGCTGGGAATTCATCAAGTGGCAAGCCGATACGCTCAACTGGGCAGTTTCGAGCGGCAATGCTCCCGCGCGCAAAGACCTCTTTGGGATGTGGGGCATGTTGATGTACGGCCATCTTGCTGCCGAAGCGCGCGTCGGAGTCTACGCTGAATCCTTGGACCATGCCGTCACCATCGATCCCGTATTCTCCTTGCCCAATTGGCGCATCCCTATCTGGCGCGACATGGTCGGCCCGGCCATGACCAAGCTCTATAACGGCGAAGGCGACGTGAAGGAAACCCTGGAACAGCTCAAGGTCCAGATTGAGGGCGAAATGCCGGAGCTTGAGTAGTTCCTTTGTGCACGTGTGCAAGTTATCTGCCGGCAAGAGAGTCGTAGTCTAACTACGACCGCAAGTCCGGCAATCGCGGAGGGGCGTGAGTAGGGATAGGGATGCGCTTGCATCCCTATCCCTGACACAAGGAACTGCCAGCTTTGAGACTGAATGGAGGTTAAGGGACGAAACCAACGAAGTGCAAGTGAAGCGTTGTCTGATTCCTAACAACCGGAGGTGACGTATCATGACGAAACGCAATTCAGCACTCAACGCGCTAACGCGCCGCAACATGCTCATGGGGTTCGGCGTTCTCGGCACCGCCAGTATGCTCGCCGCTTGCGGTACCGTAGCGCCCGCTCCGGCCGCGCAACCGGAACAGTCCGCCGAAGAAGAAGCGCCCGCCAAAACCGATGAAGCCCCCGCGCCTGCGGAACGCGTAACGGTCACTCACTACGTGGCCCTCAATGCTCGCCATCTCGAACTCTATCCCACCCTCATCGAAGAACCCTTCGAGAACGACTATCCGAACATCGATCTCGAGACCATTCTCAGAGACGGCCCGTACTACGACAAGTTCAATACGCTGGTGGCCGCCGGAGAGCCGCCGGACGTCCTCTGGCTTTCACAGACGGAGGTCTTTACTCAAGGCCACACCATCGACGTTGGACCGTTTATCAAGCGCGACAATTTCGATCTCAGCGTCTATCCGGAGCAGCTCTTCCGCGACGGCGTCATGTACGAGGAGAACACGCTCGGGCTGCCGAACCAATCGGGCGGCAACTGGCCGGTGCTGCCGTACAACAAGGAAATCCTGGCCAACGCAGGTGTGTCCGATCCTCCGGTGGAATGGGGCGATCCGAGCTGGAACGCGGAATCGTTCCTGGAAGCCCTGGTGAAAACCACCCAGCGCGAGGGCGAAAACCCGGTCACGTTCGGCGTCGGCAACATCGGCCGCGGGGTCATTGCTGCGAACTGGGGACCCTTCTGGGGTGCCCGCTGGGTCGCGGAAGACTTCAAGACCGTGGTCTGCGATTCACCCGAGATGATCGACGCCATCCGCTACCTTACCGATCTGGCGTCGAAGCATCGCGTGATGCCTTTTCCGGGCGAACTCAATGACACATTCGGCACCGGCAGTACGCGCACGAATTTCCTCAATGGCAAGCTCGCGTTCTTGCAGACCTCCGGCGGCGGCACGTTTTCGATTGCCCAAGGTGTGCAAGAAGGTAAACCCTTTGCCTACGCTCCTCTGCCTACGTTTATGCATACTGCTTCTGCGCAGGCGCTCGACTCTAACGGTTTGCTGGGCGCGAGCAAAGTCCAGGACGAGGGCTGGGAGCTCATCAAGTGGCACGCCACGCACCCAAACTGGGCCATCGGCCGCGGCAATGCACCGGCGCGTCTTGATCACTTCGAAGCCTGGGCGCGTGAACTCTACGGCGGCGACGTGGCAGAGAAGATTCGCGTGGAAGCCTACGCCAACTCGCTTGCAAATGCGGGCCGATACGACGGCTTGCGGGTGCTGCCCAACTGGCGTAACCCGATCTACGACCAGATCATCACGCCCGCGTTGGAAGCCCTCTATCTCGGCCAAGGCGAGGTGGTCGAGACGATGTCGGCTCTGAAGCAGCAAATCCAGGCCGAGATTCCCGAGTAGCCGGTCTGCCGCGCCTGTAGTTGTGCAGGACGGCGAGCATGACGGGAGTTTAGCCGGCGGTCGTCTATGAGCAGGTGAATTAGAGGGGTACGGTGCGCCGTGCCCCTCCGCTATAGAAAGGTGTTGCCGCATGTCCGTGTCCGTCGATCAACTTGCCATCGCCGGTGGGACGCCGGTGCGAGATACCGCGGCCCGTCCGTGGCCCACGTGGCCAATCGCCAGTGAGGAAGATATCGCCGCTGTTGCCGACGTTCTCCGCAGCGGCAAGTGGAACCGCTGGCGCAGCGACCGCGTGGACGAACTGGAGGCGGCACTGCGGGAATTCACCGGCGCGGCTCACGTGGTGGCGTTGGCCAGCGGCACCGCCGGTTTGGAAGTCGCTCTCAAGGCCGCCGGTGTGCGCCCCGGCGATGAGGTTATTTTGCCCGCCTACACCTACGTCGCCACGGCCACGGCGGTATTGCAGGTTGGCGGCGTGCCGGTCTTCGCCGACATCATTCCCGAAACGGAAAATATCGATCCCGCCTCGATAGAGACATTGATCACCGAGCGCACTCGCGCGCTGCTGCCCGTGCACATTTCGGGCCTCCCCTGCGACATGGCGGCCATCAACGCACTCGCGGCGCGGCATGGTCTCCGCGTCATTGAAGACACCGCCCAAGGCATCGGCGGCATGTGGAACGGGCAGCGTCTCGGCACGATTGGGGACGTGGGCGAATACTCCTTCCAAGCCAGCAAGAACCTGCCGGGCGGCGAAGGCGGCGCAATCGTCACCAATGACCCGGCAATTGCCGAAAGAGCGTTTATGTTGATGCACATCAACAATGAGGCCCTGGGCTGGAATTATCGGCTTACCGCCATGCAGGCCGCGCTGATTCTCTCCCAGCTTCAGCGTTTCCCTGCGCAGCAGGCCCGCCGCCAGGCAAATGCCGCCTTCCTGCGCGACGCCTTGGCGGAAATTCCCGGCATTGCGCCCACTCGCGAGGATGACTTTGTCACCGGCCACGGCCTGCATGGTCTGGGAGTGCGCTTCATTAGCGCGGAGTTTAGTACCGGTGATCCCGTGCCGCGGGAAGTTTTTTCCAAAGCCCTGCACGCCGAAGGCATCCCATGCGCTCTGGGCTACGGCGATCCGGTGTACAAGCTCCCGCTCTTCCAAGAGGCACACACACGCATGCGAGACCACTGCCCCGTGGCCTGCAACCATCCCGCCATGGAAACCATGGACTACGCCAAGCTCCACCTGCCAAACGTGGAGCGCCTCTGCGGCCAAGAGGCCCTGCGCTTCAACCAACCGCTCTTGCTCGGCACCCGCGAGGACATGGAGGACATCGTCACCGCCGTCGGCAAGATTTATGCAAATCAGGAAGCGCTCGCCGCAATTGTTAACTGATTCGCATGGGCCTGCTCTAGGAGAATTAGAACGGGACAGCCAATTCTGAATTAACCTAGGGCTGGGTCCGCGGTCTTGGCAATCTCAAGACTGTTGCCTAATTCATTGGCGTATCTTGCCGTTTGGCTGCCACTAATGGATAAACGAAGCACCCAATACCGTCATTCCGGCGAAAGCCGGAATCCATCTTCACTCCACCACTGGACTCCGGCTTTCGCCGGAGTGACAGAATACCAGCCAACGGCAACCCTGGTACCCGATTCTTGGCCCGACACAGCTCCTCATGTGCAAGTGGTACTCACTGCTGACTATAGACCGTCCATGCTTACGATTATTCCTCAATGTTCATTCTGTCATCTAGTTGCCAAACGCTCTCACATAGCCTAGAGAGAACAAAACCATGCTCCACGCCGGTGTCGGTCGCACCACCCTCACGCCGCCGCTCGGCACGCCGCTCATCGGCTACGGCGGGCGCGAGCGCGTCGCGGATGCCATCCGCGACGACATATACGCCACGTCGCTGGTGCTATCGGACGGCGAAACGACGGTTGCCCTCGTCACCTGCGATCTCTGCGCGCTGCCAATCCGGCAGGTACGGTACGTGCAACGGCTGATCGAGGCGCGTACCGGCATCCCGCCTGCGCACGTGATGATCAACACCTCCCACGCCCACTCAGGGCCGCTTACAACATTTAACGAGGAAACCCCTGAGAGCGTGCGGCAAGTAGTGGTTGCGCTGCTTGACGGAATTGCGGAGTCGGTCGTCCATGCGGCGGCTGCGCTCGTCCCGTGCCGCCTTAGCGCAGGGCGGGGGTCGGTAGAGGCGAGCATCAACCGGCGCAAGCGCAATGGCTACGGCGATGCGGTGACGCCGGAATTCCCCGAGGGCACGGTGGACCCGGACCTGCACGTTGTGCGCATTGATGGCGTCGACGGTAGGCCGCTGGCCGTTGTTACCACCTACGCCTGCCATCCGGTGGCGCTGCGCCCGCCCAGCCACGCCATCTCAGCGGACTTTGTCTGCGCCTTGCGCGCGACCGTGGAGCCGCAGGTCGGCGCGCCCCTGCTCTTTGCCCAAGGCGCGGCCGGGAACCTGGTGCCAATCGGCCCTGAGATGGAAATGGAGGAACGGCTTGAGCTAACCGGGAAGACGCTCGGTACGGAAGCGCTGCGCGTGTACGAATCGCTTGGGACGGGAGCCACTCGCGATTACAAACCATCCGCATCGCAAGGCGCGGAAGCCCCTCACATATACGATTCATCCACATCGCTCAACGGCGCAGAGCCCGCGCCCCCCAAACCCATGCTCGCCGCCGCGTCCGAAAACCTCTTGCTCGATCTCTGGACGGAGCAGCCGCCCATCGCAGACGCGGAGCGGTCGCACCAAACGTTTCCTTTCCTGACCCCGCCGCTGGTGAATGGCAAGGTGGAGTGCGCGGTGCAGGCCCTGCGCCTGGGCGACGTGGCGCTCGTGGGCGTCGCCGGCGAAGCGTTCGTGGAAATCGGCCTCGCCGTGAAAGCGCGCTCGCCCATCCCCCACACCATCTTCCTGGGCTACACCAACGGCTGCCTGGGCTACCTCCCCACCGCCGCCGCCTACGAACCCGGCGGCTACGAAGTCCACCGCGCCCACGCCGTCTACCGCCTCCCCCACACCATCGCCCCCAATAGCGCAGACAGAATCATCGAGGCAAGCCTAAAGCTCTTGAGCGAAGCCAATGTGTAGCTCTGTCGCTTGCCAATACACTGCTAGTCTCAGGTAGTCCATTTAGGGATTTCCGCCTGAATTAGTGGATATCTAATCAAACTCCAAACTTTCTGAAACAATCCCCGTGAACTTTCTAATGTGATGATAGACTACATGAGCCTTGCACTTCTATCTCCTATTGACAAGGACAATCTACCAGCCTATTCTTAAGATATTAGTTAGGAGCTTATCCAGGTGGCTGCGTAAGTCCATAAGTCCATGGCTACCAAAGTATTATCCCAATAGGAGCAGCATGAATAATATTACAATCGACAGCATTTCTACACTTGAGAATGCAGGGCGCCAGCTCTATCAACTTCTCGATGAAGGAAACACGGCTGGAGCCTTGAAACTTGCAGAATCCTTACATCCAGATCCGGGCCAAGAATTGCACGTCCAGCATTTTCGCGGCTGTGCTTATGTTGAGATCGGCGGTCAACTAGAGAGCATCAAAATGGTGGAAAGAGGTGTGAAAGTCCTAAGTCAATTGGATCTTGACAAATCAGCGACCATTTCGTACAACCTGGCCAATGCAAAATCGCAACTGTGGCGAATTGCGGTAAGGAAAACCAACTATTGCACTGCTTGGCTGGAGAAGCGCAATCATTTACACGAATCTCGAAGGATTTTGGAGTCTGTTGCAGACGACAAAAACGCAAGCCTTAAGGATCGCTTGAAGGCCCTTACAGATGCAGGTAACTCCTATGACAACCAGGGCCGCTATCTTGACGCACTAGATTGCTACGATCGGGCACTTGAACTCGATCCCACATACGGGATGGCGCTGGGAAATCGGGGAATGGCTCTCTTGTTTGCAGCACCACTAATGGGAGAACACCAATGGCACACGTTACTCGATGCAGCTGCTAGCCTTGAGGCTGCCATAGAAAACAAAGACAGTGTCATTGAATCCGGCGGTAGACAAGCACTAGGAACATTTGAGAAGTGTCGCGCATCCATCTCAGTCTCCTCAACTACGACTCTAGAGTCGGACAAGACAAGTCAATCGCTCCAGGATCGGCACCTCGACTGGTGCCGATCCTGGAGGTTGTTCCTAAACGTCTCTCCAGATTGCATCAACGACACAACGAAAGTCCTCGATCCTGTGTCGTTCAGGGAGATGAGCTTCAGCTTGAACGATCCTAGACTCTCTCACAAAGGAGATCAACTCAGAGGAATCAAGGAATTCCTAGGAGCCTACAATGCCATTAAGCAGGATTACATGTCCGCTCGTTATCTCGTTTGGCTTACGAGCGACATGGCACATTCGTTTCTATGTCACGCCCAGTCGGTCACAAGGCGAGCATTTTTCTGGGACACGCTGGACTATGCTAGCTGGGGCGTTGAACCAGGCATCGCCACAATAGCACTCAAAGCGGCGGTAGATGTCTTGGATAAGATTGCAGTCTTTGTCCACCAATACTTTCATTCGTGCCGCAATGTGCGCAACGTTGAATTTGGCTCACTTCCGTATAAGAACAGAAATAGGACAGAACTTGAGCCTAACCTTGCCTCTGCACTCAAGACTCCCCTCGGAAAGTGGAATTCAGGGCTTATTGCTTTGTTTGACCTAAGCTCTGAACTGGAAGAACAGTCGCATTCGCATTTGAAGACGCTAAATGAATATCGACACGCAGCGACACACCGCTCCTTGATAATTCACTCCGAATTGGCACCCGATTCATCCGAATGGAGTGAACATGTCAGTTGGTCAGACATCACCGATGGATCTCTTTGCTTACTTAGAATAGCGCGCTCCGCGATCTTTTACTTGACCCACATGATCCATCTAAATGAAGAGGTTAGTACATCTTCGGAGGCTGAAGCATCTTTGCCTATGACCATTCCATTCCCTGCTTATAGGTCAGAAGGGGACTGGATGGAACATGAGTGAATGCCCACGATCAAGGCACTGTCGATAATAGTGGAATGCCAATTAACACATAGCATAGCGATACGCATGCCGCCTAGCGATTGGAAGTCCTACCTGGCAGTTGCTTGGCATGCATGCATTCCATATCTGACCTAGCTACTCGCGCTGGAGTACTTGGTCAGAGCCAAGCGCCAGAAGAGGTGGGAGAGGATTAGGAGGGCGGCGGTCATGGCGAAGGCGGCGAGAGCGAAGGCGGGGCTGAGCAGGCCCATGAGGGCTTGGCTGGGGACCATGGCAATGAACGCCACCGGCTACGAAGTCCACCGCGCCCACGCCGTCTACCGCCTCCCCCACACCATCGCCCCCGATAGTGCCGACAGAATCATCGCGACGAGCCTAGAGCTCTTGGGCACGCTCTGACCGCCACGCACGACGTACTCCAATGAATAGCCGCAACGCGAGCGCTATACTGCAACTACCCTCCTTAACCGCGGCGAATGACGGCATCCACTGGGCGGCGCGTGCTCGAGCACAGGCACCGCGAGAGGCCGCCGAGTGTCCACTGCCGTGGCGATGAAGCAGGCCGCTCAGACTCTCTTGGAACCTCCGGGCTTACCACCCGGTGGCTTGCGCGAGGTCTTGACAAGAGGAGGCGCCACTCTCGGGCCAGTGCCATGCTTACCGGATGTCCGTGAATTTGAAGCCCCCTTCACTGTCCACCCCTGCTGCTGCGCCCCGTCTCTCGCGCTCTTCTTTTCATTGCTCTTGTCGCCGTCTGGCATCATGGCCTCCTGAACCAGGCTCTCTATCGTCGCGCACTCATCATATCATGGACTGTAGTCGCGCCCCAGCCTTCAGCAGTCTGCGCACCCGGAGAATACGCCGAATTGTAAAAATAGGTGTATATGTTCACTGTCCGAACAGCGGTTGAAACGATGAATTCGAACGTCTCCGGATGCGTCGCGCCCGGCTCTACAATCAACTCACTCTTGTTCCAGGTGCGTGGCGCTTCCTCAAGAATGGGCCACTGAAGTTCCTCAAACTCTCCGTCCACAAATACCTGAGCGTATACAGACTCCACATCCTCGTCCGACACCGGCGCTACCTGCTGCAGGCGGCAAAAGCCCTGGCGCAGTTCTATGTGCACTTTCGAACTGTTGCGCAACACAGCAGTCACGGCAACGTGGACGTAGCTGTCGCCGACAGGTCGGTGCGAGACCTCGTGCGTGATCGTCAAGTGCGGTTCGGATTCCCGGAATACCTGCCACTTATAGGCGGCAAAAGCTCCACCAAGGACTATGGCCAAGGTGGTAACAACCGCCTGCATGACCCCGAGCGTGTCCTTCACCCGTGCCGGGTCGGGCACGAGAAGATACGCCGCCAGGAACAGGACTATTAGCACAGCTATAACCGCTGCAACAGTGATCAAGAAGCCGATGTTTAACTTGCCCATATTCGACCCTTCACTGTCGCCAACGGTTCAATGAGTCTCTGGCTCAGCTTGTTTCACCCCACTGCCTCAAATAGCCCTCGGGCTTCATCACCGTAACGCCCAACTTATCCTGCAAATCACATGCAACGTCAAGGATACGCTTGTCCCATGTAAGGAAAACATCCCTTCCAGCTAGGTAGTGCGCGTGAACATGATCCCAGTCCCGCCAATCTGGTGGTTTCGTGGATCTGCGAGAGAATTCATCCGTGAGCTGGTCAGCAACATCTTTGAATCCGTCGTCTCCGAGACTATCCCTACCCAGCACTCCGACACCCAGGCGCATAACAGTCCCTATTTCCTGAACACTGATCTCAGGGAGCTCATTGATGCGGTCAGACAACGGTGGCTGTGGAATATCTTCGCGGATACGTGCCGTGACAGCCAAATCCAACTGGCCGTTTCGAGCGAGCTCAAGCAAACCTTCAACGACGGCAGCTTTGGCTTGGTTCTTCCAGTATTCCATCAGCAGATTTGTATCAAGGGTCGCAGATGGCATTGTGGTGCAAGCTCCCTCTCTGTCTAGTCCATGGATGTGCTCTTCGCACCCAACCAAGGCATTTAGCCATATGTATTTCGAGAAACCCAGCACGAACGGCAAGTAACTTAACTACAGTGTACGTTACCTTCCGCATCTTCTACCCACACGTGATAGGACACCAACTTCAAACTAACTGCTCGCGCTGGAGTATTTGGTCAGCGCCAGGCGCCAGAAGAGGTGGGAGAGGATTAGGAGGGCGGCGGTCATGGCGAAGGCGGCGAGGGCGAAGCCGGGGCTGAGGAGGCCCATGAGGGCTTGGCTAGGGACGGTGGCGATGAAGGCTACCGGCAGCACGAACGTAAGGCCGAGGCGGAGCGCGCCGCGAAAGACGTCGGTAGGCACGCGGGCGGTCTCGATGAGATTGGAGTAGAGGTGCCCCACGTTATTGAGCCGCCCGGCAAAGAACGTGGCCGAAATGATGCTAAACCAGAGCGAATAGGCAATCAGGCTCGCGCAGACCACCAGCGCCAGGTAGAGCAGCACGCCGTACCACGTGATTGGCTCTGCCAGTAGGCCGATTGCATACCACAGCAGGCCGCCGCCGATCACCACCTGCACCAGCGGGTCCCAATCGAACTTGCGCGTCGAAACATAGAAGCGCGTGTTCACCGGCTTGCTCAAGACGAAATCCAGTTCGCCGCGATTGATGAGCCCGGAGAGGACGTTCATGTTTTCGCCAAAGATCGACTCCACGATGCCGTCCACGATCATTACCGTGGCCGCCAGTACCAGCATCTGTTCCAAACGCCACCCGCCGATGGTCTGCACGTGGGCGAAGATGAACTGGATGGATGCCACGTACACGATGGCGTAGCAAATAGTGGCGATGCTCCAGATAGTGAAACTCAGCCGGTACTCCAGCGCGTTGAGGATGGAGTTTTTCGCAAAAGCCACATAGAGCCGCGCGTAGCGTTGCATTCTTACCCTCCGTACGCGCCGTAGCGGCGCACGCCGGCGGCAAACACCCACTGCATGAGTAGGTAGCAAGTAAACAACCACCCCGCCTGTATGGCAAGCCCGCTAAGCGCTGATAGGAAGTCCAGTCGGCCCTGCAGGATTTGCACCGGGAAGAAGTAGAGGTAGCGGAAAGGCAGGAAGTGCGTCACGCGCTCCACCGCCGTCGGCATCAAGTCCAAGGGGATGATGCTCCCAGCCAGGAACATCGTAACAACGGCGTACGCTTGGATTATCCCGCCCGTCTCGCCCACCCAGAACGCCAAGAGACCCAGACACATCTTGAGGCAGTAGTTCAGCAAGAATGACATTATCATGCTTGCCAGCAGTATGGGCGTAGTCTCCCATCTTAGCGCAAAGCTACCGAGCATCTCCTGCCCAAACAGAAGCAGGAAGAGCAGCAGCATCGGCACCAGAAAAACCACCCGCACGCCTTTATACGCAACCTCAACGGTTAGTTGCCACAGTTGATATGTGAAAGGCCGCAAGAGATGCTTGGAAAAAGTGCCGCTGCGGATAAATTCGCCCGTATTCCACTCCAGATGCGGCGTGAGCAGGTTGCTCAGCACCAAGAACATGACGTAGTAGCTCACCATGTCCTCGACGGCGTAGTTCCCAATGCGATCGACGCTGCGGTAGGCCGCCAGCCAGAGCGCAACCATTACGAGCGGGATTATTGCCTCGCCGATGAACCAAACAAGTGCCTCCGCGCGGTATATCAAGGATTCTTGCCAGGAAGCGAGGAAGAGGGCGCGTATCTTACGAAACGATTTCAGCATAGGTCGGCTGCCCACCGGAGAAGAACTGACGAATCACCTCGTCAACCTCGGGTTCGACAATATTCAGGTCCAACACCGGGTAGTCCTGCAGCAGTTGGGCGGCAACCTGCGGCACGGAAGCGCGGGCGATGCGCAAGGTGCAGGTGCGGGGCCGGTAGGAGACCACAGCGCCGAAAGTTGCCAATGCGGATTCCGCAACAGGAGTTGCAAAGGTTACGGTGAGAAGCTTGTAGTCGGCGTAGCGGCGTACGACCGTTTCCAGATCGCCGTCGAAAACAAGGTGGCCGTGATCGATGATGAGCACCCGGTCGCAGAGCGCCTCCACGTCCCGCATGTAGTGGCTGGTGAGGATGACGGTCGCGCCATAGCGCGCATTGTACTCGCGCACGAAATTGCGGATATTCTGCTGCATCACCACGTCAAGGCCGATGGTCGGCTCATCCAGGAAGAGCACCTGCGGCCGGTGCAGCAAGGCGGCCAGCAACTCGCACTTCATGCGCTCGCCGAGTGAGAGCTTGCGCGCCTGCACATTGATGACCTGCTCGAGCTCCAAGATTTGCACGAGTTCATCGAGCGTCTCGCGAAACTGCGCCTCTGGCACTTCATAGATCTCTTTGTTTATGATAAAGGTCTCCATGGGCGGGAGGTCCCACCAGAGTTGATTCTTCTGCCCCATCACCAAGGCAAAACGCCGCTGAAATGCGGCCTTACGTTCCCACGGCGTGTGCCCCAACACCAATACGTCCCCGCCGGTGGGATAGAGCAATCCGGAGAGTACTTTGAGGGTCGTGGTCTTGCCGGCACCATTGGGCCCCAGGAAGCCGACCAACTCTCCCTTCTCGATGGTGAACGAGATGTCGTCCACCGCCTTCACCGGATAGGTCTTGCGCCGCACAAACGACTTGAGCGAGCCCACCAGACCCGGCTCTTTCTGATGGACCTGGTAGAATTTGGAGAGATTCTGTACGGAAATTGCGCTCATGACGATCTCGATTCTAACTCCGACTACAGTGGGTTGAACGGCTTGTTGTCGGCGAAGCTTACAGCCCGGCCATTGTTGTCTTCACTGGGGCCGCACCGGCGCAGACAACGCACCATTTGCATGATTTGCCGCTGCATTCCTCCCAGGCAGACCCGCATGTGCTATTCTAGCACGTACCCTAAGCGCCTCCGGCGGAGGGCCATTTGTGCTGAGGAGGCGACGCCAAGTCCCTGTCGAAATTCGAACTATCTACATATGATCCTACCGACAGGACCGTGGTGTCCATCACGCCCCGTCAGAAAGTGCATGCGAGCAATTACCCAATGGATACGAAACCACAAATGGAATCACCAGAAGCCACGCTGCCAATCGTCAACATCGTTGGCGAGAAAGTCGCGCTGGGCCCGTTGCGCAAAGACCTAGTCCCTCTCTACACGCGCTGGTACAACGACTTCAACACTCTACGCACGCTCGGTGCGATGCCGGTACCGCTTGCCGTGGAACAAGAAGAGAAGTGGTACGTGCGCGTGATCCAGCGCGGCGAGACCGAAATAGCCTTTACCGTGTACGAGCAGAAAACCATGCGACCCATCGGCAACACCGGCCTCAACGATATTGACTATCGCAACGGCACCGCCGAGTTCGGCATCACAATTGGCGAGCCGGACGCGCGCAGTAAGGGTTATGGCACCGAAACGGCGCAACTGATGCTCGGCTATGCGTTCACGGCACTCGGCCTACACAACGTGATGCTAACCGTCCATGAATACAACCCCGCGGGCATCCGCGCCTACACCAAAGCCGGTTTCCATGAGTTCGGCCGCCGCCGCGAGAGCATATTCATGGGCGGCAAACACTGGGACGTAATCCACATGGAATGCTTGGCCTCAGAGTGGGGCCCAAGCCCGGTTCTGGCCGAGGTCTTCAAGCCGGACGAACCGCGTCCATCTCTCTAGCCGTGGCAGCCGTTCGCCCGCGAGTCCTTACCGCTCGCCCGCGACACCTTACCGCTCGCCCGCGACACCGTACCGTTCGCCCGCGACACCGTACCGTTCGCCCTGAGCCTGTCGAAGGGCGAGCCATGTCAACATCAAGAACCCAGCGCGTTTGCAGTCGCTCATACTTCGACAAGTGACATTGCGCAGCCACCTCGGCACAAACGGTGGTATCAAGGTCTTACAGAGAAAACTGGGACGTGCAGAACAACCAGTCAGGAAATGCAGGCAGGTCTAAAATGGAAACGAAACCACAAGATGAATCACCAAATGCAGCGCCGCCGCTCATTAACATTGTGGGCGAGAAAGTCGCGCTAGGTCCGCTGCGCAAAGATCTAGTCCCTCTATACGCGCGTTGGTTCAATGACTTTCGCACCTTGCGGATGTTGGGCCCCATGCCCCGGCCGCTTGCCTTAGAACAAGAAGAGCAGTGGTACAAGCGCGCAATTACTCGCGGCGACGCAGTAATTGCATTTACGATTTATGAAAAGGCCACGAGATGCCCCATCGGCAATACCGGTCTCCATGACATTGACCATCGCAACCGCACTGCATTATTCGGCATCACAATCGGTGAATCGGACGCACGCGGCAAGGGCTACGGCACGGAAGCAACGCAACTCATGCTCGACTTCGCGTTCACCGTGCAAGGTCTGCATAACGTGATGCTATTCGTCCACGAATACAACCTCGCCGGCATTCGCACATACACGAAAGCCGGCTTCAAAGAATTCGGCCGCCGACGCGAGAGCCACTTCATGGGTGGCAAACGTTGGGACTTGATCCACATGGAGTGCCTGGCTACAGAATGGGGCCCAAGCCCCGTGCTGGCCGATATCTTCAAGCCGGACAAACCGCGAACGTCACCCTAGCAGTGGCAGAATTCGGCCCGCGTCACGTGAATCAGGATCGGCCAAATGAAGGCTGGATGCCTATTCATGTTTCGACCCATCGACAGGTTCAGGTTAGGCGAGCTCAGCACGAACGGTATAAACAAGGTCTCATGGAGAAGACTGGGGCGTGAAATCCAACCGGTCAGATAGAACACGCAGGTAGATCACTAATGAGCACGAGTCAAAAAACAGGTACACCTAGAGCAGCGCCACTCGTCAACATCGTGGGAGAAAAGGTCGCTTTGGGTCCGTTGCGCAAAGACCTGGTCCCCACCTACGTGCGCTGGATTAACGACTTCCATACACTGCGGACGCTGCTAGCCAAGATGCCCATGCCACTTACCTTGGAGGAAGAGCAACAGTGGTACGAGCGCGCGAGCACACGAGGCGAGCCCGATACGATGTTTACGATTTTCGAGCGGAGCACGGAGCGTCCTGTCGGCAACACCGATCTGCACAATATTGACTATCGCAACCGCACTGCCGGGTTCGGCATCATGATTGGTGAAGCAGACGCACGCGGTAAAGGATTCGGCACCGAAACGGCGCAACTGATGCTCGACTATGCGTTCATCGCGCTAGGCTTGCACAACGTGATGCTGCGGGTCTTCGCATACAACCTCGCCGGCATCCGCGCTTACACCAAAGCCGGATTCAAAGAGTTTGGCCGCCGCCGCGAATGCCACTTCATGGGCGGGAAGTACTGGGACGTGATCCACATGGAATGCCTAGCTTCAGATTGGGGCCCAAGCCCGGTGCTCGCTGAGATCTTCAAGCCGGACGAACCGCGCTCGTCGACCTAGCCATGTCAGCCGTTCGCCCTCGAACCTTTACCGTTCGCCCGCGACACTTTACCCTTCGCCCGCGACACCTTACCGTTCGCCCTGAGCCTGTCGAAGGGGGGAACCATGGAGACATCAAGACCCCAGCACTCTTAGGCCGTTCGTGCTGAGCTTGTCGAAGTATGAACGGCCTAAGAGTGCTCTTCTGGAAACTCGAGCCAACACAACGCCGTCACGTCATACCCAGACGCTTTTCCAAGAACTCTCGGTTATACACTGCCGAAGCGTGCGCGTCGTCGCCGGTAGCGGTTTCCAGCACCAGCCAGCCGTCGTAGCTTATCGCTTCGATTGCCGCAAAGATAGCGTCCCAATCCAGCGGCCCGGTGCCCATGAGCGGGATGCTGTCCGGCTCCTTGGTATGAATCTGGCTGACGAGCCCGCCAAGCGCCCGGAGATCGGCGGCCGGATCGAACCCTTGCGTATGCGCGTTACCGACGTCGAAGTAGACACCGAATTGCGGCGAATCTACGGCTGCGACCAGGCGGCGGAAACGCTCTACCGATTGCGGATGGGTGCGGCCCACGCTCTCCGGCGCCATGGTGACTCCGGCGCTCTCCGCCGCGGGCATGATCTCGCTGAAGCCATCCACCCAGCGGGCAAAAGATTCCTCATAGGGTTGCTCCGGCGGCGCATCCATGGCGCAGAGGATCAGCCGACCATCAAGTTCCGCAGCAGCCGCAATCGTGTCTGTAGCCACGCGAATGCCCTGGGCCCGCGCAGCGTCATCACCAGTGAGCATCAGTCCCAGATTGCCGACGCACAACGAACAGACCGCCACGCCTGTCTCCGCCGACTGGCGCTTGAGCAACTCCCATCCAGCTTCTTCTGCCAGCAAATCGTCGGACGGATCGCGCGCGCTTATTGAGAACTCCACCCCCGTGAAACCCAGCGAGGCCGCCAGCGGCAGGGCATCCTTGGGGTCGCCTCCAATTGAGCCGGTACGTGTGCCGATTTTCATGTTGCTACCACCTCAAGGTCATCGGTGATCCGTACTTCACGCCGCAGTTCCGCCGACTTCTGACCGGCATACGTAAACGCAAACGAGCGCAGCGCGTCGTCGTAGGGTGACAGGATGCCGTCCTGTGTGTTGTTCGCCACCGCCTCCACAAATGCCTGATTCATCGAGAGGTTAGAGTCTTGATCGGACGTGATGGTTTCCGCCTCTTGGCCGGGGCGCAAGACCGTCGTGCTGTTAAATCCCGCCGTCACAGTGAGATCTTTGGCGAGAATATGGAGGACATTGGTGATGTTGGGCGGCACGCCGGCCGTCGCCGCCGGCGAGTTGCCAATCATGCCCACCGCGCCATTCTTAAAGCGCACGGTAATCGCATTCACATCGAAGATGTTGAGGTTCGGCACATCTTTAAGCAAGACGGTGTCGCCGGCGGCGTAGATGGTATCCGGCTCACCCACGAAGTAGCGCACCAAGTCTATGCCATGAGTATGCTGCTCGATCAGCATGCCCCCGGACTGCTCCTGCACGCGCCACCAAGGCGTGCTCGGTAAGCCGCCCCAGCGCACGGCAATGACCATCCCGATTGGCACCCCTTCCAGCAAGGCGCGGGTTTGCCCTACTGAAGGCGCATAGCGCATCTGATAGCCGACGGCATTTACAATCCCCGTCTCGGCAATATGGGCCGCGATCTCTTTTGCCACGGAAAGCTCGATTGCGATAGGCTTCTCGATCATCACTGCCTTGCCCGCCGCAATCACGTCGTGGTCAATCTGGCCGTGCGCAAAGGTGGGCAGCGAGATGTAGACCGCATCCATCTCCACCGCATCCAGCATCGCCCGATGGTCGGTAAAGATACCGGGTTGGATCGGATTTCTGCCGGGCGGCATCACGCCGTTGAGGGTCTCGACTGCTCCCGTGCAACGCGACTCATCAATATCGCAAAACGCCACTAATTCGGATTCGGGAATCTTAATCAGGTCCCGCATCTCATGCACGGAACGTCCGCCAACCCCAATGAACCCAATTCTAACTGTCACGATTCTTTTCTCCCTTCGTCACTGCGCTCGCCACATTGGTACGGAGGCACCGACACTACCCGCGCCGGCCGCTTATCTGCCCATTGTACGTGTCACCGGAAGAAACACAAAATTGCCGACCTACTCGAATTCAATCTGCACACTCCTCTTCACGTACGGGAACAACTGCCGGCGCTAAAATCGAGGCACATTTTGTCTCGGAGATTTCGGCAGACTATACTGAGCAGTGAATAGGATTTCTTCTGAGGAGAATGCTTTATGCAATTCACCGGCATCTACCCGCCGCTGGCAACACCGTTTGTTAATCAGGAACTCGCAGTCGCGCACCTTGCGGAAAATGTCAGGAAACTCGCGCCAACGGGGCTCACCGGCTTTGTCGCGCTCGGTTCCAACGGAGAATTGCCCGCGCTCACCGAAGCGGAAAAGCTGCAGGTGGTAGAAACGGTGGTTGCAAACGCCCCTGCGGACGCGCAGGTGATCGTGGGCGTAGGCTACGAATCGACGAGACAGGCGCTCTCGTTCATCGCGCAAGCCGCTAAACGCGGCGCGCAGGCTGCGCTCGTCCTGCCCCCTTCCTACTATAAGTCCGCTCTCACCCCCGATGTCCTCCGCGATTTTTATACAGCGCTGGCAGATGATGCCGCACTGCCGCTTCTGATCTATAACATGCCCGCCTACACCGGCATCAACTTGGGACCGGAGGTAGTCGTACCATTGGCGCAACACCCGCGCATCAGGGGCCTGAAAGATAGCTCCGGCAACATTGTGCAGATCACCGAGGTAATCCGGCAGACGCAAGACTTGGACTTTGCGGTCCTGGCAGGCTCGGCGAGCTTTCTATTTACCGCCCTGTGCGTGGGAGCGGCGGGCGGAGTGGCGGCGCTGGCCAACCTGGCGCCACGAGAGTGTGTGCAACTTTACGATCTCTTCCAACGCGGCGCAATCGATGAAGCGCGCAGACTGCAATACCGGCTCATGGCGCCCAACGCCGCAGTCACCAATCGCTTTGGCGTTGCCGGCCTCAAAGCAGCCATGACGCTCTGCGGCTACGAAGGCGGTGAACCCCGCCACCCACTTGTTCCTCTGTCGTCACACCTGCATGAAACGGTGCGCGAAATCCTCGCCGATGCACAGCTCCTTCCCGCGGGCGTGAGCCAGCCTGCGGTCGCTGGCCGTGCGTCTGCCGAATCTTAAGTAAACCGTTCCCGCTTGAACAGAACTGACACTTCGCCGCTTCAATAGCGCTCGGATCACTTTCTGCGTAACCGGGTGACTGTGACACTACCGCTTCTCTTCGGTCAGAAGCGGTCGCAACGCAAACAAACGGATTTTTACTATTTTCCGCTTTAGAATACTTGACTAATTTCCGCTAAGAGTTTTATAATCCTAAAGAGTATGTTTAGACTTCACCGATAGGAGGGGTGAGAGATGGCAGAGAACGTAGAAACCGCCGTGCGTCGCCTCATGCGAAGCCGAACAGACCGCACGTGTGCCGGAGTCTGTGGAGGCTTAGCGGAGTATATCGACTGGGACCCAACTATCGTTCGTCTGCTCTGGATACTTGCGCTCTTTCTCTCCGGTGGCATGGCGCTATTCGCTTACCTTGTCTTCTGGATCGTCATGCCGGAGGCGCCGGCACATTCTAGCGCCTCCGCCGGCTATGCGCGCGGGAGGCGACTCACGCGCAGCCGCGACGAGCGCATGATATCGGGTGTTTGCGGTGGACTAGCTGAGTTTCTTGGCATGGATACTACCCTCATGCGCGTGCTCTGGGTAGTTGCTACCTTCATTAGCGGTGGGGTAACGCTCATAGCCTACCCCATATTCTGGCTGGTTATGCCTGAAAGCGGACGATACACGTCCGCCGCCGACGATACTTTCAAGAACGTGGCGGAGCGCGTAGACCCAATGGTGGAGCGGATTGGCGACCGGGTGCGAGAGACGTTTAACAGAGAACCAAGCCCTACCGATCCTGTTGCTGCCAAGCGCGCCCAAGAACAGGAACTGGAAAATGAGATACTTGGTATCAGGGAAGAAGACCTAGAGGGAGAGCAACTTCATGAGACCACAGCGCCAAAGGTCAAGCAAAAGCACCGCTGGTTGCCCTTGCTTGGCGCGGGTCTTGTAACTGTTGGCCTCATCGTTCTCGCGGAGAACGTAGACTTTCTGTGGTTCTCCCCTGAATCGCTGGTTATTCTCGTAATTGGCGCACTCTTGCTCTTCTATCGCAGTGATGATACACCGAGACCGGCCTGGCGTACCTGGGTCGGCGGCGGATTGATCCTACTGAGCATCCTAACCCTGGCGGACAGTCTGAACATATTCTGGATCTCCGAAGGAATTGTCGGCTCCCTCTTCATAATGGGGATCGGCCTAGCGATGCTCATTCAAAGAAATCGTGCAATACCGCGGCCGGCATGGCGCACCTGGATCGGCGGAGGGATGGTCGCGCTCGGCGGGCTCCTGCTCATCGATACCTTCCTGCCCTCGTTTGTATCCGATCTCACCTGGCCGTTCGCCCTGATCGGTGCCGGCGCGCTGCTGCTGTGGCAGTGGAGCCGCCGCAAAGCAACAGGCTAAGATCGGAGTCATCGAAGACTCTCTCGGAAGAGTAGAAAGAGGTGTGCGCTGGGCAAGCGCACACCTCTTGTCATTCCTTGCCTACACGTGTGGGCAAAAGCGGTCTTGGACTTTGCAAACAGCCGCGCACGTAGGGAACTAACAAATGCCGGCAATTCGCTTCAAAAACCTCCCCGCATCTACTCCACTCTAGCAAAGAGTGCAGGGCGCGAGAAATACCATGCCGCACTCTACATTCAGACTGCCAGCGCCAAACTCGCGCTACCGCCACTCCTCCGGGCGACGGCTGTAGAGTTCGTTCAGTTCCTGAGCAGAGAGGCGCATCGCCTCAGCCGCATCCATTTCACCCCTCAACGCCGCGAGAATATGCCCCCGGCGCAGAATCTGCCAGGCTTCGCTCGTCTCAGGCGTCACCAGGCGATCATGGCCGTCCGTTTCCCAGACGTTTGCCACATCCAACACCTTTGTGCCCTCAAATCGCGAAAGCCACTTGGGGTGCTTGCTCGCCCAGACCGTCGGCGGCCATGCAATCGCACCGAACTGGGGCGAATCAACCAGCCCCTCCTCCGAATGGAACCACATGAGAAAGTCCCAGGCCAGGTCCGGCACCTCTGAAAAGGTGAGAATGGAATAGGCGTTGCCGCCAAGACTGGCCGTTTGCCGCATTCCGCGCGGTGGCGGTGCAAAGTCGAGCTTCTCCACCAGGGGTATGTGCGCCTTGATCGTATTGTGGCGGAAGATGCCGTTGAACTCCATTGCAACCATCTCCGCTTCCATGGGACGTATACCGGTGGGAAGCGCCTGCCGGGCTTCGGTCGTCGGTGTAACCCGATGCTTGATGTGCAAGTCCACGTCAAAGCGGAAGCCACGGATCGCATTCTGGTCTTCCCCAAACACGGCCTTTGAACGGTCCTCGTTAACCAACTGGCCGCCAAAGTTGTAGACAAACGTGCCTGCCATATAGTGCAGACCGTTTTGTCCGATGAACGCTGCCCATTTATTGTCGTCAGCATTGGTGAGCTTGACGCAGGCGTCCAGGAACTCATCATAGGTCCAGTCTTTGTGCGGATAGGGTATACCCTTCTGGTCGAAGAGGTGCTTGTTGTACATCACCGCCTCGCCGCCCGACTGAAAGGGCAGCGCATAGAGCTTGCCGCGCCACGACCAGGACTCGATGTCCGCCGCGAAGTAGGTCTCTACCGGCACGTTGCTGGACTTGAGCAACTGGAACTTCTCAACGAACATGCCGTTGAGCCCGCCGGTCAGCGCCCAGTTGTTTTGGTTATAGGTAATATCAACCGTCGTCGTGCCGGCAGCAAACTCAGTGGTGCGTTTCTGCCATACCTCCCGATACTCTTGCGGCGTTTCAATAGTGATGCCCAGGGCCTCAGCTCCCTCCGCAAAGGTCTGGGAGAGCGCGGTCCAGCGCGCATCCTCCGGACTGTGATAGTTGGAGATGCGTAACACCTGGGGCTCGGCCTTGGGAGCCATCTCCGCCTTGGATTCCGCCTCTTTTTCCGTCGCCGCCGCCTCTCCGGCAGGAGCAGTGGATACCGCGCCACATGCCGCGAGAAGCATGCCCGTACCACCGAACACCGCCCCGCCGAGCACTACCCGCCGCGTAGGGGCATACAACTCTCTACCTCGTCGTGCTTGGATCGCCATGTCGGCCTTCCTTTCACGAGAAACCGTGACTACCACAAAGCTCCACACGCTTGACAACGATATTCTAATATGCATAATAGTGATAGTCAAGCATTTTAATCCATTTGTGAAAGAGGAATTTCATGGCAAAGACATTGAGCCCCACGTCCACATTGGCTCTGGATGGCGGGCCGCAAGCAGTGACCGCTCCAGTTGACGACCGCTGGCAGCGCGTGACCGATCTGGAAAAGGAGTACGTGCTGCGGGTCATGGACGATTTTGGCGATGCTTACGCCGAGTTAGACCGCTTCGAGGAAGAGTGGCGCGAGTTCATCGGCACCAAACATGCCCTCGCCATGTGCAACGGCACTGCCACGCTGCACTCCGCCATCTTCGCCGCTGGCGCACACGCCGGCAAAGAGGTGATCGTGCCCTCGGTCACCTGGCATGCGAGCATAAGCCCCATCCTGCACTGCGGCGCCACGCCGGTGTTCTGCGATGCGGACCCGGAGACCTTCTGCGCGGACCCGGCAGACGTCTGGCGGAAGATCACCGACCGCACCTGCGCCATCGTCGTAACCCACGTGTACGGCAACCCGGCAGACCTCGACGCGTTTCGTGAAATCGTGGACGGCACCGACATCGTCCTCATCGAGGACGCCTCGCACGCCCATGGCGCAACGTGGGACGGCAAACCGGTGGGCTCGTTCGGCCACATCGGCTGCTTTAGCCTGCAAAAGGGCAAGGCGATGACGGGCATCGAGGCGGGCGTTGCTGTTACCAATGACGACGCGCTCTATGACCGCATGCTGGCGCTCGGCCAGTACGGGCGCTGCGGCAAGCTCTGGTCTTCCGCCGAATTCGCGGACCTGCGCAACATGGGATTGGGCGTGAAGTACCGCGCCAACCCGCTTGCCATCGGCATGGTGCGCGCTCAATTCAGACGGCTACCGGAAATGAACGAGAAGCGCCGGGCGTGGTTCGACCGGCTCGACTCCCTGCTGAGCGCCATTCCTGGTGTGAACCCCCAAAAGGTCTATCCGAAAGCTATCCGGGGCGGCTTGGTGCACTACGCCGGGACGCTCGACACTGAGGCAATCGGCGTGCCTGCAAATTCCATTCTTAAAGCGTTGGTCGCTGAAGGCGTACAGACAAAGTCGGAGATCACGCCGTTCGGCTACGGCGTGATGCATCTGGAGCCGCTCTTCAACGACTATGCGCTCGAGAACGTCGGCGGACCGTGGAAAGACCTACCGTCCGACTCACGCGTGCGCAGAGGGCGTGGTCACCTGCCCGTGAGCGAACGCATCCACGATACGGCGTTCTGGATCAAGACGCCCGTCGACCCCAATCCTGAATGGGTAGAGCAAGTCGGCGAGGCCTTCCACAAAGTGATGGCCAACGCAGACCGCCTCGCGGAGCTTGCTCCGCAGGGAGTCTAAGCAGGGCGTTCACGATGATGCCGTCGTGCAGTGGACTCCGTTCGCCCTGAGCCTAGAGTAAACACCGTTCGCCCTGAGCTTGTCGAAGGGCGGCACACGTCCCTTTGCGGTCACGTGTGCAAATTTCAGGCCGGTCAGCGTTAGAATCTAAATGCTGCCTGTGCTTTGCAGCGCAGGCAGCAGGTCTCTTGATCTGGGAGTGCGATGAATTCCCAAGACGCGTTCCATCAGTCGCCATCTTCACGACGACACCGTTCCGTAGCCTCTTGGTCAAGCTCTCCATTAGCGGCTATCACAACGCCGTAGACATCGCGGGCGCGTTCGCGTGACACCTTTTCGTTGCGCACGTCATCCAGGACTAGCTGCGGGTCTCGCTCCAGAGGGTTTCCCCAGCCGCCGGCCCCTGAAACCATGTGACGGAAGAGGTCGTTCTCAAATATCGTCTCGGTCGCCTTGCTCGTTAGAATGCGAGCTTCAGTATCCGGATTGAGGATGTTCTGCGAGGGCGCGCCGGGCAGCCCACCGGCAAGACCGTAGGTTTTCGTCTTATGTCGATCCGAACGCAGTTGCAGCGTCGCGCGCCGCTCGCGCAAACGGTAGTCCCGCACTAACGCCAGGCCGCCGCGAAACTTACCGGCCCCCTCGGAATCCGGCACATAGCCGTACCGTTCGATGCGCAAAGGCAACTCCGCTTCCACCACCTCAACCGGGTTATTCGAGAAATTCACAACGATGCTCGCCATGGCGTCGGTGCCGTCACTCCAGGGCTTACCTCCCCACGACCCGAAGAGGAACTCCAGGTAGACGAAGGGATTGCCATCGTCGTCGTAGCCCCCAATACTCACACCGGTGTCGCCTCCCACCTCGCATGCCGGAATGCGCTCCGGCGCCAGCTTGGCCAGGGCGCCCATTACGGCATTGGCGGTCCGGTAACCGGTAAGGCCCCGCGCGGCCACGGGAGCGGGCATGCTGGGATTGACGACGGAGCTTTTGGGCGCAATCACCTCGATCGGGCGGAAGTACCCCTCGTTATTCGGTATTTCTTCCCCCATGAGACTGCGCACGCAGGCATACACGGCCGAGCGCGTGAATGGGATTGGCGAATTTATGCCACCGCGCACTTGCGGCGACGTGCCGGTAAAGTCCACCGTCATAGAGTCTCCGTGCACCCGCACGGTAACGGCGATGGGGATCGGCCCCGGGTCAAACCCGTCGTCGTCAATATAGTCGGTAAACGCGTACTCTCCATCGGGCATATCGGCAATGGCCTGTCGCGCCAGCCGTTCCGTGTAGTCGAGCAGCGCCGAAAACCTAGCTTGGAGGTCCTCGTGCCCGTAGCGGCCAAACAGCGGAGTCACCCGCCGCTCGCCCACGTAGCAGGCAGAGAGTTGGGCGCGAATATCGCCCAGCACCAGCCGCGGCACCCGCACGTTGGCCCGAATTAGCTTGAAGACACTCTCGTTGGGTACGCCGGCATCGTAGAGCTTGAGCGGCGGGATGCGAATGCCTTCCTGGAAGATTTCGGTAGCGTCGCAGCCGTTCCCTCCTGCCACCATTCCGCCAACGTCGGCATGGTGCGCTATCGTCACAAGGTAGCAGGCAAGTACGCCATCCAAGAATACCGGCTTGAAGATGTAGAAATCCGGTAAGTGCGTGCCCCCTGCATAGGGGTCGTTGAGCAAGTAGACGTCGCCGGGCCGAATGTCATCGCCAAATGTCGCGAAGATACTCTGCATAGCGTGGGGCACCGAGCCAAGATGGAGCGGCAGCGTCAGGCCCTGAGCAATGAGTTCACCGCTAGACTGACAAAGCGCGGTGGAAAAGTCCATGCTGTTCTTGAGATTGTTCGAATACGCCGTACGAAGTATAGTCATCGCCATCTCGTCCACCAGCGATTCCAGCGCGTTCTTGAGGATTTCCGTTTCTACCGGATCGAAGTCTCCGTTCACGTCAGTTCCTCTCCCACAGCGATCACCACGTTATCCCACGCATCTCGTCTTGCACTGCAATTTGGAGGCACCAATATCGTCGTGTCGTATTCCTCCATGATCAGCGGCCCGGGTCGAGCTGCCGTGCCAAGCTCATGCCGTGCCAGTAGCGGCACATTGCGCTCGCCAATTGCAGCGCCAAAGTACGCCGACCGCTCTCCCGGGCCCTGTGGTGTTTCCTTCTTTGCCGCAGTACTTCCCCACTGATGCTGTCCTTCCCGCGGCAGCGTGACTTCAACCCGCAGGTTGACGAGTTCCACGGGGTCTTCGGACGCCTTATGGCCGTAGGTGCGCTCATGCTCACGCTCAAAAGCTTCCCGCATCAACGCCGGACGAGAGTCTTGCAGCGGAATGGTGAGTTCGAAGGACTGACCGGCATAACGCAGGTCCGCGAATCGCTGCCAAAGGCCGCTTTGCCGAGCATCATCGCCTACCCCAAGCTCTCCGGCCAAGCGAGACTCCAGCGCACCGTATTGTTCATCGATCTCCTCTTCACTCACCGTGTCGATGGGCAGCAAGACTGTTTGCACGGCGTGCTGGGAGACATCGACACACAAGAGACCGAGTGAACTAAACAGTCCTGGAAACGCTGGTACAACGACCTGCTTGACCCCAAGCTCCTGTGCCATTTCGGCGGCGTGCAGCGGCCCGCTGCCGCCAAAGGCGAATAAGACGAAATCTGCTGGCGAGCGTCCGCGTTCCACAGTGACCGCCCGTACGGCGCGGCTCATATGGGAGACCGCTATACGATGGATACCGTGGGCGGCATCTTCCACACGTAAGCCCAGCGGTTTCGCTAGCCGTTCCTCCAAGACAGAGAGAGCGCGCGCAGCGTCAATCGGCAGTTCGCCACCCAAGAAATGCGTGGGATTGAGAAAGCCCAGCGCTACATTGGCGTCGGTGAGTGTTGGTTCTTCGCCGCCGAGGGAGTAACACACGGGCCCGGGCTCAGCGCCCGCGCTATGCGGACCGACCCGGAGTCCGCCGGCCGGATCGATCCACGCAATGCTGCCGCCGCCAGCGCCGACTTCCGCAATATCTATAGCCGGCACACGCAGCGCATAACCCCCGCCCCGCTGGAGACGCGCGCTGAGGCTAATGCCGCCGCCTACTTCGTAGTCATTCGTGCGCGTGATGCGTCCGTCCTCGATCACCGACGCTTTGGCCGTCGTGCCGCCCATGTCGAGCGTTATTGCATTTTGGGTATTCATCGCGTTGGCCAGCGAAAGCGCGCCCATCACACCGGCGGCAGGCCCGGACTCAATCACGTGAATTGGCTGTTCCGCCGCTTTCGCCGCGCCCATCATGCCGCCGCCGGACTGCATCATGTATACCGGGGCAGTGATTCGCCGTTCGACGAAGGCATCGTCCAAGCGGGAAAGGTATGAGCGCATTACCGGAGCAATGTACGCATTGATCACCGTCGTGCTCGTGCGCTCGTACTCACGAATTTCCGGGAGAACGTGGGACGAAAGGGAAACGAAAACGTCGGGAGCCGCCGCCTGCAGCAACGCGCCAATGCGATCTTCATGTTCCGAATTTCGGTAGGCGTTGATGAGGCATACGGCAATCGAACGCACATCCGCCTTAAGTAAATGCGCTATTGCCGCGTGGACACTTTCCTCATCGAGCTCATGCACAACGTTTCCCAGAGTGTCCATGCGCTCGACGACTTCCCGTCGCAACGCGCGCGGCACCAACGGCTTCGGCGGCTCCCAGTGCAAGTCGTAGAGGCGCGGCATTCGCAAACGCCGTATCTCCAGCACGTCGCGGAAACCCGCAGTTGTGATGAGGCCCGTGGGCGCGCCTTTGGCTTCCAGGATAGCGTTGGTGGCTATCGTTGTGGCGTGAATGACTTCACGAATATCCTCACACGCAGCATTCGTATTGCTGATGAGGGAATCGAGCCCCTGCACTATTCCTTGCGCGAAGTCATCCGTGGTGGAAGAGACCTTCGTCCACGCTCGCAACCCCTGGGCATCCATGAAGACAAGGTCGGTGAAGGTACCACCAATATCCACACCGACACGCAATGATGAGTCCACAAGCACGGCCTAGACGGTCACGGGTAACGGCCCCGCAACGGGGGAAAGCTCAAACACCCTACCGTAACCGGGTATCGCCGCCGAATGTCCCAGCGCGCGCAGGCACTGCCAGTAGGTGGCTTGGTTGCTCGTCACAACCGGAATGCCGAGGTCCTCCTCGAGCGCTTGGATAACGTCCATGGTGCGGAGATTAGTGCAACTAATGAATAGCGCGTCGGCGCCCGCGTCAACGTGCTCCCGGGCAAAGCGGTATGTTTCCGCAAGCGGCACAACGCCGATGTCGAAGGCCGTGAGAATTCCCATACCGGCCTGGCTCACCACGTCGAACCCCCAGCCCTCCAGGAACTTGACCTCGAGATCATTGAGTTCCGGGATATACGGTGTCACCATGGAAACACGCTGTGCGTCGAGGGCGCGCAGGGCACCGGCAACTGCTCCGGCAGTAGTCACTGCCTCAATCCGGCTGCCGCCCCGCAACCGTTCGCGCAACGTTTCTTCACCATCAGTGCCCTCGAAGAAACTGCCTGCAGTGCAGGCAAAGGCGATGACGTCTACGTTTGCGCTGAGCAATTCGTCTACGCCGCGATCAACGTGCGCGCACATTTGCGCCATGTCGTCGGCATCCGAGCGGGAGTTGCGCATGCGGGTTGCAAAAACGGCAAACCCTTCGGGCAACAATGCACAGCCTTCCGGCTCCACCACCGTATTCACCGACGGTACGAGCAATCCGATGCGTCCACGCCAACCAAACATGCCATCTCCTCCAATTACAATTACTCAAGCGCCATCGAGGGCTCAAGGTTGTTGCACTTCATGGAATTCTAAAGCAAAAGAACACAATCACAAGACGTGTGCGACCGCAGAAATGCCGCTTCAACCCTCTATGCCGCACATCGCTCGTCATTCGCTTTCTTTGAGCGCAATTGCTACAACGATGATAGCGCAGCAACCTTGTCAAAACAACCTTGGTTGCCGCTCAGGCGCTCGCGCCATACAATACCATACGGATGCCAGGCTGTGGCCGTGCGCAAACAGGCCGCATGGCCGCGTAAGAGTACGGCCGCACTCTCCTGGTGCCAATGACTCTTCGGCGAAACGCAGTGTGGCAGCGTCACTATTGGCACTGCCAAGCGGCATTCATGCGTTTTGCCGCAACCCGCAAGGCAACACTGATGCAAATCGGCATTGTCGGCATACCGTATTCCGGCAAGACTACGGTCTTCAATGCAATTGCCGGCGGTGCGGCGGAGCATCGCCACCAGACGCACGGCCTGGAACCAACTTTAGCCACGGTGAATCTGCGCGAATCGCGGCTTGAGGCGCTCTGTAACCTGTTTGGAGCTGAGGAATGCATCCCAACGGAAGTTCAGTACCTCGATTTTCCCGGGGCCGGTTTCGGCAGGCAGGAGAAGGAAGCTGCCTGGGTAGGCACGCTCCGCACCGTAGACGCTCTGCTGGTCGTTCTTGGCGCATTCAACGACGTGCAGAATCCCACCCATGAACTGGAGAGCATTCATCTCGACCTGATTCTGCCTGACATGCAAATCATCGAGAACCGTCTCCAGCGCCTCGCGCTGCAGATGCGTAGCGCCCCCGCGGCGGAACGCCAGCACCTTGAGCGAGAGCAGACACTCCTGGAGCGCATTCAGAACGCTCTGGAACGGGGCCTGCCGGTGCGTGCTCTCGATCTAACACCCGATGAATTGCAGACAATTCGTGGGTTTCAACTCCTGACCCTGAAGCCCACGCTAGTGATCATCAATTGCTCCGAGGAACAGTGGCCCCACGCTGAAGAGATGGCCGCACACGCCCGGACTGCCTATCCTCACCCGCAGACTACGATCATTGCCCTCTGCGCGCAATTGGAAATGGAGGTAGCGCAGCTCCCACCGGATGAGGCCGCACTCTTTCGCGAGGACTTGGGATTTGTCGAAGCTGGCGCAACACAGGTCGTACGCGAGTCCCACGCTCTGTTAGGTCTGATCCACTTCTTCACGATAAATGATAAAGAGGTGCGTGCTTGGGCCATCCCGCAAGGCACCAAAGCGCAGGACGCTGCCGGGAAAATCCACACGGACATGGCGCGCGGGTTTGCACGCGCGGAAGTGATCGCTTGGGAGCAATTGATCGAAAACAATGGCTACGCCGATGCGCGTAAGCATGGGCTCGTGCGTCAAGAAGGACGCGATTACGTTGTCCGGGACGGCGACGTGCTCTTTATTCTGTTTACGCGGTGATGTGGCAGAACATCCTTCCGTTCGCGCTGAGCCTGTTGAGATGCGGCTGAACATCTGACCGTTCGCGCTGAGCCTGTCGATGCGCGGCTGAACATCTGACCGTTCGCGCTGAGCCTGTTGAGATGCGGCTGAACATCTGACCGTTCGCGCTGAGCCTGTCGATGCGCGGCTGAACATCTGACCGTTCGCGCTGAGCCTGTCGAGATGCGGCTGAACATCTGACCGTTCGCGCTGAGCCTGTCGAGATGTGGCTGAACATCTGACCGTCGCGCTGAGCCTGTCGAAGCGCGGCTGAACTCCTGACCGTTCGCGCTGAGCCTGTCGAAGCGCGGCTGAACTCCTGACCGTTCGCGCTGAGCCTGTCGAAGCGCGGCTGAACTCCTGACCGTTCGCGCTGAGCCTGTCGAAGCGTGGGGCTTGCTTCACACGAGCAAGCAAAACCCTTGAAACGGTATGTCGTTGTGCATGTTGACCAGTGTTTATATAATCACCGATGAACAAACTTTACTTGTGAGTATCTGGAGGCAATCCGCTCGTGGCACCCCTTAGTAGCGCGCAGGCCGTATCCGACCGCATTTTGGCTCTTACACCATCTCCTACAATGGCGATGGACGCCAAGGCTAAGGCAATGTTGCGGTCAGGTATTGATGTCATCAATCTCTCCGTCGGTGAGCCGGACTTTGATACCCCGGCGCACATCAAGGAGGCTGCCATTGCCGCGATCCAGGACGGCTTCAACAAGTACACGCCGGCCGGCGGCATCCCCGAACTCAAAGAGGCCATTGCGGAAAAGCTCTCCCGTGAGAACGCTGTCGACTACAGCCCGACCGAGGTGGTGGCCTGCGTGGGTGGCAAACAGGCAGTTTGCAATGTGTTTCTGGCGATTTGCAACCCCGGTGATGAGGTTGTCGTTCACGCCCCCACCTGGCCGACCTTTCTGGAGCAGATCAAACTCGCGCAGGGAACAGCCGTCACCGTCCCGCTCGCATCGCCGTTCGCGATCACGGCAGACCCGTTACTAGAGCGCATTTCCTCCAAGACCCGCGCTATCCTCATTAACTCGCCGTGCAATCCCACCGGCGTGGTTGCCGATCCGGCGGAAATCCGTAAACTGGCCGCAGCCTGCGTGGAACGCGGCATCTACTTGATTGCCGACGAGACCTACGAGCACTTCATCTATGGCGATGCCGAGCATCTCTCGCCTGCAAGCATGGGGCCGGATGAGAAAGCCCACGTTATCACCGTGAATACGGTGTCAAAAACCTACGCTATGACGGGTTGGCGTCTCGGCTACGTGGCCGGGCCGGAACCCGTCATCAAGGCCATCAACGACTTGATGTCACAGATAACCAGCAACCCGACCTCAGCCGCGCAGAAGGCCGCTATCGCCGCGCTCACCGGGCCGCAAGACTGCGTGCGGGAGATGGTGGTCGAGTTCAGAGAGCGTCGCACGCTTCTCGTAGAGGGACTGCGTAAAGCGGGCTATACCTGCGCGCTGCCGGGCGGCGCGTTCTACGCCTTCCCGCAAGTCAAAGGCGACGAGCAAGATATGGCGGTTGCCGACCGCCTTCTGGAAGAGGCCCACATTGCCACCGTGCCGGGGTCTTCCTTCCTCGCCGACGGCTACCTGCGTATGTCCTACGCCACCAGCCGCGAGAAGCTGCAGGAAGCCCTTGAGCGGCTGCGCAAGGCATCGTAAGCAACCCCGGCGCGGGCACAGCGCCCCCAACGACCGCAATGCCCGCGCCGGGGTAAATCGTAGGGGCGATTCGCGAATCGCCCCTACTGGATGTCCGGGCGTCCGCTACGGCCCGCGTAGCAACCCTTGTGGTTGCCCGAATAGATCGCCTGATACAACCCTCCCTACCATCTTAAAGCATAGCAACCGTGCGCTCAGCATAGCAACCGTAGGGGCAACCCTTGTGGTTGCCCGAAACTATCGCCCGGCACAATCCATCCACCTGTGCTACCGTCTCACTAAGAAACTGTTTGTAGACACTAGCGCGGGGTCTTGTCCCCCGCCTCTTGGCACGAGACGAGAGCCCCGGAATCGCCTGTTTCGCCAAACTCAAACAAGCTTGAAGTGGAGGTAAGCCATGAAGATCAGCGACGTCCAGACCCATACCGTGAACAACGGCACGCGAAACTACACGTTCGTCACCGTTACTGAGGAAAACGGGCTGTACGGCATAGGCGAATCCGGCTGTTCCGGCAAAGACAACGCAGTCGCGGCAACCGTGGAGCACTACCGGCCGCTGCTCATCGGACAGGACCCCTCACGCATCGAGCACATCTGGCAGGACCACTTCCGCGGCAACTTCTGGCGCGCGGGCCCGGTGCTTACGGCGGCAATATCCGCTCTCGATATCGCGCTCTGGGATCTCGCCGGCAAGGCCCTGGAGGTCCCAACCTACCAATTACTGGGCGGCAAGACGCGCGAAAAAGTACGGTGCTACGCCCACTTTGGCGGTACCGATCCGGAATCTTGCGCAAAGGCGGCCAAAGCGCGCGTGGACGAAGGCTTTGAAGTGGTGCGGTTTGGCTTGCTCACTGACCCAAATGACATTTTGGAGCCGGCGCGGGCGGTGTGCAATACGGTGGAAGCGTTTCAAGCGGTGCGCGAGACCGTGGGGCATGAAATCGAAATCGCCCTCGACGTGCACACGCGCCTCAATCCGACGTGGGCAATCCAGTTATGTAAACTCCTTGAGCCGCTGCGCCCCTTCTTCATCGAAGACCCCATTCGCTCGGAGAACCCGCAATCATTCGCCAATCTGCGGCACCACACGAGCGTGCCCATCGCCACCGGCGAACAGCTCATCACCAAGTGGCAGTTCCGCGAGCTCATCGAGAATGAGCTGATCGACTACATGCGCGCCGACCTCGGCCTCGTCGGCGGCATCACCGAGGGCAAGAAGATCGCCGCCATGTGCGAGGTGCACTATATCGACACGGCCTTGCACAATCCGCTTGGGCCCGTGAACACCGCCGCCAGCGTCCAACTCGACATGTGCATCCCCAACTTCGGTATTCAAGAACTCTCGATGGTGCCACCGGCAATGACGGACATCTTCCCCACGCAATGCAGCGTCGAGGCCGGGCACCTCATACCCGCCGACGTACCGGGGATCGGTATTGAATTCAACTTCGAGGCGGCAAAGAATTACTCGTACCAGTACTGGGAACACGCCCGCTTGCGACGAGATGACGGCTCAGTTACGGACTGGTAGGTGACCTAACTCAGTATTCCCAATCTTGTTGCATCGGCCGCAGGAGTGAAAACGGGTTGCCTAGGTTTCGCCCCTCTCTCGGTAGCGTAGGTTTGTAACCTGCGCCCTTCCTACATTGCCACTCCAAGGCATCCCGCTTTTTCCTGCAATGTAGCAGCGATAGGAAGATCAGGATGGTGGTGAAAAGGACTTCGCGGCAAGGTTCCGCACACTTCCCGCCTCCCTTGGATTCCGACTTTCGCCGGAAAGACGGAGTTATTCAAAGGTCACCCTAGGGAGAGGATTCGATTGCGGATGAGGATAGGGAGAAGTGCGCCGCCACAATGTGAGCCGAATAGACCTCCTGCTTACCCAAACCGGCGCGCCTACGGTTGGGGGCAAGACAGCAAGCGTTCAGCAATCCGTTGCACGATGTCCCAACTCTGTTGGGTTGGTGAGAACTTGCCATTGACCTGCACGGTCCATCCCTGAAACTCCCCAGCGTGGCATTCGATTTCCACGTCGCCGGTATTCTTGACGAAGGACTTCACCGCCGGATCGTTTGCAAGGACGCTGATCAACCGCGTCGCGCGGTCTTCACCCTTCCACGTGACGTTCACTACCTTCCCAAACAGGGGGAAGGACTTGCTACGCACCGTTTTGATCTTGACCGCGCGCTGCTCCGTGAAGAGTCGCTCGTCCGGAATGCCGAATACGGTCCACCATTGCGGCGGACTATACTGCGAGCCGTCCTGTTTCAGGCAGTTTACCCACCGGATCGGCCCCTCCTGCACATCGATGATTCCCTGGGAACGGTTCGTCCAGGCATTCTGGATTTTCTCCTCCGGTCGTTCCCGCTCCGCCATCGTGGCGTCAATACCCAGCGCGTGCAGTGCAAGTGTCAATTCATCTCGCGTCTTGTCCCGCAAGCGTTCCTTCATCCGTCTTTCCTCACGTAATTCCTCTATTGGTTGGATGAGGTGGTGTTGACCACGGGCTGAATGGCATTCTCGCTCGTGAGGACGACGAGCAGGTTGCTTACCAAGGCCGCTCGGCTCTTCTTGTCGAATTCGATAACCTGGCGTTCAGCCAGCATGCCAAGCGCGTTTTCTACCATCCCCACGGCCCCTTCCACAATCTTCTGGCGGGCGGCGATTACGGCGTCGGCCTGCTGGCGACGCAGCATGGCGGCGGCGATTTCCGGCGCATACGCCAAGTGGCTGACTCTCGCCTCCTGCACCTCCACGCCGGCTTGCACCAGACGCTCTTGGATCTCACTCTTAAGCTTGTCGGAGACCTCCGCGGTGTGGGTGACGAGGCTAACCTCTTCTTCTTCATGCGCGTCGTAGGCGTAGCCGGTCGCCAGATTACGCACCGCGGCTTCGCTCTGCACGTGGACGTAATTCTCGTAGTCATCCACTTGGAACGTGGCCTCGGCAGTATCCACCACCTTCCAAACAACGACGGCGGCAATCTCAATGGGGTTGCCGCGGCGGTCATTCACCTTGACCCGACCGGTCTCGAAATTACGCACGCGCAACGAAATGCGCGCTTTGCTGTAGAAGGGATTTGTATAGCGCAAGCCCGGCTTGCGGGCCGTGCCACGGTACGCCCCGAATAGCTGGAGCACCTTTCCCTCATTGGGCGCGACTTTGAAAAACCCGAATACGCCGATCTTGAGCGCGAAAAAAATGATGATCGGCAAGACGAGCAGCAAGGACTCCATTGCTATCAAGACGACAAATCCAGCGATGTCCGCAAGCAGCAGCACGAGCCAAAGGACGAGCAATCCTACACCGGGAAGGCCGTCACGACGATTCTCTTGCATCGTTCAATTACCCTTTCAATGTGGTGAGTTCGGTTACATGATAGTCTTACGATCTTCCGCGGTCTATCCAGACTGCCGCATAGTATTCTAGCCGCGGGAGACGCACGCTTAGGGTACCGTCTGTGTAATTGGTCTCAAGCGCGTTGCCGTGTAAGTCCCGTGCTGACGCCGTCCGGTCGTCCGGCAGAGGAACATGCAGTGTGATGTCATGCACCGGGGCTACGTAGCGAAAATAACCGCGACTGGTAGGTGTCGCGGAAAGATTGACGAAGAAGAACACGCATTGGCCGGTGGGCGCTTCTCGCCCCATGACTAGGACAGTGGGCGGCACGTTCTCAACAGTGAAGGGCAGGGCTCCACCCACGTGCCGAATACACTTGACGAGCAACTGATTCAATTCGTCACAGGATTCTCTTGCTGCTGCGCGCTCGACCGGCGCAGCGAAATAAACCACGTTGTCGTCTACTGTTGCTAACGGCATCTGTGGAGTACCCGCAAAGGGCATCCGGCGGTTGAAGAACGCAGCGTTAATCAACTCTTGATCGAAGTCCAGCACGTCGGCAACTACCGTAGTGCCTGTAAGCGGCTCCGCTTGCACGACAGGCGCCTCGAAATCCAGTCGCACGCCGGTCAAATCGCCCATGAACGCGGGCGCGTCATTCCGAACTCGCCCGTAGAAGAAGTCGCTCGCATGCTGACTCGGTACCGGGACGTGTGGTGAGAGATCGGCAACTTGACGGTGATGCGACAGCGTATCAAAGCGGGTCACGCCAAGGAGATCACGTAGGGGATCAATGGCAGTGCCGTCTGATTTCGGTTCCGGCGCACTGCCCGTTCCCAGCCCGGTGCGATAACTTGCCAACAGGCCGCCTCCCTCTGCGACGAATTGCTCCACCTTTGCCACCACCACCGGAGGTAAGACCTCCGCATTGCCCAGTAGCAGGCACGCATAGTCGCTGAGTGCATCGCGAGCAATATCATCTTCGGTAACGATGGCGAACGGAATATGCTCCTCGCACAGCAAGCGGTACCAACCATAGAAGCTAGCATCATAGGCTTCGCCGCGTTGCCTTTGCGTTGCATGCGAGTGCAAGAGCGCAGCATAGCGTATTGGCGCCGTATCCACCGCCTCGGCATGGACGTTGCTTAACTCACGCAGCGCCGTGAAGAGCCGCCGGCGCTTTGGCTCCGGGTCGGTGTCGAGCGCATCTTGATCGCGGAAGACAATCGGGTTGCCATTCGCCACCGCTGCCGCCGACTGCACAATGCCGTGCACGAGCGGCACGGAGCGCGGGGTGTAGTTGTCGTATTTCACTTCGCCATAGGCGGGAGCACCGCCGTACCGCTCGGTTAGCGTCCGGTCGGCCATTACCCCAATCGTGTCCCGCGAACCGTGACCGCCTTCAGTGCGGGTGCCAGCGACCACTTCCGGCAGAAATCCGTCAACAATACCACGTCCCAAGCGTGCCCGGGGTCCGACGAGGTGGTTTGCGACAAGCGCAGTATCGGGACGGATTTCATTGATGACATGGCGTACGTTGCGAAGAAAGGCTACGCGCTTGGCATCGGCAAACTCCTCCAACTCCCGCTCGTTAGGATTCCCCCAGTAGATGTGGCCGTAGCGATAGCTCGCGGGCGTATCGGATGAGAACGGAAGCTCCTTTCCGTAAATCTCTGCAAACTGCTGGCGACAGTACGCACAGTAACAGCCGGTCATCAACTGATCGAAGTAGATGCCGTCTACCGCATAGTTGGTCAATACTTCGCGCACCTGCGCAAAGACAAAGTCACGAAGCGGCCCATTATAACAAACCAATATGAACGGGCTGCCATCCGGGCCGCGTACAATCCAGTCGGGATGTTCGCGAGCCTGCAGCGCATTGCCTGGCAGCGTTCCCAGCCAACACGCTATAAGCCTATTGCCACGATTGTGGTTCTCTGCGACAAGGGCTTCGAGCAGATCAAAGGCGAGGCCCGGGGAGCGAGGCGCTAGGCTGCTATCGTAGATAACCGCGCCGCCGACTTGCACCATGTACTGGTGCACGGTCGCGCCCATCTCCACCATCTTCACCGCTTGGTGTCGGGCGTAGTCCCGCGTAACCGGACGATCCACGGTGAGCCAATCGAGATAGGCCGTTCCTGCTTGCAGCCACTTCATGCCGTCATCTTTCTATCAGATTCTGATCATGCACGAACAAAAGTAATGTCAATAGTCGCGCCGGCCTGCACCCTGCAGGTAAAGCGTATCCGCCGTTCGCCGTCCGGAGAGACACTCACGGCTCCATCCGGCCCCTGCACCTGCACGGGACCGGGGTCATCTGCAAAAGTCACGAGAAACGTTAACTCACCGTCCTCGATCTGTGTCGGAAGTTGCGGGAAATCAACATTGATAGAGGCACGAGAGTCCGACTCTTGCTCGATGGCAGCCGCGCAATGGCGTCGCAAGTAGGTGTACCGCACCACGTCGTCTGGATTCGCGGCCCACATCCTGTCGCCGAACTGCGTGCGCATCTGATCGAATCGCCCCTCCAGCGCGCTTGGCGAAATGCACTTGTGCCCCTGCGGTGTCTTGTAGAGCACGAGATGCGTGACGTCTACCAGCCACTGCCCCTGCACTCGCTCCGGCTCGAACCCGCCACGCGAGAGCCACGTAGGCAAGTATTCTATTTCGTCGTCCTCGCACAGGCGGTTGCGCCAGATGCTGAATGGATCGAAGTCCGGCGGGTTTATGTGTTCAGCGTCGTTGGAAGCACGTGTCAGACCGAGATAGCCCGGCACGCGCTTCACCCACGCCCGTACCGTGTCGTAGACTTCGAAGCTATTCCAAGAGGAAAAAATCGGCGCCGGTTGGCCGAGCGCCTCTTCCAAGATGTGGTAGGACTCCACAATCTCCTGCCTGAAGTCAATGCTATCGGGATCGCGTAAAGGGGGATGGCAAAAGCTGTGATTGCTTATGCTCCAGCCCTGTGACAAGAGGTACCGCAGATGCTCCGGCCCCATGTGGAAGTAGTCGTTCAGCGAACTGCGCTCCACGTGGCGCTTCTCACCCAGTTGTCCCGCCACCACCGCCACGTCGCCGGGGATGCCAAACTGCTGACCGATGGGAAACGCATTCGCCAGACAATCGATGGTGCCTTCATCAAACACCACCGAATAGACGAACGTCGCGTCGTCTTTCCACGGTGCAATCTCTATGGATGTGATGCGCATAGTACCTCATTCATTCCATGTACTACTTGTCCCTACCAGCCTATCGCTAAAGGAATCTAGACTGAGATTCTCTCCATATACCTTGAGACTAGCCACTTGAGGCGGTCTTGCTCCGGTAGCGCAGGTTTGCAACCTGCGTCTGCTGCCACAATGCCGCACTAGGACGGCTTCGTCGTTGATTCGGGACAGAATCCCATTCAGCCCACGCCTCCTGGACTCCGGCTTTCGCCGGAGTGACGATAAGCCGTCTCTCTCCTCTCCGCCCGCTTCACGCGTCTCAGAATCAGGATATCCGCGCCGAGTCATAGACGCCCGCCATACCCAGGTCGAGCGGATTTACCTGCACCCAGACCTCGTCCGGCATGGTATCCCCTTCCAGTTCAAGCGAAATCGAGACTCGCTCAAGACCGGGCACCGGTGCAATGAGATGTCCTATTTGACGCCGGATCAGTATATTCGATTCCTCACGACTCGCCGCAGGATCGGCAGCCGACTTGGGATCGCCGTTAAAGGCGACCGTCAGCATCCGGGCGACATCAAAAGCGCCGGTGTTTTCCACAACAATGTCTGCCACAAGCCGACCATCGTCTCGGCGTACCTGTGAAGACGCCGTGTCAATGTGCAATCCTGGTGAAAGCTCCTGCGGCCTGAGCGAAACGGCCCGGTACGCATCGAAGATGCCATGTCCGAGCAAGGGGTCCCAGCCATTGCCCTGTGACGTGTTGCGCAGTATTTGGCGAATTTCCCGATTGGAGAGGTGCGGAAAGCGCGAGAAGGCCAGCGCCGCCACGCCGCCGCCAAAGGCAGACGCCATGCACCCGCCCTGGAAAGGAATGTAGTCGTGGTCGCCGCCGGTGCCCCAAATTGAATCGGTAGGGTCATCCGTATCACGTTCGCCGCCGGGCGTCGCCGCTTCCGCATAGTCTGCCGAGGCCGCGATATTCGCCGCCACGCCGTGTTTGTTCGTCGAGCCGACGGCAAACACGCTGTCCACGGCGGCATTCACCGTGGCAACCCGGCGTCCGCGATTGTCGGCAGTGCCTTTGAAAATCAAGCAACCCGATTGGTAGGCGTAGTCAAGCGCTTCGATAAGCCCAATATTGTCGTAGGGATAGCTAAAGTCGGTACCCTTGTAGAACAATGGGACACCATCGTCGTGGTTCAGCGTGATGTAGCCGTGGGGCATTACGAGCACCTTGGCCCCATGATCGACCGCATAGCGCACGGCGCGCGGCCAACTCTTCTGGTGGTGCGGCTCGTACCCCACGCGCAGAATCATGATAGGACACTTGGGAGCGGTTGCCGCTACCTCTCCCACAACAAACGCATGGTGTCCGCGAAGATACATCGTATCCGAGCGGGACCCTTCGTATTCGAGTGTGGCGTCTTCCTCGGCGAAGTCCCAGCCGTGGACGTCACCCCGCGTGGGGCGCGGATTGACCCACAAATGGCCTTCGTGATTGGGGTGAAATCGATAGCCCAAATCTATGACCGCCACAACCACGTCGGGGCTGCCTTGCGTAATCGCGTGCGCTTCCGGCACCCGCATCTGATCAAGCGCCCAATCATACGGCTCGCGCACGCCCTCCGGCAGCACACCACTTTGCTTCTCAGCGATAGCCATATTTCTCTCCTTTTGCACACTCAATGATGGACAAACTCTTAGCTCCGGTGTTGCTGCAAACTCGCTCTTCTCGGTCGAAGCGGCTCTCATTCCGGTCAAGGGCAAGAGATTCCGTCATTCCGGCGAAAGCCGGAATCCAGTCTTCTTGCTCACACAATCGCCACTTCTTGCGGGATCGTCCCCAAACGCTCAAACCCATCCTTCTTCAGCACGTACATGTCCTCCTCCAGCCATGAGGACTCCAGAGAGACCACGTTGCCTTCCGCAAACGAAATCTCCGGCCTCACATCAACGGCAGAGGGCAGCAAGCTGCCTATCAACGGTTCCTCGTGCTTATCCATGCCCACGCCGTGAATCCACCACGAGTACTCCTCCGTATCGCTGAACTCACGTTGGCAGGCATCGAAAACTTCGCGCTTGGTTTTCCCCGGACGCACGAATTCTTCCATGAAGAGTTGGCGCTCGCGGTGATTCTGCCAGACGGCCAGGCTCTCCTTGCGCGGCGTGCCGACGCAGAAATTGAACTTCTGATCGGAAAAGTAGCCGGCGGCGATAGCGGCAAGATCGACGCGGTACACTAGTCCGGCTTCCACAACTCCGGGGCCGCGGATCACCGCTGCACCCGGCTGCTCCCTCGAGCTGGAACCGGCATGGGGCAGCATCCACGACACC
This sequence comes from Chloroflexota bacterium, assembly GCA_965216245.1. GTDB lineage: Bacteria > Chloroflexota > UBA11872 > VXOZ01 > VXOZ01 > VXOZ01. The sequence goes on from OZ244145.1 coordinate 763,754, forward strand.
GGCGAGGTGTTGATTGGCAAAGCACCATTATCGAGCACTGCTTTCGCCCATACCGTCACGAGGTCTTGAAACGTGATGCCCACGCGCACCTCCCGCAGCATCTCTCGATAGCCGGTCTCGGAGGCGGCAATTGCTTTGCGGAGCCACTTGATCTCTTGCGGAGTCTTACGTGCACGCGCGTCGGCAAGCAAGAGATCGGCGGAGACAAACGTGGCCTCCGGCAGCAGTTCCTTGAGCCTCTCCAGATCGCTAACCGCGGCAAAGTCCATATCCAGACCGATGCGCGCCCGTGCCAGGCCGCGCTGGCGCATCTCATCCGCCAGCGCCGTCAAACGCGCCGCACGGGTGTGGTCGGGCCCCAAGCTGTCTACCGGCAAGTCTGTATCCCGAAATCGACCGCCGAACGTAAACGACCGATCGGGAGGTATGAGGCACGTCATCCATGGCGCCAACCCCTGCGGCTCATTGAGCCACGGCCCCTCGCTCACTGCGCCAGCCAAATAACCGCAATTCCGCATGCCCAGGGCAAGCAGCGCGTCAAGCCTCTGCTCCGCCATGGACTGTGTTATGCGCCCAAAGTCAGCCATGATCGTCACCCAAGTCAATCAAAAGAGCAATTACGCCATGCCAAGAGCCACTTTTTGTCAGAGGAACTGGGCCGGTCGGTCAGCATTCTAAGGCCAGGCCAGTCCTACACATCAAAGAGGCCGAGCATACGGGGGCCCTATAGGCTCTCCCATAACTCCCTATAGGCCGCATATGCGGCTCGCGTTAGCTCTGCCAATTTGTCTCTACGTGCCTCCCACTCGCTCACCGAGCGAAATGAGAACAGTATCTCTTCTTTCACTCGGTCCGTTACCTGTGCGTTAGGTGGGGTTCGAGTCTCAAATGGCACTTCATTAGCATCCAACTGATCGAAGCTCTCCTTGCAGAGATCAATTGCCCACGGATAGAATCTTACCTTGACAGAATTCTGCCCCTTGTCTACTTCGATGGACGAGAAAGCATTGTAGGCATAGCCTCCCGCTTCAGTCGGTTTAGACAGGTAATAGGTCATTCCTGTCTTTCTTGGTTCTGGATGCGGTTCCGAGTACTTTCCTTGTACCACTTCGTCCCAGCAATTCGAGAACATCTCACGCGCAGCGCTCATCATACTGTCTACGCCCAAGTTTCTAGCAAGGCTCTCCAGCGAACGCCACATCTCTTCCCTTGATATTCCTGGCGAAACCTCGTCTCTTGAAGCAACCTGCACTTGCTTAGCCAGCAACGTCTTGCCCGCGTACTTGAAGCCGTAGAAAGTTAGTAGTGATATATCAATTCCATGCTCCGACAGAAAGTCCACCATGCGCCTAGTGGTGTCATCTGTTCCCAAACCGACCAGGTACATTCTCAGCGGCCGCAGTGTCTCAAGTGAACCTCCGAATCTCTCCCGGTACCACTCTACAAAGTCTTCGATCTTATCTATTCCATCTTGCCCGGAGTTTTGTGAAATAAGTGCGGCCAGATCGCTTTCGCTCATAGCTTCGAGTGCTGAGCCGTAGTCGACTACCTGCGCTACGGCGTCGCGTGACAGCGTTCCCCGCTTCAGTTCAAAGACAGCGAGCTTACCCTCACCGTCTACACCCAAGAGATCAAGAGTCCCACCCCCAATAGGCGCTTGGCGTCCGACTAGCTTAAGACTTGGTAGCAGCATACTCGGATGCGCCACGAGCGTATCTTCTAAATCGCTTTCAAGGTCCATCTGGGCCCGCTCTAACGGCACGACCTCAGCATTCTCAATTGCCCAAATCTCAATCTCTTCCATCGCTCATCTCTTTGGTTTCTCAAGTTTGACTGATTCAGCTTGGTGAATCTTCTAGACTCCGGCTTTCGCCGGAGTGACGGACGGTTCCAGCCAGATTGGGCTCGTCCACGCGCGATTGCCGTCCTGCTGGCGCACGCGCAGGTAGCAGTAGTGGGCGTCCATAGGAGAAAACCGCAGCGGCACCTCGTCCTCCAATTGCACGTGCTGCTGACTGGGTGTGTAACTTCTGGCCGTGTCGCCGTTCACCACCAGGTCGATCTGTTCGATATCCGCCGTACCCACCACGTCCGCCGTAAAACCAAAGCGGTCCGCCTGCACTGTGGAACCCAACCACACGCCGTTCACGCGAAAATCAACGATCATGCGCACGCCGCTTGTAGCGTAGCAGCGCCGGTTGAAGAGCGCATCGAAGATGGACGGTCTGTCCAGCCGTTCCGCCCAAACGCCGGTTAGCCCGGCCACACCAGCCAGCGGCCCCGGTTCTTTGTAGGGATTGGCAGGCCGGCTGTCGTGGGTGTCGCTCCCGCTCACGAAGCCGAGCTTCACGCCTTGCATCAGGTACTGGTTGATCTTCTCTTCCTCCACCTCGCCGTCCGTTCTCTGCTTCTGATAGATCTCCGCCAGATGTTCTTGGACGTAGAAGTGTGTATGGAAGTGACCGTGCATTAGAGCTCCGCGGCGTTTCATTTCGCGGTAGAACTCTTGATAGTCGTTGCAGAAGACCGTGTCAGGGTGGAAACGCGCTTGGAGTCTCGGATCGTGGGCCGCGGGCCGATCTTCGCAGAAAACCGGGGGCTGTCCCGCAATCTCTGGGAAGAAGGCATGCCGGTGACTGCCGTCGGGGGTGGTGCCGAACTCCGCTGAAGGCAGCGCGACGAATTCCCCAGGTAGGTCATACTGCTGCCACGCGTCCTGAAGCGCTTCCCAAGTTTCTTTGATAGAAATACTGTAGGAGAACAACTGGCCTCCGGCAAAGTCCAGGTCATTCACATCTTTGCCCCAGGCGAAGTGCTCGACGAAGGGGCGTTGGCTGAAGAGCATGCCGTGGGGATCACCCCAATAGAGCGAGAAGGGCGGCGGCTCTTCTGCGACCCGCACCGGGTTGCTCACGGCCTCGATGCCCCGATACGACGCCGTGACACTGTCTACCTGTCCCCGCACGGCTATCGTCCCTTCGGCGCTAAACGAATTAAGCGCGACCGTAGTCTTGCCACTGCCGGAACGCAAGGTCACCTCTCCCTGGGCATCGCGCACAGGATTGCCAAACCTATCGGTGATGACAACGCGAGTGGTCGCCTGCCCCGTGGTGTGAGATGGCGTGGTTACTTGCAGGGCCGCCGGTTCAGCCTCCTTGATCGCGAGCGGATTGCTCTCCAGCAAGGATAGTTCCGTATTCCGCGGCAGAAAGTAGTGGTGTTTGTCGCGTTCCGGGTGGTAGAACGTAAGCTCGCCAGACGGGTCCTCGACCAGCCAAAACCGAAAGGCGTCGATGGCATTGCGGGGTAGCAGGAAGCCGTCAGGAGCAGTCTGCAGTTTCACCGTAACACTCTCTGCGGCCGTCACTGTGCCCTCAACGCACGTCACGTGCACCACGTGGAGGAATTCAGGCGCCGGGGAATGAATATCAAACGTCCGCACCACGCCGCCACCAACGAGCGCCTCGGCCTCCCATGCCGATCCCGCCGGCCCGTGCACCGCAATCGATTCTGGCGACTCGAAGTTAAGCACCCACTCGTCAAGCTGGCGAATGTCGAAGAAGAACCAGAGATTCCCACCCGTCTGCAGGCCACCCGCCGGCGGCGTGTAGTGAAGCTGCAGCGTGACCGCTTCAGCAACTCGCAGCGGACCATCTACACTGACCCGGAATCGCCCATTCACCCCCAAAGACATCACCAATGCTCCCTGGGCTCTACCATTTGAAGTGACGGATACACAGTACACTTGTGCTACGGCATCGTATCATAAACACACCTCTTGGCAGTAAGCAGACGAGAAGACGCAGCGGGCGTCCTTGCGCCAATACGGGCTCGACCCCGGCACCTGACCGTCAGCCTGGGTCTCGTGCACGTAGTGCCAGGCCGCGCAGTCTTGGGGAAACTCTATTTCGCCCAAAGTCAAGACGCTGCACCAGCCCGGGCTTCCCACCACGTGCCGGTCACGGCTGTTCTCTACCACGACCACAATGGCAAGCAGGACTGGTTCATGCCGTCATTCCGGCGCGGGCCGAAATTCAAGCTAACTCTTGCTGCCACGCCGTTCCCGGCCGCAATCCCCCTCTGCAACACAATACGCCGCCCGCCGCAATACAACACCCAAGCCCTCAAGTGCATTTTTCTACGGTGCCTACGCAATGGTCTCCAGCCAAATTGGGCTCGTCCACGCGCGATTGCCGTCCTGCTGGCGCACGCGCAGGTAGCAGTAGTTTGCGCCGATAGGAGAGAACCGCAGCGGCACCTCGTCCTCAAGCTGCACGTGCTGTCGATTTGGCATGTAGCTTCGGGCCGTATCGCCATTTACTACCAGGTCTACCTGCTCGATGTCTGCTGTTCCGACCACGTCCGCCGTAAACGTAAAGCTGTCGGACTCTACCGTGGAACCTATCCAACTATCGTTCACGCGAAAGTCTACGATGATGCGCACGCCGGTGGTGGCGTAGCAGCGCCGGTTGAAGAGCGCATCGAATAGTGTGGGGCGGTCCAGCCGCTCCGCCCACACACCGGTCAGTCCTCCGGGACCGGACGGCCCCGGCTCCTTATAGGGATTCGCGGGCCGATTGTCGTGTGTGTCGCTGCCGCTAACGATGCCAAGCTTTAGGCCCCGCATCAGGAATTGGTTGATCTTTTCTTCCTCGGTAACCCCGTCGGTCTGCTGCTTCTGATAGATTTCGGCCAGGTGTTCCTGCACGTAGAAGTGGGTGTGGAAGTGACCGTGAATGAGCGCTCCCCGGCGTTTCATTTCGCGGTAGAATTCCTGGTAGTCGCGGCAGAAGACGGTATCGGGATGGTACCGGGCGCGGAGCTTTGGATCGTTCGCCGCGGGGCGGTCTTCACAGAAGACCGGCGGTTGGCCCGCAATCTGCGGGAAGAAGCCGTGACGGTGACTGCCGTCGGGCCCGGTAGCGAACTCCGCCGACGGCAACGCGACGAATTCACCCGGCAGGTCATATTTTTGCCACGCATCCTGCAACTCATCCCATATCTCGCTGATACATATGCTGTAGGAAAAGAGCTGCCCTCCCGCAAAATCGAGATCGTTTACGTCCTTGCCCCAGGCGAAGTGTTCGACGATGGGGCGCTGGTTGAAGAGCATGCCGTGGGGATCACCCCAATAGAGGGTGAAAGGGTCAGTATCCTTATCGACTCGCACTGGGTTGCTCACGGCCTCAATGCCTCGATACGAGGCCGCGACTCCATCTACAGGGCCCTGCACCGGCACTGTTCCCTCGGTGCTGAACGAGTTGAGCGCGGCAGTAGTCTCTCCACTTGCAGTCCGCAGAGAAACCTCACCTTCGGCATCGCGGACGGGATTGCCAAATCTATCGGTGACGACGACCCGCGTCGTTGCCTGCCCCATGGCAAGAGAGGGCGTGGTCACTTGCAGAACGGCCGGTTCGGCAGCATTGATCGTGAGGGGATTGCTCTCCAAGACCGAAAGTTTCGCCTCACGCGGCAGGAAGTAGTGGTACTTATCGCGGTCGGGGTGGTAGAGGGAAAGCTCACCCGACGGGTCTTCCACGAGCCAGAAGCGGAAGGCGTCGATGGCGTTCTGGGGAAGTATGAATCCTTCGGGAACGCTGCGCAGTTGAATGGCGATGTGATCGCCTGCCGCCACTGTGCCACCAACGCACTTCACGTGCACCGCGTGGAGGAATTCGGGCGCGGGGGAATGAATATCGAACGTCCGCACCGTCCCACCATCAAGAAGCGCCTCCGCTTGCCAGGCCGTGCCTGACGGCCCGTGCACGGTAATGGCATCGGCCGTCCTATACGTTTGTCTGCGCTCGCCAAACTGACGGATGTCGTAGAAAAACCAGAGATTGCCGCCGGTCTGCATACCGCCGGGAGGAGGCGCGTAGTGCAACTCCAGAGCCACAGTCTCCGCAACCTGCAGCGGCCCTTCCACACTAACCTGAAACCGTCCGTTGGCATTCGCCGACATAGTTCGCTGCCGCCTTTCGTCTCACTGCTTGAATTGCCTAGTATTTGACACTATGGCCCTGCGGTATCGTATCACAGGATGCGACAAGGTGCTCTTGCTCATCGACTGCTGTAGGGGCGGTTCGCCTGATGTAGGGGCGGTTCGCGAACCGCCCCTACGCAGGACTGCACTCCCACGCTTGCCTACATGCAGGTACCGCATAACACGGATGAGGATTTGTTTCTGCTTGTGCGGGGATGACAGATCACATTTCCGCTTGAAAGGCAATTGCTGAGAATTGGAGAACAATCTGCGCAGATTGCCTAGAAAATCCGGCGGGCGTCCTCGATCCAAATGGGGCTCGACCACGCCATCTCGCCGTCCTCCTGCGTTACCCGCACGTAATACCAGTCTGCCCGGTCTTGGGGCATGTCGAGCTGGTCCAAAGTGAAAGCGCACTCCCAACCGGGCTTCTCCACCACGTGCCAATCGTGGTTGTTCTTAACCACGACAACCTTGGCAAGCGGCGCTGTGCCGTGGACGCGAATATTCATCCGCTTCGGCGGCGTTTGCACGCTTATCGTCTCGCCCATCGGTTGATTATCCACGTCGAAATCAAGCAGGATGCGCACGCCGGTGGTGCCGATAGCGCGGCGGTTCCAAAGCGAACTAAACATCGCGTCGCGCTCTCGGCGGCGCGACCAGAGACCCGTCATGCCGGCGTGGTGATTGAACGTCGTCAGTTTGATGGGCAGGTGCGCGATCTGCACGCTGCTCGTGGCGCGGCCGTCGTGACTCTCACTGCCGCCTACGAAGCCAAAGCGAAATCCCTGGCGCAGTCCGTCCTGCAGAAAGTGACCGGTTGCTTCGTACGGTGGATACTCTGCTTGGGGGTCGTCCCACTGGGTGCGTTCGTTTCGTCCCTTCAGCGCAAAGGGTTCTCCCTCGTGCTCGCTGCTCCCCCAATGGCTAAACACCTCCATGAGGCGCTCGAAGTCCGGGTCCATTGTCTCCCAGTTGTGCCAGATGCGATTTCCTAGGCGCGCCGGGTGGTGAGGAATCGACAGAATGTCCCGGCCCGTGCGCGAGATGCTGCGAAAGATGTTGAAGAGGTCCTGCGGCGTGTTGGAGCCTTTCCAATTGCTGGATATGAGCGGCATGTCGCCGAAGCGAAAGATGATGTTGCGGTGACCGCAGTCGGCATCCGGCCCCCGGTTCCACGACCACTCGTAACCAAGCAACGTCACAAAACGCTCCGGCTGGTTATAGAACTCCGCGCCCTCTTGAATCTCGCGCCACTCGTCCGTACTCAGCGCGTAATCATGGTCTGTTAAGGCCGTAAAGTCCAGATGGACCACGTCGCGCGCAAAACGATATACCTCATCAACGGTGGCGGGGCCGTAGCTCCAAAGCAGGGGGTCTGTGCGCTTCTTGCTGGGGTTTTCCAAGCGGTGACAGTGCAAGTCTCCCCAATAGAGCTTGTGATCGCCCTTGTAGAGATACGCTGGCGCCCAACTGGGATTGCTAATGGCTTGGACGCCGGTCTCGCGGTCGCGTGCACGCACACGAAAGACCTTGTCTTTTTCAGAAACTCGGCCACGCACGGTGAAGTGGCTGTCGTATTCCGGCAGCATCGGCACGGCTGCCGGGACCTCGCCGCTAGCTCCCTCTAAAGACAACTCCAGGTGGGCGCTCTGTTTGGGTAAGTGAAACCCCCAGCGATCGCGCAGTTCAAGGCCGATCGTAAACTCGCCGTTGCTCACGTCCGGCGGCACAATACTGGGCACCGATACGCGGATTTCCGCCAGCGCGGGCGCACCCTTGTAGTCCAGCGGCAACCGGATCAGGTTTGGGTCGAATTCTACGGCACTCATGGTTTAACTCCTCGCCGCGCTTACAATCCGTACTTGAGATCGCGCCTGTTAAAAGTCTCCTACTACAGGCTGCTGATAGAAACAGCGGAGCACCCAGCACGCCCGCCGCATAGCGAGGTACTGGATGCTCCGTATCTACCGTCAGAGCGGGCTCACGTGCGCTGCAGCGCCTGCGCAAGCTCGCCTAGCGTGCTTCTCTACTCACGTGCGAGCCACTCATCGAGCACGGTCTGCGCCTGTGCCTCAGTGTTGCGCAAGCCTTCCTCGATGGTGATCTTGCCGGTAAGGATGTCCGGCACGCCGCCGCTCATGATGCCCAGCATTTCGTTGGCGCCGGGAGCCGAAATCACAAAGCGCCGCCCTTCCATCACGTCAACCTGGTGAATGACGAACGGATCGCCGCCGTGGTAAGCCTCTCCATACGACGTGTCGACGCGGATCGGGAGGCGGTCGAAGTGCTTGGCCCAGCGGATGTTGACATCCTCGACACCAAAGTGCTCCATAAACGTCCAGCCGAGATCCTTTTGAGTAGAGCCAACAGGCGATACCCACGTGTGGCAGCCGCCGTAAGTGCGGTTGAAGCCATCCGCGGGTTTCGGCCAGTGACCCCAGTGATACTCGAGGTCCGGCGCTTCCTTGGCAATGCTCTCGAAGCGGATGGAGCCGGTGTCATAGAGGTTTGCCAGACGGCTGGCGTAGAAGTGGGCGCGCGCGTTCTCGTCACCTTTGAACTCTTGCAGCGCGTCGTAGCCGCCCTGCATATCGTGCACCTTCTTCAGCCAGGCCATGCCTTCACGGCCTTCCTCGGTGTTGAGAGTGATCTTCGTGCGCTCTTCATTGATGTTCTCGCCGCCGAGCTGCCACATGGGCACCATCCACACGTGGCGGTTGGCCCACAACGGACCCCAGGCCACCTGTTCAATCGTACCGCTGCCGCCGCTCTTGAAGGACTTTGTAATAATGTCCTCTATCTGATCCCATGTCTCCGGCGGATTCTCCGGGTCTACACCCGCATCGAGGTAGAGGTTGTCGTGGATGTAGAAGAAGCGCACGTCGGGGCCAAAAGGCATGCTCCACACCTGCCCCTTATGGTCCATGTCTATGCGCAGCGAGGGCCAGATGTCTTCCTTATTGATCACCGTTGACTGCGCGTAGTATTGCTCTAGGCTGTCAACGATACCGCCGGCCGCCACCTGCTGGTTTTGCCAGACTCCCACCTGACCGATATCGGGAGACGCATTCGCTGCTTGCGCGGCAATTAAGATGGTGAAGCGGTTGCCTTCCGGAATCAGGTCCTTAACGGTAAGGCCCTCCACCAGGGCCTCGATCTCTTGCTTGACTTCTAGGCCCAAGCCCGTTGAGAGGTCCCACCGCCTGGTTGTCCAGACTTCAAGCTCAACGGCCTCTGCCGGCGCCGGCTCTGAATCCTCCGCTTTCGGTGCCTCTTCCGCTGGAGCATCTGCGGACTCCATCGGGGCCGGCTGGCCGCAGGCTACAAACAATGCACCTGCAGCGGTCGCGCCAACACCACCGAGAAAAGTCCGTCTCAGGATGCGGTCTCTCATTCCGTTTTCCTTTCGCTTCATAAGACACGCGACTGATTTCGCGTTAACTGTAGCCTCTCTCAATATACTATTGCAACCGCATGCGTCTACACTTCTTTATACTTAGACCGGAAGCAGTTCCCCGCGGAGCGCTCAAGGAAAGGAAACCCATGACGGAGTGGCGCTACGAAAAGCTCACCTGGCCGGAAGTGCGGCAGGCGGCGCAAGAGAGAAAGTCCATCCTGCTGCCGGTGGCTGCTATCGAGCAGCACGGCCCGCATCTGCCGATTGATGTGGACAACATGGCTGCACTCGCCGTTTGCGAACGCGCCGCACAGTCTGCTCCCCAGAAAGTGCTTTGCGCGCCGATTATCCACTACGGCTTCAACGAGCACAACATGGATTTTCCGGGCACGATATCAGTCCAAGCGCAGCACTTCATTGATTACTGCTACGACGTTGCCGTGAGCTTTGCGCACCACCGCTTCCCAATCATCCTCTTCGTCAACGGGCACGCCTCAAACGACCCGCTGCTGCAGGTTGCTGCCCGCCTCGCCACGCTGCACTCCGACGCTGCCTGCGCCGTTGTTTCATACTGGGATTTGGCTAGAGATGACGTGGCGCAGTGGCGCGAGTCAGAGTACCCCGGCGGCATGGACCATGCCGGTGAATTCGAGACTTCGATTTACCTGGCTCTAGATCCGGCGCGGGTGCAGATGGACAAGGCACAGGCCGATTACCGCATACGCACCAAATGGCACTATCGCGACCTCATGGGCGGCTCGCCGGTGAAGTATGTGGACTACCTCAGCAAGATGACGGCAGACGGCACAGGCGGCGATCCAACACTTGGCGCTGCGTGGAAAGGCGAGCGCATTCTCGAGACGGTAAGCCAAGCAATCTTAGAGGTGGTAGATGATCTCAGCAACTTGGCCTACGGCCCGCGGGTAGACCACCACGAAGAGTAGCGGACGTACAGGTTGCCCCTACCGATATGCGGTGTGCAGTAGTGTCTAACCGCACACCCCGTGAGCTGTATCTGCTAGCAAAAGGCCCTTAGAGTCCGCAAAGGCCACCCGTGCCGAGCATGCCCAACCGTCCTGAGCCCGCATAGCCACCCGTGCTGAGACTTCCCAACCGTCCTGAGCCTGCCCAACCGTCCTGAGCCACCCCAACCGTTCGTGCTAAGCCCGCCTAACCGTGCCGAGCCACCCCAACCGTTCGTGCTAAGCCCGCCTAACCGTGCCGAGCCACCCCAACCGTTCGTGCTGAGCCTGTCGAAGCATGAAGAGCAACGCGCGTTAGGATTCGCCACAGAATCCGTTCACCCTTCGACATGCTCACGACAGGCAAGCTCAGGGCGAACGGACGTGAGTGCACACGGCAACTTTGAAAGCAGCCTCCAGGGCTTATCTCAATGCCTGTCTAGCGTATTGCTTATACCAGCATCCGTGTAACGCAGGCCCACGCCTACTAGCAGCAATCTCTACACCGGCGCTGGGAACGCGTTGCACAAGTCGAGCACATCCTGCTGCACCCGTTGCAGGGCAGCCGCATCTTTCCGATTGTGCACCGCCTCGGCCATGGCGGTGCCGATGCGCTGCATCTCCGCCACGCCCATTCCGCGCGTCGTGACAGCAGGCGAGCCCACACGAATGCCGCTGGTTACAAAAGCCGAGCGGGTTTCGCGCGGTACCGTATTCTTATTCACTGTAATATTGGCCTTCGCCAAGGCCGCTTCGACGACTTTACCGGAAGGGCCCTCTTTACCGAAGTCCACCACCATCAGGTGATTGTCCGTGCCGCCGGAGACAACGCGCAAGCCGTGCTCCATGAGGGTTGAGGCAAGCGCGTGGGCGTTGCGCACGACCGCCTCGCCGTAGGTCTTGAATTCCGGTGACATCGCCTCCGCCAGGGCCACTGCTTTGCCGGCCATGATGTGCATGAACGGGCCGCCCTGCAGACCGGGGAAAATGGCGCTATCCACTTTCTTGGCGAACTCTTCTTTGCACAGAATGAGCCCGCCGCGAGGGCCGCGCAGCGTCTTGTGGGTGGATGAGGTCACGAAGTGCGCGTGCGGCACCGGGCTCGGATGGAGACCCACGGCGACTAATCCCGCAATATGCGCCATGTCAACCATGAACAGCGCGCCGACTGAGTCGGCAATCTGCCGCAAGCGCGCAAAGTCTATGACACGCGAATAGGCCGTGGCGCCGCCGACGATCAAGCGCGGTTTGCATTCGTGAGCGATGCGCTCTACTTCATCGTAGTCGATCAGTTCAGTCTCCAAGTCAACCCCATAGGGCACGAAGTTATAGACGAGGCCGGAGAAATTTCTCGGATGACCGTGGGATAGGTGCCCGCCTTGGGCCAGCGACATGCCCATGACTGTGTCGCCGGGCTCAAGCATGGATAGATAGACCGCAGCATTCGGATTGGAGCCGGAATAAGGCTGAAGGTTGGCATGCTCAGCGCCGAAAATGGCCTTGGCGCGGTCAATTGCCAACTGCTCGATCTCGTCCACGAATTCACAGCCACCGTAGTAGCGGCGTCCGGGGTAGCCCTCCGCATATTTGTTCGTGAGAATCGAGCCGCACGCCTCGCGGACCGCAGCGCTCGTATAGTTTTCAGATGCAATGAGCTCCAGATGGTCTTCCTGGCGCTGGCGTTCCTTACTAATCCACTCGTAAACAGCCGGGTCTTGCTGCGCAAGAACCTCCAGTCCTGTCAACACCTCGTGTACGGCGTCTGCGACGAAGTCGGCCACTTCCTAGTGTCCTTTCTACGTTTGCTCGCCTTGCCCGGCGAGCGCCACGCACACCATCTCTTGCACGGCAACAGGGAAAAGAAACCTAATTAAATGGTAGCACAGGGTCATGCCTTGCGGCCTATCTCGCATGCCGAAATTCCATTTGCCGGACTTTTCCACTGCGAGTGGGGATTGAAGGGAGGCATGAGTCCCGGCGCACATTCGGCAGTTGTTTTCACCAGCAATGCGGTCAGCGAAAACTTGGAGTATAGTGAAGTGAACGGCACGTTCCTCGGCTTGGCAAAGAATCACGGGCGGTGCGGCATCCTGGACACTGATCGTCAAGCAGAGCAAGGGTCGGTTCAGGTCCAACTGGAGCGGCCGCTCATCTTTGTGCTCACGGCGGGACTGCTGCTCCTCGCATTGATATCGGGCATAAACGTGCTTTACTCCTTCCTCTACGCCATGCTCGGCCTTATCGCTCTAAGTTACTTTTGGACGACGAGGAATATCCGCAATCTCTCTGTAGAGCGGCAGCTTCTTTCCAAGTGGGCCACGCTTGGCGACGAGGTAGTGGAGAGCTTTCGCGTAAGCAACGCCGGTGCGCTGCCCGTACTATGGGTAGAAGTAAACGACCACTCGGACGTGCCCGGCTACGAAGCGGGCATCGTCACCGGGCTGGGGCCGCGCGAGCACCGCGAGTGGAAGACGCGCGCCGTGTGTAGTCGGCGCGGACTCTACCGGCTGGGCCCGTTGCGCGTTTACACCGGAGACCCGTTCGGCATCTTCCGTGCCACTAAAGAACTGCCCGATCAAGCGACGTTTCTCGTCTATCCGCCTATAACTGAAGTGCCGGGGCTTGCGCTGCCGACAGGACGCCAGACCGGAGAATCTCGTTCTCTGCGGCGGGCCCTGCACCTGACTACCGATGCCGCCAGCGTGCGTGAGTACGTACCCGGAGATTCGCTGCACATCATACACTGGCCCACGACTGCCAGGCGCGGCCGCTTGCAGTCGAAAGAGTTTGACATGGAACCGGGAGGAAGCACCTGGATTTTGCTTGATCTCGATCAGGCCGTGCAGGCAGGCGAAGAGGATGAATCTACCGAGGAGTACAGCGTCAAGCTGGCCGCGGCATTGGTCTACCGGTTGATCCGTGAACAGAAGTCAATCGGTCTCATTACGTACGGCGACGAGAACCGCGTCTTGCGCGCCAACAGGGGTAGTCAACACATGTGGCGAATTATGGAAATCCTGGCGGTTGTGCGCGCCCATGGCACCGCGCAGGTGGGCGATGTGTTGTCTGAAGTCGCGCCGCAAATCCGGGGAAGTATGAGCCTTTTCGTAGTAACACCGAGCACTGATCCCACACTGGTGCCGATTTTGGTCAATATCTCGCGCAGGGGCATTCGGCCCACGGTTCTCCACCTGGAGCCGGAGACGTTTGGGGCTGCCGGCAGTAGCGTGCCCTTAAAGCAAGCGCTCGCCGCGGCCGGAATATCATTTATTGAGATTGAACGGGGCCAGGAGTTCCGCACGATCGCCATGGAAAAGGGCGATGAAGACATACGACGGCGGGCTCAGACGGTAGGAACGACCGCGACGGGGCGGGTTCATGACTTAAATGCAGGATAGCAGTATGGCGAAATCCTTCTACTCCGACATTTCCGCCGAGGAAAAACCGAGCTTACTTGAAACCTTGCTTCGCAACTGGCTGACGCTGCTCCTTTTGGCTGCGATGGTCCTCGTAAGCTCCTGGGCGATCCATCAGTCAGGGTGGGCAACCGGCACGGACGCCATTTTCTCCACCGCCACTATCGGCATGGTAGTCGGTTTCGTGGCAGCCCATACCCGCTGGAGCACACGAAGAGGCTGGATTCTCGGTGTCATAATTGGATTAATCTACTGCTTTCTCCTCGTGGGCGAAGCCCTCCCGCCTGTCGACCGCATACTCCAGGACGCCCTGGCGCTGCTCTTGAATACGTTCACGTGGATTCTTGGCGCCCTGGGCGGTCTTCTCAGTGGAGCCGGCGTGCCGCAGCCCATTCCTCCTTTGGATGCAGCGACCACGTTCATAACGAATGCGAGCGACTTCGGCGTTCGCTTGATCGACTGGACGCGAGCGGGCATCCGAGGCACCTACTCAGAGGACAACGGTGTATTCGTATTCTGGATCACGCTCGTTGGGTGGGCCATCGGGTTCGTAGCGACATGGGGATTTTACCGCCACAACGACATACTCATCGCGGCGCTCGTACCCGGCGTTGCAATGGTGATAAATCTGGCGTACTCCGGCCAGGGGCGTTGGCCGTTCGTGCTGTTCCTCGCTGCAACGCTCTTGCTGATGGTGCGCCTCAATCTCCATGCCCTGCAGAAGCGGTGGGAGGCGAAGAAATTAGACTACGCCACCGAAGTTGGCCTGGACGTACTGATTGCCAGCATCATATTGACCACGGCGCTTACGTTCATGGCAACAATGGCGCCGCGCGTCGGCAGCAATCCAATTTCTGAGACGTTTTGGACCATCTTCGGCGGCGAGTGGGCCGAGATTGATAACGCCACGAAACGCCTCTTCTCGGGCGTCCAGAATCCAAGCGGCGTGGGCCTCATTCTGGGCTCTGATAACCGTCTCTTCAGCGGGCCGCGGCGCTTTAGCCAACCCTACCGCATGTACGTCACCACAGACGAGAGCAACTTCAACGGGTATTGGCGGGGAGCTACCTTCGACGCCTATACCGGCTACACCTGGTACAACACCAGTGGTACACTGCTTGACCGACGTGCCAACGAGGAGCCTATTCCGCCGCCGCCGGTGAGATATCGTCGACCGGCAACATTCTCGTTCCGCATTGTAGACAGTCCGAGCGACATCGTCTTCGCGCCGGATTTCCCAACGAGCATTAGCATCCCATACCGCGTGCAGGTGGCGTCTTCGGACGTTCCGCTGGACTACGACCTCTTGCGCGCGCGACGTATTGCGGTGCCTGACCTTGAGTATACGCTGGAGAGTTTGGTGACCACTGCCACCGAAGATCAAATGCTCAATGCTCAAGGTGACATTCCGAATGAAGTACGTCGATACCTGCAAGCGCCCAAACTCCCCCAGCGTGTAATAGACCTGACGAAAACTGTGGTGCGCGGGAAGGAATCGCAGTATGAGAAGGCCCTGGCCATCGAACTGTTCTTGCGGCGTATTCCATATTCGATTGCTATTCCTCCTCCCCCTGCCGACAAAGACGCGGTTGACTACTTTCTCTTCGAGGCCAAGCGGGGCTATGCGGACTACTATGCCAGCACCATGGTAGTCATGCTGCGCACAGTGGGCGTGCCTGCCCGCCTTGCCGTGGGTTTTGCTACGGGTCGCTACGACGTGGCGCAACGTCGGTTCGTTGTGACCGAGAAACAAGCACACACGTGGCCGGAAGTGTACTTCGCGGGCCTAGGCTGGATTCCCTTTGAGCCTAGCCCAAATCAAACACCCATAGACCGCGGCATTCTTGCTTCTGAGATTAGCGGCTCGCCGAACCCCGAGCTGGACGAGTTTTACGATGAGTTAGGCGAAGAGGAGTACTTGGTTACGGGCGCAGCCGCCGCTATCGGCGGGAGCGTGCCGGGAACCAGCATACTTGGTATAGAGGTTCCCAACTTGCCGGACCTGCGCCCTTTGCTGGCAATTTTAGTCGTCATTGGCGTTGGCTGGTTTGCTTACAGTATTGTGCAAGAGCGCCGGATGAACCCCCACCAGATGGTGCGGCACGTCTATCGCAAGCTCGTACGCGCAGGGCGGATTGCAGGCTTTCCGGCCTCGTCCGCGCTCACACCACATGAGTATGGATATCGCTTACTTAACGACATGCACTCGGCTGCTGATAGGCGCTCTGCGGATGGCGCCGTGCGGGCAATCTGTTCCACCTACGCCGAGTCGCTCTACAGCCCACAAGGGATTTCGTTACAGCAAAAGAAATCTGTGGTCAAGGCTTGGGGGCGACTGCGTTGGCGGCTCTATCGGCGGGGTCTAATCTTGGGTATGAAGCAACTCATTCCTTTCATACGCAAAAGGTCTAGCGCCAGCATGCCGGCGAGTAGTACAAACCAATAGGAAGGGGCATAGCGTGTAGCGCGCGCCACTGCGGCACTCGCAATCGGGGGCACGCATTCGCGGCTTCAAAGTGCGTGTAAACTATAGTTGCCAAGCTTCTGAAAACTTTCAAGAGTCGATATTGTGAAAGGATTGCGGCATTGGGTCTCAGCGAGATACGCGATATAGCGGTCATTCTACTCGCTTTCATTTCCGCCCTCATGGCGTTTTCGGTACTCTTTCTGGTGTTGGCGGTTGTACGAATGGCCGGCACGATTCAGGAAGAAATCAGGCCACTCCTCAAGTCCCTCACGGAGACGAGTAATACGGTAAAGGGAACGACGCAGTTTGTGAGCGAAGCCGTTGTACGTCCCGCTGCCAAAGCTGCGGGCAGAACTATGGGTATATTGCGGTTCGCGCGCACGCTTGCAAATGCTGTTACGCGCATGCAGAAGCGATAGGTCAAGGAGCGTAGTTAGATGCTAAAGTTTATGGTCGGCTTTGCTATGGGGATCTCCCTTGGCACGATAGTTGGCGGCCTTATGGCGCCCAGCAACGGCGAGACATTCCGCGAGAGTATTCGCCGCCAGATAGAGATTGCAAGACTCGAAGCGGCACAGGCGGCCCAAGAGACTGAAAAAGAGCTGCTCGCCCGCTACGAGGAAGCAAAGCAGTGAGGGTAGCATGACGCTGGCACACTGGCGGGATATTGCTATCCTCATTCTCGTCATCGAAGCGTTGCTTGGCAGTGTACTTATCCTGGCTCTCGCAATCCTGCTCGCAAGCCTCGTCAGACGCGCAAATTCTGCGCTGCGCGATGTGCTGCACAGCGGACAAGCCTACGCGGCAAGTCTTGCAGCACAGACAGATGGGGTCTCACGCGAGCGCCTGGTCAAGCCGATCGTGAGTCTGCACGCGGCCAACGCCGGGGCTCGTGCATTCTTGCGGAGTCTCATTAAGAATGTGCCAATAGCAGGCCCTTGACCCCGTCGACTGCGTCTCGTTCAAGAATTGCTTCTCCGATCTCCTGCTCAGCGCAAAGCCCGCTCAAACCATCCGGGGTAACCTGCCAACGCTATGTTAAGCATCGCTGTTGACCCTGCCCTCATCTTCAACCTCTTCCGCGTCTTCGCCGCGCTGGCCTGCATCGCCATCAGCGGCTTCTTGCTCGTCTACTTCGCCTTCGGCATCCGTCATCCGCTGACTGCCATCGCCACCGCCCTGCCAATCGGCCTCGCGAGCACATTGCTCGTCTCCAACCTCCTTGCCTATATCCTCGGCACGCCGCGCGCTCTCACCTGGGGACTGCTTGCCGTCTTCGTCATCACCAGCCTAATCGCGGTGGCTCGTCGGCACCTCTTCAAGCCCGTGCAACCGGTCTCATGGCTGGACGGCGCCCTCTTCGCCGCCGCCGGCATCCTGCTACTCATCCTGAGCGTAGCGAACTACGCCGTGCTGACAACTTCGAGCTACTACATACACTTCTGGCTCGCAAATACGATTCGTTTTGGGAACTTTCCCGTAATGTCACCAGGCGCGCCAATGCTGCCTGCCGAGTATCACTATGGCGCAGACTATCTGGCCGCTTTGCTTGCTCACATCGGGCAAGTTGACATTGCCATCATCTTCTTCATCCTGACCCCGCTCGCTGCCACCAGCGCCTATCTCGCCGCCTCGATGGTGGCCGCAAACGTGCTTGGCAATCTGCGTCTGGGCTTACTGGCCGGACTCTTCTTCTCTTTCGGGGCAGGCCTGCCCTACCTACTGGCCCCGGTGCGCTACATCCACCTCCGATGGTTCAATCCCTCCACCGCTGCCAGCCAAAACGAGCTTCTAGACTATTATCAAAGAATCTCTCCAAACGCATTTGAGGCTTATCCGCGATTCATCAGCTCGGTTCATTACATTGTTCCTTGGGCAATTCTACTAAGCTGCATTGCCTTGGCTACACACCTGAATTCGCGCTTGAGCGGCGAAGACCGGCAAGACACTCATTGGACCCAATGGGCCCTGCTCGGCACGTTGTTCGCTAGCATCGCCTTAGTAGAAGAGTCAATTTTCGCCCTCGGCTTGGTGGGATGGGGAACCCTCGCACTTTGGCAGACGGCAACGCAGCGCACGCCCGTCTATCTTCGCAGTTTTGTCGTTGCAGCCTTGCCGGCAGCCCTACTTGCTTTTCTTCAAGGCGGCGTCTTTACTGACGCACTCTTTTCCTCCTCTCCTGATGACCGAGGTTTTAGCGCAGCATTCAATTTTCATCTTCTCCCTCAATTCACCGGACTATCTCCCCGCTTCGGCGCGACGGAACTGCAGTTCATCCATTCACCACCGTGGGGGATAGTCTACCTGATCACTCTCGGCCTGCCACTTCTCATCGCACCGGCCCTCATCATCTGGGCGCTGAGATCGAAGCAGCCCACACCAATCATTTGGTTGGCATCGATCGGGCTCGTTGGATTTATTGTCCCCCACTTCATCACACATGAGTACTCTTCGAATTTCCTACGTTGGCTGGAATTCAGTCATGCATCCCTTGCGTTTCTCCTTGGAATGGGCACGTTGACTTTGGTCTCATTCATGCGAAATCGAACGCTCGCTTGGACGCTCGCGGTAACCTGCACGGCATTGACCATCGCCTGGCCTCTGGCCGGCTCTATTCGGAACGTTGCCACCGAGAGAAACGTAACCCTGGGCCAAAGTATCGAAGACCACTGGACTATATCGCCGCCGTTACGCCAAAGAGATCAAACCGACTGGATCACCGGTAGGCCTTACACCTTTCTAATGAGCGGTGAAGCACGCCAATTCTTCGGTACGTTGCCGCCAACCGCCCGCGTTCTGACAAATCGCTTTCCAGAAGTACCTCTACTCATTCGCGGTCTCGCCCCGCACAAGAATACGGAAAGGATTTCTTATACGTACTTCCGGTTTCCTAGTGGGACCTATCTCGATGCCCTTTACGCCCTCGACCCAACAGCCATGCAGCAGTTTGGCATCACCCACCTCGTAATCAATCTCAAGTGGTTCCGTAACTCCCCATCCTCCGTTCAGGCTCTCTTAGAAGTCCCACGTTACTTTTCTCTGCTATTCTCAGACGAGCAATTCCACGAGGGACTTGCTTGGCACCGTGTCTACGCAGTCCTTCCTGCCTTCTACGAGGAGCGTCCGCAGGTTTCCCAAGACCTCTTGCGCATCCTGCCTGAACTCGTCCCTCAAGATGCCTCCGTTTACGTCTCTCCCGCCATACCACCGGACATACGGTGGGCGTTCCTCTATGTCCTGCGCCAGCGGCAATTGGCAAGCGGCCTTATGGACGAACACCACATTAGGACCAGCTTCGTTATTGCGGAGCCGTTGCCGCGCGACCGCTACGACTTTGCCCTTCTCATTGACGAACCGCCGGGAGAACGGTGGCTCAATTGGGCGTTCACTCCCCAAGACCTCCCTTCCGTATGGGGGCTTCATTCTTCACAGCGAGTCTGGCATGCCCTCGGCGTCGGCCTCTATGCCCTCAACACCGGAGACTGTCCCGGCCGATCGGTCGCCAGCGTGCCTCCCTTCTGGCATCTCCCCGCAAACGCGTCTACGACACTCAATCTGGATTGCTTGCAGACGGAAGCAGGCGGGAATGGTGAAGGCAGCTCACTACTTCTCACAATTCTGTCACCCAAAACCTCCCAAGTAGAGATCGATGTCAATGGACTCTCCCAAACCGTGCTCCTGGATCCCGGTGCAAACCAAGTACCACTCAATTTGCCGGATACGCCCGGGCTCTCTCTTATCCCTACGGATCCGGTTTGGGTGCGCGCCCAACGCGTGCCGCAATCGAGCGCCAAACCGCAAGCCGGAATTCCCGCCCTCTTGCTTCTCCCTACCTTCGACGGCGAAGCACTCACCGTAAGCGCTCACTTCTACGGTGCGCGGCCCAACCCTCAGGAAAGCAAGCTCGTCTGGGAACTCGTCAAGCAACGCCGCATCTACGGTCACTGGTGGCACTGGTCTTCCTCGAGCCGCGTGGGTGAGTGGCCGTTGGCGCTTGCGGAACCACCAGACCACGGAGACCAATTCACTTTCGCTCTCAACTTCTCTGCTCTGGAGACCGAATTCGCTATGAACGGCCGCACGATAACTATGGACAGGGAAGTGTCTCTTCCAGCCAATCCTGGCGAGCCGTACGCTGTCTACTTTACATTGATCCGTGCTGGCACACGGGCGCACAGCCTGCCCGTAGCCTGGATCACCTATTCCCCTGAAGAGGTACCGTCAGTGCTGCTTGCCCCGCGACTGATCCTGGTTGACGAAGCGCTCCCACAAGACTAAACCTAGGGCCTGGTCACACTTGCTGCCCTCGCATCGACCAGACCTGGCGACAAGTGCGCCGACCGTTCATTAGACGTACGTGAGCCTCTCGCTGCAACTGGAATTGAGACACGAGAGAAGTACAACAGGCATAGCCGGATTCCCCGTAAGTGGTCAGCTACTGCTCAATAATCCTCAAGCAAACGCCGATCTTGTATAATACCGATACACCGATAGGGACTCCATCTTGACTTTCTCATGCCACTGTTCTCCCTCTCATGCTCAACATAGCAGTTGACCCTGCCCTCACCTTCAACCTCTTCCGCGTCTTCGCCGCGCTGGCCTGCATCGCCATCAGCGGCTTCTTGCTCGTCTACTTCGGCTTCGGCCTCCGCTATCTGCCGGCCGCTCTGGCAACCGCCTTCCCCATCGGCTTTGCCAGCACCTTGCTCGTCTCCAACCTGCTGGCCTATGTTCTTGGAACTCCGCGCGCCTTCGCTTTGGGGCTGGTTGCTGTCCTTGCTATTGCCAGTACAATTGCGCTCCTTCGACGACACAGTTATTCTTTTAAGCCTTCTCAGCCACTCCCTTGGCTAGATGGCGGCCTCTTCATTGGCGCCGGCATCACGATCTTCATCCTGAGCGTAGTTAACTATGTTGTTTCCCCAGTTTGGGAATACTCCACGCATTTCTGGCTAGCAAACACAATTCGCTTTGGTAACTTCCCGGTCATGGCTCCAGGAGCACCAAATTTGCTCGCCGAGTACCACTATGGCGGAGCCTTCCTCGCTGCCATGCTCTCGCACATCGGGCAAGTTGACAGCGCCATCATCTTCTTCTTCCTGACTCCGCTCGCCGCCACCATCGCCTACCTCGCCGCCTCGGTGCTTGCCGCAAGTGTCTTGAAGAATGTCCGTTTGGGCTTATTGGCTGGACTTTTCTTCTCTTTCGGCTCGGGCCTACCTTACCCCATCGATCCGATTCGCTCCATCTATCTTCGTTGGTTTACGCCGAGCTCAGCGGCGGCAGAAGTCCTGCTTGCAGACACGCTAGAATTGATTGCTCCTACGGCTATTGCCCAGTATCCGCGGTACCTTGCGGACCCTCACTTTCTCTTGGCGGGGGCAATTCTGTTGAGTGTCATCATCTTGACCGTACACTTGGTTTCCCCTGTGCGCGGAAACGATACGCCCCGTGCGCCGTGGCACGTATGGGTGCTGCTCGGTGCGCTCTTTGCAAGCGTCGCCCTTATTGAATCGTTAGTCTTCACTCTCGGTTTCATCGGCTGGAGCGCCTACGCACTGTGGCAAACCATAAGAGAGCGAACACGCTCCTCCCTGGTGAACTTTGTTCTCGCCACTGCACCCGCTGCCCTCCTCGCCACGTTTCAGGGCGGAATTCTTACCTCTGTACTCTTTTCATCCGCCTCTGGGGGTACAGGCCCAAGCACCGCTTTCTACATCTCTTTCAAGCCGTTACCCTTTGCTTTGGGAAATCCACTGCTGCAGTTTGCCTCCTCACCTCCCTGGGTAGCAATCTACCTCGCCAGCTTCGGCATACCACTGCTCGCGGCGCCTGCCCTCCTTGTCTGGGCAATCCGATCCAAGCACTCTGTACCACTCGTGTGGCTAGCTGCAATTGGCTTCATTGGGATTGTCCTCCCGCACTTCGTCATTTATCACTTCAACACGCTGTTGCGCTGGATGTACTTCGGATACACTTCTCAAGCATTTCTCCTCGGTATTGGTGCATTGACGCTTGTATCCCAAGTGCGTCGCCGGTGGATGGCTTGGATTCTCTTTCTCACCTGCGCGGCTTTGACCGTCGGCTGGCCTCTTGCCACCTCTATCAAGAACATCGCTGACGAGAGATTTGTAACTTTGGGACAGAGCACAGAAGATCATTGGACAATATCGGCATTGCATCGCCAAAGCGATAACATGGATTGGCTCACCGGGCGGCCCTACGTTTTCCTCATGGGCGCCGAAGCCCGCCAATTCCTTCGCTCTCTTCCATCCACAGCTCGCGTCCTGACCAACCGTTTTCCTGAGGTGCCATTGCTTATCCGCGGTCTTGCTCCGCATAAGAATACGGACGTCTTTTCATACACTAATTTTCGGTATCCCAGTCCTACCTACTTCGATGCCCTCAACGCTCTCGATCCACTCGCCATGGAAGAGTACGGAATCACACACATAGTCATAAACCACAAATGGTTTCGCCACACTTCTCCTCAAACCCACGCCATCCTGCAGAACCCCCGCTACTTCTCTCTTCTCTTTTCAGATGAAGAGAAACATGACGGGTTCGCTTGGCATCACGTTTATCAAGTCCTCCCCGCGTTCTATGACGAACATCCAAGCACCTCTCAAGACCTTTTGCGCAGTCTCCCTCAACTCGTTCCTCAAGACGCCTCTGTTTACATTTCACCCGCCATTCCAGCAGATGTTCGCTGGGATCTCCTCTATGTCCTGCGCGAACGGAAGATCGCAAGCGCGGCGACCCTCGATAACCACATCAATGTGCGCCTAACTGTTGCCGAACCCCAACCAAATGACCACTACGACTTTGCCCTGCTCATTGACGAACCGCCGGGAGAACGATGGCTCAATTGGGCATTCACTTCCCAAGACCTCCCTTCTGTTTGGGGGTTCCATTCCTCACAGCGAGTCTGGCATGCCCTCGGCGTTGGCCTCTACGCCCTAAACGACCGGGTTTGCCCCAGCCGCTCTCTTGCTAGCGTACCTCCCTCTTGGCATCTCCCCGCTAACTCACCATCGACTGTCAATCTTGACTGCTTACAGCCAGACGTGGACGCAGTCATGATCCCCTCATCTGTCCTTCTGACAATTCTCTCTCCCGTAGCCTCTCAGGTGGAAATCACTGCAAATGGAAGTTCCCAAACTGTCACCCTCGAACCGGGCGCCACTCTCGTCCCCCTTAATGCGCCCGGCACACAACAACTCACCGTAAAACCTGCCGACCCAATCTGGCTGCGGGCACAGCGCGTGCCTCCAGCGGGCAGCAACCCGCAATCCGGTGTCCCCGCCCTGCAGATTCTTCCCTCTTTCGACGGAGAAGAGCTAAGGGTACATGTACACGTCTACGGCGAACGTACAAACCCTTTGGAGAACCAGATTGTCTGGGAGCTTGTCAAACAACGCCGCATCTACGGCCATTGGTGGCATTGGGGCTCACGGCATACCGTCGGAGTATGGCGTATTATGAGGGAAACCCCGCTCGATCAGGGCAATGAATTCTCGTTCACACTCGACTTTGAGACCTTAGAGTCCAGTGTCGGCGCAAACGGTAAGCCAACGTCGATCAGCACTCGTTGGCCTTTGCCCCGCAATCCCGGTGAACCCTACGTCCTCTACCTCACACTATGGCGGCCAGGCGATCGCACGCATAGCTTTCCGGTTGCCTGGATCACCTATGCCCCTGGGAAGGAACCCACAGTACTCCTTGCCCCGCGCTTCATCTTGCTTGACCAAGCACCAACACAAGACTAACCCTCAACCTCTCTTCGCAATTGCGTGCGATATCTTTTTGCATGGGCAAAATGCCAGTACTGATCTCTGAGGCAGCACGACACGCAAGTGCGGCGCAGCCAATGCAATCGGGGGCTAGGCACGCGCACACTCGGACATAAGTTGATCGCTCCTGGCCCCTAAGTAAAAACTCGAGCAGCTACGTACATCCGTTAACAGGGGTAAATTGAGTAGTAGAGGGGCTGCAGACAGCGTACGGCTCCGCAGCGACAAGACCGACGAGCGTAATCCCTACGAAATACAAGGCTAGCTTGATGTAAAATCTCTCTCCCAATGATTATCGGGGAACGATTCCACCACTCTAGTGACAGCAGGGCTTCCTCTTGCGTGGTCTGGAATTAGCAATGCAGAGCCGAGTAACCAATGACGAGGCGATGACCGACCAAAGTGCGTCGGAGTTGGAACGAAACCTAGGAGAGTTTGTTATACGCATCGAGCGCCGCCACTTTGTAGCATTCGGCGAGCGTGGGATAGTTGAAAACATTGTCCACAAAGAAGTCGAGCGTTCCCCCAAGCGCCATCGCCGTCTGCCCAATGTGAACCAATTCGGATGCGCCTGTGCCGAGCAAATGCACGCCGAGTATGGTCCTATCGTCCGCGTGCACGAGGAGCTTTACCAGACCGTTGGGGTCGCCAATGATCTGCCCGCGCGCGATTTCACGGTAACGGGCCACGCCAATCTCGTACGGGATGCCGGCCTCGCTGAGTTCCTTTTCCGTGCGCCCTACCATCGACGTTTCCGGAATCGTGTAGATTCCGTATGGGAAGAGGTTCGAGTTAAACGAGCCGCCTTCACCAAACGCGTGGCGCGCGGAAAGTCTTCCCTGCTCCATAGATGAGGCCGCCAAGGCGGGAAAGCCAATCACGTCGCCACACGCATAGATATGGGGTACGTCTGTTTGAAACTGATCATTGACCTTCAGGCGTCCCCGTTTGTCAGCCTCAAGGCCCGCAGCCGCTAAGTTCAGCGTATCGGTGTTGCCCTGGCGCCCGCCGGCATAGAGTAGATGGTCCGCCATAATCGTCTTGTGGCTGCGGGTGCGTGCCACAATGCGATGTCCTTCGTCGATGACCTCAGCCACTTCTTCGCGAAATCGAAACGTGATGCCCGCTTCTCGCATGTGATAGGAAAGCGCTTCCCGTATCTCTTCATCGATAAAGTCAAGCATCTCATCGCGCTGCTCAATGAGGGTTACGTCTATGCCAAGTGCCGCAAAGATACATGCGTATTCAACCCCAATGACTCCCGCACCAACGATTGCCAGACGCTTTGGGAGATCTTTCAGCATATATACGCCATCGGTATCAATGATTGTCCGCCCGTTGAAGGGCACCCTGGCGGAGCGGGCGGGGCGGCTCCCCGTCGCGACGATTACGAATTCAGTTTCTATCTCTTCAATACGCCCGTCTTCCAAGGTGACGGAGACTTGGTGAGGACCAACGAACTGTGCGGTTCCAAACAGTGGCGTCACACCGTTGCGCGAGAGCTGCAACTCAAGCACATCAGTTTCGTTCTTAATCACATGCTCGCAGCGAAACATCAAATCGGCAAAGGTGATTTTCTCCTTGACCGTGTAGGTAATCCCATAGATGTTGCGCTCGAAGAATCCGGTAAGGTAGAGGACCGCCTGACGCAAAGTCTTACTGGGAATCGAGCCGGCGTTGACTAAGTTGCCACCCACAAACTGACGGCGCTCGATTGCAACCACCGACTTACCGAGCTTCGCCGCTTGAATAGCGGCGCGGTGACCGGCCGGCCCAGTGCCTATGACAACCAAGTCTACCTTTCGCATGCCGTTATCTCTCTGCGCTAGAGCAAACTCACGTTAGTGCCTTGGGTCAGCCTACCGGCCTACGCACATGACCGCGTACCCACCTGAGTGTGAGACGCTCCAACTAGCACTCTTTGCCCCGTTGTGTCGTCTTTGTCAGACCCCGTAGACCACGCTTCCCCACACACCATCCTCAGTATACCTTCTCTATCAAGGGCCGCAGCCCCCGCTCGCGCAACAGCGGAGTCATTTAGGCAAACGGTAAAGGAAAGACCGGCACTTGCTCATGCATTGTGCAAGCACCGACTATGGCACTATTGAACTTCCTTCTGCGTCCACCGCAATCCCACTAAGGGCACTGGCAGCGTGTTGGGCCGCAATGAAGTGGTGAGCGCACAAGCCCTGCCGGGCACGCAGTTCGCATGCTCGGCCTATGCCGACACCATCGAACGTAACCGTTGCCATTCAAGACCTCCTGCTATCCCATTGGCAATTTAACTTCCCACTCTGCTATACTATGGTGAAGCAGAAGAGATCTCCTTCATCTGCCCCCTCCATTTCAAGTCGTATTTCCGCAGCTAGCCCTCTCCTACTTTCGGACTTTGACCTATTCGCCAAATTCTCGGAATGCAGAAGAGCCTGAAAGTTAACCGGCAATCTGAGGGAAATGCACATCCTCGATCGGCAAGTATTTTTCGGGTAACCGTAGTCTTGACATCCAGAGTCGATCTCCGCTGAGCTATTTCTCCGACCGGCGCCTCGTGTCCGATCTTCTTGCAAATTGCCTCTCTACTCTCTTGTCCCCAAAGACCGCCCTGCATAACGCCAGACCGGAAAAAGCGAGCCGCAATTTACATTAGTGTGCCGAACTTGAACGAAACAACCCCCGTAAGAGTCTTCGTAGCGTAAGGTACATCCTATGAGTGCAAATCAGCTTGATCGTCCCTCCGTTGACGCGGAACAGCTTGGGTTCCCCCCCTATTTCGAAAAAGTAGCGCTTTTCATTGACCTGGGGAACCTCTACTTTGCGGCGCGTAAACTGAACATTCGAGTTGACTACACGCGTATGGTGGAAGTGCTTACGAAGGGACGTCGCCTCTTGCGTTCATTTGCCTACGCCGGCGTGGACCCGCAGAGTCCCGAGTCCCAGGGCTATCTAACCTGGATGAAGCGCCACGGCTTTCGGGTTGTCACAAAACACCTTCGTCGCTTTCCTGACGGCACTGTAAAGGCCAATCTCGACGTTGAACTAGCTATCGACATGCTAATGATCGCGCCGCACATCGATGCGGCGGTGCTTGTTTCGGGAGACGGAGACTTTGTCCGACTGGTGGAAGCGGTTCAGTTCAAGGGGGTACGGGTCGAGGTTGTAGGATTAGCGGAGATGACAGCCATGGCGCTGATTGACGTAGCGGACACTTTCACGGAATTGTCCGAGCTGGTGCCGGTCATCCAGATGGCGCTACCGCCCAACGGCACACGCGGAACTGCCTCTGACAGCGGTGTGCCGCCATCAATCTCACCCGCCGCTTCCTCTTCCTACGTCGCCTACGACACCCCGGACAAGGCGACAGACGCCGTCCATAAGCAAAGAGGCGATCAGAACTACCCGCGTACAAGCTTTGAGGGGAAGTGAATGTTGGGTCCGCCGCTGAGCTGTGCTCCGGGGATGTGGAAAGAGGCGCCGTTCGAGAAAATCGCGGAAGCCTGTGGCGCTGCTCACTTCGGAGGACTCGAGCAACGCGGCGCAACATTGCCCACGTTGACGCCACAACGAGACCGGCTCGCAGAGACGGACGTTGTGCTTTCAGCCATCACATTGCACGAACCCTGGTACGATCGCGCCGTAACGGCGACACATCACCAAACTCTACCGCAATTGCTCGACGGGCTCGCCGCCTTGAACCCGGAGTTCTGTGTACTGTCCGTCCCAGGGTCGAATGAACGCCTGACTACCGCCGGCTGGCCCAACGCTATGCGCTACGACTCCCTTTCCGCCAGCGATCATGCCCTCCTCGTCGACACGGTGCAAAGCTTGGCCGATATGATACGCTCCGTAGGTGTCAAGGTGGCCTTTCGTCCGCGTCTCGCTTCATTCATCGAAACTGAAGAGGAGATGGAGCGATTTCTTGAAGATACGGAACCGGAGCTTCTAGGCCTTGCCCTCGACCTCGGACACCTGGCATTAATAGAGGTAGACCCCATGGCAATCATCGAGAGGCACGGCGCTCGTATTACCTACTGCTACGTGCGGGATCTCGACGAGAACTTGGCGCAAGAAATCCACTTGGGGATGCGCAACCTGGCAAGCGCAGCGGCCGCAGGGCTCTTCCTGCCGCCAGGGCAGGGATTCGCACCCCTGCGTAGGCCATTGCGTAGGCTGGTCGACGCCAATATCTGTCAATGGTATGCGCTTGACCTACAGCCGGACACCGGCGATCCACATGAGGCCCTGGGCATTACCTACGACTACATGTATGACTACATGTAGAACTATGTGCAAGAAAGCGAGGCATGGCGAGACTTATGCGACGGAGAAGCATATTAGCAGCAACTGCCGCGTCGTTGGCCGCGGCGGCGTGCGGCCCTTTCAGGGGGGACGATGAACCAGACATCGAACGCACCATTTCAGAAGCGAATGTCAATCCTTGGGGAGCGAACGCGTTTCTCCATAAAGAGGTTGAGTTCTGGAAGAAAGAGAAAACCTTCGAGATGGCGCGCGATGCCGGCATCGTGTGGATTAAGCAACACTTTCCTTGGGAGCTGATCGAGCAATCGCAAAAGGGCAATTTCTACGATCAAGTCTGGCAAGTGTCGGCATGGCAGCGATTCGACGAAATCGTGGATCTTGCGGAAGAGTTCGATCTCAAGCTGATTGTCCGCGTTGACCGCAGCCCGCTCTGGGCGCAGAAACCTGATGCCCAGCCTGAATGGCCTCCCGCAAAATTCGAGGATTATGGCGACTTCATGGCCGTTTTGGCGGAACGCTACAAGGGGCGCATCTCGCACTACCAACTATGGAACGAGCCAAATCTCGCGCGGGAATGGGGGACTGCGCCCGACCCCAAAAGCTACGTTGATCTGCTACGCATCGGTTACGAGCGTCTCAAGGAGGTTGACCCCGATATCAAAGTGCTGACGGCGCCCCTCGCTATCACTTTGGAAAGGTCGCCGCGCGCCATGGTCGAGCTTGACTACCTCGATCAGATGTATCAGCACGGGGTCTTTGACTATTTCGATATCATGTCTGCGAACGCCTACGGACTGGAGTACCCACCTACAGCAGAGCCGGACCCGGATGTGCTCAACTTTCGCCGCGTTGAACTCCTACGCGAGGTAATGGAACGCAACGGAGATACGAAAAAAGCGGTCTGGTTCAATGAGTACGGCTGGAACGCGTCACCTGCGGATATGCCCGCAGATAAGCTGATCTGGCGGCGCGTCAAGGAGGAAGAGCAGGCGGAGTGGACCGTTGAAGGTGTAAAGTACGGCCGCTCCAATTGGCCGTGGGCAGGCGTGTTTTGCATTTGGTATCTCCGGCAAGTAGGCGATATACCACCGACATCGTCCGAATACTATTTCCGCATGATTGACCCCGAATTCACGCCACGGCTGGTCTACAATGAGGTGAAGAGGAACTCCAAGAAGATCAAGTGACATCGACCGCGTTATTCCGCCATTGTCCGGCCATGCAATCTTGCTGATACTCGCCAAGTCTCGCGAAGGCTCGGTGATAGAGTCAGCGAACTCCAGTCAACATTCCTTACACATTCTTCACTGAATGTTGCTGGCGAGCGAAGAATCGCCTGCACAGCTTCCTTGCTGCAGAGTACGCTATACTAGCGATAGCGATTAGATGTCTATACCGAAAAGCCGGTCTAATCCTTCAGCGTGGGGAAGAGGGCGATGGACACCAAACAGAAGTACGAGAAATACGTTGTAACCAGTCATGCGCCTGCGATGCCGCCGGTGGAGGTTTCCCATGCCCAGGGCGCAACGATCACGGCTGCTGACGGGACGACGTATCTGGACGGATTTGCGGGTTATTCCGTGGTGAATGCGGGGCACAGCAATCCCGAGGTGCTCGCAGCCGCAAAGTCCGCGATGGACCGCCACGTCCATGTTGGGAGCTACCTCTACTATGCTCCTGCTGTGGCCGATTTGGCCGAAAAGCTAGCGGAAATTACGCCGGGGCGGCTTGAGCAGTCCTTCTTCGGCAACAGCGGGGCCGAGGCCGTAGAAGGCGCGCTCCGCATTGCGAAGACGTATACCGATCGTAACGAATTCATCTCGCTGCAATACTCCTTTCATGGACGGACGCTCGGCACGCTGAGCCTTGGCGGCAACGCCCGCCGGAAGCGCCGCGCCGGGCCGATGGCATCGGGAGTCGCTATTGCACCGGCTCCTTATTGCTACCGCTGTCCGCTCCATCTCACGTACCCCTCTTGCAACGTGGCCTGCGCCGATGAGGTAGAGCGGGTCTTCGAGACGCAGACCTCTGGGAACGTTGCGGCCATGATAGCTGAGCCGGTCATGGGAGAGGGCGGCATTATCGTGCCTCCGCCGGAGTACTTCCCGAAAGTAAAGCCAATTCTGGAGAGAAACGAGGCGCTTTTTATTTCGGATGAGGTACAGACGAGCTTTGGGCGTACCGGCACGATGTTTGCCAGCGAGGAAATCGGTGTCGAGCCGGACATCCTCACGCTCGCTAAAGGCATTGCCAACGGCTTTCCGCTCAGCGCCTTCACCACGAGGCCGGAAATCGGCGAATCGTTTCTGCCCGGTGATCACTTCAGCACATTCGGCGGCAATCTCGTGTCGGCAGCGGCAGCCATCGCTACGATTGGCTTCTTGGAACGCGAGCAGGTGCCGGCACACGCTCGGCGTTTAGGACGGTACATCCTAAACGAGCTCGAGACGTGGCGCAATGCCCATCCCCTCATCGGTGACGTGCGCGGCAAGGGGCTCATGATCGGCATTGAACTCGTAACCGATCAAGAAACCAAGATTCCGGCCGCGGACGAGGCAAAGCGCGTACAGGAAGAATGTCGAAAAGCGGGTCTGCTCATCGGGTGCGGCGGATTCTACGGAAACGTGCTGCGCTTCCAACCGCCGCTTATCATCACGCTGGCAGAAGCCCAGCGGGCGCTCGAGATCCTCGACAGCGCCTTTTCGGCTGTGGAGGAATCTTCCGCCATTCTTGCCGCGACGTAACCGGCGCAAGATTCCGGCGAGCCAGCGGCATGAGCTTTCCTTCTTCGATTCCTCTTGCGGTCCCTACCGGCATTGGCCCGCAGCGCCGTTTTGCGGTCGACCCGAACGTGTCCAATTGCCCGCGGGCCAGGCGCGCGCTCACCAGGCCCGCGCAAAGCACCGCAAAACGATATAAGATGAAAGATGAAGCGTGCAGATCGTTTTCCAATGGGGAAGTGGTAGACGCCCATGAAGAATGTCTTGCTTCTCGGCGGCGCTAACCCGGCGCATAAGCCCCGGGACGTCGCCGGATTCGTTGCCGACCACCTCGAAGAATCCGGTGATTTTCGGCTAGCAATTTGTGAAGACACGAGCATTCTCGAAACCTCCGCCGCCGATGCATACGACGCGTTCCTGCTTTACCTTAATACCCAGGAAGAGCGTTGGCCGCAAAGCAGGGAGGCAGCCTTCCTTGACGCCGTCAGGCGGGGGAAGGGGCTCTTGGTGCTGCATGCGGGCGTCTTGAGCTTTCGCGGCTGGGAAGCCTACTCGGAGCTCATTGGCGGCAAGCCCGCGCCGGACTTCTATCACCCGCCCTACGGCCCTTTTGCCGTACAGATAGATGACGCTTCACACCCCATCACGGCTAACATGGTGGACTTCGCGGTGCGGGATGAACTCTATGCCAACGTGCAACTGACTTCCCAGGCGCGGCTGCTCGCCCACGCCACGCTAAACGGAAAACCTCAGCCACTGCTGTGGGTATTAGAACCTCCGCAGACGCGCGTGTGCACGTTACTCTTGGGCCACGATCGCGCGGCCCTCCAGTATCCCGGCGCGTCTGCCCTTTTGAAGCGCGGCGTTGCTTGGGTGGCAGGCGCGCTGTGAAACGACAAGCCCCTCTACACGGTCTGTCAGGAGTGTAGCTGACTTGGCGAATACCCTTGGCCACATCTTGCTATGGTGGCTTGCGGTACAGGCCATTTGCCTGGTAACGCTTCCCTTGACCTGGCTCCTCTTCCGCCACATGCCGCTCGCCGGCTACCCATTCGCGAAGACCTTCGGCCTCCTGCTCTTCGGCTTTGCCGGTTGGTTCCTCATGTCGCTGCGCATACTGCCCAATACGTTGTGGGCACTGATCGTGGTGCTCGTTCTACTCGGCTCTCTCTCGGCGGTCGTTGTGCGGCGGCTCCACTGGCGATTGGGCCCATGGCGGGAGGCAGTCGGGCATCAAATCTATGTTGTGGAAGTCCTATTTCTGGTACTCCTTGGCGGCTATGCGCTGCTCCGTCAGTATGCACCGGAAGTCTTGGGAACCGAGAAATTCATGGACTTCATGATGCTGAATAGCATCCTCCAATCGTCATCCTTACCCCCTCATGACGCCTGGGCCGGGGGGCTAACCATTAACTACTACTATTTCGGCTACCTCATGGTGGCTTTTCTCACACTCCTCACCGGAATACCAACTGCGATCACTTTCAATCTGGCCCTAGCGCTTTTCTTTGCACTCAGCGGTCTTGGGGCCTACGGCATCGGGTACAGCTTGGTAAAGCGCTTTCAGGCTGCCGGAGGCATCACGGAGCCGCGCAGAGGAACGCTTACGGGTCTCTTTTCCGTGTTCTTGCTCCTCTTCATCGGCAATCTCTTCACAATCTGGAAAGCGCTGACCGAACCTGAAGTATTGAGCCAAGGATTCTGGTTCGGCGTAGGCTGGAATGCTAGCCGCGTGGTCCAACGTGTCGAAGGGGATACGCTGCTTGACTACACGATTAATGAGTTTCCAGCGTTCAGCTTCATCTTGGGCGACATGCACCCACACGTCATGGCGCTGCCATTTGCGCTCTTAGCGATCTTCACGGCGTACACGTGGTACGCGCAACCGGATTACGAACGCCAGCCTCTATCATTCCCGCTTTCGCGGGAGTCTATCCTCGCGACGCTCGCCCTCCCGCATGTCAGTCGCGTCGTGCTCAGTTCGATCGTATTCGGCGGCCTCTACTTCTTGAATTCGTGGGACTTCCCCACGTACTTTCTCCTGTTTGCACTTTGCGTGCTGCTATCGCTGAAATTTCATGGCAATTTGGCACAGTGGAAGAACGCGCTGGTGTGGGTCGGAGCCACGGGTGTTATGGCGCTGCTGCTCTTTGCCCCTTTTTACCTTACGTTCGACCCACCGACGCAGGGCATTGGACTTGTACCGTATCGCACTAACCTCGGCCAATTCTTCACCATGTACGGCATCTTTTTGGTGCCCATGGGTGTTTTGCTGATAATTCTCAGCATACAAGCCTCGCTGCGCCATGTCGTTCCCGAAGTAGCTGATCAGACAACACAAAGCCGCGGACGAAAGGGGCGACAGAAACGGCGGCGCGCAGACGGAGGGCCTACCGTCCCCGCCGAGGAAGAGCCAAAACCCAAAGAACGCTGGGAAATCTATCGGCCCATTGCGCTCCTCATTCTTGGGTGGGTAGCGGTGACGGTGCTGCTTGCTCGGTTCATTGATACGGCAGCCTTGGCGATCATCGCCTTGAGCGTTGTGGTCGGTCTCGCACTCCTGCTGCGCTGGCGCGAGTATCAAGAGCCGCTCCCAATCATCTGTGCGGTGGTGGGGCTCGCCGCGCTGCTTGTGCTGATAAGTGATGTGATTTATGTAAAAGACTTCTATGGTCCGCCGAATATGCGCATGAATACGGTATTCAAACTCTACTTCCAGGTTTGGACGCTCTTGGCGCCGGTAATGGCCTTCGCCATCTACTACGTGATAATCTGGCTGCGGGAGAGGCAGCGCCCGTTGAGCTGGGTGTTTCGCATTGCCACCATCCTGCTTGTACTCAGCGGACTCTACTATAGTCTCCTCACGGCGCCCATCTTTGCATCATTTCAGCGAGAGCCGCCGACACTCGACGGCACGAAGTACTATGCGCGCGACCATCCCGATGAAGTGGCAGCCATAGCCTGGTTGCAGGAAAATGCTCCGTCAGATAGCGTAGTTGTCGAGGCAATGGGGCAGGAGTACAGCCAATATAGCCGCGTTTCCGCGTTTACGGGCCTACAAACGGTCATGGGCTGGCGCCAACATGAGAATTTTTGGCGTAATGACTACAAACTGGTACTTGAGCGCGAAAACGATCTCCAACTGTTCTACGTGGCCGCCCCGAAGGAAGCTGCAATATTGGTGTTGCGGAAATACGATGCCGACTATATCTTTGTAGGTGACTGGGAGCGCAAGCTCTACGGCGAAGGAGTCGACCACTTGCTCGACTGGTTCCCCGTCGTCTATCAGAGCGGAAACGTTTTCGTACTAAAAGCCGATGTCAATTAATAAAACTACAAAATCCGGGAAACAGACGCGGTCCGGCAAGTCTCGATCATATAAGCCGCCTCCACCCCCAGAAGAGCCGGTAACTGCCGATTGGCCTGCCATAGCAGGCTGGCTACGGGCGGAAACGCCCTTCGGACTGAGCCGCTGGCAGGTACTTGTATTCCTTTCGGTGATGGTCTTTGTAATCTTCACGCGATTCTGGGATCTCGGCACGCGCGCGCTGCATCACGACGAAAGCATGCACGCTCGATTCGCGTGGGACATCTACCGCTCGTTCAATTATCGGTACAACCCGGTGTTGCACGGTCCTTTCCAGTTCTATCTCACCGCGTTCATGTTCTTTCTCTTTGGCGTTAGCGACGCGGTTGCCCGCTTTGGACCTGCGCTCTTCGGTGTGCTCTCCGTGCTGCTGGTCTATCCCCTCAAGCCCTACCTTGGGAGAGGCGGCATGGTGCTGGCGGCCGTGCTGTTGGCAGTTTCCCCGCCATTGCTCTACTTCTCACGCTTTGCGCGCAACGACATCTACGTCGTGGCCTGGACGATGCTCATCTTGCTGGCTCTCTTCGGCTGGCTGCACACGAGACAACGCTGGTACATCTACCTGGGAGCGAGCGCCGTGGCGCTCTCCTTGGCCTCCAAGGAGAATACCTACATTACGCTGGTGATAATTGGGTCTTTCATTGTGTTCCGCTTCCTGCAGGAGCAGTTCACACCCGGGCTGGCGGGACGACTGCCCAGCCATGAGTCGGTGAAGAGCGCGCTTGCCGATCTGTGGCGCGACCGCGGGCTCCTCTTGGCGGGAATTGTGACGTTTCTCTTGATCTTCGTCACCTTCTTCACCGCCTTCTATACGTATCCCCAAGACTTTGCCAGCGGCGTAGTCAAGGCACTTGAGTATTGGCTGGCACAGCAAGACGTCAATCGAGGGAATCAGCCGATTTGGTACTACTTCATGCAAGTACCACTCTACGAGTTGATAGTGGCAGTGTTTGCGCTCCCGGCACTGTGGCGTCTCGTGCGCCGCGGCAGTTTGACGGATCGCTTTCTCTGTTACTGGTTTGTGGGAGCAGTAGTGCTCTATTCAGTAGCCGGGGAACGCATGCCGTGGCTCGTGCTGCACCTTTCCCTGCCCGGCATTCTCTTGGTCTCCCGCTACCTGGGACAGCAGTTTTCCGAGCCCCGTGGTTTCCGCCGGCATCGCATTGCGCTCACGCTTTGCCTTTTGATTGGCGTTTATGCGCTGCACACCGGCTTGCCGCTGGCGTTTTCCCATGGCGACACACCGCGCGACTTGCTGGTCTACGTGCAGACGACACCGGACGTACCTTATGTGGCAAGTCAGATCGAGCAAATATCCCGGAAACTCTTAAACAACACAGAAATCGTAGGCATCATAGACAATGAGAATTCCTGGCCGTTCTATTGGTATCTCCGCGACTACACGATGATAGCGTACATACCTGCCATCGGCGATCCCGGTGAGGCGGCATTTGTAATAGTGACCGCAAGCGAGGTTGAAAACGCCCGCGAACACCTCAGCAACTACGTGCCGTTTCGCTACAGGCTGCGGTGGTGGTTCCCCGAGCAACTGTACCGAGAGTTGCGCCCGACATTCGTGCTCGACTTCATCACCAATTCCCAGACACGCAGCAACTTCACGGCATGGCTCGTGAGCCGCGAAATGCCGAAACCCATCGGCTCGCAGGACTTCTACTTCTTCGTGCGGGGCGATCTCATACAGCTACTCTAGCTATACGCCGAGAGTCTTGTTCGCTCCGACAGTCAGCTAGGTCCCGTCCGTCGGTTCAGTCACGCTGTTGGTGTCGCGCGCTCTGAGAATAAAGCGGAAGGACACTGCCGTCGAGCCGCCGAGCACGAGTGCACCCAAAATCGCGCCGACAATGGGCACGAGGATAGCGAGGAGACCGGCGATTAACGCGGCGCTATCAAGAGTGAGGCTGACCAGAAAGTAGCCCATTCCTGCCATACTTTCGGCAAGCTGGCGGCGCAGGCGGATACGGAAGTAGTGACTGCAGAACGCTATTACGACTGCCACGCCAACCCAAAGCCACACATCGGCACTCGCGGTTCCGAGGAGACTAAGCACGATTACGATTGCGCAGAGCGGCCGCGCGACTGCACTAGTCAGTGCCTCCACACGCCCCCAGCGCGGGTGCTTGTCGACAAACACTTGCGCACCGGCAAGCACAAAGATAACGCCAATTGCGGCGGTGTGGGATAGAAATGTGAATGGAGACTGCAGCGAGAGCGCGACGTTATCGGAACGAGCCAGCACCGCTAGGAGAAACAGAGCGGCGTATGGGTTTTGCCCGGCAGCGAGTGTGAGGCCGAGTACGGTCCAGGGCATACTGCTATAACTCCTTGGTATCACGCAATGCGGTTTGCGTGTTCTTCCACAATCTGTGCACGTTCTTTCGCAGTTGCGCCAGACCTCCCGTGTTCTCAATCGAAAACACGGGCACACGCACGCCGCGCTTTCGCCGCAAGTGCGCGATCTTTTCCTCCGGTGACGCCTGCGCTTCTATACGGCGTTGCGCTTCGCTGCGCGACATCCCTTTGGCGCAAAGACGCGCTCGTTGCAATTCAGGCGTAGCCTCTACGATCCAGACGGCGTCTAACAATCCCACAAGGTCGCTCTCTATGAGCTTGATGGCTTCAATGGCGCAAGGCGTATGCTGCGCAGTGCGGTCAAGTGACTTTTCAACTTCAGCGACTACTGCCGGATGCACAATCGTCTCAAGTTTGCCCAATGCAACGGCGTCGTCGAATACTATTCTCCCCAACGCAGTGCGATCGAGCGTACCGTCAGGCGCAACGATCGCCCTCCCAAACTCTGCTACGACGGCCTTTACGAGAGAACCGCTCGAATCGGCGTAGAGTTCATGCACGACCCTATCGGCATCTATCACGTGCACGCCTTGCTCGGCAAGAATCTTTGTGATCGTACTCTTGCCGGTCCCAATATTGCCCGTAATGCCTAACACGGGTGCCTGCCGCCTGCCTGCACGTTGCAGGCCGTCTGACATTGCGTTGTCCTCCTAAATCACAATTGCTAACAGTCCACGCGCCACAATTCTTCTTTTCCGGCATCGCTAGCAGCGACCAAAGAGTGCCAGGGTCTCAATATGATATGTCTGCGGGAAGAAATCAAGAAGCTCCAATCGCTCTGCCCGATACCCCTCTTCGTGCAAGAGTGCCGCATCTCGCGCGAGAGTGGACGGCTCACAAGAGAGGTAGATAATCCGGCTGGGCGCGCTGCCAGCCACAGCGCGGAGCACACGCGGGTCCATGCCGGTGCGCGGAGGGTCAATGACGGCGACGTCCACGTGCGGCAAGTCCTCTGTCACCTTCTCAGCAGGCAAATCCAAGAATTCGATATTCTGCAGACCCCATTGCGCCGCTGTCTCTCGCGCTGCCGCAATGGCCTGCGTATCCAATTCAATGCCGATGACGCGCCGCGCATCCTCCGCCATGAAGAGTCCGAATATTCCTACCCCGCAATAGAGATCGAGCACGGACTCATCGGCCTGAATTGCCGCCAGGGCGCGCATGCGTGAAATGGCAGTCGGCAACATCTCCACGCTCGCTTGAAAGAATGCACCGGGCGGAAACTGGATTGTCTTGCCCATAATCTCCACTCCAACCATGGACGGTCCAGCAAAAGGCTCCACCGCACCGCTTGGCTTACGGTAGGAGACGCTCATAGCCTCTGGGATGGTAGTAAGAGCGTCCAGCACAGCGCGCAGCTCGGGTTCCGCAGCCAAGTCTACGTTGCGCACGCCTTCCAGTATCAGAGCCAGCTTTGCGGTATCACCTTGCGGAATGACCCGCGTCTCCACCCAGTTC
This sequence comes from Chloroflexota bacterium, assembly GCA_965216245.1. Lineage (GTDB taxonomy): Bacteria > Chloroflexota > UBA11872 > VXOZ01 > VXOZ01 > VXOZ01. The sequence continues at coordinate 801,947 of OZ244145.1, forward strand.
TTTCCCCACAAGTCCGGGATCCTGCCGTCGCGAATCATTTCGTTTAGGGTTGCCAGCAACTTGGAGATGAGCGGATGACTGATGTCACAGTGCTCGACCGCGACGACACGACGGCTGCCGCGCTGCCGAAAGCCCGCTACGCGCGAAAGGGCGATCTCACAGCCGTAGCGGTACTCCCAGGGCGAACAAGGCGTGTGCACAGCGTCAATGACAACCGGCTGCTTGCCAATCCGCGCAAATTGATCTTCGACAATCTGCTGCTTGAGGCGCACTTGTGACGCATAGTCCATGTGCTGCCACTGGCAACCGCCGCACGCGCCATAGTAGGTGCACTGCGGCTTGATCCGATCCGGTGAAGCCTCAAGCACCTCTACCACGTGCCCCTGCAGGAATTTCTTGCGCTTACGTTCTAGTTTGACTTTTACGCGCTCGCCAGGTATGCCGTAAAAAGCAAAGACCACCTGCCCATCGAGACGGCCGACGGCCGGCCCGCGGTGCGCCATATCGGTCAGCGTTACTTCTACCGGATCGCTTTCCCGCAGCTTGCGACGGCGACTCTTAGCCATAGGAACCTCACGCGCTATGTCCTTTGCTTCTCAGGTACCCTCCGCACGCTTCTCTACCCGTGGCGCGTAGAATGTACGCGCATTCGCTCGCTTAGAAAATTCAGCGTAGACACATCCTACTCAGCCGCTCTCGTGAGCGTGCTTTCGGAGGTTAGATGCCAAGACCCGGAATACACACTGACCTGCCGCGCGGCTTGGCGTGCATGCGGTCCCAGGTCAGTGCCCCTCAGCCTCCATCCGCAACAGCGCCTCAACCGTCCATCCGAGCAGCCAGGCCAGGTTCTCAGGCGGGTGCGGCGTGGTTCTGCCTGTAATCTTGCGGTACCCGCCTTGATCGATGAGCTCTTCAGTGGCGTTTGTAAGCAGCCATTGCTTTGCCTTTGCCGCCTTTGGTCCCACTCTTTCTTCAAGCGCTGCATCTACCCAGCCCACGGCGCGGATGTGGTCGTAGGCCAGCAAGGCCGCAGCGGTCATACCGAGCCAGTGATCGTCTTGCGTGTGCATGCCGACGGCGCCATCCGGGAACTGGCAAGAGAACTGCCATTCCACTGAGCGCGTGCAGCGGTCGCGCATCACGGCCTCACGGGGATGCTGCGCCGGCAGCCATGTGTGCAGCCGTGTCAAGAACTCTACTGCGCCCCGCGCCGAGAAGCCCCAACCGGTCTCATCCATGCGCACGCTGGGAAAGTGCTCGGCGGCAATCTCTGTCGGCCACGGCCCAATGCACCACGTGCCCATCGAATCGACAAAAGCGCCGTCCGGCGAGCCCGGTTCGTGGAGGCGCAGGTAGTAGTCCGCCAACCGCACCGCCGAGGCCAGCACGTCATCGCGCCGCGTCTGTTCATAATAGTGTACCAGCCCCATGCCGACCCACCGCAGGTCGTCCGTAAAAGCGCCGTCGGTAATGGAAGGGTCTTGGCAATTGGATGGCGGATACCCAATGTTGTAGGCGTGACCGCGATCGGTGCGGTGTTGCTGCAAGTAGTCGAACAGCGAGTCGGCGCGGGCGTCGAAACAGTCTTCGTTCGGATTGTGGAGGCGGAATTCGCCGTAGCACCACAAACCGACGCCCTGCATCCACGAGCGGCTGAATAGGTTATTTACGGTCCGTGGATCGCCTACGCTGCTTGGATCCCGCTCCATCCTCTGACTCAGCCGGAGATTGCGCTGGCGGTCAGCCTCCGGCGGCACCGGGTCGCGGACGAAGCTAAAGGAAAAAACCGCGTACCGATCCGCCGCTTCTTTGTAACGCGCGTCATTGGTACGCTCAAATAGCCGGTACAGAGCCTGTGCTAAGTACGGTGGGGAGTGCGCATGCGTAGGACCGAAGCCGCGACCGGTGGTGACGAACGGGCACTTCTCCGGGTCGGGCCGCCCAATCGTGCCTTGCCAAGCAACAAATCGGTCGCCAACCGAACGGGCAACTGTGAGCGGTTCGCGCATGATCACCTCATTCTTCTACTCGTGTCGCTACAGAGAGCAATCACGGCTCCGTAATCTACTCGGTCCAGTAGCGCAGGTTTGCAACCTGCGTCCCACTCATCTAGGCACGGTCCATGCCGCGCCAGCAACCTGCCACGCGTATCCGAAAATCGCCTCGTGAGGGCTGACCACTTGAGGTGACTTATGCTTGCTTCATCCTCCACCACACCTCTCAATTGCTCTCCTGTCCTCCCGTATTGTAGCGCAGGCGCGTCAGTTAAAGTTGGCTTCATGCATCAGGATTGGCCCCATCGGGTCCCGTCCCGCGCCCGAGTAAGGAAAGCAATGCAGCGGACGCACACCGGATAGATTGTGGAAGTCAGTATAATAGACCTGGTCTCGCCCATAATCACTAAGGAAACAATGTATGAAAATCACCGACGTACACAGCTACGTGCTGAAGTCACCCCTTGGCGACCAAGGCTTCTACGCGTCGCAAGAATCCTTTTCCGAACGCAGCAGTTGTCTCGTGCGCATCGAGACGGACAGCGGTCTCGTCGGTTGGGGAGAAGCGGGCCTGTGGGGCGGCATGGGGAGCGCTATACTGTACCCCAAACCAGTAGGCTCGGAGGTGCAGGATGGCATGGAAGCAGAGCGAAGCGGCGGACGTGACGGACACGCCCGCCATCCACGAAGGGGAAGGTGTGATCACGCGCCGGAGGTTCTTCCGGGACACCACGCGGCTGCCCGTCCGCGTCGAGATATGGGAACTGCCGCCGGGCGCGAGTGAGGGATCCCATATCCACGACGGCGACGACGCGCTGGAGGAGTTTTACTACTTCATCGAGGGTCAGGGCGTCATGTGGATGAACGGACAAGAACTGCCTGTCCGGCCGGGAGACGCCGTCATGGCTCCTCCCGGGGCCGACCACGGTTTCCGCAACACCGGCGACGAGACGCTGAAGCTGCTCCTGATCTGGGGCGCGCCGGCAGGAGAGTTGTAGAACGCTGTAGCGCACACCATCCCGGTGTGATGGTGCGCTACAGCAGAGAAGCCGTCTCGCATCGCAGGATGGACGTTGAGGGTGATTCCCCGCCCGCGCGCGAAATGGGCACTGGCCCGGCCAAAACAGCGCCCGCCGGGCGGCTGATTGCTCTGCCGCATGGCGCTCATGGCAAGTAAGGGGGAGGCCTGCGACCGCATGCCCGACTGCGCGATCTTCGCCGGCACCCGCTGGGAGCCGCCCAGCGTCTACGAGCGCGTCGAATGGCTCGCAGAGCAGTTCCGCTTCCTCTTGCACGTCGCGGCGGCTGTCGCGACGTGCAAGCCCTCATCACCCGCGTCGGCTCCAGCAGCGATGTGGATGTCACCGTCTACCAGAAGAGACCTTTGCGTAAACCGCAGCCAAAAGCAACGAATCACTGCTAACGACCTGAATGTTCCCTCTCCTTGAGGAGACCCTTGCGCAACTGTGCCGCATCGATAGAAGCGGGGTGAATCCCGGATACCGCTATAATGAGACTTGTCTTCAACACAATCTTCGAGGAAGCAGGTTCATGAAAATCGTAGACGTACGCAGCTACGTGCTGAAGTCACCTCTTGGCGATCAGGGCTTCTACGCGTCGCAAGAATCCTTTTCCGAACGCAGCAGTTGTCTCGTGCGTATCGAGACGGACACCGGTCTTGTCGGTTGGGGAGAAGGAGGTCTGTGGGGCGCGCCGGAACCGGTAGCGGCCATGATCGATCACGTCTTGGCGCCTCGCATCATGGGGAAAAACCCACTGCACATGGAAGTCATCTGGGAACGCCTCTACGCCCACATCCGCGACTGGGGACGGCAGGGCACCGCCGTCGAAGCCATCAGCGGCGTCGATATCGCGTGCTGGGACATTGCGGGACAGGCGCTGCAGCAGCCAATCTACGCGCTCTTGGGCGGTGCCTTTCGAGACCGCGTACAGGCGTATGCGACCGGAGGCTACTACAAAGGCGGGCCGGACAAGTGGGCAGACACGGGCCTCCTAAAGGCAGAAGTAGCCCGTCACGTCGACAGCGGTTTTCGCGCTCTCAAGATCAAGGTCGGGCTGCTCTCGGTAGCTGAGGATCTCGCCCGCGTGAAGGCCGCGCGGCAGGCCTTGGATGAATGCGCGCCAAGCGGTTTGCGCTTTCCCTACATGGTGGACGCCAACCACGCCTATCCGCCGCACATCGCCATTACTGTCGGTCGCGGCCTGGAAGAAGAGGGGGTCTTGTGGTTCGAGGAGCCTGTGATCCCGGAAGACCGCAGGGGGTACCGTCAGGTAGCCGAGACCCTCGATCTTGCCATCGCGGCGGGCGAATGCGAGCACACGCGCTACAGTTTTCGCGATCTCATGCTCGATGGGTGCATTGACATTGCGCAGCCAGACATCTGCGGCACCGGCGGCATTTCGGAAGCCGTCAAGATTGCCACGCTCGCGCGGACGTTTGGCGTGCAGGTTATTCCGCACGTTTGGGGTTCCGGTATTGCGCTTGCCGCTGCACTGCATTTCATTGCTTCACTGCCGCCAAGTCCACACTCGGCGAATCCCTTGCCGGCCCTAAATGAACCGATGCTGGAGTTCGACCGCAACCCCAATCCGCTGCGCGATACGCTGCTGCGAGAGCCCTTCGCTCTCGAGCACGACGGGACCGTGCTGATACCGCAGCGGCCGGGCTTGGGAATTGAGGTAGATGAAGCAGTGGTGGCGCATTACGGGCCGCAATAGCTTTATCTATTAGCCGCAAAGGCTCGGCAATCAGCCCTTCTGTGGTGCGCCCTCGAGCCCGTTCGTGGTGAGCCCCAATTTGCGCTCGCGATGAGCGCCAATGTCCGTTCGCGGTGAGCCCCAATCTCCGTTCGTGGTGAGCCTGCCAGTCCTGAGCTTGCCGAAGGGTCGAACCATGAACGGACGTACGAAAGCTCTGCAGATTCAGTTTCGGAAGTCCCAGGTACGCCGGCTCTACTGCATGGCAAACCGGTCAAGGCCGAACATCCCGATTTCGTGCCGCGACCTACCGTCCAGAGCCAACTCGGCGACAATTTCACCCACAACGCTGCAGAACTTGAAACCGTGACCGGAAAAGCCGGCCGCAATCACCACGTTGGCATGCTCAGGATGGTGGTCCATGATGAAGTGACCGTCCGGCGTATTAGTGAACATGCACGTTTTCAGCGCCATCGTAGCCCCCATGCCGCCGGTTAGGTGTCGTTGCGTGAAGGAGCGCAGCGCCTCTTCATCTGCGGGATGGCACCCGCGGTCTACGTAATCCGGCGCGGTCTGTTCTCGCAGGTGGTGGAATTTCCCAATTTTAAACCCAGGCACCCCATAGATGGGAAAGCCGTAGAAGTGCCCTTCCGGCGTGAGCGCGTTGAAGACCGGGAAGCGCTCCACCGCGAATAGGTCCGGTTGCGCCGGTTGAAACCATCCCATGACTTGGCGCTCAGGCACGGCGTTTTCGCCAAGCAGCGACAGCAAGGACTGGCTCCACGCTCCGGCCGTGAAGATAAGCCGCTCCGCAGAATAGGTTGCACGGTTCGTACGTACCGTGACACTCCCCTGCTCTGCCTGCCATTCAAGCACCTGCTCGCGTGCCCGCACCTCGCCGCCCGAGGCCTGCGCCTGTAACACATGGTGCACGATGCAACGTTCCGGCAGGAGGAATCCGCCATCGGGCTGCCACACGGCCATCATCTCCGGAGGGAGATTGAATCCCGGAAAGCGGTGTGTCAACTCCCCGCTCGTAAGCACGTCGTGCGCAAGGTCGTGCTCCGCGCAGGAGCTCATGGAACCCTCAACAACGAACGAATCCGGCGCGCCGGCATCGATCGAGCCGGTGATGTGCAGCAACTGTTCGCCACCGGCCTGTTCCAGTTCGCGCCAGAGCGCATACGCTCGTGCAAGCAGCGGCACGTATGAAGGGTGCTCGAAGTACGTGAGCCGGATGACGCGCGTAACGCCGTGCGACGACCCCATGTCATGGGGTACATCATATTGCTCCAGGCCCAATACGCGCTGGCCGCGCTGCGCCAAATGGTAGACGGCGGCGCTGCCCATGCCGCCTACGCCAACCACAATGGTGTCGAAATGCTCAGTTTTCATGCTTCTTCTCCCTCACCCGCGCTCTCCTGTCCCAAACTGGATCGCCCTTCAATCGTATTCCTATTCCTCTTTGTCCGACTTAAATGGTAAATTATGTCCAGTACTCAAAGTCTTTCCTCTTTGCGCCCCGCCCATTCAGAAACTACAGCGTGCGCAACCGGCCCATGCGGCTGATTCCTTACAACTATAGTATCGGCTCCGACCGGATCGCGCCCAAGGGAATCTCCATTAAGTCCTCACCGAGAATAATGGCGCCATCGAATACTGCAGCCGCCTCGGCCACCATGCGCTCGCGGATGCCCGGGCGCGTTATCTGTTCGGTAAGGTGGATCAACACGAGCTTGTCAACACCTGCCGCGGCTGCCGTGCGCGCGGCGTCGAGATGACCTGAGCACGACGACGTGACACGCGGATCAGTTTCAACACCGTTGAGAAAGTGGCACATGTGCAAGAGCACGTTCGCCCCGCGCGCCAACTCTACAAGCTGCGCGTTCGGCGCGGTATCGCCCGTAACCACAATGCTGCCTTCAGAGCTATTGAAACGATACGCCACCGACTGGAGGTACGGCTGACAGTGGACCATCTCTGCCACCTGCACCTGCCAGCCTTCCCCTTCTATTTCAGTGCCCGCGCCAACTTCCTGGACCAGCGGCGCGGGACGCCGGCGAGGGAGCTTGCCGCCCCGGTGTTCATAGATCAGATGGCTGCCCGGATGGAGCGTACGCCCCGCGATATCCGACTGAAAAGTCCCCTCTTCGCTGAACAGCAGATGGGTCATGCGGTCAATGCCGACTGGGCCGTAGACGTTGAGATCGGGAATCTGCCCCGCACCTTGGTCCCAGCGGGTAAGGGTAAGGTAGCCGTAGTCCATGCAATGATCGTAGTGCAGGTGGGTCAGGAAGAGATGGGTAATGCGCGTCGGCGCCACTCCCATTGCCAAGAGGCGTTGCACCGCTGCCGGCCCACAGTCGAAAAGCAGCGAGGCGTTATCCTGTTCTACCAGGAAACTGCATCCTGCACGTTCTAGGGAGGGAGTTGGCGTACCTGTGCCAAGGAGAGTCAGTCGGAGTGACATGCTGGCTATACCTCATTGCGCCGTTCACAGCATTCAGTTGGGAATCCCGTAACTGGCGCATGCTACGAGCGTCCTGTTGAATAATACCGCGATTCAGCCCCCTCCTGTCCGCAGACATTGGTCGTCCCTGCAATCACTCGCGACAATCCTCCACGCCAATCATATTGCAAACTACACAGCGGCAACGCGCTGCTACATACGCCGGTCAAGGAAATACAGTGATTAGAGACCGAAATACGCGATTTCAGGTCGAATTTACACACGCTAACTTGACTACAGGAAGCGGGGATTCTATAATTAGAACATCACCGCAGCAAAGTGCGTGGTGTACTTGGTGTAAAGCACGAATAAGGAGATATCTACGCCAATGGCAAAGCAGGTAGTACTGAATGAAGAAGCCCGGCGCGCGCTAATGGCCGGCATCGAACAGGTGGCCGAAGCGGTCGAATCCACCCTCGGTCCCAAGGGGCGCAACGTAGCACTGGGTAAGAAGTACGGCGCGCCGATCGTAACCCACGACGGCGTCACTGTCGCCAAGGAAATCGAACTTGAGGATGGGCTTCAAAACGTCGGCGCCCAGCTCATCAAGGAAGCAGCGAGCAAGACCAACGATGTCGCCGGTGACGGCACCACGACCGCGACCGTGCTCGCCCACACCCTCATAACTGAAGGACACCGCAACGTGGTTGCCGGTGTGAATCCCATGATCATGAAGCGCGGCCTGGAGCATGCAACCCGCGTCGTGGTCGACGAACTGCGGCAGATCGCCACGCCCGTAACGGGCAAGGCGCAAGTTGCCGAAGTTGCCTCTATCTCTGCTGCCGATACCGAGATCGGCGATCTCATTGGCGACGTGATGGACAAGGTCGGCAAAGACGGCGTCATCACAGTGGAAGAGGGTCGCGGCATTGGTTTCTCGGTTGAGTACGTGGAAGGTATGGAGTTCGACCGCGGCTACATCTCTCCTTACTTTGTCACCAACTCCGACCGTATGGAAGCCTCTATCGAGGACCCGTACATCTTCATCACCGATAAGAAGCTCAGCGCTGGCAACGACGTGCTGCCGCTACTCGAAAAATTCGTGCAATCCGGGCAGAAGAACCTGGTAGTCATTGCTGAAGATGTCGAGGGCGAGGCCCTGGCAATGCTAGTCGTAAACAAGATGCGCGGTGTGTTGAACTGTGTCGCCCTCAAGGCTCCCGGCTACGGCGATCGTCGCAAAGAGATGCTGCAGGACATGGGAGTCCTGACCGGCGGTCAGGTGATTTCCGAAGAGTTGGGGCGACGCCTCGACCAAGTGGCGCTTGAGGACCTCGGTCGTGCCCGCCGCGTCGTTTCCGATAAGGACAACACGACGTTCGTCGAGGGACACGGTGACTCCGAGGAAGTCAAGGGTCGCATCAACCAGATCAAGGCTCAGGTTGAAGAGACCACGAGTGACTACGACCGCGAAAAGCTGGAAGAGCGCGTAGCAAAGATGGCCGGTGGTGTGGCTGTCATCAGCGTGGGTGCGGCCACCGAGGTTGAGTTGAAAGAGAAGAAGCACCGCGTCGAGGATGCACTCTCGGCGACGCGCGCTGCGGTTGAGGAAGGCATCGTCCCCGGTGGCGGCATTGCACTACTCAACGCTCTGCCCGCTCTGGACGGCCTAAAGCTCGACAGCGACGAAGCCGTTGCGGTGAAAATCATGGCCCGTGCACTGGAAGCGCCGATTCGCCGCATCGCGCAGAATGCCGGCCAGGATGGCTCCGTCATTGCCCAAGAGGTTCGCCGCTTGGCCAAGAGCCGCCGCAATAAGAACGTTGGCTTCGACGTGCTCACCGCTGAGTATGTTGACATGATTGAGGCGGGCATTATCGACCCGCTGAAGGTCACCCGTTCGGCAGTCGAGAATGCGGCCTCGGTTGCAGCCATGGTGCTGACAACCGACGCGTTGGTGGTTGACATTCCGGAACCGCCCGCACCCGCACCCGCCGGTGACGAAGGCATGCCATACTAAGGCACGACTATCCTTAGTAATGCAAAGAAAAAGGGGGCTCCCAGTTGGGAGCCCCCTTTTTCTTGTTGTTTTCAGCGCTGTTGGCTACTCCTGTCACTTTCCCGACGACGGATCGCTACAACCCCACCGCAATTGCTTCAGCCAAACTTCAATCGTAGGCTTACCGTAGCAGAATACCTGACACCTATTAGGGAGATGGGTTTTTGCAGGAATTCGATTGCGGAATGGTAGCGCCGGTTACAAACCCGCGCCGCCGGTCTTGCTTACCCTTGTCTTGCTCCTGCGCGCCATCCGGCAGAACCTGAGTCAAACGAGTCTCAAGCGCACCGGCCCTGCGCTCCAAGGTGCAGTCGCGACACGTGCCCCGACCGTCGCGCTCTAGCTCCGCAGCCTGCTGTGAGTAGGATCATACAGCGGTTCGTCCGTCACCGTGGCTTGGTACCGCCTGCCAAAGTACTCGATAGCCACTGTGGTGCCACTCGTAGAATACTCGAGCGGCAAGTACCCGTACGCGATGCTCCGGCCTACGGTGTACCCAACGTTTGCGCTGGTCACATAGCCGAGCACGCGCTCGCCGTCGAGGATGGGCTCTTTTCCCAGCACAACCTGGTTAGGATCGGACATGGTGAGACAACAGAGTCGCCGCGCGACGCCCTTTTCACGGATGCGCATGAGCGCCCCACGGCCGAGAAAGTTGCCCTTGTTGAGTTTGACCGCCCATCCTAAACCTGCTTCATAGGGATTGTACTCGGTATGGATATCAGTTCCCCAAAGACGGTATCCCTTCTCCAAGCGCAGCGATTCGAACGCACCACCGCCGGCCGCGACAATGCCAAAGGCCTGTCCCGCTTCCCATAGGGCATCCCACACGTTCAGACCGTATTCGGTAGGGACGTAGATTTCCCAGCCCAATTCGCCGACGTACGAGACGCGCAGTGCACGCGCAGGCGCCGCGCCTATGGTGATTTGCTTGCTTGCAAAATAGGGGAATGCCCGGTTGGATACGTCCTCATGGCAAACACGCTGCAGCACTTCCCGCGCCTTCGGCCCCCACAAGCCGATACCACAATACTCAGAAGTAACGTCGCTGATCGCTACTGAACCATCATCGGGCGCGTGGCTGCGCATCCACGCCAAATCGCGCGTACCGCTGGCGCCGCCGGTAAGCACAAGAAAGCGGTCCCGCGCCAGACGCGTAAGTGTAAGGTCGCATTGAATGCCGGCGTTCTGATTCAACATCGCCGTATACACAACCTTGCCCACCGGACGATCAAGCTGGTTCGCGGTTATTGACTGGAGAAACTCCAACGCACTGGGACCACTAACCTCTATCTTGGTGAAAGCAGTCAGGTCGTACATGGCCGCGCGCTCGCGGGTAGCGCGGTGTTCGCCGGCCTGAATGGGGCTCCACTGCTGCGCCTCCCAGCCGGAGCGGACCGGCACGGCACCTTCTGTGATGAGGTCTTCGTTGGCCCCGTACCACTGGGGGCGCTCCCAACCCGCGCTTTCGAAGAAGACTGCCCCAAGGGCCTCCAAGCGCGGCTGGAACGGACTGCACCGCACGTTGCGGGGGTTCTCTAACTGCTGCTGCGGATGAATGATATCGTAGACCTCGCGGTATTGCTGCGCCCCGCGCGCCTTCACGTACGCCGGGGTGTGCGCGTGCGCCGGGAACCGATTGTAATCGGCCTCCCGTAGGTCTAGGCTCGTCACGCCGTTAGTCATCCACTCAGCTACCACATTGCCCACACCACCCCCTTGGGTGATCCATACTGCCTCTGCGACCCATAGTCCGTTCACCTGCGGAGACTCACCCAAGATGGGCAGACCGTCCGGCGTGAAGGAAAACATGCCGTTGAAAGCGTCGGTGTGCTCAAGATCGCGCAGGGCAGGGAAGAGCTCACCTGCCGCGCGTCGCGCAACCGTAAAGTGCTCCGGCGTGAAGTCCATCATGGCCGGTGCACGCTTCGCTTCAGCAGGACTGAGGATGTCATCAGCGTCCACGACCAGCGGTTCATGCTTGTACGACCCAATGCCGTAGCTGTCGGCCTCCTGACGAAAGTACATGGCGTAGTCCTGGTGCCGCACGATGGGATGGACGACCTCACGGCTTTCGCCCCGCAGCGCGGGCACTGGCGCGGTGCGCGCGTATTGGTGTTGCACGGGCATCAGCGGGATGGAAACACCCGCCATACGTCCCACGCGCGGCCCCCAGATACCGGCGCAGATAAGCACCATTTCGGCGGTTATGCGGCCTGACGTTGTTTCCACCCCGTGCACCCGCCCCGCCTTGACTATGATGTCAGTGACCGTCGTGTTCCCGTAGAACGCCGCACCGTGTTCCTGGGCATAGCGGGACATTGCCTCCGCGGCGCGCACCGGCTTTGCGATGCCGTCGCTGGGCACGTGATAAGCGCCGTGAATAACGCCGGGGTTGAGCAGCGGCACTAGATCGTGCGCCTCTTGGGGAGAAATTAAGCGAGCATCCAGCCCATACGACTTGGCGAAACCCAGCTTGCGGTGCAGGTCCTGCCAGCGCTCCGCCGTATAAGCCACCTCCAGACTGCCCACGCCATACCAGCATGGCTGACCGTCCAATTCAAGCCCGCTATAGAGCTTCACCGTATCCTTAGCCAGCGTGGTCATCAGCTTGGATGCGTTAGTCTGGAACACCAAGCCGGGCGCGTGAGAGCTGGAACCTCCGGTGTCGAAGAGCGGCCCCTGGTCTACCACCACAATATCCCGCCAGCCGCGTCTAGTGAGGTGATAGGCAACACTGCACCCCACAATACCGGCACCGATAATGATCAGACGCGCATGCGACTGCACGGTGCGATCTCCTCTGTTAGCTCTGAGTTACCGGATCGAACAGAATCTCAAGCAGGTATGTCTTCCGGTCGCTACATGAACGCCAAGAGGTCAACAGGCGGCTGCCCGGGCCACCCCACGCAAGAACGCTCCCGTAAGCACCGGTGTGCAGCCGCGCGGTAGAGGAATTCCCCTCTCCTCGGGGAGAGGGAACCGGAGAGGCAAGTACCTAAACACCTCAATGCGGCCAGTGCGCTCTTGCCGGTGCAAGAGCGCTCCTCGTCAACCAGCCGCAGCGCAGCGCGGGGGCTTGTCCCCCGCCTCTTGGCGCCTAGAGTAAACTCCGCTCTCGGGCTGGGCGCTTAGCTCTCCTGTCGCCGTTCCCAGTTGAACTCCGTCTCGCTCATGGGCTTATCGGGGTCCGGTTTCCAAACCTGCTCTTCTTGGTGCTTACCCAGCACTTTCGCCATCTCACGCAGGTGGACGGCCACCGCCCCACAACAGGCTCCGATGAAGTTCACGCCCATGGCTTTCGACTTCAGCGCGTAGTCCGCCATCTCGTAACGAGTCATTTGTGTTGGCTCCAGCTTGTCCGGAAATGCCGAGGTACCCGTAAACCAGGGAACTTCGTCGCTGGTGCGGTGCGCAACCGGCTGCGCGGCGATGTAAGCGTCAGTGGCGTCGCGCATCTCTTGGAGTATGGGATACGTATGCACTGGGTCCCGCATGCAGTTCACTCCGACAATCTCCGCTCCTGCATCTGCCAGCATGCGCGCGCAATCGGCAGCGGAATAGCCATCGTCCGTTTCCGTCGTGGCACGGTACGACATGGTGATCATGGCCGGCAGATTTGTCTTGGCCTTGATGCGTTCCAAACAGAGCAGCGATTCACCCAAGTGCCAGAAGGTCTCGCCAATGAAGAAATCCACGCCTTCCTGCGCCTCAATCTGCTCGTCAAATATGCCGGCAATCTCGGCATTGCTCGACTCGCTGTCCGCCTCCCATTTCCACGTCGCGCTCAGGTCACCGGCCACTAGAGCTTTGTCACCGGCCACATCTTTTGCAATCTGCGTGGTTTTCTGGTTGATTTCGAACGTCTGATCGGCCTTGCCCACTGTTTCGAGCTTGCTACGGCTGCCGTAAAACGCCATGACTTGCAGGACTTCCGAACCTGCGCGCAGAAACTCGCGGTGCAATTCCCGAATGGCATCAGGGTTTTCAAGCGCCAGTTCCGGCGTGAAGGCACCTGCGATGACATAACCACGCTTTTCCAGTTCGACAATATAGCCGCCGTCGCCAAGGACGACGTCTTTCGCCAACATCTCCAAAATGCCCATATCTAAAGCTGCTCCCTTCGAGGCGTGCCTTCAATACACATTCAATGAATTCACCTTGGGCTGAACAGAGGTTCGTTGCATAATCGCTGCAGACTGCAAATCCTTTACTAATGATCCAGTGCCCTTCACCGGCATTGAATGAGAGTAAACTGCTACATCACTCGCGCCCCGGCGAGAAGCTCATTAGGCACTGCCGACATCACCTTCTGCAGCCCTGAAGCGACATCGTGTGCATCCTCTTCCGTCCAGTCCATGCTCAAGTGATACTCGCATACGCGCGGCAGCAGTTCCTCAGCATCGGGGCAGAGCCCCGGGCCGTAGTCCGCCGTCCCGTCATAGAACCTTGCATCCCAGGGCGACGGGCCGTCATGCCACATACGCTTCTTCAAAATGGACTCATGCATGTACACCGGCCGGCCGTTGTAAGGATGCTTGATCGGCACGCCCTCCGCTGCCAGCGCCTGTCTTGCCCACGCACAGAGTTCTGCCGTTTCGAAGATAAACCCCGGACTGACACCGGCATCACCCGAAGGATCTGCCATGGGCCGCACGCGCACGCCGGGCAAGCCGCGCACGCTATCTTTGATTATGCCGCCCAGGTGGCGCACGTGCGCGCGCAGCCGCTCGAGCTTTTTCACCTGCTCCAAGAGAACCGCAGCCGTGAGCTCACTCATGCGGTAGTTTTCGCCAAAGAACGGCGGGAAACCCGCGCCGTCGCTCTTGCGCCCCGTGCCTTGATCCTGGCAGGCGACGGCGCGCCGGTGGAGCGTGCGGTGATTCGTCACAACCATACCCCCTTCGCCTGCGGAGATCACCTTGTTCATCTGGAAGCTGAAGATGTTTATGACGCCATATCCCCCGACGTACCTTCCATGGTACTTCGCACCGAACGATTGAGCGCAGTCCTCCAGGATTGGCACCCCATTGCGCTCTCCGACAGCAAGCAGCGGATGCAGGTCAGCAGCCACACCGCGCCAATGCACGACCATGACGGCCCGCGTCCGCTCTGTGATCACGCGTTCCACCGCGTCGGCGTCAATACTCACCGTTTCGTCTAAGTCGGCAAAGATCGGCACGGCCTGACACGCGACCACGGCATTCACACAGCCGTAAAACGTCGCAGCCGGCACAATCACCTCATCGCCGGGGCCTACCCCCAGCGCGCGGAGCGCGACGATAAGCGCCGCCGTGCCCGATGTCACACCCACGGCGTGCTCAACGCCAACGAGTGAAGCAACCGTCTGTTCAAGCTCGTTCACGGCGTATGCCGGATCGGGACCGTAGTAGCGAAACGGCGAACGGCGCTCCAAGACCTCGCAAACCGCTCGTTTCTCTTCCTCACCGATGATGGTTGCGCCCGGATAAGCGCCCGGCAGCGGCGCGGAGCGTACCGGCGTGCCGCCGTCAATCACTAGTTGTCCATTCATAAGCCACTCTCTTTAATAAAACCTCTGAATAGCCCCGGTAACGAGCAAAGAACCTGCTTCTCCCTCAAGGAAATCTTTGCACAATCGCCGCCTAGGGGAGAAAGCTCCCTCTCCTTCGAGGGAGAGGGCCGGGGTGAGGGTGAATTTCCGTAATCCAGCTCATTCCCGCGGATTTTGCACGGTTACGCTAAGATGTCCTCTTTCATGAGTTCGCCACCCATATCGGGCTCGACCACGCGACCTGCCCATTTTCTTGGGTTACGCGGAGGTAGTAGTAGTCTTCGGCCTTCTCCGTACCGGGAGAGTCGGTGATTTCAAAAGAAGCGCGGGCCAGTTCGTCCGGCACGAGACGATGAATCAGGAAAGAATCGGAAGGAAAGCCGGTGGTCAAGTCGGTCACGGCGTTTTGCGCCACTTCCTCCAAAGTGTACGTTTCAGTTCGTTGCATGGGCTTGGTGAACGCGAGCGTTACCGTCGCCGTCGGCGGGCCTTCGAGGTCCAAGACTACGGCATTCTGCGGACTATCGTTCAAGCAATCGGCGCGGGAAGTATAGGTCTGCCAGCGGCAGCGCGTGGCCGTGGATTCCAGGATGCGGCTGCGGTTCTCTTCATGGAAGGGGCCGGACTGGAAGCAAGGCATGGCTTGATGAATGCGAGCGCCGTCTACCGTTGCAGTCAGGTCCCACTCGGCCGTGCGGGGCTTGCCGAAAGCAGACCACGGGCCCCAACCGACTTCGATACGGCAACGGTGCCGCTTCGACCACGGATAACCCTCCTGCGGTTCCGCATCAGCCGGGAAGTTGCGATGAATGACGCGGTTATTCTTGATAATCTCGACTTTCTCGATCTCGTCCCAGCCGCGCACATTCACGGAAATTTGGCGTTCTGGAGAGGCGGGAAGACGCGCGCCCATCGGCTGACCGTTGATGCGGAAATCCAATTCGATTTTATCGCCCGTAGCCGCGTAGCAGCGGCGGCTCCAGAGTGCTTCCCAAATCGCCTCGCGCGTGAACTCCGGCACTAAGACTGCCACCATGCCCTCGCCATACGCGCCCGGGTGCGCGTGGTGATCGTCGGAAGAACCAGTTACGCCAACGTGATGGCCCAAGGAGAGCGCGTGCTGAAGCGTATTGATGGTAACGCGCGGTCCTAGCCCGTGCCGCGTGTACGCAAATGGGCCGCGATCGCGTTCCGCGCCGCCGTGCTCAGAGATTATTTCCACTATAGGCGACACTGTTTCGTCTAAGTAGTCCCAGTTAGCGCCGCGGAAACCGCGCATGTAGCCGGGGTGATGCGGCACCAGCAGCGCCCCACTGCGCCGCGCATGCTCCTGAATCTCCCGCACGTGGTCGGCGAACTGCAGCGGACCGTCTTCCTTATAGATTACGCAGTGGTCGCCAAACGCGGCTGAGTGCCACTCGTAGCCGAGAAACGACTCGAATTGGCCTGGATCAGTAGCGTCCTTCATCAACTGCTTGGTCTTCGGCCAAATCTCCGCATGGCGGTCGAAGCCCTCTTGCCACTGCTCGTGCACATTATTGGGCATATCCGGTATGTCGTGCCACTGCGCGTGGCCGGTAAACGCAAAGAAGTCAAGATGACTCTGCGCCATGTCGATCGCCCGTTCCAGCGTGCCCTTGGTGTAATGGAATAGGCCCACGGTGTTGTGGTTGTGAATGTCGCCCCAAAGGACTTTATAATCCATAACTGCGCTTGCTAACCTTCCTCTTTGACTCTCTTCATGTAGAGAACACTGCGGTACAGTGGTTTGAAGCCTTGCCGCTCGTACATGCGACGGGCGGGCTCATAGAGGTCATCCAGCCCGGTCGATACTTGGGCGAATTCCATTCCCGCTTCCTCGATGAGTTCAAGCACCCGTGCGTGCAGCAGACCACCGATGCCACGGCCCCGATACTCCGGCATAACGGCATTATTGCCAACCGTGCCTATGCTTGTAACTTTATTGAGGTGATAGGTCGCAAAGCCCACCGCCTCGCCCTCTACCTCGGCAATGACCACTAGACTTATGTCTATCTGGCGCATGTCATCGGCTTTCCACTCGTCCCACGTACGACCGCCAATGACTCCGTACCGTTGCTCGCGCCAGCGATGAACGGTGACGTCCTCAAATCCGCGTATGATAAGTTCAATCAGAGTCTCGCGGTCCGCTTCTACCGCTCGCCGGATTGATACCTCAGTTGCGTTCGTCGTCATATGGCACTCTGCGCAAGTTTCTTCATGTAGTAAACACTACGGAAATACGGCTTGAAGTCTTGCCGCTCGTACATGCGGCGGGCGGGCATATACGGGTCATCCGATCCGGTCGAGACCTTTGCGAACTCCATGCCCGCAGCCTCGATGATTTCAAGTACTCGTGCGAGAAGTTGCCCCCCAATGCCGCGACCGCGATACGCCGGTAGCACAGCATTGTCATCAACCGTCCCAATACGAGTCGCGTCGTTCAGTTTATAGCTCGAAAAGCCCACGGCCTCGTCATCAATTTCGGCAATGATGACCTTTTTTATGTCAATTGTCTGCCTGAGATCAGCTTCCCACTCGTCCCAAATGCGTTCGAGAATGTCACCAGACTGCTGCGCACGCTCGTCCTCATACGCGAGTACCAAGAACTCAATGAGGATCTCTAGATCGGCCTCAACTGCCTGTCGTATCTCTACTGCGGTGTGCTGTCTAGTCACTTTGCTCCCTATCTTACCACGCACTTAGGCCATGCGCCGCTGCAACTGTATGCGGAATTAGCAGACCCAGGCTTGAAGCATTCGCCGGGCAGCGGCTCTTGTCATTCCGAGCGCAGCGGCGAACCAGAGTTCGAGGAATCTAGAATGCTCCCGACTCTAGATTCTTCGTCGCGGAGTTTATCCTGAGCCTGCCGAAGGGCTCCTCAGAATGACAGATTGAGGCGCTGGCTTTGCCTGGGTACGACCACGGGTCTTGCATGTGACCAATCTAAGCCCAAAACTGCTAATTCCGACCGTATGTCTAGAGAAGGCAGTCCTCTGACCTCTAAGTGTCTCGAACGCACTCCGTTCGCACTCGCTTGGACAGACTTGCACTATAGCCAAGACTCTCCACATACAGCTCCCACATGTGACAAGTAATACTAGATTCCCAGTTCGAGCATGATGCGCACACCGAGATCGTTGAATGACCCCCGCACGCACCCGCTCTAGTGCTGCGGCAGCGAGACCCAGATCGGGCTCGACCAGGCGACGTGACCGTCGCTCTGCGTCGCGCGCAGATAGAAATAGGAAGTCTGCTGTTTCGGGAGTGCGATCGTCTTGGCAATGTCGGCGACGCGACCGTTGCCGGATTGCGTGAAGACTATGCTACCGTTGCAGACCAATTCCAGACGCTCAAGCTGGGCGGTGCCAAGCACACGCGCCGTAACCGCAACTTCCGGCGCGGCTGTGGTGAACTCCTCACCCATGCCGCGTCCGTCCACACGAAAGTCAAGCACCATGCGCGCGCCGGTGGTCGCGTAGCAGCGGCGTTCCCTCAGGGCTTGGATGATCGCTTCGCGGGTAAGTTCCGGCGCGATCACGGCGGTCAGACCGCCGGTGACGTGGTCGTGGAAGTCAACGCCGGCCATAGAACAGGTGTTTCTGCCGGGTTGGGCGTGATGGCTGTCGGTGCCGCCCACGAAGCCGATGCGATGGCCGAGGGCAAGGGCATCCTGGGCCGAAGCGCCGCCGCCGCCAATTACGGTGGCGCCGCCAGGTACGTCGGTCTCGAACGCGCCCCGATTTTGCGCTATTTCCAATACCCTTTGATAGGCTGGATTGTGTCGGCTCCAGTCCTGCACCTGCCAGTTTTGCCAGCCACCCTCGGAGGTCACGTTGATATGATGCGGCACCACCACAGCGCCTGTGCCTTCCAGTGCCGGCCAGATTTCTTCGATCTTGCTGGTTGTAATGCGCTTTCCCTCGTCGGGGTAGAGCACAACGCGGTGCCCGGCGGTGGGATCGCTCAGTTCGACAGCCACCAGCGGCACGAACTGTCCGGCTTCATGGAACTGCGCGATGATTGCTTGATACTCATCCCAATCGTCCGCGCGCGGCACCGACCAAATGGCCTCAATATTCTGTGGTGGCGGGAACCAAGACACGCCCACGCAGTCGAGACCGGAGACATCGCGCGCATAGCGAAAAGCCTCGGCAAACGTGCCGACACCGTGCGCCATGAAAGGCCCATGAGGGCCGTGGCCTGGATCGAGCGCCCGGGGCGCATGGGTGTGCAGGTCGCCAAAGAAGATGCGGTCGCTGCTTGCCTCTACTACGTCAATCGGGTTGCTAACGCCGGATAAGCCAGATTCCCACGCCGCAGCCGTAACCGTGACCGGGCCTACCGCATTCCTGGCAACGATGAATGGCCCAATCCGCGCCGTGCCGCCTTCACTCGCCGCAATGGCGAAAGGTGCAGGTCCGCTGATGCCGCCCGGCTTCGCACCGAGAGCGACTTCCCCTTTAAAGTCCGTACAGACATTGCCATACGCATCCTCCACCCGCACCAGCACGGAAAATGCTTCACCAGTAGTAACCGTGGCAGGGGCAACCACGCCCAGGCGGGCGGGCGACCCGGCTACCACATCCACAATCGGCAATTCCGGCAACAACCGATAGCCTTTCGGGTCGCCGCCGGGATAGCGCGGATTGCTGTAGCTGGCATTGCCCTGCACGTCGACCAAGACCTGGAAGTACATCTCAGTCATCGCGACTTCCTGGGCACGCGCGCGTTCGTAGAAACCGGCTACGTACGAGCCGGCATCACCGATGGTTACGGCGATTTCTTCGCCCGGTTGCAGCGCAGCACCCTCAACCGTGACAAAGACACAAGGAAACTGCGCATGGTGGTATTTGAGCGGGTAGTCGTTCCGTACCTGCACGGAGACGCCACAGCTACCGCTCGTCGTGGCAATTACGTGGCCGAGCCGCCACCGCACGCTATGCACACAGGGCGGAACCACGGCAATACCGCCGCCGGGAACGATACCGGCACTCCCCGCCGTATAGGTAAGCGTCCACGTGCCAAATGCACCCGCAACGACCGGGCCCGCCGGATCAAGCGTGCAAGAGCCAAGTTCGGCTCGCATTGCAGCGTCTGTTGCTTCTGCAGTGACCTGCACGCCATGGGTAACACCCTGTTCTACTGGCGTTGGTGGTGCTGATTTCTTGCTTTCGCTCACTAGTGCGCTCCTCTGTAAGGAATGTAGCGCGATGACCTATCCGCTTTCCAATGCGCAGAGATTTGCCCCCCCCCCTCTTTGCCGTCCACTATGCCAGACGATCAACTCTAGACTTTGGGGCTATCTCACAACTCCCCATTTGTAAGGAGGGCGCAGGTTACAAACCTGCGCTACCGGACTACTCTCCCTTACTAAGACATTTCCGCGAACCGGTCCGCGAACCGGGACAGGCGAGAATACTCCTTCTCCCTGGGGAGAGGGCCGGGATGAGGGGAAATTCTCACCGTTTCAGCCAATTTCCGCGCGCTCGTCAGTTTTGCGCAAAGGTCTTCTTACGGCTACGCGCCAAATAGACGCGCCGCATTCTCTTTGAATAACTTCTGTTTGTACGCGTCCGCTATCTGCGTCTCGGTCTCGATGCTGAGCAACGCTGATTCATGGTAGTGCAGCGGAGAGTTGGAGCCAAACAGCACGTGGTCCGGCCCGATGGTCTTGCAGAGCTTTGCAACGTCGTGGATTGGCCCCTGCACGCGGCTGTTCTCTACATACAGGTTATCGCGCTTATCCACGCCCTGCCAGATGCTCGTAACCTCTCGAAAACGCCCAGCAGTGACAAGAAAGCGCACCTGCGGGAAAGCGTTTACCGTCTGGGCAATATCGCCAGCCGCAACATCCGGGACTATCACTAGACGGTGGTGATGCCGCACGTCTTCCAGGCCGATGGCAATGAGGATGAGCAGACCATGCTCCTGCGCCATCTCCAGCAAGCGCAAGTTCTCTTGCCCAAGCAACTCATACTGGTGGTAATTGGGATGCAGGCGCAGATTCTGTACGCCAAGTTCTTCTAAGCAGATTTCCAAGTCTTCGTCCCAGCCCGGATACGCCGGATTGACGGTATACGCCGGAATGAAGCGGTCCGGATGTGTTTGCACGATCTTGTGCAGTTCGCGGTTGCCGACGAGCAGGTCTTTGAAGAAGACATTCTCCAGACGTGAAACCACAGCCTTTTCTATGCCGAGGGCATCCATCTTGCGCAGCAGGGCATCAGGCTGAGAGCAGGGCAAGCGGCGAAACGGCCACTCGCCGACATAGGCATTACTATCGATCATGAAATCCTGCCCTTCTTTCAAGCCTGGTGCTGGGCCGACTTGCACGCCGCCAGCACGCGCGCCATGTTTCTGTAGAGAATCTTCTCTTTATCTTCATTCTGCAGGTCCGTGCCAAGTACTTTCGCAAGCTGTGAGGGGAACGAGCGGCCCGGCATGTCGGTGCCAAAGATTACGCGGTCAGCTCCAACATGGTCAACGAGTATGTGCACGCCAGCCGCATTGCATTCGTTACCGGCGATATCCAGCAAAACATTGGGACAACTACGGAAGACCTTAGCGCCGTATTCGTAATCACCGCCGGCATGCGCCGCAATGATGGTGGCGTTCGGATGGCGGCGCGCCATATCCGCCACTATCTCCGGCGACGATTCCCCGTAGCCTAGTCCATCTGCCTTCAGCCACGTGTGCTGCAAGGCCGGCACGCGGTAGTGCGCACAGATTTCCAGCAAGCGGTCCACGCGTGGATCGGAGCACGGCAGCGCGTGCCACAGCTTGAGACCGACAAAGTGCTGCTCCGTCAAGCGTCTCTCTAGCTCCGCCGCCGCGGCGTCAGCATGGTAGGGGTTCACGTAGCAGAAACCGCGCACGCGCTCGGGATAGCGCTGCATGAGCGCGTACGTCTCGTCATTGGAGCGCCGGCAGAATTCCGGCGTTGGGAATGAGTAGCGAGAAGCATCAGCCACCGGCCGGATGGCGTACGTCACAAGCACCGCGTCGAATTGCTCCGCTATTTCGATCTGTTCCGCGAAGTCGTCCAACGATTTCCCTACGTCGGTATGGACGTGGACGTCAATAATCGCCACCAAATCGCCTTTCAAGTCTCAAGTGGGATAGTTCGCGATGTCATTCCGAGCGCAGCGAGGAATCTAGGGCCTCGGTTTGCCATCCCTCGCCAGTTCTCTGCCCAAAATGACGGCACAACGGACCTGAATTCAATAGGAGCGCATTGCGCCCAAGATTTCAACACTGTGTAGCAAAGATCAACGGATTCTTGATGGTCTTGGTCCCGGCCAGTACTCGCGCCATATTCCCATAGAGAATGTTGTCTTTATCGTCTGTACTTAAGTCCGCGCCCAGCACCTTTGCCAGTTGCGATGGAAAGGAACGGCCCGGCATGTCTGTGCCGAAGATTACACGGTCCGCCCCCACGTGATCCACGAGTATTTCCACATAGCCGGCGTTGCACTCGTTGCCGCCAATGTCGAGCAACACGTTGTCACACGAACGAAAGACCTTCGCACCATACTCGTAGTCGCCGCCGGCGTGGGCGGCAATGATTGTGGTGCGCGGATGGCGTTTTGCCAGCGCGGCGACCATCGCCGGCGGCGATTCGCCGGTCTTCTGTCCATTCGCCTTAATCCACGTGTGCTGAAGTGCGGGCACGCGGTAGTGGGCGCAAATCTCCATGAGCGCATCGAGCCGTACATCAACGCACGGCACCGCCACCCAGAGCTTGAGGCCGACGAAGTGCTGCTGCCCCAAACGAAAATCAAGTTCGTCACACGCCTCCCGCGCATGGCCGGGGTTCACGTAGGCGAATCCCTGCACGCGCTCAGGGTAACGCTCCATCAACACGTGAGTCTGATCGTTGCAGGCGCGGATGTTCTCCGGTGTAGGGTATTCGTGGTTGTTCCCGACCTCTACCGGCCGCACTGAGTAGGTGACAAGGTGGGCATCAAACTGCTCAGCAATAGCGATCAACTCAGCGAAGTCATCTAATTTGCGTGAAACGTGTGGGTGCACGTGTACGTCTATAATCACCGCATTCACGCTCTTCTTTGGTTACACTGGGTTGAACTGCGAAGTTTCAAATTGCAATAGGAAACCAATCGCCAGCATAAGAACCACTAATCACTACACCGCGCACCCGCTGGCAACTGCATAAACTCAATGACTCCATGCGTAGAACACGCTGGCTTAGCAGCAAATGCCGCTAAGCCAGCGCAGCACGTCTTCTACCAACCGCCCACAAGCTCCTGCCACTTCTCGATGATAATGTTCCACTCCTGTTCGACGTTTGCGAGACCTTCTTGAATCGTGATGTTCCCCGCCATGACATCGGGCAGGAATCTACTCAACGACGTCCGCATCTCGTCAGCGCCGGGAATCGGCAGCGAATGCGACGCTCGGAACGGGATCTGATAGCTCTGGTGTTCGAGGAACGGATCACCCTCGGTGAAATCGGGCGAATTGGCGACGGAGAGTCGAATGGGCACGCGGTCCCAGGCCTTTGCCCAGCGAATGTTATTCTCCGGGCGTGACACGAACTCAATCCAAGCAAACGCCTCTTCGGGCACCGTCGTCCACGACGCCATGATCCAGATGTGATGACCGCTCCAACTCGCTTGGCGCACGGCGTTGGGCGGCTTCGGGTGCTCGATGATACTAAACCCGAAGTCCGGGTCAATTGGATAGATTTCCGCCTTGCGCGTGGAGTACGTTGCATACATTGAGGCGGTAAAGTCGTTGACAAGCGCAGCCCCACGCGGAGATCCAGAAGGACGAGCCGTCTTGTGCAGTGTAGCCAGCGCATCCCAGCCGCCCTGCATATCGTTTAGCTTCTTGACCCACGTCAGTGCCTCAACGGCTTCGGGGCTATTGATGGCCGCTTTGGTCAGGTCGTCACTGACCCGCTGGCCGCCGAGCTGTAAGAACGGCGTAATCCATTGGAACCGTCCGCCGCTGCCCCATTCGGGCGGGAAGCCCGCTACCACTACATTGCCAGCAGAATCTTTCCGCAGGGTCTTCTGAATGACCGATTCAAGCTCATCCCACGTTGCAGGACCATTTTCCGGGTCCAATCCATTTTCCAGAAAGATGCTATTGTGCATATAGATAACGCGCAGATCCGGGCCGTAAGGAAAGCCATAGAGCTGACCGTCTTTGCTCCAGACCATATTCTCGGTCAGGCTATCCCAAATGTCCTCCATATCGATGTTGGAGCTCTTGACGAGGTCATTCAAACCGCGCGCCTGGCCGAGCGCACCGTGCTCAATGGCGTGCCACTCGCCCCAGGAACTAATGTCGTGAGGAGTGTTGGCAGCGAACGCCGTTCTGAATGCGGCATAGCGTTCGCCTGAATTACTGGACGGCGGATTGACATCAAAGTCGATATCGGGATGCTCTGCGCGAAACTCCGCCACAAGCTCCGCAGATACACCCTCTTCATCCTGGAACTTGAAGTACGGATGCGTTGCAAACAGCACGTATACGGACTCTTTTTCGGGGGCAGCAGCCTCTGCTTGCGGTGCTTCCGCTTGCTCTTCTGTAGCCGCGGTCTGAACAGGCACGGCACCGCAAGCTGCAAGTGCGAGGACACCTAATGCGCCTCCTGAACCTACCAGAACGTTGCGGCGTGAAATTCGCTTTGCGTGAAAATCCATTGGTCTGCCTTTCTCCACACTTCTACTTAGCTTTCCGGTCGCACAAACGCGCTACCTTGAGCGCTTTGCGCAGCCGCTCTTAGCCATCCATCGGCAAAAAGAACTTACGCGCCCGTACCTCCTTTCCGCTTAATTCGACAGTCCACTTTCGCCTGAGAGTAGCGGCCGTCGGCGGTATTCGGCTTGCTTAAGTTTTCGTTATTCTGCGCTGAGTCCGAACGGCGTCGCCCAAGGATTCTCTGCTCGATATCCTGCCAGGTGTTGGATTTCCAAACCGATCGCAGGGCAGTTGCTAGAGAATCTGCGACAAGAAACGGCGCACCCGCTCGTGGCGCGGATTATTGAAGAACTCAGCAGGCGGCAGGTCTTCGACGATCTGGCCTTCGTCGAACATAACGATGCGGTCGGCCACTTCGCGGGCAAAACCCAACTCGTGGGT
This sequence comes from Chloroflexota bacterium, assembly GCA_965216245.1. Taxonomy (GTDB): domain Bacteria; phylum Chloroflexota; class UBA11872; order VXOZ01; family VXOZ01; genus VXOZ01. Next base: position 826,831 of record OZ244145.1, read on the forward strand.
GATAGCCACGATGGTCATCTGCTGTGAAGAAGCCAGTTCTTTCATTACTTCCAGCACTTCCTTGATCATCTCCGGGTCCAGAGCCGACGTGGGCTCGTCGAAGAGCATGATCTTGGGTTGCATCGCCAGCGCACGGGCGATAGCGACACGCTGCTGCTGACCGCCCGAGAGTTCGCCTGGATATTTGTCAGCCTGTTCCGGTATGCCCACACGCTCCAGGAGCTCCCGCGCACTGTTCTCCGCATCGGCCAAGGGCGTTTTGCGCACCTTGGTTGGAGCCAGCGTGATGTTACGCAGTACCGTTAGATGGGGAAAGAGGTTGAACGATTGGAACACCATGCCTACCTCTCGGCGAATGGCGTCTATGTTGCGCACATCATCGGTCATCTCGACCCCATCAACGATGATATCGCCGCGCTGATGTTGCTCCAAGCGGTTGATGGCGCGGATAAACGTAGACTTACCCGAGCCGGAGGGGCCGATAACCACCACCACCTCGCTGCGGCGCACAGAGGTGGTGACGCCACGCAGGGCATGGAAGTCACCGAACCACTTGTGTACGTCACGGGCCACTATGATGTTGTCTGCTTCAGGAGCCTGTTCCGACGCTACTGCTGCTTCTGCTGCCACGTTAACCTCCGAGTGTTTCGACGCCCCATCGCAACCCTTGCGTGGGACTCATCCTTTGAAATCACTACGCATTACCGTTGGCCAACGCCAAGATGCCGTTCCACCCGACGACTGACAAATGACATTGTGTACGTAAAGATCCAGAACACCACCGCCACGAATATGAAGAGCTCCCGTGCGTTGTCCGCGAATTGGACGTTGCCCTGCACGATGGAGCGTCCCATCTCCAAAATATCCAGCATGCCGACAATGTAAACCAGACTCGTGTCCTTGAACAGCGAAATGAACTGCCCCACGATTGCGGGTATCACATTGCGGATAGCCTGAGGCAATTGTATCAGCATGGTGACCTGCCAGCCCGGCAGACCCAGGGCACGTGCCGCCTCGGCTTGACCCGGATGCAGTCCCTGCAGTCCCCCACGAATATTCTCGGCCGTGTACGCCGCCGAGAAGAGCGTAATCACAATAGCCGCCCGCGTCACGGAGTCGACGGGAAAGTTCGACGGCAAGGCGAGCGGTACCAGCACTTGCGACATGAAAAGCAGCGTAATCAGCGGTACGCCGCGAAAAACCTCGATGAATACCACGCAGAGAACCTTGACCACCGGCAGATTGCTCCGCCGTCCGAGCGCCAGCAGCACACCAATTGGAAAAGCAAAGAAGATACCCGATACTGCCAGAATCAGGTTGAGCATCAGGCCGCCCCACTTACGCGGCGCCACCTCTTCCATGCCGGGAAAACCCGGTAATCCGTTGAGCAACAGTAGCAGGAACACGTAGATCGCAATGCCGCCGAGCACGAACGTGCGTGGTTGCCCGGTTCTAGGATGGCTACCCAAGCCGTAGCCTAGGCCGATGGTCAACACGTTAGCCAGAATAAGAGCACGCACCCACCAGGGCATTACCACGCCCTCGTGGAAGAGGCCGTAGGGCAGCACTCCTAGCAACACCGTAACGACGCTATAGCCGATGGCAATGCGCCGGGCAGCTCCACCCCACATGGCGGCAGCCATGCCGAAGAGGATTGAGACCAGCAGCCAACCTACTAACGGCCGCCATGCGAGTTCTGTTGGGTACAGGCCGATGAGATACTGTTGCGGTCGGCTCGCGATGAGCGTCCAGTCAGCGGTGCCGAAAACCCAGCGTATAATGCTCCAGATCAACCATAGGAGCATCGGTACAGTGACCACGGTCACAATGCCGCTAAGCCAGTTGCCAAATAAGTTGGTCCTAGCCCAACCAATCCAACCTGTTTCTGTGAGTGGCGGAGGCAGTGAGGGCGCCGGTTGCCACGATTCCGCAGTAGCCATAAAGCAGCTAGCCTTAATTGAACTGGATGTGCCGGTTATAAAGATTGCCAATCAGGGAGTATGTGAGACTGAAAAGCAAGTAAACGCCCATGATAATGAGAAATATGGTAACCGCTGGGGCCGTCTGAGTCATGGTCTTAGCCACACTGGTCAAGTCCGCGTAGCCGATGGCCAAAGCCAGACTACTGTTCTTAGTTAAGTTTAGGTACTGACTGATAAGAGGCGGGACGATGACACGCAGCGCCTGTGGGAAAGTAACGAAGCGCAACGTCTGCATGGTACCCAAGCCCAAAGAGCGGGATGCCTCGCTCTGTCCCCGCAATACGGATTGCAACCCACCGCGCACTATCTCGGCAATAAAGGCTGAGGTATAGATGATCAATCCTAGCAACAACGCTGTCAGTTCGATAGATACGGCGTAGCCGCCTACCGGATGACCGAAGCGACCCTCCGGATGCGGGACACTCATGATGAACGGGGCATCACCAATGATCACCCACACCACCCACGCAATCAAAGAACCCACTAACGCCACGCCAATCGCCCCCAACCAGGGATAGGACGAGCGGCCGGTTCGCAGTTCGCGCCGATCCAGATACAGGTGTGCGACGAACCCCAACGCGATAGCCGCTACAACGCATAGAAGCCACAACCCCGGCCGCTGTTGACCCTCAGGCCATGGAAACGACAACCCCGCGTTATTGTTCAGGTAGACAGCATCAAACCAGACAAATCCACCCTGTTGTACCGATGGCAGTCCCAGCAGCAAGATGTACCAGAAGAAGAGTTGCACTAACAGGGGAACATTGCGAAAGATCTCCACGTAAACAGTAGCTACTTTGCTAATCACCCAGTTGCCGGAAAGCTGTACCGCGCCCACGATGATGCCTAGAGTAGTAGCGAGTATCACACCCACTATAGACACCATCAGCGTGTTGGTGGCGGCTACGAGGAAGGCATAGCCAAAGCTATCGCTCTCTTCGTAGGGCAGCAGGTGTTCACTTATAGGCGTGGAGTACTCTCGGTTCAGAAACGACCAGCCGAAGGGAATGTCTCGTTGATCCATCGCAGACGCAATGTTGGAGATGAAGAACGCCACAGCCGCCACCACAAGGATCCCCGACACGATCTGCGTGGTCCAGCTAAGGATACGAGAGTGTCGCCAAAGAGGAATTCCCTGGTACGTTAGCGAAAGTCGCATTTCGTGCAACTCCTAGCAATTCTGCCGCGTCATTACGGGCGACGGTTCTCCAAGTGACCCGACGCCCTTTGGCTAGCGCAGTGGCGCCGCATATATCTGACCGCCCTTGGGGCAGTCCGAGCACGGGGCATTCGACCACAACGCGTTGCGGGATCCTTCCCGCGGTAGATCGATGTCTGTCTCCGGACCCAAGTTCCGCGCATAGATCTCGCCGTAGTTCCCAACCATCTTGATTACGGTCTGCCCTACGATTTTATCGAGGCCCAATTCATCTTGCCCGAACGAACCCTCTGTGCCAAGCAAGCGCTTTGCCTTCACGTTGTCCCCAACGGCCATCTCGTCAACGTTGGTCGAGTTGATACCGTACGCCTCGGCGTAAATCAAGATGCTCATTACCGTCTTTACAATGTCGAACCACTGCTCGTCGCCGTGAGGCACCAGCGGTCCCAGCGGCTCCTCGGAAATCGTCTCCGGCAGGATGACGTGTTCATCCGGATTAGTCAAAGAACTCCGCAGCGCCGTAAGCGCCGAGCGGTCGGTCGTGAACACTTCACAGGCGCCGCTCTTATAGGCCGCGAAGGCCACTTGCGCCTCTTCGAATGTCTTTGGATTATACTCCATATTGTTCTGGCGGAAGAAGTCGGCCATGTTCAGCTCAGAAGTGGTGCCGGTATTTACGCAGACCGCCGCGCCTGCCAACTCGTACGCGCTCGCCACTCCCAGGTTCCTAGGTACCATGAAGCCCTGGCCGTCATAGAACATCGTTTGCACGAAATTTCCCCAAGCGGCGTCGCGGGACGTCGTCCACGTTGTCACGTACACGAGTAAATCCACTTCGCCCGACTGCATCACAGGCCCGCGCTCGGCAGCCGAAATCAGACGAATCTCAACGGCATCAGGATCACCTAACACGCCCGCAGCCACGGCCCGGCAGAGATCGATGTCAAAACCGACACTATTACCGGTTTCGTCCACGTAGCCAAACCCCGGCGTGTCGTTGAGGCTGGCACAGATGAGACGACCCCGAGCGCGCACTGCCTCAAGACGCGAGGTCTCAGCCTGCGCCACTACAGCCTCGGTCTCAGGTTTTTCGGCAGAATTTTCCATCTCCGGCTCGGTAGTCGTGGCGCAGGCCGCGCTCAGCGCGAACATGAGCGCCATTCCCAAGACAGCCAAACACTTTCCCGTCTGATTCAAGCAAGTCCTCATGGCATTCCCAGCCTCTTTGCTAAAGGCACCCTAAGACTCCACATCAATCAGAGCATACACCCATTGCCGCAGCAGGGAAACCATTCGCAGTGCGGCACGCTGCGTAAGCTAGTCTATCTTGAACCTTGACCCAGCCCCTCATAACTACAGCGCAACACTGCTCCAGCATCCAGCAGCGCAGCGAGGTGGTAATACCAAAAGTCGCGTCGACCCGGAAGAGGTCCAGGCCGACGCGACGATTATCAGCGACTACGAACTAGCGCAGCGGCGCAGCATAGATCTGTCCGCCCTTCGGGCAGTCAGTGCAAGGCGCATTCGACCACAGCGCATTGCGCGAACCCTCACGCGGCAGATTGACGTCCGTCTCCGGACCCAAGTTCCGCGCATAGATCTCGCCATAGTTGCCTACTGCCTTGATAACGTTCTGGCCCACTAGCTTATCAAGTCCCAACTGTTCTTGACCAAATCCGCCTTCCGTGCCCAGCAAGCGCTTCGCCTTCACATTATCGCCAACGGCCATCGCGTCAACGTTGGTCGAGTTGATGCCGTAGGCTTCGCCGTAGATCAGGATGCTCATCACGGTCTTCACAATGTCGAACCACTGCTCGTCACCGTGGGGCACCACCGGTCCCAGCGGCTCCTCGGAAATCGTCTCCGGTAGAATGATGTGTTCATCCGGATTAGGCAGAGCCGTCCTCAGCGCGGCAAGCTGCGAGCGGTCGTTAGTAAAGACTTCGCACGCGCCACTCTTGTAGGCTTCAAGCACCACGTCTGTATCTTCATAGACCTTCGGGTTGTACTCCAAGCCGTTCTGGCGGAAGTAGTCGGCCATGTTCAACTCGGTGGTCGTACCGCTGGTCACACAGACCGCGGCGCCAGCCAACTCAAGTGCGCTACTCACACCCAGGCTCTTCGGAACCATGAAGCCCTGGCCGTCGTAGAACATTGTCTGCGCGTAGTTACCCCATGCAGCATCGCGCGAGGTCGTCCATGTGACGGTGCGTACGAGCAAGTCCACCTCGCCCGACTGGACGGTAGGTCCGCGCTCGGCAGCCGTAATCAAGCGGATTTCAAATGCATCCGGGTCGTTCAGCACGGCCGCTGCCACGGCGCGGCAAAGGTCGATGTCGAAGCCCACGCTATTGCCGGCCTCGTCTATGGAACCGTAGCCCGGCACATCGTTGCGGCTAGCGCAAATGACGTGTCCCCGTTCCTTCACGGTTTCCAAGCGTGAAGTCTTAGCCGTTTCCACCACCACGGGCTTGGGTTCGCCATCTTTTTCCATCTCTCCCGAATCCGCCTCGTCATCACCGCACGCCACACTGAAAAGCAGCGCGAGCATGACGCCCAAAACGACCAGGAGCTTACAAAGATTTCTCATCATTTCCCCTCCCTCATAGCACCTCTTCGTGCTTCGATATTGCGATCCATTATATTGACTACACTATCCCGTTGCAACTAAGAAAACTGCCCTATCAACATCGACTTGCCACCGGCATCTAGCCTCGTTGCCAAGCACAGCTTGACTTGCGGGCACATAGAGATGTCTCCTAGGCCTCCTTTCAATCGCAAATCACTAAACTGCGGTGCCGGAATAACTTGAATCTAGGGCTAACCAACCACCACGGACTGCTGCGCAAGCACACGTTCCGCTTCACGAGTTGAACGATCGTGGTATTCCACCCAATTCTCAAGACCGTACTCGCTCTTGATGCGTGACATCGGCCACGCGTCGTCGTTGGATTCCACCATGAATACGCCGTCGTCCCGTGTACCTATTATAGTTACCCTGTGCCCGAGATCCGTCTGCATCTGGCGAATCTGCTCGTATTGCATGTCGTAGTGGAAAACTTCAGCTTCAAGATCAACCGTACTGTGAGCCACGTGCACGCCCAAGCCACTGGCGGCAACCTCGTCTCCGAGTTTGTTGATAATGCGCGAGCGTCCGCCGCTCACCGAAGAGACGATGATGTAACTGTGCAGCCAGGCATACGCTCGCAACCGCAAGCCGCCGTCGCACATGCTTGGGAAGACTACAAGCTCGGCCCCTGCCGCGCCGAGCCGCGCCCACTCTTCCGGATAGTCAACGTCGAAGCAGATGAGCATTCCTACCCTGCCAAAATCCGTCTCGAAAACCGGCAATTCGGAATAGACTCCGGGAACCGTCCCTGCCTCGAGCTCTCCCAGCGTAGGATGGACCTTGTCATATTGACCGACGATTTCGCCCTGACGATCAAAGAGGACGCTGGTATTGAGCCGCACGTTACCGCGCACCTCACACATGCCGGCAACGACATACATGCCATGCTGACGGGCCTTTTCCGCATAGACGTCTGAGGTCGGACCGGGAATGGGCTCCCATGCTTTCTCACGTTCCTCCGCGTCGCCCGACAGGCCCAAAATAGTGAATTCTTCCGGCAAGCACGCAAGATCAGCGCCCAAGCCTCCCATCCGATCCAGCAGTTCCGCCGCCAATTCGTGGTTCGCGGCAATCGAAGCGCGGCTACTCATGTGGCCGACGCACGCAGTGGCTACCAACGCTTTGCGCGGCATGCTCTTTGCTCCTCATTGAAAGAGAATAAACTCAAGGAAAAGCGTGTGTTCATTCACTAGAGTATACTCTAATTGCGGCAAAGTCAAACTAGCCTTTTTGTCAGATAGAGCCTCTTCTTGCGGGCTATGGCTTTCACCCGGTCTCGACCGATATCCGCGAAGAGCAAGAGAGGCTGCAGGGTCCACACAGTAGAGTCCTGCAGCCAAACTTCTCGAGCGTCCTAAAGACGCCGGATATTGCTCCTCAGTCTACTTGGACAGTCTTTACAGTCCTAGTCGTTCTGCCCACTCGTCCAGCGAATCCTGCCCGGCCTTCTCATACTGGGCGAGCGCTTCGGGAATAGTAGTCTTGCCGTCTTTGAGATCATTCAGCATCGTGTTGACCTCTCTGCGAATTACGGCAATCCCCGGCACGCCAAGCCAGAAATGAGCGCCCTCCATCTGGGCGATGACAAACTCCTTGAACGGGTCGCCTTCGGTGTAGTCCGCACTCTGTGCAGTGGCCTTCTGCACAGGGATGCGATCCATCGCAATCGACCACTTCAAATCAATATCGGGGCGGTACATGAAGTCCAGGAAGGCAAAACCTCCATCAGGATTCTCGCTGCCGCTCGGCAGGCAGAGCGCCCAGTCGCCTGTGTACGTGGCCAATTCGCCGCCTTCTGACGGCAAACCATAGCTTGCGTAGACCCAACTGAGCCCTTCGAACCCGTTAATAGTGGGACGAGACGCATTCGTCGCGTATAGGTGCGACATAATCCCGTTACCGAATTGCTGGTTGAAGTTGGTGCCCTCATGGAAAGCCTTGATCGCCGGCCAACCGCCCTGGGCCGCAAATTGCTTCATATGCCACTGCAGCGCCCGCACCGCCTTCTCATTGTTAACGGTGAATTTGGAGCGGTCGTCGCTGAAAATCGACCCGCCCTGCTGCCAGTAAGGCACCATCCATTGCGCCGAACCGCCGGAGCCACGGTATGGGTCCCAGGATAATCGCGCAACCTTGTCCCCTTCCGCTTTGAAAGTCTTGAGCACCACGGAATCCATCTCGTCCCAGGTTGCGGGCGGGTTCTCGGGGTCAAGCCCGGCTTCTAAGTAGTGCTCCGCATTGATGTAAAGGAGCCGCGTATCTATGCTATAGGGCAACGCGGACCGTTGACCGCGGTAAGTGGTCTGCTTATCGGCATCCGGCCACATCTTTTCGGGCGCCACGTTCTCGGAGGTCTTCTGGTACGAATCGAGCCAGCGAGTCACTTCTAGCAGAGCCCACTCATTCTGAATCCACGACTGGGTCTTCACCACGTCGGGAGCGGTGCCCGCGGCGACTACGGTAGCCACGTCATTGAAACCGCCATTTGGCTGTGGATTGGAAACCATGGTGTAGCCGCTGGTGGCATCGAATTCCCCTTTGATCTCCTGAGGAACGGGTGCCTGCCCGAAGTCCCAATTGTTAAAGCCGTGGTGCCACACAATGACATCTTTGACTTCCGGTTCCGGTTGAGCTTCCGGTTGCTTGGCTTCAGGCTGGGCCTCTGCCTCCCCAGCACTCGGAGCAGTCACCGCCTGCCCACAAGAGCCAAGTAGCATAGCGCCGCCAATTAGCGGTGTGGCTCCCAAAATTGTACGCCGTGAAAAACGGGACATACTGCAACCCCTTTACCTACCAACCTTAGGAACCACCGTTCTCCTGCCCAAACCAGTAGTTCCTGTAAGAACACTCAAGCGCAGACTTACAGCAAGGTTATCACAATCAATTCAATTGCAATAGCCAATTCTGCAAGCCATCATTCATGTCAAATCCCGCTACAAAAACGCAAAAGAGATGTGGGGGTTGAAATACGGGCTGGGGGTTATTGCAGTATCCCACGCGTTGGCCTGCAAGACCGGGCAGCAGTTTTCATGTGCTTGCCGGATTTAGAAATGCGATTTGGCCCGTTCGCGCCTGCTCGAATTCATCTGAATGCGGTACGGTGACCATGCGTCAATGAATCTCGGTATCAATGGCCGACCACGCAAGGCGGTCTCGAAGAGATCACCCGGGTCGTTACAAAGAGCTCTGTGCTTGGATTGGGAAACATTGTGAATCATGCTTGCCGTCTAGTATGGTAGGAATTAGAGGGCAACCGATCGCATCCACCGCCCCTTTCACCCGCCTCTACATGCAATAGGCACATTGACCACACGTGGGCATCAGGATCTTACATACCAACGACTTGCATGGCTTCGTGCGCGCGGCGCCGCGCCTGGCGCAGCGCGTGCAAGCAGAGCGCGCACAACACGACACTGTGCTCTTCATAGACGTTGGTGACTTCTTTCGACTAAATCGCCACCGCCGTCCGCAAGATGATGACCATGTGACGGCCTGGACTCTGCGCTCGCTTAGGTACGACATCGTAACGCCCGGGAATTCGGAACTCTCGCGCTTCGATCCTTGGCATCTGGACTTCTTGATCGCTCAGAACTGCGGCGCCATGCTCTGCACCAGCGGGTTCAACGCGCGCCTGCCGGCGTCGTGCCGACCCTACCGCTTGTTCACGCTGGACGGCTATCGGGTGTTGTTCATCGGCATCTGCACGGAAGACAACCACTGGGACTTGGCAGCGCCCACCAACAACTTCTACGCTTCTGCGCGCCGTTCGGCGGCGAAGACCGCGAGCTTGGTGAACGCCTACCGCGATCGCGTAGATATGGTCGTTGTGCTCTCCCACTCCGGCATGGCGCAGGACATCCTGCTTGCCGAACAGATTCCAGAGATAGATCTCATTCTCAGCGGCCATTGCCACCATCCAACACTAAGGCCGATCTGCATTGGTAAGACGAAAATCGTCCAGGCCGGCCTCAACGGCATGTTTATGGGTCAGGTGGATATTACATCCTCAGATGGGAAACCTGTGATTGAGTCTAAGCTGCATTCCATAGACGCGGAATCCCCTGAGGACCCGGTGATGGAGCGCCTTCTGCGCCTGCAGGGCCGACGGAAAGACCCCGAAATGCTGCGAACCATCGGCACTGCCGGGGAGAACGTGGGACAGGGCTACCTTTCGAGCAATGGGCTAGGCAACACCGTCACGGACATTTGGCGCAAGGCGACAGGAGCCGATATTGCTTGGACGAAAGCGACCTTCATCACGCCGCTCTTTGCCCCAGGTCATGCCCTTACGGCCTGGGATATCCAACTCTGCATCAGAGGGTTCCCTCTCTCAAAATTGCTGACGCTGACAGGCAATCAAGTCCGGCAAGCGCTCGAACACAGTGTCGCAGACCAATCGTATGCCTTCTTGCCACCCGATCGGCGTGACGAACTCGTGGGGCATCTGGAATCCGCGTCGGCCCAGCCAGGCTGTAATTTCCTCCACCAATCCGGCATGCAGGTTCACGTCGACTTGACGCAACCGTTCGGCGAACGAGTGCAAGAGATTCGAGTGGGTGACAAGCCGCTGCAGCCAGAGGCTACCTACCGTGTGGCGATGGACGCATTCCACGCCAGAGGCGGATCGGCGTTTACGATGCTTGCCGATGCCCAAAGCCGAGAGGATCTAAGCATGGAAAACCCGATTGAGGCGTACGTGCGCGAGAATGGGACTCTCGAGGGTACGCTCGATGAGCGCTACAGCATCGTTGGGGCCACAGAGCTTGCCGCGCCGGCATGACCGCAGAATGAACGTCGAGTACACGTGATTCGCACGCTGCTTTCACTCACTGCTATCGGGGCCCTTGGCGTGGGGGCTTACGGAGCCTTCATTGAGCCATACCGCCTGGGCGTGCGGCGCGTCCGCGTGCCTGTATCGTCCCTCCGCGCACCCAATATCGCTATTCGCATTCTCCATATTACCGATTTGCACTTTCGCGCTGGGGATTCACGGCGGGTGCGCATGCTGCAGCAGCTTTCCGAGTTGAAACCCGATCTCCTGCTCCTGACGGGCGACCTCATCCACGGCGGTCGTGATCCTGACGCCGAACTGCAGACGGTTCTTGAGGCGCTTGCGCCAATCCGCGCCAATTATGGCGCTTATGCCGTGCTTGGAAATCACGACCACGTGCGCCGCCACCGCATAAGAAGTTGGTTCGGGCACCCGTTGCACTTTCACGATACGAGCAAACTGGTACGGACGCTGGAGTCCCACCAAATTCGCGTTCTAACCAACACGCATGCAAACGTTACTATTCACGGACAGCCCCTCACACTCTTTGGCGTGGACGATCCTTTCTACTGGCTTGACGACATTCAGCGTGCAACGGCGGGAGCGCCAAAGGATACCACACGCTTGCTGCTCGCGCACACGCCCGACATCATTCGCACCTTGGGCGATGAACGGTTTGATCTCATACTTTCCGGCCACACGCACGGCGGGCAAATACGCTTGTCGGAGAGCATCGTTTGGCATACAAACACGCGCATCAAGCTGCCGCGCAACGCCGGCTTGATGCGGGTCGGCGACCACCTCGTCTATTGCTCCGGCGGAGTTGGGGTTTCCATGCTGCCAATCCGCCTCAATTGTCCGCCCGAAGTGGGATGGATCGAACTCGTGGCGGCACGGCCTGCAGAGCCGCAGCGCTCTGCAACAGCGTAGCAGCACAGATGCTAGGCCCTATCTTACGTCTCCTCTTTTCCTTCATCCTGCTGCCGCTGCTCTTAGTCCTTCTCCACGTGCAAGCAGTCTCGCTGGCATTCTCCAACCTGGGTCTGTCACCCACGCTTGTGATCATAATCTTCTACCTCTCTCTGCTGGGGAGCTTCGTGAACATCCCGATTTCGCGCCGCAGAATTCGAGTAGAACGGAAGTCGCTGCTGCCCTTTCCCTTTTTCCTGCCGCTCTTCTACTACCCGCCGCGCGTACAAGAGCAAGTGGTCGCGGTGAACGTGGGCGGCGCGGTGGTCCCTCTATTGCTATCGCTCTACGTCTTGCCAAATGCGCCAATCGGCAGTGTGCTCTTGGCTACTTCGGTAGTGGCTGCCGTATGCTTCGCGCTGGCGCGTCCGGTAAAGGGCGTAGGCATCACCATGCCCGCGCTAATACCGCCAATCATCGCAGCCGTACTGGCGTATCTGCTCGTCTCCGACCCCGCAGGGCGCACCGCCCTGGCTTACACTTCCGGGGTACTGGGCACCCTAATCGGTGCTGACGTTCTCAACTTGCCGCGCATCCACCGACTCGGCGCTCATGTCGTCAGCATTGGCGGGGCAGGGGTCTTTGATGGTATCTTCCTGGTAGGTATCTTGGCAGCAATTCTCACGTGAGGAAGCAATGAGCACAGCAGAAGTACAAACACGAGTCCGCGCACTGCAACCGGAACTCGTGGCCATACGCAGAAAAATCCACCAACACCCCGAAGTAGCCTTTGAACTGGATAGAACGACGCGCATTGTCGCCGACCGCCTCGCGGCATCAGGCTGGGAGGTGGAAACGGACGTGGGCGGGCAGGGCGTGGTCGGCATCTTGCACGGCAGCCGCCCCGGCAAAGTGCTCGCTATTCGTCCCGACATGGACGCACTGCCTTTCCCAGACTGGAAGCAAGTGCCCTACGCCTCGCAAACCCCAGACGTGATGCACGCCTGCGGACACGACGCCCACACGGCTATTGGGATCGGCATCGCCGATATCCTCGCGAACATGCGCGACCAGTTCCAAGGGACGGTCAAGCTGCTTTTCGATCCGGCAGAGGAGACGGGCGGGGCATCTGAAGCCCTGGGCGGCCCGCCGTGCGGACCCAAAGCGCTCCGCGCCGCCGGCGTGCTCGAGAATCCCAAGGTGGACGCCCTGATGGGGTTTCACAACCTGCCGGAAATTCCCGTCGGACAGGTCTGGGTGCGCTCCGGCGTTATCTTCACCGGCTACGATACGTTTGCAATGGAAGTTACGGGAAAAGAGACCCACGCCGCGCGCCGCCATCAGGGCAAGGACGCGATTCTAGCAGCGAGCAACGTCATCCAAACGCTCTATGGGGCCGGTTCCCGCATGGCGCCGGCAAACCAGGTCTACTCCCTGAACATCGGCCTCATCGAGGGCGGCAAGGACTACAACCTGATTCCATCTACGGTTAGAATGCGGGGCACCGTGCGCTGCGGCGACCTCCCTACCCGCACGAACCTCGGCAAGCGCTTGGAAGCCCTCGTGCATCCCGCGGCGGAGAGCGCGGACTGCACCGTGGATTTCAAATTTACCCCCGGCAATCCACCAGTGGTCAACGAGCCCGCCTTGACCTCGCTCGTGCATGAAACTGCAGCTTCAGTACTTGGCTCGGACAACGCCGTGCTCATGGACGCCCCGCTGCTCATTGGCGATACCTTCTGCTTCCTGGCAGAAGGAGTGCCCAGCATCTACTGGCTGTTCGGATCCGGCAATGCCGAACGCGGAATCACCCATCCGCTCCACCACAGCCTCTACGATCTAGACGAAGCTTCGATTGGGCACGCGCTGCAAGTAGCGGTTGAAGCCAGTCTGGCGTATCTCAACGGCAGCTAGGTCTATTCCAGATCAGACAACGCTGGCAATTCACATCTTGAGTTCAGCACCTGGATGAGTTTCAGCAACGCTGCAGAAAGTATCATTGCATGGGTTCCCGCTGCTAGGCCGAGGTTATTGTTGCCCTTCGTGTGGCAGGTACGCGAGCAACTCCGGCTCGATCTCCTCCAACGGAAGGGCTTCATGGCAGATTGTGACGTCCGGCGGCGATCCGCCGGGAAGCCAAACAATGCGCCCAACCACCAGATTATTTACAACGAAGAGCACCAGTATGCGCGCGTGCGGATAGCGGGCATGGAGGAATTCCGCAAACGGCAGCATGCGCTCCCGGCGTTGGGCGTCATCGAAGCCATGCCACGTCGCTACCGAAGGCTCATCCAGCGGCATGACGATTAGATTGGCGGCGTTCACCGCGGTCCGATACTCATCTTCCGTGCCGACGCAATCCATGCTTTCCGGATTGAGCGAGAGGAAGGCGTCGCAGTTCCAATGCTCGCGCTTCTCCTGTCGGGAAATGAGGTCCGCGGCGGAGCGCGCTTCTCGGTTATTGCCTGCCATGATTGTCGTTAGCCCCTGTTTGGGAAAACTGAGTCTTCGTTTTTAAAGCGGAGGACAAGCCCTAATATTGTCGCATTAACTTTTCTGGCAAGGAACATGGCGCTTTCATTGCCCCACATCTCCGGTAGCGCAGGTTTGCAACCTGCGTCTGTTGTAGGGTCAATCCCTTGCGCACCCGTTTCTCTCAGCGAAAATGCTAAAGACGCGCCCTGTGCTGCTGACGTGGCCGCAGTTCCGCGTGCTCTGGCGGGGGACAAGCCCCCGCGCTACATTTCATCTTTCATCTGGGCAAACATACCCACTACACTATGGAATTTTATTCTTGGTCACGTGCGTCCGAATTCCCGCGCCAATTGCGAGTGCGAGAGGCGCACCATCGTGGGCCGGCCGTGGGGACACGTGCGCGCAAGGTCGCAGCGCTCCAGCGCGCCCAACAGCGCCTCGATCTGCTCGTGCGAAAGCACGTCTCCGGCCTTTACTGCTCCGTGGCATGCAATTATCCATCGGAGCCGCTCTAGGGGGTCGCCGCGATAGTCGGGGTTATCCTTTTGCTCGATCACCGTCGCCACAAATTGCCCCCAGTCATAACCTTTCTCCGCAAGGAAAACGGGAACCGCCCGCAAGAGCCATGCGCCACTGCCAAATGGCTCCAGTTTAAACCCCATACGCTGGATTTCCTCCACGTGCGCCTCCAGCCATTGCAGGTGCGTCGGCGCGAGTGAAAGCGGCTGCGGCTGGAGTAACTGCTGGCTCAGTGCTTCGGGCAATCGCTTGAGCACGGCTTCGTAGAGGACACGCTCGTGCGCTGAATGCTGGTCGATCAGATACATGCCGTCGAATCCCTCGGCTATCACGTACATCGCGCTGAGCTGCCCCACGACGCGCAACTCTGAGGGCGCAACTGGAGCGGCAGGCACCGAACCGTTGTCCGGTGCGACTGATGCGCCATCCGCCGGACGAAAGAGGTCTACTGCCTGCGCTGATCGGCCCGAGTCCACGGACACTTCGGTTCCGCGCCACGAATCCATGGACTGAAAGTGCTGGCGCATTGGCTGCACTGCAACGTGCTGCGCTAATTCCGACCGCATCACGTGGCGCATCTGCCGCATGACACGGCCGCTATCTTTAAGCCGAATATCCGACTTTTGCGGGTGGACGTTTACGTCGACTTCCTCCCAAGGGAGCGAGACGTCCAAGGCTGCCAAAGGGTACCGTCCGTCAGGCATGAGCTCTGCGTATACATCCGTGACAGCGTAGGCTAGGGCCCGCTGCTGCACCCAGCGGCTGTTTACGAAAAGAGAAACTCCCGTCCGGTTGCCGCGATTCACGGTGGGCTGAACGAGCACGCCGTGCATTAGCGGATCGTCCACCGGAATCAATTGCTCGGCAATCTCGTGGCCGTACATTGAGATAAAGACGTCCTCCATCCGTCCGCTGCCACTTGAAGAAAAGACCTCTCGCCCATTGACGCTAAGTTCAAAGCGCACCGCGGGATGGCTCAGAGCAAGATGCTGCACGCACTGGACGATACGCTGCGTTTCTGCCTGAGGGCTCTTACAAAAGGCGAGCCGCGCCGGTATGTTGAAGAAGAGGTGCCGCACGTCCACGGCAGTGCCTACCGACCCGGCCGTCGCCGCCATCTCGGTCTGCTCGCCGCCAACGGCTGTCAGCACGTGCGCCGAGCGGTCCTGTGCTGTACGGGATCGGATATCCAAATGGGAAACCGCCGCTATTGAAGCCAGCGCTTCACCCCGAAACCCCAGCGTACGTATGGCCGCAAGATCATCCACGCTGCTGATCTTGCTAGTGGCGTAACGGCGCACCGCGAGCGGAAGATCCTCCGCTACAATCCCAACACCGTTATCTTCAATACCGATCCGGCGCAATCCGCCCTGCTCGATTCCAACGGTGATGGCAGTGGCCTGGGCATCGAGGGCGTTCTCACAGAGTTCCTTCACCACCGATGCCGGACGTTCGACTACTTCCCCCGCCGCAATCTTCGCCGCGAGTGCTGCAGACAATACTTGGACGGCCATGCTTAGTTCCTCTCCACGTTCTCCCTGATAGCAGGATAGCAATCGCAACCGTTGGGGGTCAAAAGCCCACGCCGACCGTGCGCACATTGACGGGAAGAGTCTGGATGGTGATGCAAGCCCCTGCAACGGCCCTGCCGGATGGAAACACAGTTCCGCTCGTTCCTTTGACCCGCATAGAATCGCTAGGCTCACGTCCGGAGTGCGGACAAAGTCAAAGACTTACCCTCTGCCACTGCATACAAAATCCGAGAGCAACTCATGTATATATATCTCTAGACACTATATTATCTAAACTATATTCATAAAGATACTTGACAGAGTGCGACGCATATTTTAGAATGCTACTAGAGGCTTGGTTCAAAACAAACAGCAATTGGAGGTAATACCATGGCTGAACTCAAACGCTACGAGCCCCACACGTTCGCAACCGCACAGGACGTCTTCGATCGACTATTCGATCGGTCCCTCTTTGGCCCGGGACTCTTCGCCAATGGGACCACGCCGCATGCAAGCCGAGGCTTCCCTTCCAACCTATGGGAAACCGACGAGGCATACGTGCTGGAGTTGGCGATACCGGGTGTCAACCCCGACGACGTCGAGATGACCCTGAGCAAAGGCAGCTTGATCATCAAGGGCCGGTACGATCAATCTGGGGCCACCACAGGAACGCGCATCTGGCACAATCTGCCTGAGGGCAAATTCGAGATTGCGTACACATTGCCGAGCGCTGTCTACGCCGATGAGGCTGCGGTCTCCTGGGCGAACGGCATCTTCAAGGTGCACCTGCCCAAGGAGGAGAAAGCCAAGTCGAAGCGGCTAAAGATCAACGTCGGCTAGTGGGAATCTCTCTGTAGGTACCTGCCCATTAGTAAACCAACGCCCACGGAGCTTGCACGAGCTCCGTAGGCGTCTTGGTATTCTAGGCTGGATCGCTAAATTGCCGTCATTCCTGTAAATGTTGAGTAATTCGTTGACAGAATTCGCTTTCCACCAGGCAGCGTTGACCGATTATGTCATTCCGAGCGCAGCGTCGAACAGTGTTCGCTGACTTCGTCAAAGACGCGGAATCTGGAGTCCATGTCGCACCTAGTCCAATAGGCTCAGCACTTTAGATTCCTCTCTGCGCTGCGCTCCGTTCGGAATGACATGTGTACAAGGCATGCACGACGCGTCGCTTATCTTCTCTTTATTGAAAATCTGTCAACGAATTACCTGACACCTACAATTCCCGTGCAAACGGGAATCCATCTTCTCCGCACTGCGCACGTAGCCATTGGCGGAGGACAAGCCTCCGTGCTTCAGTTTCTTGCAATCAAATTCCGAAACGGAATTAGTAGACCTAGGCTTGAAGCCTTTGCGAGGCAGCGGTTCTTGTCATTTGCATATTGCCTTTTGGTGTCATTCCGAGCGCAGCGTCGAACAGGGTTCGCGGAATCTAGAATGCCCCCGACTCTAGATTCTTCGTCGCGGAGTTTATCCTGAGCTTGCCGAAGGGCTCCTCAGAGAATGACAGTTTGAGGACCTGGCTTAGGCCCGGGTACGACCACGTGTCTTGCATGTGACTCATCTAAGCCCAAGACTGCTAATTCCGTTCCGAAATTCAGGCTTACTTGTGTCAGAGCTACTCTTCGTAATTGAACACAACCCATACATGGCCCCGCAGAGATGTCCACCGTCTTCACGCCCCTCACCGCTCGACGAGCGCGCTCCCTTGTTCCACTTTCCAACGTTGTGCCCGGTCGTAGAGTTCGCGCGCGCTGCGCTCGGCCGCTGCTCCCGCTGCTCCGCCCATCGCTGCCAACTCATCGATTCGCTCATCCGGTGACAGAGCATGCACGTGCGTAGCCGTGCGGTTATCCACCGTTTCCTTGTGAATGAAAAAGTGTTGGTCGGCGTACGCCGCCACCTGCGGCAGGTGCGTCACGCAGATCACCTGGTGATTCCGCACAAGGCTCCACAGCTTCTCACCTAGCACCGCGCCGCTGCGGCCGCCGACGCCAATCTCAATCTCGTCGAAGATGAGCACCGGCGTCTCGTCGACGTGGGCGAGCGCCGCCTTGAGGGCAAGCAGGAGGCGGGATGCCTCGCCGCCGGAAGCAATAGTCGCCAGTGGCTTCAAGGGTTCGCCGCGATTGGAGCTAATGAGAAACTCCACGGTATCGATACCCGTTTGCCCGCATTGCAGCGTCCGCGGCCCTTCCTCAGTTTCCACCAAGAGCCCTTGCGGCACTTCCTCCTGAGTCACGGCCACGTCAAATTGCATATGCGGCATACCGAGCAATGTTAGTTCGCGGTGCACGGCAGCGACCAAGTCTCCTACGCCGGACTTCCGTTTCGCCGAGAGTTCAACGGCGCGTGCAGCGAGCTCGCCGGTGAGTCGTTGCAGTTCGCGCGCGATATCTTCTGCGCGGTTCTCGCTGGTTTGAATGCCGGTCAGCTCTGTCGCCGCTTGCTCCGCATACGCCAATATCTCTGCGATGCTATCCCCGTACTTGCTTTTCAAGCTTTCGATTATGTCCAGCCGGGCCTCTACCTCCAGCAGTCTCGTCGGCTCACATTCCAGACTGCCGGCATAGCGCCGCATGTCAGCGACCAACTCCTCCAACTGAGCCGAAAGCTCTTGACCGACCTGGAGATACGGCTCTGCCTCGGGATCGAGTTCCACCAATTGTTGCAGAGCCTTTACGGCCTCTCCCACCCAATCGTTTGCAGGCCGCGCGGGTTCGGCGGCATCGCTGAGCGCTTCGAGAATCTGACCCGAGAGATCCACAAGCTCCGCACTGTGACGCAGCCGCCGATACTCGCCCCGCAGCGCATATTCTTCGCCGGGGGAAAGGCTTGCCTCGACGATTTCCTGGATTTGAAAAATAAGCAAGTCGGAGCGCTGCGCAAGCTCCCGTCCATCCTGCTGGAGATGCCGCATTTCAGTCTGCACGGCATTTGACACACGATACGCGTGCGTAACTTGCTGCCGCACTTCATCCAGGCCGGCAAAGCGATCGAGAAACTCCAATTGCAGCTTGGAACGAAGCAGTGAGAGATTCTCGCCCTGACCGTGAATGTCGACAATGAGGCCGGTCACCTGCTGCAATGCACTTACGGGCATTGCTCGGCCTTGAATGCGGGCAGTGGTGCGCCCGGAAGCCGCGATCTCCCGCGAGAGCAGCAAACGACCGCCATCATCTAGGGTAACACCGACCTCATCCAATGCTTCTGCGAGGGCCGGGCAAACCGTCTCCAGCACGAAAGTACCTTCAACCCGCGCCGTACGAGCGCCGCTGCGCACGTCGGCAGCGCCTACACGATTGCCGAGCAGAGCGCCGATAGCATCGATGACGATCGACTTGCCGGCGCCGGTCTCACCGGTAAGGACATTGAACCCAGCGCCAAGCTCGACCTGCACTTCGTCAATCAGCGCGAAGTCATGAATTTCCAAGTGCTCCAACATGGGGCATCCTAGGAGCTGTCGAGGGGGATTCGGAGCTTGCGCACCAGCGTCTCGTAGAAGTAGGTACGTTCCTGCACGCGAGCGAATTTGCAGGTTTGAGTCGCGGTAGTCAGATGCATCATGCCTTCGTTGGGAAGATCACCTACCAGCAGCCCGTCAATTGTGACCACCGCCTCATGCTGGTGAAATACCTGCAAACGTAACCGCGCCGATTGGCGCAAGACAAACGGAGTCGTCGGCCCCCGCAGAGAGTACATCGGTGTGATGAGCAAATTCCGGACCTCTGGATGCAAAATCGGCCCGCCGGCCACCATAGAATAGGCCGTTGACCCGGTTGCGGTAGAAATCATTAGACCGTCCGCCACGTAGTCGGCGAGAAAGGCATCGTCAATCCATACCTTTATGTCTAGCACGCGCCGCACGTGCCCCTGACTAATCACCGCCTCATTGAGCGCTACCGTCTCTTGCATTTCGCCCTCAATTTGGCAGTCAAGCATAGAGCGTTCTTCAATCCAGTAGTCCTCATTCAAGAAGCGCGGCAACGTCTGGATCGCTTCTGTGGGCAAGAGTTCCGAGAGAAACCCGAGCCGTCCAAACTTCACTCCAACAATAGGTACGTCATGCTGCGCGCAGAGCGGCGCCGCTCGCAAAATGCTGCCGTCACCACCGAGAGTATAGAGCAGGTCTGTGGCAGGGATTCGCTCTTGCCATTCCGCCTCGGCTTCCACCGGCACGTGCCAGGCGCCGTGTCCTTCTTTCTCGATGAGAGAGTGCAGAACGGTAGCAAGCGATTGTGCCTGCGGACGTCCGGGGTGGTAGAGCAATCCTACTGTCACAGCTCTTCGCCTATCTCTTGTTCCAGACTAGACCAACAATTGTGCTTTGGTAGAAGCTTGTCATACCACCGGCACTTAAACCCAGGACTTAGGTGGCAGTGAACAGCGGGCCTTGCTGAGACGCCATCTTCACTTCTGCTGCGCAGTAACCAATAGCGGTTTGATTATACCGCAGGGGTAGCGGGGAAAGTACGTGCAGCACTGCGCAACGGGGAGAGTCCCGCGTCCTCTCTTGCCACGACATGGCTGCGCGATAGCACGCTTCGGCAGCATCTCCCTCAGCGTCTTGGCGTGGAAGCAGCTCTTGCGAGAAGCGCCCTTGGCCCATGTCCCAGCACTGCCGTATATTGCTAGAGGTCGGTCGTCTGCCGCTGCGCGCCATACAGCAAACCGTGGGTTAGTTGGCGATACATGAGCACCGTTCTCGCCGCAATGCGTTCTTGTGTAAACTCACTGAGAACCCGCTCTCGCCCTTGTGCGCCAAGTTTGCGCCGCAGCGACGGATCTTTGTGAAGCTTGGTCAATGTCTCCGCCAGCGCCTCTGCATCACCCTCCGGGAACGTCATGCCGCCCCGTTCCGCATCGGTGCTACCGACAATTTCAGGGATTTCTCCGGATTCCGATCCCACCACAGACACCCCACACGCCATTGCCTCGATGAGCACGCGACCGAACTGCTCTTTCCAATTCGGCATGGTGAGAGAGGGCAAGACGCAGACGTGCATTGCCTGGTAGTGTGCCGGCATTGAATTGCTGGGCACGTGGCCGATGAACTCAACTTTATCCTGAATTCCCAAGGATTCAGCCTGCGACCGCAGCATCGGCTCTGCCGGGCCGGTCCCAATGAGCTTCACCTGGTAGGGGAATGCGAGACGTGACGCCGCGTTGAGCAGCACGTGAATACCCTTTGCCCGGACCAACCGACCCACGTAGCCGATTCTAAAGACTTCGTCGGAATCGTCCGGCTGGGAGACCGGAGAGAAGAGGGCAGCGTCTACGCCGAATTGCGGAAAGACCGCAGACGGGCACGAGTAGCGCTTTCGGCGCAGCACCTCTTGAGCCTGCCGCGTGCCGGCCTGTGCCGCATGTGACCGCAGCAGCGAGTAAAGTTCGATGAAGTAGAATGGCGGCGGTAAAACCCGGTAGATATTTTGCCAGGCAAAGAAGATCGCCTTGGCCCCGACTCGCCTTGCCTGCCAAATCGCATGTGCCGTGGCGAAGTTGTAGGGCTCTTCATCAACGTGCACCACGTCGGGCTGCCACTCGACGAGATGACGCCGCAGGCCGGGATAGTAGTGCATGTGGTAGTGCCCATTGAAGCGCATGTGCGCAGGAACCAGCTCATAGCCGGTGGTGTAGCGAGGTTCCAACACCTGGCGATAATCACCTTCCCGCCAATAGGGAGGCACAATTGCGCGAAGCTCGACATCCGGAAACTTGGCGATCTCTTCCATCTTGCGTTGGTACGTGGCCACTACAAGCGCCTTGGAAATGTAAAGCACGCGCATCATTTCACCTGCTTGTAGACCGCAATGGTCTGTGCGGCCGTACGCTCCCAGGAGAACGCCTGGGCTTGCGCAATCGCCCGTTCAGCGTATTGCGCTCGTTCCTGGCCGGATTCCCAAAGACGACCGATGGCTGCCGCCCAGGCTTTGGCGTCGTCTGGCGGGACTAAGATGCCGCCTTCGCCTACCACCTCCGGCAACGACGTGGCATCGCTGCATACGACCGGTGTGCCGCAAGCCATGGCTTCTAACGGATCGAGGCCGAATCCTTCATAGCGCGAAGGGAACACGAAGACCGTCGCGGCACGATACAAGAGCGGCTTATCCGCTTCCGGTACGCCGCCCAGAAAACGCACGCGGTGCCCTATCTCCGATTCAGTGGCTTGGCGCACCCAGTCGGGAAAGAGAGCGGCCTTTCCATGTCGCGTTCGGCCCGCAATAACAAGCGAGACATCTTCCGGTAACTTCTCGAGCGCCGTAAAAAGTATCCCAAGGTTCTTGCGCACGTCCAGGCCGCCGAGATAGAAGAGGAATCGTTCCGGCAGATCGTAGCGCCGCCGTGCAGCCTTGACATCCTCATCTCGTAAGTCTGGCGAAAATCGTGCATCCGCGGCCAGATGCACAACGTGCACATCGTCTTCGCTAAGGTTAAGCCGCTCGATCACGTCGCGCTTGGCGGCTTCAGAATCCGTAATGATGGCATCCGCTTTGTGCGCCGCCGCCATTACAAGGCTCGTATAGAGTCGCACGAGGGGGTTGCCGCGATACTCAGGCAGCACAACCGGAATCAAGTCGTGAATAGTAGCTACCAGCGGAAAGCTATGGTAATGCGATGGGGCGAAGTAAGGCACGTGGCCCACTACGTCCTGGCCCGACTTAGCAGCCAGCCGGGGCCACGTTACTTGCTCCCACCACAGTTTTGCCAGGTTGCCTCGGCGCAGCAAGCCGCCCATTGGGGCGTGCGCCCGGATACCGCCGACCGGACGCATCGTATCGCGCATGAAGTAGGGCAGTTGCACAGAGACCTGAACTTCGTCGCTGCGCTTTTGCAACGCCCGCAGTAAATGGTAGGTGTACTGCGCGCTTCCGGTGTGGAGCACATTAAGGAAATACCCATTTACGGCAATTTCCATAGTGGCGCGGGCTATTTCGGAAGTGCTTGTAACGCCAGGTATGCAGGTCTCGGGTTCAAGTGTTCGTCGAGAATCCCGAAGGAATAAGCGCTGTCAGTCGGTTCGATTTGATTGGCAAAGTTCAAATTGAAAACTACCAGTCCGGTGACATACGGAAACCTATGCTTCGCCAGTAGATAGGATTCGGCCAGATACCGCCCCTGGTCTTCGTCGGAAACCTCTACCCCATAGGGAAATTCAGGATGCAAGTTGTGCGTGGTCCATCCCATCTCCGTCAACCAGATACTCTTACCCGTGTCACCGTACTTTTGCAGCACGTCCCAGTGATTCTCAAAGCGGCGGAAGTAGAACGACCAGTGGTGTTTGTACGTGGTACCGGACGTCGAGTAGTTATCGGGCGTATCGCCCGGCGCATTATTGAAGCCATATGAGTGCAACCCGAGCACATCGAAATAGTTGCGGATTATGCCATCGCGGTACTGGTACATAGCCTCCAGGTATGCCACGTCGTCCATGGCAACTCCCTCGCGATTGACTCCTGTGGGCGACAAGCCGCCGCTGACGACAATAGCGTTCGGATTCCCGCGCTTCACTCCCCGATAGCCCGCGCCCATGAGCTCAACGAATTCCCATGGCGCGACCGTACCATCCCAGTTTCCGGCCAAGTTAGGCTCATTCCAGAGTTCATAGGATTGCACCTGATCGCCGTAACGCGACGCGATGATGGCCAAGAAGTTTTCAAAGTCGCCGAAATTCGCCGGCGGGCCGTTGTGGAAACTTCCAAACTGCGCCCACCACTCCTCGACGGAGCCAGCAGCGGAGCCTTGCTGTACGGCGATTTGATTCCCTGTGGGTCGTACACGGCGCATCCAATAGGGCGATGCATAGATGCCCAGCATCACTTCCAAGCCGTGCCGGTTTGCCGCCTCTACAATGCGGTCTACCTGGTCCCACATATACCCGCCGGGATGGAGTTCTACCGCCTTCCACTCTACTTGCTGCTTGATGCCGGTAAAGCCCGCGGCCTTTGCTAACGCGAGCACGTGCTCGATATTAGGGTCGTAGAAAAGCGAGACTTGCGCGATGAGCTTCAGTTGCGAATCTCGTGCAGGCTGGTCCACTATTGTTTGCAACGTGCCACGCAACGAGAGGAAGGCTCGACCTAGCGGCGCCAGTTGTACCTCGTCGGGGGTGCCGGACTTGGTTGGATCATAGCGAAATACGGCTCGTTCGAAGTATTGGACCGCATGCTGCCAATCGTCATCAGCCGGTAACTCTCCGGAAATCGGCAGCCCAAACACTTGCACACCGCCGTGCTCTTGGAAAAAACGGAGGAATGCAAAGCGCACGGCATGGCCTGTCTCCGGGAAAAACCGCTGCGCAGACGTCTCTGCTACCGGTTCTTCCTGGGAGAAGAAGCGCCAGTGCGGATAAAGCAAGCGACCCAACGGGCTGAACCGCACCTGGCCGCGCTGCGGCCACCACTCCAGCCGCGCATTCTCGAAATATTGGACGACGTGACCGTCTTCGCTTTGCTCATTAGTCAGCGGCTGTCCTAGAACGCTTTCGCCTCCCATTTGCTCGAAGTAGTCGAGCATAGCCCCATGCACAATAGTATTCGTGGCCTGAAAATGCCTCGGCTCCGAATTGGCGAAAACCGGAGTCGGTAGGAGCATGAAGCAGGTAAAGAATAGTAGCAATCGAACATACCAACGCCGTGGGCCAATACCTTTCATCATGCTCTGTCTACCTCCCTAATTGCACCGCATTCTCTGCTAGGAGCGCTCAATTCCGTGTCCCGGCCATCGGCAATAGTAATCTCGCGGTATTGCCATCAACTGGGCACCGCAGAGTAACCCAATGTGGCGAGGACACAAAGCAAGCACTTTGCCACATTATAGCAGATACGGACGCCACTCCACGCTACCGATCTGTCTTCATTTCGCGAACATACTTTTAGGCGTCGCGCCGCTCTCTCGGACGCTAGACTGCCGTCCTCAATTCACTTTCAGCCACCGCGAACAGCACGCACCAAATGTGCACGAAGTTCGCTCGCTGCCCGCTCCCACGTGAATCCAGCAGCGCGTTCTCTTCCCGCGGCAATGAGTTGCGCACGCTTGACTTCATCTGTAGCAAGCACCAAGAGCGCCCCGCCAATGGCATCAACGTCGTTGGGATCTACGAGGATGGCCGCCTCACCCGAGACCTCGGGCAGGGATGACGTATTCGAAGTGACTACCGGTGTGCCGCACGCCATGGCTTCGAGCACGGGCAGCCCAAAACCCTCGTACAGGCTGGGAAACACAAGAGCGCTCGCGCTGCTGTAAAGGACCGCAAGATCCTCATCGGAATCGACGGTAGTCAGGAAGTGCACCCGCTCGGAAACGCCGTGTTCCTGCGGGGCGGCGAGTATCTGCTCGTAGAGCCAGCCCGGACGCCCCACGTGCACGAGGTGATGGGGCAGCCCAGCATCAACAACCGAGCGCATGGCCGCGATCACGCGGGCAATGTTCTTTCTTGGCTGAATTGTGCCTACTGTAAGAAAGTAGGAATACGCTATGCCATGTCGCTGAAGCACTGCCGCACGTAAGGCTGGGTTATTGCGGGAACGGAATACCCCGTCAACGCCGCAATGAAGCACTTCAATACGGGCGGGCTCGACGTGATATGCGCCTATCAAGTCTTGCCGGGTAGCTTCCGAGTCCGCGAGCACCAATTGAGCGCGCGCGACACTGCGCGGAACGACAGATTCCAAGTACGAACGCAAGGAATTCGGGTAGGAGTCTGGAAAGTGAAGGTATGAAAGATCGTGGACGGTGATGACGCCGGGTGCGCGCCACAGCGGCGGCAAGACGAAATCCGGCGCGTAGAAGACATCGACCCCGCCCGCGAGCAGATCGGCATAGAGAGGCAGCCGCAGCCGATGCCAGATGCGCGTCAGCGCGCGCTCGGATAGCGGCAGATACCGATACCTCAATTTAGGAGATACGAGGCGTCGCCAATGCCCTTCTGAGAATCGTGGCATTAAGAGTGTGATTTGGTCGACGAAGGGCTGTGCTATGAGCGCACTGACAAGCGACCACGTATACCTGCCAATGCCGGCCGGTTGGGTGGCTGCGGTAAAGTCAATTCCTATTCTCATGACACTAGGAACACCAAACGGCAACTCTGCTTGGAGCCTGTCGTGGCCAACCTATCCATTAGAGCTATGCCGCCTATATTGCACAGTCGGCGAGCCTCGCTAGCAGTTTTTTCGAGGGCTTTGGGCTACTGTAAATGCCCTTAGTCTCCCAAGACTTGGTGTGAAGCCAATCGGTCACCTCTCCTACTATGGCAACCAGTTCGTCGTGAAGGATCAAGTACCACTTTCCTCGAACCGGAAACGTCATGTATAAGCCCTTGCACAAGTAGCTTCGGTTGATGGTTAGACGGGCCTTGAGTTGCACTTTGAGCGTCTGGGTTCCGTCTTTGTGGTATGCAAGAAAGTCTGCACCTTGCCAGTCATCGGACAACTTGAGGCAATTATACCCATACTCCGCAAGCAACCCAGCAACTTTCTGAAAATTGTAGATTTCCTTTTGCTTTGCATTCAGCTCATCATACTTTGCACGCTGTAATCTCACCGCCACACTACCCCCTTCTCAGTGTTGCGAAGCTACTTCCGCGCGATTGCGACCCCAGAGCCGTAGGCGCGCGTGCGTGAAGTAGTAGGCTGCACCGGGAATCAGGACCAGCCAGTAACTAATGAACCGGTCGAGGATTGCCACTGCCGCTGCCATGTCCACCGGCACGCCAAGCAGCAACATTACCCCTACCATACCCCCTTCCACCGCGCCCAGGCCCCCGGGGGTGGGTGCGGCGAGCAAGAGCGCGCCTGCCGCAAAGACAAACAGCAGTTGCGGCGCCTCAAGCGAGACACCCATCGCGTTTGCCACCAGGAAGAAGCGTCCGGCTTCAGCAGCCCATGCCAGCGCAGTAAGTACAATCATGAGCCACAGTGGCTTTGTCGACGCAAAGATACCGCGCTGAAAGCGCTCGAACCGTTCGCCCAACTTATGGGGCAGCCGTGATAGGAGAGTGCTGTCCAAGCGCCAGAATAGAAACAAGCCGCCCGCCATGAGCACCGCCAAAATTCCAACGCTCAGGAGGACTCCTCGCATCTCGCTCAGCAACTCGCCGCGCACAAAGAAGAGTGCAGCAGTTACTGCAATTGCTAGCAGAGCGAGCATATCAATCACACGCTCCGCAAGTACGCTACCCGTGGTAAGCGCGAATGAAATCCGTTCTCTGCGGCGTAGGATTAGCCCCCGGTAGAGGTCTCCCATCTTGGCGGGAATCAGATGATTAACGAACCAAGAGAGGAAAATGACCTCTCCCAATAGGCGCGTCGGGACCGTGTGGCCTAGATTTTGCAACATCCTGCGCCACCGCACCGCCCGCGGCAGCAACGTTGTGTAGTAAACCATCAACGCAAGCAAATAGAGCCGTATGTCTATTTGCCTGATTTCGGCCCAAATTCCCCGCCAATCGAGCCCACCCAGGCGCCAAAGCGCGACCAAGAGCGCCGCCGCAACGAGAAAGGAGAAGATCGTCTGCGGACTCAAGAAGCGCTGCTTGAAAGTTGCAGGCGCGCCTTCTGCTGCGTCGTTAGGCTCAATCTGGGAGGAAGTCGTGGGCTCGATGACGTTGTCTCACGTTTCTAGGATGAATTACCTTCTCATAATACCGAATGCCCTGCAGTCGCCGCTAACCGCCAGGCGATTCTGCGCGCTGCCGCCCCTCATCGCTCTCAAGGGCGGAATCACCGATTGTAGGCCGGCAAACTCCGGCTACGCACTCAATGGTTCCCACTACTGGCACACTTGCCTCCCTCATGTGCTAGAGTTCTTCCCTATTAGCCCCGAAACGATGCACCTAGCAGCAAGCTTTGAACACCGTTACACTACAAAGATGCATAGAAACAACTCAGCCACCTCCATGGTTAAGGCAAGGAGCAAGAGAAATGGACCTTTTGAAGCGGCTATGTGAAACACCAGGCATTCCCAGTCGCGAAGAGGCGATACGAAGTGTAATCTGCGAGGAGTTGGAACCGCTCGTTACAACGACCAGGGTCGACGCCCTGGGCAGCGTGATTGCCTACCGCAAGGGGCAGGGCGGACCCAAAGTCATGATCGCTGCCCACATGGACCAGATTGGTTTCATGGCGCGCCACGTGGACGAGAATGGCTTCATCCGTTTGCAACCCGTAGGCGGCTTCGATCCCCGCACGCTCGTAGCGCAGCGGGTGCGCGTACACGGCAAGGAAGAACTGACGGGCGTACTCATGCCCGCCACCAAACCGACGCACCTGCTGGACGATTCCGAGCGGGGCAAGGCGCTGAAATTGGATGACCTCTTCGTTGACGTGGGGCTCTCCGGCGAACGCACGAAAGAGCTCGTTCCCCTCGGCACTCCCATTACGTTCGACCGCACGTGCATTGATCTTGGTGACGTGCTCGTGTCGCCGGCCATGGACGACCGCGTCAGCGTTTACGTTATGATCGAGGCCATTCGCGGCCTGACCGATCATGTCGCAGAGGTCTACGCCGTTGCTTCCTCCCAGGAAGAGGTCGGTCTGCGCGGCGCGACGGTCGCGGCCTTTGGCGTCGAACCCGACGTCGGCTTGGCGCTTGACTCAACATTGGCCGTAGACATACCCGGTAGCACGGAAGCGGATCGCGTCTCGAAACTCGGCGACGGCACGGCAATCAAGATCATGGATTCTTCGCTCATCTGCGACCCGCGCCTCGTGGAACACTCCCGCAAGATCTGTGAGGCAGACGACATCCCGTTCCAGATGGAGATCTTGCCGCGGGGCGGCACCGACGGCGGCGCTATTCAGCGCACGCGCGACGGCGTGCCGGCGATTACGATCTCAACCCCGACGCGCTACGTGCACACAGTCAACGAAATGGTAAACAAAAAGGACGTAGCGGCTACGGTTGACCTGGTGCGGCGCTTCATCGAAACCGCCCATGAAATCGATCTCTCTTGGGACTAGTCCCGCCATTCGCTCCGCAAGCATGAGTGTACAAGAGGGGCCAAGCTCCCGGTTCCGATCCACGATGCGCTCCGGGGGTGATCGCACAGCCTTCATCCCGGCGCGGAACCCGCCTGGTACTTGATGCGGAACCGGAATCCGATTGTACCAAGCCCCCCATGCACGGGCACACAAAACGTTACGCCTGTGGGTGGAAGGCCCACAGGCGTAACGTTTTCTTTCTCACTAGGTAAGACGCTGCGAGCGCCGCGCGCCTACTTCACGTCCGCAGAAAAGAGAAAGTCATTGTCGCGCACGTCGCCGTGGCACTCAGTACAGCCCTCGACTTTGCCCTCGGCCTCTATCATGCCGTCGGCCGCATATTTCAGGAAGAACCACCCGTTCGCATCCGCATTCTCGTAGCCGGCAGGCTTATACATCACTGTAACTGCGGCCAGCGTACCGTCGGGCTTGTAGTTCTCTTTGACGACCATACCGCCAACGGGAATACTCCCCGCCTTGTCTTCAATCGCCTGCATAGCGATCGCGTTGAAGTACGTGCTCAGCAAAGCGCCGTGCGGGTCCTGCCCGGTATACAAGGGCTCCGCTCCCGGCAAATGCTGCCAGGCGTTCTGATAATCGGCTGCCCCGAGATATTCTATGATGGCGGCTCCGTCGGCAGCCGGGGCCTCAGCACCCATATCCTCGGATTCTTCGGCGACTGCGCATCCCGCCAACAGCACCATCGCTCCCAAGAGCACGACACTGAGCATCACGAAATTCCTGCGCAGAAGAGAAAATCTACAACGCACACTAGCCTCCTTTTTAAACTGCGAATACAGAGAGTTGTGTATGATGATACGTAGTTGCATAGGGCAATTCTGTTGGCTGGACGACATTGACGAAAGGAGAATTACGTGAGCGCGCTGAGCAATCTGCTCCCGACCAAGAAACGCAGCCCTATCCTCAGCAAGGACGAGCGCACGGCCCTCCTCATGCGGCATCTCATTCACGTAGAACTCTTTCGTGATCTGACGAAAGCAGAGATGGAGCGCCTCTTCGGCCACTTGCCCATGTACTCCTTTCCCAAAGACACACTTGTCTATGCTCCCGATGACCGCAGCGAGAACCTCTACATTCTCAAGATGGGGGCCGTAGACATCTACCGTCTTAGCGAAGAAGGCAAACGCCTGAGCATCCGCCGTGTGTTCATGGGTAGTGTGTTCGGCGAAATGGGACTGCTGGGGCAGTCGATGCACGGCTGCTTTGCCGAGACGGTCGCGCCCAGCCTCGTGTGCGTGATGACGCGTGTTGAAATGGAAAGCCTCTTAAGCCAACGACCCGATGTCGGCTTGCGCTTCTTCAAGGTAATTGGGGACCGGCTCAAGGCGCTCGAGGACCAATTGGCGCGACTTGCGTTCAGTCCGGTGCGCGCTCGTGTGGCGACCTTTCTCCTCACACACGTAGACCCTGCCAACAAGGAAGTGCGCGGGTTCACACACGAGGAGATTGGCGATAGTATTGGGGCATTGCGCTCCACGGTCACACAAACCCTGGGCGATATGGCCCGAGTCGGTGTGTTGGAGGTAAGACACAAGTGCATCCACGTGCGTGACTTGCAAGAACTTGCTGTTTTCGTAAGGGAGTAATGCAGATGTCTGAGTCGGTCGGCGTCACCGTATGGAACGAATTCCGCCACGAGAAGACAGACGAGCACATCAGGCGGGTATATCCCCGAGGTATTCACGGCGCCATAGCCGAATACCTAGAGCAACAACCGGGTCTATCGGCGCACACCGCGACCCTGGACGAACCGGAGCACGGTCTGACAGAAGAGGTGCTCGCCGAGACCGACGTGCTCATCTGGTGGGGACATCAAGCGCACGGCGCCGTGGAAGATGCAATCGTGGACCGCGTGCATGCGCGCGTGCTGGACGGCATGGGGCTGATCTGCTTGCACTCCAGCCACTTCTCGAAAATCTTCAGGAAGCTCATGGGCACAACCTGCAACCTCAAGTGGCGCGAAATTGGCGAAAACGAGCGCCTTTGGGTCGTGGACCCCAGCCACCCCATTGCGGCGGGCGTGGGACAATACATCGACATTCCCCATGAAGAAATGTACGGCGAGTTCTTCGATATCCCTCAGCCGGATAGGCTGGTCTTCGTAAGCTGGTTTCCAGGTGGCGAGGTCTTCCGCAGCGGCTGCTGCTACCACCGCGGCCGCGGCAAGGTATTCTATTTTCGTCCCGGACACGAGACTTTCCCCACGTTCTATCAAGCGGAAGTGCGCCAAGTGATCGAAAACGCCGTGCGCTGGGCAGCGCCCTCGGACGGTCCCGCTCCCGTATTCGGCAACGTGCAGCCGCTGGAAGAAGTGACCGTGCAGGAATGACCGTTCGGTGGTATGAGGCTCGGTGCGTTTGAATACTAAAGTAGGGGCGGTTCGCGAACCGCCCCTACTGTTTAACGTGTCAAAGCGAAAATTGCTCCTCACGCCGCATCCGTACAAACACGCACTTACTGGCGCAGCATTTCCTGCATTGCTACCGACACTTGCTGAGCCGCGTCAGCCACGCTACTCTCGCCACTCAAGATCGGCGTCATGAGATGCTGCTGGAACAAAGACTGCAAGTGAGGCGCAAGGAGAGGCGGCACGCCGCGACTATAGTCGAGGGCATTTGAGATTATCGTTGCATCTTCAATCGTCAAGCTCGGCCTCACCTGTTTGATGCGCTCGCCGGAGACGTTATACACCGGATAGCCGAAGAACGTAACGGGAAGCTGGGAGAGTTCCCGTGCCAGCACCACTGCCGCCTGCGCTGCTAGGCCGGTATCTTTTGCTTGCGTGCCCACGCCCAATCCCGCGACCGGCGATACCCACGTGGCCTGGCGCGTATCGACCGGCAGTGCGGCAGCGCGGATCTGTTCCGCGCCCAGTCCCTGTCCGCCGCCGGAACGTACGGCGGTCGCCAAGCGCGCCGTATCGCTGGGCTGTCCACCACCGCGGCCTTGGCCCGGCATTTGGTCGAACGAAACCACTTGCATGCCGTTGCGGTTCGAGCGCACGAAGGAAAAGGTGCCTGCGGGCGGATTCGGGGCAATTTGGTGAAACGTTATCATGTCGCGCCATAGCTCAATGCCCCTAATTGCCTCCGGTTCGGAGAGACGCACGGCACCATTCTCAGCACTGAAAACCTCACCGCCGTGACTCCAAATCAAGCTCAGCAGCATCGGCACAGAGGCATGCGCATACGTGCCCCACTGCGTTCCCGAATCGTCGGTATAGGTCAAGCGTTTTCCCGCTTCAATCATTTCGGTCCAGCTCCACGATTCGCTGGGCGCGGCAACACCGGCATTCGCAAAGAGATCGGTGTCATAAGTAAGCGTGTTGATGGAACTAGAAAGAGGCAACACGAGAACTTGACCCTGCCACGTCACCGCCTCCAACGCGCCGGGGGCAAAAGCGGAGAGATCGATGCTGCCGTCTACACGAGTAGCCTGCTCGAAAGGCTCGATGATGCCCTCAGCGTAGAGCAGTGGGAGTTCGTTCATATTGCTGATCATCAAAATGTCTGGCAGCGGGTCGCCGCTTGCCAACTGTCCGCTTGCCGCCGCCTCGTTCAGCGTGTCGGCTATCGGACTGAAAGGGGTTGGCGTGGGCTCCGCGTTTGCGTTGGCTGTGCCGAAGAAAGCAGCAAAATTGAAGGCGGGCCCCGGCGGCACGACGGTTAGGTTCACCTCCACCCGGAAGCCAAGACTCTGATCGTTTATTTCATTTGCGGCGGTCTGGAGGCTGGCAAGGATGTTGCCGGCCTGTGCTGCTTGAAAATTGGCCCCTTCCCCTTGTGGGAGGAAAACCGCTACGTTAACCGTCTTGTCACCGGAATCACCGCCGACCAGGTCGCTAAAAAAACCACAACCGGATGCGAGACTTGCCGCTAGCGGCACGCCCCCGATCAACCCTAGAAACGAACGACGCGTCATTCCCATTGCTAACCTCTCCTTGTGGGCCCCGCCGGACCCAATCTGAAGTTTGCCACTAACCATTCATTCCTGCGGAATCTGCATGAGTGTTCTTGTCTATATTTGGCGCAAACGCAGTCTCTTTACGTCTACGCCGAAGATTCCTTAGCACATTATAGACGATTCGGTGTTGACATTCGAGACTTCAGTATCTTCAAGACACTGTTGATGCCGAACATGTAACAAGCTCAACCGCCAAAGCGGACGGAACTCTCACACTGCCCCATGCTAATGCATGATTTTCAAGAGAATGTGAAGAAATGACAACGAGAGGAAAGTTGGGAACCACTTATGCAAACAGATAGCTTGCATGAGAAAGCACGCCGCGTTGAGCCGGCTTACGGCTTTGCCGGCGCAGTGACATGCAACCGCCGCGCGAATTACTCCACCCGCGGCAGAGTGCGCTATTGTTCGGTCAGAGCCTCAGGAGCAGCCTTCGCAGCCTCGCCACAGCACATGTTTCAGCA
This sequence comes from Chloroflexota bacterium, assembly GCA_965216245.1. Taxonomy (GTDB): domain Bacteria; phylum Chloroflexota; class UBA11872; order VXOZ01; family VXOZ01; genus VXOZ01. Next base: position 860,220 of record OZ244145.1, read on the forward strand.
CCATCTCATCCGACCCAGCAGCGAACGAAAAGCAAATTCCACGCATAGCAAGACCGCTCATGGTTCGACAGAGCCTGCACTGAGCTTGTCGAAGTGCTCACCACGAACGGTCTGCGGGCTGCAAATCTCTTCACTAGGGCCCCTGGGCCGGAAATCTAAAGGGGCAGAGAGATATCTCCACCTTGCTCGGCCGATTGGAACGTCGCCACACACACTTCCAGGGCGCGGCGGCCGTCGTGGCCGTCGGGCATGGGCGGCGTGCCGTTGCGCGCAGAATCGTAGAAGGCGGCGAGTTGGTTGCGCATCCCCACACTGTGGCCTTCAACCTCGATTTCCTCGCGCTTGCCGTCGTGGGTCACTAAGAGCGGCCCGGAGTGCCTGCTGAGGTGAATTGCGCCCTTGGTGCCGGCAATGCCGAAGTTCGACGCCCCCGCCGGGTAGATCTGGCTGCTGTGCAGTGAACCAATGGCGCCATTCTCATAATTCAACGTCGTAATGAAGGTATCCTCGACGTCGGTATTGGCAAACGTGCCGAACGTGGCGTTACCGTGCACCGAAGCAACGGGACCGCCCATCCAGAGGAGTAAATCAAGTTCGTGCACGGACGACGACCACGTGCCGCCGACCGTCTCGCGCTTCAACCGCCACTCGCCGACGCCAAACGGGGGCCGTCCGCTCAATCGCGTCGACCACGCCAGCTTCAGATCACCGATGTCGCCGTTCTCCAATCGCTTATGCACTTCGACGTAGGTCGGCCAATACCGCATGACGAAGCCAAGCATGAGGGGCACGCCGTTCTTGTCTGTGGCTTCAATCATGGCATCGCAATCGTCGAGTTTCAGCGCCATAGGCTTCTCGCAAAATACGGCAATGCCGGCGTTGGCCGCGTCGACGCAGATTTCCCGATGCGTCCACGTGGGTGTTACAACCAAGACGGCATCCAGTTTCTCGTCCAAGAGATCTCCGTGGTTTGTAAACGCCTTGACGCCAAGTTCATCGGCCACCGCTTGGGCGGACTCGATGTTCACGTCCACTACGCCGACCAACTCGATGCCTTCCATCTCATGCGAAATCTTCGCTTCGCTCGGCCCAAGGCCTCCACACCCGATTACACCGGTACGCAACGTTTTCGCCATGGTCGAACCCTCCTCATCGCTCACTAGTCTAAGACACATCCGTTTACATCACGCGGATTTGGACATCATGATAGCAGCTAGCTTGCCCGATGGGAACTGTGCGGCCGGGCGGGCGCTATCACAGCGTTGGAAGTGCCGCGCGCGTGCAAGTCTGGCTACAATAGAGCCATGGTTGTCTTGGTTATTCGCATAGGAGAACACAATGGCGGAAAAGTTTCGCGTAGGCATAATCGGTTGCGGCTGGATGGGCAAGTCGCATGCGCAGGCATATGCCGAATTAGATGCCGTACAGATGGTAGCCGCCTCAGATACCCATCCCACGTCCCTGGCGGAGTTGCAGGAAGAGCACGGCATCCCTAACGGCTATGCCGACTATCACGACATGCTGGCTAAGGAAGACCTGGATATCGTCAGTGTCTGCTCCTGGCCGGGGCTGCACGCCCCCATGTCGATTGCCGCCGCCGAAGCCAAGGTGCCCGGTATTATCTGCGAGAAGCCGATGGCGCGCACGCTGGCCGAGGCCGACGCGATGATTGCCGCCGCCGAGCAGCACGGCTCCAAGCTCGTGATCGGACACCAAGGCCGCTTTCGCAAGCAGACGAACGCCATTCGCAGTCTCATCCAGGACGGCGCGATTGGGCGTGTGGAGATGCTGTACATCCAGCAAAACGGCGGCCTGACGAATAGTTCTATCCACAACGTGGACTATGCGCGCTTCATTCTCGGCGATCCCAAAGTGAACTGGGTGATGGGCTCGGTTGAACGCCGCACCGACCGCTATGAACGTGCGCAGCGCATCGAGGACCGCGCCCAAGCCCTCATCGGCTTTGCGGGCGGCGTGCGGGGCGTGTTGGAATCGGACATTGGTGACGACCGGCGGGTGCAACCGTGTGTTGTCTATGGTTCCCATGGCAGCATCTTCCCCGTGAGCAACGGCCTACGGGTGCTGGACTCCAATGGGATCAGGGAGATTTCGTTCAATGAGCCAAACTCTCAGGCCCTTCAAGCGCAAGAGTTGATAGAGTGGATCCAGGGACGGCGCGAGCATCGTGGGCATGCATATAACGGCCGCCAGGCATTGGAAGTGCTGCTGGCGATATCCGCCTCAACATACACGCGCGGCATTGTCCATCTGCCGCTGGAAATCACGGATTACCCGCTGGGGCTTGCCGTAGAAGAGGGCGTATTGCCGGTCGAACAACCCGGCGCCTACGACATCCGGGGCTATCTGGTGCGAAAAGACTGAGCGGAGTACACTGTGAGAAAGGCGCAGACCCATAGACTGGATCTCCCACCAATTGTGGTCCATTGCCGTCTTACTTAAGAATGCCGACAGACCGGTAGCGCAGGTTTGTAACCTGCGGCTCTTGGCGGCACCTCAAAAAGAGGTATGAGACCACACACCTAGGCACAACTGCCCGGTCGTTCATGACCTTGGGCGCAAAACAAGGAGCAATCAATATGGCGGTACAGAGCGCGCAGATACTGTCGCAGGACGAGTTGGCGGCAAAACTGGCAGAGCAGCCTCGCGTTGAGCTAGGTACCTTTCCTACACCCCTAGACTCTTGTCCCCGGCTCTCCGAGGCCGTTGGCGGGCCGCCGATCTACATTAAGCGTGACGACCTCACGGGACTGGCCCTTGGAGGCAACAAGACGCGGAATTTAGAGTTTCAAATTGGGTCAGCGCTGGCGCAAGGCTGCGATAGCGTAGTCGCCGGCGCCGATACCCAGTCGAATCAATGCCGTCAGGCCGCTGCGGCCTGCGCCAAGGTGGGGCTGGACTGTTTCCTGGTGCTCTCCGGCGGTCTTCACACGGAGGTTCAGGGCAACCTCCTGCTCGACCACATCTTTGGGGCGGACGTTACCGTGCTTGAAGACGCGAACATCGATAATCTGCAGGAGCAAATCGACCCCATCGAGGCGAATTTGCGCGCCCAGGGACGGAACCCGTACCGGATTACGAGCAAGTATTCGGAACCGGCGCTGCGGGCAATGTGCGGCTACCTGAGTTGCGCTCTGGAGCTTTCTACACAGCTCCCGTCGCTCCCGCAACCGCCGAGCACTATCTTCATCACCTCCGGTTCCGGCACGACCCACGCGGGCTTCGCTGCCGGTATCAAGGTGCTGGGTCTGCCCATCAAGGTGATCGGCATCTCCATCAAGGAGCCCGCCGACGAACAGCGCGAAAACGTAGCGGCACGCTCGCAAACGCTCGCGAAAGAGCTCGACATCCCCTGCGGCCTCTCGGTTGACGAGGTGCACGTATCGGGTGACTTTATCGGTGAGAAGTACGGCGTAGCGACACAGGATGGTATGGCAGCGCTGCAGCTCACGGCCCAGCAAGAGGGTATTCTGCTCGATCCGGTCTACACCGGCAAGACGATGTCCGGTCTCATCAGTATGGCGCGCAGCGGCGCAGTCCCCGCCGATCAGCCGGTCATCATGGTGCACACCGGCGGCATTCCGGCACTCTTTGCCTACCACGAAGAACTGATAGCAGCGCTGTAAGCGGCGCGCATCCGGTTCTCAGGGGTAGCCTTTTGCTATCCACTTAATTAGACCCCTACTCCACGGGTCTATGATAGAGACTCAATTTATGATTCTTCCTTCGCCGAACGAAATCGGGATTAAGCACCGATATTGCACTAGGATTGGTTCCTAGTATCTTGACTTTGCAGCCTTGTAGATATAGCATCTAGACAGAGTTGCGGCCATAGCGTCTATCGAGAAGTTGGCGGATTGAGCACCGTCTCTTGCTGAAGGCGCGAGACAGAAGGAGATACTCCAAGATGAATTTTACTCGTACACTGAAGGTCACGCGGCGCACGGCGCTCGCGGGCATGGGGGCAGGTGCCCTTGGCGCGGTGATTGCCGCTGCCTGCGGACAGGCGACCATGACGCCGGAGGAAGCGCCGAAGGCTGAGATGAAAGAGGAGGCGCCCAAGGCCGAGGCCACGGCAATGCCGGAGGTCGAAACTACGACAATTTCCATGATCTCGGCGGAGAAGCCCACCACCCGACCCGTACTGGAGCCGATCCTGGCCGACTTCACCGGGCAGATGCCGCACATTGCGGTAGACCTCGTGCCTTCCGGCGGCTGGGGCGAGGTGAGAACGAAGTTCTACGCGGCACAAGCGGCCGGCGACCCGATCAACATCATGGAGAATGGCTGGAGCGCAGTCCTGACCACGTTTGAGACCGGCGTGACGATTGACCTCGCGCCTTTCTTTACGCGGGACAAGATTGACCCGGAGGCTACCTTTGCCGCGCCGGCGATTGGCATGTGGACGGTTGAGGGTAAAATCCTCGGGATGCCGATCACCATGTCGGTGGATTCAATGGCCTATAACGTTGATCTCTTCGAGGCGAACGGTATCAATCCGCTGCCGGTGGACCTGAACGATACCGATTGGAATATGGAAACCTTCTTGGACTTGGCAACCAAGCTCACCAACGACGACCGCACGCAGTTCGGGCACGGCGGCGGCATTACCTGCTCCAACGGCGGCGGTATTGGCACCGGCACCTATTGGGGGGCGGGCCCGTGGGACTCGGCAGCCGGCCGCGCAACCATAGACACACCGGAGTTCATCGATGCCCTAGACTGGTGGCGCGATTTCGGCGACAGCCACCGCGTGACGCCAAACGCTGACGAGCGTGCAGGGGCCATGGGCGGCCAGAGCGGCAACGTCTTCATGTCCGGCAAAGTGGCGATGCAGCTTACCTGCACCTCCTTCCGCGACGCGCCGTTCCGTTGGGCCATAGGGACAATGCCGTACTCCGGCGAGGGGCAGAGTCAATCGGGCCGCACGTGGACCCATCCGCTGCAGATGGCTGACGACGGAGTCGATCAAAACGATCGCTCGTGGGACCTCTTCAAGTGGCTCCTGCAACCGGAGAACGGCGGACGCTATCCGCCGTCCGCGGGCCATGTCGTCTCGCCGCTCCTCGATGACAATGCATCCACGCTCGCGCAGGAAGGCTACAAGGAGAGCCTGGGCGTCGATCCCAGAGCGTTCTTGCTCCATTCCCGCACCACGAAACCGGCCGGTTGGGGCCTCTGGACGTTTACCGAGTTCGGAGAAATTTCCGGCGATCTCAATGCTCGTTACCGCGACGAGTTCAATGCCGGCACGCTCACGGCGGCGGAGTATTCACGCTGGGCCGCTGATCTCATCAATGCGACCCTTGGTGGTAAGTAGTCGGATTCACCGTTAGCCAGGGCACCGAGTTTGGCTTCTACTAGGGGCAGCTATCGGACGACGACGCGGAAACAAACGTCAAAGGGGCGACGCGTAGGGGCACGATATATCGTGCCCCTATGCGATAGTTGGGAAGACACTCCCGTCATTCTCGCGGAAGCGGGAATCCATCTTCATGGTGCCAGGTTGTCTCATAGCGGGGTGCAGCGAGAGTACACACAGGCTCTACAGTTTACGGATCACTTTCCTATCCATGCGAGGAGCCATGCAACAGTGAGCCCCTGCAACCAATTGAGATTCCTCGCTTCCGCTCGGAATGACGGTACCGCTGAAGGAGAACTGGTGTGGCGGATCTCCCACAAAGTGAGCTAAGACTTGGTGTCGGCGCCGAGCGCATCAACCCGCCTCTCGGCGTGCCGCTGCCGTTAGCCTATTCCGGCGGCGGCTCACCGGTTGCAGTAGAGGGCCGGTACGATGACTGCTGGGCGCGGGCGCTGGTGCTGCAGCAAGACGATATCCGTCTAGCGCTCGTCTCGGTTGACCTCTGCACCATGCGCGACGACCAGTACCAAGCAATAGTCGACCGCATCGCCGTCCGCTGCCGGATCCCTGCCAAAAACATTCTTATTGCGTGTACGCACAATCATTCCAATGCGTCGCTCTTAGAGCCGTTCGATGCGCCGCCCTCGCCATGGCAGGAAACCCTGAATGACCTGATCGTCTCTGCCGTCTATCAAGCATCCCGGAATTTGGAGCCAGTGTCTCGTATCCGCATCGCTACGGCAAAGTACGGACGCGTCGCGCATAACCGGCGCGTGGTGCTGCCGGATGTCTGCGACGAAGTCGAAGTCGTGTGCATGCTCATCGGCGCTGAACCGAAATGGGAAGCCATTGTAGAGCGGTTGGCAGTCACGCTAGGAACGACACGGGAACAGTTGGGCATCTCGAGCGAACCCATAAAGCCCCAAGGGATTGTAGACGATGCCCTAAGACTGTTGACCTTCGAATCCGGCGAGGGCAAGACGCTAGCCAGCATCGTGAGTGCCGCATGTCACCCGGTAACCCACAGCTTCGCCGACCGGCATACGTGCGCCGACTACCCCGGTTATCTTGTAAGGCTAGTGGAGCATGAGTTGGGTGGGATGGGGCTCTTCCTGCAAGGCTGCAGCGGCGACGTGCGCCCGCGCTATCGCGAATCTGTATATGCGGAAGTAGAACGGGTAGGCCGACAGTTCGGCAGCGCATTGCTCCAAGCGGTGAGCAGGCTGCAGGACGCCGAGGGGCCGCTCGTTATCGGCGCAGTTAGGCAACAGGTCGAACTGCCGTTGAAGCAGTACCAAACGCGCGAACAGCGGCAGTCCAGACTTGATGAGCTGGAGCTAGCGCTGGGGAAGATGGCTCAAACTCCGGTGGCTGGCACCGCAGTCATCCGGGAACGTTGGGCCGTATATCAGGAATGCGCGTTTTTACGCTACCAATTGCGGTGGGGCGATTTGGAAACCCGGCAGACAGACTTGAAACGCCAAAGTGTCGGAGCGATGCTGCAGGCCGTTCGGCTGGGAAACGTACTCTTGCTCACCTCGCCCGCAGAGGTCTTTGCCACGACGGGCATAGAACTCTCCGCCTGGGCGGCAGAACAGGGCTGGCAAGGCAGTATCGTCTCATCCTGCACGAACGGGTACATCAACTACATCCCACCCCGCGCAGAGGCGGAGCGGGGCGGCTTCGAGCCAAGCTGTACCATGCTCGCTCCAGGCTCATGCGAACAGATGGTCGTCGCATTGGAGGCGCTGGGGCAGCAGCTCTCGGACTAGGCCGATCCCGGCCAGTCCTCCTGAATATTTGCAGTAACAGAGGAACACCGCATTCAGGAGAGACGTTGGGAAAAGTGCCGCGGAATATCCCTTCAATCCGAATGCAAAAGAGCGCCCAAATGGGCGCTCCCTCATTCCCGTAGCACTACCGGGACCTGCCATCGGCAAGCCAAGTAGGAATTCTATGTCGCCATACCCGGATAGGGTCGCGTGCGGGGTTTCTGGGCGCTGTCATCGCTGTCTTGCGGCGGTGAGGCCGGCTGTTGGTCTTCATTGTCCACAAGCGTACTTGCCGCCTGGGTATCCACGTCGTCGGAGGGTTCAGGCTTCTCTTCGAAGAAGGAACTGAAGGCCTTCCCGTCGAATGTCTCAACCTCTATCAACGTGTCGGCAATCTCCACTAGCTTGTCCTTGTTCTTGGTGAGTAGGCTCGAGGCCCTATCGTGGGCCTCCTGAATCAAGCCTTCGACTTCGCCATCAATTTCTTGTGCCACGGCCTCGCTGTAGTTGCGCTGCTCTTGAATGTCGCGTCCCAAGAAAATCAACTCTTCCTTACGGCCGAACGCACGGGGGCCGAGCTTCTCGCTCATGCCGTATTCCATCACCATACGTCGCGCCAAGCTGGTGGCCATCTCGATATCGTTGGAAGCTCCGGTGGTCATCTCGCCAAAGACCAGCACTTCCGCCACGTATCCACCGAGGGCAAACGCTATCTGCTGCCTAAATTGGGAACGCGTCCAAAGGTGGCGGTCTTCCGGCGGGAGAACCCGCGTGTACCCACCGGCACGACCCCGTGCCACGATGGAAATCTTGTGTACCGGGTCGACGTCCGGCAGCAATTGCGCCACCAGAGCGTGGCCCACCTCATGGAAAGCCGTGACTTTCTTCTCGCGAGGGCTGATGATGCGGCTGCGCCGTTCCGGTCCGGCAAGCACGCGCTCGACGGCTTCTTCAACTTCTTCCTGGCTGATGGCCTTCTTATTGCGTCTCGCGGCCAGCAACGCCGCCTCATTGAGCAAATTCTTCAGGTCCGCACCGGAAAAGCCTGGCGTTTGTCGCGCAATGGTCTCCAAATTCAAGTCTTCCGCCAGCGGTTTATCCTTGCCATAGAGTTGCAGAATGTGCTCGCGGCCCCTCACGTCGGGGCGGTCAAGGACCACCTGCCGGTCGAAGCGGCCAGGGCGCAGGAGGGCAGGGTCCAGCACGTCGGGGCGGTTTGTCGCTGCCAGCACGATCACGTTGACACTGCTCTCGAAGCCATCCAACTCCACGAGAATTTGGTTAAGGGTTTGTTCGCGCTCGTCGTGGCTACCGCCCAGCCCGGCGCCGCGTTGCCGACCAACGGCGTCGATTTCGTCAATGAAGACGATGCAGGGCGCGTTGCGTTTGGCTTGGTCGAAAAGGTCGCGCACCCGCGAGGCACCGACGCCGACGAACATTTCGACGAATTCCGAACCGCTAATACTGAAGAACGGCACGCCTGCCTCACCGGCTACGGCCCGGGAAATATGCGTCTTGCCGGTTCCGGGCGGCCCCACGAGCAGTACGCCTTTAGGGATCTGTGCGCCTAACGCCTGGAAGCGCTCAGGATACTTGAGGAACGCCACGACTTCCTGAAGCTCTTCTTTGGCCTCCTCCACACCAGCCACTTCCGCAAATGTGATGGTTGGATTATTGCTCTTGAAGACTCTGGCTTTGCTCTTGCCAAACGAGAGGGCTTGATTATTCGAGCCCTGCGCCTGGCGCATCATGAGCAGCAGAATTCCGCCAAAGATGAGAATGGGAAGGAAGGTGCCGATAATGGGAAGGAAATTGCTGAATTGGCTGGGCTCTTGCACCGACACGTCCACTTGATCGTAACCGACGCCGCTATTGTGCAGTGCCTCGAGAATGTCAAACTGGTCCCACTTGAGAGTGGTGATCCGCTTATCGTCAATCTCAGCTATGAGTCGATTGTCTGAAATGATGACGTGCGGGAGCTCGCTGTCTGTCCACGCTGCATCCTGGACAATAGCAATGAATTCGGATAGGGAAACCTTAGTATTTTCGCGCGGCTCCGGAGCAAACAGGGTAAAGATGATAGCCAGAATCGCTACCGTGATGACCAGGTAGACGAAACCATTCTTCAACCACTTACTATCCACTACGCTCTCCCTAAATCAGACGCTCTGTAAAGGACAACGTTCGCTATATTTCATTATGTGGTCGCCACAGTCATTATACCATACCGCTTTGCGCACCAATTCACCTACGTGCCTCTCTTGTTGCGCCGACCTTCAGTACCTGCCGGGTGGCGGAACTGTCAGTCACGCTCTTTGCTTTTTGTCAGTTCTGTGACACGAAGCTCTGCGCCGCGAGATTCCAATCAATTGAGAGAAGCCTCACCCCTCTGACTGGAGCCTGCACAACAGCAGATAAAATACCAATTACAAGGCTAGTTTAGAAAGCTGGGAATTTGGCGATGCTTGATTAAGAGGGTTGCGCGCCCGATGAAAAGCAGACTTGTGGTATCGCATCATCGACGTGACATCACATTAGGACATCTATGTCGACGGTACAGCACTTGGCTTGCCGGCGGTTTCCTCAACTTCCATGCCTGAGGTGACACCGGTTGTGTAGAGATCGGCATAGAATCCCCTTGCTGCCAGCAAGTCTTCGTGCACACCGCGCTCAACGATCTTCCCGTCGCGCAGCACGAGGATGTTGTCTGCGTTCTTGATAGTTGAGAGGCGGTGGGCAATGACGAACGCCGTGCGTCCTTGCAGAAGGGTAGCAAGGGCACGCTGGATGAGGATTTCTGTATGGGCGTCGACACTGCTCGTCGCCTCATCGAGAATCAGGATGTGCGGATCGATGAGCAGCGCGCGGGCAAAGCAGATCAACTGCCGTTGACCGACGGAGAGTCTTCCGCCTCGCTCCATCACCGCAGTTTCATAACCATCCGGCAGACGTTGGATGAAGCCATTGATCCCCACGGTTCGCGCCGCTGCCTCAACCTCCTCCATGCTGGCCTCAGGCCGCCCGTAGCGTATATTTTCCAAAATCGAGCCGGAAAACAGGAAACTATCTTGGAGCACCATACCAACTTGGCGGCGCAGCGAACCAATCTGCACGTCCCGCAAGTCGTGGCCGTCGATCATGATACGCCCTTGCTGCACGTCGTAGAAGCGCATCAGAAGGTTGACGATGGACGTCTTGCCCGCGCCGGTGGGGCCTACGAGCGCTATCGTCTCGCCCGGCTTCGCTTCCAAGTTGATCTCTGTGAGCACCGGTTGTTCGGGATCGTAGCCGAAGGTCACGTCTTCGAAACGCACGTGGCCGTTCACTTCCGTCAGCGCCGACGCGTCCGGTTTGTCGACAATCTCGGGGTCGGTATCGAGCAAAGCAAAGATACGCTCGCCGCCCGCCATCGCCTGCTGGAGGTTGGTGTACCAGGCCGAAATCTCACGGATGGGATTGAAGAATTGCTGGACGTATGAAAGAAACGCCACCAAGACTCCGATACTGATTGCTCCATCCAGCACGCGATATCCGCCATAGACAATCACCAAACCGATAGCCAGCGCAGTGACTAGCTCCACAGCCGGCGGGAACGCCGCCATAACCCGCGCCGCCCGTACCGAGGCGTCGAGATTCTCGCGGTTGGTGCCCTGAAACTGGCGGTAGTTGAGATCCTCACGCGTAAAGGATTGGGCGACGCGCACACCACTGATGTTCTCTTGCAGATTCGCGTAGACCTTGCCGACTCGGTGCCGTACCTCACGAAACCGGCTCCGCGCTTGGCCACTGAATATGCGCGTAATCAAAAACATGATCGGCAACACCACGAACGTAGCGAGGGAGAGCAGGGGATCCAAAATCACCATAACACCAAGAATGAGGCCAAGACCCAACAGATCGGCCACGAGCGTCATAGTGCCCTGGGAGAAGGCATTGTTGAGGGCGTTCACGTCGCTCGTAACGCGGGCAATGATCACGCCGATTTCATTGCTATCGAAGTAACGAAATGAGAGCTTCTGCAGGTGGGTAACGACCTGTACCCGGAGGGCGTGCAGCATACGCTGTGATATCGCCGCGATCATGGCGCCGTGCGTATAGGAAGCCACACCCATGACTATAAGGCTAAGTAAATAGAAGACTGCCGCAAATGCCAGCATGCGTGTGTCTTTTTCGACAATGCCGTCGTCGATTGCAATTTTTATTAGGAGTGGCCCAGCCATAGTTGCACACGACGTAACCAGCACGAGAAAGATAGCCACGAAGAGCTGTCCGCGATGAGGTCCAAGATACGGCAGCATGCGCTTGACGACGTTCTGGTCGTAGAGCTTGGCATCCGGGTCGAGTTCGCCAAAATCGTCGCCGCCGCCGCGCCAACTGCCGCCTCCCCGCGACCCCATACTGCCGCCGCCGCGCCATCCGCCGCCCATGTCGGAGCCACCGCTTATCATACCGGCCTACCTCGGGGTGTCTCGGCGCTTTCTGCCACAACGGCTGCCCCATCAAGGCTCAGGCCGTCCGTTTGTGCCGCGCGCTGCCGCTCCATGTGCTCTTCTTGCTCCTGCAATTGGTACACGTACATGTCGCGATAGAGGCCATCCTGTGTCACCAACTCTCCATGTGTACCTCGCTGCACTATCTGCCCTTCGTGTAGAACGACGATCTCCTGTGCCTCGCGCACACTGGAAATTCGTTGCGCAACGATGAACGTCGTCCGTCCGCGCATGAGCTCCTTAAGTGCCACCTGCAAGGCTGCTTCAGTCCGTGTATCAACCGCCGACGTGGACTCATCGAGGACAAGGACGCGTGGGTCAAGCAAGAGTGCGCGCGCTATGGCGATACGCTGCTTCTGACCGCCGGAGAGTGTTACGCCGCGCTCGCCGACGTGTGTATCATAGCCCTCCGGGATTTGCATGATGAAGTCATGGGCCTGCGCAGCCTTGGCGGCAGCAATAATACCTTCTTCAGTCGCGTCCGGCCGCCCGTAAGAGATATTCTCTCGAATGGGTGCGGCGAAGAGGAATGTCTCCTGCGCCACCAGGCCGATGTGCTGCCGCAGCGCCCGGAAGGTAAGGTCGCGGATGTCGTATCCATCCAACGTAATTCGTCCGCCTGTCACGTCATAGAAGCGGGGTAACAGATTGATAATGGTGCTCTTGCCGGAACCGGTGCTGCCAACGATACCAATTACCTCACCCGCCCTTGCCTCGATTGTAATGTCTTCGAGCACCGGTAAGCCGCTCGCGCCATAAGAGACCGATTCGAACTTGACGTTTCCAGCTACTGAGGCCATGTCAATGGCATCGGGCTTCTCCTCGATCTCTGATTGGGTATCGAGAATCTCAAAGATGCGCTCGCCGGCCGCGACTGCTCGCGCGTAGGTATTAATCGTCATACCCAGCATCCGGATCGGGCGCTGGAGCATCATGAGGTAGGCACTGAACTCCACCATGGTGCCGAGCGATATCGTACGATCAATGACTTGCAGGCCCCCGTACCAGATCACCGCAGTAGTCCCGATTCCGGCAATGAACTGGAGCAGCGGGTTGCGCATGGCAAAGAGTTCCATGGTCTTTGACGTAGCAACCGCCAGTCGGTCCGAGCTGTAAAGGAACTTGGCGGTTTCTTGATCTTCCTGGGCGAATGCCCGCACCACCCGCATACCGGAGAGGTCTTCCTGCAAGACGGTACTGAGCTGCGCCGTCTCCTGTTGCACCCGGCTGAACATCGGCCGCAGTTGGCGCGCAAAAAGCACGGCAATCACGAAGAGCACCGGCATCGTCGCCAGGGAAAGAAGCGCTAACTTCCAGTTTATCAATAGTAGAACGACAAGCACCGCCACGAACGTCAGCAGCATGAGGGCACCGTTTATAAGGCCTTGCGAGACGAAGAAGCGGATCTGCTCCACGTCGCTCGTCGCCCGCGACATGAGCTGTCCGGTTTGGGAGCGATCGTGGTACGCAAAGGAGAGGCGCTGATACTGGTTGAATATGCGGTTGCGCAAGTCGAAGCAAACGCGCTGCGAAAGGTATTCGCCCACGAACACCTGTGAAAACGTAAAAACGCCCTTAACAAGCGTAGCGGCAAGGATTAGACCAGCGAAGAAGAGGAGCGGCTGGACCTGTTCGAGCACAGGTGTGCTGTCAACGGCCTCAACGATCGAACCGGCGAAAATGTAAAAGTCTTTTTCAAGCGCTTCGACAACGACATTAACGACATTGCCGAACAGGCGCGGGATTACGAGACTGAGGAGGGCACTGCCGGCCAGGGCGCCATAGGCAAGGAAGGCAAGCTTCCGGTAGCGCCACGTGTAGAAGAAAAGTCGTCGCAGCGTATCCATATTCGGCTGCCCTACACCTCCTCTTCTCTACGTGCCATCTTCGCGTCTGCGCGCAATTCTCGCGTCTACGCGCCGTTTTCGCGTCTGCGCGCCGTTCTCTCGCGGTGCTGTACTCCTAGCTGACGGAGAATTGTAGGCTGTACTCGCACGTTTACGTTAATGTGCATGCTAGCACGCGCAGTATGGCCAGTCAACCGACTTTCTTCGACGGGATTTATCCGCATCCCCCCAGCGAGTTCTTGCATTTTGGCGATACCAAGAGATCGGGCCGACGCACTCACGTGGTGGCACGCCGGTTGTGGGCCACTTCCGCCAGCGAGCCACAACTAAGAGTTTCTATACATCTATACCTGGCATCGGGGACAAACATGGGTGCCGCGCTGCGCAACGACGATGCGCTCGATAGGCGCACCGCAATCAAGGCACGGCTCACCCGTCCGACGGTAGACCGCCAGGTGCTCACGGTGGCGGCCCGGCTTGCCTTCAGCGTCGCTATAGACGGCGTCGAAGGTGGTGCCCCCGTTTGCAATCGCCGCGCGCAGTATGCGGCGCGTCGTCTCAAGAAGCCCGGTGACCTCATCCCTATTGAGCGAATCGGCCGGACGGCGGGGATGGAGCTTGCAGGCGAAGAGCACTTCATCCACGTAGATGTTGCCCAGACCCGCAATGAAGTGCTGATTGAGCAGGAGCGCCTTCAATGCGGTTGTGCGGCTTACAAGGCGTTCCCGCAGGACGTCTGCCGTAAGCGACGAATCGAAGGGCTCCGGGCCAAGCGGAGCGAAGAGCTCTGCCAGGCGGGCATCGTCCACCAGCCAAATGCGGCCAAAGCGCCGCATGTCAAAGAAGCAAAGCACGTGTCCGGATTCAAGATTCCACTGTGCGCGCAGGTAGCGAATGTCCTCCAACGGTCGCACGAGCCTGAGCCGGCCGCTCATACGCAGGTGCACAACCAGATTCAGGCCTTCAAGGGCAAACACCAGGTATTTCGCGCGGCGGTTGACCGCAACGATGCGCCGGCCCGGCAGCAGCGCTACGATCGCATCCGGGCCTGGCTCAGCCACGGCATGAGGATCGAGCAGCGGCACCGCGGCAATAACGTCCCCGCAAAGATGGGGCACCAAGCTCCGGCGAATGGTTTCAACTTCGGGAAGCTCAGGCATGTTAGGCCCGTCACCTATTCACCTTCTAGTAAACCGCTAAACTCCCCCGGCGACGGGAAGCAGGCGAAACGCGGCGCGCAAGCTGGCGGCGCAGCGTCACGCTGTGAATAGTTGCTAACGCAGGCGTTCGCCGGCAAGGCGTAGCTCTCCCGGCAGGATCTCGACGCTCGTTACACGTATCCCGTACTCCGTCCTGAAATAGGTATCTAGGGATTCATTGACCTCATCGGTGGCCTCCGCCATGTACGATTCCGGCACGGCGATGAAGCCAATCCTTCCCTTCACCATCTCAGCCTCTACTCTACCGTTGCGCATCACGAGACGTCCGCTCACCTGGATTGTAGTACGGAGAGCACGTTGAAGCGTGCCCCGGATAACGAAGGCGTCGCGCTCGAACGTAAGGACAACGTTTGTTACCTGCCCTTCATCGTTTCTTGCCACGATGGCTTCTTCGATCTTAGGGACCAATTCGCGGTCGGTAATGGTCAACATACACTGTTCCGGCGCTGCGAAGGGGTCTTGAAACTCAACCATTGCCGGCAGCCCCCACTGACGCGGCAGACAAGACACCCGCGCCCGCGGCGCGGATTGGGATGCTTGAGGTGTTTCTCCGGTTTCCGGCGCTTCTATCTCGCCGCAGTGCACGAGGAACAGCATGCACGCGACGACGGCAAACCCTTTCGCTAGTGACCGCATTCGCCCCATAGCACAGCACCTCGGTACGCGGCATCACATCCTCATTAATCCATCGTATAGAATCCACCGGCATTCGTGTTGGAGACGGAGCACCGGCGCATGCTGCTTTACCGGCGCTGGCGGGGCAGAGATCCCCGTGGGGCGCTTCACTCATAGTGCAGACGGCGTGGACGCGCGGGCTGTGCGTTTGCCGGTAGCGACTTAGAGTGAAAAATCTCATGTCTCGCGCATTCGCGTAGAGGTGCAAAAGCCAATGAATGCACACGGGTTAGAGACCCTCCCGGCGTTCAGGAATTCGGCGCTACTGTGCGAGGCGCTCGCCCGTTACGACAATCTTGCCCGGCAAGATCTCAACACTCTCTATGCGTAGTCCACTTTCTGCACCGACTTCATCAGCCAGGAACTCGTTTGCCTGCACTGTCAGAGGATCGAGCAATGCTTTCGGCATCACCAATGCGCCCAACCGGGCCTCCGTGAACTCGATCTGTACGGTGTCGTCGCTTACAACGAAGTGCCCCGTGGCCTGGATGTTGGCGCGAAACGGCGTCGTAATCGTGCCGCTTGCCACGAACGCGTCCCGCTCGAACGTGACAACCAAGTTAGATACCGGCGGATTATCGACGGAAGCAATCACCTCGCCTAGCAGCGCGGTGAGATCGCTATCGGTGACCTCTATGGTGAAGCGGCCGGGCTGATCGGCCTGTTGGATGGCATCTTCCGCTCGCTGTATTGCCGTCGTTTCCTCTATGCTTGCCGCTGAGGTCGGCGTTGCTTCCGGGACCGGTGTCTCGGACACTATTGCGGAATCTTGCGTAGACTTGTCCGATCCGGTCTCTCTTGCGATGATCACGGTCGGAGTAGGTGTCGGCTCAGCGCCAAACCCAAAGAGCCTGCTCAGCCCCGGTATCTCCACCGCGCCAATCCCTGCGAGCAAGAACACACCTACAAGGAGAAGCACGAGGAATAGGGTGAAAAACAGTACGGAAAGGGCCTTATAGACTTGCCACAAACATCCCATAGTCATTATCCGGGTTCAGGAGTAACCGCTCTCTCCATGTTACAATACCGGCGACCTAGGATAGCGAATTCGTCTACGGCGGCCCTGGCAAGGCGCGAGTGCCTTGTGGGCAGGTATGACGTATCCGCAGCGTCATTCGTAGGCGTGCAAGTGCCGAATCCCTTTATCCGTCGACCCTTCGACGTGCTCAGGACAGGCACGCTCAGGACGAACGGTAGCTGACTTTGGCCGTCGAATGCCGGCCATGCCAATCGGATACCGGCCCTTCTGACAAACCCTTGTTTCCTCGCGTTGGGTAGCCAGGCCACTCGAGTGCACCACAGGCAAATGCCGGAACAGCTTCGAAACGATGCTGCAGCGCTGCACCGCAAGGGCTCCCTGACGCTTGAGCGGTTGGAGCATGCGCGGCTAAGTTCGCCGCGAGCCCCAACCTTGACCGCCCCGGAATGGGAACTCCTCGCAGCATTTCAGCTCAACACGATGGATGCGGTTCGGCAGCGCAAGCATGAGCGCGCCATGCTTGCCGCGTACGATGGCGCTCCCAGTGCGCTCACGGAAATGCGAATCGAGCAAGCACCGGCACTAAAGGAAGACAAGGGTGTGCAAAGCCGCCCGCAGAAACTCCCCGACACGGAGAAGGAAGCACTGTTGGAAACCACGCTTAGCTACGATCCGGATACATTTCGCGCAAGTCTGCGTTACATGGTTACGTGGCGGCAGGTCGAGCAGCTAGCGGACGGTCAACCACTGGAGACTCAAGAGAGCGCCTTCCATGCAGTATCATTCGATGTGCACACGGGAAGGGTGACGCAGCGCGAGTACGGTACGACTCTCAAGTCTCCCCATCAAGCCACAGCACAACATGACGTTGCGCTTGAAATAGTGGACCCGACCCTCTCGCCAACAACTGGGCTACACTAGATGCCACGGCCTGCAACGAGTACGCCTCACTGCTGAAGTCTCATAGGTGGAGATTCCGACGCCAGGAAGTCTTAGCGCCCGGCAAATCGATCCGATCGAGTGTCTTGGTCGATCCGCATGCAGTGAGGTCGATTTGCTGAATTCGAGTCCACTGAGAACAAGAATGCTCCTACTGGGCGGATAGCCCCTCTCGCTACGTGCCAGCGTTCATTTTAGCCGGTCAAGTCACAGGTTATTGAGCATGACCGAATTTCAAACGCTTCTCCTCTTTGGGGGCATGGTGACGTTCTTTGCGGCCACCGTTGCCGGCATGACGGGGTTTGGTTACGGTCTCGTCAGTGTGCCGCTGCTCATGCTCATGCTGCCGCCGCGGATGGTTGTGCCTGCCGTCACAATGCACATCTTCCTAATCTCTCTGCTCATACTCTTGGAGGTCATCAAGCAGGTTGACGTACGGCGCATTTGGCCGCTGATGGCGACGGGTCTGTTCGGGTTGCCACTTGGTATCTTTGTGCTGCTCGTCCTTAGCGAAGGTGCGCTCAGGACGATTGTCGGCGTTGTGATCGTGTTATTCGCGCTTGCCTTGCTCCTGGGCCTCAACCTTGAAATCAAGAACGAAAAACTTGCACTTGCGCCGGTGGGCATTTCGAGTGGATTGCTCGCCTCCGGTATTGCGATGGCTGGGCCGCCGGTAATCCTCTTCTTTACCAACCAAGGCATGCGAAAGCAGGTCTTTCGCGCAAATCTGGCTGCCTACTTCGTATTTCTCAACACCATTACCATTCCAGCTCACGCCGCGAGCGGGCTCATAACAGGAGAGGTGGTGCGCTATGCGCTGCTCTTTCTGCCGACACTTGTCGTCGGCAAGGTCCTTGGCAGCTTTCTCTCACGCAAGGTCCCGGAGGCGCTCTTTCACCGCGTGGTGTTGGTTGTTGTGCTCTTTTCAGGACTGCTCTCCATAACCTCCGGCCTGGGTCTTTTCTAGCCGAAGCCGGTCTTACGCAATGTCTCCATGACTGCCTCCCAGCGTGCGGGATAGCTCTCATGGCTCATTAACGGCTTGAAGCCAAGCTTCAGATAGATGTGGACTGCAGTGAGGCGCTCGTCGTCGGTAAGCAGTTGCACAGAGCGAAAGTTGCGCTCGCGGAAGCGGTACAACACCGCGAGAGAGAGCCAATATCCCAGGCGAAAGCCGCGATGGTCCGGGTGGACGCAAACCATGTGCACCGTGCCGCGATCAGGCGGGTTCTGCTCATCGTGAAATGCGCAGGCAGTGCCTACTACCTTTTCACCTTTAATGGCGAAGAACATGCCGTCAGGATCGAAACCCGGCGCGGCAATGATGTTCTTGCGGCAAGCCTCGACGGTCCAAGAGGAGTTCATCGCCACCCCCACAAGCTCCGTCCAAAGCACCTCGTCGTTGGGCCGATAGGAACGGATGCCGTAGGGTTCCGGTACCTGCATTGGGGGCAGATCGTCCAGATGGGGACGTTCCATCTTTAACTGTGGTTTTGAAGCGCTCACTGCGCTACTCCTTGCCATGCGCTGTAGTTGGGTCGTTGAAGATCGTACCGCCCCAGGTGTCCACCGTCGGACGGCTCCAGGGCGTGGGAATGTTTCGGTAGGGATGCTTTCGCAATTCCTCTTCATCCAGTTCTATGCCTAGTCCCGGCGCCTCCGGTATGCGTAACGTGCCGTCCGGCTGGAGGACTTCCAGTGAGTCTACAACGATGTCCTGACGCCACGGACACCCAAAGAGGAACGACTCGAGAATCAACACGTTTGGGATGCAACCAACCGCCTGGAGAGTCGCGGCCATCGCCACCGGGCCGTACGGGTTATGGGGAGCCACAGGAATATCGTAGGTCTCGGCCCAGGCCGCAATCTTCTTGGCCTCCAAGATGCCCCCGGTGTGGCTGATGTCCGGCTGGATTACGTCGAGGAGTTGCTGCTCGATGTACTCGCGAAACCCCCAACGGGTGAAGAATCGTTCGCCCGCCGCGATTGGCATCCCAATTTTCGCCTGCGCCAGCTTGGCGTAAGCTGCGGGATTGTCCGGTCTGAGCGGTTCTTCGTAGAAGAAGGGCCGGTAGGGACGCAAGGCCTCCGCCGCCGCAATCGCGCTCGTTACATTTAGGCGACCGTGGACCTCCACGCAGAGGTCGATATCATCGCCTACTGCCTCTCGCACCGCCGCGACGCTGTCTGCCGCTTCTCTAATCTCCTGTTCGGAAGCCGTAATCCAGGAGGTGAATGGGTCCCACTTCAAGGCCGTGTAGCCCTGCGCAACCACCGCTTGGGCGGCAGTAGCGAATTCGTCCGGTGTGCTCGCGCCCTCGAACCAGCCATTCGCGTAGACGCGCACGCGCTCACGGCACGGGCCGCCCAGCAGCGCGTGCACCGGCAGTCCGGCGTCTTTGCCTTTGATATCCCAGCACGCCTGCTCCAAAGCACTGATGGCAGTGTTATACACGGGTCCTGTGCCGCCGTACTCACCCCGGTGCAAGAGTTGTAGATTGGCTTCGATGTGCCGTGGGTCCTCGTCAATCAGCACCGCGCCAAGCTCTTTGATAGCGGTAGCCGCAGTGTGCTCTTTCCATGCCAGGGGCGCTTCGCCCCAGCCGTGGAGACCGCTATCCGTGGTGACTTTGGCAAAGACCCAATTCCACCACTGGCCGTCCACTATAAAGGTTTGAATGTCCCTGATTCTCATATGTCTATGGCATTGGTGTCTTATGGAACGTGCGGACGAAATCCGCAAGGTTCTTGGTAATCACGTCCAAGATGGCCTTGCCTTTTTCGGCCGTAGCGAGCGTTGGGTCGCCGGCCACGCCCGTTGTCCCAGGGTCGAAGACCGGCCAAAAGTAGACCGGCCCTCCCGTGGGCAAGCGTGTGGGCGGGATTCTCAGGTCTTTGACTGCCGTGCTCATGTCTACTAGTTCCTGCCGGAGATAGAGGTATAGTGATGTCTCAATCTCACAGGCGTGGCCGACATTCTTGCGCTCCCCCTCGACCAGTTCCGCAATTTCTGCCGCTGCCAGGTCCCAATAGGTCACCGCGCCCACTTCGATGCCTTCGGCGCCGAGCTTGAGAGTCGTCGCTTTCATTGTTTGGTCGTTGCCGCCGTGCCCGTTCAGCAGCAAGATGTGCCGGAATCCATGCCGCCACATGCAGGTTACGATCTCGCGGATCACTTCGGAAAAGGTGTCGACCGAGAGCGTCAGCGTGCCGGTGAAGTGCATGTGATGCGGCGAAACGCCCGACCATAGCGGCGGCGCAACGAGCACGGGCACGTCCGGCGATAGCGCCTGTGCCGCGGCTAGGGCAACGGTCTGTGCCATGAAGATGTCGGTATTCACCGGTAGGTGAGAGCCGTGCTGCTCGATCGACCCTATCGGCAGTATCACGACGGCATCGTGGTCGCGCATCTCCGCAATCTCGTCCCGCCGCATCTGTTGCCACTCGTATTTTTCCATAGTCCCCTCCTCTTGCGCTTAACCTCACTGCGGGTATAGTACGCAGCTACGCATTATCTTACCAACAGTTCTGCCCACAGACCGCCCCCGACCGAACAAGACACAATCACCTTTTCAACGGGCTCCGGGGGCAGCAAGAAGCGAATCATACGCCTCTGGCCCGTATTCTTGATCACATCTGCCGAGAAAGCATGCCGCCCATGAGCATCGGCATACAGTGGCATTCTGTAGGCCGCCCCACTTTAGGACAATGGCATACCAAAGTATCTTATGTAAAGTATCAATTAGGCATCGGCCTGCGCCGAAGCGGAATACGGCTGAATGAGGCGCGCGGTGCTGAGGGTTTCCAGCACCGCATCACCGCAATACTCTACCGTCCTCGGACCGATCTTGCTGCAGATGCTCCCGTCAAAATACATGCGGTCGACGAGATCCGTGCTGTTGTAGCGAATACGCACGGTAACCGGCGCAGGCACAGCATAGGGCGTAAGTTCCCGTGCTCGCTCCACGGCGCGGCGCGCTTTGGACTTGAGCAGTTCACGCGCCCGCTGGGGCGAGAGCAAACGCGCCGCGTGGCGTCCCAGCGCCTGCTTCACTTGCGCCGTCTCGATGTCGCCCAATAAGTGCCGGGCCTCTCCACACGCCTTGTCGTCGCCGGTGACCAGACCGACCGGCACCCCATGCGCACCGGCAATCGCAGCATCGATCATGATTTCTCCTGCCGGCGCGGCATTGATCCAAATGTCTTGGTACGATGCTGAACTCATGGTATGGTCGCGCACGGCATTTGCTGTACCCGACATGGCATGGTAACCCACCAGCATCATGACGTCGGAGTCCTCCAAGAAGGGGAACCGCTGCTGGTGGGCACCGCCTGAAATGTAATCGGCAGCGGGATGCAACTCCTCGTAAATGAAGTTGAAGCCGGAACTATGGGCATCGATTACGAGCACGTCATCGGCACCTCCGGCCAGCGCGCCGGCAATCACCGCGTTGGTGTCATTCACCAACATACGGCGCGCTTCTTGGTAGAAGAGCCGCCCATGCCCAAGTTGCTCCGTGATGACGACACCACTGATCCCTTCCATGTCCACGGCAATGTACGCCTTCATATTCGCGCATCCTTACTTGGGGAAGTACTGTTCAATCACGTCAAACATGCTGCCGGCAGGGAGGCAAGTGGAGATTTGGAAAACCGTGTCAGAGCGTATCGTGCCGCCGCCCCTTTCGCACAGGGTCGGAGGGACGATAGACCCAGGATAATTCTCAGATGCCACGGGGTCCCTCCTACTGCGGCGGGCCCCGCTTGTCGGTCACGAGGCATAGCGACAATTGGTGCGCAGAATCCCTCCCAAGGCCGGTATAAGATAGGCTATTATAGGCATGCGCATCCTATTCCGTAAACGAACGTATCGTTAGCTGACATGCCCTCGAAACTATGGTACTCTCATTTAGTACGCAATTTGCGTGAGTCTCTCATATGGGATTCAGCTTTGGAAGAGATCATTCTCCTTAAGTATTCTCAGCGTACAATCTCGGCGCCAACGACTTACTTACGGACAATTCTGGCGGTCACGCCCACGATGAAGAGGAGAACTAACCCACC
Source organism: Chloroflexota bacterium (assembly GCA_965216245.1). Lineage (GTDB taxonomy): Bacteria > Chloroflexota > UBA11872 > VXOZ01 > VXOZ01 > VXOZ01. Next base: position 882,586 of record OZ244145.1, read on the forward strand.
ATGCGAAGATTGATTCGATTACGTCACGTACCTGGGGCGCTCGCTCTTATGGTGATGCTTTTCGCTATGGCCGTGGCGCCAATCAACGCGCAAGAAGGCACCACCTTTTCGTCGGCGGTGGTCACGAACAACCACTACGATCCCACGCTCAGACACAACATCCCAAATCTCCAGATTGTGCGTAATGGTGTGACGAATAGCGTAAACTTCCTCGACCACTACAACAATACCGGTGGTCTGACACGGTGGGGATACCCCACCTCCGAGGTAATTGAGGAGGAGACCGGCAACCTCGCGCAATACTACCAGCGGGGTGTGGTGGACTGGCACTGGCGTCCCGATCTTGGGCGCTACGAGATGGAGCGCCGGTTGGCTTGGGACTTCTTTGGAGGCGGCTCCGGCGTCAGCGTCGACCAGGGCGTCGAGCCGGGCCGCACGAACCCAAATCCGGGTACTATTCTGGGACCCTGGGGACACAAGGTTTCCGACTTTTCAATTGAGGGCATTTTTACCGGCTTCAAGGGCTTCTTCGAGGCGCTCGGCGGCATTCAGTCGTTCGGCTTCCCCAAGACCGATGCTCGTATTGACACGAATTCTCCCGGTACGCTGCATATACAAACTGCCAGTCCCGGCTTCACCCGCCAGTACTTCCAGGCGGCAGTACTTGAACACCACCAGGGCGATCCGGAACCGGTCAAACTGCGTTTGCTTGGCGACGATCTCCGCAACCTAAACTACCCAAGCAATAGTTGGCAGACCTATGCAGCGTTCAATGCCTCGGTGGCCCTTACCCCGGGGCAACTGTACACGATTTCGCGCGTTGTTCGGGGGCATACCTCAAGCGGACAACCGGTAGCACCCGAAGCGCAGCCCGCGCCAACGACTCCCGCACCGCAACCGGCAGCACCTACTCCCGCGCCGACCGGCCCCACACCCACGCCAGCTCCTGCTGCAACCAGCACTAGCGTGTGGTTCGGCGCTTTCGGTGGGGGGGCTATACACTATGACGGATCTGTCTGGAGAACGTATCGCGGCTTCAGGAGCCCGCTTCCGAACGACCGCGTGAACGATATTTTCGTCGCGAAAAATGGTGCGAAGTGGTTTGCGACTGAGGATGGTTTGGCGCAATTGCGCGGCACCACGTGGTCCCAGTATGACACCGGTACCACCGGGTTTCCTGGAAACAACGTTACGGCGGTCCATGTTGTCGGCGATTTGGTTTGGATTGGCACTGCAGAAAACGGCACCGGTATGTATGAGATTTCAAAGAACAAGTGGACGAGCTTCCACACCGAGAACTCTGATATTCCCAGCAACTCCATACGAGACGTGCTAATTATCAATGAGGATCTCAAACGTGTTTGGCTCGCAACAGCCGAAGGCGCCGCGCTGTACAACAACGGCCAATGGCAGATCTTCAAGACGCCTTCGCTTGCTTTTAACAAAGTCTTGAGTCTAGGCATTGACACTCATGGCAATGTTTGGGTAGGTCTGGATGGTGCCGGTCTCAGTGCGTTCAACGGCACAACGTGGACCGACTTCCACGTAGGTAACTCCGGCCTCACGAATGATACTGTGCGCAGTATCACCGTCGGGCCGGATGGGCGCGTCTGGTTCGGTACGAGGGGCGGCGTAAGTGTTTACGATAACGTTAGCGGGAAGTGGACTAACTACAATGAGTTCACATCTGGCCTAGCATACAATGAGGTCTTCGACATAGCGATAGACTCGAGCGGCCGCGTTTGGATCGCAACGGCCGACGGCGCCTCTCTCCTGGAAGGCGGTGCTTGGAGGACCTTCCAAACGAATCAGTCAGATATCACTTATGACGCCCTGCGCGCCGTAGCAGTGGAATAGCCTTGAGCTCCAAAGACACCGTATTGAGTCTCTAGTTAGGCAGCAAGGAGTGACCGCATCAGCGACAATGTGCGCGGGTGCGGTCGCTCGTTGTCGGGCTAGATCACACTTTTCACTGTCGGAAATCACGGTTAGCTAAACGCCCGAACGGTCAAGCAGGAGTCCAACAGCACCTCATCCGATATTTCATGAATGCAGTGCATCACGCCGCAGCAGCCGACACTTCACGCAGCACCAAGCCCACCGAGCAATAGATCATGCGAGACCCAATTCGACATCTTAAAGCGCTGGCATTTGCGGTGACCGTGTTCTTGATCACCTCATTTGCTTTGGCGCAAGTCTATCCGCAGGTCTTTCCTTTCATGCCCTATGTCTGGCCGTACGTAACCGGCGGATCCTTGACGTACGCCGGCACCGACCTCGAAATCGCCCCGGCGGCGCCATTTGCCCTCCAAGACCAACGTGGGGCAACAGTCTCACTTGCGGACCAACAAGGGAAAGTGGTGCTGCTCACCTTCCTCGATCCGTCGTGCACTGACGACTGTCTTCTAATAGCGCAGGAGATTGCCACCGCGCTAGAGCGCTTAGAGGCAGACGCGCAAGACGTGGTGGTGCTGGCCGTAAACGTCAATCCGGACCAGCAAACGCCGGCAGCCATGCTGGACTTCCTGAAAACCCAGGGACTTGACCAAGACCCAGCCTGGCACTTTCTCGGAGGTGAGTGGGAAGCGGTGGCAGCAATCGTCGCCGCGTATTACGTGTCAGCGGGCGAGCCGAAACCAGGTAAACTGGGCGAGGCAGCGCATCAAGACGTGGTGTTCGTCATTGATCGGCAAGGCAACCTGCGCGTGCTCATCACCTACCCGACTCCGGTAGGCGCCTCGTTGCAGGACGTAATCGTGGAGCGCGTGCGGCAGCTAATGTAGTTTTTCCACGTGCTCGACAACATACTGCGGCTGCGGCTCGACCTCCTTGCCGCAGGAACTGGGAAACTGAAGCGTGTCTTCCGGCGCCTCTCGCACGCTGACCCGATACGTACCGCCACGTGCAGAATCAGGCGACGTGTAAGAAAGCTGCACGGTGACCGCGCCATTCTCGGCGCCGCTGTCGCTGACCTCACACTTCACTCGATACGTTGTCCACTGCCAATCCTCGGCGAGCAATACCGCATGCTCGGCTGCCTGCTCCAATGGCGAGAGCCTGCCCCAGCCGCGATACTGCCGTTCAAGCGCGGAAAACGACCCTTCGCGCCCGATGATATTGGGCAATGCATCCGTTGTAACGTAAGCATAGTAGCGGCCCTCTGGGAAGTCGAGCAGTGTCGGCGCCATGCGGTGACCGCCAAGGTGACTGCACCGCCAGACACGCAGTGATTCCGGGCGGGCGCGGGCGTAGACTTCACGGAGTTCCCGGTAGATTTCAAAGCCGAAGGTGGCGCAGCAGCGGTCCCGGCTGCCGTGATTGCACACGAGCAACTCGCGTACTTGGTTGCTTGGCTGCCTGTATGACGCAAAAACCTGCATGTCATTCGGGGTATAGAGCAGCGCCTGCACAAGCGCCGCCAGTTGCTCCGGTGGTACGAGATACTCCTGCTTCTCGTAAACCGGGGACTGCCGGTCTGCGTGCGCGTAGGAAAAGACACGGGTCAGTCCCGCTTGCGAATACTCTGCATCGGGCATAATGCCCGTAATCCGCGGCTCAATGCCTTCATCTGCGGCGCGAGCGAGCACATTCGCCACCTCAGCGGGAAAAGTAGCGGAGTCCGTTACTTCTCGCTCCCACGGCAACGCGCATTCCAATACCAAATGCGCCAGGTACGTCGGCGCAGTACCGATCGGATGAAACCCTGCCGCCCGCGCCACACGCGAGCAAAACGGCGTGACTGTAGTACTTTTCACCGTGGTTTCCTTCTGAGCTAGAAGTGTCTAGGACGACTAGCCCTATGAGCGGGAACGTATACCCTTGTTCTTTCTGCTCTGACTGCTCTCTTTTTCATTACCAAATTTCATAGTTTAGAATGCCGCCGGTTCTGCTGAAAACACCCCAAAATGAGCGTCATCCTCTTCGCGTTGAGATTGTCGCCTCGCAGACACATCCCAGCGGTTCACCATGCTACACTAGCAAGGAATCGGGCGTTGGGCAACGCCGTACAGGGGAATGCGCCGAGTGTGATCACGTTAGACCTTCTGCGCGTCGCACTGCGTTGGGTTCATCTGACCGCGGCAGTGATGTGGATCGGCGGCACATTCTTCTACCTCTTTGTGATACGTCCGTCAGTGGATACAGCGGAAAGAGCCGCTGGCTGGAAGAAGATTAGCCAAGAGGTGGAGGGTCGGTTCCATGAAGTCGTACAGCTTTGTATCTGGACATTCTTCATCTCCGGCGCTATTCTCACGTACGACCGGCTGACGTCTGTGAATCCGGGCCTGGACTACATAGCTGTCCTAGTGATTAAGGTACTATTGGTATTGTGGATGGTGTACGTTTCCGGTGGACTGCGGCGGTCGGGCTCTCGCAAGCCGATTGGTTCGTCGCCCCGGAATGCGCCCGCCGCACCGGGCATTCAGCAGAGGCTGCGATCACCTGTTGTGCAGATTGCTATTGCCGGCAGCGTGGTGTTGTTGCTCGCCGACGTACTGAAGGTTATTGCCGAGAACGCGCTGCGTACGCACTAAAGTTGCGTACGCAATAGGACGTGCAATAGAAACTGGAAGATCGGCCTAATGGCAAACGAAGTCGCGATGAGTCGCCAGGGCGGAAAAAGCCGTCCTGTGTTCGATATCAAGATCATCGTGGGCGGCATCATCATCCTCTTGGCGGTAGCCTACTTGATCGTGGCTGCCTTGCCCTCAGGTACCGCGTACTACATTACGGTGAGCGAGTTGGCGGAGATGGGCTCGCAGGCGCAAACCCAGCATACGCGGGTCTCCGGCAACGTGGTGCCCGGTACAATCGTGCGCAGCGCTGAAACCCAGGACGTGCGCTTCCAAGTTGAGGATGAAAGCGGTAGTCTCACAGTCGTTTACAGTGGGGTCTTGTCTGACATCTTTGGCGACAGCGTGCAGGTTGTCGTCGAAGGCAAGCAGGGCCCGGATGGCGTCTATTACGCTGACCAACTCTTTGCAAAGTGCCCGTCGCGCTTCGAGGAAGTTGCGCCAACCGACAGTAACTACGCCCAACCCGGTTAATGGCAGGATTTGCATGCTCGCTTGCTCGCCGGAGTGCCGGTCGAAAGGAAATGACGATTTGAACGCTCATCCTCACTGGTGGGGTGAGCGGTATCTTTGTTCCTCGGCAGTCGCTGGCGGCCAAATCGACGCGCACGCAACGTGACTGCGCTGATGAGAGTACTTGTTACTGCAACTAGGTAGGGGCTGTGCAAGTGCGGTGCCGCTGCGCTGAAGTCGCTGTAGGCAGCACATCGAGCGGTTTAGCCCGGGATTTAACATGAGAGATTTAGAGTTGGCTAGGGAATCAACCGGGCGGAGTCACGTGGAGGATCGAAGTTTCTCGTATGCGAAGGCGTTGCAGGGGGCTAGCGAGTGGTTGCAGACCGGTTGTCCAGCGGCATCACGCATGAAGCGAGCACCCCAACCGGTCTTTCTGAGGACCGCAGCGACGAAGAATCTCTTGTGTACCAATTATATATCCCTCGTTTTGCTTGGAAGTGTACGTGTCAGGTAATTCGCTGACAGAATGGGAGCATGAAACGGCAGGAAGTAATGGCTACCAATCTGCTGCCTCACCCAATAGGTAGTTCTGTCACGATCAGTGACAGCGCATGCATCAAAGACGAACAGGGTAGGCGGCACGAAAACCGTCACTCCGGCGCAAAGCCTGCCCCATACTTAATGCGGGTCGGGAGCCTAATGGGATGCAGTGAAGATGGATTCCGGCTTTCGCCGGAATGACGGAGCTGACCGTCTTCAACTTTCCAAGGAATTAACCGGATTGGCGACTCTGTCAACGAATCAGTCGACACTTGCACGAATAACCGGAGCTAGAGCGCAGCGAAAAAGGCAAGTCCACATTTTCACATTCAGTCTAGCTTTCTCGTGCGGCACTTGGGACAGATGTTTCTCTGGCGCAATGTGATTACAACTCTATGACCGCAAATATTGGGACAGCATTACTCTTCATCGGCCTTTTGGCCGCGCTCTTCGGGGCTGTCGCGTCTGTGCTCGGCGCGCGTCTGCGGGTGCCGGAGTTGGTCGCAAGCGCGCGCAACGCCGTAGTTGCCGTCGCCGTGCTGGTCGCGCTCGCCGCGCTCACGCTCATATACGCCTTTTTGACCCACGACTTCAGCCTGAAGTACGTAGTCGCACAGTCGACCCGCTCTCAACCGTGGCCCTACCTCTTCAGCGGTTTCTACGGCGGCCAAGCCGGCTCCTTGCTCTATTGGTCTCTCACACTGGCGTTGCTCTCTTCGGTGGTAGTGCTCATCCACTTCCGCGCGGACCGGCAACTGATTCCCTACGTGATTACGGTCCTCATGATGATCGAGGCGTTCTTTCTCGTGGTGCTCAATTTCATCTCGTCGCCATTCGAGACCATCTCGCCGGTGCCGCCTGACGGGCGCGGCCTCAACCCGCTGCTGCAAGACCCGGGCATGCTCGTGCACCCGCCCATGTTGCTGGCCGGGTACATGAGCGTCTCGATTCCCTTCGCCTTTGCCATAGCTGCCTTGATCACGGGCCACGTGGACAGCCGTTGGCTCAAGGCTACGCGCCACTATGCGCTGCTCGCCTGGCTCTTTCTCTCACTCGGCAACCTGCTGGGGGCATGGTGGGCCTATCACGTTCTTGGTTGGGGCGGATACTGGGGCTGGGACCCCGTGGAAAACGTCGCGATCTTGCCGTGGTTCGCTATGACCGCCTACGTGCATTCGGTATTGGTGCAAGAGCGGCGCGGCATGCTGAAAGTCTGGAACATGGTCCTCATCATCGTAGCCTTTAACTTAGCCCTATTTGGGACGTTTGTGGTTCGGAGCGGAATCCTCTCATCCGTCCACTCTTTTGCGGTATCCGAAATCGGCCCGTACTTCTTCGGCTTCCTGGCAGTCAGCTTGATCGTCTCGCTCACGCTCCTCATGCTGCGTCTGCCCCAACTGCGTGACGAGCATGACTTCGACTCCCTGCTGTCGCGCGAAGCGACGTTTCTCTTCAACAACCTTCTCCTGGTAGCAGTGATACTCGTCACCTTTCTCGGCGTGATCTTCCCGCTCCTCTCGGAAGCAATTCAAGGACGGAAGATCAATGTCGGCGCGCCGTTCTACCAGCAAGTCAACGGGCCGCTCTTGCTGGCCGTGGTCGCGCTGATGGGATTTGGCATGCTCGTGCCGTGGCGGCGCGGTGCGGCACGGGCGCTCTTGCGGGGACTCCGCACCACGCTGATTGCTACCGCCTTGATTACGGCTGCGGCCATCGTACTTGGCGCGCGCTCGCCGTGGTCGATACTGAGTATCGCTGCTTGTACGTTCGCGTTCGCTGTTGCCCTCCGCGAGTTTCATCGCACGGCCATTGCCCTTATGCGTGCCCAACAGACGCTCTATCCAGCCGCATTGCTCGCGGTCTTTCGCTATAATCGCCGCCGCTATGGCGGATATCTCGTTCACGTAGGAGTGGCAGCCTTAGGCATTGCCATTATTGGCTCCTCTTTCTTTCAAACTGAACGTTCCGTGAGTATGCGTCCCGGCCAGAGCGTGGAAGTAGGCCAGTACACAGTGGCGTACCAAGGTCTTACAACATGGAGCGAACCGGGCAAGCAACGCACGATCGCCTCGCTGATAGTGCGCAATGCCAACCAGTCATTCGAAGTAGCGCCGCAAAAGGTAGTCTACGCAAATTGGGAAGACCAGCCGGTGAGCGAGGTTGTGATCAAGACGGTCTATCCGCAGTTCGACGACGTTTATATAGTGATGGCAGCCTTCGGTGAAGACGGCACGGCGAGTTTTCACATTTTCGTGAACCCGCTCGTCGCCTTTCTTTGGCTGGGCGGAGCGCTCCTCGTAGTCGGCGGGCTAATTTCGTGGTGGCCGACTTCGACGAAGTCGGCGGAATCAGCGCCAGTGACCGATGACGTTCGCGCCGGCCGGCCGGCGCCGGGCACGGTCCCGTCATAGGGAATCACCGGAATGAAGACAATCGCCATGGATGGGAAGCGCACGACCATGCCAGGCCCCCGCAGCGGAGACGACACTCCCCGTTCAGCACTCATGCCGGCACGACCACGCACACACTTCGTGACAATCTCGGTGGCACTGTTGCTCGCTGCGCTGTTGCTCCACTTGGCGTCAGCTATCACCGGAGCGGCAAGCATCGACGAACAGACCGTGGCAGTTGCCAAGCAGCTCAAGTGTCCGGTCTGCCAGAATGTGCCGGTTGCATACTCGCAGTCACAATTGGCGGGTGAGATGCGCCTGGTCATTAGCGAAAAGCTAGCAAAAGGCGAGAGCGAAGAAGCGATCATCCAGTACTTCGTAGACCGCTACGGCGAGGACGTGCTACTTGAACCCCGCCGAGAGGGCTTCAGTCTCTTATTGTGGGTTACGTCTATCGGAGTGGTGGTCTTTGGCGCCGCCGTCGTCGGCATCGTGCTTTGGAACTGGAGTCAAGCCCGACCGGTATCAACGACTGTGTCCGCAATGCCGACCGACTCTCCCAGCGCGCCGTCCGGCAAGCTGGAGCAACTCTTCGAAGAGGAGTATGCACGGTACAAGCAGGACAAGCGCACATGAGCGTGATCGTCTTTGGGAGCGTGTTCGGTGTGGCTGCCCTGATATGGATTGTGTGGCCTCTGGTAGGGCGCAGAAGCGCCTCCACCACACTCTCGGCAGACGGCGGTGTCCGCGATGACCTCGCCGAACGCACCTTGCTGCTCTTTCAAGAGCTCGAGGAAATCGACCTAGAGCACGAGCAAGGCGACCTCACGGCGGACGAGTACGAGTCCTTACGCGCGGCGCAGAAGCAACGCGTCCTTAGCGTGCTCGAGGAGAGGCAAAGCGAAGAAGGCGCTCTCAGTGACGCTGCGGGACTAGACGAAACCAGCGCGCTCAGCCACGCCATCGAGGAAGAGATCCTGCGCATACGCGCCCGGCGGCGGGGACAACAGCATGTTCCGGGCGACCTAGTGGCTGCGGATCCAGCTTCGGCTTCCTCCATGTCGAAGGGCGTGCATTGGCTCTGGATAGCGGTACCCGCAGCCCTCGTACTCATCGCTTTCGGCGTTATCTTTCAGCTCTATCGCTCGTCCTCCCGCACGCTTACCGAGCAGACGCCAATTGCACAGATTGACGCCACGGAGCTCGTGGGGTTTGCCTTCCTTGCTCCCGATCACGTTTTGTTGGCTCATACGTCCGGTCTGTTGGAAAGCCGCGATGGGGGACGCGCGTGGACTCAGAGCGCTCTGGATGTTGCGCCCGCCGCCATGGCAGTATCTCCTTCCGGTGAAGGCTACGCATATGTATTCACAGAGAGCAGTATCCACGTCACGGCCGATTCGGGACAAACTTGGCAGGAAGTTCAAGGCACGTTGCCCAGCGCGCAGATTCTTGCCGCGGCGGTGAATCCTTTCGCTCCTACGGATATTTACGCAAGCTTCGCCGAGAGCGGTTTGTTCCGCTCGCGTGACGGGGGTAGATTTTGGGAACTCGTGGCAACGCCGGATGACGAGAAGATTGTGGCTATTCTCGTAAGCGGCATTACGCCGTTGCTCTTTATTGCCTTAGAATCAGGCAGAGTGCAGGTGAGCAGCGATGAGGGAGAAACGTGGTCTGCCGCCAGCGGCGCAGTTACCATGGCGTTGCGGGGACCCGTTCGCGCACTGACCGGCGCATCGGACGGAAGCACGCTCTACGCTGCGGCCCACACCGGATTGTACCTTTCCACGTCAGCCGGACAGACGTGGGTAGACCTGCCGCTGCGCAAGCCGCTGGTCGCGGTGACGGTTGACCCAACGACCGCCCGCACTGTGCTCGCGGTGACGGAGACGGGAGAAGTCTATCGCAGCACCGACGGCGGCATTGCCTGGAGAGATGAGTGATGAGAAGCAAAGATCACAAATCCTTAGTCAGCAACACCAATGCTCCGTCACACCCGCATGAGCGGAATCCTATTTCCGCAGACGACTCGTCATTCCCGCAAAAGCAGAAATCAATTCCCGCAGAGGCCTCGTCATACCTGCAAGAGCGGGATTCAATTCCCGCAGTGGAATCGTCATTCCCGCGAAAGCGGGAATCCATCTTAAGGGCTCTTTCGTCACATCTGCCAAACCAGATACTCACTTCCGCCTTCTCTCCGTCACACCCGCAAAAGCAGAAATCAATTCCCGCAGAGGCCTCGTCATACCTGCAAGAGCGGGATTCAATTCCCGCAGTGGAATCGTCATTCCCGCGAAAGCGGGAATCCATCTTAAGGGCTCTTTCGTCACATCTGCCAAACCAGATACTCACTTCCGCCTTCTCTCCGTCACACCCGCAAAAGCAGAAATCAATTCCCGCAGAAGTCCCGTCATACCTACAAGAGCGGGATTCAATTCCCGCAGTGGAATCGTCATTCCCGCGAAAGCGGGAATCCATCCTCGCCTGCGCCGCAGCCGGTGCAAACCCCTCTCGCCACATGTCTCTTTCGCCCTCACTGCCCCACATTCGCCTCGCCGTCTCGCTCATCCTTGGCATGCTGCTGTTCCTATTGCTACCTTCCGCAATCGCCGCAGCGGACGGCGTCATCAGCGGCACCGTCGTCAACGGCACTGCGGACGGCAGTGTGCCGGCTGATGTAGCGGTGACCCTCTACTTCCTTCGCGATGGTGAAATCGTGGAACAGCGCACGCAGGTCACCGGTTCTGAAGGCACCTACAGTTTCTCCGACCTTCCCACCGATCCCATGCTGGCCTTTGTGGTCGTAGCTGCCTATACGCAAGTTCCATACAATACGCCGGAGCTCAAGTTTACCGAGGGTACCGCGGTCCAAGCGCCCCCACTCATCGTGTTTGAGGCAAGCCAGGATGCGAGCGTGGTGCGGGTCGTTACTGATGTGCTGATCATTGCGCCGGGAGAAGAGAGTAGCGGCATGCTCAGCGTCATCGAGATTGTGCGGTTAGCCAATGATAGCGACCGCACATTCCTTGCCACAGGCGGTGCCGGCGCCGGAGCGCCGATGGACAGAGTGCTGCGGTTTGCCCTCCCCGTGGATGCACAAGATCTCACGATGCTTAGCGGCCTCAATGCGCAAAACGTCGTGCAGATCGATCGCGGTTTCGGCGTCTTCATGCCGTTGTTGCCGGGAGAGCGTGAAGTAATGTTTGGTTACCAACTGCCGTACTCCGGCAGCACGCTCAGTCTCACCAAGCGCACGGTGTACCCCACCGACCAATTTGCCATCCTTGCGCGTGAAGAGTATGGGTTGCGCTTCAACGCGGACCAGCTTGAGGTCCAAGCCGATCCGATTGGCGATCGCCGCTACCTGGTGGGGTCAACCAACTCGCTCGCCGCCCGCGCTGAGGTCTCGGTACAGATTGCAGGTTTGCCCGCGCCCTCCATACGGGTGCGGCTTGAACGTCTTTTTGATCGCGCGCGCAACACGCAGGCAGCTCTCTTCTTCCTGCTTGGCGTAGTCCTGATACTGCCTGTCCTCTATGCGGTCTACCGCATGCGGGGCGGCCTGCGTCGCAGGGCCACAGCCAAAGCGGCGGTGGCGACCACTGTGCCGGAGGCTGGCGAAGTGTTGCTCCTGGAGATCGCGCAACTAGATGACAAATTTGCGGCGGGTGGGATTGCCGCAGAGGAGTACCGGCGACTGCGCGCGGAAAAGAAGCAGCGTCTGATGGAATTCCATCGAGAACCAGGCGAAGAGAGCGGCGATGAATGAATCTAAATGCGCGGCACCGGGCCTTGCCGTTGAGGCGAAGGGGCTGACCAAGCGCTACGGGTCCCACATTGCCTTGGATAACGTAGACCTCTCGGTGGGCTGTAACGAGCGCCTGGCGATTCTCGGGCCCAATGGCTCCGGGAAAACAACACTCATTGCGGTACTGAGCACAATCATGCGCGCTTCCGCAGGCGCGATTCGCATTATGGGCTGGGACAGCGCAAATGCTTCGAACGAGGTGCGCCGACACGTCGGCGTCGTGGCGCACCGCACATATCTCTACGAGGAGCTTTCGGCGCGTGAGAACTTGCTCTTCTACGGCCGCCTCTACGGGGTGCCGCACCTCGCGCAGCGTGTTGATGCGCTGCTGAAGTTGGTGGACATCTTTCCCCGCCGCCACGATCAGGTCGCCAATCTATCGCGCGGCATGCAGCAGCGTGTGGCGTTGGCGCGCGCCCTAGTCCACGATCCCGACGTGCTGCTGCTTGACGAGCCGGACACCGGCCTCGACCAAGAACACCTTGATCTCCTTGCTTCACTCGTGCAAGGCCGCGCTATCCCAGCCCGGACGGTTATTCTTACTACCCACAACTTAGACCGCGCGTTGGCCCTGTGCAATCGCGTGACCGTGCTTGCACAGGGGCGGCTGGTCTATCATGCCGAAAGCTCGACCCTCGATCACACTGCGCTGCACAACGCATACCGCCGCCTCGCAGGAGCAGCGCAATGATGCTACCGGTGCAGCAAGTCCTCACGGTGGTGCGGAAAGACCTCTTGGTCGAGTCCCGTGCCCGCGACCTGCTCACCGTAATGCTTACCTTTGCAGTGCTAACGCTCATCATATTCAACCTGGCCTTGGACCTACGGGGGCCAACGGTCCAAGAGATAGGGCCCGGACTATTGTGGCTGACCATTACCTTCGCTGCCATCCTCGGTATGGGACGCACGTTTGTGCGTGAGTACGAACGGGGGACGCTCGCCGGATTGCTGCTTGCGCCGGTTGACCGGGGCACGCTCTTCGTCGCTAAATTGCTGGCAAACCTCATTTTCCTCTTCATCATGGAAGCGGTCACCCTGCCTATGTTTGCCTTGCTCTTCAACCTGCCGGTACTCCGACCGTCAGTGATTCTCATCACGGCCTTAGGCACGCTGGGTTTTGCTATCCTGGGCACAATCTTCTCTGCCATGGCAGCACACAGCAGGGCGCGCGAAGCGTTGCTGCCGCTCCTACTCTTGCCCACAACCGTGCCCGTGCTTATTGGCTCAGTAAAAGCGACGACTAACGCGCTCAGCGGCACCGTGGACGGGACGCCATGGATCGGCCTGCTAATTGCCTTCGACGTGATCTTTCTTACCCTCTCGTACCTCCTATTTGCACATGCAGTTGAAGGCTGATGGGAGCACTATTGTCGGAAGAGTATTAGGAAAACGTGTGTATACTCAGTGCCGGACAGGGCTACGCTTGCCTTCCTGGAATTGCTTTGCCCTTAGAGCCGAGCGCGGAAAGAGGAGCAAACGGCGTGAGCCAACCGTCGGCTTAGCTTTGCGCTATTTTTATAATGTGACCATCGGATTGCACGGGGGCAGCGCGCCCGCACGGTAGACGCGCGAAACAGTCCCAAGATCACGCTAAGTAAGACTTTTATTTGGAAAGGACGTCGATGTTGCTAAGCAAGAATGCAGACGGCGCGCGGAGATGGATCGATGACCTCCTGGGCGTAGCCACGTTGGTCGGCATGGTCGCGGCGCTTTGGCTCATATTTGTCTACACACCGGTTGAGCTCGTGCAGGGCGCGGCGCAGAAGGTATTTTATATCCACCTGGCGTCAATCTGGAACGCCTACTTGAGCTTCTTCCTTGTTTTCGTGGCGAGCATCCTCTACCTCAGGCGGCCGAGCCCCGGCAGAGACCGGTTCGCCCGCGCTTGGGCGGAAATTGGGGTGCTCTTTACTACGATCACGCTCATCAGCGGAGCAATATGGGGCAAACCGATTTGGGGGACGTATTGGAGTTGGGACCCGCGTCTCACCACCACGCTCTTGCTTTGGCTCATCTACGTGGTCTATCTCATGTTGCGCGGCTTTGTCGGCGACCCCGAACGCGGCAGGCGCTATGCGGCGATCGTTGGCATCATCGGCTTTATTGACGTGCCAATTGTGCACATGTCCGTGCGCTGGTGGCGCACCTTGCACCCCGATCCCATCGTAGCCAGAGCGGAAGGCCCGGATCTACCCATGAGCATGTGGTACACCGTGCTCTACTGCATCGTCGTATTTACGGTGCTGGCGGTCTTCCTGGTGCGGCAGCGCCTGCAGATCGACGAGCTACGAGAAACCCTAATTGACTTGCGTACGTCCGCAAGATGAATGCACAAGGGAGCATCCGCATGGAAACGATACAAAACTTTGACTACCTCTTCGCAGCATTTGCCATTCTTTGGGTGGTGATTTTCGGCTACTTCTTCTTCCTTACACGGCAGCTTGGCGAATTGCGGCGCGAGGTCAACGCGCTCCGCGAGGAACGCGCAAACGGCGAATCCGGCCCGGACGCATCGCCAGACTCTTAGTCTCCGGCCCAAATAGGCAGCGCATTTACCTTTGGCGCTACCGGTGCGGCAGTGCCAAAGTGACACGTCGAATTGTTGGCACCTCCATGGGTGCATGGTATGCTATAAATAATGAAGTAATGGCGAAACCTAGGAATCCAAGCGAGTTGTAATGACGGAAGACGCACCAAGTACTGCTGCTAAAGCAGGTCGCCAAACTGCTGACGCAGGAAGCAAAACTGCGGAATCGGAGAGTCGCGGGAGCCAAGAGCGTAGTGCTCTTGCAAGCTCCCCCGCTTTGGATATGCTCACAGAGACCGACGCCCGCGCACGCAGTCTGGCCCTCAACGATCGTGTTCCCGCCAGCGGATTATTTGGCGAGGCAGACCGGCCCCTTATTGAGGGGTCTCGCGCTTCTTGGCGCATCGCGCCGGAACCCTTCCTCATCAATCCTGCCAGCTTTCAACGCCTTGAGCAATTGGGAAACCAGCTACTTGCCTTCTATAGCGCCGCGAACCGCCTCTACCGCCGCAGCGTGCGCGGCACTATTCCACCGTTCTTCCACGAGTATCTTGATATCGGCAAGAGCGATACCGTAATCGAATACGGACGGATGAATCGCTTCCGTCGCGACCTGCCCGGCGTAATCCGGCCCGACCTTCTCCTGACGAATGACGGCGTGAAGGCTGCCGAACTGGATTCCATTCCCGGCGGCATCGGCCTTACCGGCAGCATGCAGCAGCACTACAATAGCTTGGGATTCACGATGGTAGGCGGCGCGAACGGCATGGTGGAGGGCTTCGCCGCCATGATCCGCAGCCGAGCCGCGAAAGACGATCCACAGCTTGCCATTGCCGTTTCAGACGAGTCGGTGGACTACCGTCCTGAAATGCAGTGGCTGTCCGATCAATTGTGCGAGCTTGGCATGAACAGCGCATGTGCCAAACCCGAAGAGATAGAGATGCACGGCAACTGTCTCATGCTCAATGGGCAGCCCGTCGACACGCTCTATCGCTTCTTCGAACTCTTCGATCTCAAGAACATCCCGAACTACGATCTTCTTCTCTACGCCGCCCGCAAGCAACTCATCACCATGACGCCGCCGGTGAAGGCGTATCTCGAGGAGAAGCTCCTCTTTGCCCTCTTCCATCATCCCGTGCTGGCTGAATTCTGGAAGCAAGAGTTGGGGGCAAAGAACGTAGCGGCCCTGCAGCGAGTTATACCGGAAACCTGGATCCTAGACCCGCGCCCGCTGCCGCCGCAAGCCGTCGTGCCCGGACTGAACATTGCCAAGCGACCGGTAACGAATTGGGATCAACTCAAGGGCTTGGGCCAATCCGACCGGCGGCTGGTTATCAAGCCTTCCGGCTTCTCGGCGACAGCCTGGGGCAGCCGCGGTGTCACCATCGGCCACGACCATCCCGAATCGGAATGGGATGCAGCGGTGCAATCCGCGCTTGATGCTTTCGAGACGACCCCCCACGTCTTACAAAAGTTCCACCACGGCAATCGGTACGGCACCCGCTACTATGACTTTGCAAAAGATGCGGTGCGCAAGATGAACGGGCGGGTGCGCCTGAGCCCATATTACTTCGTGGCCAATGACGAAACGACGCTTGCCGGTATCCTCGTAACCATCGTGCCGGCGGACAAGAAACTTATCCATGGTATGGTTGACGCCGTAATGGTGCCTGCCGCCATCAGCGAAAATGGGATTGACCTCGACCTATGAAGCGCTAGCCCAACGGCAGACGGAGAATAAGGAATCGCAATGGCACTATCGCAGACCCAAGTGAAACGAAAAAAAGATGAGTGGCAGGAGCTACTCGCGGCGGGCATTAACCGGCCTGAGAAGCTCATTACCGAGCTTGGTGAGCGGCTCGGCCTAGATGACGAAACGGCGGCCAGCCTTCACAAGAACTTCCCGGTCAGGATCAACCCCTACTATCTCAGCTTAATTGAAGAGGTCAACGACCCCATCTGGCGACAGGCTATCCCCGATGCCATGGAACTCGACCATAGCGATTCATTGACGACGATGGATCCGCTGGCCGAGGATATGGATTCGCCGGTGCCCTATCTGACGCACCGCTATCCCGATCGCGTGCTCATGGTCGTGCAGTTGCAGTGCGCTATGTACTGCCGCTTCTGCACGCGCCGCCGCGAGGTGGGCAGCCGCAATGCCGTGACCAAGGACGATTGGGACCGCCAAATCGAGTACATCGCTTCCAATCCCAAGGTACGCGATGTCATCATATCCGGCGGCGACCCTTTTATGCTGCTCGACCATCAAATCGACTACATTCTCAAGAACCTCCGGGCTATTCCGCACATGGAAATCATCCGCCTCGATTCCCGCATGCCGGTCACTCTGCCCCACCGCGTGACGGAGAACCTCTGCGAAATCATGCAACGGTACCATCCGGTCTACCTGAACACGCATTTCAACCATCCGCGCGAGATCACGCCTGAATCCACCCGCGCGTGCGAATTGATGGCCGACCACGGCATCCCCTTGGGAAACCAGAGCGTGCTGCTGCGGGGCGTGAATGACGATACGGAAGTTATGAAGGAACTTGTACAGAAGCTCCTAACGATTCGGGTCAAGCCGTACTACCTCTACCAGGCGGACTTGGTCACCGGTACCAGCCACTTCCGCACCTCCGTGGAGAAAGGCCTGGAAATCATCAAGGCGATCCAGGGCCACACCAGCGGTATGGCCGTGCCGCATTTCGTGATCGATGCGCCGCAAGGCGGCGGCAAAATTCCCGTGACGCCCGATTTCATCCAGGAAATCACCGACGACGAGATCGTGCTGAAGAATTACGAAGGCAACGTCTACCGCTATCCGATTGACTCCGAGGTGCCGAACGCACGGGAGCGGAAACTTGCAAAGGCGCAAAGCAACGGCAAAGGGAACGGCAACGTCGTCTAAAGCGGCGAGTTGTCGTAGTCCGCTCGCCCGCCCTCCCGGCAGTTTCATTCCGATAGCACGCCGTAGGGCAGTTTTCCTCCTGTAGCACGGCGTAGGGTAGAATTACTCCGGTAGCGCAGGTTTGTAACCTGCGTCCTTCCCGCAGCACTTCAGTGTAGTGGACGACTGCGTCGCGGGTGATAGTGCCCGGTGGGGAGGGCCCCAATTATACACCAACGTGACCAATAACTAGAAACCCCCGCAATTGCGGGGGTTTCGCTCTACTCATGCGTGGGTTTGTTGACTAAGGTATATAAACCATGTAGAAAAGAGTATATAGTCCATGTGGAAATTGTGCTACAAGAGTAGAAAGCAAGAGATCCATGTCAGACCAAGAGCGTGAAGTTCATATAGACGTGCAAGATGCTAACACAGGCCGTTCTTGGAGAGAGGGTGGCTATCCTGACTATAAGGTTATGCTTTACTTATCGATAGGAGATGAGACACCGTTGCCTGCCAGTGACGCGAAATTGATTTCATGCAGGCTTGATATTCGCCTGGCGGAGCGGACTGCCTATGCGCTTCTGCGCGAGGTGTCTCTGTGTAAGTCGTCCATAGAAGGACATTCCGAGAGTGAATAGAACAGCCAAGGTTAAGGTTCTGGAGGTCTTGATATGCCTACAAGCTACTATACTGTTGAGTCTCGCGACTATGACGTGAATTTCAGTCATGCCAATGATGGGACCGTCATTACAGCTTTACTTCCACGCAGCCGAGTCATGCATAGAGTTTCAGATACAGGTCGGACCCTGATTCTATCGCGCCCGTTAGAGGTGTTGGTCTGCCAAGATAGCGATGGGGTCTGGAGTTGTCATGAGCCATACCTCGCAATAGATGGATATGGTATGACATACTGGTCGGCGGTCGATGACTTTAAACGAGAGTTTCTATGGTTGTGGGATGAAATAGCGAATGGGGACAGTAGCAAGCTAGATTTGGTGGCGCAAGAACTCAAGGAAAGCATGAGGGTAATTGTGGAAGAACGAAAGGTTGAAAGTCTTGACAATTCCGCGCGTCATGAAACTTATAGATATGCTTAGACCACTAACACGAAAGGGATTTACGCCCAAGAGTGGCAGACAAGGTCACGTAACGTATCAGCTATTGGTGGACGGCAGGGAGACCAGAGTGTCAGTTGGATGGAGTCATAGTGCAAAGGAATTGACTTCATATGACCTGAAATTCATTCAAAGACGGATGCGTCTTAACCGGGAAGAGTTTTCACGGTTCCTTGACTGCTGTCTCGACAAGGACGGCTATGCTTCACTTATGCGACATAAGGGGTTCGTTAAGACCTCGTCACCCAGCCAGTCCTCTCAGCACTGAAAGCGAAACCCCCGCAATTGCGGGGGTTTCTAGAAACAAATCGATGGCTTGGCCAGGATCGTATATAACTGGGGGGAGGACAGCCGGTCGTAGGCGAGGGAACCGTCGATGTTGCTCCCCCGATATGCCTTGATTTCCCCGGCAGAGAGACTCTTCTCGTGAACGCCCCGCTTCGCATTGCTGCCGTCGGATTAGAGCACGACGAGATCTACCGTGTGCTCGACCGGCTGCGCCGACATGAGACTGCCGACTTGGTAGCCATCGCCGAACGCAGCGGGAGACTCCGCATGGCGGCGGCAGGTCGGTATCGTGTGCCGGTCTTCCCGCGCCTCACGCCGCTCTTGGCAGAAACCGCTGTAGATGCTGTCATCGTGGCTACGGCCAATGGCGATAAGGCGGCGGTCATCCAGGAAGCTATGCGCGCCGGCAAGCACGTTATCGCCCACGCACCGTGCACGCTAACTCTGGAGCAAGTAGCCGCTGTAAAAGAGGCGCAAACCGCGTTAGGCAGCGGCTTGGTCTTGCTGCATCCTCTGCGCTTCACACCGGCTTACGTACACCTGCGAGAAGCGGTTGCGCAAGGAATGCTGGGCACCATTTGCCAGGCCGTAGTCATCAACTCGCAGAAGGTCACGGCCACACCTCGTACCCAGGCGTTCTATGCGACGCGCACGCACGGCGGCGTGCTGACCAATCTTGCCGTCCACGACCTTGATGTGCTGCGATGTCTCGGCGGAGATCTGACCGTTACTGCCGCCGCTACACAGCGTCACGGCCTCACCGAGCACCCGGACTTCGAAGATGCGGGCCTAGTCCATTGTGCGTTCAATTCTGGCGGTACGGGTGTGGTCGCGTGCAATTGGCTCGCGCCGGACGCGGGTGAGCCCTTCCAGGAGCTCACCGTCATCGGCACTGAAGGCACGGCGTGGATCAGCGGGGGCAAGTTACACGCGTTGGGATGCAATGACCGATCGTCTCTGACGAACGAGTCGCAAAGCAGTGGATTCTTGGCGACCCAAGATGAGTCCGGTCGCGCCTTTCCTCCAAATTCCGCCGCCAAAGCCGACTACGACATTAACGCGTCCATGCTCGACGCGGCAATTCAATCTCTCAGCGATGCCGACTTGAGGCAAGTTGCCACCGCCGATGCATTCCGCACGTCTAGCGTGGCCGTGCAGGCCCAGCACATCGCGTGGCAGGACCGTGCGTGACGTGAATGCGACCGGCCAAGCCGGACCAACGTTCCTCACCATCGGCCATGCCTCGCGGGATCTCATGCCCGGCGGCTGGCGCTGGGGCGGCACAGTGACCTACGCCGCTCTACTTGCGCGCACCTGGGGAGTGTCCGCCGCTGTGCTCACAGCCCTCGCACTGGAAGACGAGCCTCTCTATCAGGCGTTCCTCGGCAGTGACGTGATGCTGCACACGCTCCCATCCAAGAACACAACGTCGATGGCGAACGAATATACCGCCGCGGGACGCCGGCAGCAGCTCGCCGCCAAAGCCTCGAAGATTCACCCCCGCCACGTGCCCACAGCTTGGCGCGACACGCCCATCGTGCTCGTCGCGCCTCTCTTCGGTGAGGTATCGACGCAATTTGGCGGGTCTTTCCCCCAAGGGTCGCTCGTCGGCATGACCATCCAAGGTCGCCTGCGCAGTCACCGCAAGGGCCGCATGTACACGCGCCGCTGGCACCGCGCCGAGCAGGAATTCTCTGCCTACGATATCATCTTCTTCTCCGAAGAAGATGTGCGCGGCAATGCTGAACTTGCCGAATACTACGCCTCGCTTGTCCCGCTGGCAGTAATGACCCAGGGCCACTCCGGTGCAACGGTCTTTGTGCAGGGCCGAGCTATGCAACACGCCGCCTTTCCGGCCCAGCCCGTGGACGCTACCGGCGCGGGCGACGTGTTTGCGGCTGCATTCCTGCTCCACTACGCGGAGAACCGTGATCCGACAGCCGCTTGTCGCTACGCGAATGCCGCCGCCGCGTGCAGCATCGAGCACGCCGGCGCGAGTAGCATTCCCACACGCCGGCAAGTGGCCGCAAGGCTGTGCTCAGCTTAAAGTGCCTGATTGGCTTACAAAGCATTTCACCGCTGCACACTGCATCCATTACCTATGCGCCGGCTTCCGTTTATGTGGATTCAACAAACGGGGGACAAGCCGACGCGCTACGGCGTTTCTTGTCCCCTCTCCCTATCGAGGTGTATAGACCGGGTACATGGGTTACACATGTTCGGGCACATAGGTTACACCATGAGACATAGGGTTTTTGTAGAAGAGAATGACCATGCCATGGAAGATTAGTACAGTCAATGTCGTTGTGCAAAAAGGTTGTGGTCCCGGCACAAGCAAACGAGTTGAACACGAGCGCATTGTGTCGTCTTGAACGTTTTCTTCTCGGACCAACCTATAACATCCATAGATCTCAGGGAGCAAAATGTGTAACCCATGTCCCCGAACAACTGTTACCTATGTCCCCCGTCTGTACAGGGAGAGGGCTAGAGCCTGCCCCGTACTTGATACGGGGGTGAGGGCGAATCTGGATTTTCCGGCCTCAACGATAGCAAGATAATTTCTAGCACTGCTCTCTTGGACATCGCTCTCTCACCAGGTGTGCGCAGGTTGCAAACCTGCGCTACCGGAAATGGCAGTAGAATAGATACATACGCATTCAGACTGTAAAGGATATATTGCTTGAACATTGACGTTGCTACCCTCACCGCTTTGCGCCGGGAATTCACCGACAAGATCGTCGGCGGACGGATACAACGCGTACTGCACCCGAACCATCTCGCCGTCGGCCTCGAGATTTATGCGCGGGGCGAGACGTGGTGGCTCATCATCAATGCCGCGCCCCAAGCGCCGCATCTCTATCTCACCCGCGAGCGGCCGGCGCGCGCTGATGACAACGTAACGCCGCTCCTGCTCCTATTGCGCAAGTACGTGCGGGGAGGACGGCTTGCCGCGGTGGAGCAGCCCCCATGGGAGCGTGTGCTGCAGTTCAGCGTCCACGCGCGGGTGGACGACGACATTGTGGAAACTACGCTCATCGCTGAGATCATGGGGCGCACGAGCAACCTGGTGCTGGTGGACGCCGACGGCGCCATTCTCGATAGCATGAAGCGAGTAGATTTATCCATCAATCGTTACCGCCAAGTATTGCCCAAGCTGCCGTACCTCCCGCCCCCACCCCTCGAGCGTCCCGATCCTTTTGCGGCGCAAGCATCGCAATTGGAATCTGCGGCCCAGTCCGATCCCAAACCTCCCGCCTGGCGTGTGCTCATGGGGCAGACCAGCGGCTGCGGACCCCTCCTCACCCGCGAAGCGGTGTTCCGCGCTGCGGGCAAAGCAGAAGCACTGGCAGCAGACGTTGTGTGGGAAGATGTGCTCGCTGCAGCGCGCGCTGTCTTTACGCAGGTCGCCAGCGGTGAACCCACGCCCTCCCTCGCCCACAGTGAAGACGGCGCGCTCGCGGCCTATGCGCCCTATGCCCTGACCATGTTTCCGCAGCACGAATCACAAGACACGATGAGCGCAGCCATCGAGCGCTTCTACCGGGAGCAGGGCAAAACGCCGCAGCGCCGGACGCCCGACCTGGGCCAGAAGCCCCTGCTGGCAGCGATGCAAGAGCGCATGGACCAACTCCGGCAGCGGCGGCGTGCCCTGGAACACCAACAGGCGGAAGCTGTCGACGCGGAAGAATGGAGGCGCAGAGGGGATATGGTCCTGGCGTTTGGCTACAGTGCTGCGCCGGACAGCAGCGAGATCGAGGTTGACGGCGAGACAATTCGCATTGATCCGAAAATCTCGGTCGCTGCGAATGCCGACACGTACTTTTCCACCTACAAGCGTAAGAAGCGGGCGCAGGAAGAAGTGCCGGGGCTGCTGCGCAAGGTTAAGAATGAATACGCGTACTGCGAGCAAGCCGAGGCCCTACTCGAGGCAGCGGAGACGCCAACCGACGTGCGTGCGTTACGCGAAGAGTTGCGCGAGCAGGGCATCGTTGGCGGCGGCAAGCCTCGCAAGGACAAAGGACGCAAAGGTAAGCGCGGCAGAGCTGTGGATGAAGGAGCGCGCCCCGTTTCGATCTGGCTCGACGGCGTGCAAGTGCTCGTAGGCCGCAGCGGAGCCCAGAACGACGCCGCCCTGCGTCTTGCCGACGCGGACGACATGTGGCTCCACGCGCGCAACGTGCCCGGCGCGCATACCGTCCTACGCTCCGGTGGCCGCGAGCTGCCGGATGAAATCATCAATCAGGCGGCGCAAATCGCCGCCTACTACAGCAAGTTGCGTGAATCCACTAGTGCCGAGGTAGACGTCACCCGCCGCCGCTACGTGCGCCGCATCCCCGGCGCGCACCCCGGCCTCGTCACCTACCGCAACGAGTACACCATCCGCGTAAAGCCAACTCCACTTCCAGCGCAAAAAGCGCAAAGTGAAGTGATCTCCGATGACGGTAAGCCATTCCGTTCAAGGAATACACCCGATACCTGCTAACGAACCGATTTGCTCTCGTAGACGACCGGCAACTATCGTGCTTTGATTAAACACTTCCCCATTAAGCTTTTGGATGAATCTTTCATCTGGGTTCCATAGTATTTCTCGCCGATCATGAATTAGGACAACGGCTACATCGTGGGCGAGGGGCATCCAGATCTCCGCCTCTGGATGATCTAGGTCGAGGTGGGGGCGAGCTTTTATAATGGGATTGCTCCCAATAACGAATCCAGACTGTTCTTTCGAAAGAACTGCAACCCAAAGGCTCATCCTCCTGAGAGTTGGGAGAATTCTATTTTCCATAAATTCATCGCTTTTCTGGATAGCGCGGGGCCATATCTCCTGCTGAAGGAACTTTACCATTTCTTTGGGGTCAATTGCTTCATCGTCTGCGATTCCCTTGATTTTTCTATACCTTTGCTGATCCTGCTCTGACTGCAGTTGGTTAGATGTGCTGCTGTCACGCAAAGCCGGTAGCCTTCTCCACAACATCAAGAAGAATTCTATCCAAACGTTGTTTTCGTCTGGGGTTAGATCAGGCAATTCATCTTTTCGCGCATTACAGACGATCTTATCGACTATTGGGCTGGCTTTGTCCTCAATTTCGGCGAGATGTTTTGTCTCTGTAGAGTAGTCCCTTTTTCCATCTAGGTCGAAAAATGAATATAAGTGCCTCTCAGCAAAGAGAGTCTTGGAATTCCGCCTCGTTACGCATCTATCCCGCGAATCCTTCTCATAGCAGTACAGATCGCCCCTCTCATCCACAAAGTGCTTGAGCAACATTCTTGGAATGTAATGATGGCGCTTTGGGTTACTCACGAATTTCTGCCTCCACGGAAACCAGGCTAGGCAAAACCATTGTATGCAGTATCGTTACAGCGAGGATACAAAGCATTCGAGAGAATCCGCTGTTCTGTTGGTAGCACGGAATATCTAGGAGCTATAAATGAGCTTCCTGGCGGAATGAGACGTTACAGGCTTCTTAAAAACTAACCAAGACGTACTAAACTCGGAACTATAGACAACTGGTGCACCGAGTGAGGGGAGGAGGCAACGGGATTTGAGCCCGTAATGCCTGGTCTGCTACACCAGATGCCTTGGCCATTTGGCGACACTTCTCTTGGGAATAGCCCTGCGTCATCCCACTCGGTAAATGGGTAGTCTATTCTACTGAGCTACCGGCGCATCCGAGAGACCCGCTCGTCACTGCGGGGGCTGTCTTTATGTATGCACCTCACCATAAGTCACTCTCCTTTCACGTTTGATTGCAGCCCTGGTTGCCAACAATCATACTCCAGTCGTAGGAGTCGAAGGACTTGGACACGGCATACCGCTCCCTTTCCGTAAGCGTTGGCTTGACTTTGCACCAGATGTCTCTGCGG
Organism: Chloroflexota bacterium; assembly: GCA_965216245.1. GTDB lineage: Bacteria > Chloroflexota > UBA11872 > VXOZ01 > VXOZ01 > VXOZ01. The sequence continues at coordinate 907,039 of OZ244145.1, forward strand.
AACTTTGTACCCGCAGCCTCTATGTTCGCATAGCGCTCGGCGAAATCAGTAGCGATTATGTATCCGATCTCCCGGTACTTCCCGCAAAGGAGACTAACGGCTCTCCATATTGCGGGGACGCTACCGGAACTCAAGTGCCTCAATCGGGGGTCATTTGGCGATATATCGTAGTGCTCTGCAAAATTGGTAACTACCAGCCACTCGATGTCGCCTGAACTTGGACACTTCGGCTGTGTTACTCGTGGTGTGGGTGTGGGTTTCTCCGGCGGGTCAAAACCAAGCTCTGCATACATTTCATCTGGTATCAAGTCATTTTGAGCAAGAATGATAAAGAGTCTAATGACGAACTGTGTCAGTTGTTCTATCCGAGTCTCAAGCTCTTGAATACGCGTCTCAGTGTCCGTGTTGGCAGACACCGGAGAAGTAACGAAGAGTACAAGGAACAAGAATACAAATGCTGCAAACAAACGATGTCTGTACAAAGCGTTATTCCTTTGCCGAAATCGGTGAGCGCAAGTTGCCAAGACTGGTTATTCACGTAGCTCACAAGGGAGCACGAGGCGCGTTCCCAGTCTCCTATACCGCACGCTAACGCGGATCGGCTACGTGGTAGCCAACAGTCTTGGCTATGGAATCCTATCACAACTCCGCGGTGTCCAATTCAGGTGCCGGTCGAGAAACGGAAACGTGCCGGTGCCTTCGATCATGTGGCCGCCGTCGAAGTAGTAGATTTCGGCGCGGTCGGGGATCTTGAGGTCGGCGTAGCGGCGTTGGACTCTGGCGTATTCGTGGGCGCACCACTCGTCCGACGCCACAGCGTCGCGGTGACCCCGTTCCACCATGAAAGGGCGCGGGGCCATCAAGTACGCCATTTCCGCGTAGTTGAACGTCTGCCCCAGGTTGAATTCCGGCATTTCCCACTCGTGGTTGAACATATAGCCCGAAAAGTAGTCGGTGCTCGCGCACTTGCGCGCCCACTCGTTGAAGTCGCCGGCGCAAATCGAGAGCGCGTACTGGGTCAGCACCGTCGGGATGCGCATCGCCGCCTTGCCGCCGTAGGACAAGCCATAGAAGCCGATACGGTCCGGGTCAACGAACGCTAGTGTGGAAAGCCAGCGCAGCATCTGCTCGTGCTGTGCGATAGCGAACGTAAAGAGCGTCCAGCCCAGCGGATTCCCCTTACGCTGGAGCGTGCGGAATTCATGGTAGCCGATGTAGGGATTCTGCGGCGCGTAGGTTATGTAGCCACGCTCGGCCAGCCGCGCGGCAAAGGCATTGTACGGGCCTTCCCCTTCCGCAATCACGTCCGCCGGCCGGCCCTCGAGACCGTGTTGACACACCACCACCGGCCGCTGCTCGCCAGGGGCAATGTCCTTGGGGACGAGCAGAATGCCGTGGTTAAACACGTCGGGCAGCACGTCCAGCGTCACTTCGTGGCCGGTCCAGGCCTCACTCTCGCCGTAGGGACGGCTGCGCAGATTGAACGGCAGGCTGGGGTCGGGACAGCGTCCGATCAACCCTTCCCAGAAGCGTTTTCTATAATCGGCCGCGGATTGCTCCCAAGCTTCCAGCGAGGAAGTATCCGCCTCCGACCAGAAGTCTTCGCGCGTTCGCCATGCTACTTCGAGGCTGTCCTGAACATGCGCCACGATCTGGTTGAACTGTCGCTGCATACGAGCGGATGGGTCGAAGCCGCCGCGCGCGTCGCGCGGAGATGTGGCCGGAGCCGCACCGCGCGATTCTACACCCAAGCCTTGCAGCAACGCCGTTAGAGCGGCATCCGAGCCCGGTCCGGGCTCTGTAGCAGAGGGTCCCACGAGCACGAGACGGTCCGCGGCGTCGTGCGATGCGTAAGCCGGTTGAGCGCGGGCAACTTCCGCCTGAACTTCCTCTAGCGGCGCGGGCTCGATCTTTCCTGGAGCGCCAACACGCCCGCGCACACGTTCTAGATTGCTTATGGGCGGCAAGCCGCTGATGGTAGGCGCGGGCGTCGTCTCGACGATCAAGGGACGCGGCGCGATCATGCTCGCGAGCTCAGCGTCGCTGAAGCCGCGCAAGAGCCGCCAGACGTTGCGATAAATCGGCTCTTGCCACAGTTGGCGCCGGTTGCGGAAGTAGCCACTTACACCGACGCCGGCGATGCGCTCGTCCAGCGCGCCGCTGTAGAGCGCCAAGAGCCCGCCTTCACCGTAGCCAAATACGCCCACCGGCACGTCTTCCGGCGCGTCCTGAGCTGAAAAGAAATCTACCAGCGCCGAAATCTTCTGTACTTCATAGCCAATTACGTGCCGTCCCATCTCGAAGGCCATGCGGTAAATGAACTCACGATGGGGCTGGTCCGTCATACGGATAGCCGGATTACCGGACCACGTGTGCTCACGATCAATGAGCACCGGCACCACCACCTGACAGCCCAATTCCACCAGCCGCCGCGCGAACTGCTGCTCAGGTTTCAGGCCGGGTGCAATACCGGCGAGCATCTCCGGCGACCAGTCGGCATCCGGCAATGCAATTACGTGCGCGCTGGGCGTCTGCTTGGGCCGCAGCAGCAAGCCCTCGCCTTCTACGCCATCCAGCACCGGCCAGCGAATCGCATGAACGTCATAGCTTGGCGTAGCAGCGACACGGAAGGGGTCTCGAGTCGAGCTTACGAACTCCAACGCCGACACCGGCCTGCGCTCGTCAATTGCGCCGATGATGCGTGCGAATTCTCGGCGCTTCGCGGCAACTGCGGCCTCTGCGGAGTCACCCGACGCAGGCAGTGACTGCAGTGCTGTCTCAGCGGCCTCGTCAGCGGCATCGAGTTCGCGGTCCAAGTAGCGATGGATGCCGGCAATCATCAGTGCGGCAACGTCGCCTTCCACGGTGAGCGGCGCCGAATCAGGCAAACGGGAGGTTTCGCGATCGAATTGACCCATAGTGGTAGTAATCCTTTACTTGCTAGCGCACGTCCACAAGCACAGTAGCGCGGAAATGCAGGTATGTGCAAGACGTGGAAGCGGCGCTCACAGCCTTGCACGCGCAACTATCGCATAATTCGCGCACAATGCCCGTAAGCGCCGCCTCTTCCGCCTTCACACATCTGACCGGCTCAAAGCCAGCCGATCCTGCAAGACCTATTTGCAGCCAGGAAGGAGTGAATTCTGCCTACTTCCCGTACCTAGAGAAGAATTACTTCCACTCATCCGGTCGTTGCGAGAACAGCTCATTGAGCCTTGCGGCCGACTCTTGCATCGCCTCGGTGGTATCGATCTCTCCCGCGAGTGCGCGGCCCATGGGCTCGTTCATCGTGCTCCAAGCCTGTGAGCCCTCGGGCAGCACCAGCAGGTCGTGACCACCGCTCTGCCACACGTTCTGGACGTCAATGATATGCGTGCCCTCATACAGTCTCAGCCAAATCTCCGATGTTGCCGCCCAGAACAGCGGCGGCCAAGAGATTACCTCGATCTGCGGGGTTGATTCCAGTATCTCACGCGTATGCGAGACGCGCAGCACCTCCCAAGCGTCGTCCAGTTGCTCGGAGAGCGCCAGGATCGACCAGGAGTTGCCGCCGGTGCTGACGCGCTGGATGCCGGAAGGGCCCACAGGCGGCGGCGCAAAATCGAGGTTCTCCACGCCGATACCATTGCGAATCGCGTTGTGGCGGAAGTTTCCGTTGAACTCCATGGACACCATCTGCGCATCCATCGGCCTGATGCCGCTGCCTAGACTCTCGCGCGCTTCGACGGGGGGAGTGGCCTTGTGCACGGTATGCAAATCAACGTCGAGACCCGCGCCGCGAATCGAGTTCTGGTCCTCGCCATAGAGCGCCCGGTCGCGCACGTCGTTCAGCAGTTCGCCGCCAAAGTTGTAGACGAACGTGCCCATCATGTAATGTAGGCCGTTCTGACCGATATCCAAGGCCCAGCGATTGTTGTCCGGATCATTCAGCTTGGTAACCGCCGAGATCAGATCATCGTAGGTCCAATCCTTATGAGGATGGGACACGCCTTTCTCATCGAACAACTGCTTGTTGAAGAAGACTACCTCGCCACCATGCTGGAATGGCTGCGCCCAGAGTTGGCCCTTCCACGCCCAACTGGTCAGTGCCGTTGGAAAGTACTGGTCAAGGTCCACGTTGTCCCGGCGCATGAACTCGTAGAGGTCCGGGAACATGCCCGTGAGACCGCCCGGAATGACCCAATTCAACTGGTTCACCATCAGGTCAACCGGCGCGGTGCCTGCGGCAAACTCGGCGCGACGCCGGTCCCAATAGCCGCTGCCGTCCTGCCACGAGACTTCAATGTCTATACCTGTGGTTTCGGCAATTGCTGCAAACGTATCGTCCCAACCCTCCATGCGGCCCCTGAGACGGTAGCAAGACCATACAACCTGCCTGGCTTCGGCCTCAGGCATCGATTCTTTCGCCTTTGGCGCTTCTTCCGTAGTTTCCTCGGCCATCTCTTGCGTCGCCACGGTGCCACAAGCAGCCAATATGAGCACGGCAGCGCCACTCCCGGCCCCAGTCAGCAGTCCACGTCGTGTAACAGCATATCGAAAAGCCATCTTTGATCTTCTCCTTCATGCATGCGCGTTAACCACACGCCCACCAACCCGCAGGGCAAGTAACCGGGCCGCGTACTAAATCATACCCTCCTTCTTGCCCAACGCTATCGCTCCTACCCGCATCTTGAATGCGACAATATCGCGTGTATTCGATGTTAGCATACCACTTGCGACTAGCCAATACTATTTGCTGCTTGCCCCCGATCTCTTACCGTGCTCTCTAATCCGTACGGTAGGACTGCGCACGACGGTCTACAGAACGATGGATAAGACGAATCCAGATCAGGTCTCGTAGTGTTGGGAGCACAACGCCTGCCAAATTCACGCGAGAGTCCGGAGAATCCGTCCAATGCACCGGGATTTCGGCCACCTGAAACCCCATCTTTATTGCCAAATACAGAATTTCTACATCGTAAGCCCAGCCGCGAACCCTCTGACGGCTGAAGACCGGCGCAACAACATGCTTGCGAAACAGCTTGAAGCCGCAGGTCGTATCGGCGATCTCAGGAATAGCCAACACGCGGGCAATGAAGCTAAAAGCCTTACCCATGGTCTCTCGCACCACAGGCTGGTGTTTCCGGATTTCCGATCCCGCCAAGTCCCGCGACCCAATCGCTATGTCGGCCCCACCATCCAAGGCCTGCGATAGCTTCTCAATCTCGGCAATTTCGGTAGAACCGTCAGCATCCATGAAGAGCACATACTCACCATCAGCCGCCAGCATCCCCGTGCGTACTGCCCAACCCTTGCCCATGTTTTCGTCGTGACTGAGAAGGCGAACATGCCGGGATCGCTCCTGCCAGGAGGCGACCAAGTTCGCAGTGCTGTCCGTGGAGCCATCGTCAACAACCAGCACTTCAACCCGACATTCCGGGCGTTCGGCAAAATAGGCTAGGATTCGTTCCAGCGTAGCGCCAATCCGCCCTTCTTCGTTGTAAGCAGGAATGACGATTGAATAGCTCGTTTCCACACCAACCCTGTCTAGAGAGTTTGAATTCTTAGAAGCAGCGTGACCGAAGTTAATTGCGGTAAGCGATGATTCCTGTCACGCTTCGGCAGATTCTGTGGCGGCGTCTGCGGGCTTACCGAGACTGAAGCCGCCATCCTCAGAGTGACCCAAGACCACTCCATCGAGCGTTCGCAGACTTAGCCTATCCACCAGCACCTTCAAGCCGTGCTGCTCGCTGACTTCGTCATTCTTGCCAGGATTCTCCTCGCTCGACATGCCGAACTGCATGCCTTCCGCACCGGGACGAACGAATACCCGAAGATACATTTCGCCTTCGCCTTCAGATTGCATCTGGTCCTTGATGAGTCGCGCAGCAGTTTCCGTGATTGTGAACATGCACTCTCTCCTGAATAGACGGACCCTTTGGAGGCTTCTGAGTCCAGGCTCAAGGGTATCACGCAGGTTGGTCACAGTAAATGCACTGTCCGGGCAGTTTTCCCACGCGAATTCGCCCCGGTATTTTCCTTGATAGTCCAAGTGCCAATCAACGCGCCTGCAGCGGCAGTAAAACGTATGGTAGCGATTGTGTCAGGAAAATTAGACGGGGTTCATCGGCAAGGCGCCCAAGCTCCCTTGCCGCATTCATGAACAGCCAGGCTTCAGGTGCGAAGAACGTTCGTTCACAGGTTGGTCGGTTGTTTGGCGCCTCTCAGTAGCGGTAAGCGAGGCAATTGGGTATCCTTGACAACATGAGGCGACAAAGCCCTTACAAATCTTGACAAGAGACAGCCGGGCGTCTTGTGCGCACCCCGCTTCCCGCCGTCGTGATGGGGCTAAGATTAAGGTAGCGAACCGCCGCCCACGGGAGAGACGCCATGGACACACCTATCGACCCACGGTTCGACCCATCTCAGATTTCTGCAGCCGACATTGAGTATCAGCGCAGTCACCGGAACAAGCGGAATTGGTTCTGGTACTACATTGTCGGTGGTTTGATACTTATGCCGCTCTTCCATCTGTATCTGGGATTGCGCGTCAGCGGAAACAAGCAGTGGCCATCGGGGCCTCTGCTCATCATTTGCAATCACCGCAGCAATCTTGATCCCTTTGCTGTCGGCGTGGCGTGTACCCACCGGGTGCTTACGTTTATGGCCAAGGTGGAGCTCTTTCGCAACTCACTGCTTCGGTTCATTCTGCCCCGTTGGGGTGTATATCCGCTTATCCGCCAAAGCAATGACATTCGCGGTGTGCGTGTTCTTATGGAAGCGCTCAAGCGAAACGAGACTGTCGCACTCTTCCCCGAAGGCACCCGCAGCCGTACCGGAGAGGTAGGCCGGTTTAACTCCGCCTTTGTGCGCATCGCAGTGCGACAACGGATACCTATTGTGCTCGCTGCCATCAAGAACACCGAAAAAGCCCTGCCAAGGGGCAGCCAGTTCCCCAATCCCCGGGTAGGAGTAACCATTACTTTGGGTGAACCGATAGAGCTGCAGGAGCACTACGGAAAGAAACTCTCGGGAGCTGAGGCAGACGCTATTGCAGAGTCTTTGCGGCAACGTATCATTGCACTTCTCGATGAAGGTACTGCGGCCGCCTAAGGACAAGTGAGACTACAGGCATGCAAATGCCCCGCACTGCTCTGCAAGTGCACAACCACTCGAACGACCTCTGCCCTGGATACGCTACAGACCTCTGAGATCGATGCCGCGATGGCACCCCTGAAACGCTATTGAATCTCTATCAGCCAGTTCTATAGAGAGTCTAGGGGCTCTTAATCTACCGGCAATTGCATGCGGACGAAGCGCTTCACCACATTCGGACGCACCGACAGGTTGTTGCGGCCAACATTCGTCCGGTACAATGATAAGGAACGTGTGCAGAGCAGAAGGCAACCTATGGAGATCATTCTTGCAAGAGAGATGGGCTTTTGCTACGGCGTAAAACGCGCTATCGAGATGACGCAAGCTGTAGCGAAAGAGAGAGGGGAGATTCACACGCTGGGGCAGCTTGTCCACAATCCTTCGGTGATAGATAGGCTGGAGCAAGACGGTATTAGCGTCGTCTCTGAAATGGAGACCATCCCGCAGGACGGCATTGCCACCATCACTGCCCACGGCACGGGCAAAGCGGTCACTGAGCAAATCGCCGCACAAAATCTCGAGCTTTTGGATGCTACTTGCCCAATCGTTTCCAAGGTGCATCGCATCGTCCAGGAGCATGCAGAGCGCGGGTATCAAATCCTGATCTTTGGCGACCCCTCCCACAAGGAAGTCCGCGGTATTCTCGGCTGGTCGGAAGGACGCGGCGAAGCCGTGGCGAGCCCGGAGGAGCTAGACTCCGTACGCCTCAGACGCAAAATCTGCCTCGTCTCCCAGACCACGCAGACGGTAGAGCGTTTTCAGGCTGTGGCCCGTCGCTTGATGGACTTGGCGCTGGAGGATGCGCTCGAAGTACACGTGGTCAATACGCTCTGCTTCGCGACCACCAAACAACAGGCGGCCGCCCGCGATATCCTCCCACAGGTGGACGTTATGATCGTCGTAGGCGGACGAAACAGTGCGAATACGACCCACCTCGCCGAGATTTCCCGCGACGCAAGTACTCCGACATATCACATCGAAACGGCTGCCGAACTCGATCCTGCCTGGTTCTCGCACAAAGAGAGCGTCGGCATTACCGCGGGCGCTTCGACACCGGATTGGTCGGTGCAAGAGGTGGTGACCTGGCTCAAAGAGCTAGACGCAGTAGCATCCTAGCGAGTATCTCGCTCGCAAGTTGCACCTGCCCGCTCTGGCGAAGAACACCTCACATGGGTTGCAGCTTCGATAATGCCGCAGAGCGCACCATGAGCGGGAAGACAGCCAGAGCGCGCTATGCGCCGGCAACCAATGCAGTATGTCCTGATTGAGTGAACAATCGGAGTGAGTTTCCGGTAATCCCGCAGGCTCATCCCGCCCAGTGTACAATTGTCCGGCTGCTGGAGTACCGTAGAGCCAGTAAGAGCTCGCATAGCGGCAAGCCGGTATACGCTGCCTCCCTCCAAGAAGAGGGTCTCAGCGAGCGTGCAAATCATGCAAAAGAGCATTACCTTCATGAACGTAACATCCGATCAACCAGACGTTGAGGAACTGCCGGCGAACTCTGTTGTCACGCCCAGTGGGATCGTTGCCCTCGTGGGGCGGCCGAACGTGGGGAAGTCCAGCATCTTCAACCGGTTGCTCGGACAGCGCCAAGCCGTCGTAGAGGATATCCCCGGTACGACCCGCGACCGCATCTACGGCGTTGTAGAGTGGCAGGGCCACGCCTTCACGGTCACCGATACCGGTGGCATCGTCGCGGAAAGCGATGCGCTGACGGAGTCCGTACTTGGTCAGGTACACGCCGCAATCGACGAAGCAACCGTCATCGTCTTCGTTGTAGACACGCCTACCGGGATCACGCCACAAGACGCAGAAATCGCCGGCCTCCTGCGCAACACGAAGAAGCCTGTAGTGATTGCTGCGAACAAAGCTGACAATCAGGACCAACACTTGCAGACGTTTGAGTTCTTCTCTCTGGGCATGGGCGAGGTAATCTCACTTTCGGCGCTACACGGGCTTGGCACCGGTGATCTCCTCGATGCCATCTGCGCACACATTCCAAGATCGGAAGAAACGAACGCTGAGACGGCACTGCCCCAGTTCGCCATAGTCGGACGGCCAAACGTAGGGAAGTCGGCGCTGCTCAACGCACTGCTCGGACACGAACGCACGATCGTCAGCGAAATTCCCGGCACTACGCGGGACGCCATCGACACTGTCGTCACTTACGGGGAAGACACTGCGGTACTGATCGACACTGCCGGAATCCGGCGGAGCGGCAAAGTGCAGCACGGCGTAGAATCTCATAGTGTGCTCCGCACTGTGCGGGCACTCGAGCGCTGCAACGTTGCCCTTCTCGTCGTTGATGCCGCCGAAGGGCTGACTGCGCAGGACGTGCATATAGCAGGTTATGTCAATGATGCGTTCAAAGGACTGGTCGTCTTGATCAACAAATGGGATCTGGTCGACGAAGACGCCGGGGAAGTAAAACGGATGATTCAGGGGCGATTGCGCTGGATGCCGCACGCGCCGTCCGTGGTTATGTCCGCAAAGTCCGGCTACCACCTTGCCCACATACTGCCGGCAGCCCTGCAGGTATTTGCCGAGCGCGGCAGGCGCATCACCACCGGGACGCTCAACCGCGCGCTGCGCGCATGGCTGGCCAACCGCACCCTCTCATTGAAGCGCAAGCGGCTCAGCATCTACTACGTGACCCAAGCGAGCACGCATCCGCCGACCTTCATATTCTCCGTTAACAATCCGGCCCTCGTTCACTTTTCGCACCGCCGCTTCTTGGAAAACAAAATACGGCGGCAGTTTGGTTTCGCCGGCACGCCAATACGGCTGCTTTTCCACGACCATCATGGCTGATTTCCTTTGGTACGCGGTCTCTATCGTCATTGGGTATCTCGCCGGGTCTATTCCTAGCGGCTGGCTGATAGCCCGCCTCATGCATCAAACGGACATCCGCAAGTACGGTAGCGGGCGTACAGGGTCTACTAACGTGTGGCGCACGTTCGGCGTAGTGCCCGGCGTACTATCCTTCGTCGGAGATGCGCTGAAAGTTATCCTGCCTCTCCTTGCTCTTCGCCTGGCGTTTCCCGGCAATGAGATAGCGGAAGCACTCATGGCATTTGCGGCAATTCTCGGCCACAACTGGCCCCTCTTCATCGGTTTTCGCGGCGGCAGGGGCATGGTACCGGGCGCAGCGGGCCTCGCCTTCATGGTGCCGCCCACCATGGCTGTTCTATGGGTGATCTTCTTGCCGGTCATGCTTATCAGCCGGTACGTGTCCCTTGCATCGCTTACTACAGTAGCCGCTGCCCCGATTCTGATTGCTATTGCAATGCTTTGGTTCCAAGTACCCGTGGCGTACCTGATCTACGCTATCGTTGGCGGTGTTGTCATATTTCTGCAGCACCGCGACAACATCGCGCGGCTCTTGGCCGGCACCGAACGCCGCATCTCGCTGGGACGGCAAGACTGAGAGACTTCCGCAGCCCGGCACCGCATGGGAGTTACGCTGTGATGCCTGGAGACGATGTCGCCAAAGCTCCTCTTGAATGTAACGACCAATCCCTCGATTGCGGAGAGAACGCTGCGACCGCCACGATCACCGCGCTTCTCCCTCGCGGCGCTAAGGGAAACGCCTTTACGGTAGAGCTGAGCAATGGCGAGAGGCTGTCTTTGCGGTCAGAGACTGTGGCTACACACAGACTCAGTGATGGCGACACGGTGGACTCTGCCGCCATCACCGCGTGGCAACGTGACAACAGCGCTCGGCTTGCCGTGGAAGCCGGCCTCAACTTTATCTCCTTCCGCCCCCGCAGCACCAAAGAGGTGGCAGACCACCTGCGCAAGAAGTCACTTGACACGGCAGCCCGCGACCATGCTATTGGCCGCTTGCAAGATCTAGGGTATTTAGACGACGCGGCATTTGCCCGTTTCTGGGTGGAGAGTCGAGACACGCATCGGCCCAGAGGCAAAAGGGCGCTCGCTTGGGAACTGCGGCAAAAGGGCGTTGCCGACGCCATCATCGAAGACACGCTGGCGCGGTTCGCCGGTGACGAGACCACGCTGGCACACGAGGCCGCCCGTAAACGCGCGACGGCGCTCAAGACCACCGATCCCTCCAAATTCCGCCAGCAGCTTGGCGCATACCTCGCCCGCAGGGGCTTCAGCTACGAGGTCGCCGGGCAGGTGGTGGACGATCTCTGGGAGGAAATGCGCGGCGGCGAATCTCATTTCTCGAAATAGGTTGATAGATGGCTGTGCAGCCGCATATGATGTTAATGATTGGGGCTGCAAGAGAGGAGAGCAATCATGGCGAGCTCTACGCCCACATTTAAATTCACGTACGCGGACTACCGAAACGCACCGGATGACAAGCGTTACGAATTATTGGACGGAGACTTAGTTGTGGTTCCAGCCCCTAGAGAGATCCATCAAAGAGTCCTGATGAATCTCTCTTACCTGCTATTTCAGTCAGTGAAGCTCACCGGGTCAGGCCATATCTACGCTGCTCCCTTCGATGTAGTGCTGTCGGATACGGACGTTGTGCAGCCCGATCTGCTGTTTGTCTCCAATGAGCGAGCACACATTATCACTGACGAGAACGTCCAAGGCGCGCCCGACCTCGTCGTCGAAATCCTCTCGCCGTCCACCGCCGAGCGGGACAAGACCTTCAAACGTTCCCTCTACGCCAAGCATGGCGTCAAGGAATACTGGCTGGTGGACACCGATGCCAAGACGGTGACGGTCCTGGTGTGGGACGCACACCATTTTGTGGAAATCGGCGTTTGCGGTAAAGGTCAGACCCTATCCTCGCCCACCCTGAAGGGATTCACCCTCAATTCGGACGAGATCTTTTAGGGCCGGTCTCCGCCACTTGGGGATTATGACCCACGCGCGTTGTCATAAAGATAGGCACGAGCTTACGTGCTGCCGATTGCTATTCTGCCAGCATACTGAAGGTGGGGCTCAGAGCGGGATACAAGGCACAGAACACCTCGAATTGCCGTTCGTAGCAAGCGGAAGCATCCACTTCAGGTGCGAAGGTGGCTTCAACTCTCGGATTCCACGCGGCGAGCCAGCTAGTGTCTTTTTTGTCGGCAGCGACAAACGCTAATAACGCAGCCCCCTGAGCCGCGCTGTCGCCGCCCTCGATTACGGCAAGAGGACGCCGCAGCACATTCGCGAGGATTTGCAGGACGTCCGGGAAGGCAGCACCACCAGTAACGGTAAGGGGAGCTATCCTGCCCCCTAGCTGCGCCTCCATCTGGGTTAACACGTTTCGCACGGCAAACGCAATGCCCTCCACCACCGCCCGCGCCATCTCCGCACGACCCGTGCCAAGGTGCAGTCCATAGAAGACGCCGCGCGCATCACGGTCCCACAACGGCGCGCGTTCGCCCATGAGATAGGGTAGGAAGATCACGCCACCAGCGCCAGAATCGCTCGTGCCCGCCAGCGCCACGAGACCCTCGACAGACCTTACTCGCAAGAGCGCTGCTGCCCAGCGCAAGGTCGCGCCGCCCATCAACGTCGGCGCCACGTGCAGATAGCGATTCGGCAAGACGTGACGGCGCGTATAGAAACGCGGGTCGGTAACGCGGCGCTCGGTGCTCACTGTGAGAACGCTTGTCGTACCCAGCGACAGCAATCCGGCTTGCGGCGTTACAAGGCCCGCGCCAACCGCCGCGGCCTGCGCGTCCGCTCCTCCCATAGCGACCGGCGTGCCTGCCGGAACGCCCAACTCTTCCGCGGCTCCGGCGGAAACGCTGCCTATCCTCGACTCCGACGGCATGTGCGGCGGCAGCTTTTCCAACGGTACCCCAAGGCTTCGACACCAGGCGTCCAGCCAGCGCGGCGGGTCGTCCAGCGCAAAGAGGCCTGAGAGCTGCGCGCTGGCCCAGTCAATCCCAAAGTTACCGGTGAGACGATACGCCAGGTAGGTATTCAGAGAGCCAAAGTAGGCGCACGCTTCCACAAGATCGGGTCGCTCTTCCACCAGCCAGAGCATGCTGCTGAGCGTCGTGCTTCCGCTCTCGATCCGAATTCCTGTCCGCGGCACTATCAAGGACTGGCTCTCGCGCGCCAACACGCGCTTCACCTGCTGCACACTGCGCCGGTCTTCATAGATAATACCGGCGTGCAGCGGCGTGCCATCCGACGCCAGGGGCGCGACCGACGGAGCCAGAGACGAGATTCCAATCCCAATGATGCGCTTAGAAGTGGAGCCGCCGGGTAACGCTGCGAATGCCCCATGACAGGCTGTTACCACGCTTTCCCAGCAGCGCGCGAAGTCAACCTCCGCCCAGCCCGGCTGTGGGCGCACAATCCGGGTAGGCGCACTGCCTCGCGCCACGATGGTCCCCTCGCCGTTGCAAAGGACCACCTTGGTCGCTGTACTTCCTACGTCAATACCTATTGCGAATTCAGGAGACATAGCCGGGAGGGCGAACACTTCTGCCCCAATTGCACAGCCGCAAGAGCGCTATTCCGGACGGGCAATTGCCTTAAGTGGAAATGGCAAATCTAGCGCCGAATGCGCGCCGAACCGCCCGCCGCGAACGCGCGCACGTCATCTACCGTTGCCATCGTGGTGTCGCCTGGGAACGAGGTAATCAACGCGCCGTGCGCCCAGCCCAACCTCACCGCGTCGGCGGGAGCCTCCCCCGAGAGGATTCCATAGATAAGCCCGGACGCGAAGCCATCTCCGCCGCCGACACGATCGAGAACATCAAGTTCGGCAGTGGGCGCGAGGTGGACTTCGCCGTTGATCCACGTCACCGCGCTCCAACTGTGCCGGTTCGTAGAGTGCACCTCGCGGAGCGTCGTGGCCACGATCCTCACCTGCGGAAACTGACCGACCACCTGATCGATCATGGCGGTAAAGGCGCTGGGGTCGAGCTTGGACTTTGCCGCCACTTCCGGGCCGGGTATGCCTAGACCCGTCTGCAGGTCTTCCTCATTGCCTACCAGCACGTCGACATTCTCTACAATGCGCCGATTCACCGCGCTGGCACGGTCTTCTCCGCCCCATATTTGCCAGAGCTTCGCGCGGAAGTTCAGGTCGTAGGATACGATCGCGCCTGCCGCCTTGGCCGCTTGCATGCCTTCGATGATCACTTCCGACGTCGTCGGAGAGAGCGCCGCAAAGATGCCACCGCTATGAAACCAGCGCACGCCGCCAGCAAAGATTGCATCCCAATCGAAGTCACCGGGCTTGAGCTGCGCTGCCGCCTCGTTGCACCGGTTGTAGAAGACCACCGGCGCGCGCACGCCTTGGCCGCGGTCGCTATAGACCGTCGCCATGTTCGGTCCGTTCACGCCATTGTGCTCGAAGCGCTTATAGAACGGCGTAACTCCCATCGCGCGCACACGCTCTGCAATCAAGTCTCCAATCGGATAGTCGACCATCGCTGTTGCGACGCCGGTGTTTAGACCGAAGCAATCGGCCAAATTGGCGGCAGTATTGAACTCTCCGCCGCTAACGTGGATTGCGCACGTGAGCGCCTTGCGGAAGGGAATGATCCCAGGATCAAGGCGGTGGACAAGCGCTCCCAGCGCAACAAAGTCACGCCCTGCATCCGCATTGACATCTAGCCCATAGCTCATCGTTCATTCCCTTTCCCGTAGGCGAGCTTCATGTGTTCTCTTACTTTCGCACTCGGCAGCAACGTCTTCTGCAGCCTGGCTCACGGTGTGATTCCCAGCGACAACCAACTCGATACTGCTATTGGAATTATATACTCCATGCCCGTCAATGAGATAGGAATGCTCGGCGAACGCGCGGCCGGCGTTTCGGCGCTTAACAGCATCTGTGCGAGAGACGACGCTCATGTGCCGTTGCTTCAGCTCGGCAGCACAATCCGGGCCCATGTGCTTGTTGGTTTAATGAAAGAAGCAAGGATAGCCACTTGTTATTCGACCCTTCTACGAACTAAAGACAAGCGAACTCTCTGCGAACGGGCGTGCTTGCATGCCGCGGCCGCCCAAGAATTGGGATTGAAGGAGCCGGCAGCTTGATGAGAATTTGCAAACGGTGCTACCATGAAATCATGCTGGAATTAAGTTGCCAAGAGTTTGGCAAGGAAATTGATGCACATAGCCTCTCGTAGTTTGTTTGCTGCGGGCGGCAATTTCATTTAAGGGTCTGCACTTCGCACATGGGTTACCGGCGTACATTGCTTAGGGCCGCGGTTCCGGCTGGGCTAGCCGCACTAACCGTAGCGTGCGCACCGCTTGATAGCCTGCAGTCGCTCTTGAAGCCGGATGACCGCGAGCACCTCACCGTGCTTGCCGATGCGAGTCTCGCCCCCACTGTCCCGTCGCTCAAGGGCGACTTCGAGCGCGCCAACCCCCACGCGCTCCTCTCAATCTCGTTACTCTCTTCCGGCGCCATTATGAAGACCGTCTTGCGAGGCAAGGATTTCGATGCTGTCCTCCTCGGGGGAGACACATTTGGCGTGCCGATCGTCGAGGCCGGGCTGATTAAGGTCGGGACCATGCGCCCGATTACTTCGAACTGGCTCGTCATTGCAACCTCGGGCGAAAGCTCACTGGAATTGCAGAGTGCCCGTGACCTGCTGTTCGACGATGTAAAGCGCGTTGGAATCGCCGACTGGGAGCAATCGGCGCTCGGTATCTACTCGCACCAAGCCTTGGATAACCTCGCACTATGGGATTCCCTGGCGTCGAAGCGTGTAAAGAGCAGAGACGAGAGAGAGTTAGCGGAGGAGCTCATCGGCGGAAAAGTAGACGCCGCCCTGCTCTATTCCTCATCCGCCAACTCCTCGGAAGAGCGCATCGCTATTCAGGCCCCCATCGCAGAACTGAGTCACCGTCCTATCATCTACTACGTCGGCATTGCGCAAGAAAGCAAGTACCCTATCACGATCTCGCAGTTTTCAAAATACCTCGTCAGTCAGTGGGGACAGCGCCACTTTGCATCCGCCGGCTATCGAATGCTGACCCTGCGCTAGCAGTAGGAACAGAGAGCGTTATGACCTTCAACACCCGTCTCGAACAGACTTGCACACAGAAGAACAGTTCGCTCTGCATTGGCTTGGACGTAGACCTCTCGCGCTTGCCCGCCGATATTCCGGCAACGCGCGACGGCGTAATTCGCTTTTGCCGTGAAATCATCGATGCCACCCACCGGTACGCCGCTGCCTACAAGCCTAACTCCGCCTTCTTTGAGAGCATGGGCACGTGGGGCTTGGATGCGCTGCTCACGGTCCGGCAGCACATGCCGCCTGACGCTATTACGATTCTCGACGCCAAGCGCGGCGATATGGATAATACCAATGTCCAATACGCGCGAGCCGCCTTCGACATTCTGGGCTTCGACGCCATAACCGTACATCCCTATCTTGGGGCCGAAGCGCTGGATCCCTTCCTCTGCCGCCCAGAGAACGGCGTCTTTGTGCTCTGCCGCACGTCTAACCCCGGCGCAGGCGAGTTCCAAGACATGCGCGTCGAATCGGGAGACCCGCTCTTTCTCGCAGTGGCGAAAGCTGCGCACACCTGGAACAAGAATGAAAATTGCGGTCTCGTAACGGGGGCAACGTACCCCAACGAACTGGAGCAGGTGCGCAATGTAGCCCCGGACTTGCCTTTGCTGATACCGGGCATTGGCGCGCAAGGCGGCGATTTGGAGGCTTCTGTCAAGGCTGCGGGCATCGGCGCACTCATGCTCATCAATGCCTCGCGCAGCATTCTCTATGCCAGCGCAGAGCGCGACTATGCCGAGGCAGCGGCAGTAGCAGCCGCAAAGCTCCACGCGGAAATCATCCAAGTGCGCGCGGCAGTTGCGTAAGGGCACGACATGTCGTGCCCTTACATCCGAGGTCAACCGCGCGCGGCATTCACTCTCCGTTCGCACTGAGCCTGTCGAAGTGCGAAGCACCGACCAGGCAAATGCCACGGTTACAGATGCTCTTTAATTTTCTGAGCAACCGAGCGGTTCATCTTCGGCGCGCTTGCCAGAACCTCCACCGGTGCCTCTCGAATCGCGTCCACACTACCAAAGTGCTTTAGCAGTGCCACCTTCCGCTTTGTTCCGATACCGGGTATCTTGTCGAGCAAGGAACCAAAGCTATGCTTGGAACGAATCGTTCGATGGTATGTGATCGCAAACCGATGCGCTTCGTCGCGAATTCGTTGAAGCAATTTCCGTGCCTCGGAGCGTTCCGCCAACGTGATCGGATTCGACTCTCCCGGTAAGAAGATCTCCTCGCGCTGCTTGGCGAGACCCAGTATCGGGATATCGTGCAGCGCCAGGTTTGCCAGCACTTCCAGCACGGCATTGAGCTGTCCCTTGCCGCCATCGATTACGAGCAGGTCGGGTTTCACACCCCATGAATCTAGGGCGTCGGAATCGACCTGCCCGTCTGAGTCTTCATGTTCGCCCGTCTCCGTTTCCGCACGCTGTTCGCTCAGGCGTTTGAGCCGCCGCATCAGCATTTCCTGTAGGCTGGCAAAGTCGTTGGGGCCGTCTACACTCTTGATTCTAAAGCGGCGGTAATCACCCGTGCTCGGCAGACCGGACACGAACACAGCCATGGCGCCGACGGTGTACGCCCCTTGGATATTCGAGATGTCATAACACTCGATGCGCACCGGCGCGCTATCAAGGTCAAGGACATCAGCCAGTTCGGTGAGGGCCACCTGTGCCCGCTGCTGGCTGTCCAGGTGCCGCAGCCGGTGGTCCTGCAAGCCTTGGCGGGCGTTGTTCCCAGCCAGTTCTACCAGGCGGCGCTTCTCGCCGATCTTAGGCACACTTAGGGTTACACTGCCGCCGCGCCGCTCCCGCAGCCACATGCGGAGCAATTCAGCGCCGCGAATGCCGACCGGCAAGAAGATCGCTTGTGGAATCTGCATGCTTCGGCCGTAGAATTGCTGCAGGAAATCCCGTATCACGTCACGGTCTTCCTCATCGGCAGCGTGCTCGAGGATGAAGTTCTCACGCCCAAGCAGGTGGCCGCCGCGGATGCTAAAGACCTGCACACATGCCTCGTCCTGCTCGCGGGCAAAGCCGATGACGTCAATGTCCCCCTGGCGGATGTTGGTGATCTTCTGGCGTTCGAGAACACGCTCAACCGCCCGGATGCGGTCGCGCATCACCGCCGCGCGTTCAAACTCCAGCGCATCCGAAGCTTCTCGCATTTCAACGCGAATATTCTGAATCACGTCGCCCGGTCGGCCTTCCAAGAACCGCATAACCTGCTGGATGATTCCGGCGTATTCCTCCTGGGAAACCGCTCTGATGCAAGGTCCCGCACAGCGTTTTATGTGGAAATCGAGGCACGGCCGGTCATACTCTTTCTCCATGTTGAGGGCGCAGGAACGGTAGGGGAACATTCGATTGAGCAGATTCATCGTATCCCGCAGGCTGTACGCGCTGGTGTACGGGCCATAGTACTGCGCGCCGTCATCCAGGATACGGCGTGTTGTCATTACGCGGGGATAGACTTCATTGAGGGTCACTTTGAGATAGAGAAACGACTTGTCGTCGCGCAGCACCACATTGTAGCGCGGCCGGTGGTGCTTGATGAGATTGCTCTCCAGCACAAGGGCCTCGATCTCCGTATCGGTGATGATGTACTCAACGGTTACGGCTTTCTCGACCATGCTTCTGGTCTTCCACGGCATCCGGTCCTGGCGGCCGAAATATGACCGCACGCGGTTGCGCAGCAGCTTGGCCTTGCCCACGTAGAGCACCCCCCCTTTGCCGTCGCGAAAGATATAGCAGCCTGGCAGCAAGGGGACGGTAGGCATCCGTTCGCGGGCTTCCTTGACCGGAATCGACACACTGATTCTCCGTATGCAACTTGGGAAAACATGCCTTGTGGGCATAGTAGCACACGGTTGAGATCCTCTCGTTGCTTACCCCAATTGCCCGGCAGGTACAACGTCGTAGAGGCGGCTTCTTTGCATGTCTCTTGCGCACTCTCACTTACCCGCGCAGTCCAGCCATTTCTCATAGCGCTCTAATCTGGGTCGTCCCGAAGTGCGGTACAATAGAGTCACCTAGATTTCAAGATTTCAGAAAGGGAGGACCGTAGTGCGTTTGACGAAAAAGCTTATAGGTCTATTAGCGATTGCGAGCATACTGCTCTTGGCTGGGTGCGCCACGGCGGCGGTGCAAGCCGCACCCGCAGCATCGGGAGCCGAAGCTCCTGCCGTGACCCCCTACAACGGCGGCGAAGAGAAGTCCGTCGAGCGCAGCATCTCGGTACAGGGACAAGGTACCGTGAGCGCCAAGCCCGACCTGGTCACGCTTGCGCTCGGCGTACAGACCACTGGGGAAACGGCGATGGAGGCCTTGGCGCTCAACAGCGAGCAGATGACCGGGGTTATTGCCGCGATTCAGGAGGCCGGGATCGCGGATGAGAATATTCAGACCTCCGGCATCAACCTCTACCCCGTCTACGAAGACCGCTCCCTGGTGCAACCCGGTGAGCAGCGCCAAGTCGTCGGTTACCGGGCGTCAAACGATATAAGCGTCAGGGTCCACGACATCGACAAAGCAGGCTCGGTGCTTGACGCGGCGGTAACTGCCGGCGCCAACCAGGTCGGCGGCGTGCGGTTCGGCTTGAGCGACACCGATACCATCGTGACAGACGCGCTGATCGCGGCGGTGCAGAATGCCCAAGCCAAAGCGCAGACTATTGCCGACACGCTCGGCGTAACACTTGGCACCGCGCTCGTGGTCAATGAAGAGTGGATTGAAAGGCCGGAAGCGAGAGGAGTCGCCTTTGCCGCGGAAGCCGCATTTGACAGTGGCGGCTTCTCTTCACCCGTGCAGGGCGGCGCCGTGAGTGTTACCGCGCACATTCGTGTGACGTTCGCTATCGAGTAAGGCTAACCCACGCCGGAAATTCGGCGCCTAGGCAAAGATATGCTGAAAGCGGGCCGTTGATCGGCTCGCTTTCTGGCTTTCTGCGACACGCGAACGATAGCCGTGGAGTATTTGCTCAGACACGTTTTCGCGCAGCGGCGTCTTCGCGCAGCGCGGCGACG
Organism: Chloroflexota bacterium; assembly: GCA_965216245.1. GTDB lineage: Bacteria > Chloroflexota > UBA11872 > VXOZ01 > VXOZ01 > VXOZ01. The sequence continues at coordinate 927,142 of OZ244145.1, forward strand.
ATATACGCAAACTTAGCCCTCTGTGTGCAGCGTACGCCCGCGCGAAGCGCACCACTCTTCATACGACGGCACGTCCTCGTTGACGACCCACAGAAAATAGTAAGCGCCGGTTTCGCCGAGGAAGCCAAAGCGCTTGCGCAGGTCTTTCATCGTTGCCTCAAAGCCACCGTGAGAGCGCAAGTAGCCTTGGAAGCTCCCGTGTTCCTCTTCCAGTTCGCGCATAGCGCGCGCGTTCTTGACGATGGCTGCCAGCTTGCGCCGGTTGCGAATCACGCGCTTGTCCTGCGCCAGTTCGTCCAAGTCTTTCTCGCTCAGAAAAGCGATCGCAATCGGGTCGAAATTGCGCATGGCTGCCTTGATGTCAGGCCACTTTACCTCTACGACTCGCCTTGACATACCGCTGTGAAAAACCGCCTTGCTCATAACTTCCAGGTAGTCCGCAAGACTTTGCGGTTCGATCCTTTGCGGTGATTCCATAGTGGCCTCTCTAGTCAATGGAGACGATAAAGGGGTTTGCAATGAGATCAAAGTCATACGAGAGATTTTTGCAGTATGGCAGAGCCGACGGCATCGGGCAAACGCGCCGTACTCCTATCTTTTCGCACTTCCCGCAAGTGCGAAACTTGGCGAAAGGTGCGGCTTCATTTACACAGCGTAGGCGTTTGTGGGGAAGCGCGTTGAGGGGCTATAATCAGAGTTAAGTCAATGAAAGGCGATGTCACTGTGCAGGATTCAGAACACACGGATACCATCTCGCGTGCCGACGTGCAGCACGTGGCTAGTCTTGCACGGCTGGCACTCTCACCTGATGAGGAAGAGCGGTTTCAGCATCAACTCAGCGCGGTCTTCGAGCACTTTCAGAAGCTCAGCGATTTGGATACCGAGCAAATCCCCCCAACTGCACAAGTCATCCCGCTTAAGAACGTCATGCGTTCCGACACGGTAGAACCATCGCTGACGGAACAGGAAGTCCTCGCGAACGCCCCGAATCGCGAGGGCGACCAATTTCGCGTGCGCGCCATTCTGGATTTCTAGTCTGTGAATCTCAATGCACTGACCGTCCACGAAGCTCAGAACTTGCTGCGCCAAGGCGAGATTACGTCTCTTCAACTTACCGAGGCTGCATTGGCGCAGATCGAGGCCGTTGACGATACTCTCCACGCCTACGTGACCGTGACCCCGGAAAGGGCGCGAGCGCAAGCGCAAGCGGCTGACGAGCGACTAGCGCAAGACGGCAACGCCGCACCGCCGCTAACAGGCATCCCGGCCGCCATCAAAGACGTCGTGAGTACCAAGGGCGTCCGCACTACCTGCTCATCGCGTATGTTGGAGAACTACATTCCTCCGTACGACGCTACCGTCATGGAGAAGCTTAACGCTCAAGGAATGGTGCTGTTGGGCAAAACCAACATGGACGAATTCGCCATGGGTTCAAGCACGGAACACTCGGCCTTCTTCACCACGCGTAATCCGTGGAACTACGAGCGCGTACCGGGTGGCTCAAGCGGCGGTTCGGCCGCGGCGGTAGCCGCCGACGAAGCGATTTTTTCGTTAGGTTCCGACACCGGCGGCTCCATTCGCCAACCTGCTGCCCTCTGCGGCGTCGTCGGCATGAAACCGACCTACGGCCGTGTTTCACGCTACGGTCTCGTGGCGTTTGCCTCGTCACTCGACCAGATCGGCCCGCTTACGAAGGACGTCACGGATTGCGCTATTGTCCTCGAAGCGATATGCGGTCACGATCCGCGCGATGCAACGTCGGCGCCGCATCCCGTGCCAAACTGGCCGGAGGAAATGAAGAGGGACGTTAAGGGATTGCGCGTAGGAGTGCCGCAAGAGTATTTCGGCGCAGGGATCGATCCTGAAGTCGAGCAGTCCGTGCGTAAGGCCATCGACCAGCTTCTTAGCTTGGGTGTTACGGTGGAAGATGTCTCTCTGCCGCACACCGATCATGCCCTTGCCACTTACTACATCATTGCTCCCGCGGAGGCGAGCGCAAACCTGGCGCGCTACGACGGCATCAGATACGGCTACGCGGCGCAAGACGCTGAAACCATGTGGGAGGCGTATAGCCGCACGCGGGGTGAGGGCTTTGGCTCCGAGGTAAAGCGGCGCATCCTCGTCGGCACCCATGCGCTTTCCAGCGGCTACTACGACGCCTACTACCTCAAGGCGCAAAAGGCGCGAACACTGATCGCCGCGGACTTTCAGCAAGCATTCGAGCGAGTTGACGCTATCGTCTGCCCTACGTCCGCGACCGTGGCTTTCAAGATTGGCGAACGGATTGATGATCCAATTAGCATGTACCTATCAGACTTGTACACGTTGCCCTGCAACGTCGCGGGCCTGCCCGGTATTTCCCAGCCGTGCGGCCTCGTGCAGGGACTACCCGTTGGACTGCAATTCATAGGTAAACCGTTCGACGAAACCACGCTTCTGCGTCTGGCTTACGCCTACGAGCAAGCGAGCGGCCTCCGCTACAGACCTGCCCTTTCTCAAGGAGCAAGACTACAATGACCGCATCATCTATTGCCGGCACCGGCACTGCCACCGGCGCCGACGTAACCGGCAGGCTATCGGCGCGTGTACGCCAAGTGCCGGCCTCCGGCATTCGGAAGTTTTTCGACATTCTCGCCAGCATGGACGACGTCATCTCGCTCGGTGTGGGAGAGCCCGATTTTGTCACGCCGGAGCATATTCTGCAGGCCGGAGTCGATTCGCTGGCCAAAGGAGAAACGCACTACACCTCCAACTACGGCCTGATGGAACTGCGGGAAGCGGTAGCGGAGTACCTTAGCGGACACTATGGCGTCCAATACGATCCCAAGACGGAGATTCTGCTTACGGCTGGTGTCAGTGAAGCCGTTGACATCGCGTTGCGCGCCGTCATCGATCCCGGTGATGAGGTGATTGTGCCGGAGCCGGCGTATGTTTCTTACCGCCCGTGCATCACATTTGCCGGCGGCGAGCCGGTTGGCATCAATAGCTCGGCAGAAACCAACTTTCGCATTACGGCGGCGCAAATTGCCGCAGCAATCACGCCCCGCACCAAAGCGCTCCTGCTCGGCTTCCCGGCGAACCCAACCGGAGCCATGCTGCCCCGCGAAGAGTGGCACCAGATCGTCGAGTTGGCACGGCAGCACAACCTCATCATGCTCTCCGACGAGATCTACGGGCGGCTCGCGTATACCATGGAGCATACGTGTGTGAGCGCCCTCCCTGGGGCCTGGGACCGAACTATCTTGCTTGGCGGCTTTTCCAAGTCCTACGCCATGACCGGCTGGCGCATCGGATACGTGGCAGCGCCAAGCGCGGTGTTGGAATACATAATGAAGGTGCACCAGTACGTGGTCATGTGCGCGCCCACCATGAGCCAATATGCGGCCTTGCAAGCCGTTCGGCACGGTGAGCCTGATGTCGAACGCATGCTTAGCGAGTACACGAAGCGGCGCACCCTCATCGTCGACGGCTTGAATGATATTGGGCTCGATTGCGTGCCGCCTGACGGAGCCTTTTACTGTTTCCCAAGCATACGTTCGACCGGTCTCTTGTCGCAAGAATTCGCGGAGCGCTTGCTGCAAGAAGAGCATGTTGCTTGCGTGGCGGGCGACGCCTTCGGCCCGTGCGGAGACGGCCACGTGCGCATGTGCTACGCTGTTCCGACCGCCGACATTGAGGTCGCACTAGAGCGCATTGCCAATTTCGTGAGCCGCGTGAGAGCCTAGCGTGTCATACGCGGCCCGTAACCGCCGCGTAGATTGCGTAGCGCAGGTTTGAAACCTGCGACAGTGGGGGAATGACGTGATGGAGACAACCGTAGCAGAGAAGTATCGCACTGTCATTGGCTTGGAATTTCACGTGCAGCTTTTGACAGAGAGCAAGATGTTCTGTGGGTGCAGCGCGCAGTACGCCGCCCATCCGCCGAATACCGTTGTCTGCCCGGTTTGCCTTGGGTTGCCGGGCGCGCTGCCGGTCATCAACGAGAAGGTCATCGAGTGCATCGTAATGACGGGCATGGCGCTGAACAGCACAATTCCGGAGTTTGCCAAGTTCGATCGCAAGAACTACCCCTATCCCGATCTGCCCAAGGGCTACCAGATCTCCCAATACGACTTGCCGTTCTGTATACAAGGGAGTCTTGAGCTTGACGAGGAAGACGGCGGACGCACCATAGACATTACGCGCGTTCACCAAGAAGAAGACACGGCAAAGTCTACCCATGTCACCGCGTCGAGCGGTGAGCGGTACTCACTCGTAGACTTCAACCGCTCCGGGGTTCCCCTGATGGAAGTTGTGACTGAGCCCGACATTGCCTCGCCCCAGGAAGCGGCGGCATTTGGGCGCAAGCTGCGCCAGATTGTGCGGTATCTCGGCATCTCTACCGCCAACATGGAAGACGGCGCCATGCGCTGCGACGCCAATATCTCGATATGGCCCGCAGACGCGCCCACCGGCAACATCAAAGTCGAAGTCAAGAACATGAACTCCTTCCGATCCGTGGAGCGGGCATTACTGTTTGAGCAAAAACGTCAGACGCGCATTCTGGAGAGCGGCAACGATACGCGCGTAACCGAGACACGCGGCTGGCTTGAAACGACCGGAGAGACCGTGTCGCAGCGCTCAAAAGAAGAAGCCCACGACTACCGCTACTTTCCCGAACCGGACCTGCCGCCTTTGCAACTCTCTAAGGAATGGATAGATAGCGTTCGCAAAAATCTGCCCGAACTGCCGGGAGCCAAGAAACAACGTTTCATAGCAGAATACGACCTCTCGGCCTACGATGCGGGCTTGCTTACGCAATCCCGCGACCTGGCCGCGTATTTCGAGGCCGCGTCGACGCGCGCCAAGAACGCAAAGGCCGTAGCGAATTGGATGCTGCGCAATCTGTTGCAGCGTCTCAATGAATCCGATACCGAAATCAACGACTGCAAGATTTCACCGGAGTCGCTGGCCGAGATGATCCTGATAATTGAATCCGGCGAGATCAGCAACCGAATTGCGCAAGAAGTGTTTGACAAGATGTTCGAATCAGGCAAGAGCGCGCAGGAAATTGTGAAGGAGCAGGGCCTGACCCAGATCAGCGACGAGGATGCGCTCGCGGAAATTGTGGCTAAAGTGATTGCGGAAAACCCCGCCGCTGTGCAAGACTTTAAACAGGGGAAGAAGCGGGCAATCGGCTTCTTGGTCGGTCAGGTGATGAAGGCCACCCGCGGCAAAGCGAACCCCGGCATCGTTAACCAGAAGCTCCAAGAGGTGTTGCGCCAAGTCTGAAGAGGTGGCGCCCATATCTTGCGATACTCACTACACCAAAGCGAAATACTACCTGGTTCAACGAAGAGTCAGAGCTGTGCGCTTTACCCCGGCACGGGCGCCGGTCACGGAGGAGGCGTAGTAAATGGCTGAGCTTGTCAATCAACAACAACGGATCAATCCGCTCACGATCGCCCTTGATCAATTCGATCGCACGGCGGAGATCCTGCACCTTGATGAAGATATGCGCAAGGTGCTCCGCGTCCCCAAGCGCGAACTCACCGTTAATTTTCCCGTGCGCATGGATACCGGCAGCCTGGAGATGTTCTCCGGCTACCGAGTGCAGCACAACGTGAATCGCGGCCCGGCCAAGGGCGGCATTCGGTTCGCCCCCGACGTGGACATCGAGGAAGTGCGCGCCCTGGCAATGTGGATGACGTGGAAGTGTGCTTTAGTCGGCATTCCCTACGGTGGCGCCAAGGGCGGCGTGGCGTGCAATCCAAAGCAACTCTCCCGCACTGAGCTCGAAGGGCTTACCCGGCGCTACACAACCGAAATCTACACGCTCATCGGCCCGGAATCCGACATTCCCGCGCCGGACATGAACACAGATTCTCAGATCATGGCGTGGATCATGGATACCTACAGCATGCAAAGAGGGTACTCCGTGCCTGCGGTTGTAACAGGCAAGCCCCTGGAGATCGGCGGATCGGCCGGCAGAACCGAAGCAACCGGACGCGGCGTGACCTACGTGGTTGAAGAGGTGCTCGGGCACTACGGCCAGCGACTCGAAGGCAAAACAATCGCGATTCAAGGATTTGGCAACGTGGGCTCGCATGCGGCCGACTTGCTCGTGGAACAAGGAGCAAAGGTAGTCGCAATCTCTGACGTGAGCGGCGCGGTCTACAATGCGCGTGGGCTCGACGTAAACGCGGCACTGCAGATCAAGAATGAAGGAGTGCTTGTCAGCGACCTGCCCGGCGGCGAGCGCATCAGTAACGATGAATTGCTTGAACTGCCGGTAGACATTTTGGTTCCGGCCGCCGTCCACGGGCAGATAACGGCTGAAAACGCCGACGACATCCGTGCCCGTTTCATCGCCGAGGCCGCCAACGGCCCAACGACTCCCGAGGCGGACGAGATTCTACGCGAGCGTGGGATCGTCGTTATCCCCGACGTGCTTTGTAACGCGGGCGGCGTAACAGTCTCGTACTTCGAGTGGGTGCAGGGCCTGCAGTCATTCTTCTGGGACATCGACGAGATCCGCAAGCAGCTTAAGAGTATCCTCACTCGCGCAACTCGCGAGACCATCGCGACTGCGGAGAAGTACGACATTGACCTGCGCATGGGAGCTTCCGCGCTCGGCGTGAGCCGCGTGGCTGAGGCGACCATGGTCCGCGGCATCTACCCCTAGCCTCCACTGCATCCGTGCCAATCGCGACGTAGCAAGCGTCAAGAGAAGCCTAAGCACTAGTATGTTATTTTCAACTAGGGACTTTCTTACCCCACGGAGCTAACACTCTAAGACAATTCTCAATGGTGCGAGCAGCACTGCTCGCACCATTGCTCGTTAACCGACCCAAGCACGGCTCAGGCAGATCGCACCTGCGGCACCCGTTCCGCCGGCCTGGAAGTAGTGTGCCTTCAACAGTTCAGGCGCGGGTATTCCGACAGATGAACGAGCATGGAAATTTCTCAACTTCCCCGCTCGTGTTCTATGCTTCCGAGCCTGTCGTTCTTTGCTACCTGGACCGTATAGACAACGTTGACACCTAGCAGCAGCTTATCTATGCTTTATGCAGGTTCTTGACTTCCAGAGTACGGATAGGAGTGGAGTAGCTATGGATATGAGTAGGTCTAGTCGTCTATTTTCGCGGCGGCGAATCCTTGCTGGAGGCGCGGCATCGGGAGCATTCTTGTTGCTCGCTGCGTGCGGTGGGACAGCGACCACCGAGGCAATGCCCAAGGAGGAGATGAAGGAGGCTGAAGCGCCGAAGGCAGAGGCCAAGCAGCCCGAGATGGAGAAGATATCGCTCGCTTTCCGCGATTGGCGACCAGTCGGCCAAACCCCAACCACTTGGGACCAATGGTTCATCTGGGCGAGTGAGACTTTCCGCGAAGCGAATCCGCAGGTAGAGAATATCGAATACACGCGCGTGCCGTTTGGCGAAAACGTTGCGAAACTCACTACGGAGTCCGCTGCGCGCGTCACGCCCGACGTCATGCACAGCTCGATCATTTGGGCGCGCGACCTCTGGGACAACGGCTTGCTGACTGACCTCAGCGCTCATATTGCCACAGCGCCGGACGTTGCCGAAGACCAGTTCATGCCCAGTGCTAACCCCTACCGGATTGCGCAAGGTAAGATCTTCGGCCTTTCCTTCTGGGGGCCGGACTCCTATGTGCTCGTGATCAACCAGGACCACTTCATCGAAGCAGGGCTCGATCCTCAAGGCGCAGACTTAGCCACATGGGACGGGCTGTCTGCAGCCACCGAGAAACTCTCTAAGAAAGATTCCGCCGGCATATACTCCCGTCTGGGCTACCCGTATGACGTGCCGGGCTTCGAGGCATTTGCCTCCTGGCTCTACGCCAACGGCGGGGACATGCACAACGAAGAGCTGAGTGAAGCGGTCTTCGATTCACCTAAGGCGCTTGAGTTGGCAGACCACCGCCAGAAGCAATTCATACGATACCGCGACCGGGGCGGGGACTATCCTTCGGGCAGGGCGGCACTCCAGGAAGGACGCGGGTCCGCGGTTCCGTGGGGTACGTGGGCGGCCTACTACATCCGCGATGAGTTTGAAGAAGGCTTCAACTTCTGGTTTGCGCCGCCACCCCAAGGTCCCAGCAGTCAGGGCGAGGCCAGTGGCACCAGTTGGATCAACATGATTGTCGTGCCCGACGGCTCGGCGCAGCCTGACATGGCGTTCGAGTTGAACCGATTTATCTGCGGCCTCGAGGCCCAGATCCAGAAGCTGCTGCTCGTCAAGCAGGTTTCGCCGCGGCTCGATTTCTACAACTCGTCGGAGTGGGCCACTGCGGTTGAAGACTTCCCAGTGATCAACGTTACGCCTGAAGTTGGGGCAAGAGGCAAGACCTACCCCTTCTACCGTCGCTATTCGGCATCTGCGCCGCACTACAAAATTGTGTCTGATGCCATCGGCGGAGAGAGCGAACTTGATCTCAAGGGCGCGCTTACCGAAGCCGCCAGGCTCATTACGCAGGAGCTCGAGTAACTCCGCTGAATTCCCGCTTGCGCGGGAACGTTAGCAAGTCATTGTCAGAGCATACAGGAGAGGGACGGCTTGCAGGCCGTTCCTCTCCTGTATTCGTTCGCCTACGGTCTCTTTCGTTGACACGATTTAGCAGTTTCTCTATCCTTTAGCCAGACTTTCGCTACCATAGCATTGAAAGGAAAGGTGGCAGCTATGGACACCTATGAGACGAAGCGTCTGTTCTCGCGGCGGCGCTTTCTGGCTGGCGGCGCGGCAAGCGGCGGATTCTTGCTACTTGCTGCGTGCGGCGGGGCAGGCACCGCTACGGATATGGCACAGGAGGAGATGAAGGAACCTGAACAGGCGAAAGAGGCGGCTGCTGAGCCCGAAGCGGAGCCAATCACCGTCGTCTTCCGCGACTGGCGCGAGCCGGGACGTACCCTCACTACGTGGGAAACCTGGTTCAACTGGTCCGCTGACACATTCCGTGAAATGAACCCGCAAGTAGAGGCGATCGAGTACACATTCGTGCCTTTCGGCGCCGAGTACTTGCAGAAGCTCACCACGGAAGCTGCTGCGCGCGTCGCGCCCGACGTGGTGCACAGTTCCATCATCTGGGGCCGCGACCTGTGGGACAATGGCATTTTGGCGGACCTCAGCGCGCATCTTGCCACAGCCCCGGACGTTGCGCTCGATCAGTTCATGCCCAGCGCCAATCCCTATCGCACGGCGGAGGGCAAGGTCTTCGGCATCTCCTTCTGGGGTCCGGACTCCTACGTGATGGTGATCAACCAGGACCACTATGTGGATGCCGGTCTCGATCCCGAAGGCGGCGACCAATTGACCTGGGAGGGCTTGGCCGCATCCACGGAGAGACTCTCCAAGAAAGACTCAACCGGCAACTACGAGCGCCTTGGCTTTACGTACCACATCCCCGGTATGCCTGAGTTTGCCGCTTGGCTCTACGCCAATGGCGGCGAAATGCACAACGCCGAACTCACAGATGCCATCTTCGACACGGCCCAAGCGCTGGAAGTGGCGGAACACCGCGCCATTCAGTACGTGCGCTACAAGGACCGCGTGGAAGGCTATCCAGGCGGCTTGGATAGCTTGCGGCAAGGTCTCGGGTCCGGCATTTCTTGGGGTACCTGGGCTGCTTACTACGTTCGCGACGAATTTCCGGAAGACTTCAAATTCTGGATGGTGCCGATGCCGAAGGGGCCAAGCACAGATGGCGAAACGAGCGGTGCAACGTGGATCAACATGATGGTCGTGCCCGACGGCGCGCAGCAACCGGACATGGCGTTTAAGTATAGCCGCTTCATCTGCGGCCTGGAGGCTCAGGTGCAGAAGCTGGTCCTGGTCAAGCAGGTCTCGCCGCGGCTCGACTTTTATAACACGCCCGAATGGGGGCAAGCGGTGGAAGAACTGCCGCAGCTTGCGGCCGTACCCGCAATCGGCGCAGCCGGCAAGCCCTATCCGTTCTTTAGGCGCTACACGGCAGCAAATGCCCACTTCCCAATCGTTCAGGATGCGATGCGTGGAGAAAGCGATCTCGACCTGCGGGGCGCCATCGCAGAAGCCGTGAAACTCATTACCCAAGAGCTGGAGTCTTAGGGCTGGATTTCCGCTTGCGCGGGAGTGACGAAGCAGGTCTTGTATCGCCTTAGACTGGGCGGTGTAACGCCGGCAATCGGGCCCTACGTCGCCCGTAAATGGGTGTTGTATTGGCTACGACTGGAGAGACGGCCTAGGCCGTCTCTCCAGTTTGTCTTTGACCGTCGCGCCAATATATCGCATAATGCTGTTCAATGTCCTAACGAGTGCCTGGCCCTTCATCCAGCTAATAACAAACAGCGCTCAGGGCAGGAATGGCTCAGCTTGAACGGCTTTTCGCGCTAGTAGCTCGCATCGAGTTTCCGTTCACACTGAGCCTGTCGAAGGGCACGTGTTTCGGGCATCGCGCGTGAGAAGAGTTCAATCCATGCCGTAGGCAGGGGGCGCAACCATGTCGTTCAAACTCGCTGTAGCGCAGATGGATTGCGTACTCGGCGACGTGGCCGCCAACCTAGAACGGATGGATAGTCTCGTCGGCGCTGCCGCAGCGCAAGGCGCAACGGTGGCGGTGCTCCCTGAACTCGCTACCACCGGGTATTTCGTCGGCGACCGCATCGATACGCTGGCAGAATCCATCCCCGGCCCGACAACGGATGCGCTGGGGCAGATCGCCTGTCGCCACCAGTGCTACGTCGTGGCCGGTATGATCGAACGCGATGGCGACCGGTACTACAATAGCGCCGCGCTGCTTGCTCCTGACGGCAGCCTGCACGGCGCTTACCGCAAGGTTCACCTCTTTTCTGCAGAGAGAGAGGTATACACCCCCGGCACGGAACCGGCTCTCTTCGACATTGACGGAACCTGCGTGGCGCTGACGATTTGCTACGACCTCATCTTTCCTGAGTACATTCGACGTCTCGTCCTCGAGGGCGCTCAGGTTATCCTGAATAGCACCGACTGGATCACCAATGACTGGCAGCGCAGCTTGGGCTGGGGCGGCCCGGTGGTTGCCGGTCTCGTGGCGACACGCGCTTTAGAAAACACCGTGCACGTTGCAATGGCAGACCGCGTTGGCGTAGAGGAAGGCTGGAAGAGTCTGGGGCACTCGTGCATCGCCGCGCCTTCCGGTGCGCATCTCGCTAGAATTGACGATGGCGAAGGTGTAGCGGTGGCTGCGCTTGAGCTCGACCATGCCGATTGGGAACAGTGGCGCACCGTAGCCACCTACTTGGACGACCGCCAACCAGAACTCTATATTCCCAGTGACACGTGCTCGCCGGAGTAGCGGGGGGCCTTGTGCCCCGCCAGTATCGAAAATGGCGTGTACGCCCTGTTGCAGCCCTTTAGCTCCTGCAAGTTCCGTTCACCCTTCGACAAGCGCAGAGCCTGCCCCGTACCCGATACAGCGTATCGACACGATACGGGGGCGAACGGTTTATTGAGTCGTTTATTGGTCTCGTCGTGCCTCTCTCCGCTAATGTCTCGACAAGAGCTTGGCAAAGCTTCGCAGTGCGATTGGTGACAGGCTTGCCTTTGCTTTCGTGTTGCGCACTTGGTAATTTGGGTGTGTGCTACGAGCCCGCACTTGCGTCAAAGCCCATCTAACGAAAGGCTAAGCCGTGGATATCCGCACGTACCTCTCTGAAGAAGCCCGAAGTATGCAGGCGGAGTCGCTGCAGGCGCTGCCCGCGCCTGCCGACTGGCCGCAAGCGCGCAAGGAGTGGCTCGCACAATACTACGCGATGATGGGCGTAACCAGCCATATGGCTCTCACGGAGCGCCCCCCACTGAACGTGTGCATTACTAAGGAAACCCAGCGAGACGGCTACCGCATCCTAAATCTCTATTACGAGAGCTTGCCCGGACTCTACGTCACCGGCAACCTCTACCTGCCCACGAATACAGAGAATCCCGTGCCGGGCGTGCTCTACGTCTGCGGTCACGCGCAAAAGCAAAAGGAACACTATCAGGCCCATCCCCGCAAGTTCGCCCAACTCGGCTTTGCCTGCCTGCTCGTCGAGACCATCCAGCTTGGTGAAATCGAGGGGCACCATCACGGTACGTGCCATCGCGGCTGGTTCAACTGGTTCAGCCAAGGCTACACGCCCGCCGGTGTAGAGCTCTGGAACGGCGTGCGCGGTCTCGACCTGCTGGTGTCGATGCCGGAAGTAGACGGCACACGCCTGGGGGTCACCGGCATTTCCGGGGGCGGCGCGGTAAGTTGGTGGGTTGCCGCCGCCGACGAACGCGTGAAGGTGGTAGCGCCGGTTTGCGGTACCGCCACATTCGCTTCCCACGTGCGCGAGCGCACCGTGGACGGCCACTGCGACTGCATGTTCCCCGTAAACGTGCACCGCTGGGAGTTAGCGGACGTGGCGCGGCTGATTGCGCCGCGCCCCATGCTCATCGGTTCCGCCAATCGCGACGGCATCTTTCACATCCGGTCCATCCGCGAATCCTTTGCAGGTGTCAAGAAGATCTACGATCACTTGGGCGCGGGCGAGAATACCCTACTGATCGAAACGCCGGGCGGCCATTCCTACCACGCCAACTCACGGCGCGGCATCTTCTCCTGGTTCCTCCGCCACCTGGAACAAAAGGAGGTCTCGCCCGAGGCCGTTGGGGATATTGACGATAGCCCCGCAGCGCAGGAGGACGCGGCTACGCTCCGCGTCTATCAGAACGGCGTGCCTACCGCGGAACGAGTCACGACCATTCACGAGGATTTCTTCACGCTGCCGGAACTCCCCAGCATTGCGAACGCAAACGAATTGGAAGCCGTCCGCGACAAGACTCGCGCCGGGCTTGCCGAGACATCGTTCGGACATTTCCCAAGTGTGCCAAGTGCTTTAGACACAGAGGTCGAATACGAGACCGGCCGCGGCGACGCGGTCGCGGGCGGCAGGTTTGCCTTCACGTCGGAAGGCGGCTGGCGGCTGCACGGGTCTTGGACTCTGCCGGAATCAGATTCCGATGCGCCAGCCGTCGTCGCGCTGCGCTCGCCCCATGAGCGGCGCCGCACCACTGAAGACTGGCTGCAGGGCCTCGATAGTTCTTGGGCACGGGTGATGGCTGAGCCGCGCGGCACCGGCGACAATGCTTGGGGCACCGAGCTCGATTGGCACGTGCGCCGCGCCGCCATGCTCACCGGCCGCACCATTGCTTCCATGCAGGTCTACGACACGCTGCGCGCCCTGGAAGCCATTGCGCATCTGCCCGGAGTCGATAGCTCGCGGGTAGCCTTGGCCGGACGCGGCCAAATGGCTGTGGTGGCGATCTACGCGGCGCTGCTCCAGGCGGCGCGCCAGCGCCGCAGTAACCTGCAGGCGCTAATTCTGAGCGATCTGCCGGAGTCACTCAGCGCGCACTCCAATCCTGACGGCACCGGCATCGCCAGCGAGATTCTCTTCGCGCTCCAGCACGCCGACCTGCCGCAAGCCGCCGGACTGCTCTGGCCCATGGAATTGGTCTTCCTAGGCCCCCGCCCCGGCACTTACGGCTGGACCGAAGATCTTTATAACCGCCTCGGCAGCCCGGGCGCGATTCGACACGTGATGAATCTCGGTCAGTGGCAGCCGGGCTCAAAGCGATAAAGCAGTAGGCAGGCCAGAGTCTTGCATGATGCCCACCGGAAAGACAATAGGACTTATACTGTTTAGGGGTACAACGCTCGGATACGTTGTATGCTGGATATAATACGAGCGCAAGCGCTCACAAATAACATACGTGTGACCCAGCATGCTCAGCAAGAAATGACTGAGGAGCAGGTCTCGCTCGATGAGGTGCTGGAGGCAGTCTCTCAAGGAAATATCTTGGAAAAATACCCGCAACATCGCAGGGGAGCGTGTTGCTTGGTATGCGGCTTTACGTGGTCGGGACGAGCCTTACATGTTGTTTGCACGACGACTCTTCCCTTTCTCATCATCATTACCGTCTATGAACCCACGTTGCCTAAGTGGGTTACACCATGGCGAAGGAGGCAAGCGACATGAAGTGCAGCATCCAGGGCTGTCCTGGAGAGTACGAAGCGAGAAGTATTATGCATACCGTGCGGCACGAGGGGCAAGTGATTGTCATCGATCACGTTCCGGCTGACGTCTGCGCAGTATGCGGAGACACGCTGCTGCAACCGGACACAGTACACAAGATCGAAGCTCTCCTTCAACAAGAACGTCAACCGGCGAGTAGAGTGCCCTTGTATGAGTTCGCGTGAAAGGCGCACGCGCTCATGATTCTCGCAACGCTGAGCAAACACGCGGCGCTGTCGCTCCGCCGCAGAGCTTGCAATTCGGAAAAGCGCCTAGACAGAGTACTTGGATGACAGTCTGCTACAGTGTTTCACGGGCTCGCGTTGTCCTATCCCGTATTCCTCATCTCTCTGTGTCTTCTCCAGCAAGTCCTGTTGCCCTTGCCCACACTTGAGCCCGCGTTATCTCATTAGACGCACCGTCGGTACTACGTGGCCCTCCTCTTGAGGCCACTGCCAGACGCCGGGCCGCATGTTTTGCAGCGCGCTCACGACCGTTTGCGGGCCTTCTTGGGCGATCTTCTTCAGCGGATCGGGCCAGCCTTGGAGCTGCTCTTCTTCCCACTGCCAGAGGCGGTATTCCAAGTCCCGCACCAATTTGGGATGGTCTTTCGCCACGTTAGATTCTTCGCGGGGATCGTTTGCCAAATCGAAGAGTTGGGTCAGGGGCCAGTTGAGCAGACCGCCGTGGTAACTCTTAATGAGCTTCCATTCCCGCCCGTCCGGCGCGCCAATCGTGCGGATCGCTCGCTGCGCCGACCATAAGCCGTGCTCTAGATACACATAGTCACGTTGGGGCACTGGCTCGGGCTCGCCGCGCAGCATGCCCAGCAAAGAGCGGCCCTGCCAGCGCGGGGGCGGCTCCAAGTCGCCAACCGCACACAGCGTAGGGCCGAGGTCCAGCGTATAGCTTGCCGCATCCACCACCGTGCCCGGCTGTACACCGCCATGCGGCCAGCGCGCGAGCATCCAGATGTGGGCATCGGTCTCATACACGCCCCAATGGTCGCCGTAGACGCTATGCTCGCCCTGGTTTTCGCCGTGATCGGTAGCGGCAATGATGAGCGTATCGTCCAGCACACCCGCTGTTTCCAACGCCTCGAGGAGCCGCCCCACGTATTCGTCGCAATAGGCAATCTCGGCGTCATACATCGCCATCCAGTAATCAAAGTCTTCCTTGCTCCCAATGCGATGCGAACCGGCGGAGTTCGGCATGTGACCGTAGCGCTCGGCGTCATCCTTGATTCGCTCGTCGGACGGCCAGTCGGGCGGCGCGTACGTAAGCATTTTGTCCACGTACGCCTGCGGTGCCTTATACGACTGGTGCGGGTCCCAATAGTGCACGTAGAGGAAGAAGTCCTCCTGCGCGTGGTCTTGCAGCCAATTTAGTGCATGCGCCGTGATCTCCGGCGCATGCACGTGGCTATGGGTCCGATGCCACTGCGGCCGGTAATACGCCTCCCAGCCGGTGCGAAACCAGGGCGCTTGATCGGCAAAGGTAGAGACTGCGGCAGTATGGAAACCGGACTCGGCCAGTTGGATTGCAAGGAATTCCTGCACCTGCGGCACGCGGCTGCCAACCGGCGGATACGTCGGCCCCGTGTAGCGAGCGTCTTGTTCCCAGGGCTTCGTATCCAACTCACCTTCCGGTCGCCCGTAGTCGCCAATGGATTGCGCTCGCTCGCCGTGGGTGAGCAGGCCGGTCTTGATGCCCCAGCGACCGGTGAATATGCTCGCGCGCGCAGGCACGCACGGCGTATCGGCCGCGTACATGTTGGTGAAGCGCGCCCCTTCGCGCGCAAGACGGTCGAGATTCGGCGTGGTCGGCCGCTCGTAGCCATAGCAGCCGAGATGATCACGGCGCAGGGAATCTATGTCTATGTAGAGTACTTTCATATGTGCGCTTTTCCGATACTATCGCCAAATCATGTCACTCGGTGGAGGTTTGCCCTGAAACGGCTCAAGAAACTTGATGGCGGCCAGACGCCCCAGACTACACTGGCCAAAACAAGGTACTGTTCCCGTTCGTGCTGAGCCTGCCTGTCCTGAGCTTGTCGAAGGGTCGAAGCATGAACAGTCACGGGCACTAGTGCTTGTTATATCCAATGCCATTGTTCACCCTTCGACATGCTCAGGGCGAACGGATTACGAGCACTTGTACCGGGCTCTGCGAATGCCATTGTTCACCCTTCGACAGGCTCAGGGCGAACGGAAAACGAGCACATGCGCCGGGCCCTGCAGATGCCTCTGTTCACCCTTCGACACGCTCAGGGCGAACGGATTACGAGCACTTGTACCGGGCCCTGCAGTTGCCACTGTTCACCCTTCGACAGGCTCAGGGCGAACGGAATACGAGCACTTGTACCGGGCTCTGCAGTTGCCTCTGTTCACCCTTAGACAGGCTCAGGGCGAACGGTAGAGTGAACGTTCCGGCTCTGTGAACATTCCGGCTGCAAAGTAGTAGACCGTTCGTGCCGGCAGTCTTCAATTAACAGGAATTGCAGCGTCGAGCGCCAACTAGAGCTCTGTTTGCTCAATCCCCGTTCGCCTTCTTTACCTCTGGGATCCGGCTTCCGTCATTCCGGCGGAAGCCGGATCCCGCACTCCCCATCCCTCGCTCTACGGGAAAGAATACGCCAACTTCTACGCCGGTATGACTGTCGTCTCCTTGCCTTCTCGCAGCGCCACGGCATCCGCCACCATGCGGTGGAAGTCGTGCTGCGGCGCGTACTTCACCCGCGACTTCGCCGCGCTATTGTCCGCCCAATACTGCCAGCACGCCGAGGTCTCCCAATCCAGCACCGGCAGGCCGAGCAAATCGCTGAGCACCGGCGTCGCCTCACTAAACGGTATCGCGTATGGGCCGTGCATGTTGAGCGTCTGACCGATCGCGCCGTCCTCATCAAGCGCCTGCATGATCCCGTGCACGATGTCCCGTGCGTCCGTGCGCTGCCACAGCCAGGAATTGCCGTTCCGGTCATGGTAGTTGACGAGCAGCTTGCTGGGATCGTCCGTACGCTGCTTCACCGCCTCATCCAGCTTGGCAAGGTTCTCCGCCATTTCCGGATGGTGCAGCGGGCCGCATTGGGCGTGGCTCGCCTCGCGATACTGGTTCGCCGCCA
Source organism: Chloroflexota bacterium (assembly GCA_965216245.1). Taxonomy (GTDB): domain Bacteria; phylum Chloroflexota; class UBA11872; order VXOZ01; family VXOZ01; genus VXOZ01. Next base: position 944,316 of record OZ244145.1, read on the forward strand.
AGCCTGCGGACCAGCCGTTGAATATCTCCTCACCCGCCAGAATAGCGCCGGGGCGAATGATCGTGGTTTTCAGTCCATATTCGCGCCGGTAATGCTCCACCATTTCTTCGTTGAGCACCTTGATCATGCCGTACTCTTTGATCGGCAGGCGCGGGTGTTGCTCGTCGACCGGGGCGTAGAGCAGCGACGGCATGGGATATACGGTGTCGCTGCTGATGTGTACAAACCGATGCAGTTTGTCGCCTTGTGCAGCCACGGCCTGCAGCAAGCGCATCGTACCGGTGGTATTAACATCGTAGTAGGTGAACTTTTCCATGGTCGGCGGCCGTGACATGACGCACGCCGTATGCACCACGGCGTCCACACCCTCTGCTGCCTTTGCAATGCCTTCAGTGTCCTGCAGCCCGACGTTTGCGATCTCTATGTCGAAGGCAGCGAGCTTGTCCGCCTTTGGATCGCCGGGATATACCATCCCCCGCACCTGATGGCCTCGCGCGAGCAGCGCCTTGGTCAAGTTCGTGCCCACACGTCCCGATACACCCGATACCAAAATTCTCACGGGAAATCCTCCTTGTCATTTACGTAATTCTGCAACGATGATACGCAAGTACGGCCCCACAAGCAATTTGATAAGCGCACTCTAGATAGGAAGGAGCCGCCTCCCAGGCCCAAACCCGTGGGAGGCGGCTCGTATCCGTTACGAGACTCTTCGTTTGAAAATAGCCTTAAAGAGACTATTCGAGCACGGAGTTCGCCAGCGTCTCGTCGAGGACTGCTTGTACCAGTTGGTCGGTCTCCTTTAGTGCTTCCTGGATGGTCTTCTCCTTCTTGTAGATGGTCTGCGCAAGTTGGTTGTGCAGACCCAGGATGCCGATGCCGCCCGGCGCGCCGACCACGAAACCGGCAACTTCCATCGAAGTCACCGCTTCCCGGCGCAGCGGATCGTCCTGAATATAGGCGTCGCTATTCGCAACCGACTTGCGCATGGGGATCCGGCTCTTGCCCAGAGCATGACGGAGATCCTGCGGCGCCTCGAAGAGCCACTCGATGAAAGTGAAGGCTGCTTCGGCATTCTTGGCGCCATTGGGAATGATGTTGTCGCCACAGCCGCTATAGGTCGCATTCGTGCCGCCCGGCGGCAGCGGCGACGGCGTGGCGCTATGCACGAGTTTGTCGAAGCCAGGCTTGTAGGCCGGCTGGTGAGGGGTATCGAAAATAGTATAGATCATACTCGCGCCGCGGTCGGTGAAGACTATCCGCGGGTCCGCATCGCCACGGAATTCTTCCGCCGCCTCGTAGCCATCCTGCAGATCATAGATGCGGACGACGTGATCGAAAACGCTTACTGTCGTTTCGTTATCAAGCGTCGACGTACTATCGTCCGCGCTGATCACTGAGCCGCCCATCTGCCAGAGCGGGACCATCCACGAAGCCCAAATGCTGCCGGGACCCCAATGCGGCACGTAGCCAAGCTGGGCAATCTTCGCGCCGTCCTTCTTCACCAGTCTGCCGATTGCGGTGTAAAGGTCATCCCATGTCGCGGGGGGATTCTCCGGGTCCAGTCCCCCTTCGATCATGTTTTCGTGGCCGATGAAGAGCGTGCGGGCGTCGGGAGTAAACGGCACCGCGAACTGGCGCCCCTGCCAAACAGCATCATCCAGAATCTCCTGCCACATATCGCTATTGTCTATCGTGCTTGAGGCCTTGACCATGTCGGTCATCTCAGAAGCGAGTCCAGCGTGGGCAAGAGTCTTGATGGTAAAACGCGGCGCGAACGACATATCGGGCGCAGCGTTTGCTGCCACCGCCGCAGGCATTTTCTCAAACGTTTCGCCCCACGGCGTGGGTAAGGTCTTGATGTGAATGGCCTCTTGCATCGAGTTGAATTCGTCGCGGAGCTCGAGTCCCACACCTTCAGTGAAAGAGGCCCAGAATCCGTTGAGCGACCAGAATTCGACCTCGACCGTCTCCATCTTGGGCGCTTCGGCTTCGGCTTTCTTCTCTTCCATCTCGGGCGCTTCGTCTACCGGCTCAGCTACCTGCCCGCACGCTGCCAAGAGTCCCACACTGCCTAGCATGCCGGCACCGATGCCAAGCATCCGCCGCCGTGTGAGACCCAAATCATGTACACGATCCATCGTTTCTCTCCTTGAAAACTACGTTATCTACGCTTCACTCTTGCAAGTCTGCAAAATCATGGCTACGCCACCCTTCGTGGGACCCCTCTTCGTGGTATCACACTGCAAGCCATTTTATCGGCGCAATTGCCAACAAGAGCGATTTCTGGATTCCCTTCTCCTTCCCTGTGTGCTGTCTGCTTGTCCTGCATCATATCAATTGACTAGGAACGCGACAAGCTTAAAGGGGGCGTAAGGAGTCCCTTGTTCGCGAGCATGTGCTTATGGCTATCTAGCCGTGCCTTCGACGACGCTCACCACTGCATTCGTGGGCACGACCCGAGTGAGGCAAAGGCCCGCCTGCCCAAAGAGTTCAGCATACTCTTCTTCGGTGCGCTCCCGCCCGCCGGGTGTTAGCGCCAACATCACCACGTCCCAGAGCTTGCTGTTTGACGCCACATTGCCGGGCGGCATCACGCCTTCCACCACCAGCACTCTTCCCCCGGCCGCCATCGCTTCCCTGCAGTTCCGCAAGATTATGGCAGACCGCGCATCATCCCAGTCATGAATGATGTGCTTCAGCATGTAGACGTCACCGCCCGCGGGAACGCTGGTGAAGAAGTCGCCGCCCACCACCTGACAGCGCTTACCGTATTCTCCGGACGCAAGCTCCGGTTTGGCAGCCTCGACAACGCTCGGCCGGTCATAGAGAATACCGTTCAGCGTCGGATAAGCGGTCAGTATATCGGTCAGCAATCGACCGCGACCGCCCCCGACGTCCACCACCGTACCGCAGCCGGTAAAATCATAGGCTGCACAGACACCGGCAGCCTCGAATCGGGAGAGGGCTGTCATGGAGTTGTCGAAGTCGGTTGCCGCTGCCGGATGCTGCTCCAGGAAATCAAAGAGCGAAAGGCCGCACGCGTGGTCGAATGCCGGCTGGCCCGTCTCCGCACTATAGAGAAGGTGTGCCCAGGCCCGGTTATACCACTCGCTCCCATGCACAATTGCGTAGTCCCTAAAGGAACACGGCGCATCGGCTTGCAGCAACTCCGCCATCGGCGTGAGCGCAAACTGCCCGGGATCCAGTTCCACAAACACTTCCAGGCTTGCCAGCAAGCGCAAGACCCGGTAGAGCGCCGAGGCATTGGCGCCCGTCTCCGCTGCCAGATCATCTATGGCCCGTGGACCGTCTGCCAGCAGATCGGCAATGCCTAACTTGGCCGCAACGAAGAGACATTGCGTAGTCGCCTTGCCCCATACCAACTGCTGGAGGCGAGGAACAAGCGACGCGTCGGGGAATGAGTCGGGCCAGTCAGGCGTCACGATATTCTCCCTGTATTACAGGATAAATAGCCCACACGGCACGTTCCGTTCCGTCATTCCTGTAAGTGTTGACTAATTCGTTGACAGTTTCATCAGTCCAATTGAAACCATGACAAGTAGAAGACGTTCAACTCCGTCATTCCGGCTTGCGCCGGAATCCATCTTCGCTGCACCCCTGGACTCCGGCTTTCGCCGGAGTGACGATTCTCGTGCCGTCTGCGCTATTAGTCTTTGATGCATGAGCTGTCATTGCTCGTGATGCAGCAACCCAATGTGGATGGCAGCCGATACGAGGGTATAATCTCTGGTTGTTATATGTTCCCATTCTGTCAATGAAATACCTAACACTCACAATTCCCGTGAAAGCGGGAAATTCATCTCAGTCTTGAACAGCTCGCTATCCCGATGATGCATTGACCGCCGCACTACCCTTGGGATTGGCGGCATGCTAAGTCGCTCTGTGCCAAGATTTCCACCTAGCGGCCCATGGCGTACGGCATCATCGTCCTTGGCGAGGCGGCTCCTTCGATCAAGCCGGTGTCGGGGTTGAAGCGCACGCCTGTCACCTGACCGTGTGCCCAGTCGGCGCCTACCACGATTTCATGGCCTCTCGCTTCCAGCGCCGCGCGTGTCTCTTCAGAAACACGTCCCTCCACCACCACGCGTTTCGGAAACGCCGCGCGCGGGTAGAACGAACTGGGGAAGTGCATGCTATGGAACGAAGGCGCATCTATCGCCTCTTGCAGGTTCATGCCAAAGTCAACCACATTGAGGAAGAACTGCAACGTCCACTGGTCCTGCATGTCGCCGCCAGGCGTGCCGAACACCATGTGGGGCCGTCCGTCTTTCATCGCCAGCGACGGTGTCAGTGTCGTGCGCGGACGTTTGCCGGGCATGAGGGCATTGGGATGCGCGGGGTCGAGCGAGAACATCTGTCCGCGCGTGCCTAAGGGGAAGCCCAATCCTTCCACGACCGGCGAGGTCGTCAACCAGCCCCCGCTCGGCGTGGCGGAGAACATGTTGCCTTCTGCGTCGATGACGTCGAGGTGAGTCGTATCGTAGGCATACACAGCCGGATCACCGGGACGGGCCTCCAAGGCGGTCGGCGGCAGATCGCCCGGTCGGAGATCGGGAGAAGCAACCGCCGGGTCTATGAGCGTGCTGCGCTGCGCTGCATACCCCTTATCCAAGAGCCGATCGAGCGGCACGTGCGCAAATGCCGGATCGCCGTAGTACGTTTCGCGATCCGCAAAGGCCAGCTTGGCCGCCTCAACCACCGTATGAATGTATTCGGGCGTATTGTGGCCCATGGACGCCAAGTCGAATTGCTCGAGCAGCGTGAGTTGCTGCAAGAACACGGGTCCCTGGCACCAAGGCCCGCACTTATAGACGTCCAGGCCGCGATAGTTCACGGTGACCGGCTGCTCCACTTTCGTGCGGAAGGCTGCGAAGTCATCCTCCGCTATTAGGCCGCGGTGGGTTTGGCCGTTAGCATCGAGCACCTCAGTGTTCGCTGCGAATGCAGCCGCCTTTGCGGCAACGTCGCCGCGATAGAAATAGTCTAGGGCGGCGCGCAGGCCCGCTTCACGTCCGCGGTGTTGCTCCCGCATTTCGGCGTCTATGGCCCCTTGAAATGTGCGGGCCCAGTCCGGTTGCTTCCAAATCGAGCCAATCGCCGGCACGGCCCCGTTGTCCAGAAACGCCTGCGCCGAAGTCGGCCACCGCGTGCGAAACTTTTCTGCTTGTCTGCCAATGCTGCGGTGCAATTCCGCGTACATGGGAAAGCCGTCCCGCGCCAGGTCCACCACCGGGCCCAGAGTCTCCTTGAGGCTCAACCGCCCGTAACGCAGCAAGGACGTGACCCAAGCGCCAAAGGCGCCGGGCACCGTGGCCGGCAGAAAGCCGTCGCCAGGGATGAGGTCGATATTCTGCGCGCGAAACCACTCGATGGTCGCTCGCTTTGGCGCGATGCCCTGCCCGTTGATGGCAGCCACCTGCGGCCCGTCGCCGCCGTCGCGGTGAATGAGAATCGGACTTTCGCCGCCGATCCCGTTGGACTGCGGCTTTAGCATATTGAGCGCAAAGCCTGCCGCCACGCCTGCGTCTATTGCGTTTCCTCCTTGGTCCAGCACCCGCATGCCGATAGCCGTCGCCAGGTAATGCCCCGTCGTCACGACGCCGTGCGTACCCATGATGACGGGGCGTGTCGTAAATCCTGCCATTACGCTTGTTCGCTCCTTATACCACCCAAGGGCTGCGTCGCGAGCGAGTAGCTCCACCGCGTGCGCTTAGCTGGCAATCGTACTCTCGGTTTATCCACAGAATTCTGCAATGAACGTAGCATGCCACTCTCAAATCCGCAAACACTGGCGCTTGTAGCCAGTGAATCCTCGACAATGGTACGATTGGGCGAGCACCATAAATTCATGCTTGAACCACGCGCACCCATGAACCCGCCAATCACCCCACCCTTGCCCCAAACACCCATCGACCTGGGCGACAACTTGCGCCTGCGCTTTGCCGTTCCCAATGACTTCGACGCCTGGGTTGACTTCAACGAGCGCATGCGCGAATACGATCCGTCCTCGAACCGAGTCGGTGTCTGGGCGCATGAACTCATGTCCGGCAGACACCCGACGACCAGAGCCGGCGACTTCACGGTAGTGGAGGATACAGCCACCGGCAAGATCGTCTCATCGCTTTGCTTGATCCCGCAGACCTGGTCGTACGGCGGGATTCCGTTCGGCTGCGGCCGCATCGAGCAGGTGGGCACCGACCCGCTCTACCGGCGGCGCGGCCTCATTCGCAAGCAAATGGACGTCATCCACGCGCTTAGCGAATCCAAAGGCGAGCTGATGCAAGCCATCACCGGCATCCCCTGGTATTACCGCCAATTTGGCTATGAATTCGCCCTCGATCTTTACTACGGCCGCGTGGTGCGCGTGTCGCCGCCTAGCGCACGGACCATCGTGGAATTTCGTGTGCGGCCCCTAACCGATGCCGACCACGCGTTCGTCCGCTCTGTTTACGCGCATGCCGAACAGCGGCAACCCTTCAGCGTCGTGCGCTCAGACGAGCATTGGGAATGGGAGTTCTCCGGGCGCACGACCGACAGTGAGGTGTACAGGGAGTGGCTCGTCATAGAGGACACGGCGCATAGGCCGGTTGGCTTCATCCATTACCACCCGCTCCCTAGCTCCGCGGAGCCGAAGCCGTGGCGCTTGGTCGTGCGCCAATGTGCGCTCGCGCCGGGCGTCAGTTACCTAAACGTCATGCCTGACCTGCTAACGGCACTCCCTGCCTATGTACAATCGCTGAGCAACTCCGGCGGAGGGAAAGCGGAATCGCAACCTGGCGAGATTGTGTTTCACCTGGGACGCGATAATCCGGCCTACGCCACGTTCCCAAATCTGGTAACATCCTCGCTCCAGGGATACGCCTGGTACCTGCGCGTGCCGGATCTTGCCGCCTTTCTCCGCCACGTGCGGCCAGCCTTGGAAATGCATCTGCTGGGCACGCCTGCCGAAGGCTACACCGGCACGCTCACACTAGATTTCTTCCATAGCGGTCTGAGACTCGAGTTCAATCAGGGACAGGTCTCGGCAGTCACTGCTTTAAACCATACGGAAGTCTCATCCAGCGACGCGAGCTTCCCAGATCTGACCTTCCTGCAACTGCTCGGCGGTCGCCGCACCTACGCCCAACTCAGAGAAAGTTATCCCGATTGCAGCGCTACCCCCACGGCCCAAGCCTTGCTTACTGCGCTCTTTCCGCCGTTTTCGGGGAATCTCTGGCATTCTGACTAGGTGTGCTGGAGTTAGAGCCCAGCGGAGCCGGGCGTATTTCAGCCGGATCCGGTTAGTACCCCCAGAGAGTCGCTTGCCAGGACAGTCAAGTGCTCAAGCAAATTACTGCGCCGTATAGCCGCCGTCCACAGGCAGCGCGGCGCCGGTGACAAACGACGCCGCATCGGAGCAGAGCCACGTCACCACTGCGGCGACTTCCTCCGGGCTGGCAAAGCGGCCGTTGGGTTGCGAAGCCAACAGTCTATCGCCCACCTGCGGATTACGCGTCACGAGCGTTTCTAGCATTGGGCTGTAGACCGCGGCCGGGCAAACGCAATTGACCCGGATGCCCTGCGGCGCGTACTGGAGCGCCGCCGTCTTTGTCAGGCCCACCACTCCGTGTTTGCTGGCGGCATAGGCCGGACTATGCTGGCTGCCGACCAAACCGGCAATAGAGGAGGTATTGACTATCGCGCCGCCGCCCGCTTGGATCATGGCCGGAATCTCGTGCTTCATACAGAGCCACACGCCTTTGAGATTGATGCCCATCACGTCGTCCCAATCGTCTTCCGTAAAGTCGATCATGGCCGCGCCGCTGCCCAGCACGCCGGCATTGTTGAAGGCAATGTCCAGACGCCCAAAGGATTGCAAAGTAGCTGCAACCATTGCCTCCACATCGACGGCCGCACGCACGTCGGTCTTTACAAAGACGGCCTCACCGCCTTCTGTCTTGACAAGGCGCACGGTTTCCTCCCCTCCCGTTTGGTCGACGTCGGCAACCACCACGCGCGCCCCGCCGTGAGCAAAGCTGAGCGCCGCTGCACGGCCGATTCCTGATGCTCCGCCCGTTACCAACGCTGCCTTGTCTGCAAATTGAAGTGACACGCTATCGCTCCTCGCGCCTCTTGCATACGTAAACTTTCACGCTCTGACAGGAAGTGAGAGTGCACTCTGGCTCGTCATTCCCGCGCACGCGGGAAGGTGGATTCACATTTCAAGTGCAACGTTTGTTTGAGGAATACTTCTGCTGGGGTTTGATAGTCAAGGCACTTGCGCGGGGTGTGATTGTAGGCTTGGATAAGTTGCGCAAAGCGCTCTGCGGACATCTCCGCCAGGTCGGTCTTGCGCGGCAGCACGCGCCGCATGCGTCCGATGGCGTTCTCAATGCCTCCTTTCTGCCAGGGGGCGTGGGTATCGCAGAAGAAGGTCTGGATGCCCAAGTCATGGAGATGGTAATGGCGCGCGAACTCGGTGCCGTTGTCGAAGGTGACGGTCTGTCGCCACGCTTCAGGCAAGACCGCGAGCAGATCGTACATGGTGCTGGCGATGGGGTCTGCCGCCTTGCCGGGCTGGCGCGCAGCGATGAGCAAGCGCGAGTGGCGCTCGTGCAGGGCGAGCACCGCGTGGCCGCCTCTCCCAAAGAGCATCAGGTCAGCCTCCCAGTGGCCGGGGGTTTGGCGGTCGGCCGCCGCCTGGGGACGTTCCGCCAGTGGACGGCGCTTGGCAATGAAGGAGGCCGGACTGCGCCCACTGCGCCGATGGGGTCGCCGTCTCGTCTTGCCTCGCGGCAGGTAGTGCCGCCAACTATAGTCCTTGGTGCGCGCCACCTGTCCGTATATGAAACGATAGATGGTCTCGTGGGAGATGACCGGTCCACCGGCATCCCGCGCCATGTGTCCTGCCACCTGCTCCGGCGACCAGCCGCATTGCAAGTACTCCAGCACGGTCTTGCGCAACGCAGCATCCCGTTCCAACTTGCCGCCAACCCAGCGCCGCGCCCACGCCTGTTCGTGGGCATACCCCGCTTGGTAGCCCTGCGTACGAGACCCATTGCGTTTCACCTCCCGCATAATGGTCGATGGCGCGCGATCCAGAGCTGCAGCAATTTGCCGGTACGACTGTCCCGCGGTGTGAAGCCGGGCCAGTTCACACCGCTCTTCAATGGAAAGTTGACGATAGTATGTTCCCATGGCAACACCTTAGCATGGTGTTGCACTTCGTTTGTGAGTCTAGCGAATCCATCTTCTCTTCCGTAACCCGATACCCACATGTCTCCCGGTTGGCAGCAAATTAGTCACTGCGCTATCTCGGATTCCGGCCCCGCATCCGCATTGCCGAACATCTCCCCAATCAAGGGCCGCACCAGTTCCCAGTCAGGAAGCAACACCTGCGCACCACCCTCCGTGACATAGTTGTACACCAGCGGCGGCTCGATAACGCGCGCATTGATCGGCGCGTCGCGCAACAGATAGAGATCGCGCAAGAGAATGAGCTGCTCCGTAAGTGTCAGGTCAGTCTCGATGATCTCATTGAACTGCTGAAAGAGGAGGGGGAACAAGAGGATCATCTCGTCCGCAAAGAGACTGGAGTGCGCCGAGGCAATGACGCTCTGCTGGCGGCCCATGCGTTTGAAGTCATTGTCCGGATGCCGTGTACGCGCGTAGATCAGCGCCGTTTCGCCATCCATTTGCTGCAAGCCTTCCGGGATAAAGACGCTGGTGTACCCGTAGTCAATTGTGGGATAGGAGTTATCGACGAGGTCTTTGGCAACCGTGACACTTATGCCGCCGAATGCATCGATGAGGGCCACAAAGCCGGCAAAGTCAACTGCGGCCACAGCGTGCACCGGCACGTCGAATACCGATTCAATCGTCTGGCGCGCCAAAGCCGCGCCGCTGCCCTCGTAGACCTCACCAAAGAGATATGCGGCATTTATGCGGTACCAGCCGTAGTCGGGGATGACCACCCAAAGGTCGCGCGGAATCGAGAGCAAGGAAAGCGAGCGAGACTTGCGCTCGATGCTGAGCAGCATGATAACATCGCTGCGCGAGCTTTCGGTCGGCTGCCGTCGGTCGAGCCCTACGAGCAAGATGGTGAAGCGCTCGCCGGCGCCCAAATCCGGTCGCGCGGTCTCTGCACGGGCCAAAGGTGTGGACAATGACGCCAGTACGACCCCGACCAGCAGCATTAAACAGAGCGCGACCAGGCGCAGGTGCAGCCGGTAGCGCTGCGGGCAACACTCTTGGACGTTCACGTGTCCGACTTTCGCAGCGGCGCCGTGCCCAACAGCCCCTCTATCTCGTCCTCCACCTCCGGCGTCAGCGCGATCCGATCATGCGTATCTATGCGCACATGCACTCCGTTGAGAATAATCCGCAGCGCAACGCGCGTGTCGCCGGGATTTCGGGTCAAGACGTTTGCGACCCGCTGCAACAGCCCCAAGTCCTGCGCGTCATCGGCAGTGCGTTGGAGCACCAGCTCCACCTCCGGCCCCGTCTGATCTACGACATCCGCAACCGGCTGCATTTCCTGCTCAGGCTCGGGTTCGACGCTATTGTTTCGCGGCGAAGCATCTGCCGTGGGTGCTGCAACGGTCTGTGCTGCAGCGGTCTGTGACTCTTCACCATTGGCAGCCACGGGTTCATCCACAACAGCGGGCTCTTCAGTGGGGACATCATTGTCGCCAAGAACCCATTCCGGCAAATCACCGCCGCCGACAGGCAGCGGCCCGCCTTCCCTTACAGCTACCGTAACCGGCGGCATTGCCTTGTCCGGCTCTTGCCGCTCTACGACTGTATCGTCCAAGGGTTCTACGCTCTCCGCCAGGACTTTCATAACATCATCCCGGCTATCCTGTTCCACGCGCCCCCGCAGGACAACAAAGTTGCCGTTCACGAGCAGTGCGGCCCGCTCCGCGTAGAGATTGGGGAAGACCGTAACGTCAATTTGGCCGCTCTCATCTTCAAGGGTAAGCAATGCCATATTCTGACCCTTACGGGTAAGTATCTTGCGCACAGACTCAACCCGCCCTGCCAAAGTGACCCGCTTGCCTTCTCTCTCTTTGGTGACTTCCGCAGTAGTGGTACCGGCTGCGGCATGCATCCGTTCGATGTGCGGCTTGAAGGGGTTTTCGGAGAGGTAGTCGCCGAGCAGTTCCTTCTCCCAGATACCCTTCTCTTCCGGCGTGGCGGGTTCAGCTTGGGGCAGCGTAAAGCTCGTAAGCATGGCTGCCTGCTCCTCACCAAGGAATGTCTCGAATAGCGTGGGGCCCTGGTTGCCTATGCTCTGTGTTTTCTGCGAGGACGCCAGCACGTCGTCCAAGCTCGCGAGCAGGGCGGCGCGATCCCCCATGGTATCCAGCACTCCCACTTTGATGAGGCTCTCCAGTGCTCGGCGATTTACCGCCCGTTGATCGATCCGGACGCAAAAGTCATAAAATTCCTGGTATGGGCCGTCAGCGCGCTGTGCGGCGATAGCCTCTGCCGCCGCCGTCCCCACATTCTTCACTGCGGCAAGCCCGAAGTAGACCGTGCCCTCTTTGATGGCAAAATTGGATTCGCTCTCGTGCACACTCGGCGGCGCCACGGTAACTTTCAACCGACGGCACTCGCGCACCGCTTCTACGATCTTGTCCGTGTTGCCGAGCTCGGTACTCAAGACCGCTGTCATATATTCGGTGGGATAGTTAGCCTTGAGATAGGCGGTCTGGTACGCAATCGTGCCGTAGCACGTAGCGTGTGCTTGATTGAATCCGTACCGCGCAAAGGGCTCGAAGTCGGCGAAGATCTCCTCCGCGAGCTTCTTCGACAAATCGTTTGCTACTGCGCCCTGGACAAATCGCTCGCGATGCTCCTGCAACTCGTGCGCAATCTTCTTGCGAACGGCGTAGCAGAGCTTGTCTGCCTCGGCCAGGGTGTAGCCGGCCACGGCCTGCGCCACAGCCATCACGTCCTCCTGATAGACCATGATGCCGTAGGTGCGCTCCAGTACCGCCGACATCAGCGGATGCCGCGCCGTCGCCTTCTCGCGGCCATGACGCCGCGCAACGTACTGCGGAATATACGCCATTGGGCCCGGACGATACAGCGCCACCAGCGCCATGACGTCCTCAATCCGGTCCGGCTGCAATTCCTTCACGTAGCGGCGCATGCCATCGGATTCCAGTTGGAAGACGCCTGTCGTCTCGCCCGCAGAGAGCAATTCAAAGGTCTTCCTATCGTCCAGCGGAATCTCTTTCAGATTGATGGACTCGCCGCGAGTCTCCGCGATGAAGCGCACAGCGCGGTCCAGGACGGTGAGGTTGCGCAAGCCGAGGAAGTCCATCTTGAGCAAGCCGATCTTCTCGATGGCGTTCATCTCAAACTGGGTCATAACGCCGTCGTCGCCCACGTTGCGCTGCAATGGAACGTACTCAGTGAGCGGCTCGCGCGAAATCACCACTCCCGCCGCATGGGTGGATGCATGGCGCGCCACGCCTTCCAGGTTCTTGGCCAGGTCAAGCAGGCGCTGCACCTGAGGGTCGTCCACCACGAGTTTCTGCAGGTCCTGCGAATCCCGCAGTGCATCATCCACCGTGGACATGGTGGGGACCAGCTTCGCGACGCGGTCCACCTCGCCGTACGTCATGCCCAGCGCCCGACCCACGTCGCGCACTGCCGCCCGCGCCTTCATCGTCCCGAAGGTGATGATCTGCGCCACGTGATCGGCGCCGTATTTCTCCGTAACGTACTCGATGACCTCATTGCGGCGTACGTCCATGAGGTCTACGTCAATGTCCGGCATGGTGTAGCGCGAAGGATTGAGGAATCGCTCGAAGATGAGACCGTAGTGCAAGGGATCAATGTCGGTAATGCCGGCGGTATAGCACACCAGACTGCCGGCAGCCGAACCCCGCACGGTGGTGGGTATCCCTTGCTCTTTGGCCCAGTTTACAAAGTCCGCCGCTATCAGGAGGTAGGAGGAGAAACCCATTTCCCCGATCACGCCTAACTCGTACTCTAGACGCTCGCGCGCGGCGGCATCGGGCTCGGCATAGAGCGCCGCCAAGCCTGCTGTGCACCGCTCGCGCAGGAACGTGCTGGCCGTATGCCCTTCCGGCACCTCGAAATGGGGCAAAATACGCTGGTCGAGGGCAATCTCCACGTTGCACGCTTCCGCGATTTTCATGGTGTTCGTGAGAGCTTCGGGAATCTCGGAAAAGATTTCCCACATCTCATCGGCGCCGCGCAGGTAGAACGCATCCTTCTCCATGCGCATGCGGTTGGAGTCGTTCACGTTGCTGTTCGTCTGAATGCACAGGAGCACGTCGTGGGCATCGGCATCCTCACGGCGGGTGTAATGCCCGTCGTTCGTGGCAACCAGCGGCAGGTCGAGTTCCCTTGCCAGCTTCACGAGCTTCCCGGTAACCTCCTGCTCCCAGTCCATGCCGTGGTCTTGGATTTCGATGTAGAAGTTATCCGCGCCAAACAAATCGCGATAGCGGAGCGCCAATTCCCGCGCCTTCTCCTCGTTTCCATCCCGGAGCGCGCGCGGAATCTCACCCGACGGACAACCCGAAAGGCAAATGAGACCCTCGTGAAATTGCTCCAGCAGTTCGTGGTCCGCGCGCGGCTTGTAGTAGAAGCCTTCCAACTGCGCCTGCGTCGCCAGCTTGACGAGATTCTTGTAGCCTTGGTTGTTTTTCGCCAGAAGCGTAAGGTGGTACTGCCGGTCGTCCAACTTCGGCTCGCGGTCGAAGCGCGAGCGGGTCGCCATGTACACCTCGCAGCCCAAGATGGGCTTGATGCCCCGTTTGCGCGCTTCTTCATAGAACTCGATGGCGCCGTAAAGTACGCCGTGATCGGTGAGTCCGATTGCCTCAAAACCCAGTTCCTTGGCGCGGTCCATCAACTCCGGCATGCGGCTCATGCCGTCGAGCAGGCTGTAGTGGGTATGTAGATGCAGGTGGGTAAATTGCTTCATGTAGACACACCGCTCCTAGGATCGGCTCCGCGCCAAGTGGGAAATTTGCTTGGTCTAGAATACCTGGACGGAGACGAGAATGAAAGCGAAATAACGGTCTTGACGGAAGGTATTCTAGGGCCTCCAAGCCGCTCGATTCCGCCTGTTGCCAGCGTCTCGTTAGGGTTTGAAAGTTAACCAGAGAATTGTGCCGTACCCGCCATTTGAAAAGGCCGCGATTCTTTGGAGCGGGCGTTGATTGCTTTTAGAGTGGGCCGCTACAGACACTAGAGTAGGCGGCAACTAGCGCGATAACTGGCGGCGACTCTTGCCGTCATTCCCGCGAAAGCGGGAATCCATCTTTACTCCGCAACGGGGCTTGGCTCTACGCTTCGCGAATCGTGCGGAGCATCCAATTCTGCTAGTCTTACATAGTTTATTCGCTCTATGTGTTTGCAGACAAGGTCGCGAAAGTCCGTCAGAAACTCTTCGGTTATTGGAAAAGACTCTTGATTCCTCTTATCCTTTGTGGCAGTCCATCGGTAGAGCACTTGGGTACCCTGTACGGTTGCAGGTGTCGAATGAACAACTTGGTCACGCATCGGTTTGATTTCCTCCAAAGCGGAAGCGCAAGCCTCTAACCACACTTTCTTCTTCAGGTCTCCTTCATTCTCGGAAGCGCTCTGCACATCCTTGGCTAACATGCCCATAGTGTCCCATGAAGAATTCCATACATCGAGGCTTTTTGGCAGAGGGTTTAGTCGGCAAAGATCATAGCGAATTAGCCCTTCCAAGTAGGCGACAGCATAGATTGCTTCCGCTAGTGCTCGCATGTATGAATCGGTGGGAAATGGGATCATATCAGTCGAAATCTTCCATTTGCTCTGGTTCCGACCTGCAATTGTGCCCAATCCGCATGGCGAAGCGGCAGGTTAGGTAATTCCTCGCATATATACGTAGCTAAACTACAGTACATTCTTGGATTCCCAAGTCAGAATGCTTGAGTTTGACCGCTTAGCAAAGTCATCAGCTTCTTGCCAAGACTCTCCGGCGACTTCCCACAACAAGAAAAAGCCCCGCTCCGCAGGAGCAGGACTTCACCTTCCGACCGAATTACAATTACGTCAAGTACTACACGGCCTTGCCTCACCGGCGCTCTCCGCCGTATCGAACGACTGGCCGCACGAGCACGACTGCTCGGCATTAGGGTTGAGGATAGTAAAGCCGCCGCCAATCAAGGCAGTGCTAAAGTCGATTTCCGAGCCGCTTAGATACATCAGGCTAAACGGGTCCACAAAGACGCGCACTCCCCCGTCCTCGACCACCTCGTCACCATCGTCCGCGCGCTCTTCCATGGACATGCCGTACTGAAACCCGGAACACCCGCCAGGCGACACAAACACCCGCAGCCCCGCCTCAGGATTCCCCTGTTCCGTCAGCAAGCCCTTCAAATGCTCCACCGCAGTCGTCGTCATAGATAACATTGCAGACAATCCTACCGGTTCAGCGCAACGTAACTCTTCTAACCAACTCGTACCTCTACCGCAATCGTACTGATTCCAAGCCTAGTAGTCAAGCTGGGCACAACCGCGATTGTTTCCTCATCAGACACTACTCTCTCGAAGTCTGTCAGGAGAACGTGGACTGATATACTGGTTCCTGTTGCACAGACAGTAGAACAGATAGCGGTAAGCTACCTGTAAAGGAGCATGATCATCGAAGAGGCTATGACTCCCCCAAGTCCGAGAGAAGAATTACCACTGAAGCTGCCAGACTTAGTAATTTCGCCCGAAGACCCTTGGAATGATGATGTGCTTGGACGGCGAGATCTTGGAGCAAGGCTGACAAGACTGATCCAAAACCAGCAAGCTCCCTTTGTCATCAGCATTGATGGGAGCTGGGGCACGGGAAAAACCTTTCTCTTGCAGCGCTGGCAGGCGAGCTTAGAGAGACAAGGCTTTAGGGCAATTTACTTTAATGCCTGGGAAGACGATTTCTGCGATGACCCCCTTCTTGCCATTCTTGGTCAACTGTCTGAATACTTCAAGGAGGGAAAACTCAAGGAGTTCGCTAGCGAATTCTTCAGAATTGCAGGTACTTTGCTCAAGCAGAATGCCCTGAGTGTCCTGCACCACTACACTGGATTGACGGGGGAACTCGATGGAAAGGAACAGCCTCAGAGAGACCTCCTACAGGAATACCTAGACCAGAGAGCAACAAAGGATGAACTGAAGCAACACTTGGTAAAGATGGCTGCAGCAGTCTATAAGGATTCCGAGCACCCATTGGTCTTTATCATTGATGAACTGGATCGATGCCGTCCAACTTTCGCAATTGAGCTCCTGGAAAGAGTAAAGCACATATTCGATGTGCCCAATTTGGTGTTCGTGTTTGGGATCAACCGAAATGAGCTTTGCTCGGCACTCCAATCCGTCTATGGGAACATTGATGCAACTGTCTATTTGCGAAGATTCTTCGACATGGAATTCATGCTCTCAGAGACAGATTCCGCGGACTTTTGCAGGAACCTGATCGATCGATTTGAAATAGCTGGATACTTTGCCGAGTTAGGGAAAAGTGCCGCTACCAATTTGCACGTGGAAGAATTCAGAGATCTTGCTCAGTGGATTCCGGCGTTCTGGAGAAATTTTGGAATGTCTTTGCGCGACATAGATTACTGCGTGCGAATGATCGCTCTAGTCTGCAGGAATCTACAGCCAGAGCAATTCATGTATCCTTGGCTGCTTAGTGTGTTAATCCCCCTAAAACTCACGAACCCAACTCTCTATCGGCGATTCATCCAGGGCAATTGCCACGCAAGTACGATTATTGATTATGTCGACAACGATATCACCTATGATTACAATCCCTCTTCTGTAAGCCATCCAATGGGCGCCGAGCACATAATGGACTTAATTGAAACCCACTTGTATCGAGCGGAAAGTCAAAGAGACAGCAATACCGAACCTCCAACTTTCTTGACGCAATTGAGATTACTCCATCGGGATACTGACTTGACTCATCCAATGTTTGTTTCTGAAAAAACTAAGCGGTCAAGTAAAGAGCGATTAGAAAAGTTGATTAGACTGTCAAATCCTCAAGCCATGCCAGGCTATTGGGGCAACATGTTAGACCATATCGCAGGAATGATTGACTTACACCAATCGCTTGTAAGGAGATAGGCATCACAGTCTTGTGATCTTTTGTGACATACTTCTGAGCACAAGTAAATCGCCGGGACTGCGTTCACATGAAATTGAGAAATTTTAATGGAAGTCAAATTGGGCAGACTCACGGCTGGACTACTGGACGGACTTTGTGTCAACGAATTCGCGTTCTACAAAGAACGAAAGCTTGTTACTGGTTCATGCTGTTATCGCACTTCACCAAAGACTCCTTGACGCTGTGGCTCTCCCTTGCGTAGCATGAGTCATGAGGCCGTGCTAGACGGGGAATTAGCGGTGCCCTGAACCCGCAATCCGCTATAGCGGGGTTGACAGCTTTCCATGAGGTTTGTGTTCCTTGAAGGCTGCTGCGTGGTAGCGGCGTTGATGGCTGGGTCTTGCGCGGCGAGAGGCCGTGAACTCCGTCAGGTCCGGAAGGAAGCAGCGGTAAGCGGTTACTTTCGGGTGCCGCAAGGAAGCTTGGCCGGAGCTAGCGCCACGTGGGCGCTTCAGGGAGCAGGATCGAAGGAAAGGCACGGCCTCTTTTCATATTCTTCACCTCGGCGATTCGGGCACGTCATCGGCAACCAAGAGTAGCCTGATTCTGCCTGCGTGCCGATCCCGGCCCCACCCAATGCCCTCCCGCCTTCGCACGCTAGGCGCGCACCAGGGTTCGACTTGTCCCTCGTCCACCCCAGAATTAGCTTTGCCCGTGCTTTAAACAGGGCCGTAGTCCGAGGCGTGGGGCGAAGATTGTTTCCCGCTTTCGCGGGAATTGTAAATGTTGAATAATTCGTTGACAGAATTCGCTTTCCACCATGCAGCGTTGACCGGTTATGTCATTCCGAGCGGGCAGCGGCCCCGTGCGAAACACGGGGAGGAATCTGGAGTCCATGTCGCACCCAGTCCAATAGGCTCAGCACTTTAGATTCCGCGCTAAGAGCGACACTGCGCTGCGCTCCGTTCGGAATGACATGTGTACAAAGCATGCACGACGCTTCGCTTAAATTCTCTTTACTGAAAATCTGTCAACGAATTACCTGACACCTACAGGAATGACGGACCTAAGTACCCTCTTCATTCCCCGCAGCCGGCACTCCAGCAACGTTTGGCGACGAATTTCTCAGACCACCTGGATTTTTGCGGCCCGAAGTAAAATTGACCCCGTTAACATTGACTCTGGATTCCTCGCTGCGCTCGGAATGACGTACAATTCAACATAGAGGCGGCTTAGAGTTTCTATCGACTACTTTCGGTGAATTCTTGCCATTACAGCGTTCGCCAGATGACAAACAGCGAGCGCTAACCAAATCGAGGAGAACCTTTACAAGTGTCGCGGGTGGTGTTGTACAACAAGTGGCGGCCGCAGACGTTCGCCGACGTGGTCGGCCAGGAGCCTACGGTGCGCACGCTGCAGAACTCCCTGGCAACGGGGCAAGTCGCGCACGCTTACATCTTCGCCGGGCCGCGCGGCTCAGGCAAGACCTCGCTGGCGCGAATCCTGGCGAAAGCCCTCAACTGCCTGCAGGGCGTCCAACCCGAGCCGTGCAGCAAGTGCGACGCGTGTACGGACATCGTGGAAGGCCGGTTTCTCGATCTCGTCGAGCTTGACGCCGCCTCCAACCGTGGCATCGAGGATATTCGCAGCCTGCGCGAGCGCGTGAACTTCGCGCCGGTGAGCGGCCGCTACAAATTCTACCTCATCGATGAGGTGCACCAACTCACGCCGGAAGCGTCCAATGCGCTCCTTAAGACGCTGGAAGAGCCGCCGGAACACGCCGTATTCGTGCTGGCAACTACCGAAATCCACCGGGTGCTGCCCACCATCTTGTCGCGGTGCCAGCGGTTCGACTTCCGGCGCATTCCCGTGCGGGCGCTGGTGGGCCGCTTGCAGGAGATCGCCGCAGCCGAGAAGGTGAGCGCGGAAGCGGAAGCGCTGAACATTCTGGCGCGCATGGCCGGCGGCAGCGCCCGCGACGCCGTGAGCCTCTTCGACCAGGCCACCATCTACGCCGCCGGTGACGTGACCGCCGCGCAAGTGCGCGAGATGTTGGGATTGGCGCACACAGCGGTCGTGGCCGAGTTCGTCGATACGCTGGCCCGCCGCGATACTAAGGAAGGCCTGCGCGTCCTCGCCCAAGCCGCCGACCAGGGCCTGGAAATGCGGCAATTTGCGAGAGAAACCATCCGCTATCTGCGCGGCACGCTCCTCCACAAGAGCGGCATGGAGGCTGCCGAACTCCTCGAAATGAGCGAGGAAGAAGCCACGCTCATGGATGGGCTGGCCGGGCGGATCTCGCTCTCCGAAATCGTGCAGGCCATTCGCCTCTTCTCAGAAGCCGAACAATCATTGCGCTTAGGGGTCTTTCCACAGCTACCTATCGAACTGGCGTTGGTGGAGTTCTGCAATACTGAAGGCACTGCACGTGCGCCTTCATCTACAAGAACGTCTAGCAGTTACGT
This sequence comes from Chloroflexota bacterium, assembly GCA_965216245.1. Taxonomy (GTDB): domain Bacteria; phylum Chloroflexota; class UBA11872; order VXOZ01; family VXOZ01; genus VXOZ01. The sequence goes on from OZ244145.1 coordinate 963,891, forward strand.
GACAAGACAATCAACACAGCATGGCCCAACTCAGGCCGCGCCCCCCACAGGCGCAACCGCTCCCGAGACCCAGTCAGAGCATGCACGCAATGCCGGTGTGGCTAAGAGCGATGGTGGACAACCGACCACTAAGGCCCAATCTTCAAAGTCAACAGCGACCACCGCCAAGGCAGAGACCCCAGATAGCGATGTGCTGGCGGAAATCCAAGACAATTGGGAAAAGGTGGTTAATTCTCTCAGAGGACTGAACTCACCCCTGCGTGGCTTATTGCTTAAGTGCCCGCCGATAGCCGTACATGACAAAGAGTTGACACTAGAATTTATGCACGCATGGGACCACGACGAGCTGCGTAAGCCAAGCAACTTCACCTTGGTTGAGAAGGCCATCTCTCAGACTTTCGGTCGTCACTTTTACATCAAGTTTACTCCGGCAAGAAAGCAGACACGTGAGAGCCCTTACAAAGATGACCCGTCGAGTGACCCAGTAGTACTTGAAGCCCAGAAACTCTTTCAAGGCACTATCACCTACATAGGCCCTGACGAGGACGACTCTTCTCCCGAATGATTCCAGATTGGGAAGGAGTGCTATAGCGATTCCAGTGCCAACTTCTCTCTAAGCTCCCTTCAGTTAAAGCAATACCGCCTGCAATAAAGCACTAATCGCGATGCAATGGTACATTAAATAGGTAAAATTGCAGAATTAGCGGCCCGGCGCAATTGGGTTCGCGGCCGGACGGTGTGCGGCGGCATAGTGCAAAGGAGATCTGAACCATGGCTCTAGAGATATTCGAGCGGGGAAAACTCCCGCGTTGGGTACGGGTACGGCAGAATCTCGTTACTGCCACTATCGATGACGTGGCCGCTGCCGTTGCCAGCGAGTTCGCACGACCGGAGATTCGCGAGACCATACAACCGGGACAACGTGTGGCGCTTACCGGCGGCAGCCGCGGCATCGACCGCATCGATCTGGTGCTCAAGGCGGCGGCACAGGAAGTAAAGCGGCTTGGCGCAGAACCCTTCATCGTGCCCGCCATGGGCAGCCACGGCGGCGCTACGGCAGAGGGCCAGCTTGAGGTCCTGGCGCACTACGGCGTTACGGAAGAGGCCATGGGCTGCCCCATCCGCTCCAACATGGACACCGTGCTGCTCGGCCACGTTGAAGGCGGCGTGCCGGTCTGGTTCGATAAGACGGCCTACAGTGAAGCAGACATCACCATTCCCATCAATCGCGTCAAGCCCCATACCGACTTTCACGGGCCCATTGAGTCCGGGTTGATGAAGTTGCTCGCGATCGGCCTCGGCAAGCAGAAGGGCGCCGATACGTTCCACGGCCGCAGTTTTGCAGAATTCCCCACACTCATACCCGCAGTCGGCCGCTTCACGCTGCAGCATGTGCCAATTCCCTTCGGCCTGGCCTTGGTGGAAGACGGCCACTCCCGCCTTTCGCTGGTGGAGGCCGTGCCGGCCGACAGTGTCTGGGAGAGAGAGCAGGAGTTGCTCAAGATTGCCCGTGACCGCATGGCGCGCCTGCCGGGAGAAAAGATCGACGTGCTGATCGTTGACCAGCTCGGCAAAGACATCAGCGGCATCGGCGCGGATACCAACGTCATCAACCGATACTGGCACGGTCCGCTGCCGCAGCCTCCTCACATTCAGCGGGTAGTCATGCGCGATTTGACGAAAGATACGGAAGGCAACGCCTGCGGAATCGGTCTGGGCGACGTGGTTCTAAAGCAAATTGTCGACAAATTGGATCCCGTACAGACGTATATGAACTGCGTCACCGCCAAGGGGCCGGAAGGCGCGCGGATCCCGCTCACGGTCGCCAACGATCGCGAAGCAATATTCGTGGCGCTGGCCTGTTGCTTGCAGACCGAGAACGAGACCGCTCGCATCATGCGCATTCAAGATACAAAGCACCTCGAGGATCTCTGGGTCTCCGAGCCGCTGCTGCCGCAGATGGAAGCTACCGGGCGTGTGCACCGCGTAGGCGAAGCGGAAGAAATAGCCTTCGACGCGCACGGCATGTTCACACAGGCCACACGGAATGGCGCTGCCGTCGCTGCTTCATAGGACAAGCAAATTGTGGGACAATTGGGGCAATATAGTCGTGCCACAGAAATGGACGTGACGCTGTTGTTGAGCGCGCTTATTGGGAAGTTTCTTGCAGATTAGACAATTATTCAGTGGTAGTATCCTTAGAGTTTCGAGAGAGGAATTGATTTCGATGGCAGTCGAGGCCACAGACAAGCGCAAAAGATCACAAGAAGAGGTCAATAAGCAGGCTGACGAACTCTATGAGAGATATGGCAAGCCGCTCGAAGCCGAGCACACGGGAGATTTCGTTGCGATCTCCACGCACGGGAAAGTTGTGCGTGCGCCCACACTTCAGCAAGTCCTCGACCTCTCTCTTGAGAAGCTTGGCAAAGGCAGCTTTGTTTTCCGGCTAGGGGCCAGCCGGGCTGTTGGCAAGTGGCGATGACGGGGTGCCTTTGCCGTGCGCGTCGAGAGTAATCACTACCCCTACCTTCCCGTAACTCTCGCACTTGGCGGACGCCGGTTCCAATTCGAAGCGATCCTCGATACCGGCTTCGACGGCGGCTTGGCAGTAGCCGAAAGTGTCGTTGCAAACGGGCACGCGGCCGAGTGGAAGCTCGCGTTTGTCCTGGCCGACGGGTCATTGGTGAACGTTTCAGCATATTTGGGAACAGTACAAATCGGTTCTCTTTCACCGGTGACCACTATAGTCATCACTCTAGGCGACGAACCGGTTCTTGGTCGTGCAGTAGCCGACCAGTTCAATATCACACTCGACCACGGACAGCGAATAGTCGTCGAACCATAGGAAAATGCTACTTTGAGGTGGCCCGATTTCTTCGACTTACAGATTGTGGAATTACCGCAACACTCTATTGACCGATTCTGGAAACAGTTCACATCTAAATGGTTTACCTTTCTCCAATGGATTCTTGTACTTACACTCATTAAGTTTCTTCCGCAAGAAACGGACAGCTTCGCATTACAGGTTGTCTATGTCATATCTCATCTAACAGTTTGGATGTGCTTGTTTACCGTCTTCGGCACGACAGTAGTTACTGGCTTTCTGCCCAGGCGATTTGCCCGTTCACAGCTAGTTCTTTCAGCTGTGATTTCCAGCGGGTTTCTAGGCGCCACCCACATACCAATAAACTCAATAGTGTCGCAGTTAGAGGGAAAAATATAGAATCACTCATCTTCCACGAAGTGGTAAGCACGATGAGAGTAACAACATAGTGGGTAGAATTAGAAACGGAGAATTGTCCTGCAGTCCTGTGCGAACTGCTGTGATTTGCACCAACACAGTTGCACGGATAGTTCGAATACCAGATAGGCCTATCGGCTCCAAAAAGAGCTAGGCGTAAGCACAAACCCCAGCCATTCAGAGAGGAACTCCTCATGCTCGATGCATTTGATCTCACCGGCCGGACCGTAATCGTCACCGGCGCGAGCCGCGGCATCGGCCGCACTACGGCAGAAGTGCTCGCGGCTGCGGGCGCCAACGTCGTAGCCGTCGCGCGTACCGAGTCGGCGCTCCATTCTCTCGTGCAGGACATCGCGGGCTCCGGCGGCAAAGCGCTGGCGGTGCGCGCCGACGTGAACGTGCCGGAAGACACGGAGATGCTGGTAGAGCGCACCACGGATGCCTTTGGCACGGTGGACGTGCTTGTGAACAACGCCGGTGAAGCAGGCAGGCACGGCGCTATGAAAGAGACTTCCGCGGCGGATTGGGACGACCTGCTGGAGAACAACCTGCGCAGCGCATTCCTGTGTGCCAAAGCCGTCTTTCCCATTATGGAACAGCAGCAGCGCGGCAATGTCGTCAACATGGCGAGCATCAGCGGCCAAAACGGCGGCCAAAGCGCGCGTGTGCACTACGCGGCGTCGAAAGGCGGCATGATCGCGTTCACCAAGGCGCTCGCCCGGCAGATGGCCCCCTGGGGCCGCGCCAACAATATCGCGCCCGGCCAGATAGACACCGGCTTTGCCCGTATTCCGGAAGACCGCTTGCGTGCTGTGCTCGACCGCACGCCGGTGCAACGCCTCGGCAAATCGGAAGATATCGCCTATGGAGTGCTCTATCTCGCCAGTGACGCTTCATCTTTCATCACCGGGCATACGCTCGCTATAAACGGCGGCATGATTATGGACTGATGGGAGCAGCTAGTGGCGAGCGCCTACTATGATTGACAGAGCCTCTGCTCATCGCATCGCGTAATTCTCGCTCTTACCAAATCTCTATGGCTGCCCTCGAATCATTTTTATTCGTCTTCGCCGCATCGTTCTCCATCGGCCTCTCCGGCGCAATGTCGCCCGGGCCGCTAACCGTGTTCGTGATGGGTCAGAGTGCCCGCTACGGAGTGCTGGCCGGTCCACTGGCAGCGCTGGGGCACGGGTTGCTGGAATTCGCGCTCGTTGTGCTGTTGTGGCTCGGACTCGCCCGCGTTCTCCAGTGGGAACCGTTGCTTGCTGCTATCGGAGTGGTCGGCGGCCTCGTAATGATTTGGATGGGCTGGAAACTCGTTAGCGATGTGCGGCGCAAAGGCGCAAGACTGGCCGCATCTGCTTCTGACCGGCACGCGGATAACCCTATGGTCGGCGGAGCCTTGCTCAGCCTCGCGAACCCTTATTGGTCGTTCTGGTGGGCTACCGTAGGCATTTCCACAATGACAACGCTTGCGTTACCGCGCGGCATACTCGGTCTCGCTGCATTCAGTTTCGGCCACGTTGCCAGCGATTTCTTCTGGTTTACCCTCGTTGCCATTGTCTTCGCTACCGGGAGACGTTTCATCACGGACCGCGTGTACCAGACGGCGCTCTACCTCTTCGGCATTGTGCTGGCGCTCTTTGGGCTCTATTTCATCTGGTACGGCGTGAGGACTTTCCTCGCGAATTAGTCGATTCGGGCTTGATCTCCTTATTGGGTTAGGTTTCATGTCAATCCGAACGCAGCGAGGAATAGAGAGTTCGTCCATGCGAGATTCTTCGTCGCTGCGCTCCTCAGAATTACCAAATTAGGACGCGGATTGCACATGGGTTTGCAATAGCCCCGTCTGTCAGCAAATCCTAAGCCTAGACCGGCTAATTCTGGTACTGTGTGCTTGTGCAAGGTGCAGTTGAGGCAAACTGACACTCATTAATCCTCACAGGGAGGCACCGCTAAATGAAGCAGGAAGAAGAGTATAGTTCTGCGCAGAGACAGCTTTGGATTTGGTTCAGCTTCGACGGAAGGCTATGCAGATCTGAGTATTGGCTAAGAGGCATATTGCTGTCCTTTGCTATTGGAGTTGTTTCATTTCTTGTTATAGGTATGTCGTCCCTTCGTGAATCGGAATACGCCTTACTGGCACTTTATGGAGTGTCGGCATGGGCTGCCTTAGCTATCTATTCAAAGCGTTGGCACGACATAGGCAAGTCGGGATGGATGACGCTTATGCTTCTAGTCCCACTTGTTAACTTGGCAGTATTCATTTACTTGGGTGTTGAAGATTCTGAGAAAAAAGCTAACAAATATGGAGAACCAGAAAGCGGGCCGCCAAAAGGATGGATGAAAGAAGGTTGACACTCGACCACTTATCGTCGTAATGGACAAGTGCGAGGGCTGAGTTTGTCATTGCGGGTAGGAGTTGGCGGGACTCGAACCCGCGTTGAGAATAGGGTATCCTACTCTAACTGATTGTCAATCAGTTTCCTTGGCCACTTGGCACACACCCCCCTAGTAAATAGAAAGCCACTGAGACTATTCTTGGTGGCTCTTTTTTACTTTAGGGATGTTTTGGGGAAAGTCAAAAGCCTAAAACGAATAACTCCCCTTTCCTCTAATATTGCATTCGGTTGATGCTTGCAGTTGACCAAGAACGCACTTGAAGTTCCCTGTGTGTCACAAAGCACTGTAGCGTAAATAGACGGTGCGCAAGAACCCTGATATTAGCTGGTATAATCGGAGTTGGCGAGACTGTTAGCCCACGCTTGGTCGAGCCATTCGCCAAAGTGTGAATCGCACGGATCGAGCTTCGCATGCCCCCGTAGCTCAGTGGACAGAGCAACTGCCTTCTAAGTAGTCGGTCGGGTGTTCGAGTCACCCCGGGGGCGCCACTGGTCCGGCATTGTACTCACCGGCCGGCACCACCGGCAAAGGCTCTCCCTGCCTTTGGTTCGCCGGGGGTCACCAGCGGCGCGCGCATGACGGCCTGCATACCAAACTTCTCACGAATAGTATCCACGGCCCGGTCGCGTTGGCTCAGCCGGTCCTCCGGTTCAAGCCAGAGCGCCATCTGTCCGCCCTTTGCAGGAATCAGGTCGTGGACTCCTACCCCCACGAGTCTATATCCGTCCGCATTGAGTTGAATGCTCGTGAGGAGGCGCTTTGCTGTGCCATAGATAACGTCCGTCGCATCTGTCGGTCGCACGAGCGTCGTCTGCCGAGTAATCGTTGCAAAGTTGGCTGAGCGTAATTTGAGCGCAACCGTGCGACCGCGAAATCCTTTGCTACGCAGCCGCTTGCCAACCTGCTCGGAGAGCACCATGAGCATGTGGAGCAGCGACTCTTGCTCGAACACCGTATGGGGAAACGTCGATTCATTACTCACGCTCTTCGTCGCCCGTTTCGTGACCACGGCGCGCCTGTCGTTGCCATTCGCCAATTGGTGGGCGTACAAGCCCCACGCACCGAACGCCCGTTGCAACGCCTCGCTTGAATACGCTGCCAATTGGCCGATAGTGAGAATACCGTAGGCGCGCAGCCGCTCTCCCATTTGGGGTCCCACACCCCACAACGCTCCAACCGGCAATGGCGCAAGGAATTCTTTCTCACCTCCCTGGGGCACGAGCACCAAGCCATCCGGTTTGCCGGTATTCGTCGCCATCTTTGCCACGTACTTCGAACTCGCAATACCGACCGAGATTGTCAGCCCGCATTCATCACGGACTCGCTCTCTAATCTCCCTGGCCGCTGGCAGCGGGCCGCCTTTCCAGCGCTCCAAACCGGTCGCGTCGAGAAAGGCCTCATCAATTGAGAGCGCCTCCACCGTTGGCGAGAAGTCGCGCAAGATGGCCATCACGCGCGCGGATTCAGCTTGATATTTGCCATAGCTGCCTTTCACGAAGATTCCCTGCGGACACAAGCGCCGTGCCTGCGCACCCGGCATTGCCGCGTGGACGCCATAGGTACGCGCCTCATAAGACGCCGCCGTTACAACGCCGCGTCCTCCCGCACCGCCCACCATAACCGGCTTGCCCCGCAATGCGGGATTGTCACGCTGCTCTACCGAGGCAAAGAAGGCATCGAGATCGGCGTGGATAATCCAACGCGGCGCCATTGCGTTTCCCTTCGTTCCTCTAACCGGTTATTCCTGCTGTCATGATCTGCATGCGGAGAAAGGCTTCACAAAAGAGCATTCTTGAAAGGGCACATAACGCAACTCCACAAGCTATCAAAAGGACTCCACGTCCTAGAAAAACTGCCGCAGGACAAGCCGACGCCCAAGTGGCCCAGCAGCCCCAGTGCCTTCTCTATTGAAAACGGTTACACTGGGATTGCTGCTCGGAAAGGAGAGTATTCTCCACCAACGGGCACGGTAAGAAAGAGCACTTTCACAGGAGCAAACGCAGAAAAATGGTGACACTTGGCGACGGCAAGTATACTTACGCCTTATCGGGAACAAACTGGGGCAATCTCCCGGCAGGTGCGAATTACAAAGAAGCCACGTCGGTTGCGGTAGACTCGCAAGACAACGTATACGTTTTCAATAGGGGTACCCACCCGATGGTGGTCTACAACTCTGAGGGCAACGTACTGCACACCTGGGGACACGGCATCTTCGACACGCCCCACGGCGTGGCAGTTGGCCCGGACGAATCCGTCTACTGCATCGATAGCGGCGACCACACCGTGCGCAAGTTCTCGCCGCAGGGCGAATTGCTAATGACGCTCGGCACGCCGGGCGAGGCGCCGCCGCCGATGAGCGGCGTGCCGTTCAATCGCCCGACAACTGTCGCGTTTGAGCCCGGTACAGACGCCTTTTACGTGGCAGACGGCTACAGCAACGCTCACGTGCACAAGTTTTCGGGGGATGGTGAATTGCTTCACTCCTGGGGCGCGTCCGGCACGGAGCCGGGGCACTTCAATATCGTGCACGATATCTCGGTGGATTCCGCTGGGCGCGTCTACATTGCAGACCGCGAGAATCACCGCGTGCAGATCTTTGCGGCAGACGGCACGTACCTGACACAGTGGGTGAATCTTTCGAAAGCCGCCTGCGTGCTCGTGGACCCGCGCGGCGAAGACCTGGTCTACGTCGGCGAGTATTTTGGCGGCATTGATTCGAACGCGATGGGCACGGACCTCGGCCCGCGCTTGTCAATCCTGGACACCGACGGCAACGTGCTGGCGCGTCTCGGCAGAGAATCCTACGGCGACGAGCCCGGCCGCTTCTACTCGCCGCACAGCCTCGCCGTCGACTCTAAGGGCGATATCTACGTCGCCGAAGTTTCGTGGAGCGAGTACGGCAGCAAACTTGATCCTCCGCGCGAGTTGCGATCGTTGCAGAAGCTAATCCGGCAACCTGCCTAAATCCAGCTTTCAGATGCACCCTCAAGCCTGAATCAGTAGAGTAACGTTACGCGAATGCTGAAGGCGGGAGAACCGATGTGGTTCTCCCGCCTCCGTTTCTCCAGCAGTCTTGCGCCAAGTCCGCACGAGCCGTCATTTGCTTACGCATTGCGCGCGGACAAACACATGCTAGCTCGCCGCGGCGTCAAAGAGCGCGTTAATCTGATCTTGCATTTGCCGCAACCCTTCTGCCACGCCGATTTCATTGTTGAAGATCGGGGTCATGCTGGGGTTGACACCTTCGCGGATCATCTGCTGCCAGGTCACGACGTCGTGGGTCGGCAGCGAAATGGTTGCACGCAGTGAATCCTCAAGCATGGCGCGCGACGGCGGCGGGCCGGATTTTTCTGTGCTGGTATAGTACTCCAGCGCGGAGTCAAGCCTGGCAGGCACTTCGTTAAAGAGTTCCACGATACGGTCCTGCACCGGCTTCGTGAGTGAGTGCGCCATCCACTTCCACGCCGCGTCCGGATTCTCGGTGACCGGGTTCATTACCGTGCCGCGGAAGTTACTGTTATTACCGGTCTCCCCGGTACTAGGCGACTTTGCGAGGAAGGTCACGTCCCACTTCAGGTCGGGATGGTCCTTATAGCGGTTGAAGTACCAGTCGCCCGCGGAAAAGACCGAAACCACACCCGAGATCAAGAACGCGGAAGGATGGAGGCGGTTTTCGCCGCGCAACGCCGTGTATTCGTCCCTGGTAGGCGCAACCCTATGCTTCTGCACCATATCGACACAGAACTGCACCGCGTCAACCGCCTCCGGCGACGCAATAACGCACCGCGAGCGATCCTCATTCAGCACGCTGCCGCCGTTCATCTGGATGAAGTTGCCCCACCCCGTCTCAATGCCGTGCAGGTGTCCTGAGCCGAAGCGCGTAATGTTCTCGCCATCGCGCTGCGTGAGCTTCTCCGCGTACTCCTGCAACGCGTTCCAGTCCCAGCCGTCGCCAAGCTCGGCAGGCGGAGTCAGGCCGGCGGCGACCACGTGGTCTACGTTGTACTGTGTGTTACTCGTACTGTAATTCCACGGCGTGCCGGACGCTTTGCCGTCTTGCGAGTACCACTCGACAAATGACGGCAGCGCCACCGCCAGGTCGTCCGTAGCTTGCTTGTCACTGGAAATGTATTGAGAGAGGTCGGCAACAACGCGGCCACCCGTCGCCCACGACTTGATGTTCACGCCGTTCATCAGGAAGATGTCGGGGCCGGTCTGGGCGGCAATGGCGGCAAGTACTGAGTCCCAGTAGCCGGACGGTTGTTCTACCGTCAGGGCAACCTCTTCCTGTATCTGATTGTACTCTGTCACCAACGTTTCGAAACCCGGTACATACGTGGTGCCCCACTGCCACAAGAGGACAGCCACTGCCCCTTCAGACATGGACGTTTTGGCTTCCTCCTTTGCGGGGGCATCTGCCTTCTGCATGTCTCCCGAATCACCGGTCGGCCCGGCCTGCAGGCCACACGCAGCCAATAGCACGCCAGCGCCGGAAAGCGTTACCCCGCCCAGGAAGGCGCGACGGGAGACGCCACGAAACTCGCTTCCTATCAGTCTCTTCATCTCAAAACCTCCTTGATGAGAGAGCACCACCAACATGGACCGCAACCATTGCGGTACCTGCGTGCAGCATAACCATGTTGCTCACCAGTGTCAAGAGATTAGATGCACTTTCAGGAATTAGGGCCTCTCTCGCCCTAATCGTGCAAACTCTGCCGCGTCGAGACTCCGAAATGCCAAGGCAACAGCAAAGAACTCCGCTTGAATTAAAGTGCGGCCGCCGGCTCTACGTACCCAGGGCGGCACGCACGCCGTACTGCACCGTAACCTGTTTGCCGGTGCGCGCCGCGCTGTAAGCGGCCTCGATAACTTGCAGCACGTGGAGCGCATCCTCCAGCGTCACAGCGGGGGGTTGGTCGGCGCGGATGTCCGCCACGAATTGCCGCATGATTTCAAAGAACCAACGATGTCCGCCATAGACTGCCATCGGCGTTGGTGAATACGCAATCTGCTTCTGGGGCGCACCCGACCACGCCTGCGCTTCACTGGACACCTCCAAATGTGGCCCGCCAACAGGCATCCAGTTCGCCCAACCGTGTAGGCCGCGATAGACAAGACACGAGTCATATCCACTAGCAACGGACGGTAGCGCGTACGCCGCGTGCAAGCTGCCAAGAGCGCCGTTCTCATACTCCAGCGCCACAACTGCCACGTCTTCAAGGGGTTCATCAATGTGCCCCACCGGTCGCCCCACCAAGGCTTGCACAGTCTTGACCTCGCATTGCACGAGATGCCGCATCAATTCGATATAGTGTCCGCCAAGCATGTGCAGCACGCCACCGCCCTCCGTATCTTTGCCATACATGAAGTGCGACGGATCGCGGCTGCCAGGGCGAACTTGCGTGGTGACAAGACGACTTTCGAGGGAGAGCGGAGCGCCAAAGACGCCTTGGTCGATGAACTGCTTCAAGTCCTGCATCACCGGATGAAAGCGCCAGGGGTATCCGGCAAGCACTCTGACCTGACTCCGCTCCACGGCATCCACCAACCGCGCTAGGTCAGACGCCGTGCGGGCAAATTGCTTTTCCACGAAGAAGTGCTTGCCTGCTTCCGCCAGCTTGATGCCTACGGCAGGGATTTCGTTCGCCGGCAGCACAACGCACGCCAGCGCAAAGTCCTCTTTCTCCAAGAGTTCGTCCACACTTGCGTAGACGTGCGCAGACGGATCAAACTCGCGCGCTCGGTCCAAAAGCAGCGGGTCGCTATCCTCGCAATAGGCAACAACCTGCACGTCCGGAATCTGCTTGAAGGTGTGAATGTACCCCGGCGACGGCCGCGCCGGGTCCAGGCTGCCCACGTGCGGGTGGCGCAGCCCAATCATGGCAACGCGGAGCGGTTTCTCGATAGACATATCTTTACCTCTTCTTCCAGAAAGACGGCTACAACTCTTTACTCATTCCGTAAGAGGTGTAACCGTTACTAGCAAATCGCCCTTGCCCCGACTCTATTACCTATATGGAGGTGTTTGCTCCGTAGGGGCACGACATGTCGTGCCCCTACACCCCGTTGCTCCAGGAGGAAGACACTTCACCTAAACCGGAACCCGCTTCCGCAGAGAAAGGGCTGAATGCATTGGCTCAATTGTACGCAAAGTTGCGGCTGTTGCCCAAGCATTTCTCGAACCTACAAACACTTTCGGCCCGGTTGTCGCGCCTAAAGAACCCCCCCCCCCCCAACGCAACCGTCTCACGTTGCCGTTATCAGTCGCGACTCTTTATCACCAAATGGCAGGTCTATTCGCGCGCAACCGCGTCGATACGACTCCCGCATTGCGATCGCAATTTCCAAAGCGGCGTAACCATCCTCACCATTGCAGTCCGGTTCTTTGTCGGTCTCCAGGCACTGGATCATATCGGCAACCGCCTGCGACGTGGGGCTGGGCAGTCGCTGCGGACGCGGGAATGCTTCTCGTACGGGACGATCAGTCTTACCGTTCCCTGCGCGCCGCCAGAGTTCGAACTCTCGGCCGCCGTCCAGCGCGCGAATGCGCCCCTGCTCACCGATGATGTCCCACTCTTGCACCGCCGCGCCTGTGCCCATCATACGCAAGTACCCGCGCACACCATTGCGGAATGCAACGTAGGCATTACCCCCGTACCGGTCCCTATCGTCGGACAGGGCTGCGGTGTCGCCAATCCACCGGCGCGTCGCCGGCAAAGTAGCGCATCAGATCGACCCAATGGCTGCCGTCATGGGAGAGGTTGGAAGCGCAGTAGCCCGTAACTTGGAGCACTTGACCGATAGCGCCCTCATCGATCAACTGCTTGGCTTTGCGGTAGAAGGGATGCCAGCGGCGCAGACAGCCTACACCGAGCTTTACGCCGTGGCGGCGGCACGCAGCGACCATTGCCTCAGCCTCTCCCAGCGTCCACGCCAGCGGCTTCTCGGCATAGATCACTTTCACGCCCGCTTCCGCGCAGGCGATAACCACGTCGGGCCGCTCCTCAGCACGGGTGCAGACGCTGACTATATCCAGTTTCTCACGCTCCAAGAGGTCAGTATGGCTCTCGTAGACATGCTCCACGTCCCAGCGCTGCCGGTAGGCTGCGCGTTTGTCCGAATCCACGTCCGCGGCGGCACCCACGTGCACTCGCGGCTCCTCCATATAGGCCGCAGTGTGCGAAAAGGGAAGGATAACGCTGGTATTGCCCTGAACTTCGTCATCGATGGTGCTGCCCATGCGACCGCAACCGATGACCCCAACCCGGTATGTCATAGAATGCTCCCTCCTCATTCCAAGCGGTTTCACGAGGCGCAACGATGAGATTTCCCCTTAGCCGTAGGGCTGCGCACGGAGGCGCCGGGGAATCCAGCGATAGAGTAGAACCAAGAAGCCAGATAGATAATCTATCTGGCTTCTTGGCATTCTTTCAAGACTCTGTCTGGCTGCGTACCTTTGGCGGCACGATTGGCGCTTCCACTTACCCAAACTAGCTAGTTGCCCATGGTAGCGGTACCGCTTGCGCCGCTGTTTCGGTTTGACCTAGCCACCCATGCGGGCGATGTCAGCCTCAAGCTGCACCTGGGCAATGTCCTGAACAACCTTCATTCCCTCTTCCGCGGTCAGCTCGCCACGCCAAACCTTGTGGAAGCCCTCGCTGAAGAGTTCGCCCTGGAAACCGCCGTAGCCGGAAGGCAGTCCGGGATAACGGCCGCCGTAGGGCAGTTCCGCGGCAAAAGTCGCGTACTCCGGGTCGGCGGCGATGAGGCCCTTGTAGCCCTCGTGCTCCAACACGGACTTGCTCACCGGCAGATTCGTGCCGCCGGAAGCCGTGATGACGAAGACCTGCGCGTCAGCCGAGACGGCGTACTGCGCAAAAAGCAGCGCCGCGTCGAGCTGATCGGCGTTGTTTTGGTGGAAGACGGCGACGTTCTGGCCGCCGTTGGGCGCGTGCCGCTTCGTCTGAATCGGCGTATGGATTACCTTGAAGACGTCGCCGCGCTGGCGGAGAGTCGGCAGGCGGTAGGGGCCCTGGGACTCGAAGACCGTCTTGCCGTCGTGGAACAACTCACCTTCCCAATTGTCCTTATACGGCGCAGGCTGGTACGCGTTCATCCAATCGCTGATCATCTGCGTGGCCCAGATTGCCTCATCAGAGTCGAAATTCCAACGGGTCTGGTCCTCATTCAACCAGGTAAAACCGGCGCTTCCGGCTACTTGGTCCCAGCGGCTCAAGCTGCGCGGATGGTAGTCCCAGCCCCAAACGTCGGGCGGGTTCGCGGCTTTTTGGGCCGCCTCCAACATGTCCTCCCAGGTCCAGCCCTCTTGCGGATCGCTAACGCCCGCCGTCGAGAGAATGTCCGGGTTCCAGATCATGATGCTGTTGTTCGTATTGATCGGAAGACCCGTCAGCTTGCCCTGCCAGGTGGTGCTGTTGGTCATGCCCTCAAAGTAATCGGCCCGCTGCTCAGTCCAGCCGGGGAAGCGCTTAAGTTCTTCCTCGTGGTCCACCGTCACGCCTGCTGCATAGAAGTTGGTGCTATCCGGCCAGGCGTGCCAGTGCAGCGCAGGCGGCACTCCGCCCGCCGCCGCAGTCTTGGCCTCGTCCGCGCCCTTGCCGGGCACGATCTCGACGAGGATATTGTCCTCGTTCTCGGCGTTGTACTTGACGACCATGTCAGACAGGCCCTGCACCTGCGGGTGCAAGCCTGCGGCGCCAAAGCCGATGTACGACCAGAACGAGATGATGGTCCGGCTATCAGCCATGCTCATCGACTCTTCGGCCTTTGGGGCCTCTGCTTCTGCTGCCGGTGCATCCGCAGGCGTGGTGGCCGTAGCCATTCCCTCGCCGCAGGCAGCCAGCAGTGCCGTACCCAGCCCGGCTACTGCGCCTCCTAGAGAAGCTTTCGACGACTAAATCGCTGCGTGTGCAATTTCTCCTTCGCACGTTACAAAAAAAACCGGAGCAGGGTATTCGAGCGATAGAAGCTTTCTATCGCACTGCTCCAGGTACTTAAGATTAACCTACGATTGTTTCCGCTGTCAAACAACCTGCTACAGCAGGCTCTTGCTTGCACGTAACAGAGGTGGGTAGAGATGCGTTCGCCCCTGCGGGCCTACTCCATGAACAAGCCTAATTGGCGTGTGGCTCTCGTGTCGAAGCGCTTATGACCCTTAACGCTAAGCCTCACACACCCAACAGCTAGGACTGACGCTACGCAACCGCACCCCAACGTACACACGCAGCATTTTAAATGACGAAGTCTACAGCAAACCTAGCTGCTCTTGGGGCAGTTGCCACCTGGGCAGGGATAGACCCACCCTTGGCCTCTAGGCTCCCATCGTCCTTCGGACTTTAGCCTCGCGACGGCGCTGACGGCGAATAGCCCTTTGTAGTGCCAAACGCTCTTTTTCTGATTTCGAGCGATAGAACCGCCGCAAGCGGACTTCTCGCATTACTCCGGACCGGTTTATAGATGAGCGAAACCGCTGCAAGAGACTGTCAAAGCTCTCACCGTCGCGCAAGGTCACTGCTGACAAATCAACCACACTCCTCTTGACGTATCTTCACTCTGCGAATAAGAGATATGCGTACGTTCGCATCAAACCTAACTTAGGCTAACTACAATACCATACTTCGCGCTTTACAACAATCCAAGAACTACACTATCTTCCCGACAATCCAAGAATTACACAACCTCCCTCACAGCGCTCTCTTGCTTCAAGTCGCTATCCACCATCATCTTAATGAGACCTGGAAAGTCTACGGTTGGCATCCAACCCAACTTCTCTTGCGCTTTCGCGTTGTCGGCGATCAAGACGTTGACTTCTGCCGGGCGGAGGAACCGCGGATCTGTGCGCACAAAATCCTGCCAGTCCAAACCAACGTGATCGAATGCCACCGCGCACATCTCCTGGATCGAGTGTGTTTCGCCGGTGCCGATCACATAGTCGTCAGCCTCGTCCTGTTGCAGCATCAGGTGCATCGCCCGCACGTAGTCACCGGCGTATCCCCAGTCCCGCTTTGGCGTCAGATCGCCCATCAAGAGGGCGTCCTGCTTACCGAGCTTTATGCGCGCTGCCGCGTTTGTCGTCTTGCGCGTTACAAATTCCAGGCCGCGGCGCGGCGATTCATGATTGAAGAGAATCCCTGAGCAAGCAAACATGTCGTAGCTCTCGCGGTAGTTAACCGTAGTGTAGTGCCCATATGCCTTAGCCACGCCGTAAGGACTGCGGGGGTGAAACGGCGTTGCCTCGCTTTGCGGCATTTCGCGCACCTTGCCAAACACTTCACTGCTCGACGCTTGGTAGAAACGGATGTCACGGTTTACCATGCGGATAGCTTCCAACAGCCGAGTTACTCCCAGTCCCGTTATCTCACTCGTGAGCACCGGCTGGCGCCACGACAATGGCACGAAGCTAATCGCACCCAGGTTGTAAACCTCATCCGGTTGCGTGCTCTCCACGGCGGCGATGAGTGAACTCTGGTCTAAAAGGTCTCCTTCAATGAGTTCCAGATCGGGGATGAGCCGCTGTACGGCCTCCGCTTTGGGGTTGTTCTGGCCCCGAATGAGGCCGTAGACGCTATATCCCAAGCCGATAAGATACTCGGCAAGATAGGTGCCGTCCTGCCCGGTGATTCCTGTAATTAGTGCTGTTTTCACACGCGATCCCTCACAAGCGACTGGTGACAAAACCGTAGGGCACACACAGATTTCTAAAGCTCAAATCGTGTTTCTCAGTGAAGAGCCCGCCGCTATGCGCAAGCCCCTCCACGCGTTGGCTTTGCCTCGGCATCGAATTCTACAGCGCACAGCATCGCGAGTAGAGAGAGAAGGGAGGCCGAGCGCCCGACACCGCTAGCACACCAGCGCACACAACGAATGCGCCTGCTTGCGCCCACTTATCCGGCTAACAGGCACGGCTGGAAGCCCCTGGAGGTCGACTCTTCAAGACTACAATCATCCTATATATTCTAATGCTATCATAGGAGCGAAGACATGCGCATTAGGCCCACCACGTGCGGCAAACAGGGTGAAGGCGCCGCTGTGCGGTGCGCAATTAATTGCTGGAGTGTAAGCTGTGTCATCGCGAAGGTACGGCCGCACTGCATAGACTGACTGGATTGGTGCCGCCATGCTAGTGGTCGGCCAACACAGAATTCTTTTTTTCGCTGACCAACGCAAGAACGTCCGGCAAGTCATGTACCTGCCGCTGGAAGCCCCCAGGGAGAAGACCATGGCCGAAGAACGGCAGCCGCTAACGCTCAAAGTGGAAACTGCGCGCGGCGTGCGCACACTCACGTTTCCCGATGAAATCGTCGCGCAGGAACGCGGTGTGCCCCGTACCGTCAGGTGTTACGCCATGTCGGATGAAGTACGCATGGTGCGCATCGAAGCGCGGCGAGCGGACGGTCTGCGCTTCAACGTGCTCGACGAGTACAATCAGCCGCTCAATGACGCCCCGGTGCAGTGGGAAATTATCTGGCGCTAGTATTCATCTGGCAGTAAGCGGTCGCGCGCCGCACCCTGTGTACAAATCACTCCTATCGCCTTGCGGTCAAGGGCGAGATTGTTACACCCTAAAGCGGCAAGCGTCGTTCCAGAGGATCAGATAGGCAATGAGAAAACCGGACGAATGCCGCGATATGCAGGACATTCGCGCAGAGATCGACAGGATAGACCAAGCAGTCATCCGGCTGCTCAGCGAGCGGTTCGAGTATGTGCAGCAGGCATCTCGGTTCAAGACCAGTTCCACCTCGGTGCGCGCACCGGACCGCTTCAAGGCCATGCTGAAGCAACGTCGAGTCTGGGCGCAGGAAGCCGGTCTGGACGCCGACGTTATCGAAAGCATTTACTGCGACCTGGTGAACTACTTCATTGAGGAAGAGATGAAGCGGTGGCAAGCGGAAAAGAGTGGAAGTGATCCAGCGCCTGATGCCACCGCCTAGGGCAGTTGCACACAAGCTACTTTCATTCGAATAGTCGCCACCTTTAGTCATGATTCAGCACAAAGATTAAACGCCGCTCCCTATTGATCGATATCTATGCCACACGTTGACAGCGCTCTTCTCTTGCCCCTCGGCACCAGCCTCCTGTTCTTGCTTTGGCTCTCTATCTGCGGCGCCGTCCTTGTTCGCTTCTGCTGCTCTATTCGCAGTTGGACGCTGCTGCCTCCCCTGGGCCTCGCTGCCGGTTGCGCTATCTTCCTCGTCTGCGCCAACCTCCTCGGCAAGGTCGGCGCTCTACCTGAGGGTTCCGGAATCGCCGTCCTTGTCGGCAGAGTCGGCACTGTGCCACTGGCGTTTGGCGCCGCTTTTCTAGCCATAAGTGCGCTCGGCGTCTATGCTTCCATCCGACTTTGGCCGCGCTCCTGGCAGCTACCCTCCCGCCACTCACTCCTGGCAGTCTGCGGCTATTCCCTCTTAGCACTCGTGCTCACCTACGTCTGTCTCGCCATTCGCAACCAGTCCTACTTCTATGACTTTCCTACCCACTTGGCAATCGCGACTACCATCGCACGCGACAACCTGCCCGTGCGCAACCCCTACTCTCCTGTCTCCCCCTCCGGCTACCACTACGGGGCTGCTCTCCTCGTCGCAGCACTCAGCCGCGTCGCCGGCCTGCCCGCTGTTACCGGTTATCAACTCCTCGCTGCTTTGCAAGGCGCAGCACTTCTCCTGCTCGTCTTCGCCTTAGGCCGCGAGGCCGGTAAACACTTCCTCTGGGGCCTTGCCTGCCTCCTCGCCGCTCTCTCCATGGGCAGCTTGGTGCTCTGGTGGCCCTTCGCCGCGTTACCCCCTGCTCTCTCTCATTTGCTTGGCGGCAATCTGTCGCTCAATACTCTCCTCCAGTTCCCCAACCTCCGCAACTATATCGAGCTCGTCTATCCCATCGTCTCTTTCTCTTCCGACCTCCATTGGCTCTTGATCTATCCCCATCGACTCGCGGCCTTCTTCACTGTCGCCGCGTTGGCCGTGTTGCTTGTCGGACCAGGACGCCGACGTTGGGGCCACACCACTATGGCCTTGTCTATTACCATCGCTGCTGCCATCGCCCTCTACGATGAAACTATGCTCCCCCTTGCTCTCATGGCCCTCGCTTGGCCCCTGCTCCTCCTGCGACGCCAGCCCCGCCGCCTCGCCATTTGGTCGGGCGGCATCATCGCCACTATCGGCCTCATTGCACTTCAAGGCGGCTCTGTCACCGACGCACTATTTGGCAATGCTGGCTCTGGCTCCCTCTTATCTCTGCGATCTGTGCCGGACGCCGCCCGCACTGTCACCTTGACCAGAATGCTCCCGGAAGGGTGGCTCTGGATACTCCCTCCCCTACCCCTCGCCGCCTCCGCCCTCATCTTCACCTGGAAACGCTGGTGGCTGGGGCTCATGCTCTGCGGCTTTGGCTTCGCCGGCTATATCGGCTTTCATATTGTGGAGTACCAGGGAGTCATCGGTTCTGGCCAATGGGCCCGTGTCGTTAACCTCTCATTTCTCACTCTCGCTTTGGTAACGCCCTTGGCGGTTGCCCGTCTTCTCCGTGATGCACAGCCGTGGCGCACAGCGCTTGTCGCCTCCTTACTGATGCCTGTATTCCTACCCACGCTTACCCAACCAGCGGCCAGCATCATCTCCGATCTCCGTAAGGAAGTTACGTTTCACCACCCGGAGTCTCCAGGGCTGGTATACACTCCCCAGATCACCGATCCATGGGTAACGCGCCGGTTATTCGAGAATCGAGATGTCTACAGGGACATCGCCCAAGTGCTGCCCGATGACAGCGTCGTACTTACTCAACATCCCGTCTCATTCGTCATCGCAACAGGCCTACCTGCCGCCTATGGATCTATCGACGGCATTACCCTATACGCTTCCCACATCTACTTTCCCGGCCCAGCCTTCTACGATGCTTTCTGGCGACTTGATCCCGCTGCCTGGCGCGCCTTGGGCGCGACTGCAGTTCTCTATCACCAAAGAATGTACTATTCACTGCCACCGTCGGCGCGGGAACTCTTAGAAACCGATGGCTGGTTTTTACGCCGCAACTACAACCGCCAACTTCTGCTCTTCACTCCTACCGAGGCATTCATCCAGTATGGCCCAACCCTGCGAACACTCTATCCGCATTGATGACGTTACTACCGTCTACAGATACGCTCTATCTGTCGACTGACTTACCCTTTGGGATGGGACAAGCACTTGTGCGGCAACTTAAGGATCGCCCGACGGTTGGCCTCGGGCCAGAAAATAGAGTACACCAGTGGATAACGGTAAATAGACCTGTATCGTTGACAGAAGCTGAGGCGACATGGCACGTGCGCAAGGATTCGGAGGTGCGGCTATCCGGAACACTCCCTGAGGCTGCGTTGTGGCATTGGCGCGCACCAAACGAAAGTGTGGGAGTCTACCCAAACGACACGATTCCGGCCTTTTCTCCCAGACTGCTTGCAGCCGGCCAGTCCTTACGCTTGCACGCAAGCCGCCAAGACCTTGTCATGGAAGATGGGCCCGCCGTCACCTCGCCTGTGCAGTTCCGCTCACTCTCGCTCGTACTTGCCGGGAATCCTGGTAGCGTGGTCCAAGTCTGTAGCCCGGCAGGATGTGCGCAACGAGACTTGGGCGGTGGGACGTGGGTCATTGGGCTGCCACTGAATGCTGATCTTTCGCAATTCACGCTCACCATAATTCATGGTCAGGCCTTCGTCGCCGGTACGCTCGGCTTCAGTGAGCCTCTCTTTGCGGCCCGAACTCCCGGTATTGTCATTCAGTCTCGCCGAACTGCGAATGCCATTGAGATTGACGTCAGCTACCATAACCGTCAAGGATGGACACTCGGCGATGGCGTAGCATGGCACCTTGTAAGGGTAGTAGACGGCCGGGAGCAGGGCGGAGACTGGTGGCCCAGCCAGCTCATTATCCATGGTGAGCGCGGTGACGTTCGCCTTACCCTGGACCCGTCCGGCACATTTGCCGAATATAACTTCACGACTCCCCCGTCGCTAAATCAAGTCCCAGCGTTAACCGATGGAGAATATCAGCTATACCTCACCTTCACCATTGATCCCTTTGGGGTTGTAGATCGGGTACCTGCAGCGGGGTTTTCCGTTCAAGAGGGCTCAATCGTGGCGTTCACCTTGCTACCCCAAATAGCGCGCCTGAGCTATGGTACGGAGCATGTCGAGCAATTTGTGCTGGAGTAGTAACAATTGGACGGCAAGTGTCACGCAAGTAAACGCCCGAGCTCTACACTGGTGCCCGTCGCAATTGCCACGAAGGAGCGAAGCAAAGGCATACCCAGGTTCGCCCAATGCCCAGGTTTTACAACTGCATTCGCGCCGGATACCTAGCTCAATTGAGAGTGGTGGACGGCACTGACCGACAGTGCGCGCGGACAGGCGTGCACCCACGCCGTGGCCGAGACTAATACGGTAAAATCCATGTGTTTGAGCGGCCTTCGCTCGCCGGATTTAGATACTCTCATCTGGGAGTAAGATCACTCTATGACACCCACACAACCCCTGGGCATGCTCCACCGGCATATCGCGGCGGGCCTTACCTCCCGGAATGAGACGCTCGCGTGTGTTGAAATCGGAAGCGGCGGGCAGGTCTCCTCCTTCCTTACGTCGGAGCCGGGAAGTTCAGGCTTCTTCGCCGGCGCACTGATACTCACTGCGGATGCTTCCGTTTGGCCCCAGTCAATCATGGGCCGCTGCGGCGGGCGACAAGACCTGCTGGAGAGTCCCGATCGCATGTGCGGGCTTGCTGCAATTGCGCAAAGTGAGTTTGGCGCGGATTGGGGACTTGCGGTGGTTCGCAGGCCTGCAGCAGCCCGGCACCCCGTGCATTTCGCGCTGCGTTCCCCAAGTGGCAATGCAACCCTTGAGACCGAGTTACTTTCGGACGAAGTGCTGCAATCCGGCGGAGAACAACTGGTACAATCCGTCCTACAGCACGTGGCAGAGCGCCTAAAAAACTACCGTGAGGATCCGCCATGATGCGCGCCCCCTATGACCGCGCCGCACTGCTGCTGCAAGTCGAAACCTACGACCTGCAAGGAGTCGATCACTACAAGCTAATGCTCGTCTGGCGAGAGGACCGTCACACCATTCACGAAGTGCATCTTCCCGCGGAATCGGTCTACGCCGATCCCCAAGCCGGACACCGCGTGGCAATCACCTACTTGATGGATACGCCCCTGCGTGTCAAAGCCCTTTCCGAGCCTCCAACCGACGTTTCCCCTTACGACTCGGAAGCGCAAGAGTAGGCGGGTTCGGTACTATAGCAAGAGAGTCTTAGTATTTGGACAAAGGCGCAGGCAGTGCTCTAGACTCTGGCAACCCACCGCTAACCAAGGAGCAAGTATGCCGACAATAGAGAACGTGGAAGTTTTCTCATTTACCCTTCCTTTCAAGGGACTGTTCCGCACGTCGCGGGGGACCGTGGGCAGTGCCGCAGCCGGACGCCCCATCGTGTTGACGAAACTGACCGCCAGTGACGGCACCGTCGGATGGGGTGAAGGCTCCCCTTCCCACACCTGGTCGCCGGAGACTCGCGAATCGGTGGTGAGCGTTCTCAATGATCACTTCGTTCCCGCTGTGATCGGCAAGCCGCTCGCCGATCTCGATGGCCTTCATCAAGCCATGAATGGCGCGATCGCACCCCTCTGGGGGCTGAGCATGCCAATTGCACGAGCCGCGATTGATGTTGCGGCCCACGATGCCCTGGCGCGGCATTACGGCGCGCCCCTCTCCGACCTGCTCGCACACCGCCGAGCGGACCGCATTCGCCTGAGCTGGACCGTGACCGGAAGCACCCCGGCTGAAGTGGAAGAAAGTCTGCGCGAGGCTGAAGAGCGCGGCTATCGAAGCTGCAATGTCAAGGTAGGTGGCTCCATGGAATGGGACCTGCAACTCTGTGCCTTGGTGCGGAGCGCCTTTCCCGAAGGCTTTCTTTGGGCCGACGCCAACGGCGGCTTTCCGCCTCATGAGGCGCACCAGCGGATGCATGCGCTCGTAGACACAGGCGTTGCACTGCTCGAACAGCCCGTTGCGCCGGACCGTCCCGACGTGGCAGCACGCATTACGGCAGAATCACCAATCCCCGTGGCGCTGGATGAGGCCATTTCCGGTCCGGTACCGTTGCTCACCATGATCAAGCAAGAAGCGCTCACAGCCTACACCTTCAAGGTCACGCGCACCGGCGGACTTTGGCCGTCCCGCATCTGTGCGTCGCTTGCGGACGCCGCCGGGCTGATGCTGGTGTGCAGCGGCCTTACCGAGTGCAGCGTGGCGTTCGCCGCCAGCGTCCATCTTGCCGCGGCATGGGGCATTGTGCACCCGTGCGCGCTAAACGGCCCACAGTTTCTCACCGACGACGTGGCAGCCAAGACCCTCCCCCGTGAGGGCGACGCGGTGCTCGTCACCGATGATCCGGGACTTGGTATCGAAGTAGACGAGGACAAAGTCCGGCATTTTGCCGCGCAGGAGGCTTGACCGACATGACTGGGCAAGACCCTATTCGTACTATTCACGTTGGTGTCGGCCGCCGCGGCCGCTGGCCGCTGGAAGTGCTTACCGCCGATCCGCGATTTATGCCGTCGGCGCTTGTCGACGTTTCCCCGGAACTGCTCGCGGAGGCGCGGGCGCTTACGGGGCTCGGCGCGTCCGACTCATTCCCTCAATTGGCAGAAGCGCTCGCCGCAGTTGAGGCCGACGCCGTCATCATCTGTACACCCACGGCTTTCCACGCCCCTTTGGCGAGGCTGGCGTTTGATGCGGGCAAGCACGTGCTGGTTGAAAAAGGCATGGCGACCAATTGGCAAGATGCAGTGGGTCTCGTAGCCGAGGCGGATCGCGCGGGCGTAAAGTTCTGCGTCTCGCAGAACTACCGCTATCGGCCTGAGGTGCTTACCCTGAAATCCGCTATCGAAAGCGGCGCGCACGGTACGCCGCATCTCATCGACCTGGTCCACCACCGCTTCCGGCCCACGCCCCGCACGCTGGACTATCCCTTTGCCATGGTTTGGGACATGAGGGTGCACCATCTGGATAACCTGGTCTTCTGCTTTGGGCCGGTTGCTGAAGCCACGGCAAGGAGTTTCACTGCGCCCTGGTCGCAGTACTCCCACGACGCGGGCATCTCTGCGGTGCTGCACTTTGCAAGCGGGACTGTTGCCACGTACGCCATGACTCACATCGCCAGCTACAATGACTATCGCTTTGTGGTGCAGAGCGCCGAAGGCGTATTGGCCTGGGACGGCGCAGATTGGCAGTGGCAAGCGACGCCGGCAGCAGACTTCGGCAAAGCACAACCCCCGCAGCCGGTCCCGCACGCGCCGGCGCCACATCGAAGCGAACAGGGCGTCATCGACGACCTCTACCGGTACATCGTGGATGGCATCGAGCCCGGCATCAGCGGGCGCAACAACCTGGAAATACTCCGCGCCTGCGAGATGCTGTGCCGCTCAAGCCAAGAACAGCGCACCGTGCACAGAGATGAAGTGCGTTAGCGATTTGGAGAGAGGCGCTGCCGCGTTGGTTTGAACGGCAGACTGCTGTGCCTAGCGCAATCACCTAAAATCGCTTTCAATAGCCGCGCCGCAATTGCAGTGCAGAAAACTAGCTTATCGACTTAATATGAAGTCTCGCCGATTCGCACTCCTAATCGCGCTTCTTGCCCTTACGGCATGTGAAACTGCGGCAAGGTCCCCCGTAGTGTACACGGTTGAGCGGCCATCAGCCGCAGAGGTGTCGCCCACGTCAGCACCCGAAGCGCCAACACCATCTCCCGAGAGCCTCATCTTGCTCCAGGATCCGCTCGACGAGCCGGAGTTCTATTGCGTAGACGTTGCGGGTTTTGGCAGCAACCTCAATCTCAACAGTCCCCTACAGGCCCACACCTGCAAGCCAGGGGCCGACGACGAACTCTTCATCTTCAACCATCCCACACCGGGCCAATTCTACATGGACGCTTACGCTGTCTGCCTCGAGGCGGCGGAAGGCTTGCTATACGTGCGAGCGTGCTCGGAATCACCAAACCAACGATTCGTCTTGAGCAACGACGGCGCAATTCGTTTGGGTGACTCCAATCTGTGCCTCGCGGTCAGGTCCGGTGACGGGCAACCCGCAGGCGGCAGATCGCACGTGCGCCGCGACTTGCTGCTGCAAAGCTGCGCCGACACGGAGCAGAGCCGCTCCCGTTGGTCACTGCCGGGACCGAGTCCTTAGCAGCAATTCTTACCCTGTTTGCTGGCCCCGCACTTTCCCAAGTACTCACCGGCGTGGTGAGTAACGCGCCCAATCTGAGTGAATTGCGCCGCGGAATTAGTAGATTTAGGCTTACAGGGGTCACATGCAAGACACGTGGCCGTACCCAGGCCAAAGCCAGATTCTCAAACAGTCATTCCGAGGAGCGCAGCGACGAGGAATCTAGAGTCAGGAGCTTTCTAGATTCCTCGAACCCTGGTTCGCCGCTACGCTCGGAATGACAAGAACCGCTGCCTCGCAAAAGCTTCAAGCCTATATCTACTAATTCCGTTGCGCCGTTTGTTTGACACGCTGATTGGCCGCCTGCTATCATGCCTCAGTATTTGCCGCGTGCCTTGCACGCTTGGCAGTGCAACAAAGGAAATAGTGTGGTAGTCGCAACTCTCAACTATTATTAT
This sequence comes from Chloroflexota bacterium, assembly GCA_965216245.1. Classification (GTDB taxonomy): domain Bacteria; phylum Chloroflexota; class UBA11872; order VXOZ01; family VXOZ01; genus VXOZ01. The sequence goes on from OZ244145.1 coordinate 989,197, forward strand.
CTGTTTATTGAGCCGGAGGGTCCGGCTTAGGCAGATTTGCTTTGTCCCAGCGGACAATACGAGAGCAGACGACACCCTCCGGCGATAGCAGAAAGTGAAAGACTTTCTGCTTTTTCTTTTATAGAAGGGAGTAGGTGGCAGCATAGATTCGCTAGAGCGACAACCAACGCGGAACCAGTTGTCAAAGACGTTGTGCATATAAGGCAGCCTCACACAACGAAGGCGCAATGCAGCAACTATGGAAAGGAATGAAAGGTAGAGAGACATGATTGTGATAATGCGACCCGATGCAATACCGGAGCAGATCGCTGCTGTTCGCCAGCGCATTGAAGACGAGGGCTTGGAGTCGACCGTCAGCCAAGGTGTTAATAAGGCAGTGATCGGCCTCATCGGCAAACGTCCTCCCGGCATGTTGGAGCGCGTACAAGTGCTGCCGGGAGTAGAGATGGTCATTCCGGTTGACAAGCCGTACAAATTTGCTGCCCGCGGTGAGGGCGGCGGCGACACCCACATTCGCGTTGGCAACGTGACCATCGGCAGCAATGAAATCGCAGTAATCGGCGGTCCGTGCAGCGTGGAGAGTGAAGAACAAATCGTTGCTACGGCAGAGGCCGTGAAGGAAGCGGGCGGGCACATCCTGCGGGGCGGCGCCTTCAAGCCGCGCTCCTCTCCATACAGCTTCCAAGGCAAGGGCAGAGAGGGCCTGGAGCTACTCCGCACTGCCGCGAATGCCACCGGTCTGCCACTCATTACGGAGGTCATGGAACCCGGTAAAGTTCCTCTGGTAGCCGAGTACGTCGATATCCTGCAGATCGGCACCCGCAACATGCACAACTTTCCCCTGCTGCAAGCCGTCGGCAACACCGATAAACCGGTGCTACTGAAACGCGGCATGGCGGCGACCATCGAAGACTTGCTGATGTCCGCGGAATACATTATGGCCGCCGGTAATATGCGCGTGATCCTCTGCGAGCGGGGCATTCGCACCTTTGAAACGGCCACCCGCAACACTCTAGACCTGAGCGCCATACCCGTGATAAAAGAACAATCTCATCTGCCGGTGATCGTCGATCCCAGTCATGCCACGGGTATGTGGGAGCTGGTAAAGCCGATGTCGCTAGCTGCTGTCGCCGCGGGAGCTGACGGTGTGATGATCGAGGTGCACCCACATCCGGAGCTGGCGCTTTCAGATGGGCCCCAGAGCGTCACACCGGCACGCTTCTTCGACATCATGGACGCCATTCGCAAAGTGGCGGCTGCGGTAGGCCGGGAAGTGCCTGCCGCCACAGCCGAGATGGAAGCCGCCACCCCGTAACCGGAACACGCATGCTTGCATGGGAAGAAAAACGTGAACGCCTGGGTGCAGATGATAGCGGAGGACGAAGCGGAGGGTCAGTTACGCGCGGTCTACCAAGAGCTTCTCGGTGAAGGAATGCAGGGCAATGTCCCTGACTTCCTTCGTTTGCACAGCCTCGTGCCCGGCGCGATTGCTCCGCTGGCCCAACTACACAGAGCCATAGCGTATGGCCCTGGCGAATTGTCGCGCGTACAACGCGAGTTGATTGCCACAGTGGTGTCAGTCATAAACGGCTGCGCACTCTGCCAGGAACTCCATAGCCGTCTGCTTCTCCATCGCACACGTGACGAAGCGCTAGTGGCGCAAGTCCTACGCGACTTTCGCAGCGCGCCGCTCTCGGCGGCGGACCGTGCATTGCTGGAGTATGCGGCAAAGCTCACGACTTCACCGGCCGCCGTAACCCAAGAAGACGTGGACCGGCTGCGCCGGCTCGGCTTGAGCGATGCAGCTATCGTCGAGACCGCTACGCAAACCGCACTCTTCAATTACCTGAATCGCGTCATTCAAGGTCTCGGTCTTGGAGAACCTGCCCTACCATGAAGCGAATCGATCCTATCCATCATCCAGTAAACGCGACCGTTACCCTGCCGGGGTCGAAAAGCTATACCAACCGAGCGCTCATCATCGCCGCCTTGGCCGCCGGTACGTCGCAGTTGCGACAAGCCCTCTTCAGCGACGACACCGTGTACATGGCCCAGGCGCTCCGGGAGCTTGGCATTCCCGTAACGGCGGATGAGTCCACCAATACGTTCACTGTGGAAGGCCGGGGCGGCTCCATACCCGCCAGCCGGGCCGATCTCTTCGTCGGTCTTTCCGGTACAAGCTCCCGCTTTCTCACGGCACTCGCCGCTTTGGGCCGCGGTCAATACTGCATCGATGGGGTCGCGCGCATGCGGGAGCGTCCGATGCAACCCTTACTCGCAAGCGTCCGTCAGCTTGGCGGCACGGTTCGGTCCCGTCATGACAACGACTGCCTGCCCATTGAGATTGCCGGGCACGGACTGCGTGGCGGTGCTGCCATGATGGCCGGCGACCAGAGCAGCCAATACTTCAGTGCTCTCCTGATGGTAGCGCCATACATGACACAAGGACTCGATCTCTCTGTGGAAGGGCGCCTGATTCACGGTCAGTACATCACGATGACGATGAAGAGCATGGCGGACTTCGGGGTTGTGGCAACCGGCGAGGGAGACAAACGCTTCCGCGTGGCGCCCGGGCAACGCTATCAGGCCCGCACGTACGATATCGAACCGGACGCCTCCGCCGCTTCGTATTTCTTTGCTGCCGCTGCGCTTACGGGGGGTACCTTGCGCGTAGAGAATCTCGGCGCTGACTCTGCCCAGGGAGACTTGGACTTTGTCGACGTGCTGTCAGAGATGGGCTGCAGAGTTGAAAAGGGCGCCGATCACGTGAGAGTTACTGGGCCCGGAAAACTACGGGGCGTGGACGTTGACATGGGGTCGCTCTCCGATACGTTCATGACCCTTGCCGCCCTTGCGCCGTTTGCGGACGGCCCGACCGTCATCCGCGGCATAGCGCACACTCGGCTGCAAGAAACCGACCGTGTCCACGCCACCGCCCAAGAGTTGCAGAAGCTCGGGATTGCAGTTGAAGAATTCGAAGACGGACTACACATCAAGCCCGGCCCCATGCACGAGGCTACCATCGATCCCCACAACGACCACCGCATTGCTATGAGTTTTGCGCTGGTGGGTCTGCGGCAGCCTGGTGTTGTAATTAGCAATCCCGCTTGCGTAGCCAAGACATTCCCCGATTTCTTTGACCGTTTGGAAGCGGCAACATCCCCACCGGCGCGCCAGCCTAGCGTGTAATACCGCCATTGCGCCTGCAACCGGCTTGGGTCTGTCCGGTCTTTCGGAGGGATGTGCCACTACTGTGGAACCATGCGCCTTTGGCTGAAGTCCTCCCACTTGCTTCTCGCTCAATATGCTGCCGCTCAGTCCAGGAGGGGTACCTTAATCCGCAGCCGAAAGGGCGTTGGCTGTAAAGCTCACGGCTTGAAGGGCACTAGTGCCGCGCGGTGAAGGGGAAGAACTCATCTCGCACAGGGCTGCGGCAAAATTCCATTGAGACCGGTCGTGATCGCGTTGTTGCAGAGGCGCTCTGCCTAGCGTAGAGTGAGGTTATCCCGTTAGGTAGCAAGCAACTATATTCGAGAAACACGCATGCCCAGGCAAGAGAGCATCTCTGTCTTTTTTCCCGCCTACAACGATGAGCATACGATTGGTACCCTCGTAGAGCAGTCCATTTCCGTGATTGAACGGCTGGGATTCACTGACTATGAGGTCATCGCCATCAATGACGGCAGCGAAGACGGCACAGCGGCAGTGCTGGCGCGGTTGGAAAGCGAACTACCGCAATTGCGCGTGATTACGCATCCAAAAAATCGCGGCTATGGTGGGGCGCTCCGTAGCGGTTTCAGCGCAGCCTGTAAAGACTTGGTCTTCTACACTGACGGCGACGCCCAGTATGACGTGGAAGAGCTACCCTTGCTCTTGGAGCAACTGGCGGATGACGTTGACGTTGTGAACGGCTACAAGGTTTCGCGCAGCGATGTCTGGATCCGAGATGTTGTGGGCAAGCTATATCGCAGCGCCGTACGCATGCTATTCAAGACTCCTATTCGGGATATCGATTGCGACTTCCGGCTTATCCGACGTCGGGCATTGGAGCCGATTCAACTCACGATGGATAGTGGGGCGATCTGCTTAGAGCTTGTTGCACAGCTAACTGCAAACGGAGCACGCTTTGCTGAGGTCGGTGTGCACCACTACCCCCGTCAGTACGGTCGGTCCCAGTTCTTCCGCCCGCGTCATATCATCCAGACGCTGCTGGACGACTTTCGATTTTGGTTTCAATTTCGACAGGTGCGGCGGGAATATGTGGCGCGGGAAGAGCGAGATACGCCCTAGGCGCGCGCTCCTGAGAAGCCATTGCTCTCTCATTGAGCCTACATCCTGTTCCCGGTATCACACCAATTTCATTTGATTCGCTCCTATATGTCGGTGCAGCAAGCCTGCACTGAGTCTATGTCCGCACGCCAAGAGACATCGGGGCTCTCTAAGAGGTGCGGCCATACTTGCCACGCCATTCGATAGTCCGCGAGGTTCTCGAGGCGAATTCTTGGCACAGATGCAGGTGTCTGCAGACCAAGACCCCGGCCAAAAGGCCCCCACAGGCTCGCCTTCCTAGGCTGCGTACTCTCTTCTTAGCTCGTTTGCTACGGTGCGCGATTGCCTGCTACTATCGCTTGTATGAGGCGCTTTCACTCTACTCATGCGACACCGCTCGCAGGCTTCCATCCCTCCCTGGAAGACGCACCGAAGCACACACCGCGGCTGCTTGGCGTAATCTTCCTCTTCTTTTTCTTGGTGTACGTCTTGACTGCGGGCGGTCATGAGTATAGCCCCGACGGACGCTTTGCGCATAACATTGGGCAAAGTCTCATTTTGGACCCCGACCACACCTACTTAAGGCAAGAATATCGCGGCCTTGCGTGGTGGGGAATTGGGTTGCCGTTGCTCTTCCAACCTACCTTGATACTCGGTAGCATCATTGATCCCTTGATGCCCCAGAAGGACACTTTTGAGCACGAGGGGCGCACCTATGTGCTCGGAGACTATCCTGTACTCGCATCGAGAAGCACTCCCAATAGGGTGGAAACGCTTTACATTCCAATTAAGGACGTGCGCGCCAGAGGTCTTGTTATTTTTTCCTACTTGGCGTCGTCCTTAGAGATCAGTGAAGGTACACGAGTCGCCACAATCACCTTAGACACCGTACCGACGGGCAGATTCTTTGGAGAGATGATAGCCGGGCGAGACACGGCGGAGTGGGCGTACGACCGCCCGGACGTGCGCGGTAAGGTGGCTCACGGCAAGGCAAGTGCTGCGGCGAGCCGAATTGGGATCCCGAGTTCCAGCATCTACGTTTCCCAAATGCTCTTTCCGCAGAGCGTGACCGTGAAGAGCGTTACGATTCAATACCTTGCGCAAGATGCCAACCTGCACATTTCATCCCTCAACCTCATCGATTCCGAAACTGATCAGCCGATAATGATCGGCGCGCGCGGTAGGGTCTGGTCCGAGCGGGAGAATAGTGGCTTCTTCACGCGCTTACTTGCTCTCTTCACTAATGCTTGGGTAACGGCTCTGAACGCCGTACTGTTATTCTTAATTGCGCGCCGACTTGGGTATCACGGCCACGTTGCACTTGTCTTGACATTCCTATTTGGTTTAGCAACGCTTGCGTGGCCGTACGCAAAATACGACTTCGCTGAACCAGGCGTTACGCTAGCGCTTCTTGGCACAGTCTACTTCCTGCTGCGCGGTCTCCAAGACCAGCAGTTAGGCTGGCTGCTTGTTGGTGGATTCACAATACTAGGCGGCATCGCCATAAAATATGTAACGGCCATGAATCTTGCTGTACTGGCAGCTATCCCGGCACTTGTCACTTTGCAGAGCGCCAACCGGTCTCTGCGGACCCTTGCACGGGCCCTCGCACGCACCATCGTGTTTTTGGCCCCAGCAGGCATACTCGGTTCGGCAGCACTTGCCGTACTCGTATTCGTTCTTAACATTCGGCCTCCTGTGCTGACGAATTTTGCTGACAGGTTTGCTGCCTGGCTTGACCTCCCAATCTGGATCGGCCTCTACGGCAACCTGCTGAGTCCGGGAAAGAGCGTCTTCCTCTATGCGCCGCCCCTGATCCTGGCCCTCTTTGGCAGCCTGCCATTTATTTCCCGGCACAAGTGGTGGGCGCTGCCCTTCATCGGTATACCGCTGCTTTATCTGCTGGTTTATAGCGCCAAGGGTGTCTGGTATGGAGGCAGTAGCTGGGGGCCGCGCTATCTGGTTCCGGCGGTACCCCTCTTCCTAGTCATGGCCTCTCCTATAATCGAGAAAGCCATCTTCGACAATGGCATCAGGGAGCTTCGGGCAACTCTAGTGCTAGGTGCTACCGGAATCGGCATCCAGATTCTTGCAATTGCCAATCACTTCGACTGGTACTTCGGCCTGTTGCGCTCCCAGATCCTCCCGCAAGTACCGGAAAGCGGTGCTTTTCTCGCCGGTCGAGTGGGTCAAGCCTATTTTGCCCACCCTACGAACAACCCTTGGGATCAAGAGAATGTCCTATATCTATTCGCGGCTCCGTTTTCACCCATCTTCGCCCATATCTGGATGCTGGCAGCAGACTTCGCAAGACTCTTCTTGCCGACACGACCTGAACTCCTCCTCGGTATACTCGGTCACCCGCCCTGGACTATTCTCGGCGTTGCCATATGGCCGCAGAATCCAGAATACCTCCTGGGCCTTGACTTTTGGTCTATGATCCTGTGGCGGGAGTATACCAATCACACGTTTTTTCTGGCGATCGTGCTGATCTTTATATTGGTCACAGAATTCGCAATCCTCTATTGCTGGTCCTGGCTGTGCCGAAAATTTGAATTGCCCCTGCGTCTTTATTGGGGTGGAATCGCCGGCTTGGCGGCGTTTTTCATTCTCTTCGACATGGCTCATATCCTGCAGTAGCTACAGCATGCGCTGTAACGGGCTCTGGGTGGCCCGTGCTGGAGTCACTTGAAGAGGTGGGCTTAGTAGCGGCCACACTGCCTATTCAATCACGCAGCAGCGACGGCATTCGACTATGGGGCAATGCAGGTACGGTTTGGTGAGAATCGCCCGTCGCAGACACGCCTCAGATAGGAATTGAAGCCTGAATGAAGTGCAGCTAGCACTCAATGAGACGGGGCGAGAGACAGTCCGCAGGGGTGGAGGAACTCAAGAGACAAGAGCGAGACCTACACGTTGCACGGTATGACTTGCACTGCCACTGTGCGCCGCGGGCGCGGCCCGTCAAGCTCCACGAAGAAGACGCTTTGCCAGGTCCCCAGAACCAAACGGCCTTCATGGACCGGGATCATAAGATTGCACCCTACAATCCCTGCAGTAAGGTGTGATCGCGCATTGTTGTCCACACAGTCATGCCGATAATGCGCTTGCGGTAACAGTGCGCCCACAACGGCTTCGAAGTCCTGCTTTAGGCCATGCTCGTTCTCGTTGACAATTAAGCAAGAGGTAGTATGCAAACAGAAGACACTGCATACACCTTCATGTATGCCGGATTCCCCTACGGCGTCGTGAAGATCGCTGGTTATGTCAAGGAGTTCTGTTGATTGTGTGGATGCAAGAGTAATCGTCTTCATAGCTCTAATCTCACAATACCACACGCTTCCACACCCAAACAAAAACGCAAGGTAAGATTTCTCTCAGCTTGCTAAGTTGCGCGGACTCAGTCTCTTTTCTCCAAATGGTCGACCAATCACGGAGGAAATCACATGGAGAACATCTTCTCCCGTGCCAAAGCCGTCAATTGGTCCCGTACACTCTCTTCGACCAACGTAGTATCGGGCGCAGTCTGTGCTGACATGCAAGAGTTTTCGCGGGCTTTTGCACACGCCTTCACTCCTGCCGGTACATCCAGGAGGGACAACAAGAAGAGCTTCGAAAGCCACTTCTAAAGCGATCGATGCGCTCCGTAGCACGAGACGTCCTTCGCGACAAAGCAGTCCGGTCACAGTCGGCCGACCTTACCATCCCAGAATCTCAGTCCTGTCACACGGACTACTGCCACGATGGGCACTACAGGTGACGCGGCACCGCTGTTATGCAAGGCAATTGCAGAGACAAGACTGGGTCATGCCTACCTCCCCGCGTCACTTATTCCTACAGTTCTCGACTGCGTTCGGCTAGTCGCATAAATGAGAGCGCACACCGCTGCAGACAACCAGAACCAACTTGCCAAGTCCGGCAGGAAATAGTAGTTATCCAACAGCCCATGGCTCACTGCGGCGAGTTGGCTCCCAGCGAGACCAAAGCCCAAGGCGCGAGCCGCTCCTTCGTCACTGCTATAGACAATGCGGTGTGTGAACAGGAAAAATCGCACGAGATAACCGACCACAAAAACAAGACCCACTATTCCAAGGCGTAGCCAAAAGTCGAGGAAGAGGTTATGGGGGTGCGAGAGGTTTGGTTCACGCCAGGCTGCCGGGTTCAAGTACTGCGCATGGACATAAAGGAAGTTGTCCAGTCCGACGCCCGTAATTGGGTAATCTGCGATCAATCGGAGTGAAGACTGCCCTTGAATTAGCCGCGTATGCGTGGTCGTGCCCGGCTCCAGACTCAGCAGCGAGCGCACGCGCTCCGGGCCGAACGAGACGCCACCGGCTACGAGCAGCACTGTCACCAGCACAACGCCCCCCAGGATACGAACCCGTTGTCTGCCAGCCGGAACGAGCACCCAAATGATGAATAGCAGCAATACGAATCCGGCTATCCAGCCTGCGCGCGAAAAGCTGCCCAGCAGCGTGAGCGCCAGGATACCTGCCAGCGGCCACGCCACCCGGGAGGGCCACAGCTTGAATATACCGGCAGCAACCACAAAGGGCAGTGCGCGCTCCACTATCATTGCCAGATGATTTGGCGAGGGATAGAAGCCCGTAAGCCGCATCACGCCTTCCGCCCTTACCACGGAGCTGGGAGCTAGGATCGGCTCTGCGAGCGCTGCGACGGCCGCAATGACCGCCCCCGCCACAAATGCCTGTATCAACCACCAAGCCTGTTGGCGATTTTCCAAGAGCCAGCTCGCCACCAGAAACAAGAGAACCGGCACGATGATGGTCTGCCGTAGCTCACGCAGGCTAAAGACCGCGTAATGCGAAAACAGAAGCGAGACCGCCCCGATCCCGATCAGACCGATTGCCCACCAAGAGAACTCTCGCCGCGGGAACGGTAAGCGCTGTTGAATGTACGCGTGCGCGATGAGCGATCCCGTGAGCAGCACCGCCAAAGTCTCGCTTATCGGCAGTGTCAGAAGGCCGGCGGCGGGTATCAGCACGGTAAAGGGCAGTGTTAGCGCTAGCACAAACAGCAGTGCACGAGGCCAGACGAGCGCACCGAGGGCGAGAAGTGCTACAAGCAGAATCTGTGGCCCCGTTCCCGGCGCCATCCAGAGCACCACAGACAGCGCGAGGAGCAACGCAAACCGAGCCCGTTCAAACCGCCATACGCCGCTCGCGGCCCATCCCACGGCCCTCTGGAGAATCCGGTGCGCCCAGCGCCGCTGCCGCAACCATCCGGTTAGGACCCAGCCCAACGCAGCAAAGAAACCCACGTAGAGTCCGCCCAGAGTGACATAGGGCCATAGCGGTCGTTCGCGAACCACTACCACCGCATCGATGTCTATGCCAGAGGCGCTAGACTGTGGGCTGTGCTCGCCTTTGACCACAACTTCGACGTCGTGCACGCGGTCCGGGAGTCGATCTGCCAGCAACACCTCTTCCTGCCATCGGTCCTCGGGAGCGTAGAGATCGAGAATGGCCTGTCCACCCGCGTCTTTGTCCAAGCGATGGGCCAGCGACTGTGAACCGTTGATGCGAACAAGCGCGATGCCTTTATCCGGCCCTTTGTTCACCACCAGCGAAACCGCGGTGCCTTGGAAACGAAATCGCAGGCGGGCGCCCGCCAGCGGGCTGCCCCGCGCCTGGCCCAACGAGTAGCGTTCATTTCCAATATCGAGCCACTCGCTCTCCCAAGTGAGCGCCGGATGCGTTTCTTGATGGTACCCGGGACCCAGAACGGGTGGCGCGCGCATCAACTCCTGCATTGCCGCAAGCACCGGCCGCGGCGCAAAGTTCGCATCCACAATGCCGAAGTACTGAGTGGGGTCGTCAGGGTCGGTTTGGGGCCAGTAGAAGTGCCAAAGGTTAATCATCGGCATCCACGGCCACTCAGCCTGTGCGCGCTGCATCCCCTCTACGGTATAGCGCGCCTGTGTCTCCTCCGACACATTGCCCCACGGCGAAGGCTTGCCCCGCCAGTCCGGCGGCAGCGCAACCCACCCGTACTCACCGGCCCAAACGGGTTTTGCCGCGTCGCCATTTCTCACCATAACTTCACGAAATAGTACCGCCCGCGAGAGATTCGTGCGGTGCGGTGCGACGTAACGGTCGTCCGGTGCATGCCACAGCCCATAGGATGCGCTGCTCGCGATGTCGAAATAGGGCCCACCGCCGTGCTCGTACATGCCCTCGAGGAAGATCAACTCGCTGAGATTTTTGGGGCCGGTCTCAGTCGTAGGCGCAAGTACGGCGGCGACGATGATCGCCTCCGGATTCGCCTCCCGAATCCGCTGCGAAGCAACTTTCAGCATCTCAACGTATGCCGCCGGATCCGGGTTGTGCGGCCACCATTCTCCATAGAGATTGGGCTCGTTCCAGACCTGAAAGATCTGCACGTCCCCGCGATACCGCTGCGCGAACGCATACGCAAAGTCGCCAAAGTCCTCGAGTCGCTCCGGCGGCCCTTGGTTACGCGCATCATCCGGCGGTTGGCGATTGGGATACGCCCAGTAAGGCGGCCGTTCGAGGCGGGCGATGATGGTTAGGTTGTGTTGCTTGGCCAGTGCTACCAGCCGGTCGTACTTCTTCCAACTGCTTTCCTGCAGAAGGTCGTTCCAGTACCTACCCTTCAGCGGGCGCTCTATGTCTTCCCAGGGAAAGACCTGCCGAATATAGCGGAAACCCGCCTCTTCCAGCAGCGCCATACCGCGTTCGACACGTTCCCAATCCGGGTCCTGGTCGAAGCGCGTGTTGATGCCGTAGCGGTATACGGCGGCGTTCTGGATCGGGTAGATCGATTCGCGCCCATAGGCAACACCGGTTTCAAACCAAAAGCGGTATCCCACTAATGCAAGCGTCGCCCCGGCAAGCACGATGAGGTAGCCAATAAGAAAGTAGAATCGCTTCATTTTTGGGTAATCTGCATCTGAATGCCCGTGCTCACGCGAGGCAACGGCACGCGGCATTGAACCACGAGGCGGCCGATTGCTCGCGTGCCTATGGGCGCCTGCTGATCAACGCCGGCACTACTCCGGCCGGGAGCCTGAAGGCGTCAACTCGATACGTCCGCACGCATCTCACGTTTGTACCATTCCACGAAGCGCTCGACGCCCTCACTAAACGTGATCTTAGGAGCGAACCCAAGCAACTGCTCTGCCCGGCGAATGTCGGCATACGTCCGTGGCACGTCGCCCGGCTGCGGCGGGAGCATGACTCGCTCCGCCGTCACACCCAGCACCTGCTCAACTGTAGCGATCATGTCCCGTAAGAGCACCGGATGATTGCCCCCTAGATTGATCACCGTGTAAGGGAATACGTTGTGCAGCGCCGCCACGACGCCATCGATAATGTCGTCAACGTACGTATAGTCACGCCCGCTGGAACCGTCGCCATAGAATGGGATTGGCTCATTCTGCAACAACAGACGGACAAAGGTGTAGATAGCCAAATCGGGGCGCTGTCGCGGCCCGTGCACGTTGAAGAACCGCAGGCACGTCATTGGCAGGTCATAGTTATGTGCGTAGGCGTAGCAGTAAAGCTCCGCGGCGCGCTTGCCAGCTGCATACGGCGAGATGGTGGTACTGATGGGATCGTCTTCGGAGAACGGCACCTTGGCGTTGAGACCGTACACCGATGACGACGATCCCAGAATGAACTGCTCCACGCTGAATTCCCGCGCTTGCTCCAGCACATTGATCGTACCCTCGCCAAGCACCCGAGCATATGCTGCCGGTTCCTTAAGCGCCAGGCGCGCGTTGGCGCGCGCCGCAAGATGGACTACGCGCTCAGGTCTTGCTTCCTCGAAGACGTGGTGCAGTCCGCAGCTATCTAAAATATCCGCATCAAACAGGTGAAATCGAGGGTGGTTGTTGACTGCGGCAAGATTCCGACGCTTGCGCCGAGGATCATAGAACGAATCGAAGTTGTCCACCACGGAAACATCGTGATCTTCATGCAAGAGCCGTTCCACGAGATGCGAGCCAATGAAACCGGCCCCGCCGGTAACGAGAATCTTCATATTGCTTGGCTAGACTCCTGCATGACTCTACAATTTGCGCTTATTATAGCGAGGTTTGTAATAAGAGACTCACACCGGGGGCCAGTCATGGCAGCGCACCGCTTGCATCACCCTTTCGACAACGAATTTCCGCGACTGCACGAAGCGCTTGCGTGGAGGGATTGACAGAAGATCGCAAGGAGAGACCGGAGCAAACATTCATCCCTAAGCTCTGCCGGGCGCCCGTCACGAAGAAGACCTTCGTTCCGGAGAGGATGTCACACCGCAGTTGCAAGAGCTTCCTGCACCGGGCTGAGGGCATGTTCGATGCGCCCGCCGCCAATCACCTCGTCGTCCTGATAGAACACTGCGGCTTGACCGGGCGCAACCGCGCGTATTGGCTGCGCGAACGCAACCTTCGCTTCCCCGTTCTCAGTCGGCTCCACGGTTGCCTCCACTTCCGCCATGCGGTAGCGGGTGCGCACGCTCACGCGCATGGGACCTCGCGGAGGAGTATCCGCCACCCAGTGCACGTCAATAGCATGCAAGGCTCGCGCATAGAGGTCTGCCTCTTCACCGACGAATACAGTATTTGCTTCAGGGTCCAACGCAATTACGTAAAGTGGACGCGGCCACGTCAATCCCAAACCTCGGCGCTGCCCAACCGTGTAGTTTACGATGCCGCCATGTTCGCCCAGCACCTGTCCGTCCTTGTAGCAAATGGGGCCTGAGCGCGCGATGCCGGGCTGCCAAGACTCCAAGAACTCGCGATAATTGTCACTGGTCACAAAGCAAATCTCGAAACTATCCGGCTTATCCGCAACATGGAGGCCGTATCGCCTTGCCAAATCGCGTGTCTCAGACTTCGATTGGCCCCCCATTGGAAACATAGTCTGCGCCAGTTGGTGCTGACCCAGCATATAGAGCACGTAGGACTGGTCTTTCTGGGGATCGAGCGCGCGAAACAGGCGATAGCTCCCCGATTCCGCATCCTGCTGGATGCGCGCGTAGTGGCCGGTAGCGAGGTAGTCGGCGTCAAGCTCCTGCGCCCGCTTGAGAAAGGCCGCGAACTTCACGAATTGGTTGCAATCGACGCACGGGTTCGGTGTGCGACCTGCGGCGTACGAGGCGACAAATCGCGCCATCACTTCCCGCGCAAATATCTCGCGAAAGTTCAGCGAGTAGTGGGGAATGCCGATGCGGTCCGCTACCCTCTGGGCGTCGTGAGTCGCGCTCATCGAGCAGCATGCATGAAGGCGGGTATCTACCATGCCTTTCTGCCAGACATTGAGGGTGATGCCGATCACCTCATGTCCCTGGTCGGCAAGCATGGCAGCCACCACAGAGGAATCAACCCCGCCGGACATCGCGACCACGATGCGCAGCGGCTTCGTCGTTCGTGGGAGTTCGTTAGCAAACATAGCACATTAAGTGTAGCACACCTCTCTTGCCACTCCCTTTGGAGACCCTTGCAAAACCGGGGCCGGAGGTTCAGAGTTTTCTCCTCCTCCATTGACGAGATTTTTGTGAAACCCATTTCCTCTTTATGGGGAAGGCCGAGATGGGGGTGGAAAGTGGCTTGACGGCGCACAACCGCGAACTACCCACGCACCTCTGGATTCCGGCTTTCGCCGGAATGACGGGTTAATTCAAAGTTCCCATCGAAAGAGAGAGCTAGAGCCTGCCCCGGACTCGATACGGGGATGAGTAGGAATCCTCGTCATTGTGCCTCGACCCCGCTCGCTTGCTCGACTTAGGCAATAGTCTCCTTTGCCACAGACCCGCGTTCATTGGTCGCATGTGGCGCATACGCTATACTGATAGCAGCGGGAGCCAAGCACAAATCTGCACACGTCCAGCACGCAGCGCATGACACTCGACGTCCCAATTCGCGTTCGCTATGCCGAGACCGACGCCATGGGCGTGGCGTATCACGGGCATTACTTCACGTGGTTCGAAGTAGCCAGAGTAGAACTTATGCGCGCGTTGGGGTTGCGGTATCGAGACCTGGAAGCGGCGGGCATCTACTTGCCGGTAGTGGACTGCCGGGCGCGCTACCTCGCTGCCGCCCGCTACGATGCTCCCTTGCAGGTGCGCACCGCAATTATGGCGGCGACACGTGCCAAGATTGTGTTCGGCTATCAAGTGCGTGAACCTGAGGCTTCACCCGCGCTCCTCGCATGCGGTCAAACATCCCATGCTTTCACCACGCGCGAGGGCCGCGCCACGCGCGTGCCCCAAACTCATCCGCTTTGGCAGGGCATGCGCCAAGTCGCCTACATGCCTGAATTCGTATCCTTTGACTGACCGGGAGGAACAGCTACCAATGACCCCCCGCCCCCAGCGGGAGACGCGTTCCACCTTACGGCTCGCCCTCTACGCGCTCGTGCTCGTCTTGCTTGTCGTAGGGTTCCTCTACGCCTACGAACTCCTTGGCGGACCGGTTGACGCCCTGCTGGAGTTCGTCGGCGACATCATCGGCCAGTTCTAACATCAAAAGTTGCCATTATCGCCGCAAGCGCAAACTCTGAGACGGCGGCTGGGCGATGTCCTACAGGGATTGCAGAGACCTGCGCTCGCCCAACGATTGAAAGAAGCCATGGCCCGCCCGTCTCAGCACTTACTGGGCAAGATGTACTCACTGCGACTCGAATGTAATGAAGGCGATACTGGGCGAGGAGGGCTAACTCTCCGGCACTGGCGTGGGCGGCGGCTTGGGGGTGAGGTATTCTTCGATGGCCGTCTGGGCGTTCTGCGCGGCCTCTTCAACCGACACTTGGCCCCGTGCCAAAGGCAGCGTGAGCCGGCTAAAGAGCTGCCAACTCAGTTGCGTAGCCGTGGCCAGATGCGATGGTACGCTGTGCAGCAGGAGATCGAGCAACACGTCACGCGCCACGGGATCCAGGATCAGCGACATGTGCTTGCCGTCCGGCTTAGCAATGTAACCCTGCGCTTCGTAAACAGCCGGTACCAGTCGCGTCTGACCGACATGATGTGCTAAGTGGAGCATTGTACTGTAGCCCACATCGCCATTCTGGCTGCCCGCGGGCATGACGAATGCCTCCTGCAAGCCGAGGGGTGTGCCGCTCCGATCTTCAGTCGGTATCACCGCCGGCATGCGGTCCGCCCGCAAGCGGCCAAAGAACGGGTTGAAAACCATCGCCGCCTGCCGGCGCTGGCCGTTCACGGTGCCGCGCAAAGTATTCGAATCGATGTCTGGTCCGTAGGGCATGGCCTGATGCGTGCGGCCAAGCTCTTGCCAGAAGGTGAGTCCCCGCAACGCCGGCCGCTCGGTAATCTTGATAGTCCCGGTATCCAGGTCAACGGCGTCGCCGCCTTCTTGCAGGACGAAGGGCAGCCAACCGGGGATGCTCCATTCGGAGTACCCCCAGAAGTCGATCGCAGTATCGCCGTCAACGTCACGCGTCAGCGACTTAGCAGTGAAGACGAAGTCTTCGTGATTCCACGTTTTCGCCGGCGCAGCGACCTTGTACTCCTTGAACTTATTGCTGTTGTACATCACCATGGCGGGCAGCACGGAAACCGGCACGCCCATGAGTTGGCGCTGATAGCGCATGAGTTGCACTGCGCTCGGGGCAAAGGTTTCAAGCACGTCACTCTCTTCGGTCTGGGCATAGCGATCCAACGGAGAGACGATTTGGTGGGTAAACGTGCGCGGGAAGTCCAGCGCGGAATGCATCCAAGCTATGTCGAGGGGCACGCCGCTTGCGTCACGTGCCACCACGTACTCAGTGAAGCTGTCGCGCCACGATTTATTATTCTGGCGGGCGATTTCTACGGCCTCTAGCTGGGAGCGAGGGCTCGGACCGGGAATCTGCTCTTCATTCCAAGCGGCTATCGCATTCGTAGCCTCATTCGATATACCAGCCAAGCGCCCCATGAAGGCAAACGTCAGAGTCACCTGCTCGGCCGACTGACTGCCGCCAGAGGATCGTGGGGCTTCCTGAAATGGCGCTTTTCCTTCAAGCTCCGGCCTAGCGCGTCCACGCTCCGGGCCCCCGCCGCACGCTGCCAGCGCAACCGTACTACCGCATAGGGCGGCAAGGCCCCCAATACACTCTCGTCTAGTCATTTGGCATTCTCTTGTACGAAGTGCCTCCTGCCCGCTCTTCAAGTACTAGCTTGGCGGTGAACCAAGCCAGTCACGCACTACGGCTGCGCCTCTTTCAAGGGCGGCAGCGGCTGCGAGATTGCCGCGGAGTGCGGGCAAAGCCATCTGCTCTGTTAAAGATATCCCTAATCCACTATACAACGAGAGCGTGGTACCGACACTATACGAGAGGCTACGCAAAACGACGTCAGCGCGATCCAGCCCCAGGGCGAGATCGGCGTGCATCCGATTGGGACGCCGAACAAACTCGATTGCGTTGTTTCGCGGCGGTACCAGCAATTGAGAGCCCAACTGCGCGGCCAGTGGCTTGGCAGCGGCATAGGCCGCGTCAAGATCCGCACTGTTTGCGGAAACACCGACCATATCGGTTACCAACATGGGTACGGCTTGCGCCGGCCCGCTTGGTGTTCCAACGAAGGCGTACGGCAGCGACGACGGATCCGTATTGTGCCAATTGATGAGTTCTAAGCGCAGCGGCGCGTTCGATGTACCGGTGCGCCGCCGCAGGATGGAATCCACGGTCACTTGCGGCCCACTCTCAAGCGCCCCGTATTGGCGGGCCAAATCCAACCAAAACTGAAACCCGCGCCGCGCCTCAGACTCATCGAGCGTCGTGCTACCGGTGCCGAGGTCTGCCACACGCCCGCCTGCGCCAATAGTGAACAGCAGCCAAGCGGGGACCGTCCTCGTGCCGAACCCCCACACAGTAGCGCCATTCGCGGTGTGCGTGAGCGCCGCGGCTTTTGCGGCAAATTCATCCCATGTCCAACTTGAAACCGGCGGCGGCACCTCGCGCGCAGAGAGCATGTCGGTATCGTAACGCACGGAAAGCACTCCCAATGCGGCGGGGAGCGCCATCTGCTGACCCCAATACCGCAGGGCGTGCAGAGATTCGGGATGGTAGCCTTTGAGCGTGTTGTCGGAATCGTTGTCGAGGAAGGGATTAAGGGGACGAAGCAAGTCGCCGCGCAATATCTCCGGCAGGTCGTCCTGCAGACTGTACCAGACAATGTCCGGCGCCTCGCCCGCCGCAATGCGCTGACGCACCAAGGCCACAAACGAACGCTCCGGCTTAGGCACGATTGGGATTTCCGTGATTGTGGGCATCCCGCCGCGTCCGCCGGGCGCCATCCCATAGCGAACGAAGGGCAACACCTTCTCCAGTACAGCGCTCACCCGCTCGCCCGCTCGCACCGCAACGGTTACGTTGACATCCCTTGGTTCCGGAGTCGGCACATCGGAAGCGCCGCGCTTGCCGCAAGCAAGCAACAGGGCCCCGCCCACGACCGCACTTCCCGCCCGTAACAGGTCACGTCGCGTCATATTCGCAACCGCCACAAAGAACTGTCCTTATGCTACATATTCGCACCGCGCTTCAAATGTGTCAATCGCCTGACTAGATTTCCTCCGCCCTATCCTCGCAGAGCATACTTTGCGAGCGTCCAGAGCGCGCGCGGACCATCGGTCCACATGTTCAACTTGCGTTGATTCTGACTGCGCGGCGCATACGAAATAGGCACTTCGACAATGCTGTAGCCTAGCCTCAGCACCTTTGCCGTAATCTCAGGCTCCAATTCGAACCCTGATGACTCTATCGTGATCTGATCGACGACCTCCTTGGCCATCATCTTGTAGCAGGTTTCCATGTCATGTATAGGCGCCCGAAACAGAATCCGAGTCACCAGAGTAAGAAAAAGGTTACCGAGACGCCGAAAGAACTCCTGGTGCTCCAGAGAGCGCACGCCGTAGACGACCTTGGTCTCACCCCGCGCAATCGGCTCCAGCAGCGCCGCGAAGTCTGCCGGGTCGTATTCCAGGTCGGCATCCTGTATGACAACCACGTCGCCCGTTGCGGTCGCCAAGGCGGTGCGAATAGCAGCGCCTTTTCCTCTGTTTTCAGGGTGGTAGACGATATGGAAACGCTCATCGTCTAGTGCTTCAAGCACTCCGGTCGTGCCATCCGATGAACCGTCGTCTACAACGACGATCTCTTTTTCCATAGACACGGCTGCCACGCGATCCAGAACCGCGCGCACTGTTTCGCACTCGTTATAAACCGGAATCAGAACGGAGAGCTTCATTGTGGCCGCTACTTCAGTCTCAAGGGTAGACAAATCGGTTGCATCAAGATTTGCGGTAGAGTTCAGAAGGCACAGTAAGGGGCAATAGTCATGAGTGAAACCGCAAATCCAACGAATTCTCAAATGGGTTGGTTTAGAGGCGTCCCTACTATATCATTGGGTCTGAAGCCAAGTAAATGCCTATCATGTCGCCGCTCGCCAGAGACAGCCGGTCCTATAAACGCGATACAAGCGAGCAAGAATTGCCCAATGCCCGTAACCCGCACCCTCTCTTCAGCGCCAAGGAGCACACCATGGCCACGCCGCCGTATACCGTAAGGATGGATCGCAATGTCGCCGTGCCCATGCGTGACGGCGTCACGCTCCGCGCCGACGTGTACCGACCACAGGCGGAAGGGCCGCTTCCGGTCATTCTCACCCGCACGCCCTACAACAAGGGCGCTTTGGATGGCGGTCCCTCGCCTACCTACGAAGCCCTAGCCGCGGCGGGATACGTGGTGGTGGCACAGGACGTGCGTGGGCGCTACGCCTCCGGCGGTGAGTTCACACCGCTCTTTGCTTTTGGTTATCCGGACATCGAAGATGGCTACGATTCGGTTGAGTGGTGTGCGCGGTTAGCGGATTCGAACGGCGACGTTGGCATCTTTGGCAACTCCTACGGGGGCTTCACCTCATACTGCGCCGCATTCAGCCAAGCCCCCAGCCTCCGCTGCGTCTTCGCCGAGGGCATGACTCAGCGGCTCACCGACTTTGAACCCCTTTTCCGTCCCGGCCGGCGCTTTGCCTGGTCTATGGGCACCATCGCGCCTGATATTCGCCTTAAGAAGGGCCTACCCGGACCGCACGCCAAGGATGTAGCCGATCAGCTCTGGGAGCGCGAACGCCACAAGTGGCTCTGGTTCTTGCCGCGCAAGGACATTCCCGATGACCGGTATGGCGACTCTGTACAGGCCCGCTACTATCGCACGTTGATGACGGAAGCCGGAGTAGACACCTTTCAATGGCAAGAACGCCACCAGGACGTCCGCGTACCTGTTTACCACCGCACCGGCTGGTACGACCGTTTCGTGCGCGCAATCGATGGCTATACGCTAATGGCACAAAAGGCCGCTACGCCGGCAGCGCGCGCCGGGCAAAGAGCTATGATCGGGCCGTGGGGTCACACGAGCGCTTTGCACGCTTACGAAGGCGAGTTGGATTTTGGGCCGGATGGTCTCGTGGAGCACGCCGACCTCCTGCTCCGTTGGTTCGACTACTGGCTCAAGGGCCGCGATACGGGCATCATGGACGAGGGGCCGATTAGTCTCTATATCCTGGGCGATAACACCTGGCGCAATGAGAATGAATGGCCGCTGGCACGCACCGAGTATACCGACTACCACCTGCATAGCGACGGCAACGCGCAGACGCCCCACGGTGACGGTAGCCTTTCTCCCGCTCGGTCGGCTGAAGGGACGCCCGATCAATTCGTCTACGATCCCCGCGATCCGGTGCCCTCTTGTCATCTCATGCACGACCAAGACGGAATATTCGACCAGCGCGTTTTGGATTCGCGCCATGACGTGCTCGTCTACCAGACTGATCCCTTGACTGAGCCGCTGGAGGTGACCGGCGAACCGACCCTCCGCCTCTACGCGGCCTCCAGCGCTGTTGACACCGACTTCACGGCCAAGTTGGTAGACGTCCACCCAGACGGATTTGCGCAGAACCTTTGCTACGGGATCGTGCGCGCCCGCTACCGCAACGGCTATACAGCGCCGCAATTGCTCACGCCGGGGCAAGTCTACGAACTAACCGTCTCGCTCAACCCTATCGCAAACGTCTTTCAACCCGGTCACCGCCTGCGCCTGGACATCTCCAGCAGCGATTTTCCCAATTGGGACCGCAACCTGAATACCGGCAGCGATGGCTACGCGGACGCTACCATGGTCAGCGCCCGCCAGACCGTGCTCCACGATGCAGACCATCCCTCGCACATCACTCTGCCTGTGATCCCAAGGGGGTAAACTGCGAAGGAGATTGTCCAGGTAAGCGCGGGCTTTGTGCCTGCGCCGCCGCCCGGCAGGGGCGTTCGCCTCAATGCCGCTTTCAGGTTACGTCACCGGTGGTCTCACGGGAAAAGTGAATGAAGATAGGGACGTGGCGGGCTTAGCAATGGGCTTCAAGGACAAGCTGCTCCATGTCACTGCAGGCCACCGCCGCCTGTTCCGGAACCCCTCGTTCGTCCTGCTCTGGAGCGGCCAGACGGTCTCTGTCTTTGGCGATGCTTTCTTCAATCTCGCTGTGATGTGGGTGGTCTGGTCGGAGACCCAGTCGACCTTGCAGACCGCCATCATCCAAGCGATCTGGCACCTCCCTGACGTGATCTTTGCACCCCTTGCCGGCGTCCTCGCCGACCGCTGGGACCGTAAGGCGATCATGGTGACGACCAGCCTCGCTGCCGCTGCTGTGGTGGGAGCTGTGGCCCTGTTGGTAGTACTGATCGGTCACCTGCCTCCAGTCATTGCATTCATAGCTATATTCAAGCTAAACAGCCTGACCACGTTCATGAACCCGGCCCGCGCCTCGGTCATGCCCTCCGTCGTGGGGCACGACCTGCTGACCACTGCCCAGGGCCTCTTCTCCACCGCCAGAGAGACAGCATCTTTGGTTGGCAGCGCGGCTGCCGGGCTGCTGATCGCGGTTGCGAGTGCAGTGTCGGCGCTCGTCATTGACGCTGCGTCTTTCCTGTGTGTGGCACTGTGTATCGCGCTCGCACGCCTGCCGGGCAGGGCTGCACAATCCGACACCTCTAATGAACGCCCAAGGCTCTCGCCGAGGTCGCTCGCCCGTGACCTGCGGGAAGGGTGGCGGACGGCCACCGGGCTGCCAGTGGTGCGCGCATTGCTCTGGCTCACCGTCCTCATCAATATCAGCTCATTAATGGGCCCGCTCTGGCCGGCCCTTGTACAGGAGCGTCTTGGCGGCGGAGCGGGTTCTTACGGCGTGCTGTTGGCGGCTGCGGCGGCCGGCGGCATGGTCGGCGGGCTGGCGGCAGGGCCATTGGAGCGGCGCCTCGGCGCGGGGCGCGTTCTGGCATCGGGCTGGAGCTTGGCGGGGGTCTGCACCTTGGGGATAGCCATCTCGACCTGGCTACCAGTGACGCTGGTCCTGGAATTCGTAGAGACCGCCTCACTTACTGCCAGCATGGTGGCGGGTGGTGCAATTACGATCACGTCCGTCCCAGAAGAGTATCGCGGCCGAGTCTTCGGGACATTCCGCAGCGCGTCCGTAGTCCTCATCCCCGTGAGTGCCCTCGCCGGAGGTTGGATTGCGGAATTCGTTGAGATATGGATCATGTTTGCCGCAGGCGGGGCGCTAATCCTTGCCCTTGCACTCATGGCCTGGATGAATCCCCACGTCAGAACCGTGCGCATCTGAGAGGCCCAGAGAGGATTCCAGAGCGAGTAGTCAAAAGGCCCGGGTTTGAAGCCTGCACTATCGCTGGGATGAAACATTCTCTAAAACGACATGAAGGAAAAGACAGTCGAAGCCCGCGGAATGTGAGGGCTGCATCGGCGACCGGGTTATTATGTCGGCGCAACTCGGGTAAGACCCTCGATCCTGTCAAAATCCATATCCCAGCTATAGATCTCAGTGATTTCGCGGGCATTCATGTGCGCCACCGTATAGGCATCGGCAAAAGAGACGCGGTACTGGACAAACAGCTCAAGTGCCTTAAGACACAGTCGTTTCTCAGCGAACTGGATGCCTGGCAGGGATATTATGTCACCTACCATCGCACGTACTTGCTCTCTCGACACCCCGTAGCTGCGCTGTAAGGTGAAGACAGTTTCGAAGACAACCAGCGCTGAGGTGGCAACTTTCTCCTCGCCTCGCTCTATCGCCGCCAGCAGCCGCCGCGCCGCCTCCGCCATTTCCGATTCGCTGCCCGTAAAATAGCGTAGCAGGACATTTGTATCAAGAAAGCGCATCGTCTGCCCGTTGCCTGTTAGTCTCTGAGTCTTTTGCTACACCTTCTTCAAAGGCCGCGCGCTCTTCTTGCCGGGAGAGAGCTGCTTGCGACTTTGCCGCCGTGCCAAAATGACGTTCTACCCTAGACTGGACCGTCAGCAGGCGAACGCCATCCGGCGTGGACTCGAACCTGACTAAGTCTCGCGGCTTGATGCCTAGCTTCTCTCGTATCTCAGCCGGAACGGTCACCTGACCCTTCTGCGTTACCCGAGTTTCGTAAATTCGCATCGTAATACTCCTACACTATTCTTACTAATAGTTAAAGTAATACTAACTTAAGAGTAATACCTCTTCCAAGGGTGCAACGACCAAGAGTCTGCTGGATTCAACGGCGAACGACTGCAACTACGCTCATTCCTACACGACTGTGCACGCACTCTGCTTTGCCGCTCCCGGCGAAGTTGCGCTCTGCCGAATCCCTCTGCATTCGGTACAATAGACGTTACTACCCTAAACTCGCTGCTATATGGCGAATCCCGGACTATTTGCGAGGCTAGATTACACCATGCGCACTGACGAAATACGCCAGCGATTCCTCGATTTCTTTGAAGAAAAAAGCCATCTTGTCATGCCCGGCTCATCGCTTGTGCCTCAGGGCGATCCCAGCGTGTTGCTGACCTCCGCAGGCATGCAACAGTTCAAGGACTATTACCTTGCGCTTGCCGATCCGCCCCGGCCTCGCATCGCCACCGTGCAGAAGTGCCTGCGCACCGACGACATTGACGAAGTGGGCGACCAATCCCACCTCACTTTCTTCGAGATGCTGGGGAACTTCGCCTTTGGCGACTACTTCAAAGAAGAGGCCATTGCCTTCGCCTGGGAACTCGTGACAGAACGATTCCCCTTTGAGAAGGACCAGATTTGGGCGACCGTATTCGGCGGTGAAGATGATGTAGGGCCCGATGAAGACGCCGAGCGCGCCTGGCTGGCGGTGGGCGTACCGCCGGAGCGCATCGTGCGCTATTCAGGCTGGAAAGAGAACTGGTGGGGCCCCACCGGCGATTCCGGTCCCTGCGGTCCGTGTTCGGAAATCCACCTTGAGCTGGCGCCGAATACCGATGGGCATGACTGTCTCGGCCCGGCCTGCCCCTGCGGCCGCTTTCTCGAAATCTGGAACCTCGTCTTCAACCAGTACTACTCGAGTACCGGCAACAGCCAACTGCATGCCGGCGCGCTCACGCCACTAGAAAAGGTTGGCGTGGATACCGGCGCCGGTCTGGAACGCTGGGCAGTAGTGCTCCAGGGCGTTGCCACCCCCTATGAGACAGATCTATTCAAGCCCATCGTGCAGCAAGCCGCAGAGTTGCTGGGCTGCTCGTACGGCGAAGATTCTGATCAGGATGTCAGTATCCGCATTATCTGCGAGCACGCCCGCGCCGCTGTCTTTCTCATTAGCGACGGCGTCTCGCCAGGTAACGTAGGGCGCAGCTATGTGCTGCGGCGCTTGATACGCCGTGCCATGCGCCACGCCTACCTACTCGGCCGCCGCGAACCCATGCTGGCCGGCCTGGGCCAGACTGTCATCGCGCTCATGGGGGCAGCTTATCCCGACATCCTTGCGCGCAAAGACTTCATCCTGCGCACGATTACGCAGGAAGAAGAGCGCTTCTTGCGCAACGTGAGCCAAGGTCTGCCTACTCTCAACGCGATGCTCGATAACGTGGCGTCTTTGGAGCAGTCAGCGCAAGTAGGCGGCGGAACCCTACCCGGTGCGGACGCGTTCCTGCTCCACGACTCGTACGGTTTCCCCATCGAGCTCACCAGAGAGGTCGCCGCCACGCGCGGAATCGCGGTGGATGAGGAAGCCTACCAGGCCGCGCTCCGCGAGCAGCAAGAGCGCAGCCGCCAGAGCGCCCAGTTCGAGATCGTCCAGAACCTCCCCTCGGACTTCCAAGGCGTAGAGTTCACCGGCTATGAAACGACCGACGATACCGGTATCGTCGTCGGCATTCAGCAAGGAGATGAGCGCGTCGGCAGGTTAGAGACCGGGGACGAAGGATTCATTGTCCTCGACCGCACGCCCTTCTATGCGGAAGGCGGCGGCCAAGTGGGTGATGTCGGCCGCATTGCAAGCGCCGACGGCGTATTTTGCGTCGATAACACCTACTCCCCGCAACCCGGAGTTATCATCCACCAAGGCAGCGTCACGGAAGGCGCCATTGTTGCCGATTCTCCTGTGACGGCAACGGTAAATGATGAACGCCGCGCCAATACTGCCCGCAACCATACGAGTACCCACCTCTTGCATGCCAGCCTCCGGAGCCTGCTCGGTGACCACGTCCGGCAATCAGGTTCGCTGGTCGCGCCGGACCACCTGCGCTTTGACTTTGCCCATCCCGAGGCCCTCTCGCGTCAGGAGATCGAGGAAATCGAACGCCGCATAAACGCTCACGTCCGGTCGAATTTGCAACTGAAAACTCAGCACTTGGAAACCTCAGAAGCAGTTGCCGCCGGCGCCCAAGCGCTCTTTGGCGAAAAATACGGCGAAACCGTGCGCGTCGTCAGCATCGATGACGTGAGCAATGAGCTCTGCGGCGGCACCCATGTGCCGGCCACCGGCACTATCGGCCTCTTCGTCATTCAGAGCGAGTCGAGCATTGGCGCCGGTCTGCGGCGCATTGAGGCGCTCACCGGCCCCGCCGCAATCCGCCACGTCCAACAACAGCATGCGCTCTTACTCGACCTTGCGAACACCTTGGAAACACCGCCCCAGGGACTTGCCGACCGTACCGCCGCCTTGCGTGAGGAACTCGCTCAACAACGGCGTCACATCGCGCGCTTGGAGCGCGGCCAAGCGGGGCAGCAGGTTGAGCAACTCATCGCCGCTGCCACGGACATTGCGGGCATGAAACTCGTCGTAGGCCGTGTAAACATTCCCAACGTTGAAACGTTCCGCGAGCTTGGCGACAGAGTGAAGGACCGCCTCGGCGACTCCGGCGCGCTGCTGCTGGGCACTGTCCTCAACGACCGCCCGCAGTTTCTCATTATGACGACCAAGGACTTGGCAAAGCGCGGCGTTCATGCCGGCAATCTCGTGCGCGCGGTAGGCAAAGTGGCAGGCGGCGGCGGCGGCGGGAGTCCAGAAACGGCCCAAGCCGGCGGCCGCGACCCCGGAAAACTAGACGAGGCCCTGCAAAAGGGCGCACAGCTAATCAAAGATGCCGTAACCAACATGCAATAGGCAGCGGGTACGCGAAGCCTACCAGCCTCAGTGTGTCGCGCTGCCATCCGAGCCGGGAGACTCTTGCCGCCGCGACCGATGACTGTAGAAAGCTCCGAGGCATTGTCGCCAAATTATCGCACACACATCCACCTACGCGGCACATTGGAACAAAGGCACGAGCATCCAATCGACACGCGGATTCTTGTCAAACCTCTGCCTTTCAGGCATCGTATAGAGTAAGTTGAGCAAACAGCACTTCGTATTTAGGGAGTAACAGCATGGCATTGTCTGCAGAAGAACAAGCGTTGTTGAACGGCGAAAAGCGCAATCTTCCCTTCCTGCCCGCCCTCGGCGGCTGGTACAACGAGGAAGAAGTGGAAGCGCTGACTCAAGCGCTACGGGAGAGCATGGAATGGCGGGTGGGCTTTACCGGCAACGACATTGCGGAATTCGAGCGGGAATTCGCCGAGTATTGCGACGTCAAGTACGCATTCGCGGTCAACTCTTGCGGTACCGGCCTCGATGGGGCGATGCAAGCGCTGAATCTCGGTCCTGAAGACGAGGTCATTTTGCCGGCCATTACATACATCGCAACCGCCCAGGCAGTCGTGGGCGTGGGCGCAAAGATCGTGCTTGCCGAGTGCCACCCCGATACCTTCAACATCGACCCCAACGACGTGGAACGCCGCATGACGGCGAATACACGCGCCATTATGCCCGTGCATAATAACGGCCTCTCTGCCGACATGGACGCACTAGCCGACATTGCCGAGCGGCATCCGCACGCAGTTCACGGTCCGGCACCGGTAGTTGGCGACGCCGCCCGTGCCGCTGGCGGCGGTTACAAGGGCACGCGCGTGGGCAAGAGAGGCGCGATGAACATCTTCAGCTTCCAGACCACCAAGAACATGACCACCCTCGGCGAAGGCGGCATGGTAACAACGGATGACGACGACTATGCGGCCTACATCAACAGCAGCCGTTCCTTCGGCTGGGGGCTGAAAGGCTGGGGCAGCAATTACCGCCTGACGAAATTGCAGGCCGTCGCCGGTAGGATCCAGCTTGCACGGCTCGATGAAATGAACGACTTGCGCCGCGACCGCGCGCTGCTGCTTTCCGCGTGTTTGGCTGACGCGCCCGGCGTGATTGTTCCCCAGACTCCAGCGGGCTACGACCACGTGTGGTACGGCTATACGGTCATGCTGGAATCAGAGTGGGCCGGTGAGCCGCGCGATAGGGTTACAGAACACATGCAGTCCGAGTACGGCGTCGGCGGCGGCGTCATGAATGCCGCGCTTCCCGACTACGACTCTATTCTTAACAAGCTCGGCCATACGCCAGAGGACGTTCCGGTCTCTACCGATATTGGTCGCCGGCTCTTCTGCCCCTCGCTCCATCCGTTGATGAGCGACGACGACGTGCGCTACGTCGCCGCAGCTATCAAGGCAAGCATGCAGGAAGTCTCGGCAACCGTCGGTGTAGCAGCCGCTGCCGGGTAGAACACTACTCGCGGCGTCGCGCGAATCGACGACGGGAAGAACGCTCAATACATGGCTGGGTGGGGTGCGCTTAGTGTTGCGCATCCCACCCAGCCCTTGTTTCCCTACGTTATCTTGCCTTAAGAACCCTCGCCGACCTGGCCCGCTTCCCCTCCCGCAGTTGCGCCCATGTTCCGTTTGCTCTACATTTGGAGAAAAGAGAAGATTTTCCCAATATCCTTCCAGTGTCCGGTCCTACAAGAAGCATGGCAACAATCTCGCCTAACCATCGCGCTTATGTCTTAACAAGGACGGCATAGTTCCGTGATGCTCGTCTTCAACGTCTGGCGCAGAGCGCTGGGCATGCACTACTCTGAGTTCTTTACTGTGATCAGAGGTAATATCCTCTGGGCGGTGCTTTGTTTGCCATTCTTGTACTTTAGCTCCGATATGCTCTTACCGTTGATCACGGATACCGTGGAGGCCGCTGAGGAGCTTCCGCCGATATTTTTGGGCGTGCGCTTCGTGGTTTATTCCCTCGTGCTCCTCACGCTCGCCGGCCCGGCAACCGCCGCCCTGTATGATTTCGCCGCCAAGTCGCTGGCCGGCGAAGCCGTGAGTATGCAGGTCTACTGGCAGAGCCTCAAAACACACTTTCTCAAGGGTTACCTATTGGCAGCGGTCGACCTCTTGATCCTCGCTGCGCTCGTGCTCAACACCTGGTTCTATCTGACGGCAGACATTCCCCAGCTCATGCGGGCACTTAGCATAATCTTCTTCTGGGGCATTGTGTTCTGGGTCGCAATTCAACCGTATCTCTTCTCCGTAATGATTAGGCTCGACACCTCCGTGCTGCAGACGTTTCGCAACGCCGTCTTGTTGGCGCTCGACAATCTCGGCGTTACTATCGGCCTTATCGGCGTGCAACTCGTGATGCTTTTCTTCTTCGTCCCGCTCTTCGCCATTGCGTATCCGGTTTTGGGCGGCTCTATCTTTGCCCATACCCACGTGGGGGTGCTGAACGAGCTCCTTGACCAATACGAGGAAAAGCGCGGCGGCGCAAATCCAGTGCAAAGAGACTCTTGAGGAGGAACGGATGGCAAACCTCACTCTTGAAGGAGCGACCAAATCGTACAAGAGGCCAAAACCTCAATCATGGAGGAACATATTCTCGCGAATCCGCGGTGGAGAAGCGTCCGACGTAGCGGTTGCTGACACTGCTGATACTGAAGAAGACCTGATCTACGCACTCAACGGGCTCGATCTCCAAATCGATGACGGAGAGTCGGTGAGTGTGCTGGGACCGTCGGGCTGCGGCAAGACTGCTCTGCTACGAATCCTGGCCGGTCTGGAACACTTGGATGGGGGCAAGGTCTTCTTCGATGGGGAAGATATGACTACCGTGAGCCCGCAAGACCGCAACGTCGCCATGGTTTTCCAGGACTACGCCCTATACCCCCATTGGGCCGCGCAGGATAACCTAGGATTCTTCTATAAAACGCACCAACGCAAGGACGAGATTCCCGAGCGTGTGCGCTTGACCGCACGGGTCATGGGGCTTGGATTTGAAACGCTCCTCAGCCAGAAGCCGCCCAAACTCTCCGGCGGCCAACAGCAGCGTGTGGCTATCGCGCGCGCCATCATTCGCGATCCGCGTGCATTCCTTTTCGATGAACCGCTTTCGAACCTGGACGCAACAGTACGCGCGCGTACCCGCGTCGAGATCAAGCGTCTCATCCAGCGATTCGGCATTACCTCGGTCTATGTGACCCACGATCAGGCCGAAGCCTTTACCATGGGCGACCGCATCGCCGTGATGCATAAAGGCCGGATTTTGCAGGTAGATACTCGCAGCCAACTCATCGAACGTCCGCTCAGCCTCTTCGTCGCCGACTTCATCACAGTGCCGTCCATGAACTTGCTGCCCGGCGTCGTGTACAGAGAGTACGTGGATACACACGACCGCAAGGTGATACCGCCGCCAATTGTGCTGCATCAGCATCAGGCCGAGAGAGTAACTATTGGCATTCGCCCTATGGACGTGGTGCTGCGCCCCGAGAACGAAGAGGACACGATTCCCGCCAAGATCGAGACTGTGGAACCGCTGATGAGCGACCGCGCGGTGCTACTTACGGTCCGCGTTGGGCGCTACACGTACCGTATCCAGCGCCCGCAGACCGAGCATCACGAGCCCGACTCGCTCATCTTCATGGAGATCCCCGCCCACTGCCAGCACGTCTTCGATAGCAAAGGCCGGCGCGTAAATTAGCGGTCTGGGCAGCCAGGGCGCGAGCCTACTCCTGCAGGGAAGCAGCGGTCGCCCAAGCCTCCATCTTCATGTGAGCCCGATTCAAGGGGCGCCGGGGTATTGACACCCTCTCCCGATGGGAGAGGGCCGGGGTGAGGGCGAGGCTCTGTTCGGCCAACCAGCACAAAGCTTTCACGTAGACTCAGTTGCGCGATTTCTCTTGGGAAATAGCCCAGTCCTTATCTATCCGAAGCCGATAGGAACATCTTTGCCTTCTCACTTTGGGATAGGTTGGAACAAGGCTTGCAAGAGAATTAACGCACGGAATTAGTAGGATTGGACTTACACCGTGCGGATACGCGAATCATTCCATGTACTCACGCACGTAGGGGTTCCTCAATCTGTCATTCTGAGGAGCGCAGCGACGAAGAATCTAGAGTGCGGGAATTTATAGATTCCTCGCTGCGCTCGGAATGACAAGAAACGCAACCACGTGAAGCAATCAAGTCCAGGTCTACTAATTCCGTTAACGCAAACTCCCACGTACTCCCCCGCCCCCTGGATTCCGGCTTTCGCCGGAATGACGGACTCATGCCTTAGTCTCAAATCCCATTGGGCCTCGTCCGATTGAGGAAGCCTGACAAGCGGCAGCCGAGGGAATCGTCCACCAGTTCTACGCGTACTCCAGAAGCACGCCGAGAAACTCGTCCTTGCGGTCGCGCAGGCCCTCGTACGCCGCCTGCCCCTCCGTATACGGGAGCACGTGCGTGATGAGCGGCTCCACGTTGATGCGGGCCTTCGCCAGCAGCGACCACAGGAGCGGTATGTCACGTTCACGCGTAGCGGCGTCCACCGTGCTAGCATGCGCGCCGATGAGGTGCACGCCCGTGCGGTGAATGTCGAAGTAGGGATCGAGTTCCAACTTATCCCGTGGACTCCCCAGCAGCACGACGCGCCCGTGGTCCGCTGCCGCTTTGATAGCCAAGTCAATCGTCGGCCCACTCCCCACGGCCTCAACCACGAAATTCGCACCGCGCGGGCCGAGTTCCGGCAGCCATTCAGCCAGCGGCTTCTCACTCAGGTTGAACGCCAAGTCCACGCCGCATGCCTGCGCTTGCGCCAGACGAGGCGCCGCGAGATCCGCAGCGGCCACCTGGCCTGCTCCCGCCAAAGCACAGAGCTGCGCACAGAGATTCCCCACCAGACCCATTCCGATCACGAGCACGTTCTCGCCAAAGTAGACCGGCGCTTGACGGATAGCCGACAACGCGATTTGCAACATCGCAATAAATGGCACGTGTGAATCGGGCACACCCTCCGGCACCGGCAGCAGGACATCGCGACTGTGGAGCGCGTGCGTTGCATGGCGGCCACGGTGGAAAACGCGAACACCGGGCGCTAGGTCAGTGACGCCGTCGCCAACCGCCAGCACCTCGCCAACCGCCGCGTAGCCGGGATAGAACGGATACTTGGCATAGGAGAATTCAGGTTCATCAAAGCCGCGATGCGTCCGCGTGAACATGGCTAGCTCTGTCCCCGCGCTTATCAGCGAAAAGCGGTTTCGCACCAGCACGTCGCTGGGCCCGAGCTCGTCAGGCACCGTCAGAGTCTCAATCTCACACCGGTCTTTGCTTGGAAAGACGAGTCGCTGGATTTCCATTACAGGTCGAGCCTCCCGTTAGCACGATCACGTTTCAGATACACCAGTGTATAAGTTCGCTAACCGCGCACCCTCCCTTTCACCGTAGAGTGGATAGCTCCGAATGTTCATCGAAGCAGTCTACCCTAATGCACAACGCTCTCTACATACTCCAAGGACTGGTGCCTAAAGTACGTATCGTAGAGTGCTGCGTAGTGGCCGCCCGCGGCCAGCAGCGACCGGTGGGTGCCTTCTTCCAGGATACGGCCGCTATCCAGCACCAGAATGCGGTCGGCATGCTGCACGGTATAGAGGCGGTGCGCGATCACTATTGAGGTGCGGTTCCGCATGATGGCTTCAACACCGTCTTGAATCTGCACCTCGGTAAAGGGATCCACGCTCGCGGTAGCTTCATCCAAAATGAAAACCGCCGGATCGTGCAGCATCACGCGTGCCAGGGCCACAAGTTGACGCTGACCCATGGAAAGCCGTCCGCCGCGCTCGCCGACGTCGGTATCCAGCCCGTTGGGCAAGTCGGAAAGCCAATTGCCCCCCGCAATGTGTTCCACTGCGCGCAGTACGTCCGCCTCCGTGGCTTCCGGCTTGCCGTACCGGATATTCTCGCCCACGGTGCCGCTAAAGAGAAATGGCGACTGCGGCACGATACCAATCTGACGGCGGTACGAAGCCAACTCAAAAGTGCGGATATCGTGCCCGTCAACGAGCAATTGTCCCTCTTGAAACTCGTAGAATCGCGCCACAAGCCGTACGATGCTCGTCTTGCCGGAGCCGGTGTGTCCTACCAAAGCGATGGATTCACCCGGTTGAATCTCTAGGTCAAAGTCCGGCAACACAATCTCACTGGGCTGGTAGCTGAAACGCACCTTCCGAAACTCGAACCCTCCTTGCAGGTCGTCGGCAGGAACATCACCAGTCTGCACGACGCGGGGCTCGGCGTCGATCAGCCCAAACACCCGCTCACTGGCGGCGAGCCCGTTTTGGAACTGACTCCAAAACGAAGCGATCTGCGTGAGCGGAAACCAGAAGAACATGAGCGCTTGAATGAAGAGGTACCAATCGCCCACGCTCATAGCGCCGGAGGCTGTTTTCAGACCGCCGAAATAGACGACGACTGCGGCCCCAAGACCGGCTGTGGCGTTGAACACCGGGAAGAAGGTATTCAGCACGATCCCTTGCCGGAAGTTTACCCGGTACGCTTGCTGGTTGATGCGAACGAAGTCATCATGCACCGCCTTCTCTTGGCGAAATACCTTGGCAACGGCGATACCGCTAATCGACTCCTCGATGTGGGCGTTGACCTGCGCCATGATGCGCCGCGAATGCAGCGAGGTTTCACGAGCAATGCGTCGGAACAGGAGCGAAATAGCTGCGATAAACGGCGCCATCGCCACCGTAATCAACCCCAGTTGCAGATTGATCACGAGCAACACGCCCCCCATCAGCAGCACCAGCATCAACTGACTGATGAGATTCATCGTAAGAGAGACCGTCTCAGCGAACCCATCCGTGTCTGAGGAAACGCGACTGACCAGCTTGCCGGTCGGCTGATCGTCGAAGAACGAGAGGTCGTGCCCCATTGTTGCGTTGAATGCATCCTCGCGGATCTTCAGAATCACGTTGCCAATCGCAACGGCGCCGAGCCATTGACGGAGAAAATTGAGGCCCCATGAGACGCCGCTCAAGAGCAGAATGGCAATGACGAGGAGCACTATCGTCTGCACGACGGGATTGTCGACGACCTGGTCGATGCCGCGGGAGATGAGGATCGGCACCGCCGTATCGGCCAGCGATCCGAAGAAGACAGCGCCTGCCACAAACAGCATTGGACGCGATTGCGGACGGAAGTATTTCACAATACGATGCAGGAGCGCCCGATCGCTGTATTCGCGGTCGTACGCGTCTGCGTCCAGGCCGTCCATTACAAAGCCCATTGGCTGGACCTCATTTGCGGTGCAGAACGGTAGTTTCCGCGTTCACAGATCCCGCGTAGCGCGGGGGCTTGTCCCCCGCTCCTTCTGCCGTGCTTATGACAAATAGAAGATGGATTTCCGCTTTCGCGGGAATGACGGATTGCTAATCCGCTTCTCTTCATTGCAAGAGTCCTGTCTTACATGCTGCAAGGGTCACAGTCCACTACTCTCCAACCACCGTCGCAGGCATTGCGGCAGCGTAGCGTTCGTCCCGGTGGGCAAAGATATTACGGTAGGCCGGACTGCGAGCCATCAATTCCTCGTGCGTACCTTGATCCTCTAATGCCCCGCCGCGCAGCACAAGAATGCGGTCGGCCCAGCGAATCTGCGATAGGCGGTGCGTTATTATGAATGTCGTCCGCCCGTGCAGGATGTTGCGCAGAGCGCGTTGAATCTGGTCTTCAGTCGCGCTATCGATTGCACTGGTCGAATCATCGAGCACCAAAATACGCGGGTCAGCCAGGAACGCGCGCGCGATGGCGATGCGCTGACGTTGTCCGCCGGAGAGCGTCACACCGCGTTCACCCACCACCGTGTCGTACCCATCCTTGAAGTTCGTGATAAAGTCATGGGCTTGGGCCTGCTTCGCTACCGCTTCAATTTCCTCGCGGCTGACCGGTCGGCGCACCCCGAAAGCAATGTTCTCCGCCAGCGTGCGTGAAAAGAGGAAAACATCCTGATCGATGGTGGCAATCTGCGAGCGCAGCGATTCCATCGACCACACGCGCACGTCCACGCCGTCGATCAACACGCGCCCTCCCGAGACCTCGTAGATGCGGTTTATAAGACGGGTTAGCGTAGACTTGCCGGAACCGGTCTGTCCCACAATCGCAATCGTTTCACCCGGCTTAGCGCGAAAACTAATGTCCTTGAGTGTGTTGGATTCGTCGTAGGAGAATGAGACGTTGTCAAACTCCACCTCACCGTCAATCGGCCTCTCAATGCCGGCCCGGTTTTCGTCTATCTCCGTCTCTGCGTTAAGTATGGCAAGGATGCGTTCCGATCCTGCCGTGCCGAGTTTGACGAGAGAGAATGCAAAAATGGAAACGAACGTTGGAAATCGCAGCATGCCGAGCAAGCCCATGAATGTAATAACCTGGGCGATTGACAGAGCGTCATTTGTATAGAGGTAGAGCGAGTGCGCGAGGCCGAGCGCCAACGTAAAGGAAAACATGAGCAGCGGCAGGTAGAGTGCCTGAATCTTGCCCTGTTTGACGAAGAGATCGCGGTAGTTTTCCGCCTTGACACGAAAACGGCCGTATTCCTGCTGTTCCTGGGCGTTTGACTTTACCACTTCAATGCCGGCAATCGACTCTGTAAGTGTAGCGTTCATCACGCCAAACTGCGCCCGCAGCCCGCCGGCAACCGGGGTGAGCCGTCGCAAGTACCCACGCAAGGCAATGAGAAAGAGAAGGAGGAATAGTATCGGAATGGGCAAGAGTGCTGTATGCACGATTAGGCCGATAGCAACAATGGGAGCCACCATGTTGACGAGCCACTCCGATAGCAAGAGGAGGCCG
This sequence comes from Chloroflexota bacterium, assembly GCA_965216245.1. Lineage (GTDB taxonomy): Bacteria > Chloroflexota > UBA11872 > VXOZ01 > VXOZ01 > VXOZ01. The sequence goes on from OZ244145.1 coordinate 1,023,736, forward strand.
GGATTGACCATATAGTTGAGTTGCCGCACGTCGTTGGTAGCACGCGCCATGATGTCGCCAACACGCTGTCGGCCGTGATAGGTCTGACTCTTGCCCAGCAAGTTTACGTAGAGTTCGTCGCGTACGTCCCGTTCGATACGCAGTGCCACTATCTCAGCCGTGTAGTTCGCGAAGAGCTGCATTACGCCTCTGAGCAGACTGATGCCGACAATAGCCAGGGCGAAGCCAAGCAGCTCGCTGACCTGGGCATCTGCCTGCGCGACGGCACCGAAGGCATTCCCCATTAAGATCGGCACCTGCACTGCGGCCACCACGACTCCCGCGCGAAATACGGTACCTACCACCACGTGAATCGGGTAGCGCATCGCATGACTGACGAGCCAACGCAGAACAGAAGAGCGATCATACGTATGTTCGGTATCAGGCGTAAACTCGCGATTCTTCACCTAGGTCTCCTGGATACCCTAATTATTGCCGTCATTTCACTATAGCACTCCGTACACAGACTCAAGGTCTTGCTCTGTCTTTGCGCTCGCTGGTAATTGCGATAGATCAAAGACTCGCGCACTAAGGCCTATGCACTTGCCAACCCTATGTCCTTTGAGAGACCCTGGGAAAGTTAGCAATAACCAAGTCAAGTGTGCTCTCCATGGCAATTGGGAATGAGCATTACTGTGGGCATTACAGACTGGCCAGTCGGCAGCCAGCCCGACACGCAGACTGTGTATACCAGCAATCGCTAGTGTTGAAGAAGTCCCGGCGTAACTGGACCCCTAAGTCGTGACTTGCCGGAGAGCGAAACCCTTGCCTGAACAGGTACCAAGTATGCGGCGTCAGAGAAAGAGAAGAGATGCACGGCTCAAGCTCTCTGGTTCTGTGTGCTTGCCAGATCACACTTACGAATGCCTAAATTGAGAGTTTCGCTCGAAAAGACATAACTGGAACTCGAAGATAGGCCAGCATCCCGAGGTCTAGAGTAGCGTGAGACTTGAATTGTCCTTGCAATGCTAGGAAGGCTTCAGCGCATACATGTTCTTGCGCCTTTGAAAGGCATCTTCGCCACCTTCCACATGGTAAATAATGAGTTGCCTGTGTTCAAAGCGATCTAGCGAGCCGGTTGCATCCACGTGGCCATTGTTGGCATCAGCTTTGAGGGCGATTATCTGCTCAGCATCGGCCGATACCAATATGTTGGCATTCCTAGTTGCAAAGATGCACTGTCTGGTCCCCCTACCGGACCTCAAAGCAGAGACAATTCCCTCTTCGATACTCGGGGCATGAAGAGCGTCTTCAGGCTGATCAACTAGCAGTGGGAAATCTCCTTCAGCGAGAGCCACCATCAAAACAACCATACACTTTTGACCATGAGAGAGGTCTTCCAAACGTCGATAGCTTCCCTGTCCAACATCAAACAGCACTTCGATTTCGTCTTCAACATCGGTCATCTGCAGATCATATATCCCTGCAATCCGATTCCGTTCAACAATCGTGTCCCAGATTCTTTCGAATTTGGATGTCTTTAGGCAGGTCTTTTTAGCTAAACCATCGAAATCCCCTGCGATGAGCTTTTTCACGAGAGCAACTGGGTGGCACTTGGTGACCAAGGTCTGCAATTCAGCTCCTGAAAGATACGACCCCTGCACTAATTCCTGAAGGGCCCTCTCATAGCCTGCAATGTTGGCACGAGCATGAACTTTGAGCCGAACCTGATTATTTAACTTAGTGCTTAGTTCTTGCGCTTTGTCTGCACGTTTCTCAGTGATAGCTTTTCGATTGTCTTGGAGTTTGTTCAGCAATACTTCTCGTTGCTCATTTAGCTCCTTGATGCGCGGTTGAATCTCGCAATTCAGTTCATTCATAATCTCCTCTAGAGCAGAGATACTATCCTGTGTGCTCTTGCGACGTTCTGACAATGCCTTTAGACCGACACTATCCTTGTCTAGCCTTTCTAGTAACATGCGATAATCGGACTCCGACTTCTTGAATCGCGCTTGCCATTGATCTTCCAGCGCTTCAAAAGTCTCTTCTAGTTTTTGCAATTTGGCAATCGCATCATCCTGCAATCCTGCGACCCAATCCTCCCATGATTGGCAAGAATCCTGCATTTTGGTTAATAGATCTTTGTTAGGGAGAGAGTTCAAATCCTCGGGCCACAAAGAAGGCAGTGCAAGAGATGCCGATAGCTCTGCTGACTTACCTGTTAGCTTCTCGATTTGAACATTGGCCTTCTTGACTAGCTTTTCTTCGCGATACCACTTCCTCTGCTCAGCAATACGCTTGTGATTAAGAATTTTGTCAATGCCCTGGAGAGCTTCAATGAGGCCAGATCGCTCTCTAAGTCGTTCGCGAATGTTGTTTTCTTTTCCTTGTTCGATACTAATCTCCCCAGCATTTTTCTTTAGATTGGCTTTCAAGCCTTCAATGGATGCAAGTTCCTTAGAACAGTCAATTAAGTCATCAGTCAGAGAGAGTCGAACCTCAGGTTGGCGAGAAAACTCAATGATCTCACTTTGGCTAAAGCACTTTATGGGAAAGAATGCGCGCATGTCTACGTCGCCAATATCGTCTAGCCCAGATTTCGAAACACGCTGTACGAGCGGCTTTTCGATAGATTTTCCTCTATTGCGCTCTACAAGGTAGGCTGTCCCGCCTTTTGCCAGAAGAATGTGGACCGTTCCTAGATCTCCAAGCTGCTGCTTCAGCAAGCTCTCTACTTCCTCCATGATTTTCTTTACACCAGTCTGCTGATCAAGTCCAAAGCGAATGAGCTCAGTAGCAACAGATTTTCCGCTGCCAGTGTCACCGATCAAACAGCTTACGTTGTCGTTAAACCGAATCTCCTGGCCATCCAAGAATCCCCCAGTTACCCACATTCCCAGAATCACTTGTTCCGGAACCTGTGTTTTGTCATGTGACAGACGTATTCGTATATCTGGATCGATCATGGCAAGCTTTAGCCCTGATAGAGATCTTTCGTCCATCTTGAGAAACGAATAGCGGTCACCCATCGCGTCGAGCTGATGGTGGTCCGCACCTTTGGTATAACAATCTGAGAATTGCAGGCACGCCAAGCGCCTGCCATAACTTGAGCCTGATTGATATCCATCTCTCGATGAAGAATCTAATAGCTCCAATGCCCATAGATCTTGAGCTAAGAATGCGCGCTTGCGCTCAGCACCGGCATCTATCATCTTTAGAAATCCTCGGTTTCCATCGGCATGTGCCGCGATTGCAACACCTCCAGCTTGGGCTATGCAGGTGGAAACGTCTGCAATGCCCTTCTCAGTAGCGGCGTCAAGTGAACCGAATTCATCCCGATTTATGCCCGCAAGAACTAGCAGGTCTTCGATTCTTGAAGCGCATACATTTGTATCGAAGATGGCTAAGACGTGCCCTTGATGTGTAGAGATTTCGACGCCCGGAAACACGGTAAGAGAAGTACCCTCTGCAGCACGGCGGACACAATCACACCATTCGGCGGTATTGTGATCTGTGATGGCAATGACGTCGAGCTCTTTTTCAAGAGCAATCTTCACTAAATCAACTGCGGTTGCCCTATCCCACTCCTTCGCCATATCTGAAGAAGCGGGCGTGTGAACGTGCAGATCAGCCTTAAGCCACTGGGCGCCACTCGGCAATAGCAATACCTCATCTGGTTTCGACATGTCAGTAATTGATTACTCCTAACGCATTTTAGTGGCTACTATGACTCTCCCGGTTTCAATCCCGCAATACCATTATAGCCGCCAAGACCCCCTGCTTAGCTTGAGTCAATTGCCCTTTCCCTCAGGGTGCGTCTAGGAGTCCCATTCACCAGAGGATTCCACTCCCATAATGTTTTTACTCTGACCGTTTCGATTGCTAGGTCCGAGAGATCCTAAGGTTGTTGTTAGGCCTTCGAAGTGAGATTGACTTCCCCTTCCTAAGATATGTCAATCCATCGCAGGCCGCAACGAGAACTTGAGACGCATCTCGCGGAGCAATAGCAAAGCAATTGAGCACAGTGAGCATGCATGACATCTACCTTGAACTGTTGAAGAATGATGTTCTGTGTCGTATCGGCCCAAACGCATCTCTATGCACTTGTTCTATTGCATAGATACTAGGTACATTAGACAGTAAGAAGACAAAAAACATGCTACGTGCGAAATATGGGGAACGGGGTGAACAGTGATAGAACCGGACGTGAGACTCTACTGGCTGCAGTCGTGGCAACTCTTTGTAATTGTAGCCCTCGGCGTCCTCTGCTTGAGCGGGTGCATCGCGCAGCCGCAAGGTGTGATTATCAACACGAAGCCAACCCCCACACCCACGCCAGTCGTCGGTAACCCCAATGACCCCAAGATTATCGAGGTCACACTATCGGATAACACAGTGCCGCCTTCCGGTGTCGGCATCATCTGGGTCAATCGGAGTGTGGGCTGGGCGCCGTACGAAAGTCCGGGAGACGGTCGCTTGCCTCCCGATGAGTACGGTGTGCAGGTTTACATCGACGACGAGCGCATCGGCGTCTTTTGGCCCGACGAGACCGGCGGAATGGGCCCGCGGCCCCTCGCCATACCTCAAAACGTGTGGGGGTTTGGACTGGGTGAGCACACCTTGAAATTCGTGCAGCAGGGACCTGAGGTCTGGCGGGAGTCGATCCCCGTCATCATCGTGGTAACGCAAGACTTCAAGCCCACACCCACTGTTCCTCCCAGCCCCACACCGCTGCCGCCACCGACTCCCTCTCCCCGGCCCGCGTAGTCCATGCCAGTTTCCCATCACGATGGCATCGGCATAGTGCTGCTGGCTGCGGGAGAATCGCGGCGCATGGCGGCTGCGTTGGAGACGCCGACTTCATCGCAGATGCCGGCTGCATCGGAGACGAATTCGTCACAGACAGCGACGCCGAAAGCGCTGCTGCCGTGGCTCGGACTACCGCTAATCCAATACCAGCTTGAGCAGATCGCGGCGCTCGGTGCAGCACAAGGTGTACCACACGTTGTCGTCGTCACCGGGTTTCATGCCAAGCGCCTCGTGCCCTACATTAGGTCTTTCGCGGGCGTACACATTGTGGAAAACCCCGATCCCGCGCGAGGCAGAGCTTCTTCAATCGTACACGGCGTGAGTGCTCTGCCGGAGACACTATCGGCCCTTGCAGTAATAAACGTCGACCAGCCCATCAGCGCTGCCACGCTCGGCCAACTCGTAGCGGCGCAGTCTACGGGAGACAAGCTCATTACCATTCCCCGGTATAAGGGGGTGCGAGGTCACCCGCCGCTTTTCTCGGGCGGACTACGGCGGAAACTGCTGCAAGTACGCGAGGAGACCCAGGGCTTGAAGGCCGTCACCCGCGCCCACCGGGCCGATACAAGGTATCTGGACGTTGACGACCCCGGTGTCGTATGGAACCTCAATACGCCGACTGACTATCAGCGGGCCCAGCAACAGCACGTCCTGCTTGCCACTACTAACCAGGCCAAGGCCGCGCATCTCGCTTGGCTGCTGGCGGGCACGCCGCTGCGGCGCGTAACGCCAGCAGAGGCGAATCTGCCCCAAGCGTCTGCCCCACCGGAAACTGAATCGACATTGGAAGCGATTGCCGCGAACAAGGCGATTGCCTGGTCGCGGGCCTTTGGCGGTTTGGCGATCGCATCAGACGGCGGAATTTCTATACCGGCGTTAGGCGACCGTTGGGAGGAGCGGCTGACTGCGCGCTTTGCGGGGAGTCATGCCACCGACGAGCAGCGCGTCCGGGCGCTGCTGGCGCTACTGCAGCCTTATCGGGAGGAAAAACGCCGCGCCTTCTTTCGCGAGAGTGTGGCGCTCGCTAACAACGGCACGCTGTTGCAAACATGGAGCGCGCAAAGTACGCCGGGCTTGATCGCCGAATCCTACCACCCCGATCAGCTAGTCCCAGGATTCTGGCTGCTAACACTGTGGTGCGATCTGAATACCGGCGAGCGCGTCGGCGCGCGGACGCCCGAAGACCCCGCCTATCCGGACGGTGCTTGGGCGCGCATTAGGCCCTGGGTCCAAGAGTATCTGACAGACTACTATGCGCGTTGCCTTACTCCGGCAATGTGAGCACTGCTCCGGAGCGATCATTCCAATCGCCCTTGATGATTACGAGGCCGTCGCGCTCCAAGTCCTGCGCCAGCTCCCACACCCGCGCTGCCGGTAACTCTGCGGCAGTCCGGTCTCGCACGCGGCTTACCAACACTGCGAATGGCAGCGCGCTGCCGGCCGGCCGCTCCCGCAACACAGCGATGATGCGCCCGCGATAGTAGCGTCGAGAGCCGCTGAATCTCCCCTGGCCCTTTGGACGCAGCGAGGGCAAGTCTTGGACCACTCCTGCCCGTCCCGCTTGGCACCACGTGAAAAGCGGACAATGCGGGCAATCCGGCCGACGGGAGGTGCAGACCGAAGACCCCAGGTCCATCAACGCCTGATTCCAACGCGCGGATTGCTCATTGGGAACGAGACTGTCGGCCAGTCCCTGAAATTGCCGTTCCGTCGGCCCCTCGATTCCAAAGACTGCGGCAAGATCGCGTTGGTAGACCCGACCCAGCACCCGCCGCACGTTGGTATCTACCACGGCAACCGGCACGTTGCTGACAAAGCTTAAAATCGCCCGCGCCGTGTAGGCCCCGATACCGGGAAGGCCGAGCAGCGCCTGCAAAGTCATGGGAAACGTGCCGCCGTGCTCCTGCACAACCGCCTGCGCCGCGCGGTGGAGATGCACGGCCCGCCGGTTATAGCCAAGTCCGGCCCAAAGGCGGATAACCTCTGCCAACGGCGCTGCCGCCAGTTGCCGAACTGTGGGAAAGCGGGCAAGGAAGTCTCGGTACTTCGGAATTACGCGCTCTACCTGAGTCTGCTGCAGCATCATCTCGGCAAGAAAAATGCGATAGGGACTCTTCGTCTTGCGCCACGGCAACGCCCGCCGGTGCGCGCGGTACCATCCCAGCAGCGCAACCTGAATGCGCTGCGCGGTCTCATCAGTCTCCACGTGCAGCGTACCGTCGTCCCCAACCGAGAAATACTCGCTACGCTGTTTTTCCATATTGACGTTAGGTTTGCATGTGCGAGATGAATTGTTCTTTTAAGTGGGTCGGTCGCAACCATGCCGGATGTGCAGGGCCGCCCCCATTCCTCAAGCGCGCTTGAGGAATGTCGCAAGCAGCATCGCTTAGGAACGAGTATGCCACAGGCGCTCTATGAAGAAGTGCACTGCAAGACCGCACTCACACGGGTGCAGGGCATGGCGTTTGGCTGGAGCCTCAATCCCTATCGGGGTTGCACCCATGGCTGCCACTACTGTTTCGCCCGTAGTACGCACTTCTACTACGATCTGAACGCGGACGAAGAGTTTTCTTCCATAATCTTTGTCAAGACAAACATCGCCGATGTTCTGCGGATGGAACTCTCGTCGCCACGATGGCAGCGCCCGCGCGTCGTGATCGGTACGGCCACCGACCCTTACCAACCGATTGAAGGTAAGTACCGGCTGACCCGCGCCGCGCTTGAAGCCTTCCTCGCCTTCCGCACGCCGGTCTCCATCATCACAAAGTCATCTCTTGTAGTCCGTGACCTGGATCTCTTGGCCGAAATAGCGCAGCGCCTTGGGTGCACAGTGAATTTCAGCATTACTACCCTTGACCGTTCGCTGTGGAGGCAGCTTGAACCCGGCACGGCCCCGCCTCTGCAGCGGCTTCGTGCCATGCAACGGCTCGCAGCCGCCGGTGTGCATGCCGGCGTGCTGCTTGCCCCTATCATACCGGGCCTAACGGCGACGAAAGAGAACCTCGAAGACGTCGCGCGCGCCGCCGCAGAACACAATGCTTGCTTCCTGGCTGCGAACATGCTCAACCTGGGCGTCGGCGTCAAGGAACACTTCTTGGAGTATCTCAGGAGCGAGTTTCCTTGGCTCCTCGGCACGTATCGCCAGCTCTATCCGGGCCGGTATGCGCCGGAAAGATTCGCAGAGCCGATTTATGATTATGTAAATATATTGCAGCAGCGGTACGCCTTGGATAATAGAGAGCCCTCACACTCACCCGAGCCCGAACCGACGCAACTCTCTCTCAACATCATTTAGTAGGCCAGGCCGGTCAATCTGATTCTCTTCGCGTCGCGCGAGACTATCAGTTCAGAGTTGGACAAGCCTGCCTTGACCGCCACTGGGTGAAGAGTTGTATGCATACGACAAGGCTGCTATACTGTTTCCACTAATGCTCCTCCCCGCGCAGTTTTGATTAAGTGCCTTATTCCTGCTATCCTTCCCGCAGTTGAAAGAAGCAACCAGCCTTGAAGGGTCGAGACCTCCTTACGCTTGCTGACCTCTCCGCGTCTGAAATCCACCGGATACTTGATACCGCAAAGACTCTGAAGTCTGCCGGAAGCAAGCAATCGGATTCTACCGGCAGGGCAGATTATCGTCCGTTGGCGGGGTATACACTCGCCATGATCTTCGAGAAGCCTTCCCTGCGCACCCGTGCCACTTTTGCCATCGGCATGCAGCAATTGGGCGGTCAAGTCGTCGACCTGGCGGCGGAGCACTTGCAGATGGGAGTGCGTGAAACGGTCCCGGACGTTGCCCGGAATTTGGAACGCTGGGTAGACGTCATCATGGCGCGGGTATTCGCGCATTCCACCCTGGAAAACCTGGCAGAGCACGCCAGCATTCCCATAATCAACGGTCTTTCCGATTACAGCCATCCGTGCCAGATCTTGGCCGATCTCCTTACCATGCAGGAACACAAAGGAGACCTTGCCACACGCAAAATCGCCTACGTCGGCGACGGCTATAATGTAGCCAACTCCCTCCTCTTTGCCGCCGGCAAACTTGGCTATCACCTCGCCATAGGCTCTCCGAAAGGGTATCTGCCGCCTGACGATGTCAACGAGCGCGCGCGCATCCTGGCTGTAGAATCAGGCGCCACGCTTGAGCTTTGCACGGATCCGATAGCTACCGTTCAAGACGCAGATGTTATCTATACAGACTCCTGGATTAGCATGGGCTTGGAGGCAGAAGCAGCCGAGCGCGAACGAGTATTCCCACCGTACCAGATAAATGCAGATCTCTTGCGTCATGCGCGACCCGACGCAATCGTTATGCACTGCCTTCCTGCGCATCGCGGCATGGAAATCACCGACGAGGTGATGGACGGCCCGCAGTCGGTCGTATTCGATCAAGCCGAGAATCGCCTCCACGCCCAAAAGGCCGTGTTACTGGAACTGCTGGTTGGTGGGGGCATCTGAATTGTCTATGCTGTGTGAACATTCCACCGTCATTCCCGCGAACGCGGGAATCCATCTTCACGACGTACCGTAACGCGATATCTACGCCGGCTGGAGGTCGGTTCGATACCCTCTTGGAATTTCGATCTGGTCCTATTGTTGGCATTTTGAGAGGTGCTGCGGGGTGCATTGGGCAACGTGTGCTTCAAATTCTTCGCTATTCCTGGAATGACATCAACAGTTAAGAAGACCTAGCCCCGATCTCCCATAGACTTTGCAGGCAGCCTTCTGCCAAGCTCGAATAGGGATCCGACACATAGACACGTTGTCTTTGAGGTGACACGTGGTAAATGACCTCCGTTGGCTCCTTTCCCAGATAGACTTTAGTGCGGCGTTCGATATTCTTCTCGTCGCCAGCATCATTCACATCATCTTCACCATCGTGCGTGGGACTCTTGCGGACCAATTGGTACGCGGGATTGCCGTTCTGCTCGTCTTCGCCTTCATCATTGGCAACACATTGCAGCTCCTCGTCTTCGATTGGTTGCTGCGAAGCGTCTTGTCCGCGCTCGTAATCGCTATTCCCATCATCTTTCAGCCGGAGCTCCGGCGCTTCCTAGAGCAGGTCGGCCGCCAAGGCACCCACCCGCTTGCCCGCTACATACCCATAAGTGAAGGCGTCTCACGCGCCCTCGAAGTGGTCGCCCACGCTGCCGGCCGTCTCTCGCAGAATCGCTGGGGCGGCCTCATTGTGATCGAGCGCGAAACCGGCTTGGAAGACTTCGTTGAAACAGGCCACCGCATCGACGGTCAAGTGAGCGAAGACTTGCTGCTGACCATCTTCTATCCAAACTCCCCGCTGCATGACAAGGCCGTAATTATACGCGGGGGACGCATCATCGCCGCTTCCTGCATGCTGCCGCTATCTGAAAACGTGCCCCAAGGTGAAGGCCTTGGCACTCGCCACGCGGCAGCCGTGGGCGTGAGCGAAGTTACCGACGCCGTCTGCATCGCGGTCTCAGAGGAAAGCGGCATCATCTCGGTTGCGCGGGGCGGAACGCTTCTGCGGCACTTGGACGAGGGAAAGTTGCACACGTATCTCCAAAGCCTTTTTCGCGAAGAACGTGGATCGAGCATGCTGCCTTGGTTACCGTTCCCCACCCTTTCACGTAGCCGCCGTGGGCGCAAAGTCTTGAAATGATCTTCCGGATAAACAGAATTCGCTCGTTCATTCCCCTCCTCGGTCACTTTATTACCCATACCCTGGGTGTGCGTTTTCTCTTTGCCTTGGCGATATCGGTCATCTTGTGGGTTATATTCACTGCGGAAGAAAACCCCGTGCGCGAGGGCTTCTTTGGCGCGGAGATCCCGGTGGAAACGAGCCGACTTGGCGACGGCCTGGTTGTTAGCCGCATGTCGCCAAGCACAGTGCGCGTGCGGATTGCGGCGCCGCGAGATACTTGGGACTCACTTAGCACCGACAACTTTCGCGTGGTAGTGGACCTCTTTGCGGTGGGCGTCGGCTTGCATGAAATTCCCATTAATGCCATAAGATCAGACTCCAGCGTTCGCATCCTCTCTACGGACCCGGAGACCGTGACCGTAGCCTTGGAACAACGAAAGGAAAAGGAGGTGCCGGTGCGCGTAAACCTGGCAGGGTCCCCACCGCAAGGCTATGAATATCAACCGCCCAAGTTCCTGCCGGACATCGTGACAGTGATAGGTCCCGCCTCCAAAGTGGAACTCGTCGATGCGGCCTGGATCGACGTGGAAGTGGATGACGCTCGGAGTACCATGAATCTCACGCAAAGGGCAGTCCCCCGCGACGCCCAGGGTCAAGACGTAAGCGGCGTTCAGCTCGATCCCGCCGTCGTTCAGGTTACGGTGCCGGTAGAACAAGAGATTTCCTACAAGGACGTGCCCGTTCGCGTAAGCATCGAGGGCCAGCCCGCAGCGGGCTATTGGATCGCGCGGTACCTTGCTTCACCTCCCTCGGCAACACTCGTCGGCTCGCCCGAGGAACTCAAAGGGATGGAATTTGTATTCACCGAAACTGTCCCCGTAGATGGAGCCACGCAGACGTTTACGACGACTGTAGAGCTGGAAAGACCGCCGGACATAGGCATCACCGGCTCCGATCAGGTTGAAGTCACCGTGGAAGTCCTGCCAATTCAGTCTAGTGCGGAACCTCGGGTCGTTGTAACGTACGTCAACCTGCAACCGGGGATGGAGGCTTTGGTGGAACCCACCACGGTTCTTGTCTTGCTCAGCGGCCCGGCACCGGTGCTGCGCACGCTCCAAGCAAGCAGCGTGATCGTCTCATTGAACTTAAGCGGCGTGGGCGCCGGTTCATACGTGTTGACTCCGAATACTAGTACGCCGCCACAAGTTAAGGTGGAGCGCATCTCTCCGCCGCAATTGCAGGTGGTCGTGCGCGCCCGGCCCACGCCAGAGCCTACGGCAACCCCAACGCCGACAGAAGATACGCTCCCCGCCTCGCCGACACCGCTTCCCTAGAAGACCTTCGCTGCAAATCTAAAGGAACTGCAACCTCACCGTGGTCAAGTGGTCATACACGCCCCGGGTACAGATCGTCGGGCGAGCGGCAAGGAATCCCGAAGCCATTACCGCCGGCATGGCGCGCATCAGTCGCGACCCCACGCCCGTGCCGCAACTCATCAAGGAGGCACGCGACAATACCGCCCTGGCGCGTCAACGAAACCAGCGGGTTGTCTATGAATACGGCCATACTAGCGTCGCGGAGCATGGCTGCTTCAGTGCCGCAATCTGGGACATTCCTCGTCTGCTTTCGTTGGAAATCGTGCGGCATCGGCTGGCGGCCTATACCCAGCACAGCGGGCGATACATTCCTTTCGAAGAAGTGACGCGCCAGTTCTACTTGCCAAGAGCGTATCGCCGGGGCAAGGCCCGACGCCTGGTTGAGGAGGCGGTAAGCCAAAGCTACGATGCGTACCGCACCATTTACGCGGGCTGCACCACCTATCTTCTCGATAAATTTCCGCGCATGCGCGCTTCTTCTGCCGAACGCCGCGCCACCGAGGATGCACGCTACGTCTTGCCGCTGGCACAGACCACCCAGGTGGGTGTGACCACGAACGCCCGGGAATTCGCCCTTATGATGACCCGGCTGCTCTCCTCACCGCTACCGGAATTTCGAGAAACCGGTGAGAAACTCTTTGCGCAGCTCCATCCCATCGCGCCCTCGCTCTTTCCGGAGAAGTATATCCACGCGCTACCGTATCCCCAGAGCGGGTTGGATGCCGTTCATGCTACAGCCGCTGCGCTTGAAATTGGCTCGGCACAAACAGTCCGCAACACATTAGACGGCAGCCGATCGTCTAGTGCGAATGCGAGTGAAGCGGTGAAGCTGGTGCGCTTCGACCCGGACGGCGAGCGTCACCTGGCGGCGGCCCTGCTTTTTCACTGCTCCCAGATGACGCTTACCGCTGCGCAACAAGCCGTGGCACATCTGGACACCGACCAGGTAGGCCGGCTAATTCGGTCCGCCTACCGTGGCTTGCACGCTCACGACACCCTGCTGCGCGAGTTCGAACTCCTGCACTACCAGTTCGAATTGGTCATGTCAGAAGCCGCCTATCACCAATTCATACGCCATCGCATGAAAACCGAGGTCGCACAGGCCCACAGCCCCGCGCATGGGCGCACGCTGCCGCCGCTCGTCCGGAATGCCGGATTTTCGGACCTGTATCATCACACGCTTGATCTCCTAGAGGAGACCTACAACGCCCTCGGCGGCAATGCCCGCGCCGAAATCCTGCTCGCCAACGGGCACAATCTCCGTATCCTGGCCGATCTCAATGCGCGCGAAGTCGTGGAATTTTCACGTATTCGCAGCGACGGTCATGCGCAGTGGGACATTCGCAACATCTCCGACGCCATTGTCGCCGAGGTGACGCGCGTCCATCCGCACGTCGGCTTGGCATGCGGCGGTCGCGACACCTTCAAGGACGGCACGGCCGCAGTACTGCCGGATATTGATTTTCCAACGTAGGCGCAACAACGACCTCGAGGCCCGGAGATAAACGCTCAGGCCGCGCCAATCGGCAGTCGTACCTGCGCTCTCCCTGCAGGTTTCAATTAGGCTTCATTACCGCATTTGCCTATAATGGAGGATACGGAATTATAACTACACGAGAGAGAAATCACCGGACCCCACAAACCAAGGAGTGGGCACACTACCATGGCTACGCGAGCAAAGAAATCCGAAGAGAACAGCGTGGAAGGACGCACTCAGGCATTGCAGGCCGCCATCGGCCAGATTGAGCGCCGCTATGGCAAGGGCTCAATCATGCGCATGGGCGAAGAAGTCGCGGTGCCTGTCGCCGTCGTTCCCACGGGTTCGCTCTCGCTAGACCTAGCATTGGGAGTGGGCGGCTTGCCCCGGGGTCGCGTCGTCGAAATCTACGGTAACGAGGGCAGTGGCAAGACAACCCTTGCCCAGCACGTAGTGGCTGAGGCACAGAAAGCCGGAGGAACCGCTGCTTTTGTGGATGCCGAGCACGCGTTTGACCCCACATATGGCGCCAAGTGCGGCTTGAACATTGAGGACTTGCTCGTTTCGCAGCCGGATAACGGCGAACAAGCATTGGAAATCGCCGAAATGCTGGTGCGCAGCAATGCCGTAGACGTAATCGTGATCGATTCCGTGGCCGCCTTGGTGCCGAAAGCCGAAATCGAAGGCGAGATGGGCGATGCCCACATGGGATTGCAGGCCCGGCTCATGTCCCAAGCGCTGCGCAAGCTCACGGCCGCCATCAGCCGCTCCCGCTGCGTCATCATCTTCATCAACCAAGTGCGCGAGAAGATTGGCGTGGTGTTTGGGAATCCGGAGACCACGCCGGGAGGCCGGGCACTCCGCTTCTACTGCTCGGTGCGCATTGACGTGCGTCGGGTTGACTATGTGAAAATTGGGCAAGAACAGGTTGGCATTCGCGTACGCGCCAAGGTTGTCAAAAATAAAGTTGCGCCGCCTTTTAAAACCTGCGAATTCGACATCCTCTTCGACGAAGGCATCTCCAAGCTGGGCGACCTCATCGACCTCTCCACGGAATTCGGCATCGTGCGCAAGGCCGGCGCGCACTACTCCCATGGCGACACGCGTCTCGGCCTAGGACGCGAAAACGTCCGCAAGTTCCTCAAGGAAAATACCGACATCGCTGAGGCAATCGAGTTAGCCGTGCGTACCCACGCACAGGCAACTCTTGATGCCACCCCCGCAGGCGAAGTAGTCGAAGCGATGGCTGGGGCTGACACCGGAAAACCATGAATCGACGCTACTTCATCACACTGGCAGTCATCATTGTCTTCGTCGTATTTTCCGGTTATGTCAATTGGCCTGACAATCCCGGGCTAAATCTCGGAATTGGTAATGCACGTCTTGAGCGCGAACTCCGCTACCACCTGGGATTGGATCTCCGGGGCGGCCTTCACGTGGTGCTGCGCGCCACCCCCGGGGAAGACCAAGAGATCACCTCCGATCACATGGAAGCCACACGCGACATCATCGCTGAGCGCGTGAATGCCCTGGGCGTTTCGGAACCCATCGTGCAACTGGAAGGTACGGACCGTATCATCGTGGAGCTTCCCGGAGTCGAGAATCCGGATGAAGCCATCGCGCTCTTTCGCGAAACCGGTGAGCTTGCCTTCGTTGATCTCGGCAAGAGTTCTGTGCCGCCGGTTCCGGTCGGCGGGCTCGTGGAAGGCGAACAGTACCGCAGGCTCTTCACTGGCGCCATGGTGAAGTCTGCCGAAGTCGGCTTCGACGAGCGCAGCCTGCCGCAGATCACTTTCGAACTCAAGGACGAAGGCGCGGTAATTTTCGAAGAGTTTACGTCCCAGAACATCTGTGTGCGTATTGACGGCGCGCCGTGCACCTGGCTGGGCATCACCCTCGACGATATCTTGATTTCTGCCGCCACGATTTCGAGCACGATCTCTAACCGGGGCCGCATTACGGGAAGTTTTACGCTGGAAGAGGTCCGGGAAATCGTCATCAAGCTCAAGTATGGTGCGTTGCCTGTGCCGTTGGAAATTGCGCTAAATCGCACCGTTGGCCCCACGTTGGGTCAAGATTCGGTCGACCGCAGCCTGCGGGCCGGTATTATCGGCCTGGCCCTCGTTGCCGTTTTCATGCTCATCTACTATCGGCTGCCCGGTGTGGTTGCAACCGTGGCTTTGATAATCTACGCGCTCCTGGTACTTGGCATCTTCAAGCTGTGGCCGGTGGTGCTTACACTGGCGGGCATTGCCGGCTTCATTCTCTCCGTGGGCATGGCCGTGGATGCGAATATCTTGATTTTCGAACGCCTAAAGGAAGAATTGCGCAGAGGCCGGTCTCTGCGTTCCGCCTTGGACGTCGGCTTCGAGCGCGCGTGGACCTCGATTCGCGATTCCAATATTTCCACCTTGATCACTTGCGCAGTGCTGTTCTATTTCGGATCGGGCATTGTGCGCGGTTTTGCCATAACACTTGCAATAGGCGTCATCATTAGCATGTTCACGGCGATTACGGTTACGCGCACGTTCCTCTACTTTGTGGTGCGCCTCCCGAAATTACGTGAACATCAGTGGCTCTATGGTGTAGGGCAACCACAGGAAGAAAACGCTACGCCTCGCCAAACGCCGCCGCAGCAAGCAACGGAACCATAAGTAATGAATTCGACATGCCGTTAGTAACCCGTCCTGTCGACTCCGTTCGCGGAATGCTGGACCTCAACGCCCGGCAAGCCCACGCGCAGGCTCAGCTATGCCAGTCCCTGCTTGACACATTTCAGCTTGCAAGCTATATCCCAATTGATGTCCCGCTCGTCGAGCAGGCCGACCTCTACTTGCGCAAATCGGGCGCCGAGATTATCTCGAAGATGTATACCTTTGAGGACTTCGGCGGGCGTCGTCTTGCATTGCGCCCGGAGTTCACGGCCTCCATCGTCCGCTACTATCTGAGCAACGATCAGAATGCGCCGTTTCCGCTGCGCTATGCCTACGCCGGACCGGTCTTCCGCTATGAGAAGCCGCAGCGCGGCCGCTTTCGGCAGTTTTCAATGGCCGGCGTAGAGTTGCTTGGCAGCGACGGACCGTCCGCAGACGCTGAAGTGATTGCATTGGCATGTTGGACGCTGAAACGGATGGGAATCGACCGCTACCGGCTCGTCATTGGGCACGTTGGCATCCTCTTGGAATTACTCGGCAGCCTGGGACTCTCAACGCGCCTGCGGCACTTCTTGCTCGACAGCATGGAAGACGTAGGCAGACCGGGACGCGGTCTATCGTACGTGCGCAAACGGCTGGCAGCAATACACCCCACCCAACACACCGACACTCCACCCATAGACGACCTGCCGTGCTCCGAGGCGCAAGCACGCGCTTCGCTGCGGGCTTCATTGCGGGAGATGGGCATCGAGTTGCACGGCAGCCGCACGGAAGAGGCTATTATAGGCCGTATGTTTCGGAAACAGCGTGCCTCCGATGAGGACGAGCGGGTGGAACGAGCCTTCGCGTTTATACACGGCCTGCACGGCCTGACAGGAGCGCCGCTGGAGGTGCTGGAACGCGCGCGCACGTTCCTAGCGGAGTACAGCCTGGGCGACCAGCCCCTCAGCCGCCTTGCTGAGGTGGTGGCGGCGCTTGACGCCTATGGCATCGCAGAATCGCAAGTGCAAGTACAGCTCGCCCTCGGACGCGGTCTCCACTATTACACCGACGTGGTTTTCGAGCTGTACGATGAAGTCGGCCAGAGCCAGTTGTGCGGCGGCGGCCGCTATAACGAATTGGTGCAGTCGCTCGGCGGACGCACCTCCGTTCCGGCGGTGGGTTTTGCTATTGGGCTGGAACGCATTCGTTTGGCGTTAGAGCACCAAGGGGCCGCACTGCCTGCTCCGCCACAGCCGCAGGTGCTCGTGGCGGCAGCATCGCCAGATGCCGCACACACCGGTATGCGGACCGCGCAGAAGCTCCGCGAGCACGGCATCCGAGCGGAATACGATCTGCGGCAACGCTCCGCGCGCGCGCGAGTCGGCTACGCAAGCCGGAAAGAGATTCCTTACCTCTTGCTGGTTGAAGACCGCGCTGAGAATTCGCTCCTCCACAATCTGGCAGAGGGCACCGAGGAGTCATTGTCTCTAAGCGAAGTGGTGCAGGTGCTCAATGGCTGATGCGCTGCGTTTCCTCGTGCCAAGCAAGGGCCGCATCGGGGAGCAGACCCTCAATTTCCTTAACGAGTGCGGCCTTCGCGTCACGCGCCCTAATTCACGCGCTTACCAGGCCACCCTCCCGGCCATACCCAGTGTCACCGTACTGTTTCAGCGCGCGTGGCAAATGGTCGAGCAAATACGCAACGGCGATGCCGACGCCGGCATTACAGGCTTTGACATTCTGTCCGAAATGCGACAGGAGGGTGACAATCTCGTCGTCGTGGCAGAGGCTCTCGGCTACTCCCAAGGACGGCTCGCCATCGCTGTGCCTGAGGAGTGGATCGACGTCCGTACGTTGACCGACCTTGCCGAAGTGGCGCTAGAATTCCGGGAAAGAGGGCGCGTGCTGCGCATTGCTACCACGTTTCCTGCGCTGACTCGCCAATTTCTCTTTCAGCAAGGAATCACTTACTTCCAAGTCGTGCAAGCTGAAGGCGGTCTGGAGGCAGCGCCCATGCTGGGCTACGCCGATATTATTGTCGACCTGGTCTCCTCCGGCGCGACTCTAAAGGACAACCGGCTCAAGATGATCGAACACGGCGTCATCCTGCGCACCCAGGCGTGCTTGATCGGCAATCGCGAGCGGCTGCGCGCGAGTGGGGACAAACGGCGGTCACTGCAGACAATCCTGGAGTTCGTCGAGGCGTCGCAGCGCGCCGCGCCGTATTCCACGCTAACCGCAAACATGCAAGGAGAGTCTGCAGAAGAGATCGTCACCACGCTGGCGGCATATCCGGAAGTAGGCGGCTTACTCGGCCCAACCGTGGCGCGTGTGTTCCCAAGAGATGAGCAGGAAGGCTCGTACTTCGCCGTGACCGTACAGGTAAAGTCGCAAGACTTGCTCTCCGCGGTGGCGAGCTTCCGCCGGGCAGGCTGTCTAAGTGTCTCTGTTACGGCGCCGCGCTATATTTTTGCGCGAGAATGCAGCCTCTACCGCCAACTCCTCAAGACGCTGAAACTTGAAGAATAGGTGTAACATCGGTTCTTGGAATGCGAATATGAGTATGCTAATCGTTTCGAATAACAGCTATGAATGCGAAAGCGTTGTGCAAGAACTACGCGGGGAATGCGCAAGCAAGTCGGCAGTTGCTAATAGCAAGCGCGGAGCAAAATCGGTCATTCCCGCAAAAGCAGCGTGTGAAATCAAGACGGACAATGGGGTTTTCGGTAGGTAATTACTATGAGTGAGCGCGGCAGGATATCCGTCATTCCCTCGAAAGCGGGAATCCATCTTCGACGTAACCGCCCTGCGCCCGCCTTTACGGTTGTTAAGGCGGGAAGACCAACCGTTCCGATTGGCGTCATTTCCCCGCCTGTACGTGACCTAGCAACGATTTTGTTCATGCAAATGAGGTAGTCGCACTCCATGTTTAACATTGTTGGTCGCAGAAAGTGGGCCTATATAGCTTCGGCCGTGATACTGGTGCCGAGCATTCTTTCGCTCCTCATCTTCCAGTTGCAGCTAGGCATTGACTTTTCGGGCGGTACGATTTATGAATTGCGCTTCGATGCCCCGCCGCCTGCGGAGGAAATCAAGCTCATCTACCTGAATCTCGACTTTGGCGAACCGCTGGTGCAGGCGACGGGGGAGGGATCGGTCATCATCCGCTCGAAAGAGCTTGCGCTAGAGAACAAGCAAGCGGTGCGCACTGCGCTGGAGGAAGCGCACGGCCAAGCTGAGGAGCTTCGCTTTGAAGCGGTGGGACCGGTGATCGCTCGCGAGCTAACGCAGAGAGCGATTCTTGCAGTGTTAGTAGCGTCCGTCGCCATCCTCATATACATCACGTGGGCGTTCCGCCACGTACCGCAGCCCTTCCGTTACGGCGTCTGTGCGATTTGCGCGCTTGTGCACGACGTACTGGTCGTGCTGGGTGTCTTTTCCGTGCTCGGCGTGTTGGTTGACAAAGAAATCGATTCCATGTTCATAACGGCGATTCTCACCGCAATCGGCTACTCGGTTCACGATACTATCGTGGTCTTCGACCGCGTGCGTGAGAATCGTTCAAAATACTCCCACGCGCCTCTTCCCATCGTCGTGAATTTCAGCGTCAACCAGACGATCGACCGCTCCCTCAATACGTCTATTACGTTGCTGATAACGCTCTTCGCCCTCTATCTCTTTGGCGGCCTGGCCATCAAGGACTTCGTTCTGGCGCTCTTGATCGGCGCGGCTACCGGTACCTATTCCTCGATCTTCATCGCCTCGAGCCTGTTGGTCGATTGGGATGTCTTTTCTCGACGCCGGGTTGAGGCGTCGTAAGCAGGGCAAGCCTTCCTCAATTCGCTGTCGGCGATTAACAGAAAACGCCTCTAGGTGCCCCATTTAGTGAGGTTCTTCCAAGACTCCCTTACACTCGATTAAGGAAGTTTGGGAAGAGGGTGAAAAACGCTTGACGGCGAGCTAAGGGAAATTACCCTTACACCTCTGGATTCCGGCTTTCGCCGGAATGACGGAGTCATTCAGAGATCTGCAAAAGTGAGACTATCTTAACACTGCCGCTAGGGTACTGCTATTCGCGGCAACGCCGGGTTGATGCGGCTCACGATTTCGTAGTTGATGGTGCCGACGTGGGTGGCAATGTGCTCCGCCGGCATTTCGGTCCCAAGCAGTGTCACCTCGTCTCCCACCTGGACTCCAGGGATATCGGTCACGTCAATCATTGTCATATTCATCATTACGCGACCGACGATGGGAGCATGTCTGTGGCGAATCACGACTTCCCCCTGGTTTGAGAGCTTGCGATCATAGCCGTCTGAATATCCAATAGGGATCACTGCTATCACGGAGTCTCGCCGCGTGCGATGGGTACGGCCGTACCCCACTGTCTCGCCCCGGACAACGTGCTGCACGTGCACGATGCGTGTCTTCCATTGCATGACCGGTCGGAGTGTCAGCGGGCGCTCGGCGCGTTCAGTCATTGCGATTTGCGTATCCAGTGAAGGCCACAGCCCGTAGAGGCCGATACCGAAGCGCACCAAGCTGCCGTGAGCGGCGGGTGCCACCATCGCCGCCGCCGTTGCCGCCATGTGCTGGTACGGCACGTCCATTCCGGCTCGCTCTAGAGCGGCCTGCACCTCCGCAAACCGGCTGCGTTGCAATTGGAGATACGAGTCATCAGCCGTATCCTCCGCCGTGGCAAAGTGGGTGTAGATTCCCTCGACCTTAAGGTGCGGCAACGACCCTACGTATCGCAGAAATGCCATTGCCGCCCGATATGCTACCCCAAGCCGATACGTACCTGTTTCGATCTTAACGTGTATGGCGGCGGTGGCATTTTGCGCCGCCGCTTGCCTTGCCAGGCACTCGGCGGACGCCTGATCGTACACTACTTGCCGAAACCCGTGCCGCACCACCTCATCGGCACGGCTATGGGGGGTGAAGCCCATAATCAGGATTGGCAGCGTGATGCCGTCGTGGTGCAGCGCTATCGCCTCATCGAGCGTATTGACGCCGAGCCAATCGACGTGATCGGCGATGCTGCGGGCCACGACGTGCAGACCATGGCCGTATGCGTTTGCCTTGACGACCGCCAGCAGGGAAGTTCCCGGCGCTAGTCGCTCCTTGAGAATGGCGATGTTGTGTTGCAGCGCGCCCCGGCTAATCTCGATCCAGGATACGGCGTCATTCATGTGTCGGAGGCGCCTCTAGGCTCTTACACCGCTGAGCACAATCTCATGGCGGGTTAAGTGCAGGTCATCGCCCACTGGCGTTGCAGAAAGACCGGCCCGGTCGTCCTCAACCGATTCCCAGAGCATTTTCCTGACGATCTCGCGGTTCTCATCTGAGGTATTGGCTGTTTCGAGCCACTCGCTGGCCATCATTTCCCGTTTTAAGAGACGCCCGTCATGCACGGGACAGCCAATGTCCGCCATCATTTGGCGCAACTGACTCTCACTGAACGCCTGCACGTGCGAGTGTCCGCGCAATCGCTCCATGCGATTGAAGTGTGCCGCCTTCCGGGAATCCTCCGGCATCCCGAACTCGCCGATAATCAGCCGCCCGCCCGGCGCGAGCACACGCCCCATTTCTTGCATAGCGGGAATGGCGTGCGTGAAATGATGGACGCTAAACCGGCAGGTTACGATGCTGAACATTCCGTCGGGAAACGGCAATTGCGAGGCATCAGCGGCAGCCAAAGCGATCTGCCCTCCGTTGGTCTCCGCACCGTCGGCCTCTCTCTGCTCCACAGCACGGGCGAGCATGGCGGCTGTGAAATCCACGCCAATGACGTAGCCGCTTCCCGTGATCTCCGCGGCTAGTGCAAATGCCACCAGACCTGTACCGGTTGCGACGTCGAGCGCCTTGGCATTTGGGCCGGGAGCAGCCATGGCTACCATCGCCTCCACCGTATCGCCCTGCCCGCCTGTGTAACTTGCCGCGCGCTCCGTGAAATGCTGCCGTACGTCCTGATCCGACGGTGCTTGCTCGCTCATGTGTGGTCTCCTTTTGCTTGGTCTCAAAGTCTAGTAACGTCGCGGGAGTATGGAAGTCAATCTGCTCGATTACCGTAGAGCCGGGCTCGGTGCCTGCGGTCTTACCGGCCTTGGCTGAACTCTCTGCTGATAGTCTCTACCTTATCATGGCCCCATAGGCACGTCAGCCAATGCTAAGCGCCCTGAACGCACACCGGCGGTATCAAACATGCTACGTCTGACGAGAGTGAGCGGGCTGCAGTGAGTACGGTGCTACTTGGGTTTTTGCGCGAGGATGAAGAGGCCGCCGCCTTCTTCCGTGGGCAGCAGTGGACTATCAAGCAAGTGACGGTAACGATGATACCAAAACCAAACGAATAAGCTTCTCGGTACCAAGCGGCGCGCCACCAGACGGCGATAAAGATCGATGGGACGCCGCCCGCGCCAGATTCTGCGCGTGAGCGCCACGTCCAACTGCTCCCACGCCGCCATGAATGAAGCCGGAGCAAAGTACTGGACCTCACGCGCCGCTAAATTCGCGGCAGCCAGCTTCTCCTGCCACTGCTCCGGGGAGTAATAGTGGTAGTGGCCGAGCCGGGCGTTAGTCTTCTCCGCGTAGGCTTCAGCTTCTGCAAGACGGCCGGTAGCGCGGAATCGTCCGATGGGGCCCAGCATTTCAAGAAAGCGATGGCTAACTGTTGTGAAGGCGAAGATGCCGCCCGGGCGCAGGCTGCTGCTCACTGCTTGCAGCACTTGGTCCAGACGCGGGATGTGTTCCACGACGCAGTTGCTGAACACGCTCCCAAAGCATTCGTCACCAAAAGGCATAGCTCCGCCCTCGCTCTGTACAACTCCGCGATATGTCGCCAAGTGGCGCGCCACCCGCAACTCAGAGAACACCATGTCCAGTCCCACGGCCTGCCGGTCAGGCGGCAGTACCAACGACGCTACATAGCCATTGCCGCAGCCTACATCCAACACCGGCTGTGGCAATTCGCGTCCCTGCCACATCTCCAATTCCAAGCTCCGCCACAATGCAATGGCGGGCTGATAGTAGTGACTCTCCAATACAAGGCGAAACCATTGGCGCGCTGTCTGCCGCTGATCCACGTGTGCAGACCGCGTAGAGTCTTCAATGGGAACTGAGTCTATGTTTGGCATGAGTTTCTATCCACAGCCGTGAAGCAAGCGGCCGTTGTTGATCGTCCACGTCGTGATGCGCGCATTTGCTCAGTTGTGTCAAATGCCATGCTGCAGCAACGACTTCATCCGATGCGCGTACGTGTGCTCATCCAGCACGCGCTCCCGGCCGCGTC
Organism: Chloroflexota bacterium; assembly: GCA_965216245.1. Classification (GTDB taxonomy): domain Bacteria; phylum Chloroflexota; class UBA11872; order VXOZ01; family VXOZ01; genus VXOZ01. The sequence continues at coordinate 1,046,921 of OZ244145.1, forward strand.
CCGCAATTGCCGCGCGTTCGTCAGCGTGCGCCAGGTAGTGGCGAATCTTCGCCTGCAAGTCACCAACGTCGTGGTAAACTGCGATATCCTCTCCCGGCGTGAACAGTGTGCCGAGTTCCGAACGGTCGTCCACCAACGAAAATGCACCACAGGCAGGAGCTTCGAACGTACGTTGGTTGCACCCCTGGGGCAACTGCGGATGGTGGACGTTGAGAACAACCTGCGCAGCGCGATAGCTTCGCGCCACCCGCTCGGCCGGGAGCAAGGAGCGACCCCGAACGCAACCCTTGACCGTGTATTGGTCCGGCAGTGACTCCCAGCCTTTGCCGTAGACGCGCAGCGCAACACCCAAGCTGGATACTGCTTCAACCGTATCGGCGCGATGCCAGTTTTCCGGCAGGTGCCCCATGACGTGCCGCGAGTCTCCAACGAATATGACGTCGCAGGCCAGTTCCCGCTCTTCCGCATCTGAAAGCGCGTAGGGCTGGTATGTCTCCGGATCTGCTGCGTGCGGCAGGTAAAGCGGGTCTTTAGCGCCCATTTGTCGTGCCACCGGCAGGTAAAACGGGTCTACGATAAAGAATCGCGTGTAAAGACGCAAACTTCCAAGAATGTTGGGAAACCACATCGGATCGTCGCCGCACCAGTTGAGCACTGAGGCATCGAGGGATTCTGTAAGGTAATGAATCGTCTCGGGAAGATAGACGTCCCCGCGAATCAACAGCACAACGTCCGGACGCTGTTGCGTGCAGAGCCTGACAAGGTCCAGGTTATCCTGCCGGTTTGCCGCGAGCAGACGCTCAAGGTTGAACTGATGGGGGCCTACGTGTCTGCGTCGTAATCTTTGGCGCAGGCTAGGCTTTTCGCCGACACGCCGGCCAAACTCTATTCGTGACACCGTATGGCCGAGCTCGGTAAGCGCCCGGTGGCAGTAGAATCCCCATTGCCCCGTTTCCCAGTGAGGCGCGGCAAGGACAATGTTCATGGTACTTCCCTTGAATTCAAAAAGCGCAGCGCGCTAGCCTTGCGTGCCTATGCCGCGGCAGCTTTGCGCATACTGGCGAGCACCGCCGCCGCCGCGCGTTCCCACGAGAACTGCGTTGACCGCGCGAGCGCGCGGGCGCCAAGTTGCTCCCGCAGCGCCGGATCTTCCCCTAGTTGCAGCAGCGCCTCGGCAATAGCTTCCACATTCAGCGGATCTACCAGCAATCCTGCATCGCCGATTACTTCCGGCAGTCCGCCGCTGTCGCCTCCCAACACCGGCACGCCGCATGCCATGGCCTCCAGCGCGGGGATTCCAAATCCCTCGCAGATAGACGGTATTGCGAAGAAATCAGCGCCATTCATCAGCAGCGGCACGTCCGCCATCGGAATGCTGCCAAGAAAGTGCACGTCTTCCGCAAGGCCTAGGGCTTCCACCTGCGCAAAGACACTAGCGCTAGACCACCCTTCCTTACCGGCCACCAAAAGGGATTGTTGCAGCCCACGCTGCTTTGCCGCATGCCATGCTTGCACCAATCGCTCAAGGTTCTTTCGCGGCTGAATGCGGCCTACAAAAAGAGCGTAGGGTCTCCTTACCTGCGGGTACTGCGCCTGTAGGCGTTGCCGCGCCTCCTCCCGGTCAATGGGATGAAAGCGTTCTGTGTCGAATCCATGCTGCGCCACGTCTATACGATCTGCGGGAAATCCGTAATGCGCCACAATGTCGGCCTTGCACGCATGAGAGACCGCGACGACACGCGCGGCCCGGCGAATCGCGGTGTCGGTCAAGTGCTCCAGGCGCTGCCGCAACGGCGGCTCGAAATAAGCGTCGGCATCCGGCAATCGAAATGCAATGTCATGAATCAGAAGCACACTCGGACACGGCAGATGACCGGGCAACGGCTCCTGCCCCACTTGAAAATACACGGTCGGCCGCCGCTGCCAAAGCTCTAGCTGCATCCGTAGCTGATACCAGGGTTCGACGTCCAACCGGCGCAAGACCCGGTTGACGCCGCGCAACGGCCGTAGCGTCACTGCCTGGCGGCGGGATTGCGAGCGAAAGAATCCGAACTTTGGCGCACTATCCAGGTAGTAGCAGACCTGCTCGTCCGGATCAAGACTCGCTATGCCCTGCGCGAGCCCCTGCAAGGCCATTGCATTGCCATCGTAGGCAACTTGGTTGCCGGAACGCACGTTGAACCCAAATGTCGTAGTAGAATTGTCCACCGGGAGAATTGTGCTTGTAACGTCTCTAACTTACAGAACATCCAGCCACTGCTTCTGCTGCTCGCCGGAGAAGCCTTGCTCATTGAAATTCTCGCTCAGTTGGCGACAGCCGACCGCCGCGGTCCCAGCCATTCACGGTAGAGCGCCACTTGCGACTGAGCAAGTTTCTCGGCATCCCAGCGTTCGGCAACCACTTGCTTTGCCGTTTGACCCAGCGCCGATCCGAACTCCGCATCTGTAAGAACGCGGGTTAGCGCGCTTGCAAGCGCTTCACTGTCACCTGCCGGCACCAGCAGGCCGGTTACTCCATCCTCAACTATGTCAAGGAGTCCACCAACCGCCGACGCCACGGGCGGTACCCCCGCAGCCATCGCCTCCAATGCTACCAGTCCGAACCCCTCGTCAAACGACGGTACCGCCACGACATCACTAGCCGCAATATAGTTAGGCACTTGCGCGAGCGGCACCTGGCCGACAAAGCGACAATACGCGGAAACACCATGTTGCTCCCCGTATTGTTGAAATTCCGCAGCCTTTGGGCCACCCCCAATAATCAGCACACACAAATCCGGCACCGACTGCAACACTTCACTCACAGCCTGTAGGAGAATGCAATGGCCCTTGCGCTCGTCAATGAGATTTCCCACTATGCTGACAACCGACGTAGTTGCCTCAATCCCTAGAGCGGCTTTGGCCACCCTCCTATCCGGGGCACAACCAAAGGCCGCGCGATCGACGCCCAAGTGTAATACGGAAACACGTGATGGCGCGATACCAAAGTTCTGCTCTAAGTATTGCGCACTGTAGTCGGTGACTGCGAGAAACTGATGCACCACACGCTGCATCAGCTTGCGCCCAAGTCGCTGCTTCCACGTCCAATGCTCAGGCCGGATCGCCATCGGGAGATGCTCATGGGCTACCACCAAGGGTATCCCTGCCCACCTCGCGCCAACTGCAGGCCACATTCCGGTAGTAGGATCGGGTAAGTGGACATGCGCCACGTCGAAATGCCTCGGCCGTAGTGCCTGCAGATACGTCCACCAGCCGCCGAGACGACGTTGGAACTTCAGATCCAAGGGCATCACCGCCACGCCGGCTTGCTCTAGAGCCATCACTTCCTGGTCGAGTGAGTGCCGACGGGGCAACACGAGAGTCACCTCTTCCCATTGTTGTTGCAGCCGCGCGAGCGTTATAGCTGCCGTAGCCGCACCGCCATGCATCCCAGTGGCGAGAAGATGGAGAATTCGCATACGTTTCTTACCCTCGTGAGCGAGAGAGGAAGACGCGCTTTCTATCCGCTTGAGCCCGGCGATCCCTTGGAGATCAACACATCTGGGCCCCGACAGATGACAGGCGTTCACCCTCTATAGTAACGCACCCTCGCCCAGCCTGAACGTAGCAGACATTGCCGCACGGCAGGGCGCGAGCCCACCATTCCCCAGGGATACCCTCACTCTCGCAGGGTTTGATAGATGCGGTGGGTCCGTTCTGCGATGGTTTGATTGCTGAAGTGTGTTCGTGCGCGCTCCCGACCTGCTTCGGCAAGTGAATGGCGTCTTTCCGGCTCCGATCGCAATGCTTCTAGGGCCGATGTGAGAGCATCGTGGTCTCCCTCCGGGAATACAAGACCCGCATCACCAATCACTTCCGGGATGGCGCCGGAGGACGAGCCGATCACGGGTACGCCACAGGCCATGGCTTCGATGAGTACCCGGCCGAATTGCTCCTTCCATCCCTTGTGCGTCTCCGATGCAAGTACAAAGGCGTCGAGTACCCCGTAATACCGCGGCAACTCTTCCGGCGGGACGCGATTCACCCAACGAATCCGTTCGCTGATGCCGAGATGCGCAGCATAGTTAGGTAATTCACTGCGCAAGGGTCCGGCGCCCACCATAAGCAGGCTCCAGGACGCTTTCCATGCCGCGAGCGCCCGAAAGAGTGTATGTAGCCCTTTGCCTTTCTCAAAACGACCGAAGTAGCCCACGACGAAGCCGTCCAGGTCCATTTCCTTTCGCAGCGCAGACCGGTCGCCGGACTGAATTGCATTCGGATGAAAGCGGTCGGTGTCCACGCCCATCTGCGGCAACACGGTGATAGACCGCCCATAACCCTTGCGCTGCAGCACGCCAGCAGCTTCGGCATTGCCTACAAGAGCGCAGTCCGCTCGCGCGAAATTGAACCGTTCGAACCAGCGATATGGACGCGGGTACTCCTTGTAGATGTTCTCCCAGGTGAAGAAAGCCAATTTCCGCCACGGCATGAGGGCTTTGAGCAAAGCAGCTTGGAACAATGATATGCTCCACGGCTCCTGCTCGACGTGGAGAATGTGCGGACGAAAGGCCAGAATGGCGGCGAGCAACTCTACCGGGTTGTAGAAGAAGCTCCACACATTGTTGCCATGATGAGTACGCACGGGAAATACCCGAAACGTCGCCCCCGGCAACACCTGATACTTCCCCTGGTGCAGTGTTTCCCCCCAGTGACGTGGCACGACAAGACCCATCTCGACGTCCGGATACGCATCGAGCAATTGGATCTTGTGCTGGAATACCGCCAGGCTATAGGCATGGCAGATCAGGAGAACACGCACAATCGACTTTCGTTGACTGTAATCTTCAACAACTGCGGTCGAGATTCACCGACAATAGCAGGGCGGGCAGCCCGCCCAACTTTTCAGATCTCCGGTCCTATTTTACGTGCAGAATTCTGCACACAGCCCGTTGCTATTGTGTCTCCACTTGCCTTCGTTCTTCAGCGCTGGGGTATGGCGGTTCTGCGGCTCGCACATTGGCTTCTAATTCTTCCCCATTCATCACGCCGGTAATGCACGCGGCCACGTCCGGGTGCGAGATCACGAACTTGATAGCGGCTTCGTGAAGCGATTGAATCGGCGGTTTGACGAGCGTTTTCGTCAGGCGTTCAACCGCGGCCTTGTCTTGGAAGAGCCGCCCGGAGGCAAAGGGCGACCGCGCCAGCACGCCCACCCCTCTCTCGGCACAGAGAGGAAAGAGGTCAATCGCCGCCTCTTGCAGCAGCGCGCTGTACGACACCTCGACCACCTCCGCGTATCCTCGCTGCACGGCTTCCAGACAAGCCGCTACGGATGACGAAAGGCCGATACTTCGCACCTTGCCTGCCTGCTTGAGTTCACGCAGCGTCTCCCAAGGCTCTTCGCGCGCGACCACGTCAACCGGGGGATCGTGGAGGAGATACACGTCGATGTAATCGGTCTGCAGGCGACGCAGGCTTAGTTCGCATTCATGGCGGATATACCACGGCTCGAAGCACTGCGGCTGCGGCACGTTACGCTGCTGGAAGAGCATCTGCGCCCCATCGATCCCCACAAGGTAGCCGACTTTCGTTGCGAGTGCAACCTGCGCGCGCCGCTCGCGAAATGCCTCACCCAAAATCACTTCCGACCGGCCGTTGCCGTATTGGTCTGAGGCGTCATACGTAGTTACGCCTAGTTCGAGAGCCCGGCGCAGCAGCGCGACGCCGTCATTTGCATCCACGGGGCCCCACCATAGCCCGCCGAGTTCCCAAGTACCCAGCGCTAGAGCCGAAACCTCAATGCCCGTTGCCCCTAACGTGCGACTTTCCATGAGACGCTCCTCATCTACCAATCGCTATTCACTATCAAGGTACACCCAATCGCAACCGAACCGCTACAGCCGGGTTTGCTGCGGCTTTCCCAGAGCTTTACCAAACGTATCTATTGCTTCTTCCCTTGCCCTCCGCAGTTCTCTGCCGCCCAATTTACCTGCAAGGATGAGCGATCATATCTGCCGCAAGGTCTGCCGCACCGTGCGCAGCTCAGTCAGCAGCTCTTTCCCTTCCAGCAGCACGAGCACGGCCAAGTATGTAACGCCCATGAGCACCCCATGTGTCGCCAACAACACAACATCTTGCAGCGGCGGCAATTGCGTGTGCACTGCTACGGTTACTACGCCTGCAACCACCGCACCAACAAGAGGCGGCCCGTACGTCTGCAAACTGCTCACGTCCACAAAGCGGCGTAAGAAATACATCCCCATGCCCAATCCAATAATCTGCACTGCCCCGATGGCAATTGCCGCGCCCAGCGCACCGAATACCGTCGCTTCTAATGGAGCGTACACCATTTCCATGTGCATAGTCCCTATCTCAATTGCGTCGCTCCATTCATAGTAGATGGATAATTCCAATGGTGTGCGAACCCATGCGATCAGCCAAGGCGGCAGATGTGCGAAAAGTGCCGGTGCGGTTATGACAAGCAGAGGCGCGATGATCAGCATCGTAACCGCCATGGTCACCTGCGTTCGATTTACCAACCTCAGCTCGCCAACGGCAGTGAGGAGCAGCTTGATGTCGTCAAAAAGGGGCCGCGTAAACATGTAGACGGCAAACAATTGGAAAATCGGTGCAACCGGCAGCCATCGTTCGCCAATCAGGAAGCGTGTGCCGTACGGAATGATCAAAACCAAGTAAACGGCTAGCGGAAAAGACAATCGCGCCACCGCACGCTGTACGAGACGGAAGGCAAAAGAGAGTCGCTCTCGTTCGTCCTGGAGCTTTGCGTACACCGGAAAAGCCGAGCCGGAGATGATGTGGGTCACGCGTTGGGTCGGCAAGTCCGCCCAACCGTAGGCCCGGCTCATGAAACCCACCGCGGAAAACCCCACCAGACTACCCACAATGAAATTCTGGACCTGTTCGACGATTAGCGTTGCAAGACCACTCACGACCGACAGCCAGTACGGCCCGAAACGGAAATACCATTTCGCCATGTCCCAATCGAGTTTGATCCGGGGACGCAATGGCGCCCATCGCCACGTTGCGGCCACCGCCCATATGCGCGTCGGCACACCGCCGAATACCAGCGCCCAAAGTCCCCAGCCCAGAAAGGCGAGCGACAATTGGGATGCGGCAGCGAGCAGGTTTCCCACTATGCCAATTATTGCAACTTTTCCAAAACGCATCTCTTTGTCGAGCAAGCGGCTGCACGTCATGCTGGGGCTGCCTAGCAAGAAGATGACCGCGTTCGCAAGCACAATCCAACCGACCGTCGTGTCACGAAAGAACACCAGGATTGGGAAGATTAGGGCGGCAACAAGCACAATCAAGGCACTGATACTCACGTGCAACACCAGGTGCGTGTTCGCGGCGGTCTGCACATCATCTGCCCGATGTATCAGTGCGCCGTCGAACCCATGGTCCTTGAGTCGGGCAATGAGTGAGTAGAAGAAGTTTGCGAAGACAACAGTGCCAAAGTCTTTCGGATCCAGAATGCGCGCCAGAACGATACCGCTAGCAAACGTAATGGCCAGGATCACATAGCTGGCTATGCCGAGTTGGAAAGCACCATGGAGTGCACGTTTTCCGATTGACTCATGGCGAGATTCGGCGGTCATGTGTTGGGTCTCACCTGCTTTGAAGCCACACGGATAGGGGCCCGGACACCCAATATCCGTGCGTAGAGCGCGATGAGTTGGTCCACGGTATGCTGCCAGGTCATCTGTTGCGCGCGCGCGCGGCCGCTGGCACCCATGCGCTGCACTAAGTTGGCATCGGCGAGCAATCGCCCGATCGCCTCAGCCAATGCTTCGGGGTCACTCTGCGGCACCAAGAAGCCGTTCTCACCGTTAACGATGACCTCTTCAGCCCCGCTTTCCCAGGTGCCGATCGCCGGAGTACCGCAGGCGTTCGCCTCTAGGTGCACCAAACCGAATCCCTCGAATTGATCCCCGACGGAGAGGGATGGCATCACGAAAGCGGTCGCGCGGTGGTACCACGCAACCAACTCCTGCTCGGAAACCTCGCCCAGGAACGTCACGTGTGACTGGAGACCGAGTTCATCTACAAGGCGCTGCAACCGGGCAAAGTATGCACTGCGCTCCTGCGGACCAACGATGTAGTAATGCGCACCGGGATATCGCTGCACCAACGTGGCGAAAGCCTGCAGAGCAAGATGAATCCCCTTACGTTCCTTGATCATTCCCACGGACAGCAGCACCGGCTCAGCATTCTCCGGCTGCGATCTCGTCGCTGCAAAAGTATCTAGGTCTACGCCCAACGGTACTACCTGCGTGTTCTCGAGCGGTATTCGGGCGGTGAGGCGCCGCTCAGTATACGCGCTAATGCACGCCACAGCCTGGGCATTGCGAAACGCCCGCCGGTGCAGCCAACCGTGCACGCGCGATCCCAGCGGCTGGATGGCAAACGTGCCCACGGCAGAGAGCACGTAGGGCTTTCCCCGCGCAGCCGACCACGTTAGCGGGGCATAGGGTTCCGTCAGGCAATGAACGAGGTCGCATTCGTTGAGTAAACTGCGCGTTCGCACGTAATTCGACGCTAAGAGTCGCGCAAAGTGACGTGATTCTTCCATATATGAGGTGATTGCATGGTGGTCGCTGTGCGCGGAGAACTCAGGATACGCGCACCGCTCTCGCGGCGAGAGAATGCGGCAGTCTATGCCAGCCGCCAGGAGACCTTTGATGATCTCGGCCGCATAGCGCCCCCAGCCGGTTTGCGGACTGAGCACGTCGGTGATGAGGCAAACTTTCATAGCTTATATGAGAAAAAACTTGACAAGGTAAGCACGATAAGTCTTACCCACATCGACACTCATCAAGGAACACTTCTTCGCATATAGTGCACTCTGTTTCAATTTCAGGACGCCAATCAAGACACTCGCAATCCTGCTGCTCACACACTATACATCGCGGCCAGTAGAATTTATCGCCACTTTCCCAGCCACCACTATAGGCATTGTAGACAAACTCCCATCGGTATTCGTCATATTCTCTACAGTCATATTTCCATTGGTATTTGCGCCCCCACTCAATCCAATCTTCTTTTTCGTAATAACACCACAGCGGTGCAACGCCAAGCTCGGCAGGCCTCGTCTTCACAAACTTAATACAACGCGCGAACTTGGCGGGGTGACGACTTTCTCGACAGTCTGGGCAAGAAACTTCATCTTCCTGCCCCCGTCCCGCAGCAGAATCGCCACGCGACCGTGACTTAGAGGGAACTCGAGACGAACCAGAGCGCTTTCCCTGCGCCCGTTTTCGGGAGCTAGTTTTCCTCTTCGTCTTTTGGCGGGACCTATGTGAGGACCGGGAGCGAACTGCAGCGGATGTCGCATCTCTTCCCTCTCGTAGATTAGCCCGCCCAATTCGCCACAAAAGGAAAAACACAACTACCATCAAGCCCAATACCACCCACTCCATGGAGCCTAGCCTCCAATTACAGGAACGGCTGCCACGGAAAGAGTATGATATCCAAGACTACCAAGCTGAGCGCGGCAAGCAACGTTGTGCCGACTGGTGATGACACGCACTACTTGATACCTCTTCGCCGAGCATATTTCCGTTGACCCATTCGCTTGCTATAGGGCTAGAAGGTAGCCGCAGGCAACACTGATCGGCCCCTTTCACTTCCCAAGTCGCCTTGAGGGAACTGCCCTACTACTAATTATGGCTTGCGTACACGCGCATGGAAAGACGTTGCGTACTGATTGCAGCCGGCAGAGCGCGCAAGCTCCGCGAGCAGGCGGGAAACGGCCTTGACCGGCAGCAGTACCAACGCCATCGGACTGCGCCGCCGCGCCGCATCACGAAACCGATGCCAAATGAGGTAGTCCAACACCAGGAAGAACCCGCCGTTTGGTACCATCTGCTCTATCGCAAAGTCATGGTCCGCCAGCAATCGTTCGAACCCCTGGCGCGTCCATCGAACGTAATCCTGGGCGGCGTGGTCCATCTGCAGAAACGGCACCGCTACGTAGCCCAGGCCACCGGGCTTGAGCACGCGGCGCGCCTCTTCGAGGACACGGTCCGGATCGTCCACGTGCTCCAACACGCCGACCAACAGGACCCAATCAACGGAAGCATCAGCGAAGGGCAGCCTATGCGCGTCTGCCCGCACGTCGCGGGCGCGGTCCGATATGTCCAAGCCGACATAGGTTACATCGGACCCAAAGGGGAATTTACTTGAAAAGAACCCGCAGCCGACGTCGAGGAGCAACCCGCGCATCCCTTCCATGCAAATGCGGTTCGCTTCATCCGATCGGCGGTATTGGCGGGGTTCGAGGAGGCGCAAGAGTGCACGACGCATAGTAAGGTTAATATAGCAGTCTGCTATAGCAATCTGCTATGGCAGTTTGCCCGAGGCGGTTCGCAGACCCGGCCTCACCATTCATTGACATCGTGACGCTTTGCCGCCAGAATCAGTGCAAATGCTTGTGCCTATGCTTGGCAAACACAGATTCTTCCGCACTTAATCGACAGTATTAGACCGTTCTAGGCCCAGCGCTGGCGGCGCACCACGGAATGTCCTTCACCGGCAGCAGTCCTGTGGAAACCGCCGCGTGCGATTGGAATACAAACGGCAGCAGCCGCAAAGGAGTGCAGTCTTGGCATCTTCACCCGCAGTGGCAGATGTGTTGATCATCGGTGCCGGCGCGTCCGGCGCGGCAGCAGCCTGGTCGTTAACGTCCGCCGGGCTCGATGTGGTCTGCCTGGAGCAAGGAGACTGGGTCGATCCCACTGACTATCCCCATAGTAGCCCCGATTGGGAACTGCATCGGCAGACCGACTTTGCCAAGGACCCCAACGTGCGGCAGCGGCCGGAAGACTACCCGCTCAATAACGACGCTACACCCATTACGCCGCTTATGTTCAATGCCGTGGGCGGCAGCACCATCCACTGGAGCGGCCACTTTCCGCGCTTTCGACCGTCCGACTTCCGCGTAAGAACACTGGACGGCGTCGCCGACGATTGGCCTATTTCGTATTGGGACCTGGCGCCCTACTATGAGGAGAATGACGCGAACATCGGTGTCTCCGGACTCAACGGCGATCCAGGCGGCCCGCCCCGCACACCCCGGCAAACACCGCCGCTCGGCTTGGATGTCGCTTCCCACGCCTACATTCGCGGCTTGGAAAAGCTCGGCTGGCACTGGTGGGCTTCCGACTGTGCTCTCATCACGACGCCTTTCGGAGAGGGGCGGCAGACATGCAACTACTGCGGCCCGTGTGACATGGGCTGTCCCCGTGGCGCCATGTCTAGCGCGCACGTGACGTACTGGCCGGTCGCAATCGCCAAAGGGGCGCGCCTGATTACGCGTGCCCGTGTGCGCGAAATCACGGTAGACCGGCGCGGCCGCGCAAACGGCGCCGTCTATTACACTGCTGACGGCGGCGTCGAGCAGCAACGCGCGCGGGTCGTAGTTGTCGCTTGCAACGGTATTGGCACGCCGCGTCTCCTGCTCAACTCCGTTTCGAGCCACTTTCCCCACGGCCTGGCCAACTCAAACGGGGTCGTGGGCACGCATCTCATGTTTCATCCCGTAGCGTTCGTCACCGGCGTGTTCCCCGAGCCCGTGCTCGGGCATCAAGGACCGGTCGGCCTGCTGCTTCACTGTCAGGAGTTCTATGAGACCGACATAGAGCGGGGCTTTGTGCGCGGCTTCCAATTGCAGCTCTGCCGCGACAGCGGGCCGCTCTCAACTGCTCTCGGCAGTTTCCCTGGAGAAGGAGTGCCCTGGGGTGCAGACCACCACCGCGTGCAGCGCCTGCGCAGCGACCACATGCTAACCGTCGGCCTTATGATTGAAGACCTGCCGGAGGCGCACAATCGGGTAGACCTCGATCCCACGCTGACAGACGACAACGGCATTCCAGCGCCGCGAGTCTCGTATGCCGTCAGCGAAAACAGCCGCAAGTCCCTCGACTATGGCATTGCCCGGGCGCGAGAGTTACTGGACGCCGCAAGCGCCCACACGGTACTGAACCCAACGCTTACACAAGAGGCTGGCTGGCATCTCATGGGCACGGCCCGAATGGGCGATGATCCCCGCAGCTCCGTGGTAGATCGCCACGGACGCGCCCACGATGTCCCCAACCTTTTCATCGTGGACGGCAGCCTCTTTGCCACGTCCGCTGCCGTGAACCCCACCAGCACCATTCAGGCCCTCGCGCTCTACGTCTCCGATTGGCTGAAGCAGAACTTCCAGGAGGTGGCATCATGACCGAGCAGCAAGAGAACGGCGCCATTCTCACCACTGAGCAACTAGCCCTGCTGGAAGCAATTCAAAACAGGCTGATTCCTGCCCAAGACGGCATGCCCGGCGCGGGCGACGCCGGGTGTCCTATGACGATCGATCGCTTCCTCAGCGAGCGTCCTGCCCTACGACGCCCCGTGATCGCCGCCCTGAATGCTGTCGAGGCCGCGGCGGCCGGTGCGGCGTCCGAGGGAACAGAAACTGCGACGGCGGGAGCTACGCACGTTGCTTTCTTGTCGCTCACCGACGCGGCGCGCGACGAAGTGCTGAGAGGCGTAGAGACTGCCCACCAGGAGCTATTCAAAACGCTGCTACATCAAACCTACACAGCCTACTATACGAATCCGGCTGTGCTGTTCATCCTTGGCTGGAACCCACCGCAACCGGAGGGATTCGCTACCCCGCCGCCATTTGACGAGGCACTCCTTGCCAATGTGAAGCAGCGCGGCAAGGTCTGGCGAGACGCCTAGCCGCCAATTCGGTTTGGGATACCGGTAGGCAGGCGTTTAGGGTGACTGCAAGAGGGCAGCTCTCTGAAGCGGCACGAATTAATCCCTATCTTGCCAGCGCAGCCCTTAGCTATCTTCATGCGACGACCGCCTCGCAGGCGGTGAGTTTGGCGCGCCCTGAAGCCCACTTGCCTACGCCAACATCATCTCTGCGGGCCTTCCCAATTTCGGTAGAATGCGGAGCGGCGCTCGCCGACCAGATGCTCCAATTCCTCTCCGTGTATCTCGTACCTTTGGAAAACGTGTTGAATCACTTCCACACCCGCCTCGAACTCCGGCTGCACGACGTCTGAAGCGCCGGCATCGCGAAGCTTCTGGATTGACTCATGGCTACCCGCCCGCGCGATGATATCGAGCGTAGAATTAATCGCGCGTGCGTGGCGCACCGCAATCTCCGCCACCACGTCATCGTGAACGAGCACCGCCAAGAGCGACGCCTGCTCAAGTTGCGCGTGCCCAAGCACCGCACGATTTCCCGCGTCACCATAGACCACCGGTATGCCGCTCTCTCTGAGTTCGCGAACCGTTAGCGGATTGTACTCCACGACAACATAGTGAATATTCTGGAAATCAAGAGCATCGGCCAGCTCTCGTCCGACGCGCCCGAAGCCGCAGATTACTGCATGGCCTCGATACAACCCCATCCAAGATGGAGCCGTGTCAGGTTCTGCAAATCGTATTCCAATGACCGGCAAGGCCCGCAATATGCGGGTAATCTGAGGCTCGAGCAGCAAAAGAAACGGCGTCAGAATGATGCTGATCAGCGCCGTGCTTATGGCCAGGTTGAAGATACCGGTGGGCAGAGCGCCTGCGCCGACACTAATCTGCGCCAGCACAAAAGAGAACTCGCCCACCTGCCCCAAGCTCAGCGCGGCGCGTACTGCAGCGTGTGCCGGTACGCGCAGCATCAGGAGCAGTACCATCAGAATAGCTATTTTGCCGAAAACAGCCGCAGCCAGCGCAATACCGACCGGGCCTAGATTACTAATCAACCAAACCGGGTCAAGCAACATCCCAATCGATACGAAGAAGAGTGACGCAAATAAGTCGCGCATTGGTACGATCTCCGCCACGACTTGCGTGCGAAACTCCGACTCCGCCACCACAAGCCCGGCGAGAAAAGCGCCGAAAGCGAGCGAAAGACCGACGAATTGGGTAACGAAGGCAGTGCCGAGGGCGAGAGCAACCACCGCGAGGATCAGCAACTCCCGCGACTTGCCTTGGGCAATATGCGTAAGTAACCAGTGCGCCGCGCGCGCGCCAATGAAGTACGCGCCGATACACACCGCCGCCGCTTTTCCGGCTAGGAAGAGCAAGTCGACCACCACGTTCTCGCCGCCTGCCGCCAATGCCGGCAGAATGACGACCATCGGTACTACTGCAATGTCCTGCAGTATCAAGATTCCCAACGCGATGCGGCCGTGCAGCGCCTGCAACTCGCCGCGCGTCATGAGCACCTTGATTACGACGACGGTGCTCGAAAGGGCGATAACAGCGCCGAGCAAGATGCCCTGCGTGAGCGAAAGCCCGAGCATTCGCCCCATCAGCGGGCCGAGACTCATCGTCAGGACTATCTGCCCTACACCGCCAACGATCACGATGCGACCGAGATGACGCAACTCGCGTAGGGAAAACTCAGCGCCTACGGCAAAGAGCAAGAACATCACACCGATCTCCGCCAGCACTTGGACGTCGTGCTGGTCGGCGCGCAGCAGGGGGCTGAACGGCCCGATTGCAATTCCGGCAAGCAAGTACCCCAGAATCACCGGCAGACCCAGCCGCTGGGCAACCAACCCAAAAAGGAAAGCGGCAAGAACAGCGACGGAGAGGTTTAGCGCTAACGAAACGTCAGGCACGGCATTTCTCCCACACTTCCCTCAAAGCGTGCTCAATTGCAGCGGGCTCATTGGTGCTCCCCGCAGACTTGGGAGGAATAATCGTTGCGTTCGCCCAACCCATAGTATCAGACGGTCCTCGTGTCAAATGCCCTAACCGACAGACCTTGTCAGAATCTTTCAGCCACTCAGACCCAGGAAACAAGGAGGGATTCGCACACTCATTCGAATGCAAGACCGGCATTGCCAACCAATCGAGAAGCTGCTATACTCTCTTGCGGACGACGAAGTCTGGGGCTAGGAGTTCTTGAACAGAGATTGGAGTGAGCAATGGGCTTCCTGGATGCATTGTTTGGCAAGAAGAAGTCAAGTGGCAGCGTCCGCACTATAGTTAAGGTCGGCCCGGGGGAAACCCTTCAAGACATTGCACAGCGCGAGTACGGCGATGCCAGCAAATGGGATGTTATTTTTCAGAAGAATAAGTGGCGCTTCGAAGAAGGAGACCCAAAGACTATCTATCCCGGCATGGATTTAGACATTCCCGAAATAAACTAGGAATAGCCGCGCTTCGTCTCTACCACACTAGCTTGAATAAAAGGCATCGACGCAAAACGTCGATGCCTTTTGCTTCTCATGCGCTCGCAGCCGTCAGCATCTCCCGCAGCGCTTTGGCAGATTCGATTGCTGCGGCCTCCGGCGGGCCGCCTTCCACCTGGTAATGCATCTCTAGCGTATACACGCCATCGTAGCCGTCATTAGCCAGCGCGCGAAACTGACCTTCGTAGTCGGTATTGCCCTTGCCTACGCGGCACGCCTCGACCTCACCATTCACGCGCCGCGCGTCTTTCACGTGCATGTGCGCAAGATGTGGCTTGATGGCAGCATAGTGCTTCGGGTAGGGGTCTTCATCCGCCCAGAGGCAGTTGCCCGGGTCCCAGATCGCCTTCAAATGCGGTGAACCGACCGCCTCGATCAGGCGCTGCGACTCTTCACCTACGCCCGCATAGCACGACGGCTCGTTCTCCATACAGAGATCGAAACCGTGCTTGGCAGCAATGTCGAGCGCCGGACCGAAGCGCTCCACAACCCGAGGGAACACTTCTTCCGGATCGTCATCTCTCCAGAAAGAGAAGCAGCGTACCACACGCGTGCCGAAACGCTCGGCCAAAGCAAAACAGTGCGGCAAGAGCGCCAGATGCTCTTCGTAGGTCATTTCCTGCGCGCCAAAGGTGTCGCCTTCGATCTTTCGCTCCCGGCCTTCCAGTGGGCACTTGAAAATCGGTGTGCCGAGTGCGCTCACTTGGATGCCGTTCTGCTTGAGGAGGCGTTCCACATCATCCAGTCCGTCCGGTGAAAGGTCCATCAAGTTCGTGCCGTTGACGGTGCGCAGCTCCGCATACATGATGCCGTGCTCGCGCATCACGCCCAGCCCCGTGGCAAAGTCCGGATGCACCTCGTCAGTGAAAATCCCAATTTTCATTGCCAAGTCCCTTTTTGATTTATCGAATTGTCCCTTGCGCATTATACAAGAAGCCATGCCCCATCGCCGTGACTTGCGGCAATGCGCCCACGCTACCGTCCCGCGTTGCACGCAATGAGCACTCAGACCGCAAACACACTATGGCCGTTCCAACTACGCGCCGTCCGCTTCCGATGCCGCCGTCGCCTCAGCCAACTCCAGTCGCGGCCGAGCGAATCTGCGCAGCGCGGCCGCGGCGAGTACGGTTGCTGCAAGAGCAGCCATAAGGGCCGCGCCAAAGAGTGCCTCGAAGGATATGAGATCAGCAAGAAGCCCACCCACCGGGGTAAGGAAGATCAGGACTCCAATCAGCGTGTTCGTAAAGCCCATGTAAATGATGCGATCTTCAACCGGTGAGACCTCGATTGCGAGAACTGAGAACGTGATTTCCTGCCCGCCGGTTGCCATGCCGAGGAAGACGAAGAGGGCAAGAAAGACCCAAGTGACCAGAGAAGGCGCAGCCTGAGAAACTGAGAGAACTTGCGCCGTAAGCGCCAGCACCGGGGGCAGCACGCTGATCAATGTCGTCGCCACCAGCAGCAGCCAACCGCCGCCGCGCGCGCCCAGCCAACCCCAGACGACGTTGCTGCCAATCACGCCGCCCATGAGCGCAATCGCAGACGAGCCCACCACAGATGCCGGTAGCTGCAACACATTGCCGCCATACACCACATAGAAAGGCACTGCGATAAAGGTAGCCATGGCCAAGACACGAATGATGACGTACGTGCGAAACGGCGGGTCGCGCAGGACAATCTCCCGGATGCGGCCCAAGTCTTGACGCATGGTGCGATTTGGGAGAATTGAGGGTCCCGCGGGCTCCTTCACGCAGCTAAACGACAAGTACCCAATTGTAGTAAAGACCCACGTCAGCATAAAAAGCAGCCAAACGTGTTCGAGACTTCCTTCCGAACGTTCGAGTACCTGGCGCACGACGAGACCGGCGACCAGAGCGCCAATGCCGCCAAAGAAGTTACGCAGCGAAAAGAACGTCGAAAGCCGTCGGCGCGGCACGATGCGCCCGACCACGTCGAAGAACGCCAACCCCGTAAAGCCGCCCGAAAGAGAAGCGATCGCCGTGAGCAGAATCAGTGCAGGCAGTACGATGTCTGCCTGATCCGGCACGATAAGCACTGTGGCCGCCAGGAGCGCCCAACAGGTGCTGCGTACTACCGCGCTGCGCTGATAATACTTGAGCTTGTACCGTTGGCGTTGCATGTAGTTGATCAATAACAACTGGGGCAACGCCCAACCCCCCATCTGCATGGCGGGCAGAATACCAATGAGCACGTTGGACTGCGTAAGCTGGCTCACGTACCAAGGCAGCACCACGGTTGCACTCGTAAAGGCCATACCGGTGCTGTAGCTGACACCATTGAGGACACCGAGGATGAAGTTCCTACGGCTAGACAAGAGATGGTCTACCTTCGCAGGCTACGTGGATGAAGCAACGCCGAGGAAGCTGTACATTCAGGATTCAGAACGTGGCAGTCATGCATGGCGCACGATGGCATCAGTCATACGGCACACGCGCACCAAAGCTCCCACATCATGGACCCGCACCAGATCAACACCTTCCGCGATTGCCAGCGCCACCGTTGCCGCGGTGCCTTCCAACCGCTCTTCCGGAGGGAGATCGAGCGCTAGCCCGATGAATGACTTGCGTGAGGTGCCGATCAATATCGGCTGCCCTAAACGCTGGAGCACGCCGAGGTTACGCATGAGTTCAATGTTCTGTTGCGGTGTTTTGCCGAAGCCGATCCCAGGATCGACAATTATGTGCTCAGCCGCGATTCCGCAGGCGGTTGCCCGCGATACTATCTCTGCGAGTTCTCTTGTGACGTCTTGTGCTACGTTGCCGTACGAGACCTTTTCATAGAATCCGCCAAGCGCCGACTGCTGCGAATTGGAACGACGATTGTGCATTAGCACCACTGGCACGTTCAGGGCCGCAACCGTTGCCCCCATGGCCGGATCGCCGCCTAGCCCCCACACGTCGTTGACCATTGCTGCTCCGGCATGTACCGCTTCACGTGCCACGTCTGCTTTGTACGTGTCGATCGAGAGCGGCGCCTCTACCTCGCGATGGATCGCCTCAATTGCAGGCAGCACACGGTCAAGTTCTTCTTGCAACGAGACTGTGTGCGCGCCGGGGCGGGTCGACTCACCCCCGATGTCGAGAATATCCGCACCTTGTTCCACAAAGCGCTCCGCCTGGGCAAGGGCGCGCCGCACGTCTCCCCCAATTCCATCACCGGAGAAGGAATCCGGCGTCATATTGAGAATACCGACCACGTAGGTGCGGGATCCCCAACGCAATGTGCGGTTGCCGCAACGTGTTTCTTGCGGTCTTGATACATGAGCCGGCGGCGGCAAGCTCATGCATCTCCCTCTGGCGATGGCCGGACGGAGGCATACTGGTACCCGTGTATTAGCGTATCGCCGGGCCTAACGTTTGCCACATAAAGGCTTACCCCCGGCCCAAGGCCCACTTGCACGATCTGTTCTGTTCGATCACTGTTATTCCTTCCCAAGTCCGGCAAGATAACCCGCGTGACCCCCTCCGGAATGATGAATTCCTGGCGAGTTTCCCAATATTGGGGATCACCGGGGTCGAACAGCAAGCGGAAAGAGTATTCCTGCAGATAGTACTCAAGTTGATGGGAACGGTCGAAAGCCACGATCAGCGTCTGCTCCGGTGCGTGGTTCAACGTAATATACCGCACCTGCTTGGTGAGTATCTCGTCAATGTGACGGATCTCCTGATAGCGTCCTTCACCGGCAGCAAAGAAGAAGAGCAAGGTATTGGAGATAGCAATGACAGCAACCAGCACGGTCGTGATGCCAATAGAAACTCGATGCGGTGTCAGGGCGGTCGTTACCATACCGCGCTGCGTCATCAGAAACCGGTACGCCTGCTCACAATCGCGCGCAAAGCCCCGCATGGCTAACGCGGCATAGATGAGGAGTCCGGGCAGAAAAGAGAGCACGTAGCCCGGATTCCCGATGTGGGCGAGCATATAGAATACGAAAGGTACGATCATCCACAGCAGAATGATGCGCGTGCGCGCATCGCGCACGACCTGCTGCGGTGAAAAGTATCGCCCCAAGAAGTAGATGATCGGCAGAAGAGCCAGACCAACCCCATTGTAGAGCACTGCCGCAAGCGTGCGTCCATTGTCGAGTATACTCTTGAGGTACGTCACGAGACCGGTAGACTGCCCGGCCCAGAAGCCGTAATGCTCGCCCGACGCCTTTGCGTACGCCTCCCAGCCGCCGGAGAGCTGCACCGTTGGCACTCCCCACGCCAGCACTACCAGGAGCATTACCCCAATGCCGACGACGAGACTCCGCAAACTCCTCCCCCACCAAGCGTAAACCCACACGGGCAAGAGGAATAGCAACAGATCCGGACGGAATCCCGCGCCAAGGCCCAACACAAACGCAGCAGGGACGATCAAGTTGTGCGGCCCGAATTTCGTCTCGGTCAAGAGCAGCAACACCAGCGTGCTAAACAAGGCGAGAAAAGCGTAGGGATACGCCACCTCGCCGTGGGTCCAGAAAAGACTGCTCGTCCCAAGCAACAGGGCGCTAACAACCCCGGTCTGCAGCCCGTAGAGCCGCCAGCCGAGAATGAACAGACACCACACCGCCAGACTGCTTGCAGCCAGCGATAAGAGCACGTAGCTCGTGTTGGCGTCCAAGCCGAGACTGTACAAGAGCTTGGCACTCGCTACGTATAGCGGGTACCCGGGAGGTTGCGGCTGATGAAAGGCCACGTTGTATTCTTCGAGAGCATAGGCAAAATTTGCAGAATCCCATGCGAAGAGCGCCTCGCTGCGAAAGGGGATGCGGCTGACTAACGTAACCAGGAAGAAAACGCCACTGAGGAACCACCCCAGCCGAGTCCATGCCGCAAGACCTGAAAGCAATCCACCCGTTATTCGTGCTGTCTGTTCCATGAGCGCAATTGGCTAGCGTTTGTGTCGGTTAGAGAAGTTTACATGGCGGTGTGCAAGAAACACCAATGCCTAATTCTAGCGGTGACGAAACCTGCGGCGCAAGCGCCATAATCTGCGGCGCAAGCGCCGAAGTCTGCGGCGCAAGCAAAAGGGCTTAGGGAGTCTGCAGAAACCGGCTTGACTTGCTCTTGGACCCCTTGCTATGTTCCCCTCTGTACTGCTTAGTTGTGTGTAGTAGATTTAGGGGCACAGTTTTCTAGGCATTTGGTGATTCTCTTCTCGCGGCTCATCGCTTTGCTGGACTGCGGGGCTTGTATCAAGAGAAAGCGTCACTAGGAGGTGGCCATATGGATCAAGTACCAGTCGATGACTTTGGCATAGAGCGGGTGGATGCCGACCAAGACAAGGCAGTCTTGAAGCAGGTCGCTAGCGAAGTCAGCGAGATACTCACACCGAATGAGAACATCCTGTACATCGCGCATCAAGGATGGACTATGCTCGGGCAAAAGCTTGACGCTGCAGTAGCCACTAACAACCGCATGATCATCTTCAATCGGCATCGGTTCAGGGGATTCTCGTTCACCGACTTCCTTTGGGAAGACGTGCAAGACGTGAAGATTCGCGAGGGCATGTTAGCGTCATACCTTGAATGTAAGCTGACCAACGAAGAAC
This sequence comes from Chloroflexota bacterium, assembly GCA_965216245.1. Classification (GTDB taxonomy): domain Bacteria; phylum Chloroflexota; class UBA11872; order VXOZ01; family VXOZ01; genus VXOZ01. The sequence goes on from OZ244145.1 coordinate 1,067,671, forward strand.
GTCACTACATAAAGGGATTAATTAAGAAGCAAACCCGCATCCTTTACAGCATTTGCCAGCAGAAAGAGCAGGAGTGGAGGGAGCGTCGCCGCGTGCGAAAGATGGAAGAGGAGCGTGCCCGTGCTGGCGGCACTCATATCTCCATGCCTGCGCAGGAACTAACTGGATCTACAAGTGCTGAAGACCCAGTGGCTAAGCTGGCAAAGGCTAAGGAGATGTTCGATCGCGAATTGATCTCGGAAGCCGAGTACGAAACACTCAAGGCTGAAATCCTGCGGAAGATGTAAGTTGCTAGCCGACGCTTTCTCTCTCGCATAACAGGTATTGACTTGTAGACTAAAGTGGCGAAATCGCTCAATAGCCGGTAGGTCTCAATTGTCCAAGGGACAGAGAACATTCAATATGCAGACGCAACGTGAAGTCGCTTGGATGGGTGATGGTGCCGTTAGAAGTGTTTGTTACAAGCCCGTGCGTGCGGAACCATTTCCCTGTTTCTACTACGCTCACTTCAACACTGCCCGGATTCTTGGTTGAAGAATGTCAGGATGATTTCAAGCAAGATCTAATCGTTTCTACTAGATCTGCATTTCAAGACCTGGCAACAAGCGCTCCGGCTCTCGTCCGCTCGTCGAGGCTTGCGCTGGCATAGCGGAATATGCTTAGCTAAGGGCAATACTCAAGTAACGTCAACATCCAGGCTCAGTGCTATGAACGTCGTTGTTATCTGCCTCGATACCATGCGCTCCGACATGGTGCATTCGTTTGGCGCCGATTTCATCCGCACTCCCGTGCTCGATAATCTGGCAGCCGAGAGCGTGGCCTTCACCGAGGCGTATGGCTGCGCCTATCCTACCATTCCCGCCCGCCGCGCACTCTTCACCGGCATGAACAGCTTTCCTTGGCAATATGGTTTCGATACCCTTGGCTCCAGTCCTTCACCGCGCGGCTGGCACAAGATTCCCCCGGAACACACACCTGTGGCGGAACGCCTCGTAGAAGCGGGCATCAACACCGGCTTCATTGCCGATACGTACCACATGTTCAAAGCAACGATGAATTTTACGCGCGGCTTTTGCTCCTGGGACTTTGTGCGGGGTCAAGAGTTCGACCACTGGAAGACCCTGCCGCCCGGCGCGGTCGACCCAACCAAGTATACCGATGCTGAGCCGGATTCGCCCCGTATGACGGGTATGCTGCAATACTTGTGGAACCAAGGCGAGCGCCCTCGCGAGGACGACTTTCAAGCGGCGCGCGTCTTCTCAAGCGCCATGGACTGGGTAGAGAACAACGCCGCCTACGGGCCGTTCTACCTGTATATTGACTCGTTCGATCCCCACGAACCGTGGGACCCGCCGCTCCACTACGCGGACGCATACTACAAAGACGACTCAGTGAAAGACTACATCTGGCCGGTGGGCACTGAGGTGGAAGGCGAGGCGGCCATCGAGCGCACCAAGGCGCTCTACTATGGTGAAGTGACGTTCGTGGATACGTGGATCGGCCACTTCTTAGACAAGCTGGAGGCGCTCCACCTTCTCGAAGATACGGTCATTGTCTTCACTTCCGATCACGGCACTGAGCTCCTGGACCGCGACCGCTTTGGGAAATCTGAAGACCATCTTCAGTGGTTCAATACACGCATTAACATGTTCATCCGCCATCCCGACAAGCAGCACGCGGGCAAACGCCTCGACGCTTTCGTCCAACATCAGGACGTGCCGCCCACCGTGCTCGATTTGTTTGGCGTGCCGCACCAAGGGCTGGACGGCCAATCCATGTTGCCGCTCGTAACCGGTGAGCGCAAGAAGAACCGCGACTTTGTCATCGCCGGTTGGGGACAACACGCCACCGTGCGCGATCACGAGCACAACTATGTGGTGGACTTCGAACAAGGACCGCGCAAGACCGATAGCGGCGGATTCACGGTTACACAGGAGACCGCCGCCCTGCATGTGCAAGAGGAACTTTATAACCTGAGCAATGACCCGCTGGAGACGACAAACGTGCTCGAGAGTGAGCCCGATGCGGCGCTAAAGCAACGCGCGCGCTTGGAAGGCTTCTTGGAACAGCAGTTGCCTGCGCATCTCGACGACCGCGTGTGGACATACGAATATCCGCGGCGCGTACATGCCAAGACGAGCCCGATCATGAAGAAGATCGTCTCTGGTTAGTCCTTTCTGCGTTTGCCGCTCGATAGGCGGACCGACACTCCCTAAACACTCCCACCACGTCCTAGCCGACACCTTGTGCAAGACGCTCCGATCGAAGCACTATGGTGGGAACAGTTCATCGGTAAAGACGGTTCTCGGTCTACCGACACTCAATTCTGCCCGCCCTAGCGCACGCGCACCTTCTATTACTCAACGTGCGGCATGTGGGTGGCGTGACTGCAAGCAACCGACCCTCTCTGCTGGAAGCAGATTCGCCGCACGACTAGAGGCGAAAAACATGGCGGAGGAACACAAGTTGGCCGACGTGACGGTACCGATTTCCGTAATCCTGCCTGTCCTGAACGATGAGCCGCAGTTTTGTCATGCTTTGGAGCAGGCAGCTTGCGTCCTAGCCGCCAGCGGGCTCACGTACGAAATTATCGTCGTAGCCGCCGATCTGCAGCATGCAGCCGTGCCAGACGCAGCAGGTCTCTCCTCAGTGCGGCTAGTCTCTCAAGATAACGGCTCCGGTTGGGGTGACGCCATTCTGACCGCCAGCGCACAGGCGCAGCACGATCTCATCTGCACCATCGATCTACATACTCTCTACGCCGTGGCCGAAATCCCCCGCTTGCTGTGCGCGCTGGAGGACCATAAAGCTGCCATGGTTGTCGGTGTACGTATTGGAATACAGAAGCCCATCTCCGCGCGGCGCCGGATCCTGCCGTGGATTCTCGACATGTTGGCATCCGACGCCCTGGGAAGACCAATCCTCGACCTCAACTCCGGCGTACGTCTTCTTCATCGAACAACATTGCATGAATTCGCCGACCGCCTTTCAGACCCCTCCACGCTACCCGCCATGCTGACACTCCTGATGACGGCCGCTGACGCTCCCGTCTTGTACATGCCTCTTGATAATGAACCCCGGACACGGTCATTCAGGCTCCGCACGGCGCGTGAGACCTTCCGCCTAATAGGTCTCATCATCTCCGTCGGACTTGAGCACGCGCGCCGCCGTACCATAATACTGATCGGGCGCATGGCCCTCATGATGCTTATGATGGTCGCCATGAGCATCATGATGATGTGGATGATGGGAGTGCTGCCGGGGCTATAAGGGAGGTCGCTTCGCGCATGCCTTCAGCCGAATCACCAATGGAAAATCCCGGTGCGAACGCTCCGGAATTTTCATCATTCAGCTAGCTATGAGTCTGTCCGTCAGGAAGACCTTCAGCCTACTGGAATTGGAACTCCACCCGATGTGTACCAGCGCTAAGGTCGGCAACAGCGAAAACGTGTGACACTCCCCCCACGCTGCGCTGGGTAAGCTGCATCGGCTCCCCATCGAGCAGCACCTGTGCAACCTGCCGGCCGTCATAGTGCGCCGGCAATGCCAACGTGCCGCCGGGCAGTGTGTCTTGCGCTTCAACAGTCACGTGCAGGACGCCGCTGGCAGCGTCCCAGCGCTGCTCGGTAAGCACGGTTGCCCGTCGCTGCTCGTTGAACGTGCACCACGCATCGGTGCTCGGCATCGGCAAATTTTCCTGCGCCGCGTATTTCAAGACCGCCTCGAACCAGCCCGCCGTACGGATGAACTGTCCCGTTTTCACCCGCACTCCGGTTGCGTAGATCGGGTGGAAGTACAGATGCACCACCGTATGGTAGTGGTCGCGGGCAGCATCGATGTACTCCTTGGAGGTGGCGATGGCCTGCTCCTCGCTCAACGGCGGCAAGAAGCTCTTGTCCACCAGCACGTAGTCGTCGCAAAAGAGGGTTTCCTGCTCGAAGCACTCGATGAATTCTCCGTCCTCGTCGATAAACCGCATTGGCAGGCCGCTACCGGTCAGGTAGCCGTATTGCATGTGATCGCCCGCCCGGAAGTTCGTATCCATCCGAAAACCGGCGTCGGCCAGCGCTTTGGCGGTTTCCACCCAGCCCGGCCAGATGACGCAGTGGTGGCGCGTGGTCTTAGGCGGATAGCCGTAGCGCTCCTCGAAGAGCGCGACCTCCTCTTGTATGCGCGTACGCATCTGCTCCACGGTCGGCTTGAGCGAATGCCAGATGTGAGGTCCTGCCGAGTGGCCCCGCTGCCGGTAGTCGCGCTCCATCTCCGGCGTGAGGTGCGGCAGGTGCTGCTCCATAAGGTAAACGGTGTATTCGCCGCCGTGGGCTTCCACCATGTTGGTGTACCACTCCATCTGCGGGCGGGTCATGCCGTCGCTATCGCCGTTGAAAAGCACGATGGCCGGCGCGGCATCCGGGTAGTACCAGAGACGCGCCAGCGGCGCTTGCGGCGCGCAGGCCCAATCCAGAACCCGCACAAGCAATTGCTGCTGCAAGTCGGCTTGAGGCAGATCGAGCAATGTGCGGTCGCGGTAGCCGAAGAAGAGATCGCTCGGCGAAAACAGGCCGTCGCCGTCAGCATCGGGATGCGCGCCGGTGCTGGCTTGGTCGCGGCGGCCTTGGTGGAAGAGCACCGTGGACGTTGCCAGGTCGTAAGTAAAGACGGCAAAGCGCCCCGCGCCATAGCTGCCGGTGACAATCGCCGGATACGGCAACGCCCAATCGCGTCCGGCGATCCAGGCCAGCACGCGCTCACGCCCGCCAAACTCAGCGTACATGTCCGTCGTGCCGTGAAACTGCAAGAAATCGCCTACCGCCGCGAACCAAAGCGGATGGTCTCGCTCCGGCGCGATATAGGCCTCATTCGCCGTGCGCCGCTGCTTTTTGCTAATGCCGAGCTCCGCAGCAGTCGCGGCGGAAGGACGCAAGAATACCACCGGCGTGCCTTGGCGCAGCGCCTCCAGCGCCGCCACCTCCGCGCCGGTGTCCTCACCGCACGGCGCGACAATCACCGCCTGCCTGGCTTCGAGCGCACTTGCCACCAGTGGCGTTTCCCGCACGTTCTGCTCTTCCGCACCGGTTAACCCTTCGGCAAAGAGCATCTCCAACACGTAGCGCCCCAAAGGGGCTGCCTGAGGGTCGTAGCAACTCAGAGGTGGAAGTATGGTGTCTTGACTTTCAATTGTCATGTTAGCCTTCTCGCGTTTCAAAGTGTAGCCCCCACGCGAAGTCTCCAGTGAACCTGCAATGGGCATACAAGACCGGTCCTATGTCAAGCCACCCAAATCTTTCTTACCTCAATTGCCCATTTCGAAGTAAGTTGCTCTCCCACGCCGCACTGCTCTACAAGCTCCTCACTGCTTCCAGGGATTTGGCAGTCTCTCTAGCGCCTGAATGTCGTAGTTCAAAGCAAGATCCACCAAACCTCGCCGCACGTTTTGGCATCCTCCAGCACACTCGCCCTGCCAGTTTCTTCCGTCAACGTAGACAGATAGCTCGTCCCTAGTAGCGGTGCCAATCAATGATAGAAACTCTACCTTGTCCCGCAGCGGGCCGTAAATCTCTCCCTTTAGGAACGTAGTCAAGATGGGTCCCAAGTACTCGGCAGTCCGCATGTACTCGCCAACAACACTGTGGATTTCGCTTCGGTAGGCTGCATCGATGAGGTACGCATAGACGAATTTGTCCCAGTTCTCGGTATTCCCCACGTCCCTGACTTCCCCGCCGATTGCATCCAGGTAAACTATGTACATCGGATAGGCGTAATAGGCATACCCGCGTAAAAGATCCCTCCAAAAGAGGTAACGTAGAGAGTCTCGCTTTAAGCCGCTCTTCTGCAGTTGCAAATGGAGCAGGATTTCCGGGCTAATTATATCTGTGTTCCACGGCCATGTAATGACCTCAGTAGCAGTTGATGGTGTCGGCGACTGGACAGTCTCGCCTAGCAATAGCCACGCATTGCCGGTCAAGCGGTACGTAAGTTCGACTTCTTGCGAAGGGCAGCAATTGGCATCACCCGGTGCCAATTTCCTTGTCTGTAACGTAACTATTCCATCTGATATCGTCATTGAGTCAATCCCGATTTTGCCGCCTAGCAATGCAGATGCAACGTGCACCGGCACGCCGTCATCATTGCGAAACGCTGTGAGATAGGAGTATACGATGTTTCCACCCTCCCAAATGCCCACTATCACCGCAGCATCATCTTTGCCGTCGCCATTGAGATCGCCGAAGGCAACGGGGTGATCATCCCACAGACTTGTAGTTCTTGGATGCTCCAAAATAGACCCGTTGGACCCATAGCGAAATACGTCCTCATAGATACCGTCTCGTAACCGCACACGCGCATCGTTGAACGCGTACCTCCTCGCAAACAAAGCAGTTTGCAACTCAGCATTGCGCAGCGCGTCGCGAGTAAGTGCACTCGCTGCTGCCTGCCCAGTAATGGCGGCATAGTCGGCTTCCCACTCGAACCGCTCGGTGTTGAGGCGTTGTTGAAGCCCGTCTGGACCGTTGACCCAGGTGCGGTAGCCGTCAGTGAATGCAATCCAATTGTCGGCTTTGCGCCAAGCGAGCAAGCCGCCTGTGGTGTGCTGGTTGCTATCGCCGATGACGTTGTAGTGCTCGTTATCCAGGCACTCACCGACAATGTCGTGTCCGATGAGGTCGCGCAGCGACTTGAATCCGAGCACGAATTGGCAGTCTGCTGCCAGAGAAACGCTGGGTGTTACCAGCAATAGCGCGATTCCCAGCAAGAGTGCTCTAATGGTTCGACCCACTGGCTCCCTTTCCCAAGGCACGCTCCTCTGTCCGTTCATGCTTTGACAGGCTCAGCACGAACGGATAGGAGATGCAAGTAAGCTGGCGTCGAATTAGCTTAAATCAATTCACTGCGGCCAGCGAACGCAATTCCGCCGCGTTTTCCTTTACCTTTACGAAGGCGTCGGCGATGTCGTCCATGTCTTGCTTGGTACCCAGGAAGGGCGACTGTCCCATCCAGAGTGTCTCCTCCCGGCAGAGGCGCTCGGCTTCCGGGCATTCCACCTGGCGGTAGTCCATCTGCTTGCCGTAGTAGTGGCTCGTGAGCGGGAAGCCGCTGCGCAGCGAGCCGTGCAGGGCGTCCTGGAACAGCGGGTGTTTGTGCAGGGGACGCACGTAGCCGGGGCTGCAAGGAATCCCCTCGGCGTTCACGGCCTTGGCAACGAGTTCGCGCGGCGCGCCCGCGAATTCCTCAGCGTTCATGTACTTGAAGATGAAGATGTGGAGCGCGTTGCGCTTGACATACGGATCCACGCGCACGTTCGCCAGTCCCTCGATCTCAGCCAAGCGTGAAGCGAGGTATGTCGAATTCTCCGCCCGACGCGCCGCCCAGCCTTCCAAATGACCAAGCTGGGAGTGCAGGATCGCGCCCATGATCTCAGACATGCGGTAGTTCCAAGAGAGAACCGGAAACTGCGTGTCCCCCGGCTGATCGTAGATATCGTCCTCGAGCTCAACGTGCGAACGCCAGAAGTCGTGGTAGTAGACTGCGCGCTTGTAGATCTCTTCGTTGTTGGTCGTCACGCAGCCGCCCTCGCCACTGGTGAGGTTCTTACCGGCCTGAAAGCTCCAACCGGCCGCGTCGCCCAGCGAACCCAGCTTGCCTTGCGCGTGCATGCCGCCGTGGGCGTGGGCGCAGTCTTCCAACACGAGGAGGTTGTGCTTGCGCGCAATGGCATTGATGGCATCCATGTCGGCGGCCATTCCGCCGAAGTGCACGGCAAAGATCGCCCGCGTCTTATCGGTAATGTGGTCTTCAATCAAGGCGGGATTGAGGTTGTAGGTCTCCGGGTCGATGTCCACGAAGACCGGTACCGCCCCCACTTGCAGCGGCGCGCTGGCCGTCGCCATGAACGAATACGGCGGCACGATGACTTCATCGCCAATTTCGACGCCGGCGGCAAGCACGGCCACCTCCAGCGCGGCGGTGCCGCTGCTCACGCAGAGGCCGTATTCGCAGTCGTGGTAGCGCGCAAATTGCTGCTCGAACTCCCGCGTGCGCGTGCCGCCCCGCCGCCGGTTCCAGCGCGCGCTGCGCAGCACGTCCGTCACCGCGTCAATCGTCTCTTCCCCAACCTGCGGCCAGCCCGAAAATCCCGTCTGGCGCAGTTTCGGACCCCCGTTGATGGCTAGTTTTGCCACGGCAAATAAGCCTCGCTTTCTATCTGTCACAACATTCGTTATCGCCGTCAGTGTGCCCTATAGTATCATGAGATCACTCTTGAGAAAGAGACCTAAAGAGTCCAGAATGTTAGATTAGAATTGCTACCCATGTCTTTCTCTCTACAGGATGAGTGTCTCGTTAAGGATATAATAAGCAAACACCGAGAGTGTGATAAAGCGTGTTCCCAGCGTGAGTCTGATTTTGCAGGAGTGTAGGCAATGGCAACCACCATTATAGATGTATTGAAAGTAGATTTTGCGTTGGGTGGCGTCATGCTGCTTGGAAACCCTGAGGAGATCGAAGCATTTAGAAGTGTGGTTGATGCTGACGCAGTAGTCACAGACAAAGGCACACCTAGTCTGGGCAAACGGATCACGCTAGGTAGAGAGAGGATAGTGCTAGAAACTGAAATATTCCCGTCAATCGGGACTACAATAGGTAGAGAGTATCCTGTAAGAGACGACCTTAGTCGTCTAGCGGAAGTCGTACGACACGCAATTGCGCAAACGAATTTGAGCGACCAACAATTGCAGGGATCTGTTTGCAGAATCGATGTAATCTATGAACAAGACTCAGGTTTGCCAGCAGCAGGATACTTGGCAAAACGGATCTTCCTTCCTGGCCTCCAAACTCATGCGGGATGGGCGCTAAAGGGAGGATTCTGCCGAATAGTATTCGTTGAGGGTGAGAAGCAATGGGGTATTTCTATTGAACCACGTTTTGGCAACGAGGAGACTACCACGGTATTTCTCTCCGTTTCACGGTATATGAATGAGCAGCAACTTCCAGCAGAGAACGGGATTGAGGACTCTCTTCAAGAAGTTTGGGGACAGGCCCATGACTTCTTGAACCGACTAGATGAGAGAGGGTAATAGTGCTCAAAAGTACTACCACTATATCAAAGACCAATCCTCACGAGCGATCGGTTTTCCAATATGACAGCCAGCCGCCGTCCCATATCTATGTCCCTGATCCAAAGACCTTGAGAGACACCTTTAGTGCGTTTGGCAAGAATATCCCGAACACTTCTTTGAGTTCGTACCCTCTAGCTGGACTCCTGTATGCCAATCTGAAACAGAGTGGCATTCTTATTTATCCCGTTCCGGTAGACTTCCCACCCCCTAGGCTTCCGGAGTTCCTGAGGAAGAAGGTATTCCCCAGGGAGAAAGCAATTCCCTCAGATCTATCTGATGCCCTGGAAGAACATCAACACGCAACCACTGAAGCCGAAGAGGAAGGATTCCCAATACCGTCCGATTTGGCATTGACCAATTCCGAGCGCCTATTGAGGAAAATGCACAAGATTTCGCCGCAACAATATGAAGTATACCCCACACCGGACGCTGAAATTGCCATCCGCGCTTTGGCTCCGAGAAGGTCAGTCATATTGCTTTGCGATTCATTGGGGGGAGCATTGTGCCTAGTCAACCTGAACAGTGGTCGTAGGCGCAAAAGGTACCCTAATACCGATGCTCTGCCGGACAGCTTCTTAGGGGAAGCTCTATTGGACTTGAAGGGCGAGAGCATCTAATTCTCCATGGAAGCGCTAAAAGGCATAGAGGCAGCTGAAGAACTTGGCAGAGGCGTCTCATCAAGTGGTGACGCAAGGAAACTTAGGAATTCAAAGGCTAAGCACTCGCGGGCTAAGCACTATTCTTTCTTGCCAAGAAAAGGTGTGGTTGAATTATCAGTTGACAGGCTGAGTGTTGCAGGACTTACGCAGGCAACTATAATTGCTGGTAACCGAGATCACGCACGTGATCGCACGTTTTACGGGTGGTTAGTTATCATTGCTAGCGATGCAGCACGCGAGGGACGCCGAGTTGTAGCATCGCCCCTTTCAGACAACCCATATCACGCCGACATCGTTCTTCCCAGCGAAGCAGCGACAGATCGGGACGAACAAAACCACCACGCCCAACAGCTTGCAGACTCCTCATGTTGGCTTGAAGCTATCAGATAGCCTGGCTACTTTCCAACGCCATTTTGAAGGCCTCACTGTGTGCATCTTCACTTTAAATGGAGTACCAATGAAAATCGTTGACATGAACGTACGCACCTTCACCTACACCTCCCGCATCGTGCGGGATGCGGAGGGGCACACACATCCCGGGCCTGAGCACGAGGCCACCCAATCGCTGCTCACCGTGGTCACGGATGACGGCGCCGCCGGCTACTGCTTTGGCGCGCCGAGCCCCCGCGTGCTGGAGGACGTTATCAAGCCCGCGATCATCGGCGAAGACCCTATGTACCGCGAGCGCATCTGGAAGACCCTCCACCACTGGCAGCGCATGTCCCGCGACCTGACCGACCGCGCGCTCGGCGCGGTGGACATGGCGATCTGGGACTTGGTGGGCCGCGCCTTGGGCCAGCCGGTTTACAAGCTGCTTGGCGCGACCCGAGACAAAGTGCCGGCCTACGCCAGCACCATGTGCGGCGACGAAATCGCGGGCGGACTCAGCACGCCGGAGGAGTATGGGAAGTTTGCGGCGCAGTGCAAAGAGCGCGGCTATCCGGCCTTCAAGCTCCACACCTGGATGCCGCCCATCGCCTGGGCGCCCGCTCCCAAGATGGATATTGCCGCCTGTGCTGCCGTGCGCGAGGCCGTGGGCGATGACATGGACCTCATGCTCGACTGTTATCACTTCTACAGCCGCGCGGAGGCGCTCTCCATCGGCAGAGCACTGGAAGAGCTAGGCTACTACTGGTTGGAAGAGCCGATGGACGAATTCAGCACGTCATCGTACATCTGGCTTGCCGACCAGCTCGACATTCCCGTGGTGGGGCCGGAAACCGCCGACGGCAAGATGTACACCCGCGCCGAGTGGATTGCCCGCGGCGCGGCCGACATCAGCCAGGGCGGCGTGAGCGACGTGGGCGGCATTACGCCCCTCATGAAGGTCGTCCACCTCTGCGAGGCGTTCAACGTGCAGATGGAGGTGCACGGCGGCGGACCCGGCAATTTGCACGTACTCTGCGCCATGAACTACCCCGGCAAGTACTACGAGCGCGGCCTATTGCATCCGCACATAGACTACGAGGAAGTCGAGCCCTGGCTGAACAGCAAGACCGACCCCATGGACGCCGAGGGCTACGTGCACGTCTCCCAAGAAGCCGGTCTGGGCTGGGACATCAATTGGGACTACATCGACGCCCACACGGTGTCGTAGTTGCAGACAGTGCCAAAGTCCTCGCTGCAGAGGAGCGGGTCGTTGGGATAGCCTCTCGGCGCTCTTGATCGAGAGGCTTCGCGCGTTGTAGAGATTGTGGGCCTGCAAATGGAAGGCCCGACGCTCTCAGCTAAACTGACACCGTCACGCGTCATTCAAGAAGGCTGCGGCGTAGGCGACGGTGTAGGTTCTGGAGTTGGCGCCGGTGCAGGTTCTGGAGTTGGTGTCGGTGCAGGCGTAGGTGTAGGCGTAGGCGTAGGTGTGGGTGTAGGCGTCGGTGTTGGCGTCGGTGTTGGCGTCGGTGTTGGCGTCGGTGTTGGCGTCGGTGTCGGTGTTGGTGTTGGCGTAGGTGTAGGCGTGGGCGCTAGTGTCGGTGTTGGCGTCGGTGTCGGTGGGCCATTAGGACAAGAAATTGAGAGCGTGGCAGTCCCACTCCAGTCAGACCATGCCTCACGATATTTTACGCCATCACCGTATGCCCGTATACTCCCACCGAAACTATAGCCCTTGCCGAGATCGCCCGGGTAGCAATAATCCAAGGTACTACTCGGTCTTTGATCTCCTGCCCACGTTATTGTGTGACCTCCGACGGATCTCCATTCTGCCTTCGCGACTCCATCCGCCCACGAAATACTGGATGTGACCGTATATATTGGCAAGTCCGTCCACGCAATATAATTCGCTTCGTTTAGTTCAGAGGTAACGGAATACGACGGGACCGGAGGCAGCGGCAGGGCTGCCTGAGTCGGATTTGGCGTGGGTGTCGGTGATGGCGTTGGGACCACAGTAGGCATGGGTGTTGGCGTTGGTATCGAATTCGGAGGACCCGGACACGTCAGACTGAGCGAGCGTGAGATACCCCATCTCGACCATGCCGCCCGGAACGTCACGCCATCGCCAAACACCCGCAGTCTTACGCCTACAAGCGCGGTTTTGCCGGCTTCGACAGGCCAACACACCATGATGCTCGTGGGCAGCGCTTGTCCCGCAGTGTACGTGGCACTGCCGACAATGCCATCGGTCTCTATCGAGGTGATACCGTTCGGCAGTATATTGGACCAAGTAAGCACTACTACTGGAAGGATCGACCACGCATCATAGTTTTCTTGGTGAATTGAATCGCTAAGCCCAAGCACAATCGGCTCCGGCGGAGGAGACAATGGTCCTGTCGTTGGCGGTGGCGTGGGTGTCGGTGTCGGTGTTATCGTCGGCGTTGGTGACGAGGTCGGCCGATTTGGACAATTCACTGTGATGCTGGCGGGGCTACTCCACTCCCCCCATGCCGCCCGGTACTTCACACCATCGCCATACGCCCGGAAGCTCACAGAGTAACGCTTGGTCTTGCCCGCATCCTCGATCATGCACGCCCAGACGTGCTTTATTTGGGATTGCCACTGTGAATACGGGCCCCCTTGTACATAGATGCCTTCTCTTTCAACCAAGATGACGCCCTCCGGCCACGCAAAGTCCCACGTAACCACGAGTACAGGACCTTCGGACGACCAATTATAGTAGTGCAACTCGACAATGTAATGGTCAAAGGACACCGATAATTGTGGTGGCACCGGCAAGGCTTCTTGACCCGGAACCAGCGTAGGCGTGGGCGTTGGCCCCGGCACGTGAGGAAGCCCCGGCCACGGGCAAGCCATACGAAGGTTTAGTTCACGCCTTTCCCCTTGGCCCAATCGGTACGTTACGCCGTCGCCAATGGAGTTTATTCTCACCCAAAAGGTCTGATGCTGACCTGCCTCAGATGCGGTGCAAACGTAGGCGTGATAGTACTGAGTATTGCCGTCGACTGCGAACAGCGTAAAGCCCGGGCCGCCCGCCCATGTCCAGTCGAAGCCGATGTTGGGCGCCCTTGCAATCGCTACCACGACTTCCACCAGATTGCCCTCCGAGTTTGCGGCGCGGGTGGTGATGCCCGCAGTGTGGGCGGGCGCCAGCGGCAGCGTGGAGTCGACAACGCATGTAACTGTGTGTTTCACGGTATGCTCAGGCGACCATGCGGCTTGATAGCGTACACCGTCACCAAAGACCGAGAATGTGACGTCGTATTCCAGCACTTTGCCGGCCTGGTCGGCACTGCAAACGGTGACGATGATGCCATGAGAAAGGGCGTTGGCACTGTCTCGCGTGACCGGACCCTCGCCGAAGCCGAAGTCGCTCGTAACTTTGAATGATGAAATACCGTCCAGCCAGGAATAGCTAGCCGTAACACTGATGAGATCCGTGGACGGCGGGAAGACATTAGGCGCATTGGTCACTGTCGCGTGGGTGGGGGCCGGCGGCAGCGGCAACGTTCCGTCCGTCGGTGCCGTTGCAGGAGGGGGCAAAGGTATCGGGCCAGGCGTGGTGGGCGCCGTCGCGCCGGTTTGTGTGGCTATGCCGCCGCCCGGAGCGTAATCCGGCTCCCACGGATACCGCTCAGCGTTCAGGCGCTTTTGCAATCCAATGGGGCCGTTGACCCAGGTGTGGTGGCCGTCGGTGAAAGCAGTGTGGTTGTCGGCCTTGCGCCAAACCAGGAGACCGCCGGTCGTCTTCTGCGTACTGTCACCGTTGTCGCTGTAGTGCTCGTTCTCCAAGCACTCGCCCACAATCTCATGGCCGATGATGTCGCGCAGGGCTTTGAAACCGAGGACAAACTCACAGTCGACAGCCATTACCGACGCCAGCGTCAGTGTCAAGACAAACAGCCCAAGCAACAGCCCTGCAGAGGCCCGCCGCAAGCGTATTGGCACCTAGTTACCTACTTCCCTTTGATAAGTCCGCCCGCGCGCGAGGGCAAAATGTGCTTTAGGCTCCCTGAGACTCCTGTGTGGCACCACTATATCACACTACTGAGTACCAAAGTACTGAGTACCAAAGTACTGAGTACCAAAGTACTGAAGCAATACAAATTCCAATTGCGTCTCGGTCGCACTATGGTGGAATTAACACCTGGCACCCCGCACTTGGACGGCTACCACGAGGCAAGTTCGGCATAAATGTGCGGAGGCACGTGCACCACTTCGCCGGTACGGGATCACTCTTCACAGGCCCGAAGCCACTGCGACGATGTACCGCCCCCAGCGGCCGTCTACCACCGTCGGCACCCGTGGGCGCTACTTCCCGCGCTATGCCGCAGGTTCCACAGCTGGGATAGGTGTTGGGGTGGGCGTGGGCGTGGGTGTTGGTGTTGGTGTTGGAGTAGGGGTGGGAGTTGGCGTAGGTGTAGGTGTTGGTGTAGGAGTAGGGGTGGGCGTCGGTGTTGGTGTAGGCGTGGGCGTCGGTGTTGGGGTAGGAGTAGGCGTCGGCGTGGCCCTGACAGGGCAAGTTACGGAAATGGTCCTCGTGGTGCTTGGGCCATTCTCAGAACGATAGAAAATTCCATCGCCTTGAGCCACAGCGGTGACGGTGAAATTGAGGGTCTGGCCGTCTTGTTCGGGTGAGCACACTTTCTCCCCTGCGTTGGAATACAGTTCGCCAGTGGTCGATTGCCTCCACCGCCGATGCCGACCGGAAAGCACATTGCCACTAAAGTGTATGCCCTGTACGCCGTGACTGAACGACGTCTCCGCAACAAACACAAGTCTGAAGTCAGCATCATCAGAATTCCATGCTCTGGTCGAAAGGGAAAGAGATGGCGCCGGGGGCAGTGGCAATTCTGCGGGATTCGGCGTGGGAGTAGGGGTGGGGGTCGGTGTAGGCGTTGCCGTGGGGGTCAGCGTAGGTGTTGGTGTTGGTGTTGTCCCCGGAACCGGCGTAGGTGTCGGTGTTGGTGTCGGCGTGGGCCTGATAGGGCACGTTACGGAATGGCTTATCGTGCTTTCAGGGCCCCAAGCCTCACGATAGACCACATCATCGCCAAGCGCTGAAACAGTGACGTTAAAACTAAGTACCTGGCCGTCTTGAGTGGGTATGCAGACACGGTCTCTTAGGTGCGTCTGAGCATCGCTCGAACCCTTATAGAAGGGGCTGGTAAAGTCGAGGTCGCCGCCAAATCTTACCGCCGCGATTCCATCCGGCCAAGTCACTCTCGCGGTAACTATCATGCTGTGCGCAACGGCTGCTTGTTGCTCGCGGGAGCTTTCCAGGCTGACAAAGGAGGGCGCCGGCGGCAGCAGCAATGTCGCGATTGGTGTAGGTGTCGGTGTCGGTGTGGGTGTGGGTGTGGGGGTAGGCGTCGGCGTGGGCGTGGGAGCGCCATCCAATGTCGGGCACGTCACGTTGTAGCGGACATAGGTTGTTGGGCCGGGGCCAAAGGCATGTATCACGCCATCCCCTTGCCCCGTCGCATAAAAACCATTTCTATACACGGTACCTGCATCGTTGGAACCACAAATAAGGCCACGATACTTTAAGAACCTGTGCCCTCTATCAATCTCTACCACTTGATAATCCACGCCGTCATAGGAAACGGCGATCCTATCCGATTCCCACTCAATCGTTATGACTACTTCAATGTGTAGCCCTTCCGTATTGACTGCGTGGTGACTAACGGTCACCTTGGGAGCAGGCGCATAGGGCAACGCGGGGACTATGACCTGGGTATTCGTGGGTGTGGGCGTGGGGGTGGGTGTTGTTCCCGGGCCCTCGGTAGGCGTAGGTGTCGGGTCCGGTGAATTCGGACACGCAATTGTGACGCTGGCAGGATCGCTCCAATCCGACCACGCCGCCCGGTAGGCAACACCGTTGCCATACGTCCGGACGCTCACCGAATACGCGGCCGTGACGCCAGCCTCGCTAGGCCAGCACACCCCAGTGCTCCTGGGAGGCGTTTGTCCCGCCGACCAGGTAGTGTCTCCGGCAATGCCGTTGGTCTCTATCCTGGCGACTCCATCCGGCCACGTGTAGTCCCACCTAATCACCATGACTTGACGGTTCGACCACGCAGTGTAGGCTGCCTCGTTAAGTTCAGATTTAATGAACACAGACGGCACCGGCGGCAGCGACAACGCATCTTGATTTGGTAGCGGCGTTGGCGTTGGGGTGGGTGTAACCGTCGCTGGAGGCGCCGCGGTGGGTGCACTCGGACACGTCACGGTGATGCTGGCGCGCTCACTCCAGTCCGACCACACGGACTGGTACACTATGCCGTCGCCAAGTGTCCGCACGCTCGCAGTATACGTCGTCGTGAGGCCGGCTTCGCTGGGCCAGCAGACTTCGGTGCTCTTGGACAACCTTTGCCCTGCCGTCCACGTGGTGAGTCCGGCGATACCGGAGGTCTCTAGCTTGGCAATTCCGTCCGGCCACGCGTAATCCCAAATGATCTTCATTACTCGACGGTCATAGGACCACGCGCTATAGGCCGCTTCGATGAGTTCAGACTTAATGGACACCGACGGGACCGGCGGCAGCGGCGTGGTGGGCGTTGGCGCCAATTGTGGCGTGTAAGTTTCGCCGGCAGTTGGGCACGTCACGGAAATGCTGTGTGAATTGCCCTGCCCTTCGCCCAGCCGGTACGTGATACCGTCGCCGAATGAGGCAATTCTCACCCAGTATATTTGATACAGGCCGGCCTCGGATGCCGTGCAGGCGTAGGTGTGGTAGTACTCGGTATTTCCATCGACTGCGAACGGCGTGTAGCCCGAACCGCCGCCCCAGGTCCAGCCGATGCTAACATTGGGCAACTGCTGAACCGCAACCACGATTTCCACCAGATTGCCCTGCCAGTTTGCGGCGCGGCTACTGATCACCGATCTGTGAGCGGGGGCCAACGGCAACGTGGGATCCGGCTTTGGCGTTGCCACCGGTTTTGGTGTCTCTTTCGGGCATGTCACCGTATGTTTGTGAGTATGGCTTGGGGACCAGTCACCTTGGTAACGGATGCCATCGCCACGAACAGAAACAACCACGTTGTACTGAAGTACGTCGCCGGCTTTGTCAGGTGTGCAGAGGTAGGCGCTGACTTTGGTGGCGTGGACACCAGGGCCATCTCTTTGCACGAAATTCGGAGAGAATGGGATGTCTCCAGAAATTCTCATGGCCGTGGTGCCGTCCAGCCAAAGCCATTCGGCATCGACCCTGATGCTGCTGCCGGAGGGTTGCGGGTCGATATGGTTGCTCAGGCCTACGTAGGAGGGAGCAGGCGCCAGCAGCAACGCCGCCGGCACGCCTTCTTGCGTGGCTATGCCACTGTCGGGCGCGTAATCAGCCTCCCACGGAAACCGCTCAGAATTTAGGCGCCTCTGCAATCCGTTCGGGCCGTTGATCCACGTTTCGTGGCCGTCGGTGAAGGCGGTGTGGTTATCGGCCTTGCGCCAAACCAGGAGACCCCCGGTCGTCTTTTGGGTACCGTCTCCATTGGCGCTGAAGTGCTCGTTCTCCAAGCACTCGCCCACAATCTCATGGCCGACAACGTCGCGCAGGGCCTTAAAACCGAGGATGAACTCGCAGTCGGCAGCCATTGCCGACCCCAGGACGAGTGTCGAGACGATCAATCCAAGCAGCAAACCCAATACAGAGCGTCGGAAGCGCACCGGCGTTGACCCCACCCACACGTCCTCTCACTACGCGTCCGCCACAGAGTGCATACGTAGTACTGTAGTTCTTTCGATAGGTATTATTTAGTCGATACCACGCTACCATACTATCAATTGAACTGCAATTCAGCGCCTTGAGTGGATTGGTAATGTTAATCCAGAAATCCATCCGTAGTCAAGCCTTGAGACACTACCAAGACGTGAGATCGGCGTAGAGGGTAGGCGGTATGTGCACTACTTCACCGGTGTGTGAGGATTCCTCACAGGCCAGGGCCACGGCCACAATGTAACGTCCCCAGTATCCGTCGACCGGTGCGATTGAACCGGTTGCGATTGCGTACACGAGACCCGCCAATTCCAGCGTAAACGAATCAGTGCCGGAAACCGGCTGCTCCACGTACTGCGTGCCGTGGCTGAGCCACAATCGGTCGTCGCGGGTAGCGACACGCACACTCGCCTGGGTGCCAACAATCTCGACCTCGTTTCGCTCCGGCCCTTCTTGGGGGTAGCCGGTGTGGTGCAAGGTCGCGTGGGCGCCGTTGGCAAAGTCCAGCCACGCGAGGCCGGTGTCGTCGGTGTTTTGGCCCACCATGGGATTGCTCACCCAGGCCCGTACGGCCGTGATTGGGCTGCCGATGAGCCACGTGAGGCGATCGAGCATATGCACGCCGTTCATGTACCACATGCCGCCGCCTTCCGCGCGGTTCAAGAACCAGGGCGGGCGGTTTGGCAGATCGAACGTGCGGTACCAGGTATCGGTGGCAAAGACCACTTTCCCTAATCGCTCGTCTTGAATGAGCCGTTTGGCCGCGAGACCGGCAGGCACAAAATGCTCCGTATGCGCCACGAGCAGCTTGACACCCGCCTCTTCTGCCGCGGCAATGATGGCATCGCAATCGGCAACCGTCATCGCCATGGGTTTTTCCAAGAAGATGTGCTTTCGTGCAGCGCAGGCCGCAAGCGTGACCTCTGTGTGCAAGAAATGAGGTAGTCCGATCATGACGACATCTACCCGGGGATCCGCGAGCAGATCGTCGTGGCCGGCATAGCCGGTGCACGGGTGCTTTCCGGTGAATTCCTCGCGGCGCTGCGCATTTGGCTCCGCGATTGCCACTAACTGCGTCTCCGGCACTGCGGCGACGGCCTGTGCATGACCGCCGCTCACACGGCTTGCGCCAATGATGCCCACTCCGTACGTCATGGATACTGCTCCAAAATGACTATCAATATTGCCACAATGCTTATGACCATGTCGCCACTGGCAAAGCGCCTTGCCTGAGACGGTGTGTACGTTTCGCGCCAAAAGGCGGGGGGCAAGCCCCCGCGATACAGCTTGCCAGCGCGGATTGACCTTACACGCGGCAATGAGAACATTAGCCGAGCACCGGCGCTTAGCCACTCGCACCGCTTCAGAATAACAAAAGAGGCCGGTTCCCGTGCTCAGGAACCGACCTCTTTACAATCTCACTAATTACGTGCCTACTCCGACACGTTTAGCGCTGCGAGTTGCTCCTGCAAGTTGGCAATGAGCTCTTGCGGTTTGGCGGCCTTGTCGGATTTTCGTAGCGTCAACCGCCACTCCGAGTCGTCGGCGCCCTCGATGCTCGTCTCATAGCCGTTCTTTGCCGCTTCCCATGGAATAGTGCCCAGCGCGGGCGCGTGATCAGTCAGTACTTCCAGAGTTTCGTCTCCCTCGAGTTTCTTCAAGGCCTCTGAAGTTTTCATCATGGGGTAGGGGCATATCTCACCGCGCACGTCGATTTTCATGGTCTACCACTCCTTTCAGTTTTCCCAGTCTTACGATGCAGTCAAATCTCTTTCAATCATCATCCATTAGGTATCGTAGCACACCCGCATAACGACTCAGCAGTTTCCGCAGTTCATTTAGCATCCAAATGCCGGTCGCTCAAACTGGCTTCGCCGCGCGGCACTCTCGTTAGGAGACCGATGCGTAACTCGAATTCGCGAGCGGGATTGGACCTTCTTGACGAGGATTCGCCCTCACCCCCGTACCAATTACGGGGCAGGCTCTTGCCCTCTCCCTCGATGAGACCTTTGTATAACTCCTTCCCCCTTGATGGGGGTGACGAACTAGCTCACGGCCAGCAATCCCAATCCACCCATGCCCCTCTGGATTCCGGCCCCGTATCGAGTACGGGGCAAGCTTTTCGCCGGAATGACGGAGTCGTTCAAAGGCTTACTCAACGGAGAGGGGATTCTGCTCCTCTTACCGGGTTACGCAAAGGTCACCGTTAGGGAATTCGCTTGATCGCCTGCACGCCAAGGTAAGCGCCCGGCAGCAGTGACAGCCCAAATATCCAGCCGTTGAGCCCCAGCGAAGGGATGGCGGAAAAGAATGCGCCAATCGTGCAGCCCACGGCGATACCGGCGCCGTAGCCCATGAAGATACCGCCGACAGCCGACTGCACGTAGCGCCGCTTCACCGGCGGCACCCGCACCTTGAACTCATTGGCGAGCACGGCAGCGACAAGCGCCCCAATAATCAAGCCGGCGTCGACAATCAGGCCCTCGCTCGTCCACCATGAACCGACACCTGCCGTCAGATTGCACCCGGCGAGACCTTCTACGCCGAGCAGCGCGGGGGCCTGAATGCGGAAGAGGCCGCTCACGATGCGGTCCGACCACGCCGACAACTCGCCGGTGACACCGAGTGGACGATCATAGATGTAGAAAAACACGTTAACTACCGCCAGAGCAATCGCGCCGACGGCAAGCGGCCAGCCTTTGCCGAATACCAAGCCATATACCTGGCGCAACTTCTCGCCCAATTCCATAGCGGGCATCTCATTCTGCTTGCCCAGCGGAAAGCTCGGCATGGGGCCCGAACGGTACTCCCACCAGTAGCTCAGGAGCACGATCCCCGCAAGGGCCAGCAGCGTGAGCGTCACAGCGCCACCGTAGCCAAACCATCTGGGCAGGAAGACCGTCGGCATGTCGCTAATGTGGTTCGTCCACCACCAGTTCCAGGTGCGGGCTGAGAGGTACAAGCCAAGCAGGATGCCTGCCATTGTCGCCCACGACGCCACGTACCCCTCGCCGATGCGGTACATCGTGCCCGACACACAGCCGCCGGCGATCACCATGCCAAAGCCAAAGGCAATACCGCCCACAACCAGGTGCAGACCGATGGGGATCACGTGCACCGCCGCGGGCAATGCGCCGCTTGCAGGGTTCGGCACCATCATCTGCATCACAAGCCAGAAGCCGACGGTGGCAATACCGATGCCCACGGCAAGGGCGCGCATCGTACTGGCGTCATGCATTAGAAATATGTCCCGAAAACCGGAGGCAAAGCAGAGGCGGCTGCGCTGCAAAATCACGCCGAACGCCAACCCAAAGAGCCACATCACGGCTAGCGTCGCGTTGACCGCCGCCAGAAATGCCAAGAATAGGACTACTGCCGCTACGACAACCACGCGCACAACCACACGCGACCTAACGCGCTGCCCCAGACCGGTTGCCTCACGTGCTTCAACATTTGTACTCATGATTGATTTAACGTACTCTCGTTCACTCCAAGACCGATCCGATACACACAAACCGTGCCCTGTCTAGCTTGTCATTCCCGCGCAAGCTCGCCCCCGCGCGGGGGCGCGGAATCCATCTTCTCCGTGCTACCAGCGTTCGATTTCGAAAGGCAGGAGAACTAAGTCTCCAATTGCCTGATTACAGACCAGCCTAGCACGCCAATCAAGACTCCTCCATCTGTGCGTTATTATGACTTAGTAGCTTCAATTTATCAAGTATAAATATGCAGGGCGCTCCACTCACTTGAAAGCTGCAAGAACGCCTTGGCCGCTCGTTGCTTTCGGATCGGGCGTTGCGCCTTGCGGTCTACAAGCGCCTATGATCGGTACCATGCGAACATTGCACCAATTGCCGTGACCGCAAAGTGACCGGTTCTTACCACCACATGCCCGTTTGACCTGCCGGATGGCACGCGCTAGCGTGGGTACGGTCGATGAGGCGAATGATGTAGTTCGCGCGCAGATGCGTGTCTCTCCCGCAGTTCCGTCGGGAGGCTGGCAAATTGCGCTAGAGCAGCGATCTCAAAGAAACAGTGCTTTACCATGTTGTTACCACAAAACGCGGGCTGGAATCGATGATGACACGTTGGTCCGCAGTGCCGCAGGCGCTTTGCCTTGTGCTCTTTCCGCTCAGCTTCATGCTGCTAAGCAATTCCGGTCTTCATCCGGGCTTTGACGGGGCGGCAGCGGAGCAGATCGAAGCACTGGCGGGGAATGCAACGCGATGGCGGTGGGTGCACCTCGGCATGGCCGGGGGCAGCTTGCTCGGCCTCGTGGTGCTGCTTACGCTTCGGTCTTTAATGCCTCGTTCCCACGTGGTCGTGCATGCGGCCGTAGTCCTCGGCGTTATCGGAGCGGCAGTACTCACCGGCATCTTTGCGCTGGAGGCCACGCTTGTGGTCGAGTTGGCTCAAGCGTGCGTGGAATCCGGGGCGTCATGCCTTTCATCGGCAAACCAGGCGTTTCTCGATCGTTTCGCCCACCTTGCGCTCAACCGCGTCCCGCTCTTGTTCCAAAGCGGCGGCGCGTTGCTGGCAGCGGTCTTTGCCCTTGCCGTGATGGGGCAGAGCATGCGGGCACTCGTCCTGCGCGAGTCGTTGCCGATGATGGTAGGTTCAACGGTCGTCTTTCTCTACGGGCCGGCCCTGCACGGCGTGCCGCTGGGGCTGCCGTTCTTCGGCCTCCTCATCATGCTAGCCGGATCAAGCATGCTGGCAGTTCGCCTCTTGCGAACATACCAATAGGCAAACTCACACGACTTTCCCATCTTTCCTGGCCTTTGAGCAAGGCACCGGCCACTGGTACAATAGGGGTGAGCTAGTTCATTGCCGGACGTGGCGCGTCTGCTTTAGGAATTCCGCGCGTGATGCGCCTGTATTGCCTTGCGGATATGAAATGCGGCAAGGTCGTCTGAACCGGCACGGCAACGGGGTGTGGCGCAGCCTGGTAGCGCGCTTGAATGGGGTTCAAGAGGTCCCCGGTTCAAATCCGGGCACCCCGACCACAGACGGTCTATCCCCCTCTGGAGTTTCCCTGTCTAGGATTTCGCCGGCGCTGCAGGCGCGTATTCGGCGAGACTTGCCATTACCAAGTCTTGCAGGGCTGCAACGTCCGGCGTCTGATCCAAGGCGTTGGCCGAGACTAACTGCGTGATGGCACCGCCTTCATCCATGAAAACCGCCGGTAGCTGAATCTCCAAGAGTTGCGGATAGTCCACCGCAAGTTCATCGCGATGCAGGAAGACCGCCGGGCACGGTAGCTCTCGCGCGAAACGCCGCCAGGCGCGCTTCATGCCGAGATTTCCATACGTGATCCGGCACAGGCTACAAGGGTAGGTGTCCGGTGCCACTATCTTGTGCACGTAGTCCTTGAACTGTGCGAGTAGAGGAGAATCGGCGTTATAGACGAATAAAATCCGTCGTTCACTATTCATAGCCACATCCGGCTCCTCGCCGCCTCATGAAATGCCGGTGGGTCAGACCGTTTGCAGCGGCAGGATGTCGTGGGATGCGAGAGCCTCATTGAGGGACCCCGAGCGGTAGCCTTGCATATCGAGGGCGACGTACTTGAAGCCGATCTCTTTGAGAGCTGTGACAGTCTGCGTATGGGCGTCGTCCTCGAAGAGCCGGGTCAGGTCTTCGGGCGGCGCTTCGATCCGAGCAATATCGCCGTGATGGCGGACGCGCACCAATCGGAAGCCAAGTTTGTGCAAGAAAAGCTCTGCTTGATCCACTTGGTGCAACTTTTCCAGCGTCACGCGCATGCCGTATGGGATGCGCGAGGCAAGACAAGCGCCACCGGGCTTATTCCACGTCGGCAGCCCAAGCTCTTTGGAAAGCTGGCGAATCTCACTCTTCTGCAATTCGGCTTCCACTAAGGGCGCCCGGGCGTTGAGAAGCTCAGCCGCCTCCATGCCCGGACGATGATCGCCGAGGTCGTCCATGATGCCGCCGTAGACTATTGTGTCGAAGCCCTCTGCCACGGCAATGAGCTGCATCTCGGTAAAGAGCTCCTTCTTGCAGTGGAAGCAACGATCGGGGTTATTGACGGCGTACTCTTCCTTCTCGAGCTCGTGGGTCTCGATGAGGCGGTGCTCGATGCCGATCTCCGCCGCATAGATTTTGGCCTCTTCCAATTCAGTCGCAGGGTAGGTCGGCGAAAGTGCCGTCACCGCCACAGCGTCCCGATCTAAAACGGCATGGGACACCTTCGCCAAGAAGGTGCTATCCACGCCACCGGAAAATGCGATAAGCGTCCGCCCCATGCCGCCAATGAGTTGCTTCAGATGCTCTTGTTTCTCGTACAAATTTGCAGTCGCCATCCGTCAGCCTCCACTTACAATGTGTTCGCACCGCTCATTTAGATGTGCAATGCTCACTGCGTTTCTTAGTCAACTGTCACCGTATCAGACACAACCTGCAGGGATACTTCAGTAATCCCACCCTTTATAATTGTATACCCGCGCACGTCGGGTTGCGCTGGGTCTGCCAGCGATATCACCACGTGCACCGCTCCCGGATACCGCTCCACCAATTCGCCGTTACCCATGTCGAATTCCGCTTCGGCCACGTCGGTCGCGGACGGGTAGGCCCGGGAAGCGACGTGGGAATGGAAGATGCCTACAATCTGCCAATCGCGCTCATACTCCACCGTGCGCACGATATGCAGTAGGTCTTCCGGATGAATTATGAAGCGAATAGGGCTAGCGGCCGCGTTCCGTGCCGGAAAGACCGCCAATACGGCGCCGTCCTTGCCGCCCAACATGCCGCAACCTTCGTTGGGCGCCTCCGCCCGTACGTGGGCGATCATCTCTTCACGCTGCTGCGCCGTAATCTGAAGCATGGTTTACCAGCGCCTAATCTCCTCATGCTCGTCGATGAGTTGCAGTATTCCCACGAAGTCTACCGTCTTGTGGGGGTGCACGGCACCATGCTTTTCCCAGTCCGCCCGTGAGGCCACCACCGTAACGTAGTCGCGGGGCGGCGAAAGCACGGCTTCCTGCAACAATACAACCGTTACGAGCCGTTCTTTGCTCTCGGATTCAATTTCGTCCCATGCCGCAGCACTATCGGCGTGGGTGAGAATGTGCAGCACCGCCTCCGCAGACATTTGGCTAATCCCTGTTGGCAACCGCGCGTTGTTGATTGCCGACTTCCTACGCTCACCAATGTTCGCGCAGTGCACACCTGCAACACACTTCCACTCTACTGTGTGAACCGGCATCGGACAAGGGCGGAGAGGCTGCAAGGCAATGGAAACTTCGCGCTTGGTGCGAACTCAATCCGCCGCCAGGTGTATGCGCCCCTTCCTCATGTAATCTCGAATGGTCGCAAGAGACCTTCCAAAAATGAGGACTGGGCGATGCCGGGGCAGCACGTGTGTCCTTGGCAAAGCCGGGACGCGCCAATCCGTCCGTACTTCGACGAGCTCAGCACGAACGGACTGTTGAGTGGCGGCTTCCAATCATCTCGCAATTGAGTCTTGCTACATTGTCGTACCGGAGGTCACGTCCAGCGTTTGCTCCACTGCGGGCATGCCGCAAAATGCCTCGTAGTCGATCAATTCAGTAATCGTGGGATTGTCGCCGCAGACCGGGCAACTGGGATCGCGGCGCAGCTTTACCTCATGGAAGCTCAGCGCCAACGCGTCGAAGAGCAGCAGCCGGTTGGTCAGTGTATCGCCAATGCCCAAGAGCAGCTTTGCAGTCTCTACGGCCTGAATGCAGCCAACGATGCCGGGCAAGACACCCAACACGCCGGCCTCGGAGCAGGAAGGCGCCATTTCCGGTGGCGGCGGTTCCGGATAGAGGCAGCGGTAGCAGCCCTTGCCCGGCTCAAATACCGTGGCCTGCCCTTCAAACCGGAAGATACTGCCGTGCACCACCGGCTTGTTCAGGAAGAACGCGGCATCGTTGACCAGGTACCGCGTTGGGAAGTTGTCCGTGCCGTCAACGATGACGTCGTAATCGGCGAAGACTTCCATCACGTTATCGGAGTTGAGGTGCTCGGTATGCGGCACCACGTTCACGTCAGGGTTTACTTCTCGCAGGCGATCCTGGGCAGAGGCTACTTTCAGCCTACCGACGTCTGAGTATCCGTGCAGAATTTGGCGCTGCAAGTTGCTTAGGTCTACCTCGTCGAAGTCTACGATACCCAGCGTGCCCACACCGGCCGCAGCCAGATAGAGCGCCGCGGGAGATCCCAGGCCGCCTGCCCCAAGGAGCAAGACCTTGGCATTGAGCAATTTCCGTTGTCCGAGCGGCCCAACCTCTGTCAAAATGATGTGTCTGCTGTAGCGCTGCACCTGTTCCGGCGTGAAGAGACTGCGCCGCTTTGCAACCTTGCTCATGCGTTCCTCCTTCATCCATTCGCGTCAATAGGCATCAAATGTAGTACACGCTGCGCTCGCGTCGTTCTTTCTCGCGTGCGACCAGATCGGCGATTGTATGGCGGCTCAAGATGGATTGAAACGCTGACTGAGCCTCTTGCCATACTTCACGCTGACCGCACCCTGGCACCAGTGTACAGAACGACACGTTTTCCAGGCACTCTACCGGCGTAAAAGGTCCTTCGAGCGTCGATACGACCACTTCCATTGTGATTTGCTCGGGCGGACGCGCAAGTTCGTGCCCACCTTGCGGGCCCCGAATGCTGCGCACGATGCCGGCCTTGCGCAATGCGGTAAGCAATTGGTCCAGATACGCTTCCGGTATGTATTGCCGCTGCGCGATTGACGCACTCTGCACGAGCCCCTGCCCGTACCGATGTCCCAAATCTACCACGGCGCGGACCGCATAGTCCGCTTTCATAGAAATACGCATAGCACTGCTACCAGGTGTGCAAGTAACTAATGTTTACAAATTCACTTAGTTAACATGATACTGGCCGCGCTGTGCGCTTAGCAAGAGTGCAAGTGCGCCATGACGAGTACATCTGCGAGCGTAGCCAATTGCACCTCAAGCCCATGCTGACCGCTGGCAGCAGAGCCATGTGAGCTTGGCCCTGACTGGAGGACATCGAAAACAGCCCCATTCGCTATGAGCGCTAAACGCTCATAGCACTTGAGGTGGCGCCAGCCTACTTTGCACGGGGTCCGGCCGCTGCAGCGGACGGCTCAGCGGCAGCACCGTCAGTAGCCTGCGCAGGAACTTCCGCGGCACTTGGGGCGTCGTCTGATTCGCCGTCAGGTGAAGGAGAAGCAGGTGCTTGCTGCGCCTGTGCTCCTTTTACACGGTCGACCAAACGGCGCAGTTGCTGATCTTCGGGTGCCGCTGCGCGTCCCGCCTCGCTTGCCGCCAAGGCCTCGGCTTCATTGCCGGACTCCAAGTGCGTCCAAACGACCATCCGGTAGAGGAAAGCCTGCGCCGGTAAATCGTCCGCCCGCTTTGCCAACTCCAGTGCCTTTGTGAATTGCTCCAGGGCATCTCGAAACTTGCCCCGCTCGTAGCAAATGCGGCCCAGCACTGCAATCGGCGCGTAGTTTTCCGGGTTGTCCAGCACAAGCTGCTCTGCCATCATGGCAGCGCGCGTATGTTCGCCGGAAGCGGCAAGTTGCTGCGCCAGGGCGAGGGCAACGTCGAGATTATCCGGCTCCAGTTTTGCCGCCTGTTCCAGCGCGGATACCGACTGTTGATGATCGCCTTGCAGCATGTGTTGGAATGCTAGCGCCATTCCCGTCGACGCTGAAGAGGGAGTTGCCGCAGGCGCCTCAGATCCTTTTGCCTCCACGCTCGCGCTAGGCGCAGGCTGCGGTCGCTTCCGTGAACCGCTTTCACGCGCAACGGGAGCGCTTTCTCCCTGAGATTCCGTTCGCGTTGGCGGCGTAGCTGATTCCGTTGGTGCCGGCGCAGCTTGAGTTTCCGTTCGTGCCGGCGGCGTAGCTGATTTCGTTCGTGCCGGCGGCGTAGCTGATTCCGTTCGTGCCGGCGTAGGAGTTTCCGTTCGTGCCGGCGGCGTAGCTGATTCCGTTCGTGCTGAGCCTGTCGAAGTACGAGGCGAGCGCGCGGGCGCTGCCGCCTGTCGGGATCGCGTTCCCCGTCCACGTTGGCCTGTCGCTTGACCGTTGCTGCTCTTTACCGAACGCTCCAATTCTTGCTTGCGGGTTTGCACATCCTTGTAGCGGCTATCTAGACTACTGCAGCGTGCGTAGGCCTCAAGCGCCTTATCCGGTGCGCCAAGCTTCTCGTAAACTTGCCCAAGGTCGTAAAGTACCTCAGCATCCTCGACCTCCTGCCGCACCAGGTCTTCGAGTTCATTTGCGGCATCCGCATACCGTCCCAAGGCGGCTAGCGTAAGCGCAAGCCAGTGATGGTAGCGAACATGACGCGGCATCAAGCGCACTGACTGTGAAAAGAGGTTTAGCGCCTGCGTCAACTCATCTCGGTCAAATGCGTTGCGACCGAGGCTATATAATCGGCCGGCAAGCATGTTGCGGTCCACATGCGTATCGAGGGTTTCGCCAAGCGGCAACTCCGGCTGGTCGAATCGCGACTGCTCCGTCCGGCGCTTCTCTTGTTCGATAACCAATGAGAGCAGCAGCCCCAGGTTAAGGGAGCCGTCGGCAACGAGTTTCAAGCTGGCATCGCTGCCCACGCCAAAATTACCCACCATGACTTGGACGCCGCGGTCGCGTAGCCGTGAGAACACCGGAATGAAGTCGCCATCTCCGGTCAGTGCAAACGCCTTGTCGTAGAACCCCACGAAATCGAGCATGTCCAACGACATCTCGATGTCCAGGTTGCCCTTGTAGCCCCCGCCCGGCAGCTCCTTAGACCGCTTATGGACAACACGAAAGCCGTGCGTTACCAGATAGTCGAGCTGCTGGCGAAAACCCTCCACACGCAGGTCCGTACCCGTATAATAATAGGCACCCACGAGTGTATCGTTGCCTCGAAGCTGATCTCGTATTAGATGCCACGGCACACGCATGATGCCGATGTCACGGGCCTGGCGTTCGATGTTGGCCGCATCTATGAAGATCATCAGCCGTTGCGGCTTTGAGGACGGAAGCGGTGAACCGATTGCGGATCGTAGCGTCTCTAGCGGATGCCCGCAGGCAACACATATGAGGCTATTTCCTTTATTCAAACTCCCACACGTTGGACAATTCATTACAATACGTCATGCCTCCCTGTTTATGAATTTCATCACACCATTTCGGCCACGTGCCCAGCGCGACCTTAGCTGGTATGATACCATAGCTCATCCGACACAGTGATACGGCAATTTTGCGGAGCCGCCCCATTCTGTCCGGTAATTTACCCTGCAGTCAGCAAGACGGTGCAAGAATCACAGAGCTTTGGCAAAGCGGTAGGGACTCTTCGACCGGCTTCTTTAGAGTCAGTAGCATTGAAGCGCGGACGCGCGGTTTGCGGCTCGTGCCATGTGGTGGAAAAGACCCGATCAAGGGTGCATTCTCGATGACCGCGCGGTGCCATGCGGTGCCGTTGGCTCAGTGAACGCAAGGTGGGCCGACTAGCTACGATGGTGAGTTTGTGCGGTGGCGCGCCGCTGACACGTTCGAGCGACCTTCTTTGGTTGCATCCCGGTTTCGGCACTCTCTATCGGTGAGGAGCATTTATGGCAGCGGCGCGGGTGAGGCATAGAGTTGGCGTTACCGGCTACCCTCTCACGCACACGGTCTCGCCGGCCTTTCAGCAACCGGCGTTCGACCACTACGGAATTCCGGCCGCGTACCGCACGTATCCGGTAACGGCGGAAGATCTGCCCGCATTGATCGCTACTCTCCGCGAGCCGGAGTGGCTTGGCCTCAACGTGACCATTCCCCACAAAGAAGCAGTCGTTGCCCTCGTTGACCGCTGTACCGCTACGGCCCGGACCATCGGCGCCATCAACACGCTGTTCAAGGATGGCGGGAGCCTCATTGGCGATAATACTGACGCACACGGCTTCCTCACCGCGTTGCGCTCCGACGGCGCTACCGATCCCGCCGGAGCGCGCGTGCTCGTGCTGGGCGCGGGCGGAGCGGCGCGTGCCGTGCTCGTGGCGCTTGCGCAGGCCCACGCACGTCACATTACTCTCGCCAATCGGCATCGCGCACGAGCCGAAGGCCTGCTGGAGTCCCTTGCGGCGGCGCTAAACGCGCAGGAATGTGCCGTGGTCGATTGGGATAGCACAGCCCTGCATCAAGCGGCTGCAAATGCCGACATCATCGTGAACTGTACTGCGATGGGTATGACCAAAGGCCCTGCACCCCAAGAGTCGCCTCTGCCGCCCCATGTCTTTCGCGGACACCACCTGGTGTTCGATCTTGTTTACACGCCAAGTCCCACACCCTTGCTCCACCACGCGCAGCAAGGCGGCGCAGGCACGCTGGATGGCCTTCCCATGCTCGTTTACCAAGGCGCGGCGGCATTTGAACGCTGGACAGGAAAGCCTGCGCCCCTTAAACTTATGAAGGCCAAGGCGCTGGCCGCACTTGGTACATGAGCCTTCGTTCGCTATGGGAGACCGTAGTTCCGCGCCGTTGCTGCAGATCCACACTCAGCCTAGGATTGAGAAGCGGGCGCGCTTAGAACTGCCAAACGACACACACGCAGAGGTTTGAGGCTACCGTGCTACGCGTACTCAAGATTCTCACTGCCGGTGAATCACACGGTCAGGCGCTCCTGACCATTGTCGAGGGCATGCCGTCCGGATTGCCCATATCGGCGGAGGAAATCGGCCGGCACATGACGCGCCGCCAAAAGGGGTACGGGCGCGGTCGCCGCCAGCAAATCGAGAAAGACGCCGCAGAGATACTCTCCGGCGTGCGCCACGGCAAGAGTATCGGCAGTCCCATTGCCATGTTGGTCAACAACAAGGATTGGGAAAATTGGCAACAAATCATGGCGGTAGAACCCGTCGAGACGCCGGTAAAGAAAGTGACACACCTGCGCCCCGGCCATGCCGATCTCGTTGGCGTCTTCAAGTACGGCTTTGATGACATTCGCCCCATTCTCGAACGGTCGAGCGCCCGCGAAACGGCTGCGCGTCTGGCCGCCTCGGGCGTTTGTCGCGCACTGCTAAGTCACTTTGGCATCAAGATCGCCAGCTATGTTTCAGTGCTTGGGCCGATTGAGATGGACGGCGCGTATGAGGTCACGCAGCACCCTGAATCCGTAGACTGGGACGCCCTGGAAGAAGACCCGCTGCGCTGTCCGGACCCTGCTGCCAGCAAGAAGATGGTGGCGCTCATCGATGAGATGAAAGCGGCGGGCGACAGCCTGGGCGGAATCTATAACGTCGTTGCCTGGGGTCTGCCGGTCGGTTTGGGCAGCCACGTCTTTTGGGACCGCCGTCTGGATTCACGTCTGGCGGCGGCAATTCTGTCTATCAACGCCACCAAAGGGGTCGAGTTCGGTTCAGCGTTCGAGAACGCGCGCCGGCAGGGCTCGCAGGTGCAAGACCAGATTCGCTTCGAGAAGGGCCGGGGCTTCTCCCGCTTGAGTAACCGCGCGGGCGGTCTGGAAGCAGGCATTAGCAACGGCGAACCGCTGCTCGTGCGTGGGGCGCTCAAGCCGATTTCCACTATTAAGAGCCCGCTGCCCTCGGTAGACTTGGCGACGCTCGAGCCGACACAGGCCCACTATGAACGCGCTGACACCACCGCCGTGCCTGCCGCCGGGGTAATTGGCGAGGCGATGGTGGCTATGGTCCTGGCCGATGCGTTTCTTGAGAAATTCGGCGGCGATAGCATGGCCGAGGTCGAACGCAACTATCAGGGCTACATGGAGGGGCTGCCAAAATAGAGAGCGTGGTACTCATCGGCCTATCGGGCACGGGAAAGTCCTCCGTCGGCAGAATCCTGGCACGGAAGCTGCACTGGCGATTCAGCGATACCGATAGCGAAATCGAGCAGCAGGAAAAGCAGCGGATACCGCAGCTTTTTCAGTCCCAGGGTGAAGCGTACTTTCGCGGCGTCGAACAGCGCGTCGTGCGGGAAATCTGTGCCCAACAGCATCACGTTATCAGCACCGGCGGCGGCGCCGTGCTCGATCCTGAAAACCGCGACGCCATGCGCGCCCACAACCTCGTGATTTGGCTCCGCGCCACGCCCGAGACCATCTACAACCGCCTGAAATGGAGCGTACACACCCGCCCCTTGCTCAAAGCCCCCGACCCACTTGCCAGAATCCGCACCATGGCGGATGAGCGGCAAGAGTACTACAGCAAAGCGAGCCACGTGGCAGCGGATACGGACGACACAAGCCACGAGGCGGTGGCGGACATTCTTTGGAAACAGGTGGAAGCATGGAAGACGTTGGCTTCGTCAAAGACGCCGACTTCGACGAAGACGCCGACTTCGTCGAAGTCGCAATAGTAGGCCGCGACATCCTGCCCGAACTGTCGAGCGCCTTCGCGCGCCATGGCATTGAAGGACGACTCTTCCTCATCGCCGATGAACGCGTGGTGGAGCGCACCCAGGACAGTGTTGCCAAGACACTCGCAAAGAACGGCCATACGGTCTTTAGCTATCTCGTGCCGTCCGGTGAAGAGAGCAAGAGTCTGCGCCAGGCTGAAAGCATCTACCATTGGCTCGCGGGGCATCGGGCGGAACGCAAGGAAGTGATCCTGGCATTCGGCGGCGGTGTTGTCGGCGACCTGGCCGGGTTCGTGGCCGCCACTTACCTGCGCGGTATGCCCTACGTGCAAATTCCGACGACTCTCGTAGCGCAAATCGACAGCAGCATCGGGGGCAAAGTAGCCGTAGACCTGCCGGAAGGCAAGAATCTCGTCGGCGCGTTCTACCCGTCGTTGATTACGTGCATCGACATCCGCTTCTTGGAGACCCTCTCTCAACGAGACCTGCTGGCCGGCTGGGCGGAGGTAGTCAAGACCGCGCTGCTATTCGATCCGCCGCTCTTCGCGGAGATTGCGAGCCGAGGCCCCAGCGACCTTACGCCGGAATTCTTGCTGGAGGTCGTCCCTCGGTGCGTGCGCTGGAAGCAGAAGGTCGTAGCGGAAGACCCCAAAGAGCAAGGCATCCGCGTGCTCCTCAACTACGGCCATACCATCGGCCACGCCTTAGAAGCGGCCACTGGCTATCAGTCATATCTGCACGGCGAGGCGGTCGCCATCGGCATGCACGGCGCGGCACGGATCGCCCACCACCTGGGCATGCTTGGACAAGAGGCCTTCGACAAGCAGCAAGCCGTCATCGCCCAATATGAATTACCCCTCCAGTACACGCAGGTGGACCCCGCCGCTATCCACGACGCAATCTCACTAGACAAGAAAAACCGCCAGGGCAAGGTGCGCTGGATCCTCTTAAATGACATCGGCACGCCGCGCATCGAGAGCGAAGTTCCGCAATCGCTTGTGCGCCAGATCATAGAAGAATTGCGGGAAGGATAGTACGCCACATCGAGAAACTCAATCGCGATGGGCTCCCCTTAGTGGCGAACACTACAATGGGATCCGTCATTCCCGCGAAAGCGGGAAGGTGGATTCACATTTCAAGTGCAACGTTTGTTTGAGGAATACTTCTGCTGGGGTTTGATAGTCAAGGCACTTGCGCGGGGTGTGATTGTAGGCTTGGATAAGTTGCGCAAAGCGCTCTGCGGACATCTCCGCCAGGTCGGTCTTGCGCGGCAGCACGCGCCGCATGCGTCCGATGGCGTTCTCGATGCCTCCTTTCTGCCAGGGGGCGTGGGTATCACAGAAGAAGGTCTGGATGCCCAAGTCATGGAGATGGTAATGACGCGCGAACTCGGTGCCGTTGTCGAAAGTGACGGTCTGTCGCCAGGCTTCAGGCAAGACCGCGAGCAGATCGTGCATGGCAGCGGCGATGGGGTCTGCCGCCTTGCCGGGCTGACGGGCAGCGATGAGCAAGCGCGAGTGGCGCTCGTGCAGGGCGAGCACCGCGTGGCCGCCTCTCCCAAAGAGCATTAGATCAGCCTCCCAGTGGCCGGGGGTTTGGCGGTCGGCCGCCGCCTGGGGACGTTCCGCCAGTGGACGGCGCTTGGCAATGAAGGAGGCCGGACTGCGCCCACTGCGCCGATGGGGTCGCCGTCTCGTCTTGCCTCGCGGCAGGTAGTGCCGCCAACTATAGTCCTTGGTGCGCGCCACCTGTCCGTATATGAAACGATAGATGGTCTCGTGGGAGATGACCGGTCCACCGGCATCCCGCGCCATGTGTCCCGCCACCTGCTCCGGCGACCAGCCGCATTGCAAGTACTCCAGCACGGTCTTGCGCAACGCAGCATCCCGTTCCAACTTGCCGCCAACCCAGCGCCGCGCCCACGCCTGTTCATCGGCATACCCCGCTTGGTAGCCCTGCGTACGAGACCCATTTCGTTTCACCTCCCGCGCAATGGTCGATGGCGCGCGATCCAGAGCTGCAGCAATTTGCCGGTACGAGTGTCCCGCGGTGTGAAGCCGGGCCAGTTCACACCGCTCTTCAATGGAAAGTTGACGATACTGTGTTCCCATGGCAACACCTTAGCATGGTGTTGCACTTCGTTTGTGAGTCTAGCGAATCCATCCGTACCCGGCGTCTGCACGCTATTCCGGGTAACGAACGATTCTCAATCCTGTAGCGTTAAGTGGTGCATTATCCGGGTCTCCAAGATGGTGCAAGAGAATGACTCTGCTTTCAATCATCAGTCCCTGCCGCAACGAATCGCAATATATTACCCTGCACCAAGACTCTCTTATCCGTCCCATCCTGCGCCATCGTATACAACACGTCTCGCAAGTCTGGGTCGGCTTTTGTGCGTCTTTTCGTATAGTGAACTTCCACGCTGGTAACAACAGCAATCCTCGCGCCGTCGGGTGACCATGCAGCCCACCCGGGGCCAACGTCGGCAATCACACGCCCATCCGCCACGCTGACGACGTGGCCCTGCATGTGCTCAGAGGTAAAAAGGAGCGCTGTGCCGTCTGGAGACCAAGACAGTGTCTCGTACATCAGTTTCGAGGTTCCTACGGAGTTTGGCAGACTCTCTCCGTCAATCGACAGCACTCTCCGTGCTTCACCTTGTCTTCGCTCCAAGGCAGCGGCTAGCTCTAGCGTGTAGAGAACCACACTCCCTTCCTCTACCTGGAAGAAGGCAATCTGACTGCCGTCCGGCGACCACGCCGGCATGCTGGCCAATGCACCGAGCACAGTCAGCCCACTCGATGTCTTTGTGAGTGCGGGCTCTTTCTGGTTCTCGTAGGACACTCCTCCCACAGCCTCCAGCGTCATCAGACCGGAGCCATCGGGCCGCACCAAATTGAGAACATAATAGTAGGAGATGTCGGAAGTCTCCCCTCGAGTCTCTTGATATCCAACAAATGCTATCCAACTGCCTTCGGGCGACCATACCGGCGGGTGTGAAGGATGTGTTTGCTCAATCGTGCGCTGGTTCGACCCATCTGCATCCACTACGGTCAGGTCCCAATTCCTAAGGAAAGCAATCTGGCTGCCGTTCGGCGACCACGCCGGGTAAACGTTGTAGAGATCGTTAAGACTAATCTTGTTTGATTCCGATCCCTCAAAGTCTGCGGTCCTTATTTCAGAGTGATTCCCCGGCATCCCTGTATGTGCTACATATGCCACGCCCGACCCATCCGGGGAGAGCGCAGCGGACATAAACCCATAACGGTCTTTGGTTCCGATCATCACGTTTTTATTCCACGTGGTGCTCGGAATCTTTCGCATGCGCGTGCCGCCAACGTCTATCATGAATGTGCCTTGTATGTCGCGCGAAAAGAGAAGCGCGGAACCATCGGGCAACCATTCCACCCTGGAGACAGCAGCAGACCCCACCACTTGTTTGTCATGCATGCCAGCGCCACCACAACCCGGTGTCGACCCCACAAACAGCAGGGCACTCCCGAGTAGGAGGGCGGCTGTAGCCACTTTCCTGAGATTGAACTGCATAATATCCTTTGCCTCGGTTAGCAATTCTAAATCGCTCTAATCCAAGAGCCCGCATGAGCCTTCTATGGCACCACCTGATAGAGCGCAAAGATCGCCATTGTGTCCAGCGGATGCGGTGCGTTATTCAGTTGCTACAATGCTAACAATTCGGTGTCACCAATATGAGTGGCTGCTGAAGACTATATCTTGAAAACAAGGAAAAGTCAAGACCGCACGCGCTATTCAGGAGCAGAACGCAGATACCTGGGGTGAGGCGCAGCTTTCTCAAGTGGACACCGCGTGATAGGGAGTGGCCGGGCGCGCGAGTGCGCGGCGTTCTCTTCGCTGAATCCATGAAGGAAACCACATGTTGTTTTCTGTGTCCATCCAGTTGGAGGCGCTGATCTCAATCCCAGATCGTTGCGCGATACTTGATTGCTTATACCCCTATGGGCGCAGGTTGAAAACCTACGCTACCGGATTTCAAGTTGCGTTCGAATTGCGCTCTGTTCGCCATTGCCAGTCTCCGCTCTCCGTGACCTCCGCGCACCGAATTTCCTCATTTGAAGCCGGCCCACCCGATCGGGTTACTGGACTCAATCTAACTGAGCATGACGCGCTGAGTTCATTGGTGTATGGGCGGCGGCAATCCAAGGTAGACCATTTCGAAGCGAAATCCGACGTACCGCCGCGTCTGCCGTCTAGCTGCTAGAATGAAGAGGGTGATTCTCGTCCAATCTTTGTACCCTGAGGAAATTAATGGCACAGTTCATCTTCTTCTATCGCGCGTCGCCGGAAGCCATGCAGCGGATGGGAAGCGCTTCGCCCGAACAACAACAAGCACACATGGGTAAGTGGCAGGCGTGGACGGAAAGCAATGCGGAGTCGCTGCTGAATGCAGGCACACCTTTCACCGGTGGAAAAGTCCTGACCGGCACTGGCAGCGCTGACGTAGACGGAACCATGATGGGCTACGCCATTGTACAAGCAGAGGATATGGCGGCGGCCGAGGCCATTCTCAGGACGGACCCTTTCCTTGGCCAGGGCGAGGGCTGCACCATCGAGGTCTACGAGTGCATGTCCATGCCGGGATAGACTCGATGTCTACGTTGGGCCCGCCTAGCGGAACAGCAATATAGCCGCAGTCGAAGCGAGGGCAGCATGGAATACCGGCAACTAGGCACAACCGGCGTGCGCGTCTCTGCAATTGCGTACGGCACGTTCCCGCTCGGCACCTATACCGATACCGCTGCGGGCGCAAAGATGATCCACGCCGCAATGGATCGGGGCGTGAACTTCATCGATACGGCCAACGTCTATTTTAAAGGCCGATCGGAAGAAATCGTTGGCGCAGCGCTGAAGGGACGGCACCAAGAGGTCGTCCTCGCCAGCAAGTTTGGCCACCCGATGGGAGCGGGCCCCAACGAAAGAGGCTCCTCACGCTACCACATCTACCGTGAAATCGAGGATTCGCTGCGGCGTCTACAGACCGACTATATCGATGTCTATTACTTCCACATCCCGGACCCGACCACGCCCCTCGAAGAGTCCATCCGCGCCATGGACGACCTGGTGCAGCAAGGCAAAGTGCGCTATATCGGCACCTCCCACTTTGCCGCTTGGCAGATCGCGCATGGCCTGCGGCTGGCGGAGCGCAACCGGCTTACGCCTTGGGTGGTGGAGCAACCGCGGTACTGTCTGATTGACCGTGCGATCGAACAAGAGGTGGTACCCATGGCGCAGGACTTGGGTATCGGCATCGTGGCGCACAGTCCGCTCGGCGGCGGATTCCTCACCGGCAAGTACAAATCGGGTCAGCCGCCACCGCCCGATTCCCGTTTCGCAGCGCACCCTGGCGGCATTTCCTCGTTGCCACAGCACTACGACCTGATGATGACCGAACCAAATCTGGCCGTGGTAGACACCGTGCGCGCCCTGGCGCGTGAGCACGACACCACACCCAGCGCTATCGCCTTAGCGTGGGTGCTTGCAAAGCCGTTCGTGTCATCCGCCATTATCGGGCCCAAGAATCCGATGCAACTGGAGGACAACCTGGCAGCGGCGGATGTAACCCTCACGCCCGAAGAGGTCGCACAGCTCGATGCCGTCTCCGACTTTGCCCGCAGCCTCATACGCTGGTAAGTGCGGCAGCGTATAGTGGTGCGCAACGGCATTTCGTCCTTCTTCGCGAAAATGCCTTGCTCCGCTCCCGGCTTCGAGCTTCTCTTCTCGGCCCGCCGCACAGTTTCTTACCGGCTCAAACCTCTTATCGGAATCGTTTCGGTGTGTGTCTCGGCAGAGCAATTGGGCTACTCTTAAAGCTATGCAGATTGCTAGCACGACACCGGTGGGCGCGCCGTGAATAGGCTTTTCACGTTACTTGCAAACAGGACGCGCCTGGTTCTCGCGTTCCTCATTTGCTTGGGAGTGCTCTTGGGCGCGCTCCAACTCCACCCGCACCTGGGGATCTTCAACGACGACGCCGAATATCTCGTGCTTGGAGAGGCCCTCGCCAGCGGGCAGGGCTACACGTGGGCGAACGATCCGCTGCAGCCGCCGCACAACAAATACCCACCGGGTTACCCGCTAGCGGTCACGGGTGTACTTCTGCTTACCGGCCACGCCGACGACGCTTACGGCGGCATCATTCCCGCCAAACTGCTGACTCTCTTGGCCTATGCGGGGGCGCTAATCCTGTTGTGGCTACTGTTATCCCGCACGCAGCGCGAGCCGGGCTTTGAGCCTTTGCTGGCTGTAGGGTTGTTCGCCGTCAACCCCTTCGTGCTTGAGTACGCAGTGCAGATCATGTCCGAACTGCCCTATACGTTGCTCTCGCTCCTCGCCCTCTGGGCAGCAACACGCTACGGCCCGGAACGCCATGCCTCAGCGAGAAAAAACCCCCGCCCAGACCCGCATACCCACTCAAACATCCAATCCTCTGCACCCCGTCATTCCCGCCCACTCCGTCATTCCCGCGAAAGCGGGAACCCACCGTCCGATAGAGACGAAAACTCAATTGCCGCCGTCCCAGCCGCACCTATCGCCGCGACCGAACCCACAACGACCCGGCGCCGCATCCCGTGGCGCCAACTCCTGTTGCTCGCCGTTTTGGCAGTGCTCTGCTATTACGTACGAGGCGTGGGCGCAACTGTGGTAGTAAGTATGGTACTTTGGCTGCTCTTTCACCGTCAGATGCGCGGAGCCATCGTGATCGGAGGTGTGAGTGCGGCGCTCATCGGCCTGTGGCAGGTGCGCAATGCCATCGTGCTGCCGGTCACGATCTACTCATATCAGTTCTTCCTTAAAGACCAAGAGAACTTTTCCGCAGGCACCATTGGATTCACTGATCTTCTTGTGCGCATAGCGAGCAACATGGAGCACTATGTGCTGGCGGGATTCCTGGATGTCGATCGGCCCGGACTCGGCATTATCGTTAGTGTGATCGCGGGAGTAGGCTGGCTGATCGCCGCATTCGGCTGGGGCATCCAACTCAGGCGGCAGTTCTCGCTCGTGGCCGTATACACATTCGTCTACCTGGGCGTCGTGTTCATCTGGTCCTATGCCAGTGGACGCTTTCTCATCCCAGTCATCCCTTTTCTGGGCTACTACGGTCTCATTGGCGGACGCGTCCTCTTGGAGCGCGTTTTCGCCCCGCGCGCGACGCAGGGCATCATCGTCACCGGCGTCTCGCTCTTGATTGCCATGCTGGTCTTGGCAAACGGCGTGCTCATTCGCACCAATGTCGAGCGTTGGAGCACCGACCCGGCCCAATACTACCGTTACGATCCGTCGTGGTCGTCGTATATCCAATCAGCACAGTGGCTCCGGGAGAATCTCAGCCAGGAAGACGTCATCTTGGCGCGGCGCCACTTTGCTATGTATGTGTACAGCGGCCGCTTGACTGCCAAGTACCGTTACGACACCGAGGCCGATGAGATAGGCTACTTGCTGAGCGGCACGGCGACCAAGTTTGTGGTGGAAGACGCATTCGCCGGCGCGCGGGGCGAGTTTTCCTTGCTGCCGCCGGCATTGGAAGCAATTGACGGCGGTCTGGAGCTCGTCTACACCACGCCCCGCGATCCTCCCGTCCGTGTTTGGCGGCTGGAGCGACCTCCCGATGCAAGATGAAGAATAATTCGGATATCCCCTAGGATGCCTACGCTCCCGAAAGCAGCCTATCAGTCACAGGGCGGCCGGACGCTAAAAGACGTCACGGAATTAGTAGTTTTGGGCTTAGATGGGTCACATGCAAGACACGTGGCCATACCCAGGTCTAAGCCAGATCTCCAAACTGTCATTCTGAGGAGCGCAGCGACGAAGAATCTAGAGTCAGGAGCATTCTAAATTCGTCGCTGCGCTCATAAAGACAAGAGCCGCTGCCTTGCAAAGGCTTCAAGCCTAAGTCTACTAATTCCGAGACGCCAATCGCGACGATTGAAAACGTCAGTCGGGGCGACTGAAGATGTCAATGAAAAAGGCAGCGACGCGCTCGACGTACGCGTCGCCAAGCACTTGATGTGAGCGGCCGTGGCCGGCGTCCGGTACAATCCAAATCTCCTTTGGCCCCTCGGCAGCCAGATAGAGTTGGTAGGCATCTTGCACGAAGACGACGTCGTCTTCCGTACCGTGAATGATCAGAATTGGGCAGGGCGCGATCTGCTTGATCCGAGCCAACGGTTGTACGACGCCGAGCACCTCATTCAGTCCCACACCGGCAAACCGGCTTGCAAACCATACCGTCGGTGTGCGAAATACAGACGGCGGCAGATTGGCAATTCTGCGAAAGCCGTGGTCTATAGCTCCTTTGAGTGTCGCGAACGCGCTGTCGGTCACCAAGGCGCGGACCCCAAGTCCCTCTTTGATCGTGAGGAGCGCCGTCGCAGCACCCATTGAAACACCGTACACCCCGATGCGGTCCGGGTCCACGTCGCGGCGCGAGCGGAGGTATTCCAGCGCTCCCAGCACGTCCTGCCGCTCCCACAGCCCCAGTGTCGTCGCATCTCCTTCGCTCATCCCATGTCCGCGAAAATCGAGTAATAGGCACTGTAGATCCTGCGCGAATAGGTCGTAAGCCAAGTGCACCAATCCGAAGTGGTTCGAGCCAAAGCCATGGAGCATCAGCACTGTGCCACGCGGCTTGGGATGCGCGAGAAACCAGCCGGCGAGCCGCGTGCCGTCGGTAGCCGGTAGGGCCAGCGGTTCTAGCACAGGCTCCGCCGCGGGCAGTTCATCGAGCCGCCAGCTACGGTCAGGGTGAATGAGGTTATTCCCTGTGCGCGCAGATATTCTTAGCACCGTGCCGACCGCTACAATTGCGACCAAGCCGACAACCACGATTATCTGAATGTAAAGGCCGGTTAACGCTTGAAGCACGCTCTTCTACTCTCTTCACTCAGACTTTCAAATTCATCGTATCAGTAATCTTTGCTTCGTCGCTTGCGGCTGCCTGGGCGACCAGACCGTCTCCCAGTAAAGGCGCATGCAATGGGAAAACGAAAGAGTGCGTATTGGCCGGTTGAATCTGTGTCATGTCAACTGCCGGCATAGTGGGCGCCGCAACGGGGAAGTCGATTGAGCCGAGATCGAGGGCAACTCTGCATGGGCGTATCGGCACGCCGCGCCACCTGCCAAGCAAGCAATGTCGGCGCGTGATATTCAGCATCACACGTAGGGGCACGACATGTCGTGCCCCTATGGTGGCAGACCCAGCACGATTGGGAGCGGAAGGGATCGGCGGGGCTGCTCGGACGTACTTGACGCTCCACTATGGCAGGGATATGATTAAGCAGTTGGGGCGTCGCCAAGCGGTAAGGCACGGGCCTTTGGAGCCCGCATACGTAGGTTCGAATCCTACCGCCCCAGCCGCGAGTATGCGAGCGGCGCAAAAGGAGGAAGGGTGTAGGCGGATTGCGCGTCCATAGGACGAGAGACTGCGTCCGTAGGACGACAGCAACGCTAAGCGACACGAAGCCGGCACATGCTGCCGGGGCGTGGTACGCGCTGCCTTCTAACCCATGACAGAGAGCGACCCAGACCCTCACCAATCCACTGCCGCTATCATCTTGGCTACCGGCCAGTCAGGGCGGATGCAGTCTCAACGCGCTACGGTCTTGCATGCGCTTGCCGGCCGCCCCATGGCTGTATACCCTGCGCAATCAGCGCGTAAAGCTGGCTGTTCTCCCCTGGTAGCAGCCTGTACTGCTGACACTGTTCAGTTGCAGGATTTCCTTGGCCCCGACGCTACGTGTGCGCTCCCGACGGACGTGAACCGGCTGGAAGCGGCAGTCGCCGCGATACCGGATATCCGCAGTTCGATCTTGGTTCTCTCGGGCGCCATGCCGCTCCTCTCCCATGAAACGATGTCTCGTCTCATTCAGTGCCGGCAAGAGACCTCCGCTCCGGTTGTATTGCTTTCAAATCCGCACCCAGACCCCACGTACGGTGGTTGCGGCATCATTCGCGACTCCGCCGGTCGAGTCCGATGTGTGCTCGCGGATGAAGACCCGAGCGTTGAGGACTCTCCGTTGGAAATCGTCAGCACCGGCGTGGCGTGTGTAGCGCGTGCATGGCTTTGGGAACACCGCAGCGCCGTGCAGGCGCAAGACGAAGACTTTGTCGCTTCCCTTCTGGCGCTTGCCATAGCCGAGGGAATCCCTGTGGAAACAGTGTGCCTTACGGGCGCGGCAGTTGAAGTGCTCCAAATCAGGGACCGTGCAGACTTGGCCCTCGCCGAGAGTGCCCTGCGCAAACGGATACGCGCGAGGGCGATGCGCGGCGGCGTAACTCTGGTAGACCCGGCGACGACCTGGATCGATGACACAGTGACGTTCGGGCAGGACATTACGGTTTTGCCAAACTGTCACCTCTACGGCGATTCTGCCGTAGGAGACAACTGTACGATCGGGCCCGGTACCCGGCTGCAGGACACACGCCTCGCGGCTAACGTTACGGCTATGGAGTCGGTGCTGGAGGGCGCGGAGGTCAGTGAAAACGTGCGCATCGGCCCTTTCGCCCACCTGCGACCGGGGACAGTGATAGGCCACGATGTGGAAATCGGCAACTACGCCGAACTCAAGAATACGCGGGTTAGTCCCGGCGCCAAGATGCACCACGTGGGCTACCTAGGTGATACAGTAGTCGGGAACAACGTGAACATTGGCGCCGGCGCCATCACGTGCAACTATGACGGCGCGGAGAAGCATGAGACCGAGATTGGAGACGGCGCTTTTGTGGGCAGCGGTACGTTGCTTGTAGCGCCGTTGCGGGTGGGCAGCAATGCGATGACGGGTGCGGGCTCCGTGGTCACGCGGGATGTGCCTCCGTCGATGAAAGCCTACGGCGTGCCGGCACGTTTGCGGGGGGTGCGCGCGCTGCCCGCGGAAGACGAGCAGCAGCTACCGGACGAAAAGCGTGGCGCATGAAAGACTAACAGTCAGAGGTGTGTTTTAGAGACATTCTCGTTTGCGTCCAGGGGTGGAACGGCAGGAAGGGCGTTCTTTAGTAAGGAGTAATTGATTTTGGATCCGTCAAGTTGGGGTCAGATTCTCGGCATTCTCATCCTAACGCTATTCAACGGGTTCTTTGCAGCGACAGAAACCTCGGTAATTTCCGTAAGCCGCGCGCGCATCCAGCAACTGGCGGATGAGGGCGTTAGAAACGCGCGCATCGTTAAGGGCTTTCACCAGAACATCGAGCGATTCCTCACGACTATCCAGATCGCGATCACGACGGTCGGATTCCTCGCGTCCGCCATTGGCGCAGTGAGCTTCTCGGACGACCTGGGTCGCGTCATCGGCAACGACCTGATCGCCCTCATTTTGATCACGATGACGATTGCTTTCGTCAGCATTGTCTTGGGCGAAATCGTGCCCAAGACAATGGCTATTACCCATGCCGAGCGCTTTGCGCTCGTGTCGGCACGAGTGATACTGGTCACTCAATCGGCCTTTCATCCGCTCGTCTGGCTGATTTCCCACGCGAGCAATCTCATCACGCACCGCTTTGGGCGCGAGGCGCTGACTGCCGTGCCCACGGTCACGGAAGAAGAGATCAAGCTGATGGTGGACACCGGCGGCAAGGAGGGCGTGATCGAAGAAGGCGAGCGCGAGATGATCCACGGCGTGTTTGAACTGGGCGAGTTGACCGTCGGTGACATCATGTCTCCCCGTGTCGATATCGTGACCTTGGAGGGTGACAACACACTGTCTGATGCTATCCGCACTTCCTCTGAACATGGCTATTCCCGCATCCCGGTCTACGAAGAGACTATTGACAACATAAAGGGGGTAGTTTATGTCAAGGACATGCTCCCCTATGTGGAAGCGGACAAGCTCGATACACTCGTGCGCGACGTGATGCGCGAGCCGTATTTCATACCCGAATCGAAGAAATTGAGCGACTTCTTGCAAGAGATGCAGCAAAGGCATGTCCACGCGGCGATCTGTGTGGATGAATTCGGCGGCGTTGCCGGCCTCGTGACGATTGAAGACGTGCTCGAGGAGATCGTTGGCGAGATTCAGGACGAGCACGACGCGGAAGAACCGCGCGTCGAAATGGTGAACGATTTGGAAGCCGTGGTGGACCCAGCGGTCAGCATGCACGACTTGAATGAAATACTCGGCATCAGTCTTGAGAATGAAGAGGTGGATACCCTGGGCGGTGTGATCTATGCGCACCTTGGCCGCATGGCAGATGAGGGAGATGAACTCAAATTCGATGGCGTTACGGTCTCAGTGTTAACCGTCGAAGGCACACGCATAAAGAAGGTGCTCGTGCGCAAGGAGCCGCGCTCGGGACAGGATCAAGATGGCGCTGAGACGAATGATTGAGGCGAGAAAGGATAGCCAAGAGCGAATGTCTATCCTTTCAAGATTAGTAGATTTGGACTTGGGCCGTGCAGATACGCGAGACATCGCGCGCACCTACACCCGAAGGGCTCCTCAGAATGACAGACTGAGGAGCCCTTCGGCAGGCTCAGGATAAACTCCGCGACGAAGAATCTAGGAAAGCTCTGAACAAGGGGTTACCAAACTGTTTTAGTGACTATCAGGAGCTTCAGTAGGCTGCCGGTCGTGTTTTCTTGGCCTGTTCGCGCGCCTCACGGGCCGGTATCCTCTTGCTTTGCAGCCGTTGTCGGCTGCATACCGGACTTTTGCGCCCACGGCGCGTTGGGCCGTCGTCAG
Organism: Chloroflexota bacterium; assembly: GCA_965216245.1. Taxonomy (GTDB): domain Bacteria; phylum Chloroflexota; class UBA11872; order VXOZ01; family VXOZ01; genus VXOZ01. The sequence goes on from OZ244145.1 coordinate 1,112,580, forward strand.
ATTGGATAGTCCCAGCAATATGGCTATGCGTTCCGTGTTCTTGGCCAGACCACGGTAGCGTACCTTGGCGTAATTGAACCGCTGCTTCACGTCCAAAAAGGGGTGCTCCACTTTGGCCCGGATCGACGCCTTCACCTTCTCCACCTGCGCCTCCAGGCTCCCCGGCGCCAGCTTCCGCCGCTGCCCGGGCTTCAGCGCCACCTGCCACGTCACCGCCAGCCCCAGGTTCTCTGCCCGCTTCTGTACCCCCACGTACCCCGCATCACCCCACACCCGCACCTCCTCACCGTGCAGCAGCCGGTGCGCTTGCGTCACGTCGTGCACGTTGGCCGATGTCGTTGCAAAGCTGTGCACCACCCCCGTGGCCGCGTCCGCTCCGATGTGCAGTTTCATCCCAAAGTAATACTGGTTCCCCTTCTTCACCTGACGCATTTCCGCGTCCCGCTGCCCGCTCCGGTTCTTGGTAGAGGTCGGCGCCGCTATGATGGTCGCGTCCACGATCGTTCCCTCCTGTAACCGCACCCCCTGTGCCGCCAGATACCCGTTGATCTCCGCAAACAACTCCTGCCCGAGGTGATGTCTCTCCAGCAGGTGGCGGAAATGCAGGATCGTGCTCTCGTCGGGTAGCGGCTCCGACAGACGCACGCCCACAAACCGCCGCACCGACTCCGCTTCGTACAACAGATCCTCCATCCCAGGATCGCTCAGGTTGTAGCAGAGCTGCACCAGGTGAACCCGCAGCATCACCGACAGAGCATAGGGCCGACGCCTACGACCCCATAGGGTCGAAGCCCGCGACCCGCCTTGGGATAGTGCGGCTCAATGCGCGCCTCCAACCGCTGCCACGGCACCAGCCCTTCCAGCCGCTCCAAAAACTTCTCCCGCCGCGTCCTGTGCTTTTTGTGCGTATACTCCAAGTCGCCAAAGGTGGGCTGATCCATCGCCGCTTCCTCCTCATCCTCTGATCCGTTCTACCTTGAGTATGTCATACTAACCATGACTTATTCAGAGAGTTCCTAGAGTGCGGGGATTTCTAGATTCCTCGAACTCTGGTTCGCCGCTGCGCTCGGAATGACATGAAATGCAGTCCTGCAAAGCTATCAAGTCTAAGTCTACTAATTGCCTATCCTTTAACCCATCACGAACACGGCCAAACAAAGTAAGTGATGTGGGCGAGATTGCGTGTCCAACTTCAGGGAGCCCACGGTATTGCTGAACCCTTACGGCTCTGCATGTGAGAAACGCAACAAGGCTGTGAGTGAGACAACTCGCAGCCTTAGTAATTCAAACAGCAGCTAGTAAACGGTAAGCAGTTGAGAGGGACACGAGGCAAACACTAAGCGCACCGCTTTACCGCTGCTTGGCATGTGCGCCTGGCGATCTCGCACTTCTGCGATACTCGATGAAGCTCTATGGCAAAAGAACGCACGTACATTGCGGAAGCGCTAGTTCTGCGGCGGTCGGACTTCCTAGAAGCAGATAGGCGCCTGACGCTGCTTACGGCCGACCGCGGGCGGCTGAACGTGGTCGCTAAAGGGGTGCGCAGGCCGACAAGCCGCATGGCGGGGCACCTGGAACTCTTCACGCTCGCCAGGGTGTTTGTAGTGCGCCGCCGCAGCCTAGACCTGGTGGTGCAGGCCGAAACCGTGGAAACCTTCCCCCATCTGCGCACCGACCTCAACCGCTTGCCCTATGCCTATCAAGCCATAGAGACGGCCCATATCCTGGTTGAAGAAGAGGTGGAATCCCACACGGAGTTTATCTTGCTCCTAAAAGCCCTGGGCGCGCTGGCAGCAACCAATGCCTTGCCGCTGGTCTTAGTAGCCTATAAACTACAACTATTGGCAAGTCTTGGGTATCAGGCCCAACTCCAAGAGTGCGCGCGGTGCGGCAAGCCGCTCTCAGATGACGGCAACCGGGTGCGCCCGGATACCGGTGGCGTGGTGTGCGCGCCCTGTGGTGGAGTCTCCGGCCTGGCGATTGCGGTGCGCACGATCAAGTGCCTGCGCTGGTTGGCGCGCGAACCCCTGCAGACTGTTGAGCGCCTGCAGGTCGACCCGGCCACAACCGTCCAACTTGAACAGACCGCAGATGCGTTTGTGCGCTACGTCGCCGAGCAGGACTTGAAAACCGCGCCGTTTATGGAACGTATGCGTGCGCTAAAGACTCAGTCGTGAAGGGAATCACGTTGGCAGCAAAATCCGATGTAATGGAAGAAATCGTTAGTTTGTGTAAGCGGCGGGGATTTGTCTATCCCTCCAGCGAAATCTACGGTGGTTTTGAGAGCTTCTGGGACTACGGGCCGCTGGGGATTGCGCTGAAACGCAACGTGCGCGAGGCCTGGTGGCACAATACCGTCCGTGCGCGAGAGAATGTGGTCGGCATTGAGACCGGGGTCGTTATGAACCCCAATGTGTGGCGGACAACCGGCCACGCCTCCCACTTTGCCGATACGCTGGTGGAGTGCACGAGTTGCAACCAACGCTTTCGCGTGGACCATTTGGAAGGCGAAGAGTGTCCCAATTGCGGCGGTGACTTCACTGAGCCCCGCCGCTTCTTGACTATGTTCAAGACGTTCGTCGGCCCGGTGGAGGATGATTCTGCCGTTGCCTATTTGCGTCCCGAAACCGCCCAGGGCATGTTTGTGAACTTCAAGAACGTGCTCAATACGTCGCGGCTGCGGCTGCCCTTTGGCATCGCCCAGATCGGCAAATCGTACCGCAATGAGATTACGACCGGAAACTTTATCTTTCGCCAGCGCGAGTTTGAGCAGATGGAGTTGGAATTCTTCTGCGAGCCCGGCACGGATGACGACTGGCACGCGTATTGGCTCGAGACTCGGCGCCAATGGTACCTAGCTTACGGCGTGAAAGAAGAAAACATACGCTTGCGCCAGCATGGGGATGACGAACTTGCCTTCTATGCCAAGTATTGCTGGGACATCGAATATCAGTTCCCCTTTGGCTGGGGCGAGTTGGAGGGCATCTCCAACCGCACCGACTACGACCTGCGCAATCACAGCGAAGCCACCGGCCAAGACCTCACCTTCTATGACGAAGAGAAGAAAGAACACATCTTCCCCTACGTGATCGAGCCCGCCGCCGGAGCGGACCGCGCACTGCTGACGTTTCTACTCGAGGCCTACGATAAAGACGTAGACGCAAAAGGCGATTCACGTGTCGTGCTGCGGTTCCATCCGTTTCTCGCGCCCATCAAGGCGGCGGTCCTGCCGCTGGTGAAGAAAGGCGGCCTGCCGGACATCGCCAAAGAAATCGTGGCGGAACTGCAATTGCACTGGGATGTCTTCTACGACGAAAGCGGCAGCATCGGTCGCCGCTACCGGCGGCAGGACGAGGTAGGTACGCCGTTCGGCATTACGGTGGACTTTCAAACGAAGGACGACGGCACAGTGACCGTGCGCCACCGCGACAGCATGGAGCAGGAACGCGTGCCGATTGCGGAACTCACCGCCTTCATGGCACAGCGCATTCGTCCTGAGCCGAATCCTGAATTGCCTGCCGATTAGGGGCCCCTCGTGATTCTTCCTGAAGATCTGGCACGCTCGTCGCCTTGCATCTGCACTAAAGAGTAGGCTTTGGGCGTGTGCAATACTGATTTTGAGACAACTCAAAGTAGTTGCTTAAGGTCTGTCTATGGCGATGTTTGATACGCACAAGGCGATAAAGACCCTTACGGGCACGGGCTTCAATGAATCCCAGGCTGAGGCGCTCGTGGACTTGGTAGGCGCAGAGCGAGGCGAACTCGTTACTAAGTCAGACCTCCGGACAGAACTACAGGTGTTGGATTTGCGTATTGAAAAGCGATTTCACCAGTTAACGATTCAGCTTGTTTTGTTGTTTGTCGCGTTAGCAGGTGTGTTAACCGCACTGGAGCTAATACCGCAATAGCCTCTGGATTCATTTGGCTTCACCCGCGAAGGGCTTGAAGCGAGCAAGACACGTGAACGAGATTCTAAAAGCCCGCTACTGTCGTAGCGGGCTCTTTTTCCTAAAATACGGGCACACTCTTTCACCCAGCCTCAAGGCTCTCCGCGTATTCTGCGATGAATGCGTCCACCTTGTCGCCCTTCAAGTCTCCGGGGCGAAAGTCGCGCAGGGCTTGCACCGCATCCGCCGGCGCGTAGCCTTCGTACTTCACCAAATAACCTGCCAGGACCGTACCGGCCCCGCCGAATCCAGAGCCTCAGTGAATGAGGGCTTTGTCATCGCGCATGGCCGCCGCGTGCAGGGACTCAACGGCGGCATCGAGCGTCGCCAAATCGCTGCTGGCGCCAACAAACTGATCGACGGTCATGCCCAGGCGTTCGATGGCGGCCGTATCCGGGTCCTTACTCGACGCGGCGACGATGTGCGTAATGCCCTGCGCTGCCACCGCGCTCAGCTCCTCCTCGGTATCCGGAAAACCGGAGGCGGCAAACGCACCATCCCCGAACCACTTGAAGATTCGTGGCAAGGTCTGCGAGTTCTCAGCCATAATTACCTTCCTTTCACTAAAGGTTTTACTCTTGGAAAAATAGGGAGTGACTTAGGTTGAAATCCTGCAACGGTAGCCGACATGCTCCAACTATCAAATTCACCGTACCGAGAGCAACTGCGATTGCTTGAATTATCGCGCCATGGACGCGGCTACCATGAAATTGAATATAGACACTTAGCCATCGAGTTCATTCTTGAGGTTACTAAGTGTACCTTCTCAGCAATCTTTGGCAGAAAACCTGTCTTCAGTCTCGATTCGAGCGACTGCTAGTACTTTGGGCTTGGGCCCGACCATCTCCGTAGTTGTGAGGACTATGCCAACTCTAGGCTGTCAAGTGTGGTCACAGCTACTGTATGTTCTTTTGTCGTCCCCAAAGATTGTCATGCCATGCGGTCTACCGTTGCCCCAAACTTCGATCATCTCCGCCACGTGCCCTGTCTATTATTGAAAGTACAGAAGCAACAAGCAATGGTAGTGCCGCAAACAGTGTTACGATAACACAAAGTACGCTTGCAATAGCCAGCATTATGGCTGCGAAAACTAGCCGCCTTTTCGTTACTAAATTGGCGCCGAGAATCGCCAAGAGGATTGTTGGAACTCCGAATAAAAAGGTCGCGTACAATAATGTCCCATCAACTCCGCTCGCAAACTGGTTCTGAGTCTCAGCAGAAGCGGAATCCGCCACATCGGCCACGTACAGCACTAGCCGTCTAATCATTGAAAAGACAGCTATTGTAATGCCAACCCACGCAAGAACGTAAGACGGAGTCTTCTTATCTAGAATGGCAATCCGTTTCAGCGTATGAAAAAGAACCTACCCTATTGTATTGCCGCTCACGTAAACACTACAAGCCATAGAGTTCAACTGACTGGGATGGCCCGCAAGGGAATGCTGAATCGGTAATCCAACCCGAAAACTCATGGGGAGTTCCCTTACTCGCACCAAACTCCAATCCCTGTCTCGCCCTCGCACGCCCAATCGTGGGCTTCTTCCTCGCCGAGGGCGGCGAGTACCTGCAATTCGGGAGCATGGCCCCCTCCTTGCGTCGCTCTCCGCCGGTGTCTAGGCGAGGGCCACACCGAGCGTCACCGCTATACCGTTGAGGTCAACGAGCTCCTGATGAGCCTCCTCCGGCACGATAGTTGGGTCAATGCGTACAGAAAGCGTTTCCTGAGCGACGGCCTCACTATGCGTGCGCAGCATCGCCGTGACGTTAGCGTGTCCTTCCGCACCGTCGGCTACCCCGATATAGGTCACGATGCGGTCGGAGAGGTTGAAGTCAGCCTCGCGCCGCAAATTCTGGACGTGATGAATGAGTTCACGTGCCATGCCTTCCCGCTCGAGGTCCGGCGTAATCTCCGTGTGGAGAGCAACGAGATACCCTTCTTCAGTTGCCACGCTATAGTCTGCGCGCTCTCGCGCCTGCACATCCACTTCCTCGGGCTGTAGCTCGATTTGCTGTCCGTCAACGTCTACTGCGATCGGCTGACCTTGCGCTACCAGTCGCGCTCCGGCCTGGGCGTCGCTCTGTCGGAGTGCCGCCGCGATTGCTTTCACCTGCCTCCCGTACTTGGGGCCAAGCAGATTGAAGCGGGGCTTGAGTTCGTACGTTACAAGCTCCTCTTCCGGCCCGACGAAGCGGAGCGACTTCACGTTTAGTTCACTGAGGATGTGGTCTTGCAGGCGCCCGAGCCCCTCCAGCTCGTCGGCGGTCTTTGCGTGGACCAGCATCTCCGGCAGGGGTTGGCGCACTTTGATCTTGCTGGTGCTGCGCGCGGCACGACCCAGGCCTACGATGCGTTGCACGAGCTCCATGTGGGCGAGCAGGTCTTCGTCAATGAGCGATGCGTTGTAGCGCGGCCACTCCGAATGGTGAATGCTCTCCGGCGCGGCGCTATCCACCGAGCGCACGAGATTCTGGTAAACCTCTTCAGTCAAGAACGGCATGATGGGCGCTATCGTGCGCGTCAGCGTGGTGAGCACCTCATAGAGTGTGACGTATGCCGACATGGTGTCCCGGTCCTGCCCGGACTTCCAATACCGTCGGCGTCCTCGCCGCACGTACCACGTGGATAACTGCTCGATGAAACTGTTGACCCGCCGTGCAACGCTGTAGGCATCGAACTGCTCCAGGTCGTTGGTGACGTCCCGCACGAGTTTGTGGAGCAGCGCAATGATCCAGCGGTCCATCAGCGACCGCACTTCGAGCGGAACGGAAACCTTGGTGGGATCGAAGTTCTCAAGTCGGGCGTAGGTGACGAAAAAGTTGTAGACGTTCCAGAAGAGCAGCAGCCGCCGCTTAACGTCTTGGCCCACCCCGTAGCCAAAATTCAGGTTCTGCTGGGTATTGCTCTCGCAGTACAGCCAGCGCATCACGTCCGCGCCCATCTTCTCCACGGCTTCATCGAACCATATGGCATTGCCGTGGCTCTTGTGCATCGGCCTGCCATGCTCATCATTGACTTTTTCGTAGATGAGCACGTTGCGGTAAGCACGAACGTCTTCCAAGGTGACGCTCATGAAGGCTAGGGCGTAGAACCAAAGGCGAATCTGCTCGCGCATTTCGCTGATGAAGTCAGCGGGGAACCAGTTGCCCCACTCCGCGCTGCCCTCCAGGTAGCCGTTCGTGGAAAAGGGCACGATACCGGCATCCAGCCAGCAGTCGCCGACTTCCGGTATACGCGCGGTCTCGCCGTTGCACTGCTCGCAGTGGACTTTGATTTCATCGATCCACGGGCGATGGAGTTCCGGCAGCGCGCGTACCTTTGCAGCGTCAACTGCCCGCTCTTCAAGCTCCTGCACAGTGCCGACGATTGTAACGTGGTCGCAGCTCTCGCAATGGTAGAAGGGCAGCGGCAAGCCCCAGAAGCGCTTGCGCGAGATGCACCAGTCGCCCATGTTGTTTAGCCAGTCGTCCATGCGCTTCCCACCGTACTCAGGCACCCACTCCACGGTCTGGTTTTCCGCAAGCATGCGCTCGCGGATTTCCTCGGCGGAAATAAACCACTCTTCTACCAGGCGAAAGGCGACTTCCGCTCCGCAGCGCCAGCACACCGGATAGCGGTGGGTGTAGTCCTCTATGCGGTAGACCAACTCGGCTTTGCCAAGCGCGTCGAAGATCATCTCATTCGTATCGGTGATGCTTCGGCCTGTGAGCGGTCCGAAGCCATCGACGTAGTTGCCATCGCCGTCAATCGGCACGATGACGTGGAGTCCATACTCCTGCGAGAGTTCGTAGTCTTCCGCGCCACACCCCGGCGCGATGTGGACGATGCCGGTGCCTTCTTCCTCGCCCACGTTCTCCCACGCGACCACCTTGGAGAGGAAGTCTTGCTGGACCGGTAAATCGTGCCAGGGCCCTGTGTACTCAAGGCCAACCAGTTCGGCGCCTTTGAGTTCGCGGACAGCGGTGAGCTTGCCGCGCCCAACGCTCTCTAGCGTGCCTTTCGAGAGGTAGTACGTGTTGCCATCGGCTTCGGCAGCCACATAGGTCAAGTCGGGATGCACGGCCAGCGCCGTGTTTGCAGCGAGCGTCCACGGCGTAGTGGTCCAGACGAGAATGTACTCGTTCGCGCGGCCCTTAACCGGAAGCCGCAGCGTGATGCTCGGATGCGTGACTTCACGGTAAGTGTCGGTACCGACCAACTCATGCTGCGAAAGGCTGGTGCCGCAGCGGATGCACCACGGCATCGAGCGCCAGCCCTTGTAAAGCCAGCCCTTCTCGTGACACCGCTTCAGGAAGTACCAAATATGCTCGATATTGGTATCGTCCATGGTGTAGTACGAGTTGTCCCAGTCCATCCACTGGCCGAGCCGGATGGACTGCTTCGTCTGCACGCTGGAGAAATGCTCGACGCGCTTGCGGCACTCGCGGGAGAAGCTATCAAGGCCGAATTCCTCGATTTCATGCTTAGAATCGAAACCGAGGTCGCGTTCGACCTCCACTTCCAGCCAAAGTCCCTGGCAATCGAAACCGTTTTGGTAGCGCTGCACGTAGCCCTGCATGGCTTTAAAGCGCTGGTAAACATCTTTGTAGGTGCGTCCCCACGCGTGGTGAACGCCCATGGGGTTATTGGCGGTAATGGGGCCGTCAATGAAAGACCAGCGAGGATTGCCGCTATTCTTCGCGACAAGCTTCTCGAAGGCATCGGTATCCTGCCAGAACTTCAGAATCCGATGCTCCAAACTGGGAAAGTCGAGGTCTCTATTGACTTCCTTGAACCCGGCCACCTGGCGCCTCCTCGATGCCGCTATAGTGCGGCTGGGAATCTATTAGAATGTTATGTTGCCTTCGGCACTCTGTGATTGAGAAGTTGTCTCTAGGTATTGTTGCTTTAGAAAAGTCTGCGAGCGGGTGAAAGTGCAACGCGGTTGTGATGTGCTTCGAGCACGGCACAAAACGCTGGCAAGCTGCTCCTACCCATGGAATTTTGTCACGGACTAACGCCACTAGTCAAGCAGGCGTGGGTGGCCCTGCCTGGACTCTCGGTCGGCAAGTGAACCACCTCTTCCCGATCACAGGGGTGTAGGGGCACGACATGTCGTGACCCTCCGTGTCAATTTACTCTCACGGTGGACACGAAGCCTACTCGTATGCTTTAGAGAAATAGCGGCACAAGGAGTCCCTTTCGCAGAGTGGACGCAGGTTGCAAACCTGCGCTACCGGAGTTGACGGCTATCGCGGCCTGGGTTGTTCCTACGCAGCGTATATGACAGCATTGGTTCTGTATCCACCTCTCAGCATGCATCAAGGTCCGCGAACCGGAAGTGGCGGACTGCCTAGATCGTCCACTACTCTCGCAGTCACGTGAGATACGCATCTAGAATTTGAGGTAACTTGACCATTACGCTAATCAGGAGGGTTGCTCGTGAGTGAGATTGGGTTTTCACTGACCGACAAGGTTGCATTGGTCACCGGCGCCAGCCGGGGCATCGGGCGGGGCATTGCCCGCGCGCTCGCCGAAGCGGGCGCGGACGTGGCGGGATTGTCGCGGTCCGCTTCCACGGAGACGCAAGCCCAGGTAGAAGCTGCGGGGCGGCGTTATCTGTCGTTGCAGGCCGACCTGGCGACAACTACGGTTGCGGATCTCAACGGGATCGTGGATCAAACGGCGGCGCACTTTGGCCGTATCGACATCTTGGTGAATAACGCCGGAATCACCTGTCGCAAGCCCGCCTTGGAGCTCACCGAAGAAGATTGGAACACCGTGCTCCAGGTGAATCTCCACGCGGTCTTCTTTCTCTGCCAGGCGGCGGGGCGCTACTTCGTGCCTCAAGGCCGAGGCAAGATCGTCAACATCGCCTCGCTCATGTCGTTTCAGGGCGGCGTGCACATTGCGCCGTACGTCACAAGCAAGCACGGCGTGGCCGGCATCACCCGCGCCTTGGCCACGGACTGGGCGCCGCACGGGGTCAACGTCAACGCGATTGCGCCCGGCTACATCGATACCGACATGACAGAAGCTTTGCAACAGAATCCCGTCCGTGCTCCCGAAATCAGGAGCCGCACTCCCGCCGGCCGCTGGGGCACAGCAGAGGACATCGGCAAGCTGGCAGTATATCTCGCCTCAGACGAGTCCGACTTCATGCACGGTTCGATCGTGCCGATAGACGGCGGCTGGCTGGCGCGGTAGGTTTCGCTGGCTTGTGTTGGCTATCCGTCACGATGATGTTGACATTTGGATGTCATTCCCGCGAGAAGTCGTCTATTAGTCGTCATTCCCGCTTTCGCGGGAATCCATCTTTGCTTGACCCCGGAGCGATGAGTGGGGCACTTCCTGCCTTGCGCGGCTACAGGTGGCTGTGTCTATAGAGATCGAATTACAAGGACTCTAGATTCCTCGAACTCTGGTTCGCCGCTGCGCTCGGAATGACAGGCACGAGCAGCAGGAATCAATAGAGTGACGAGCCAAGAAAGGCCTAGCCGGTCCAGACCAACCCCGCAACTGAGACCACGGATCCCGCCGTACCATCGGCGGGACACTGGGCGTAGTCCAATACACGGCCGGTAGTGGGGCCAAGCAACTGCAAAGCGGCGTAGATGGGCGGGAGGCCGCAGACCTTCTGTTTGTCTTTGCTCTGCCGCAGAAGCTCTAGGAATCCTTCCGCATCGCCGTGGCACATGGCATCCAGCATCTCACGGTCAAAACCCTTAAGAACCTCTTTCTCTTGACGATCCAGAGGCTGCGGATCGCCGAATGCCGGGCCCATGTGGGCCAGGTCGGCTGCGGCAACGACGAGCACGCGTTTGCCCCCAAGGCCATCACTAAGTGCGGCGATACTCTCCGAGAGTTGGGGGCGATCCTGGGGGTGCGCGTCACCTGACATGTATGGCAGAAAAGAGCCGCAGAGGATCGGCACCAGCGCCACGGGATCGCCTTGACGTATGTAGTGCAGCCAAACGGCGGCAAGCTCGATAGAGTGTTCTCGGCGATGGTGGAGCTCCTCGTCGTACAAGGATTCGTCGCCCCAGGCTGCTTCTAGCCGGTCAACAGCCCCCTGATCCGTCGGTAACGTGCCCCACGGCGTGGCGTAGTCCTGGCGTGTGGGTGTCAGCGTGCCCGGACTGCCCGCATGATCGGTGCCAAAAATAACGACAACGTCCGCTTCCCGCACGGCGTGACGGGCATCTTGCCAGGTGCGCGCGTAGACAGGCCCGCCGCGCTGGTAGTCGATGTGAGGACTCAAGATTCCCCGTATGGCCGTCTGATCATACTGAGGATCGGGCGCTACCGCAGCAACGAATCCATCGAGCATAGACGTAAGTGCGTCAGGATCGGCAGGATACGAGGTCCCGGCGAGTGCAGGCGGGCGAAACGGCGCGTTCCGGTACGCTTCACGGGCCTCGTGCCGCGCCGCCTGCACGCGTTCGCTTTCCAGAATCAGCGCCTCATCAAGTTGCTGAATGAGGGATTCGAGCGTCGCGGTCGGCAGCGACATGCCATACCGCACGGAAAGGGCCGCTTGCATCGCGGCAAGGGTGTGTTCGCCATCACAGAGTTCGAGCACGGGCGCGAGGCCGGCGGGGATGAGGGCGGTGCCCGCGAGCAGTTCGTCGGGATCGCGCAGCGCAAGGCACATATCGCCATTGGCCGTTACCCACTCTGAAATGAGCGGTCGAACTTTGGGCTGTGTTAGCGTGGACATGCACGACACCAGGGCTACACACGATTGGTATTGCCAATGCCCTAGTATAGGGAAGTTCAAGCTGGCTGGGCAACCGCTTCAAACGCGCTAGATTCTTCACGCCTCAGCCAGGGCTTGCTACAATGGGAAGACGCGAACGATTTCGCGGGCTTGGCACTGTGCCGCTTGAGAAAATGCATTACCAGCTAGGCTGAAACGGGCGATCCTCATCGGATTGCAAAGCAGATGGCCGTAAGCTGCGGAGAGACAGAATAAGGTACTTGAACTCATGGACCTGCGCTATCACTTAATCACCTACGGGTGCCAGATGAATAAAGCCGATTCCGAGCGGCTGGGCGGCTCATTGGAGGCGCTGGGATACACATGGGCGGACGAGCCGGCGCAGGCAGACCTGGTCGTCGTGAATACGTGCGCCGTACGCCAGAGCGCAGAAAACCGCGCCCTGGGGCAGCTTGGCTGGCTAACCGGCATGAAGAAGAAAAACCCCCAGCTCTCAATTGCAATGATGGGTTGCATGGTGGGTGAGGACAGCCTGGAGCGCTTGCAGGCGCGCCTGCCGCAGGTTGACGTCTTCACCAAGCCGGTAGAGTACGAACCGATCTTGGAGTTCGCGCAGCAGAAGGCCGGCAACCGAGGCATGCTGGACGAGGGCTGCTTAGAGGGATCGCCTCTTGCGATTGGTGGGCCGTGTCGCTGGGTGCCGGTCATTTACGGCTGCAACATGCGCTGCGCTTTTTGCATCGTGCCGATTCGGCGGGGTGCTGAGCGCAGCCGTCCGATCCCGGAGGTCGTGCGCGAGTTGCGTTGGATGGTGCGGCACGGCACGCGGGAAGTCACGCTTTTGGGGCAGACGGTCGACGACTACGGCCGTGACCTGGAAGGACGCCCGGATCTGGCGGACTTGCTCACGGCGTGCAGCGAAGTACCGGGCTTGGAGCGTATTCGCTTCCTCACCTCGCACCCGCTCTTCATGTCCGACCGCATCATCGAGGCGGTGGGCAGCCTGCCTAACGTCTGCGAGCACTTCAATATTGCCGTGCAGAGCGGTGACGACATTGTGTTGCGGCGCATGAAACGCGGCTATCCCGCCCGCAGATACGTGGACTTGGTAGCGCGCATTCGCGACATCATCCCCCACGCATCCATTGCCACGGATATCATCGTCGGATTCCCCGGCGAATCGGAGCAGCAATTCCAGAATTCGCTTGCAATGCTGGAGCAGCTTGAGCTCGACGTCGTGCACGTCGCCATGTACTCGCCGCGGCCGGGCACTAAAGCCGGTGAGGAGATGGCGGACGACGTGCCGCGCGAGATGAAACATCAACGGTTGCTGGCAGTGGAAGCACTGCAGGAACGGATCGTCTCAGCAAAGAATATGCGGCTGCGCGGCCGGACGCTGGACGTGCTGGTGGAGGGTCAGAAAAACGGCAAGTGGTGGGGCCGCATCCGCACCGACCGCGTGACGTTCTTTACCGATCCCCGCGAGAACCTGGTGGGCCAAATCCTGCCCGTGCGCATCGACGACACGACGGCGTATTCGCTGCGCGGCACGGCGGTCGCGTGACTAATCGCTCTGCGGTGGAATTTGTGCCGGCGCCAGAAAACGTGTGCACCCATTAGGTTGCCGCGGTACCTCCGTTCATACTTCGACAGGCTCAGTACGAACGGATGGAGGGAGTTTCTCTCGGATGTACTTGCAGGTGTACTTGCAGGCGCGTCGGTGCGTGTGTCCGCCGGACTCAAAGCCAACAAGAATGTGATTGAGGTAACGATATGAAATTGCGAGTCGCGGGAATCGGTGCCGGACGCCGCGCACAGGCGCACTATCGCGCGCTCCAGGAAGTCGAAAACGCTGAAGTGGTAGCAATTTGCGACCTGGATGAAGCGCGTGCCCGGGAGGCTGCTGCGCCCTTTGGCGCGGAGACCTACGCAGACTACCGCGACATGCTCGACACCGAGCAGCCCGACGCCGTCTACATCATCACACCGCCGAATTTGCATGCTGAACAGGTGGAATATGCCGCCACGCAGAAGGCAGCGATCTTCGTGGAAAAGCCGGTAGCACTTAGTGTGCTGGACGCCCGCCGCATTCGCATGGCGGTCGAGCAGGGCGGCGTGCTCTGCTGCGTCGGCTACCAGCAGCGTTACGGCAGTCTGGTAACCCGTGCCCGCGAACTCTTGGCAGGGCGCGATTTGGGCCTCGCACGCATTTGGTGGTATCAGGGTGTGCCGAAAGTCCCCTGGAACCTTGACTCCGCCCAAGGCGGCGGCCAGATCGTGGAGCAAGCCACACATCTGCTTGACCTGTGCCGGCTCTTTGGCGGTGAGGTGGATGAAGTCTATGCACAGTTCGGCCGGAGCGCCTGGAAGGACGATGAGTCGTTTCAGAATTGGGATGTTTACTCCGGTACCTTTGCCTTCAAGACAGGCGCGGTCGGCAGCGTGGCTACCACGTATGCGCTTTTCTTCGGCCTGCCGCAGAGTTCAGGGCTCGATCTCGTTAGCGAGGAAATGCTGTTGCGCTTTGCGCAGGGAGAACTCCAGGAGATCAGGCCGAATGGGACCGAGGCGCATAAGGCCGAAAGTCCTTCCGCTGAGGTGCGGATGGCGCGGGCGTTCCTTGAGGCCGTTGAGGCGGACGATCCCTCATTGATCCGGTCGCCTCTCGATGAAGCCCTCAAGACTTTGGCGCTCACCTTCGCCTTCAATCGCTCCGCAGCCGAGGGCCGCGCAGTTACCCCCGCCGAGATCGAAGCGGAAATCTTCGCGTAGTAGCCATTGGCGGGTGATACGGGTAGGCCGAATTGCATGGAATTGCTGAGCCTGCCGTTGTGGATTTCCTCCTGTCACTTGGAATCTTGAGGGACAACAGACCCGATGCGTGATGCAAAAACCTACCACTTTCCCGTTACGCTGTTCGATCCGGAGACAGCGCACGTTGTGCTGGAGCCGCTGGAGGCGGGGAACGGTCATTGGGTCGGCGCGCCTTGTGTAATCTACCTCCCTGACGAAAAGGCATTCTATCTCTACTACCGGCGGCGGCGTCCGCGCGGTCAGGAGCCTGATCGCGGCTTTGCGTGCTACGTGGCGCGCAGTGAGGACGGTAAGCACTTCGAGACCATCTGGTCTGCGTCCAGGCACGAGTTCGGTGACTCACCCTCCGTTGAGAAAAGCAGCTTGGTGAGGAATGCCGACGGGCGCTTTCTGCTCTTCGTCTCGTTTGTGGACAGCGCGGACAACCGCTGGCGCATCGACGTGCTGGAAGCCGATACACCGGCGCAGTTCGATCCGGCATCGCGCCGACCGGTGCTCACGGCGGCGGACATTCACGCTGAAGGTGTGAAGGACCCCTACGTCATCAACGTGGGCGGGCTCTGGCACATGATTGCAAGCTACGCGCCTACTCCCGTCTTGGCAGATGACCCGGCGCGTGAATCCATGCACGCCACGGCCGACGTTTATAACACCGGCATTGCAAAGTCGAGCACGGGACTGGCGGTTAGCGCCGATGGGCGAAACTGGGAATGGCAGGGGGATATCTTCGCGCCCCGGGAGCGAGGTTGGGACAGCTATTGCAGCCGCATCTCTTCCCTCGTGCGGGTTGGGCAGCAGTGGCTCGCGTTCTACGACGGTTCGGCAGATGTTTCTCAGAACTACGAGGAGCAGTGCGGTTTGGCGCTGTCCGCCGACTTGCGCAACTTTGTCCGGCTGAGCGTAAACGGGCCGGTGGTACAGTCGCTCGGTGGCTCGCGTTCGGTCCGCTATGTAGACGTGGTGCCGGTGGGAGAAGAGCTCTACTTCTATTTTGAGTGCGCCCGCGCCGACGGCGCGCATGATCTCCGGCTAAGCATCCTGCCGCGCGATGTCTTCTGCCCCAAATGCTAGAAGGCCAGACGTACGCCGTCACACCGGACAGACGAGAGGGTAGGGGCACGACATGTCGTGCCCCTACGCGCCATGCATGACTATGCAACCGCATTCGTTCATCCGTTGTGGGGCAGAACTAACCGTGCTACTATTTTGAAGCCATGAATTCAGTTCCAATTTGGCGCTACATTGCCGTGGGCGTTGCCGGCGGTACGCTTTCCGGTCTCGCCGGAGTGGGCGGCGGCGTCGTCATCGTCCCCTTGATTACGGCCTATCTGGCGTTATCGCAGCGCCAGGCCCACGCGGTTAGCCTGGGCGCGATTGTGCCCACGGCGATTGCCTCTGCCTTAGTCTATGCCTTGTGGCCCCGTGATGAGCCGCCTGGCAACGAAGTGCCGGCGTACATTGCCGGGGCCGGTTTCATGATCAGCGCCGTTATCGCGGCCCCGATCGGCGTGCGCATCTCGCACCGCATCAATCAAAAGCAATTGCGACGTCTCTTTGCCATCTTGCTCACGGCGGTCGGTCTCCGCATGTTCTTGCAGCACCCGGTGATCGGCAACGCGATCTTGATTGCCGGCCTCGTCTTGATGGTAATCATGGCGATTTGGAGCCTGGTGTTTCAACGAGGGGAGACGGAATGACCCTCGACCCCGAAATCGGTGTATTCCTCTTAAGTCTCTTCATTGGCTTTGGCGTCGGTCTGGTGAGCGGCACCATGGGGGTGGGCGGCGGTATCATCATGGTACCGGCGGCCGTACTCATTCTGGGATACGGCCAGCACATCGGACAGGGCATTTCGCTGGTAGTGATGATTCCCACCACGCTGGCTGGCGCGATAACCCACTACCGGATGAAGAACCTGGAACTGAGGCCGGTATTGCTCATCGCGATTGGCGCAGTTGCCGCCGGATTGTTGGCTGCTCTAGTTGCGCAACAGCTTTCGCAGGCGACGCTGCAACGCGTCTTCAGTATCTGGGTGCTCTATTCCGCCATCCGCGCCTGGGGTGTCAATGACTGGATCATGCAACGCTTCTTCGCTCGTGCGCCTGAGGAAACCCCTGAAGAACCCCCGGAAGAATGAGCAGTGAGAACGCACAGGGTGGCGCATAGAGCACTCTTTTGATGCGGCTCGCGCCTACTTCAACGTTCGCCCTGAGCTTGTCGAAGGGTGACACGTGCAAACACACGTAACTCGCCGTTCATGCTTCGACAGGCTCAGCACGAACGGTTGGGTAGTCTCAGCCCCGTTGCAATCGGTACTACTTCGAAAAAACGCTTTATTGGGCGGAATGTTGTCCAGCAAGGCAAAAAGAAGAAGATAGCCCTGCCCTATTCAGGAGCTCACTCCAGTCCCAGCAGCGTCAGGCTCTCCCGGTGAATGATCTCCTCGATCACGTCGTCCGGTACACGCGGCAGCGCCGTGCCTGCCACGAGCGCGTTCGCGTTGCGCAGCCCGGCCATCGTGTCGGCGGCACTGAAGAGCGGGAAGTCCGTGCCGAAGAGCACCTTGTGCGCCGCGCCGTATTCAACGGCGGTCATGAGGGCGTTGTAAAACTGCCAGGGACGGGGGTAAAGGCCGCTGATGTCGGTGTAGACATTGGGGTGTTTGCGCACTACCGAGACCGTTTCCCCGATGCCTGGATGCCCCATGTGCGCCACAATGATCTTGAGATCGGGAAAGCGAATTGCGACCTCATCCACCTGCCACGGCTGGGCGAATCTGAGCGGCGCTTTGCGGACGAAAGTCGTACCCTGGTGCCACATCACGGGAAGGCTAAGCGCGTCGGCTTTGGCGAACATGGCGAGCGCCCCATCGGAAAGCGGGTCGTATCCCTGGTAGATGGGGCCGATCTTGAGGCCGCGCAGCCCGAGCTGCTTGACCGCATGCTCTAGCTGGTCGGGCGCTTCCGGATCGTTGGCGTCAACGCTGGCAAAACCGATCACTTTCTCGCCCGCTCCGCGCACGTAATCGGCCACGTATTCATTGGGCACGACGATGCCGCTATACGGGGCGTTGAGCGGAAAGACGATGATGGCGTCTACGTCGGCGACGGCTTGCCGGTGCACCTCAGGCGGCGCGTGAATGGTGTGGTCTTTCCACGATGCATCGAGATCGGCCTTGAACTCATCGCTAAGGTGTAGCGTCGAATCTACCATGTGCGAGTGTACGTCTACAATCATGCTACCTACCATTCTCAAGTGTGGCGACGTGTGTGCGTGTCCGCTGCTTACGTAGCACTAGAATACCACGCGCTAGGAAGCGATACGCAGGAGAGATTGCCTGGTTAGTCGTAGCCGAGGCTTGAAAACGAGGGCGCTACAACGTAGTATGGAGAATACAGATAGCGGCCACCAAGCGGTCGCTTTCTTCATTTGGCACTATAGACTCTGAGCGGACGGCAACGGTCCCCCACGAGAGAGTCGTTACCAAGCCGTCGCGCGATTATGAGCAGGATTCGACTCAAAATATGAACACAGAATCGGCACGGACGCATATTTGCGGGCTCCTGGTGCAAGCACTCGGCGTGGCGCAGCAGCAGAATAAGCTGCCGCCGCTGGCGAATACCGACGTGACCGTTGAGTACGCCCCGCCGGAGAAGGCCGACTACGCGTCCAATCTCGCTTTGCGTCTCTCACGCGCCGTGCGCATGCCGCCCATGCAAGTTGCCGAGGTGATTGTGGCGGCGCTGCCAGAGAGCCCATACCTTTCTAAGGTCACCGCGGCCCCGCCGGGGTTCATCAACTTCCATTTGGATGAGACGTGGCTGGCGCGGCAGGTGCAGGAAATCGTGGATCTGGGTGAGTCCTACGGCAACTGCAACGTGGGGGCCGGCGCTGCGCTTCAGATCGAGTTTGGCAGCGCCAATCCTACCGGCCCGCTGACTATTGGCAGCGGACGCAACATCGTGCTTGGCGACACGCTGGCGCGCGTGCTGGAGGCTGCGAACTACGCCGTGCAGCGGGAGTACTACGTGAACGACGTTGGCAGCCAGATGGATACCTTTGCCCGTACGCTGCTGGCGCGCTACCAACAACTGCACGGCAGCGATGCCCACGTGCCTCCCGACGGCTACGCCGGAGAGTACATGGTGGACCTTGCCGCTCAGATCAATGAGGAATTGGGGAACGCCCTGCTCCAGTTGCCGGAGAGCGAGGCACTTCAGAAGCTGCACGAGCGCGGCCTTGTCCTGATGTTGGCATCGATTCGCGAAGATTGTGCGCTGATGGGTGTGCAGTTCGACGAGTGGCTCTCCCAAGCCTGGTTGGAAGATGAAGGACGAGTTCAAGCAGCCATCGATATGCTGCGCGAACGCGGGCGCGTGGCCGAACGGGAAGGCGCGACCTGGTTCGTCACGACCGACGTCGACGAAGACAAGGACAACGTGCTTGTGCGCAGCAACGGCGAACCCACGTACTTTGCCGCCGATATCGCCTACCATGCCTATAAGCTGGAACGGGGCTACACCAGTCTCATCGACGTTTGGGGCGCGGACCATCACGGCCACGCGCCGCGTGTAAAAGCGTCGCTGGCGGCCCTCGGGCACGACCCGGAACAGCTCACAATTCTCCTCTATCAGCTCGTGCGGGTAATGCGTGGCGGTGAGGAGGTGCGCATGTCCAAGCGCACCGGTGACGTTGTAACCGTGCGTGAGGTTGTGGATGAGGTGGGCGTCGACGCGAGCCGCTACTTCCTAGTCGCGCGGTCGCCTGATACCGCCATGACCTTCGACCTGGACTTAGCGCAGGAGCAGTCGGACGAGAATCCGGTGTACTACATCCAGTATGCCCACGCGCGCACGGCGAGCATTTTGGAACGCGCGCTACAGGAGGGCGTCGGCCCGGGCGATGTAAACCTCGACCTCTTGCAGCATCCGGCGGAGATTGCACTGCTGCGCCTGATGATTCGCTTACCGGAACTCGTAGAAGACATCGCCATGCAGCATGCGCCGCACCGGCTGGCGTTCTTTGCCCAGGAATTGGCGGCGCTCTTCCACGCCTTCTATCGCGATTGCCGCGTGATAGACTCCGACAACCTCGCGCTCTCGCATGCCCGCCTGCAACTCGTGCTTGCGGCCAAGCTTGTGCTGGCGCGCTGCCTGAGCTTGATGGGGATGTCCGCCCCGGACCACATGTAAGCCGCACTTGATTGCGTCCTTCATCCGCATGGCCCTCGGCGAGTTCAGCGACTTCTAGGCGACCTCCTCGCGCAATTCGACCTCCTGGAGTCGTAGCGCGGGGGCTTGTCCCCCGCCTCTTCGCGCAAGAGCAAACACAATCTCAGGCAAGATCTTAGGCGACCTCCGCGAGCACGGCGACCACGTGCCAGTAGAGATTCCACACCTCGCGCAAGAAGATGAGCCGGTTGGCGTCATTCGTCGGATAGAGGTGCGCAAAGAGGACAAAGGACCGAAACACCACGGTCGTGTGTTCTTTGGCAGCATTGGCGAGTTGAAGTGACTCACTAAAAGGCAGGTAGGCGTCGGCGTGATCGTGGGCGACGTACAGCCGAGCGCGCACGTCCTCCATGGCGGCGGAGGGCGAAATCTCCCGCAGCCAACCCACGAGCGCCGGATCCCTCGCCAGAATTTGCTGGGTGCGGTGGGGGTCTTTATTCTCGTAGAGAGCGAGCAGGGTTCGACCTCGCTGTGAAAGCGTCTCCGGCGGCTCACCTTCGCCTGCGAGTGCGGCGCGGAGTTGCGCTCGTTCAGTCTCATTCTCAACGGTAGCCAGCAGCGCATTCTGAAACAGGCTGGAGGCAAGCGGGTCCGGTACCCAAGATTCCGTCTTGCCGCCCACGACCACTTGCTGCGTGGTCACGGCGCTGAGCACGGTTGCCGCGTCGAAATAGCCCCCAAAGCTATGCACAAACGCCACGTCGTCGTGGATGCGGGGATCGGCCGCCGCCCGCAGCGCCAGGCCCGCCCCCACCGAAAACCCCAGTATGCCGATGCGCTCGCGGTCAACCTCCGGCCGTTCTCGCAAGAGAAGTAGCGCTTGTACGATACCTTCGATCTCAATGGGGTCGATGATGCCGGCTTCCATCCGGCGCGATTGGTGGACGAGTACCACAATGCCTTGTCTTGCCAAGCCGCGCACGAGCGCTTGAGCATACGGATCGTCCGCCGGGGACGCGATACCCAAGTAAATGAGAATCGCGCCATACGGGCCTTCGCCGTCCGGCAGATAGAGATCGCCAACTAACGCTGAGTCTGTGCCGCTGTACACGGTTCGTTCTTGGCGAATGGGATTGCCAATGGTATCAAGCGGCTTGATGGGAATCTGCGGCAGCACTTCGGTGAGCAGCAGCGCCGACTTCAAAATGGAGCGCTCCTGAGCAGCGCTTAGACAGCTAGTTAGTAACAAGCCGAAGACCAGCAGGAGGAGGATGGATGGACGGAGAATTCGCATCGGATTGATCGGCATCGCTTGCAATCAAGTCTCGAAGGTTGACTATGATAGCCGTTCCGTCTTCATTGTATGTCAATCAAAGGCTAGGGGACACACGCGCGATTTATCAGCGGCCGGAGGCCTTTCCGTTCGGCCTTCGACAGGCTCAGGCCGAACGGAAAAGATGTACGTCCGGTCGGATGGTGTCGCACGTGTGCCGGCTAAATTCCAATTCTCAGTGCAAACAGAAATTCTAGTCAAGGTGCTCACCGAATTATGCTGCCTTAGCGTTTGCAAGCGTCGAAGTCGCGGCCCTTCCATACTTGACCGGCAGGGCCTCTTCGCCTATACTCAGAATAAGTTGCCTGTGTCCTCAAGGCAGGCGTGGCGCATTCGTCTAGAGGCCAAGGACACCGCCCTCTCAAGGCGGAGATCACGGGTTCGAATCCCGTATGCGCTACTAAGAACTGAGAAGAAGATTCTCCCCACTCGGGAACTGTTGCCAGCCAGTGGTTCCGCACCCTCGTGGCCATCGTTTTTGATTGGCAATCCGGGTCGCGGCGTACTAGCACTATTGGCGCAGCAGTCAATTGGCATGACTTCCTTGTCGTTTGGCCGCGCGCATGGCTCTGCGGGCCCTATCCTTGGTCAAGGTATTCCCCACACAGTTCCCTAGGGTTGACACACGGGGTAGTTCGCCTGCACTGGCAGACTGGTGGCTGGAAGTGGCGGCCCCTGCAGTATCCGCTCGAAGAAGCCTGCTTCTGCCGCTGTGACGTTGCACCAGAAAAAGCCCATCGCCTGGAAAGTCGCCCAGTCCGGCACATGCCGCCACTGCCCCAAGCCGGCATCGTAGGCGAAGATCCGGACGTCACCACCGTCGAAACGCCGCACAAGCATATTGGACGGCGGGAACTGGTCATCTAGTGGGATAGCCGAGATAACTCCCACCGGGAATGTATACAGGGTGTTGATGACCGCCCACGGCACCGCATGGACCAAGGGACTGTCAGGGGCAATCCACCGCCGGACCACCATTCCATCGCCTTCCCGGCGGACTACTGCGTAGGTTTGCCCTAGGTCACCGTCGCGAAGGAATCCGCCAGCAAATATGGTCTGGCCGTCGCGACTTATCCAGCCGATGCCGACCTCGATCTCGATCCCCGGTTGATCGTGGCGCTGCAGGACAAGGCGGTCGCCTGCCAATCCCTTCGCTGTAGCGGCCGGAGTGGAGCCTATTATTGAGGTATAGCTTGGCCCACCGCCACCACCACCGCCACCACCGCCGCCTCCGCCGCCGCCACCGCCGCCGCCACCGCCGCCGCCATTCCCACCATTGCTCTCAGAGCCAAATACCCAAGGCCGGGCCTGCTTAATCGCCAGAATATCCTCGCTGGTGATTTTGAACTCTATCTCCATCGCGAAGGGCTCATTGGAAGCGGGCCTGTACAGCCTCTCGAAGTGATTGTGGATGACTATAAGATGATCGCGCAACTGATTCAGTTGGGCTTCGCTCATCAGGAGTCTCCCAGGATCCACCAGATTGGAGGTGGCGAGGACCGAGTAGAAGCCAAGATGCAAGAGGATTTCCTCCGGCACCGAGTGGGCTTCGGGATTGGTTATCAGGTCTTCGCCAAGCTGCGTGTTGACATAGTACACTCTGTTTCGGCCAAGGAAGGGGTCGAAGCTCACGGCTACTCCGTTGGCCAATTCGTCCGAGTAGTTGGGATGCACCAACACCCCCATCGCCGCTGCCAGGTGATCAACACGATGAAACTCCCGTTCCGTGAACGCACGGAATGTCCACAGGCTGGCGAATACCTGCTTGAGCGACTTGTCGATGCCGTCCTCCAAGGTCTCTTCAGGATGTTGGGTGTTGGAGTCGTACAATCCAGCGCCGTTGAAGCCCGGCAGGTCCTCGTTGTTGGTGCTGGATCGGTAGCGCAAAGACTGACCCAATGGGTAGGTCGCGTGCATCGCAGTCAGCGCGTCGATGATCCACTGTGGCGATTGGGCGTCCTTGATTGCGTCGCGCAGCTCATCGAGCATGTCATCCTGGACGTCAAAGTCCGTCTGGAATTCTTCGTCGGCCATCATCGTGTTGACGGTCTCATAGAGCCCATTTGCCTTCATGAATTCGTCGTAAAAATAGAAGGGAATCGCGAATCCGTTGGGCACAGTCCCATCTGGAAACCCCAGTGTCCTTAGCACGGCAACGTTGGCCGCCTTGACCCCGAATGCCTTCCAATCCTCGAAGCCAATTTCACTCAGGGACGTGATCGCCGTTACCGAGAGGTCGCGTTCCGGCGTCTGTTCTTCCGAGGGCCTGGAAGACTCGTAGTGGGCGTTCACTTCTTCGAGAGTGGCCTCTCGCAGTTCCCAACCGTCTTCAGTTACTGCGAATCGAACATAGCTGCCGATGAGGGACGAGATTTCGGGATCCTGAAGGGCGTCCCGGATGAAGGCGTTGGGGATGCCGTCCTGCACGGCGCGCAGGTTGACGTGGGACAGCGGTGTCTGGGGCACGGTGGAGATGATACCGGCAACGCGGGGCAATTCGTTGGGCAGGGCCTCGTAAATGACCACGTCTCGAGGGTGGGGACGCTCATCGGCCTCCATGGTCTGTAGTCGGCCGTACCCTTCCCCCGGGTTCAATGGCAGGAAGTCGACGTCGCCGTAAACGTCTGAGTTGAACACGAGCTCAATACGGGATGCCTCATAGAGTGACGCATCGGGCTGATAAATCGGAAGCATCAAGTTTGGGATGTACAAGGCCAAGTTGCTATCAAGCAGCGGCATGTTCGCGGCGAGCAATGTATACATGAGCGATGCAGAATCAAATGTGTGCCCTTCGTCAAACCAGAAAAAGAAGACTCCTAGACTGCCGCCTCGGTCAGCGAGCTCCGGATGAAATGCTAATTCGCCTGTGACCACCCCGTCCGGATCAATGCCTAGGAATTCAAGGAATTGAAAGTGGGTTCGATACGTCGAATCGTTCACGAAATAGACAGTCGGCCGGTCAGAAGCCAAGTCAACCACAACTACCTTTAGGTACCTGACCCCAATGGGGGTAAACACCAGAGTAATGGCCTCGAATGTGCTCTGTCTGGTGATGGCTATGGCGCCACTAGCGAGTTCGAGGGTGGCAGCGGGGTTCACCGGGTTCATGGTCTCCAGGTCCCCTAGTTCAGTAATGTCGTCGATGCAATCACCATCCACGTCGGCCGGGTCTGCAACGAGATACTTCTCTACCCGGTACCGCTCCGCGGGCCACGCCTCCACATTCTCGGAGAGCGTGGTCGTGCCCGCTTCCCCCAATTTCACCTGGACCGGAATCTCTACCTCAGTGCCGTCAATATCGTGCTTCACGTAGAGCACGAAGTAGTCGTCGGTGGTGGACGATACGACGACGGGCACACTCAGGACCGCTACTGCCGTCGGTTCGGCTTCCGGGCATTCCTGCGCAATCAACGACTGTGAAGTGGCAATCTGAACTGCAGCGAGTGCCATCATGGCACCTAGCAGTAGGATTATTGCACGCCTATTCGTTGGGAGTATATACAAGCTCTGTATCGACATGACACTCCTCACTAAGAATCTGTTTCGCTAGAAGATTTCTTGTGTGTAGGTCAAGTGGGAGTTTTGATCCTAGTCTTTCATGCAAGACCTAGTGGTAATTAGCCAATTCTGTGAGGCTCACAGAATTGGAACGCGCGCCATCCACCTTTTGCGCTAATGGCCTAGTCGGCATAGTTCACTCGGCGGTGCCATTGGCTCAGAACAATAGAACGGCGAACAGCGCCACCTCGCTCTGTAGAAATGAACGTGGAACAGAGCGACGAAATGACAACGAGACCATCTCCCGGGTCTGAGACGGTCGCAATCAGGGTTTTGCAGAGGCCAAGGAAAGAAAACTATATCTGCCAACATAATCACTGTCATGCGCAACTCGGAAACTAGCAATTCTGAGGTTTTCCTGAATAGCAATATCGGCGTTCAACTTCACCGCAAGGAATTTGGCTATAGCATCTATCTATGGCGTGTATGGATACTCACTTACAAGATTCCAGTAAACTCTAACATTTATGAGACTGTCATGAGGATAATATCATATTTATGAGTACTCAATGATGATGTTTCAGGTCAACTCGTTTTTCGCTTGGGTTGGACAGAAGACCGGCTCGTGAACTATCGATGTGCGGTCCGATTTTGTGCTAAGAGGTTCTCTGTGGACTTTTGCCCTTGGTCAACAGCCGATGCTGGCTACGTTCACTGGTGCGGTTGACCCTCTCCGATAGACCCTTAAGCAACAGGAGATGATTGGAGGGAAAGGCTGGATCTGTGCCCAGGGAATTGTAGATGGCATTGGTGCTTGCGGGATAGTCATCCTTTGCTTAACGCCATGTCGAATCCGACCGGAATCTTGAGGGCTTTCCCTCTCCTTCCGCAACACTAGAGAGGGTAGGAATTGGATCGGAAACGCCATTTGAATTGTGCCCTTCTCACTTTAAACCGTCATTGCCCAGGAGAATCAATCGCGAGCACAGATGCTCGTTGAAGCCTTGAAGACTTGCCGACTGGTGAGGAACTCTCAGGACTCACACCAGGGATCGCAGGTTTGCTGGCTTACCCTTCGCTACAGTCGACCCTGGACAGGCAAGGCATACCGCCAAACTTAGGCACAAGACACAAACACAAAGAATTAGGAAAGCAAGCAGCTATCCTACCGACGTGACTCACAGTTAAGACGAGAATCGTGGGATAGCGTTGGCAATGCGGTCTTCTTGCCGTCAAGCAGTAACAGAAGCTAGAGGAGGTTCTTGCGCTTAGGCCGTTCCGATTCACCCAACCCGCCAAACTTCACCGATGTGGATCCAGGGTTGCCACATTGGTGCAGTCTTGGGTACGATAGTCTTGATAGGGAGTGCCTAGCCCGTAGTCTAAGGACTATGTCCTGAAATCGCGTCTTTTGACTCTGAGATTGCAGAAGAGTTGGAAGGTAGACGGAGATATTAGTAAGGGCGCTTGAGGATGCTGCAATTCCTAGCTTGGGAGTTTGCCTTCAATGGGCAGTGGGGTATTTGAGCCAAAGGAAGACGTGCAAAGAGCTTGATCGGTTTGCGTTGCTGCGTTTGGCTGCATGCGCGGCAATCGCTTGTAAAAACCGCAAAGAGTGCATTGGGGCCGCTTTCGTCAGGTGATGAGAGCGGGTTTTTTGTTGCTCGAAACGAATGTCTTGACGCGAAACGAATAAGAGATGACGAGAAAGGATAGCGCGAGGATGGCAGAAGCGAAACCGGAATCTGGAACGCGGCGAACGATGGAGAAGACCTACGACCCCGCGCCTGTGGAAGCGCGCTGGTACCCCTTCTGGGAAAACGGAGGCTACTTTGCGCCGCGACCCGACGCAGAGGGTGAGCCGTTTACGGTTATCATGCCGCCGCCAAACGTAACCGGTGAGCTTCACCTCGGCCATGCGCTTACGGCAGCCATCGAGGACGTGCTGGTGCGTTGGCATCGCATGCGCGGCGACGTCACGCTTTGGGTGCCCGGCACCGACCATGCGGGGATTGCGACGCAGGTGGTAGTGGAGCGGCTGCTCCAGGAAGAAGGCGTCTCGCGGCAAGACTTGGGGCGCACGCAATTCGAGGCGCGGGTGTGGGAATGGGTGCAGAAATACGGCCACATCATCGACGATCAACATCGCCGCCTCGGCGCTTCCTGCGACTGGTCGCGGGACACGTTCACGCTCGATCCGGGTCCGGCGCGCGCCGTGCGCACCACGTTCGTGCGGCTCTACCATAAGGGTCTCATCTATCGGGGCGAGCGCATCACCAACTGGTGCCCCCGCTGCTCAACCGCGCTCTCCGATCTTGAGGTTGCCCATGAGGAAGAGGACGGTCATCTCTGGCACATCTCATATCCGCTTGCGGGTGATGATTCCGCCGCTATCACCGTGGCGACCACCCGACCGGAGACCATGCTGGGTGACACAGCAGTTGCCGTGAACCCGGACGACCCGCGCCACCGGCATCTCCTAGGAAGACAGGTAATACTCCCATTAACTGATAGAAAGATTCCAATTATTGCCGACGAAGCGGTGGAAGCGGAGTTTGGCGCCGGAGCGCTTAAGGTGACCCCGTCGCACGACATAGCGGACTTCGAAATCGGGCAACGTCACGGGCTGGAATTCATCAACGTGTTGAACCTCGATGCCACCATGAACGAGAATGCCGGCGCCGCCTATGCGGGAATGGACCGCTATGCCTGCCGCGAGGCGGTCGTGCGCGAACTTGAGGCACAAGGGCGTTTGGTGAAGATAGAGGCTCATCGCCA
The DNA here is from genome assembly GCA_965216245.1 of Chloroflexota bacterium. Classification (GTDB taxonomy): domain Bacteria; phylum Chloroflexota; class UBA11872; order VXOZ01; family VXOZ01; genus VXOZ01. Next base: position 1,139,818 of record OZ244145.1, read on the forward strand.
TGCCATCGGCCACTGCACCCGTTGCGACATAGTCGTGGAACCGCTGGTGAGCAGGCAGTGGTGGATCGAAACCAAACCGCTTGCAGAGCCGGCCATCGAGGCGGTGCGCAGCGGCAAAATTCGCATTCTGCCGGAGCACTTCACGCGCATCTACTACAACTGGATGGAAAACATCCGCGATTGGTGCATTTCGCGCCAGCTCTGGTGGGGGCATCGTATCCCCGTGTGGTATTGCGACGCTTGCGAGACGGTGGCGGTGCCGCCGATTGACGACCCCATGCGCGATCCGGAGCGTTGCGCTGAGTGCGGAGGCGTGCTGCGCCAGGACCCGGACGTGCTCGATACCTGGTTTAGCTCCGCGTTGTGGCCGCATTCGACATTGGGTTGGCCCAATGATACTGAGGATCTGCGTACCTTCTACCCAACGACGGTCATGGAGACCGGCCACGACATTCTCTTCTTCTGGGTGGCGCGCATGATCATGATGGGCATCGAAAATATGGGCGACATCCCCTTCCACACGGTCTACTTGCACGGGCTCATTCGCGACGTGGAAGGCCGGAAGATGAGCAAGACCCGCGGCAACGTGATAAACCCGCTCGTCATGGTCGAGGAATACGGCGCCGACGCGCTGCGCTTTGCGCTGGTCACCGGCACGACCGCAGGCAACGACATGCGTTTCACCACGGAGCGGCTTCAGGCGGCGCGGAACTTTGCGAATAAGCTGTGGAATGCGACCCGCTTTGTGCTTAGCAACCGCCCGGAAGAAGCTACGACCGTAGCGCCGGAGCCGGACGCCTCCCAGCTTTCGCTCGTCGATCGCTGGATCATCAGCCGCCGCAACCATACGATTGCGGAGGTTACGCGGCTGCTGGACCAGTTCCACCTCGGCGAAGCCGGTCGCACCCTCCAAGAATTCATTTGGGGCCAATACTGCGATTGGTACATCGAGGCCGGCAAGGTGAGCCTCTACGGCGACGATCCTCGTGCCAAGGCGGTGACGCAGAGTGTGCTGGAGAATACGCTCGCCGTGATCTTGCGCCTACTGCATCCCTTCATGCCCTTCATCACAGAGGAGATTTGGCACTATCTGCACCCCGAGGGTACGGCCGATGGCAGCGGCAGCCTCATCGTAGCGCCGTGGCCGGTGGCGGGTGAACGTGATCGTGAGGCTGAAGATTTCTTTAACGAACTCATCGAGGCAATACGCGGCGTGCGCAACATCCGCGCCGAATACGACGTAGAGCCGGGAAGGTACATTCCCGCGACGATGGTGGCCGGCGCTCACAGCGAGGCAGTGGCGGCCCTCACGGCGGAAATCGAACTATTGGGCCGCGTGCGACCGCTTACCGTCCACGCTGCTCTCGCCGAAAAGCCAGAGGAGGCCGTGTCGGTGCTCACCAGCCGCTTGGGGGTGTACGTGCCGCTGGCCGGGTTGCGGGACGTGGAGCAAGAACGCCAACGGCTGCAAAAGGAAGAGGAGAGTGTGCTGGCTAATCTGGAGCGCACGCGCGGTCTGCTGGCGAATGGAAACTTTGTGAATCGGGCACCGCCGCCGGTTGTAGAAAAAGTGCGCGAAAAGTTAGGCGATCTGGAGTTGCGCGCCCAACAAATTAGCGAGCGCCTGGCAGGTCTAACCTAGAAATGAGTATCAAGAATCAACAATAACCCGTCGTTGAGAGGACTCTTGCCGTTCGTGCTGAGCTTGCCTGTCCTGAGCTTGAAGAAGGATGGAAGTGCGAATGGCGGAGGCGATGCTCGCGAACTCTTGATTGTCAGACTCCAATTTTCAGCCTTCGACAGGCTCAGGCCGAACGGATTGGGACTGCCAAAGGGGTACGGGGTAGCCACGAGTAGCCTTTCTCCCCTAAGCCTGGGATAATCTGAATGGTTCGGGCCCATTGCTAGTGCGTTTGGCACAGGTGGCAAACCTGAGCTACGTTGCGAAGAACATAGTAAATTCAATTGGGCAATAGATGCATTCTTAGGATGTTTGCAACGGACGCGAGAGCATCAATTGCTCCCAACAAACAAATGAGGATGAGAATCTTTCGATGATTACGTTAGTTTGGAACGACATAGCGGCCACGCAGCTTATTACGGCCGCGCAGGAAACAAAGCGCTTGGCGGATGGGGCAACGGATAAGGAAGGGGCGCAGAGCTGGGCGCGTGCCGCGATAGCCGCCGCTGTGGCGCTCGATCCCGCTGAATGCGATCTCGCACCATTTCAGACGTTCGCCGCTGCCTTGATCGCCGTGGGCGACGAGCAGCTCGTAAAGGACGCCGCCGAGGCGCTAACAAGACACCCGAAGGCGCTGTTCGCTCTTGCCGCCGCCGCCCGGGAAAATAATTGGGAAGACCTTGCGAATATGACAATGGCGCGGTGCCTAGCGCAAACGGGAGCTTCGTCCTGGCCGGACGAGTTTTCGTATCAGCAAGTGTGGAAGCAGGAGTACGAGGAACAACTGGTCGGCACATTGCTGAAAGTTTGGAAGAAGCGCGCCTCGCGCACCGTGGCGAAGGACGCGGTAGCACTCGCTGCGAAGTCCGAGAATCTTGACGCCAGGCAGGTAGAAGACTCGCTCAAAGCGCTACTTACACCGGCAGACTTGTGGCCGCGGCCGATCCAAAGAGGTAGGCCGTCGCGCGGTAGACAGGCCTCGTCCGGCCGCCCCCGCAGCGGCGGTCGCCGACCGGCAGCCGCTAGTCGGTCCCAGCAGCCTTCCCGCTCGCGGACGACGCAGAAGCCTGAAGGCGAGGCAAACTAGCCCTATAGGGCGCATGTTGCGTACTCTCCTGTGCGGAGGCCGAATGCTGTTCCCGTCTACACTGGCGGGGAGGCCTTCACGCCACCGGCGTTGGTTTCAGACTAACGGTATTTGAAGATTCTTAGATTTCAGGAGCGGTGCCTGACCTGCTGCTTGGCTTTGTCACGAATAGCATGATCCCGTCACAGGTCTCAGCCCACTACTTGCCTCATGGCGAATGTCATTACGCTCACCACTGACTTTGGCACTGCCGACGGGTTCGTGGGCGCGATGAAGGGCGTGATACTGAGCCTGGCGCCCCACGCAACCGTCATAGACGTCACACATGGTATTCCGCCACATGATATTCGGGCGGGTACATTTGCGCTCGAGACGGCGCTGCCCTTCTTTCCACAAAACGCAATCCACGTCGTCGTTGTGGACCCGGGCGTGGGCAGTCAGCGCGCGGCCATTCTCGTCGAGACCGAGCATGGCCGGTTCATAGCCCCTGACAACGGGGTGTTGACGAGCGTTGTACCGCACGATAGTGCCGCCCACGTTTACTCACTGGACCGCCCCAACTACTGGCGGTGGCAGGTGAGCGCTACCTTCCACGGGCGCGATGTCTTTGCGCCGGTGGCGGCGCACCTCGCGAGGGGTGTCCGGCCCGCTTTGCTGGGGACACCGCGTGCCGAAATGGAGCGCCTCCCATGGCCGCAGCCGCATCGGCGCGGAGATGAAATTAGGGGTGAAGTAATCCACGTCGATCGTTTTGGGAACTTGATTACGAACGTGCGGTTAGAGGACCTCGGCCCGGAACCCCAGCACGCTCGATTTCGCATTCGTGACAATACGGTGTGCGGCATCACGCCACACTATGCTGCCGGCAATGGCATTATGGTGGTCGTGAATAGCGGCGGGCGCATCGAAGTCGCCTTTCCCAATACAAGCGCGGCACGTGCGCTGAGTGTTGGCGTCGGCGAAGAGGTGTGTGTACTTTTATGAAAAAGAGACAGTACTTTAGTCCGTCAGTACTTTGGCTCGTCATTACTCTGGCCCGTCATTACTCCGGCTCGTCATTACTCCAGTCCGTCATTGCTTTGGCCCGTCATTCCCGCGCACGCGGGAAGGTGGATTCACATTTCAAGTGCAACGTTTGTTTGAGGAATACTTCTGCTGGGGTTTGATAGTCAAGGCACTTGCGCGGGGTGTGATTGTAGGCTTGGATAAGTTGCGCAAAGCGCTCTGCGGACATCTCCGCCAGGTCGGTCTTGCGCGGCAGCACGCGCCGCATGCGTCCGATGGCGTTCTCAATGCCTCCTTTCTGCCAGGGGGCGTGGGTATCGCAGAAGAAGGTCTGGATGCCCAAGTCATGGAGATGGTAATGGCGCGCGAACTCGGTGCCGTTGTCGAAGGTGACGGTCTGTCGCCACGCTTCAGGCAAGACCGCGAGCAGATCGTACATGGTGCTGGCGATGGGGTCTGCCGCCTTGCCGGGCTGGCGCGCAGCGATGAGCAAGCGCGAGTGGCGCTCGTGCAGGGCGAGCACCGCGTGGCCGCCTCTCCCAAAGAGCATCAGGTCAGCCTCCCAGTGGCCGGGGGTTTGGCGGTCGGCCGCCGCCTGGGGACGTTCCGCCAGTGGACGGCGCTTGGCAATGAAGGAGGCCGGACTGCGCCCACTGCGCCGATGGGGTCGCCGTCTCGTCTTGCCTCGCGGCAGGTAGTGCCGCCAACTATAGTCCTTGGTGCGCGCCACCTGTCCGTATATGAAACGATAGATGGTCTCGTGGGAGATGACCGGTCCACCGGCATCCCGCGCCATGTGTCCTGCCACCTGCTCCGGCGACCAGCCGCATTGCAAGTACTCCAGCACGGTCTTGCGCAACGCAGCATCCCGTTCCAACTTGCCGCCAACCCAGCGCCGCGCCCACGCCTGTTCGTGGGCATACCCCGCTTGGTAGCCCTGCGTACGAGACCCATTGCGTTTCACCTCCCGCATAATGGTCGATGGCGCGCGATCCAGAGCTGCAGCAATTTGCCGGTACGACTGTCCCGCGGTGTGAAGCCGGGCCAGTTCACACCGCTCTTCAATGGAAAGTTGACGATAGTATGTTCCCATGGCAACACCTTAGCATGGTGTTGCACTTCGTTTGTGAGTCTAGCGAATCCATCTTCTCTGCGCCACGCGTACTCCGTCGCTACCTGTGCTCCGTCCCATGCGGGGGGCAAGCCCCCCGCGCTACACGCAGTTTCCTGTGGGAGTGAAGATGGGGACGGGAGTGGCGATTAGGACGTTGTCTGCTATTCTCAACCTTTGTGCAGCCTCGCACACCATAGTGATTTCAAGCATAGTGGGTGATTGAGGCACTATCCCGGAGCGCGGCGGTTAGGCGGACTTGTAGAAGGAGGCAGCACGTGGGCACGCTCATGCCGGAACGCACCAAAGCGCTGACAGAGAGCAGCGACGCATTCTTGGCGTATCTCGCTGACTGGTACGCCGGTTTGGAACCGCTCGATGTGAAAGCTGATTGGGCCGCGAACGGGATCGCGGCGAAAAATGTCGCCGTGCTTGTCGTGGACATGGTCAACGGTTTCTGTCATGCAGGCCCGTTGGCGGGGGAGCGGGTGAATGCGCTCATCCCACCGGTGCGGGCTGCGATCGAGCGCTGTTACGCCCTTGGCGTGCGCCACTTTCTTCTGCCGCAAGACACCCATCAACCCGACGCCTTGGAATTCGCGCAGTTCGGTCCGCACTGCGTGGCGGGCAAGAGCGAATCCGAAACCGTACCCGAACTCGCGGGATCGCTTGCCGCCGCTGACTTCACGGTCGTCGCCAAGAACTCTTTGCACCCGGCATACGGCACCGGGCTTGCGGACTGGCTCGACCGGCATCCTGAAACGCGATACTTTCTGGTCATCGGCGACTGCACCGACCTCTGCGTCTACCAAACGGCGATGTACCTGCGTCTCGCGGCCAATGCCGCCCAGCGCGATTGCCAGGTGGTGGTACCGGAGAATTGCGTGCAGACCTACGACCTGCCCGTTGCTCCCGCCCAAAGCATTGGCGCGATGCCACACGACGCCGATCTGCTGCACCTCGTCTTTCTCTATCACATGGCGCTCAACGGTGTGCGCATCGTAAAAGCAGTAGAATAAAAACACATGGTCTTGCGCTCACCCAGGAGACCTTTGCGCAACCCCTTCTCCCTTGAGAGGCTGTCTCATAATTGCCCTTACCGAGGTATACTGCCGTGCAGAGAAGCTAAGTGAGGTCTTGAGATAGACTTGTGTTGCTTTCTGGGCGTCGCATCAAGCCTTCAAAATACCGTTTCTATCACTTTTATCACTCTGTCAATACAATACGCCACTTGGCTGCGTTCCTCATTTGACCTATCGTGCTCTGTAGCGGAATTATGAGACAGCCTCCTTGACGGGAGAAGGATGGGATTAGGGTGAGGATGACTTAACAGCAAGCCAACGCCAACTTCCCGCGCCCCCTGGATTCCGGCGTGCGCCGGAATGACGTGGGCTATTCCGAGAATTCCTGAAGGGCGAGAATTGTCTCCCACAGCGTTCAAAAGGAAATTGAGAGGAAATAGCTACCGTGAAACTTGTGCAATATTACGATGTCGATCAGAGCATTCGCGTCGGCGTGGTGCAAAACGAGCAGGTCGTCGACATCACCGATCCGGCGCAAGACCTGTCGACAACGCTTGATTTCGTTGACGAAGCCCGCCGGCAGCGGCGGTCACTGGATGACGTAATCGCAGACCGGGTTGCCGATGCATCAGGCGGCGCGCACGCGTATGAAGAACTCCTGGAGCCGGGCGAACCGAGGCTCACCATGCCCCTCTTCCCACCGCAGGTCTGGGGCTGCGGAGTCACGTATCGCCGCAGCGCAGAGTTTCGCGATGGCGATATGGAAGGGCCGATCGGAATTTACGATAAAGTGTACCGGTCGGACCGGCCGGAGATATTCTACAAAGGCGATACCCTGCACTGCGCGGGGCCGAACGAGCCAATCGGCATCCGCGTCGATTCCACGTTTACGGCGCCGGAACCGGAACTCGCCTATGTGCTGGGCTACAATAACGAAATCATTGGGTATACGATCTGCGACGACGTTTCGGCCTGGGACATCGAGCGCAAGAATCCTCTCTACCTCCCGCAGTCCAAGATCTTCCTGGGGTGTACGGCCCTGGGGCCTACGCTGGTGACGGCCGGCGAACTCACGGACCCGTATCACTTGGAGATTACGGCCCGCATTCGCCGCAACGGTTCAGTGATATTCGAGGGTTCGGCAAATACGGACCAGATTCGTCACCCCTTCGAGACCCTTACCGCATATCTCGTTCGCAATAACCCGGTGCCGGTAGGCACGGTGGTGAGCACAGGCACGGGCATCATCGTGACCGAGGAAGCGGCCTTGCGCGAGGGCGACGTTGTGGAGATCGAGATTGACGAAATCGGGTTGCTTTCCACACCTGTGCGCCAACTGACCGCTGAGGACTAGGCTTCTTCAGATCATCAAGAATGAGCAGCTACTGTTGCTATGAAGACAGTTAATGGACTGGTCATCATTTCCGCGTACGCGGAAATGATGAGCTATTTTGCTACTACCCTGCAACGTAGCGCGGGGGCTTGTCCCCCGCTCTTAGCTGCAAACCGCCAATACTGAAGCACCTAGATTTCGGCTTCCGCCAGAATGAAGGAGCCTTTTCCGCCATTTCATCGAACCATTGACGAACAGGCTCCCTTAGAGTCACCATTACCTCAACTACCTACGAGCAAAGATGGAGGAATGCTATGTCTGAAGACGTTGGTTTCGTCACCATGGGGCAGTCGTCCGGGCGGGAGAACGTGCCGGAGATTGGCGTAGGGATGCTGGGCTACGCCTTCATGGGCAAAGCCCATAGCAACGCCCTACGCAAAATCCCCTATATGGTAGACCCATTGCCGGCCGTGCCCGCGCTCGTTTCGATCTGCGGACGCAACGAGGCTGCGGTGCGGGATGCCGCCGCACGCTATGGTTTCCAGCGCTATTGCACCGACTGGCGCGACCTTATCCAGGATGATGCCATCCAGCTCTTCGACAACGGCGGGCCGAACAACACCCACGCCGAGCCCTGCATCGCCGCCGCCGAGGCCGGCAAGCACATCATTTGCGAAAAGCCGCTGGCGCGCACGGCCCAAGAGGCCAAGAGCATGCTGGATGCGGTTAACAAAGCCGGGGTCAAGCACGCGTGCGCCTACAACTACCGCTTTGTGCCAGCCTTGCGGCTGGCGCGCGAAATGATCGAGAGAGGCGAATTGGGGCAGATTTACCATTTTCGGGCCGTCTACCTGCAAGAGTGGATCATGGACCCGCAATTTCCCATGGTCTGGCGCTTGAAGAAGGACATCGCGGGCAGCGGCGCCCTCGGCGACCTGGGTGCCCACATCATCGATCTCGCGCGCTTCCTCGTCGGCGAGCCGACGGCAATTTCAGGTCTAACGCAAACGTTCATCAAAAAGCGTCCCACCGACGACGGCGGACGGGACACCGTGGACGTGGACGATGCGTTCGTTTCGCTGGTGCAATTCGCGAACGGGGCAATCGGCACGCTGGAGGCCAGCCGCTATGCCAACGGGCGTAAGAACCACCAGCGTATCGAGATCAACGGTTCCAAGGGAAGCATCGTCTTCGATCTGGAACGTCTGAACGAGCTTGAAGTCCATCTGAGCGACAGCGAACCGGGCAGCCATGCCCAGGGCTTCCGCCGGGTGCTGGTCACCGAGGCCGACCACCCCTTCTGGAAGTACTGGTGGCCCCACGGCCATATCATCGGCTGGGAGCATACCTTCGTCCACGAGTTCACCCACCTGCTGGACGCCATCGTGAACGACACGGAGGTCGCGCCCTACGGTGCTGATTTCGAGGACGGCTATCGGGCTGCCGTGATTTGCGACGCGGTGCTGGAGTCCGCTGCTAACGGCGGTGGCTTGGTGCCAATTCAATACTAGGAGCAGCGTAACTCAGCACTTGCACTGTTCGCCTATACGGCGACCTCATCTTTGTAGCGCGGGGCCTTGTGCCCCGCTCTGGCATGCAACATGTGACCATCGAATGGGAAAGGTTTAACTTGCGTTAATATGGACATATTTTGCGGCTAGTCATAAAATGTGTCTATATGGAAGGAGGGAACCATGAAAGAGATTGGAGCCGCGAAATTCAAGGAGCAATGCTTGGCATTGTTGGATAACCTAGACGCCGACGGCCTGATTATCACAAAACGAGGCAAGCCCGTAGCCCGAGTAATCCCATACCAAGCTCAAGATAGTGACCTCATTGGCATTTTGAAGGGTAAGATAAAGATCAAGGGGGACATATTCACCACAGGTCTCCGCTGGGACGCAGATGGTCAATCTTGACACGCATATCCTCATATTCGCATTCAACGGCGAGCTTCAGGCAAGCGAACAACGCCTATTGGCGAGTAACCGCTAGTCCATTTCGTCCGTTGTTTTTTGGGAAATGGCTAAGCTTGTACAGCTCGGCAGGATAGATATTGACCTTGACAACCGTAGTTTAGTACGTCTCCTAAACCGATTGCAGGTGTGGCCGCTCGACTTAGACATTGCGCGCGCTTCAACACGCTTGGACTTTAGGAGCGATCCGGCGGACGAGATCATCGCCGCGACCAGCGTCGTGCACGACGTCCCGTTGATAACGCGCGACACCACTATGCGTAGCTCAAGAATAGTCCCTTTGGCGATATAAAACGCCCTGGAGCAAAGCATTGAGTTTGAAAGAGGACAACTGGATTAACAAGGATATATTCACGCTAGTGAATCGTACCTAAAGCAGGAGGCACGACTAATGAAACTCGGCGTATTGACGGTGTTGTTAGGCGATTTGCCCTTTGAAAAGGCGCTGGACTACCTGCGCGATTTGGGCGTGCAGTCAGTTGAGATTGGCTGCGGCAACTATCCCGGCAATGCTCACTGCGATCCGGACGCGCTGCTCAACGACGATAAGGCGTGCGACGCATTTCTCAAGGCGGTACAAAGCCGCGACATGGACATCTGCGCTCTTTCCGCACACGGCAACCCGCTGCACCCCAATCCCAAGATTGCGCGCGCCCACGCCGAGACCCAGCGCAAGACCATTCAACTCGCCCATAAGCTGGGCGTGCAGACGGTGGTGGGATTCTCCGGCTGTCCCGGCGATTCGGACGGTTCGAAGTATCCGAACTGGGTTACCTGCCCATGGCCGACGGACTATCTGGAGATATTGGAGTGGCAGTGGGAAAAGAAGGTCATTCCCTACTGGAAGGCAGAGGCAGACTTCTTGCGTGAGCATGACGCACGCATTGCGTTGGAGATGCACCCCGGCTTCGTGGTCTACAATTCCGAGACCTGCCTGCAGTTGCGGGATGCCTGCGGACCGGAGATCGGCGCGAATCTGGACCCCAGCCACCTCTTCTGGCAGGGCTGCGACATAGTGGCCGTAATCCGCGAGCTTGGCGAGGCAGGCGCGCTCTACCACTTCCACGCCAAGGACACCAAGGTGCATTCCTTAAACGCTGCTAAGCACGGCGTACTGGACACGAAGCCCTACACCGACGAGAAGAACCGCTCCTGGCTCTTCCGCAGCGTCGGCTACGGCCACGACTACGGCTACTGGAAAGACATCGTGAGCGAGTTGCGGCTCGTCGGCTACGACGGCGTGCTCTCTATCGAGCACGAGGACAGCCTGATGTCATCCAACGAGGGCCTCGAAAAGGGGGTCAAGTTCCTCAAGGACATCCTCATCTTCGAGCAACCCGGCACCGCTTACTGGGCGTAGGGCGAACTCTGGCCGAAGAATATCGAAGGTTTATCGGACGAAGAACTATGCCGCGCCTGTTCTGCGGCGCGCGCTAATCATGTAGGGGCACGACATGTCGTGCCCCTACATGATTAGCCGGTTGCTGCGCCTCTTCCAAAACTAACCAATTCGGCTTGGTGCTGAATGCGCAATAGTCGAATCGCAGTGCACCTGCGCCGCTCGCCTTAGCGGCGACGCCACATGGCTTCGAGCCGGTCCTGCGGGGTGAAACCAAGCAGGCGCTTGTTCTTCTCACTTGAAAACCGCTGGTGCGGCAGGTCGGCGAGGATGTTGAAGACCTCGCAGCGAGAGGGGAGCGTCGCCAGGTCTACGGTCAGACCCAGGCGAATAGCCTGAGCGGCATCGCGCCAGGTGATAGCGAACGGATGGTCGCTGCCCGGCTCCGGCGCGTCGTGGTCGCGAAAGTTAAAGAAGAGAAAGCAGAGCACGTAAATGGCGTAGTTCTCCGTAAAGACCTTGCAGATTTCCTGCCCCAGCCCTTTGCTGAGCGCGTAGAGATTGGTGCTGGGGTGCGGCGGCACGTCGGGACTGATCTCGTAGTCAAAAGTCGTGTATGTTTCGCCCTCGATGGTGAAGTGCGGGCCGGTGTTGATCACCCGTGGAATACCATGCGCAATGGCTGCCCGCATCATGTTGTAGCACCCGCGCGTATTCACGTCGAAGGCAACCTGGCGATCAGGGCGCACCACTGAGCAATTGACAATAGCGTCCATGCCTTCCGCCGCGCGGAGCACGTCATCGGGAGATGCGATGTCCACGCGCTGAAACTCATGCGGCGTTTCGATGGGCAGGATGTCGGTAACGCGCAGCATATGCTCGTTTTCGAGAGCGCGAACCACGTAGGGCCCCAGACGTGCTGCGCCGCCGAGGATCAGGATGTTCATGTTTTGCTCCCGCTTTTCTCATTTTCTGGAGCATACTTCAGCCCATCCCGCGCTTTGCCAATGCTGAATCGCGCACCTGAAAACTCCGACTGGATATGATAAATTACCCACGGCTCCGCCGGGGCTGCCAATGCGCACTCAAAAGCGTGCACGGCATCATCATGCGAGAGCCACATCGGGTCTGATGGCTGCTCCGCTTTGTCATTTGGCCGGCCGAGTTTCCCCAAGCGCAGACACGTAATCGCAATTCTCCCTTCCCGCGCGAACTCCCGGCACACGAACTCTCCCAAGTGCTGCGCCAGAACCGGCGGCTCGGTGGAAGGACGGGGCCGCCATTGCTCGTTGACGGCCCAATCGTCATCGCAGCCGACTTCGTCGAAGACTCCCGCGAAGAGACTTAAGCTGCTCGCGTAGATGCAGCGCGGCACTCCGGCTTCGCTGGCGGCATGCAAGAGATTGTAGGTGCAGCGAGTCTGGTAGTCGATCAGCCGGGTTCGCGGAGATTTCCGAATTGTCAGATGTTCTCTCAGCGAACTCAGAATGGGAAGCCGCCAGATGAATGAGCACGTCCACTCCTGCCACTAGCCGGTCGGTCTCTGCATCGTGGCCGAGATCGCAGCGCACAAAAGGCAGTTGTGTCGGCACGTCTACCATGTCCGTGAGGCATACGCTGTGCTTCTGGCAGAGCGTCTCAGGTCTTGCGCCAGCGCGGATGCGCCGGCCGTAATCAGAAAATTCACGGCAGTGGCTCCATATCGTCCCAGCTTGCGCCAACTTTGGCATCCACCTTCACCGGCACGTCGAGCGTGACGGCATTTTCCATGAGCGGCACCGCCAGATCGGCGCACGCGTCCACAACCGCCGCATCGCATTCGAAAACGAGTTCATCATGCACCTGTAGCAGCATGCGTACCGGGAGCCCGGTTGCCGCCAGTTGATCGGCCACGTGCAGCATGGCCACCTTGATAATGTCGGCAGACGTGCCTTGCACGGGCATGTTGATGGCCATGCGCTCAGCGGCCTGGCGCACGTTGTAGTTGGAGGCCTGGAGCTCCGGCAAGTAGCGTCGGCGTCCCAGCAGCGTCTCCACGTAGCCGTGCTCGTAGGCAAACTGCTTCGTCTTATCCGTATACTCGCGCACGCCCGCATAGGTGTTCATGTAGTTATCGATGAACTCCGCCGCTTCATTGAAGTTCAGGTCGGTGCGTTGCTCCAAGCCGTGGGCTGTCACGCCGTAGATGATGCCGAAATTCACCGTCTTCGCCGTGCGCCGCATGGCAGCCGTAACCCCGTCCATCGCCACGTCGAAAAGCTGGCTGGCGGTAAAGGTGTGAATATCCTCTTCGTTGCGGAAAGCTCTGCACAGTTCTTCGTCCTGGCTCAAGTGTGCGAGCACGCGCAGGTCGATCTGCGAGTAGTCGGCTGCAAGCAGGACTTGATTGGAAGCACCCGCCACGAACGCCTTGCGAATCTTCCGTCCTTCGTCGGTGCGAATGGGGATATTCTGCAGGTTAGGATCATTCGAAGAAAGCCGGCCGGTGGCAGCGCCGGTCTGCTCAAATGAGGTGTGGATTCGCCGGGTCTGCGGGTTCACCTTCGTCGGCAGCGCATCAAGATACGTGGACTTGAGCTTCGTAAGCTGGCGGTACACCAGCACGTGCCCGATTACGGGATTCGCCTCCCTGAGTGCTTCTAATATCGAGGAATCGGTAGAGAAACCGGTCTTTGTCTTCTTGGTGAGGGGGATGCCAAGCTCATTGACGAGAATGTCTCCGAGTTGTTTGGGCGAGTTGATGTTGAACTCATGCCCGACATCCTCATAAATAGCTCGCTCGATCTTCCCAATGCGCTCAGCCATCTCTTTGGTGAGGCTTTGAAGTATGTCCACGTCCACGGCGATGCCCGCGAATTCCATTTGCGCGATCACCGTCGCCAGCGGCAGTTCAAGTTCGTCGTGGAGCTTACGCACGTCTCGCTCATCAAGGTCTTTGCTGAGCGTGGCGTGGAGCGACAGCAGTATCTCCGCCTCGTGGGCGGCCGCTTGCGCGAGAGTTTCGCTGTCGGCAGCAGCCAGGGACTTCTTACGGTCGCGGAGATCGTCCACGGCCTCCATGGTCGCGCCGAGAACGTCGAAGACGATATCTTTCAGCGTGGCGGAGCGAGTGCCGGTTACGTTGGCCAAATAGGCGGCCAGGTGGCAATCAAACACGACACCGGCCACGCTGACGCCATGGGCGAGAAGCGCTAAGCTCAGCGTCTTGGCGTCGAACACGATCTTGGGGATTTGCGCATCGGCAAGCACCGGCACAATGGCTTCGAGCGCTTCGGAATCGGAAACGTCAACGAAGGCAGCTTCATTGCCGCCCCACGCAATTGCCAATCCCCGCAAGCGAGGCCAGGAAGGCGGATCGGGCTCGAGCACAGGCATGACGGCAACCTCGCCGATGTCACGCAGGGCAGCGCATAGTTCCTCGATCGCGCCGGCTTCGGTAAGAACCTGGGCCTGAACCTCAGTTGCAGTTTCGCCAAAGAGCATGGCCTGCCCTGTGGCTGCGGCGGCTGGTTTTGGCAGGCGATCGAGCAGCGAGCGAAAACTTAATTCTTGGAACAAGGCAAGTACCTGATCCTGGTCGTAGTTGTCCAGTTCACTTTCCGCCGGATCGAGCGTAATCTCCATGTCCCGCACAATCGTCACGAGCTCGCGGCTCTGCGCAAGCTGCTCCCCGTCCTCCGCGAGCGCTTTCTGTTGACGCGCGGGCAGTTCAAATGCATGCTCAAGAATGCCTTCGATGTCGCCGTATTTCTGCAAGAGCGTGCCGGCGGTTTTGGCGCCAATGCTGCGCACGCCGGGCACGTTATCGGAGGTGTCGCCCACAAGAGCCTTATAGTCGATGACCTGCGCGGGGGTGAGTCCCTGAAAGCGTGCCGCCACTTCCTTGGGGCCAACTTCAGCCAGTTCGCCGGTGCGAGGCCGGGGCACGAGCAAATGTACCACGTCGTCGACGAGTTGGTAGGCATCGGTGTCGCCGGTCACGATAAAGGTAGGAATCTCCCGCTCCGCCGCCTGGCGCGAAAGGGTGCCAAGCACGTCGTCGGCCTCGAAGCCCGGAACCGCAAAGATCGGGATGCTGAAAGTCTCCACCACCTGCCGCACCCGGTCCATCTGCTGATAGAGCAGTGGATCGCCTTCCGGACGCGTTGCTTTGTACTCGACGTACTGCTTGTGGCGGAAAGTGGGGCCGGGGAGATCGAAGGCTACCACGACATACTTGGGCTTGATCATGTTGATCACATGGAGCAGCGTGTTCGTGAAGCCAAAGACCGCGTTGGTCAGTTCGCCGGAAGCGCTCGTAAAATCTTTCGGCACCGCGAAAAACGCCCGATGGACAATGGAGTGTCCATCTATGAGAACAAGCGAATCGGCGGGGGTCTTGGAGTTGGTGGGACTCATTTGGGAGATTTCCTATCGCTCGTTTCGCTGACCGGCGTGCCTATTTCGCAGTTTCTAGCATACGCCGCCACGATGCCCTGGGCAAGATGGGTACTCTGGAATGCCTCGGCGACAGAGCGAGAAGAGAAAGTGGGCAAGGAATTCTGGTAAGGTTTCAGGTGTATACATTCAGTAAGGGGTGAGAAACACCATGCGCATATGCAGGGCATCGGTTTCTCGCCATGGTAGCAGGCCAATGCCTGGCTCTGTTCCTGTACCGAGTGTCTGGAGCGGCGCACACGCTGGGAGGCTTCGTGCAACTAAGACATTTCTTCGTTCGCAATAGCGACGCCCCGGAACTCATCGAGCTTTTCCTCGTCGCGGGCATAGCGTCGGTATTGGCGATCCGAGGAGCCCTTGCCGCCACCGGCTATCCTCAGTTGGGTGGCGATGGACTGCACATTGCCCACATGCTCTGGGGCGGCCTCTTCATGACTCTTGCCATGCTCTTGCTGTTTGCCGCGTTGGGTCGGGTGGCCCAGCGGCTCGCCGCCATTTTGGGAGGTATTGGGTTTGGCACCTTCATCGACGAGTTAGGCAAGTTTATCACCAGCGACAACAACTATTTCTACGAGCCCACCATCGGCCTGATCTACATTATCTTCATCGCGATCTTTCTTGTGCTCGAGGCCTTTCGACGGCAGGAGCCGGGGCCAACAGAGGCGCTGGCAAACGCGTTCAACCAATTGGAGCTGGCGGCTGGCAGGCCGCTCGACGCCAAGACCAAACGCACTACGCTCGATCTGCTTGCAAAGTCCGACAAGTCGGACCCAATCGTCCAAGGCCTAAGCGCGTTTGTGCAGTCCATCGAACCGCAGCCGGTACCGGACATGAGCTTCTATTTTCGGGCGCGGGACTTTGCCGTCAGCCTCTATAGCCGTGTAGTGCTCTCGCGTTGGTTCAGGCCGATTATTGTTGGATTCTTCCTGGTGCGCGCCTTTGTACAGATAGCAATAGTGTTGATCGTTGCACTGGTCGGAATTCTTGCCAGCGACGTCGAGATATTGCAGCTAAGCTTCACGGGCATTGCCACGCTCGGTTCAGTGGCGGTTTCCGGCGTACTCACGCTATTTGGCATCTTCCAACTCAAGCGTTCCCGTCTTGCCGCCTACCGCTGGTTTGTGCACAGCATACTGGTAAGCATCTTTGTGATACAGGTATTCACGTTCCTGGAATCTGAGCTCTCGGCACTTTGGGGCTTTGCGATCGACATCCTGGTCTACACTGCGCTCAAGATCATGATCGAGCAGGAGCAGCTCATGGCTTCAGGCGTCGAGTCTGAGAGCGCGACGGTGGGGGGCGAAACATAGAATGACCACGCCAGACCCGAGCGGTGGACTCCACTCTCTCGGGTGAGGCCTGATAGGCGCGAACACGCAGAACTGCAACCCCTTAGCCATGCCACTGTCCGGCGGGTAGTGACCTCCGCCCAGTTGTCCGCCACATCGTATCGCGGCGAAAGAACCCTCTCAACGTGTGTGCATGGCATACTGAACACACGAGTGCGTCCATGCGGTAGGTTGAGCGGGAGCTTTTTCAGAAAGCGGTGTTGTGTTACGCGTACCCCGTTCCAAGGCACAGGCGCGAGCGAGCTACGACAAGATGAGCCGCTCGTACGACCTCTTTGCCGGAGCCTTCGAGAAGCGACTGCGCAACAAGGCGTTGGCGCGGTTGAGCATCGCCAGCGGTGAGGTCGTCTTGGAGATCGGCTTTGGCACGGGACACTGTCTGAAGCAGATCGCCGAGGCGGTGGGTGAAGCAGGCCGTGTGTGCGGCGTGGACCTCTCACCCGGCATGCTGGAGGCGAGCCAACGGCGGCTTGCCCGAGCGAGAATGTCGGATAGAGTTGAATTGCACTGCGGCGACGCGGCACAACTGCCGTATGCAGATGAGACTCTCGATGCCGTCTTCATGAGTTTTACCCTCGAACTATTCGATACTCCCGAAATCCCCATAGTTCTCAGTGAAATCAAGCGGGTCTTGAAGCCCTACGGCAGGCTGGGCGTGGTGAGCTTATCGCGGGAAGACGAGACCTCGTTGATGTTGCGGCTCTACGAGTGGATGCACCAACGCATGCCCCAATACATCGACTGCCGGCCTATCTACGTGGAACAAGCACTCAAGGAAGCCGGTTTTCACGTAGTTCACAGTGAGAATGAGAAACTCTGGGGCCTACCGGCCAAGATCGTGGTTGGCGTCAAGCGTGGCTAGGAAACGCTGCTCTTCGCATATAAGAAGCCGCGGCAAGCGCGTGGGTCGCTGACGAATGGTAATGCGGGGTCCACGCTCCCGCCCAAGTCGGAGACGAGAGATTCCCGCTTGCGCGGGAATCATGTTTGCCAATGGCGATGTCGCTCCCGCCTTGACCGGTGCCGTAAGAGACGCGACTTCCACTAGGCTGCACTAACTCCGGTAGCGCAGGTTACAAACCTGCGGTCGCCTGCTGGAAGACCGTCGTTGTAATCGAATTCCACTCTTTGTGCAGTGTCGTTGAGACTCACCCTCGCCATGGCCTTCTCCCTCAAGTGAGAAGCGACAATTCGCTCGTCACTCGTTCAAAGCTGCGCAGAGCATGTCCAGCGCCGCCGTTTCATGCGCATAGATGTCGTTGAGCTGCGCTTGCATCCGCGCAAGAAGATCGCTGATCCACGCCTCGTCACGCGGAAAGTCGGCGTCCGCGCTTGGGCGCATGGCTTCGAATTCCTTGCCTATAGCCACGATCGTGTCGGCTTGGTCGTCCCCACCGGTCTTGATTGCTGCCTCCCGCTGATCGAGAACCGCGCGAACGGAGGCGAGGGGCGCGACTGACGGGTCGAGCGCCATCTCCGCGAGCGCCAGCCACTTTGCGCCCAGCGCGCGGTATTCCGCCGCGGCATCGTTAAGCGCCGGAGAATTCAGAATTGAGGCGGCTTCCGTCAGAAAGTCAGCGTACATGCCCCGCAGAGCCGTGCCGTCGCTGCCCTCGTGCATGATGCCCTCGTAGACCGAGACCAGACCGGAAAAGAGACACTTGCCGCCGGCAAACACGGTGGGCCAGCCCTTGGCGTTCTTCGTATCCGTCAGCAGCCGCGCCCACTTGCGCAGCGTGGGTAGGGCGAACGAGGTCGACTTCGAACCCAAGTAGTCGATGTTGCCTTGAATACCTGCGGTTATGGCAGCCGGCAGGTCAATGGACTCCGGCGGCGAGAGCAGCAGCAGACGATTCTTGAAGGAAGGAATACGCTGGCGGGCGGCGACGAGCGACGCGCCGGGAACCGTAAACGGCCGCACTCCCGTATCGTCAATCGTGAACAGGTCGGTAGCGGGATCGTAGCCGCAGGCGGTCACAACCCAACTAAACCAGCCCGTGCCGTCGGGGTCGCGATTGTAGTAGTCGAGCAGTTCCCGCTCGAGCCAGAGAATTGCGGGCCTTTCCGCTGCTAACGCGTCACGGAGAGTCTGTCCCGCCTTCTTTACGCCGCCGGTCTCGTGAAACTCCGGCGAGATGCCAATCCGTTCACAGAGTTGTGTGACATAGCGCACCGGATAATTAGACTGATGCTGGAAGCCAAACACGATGGCCGGACGGCTGTATTCCTTGAACTCCCACAGGATATAGCACGCGCCCAAGCCGCCCGCGATGCCGAAGAGCATGGCCTCACTGAACGGCTTGCCGGTTGCCGGATCAATCACGCCAAGATAGCGCAGGCAGTTGGCAATGCTGGCGGTTTCCGGGTGGATGCCGCCAAAGTGATCATAGCCGGGAATGACAATTGTGCTCATACGCGCTCGTTTCTGCTAATATCTAATGCCCTTGGCTGGCCGCTGCGCAACGTGCGTAGCGCCACTTTGGTAATTACCTTGTCGAAGCTGCCACTTGGGTTTTACCTGGTCTCGCTTAGGCGGCCAGACGGATTAAATCACTCAGGCAGCGCTGAGACCCACGCGCGGAAGGCCTCGCCGCGCTCGAACTCGTGCTGGAACATGCCGAAAGAAGCGCAGCCCGGCGAGAGGATGACCGCGTCTCCGGCGCGGGCAAGTGCTACAGCCTGCGCGAGTGCCTGCCCCAGGTCTTGATACCGGCCCGCGACGGGGAAGGGCAAGTTTTCTGCCAGCCGGTCCGTGGCGCTGCCTTCCAAGAGCACAATACCGCGAATTGCATCTTGATGAACGCGCAGTGCCTGCTTCAGCCCCGTGAAATCAAGATTTTTATCCGCGCCGCCAAGGAGCAGAATCTTCGGCCCGGGAACACTCTCGATGCAGGCAACCGTCGCGGTGGGCATGGTAGCGGTGGTGTCATTGATGAAGCGGATGCCGCGCCATTCCCGCACCAGCTCTTGCCGATGCGGCACACCGGTGAAATTCTGCACCACCGATGCGATAGCAGCATCGCCCACGCCCCACACCCGCGCGGCGGCGAGCGCCGCGGCCATGTTCTCTCGCTGGTGGGTGCCCCGCACCGGCGAATCTGCTTCCCCAGGAATCATGACTTGGTCTGAAAACCACACCACCTTGCCCGGCGCGCGCGCGCCGAATTGCCGGGTGTAGGCATTGCCCCGGTTGAGGACAGCCGCATCGTCCGGACCTTGGTAACGCACGTTGATCTCTTTGGCGGCCGCGTAGTCATCCATGCCGGCATAGCGATTCAGGTGATCGGGCAGCACGTTCGTCACCACGGCCAGCGGCGGACTGTACGCATATGGCACGAAGGCTTCCAATTGCCAACTCGAAAGCTCCAGCACCACCCGGGTAGTTTCACAAATTGCCGGCAATTGGCTCAGCATCGAGACACGCAAGTTACCGGCGGTAATAACGTGGTAACCGGCGGCAGCCAGCATCTGGGAAAGCAGCACCGTGGTCGTGGTTTTGCCTTTCGTGCCCGTAATTCCCGCAACGAACGCGCTTGGACAAGCGCTTATAAAAAGACTGCTTTCCATCTCGATGCGGGCACCGGCCGCCCGCGCCAAAGCCAGGTACGGTGAATCAAGCGGCACAGCGGGATTGCGCACCACGAGGTCCGCGTGCTGGAAGTCTCCCTCCTCGTGACGTCCGAGTACGTAGCGAAGCGGCAGGCCTTCCAGCTCTGCCAGCGATGGGCGCAATGTCTCCTCATCCCGCAGGTCCGTTACCGTCACCGCAGCGCCCTGCACCACCAAGTATTGCGCCACACCAACGCCGCCGCCATGCAGTCCCAGCCCCATCACCACGGCCCGACAGCCGGAAAGGTCTTCGGCGCCACGGCGCGTTTTGCCGTCAAGGGACGTGGGTTTCATGCCGCGCGCTCGCGATTGCAGTAGCGTAGGTTTGAAACCTGGGTTGCTGCTTGGGCAAGCCTAGGTTCACGATGCCAAAGACCGTTGCAAATCCCAAGCAGTGAAAAAACATTCCCCTCTCCCTCGGGGAAAGGGCAAGAGCCTGCCTCGCACTCGATACGGGGGTGCGGGCGAATCTTTGTCATTTTGGTTTCATCCCGCTTGCTCGGCTCAGCATCGGAAAACCTACCCTGTGCTTGATATGGGAGTCTCGGCTCTCACGCAAAGCCGGAGCCGGTCATCTTGCCTGCCGCCACCTTTGCTACTATTGTACTATGGCGGTTTTTCCTCGCGACTAGCCCGCAGTGCTGGCGAGACCGCTAGTCACTAAAACCTGCCCTTGGAACGAAATTAAATGCCACGATTTCTCTTTGTATCGATACCTGCCTCCGGACACGTAAATCCAACGCTCCCTATCGTGCAAGCGCTGATGGAACGGGGCAATGTCGTGGGCTACGCCACCGGCCCGAACATGGAGCAGACCGTAGGGCCGTTGGTCACGCAGTTCCTCCCGGTGGGACCGGATGCAAGTCCGGAGGCGATTCGCGAGTGGTGGCCGGAGATGGGTAAGCTGCGCGGCCTAAAACGCCTGAACTTCATGATTCGCGAGGTCATGTTTCCGTTCGCCGCGAGCATCGCACAAGAGGTGCTGGACGTAACGGCGTCATTTCAACCGGACGTACTCGTCTTCGACGCCTTCACGCACCCCGCGAGCATTGTGGCGGAAATGAGCGGTCTGCCCTGGGCTACCACAACCGTGGTGCCGGGGCTCCTCGATACCGTGAACGCACATCCCTACGGATTGGGTCTTACCTACCCTCCCAATCCGCTCCAGCGCCTTGCTACACCGCTTCTCCGGCGGCTGTTCCGCCTTGCCGCCCGCCGGCACGACCGCCAGTTCAACGCAATTCGCGCCCAATTCAGCCTACCTCCGATCCGCGACAGTTACCTAGAAAGCACCATCTCTCCGTACTTGGTGCTTGCACTGGCGCCGCCGGAGTTCGAATACCCCCGGCACTCTTGGCCGCCTGTTGTACATTTCGTCGGCCCTTCCCTCTGGGACCGCCCGCAAGACTACGCGGAACCGGCGTGGCTGGAAGCCCTGCCAAGCGACCGACCACTTGTTTATGCCACTATCGGCACGGTACAGAGCGTCTACCAATCGTCATTCTTCAGTACGCTGTTTGAAGCGGCGCGTGGACTCGATGCGGACGTAGTCGTGACCACGGGCGGCAACCTCTCAGACCTGCCCATTCCGCCTGACAACGTGCGCGTGGAACGCTACGTGCCGAACAGCATTATCATTCCGAAAGCGCAAATCGTCCTACATCACGGCGGAGTGAGTTCCACGCTGGGCACGCTGTTGCACGGCAAACCCGCCGTCGTCGTGCCGTTTGCAGACGACCAGCCGGACAACGCACAGCGCCTCCGGTGGCTGGGTGTAGGCACATCCGTTGACCCCTACAGCGTCTCAAGCGCGGCGCTGCGCGCGGCAATCGAGACAGTACTTAGCTCAGATTCGATGCACGAACGGGCCGCGCTACTTGGGCAACGGCTGAGCCAGTACGACGCCGGCGGGACTGGCGCGGCGTTGCTCGAAAGGCTAGCGGAAACGAAAGCGCCGATTCTGCGAGATGAATGCGGGCAAGTCTAGACGAAGTTGCTTCGAACACCTGCCTCGCTGTCGGCTTCATATCACATTGAATCTGAGAGTAAGTGCCCTAGCGCAGGGGCTTGTCCCCCGCATCAGTCCGTGGGCACGACTTCTAGAGAGGATGGATTCCCGCTTGCGCGGGAAAGACGCACTTTGCATTGCCTTCCCAACCGTAGCGTGGGGGCTTGTCCCCCGCATCAGTCCGTGGGCGCAACTTCTGGAGAGGATGGATTCCCGCTTGCGCGGGAAAGACGGATGGGAATTTCCTCGGCCTAGTAGCGTCTAGCCCGCTGACCGGTCTCTTGCATCTTGCATTAGGAAGCAGGACAACCTGCCACTAGTTGGCAACCTTGTGCCACCGAGCGTCTTCCACTGACAAGTATTGTAGGGCTCGTATCACAACCACTTCGCGAACCAGTCGAACGCTTTTGCGCCGCTGAAAGCGTGTCCGCCGGGATGCAGGTCCAGGTCGAGTCTGTCGGGAGCGCCGGCGGCGGCGTAGATGCGTTCCACGTCGGCGTAGCAGCGCAACGCGTCGTCCTTGACGAAACAGTCGTCGAGTTCGCCAACCTCTACCAGGCACGGACGCGGGGCGATTAGTCCGGCCACGGATGCAATGTCGCCAAAGGTCATCAGGCCGCGGGCGAATTGCGAACCGCAGGTGTTGCCCCGGCCGCGATGGCCGATGGCGTCCTCTATCGTGCTGAGGTAGCAAACAATGTCGGCGCAGCGGACGCGCTCGTCCAGGGCCGAAAGGTAGGTCGTCATGGTTCCGCCAAAGGAAAGGCCGATCATGCCGATGCGGCCCGGGTCCACGCACGGCAGCCCTTGGAGCAGATCGATTCCGCGCATTCCATCCCAGATGTCCAGAGCAAGCAACTGGAACCCCAAGTAGCCATACCCCAAATAGAGCGCGTTGCAGCCGTCTCTCGAGCCGCGCCGCCACTCCTGCGGGCCGGTTCGCTCACCAAATCCACGCCAATCGGGGGCCAGACAGACATACCCATGCTCGGCAAGCTGTTGAGCATAGTTTACGCCGGACTGCCGTTCCTTCATCTGTGCATAATTGGGATCGTCTTGTGGGGGCAAGATACCTGCGGGGTCATCCTTACCGCGTCCGTGGCCGTGCGCACAGAGAATGGCAGGCCGTTTCTCGCCTTCTGCAATATCCTTAGGCGTGAACAGCCACGCGGGGACCGTGGCAAAGGCCTCGCTGTCGTAGAGGACCTTCTCCCGAATGTAGCTGCCCTCGTCGTGGCGCTCAACCACCTCGACGTTGAGCGGGGCGGGATCGGGATACGGCCCGATCATCTCCCGCACCTGTCTCAACGTGCGTTCATGCCAGGCACGCCATTCTGAGGCAGTAGTCGGCAGGCCCAAAGGCGCAGCAGTGTGTTTGGCGCGGGCGATTAGCCCTTCAACCGGATCGATGTACGGTCGTGTACTGACACTCATCGCAATGATTCCTCCTGCAGGTGGTAAGGAAATTCGCCAGTCTTACACTATGCCAAGACTCAAGCAACTTACTCTTTCCAGCCCCTCGTTTCACCAAAGAGCGCCATGGATTCTTCCCGTGTCAGCGCCCAGAAGGAGTAGACCCCCACGCAGGTGCCGAAGGGCACGTTGAATAGTTGGAGCGCGCTGAGGATGAGCACCAGGATACGCGCCCACGCCTGTCGCTTCAGCAGCCCAATGCCGCCAACCAACCCCGGTACCGATAAGATGAACAGAAACGCGCCAACGAAAGTGCCGATAACCGCCAAGATGCCCATGGCCTCCGATTCTTCGGCGGCAACCATCAACAGCCCAATACCCACAAACAAAAGAAAGACCAGACCCGCTATGAAGAGACCCAGAATGCTGAGTCCAATGTGCAACCACGCTACGATTTTTACGTGGGTCTCACTATCCTGACGGCTTATCACGGCAACCTTTTGTACCTGCACTGACGGCTACACAAGCGATTGGCGCACGCGGCGTGTGGCTTCCATTATGTTTTCCAGTTTAGCCACTGCAGAATCGTAGGGGACAGCCTGCAGACCGCAATCGGGATTTATCCACAGTTGCTCCGGTGCGAAGTACTCCAGGGCCAAGCGGATGCGCGCCTCGATCTCCACTACTGATTCTACACGGGGGTCTTGCGCATCCACAACGCCATAGCCCATACCCCGGTCGGCAGGGAACGGGTGCCTGCGCAAGATGTCGAGCAGATCGGGCGAGATGTGCGCAAGCTCCAGGCAAAACACATGCGCCGGCAGTTCCAGCATCTTGGGATAGACCTCATGGAATGCGCCGTAGCACATGTGCGTGAAGACCGTGACGTGCTCCGGAATATCGGAGCATATGCGGTGCATGGCTTCTATCGCCACATCAAGCTCTTCCGGTTGGTCGTAGCGAGTGACGAACGCCGGTTCATCAATTTGCAGGTACCGCACACCCGCCGCGACGAGCGCTTGAACCTCCTCACGGACGTATTCCGCCAAGCCCAGCACTGCCGCCCGGCGATCGGGGTAGTAAAGATCGAAGACCCAGTCCCGTAACGTATAGGGGCCGGTGACCGTGACCTTTACGTCGCTCCGTGCGTGGGATGCGGCGTAGCGGTACCAGTCTACGAGCAACTTGCGCGGCGCGGTGGCCGGGCGCTTGATGACCGCCCGCTGGCCGTACATGTTGTCCAACACCCACACTGGATCCGGATCGATGTCGGCGCAGCCCCAGCCTTCCAGGAAGTAGGTCGTCATAGACCGCCGGTACTGCTCACCATCGACAAGCACGTCGACACCGAGTTTCTCCTGGGTTGCAATCCAATCTGCAACCGCCGTCTCTTGGCTGCGGCGCATCCAGGCGTGGTCCTGCTGCTCCAGCGGCGCCATCTCCGCGCGGAAGAGGTCGGGCGGTTTCGGCAAGCTGCCAATGCTGGAAACCGGTAAGAGCGGGAGATTCTTCATTACTATTCCCCCTCTTCGCCAAATCGATGGGCAACGTGCGCCAGCGTGGCAAGCTTTTCAAATGCGGCGTGGCGCGGCAGGTAGAGGAGTGCCGTGCTCGGCGCGGCCCAGCAATTCTCCGCAGGAACAGCGGCAGTGACTGCGGTTAGGGTTTCCTGCAGCTCTGCTTCAGTCTCAATGCGGAAGTGGCGCGCGTCAGCAATACCGGCCTGGAGAACGGCATCCCCGCTCCAGGCCTCAAGGGCGGCCAGGTTGGGCGCGCGATAGGCGTCCGTGAAGTCCAGTCCCAGTCCCCCCAGGCCGGGAATTTCGAGAAACGGCCGGAGCAGATCGCCAATCGCGCCGCAAGCCAAGTGCACGATTACGGTCGCATCCGGTGCTGCGCCGGCAATTTGTTCTATGGCCTGTGCCACCAGCGGAAAGTCGGCGCGATGCTTTGGACGCAAGATTACCGACTCTTCGATCTGGATGTACCGCGCTCCGGCAGCGGCCAGGGCAGCGACATCTGCCGCCCACATGTCCACCAGCGCCGCGAATGCATCCGGCGTATCGCCTTCCCCCTGCCGGTCCGCATACGCCCAAATGGTGTACGGGCCAAAGAGCGTGGGCTTAATGGGTCTGTCGGTAAGTGAGGCGGCATGACGATAAGCGCTGACGACAGGGCTCTCAGCCTGGCGCGCGGGTATCCGATTCAGTTTCCAGTGGTGGTAATAGGTATTGGTATCCAGGTAGCGGATAGGAGCGGCGACTTCCAGATCCTGCACGACTCGTGCCATTTGAAACCACTCGTCGTAGACGGGCACATACCCGGGATCGAGAATGTCCGCACCGGCGTCGTCCTGCGCAGCCAGCAGTTCCGCTTGGGTCTCGGCCTGCACCGATCGCAAGGCGCTGTCTTGCCACGCGCTTGCGGGCGAAGGCGTCTCTCGGCCCCGCCATTCCTCAACGGCCGCACGCAAAGGGTGCCGACCGTTGCTCACAATTGGAAACCGTCCGGTGGTCGTTACCAGCACTCGTACAAAACCTTTGCGATACCGCGCTCCGTTAGTACGCCACCAAGGTCACGCATTTCCGTGCGGTTACTTCCTCTGCGCGGACGCCGCCAAGCGGTTACACCATCGTGTACAGGCGACGCTACGCAATCAAATCACCGCACGCTTGCATTGCCAACCGAGTAACCAAGCCAAAGTGACGCCGGGCAAGCCAATCCCCCTCTCCCTCGATGGGTGTATAGACCGGGGACATAGGTAACACATGTTCGGGGACATAGGTTACACCATAAGGCATGGAGAATCTTTTAGATGGAGGAGGACCATGCCTTGGAAAGTGGGTACACCCATGTCTTTGCGCAAAGAGTTTATTGCTCTGGCACAATCTGACGGAGTGAACATGAGCGAGTTGTGTCGTCGCATGGAAATCAGCCGCAAGACCGGCTACAAGTGGCTGCGGCGGTACGCGCAGGCCGGAGGGCAGAGCCTTCACGATCTGCCCAGGCACCCGCACTCCAGTCCGCAACAGACGAGCCGGGAGATGGAGGAGCTTGTCGTAGCACTGCGCCTGACGCATCCCACCAAGGGTGCGCATGTGCTGGCCAGGATGTTGCAGGATCGCGGCTGTGCGGGGGTGCCTGCCAAGAGTACGATCACTGCCATTCTCAGACGACATGGGCTCATCGATGAATCCGAGGCTGCCAAGCACACACCCTATGTGCGCTTTGAACGTGCCGAACCCAACGAGCTGTGGCAGATGGACTTCAAGGGACACATTGCCGTGCAACACCACCGCTGCCATCCGTTCACCCTCCTGGACGATCATTCCCGCTTCAACCTGGCGTTGCAAGCCTGTGCCAACGAGCAGGGAAACACGGTCCAAGACCGCCTCACCCACGTTTTTCGGCGTTACGGCTTGCCTCAGGCCATGCTGATGGACAACGGCTCCCCCTGGGGTAGCGACAGCGCTCATCCCTTTACTCCCCTCACCGTCTGGCTCATGCAACTGGGCATCAGCGTGCACCACAGCAGACCGTACCATCCCCAAACACTCGGCAAACTGGAACGCTTCCACCGCTCGCTCAAGAGCGAGTTGCTTACAGGCCGCACCTTCACCGACCTCCCCCACTGCCAACGTGCCTTCGACACCTGGCGTGACTTCTACAACTTGGAGCGCCCACACTATGCCCTCGACCTCGACACCCCGGTCAGCCGATACACACCCAGTGGTAAAACTTTCCCCGAGACCCTACCCGCCATCGACTACGCCCCCGACGACCACGTGCGTTCTGTGGATGTCTCCGGTCGCATCTCATTCCAGGGCAGACCACTGCGTGTGGGAAAAGCCTTCACGCATAAGCGGGTCGCGCTCAGACCCACCCAAACCGACGGCGTATGGGACGTCTATTTCTCCGTCCAACGCATAAAAACCCTAGACCTCAATGAACAAAATGTGTAACCTATGTCCCCGAACAACTGTTACCTATCTCCCCAGTCTGTACAATGGGAGAGGGCTGGGGTGAGGGTGATCCGCAGGGCGTTCTACCGTAAACTACTGACCTTCCCTCGGTCCGAGCCGCGATCTCTCCCTTCTTGAGAGAGCCCAGCGACAGTGTTGGTGACATGCCTAGGATTTACAATTGCCATTCTTGGTGAGATGCCTGTGCCACGTCAATTATCGAAGTATGAACAGCAGGTGGCGCAACGTCCCAAATGGGTTATCTACTATCCTACATCCTGCCCTTCGACAGGCTCAGGGCGAACGGATGACAGAGACCGACAGTTCTCTTACAGACATCCTCGTGCGATTCGCCTCTTGCGAACGTCCAGCGATGCATTCAGGCCATTCATCGGAAGGAGAGGCATATTATACCTCTCCTTCCATCAAGTTTAGCTTACTCATGCCGGCCAAGAGCGCACAGTCCGCAACTCAAGCGCACAACGCACGCAATGCCCAAGCAGTCTTCCCTTAGCCTTCCGCCATCAACGCATTGGCGCGCTTTGCAGAATCAGTGAATGCTTCCGCCACCGTGATGCGGTCTTCGATGATCGAGGCGGTCCACGCCTCCCCGATGAGACCGAACACTTCGGCATCGTTGCGGAAGAGGCCACCGTTGGGCCAGGCATATTTCCCACGCACGGGATGCGCGAACGCGTCCAGATTCTTGTCCACGAGCGCCGGGAAGTTCTCGCTCATGATGCTAATGTAGCGGTCTTGCATCGAGGCCCGGGGATGCTGGATGCTGGCAATCTGGCACTGCATGTCTAAGTACGTGTCCGATTGCAGGAACTTCTGGAAGTCCCAGGCTACGTCCGGGTCTTTCGTCCCTTCCCAGAGCACCCAAGCGTCGATGGAGCCTTGCGTTGCCCGGCCTACCGGCCCTTGCGGCAACGGTGCCACGTCCCAAAAGTCGACCTGTTCGGGGAAATCAACCGAGTACTGCCCCGGACCCCAGGAACCTTCTTCCCACGTTGCAAGCGTACCTTGCATGAGCGCCTGGACCTTACTCCGTTCCAACGCCTTCCACTCCTCGCCGTGAACCATACTGCGGTCTTGATGGAAGCGGGCGTGCAGCCACTCCATTGCCTCGATGGCTTCCGGACTGTCGAAGGTGGCGTGGCGGTCGTCTTCCGGATCGACCACGGTGCCGCCGTTTTGCACGATCTTCCAGATGCCGCGTCCCCAAGACATATCGACACCACCGAATACCGCGTTCGGGCGGTCGGTGAGCCTCAACAGCGCATCTTGATACTCGTCCCAGCCCCACGTGTCGTCGGGATACGACAGGCCCTGCTTGTCGAATAGCTGCCTATTGTACCAGAGCACGTAGACGTTGATGTACATGGGCAAGCCAAATTGACCGGTCTCGGGCCAGTACATTGCGCCAACTTGGAAGGGAATGTAGTCGTCCATTGGATGATTGTCGCGCTTGATGTAGGAGTCCATGTTGACGAGCAGACCTTCTCGGCCTGCTTGCACGAGATTGGTGCCCCACATCATCGCCACGTCCGGGCCGGCCCCGGCCAACCAAGCAGTAATATAGCCTGCCAAGCTTTCTTTGTAGCCAGCGACGTTGACGGTAACGTTGGGATTGTCCGCCGTGTACTGATCGGCACCGGCCTGAGCCGCTTCCAGCCACGTCGAGTCACCCCAGAGCGACCAGTTGAGTGTAACCGGCTCAGCCTGGGGTTCGGCCTTCTGTGCCTCCGCTTCTTTCGCCGCCGGCGCATCATCCGCAGGCGTCGCCGGAGCCGCAGCCTGACCGCAGGCGGCCAAGGCAATGGCGCCAAGTGTACCGCCGCCCAACCATAAAACTGAGCGTCGCGTCAATCGGCTCTTGCTTTCACGAGTTCTCATTTGCCTCACCCCCGGACTTACTCCCATGGCAAGCCGCTTGTATACAAGAACTGTATTTTTAGGTACGGGTAGCAAAAGAACCTCAGAGGATCCCCTCCCACTTTGCCACTCTACTTCTTGACCCCCTTTCCCTCGCGCAGTCAATCGAAGGTGATCCTTGCCACGTATTATTGCGTTTCTGTCGCCAACAATGCAACACTCTTGCAACCGTCAAACCCGCTGAACGTGTAGAAGCAGGCAGCAGGCAGTCTCAGAATACTTGAGGAACCCGTAGCGGGGGGGGGGCTTGTTCCCCGCTTCTCTGCTCTTGCAAAAAGTAGACCCGCGGGATGGGCAGGACCGCTGGTTTCGCGCCTTCCGTTAGGGACTTGGCGCCGTATTGCGAGGCTTGCCCCCAATACTGACACAGGTGCCGCTCTCGGTGAGGAATGCGGCGTTCACGTTGCCCGCCATCTTTGGTAGTGCAGGTTTACAACCTGCGCTCGCTTGCTGGGAGGACAGCCACGGCAACTATCCGATGTTACGAGGCTTGAAATCTAACTGTGATGGCGCTGTAGGGGCACGGCATGCCGTGCCTCTACGATTGTCACACTGCTTTGGGGCACCATTGCTACATCTTTTCCCCGAAAACACGACTTTGGGTTCAAGCGCCGTAGCGCGGAGGCTTGTCCCCCGCTCATGTGCTCGAACTGCCAGCGCCACATCAGGCGTGGCGCGGGGAATGTGCCGGGGACACGCTACGCGTGTTGAACCGCCTCGTGGCACACGAGATGTGAGAGTAGAACGACCACCAGGTTTATGTAAGAATTCCCAACTCCCGCTGCGTCTCTGCGATGCGCGCTAGCGCCGCCGACGGCAAGGGGCCAAGATCGGAAATCGCAACGTTTTGCTCCAATTCGGCGGGGTTCATTGCGCCGGGAATAACGGATGAGACTCCCGAAAAGCTGAGGATATACCGTAACGCGGCCTCGCTCAGACTCTGCGCGACACCCTCTTCGACCAGCCACATGAAGGTCTCCGCCTCCTGAATTCGAGCGGCAAGTTGCTCTCGCGACATCAGGCTGCGGTGGTCGTCCGGCGCAAACTCATGGTCTGGAGTGATCGTGCCTGCCAGAAACCCGGAGGCCAGCGGCGACCGAATAACGATGCCGACGCCGCGCTCTTCCGCCAGAGGAAGCAATCGCGCCGTGGGCGCAGGCTCGAGCAGGCTGAACCCAATCTGGATTATCTCAGCGCGGCCGTCCACTTCGATGAGTCGAATGGCCTCGGCCACGTTCGTAGCGGAGACTCCCACGTGGCCGATGTGTCTTTGCTCGCGCAGCTCTACGAGCACACCCAGCGGGTCCAATTCCATTTCGTCCGGGCGCGGGCTATGCAGCAGCACGCCCTCAATGAGGTCAATCTGCAAGCGCTCTTTGCTAAGCTGAACGCTGGCACGCAAAGCATCGCGGCTGAAGTCACGGGCCAGTTCGGGCAGTCCGCCGCTTGCGGCTGGCAGGACGTGCTCTCCGCCCTTCGTCTCCACGAACACCTCCACGTCTTTCAGGTGCTCCGGTCGCTCCCGCAGCGCGTCGGCGATGAAAACTTCGGCCTCCGCATAGACCGGTGCGGTATCGATGAAGTTGACTCCCAGCGACATGCCGTGATGAATCGTCTGCAGCGCCGTATCGCGCGCCACCGTGCCGTACGTGGCCGGACCCGACCAGTAGCTACCGCTCGTGATGAGCGCACCCCCTAGCGGGTACGTACCCAAGCCGACCTCTGCTACTTCGTGTCCCGTGTTTCCAAGCGGACGATATCGCATGGCCTATTCCCTTCCTGGCTTTGGCGTGGCTGATCGTTTTCAGTGCATCGAATGCATCTTGTCAGTTTAGAATCGGCTTTAGAGGTCATTCCAAGCGTAGCGTCGAACAGGGTTCGCAGAATCTAGGGTCCAAAACTGGAGGCTACACTATCCGACTGCAGTCACTCTAGAACCATCACTCCGTTCAGGGTGACATTCGAATGGCTACTTACCACTTCCTGCCTCGCATCCACGTCAGACAGTGAACAGCCCCGCCACCATTGAGCGACCGGCTACATGCGATTGCTCCGCAACGAATCCCAGTCACGCAGCGGAAAGTCAATTCGCCGACCCTGTTGCGCCGCGAGATATGCGCCTTCCACGACCTCCAGCGCGCGGGCACCGTCGAGGCCGCTGGATTCCGGTTCGCGGTTTTCTCGGATAGCAGCCAGAAACTCTTTTTCTTGCGCGTGGAAGCCGGCCGCATACGGCACATCCAACACGATCTTCTCGTTGGCGCGTTCCGGATGATTGCGGTGCGGTTGCTCATAACGGCAGTCGGCAAAGGCCTGGGCAACCTGCGGATCATCGAACGTCAGCCACGGCAGTTTATTGCTGTAGAGCGTGATTGTGGCGTCATAGTTGCCGCCCAGGCCGCCCTCGAATAGCAGGTAGCCCTCGCTGCCGCTGATCACAATCTGGCGGTTGTGCGGCCCCTGCAGGCACCAGATCATCTCGAAGACGCCGATAGCGCCGCTATTGAAGCGGAAGAGCACGTGGGAGGTGGTCTCGATCTCTTCCGTCTCCCAGAGAAAGCTATCGAACTCCGCGCCCGCGACGTGCTTCACGCCGCTACCTTCCCAGAAAAGCAGCGTATCGATGTAGTAGCAGCCGTCGCGATGCAGCGCGCCGCCGCCCGCCGTGGCCTTGCCGAGCTTCCAGCCCATGTTGGCGCGGGATGCCTGCGAGAGAACATCTTTATGGAGCATGTGGCGTTCCAGCACGTGGTAGATGTCGCCAATCAGCCCGGCGTCGAGGATGCGCTTTACCACGCGGGCATGGGGTTCGAAGCGATCGCGATCGGCCGTCATCAGCTTCACTCCGGCGTCCCGGCATGCGCGCACAGCCTCAACCGCCTCATCCATGTTGAGCACGAGCGGCTTCTCGCAGAGCACGTGCACGCCCGCTTCCGCCGCCGCCAGAATGGCGGACAAGTGAAGGTGATGGGGCAGGCAGATGTCAACGGCTTGCACCTCCGGCCGTTGTACGACCTCCGCGAAGTCAGTGGCGGCAGCCGCTGCGCCGTACCGCTGCGCCTGGGACTCGGCGCGTTCGCGCAGGTTGTCGCAGGCAACTTCCAGACGGGCTTCTCCGGCTCGTACCAACCGCTGCCACCCGTCGAAATGGGGATGGGAAATGCCGCCGCACCCAATGACGGCTACCCCAATCGGATCACTATTCGTCGCCATCACAACTCTCTTCCTCTATTGAAGTCTGTTGCCGCATATTGCAGGACATGCATATTGTATGCCACCGATGGCACTGCCCGCCACGCTATTCGCCGCTCAATTGGCAAGTCAGCCCTGGTGGCTCTGCGGCCAATTGCCTAGGTAACGGTAGCACTCCTACAATTAACGCGAGACGGGACCGGTCGCCTCATACACCCAACCGCAGAAATACCCTACCCCTGTATTGTTGCTCCGTCCGCCCAGTATAATACCCACGTACGGCTGCATTGATTGGCACCTAACCTAGGACAGCGAGGAAAACGAACTGTGGGCAACTCGCTAGACTGGAAATAGTACAACTAAACCGTCGAAATCGAGCATGAGGGCGCACAAAGTATGAGTAGACGACAAACGGCAAGCTGGCGCGGACGCCTTTCTAAGCTTTGGATCGGAATCCTCGCAGCCGCCGCGGTGACGGTGGCTGTAGTGCTTGCGGCTCTTTGGCTCTTCGTCTGGGACAGTGGCGGGCCGGATCGCGCGGACGCCACCAGCCCTGATTTGGTCAAACGCGGGGCGGTTCTCTACCAGCAACACTGTGCCAGTTGCCACGGCGCTAACCTGGAAGGACAACCAAACTGGCGGGAACGCGATGCCGACGGCATGTTGCCCGCCCCACCCCACGATGTCACCGGCCACACCTGGCATCACGCCGATGCGCTGCTGTTCGACGTTACCAAGTTGGGCTCGACCGCCGTTGTCGGCAGCGATTACATGAGCAACATGCCCGGCTTTGCCGAGACTCTCAGCGACAGCGACATTTGGGCAATACTCTCATATATCAAAAGCACCTGGCCCCCGGATATCCAGGAGATCCAGTCCGATCTGGAGGACACGCGAAACCAGTGAGGGCCAATCCGTTGGTAGTACCTCCTTATTGCTGACGACAACTGCTGGCCGCGCCAAAGAGATTCCAGTCTCTTTCATAATTTAACTGCGCAAGGTAGGTATTTCGCATGTGAGTTCTTATGCACTGAGGATAGGCTGTCGCCTGTCCGTAGGGGCACGGCATGCCGTGCCCCTATCCAGTCAAAACCGCGACGCAAGACTTGCCTCGCACTCGCAGAGAGCCAGGACTCCAGGTAGGCATTGAAGAGAAGATGGATTCCGGCTTTCGCCGGAATGACGGCACGGGAATTCTCTAGTTCTCAAGACAGTAACTGGGCGGTGAGTTCTGTCATTTAACCGGTCAACTATTGCGGAATGACAAGGGGTAAGGCCGCACGCTAACTGCCAACGACGACTTTCCACGAATACTCGGCGTTACCGTTGGCGTTTTCCACTTGGCATTTGACGTAGTGCGTTCCGCCCTCCGGCGCGCGAAAGCGCAAAGTATCCCCGCCTTCCGGTAGCGGTTCCCCGTCAATAGACCACGCGTAGCGGAGCGTCGGATCTGGGTGCGCGGTGGCGTCGAGCGTGGCAAAGCCGATATGGCGGTAAGCGAAGCCGCGTCCGGGGCCCGGGGTGCCGTCGGCCTGCAGCCAGCCCTCCAGCATATCGCGCGCCGAGTAATAGAGTACGTAGCGGCCCGGCAGCTTGAGGACGTAAGGCGTGGAGGTATAGCGGGCATCGAAGGAATCCTTATCCGCACTTGGCGGAAAGACGGGATGCCCCATGCGCTCGGTCCAGTCTCGGCCGTCCGCCGAGCGGGCGAATGTAAGGTCGAACCAATCGCCGTAGGCGTCGTCGAGTTCGGCGCGCGTGAAGCGCACGTCGTCCCGCAACGCCTCGCGGTGCCCGCCGTGCCACATGACAAGACCCGGCCCATCCCGCATCACGAACGGGTAGACGCACGACTTGTAAATGCCCTCCGGTTGGAGAACGTCGGCGATCTCTTCCCAATGAATGCCGTCGGGAGAGCGCAACAGCATGGTGTGACCGTAGATCGAGCTGGGGTCGGGGTCGCCCTCTGGCCGGGCGTTTACCCACATGGTGAAAGTGCCGTCATCTTCTTTGATAACCGAGGGACAGCGTCCGCTGCGCGTGACCGGCTCGGGGTGAATCTCCCACGCGATGCCGTCCGGACTTTCGGCATACCCCACCTGCTGCGTCATCTCGACGAGTTCGCCGTCGGCGGTTTCCTCATAGTGGGTGAGGGCGGAGAACCACATCCGATAGCGTCGCTCTTCCAAGTCGTAGAGCACGAACGGGCTTTGAAAGCACCGCCCCCAGCCGCCTGCATCTTGCAGGGCCTCATCAGTGACGATGGGGTTGCCGGGATATTCTTCCCAATGGATGCCGTCCTGCGAGGTGGCGTAGCCCAAGTGGCAATTGGCTGGCCGCGGCGGGCCGGACGTGCCGACGTACCACATCTTGTACATGCCATCAGCGCGGATGACGCCCGGCATGTAGAGCATCACGCGGCTCCAGTCCTGCGTCGTCAGCGTGGTAGATAGCACGGGCTCCGCCCGCCGCTGCCACTGCTGCTCAGCAGGCACCGTCTGCCACGGCTCCAATTCAACACCGAGGTCAACCGCCTCGCCAACGGCAAGATTGACCTCCGGCCCCGTCGGAGAAACCGCACAAATCCGGGGGATGTACCACTTAGGAAGGGACACAGACGACGCATTTGGCATATGTATACTCCCTTTGTAGTCGCACATCACCTCATTACCAGTGTTTCAGTATGTGATCGGCAATAGGCACTGCGCGAATCGCTCCTCTTGGATTGCTTGCAGCAAAGAACAATTCAAACATCGGAGAGTTCTTCGAGTTCTTGAAGGTCCGGGTGGTCGCCGCTACCTTCACAAACGCTGATTCAAGTCTTTCACGGTATCGTAAAGCAATCTGGTCGCTGCCTTGAAGCCTCTCTTGTGTGAGTTTATCTGAAAACCCTGGCAATTGTTGTTGCGGAGATTCACCATAGAAGTCCTCCCAGTACTGGCGTCCACCAAACACCCTGTCTAGCTGTGCTGCCAACGAATCCGGCGGATTCCTCGTCGTAGGCATCATGCGCGCGATTGCCATCAATGGGAACAAGATCCAGCAGTCTATCTTCTGCGTCCGTGCCAGTTCTTCCACTGTGCTCCACGAGACTTGCGTGGCGAAAGGGTCAAGGAAGACTACGGCGCGTTCAGAGTTACCAAGAGTGGCACAGAATGCAGGAAGAGCACTATTGGCGTCTTCGTTGCGAATGCCGATATTACGATTGGGAAACTCTCTCTCCAGCAATCTAAGAGATGCACAACGAGCGGGATCCTTTTCAACGAATACAAGCCTATCAAAGGGCTTGTCCTGAACCTCTAAGGCGATACGCGGAGAGCCAGCACGGAATTCTTGGAGATCTTCATAATCCTCCGAAAGATAGTCCGAATTAGCCAAGTAGGAACCTTCTCCTGCGAAAGCGTCAACGTAAGTCAGTTGGAAGGGCTGGCTCTTGAGCGCGGTGGTGTAGGCATCCAAATATCGTCCAAGAATTTCTAGTTTCTCATTGGTCCAACTACCCCCGAAAAGAGATGACATCGAACTTGCTGTTCCTAGTTCGTTACAGGCATTTGCCGCCAGTGACGGCCATCAACTACTGCAGCATCGCCACCACGCTTATTCCTTACACCTCCAAGCTGCTTTAGGAAGAAAGCTACTCCTGCGCCTTCTGATTGGTCGCGCAAGCTTCGCACCCAGTCCAAATCCATGGGTCTAGCGCCAGTGCCACTCTCGCCTCCAGCAATCACCCATTGAAGAGTGCCATCTTTTAGCCAGGGAGTTAGCTCAACCTGTTCCAGCAAGGGTTCGGCAGAGACAAATCGAACCGGTGCCGGCAGCCGCGCTAAAACGGTAAGGCGTGGAGCGTACTTCTGGTTTTCGACTGAGCTTCCAATCCAGATATTTGGATGCCAGCCATCAGGGAATTGCGCTTCATACTGCTTCCACCAAGCAACAGCTCTGCCTGGTCTCTTCGTAAGTATCTGAAAAACGTGGCCCTTCTCGAACGCTGCCTGCTGCATCACCTGGAACATCTCGAATACGAACTCAAACGGGACACGGGAATGGAACAGATCAGACATACTATTGACAAAGACACGTCTCTGTTTTTTCCAAGAGAGCGGGAGATATAACCGCTCAGGTAGCAGTTGCACCTCACTGGGGACAGTATCGTATCCCGTAACGCTCATGGCCTTAAGGCGGGGATACATTGCATACATGTAACAGTTATCACAGCCCGGCGAAACGCGAGTACAGCCCGTTACCGGGTTCCAGGTTTCGTCTGTCCATTCAATTGCGGACGGCATGCCTGAATTCCTATACGGAAGATTGAGAAGTGTCCTCTACTTACCAACGGCCCTTAAGAATACAATTCAAACAACCTACCCGGGAAACAACCCTAAAGTTGAAATGAGGTAGGCTATCGGCCCCCTGGAGGCCGTGCTGTCACTGCAACAGCTACCGCGAGTAGTTGGGCGCTTCTTTGGTCAGGATCACGTCGTGGGGGTGGGCTTCGCGGAGACCGGCGGGGGACATGCGCACGAAGCGTGCGTGTTCCTTCATCTCCTGAATTGTGGCGTTGCCGCAGTAGCCCATCGCCTGGCGCAAGCCGCCCACGAGTTGAATCACCAGTGCTGAGAGCGGCCCCTTGTACTGCACACGGCCCTCGATGCCTTCGGGCACGAGCTTCGACTCCTCGCCAATGTAGTCCTGGAAGTAGCGGTCGCGGCTGGCGGTGCGGGCCTTCATAGCGCCCATCGAACCCATGCCGCGGTACTCTTTGAACTGTTCGCCCTGGTAGAGCACCACCTCGCCGGGACTCTCTTCTACACCGGCGAAGAGCGAACCGATCATCACCGTGTCGGCGCCTGCGGCAATCGCTTTTGCCACGTCTCCGGCATACTGAATGCCGCCGTCAGCAATCACGGGGATGCCGTACTGCACGGCCACGGCGGCAACGTCGGTAATCGCCGTGATCTGCGGTACGCCGGTGCCGGTCACGACCCGCGTCGTGCAGATGGAAGCGGGTCCCACGCCGACTTTAAGCGCGTCGGCGCCGGCCTTGATGAGGTCTTCCGCCGCGGCTGCCGTGGCAATGTTACCGGCGATTACCGGCACGTCGAAGAGCGACTTGAGCTTACGCAGCGTCTCGATGACTCCCGCGGAGTGACCGTGGGCGCTATCCAGCACCAGCACGTCAACCCCGGCCGCCACCGCCTCTTGGGCGCGCTTGATGCCCTCCACGTTCGTGCCTACCGCCACGCCTACGCGCAGGCGTCCTTTCTCGTCTTTTGTCGCAAGCGGAAACTGGATCTTCTTTGCGATGTCCTTAACCGTAATCAGTCCCTTGAGCATAAAGTCGTCGTCTACTACCGGCACCTTCTCAATGCGGTGGCGGCGCAAGACGTCTTTGGCTTCTTCCAACGTGGTGCCGATCGGAACCGTAATGAGGCCCTCTTTGGTCATCACGTTTAGCACGGGCTGGTCGAGGTTCTCCTCAAAGCGAATGTCGCGGTTGGTGAGAATGCCTATCAGCTTGCCGTTCTCGGTGATCGGCACGCCTGAGATGTGGTAGCGCTCCATCAGGTCCACCGCCTGGCGCACGGTCGCATTGGGACCCAAGGTGATGGGGTCCACGATCATGCCGGCTTCCGAGCGCTTGACCTTATCTACTTCGGCAGCTTGGACATCGATTTCCAGGTTGCGGTGGATGATGCCGATGCCGCCTTCCCGCGCCAGGGCAATGGCCAGGCGCGCTTCGGTAACGGTATCCATGGCGGCAGAGATCAGAGGGATATTGAGCGCAATTGTCGGGGTCAGCCACGTGCGGGTATCGGCGTCTTTGGGCAGAACAGCGGAATAGTCGGGAATGAGTACTACGTCGTCGAAGGTAAGGCCCTGTTTCAGCAACTTGCCAGCGGACATGGGGTCGCTGGTGGGTGCTAGGGGCTCAAGTGTGGTGGATATGCCCTCACTCTCGGCGGTATCATTCCGTATCACCGGCAGTCCCTCCCCTGCTACATGAAACGCTCACGTTGGCTGAGTTCTCTTGCTCCCCATTATACGGCAACATGCTCGAGTTCGGAGTTGATTTTGCGTATGTAAGTAGAAAAGCGTCCAAAATCTTTAGCTACAACCCTTGCACTTTTTTCGCTACCTAGATATTCTATATACATGTTACGCGAATTACGTAAAGGCACGGCAAGCCTGCTCCTTCTCGATCTGCTGGCAGCGCGGCCCATGTATGGGTTCGAGATCGCCGAGGCATTGCGCGAACGCACCAGCGGCGTGCTCGACTTCAAGGAAGGAACGCTCTACCCCGCGCTACACCGCTTAGAAGCTGAAGAGTTGGTAACGCCCTATTGGAAGAACAGCCCACGCGGGCCGCGCCGGCGGTACTATCGCCTGACTGCGCGCGGCCGAGAGGCGCTGGTGGAACGCCGCGAGCATTGGCACACACTAGTGGAGGCTATCAATGGCGCGCTTGACGCCGGAAACGGAACGCTTTCTCCGCAAGGCAGTAGCGGGACTGCCGTTCCTGAAACGCAGTGAAGCCAAAGATGAACTCCGCGCGCACCTGGAGGACGCTATCCAACAACGGGTAACGCAAGGCGCTGAACAATCGCAGGCGGAGCAACAAGCCGTGACGGCGCTTGGCGACGTTGCGGCGCTAAATCGCGAGCTACTTCGCGCGCACTTTGGCAAGAATTGGCTACTTTACTTCATACTTCACAAAGTCGGGTGGTGGATTCCCAATTTGCCGCACATCCGCTTGCGCCCAGGGTTCTTGATCTGGAAGAGTGGGAGCAAGTTCAAGCGTCAATATGCTCAGGGCCATTACGACGAGATCATCGTGCGCTTAGAACGGGAGCTTGAATCGCAGGGGCCGAATGACCGTATACACCACGAACTTGGCCTAGCCTACAACGCCATCCGCGATCATGAGCGTGCACTGACACACCTACAAGCGGCGGTGGACTGGCACAAGGCGCATCCGAGGCCGAAATCCGCTGATGAAAAGCGAGATATGGGGCTGGCTATTGCCTACAGCAGTCTGGCAGGCGTACTGAAGACTCTAGGTAGAGACGAAGAAGGCGAAGCTGCCGTGCGCACCGGACTTGCAGGAGATGCCAAGAGCTTTACGTTGAACACCCAGCTGGCGGAATACTACCTAAAATGTGGCGATCTTGACGGAACGTTTCACCATCTAGAAACGTCCCTGAATGACAAAACAGAAGTAATTAACTCCGACC
Source organism: Chloroflexota bacterium (assembly GCA_965216245.1). Classification (GTDB taxonomy): domain Bacteria; phylum Chloroflexota; class UBA11872; order VXOZ01; family VXOZ01; genus VXOZ01. The sequence continues at coordinate 1,179,512 of OZ244145.1, forward strand.
TTGGTAAGATTCTCCTGGTATTCTTGAGCACAGAAAGATTTGACGCTGTGCGCCAAGATTCGCGATTTAGTGCGCTTGTGCAACGTGCCTACAGTATCCAGTCCGATGTACAGAAGACAATGGTTAGCTTCGACGAAGCCGAAGCGGCAATGCGAGGCGGCCTTCCCGTGAATGGTAAAGGCCTATTGCAGAACTGCCAGCAGGCAAGTCACTGCCTAGAGCGGGGCAACCTTGGCGGTACATTTGATCATCTTGAGGCCCCCTTGAATGATAGTTCGGCAGACGGCGATCCTGGTCGAGACCTTCTACTAATCTTGAGCTCAGATGTCTTTGACCCTTTGCGTAACGATCCCCGATTCGGCCAACTTTTGATGCTCGCGTCGCACCACTCGTAGCCTGGGTCTCCCTCTCGCGCTCCCGCCAAAACCGGATGTGGCGAGGGCCCAGGTCGGTCGTATTGCTCTATCGCTAGTCTCGACCTGCCATACATGCCGTAGCGATGTAGCGCGTCGGCTCACTTGAATACTGCGCTTAGGCAGAATCCTGTGCTAGCATGAGCCTACGGATGGCGTACTTTATCACTCCGAATACAGTCTTGACTGTGCGTGGGGATATCAGACCGTCTCAATTCTAGATTCGACTCCTCTGCGCGCCCAGGACAGGCAAGGCTCAGCACTAGCCGAACAATCCGAAAGCCGTCGGTAGAGCCCGTACCCGTTCGTCCTGAGCCTGTCGAAGGATGAACGGAAGTCCGTTTTCATGATTCCTTGGAGGACTCCCATCACGCTCCCTACTTCTCTCCGACTTCCCGTAGGGTCTCACTATGTCTATTTCTGACAACCCGACCCCTACCGGCCGGTTTGCGTGGCTGAGGGCCGGTGGCAGCACCGTTGCCGGCGGCGCGACCATCCTGATGGTGAGCTATGTCCTTTCACGCGTGCTGGGGTTAGGGCGGGAAGTCGCCGTTAGCGCGCGTTTCGGTACCTCAGGAGAACTTGCGGCCTACGTGGCGGCGTTCCGGCTACCGGATTTGGCGTTCCTGCTCTTTGCGGGCGGCGCGTTGAGTTCCGCCTATATCCCGCTCTATCGCGAGGTGCTGGCGCGCAATGACGCCGCCACCGCGCGGGCATTCGCCAGTTCCGTGCTCAACGCCCTGATCATCGTGCTCGCCCTGTTCGTCGCCGCGATCGTATTGCTCGCACCCTGGGTCGTGCCGCTCATTTCGCCCGGTTTCGACAATGAACAACGAGGACTCACGGTTGCCCTTATTGGCATCGTGGCGTTTTCGCCCCTCTTCCTCGCCGTCAGCGAAGTGCTCACTGCCACGCTCCACGCGCGGCAGCACTTTCTGCTGCCCGCATTTGCGCCGTTGCTCTATAGCCTCGCCGGTATCGCGGGCGCGGTCGTGCTCGCAATCTGGTGGGGCATCTACGGTTTAGCGATTGGCGTGGTGATTGGCGCCGTGTTGCACGTAATTGTGCAAATACCTGCTTTTCGCGCACTGGGTCCAGGCTATGCGCCGGTTCTTCACCTTCACTTGCCTGAGTTGAAACGATTGGTGCAGCTCACGGTCCCTCGCATGGCAGGACTGCTTGCGGTACACCTCTCACTCATTTTTATTATGATTAACTTGGCCTCTAGGCTTGGCGCGAATGTCGTCGTAGCAATGAATTATGCCTGGGTACTCATGATGCTGCCGTTAGGAGTATTCGGCATGGCCGTGGCGCGCGCGTGGTTCCCACAATTCGCGGCTGCCGCTATGGACGGTCCCACGCCGGAGCTTGCCCGGCAGCTTACGGCGGCCATCCGCACCGTGCTCTTCTTTCTGTTACCGGCAGCCGCGGGTCTTATGCTTTTTGCGCCGCTCGTCGTCGCCGCGCTGTTCGAGCGCGGCGCGTTCGATGCCGCGTCCACCGAACTCACCGCATGGGCGTTGCTCTTTTTCGCGGTCGGCTTGGCCGGGCACGGCGCGGTGGAAGTGCTGAACCGGGGCTTCTTTGCGCTTAAGGACACGCGCACGCCGGTACTGATCGGCATCGTGAGCATGGGGCTGGGCATCGCTCTTGCCTTTCTTCTCATGCGGCCACTGGCCCAGGGCGGTCTGGCGCTCGGCATCTCGCTCGCGGTGCTGCTGGAGGCTATTTGGCTGTGGCTGCTGCTGGCGCGGCGGGTGCCGGACTTTCGGTTTCTCGGCGGCATGCTGCCCTTGCTGCTCTGCACACTGCTTGCCGCGGGCGCGAGCGGCGCGTTGCAGTGGCTGGTTCCGCTCTCCAGTACGCCGGCCGTCGTCCGCCTCGTCCTTTACGGCACCGTGCTTATATGGGTCTATGTCCTCTCCGCGCTGCTCCTCGGTGTGCCGGAGGCGCGAACCGTGTGGCAAAGGCTGCCGTTTTTCCGCCGAAAATAGGAAACATCATAGCGCCATGAAGTGTATTCATTCACCATCGGAATACGGTTCGCGAAACGGCACGTTACAGCGAACAGCGGCTGATTCTCGAAAGAGAGCAGCCCTGCTGTCTGCCTTGACCGCCTGCCCTGTTCTCTCCCATTAAGAATTCTACAAGTTCCGAAGCTCCAGTTCCGTTCGCCTTGAGCCTGTCGAAAGGTGAACGCGGCTGGCGATGCATCCTCAGACGACCACGCTTCCGTTCATCCTTCGACCCTTCGTCAAGCTCAGGACAGGCAAGCTCAGCACGAACGGAAGAGGGATTCCGTCTAGAGATCAATATTCCTTCCATCTTCGACCCTTCGGCAGTCGCAGGACAGAAAGGCTTAGGGCAAGCAAATTCCGAATTCTTGCCCAGAATTATTGACGCGCACTTTCACTCGGTATAGACTTATTGACTAGGTGACACGAGTGGTATGTATGGGCTACGTGCAGCCCTACAGGAGGAATCAGATATGGTTACCCGACGAAATTTCCTGCGTTACAGCGGTGTAGCGGCTACCGCATTGGTTGCCGCCGCCTGCGGCACGGTGCAGACCGCCCCGGCAGCCGAAGAACCGGCTATGGAGGAAAAGAAAGAGGCCCCGAAAGAGGCTGCACAGGAGGCTCCCGCCAAAGAGGTGCGGAAGCTATCCATCAATAGCTACGGCAACGCCGCGGTGCTCGAGCGTTATGTGCGCGTCTTAGGCGTGTTCAACGAGACGTTTGCCGGTGAGTATGAGGCGGAAGCGACCATAACGCCGTTCGCCGAGTACAACCCCAAGCTCATTTCTCAGATTACGGCGGGCGTGCCGCCGGACGTCTGGAACCTGTGGGCGCAATTCAAGTCCAATTACGTGGAGCGCGGCCTTGTGCTCGACATTACCGATCGCGTCAAAGCGAGCGCGACTGCCAGCCTGGACCATTACGTCCAGCCGATGCATGAGGCCATGTCGTATCAAGGCCGCATCTGGGGCACGGCACAGGACTTCAACGGCACCCTGATCTATCTCAACCAGACCATCTTCCAGAACGCGGGATTGGAATTGCCGGCCGAAGGCTGGACGATGGACGATCTTCGCGACATTGCGAAGCGCACCGTCAATCCGGAGGAGAACATCTGGGGCGGCAAGAATCTTGCAAACAACACCGGCTCTGACAACTTCGCGGTGATGTGGAACTACGGCCAACACTTCTGGGTGGACGACGACCAGACCAAATCGTTGGTCAATAGTCCGGCCGCCGTGGCCATGTATACCATCTACCAAGAAATGGCGTTTGCCGACCGCAGCATGCCGTCGGCGGCCAATCCCCAGGCTCAGGGCTTGGGGTCGCATCAAGGGTACTATGCCACGTGGGACGCCTGGGGCAACGAGCCCTGGTGGATCAATTTCCGTAACGAGGGCAACGTGCCGTTCGAATGGCAGGCCCATACGTATCCCGCGGGCCCCATGGACCAGAAGCACTTCTCCCAAGGCCACCTGTGGTCGATTGCGGAATCGCATCCGGACCACGATACCGCCTGGTTCCTTGCCGAGTGGATCGGCGGCATCGAGGGCTGGAAACAGTGGGTAGCCTTGGGCCAGGGTCAGCCGCTGCCGGTTTCCGACCGCACGCTGTGGGAGCAGTATTACAGCTTCCTGGAGCCGGATAAGGCGCAGATACAGACCGACTTCATGCTGGAACGCATGTACAACGGCCTGGCGTTCAACTTCCAGTACTGGCCGACGTACGGCGAATGCAGCGGCATCATGCGCGAGGCACATCAGGTCATCTTTGGCGAGTCGCCCGGCGAGGTGAAGTCCAACCTTGACGAAGCCGCCAAGCGCATGACGGCGATTCTGGAGGAGTACAAGAACCGCTCGTAGCCGCATTATTAGGCACTAATGGGCGCAAGGAATGGGGGCACGGCATATCGTGCCCCTTTTCTCTCATGGGCTCTTTAGTTCCCTCTCCCAGCGGAGACCTCTGAATATCCAGGGCCGGAGGTTCGGAATCCCCTCTCCCTCAATGGTGGTGTACAGACTGGGGACATAGGTAACAGTTGTTCGGGGACATGGGTTACACATTTTGCTCCCTGAGATCTATGGATGTTATGGGTTGGTCCGAGAAGAAAACGTTCAAGACGACACAATGCTCTCGTGTTCAATCCGTTAGCTAGTGCCAGGGCCACAAACTCTTTGCACAACGACATTGACTGTATCCATCTTCCATGGCATGGTCATTCTCTTCTACAAAAACCCGATGTCTCATGGTGTAACCTATGTGCCCGAACATGTGTAACCCATGTACCCGGTCTATACAAATGGAGAGGGCTAGGGAGAGGGAGAATCCTCGTTTTTGTAACCCAACCCGCTCGCTTGCTCAAGTTACGCAAATGTCTCCAGCGGGAGAGGGAACCATTGTTCTTCCCCTTTCGCGAGACGGATTTCGAGACGTATATCTCCTGAAAGGGGACCCTCTTTCCTTGCAAGGGTCCAGCATGGCAGGCGTCACATGCGAATCGTCTCCCCCGGCTGCAACTCGCAGATTTCCAAGCCGCTAATGTCCTGTGCCGCCGCGCGGAAGGCCGCGGGCGTGCCCGTGAGCAGGGGGAAGGTGCCGTAGTGGCATGGAATGACCCGCTTTATGCCCAGCAAGCGGCAGGCTTCCGCCGCGTCATCCGGCCCCATCGTGAAATGGTCGCCGATGGGCAGGATTGCCGCGTCGGGCCGATAGCGGCGGCCGATTAGGGCCATGTCGCCAAAGAGCGCAGTATCGCCGGCGACGTAGAGTTTCAGACCGTTGGAAAACGTGACCACGTAGCCGACGCTCTCTCCCGCCGGTATCAGCGTGTCGCCATCCATAATCGTACTGGTGTGCTCGGCGTGCACCATCATAACGGCAAGGTCGGCCACGCGAATCGTACCGCCTTTGTTCATCCCTATGACGTTACCAACGCCTTGCTTTCCCAGCCAATAGGAAATGTCGGCCGTCGTGATTACGGCCTCCGGCTGGGTGCGGGCAGCGAGCGGCACGGCATCCCCTAGGTGATCGCCATGCCCGTGCGTGATGAGGATCACGTCCACGGTCTGAGGTTCTTTGAGATTGGCCGGACATACAGGGTTCCCGGAGAGAAATGGGTCGATGAGCACGACTTTCCCTTCCGGCGTCATAATGCTGAACGCGGCATGCCCCAGCCACGTTATTGCGATGTCGTTTGCAGCCATCATTATTTCCTTTCTGCACGCAAAGTGAATTCGCAATCGCTTACTTTATACGCTCTGCGCAACTGTTAGCTACCAACCTATCGTAGACAGCAGTCACTAGAGCACTCCACTCCCGACCGGTAGCGCAGGTTTGCAACCTGCGCCTGACAGCCCTGCAAAAAGCCGTAGTTGGCAATCGTGCATCAGAATCATTGCACCTACCACACGTCCCCGAAACGCCGACCGATCCAACGGAAGAGAAAGAGAGCGACAAAGGTAGCAATCACCAGCAGCGTCGCGAGGACGATGGCGGTCTGGAGATCGGACTCCAACGCCGTCATGATGGCCAGGGGCATCGTCTGCGTGCGACCGGTGAAGTTACCGGCGAACATAATGGTAGCGCCAAACTCGCCCAGCGCCCGCGCCCAGCTCAATACAGCACCGCCCACAAGCGCGGGCCACGCCAGCGGCACGGTGACGTAGCGCAACGTCTGCCAGGTCGATGCGCCGAGCGTGACCGCAATCTCTTCAAGTTCCGGTTCAACCCGCGCAAAACCGATCTTCGCCGACCGCACGTAGAAGGGCGCGGCAACGAAGACCTGCGCCAACACCACCGCGAGGGTCGTGAACGCAATCTCGATGCCGAGCGGCTGGAGCCACCGTCCCAGCACTCCCAGGCGGCCGAAGACAAGCAGCAAGGCAACACCGACAACCACCGGCGGCAGCGCCAACGGCACGTCTATGAACACATCCAAGAGCCGCTTTCCAGGGAACGTGCTCCGCGCGAGCAAGTAGGCGGTGGGCGTCCCAACTAGCACGATGATGAGAAGCGATGCCAGACTCGTCAGCGCGCTGAGCCGGAGGGCACTGAGCACAATCGGCTGCGCAAGCTGCTGCAGCAGGTTTCCCGTCATTGCGGCGCGCAGAATCAGCGCCAGCAGCGGCAGCGCTATGAAGGCTGCAAAGAGCAACGCTGGGACAAGAAAGAGTGAGCGCAGTCCGGCTTCACTTCCTGCGGTGTGAGGAGAGACTTTTCGCCGGTTGGGGGAGAGTGACGGCGGGGACGGTGCGCGACTCATGGTGCGGCCGCCGCTTGCAGACCGGCCTGTTGCAAAATCTTCTGCGCAACCGGTGACCGGACGAACACAATGAAGCTACGCGCCAGCGCTTTCTCTTTAGAAGCCGCCAGCAGCGCGATTGGATACGCCGCCGCTACATTAGATTGCTCAGGAATCTCAATGGTCACAACGTTGGCAGTTGACGCGCCAACGTCGCTAGCGTAGACGAATGCCGCATCCGCTTCACCGAGCACAACTTTCGCGAATACCTGGCGCACGTTGAGTTCCTCCGAACGCACGTTGGCGAGCACGGCTTCCTGAAAGCTGCTTCCGTATGTGGCGTCGGTGCTCAAGTTGGCGAGCACCTGCCGCGTGTAGCGGCCCACGGGCACATTCTGCTGCGCGATGACGATACGCACACCGGGACGAGCAAGGTCTCGCAAACTGGTTAGCCCGGCCGGATTTGCCGCGGGCAGCGCCACGATCAGGCGGTTTTGCGCAAAGACTATAGGGCGCTCAGCCAGAAGATTCATCTTCTGCAAACGGTCCATGTGTAGGGTGTCTGCCGAGGCGAAGGCATCGGCTACGGCGCCGTGCTCTATCTGCGTACTGAGTGCCTGGGAACCGGCAAAATTGAAGATAACCCGCACGTCGGCGTTGCCCGCCTCGAACTCCGCGCCAATGGCCGTAAACGCCTCCGTGAGTGATGACGCGGCGTACACAACGAGTGTCGTCGTCTGCTGCGATGCGCAACCCGACGCCATTACGGGCGAGCACAACAGCATGAGAGCGAGTAGACACGTCTTCCACAATAGAGACACGGAATACGCATCTCTGTGTCCAATGACGTTGGCGGACTTTCGGGACTGCATTCTGCACTCCTCAGCCAGGGCTAGTCCTAGACAATTCGTCAGGGCGTTGCCTAGTAGTATAATGATGCCAACCGCAGTAGGGTAACGGAACCACAAGGAGGATTCTGCTTGGCAATCGTGCTCGACGCAATGGGAGGCGATCTAGCCCCGCAGGCAATCGTTGCCGGAGCGGTACAGGCCACGCGTTCCTCCGCCCTACCCATCATCCTCGTCGGCCAACACGACCTGCTGGAAGCAGAGCTGCGCAAACACGACACTGCCGACCTGCCGCTGACGATCCGCCACGCGCCGGACGTTATCACCATGCACGATCACGCCACGGCTGTGCGGCAACGCCCCCAGTCATCCATCCGCGTCGCCTGCGATTTGGTGAAAAAAGGGGAAGGGAAAGCACTAGTAAGCGCCGGTCACAGTGGAGCGACGATGGCAGCGGCGCTCATGGCGTTCGGACGCATTGCCGGTATCAGCCGTCCGGCGCTCATCGCTCTGATTCCCGCCCGTACAACGCACCCAACGCTCCTCATCGACATGGGAGCCAACGCCGACTGCAAGCCGCGTCAACTCCAACAGTTCGGCCTTATGGGCAGCATTTATTCCACTCAGGTGTACGGTGTGCCAAATCCCCGCGTCGGCTTGCTTTCAATTGGCGAAGAGCCAACCAAAGGGAACGAACTCTCTCTGGCAGCCTACGCGCTGCTGAAGGAAGCTCCGCTCAACTTCGTCGGCAACATCGAGGGACGCCATATTCTCACCGACACGGTGGACGTGGTGGTGTGCGACGGCTATACCGGCAACATAGCGCTCAAGACAATGGAAGGCGCTGCCGAGTTCTTCGGCACGTTGCTGAAGACGGAGCTGCGCGCTAACCCACGCACGATGCTCGGCGCGTTGCTGGCAAAACCGGCTTTCGACCGTGTCCGCGTGCGCTTGGACTACGAGGAGTACGGCGGCGCCCCCCTGGTCGGACTGAACAAGGCCGTCATCATCGCCCACGGCCGCTCCAATGCCAAGGCCATCGCCAGCACCCTGCGTCTGGCCCAACAGACCGTCGCCAAGGACGTCACCGGCAAGATCAACCAACGCGTGGCGGCTCTGCTCAACAGCAGCGAGACCTCTCCTGCGTAAGGCGATACGAATGGGCAACGGCGCGATGTCCGTTCATGCTTCGACAGGCCTGTGCTGGGCTTGTCGAAGTGCTCAGCAGGAACGGACAACTTTTGAGGCACATCCTATCTTCTTACACCCACGGAACACTCAGTGTGGGCTGGTTGGCGTAGCGTTGCATGGTGAGCGTGATGCGCTCACCTGCCCCGGGCGCGAGACGGACGATTAGGTGCGGTCCGTTCACCTCAGTCGTAATGCCCCCTGCCGTGGCGCTAATGAACTGATGTTCTGCATACGCGCCGCCCTGCACGATGAGCGTACGTTCTGCCACAGGATTGAGGTTAACGAGCGTTACGCCAACTTCCGCGGCCGTCAGATGATCCACCAGCGCCGCTACGTCCTCCGGCAGTCCGGCGCGGCGGCGCGCGGGATCGAAGTAGCGTAGGCGGCAATAGAGTGGCCCGCCCTCGCGTCCCGTTGGAAAGCCCCCGAGCGTAAGCCGGATGAGCGCGTCGGTAATAGCGGGATTGAAGGCGTTCATGTCATCGGAGAGCCGCGTGTCCGTTGTGGTAGCGTCGCGCCGCACCTTCTCTATCCGCTGCCGCACAGTCGCATAGTCGCGCTGCAGCGCTTCCACCGGATAGTCGGGGTTCCTGCCGGCCAGAAAGTCGTACCACGGGTCCTGCGGCGCACGGGCCAAGTCCTGCGGGTCCATCGACAGGTAGTAGAGTTCATGGGCCCCGGCCGCAAACGGCTCCGGCCGAAAGTCATACCAGCCCTCTTCGCCATACGCGTCGCCGTACATGTAGGGGTACGTGGGCTTGCCGTCGCTGACCACGGCATTTGCGTTCACGGCATCCAGCATCTCGCGCCACACGGCGAGGTAGCTCTGGTCGCCGGTCATGAGCAGCGCGTTGCCAAAGCCGTAAACGGCGCGTTGCTGGAACGCCGGACGGTGCGCGAGCCTGCCGGTATTTTGGTCGATCACGGAGAAGCCCCAACCGTAGACGCCGCCATACCACTTGCCGTCGCACGCGCCGCCTATGGTACCGTCCAGCCCAATATTCGTCGGTATTATGCCGTTATTCGCCTTGGTGTGCGCCACCCAACCGTCCACGTACCGGACTATCCAGTCGCGGTACTTGGCTTCGCCGGTGAGGGCAAAGGCGGTGAGAGCGACAGTAGTGACGGCGAGGTTTAGGGGATGATCGCCCGCGACGTCGTTATAGTCCCGGAAGTGGTCGAGCATCTGGGCAAAACTGTTCTCGCCGTGCTTGGCGTCGAAGCGCCCCGCCACCTCGATGGGGTCGCCTGCCCAGTCGAGCGCGGTAGACTTGCGCAGCATCGGTCCTCGGCTGCCGTTGAACATGCTGCGGATGAGGTTATGCTCCAGGTCGTAATTCAGCGCTTGTGGGTCTTCATCCATGTAGAATCCGGCATAGCGCCGGATGCGCTGCTCGTAGAGGTGGTCTGCCGGATTACTGAGCGGCTCCAGAATAAACGGCGAGATCCACTCGCCGTGATGCATCCAGTCGAACATCACGGAGAATTCTTTGTAGTACATGCCTTCACGTGCCATAGGCACGTGCACGGTCTTTGCCTCGGAATACTGGCGCAGATGCCCGTCCCAGCCCTGCTTATACATTGCCAAGACGCTATCCGAGGCGCCGAGCGCGTGGAGCATGGGCCAATTGAGCAAGTTTTCACCCGCGTCGTCGGGGCCGTCGTTCCCGCCCCAACGCGGGATGCAAAGCAAGTAGCCGCGCTCGTCAAAATACTTGGCATAGAACGCCGCGCACGCAGCCTCCTGCGCCCGCAACAACTCCCGCTCCAACAACGCCCAATGCGGCGGGGGCATGGGCACATTGATCGCTAGAGAAGCGTAACGGCCAGTCAGTCTAGAATCCATCACCCTGCCACCTCCAAATGTCCCTTCGCTTGGAGCTCTTCCACGGCAGCTTCAATCTCCTCCTCGGTGAAGTAGGGCTTGATGTCGCTTACTACCCGCACGAGTGCCTCTCTCAATACTGAGCCATGGTCTCTATTCATCTCTCGTTCCACAAAGACTATCGTTGCCCGCATCTCTAGTTCTTTGGCAGAAAAGCGGCCATACTCTGAGATTAGTGTGTCTAAGTCATCGCTAATTTCATCTAGATAATTTGTCGCCTTCTCCTTAACGCGCTCGCAGTTACCATTTGGCTCTATTTGATAACCATCAAGACCCTCGCGCTTAGGGATGACTTTGACCCCACCAAACGATTCGACCAGATCAAGGTCCTGCAACACTTGCGACGTGAACGGCCCATAGGTGTAGAGACGAAATTCATAGCCACAGTCTACGTTGTACACTTCCTGTAAGAGGTAGATGAGCTTTTGCAGCGCCGTTTTGCCAAATTGCCAGCTATTACCTTGGAGGCGCTTTGCTAATTCTACAATTAGCGCGTATCTTTCCCATTCTAAGCGTAAGTCCGTTTTCATTTAAACTACTCCCGATTTCCCGTCAAACGTTCAACGACCTTCCGGCAGTGGTCACGTTGTGCCATAGGCACATACAAGCGACGTTGATTTACTGCCCTTAGACCTCTAACTACCGAGGACAAATTGGAAAGACTGTCGACGCTATCCGTTCCCCGCCTAGCGTCGCGGAGGATCCACACTTCTGAGTTGTCGAACTTATACAGGGACTTCTCTGCTGTATCTACAAAGCTTATTCTATCAGCTAATTCCACTCGAATTTCCGCTAGAAGCTCCCGATCCTTAAGTTCCGGTGATTCGGGCGTTTCGAATACGCAGCGGTCATGGTTTCGAGATCGGATGATCTCTCCATCCGAACCGCCATCTCTTGATGCAAGTCGCCCCAAGACACGCCAATCCTCCCACTCAATGAATTCCCCAAGATTCTTCTCGCCTATAGGTGGAGGAAAGAAACCCCCAGATTGCTCGAGCAACATTCGCAAAGCTCCAGCCAAGTGGCGGTCGTACGCGCGTCGAACTCGATGAAAATAAACCTGTGTAAACATCATGTAACGCGCGATGATCAGGCCTTCGGCAGCATGTAGGCCTCCTTCTTCGACGGCTAAGGCAGGCGATCCGCGATCCGAATCCTCCACAACAGTTAGTGTTGTTAGCAGTCTCTGCAGATCGAAGTGCCCATAAGTCACACCAATGTGGTGTGAGTCTCTTAAGAGATAATCAGCGCGATCGGCGTCCAACTGCCCGTCAACCAGATTCGCCCAAAGCAGACGTCGACCTACAGATGCCTTGCCTTCTAAGAAATCTGCAATGTCTTGCGCCTTTATCTCATGGTTTTGATTGAGGGGATGGCTTTCAATCACGTCTCTCATCAAGTTAGCGACTATAGCAGCCGAGTATTGCTCATGCCCAAATTGCCTATCTTTTTCAATCTCCGGCATCAAGCCCTCGCCACCATGTGAGAAGGGAGCGTGGCCTACGTCATGCAGCAATGCTGCTAGTCTGAGAATCCTTTTGTCCCGGGCAAGCCCCGCATCATCGTATTTGTACGCGGCTCTAAGAAAATCCCGCCTACGATCCACGATCGCTTCGAACATCCTCGTGGCAACGTGCATGACGCCGAGCGAGTGTTCGAATCGAGAGTGCGTTGCTCCAGGATAGACCATGTCCGTCAGTCCCAATTGGCGAATTCGGCGCAAGCGCTGAAACACTGGATGATTGACTATATCGCGCTCCCAATCATCTAACTCGATAAAGCCATGAATCGGGTCGCGTATCTCGAATGGCCCTGCCATGTACTCTCTTATCTATTGAAAGCGACTGTTACTGCATTCCGACAAAATGTACCATATATAAGAGATGCGCTCTCTCTGAATTGTTGAGGAAGAGTTTCCAACCATTTTGCCGATTCGGCTTTGACACTTAGACAAGGCATTGAGCGCCGGGCCTAAGGCAATTCGTTGCGGCTTCCTCTTTGGAGTTAGAATTCCCTACGTGAACTGTAAACCAAGGTGAATCAATGATTTGCGGAATAGTATTCGATCTGGATGGTACACTGCTCGATCACGATGGCACCGAACTCACGGCGTTGTCCAGACTCTATCCCACACTTCTCGCTAGTGAGAGTGGGCCACAGCGGTGGCCTGCCTTTCCAGACTTTGCCGCCGCATGGCATGAAGCCGCGGAGCGTGGGTGGCAACGCTATGTAGCAGGTGAATTGACCTTTGCCGCACAGCGTACCTGGCGGGTACAGCAGGTACTCGCAATGCAGCAAGATTCCGAACCCGACAGCCAGCCGCTCACAGAGCAAGAAGTGAGCGACATTTTCGCACGCTACCTCGCTTTGTACGAGGATAGCTGGTCGCTCTATCCTGACGTATTGCCCTGCCTTGAGGCGCTCTCGGCGTACCCCTTGGGCCTGATCACCAACGGCGACGGCAATCAACAACGGCAAAAGCTACAGCGAACAGGTATTGCTGAGAATTTTACTTCCGTCGTTATCTCGGGAGACATTGGCGTGGCCAAGCCGGAGCGGGAGATCTTCGAACGAAGTGCTGAGGAATTGGGCCTCAAACCCAGCGAACTGCTCTTCATCGGGGACAACCCTCAGGCAGACGTTGGTGGTGCAATTTCGGCAGGTTGGCACTGTATTTGGCTAAATCGCACGCGCTCTGAGCAGACGGTTACCGCTCCCACCGTCACTCAGCTTTCGGAAGTGCCGCCTCTGATTGCCGGTGGGATGTTGAGGCAGTGTTGAAACGTGGAACAGAAGGCAGGCGCAAGTAAAGTGTGGCTGCTCGACCTGTCATTCTCTGAGGAGCCCTTCGGCAGGCTCAGGATAAACTCCGCGGCGGAAGATCTTACATCTCACGCTCTAGATTTCTCGAACTCTGGTTCGCCGCTGCGCTCGGAACGACATGAAGATTCGACGCAACGTAACGGAATGGGGCACAGGCCTGTCCCCAGATAGGCATTCATCGAGAAGGGCACAGCGATGATCCGCTGTTACATCGGACACAGCAAGGGCACCATCCAGGAGGCAGTCGCAAAGCTCGCGGCGGATATAGGGGCGATCGCCGACCTTAATCGTGTGGTGTTGGATGGCGATGTCATCGACATGGAGACCCTGCAGGTGCACTGCGATACCTGGCCGTTCATGGGAGGCGCGAAGCTCGTCAACGTGCGCGGCCTCTTGAGCCGTTGCCTCAAGGAGAAGCCGTTGCGCGACGGGCTGCTCGCGTACTTGCCGCATGTCCCTGAGCACTGCGCCCTGGTACTGGTGGATAACGCCTTGCCCCGTGGGAGAGAGACCACTGCGCTCACCAAGGCGCTGCGGGAGCTTCCGCAAGCAACGGTCGACATTGCCGATCAACGCAGAGGAGCGCCGCAGGTTTCCTGGATCGAAGCAAATGCGCCCCGGTTCGGCTGCGGCATTAACCACCGTGCGGCGGAGCACCTGGCAGCAGTGCTGCCCGACCGCGACACCATCGAGCAAGAGCTTGCCAAGCTAGCGCTCTACCGCAACCGCACGGGCACGATCAGCGAAGAAGACGTTCATCTGCTGGTGCCGCAGTCACGGGAATCGAACATCTTTGCCTTTGCGGACGCGGTAGCCGACGGCAGGCGACGGCAGGCGTTGGCGCTCCTCCACGATCTGCCGAACCAGGAACCCGGTTACGTGCTGGTGATGATTGCCCGCCAATTCCGCCTCGTTCTCAGGGCCAAACACGCTTTGCGCACCGAGCGGGCGCCCAATGAGGTGGCGCGCGCCATCGGACTCACGCGGGCGCCGCCGCGCGCGGTCAACCGCGTCATCTCCCAAGCGCGTCGCTTCAGCGTCGACCAGTTAGCAGCGATCCACGCCCACGTCGCGCGCACCGACTTTGCTATCAAACGCAGCAAGCTTGATCCGGCTACCGCGCTGGACCTGCTCGTGATTGGATTGTGCTCCATCGCCAGCCAACGCTAGCAAACGCGCCGATTAGGATGTACCTTGTCGGCGTGATTCCGGTAGCTATCTGAATGGTGGCATAGAAAAACCGAACCTCGCGCTTACCGTCAAGCGGTAGGCGCGAGGCAGAAGATTTTTGCTTGGTCTTGTAGCAGCGCGGGTAACTCTAGCCGGCTGCGCTAAACGCCTGGTTAAACCTGCGCGCAAGCTGCGATTTATGCCTGGCAGCGTTGTTGGTGTGAATCACACCCTTGCGGGCGGCGCGGTCGTAGCGGGCGCAAGCCAGCGATACGGCCTCCTGCGCGGTTTCTTGATCACCCTCTTCAATTGCATCCGATGCATTTCGGCTAAGGGTCTTCAAGCTGCTGCGCACGGAACGGTTACGCAAGCGCCGCTGCTCCTGACGACGGGCGCGCTTGGGATCGGCACGTTTCTTGGGCAATTTCTCGTGTCTCCTCGGCTCTTTTTACCATGTCGTGACGACATATTACGCTCATTTTGCCCATTATACCAACTTCTGGATTACGATGCCTGCCGCATGCGAGAGGTTTTGCAAGAAACCCCCGAGCACGCGGCAGTTCGGGTGCGATCTAATGGCCGACTATGCACACCTCCTACGGAAATGCCTATGCCCTAGAGCGCCAATCGAATGCGGTCATCGTCCCTGCTTCGGTCGCGCTGAGCCTGCCAGCCTTGAGCCTATCGAAGCGAGAGCGCTGTGCGCTCAGGAGAGTGTCAGTGTGCTTCGTTCCCCGCTTGCTCCTCTTTCGTTCGTGTTGAGCCCGTCGCAGCGAGAGCGCTGTGCGCTCAGGAAAGTACCAGCTTGCTTCATTCCCCGCTTGCTCCTCTTCCGTTCGTGTTGAGCCCGTCGCAGCGAGAGCGCTGTGCGCTCAGGAGAGTACCAGCTTGCTTCGTTCCCCGCCTGCTCCTCTTCCGTTCGTGCTGAGCCTGCCCGTCCTGAGCTTGACGAAGGGTCGAAGCATGGACGGGGAAGACTTCACTCTCGCCAGTGAGTTTCCCTGTACGTTCACCCTTCGACCAAGCTCATGGCAAACGGCATGGACGCTTTGCGCCAAGTAGGAGATCAGTCCCAACCGTTGGCCGTACAGCACCTTTCGACTGCAAGACCTTTACTTGCGCCTGGCTCATTCGGCGGCGTCTTCCGCAGTCTCCTGTTGGTACAGTTGCGTTGTGGTGTCGCGGCAGGTGGCCGTGCGCAGCACAGCGTCACGGGAGACGTTGGTCAGACTGGCCCAGCGGCCCCAGTTGGGTTGGCCCTTGTTCGCTTTGCCTTGCTCGCGCGCCAGCTTATGGAGCACGGCAGTCGCGCGATTAGCAATATTCGACAGCATCATGGCCGCTGCCGCCGGGGGCAGGTCTGCGGCAAGGCCCTTTAGCAGCGTATCGACTTCCTTCGGCACCGCGCGCGGCTTGACTTCTATCTCCATTTCAATAAACTCCTCAGTCTTGTTTGGTCGGCATTCACATTTTATTCAAGATTCTCGTCTATGCTCGCACCAGCGCCCTCGGTAATTGCCAGCAATCGGTACGCCATTTGGCCGTCATAGTTCGCCGGCACGCCGTCTGTGGGAGCATGTGCTTACATTCTAGGATGCTCGTTTGCTCGTAGGAACATGAAGCGTCATCACACCCTACTATACGCTAACTCCCAAGACGCCCAGGCCGCAGGAGGTCCACTTGCGCTGAGTTACATCGCCGCGCTGACGCTGCTGCTGCAGAACGAGGCCTGGCTAGCGCGTCTGCGCCCACTGGCTGCGGTCGGGCGCATGGCCTTGAGCAACTATTTGTTGCAGTCACTAAACGCGACCACGCTCTTCTACGGCTATGGTTTCGGCCTCTTCGGACAGGTGGGGCCCGCGCTCGGCCTCCTCATTACCATTGCCATCTTTGGCGTCCAGATACCGTTGAGCGTGTGGTGGCTGCGGCATTTTCAGTTCTGGCCGGTGGAATGGCTGTGGCGCACGCTCACCTACCTGCGTTGGCAGCCATTCAGACTGCAACCCGCCCCAGAACGCTAAGAGGGCGAGTTTCAGGATCCGTTCGCCCTGAGCTTGCCTGTCCTGAGCCTGCCGAAGGGTCGAAGGGTGCACGGATTCTGAAACTCTTGACTAAACTTGCTTCTTTGATTCGAGGTGAGGTGGCTTAGCTAACTTCGTCAAAGACGCCAAATCAGTGCCTAACCTGAGCTTGTCCTTGGGTTGAACCATGAACGGCGATAGGCAAAGAGCTTTTCGTACAGTTTCAGTGGGTGTAGTTTCGGTAACTGTCGTCCAGAATTAGGGACACATAAGGAATGAGGGGCGCAGTTTTGCGCCCCCTCATTCCTGCCCCAAATCCTATGTTAATGGCAGCAATCTACGCCTTTACGTTGCAAAGGCAATGGCAACGGTTTCAATGCCATAGGCATCCAACGGCACCGTGACCGTATTGCCGGAGACCGCAAGCTCTGCGCCCAGGTCGCCCATGAGATTGGTGACCCAGGCGGCCTCTACGTCGCGCGGTAGTTGCAGGGCAACCGTCGTATCCTCGCCGTGGGCCTCGAAGAGACGCAGCATCCAGTTGCCCAGTCGGTCCGGGTGCTCCTGAATGGTGGTGATGACCACATTCGGCGCGTCCGTGCGCACGAAGCTCTCCTGGTCGTTGAGGAACGTGTTGCCCGCAAACGGCTGCATTGGAGTGGCAGTGGCCAGCTTAGAGGTCTGCAACGGATTCCAGTGCTGCCAGCCAACCCGCTCCGCACCCGCCGCACGCCAGCCGCCGTCATGCGGCACCAACGTCGCGTGGAAGGTGTGCACACCGATGTTCGGGTACTCGAAGAACGGCGTGCCACAGGAGTAGGCCGTGCGGAGGGGCGTCGGATAGATCGTCGTACCGTGGATGGCATGCATGCAGTTGCCGGTGCCCAGCGTTACACCATAGTCCTCATTCGAAACGTCCAGCCACTTCTGCACCCAGCGGGCGCCGTCTCCACGATAGGTGTTCGGCATCTCGTCTTTGCCGAAGACCACGTTGCCGAATGGCACCTCATACGTCACCTCACCCCCAGGAACGTTGTAGGGCAAAGCAATGCGCAACTGGGTATTCTTCGTGCCGTTCCAGTCGATAGAAGTAATAAGGTCAACCCGTGGTTCTAGATTGTGGAGGCGAACTTTCTGCACAATCGGCGCGCCGAGTACGTAGCTGCGCAGGCAGACCGTGGTCCAGACAGGCCCGCGCTCCACCCACTGCACCTGCGTGGGGCCGTCGCTGGCCCGCCATTCCCTGCCGGTAAAGTTGGCGCCCGAGAGCCAGTTCTCTCCGCTCGCTTGCAGCGCCAGCGCCTCATCAGAATACCCGGCTTTCATTGCTTGCTCGTCCCGGGCGTCTTCCAGGTCCGTGCGCAGGTCTTCAAGCACCACCACCTCGTTGAAGTAGTGATCGGCCTCGGCGGCAAGCTCAACGCTGGAACCGTCCGGCCGCTTCCACTGCAAACTCTTCACCATGCCGCCGGAAACGTCCAGACGGAAGTGGTCGTTCTCCACCACGTGCTCCATGGTTCCACGCCGCGTATTCTGGTCGCTGGCACCGACCCTCGGCTCCAAATAGAACGTCTTGAAACCAAGCGAAGGCACGTCCTTGGCCAAGAACGCGAAGTCCACACGCGACCGACGGACGCGCGCATTGTCGGCGCGGTCTTCACTAGCGTTCTGGGACTTGATGACCTGGCACGGCATCTCATTGCCCTGCCCGTCAGTGATCCGAATGCCCGTGACGTTGTCACCGGCAAACTCCATGTAGTCCTCCACCACGTCGGTGCGGTCCCAGTTGAGCGAGTTGCTCACCAGCAGCGTGCGCGCCTCGTCGCTGGGCGGCGTGTAATTCACGTGGGTGGCAAACTGCACGTTCGCTTCCCGCGCGGTTTCCATGCCGATCATGCGGGCGTGCACGGCGGTCTTGTAGCGCACGTCGTCGTTGAGTTCGCCGTGGCGGCCGCCCACGTTATGGTCGTGGCAGTTGTACAGGTCTTCCCAAGCGGGATCGAGTTCGGCGCGCGGGTACGCGCCTAGACCTACCAATGCGCGGATGGCGGAGAGTTTCTCCGCGCTCGCCAGAGCGTTCTCGGCATGGCGGGCCTCCAGATAGATGCGCGGCGCAAACCCCGGTATGCAGTAGAATCCATACGGCGCATGACCGCCGTAAACGGGCAGGTCGTCCAGCTTGCCGGTCCGCTCGGCGGCTTCGAAGAAGCCCGTAATCGTGGAAAAGGTGAAGTTCAGCTTGCCCTCATCGGTCAGCTTCTTTGCCCTGGCAACCATGTCTTCCGCTATCGGCGGACGCAGGTCGGACTGCCCCATCATGAGCAGCACGGGCAGCGGCCAGAGCCGCATCGCCTGCGAAACAGATTGCACTTCAGGATCATCGCCTTCGTAATCGGGCAGCCAGGCCATATTAGAGTGGGTGAGCATGAAGGCCCAGCCGTAGTTATGAACATGATTTGCCGCCAGCACCCGCGAACCGTCCGGCGCCTCCCACCAATGCACCGGGCAATACGGTCGAAAGCGCGAGTAGGAGAAGTATTTTACCCCGGCTTTGGCGAGCAACTGGGGCATCTGCGGCGTGTGGCCGGGGAGATCGGAATGCTGGGCCGTGGGCAAGTCGCAGTCCAGCACGTCGCGGGCGAAACGTTTGGCGTGCACGATTTCGCGCACCATGATCTCCCCATCCAGCACATCCTCCATGTAACCCACCATGGCGGCGGTGGTCTCGAGCTTGCGCTCCTTAACAAGCTGCTTCACCGTGGGCAGGTACTCCGGGAAACGCGTGACGAAGTGGCGCAGAAACGCGGCATATTCGACCGTAAACCGGTAGTCCGGCACCGGCCCGGTGATGGTGTCGATGGCTCCCTTTATGAGTTCATCGGCGTAAGCGAGACACTCGGAGATACCTGCGCACCAGCCAAAGTCCAAATGTGCGCCGGGCACGATGAAGATCTCCTCCGGCAATTGCACTTCATCCTGAGATAGCACCGTCGCCGTTCGCACACTGTTGACCTCCGCAGGCCATGTCTTGATTGCCATGGAATCTATCGCTCCTCTCGTTTCATTTGAAGTATGTACTCCTGTACTCCGTCATTCCGGCGAAAAGCCTGCCCCGTACTCGATACGGGGCAGGAATCCAGACTTAGCACTGTGCTACTGATGGTGGGCGTCAACGTACCATTTACAGTACGCACTCCATCTCGCGGGCGTTATGCAAACTTCCCGGAATTAGCCGCGTCTGCGTAAAGCCCATCTTCGCGCATACGTGTTGCGCCCGCACGGTGTCGCCGTCTACTGTACGCATGATACGCCTTTTTCCCAATTGACACGCAACCTATATCAAGCGTTGCCTGATCGCCTGCCCGATCCCCAACTCATGGTACGCGTCGGCCACCGCAATGCCGAGGACCGGTCTAGCGGATTGCAAGTTCACGTAGAATCCAGAGCCTGCCGGCATCTTTTCGCCGTCTCTCGCTACCAGGACAAGAAAGCGGATGAAGTCGGGATCATCGGCACGCTCCGCGAACTGCCGCGCCTCGGCATACGTCCACGGCGTATACAACAGAATGAGGGAGCGCAGTATTGCGCCCCCTCATTCCTGCCCCTAGTGCTAAATTAATCGCAGCAACCTATGCCTTTACGTTGCAAAGGCAATGGCGACAGTTTCAATCCCGTAGGCATCCAACGGCACCGTGACCGTACTGCCGGAGACCGCAAGCTCGGTCTCCAGATCCCCCATGAGATTGGTGACCCAGGCCGCCTCCACCGCGCGCGGAAGCTGCAGGCTGACCGTCGTATCCTCGCCGTGGGCCTCGAAGAGACGCAGCAGCCAGTTGCCCGGTCGATCGGGATGCTCCTGGATGGTGGTGATGACCACGTTCGGCGCGTCTGTGCGCACGAAGCTCTCCCGGTCGTTGAGGAACGTGTTGCCTGCAAACGTCTGCATCGGAGCCGCCGTTGCCAGCTTAGAGGTCTGCAACGGATTCCAGTGCTGCCATCCAACCCGCTCCGCGCTGGCCGAACGCCAATCGCCGTCGTGCGGCACGAGGGTGGCGTGGTAGGTATGCAAGCCGGTGTTCGGATACTCGAAAAACGGCGTGCCACAGGAGTAGGCCGTGCGGAGCAGCGTTGGGTAGACGGATGTACCTTTGATGGCATGCACGCAGTTGCTGGTGCCCTGCGTAACGCCGTAGTCCCCGTTGGAAACATCCAGCCACTTCTGCACCCAGCGCGAGCCGTCGCCGCGATAGGTGTTCGGTATCTCATCCTTGCCAAAGACCACGTTTGCAAACGGCACCTCATACGTGACCTCGCCCTCCGGCACGTTGTAGGGCAGGGCAACGCGCAACTGCGTATTCTTGGTGCCGTTCCAGTCGATTGAGGTGATCAGGTCCACTCGTGGTTCCAGGTTATGCAAGCGGATCTCCTGCACAATCGGCGCGCTGAGCACATGGCTGCGCAGGCAGACGGTCGTCCAAATCGGCCCGCGCTCCACCCACTGCACCTGCGTGGGGCCGTCGCTGGCCCGCCATTCCCGGCCGGTAAAGTTCGTGCCCGCCAGCCAATCTTCGCCGCTCGCCTGCAGCGCCAGTGCCTCGTCGGTGTGCGTGCCTTTCATGGCCTGCTCGTCCTGGGAGTCTTCCAGGTCGAAGCGCAGGTCTTCGAGCACCACAACCTCGTTGAAGAAATGGTCGGCCTCCGCAGCGAGCTCAACACTAGCGCCACCCGGTCGCTTCCACTGCAAACTCTTCACCATGCCGCCGGTAACGTCCAGACGGAAGTGGTCGTTCTCCACCACGTGCTCCATGGTTCCACGCCGCGTATTCTGGTCGCTGGCGCCGACCCTCGGCTCCAAATAGAACGTCTTGAAACCAAGCGAAGGCACGTCCTTCGCCAAGAACGCAAAGTCCACCCGCGAATAGCCGAATCCGGCAAAGTCGGCCCTATCATCGCCAGCGTTTTGGGCCTTGATTACCTGGCACGGCATCTCGTTGCCCTGACCGTCGGTAATGCGAATTCCCGTTACGTTGTCACCGCCAAACTCCATGTAGTCCTGCACCACGTCGGTGCGGTCCCAATTCAGCGAGTTGCTCACGAGCAGCGTGCGCGCCTCGTCGCTGGGAGGATTGTAATTCACGTGGGTGGCAAACTGCACGTTTGCTTCCCGCGCGGTTTCCATGCCGATCATGCGGGCGTGCACGGCGGTCTTGTAGCGCACGTCGTCGTTGAGTTCGCCGTGGCGGCCGCCCACGTTATGGTCATGGCAGTTATAAAGATCTTCCCAGGCGGGATCGATCTCGGCCCGTGGGTACGCGCCCAAGCCCAGGAGTCCACGGATTGCCGACAGCTTCTCCGCCGCAGCCAGCGCATTCTCCGCATGGCGTGCTTCCAAGTAGACGCGCGGCGCAAACGCGGGAATACAGTAGAACGCATACGGCGCATGGCCCCCGTAGATGGGCAGGTCGTCCAGCTTGCCGGTCCGCTCGGCGGCTTCGAAGAAATCGGTGATGGTGGAGAAGGTGAAGTTTAGCTTACCTTCGTCGGTGAGCTTCTTTGCCGCGGCCACGATATCTTCTGGAATCGGCGGCCGCAGGTCGGACTGCCCCATCATGAGCAGCACGGGCAACGGCCAAATGCGCATCGCCTCCGATATCGACTGCAACTCAGGCTCATCACCGTCGTAATCGGGCAGCCAACCAATCTCCGGGTTCGTGAGGATGAAGGCCCAGCCGTAGTTGTTGAGGTGATTGGCCGCCAGCACCCGCGAACCGTCGGGGGCCTCCCACCAGTGGACGGGCGTATATGGTCGAAAGCGCGTATACGAGAAGTATTTAACCCCGGCTTTAGCCAGCAGTTGCGGCATTTGCGGTGTGTGGCCGGGGAGGTCGGAATGCTGCGCCGTGGGGAGGTCGCAGTCCAGCACGTCACGGGCGAAACGCTTGGCGTGCACGATCTCGCGCACCATGATCTCGCCGTCGAGCACGTCCTCCATGTAGCCCACCATGGCGGCGGTCGTCTCGATTTTGCGCTCTTTGACGAGTTGCTTCACCGTGGGCAGATACTCCGGGAAGCGCGCCAGGAAGTGACGCAGAAACGCGGCGTATTCGACCGTGAAGCGGTAATCCGGCACCGGCCCGGTGATGGCGTCAATGGACCCTTTGATTATTTCGTCGGCGTAGGCCAGACACTCGGAGATCCCCGCGCACCAGCCGAAATCCAGATGCGCGCCGGGCACGATGAAGATCTGCTCCGGCAACGTTACTTCATCCAAGGGAACCACGGTCGCCTTCCGGACGCTATTCACCTCTGCAGGCCATGTCTTGATTGCCATGAGATCTCTTTTCTCCTCCTGCTGCTTTAGAGATTGCACGCTATCTTTTCTTCATTCCGGTCATTTCCGGTCATTCCCGGCCACTTCCGATCATTCCAGCCAATTCTCGCCATTCCGGTATTCTCGGCCGTTTCTCGTCATTCCGGCGAAAAGCCTGCCCCGTACTCGATACGGGGCCGGAATCCAGAGGCTGCATGGTGTACCAAACGTGCTGACGTCAACTGATCGTCTACAGCATGCACTCCATCTCGCGGGCGTTTTGCGAGCTCCCCGGAATTAGCCGTGTCATTGTGAAGCCCATCTTGGCGTAGACATGCTGCGCCCGCACGTTATCGCCGTCTACAGTGAGTATGATACGCTTTTTGTCCAATTGACGTGCTACCGCCTTGAGGTGCTGCATAATTGCCTGTCCGATGCCCAAACCTTGGAATGCGTCGGCCACCGCAATGCCGAGGACCGGTCTGGTGGATCGCAGGTTTTCGAAGAACCCATAGCCTGCCGGTAACATTTCCCCATCCCTCTCTACGAGGGCCAGAAAGCGGATGAAGTCGGGGTCTTCGGCATCAGCCACGAGCTGCTGCGCCACGGCATACGTCCACGGCGTGTGCGGTCGAAACCAGGCGCGCGTCTGCGGCCCAAGCATTTGGAAAAAAGTGTAGAGCAGGTCTGCGTCCGTGGTGCGCAGACAATGAAAACGCACAGTGCCGAGGGTAGGCAGTGTGATGGAGGTTTCAACCGATGGGTCGACCAAGAGTTGACTCCAATAGTATTCCTGCACTGCAGAGACTTGCACTTCGGAACTTAATCAAGGTCAGGTAGGCCCCGGCTAAGGGCTAATATATGCATCTTCCAGACGGTTCCGCGCAAACCATCCTGGATCTGCATTTAAATCATCGTCATTAACCCATATTGGTAAAGGAGACACTACCCCATCCGTCATTCCCGCGAAAGCGGGAATCCATCTTAAGAGATTTCGTCGTACAGGTCGGCCCAATTTGGATTAGAATTCTCAAACAGTTCAATCTTCCACGCCCGATTCCACTTCTTTAGCGCCTTCTCTCTCATGATGGCACTTTCCATAGTCTCATGTACCTCATACCAGACCAGCTTGTGAACTAGATAGCGCTTTGTAAAACCATCCACAAAGTCATTCTTATGTTGCCAAACCCTTTGGACAAGGTCCGAGGTTACACCAATGTACAGAGTGCCGTAGGGATTGCTGGCCAGAATGTAAACACAGGGCGATTTCATTCACTTTGCCATTGGCTCTTTGCTCTTGTACAACGCGCCTATGGCCGCCTGCTGCCACACCGACACTCCAGACTGATCGTATTCCCAAGACGAAGATGGATTCGCTAGACTCACAAACGAAGTGCAACACCATGCTAAGGTGTTGCCATGGGAACATACTATCGTCAACTTTCCATTGAAGAGCGGTGTGAACTGGCCCGGCTTCACACCGCGGGACAGTCGTACCGGCAAATTGCTGCAGCTCTGGATCGCGCGCCATCGACCATTATGCGGGAGGTGAAACGCAATGGGTCTCGTACGCAGGGCTACCAAGCGGGGTATGCCCACGAACAGGCGTGGGCGCGGCGCTGGGTTGGCGGCAAGTTGGAACGGGATGCTGCGTTGCGCAAGACCGTGCTGGAGTACTTGCAATGCGGCTGGTCGCCGGAGCAGGTGGCAGGACACATGGCGCGGGATGCCGGTGGACCGGTCATCTCCCACGAGACCATCTATCGTTTCATATACGGACAGGTGGCGCGCACCAAGGACTATAGTTGGCGGCACTACCTGCCGCGAGGCAAGACGAGACGGCGACCCCATCGGCGCAGTGGGCGCAGTCCGGCCTCCTTCATTGCCAAGCGCCGTCCACTGGCGGAACGTCCCCAGGCGGCGGCCGACCGCCAAACCCCCGGCCACTGGGAGGCTGACCTGATGCTCTTTGGGAGAGGCGGCCACGCGGTGCTCGCCCTGCACGAGCGCCACTCGCGCTTGCTCATCGCTGCGCGCCAGCCCGGCAAGGCGGCAGACCCCATCGCCAGCACCATGTACGATCTGCTCGCGGTCTTGCCTGAAGCGTGGCGACAGACCGTCACCTTCGACAACGGCACCGAGTTCGCGCGCCATTACCATCTCCATGACTTGGGCATCCAGACCTTCTTCTGCGATACCCACGCCCCCTGGCAGAAAGGAGGCATTGAGAACGCCATCGGACGCATGCGGCGCGTGCTGCCGCGCAAGACCGACCTGGCGGAGATGTCCGCAGAGCGCTTTGCGCAACTTATCCAAGCCTACAATCACACCCCGCGCAAGTGCCTTGACTATCAAACCCCAGCAGAAGTATTCCTCAAACAAACGTTGCACTTGAAATGTGAATCCACCTTCCCGCTTTCGCGGGAATGACGGAGAGATGAAGCACTCTACTATGAAACAGGAGGTCACCTATCCACATATCGTAGCGCGGGGGCTTGTCCCCAGTATCTTCTCAAGGTACTCGTCGTTCAGTTTTGACTTAAGAGCACCGTGCCGCTCACCCAGAGAATTCAACCGGGTGAACGGCACAGCAACTCATTCTTCTCTCGACGGAACAGTTAAGTTCCCTAGGCGTACCTCATGCACGCAGGCAATCAGTGCACAAGGCGCATACGCTGTTTACAGTTGGTCGGCCCACTTATCGAGGACGACTTGCACCTGCTCAGCGTGCAGCTTATTGGCCTCTTCGGGCGTAAGCTCCTTGGCATAGGCCTTGAACCAAATGTCAATGTTGATGCCGATGATCTCATCGTTACCGGGGATAACCGGCACCCACTTGGCGAGCTCCAGCTCTGCCAGGTAGGCCTCAGCCTCAGGCACCTGCTCCAGGTAGCCGCCGTATGAAGCTGACTGGAGCGCGGGGATGTAGTCACCGGCGCCAATTGACCAGCGCAGGTTCACGTCCGAGCCCAGGAAGAACTCGATGAGGGAGAAGCCCCCTTCACTGTTGGCAGCGCCCTGCGGCTGTGCCAGTGCCCAGCCACCCTGGTAGTTGGTCGCCACGCCATCCGGCGGCAGCGGCATGGGCGCCGACTTGAAGTTCACCGCGGATTCCCACGTCTTACGATACGTGGCGGCATACCAGTGTCCGCCGATCATCTGAGAGACACCACCGTTGGTGAAGGCATCGTTGCGATCGGGCCTCTGCTGGCCCAAGAACTCGTCGATCCGCACATTGCCGCCGGTAAGGTCGACCATGTTGATCATGAACTTGAGCGCGGTCACACCCTTATCATTGTCAAAGTTGACACTCTTGTTGTCGGGCGAGAGATATTCGCCGCCCTGCTGCCAGAAGTGGATGTACCACTGCAAGCCGACCGGCGGATTGCCCGGCGAGCCGGTGGAGTAGCCAAGACGCTCGATCACGCCGTCCTGCCCCGCTTTGTGGAGCTGGAGCGTAGCCGATTCAAGCTCGTCCCAGGTGGTGGGCGGCCTTTCCGGATCAAGGCCCACTTCTAAAAAGTGGTCCACATTATACATGTACGTGCGGGCGTCGGTATGCAGCCCTACCCCATAGATGTTGCCCTTCCACGTGCAGTCTTCCCGCAGCTTGGGCCAGATGTCGTCCCAGCTAAACGCTGCCGTCGCCTTGATGTGTTCGTTCAGGTTCAAGAGGAACCCCGGCGCGGAGAGCTGGCCCGCCAAATAGCGGTCCATGTAGAAGACGTCCGGTGGGGCGCCGGCCGCCGCCGCGGTAATGAGCTTCTCTTTGCTGCCACTGCCGATGTGAGTCGGCGTGAGCGCCAGGTCGACGTTGGGATTCGCCTCCTGGAACTCGTTAAGGAGCACGTTGCCAATGTGGCCTTCCAGCAAGAAGTCTTGGTACGTCCAGAACTTTACTTCGGTGGGGCCCATCATCTCTTTGGAATCGGCCTCGCCCATATCGTCGGCCGGTGCTTCACCCTCGGCCATCGGGGCCGCCGTGGCGCAAGCAGCAAACAAGGCTGCGCCACTAAATGCGCCCGCCGTGCCAATAAGCATTCTGCGTGTAAATCTTGACTCCATCGGTCTCCTCCTATGTGTGAATCCGTACTACTGTACCCGCACTACTCTGCCAAAGCGTATTCCATGTCTCGCAACGTGTCATATCAGCACTGGCGCGGTTAATTGTAGCAGGTTTCAAACTTCTTGCCAATACAACCCTTTGCGCATAATTTAGGGGCACGACACCTTGGCGCGCAAAGTAGGGGCACGACATGTCGTGCCCCTATACATTTCCCTACTTAATTCCCCTACATACGTGCCATTGCGTAGAGTTGACTTCTCACCCGCGGGAAAACGGCAGATTGGGCTGCTCTTTGCACGCAAGCTCTGTAAAGCTGCGCCAAGAATGCTCCGTCTTCAACCACCGGCCGTTCGCCATAGATGCCACCACGGACCATCCAGAGAGAGACACACCGGCTAGAGCGGGTCTGCAAAGGCCCGCGTATCCTTCTTCGGGCCGTCGTAGTCGTCCAGATAGTTCATCTCGCCGGTGAGCGGCCAGTGGTACTTTTCCGGGGGGCGGACCTGCCGGGTCCACCGTGCCATGAGCTCCAGGTCAGCCGCCTTCTGCTCCAGACGGCGGGCGATGTAGTCGGGGTTCCAGTCCACGTGTACCTCGGAGAGCAGTTGCTCCTGTATGTAGCGGAACTGCGGGTCAGCGGCCAAGTCGTTGATCTCGTGGGGGTCGTCTTCCAAGTTGAAGAGTTGGGTTGGTTCACCCGCGTAGTAGTTCAGTTTCCAAGGGCCGCGCCGCACCATGCGTTGGAAACGCCCGTGGGGCGCATATTCCGCCAGTGCCTGGTCCTTCCACACGTCGTTCTCGCCGCGCAACTGAGGCAAGAGCGTCTGCCCCCGCGCCTGGGGCAAGGGATTCCCGCCGAGCGCGTCTACCACCGTGGCTATCACGTCCACTGTGCTCACCACCTGCGGGCAATTCTTCCCCTCCGGCAGCACGCCCGGCCACGAGAGGACGGCCGGCACCCTGATGGAGCCTTCGTAGAACGTTTGCTTGAACCAAAGGCCGTGCTCACCCACCTGGTCGCCGTGGTCGGAGGTATAGACGACCAGGGTGTTCTCCGCCAGACCGTTCGCCTCCAGGGCATCGAGAATCTGACCGATCATGGCGTCCATGCGGTCCACCAGCGCCCAGTAAGCCGTACGCGAGCGCATGATCTCATCGTCGGTGGCGCGGTCGAGCCCACACTGCTCCCGCCACCAGCCGATGTAAGGGTGCGGATCGGCGGGCGGTTCAGGGTGGGTCGGCGGCGGCACCTTGCCCCAATAGCGGTCGTAGTCTTGCTTGCGCGCCACATACGGCTGATGTGGCAGCAGGTAACCCACGGTCAGGCAGAATGGTTCCGTGAGCACACCAGCCCGCCTGTGGACTCCCAAGCGGTTGAGCACGTCCACTGTCGCGGCGGTCGTATCCTCATCGATTACCTCGTAGCCGCTTTGGCCGGCACCGGACCGTTCCAACGCCACGTGATAGGGCCCAGCCGTGCCGCCGCCCAGCATGCCCAGGTCAATGCCGCGACCGCCGGGGTAGTTGGGTGAGGCGTCGCCACCGATGCGGTCGGCAAAGCCGTGGAGCTGGTCCGCCCCCACAAAATGCATACGCCCGATGAGCGTGGGGCGGTATCCCACCGCGCCGAGCGCGTGGGCGAACGTGGGGATGCCCGTGTCGAGGATGTGCCGGTTGTCCCACGTCTCGATGTCGGTGGGGTACTGTCCCGTCATATACGACATACGGGCGGGCACGCAGAGCGGCGCGGTGCAGTAGACGTTTTGCAGCACCACGCCGCGCTCGGCGAGCCGGTCCAAATGGGGCGTCTGCACCACAGGATCGCCGTAGCAGCCTGTCACGCTGGGATTGTGTTGATCGGAAATGATGAAGAGCAGGTTGGGACGTTGCGCGGACGATTCTGCGGACATACGCATTCTCCTTGGAGTTGCTTACTAACCTGCGGCAAAACTGCCAACACGGGCTAAGACATGCCTTCATCCACCTTGGGCCACTTTCTTGAGACGATAGTAGCATAGCAAGCGCGGCAAGCAGGCGAAGGTTTTTTGACAAGCCTTTCGCCCACTTGCCGCACTCTTTCGACATTGCCTGTGCACTCTAGAAATCAGGGCAAACGCCCGCGCACAAGTCTGCGTGTGGGCATTCACGCGCATTACAGGTGCCGCCCTGCATTACTCACATCCCCGCAGCATCTAGCCGCTACCCGCCCAGATTGCTTAGGAACGTATCCAGGATGGTCTGAAGCTCTTGCTCGGTATCCCGCAACGTTTCCTCGATGGTCTTCTCGCCGCCCAGCGCGGTCGGAACTACCCTGAGCGTAGCCCCAAGCATCTCAGGCGCGCCTGGCGCAGGAATAACGAAACGCCGATTCTCCATCATCTCAGTCGTGAGCGTCCGAAACGGGTCGTTCTCATGATATTCCTCCGACCGGGCCACGTCGGCGCGAATCGGAAGCGTATTAAAATTGTGCGACCAGCGCACGTTCACGCTGCCACTGCCGAAATGTTCGAGAAACTTCCAGGCACTCTCCGGTTGGCCGCTCTGGGTCGTCAGAATCCAGGTATGGCAACCGCCGTAGGTCATGTGGCGGCCGTCGGGCGGCTTGGGCCAATGGGCAGCGTGGTATTGTACGTCCGGCACGTCTCTCTTCATGATGCCGTGGAGCGTGCTCGGCCAGTAGAGGTTGGCAACGTGGCCGTCATAGAAGAGGAGGTGCGGACGGGTATCCTTACGGAAGTCCTCCAGCGCCTGCCAGCCTCCCTGCATCTCGTATATCTTCATAAGCCAGCGCAGGCCTTCCAGAGCCTCCGGCGTGTTGATGGTCACGGTGCGCCCGTCGTCGCTCAGCGTCTCGCCGCCCAACTGCCACATGGGCACCATCCAGATGCTGTTGATCTGCCAGAGAGGCGCAAACGCTACCTGCTCGGTCGTATCACCGCTGATGCGCGTAAGCTTAGGAATCGCGTCTTCTAACGCTTCCCAGCTCTCCGGCGGGTTCTCGACGTCTACGCCGTTCTCCAGGTAGACCGTATCGTTCATGAAGACCGGCCGCACGTCCGGGCCGAACGGCATGCCTTGGATTTGGCCCTCCCAGGTGAGGTCGCGCTGGAGCGACGGCCATATGTCCTCTCTACGCACGATGCTCGAGGCGGCCATGAAGGGATCGAGCGGCTGGCCCACTTCCAGGGCCGCCAGGGTCTGCGCCTGCCACGAGCCGGACTGGCCGATGTCGGGCCCGCTATTCGCCGCCATTGCAGCGATCAGTTTCGTGACGCGGTTGCCCTCGGGAATAGTGGAGTCTACAGTTAACCCGGGGTTTTGCTCTTCGAATTCCGCGACAACCTCAGCGCCAAGCCCCTCGCTGAGCGTCCAGAACGGAACGGTGAAGATCGTAATCGCGTAGGGCTCAGGAGCGGGCGCTTCCGTGGGGGCCGGCTCTGCCGCGGGTTTCTCTTCCATCGTTTCCGTGGGTACCATGGCGGTGCCGCAGGCGGCAAGCAAGCTCGCGGCTCCGGCCAGCATTGCGCTCCGCAACACTGCTCTACGACTGGCTTTGCTGTTCATCGTAATCTCCTCTCGTGGCTCTCGGCGGCATCTTGTGTGACACAGGGCACACTCACTGCCTTTCGCCACAGCGTAACTCATGTTTCTTGTGCGTTGGATCGATAGGACACTACCGGTCGGTAGCCTGTCGGTTTTCCCCCTTTCCCTGCATTGCATTCTTGTCAAGATTATAACGCACTGGCACCTAAGCCCACTGGGATGGACAGGACTCTTACATTGATGTCCGGGTTCGCCTCGCGGAGTGCCTCGACGATGCCGTAGCCATGACTGTCAGAGGTTGCAAAGCCGCTATAAACCCAGTATCTGACAGATATTGGTTTTGCGGATTCGGGCTCGGATTCCTGCACGGCAGGAGCATCGTCTCGGTTGTTGGCGCAGTCGCGGGTACTGCACCGCAGGCAGCGAGCACGATCCCTCCACTCATGACACCAGTGGCTGCGAACAGCCCTCTACGCGCAACAAGCCTCGCCTTGGGTACCACTCCTGTGTGCAATTACAACAATCTCTCTCGTTGTCCAAGAGTATACACTGCTATTGACTGTTTGCACAATGCTTGTAAGTAAGTTAACTGTGTTCGAGGCAAGAGATCACGCGCGATGGATGCAGTCGGCTACGCCGCGCGGTGAAGAATTGTCTACCCATGAAGCCGGGTATTGCACGCATAGCAAAGTCCAAGTTCCGGATAAATGGCGCAGATACCCAATACGCTAAGCGAGGAATGAGTGCGGCGCGAATCCGCTGCTCAGAAGGGCAAACTAAAGGAAAAGATTGCCCGCAGAACCGCCCAGATGCTGCTGTAGACAGCGCCCACCCAGAAGATGCCGTTCAGGGTGGTGCCGATTACGACTAAGGAATACGCGCGCCTCCCCGTGATCCCCATCAGCCAGATGAGCGGTAAGCCTGCCATGGTGGGGCCGGAGAACGTATATACCAGAAGAACCATGAGGTCGCGCCGTCTTTCCGACGCATAGACAAAGTTGCGGATCCTCTGCAAACGTTCGGCCTTGGCGCGTATCCAGTCGGAGAAGTCTAGCTCAAGCAAGAGCAGGTAGAGGAGCGCGCCATTGAGGACGATCATCACCAGGATGGTGGCTGCCGTGGCAACAAACCCATTGAACTGCAAGATCAGGAAGTTAGAAAACAGAGTCACAATTATGTCAATGGAGGGCCAGAGCGCAAGCGTGACCAGCCGCCGCAGATATTTTCGCAGAACGAGCCGATCGATCTTGCGCCGCGGCACACCGTTTGCGACCGGCACAATGCGGTCAGCGGATACCTGGCGAATTGGAGGCGGCTCTAGTGCTGTAGCTGCCATGGGTTACTTCCGTCCACTAGATAAGGTGACATGTGCAATCACTGTGCTGTGCAGCCGTGTCTTGAATCCAGTGTAAAGTATATCTTTAATAAATACAAACTAAAGCTTTTAAGACAATAGATACTATCTCGTATGCGCCCACAATCATAATCTTAACTCTTAAGATCAGATTGTGTCAGCGCCCGACCACGGTATCCATACCCACCAGCGGTACGTTCGTGATCAGCGAGGCCTCAAGGCTGAGGGCGCGCAAGTCTTCAGCTTCAAGATCGTGGACGTTAGCTTT
This sequence comes from Chloroflexota bacterium, assembly GCA_965216245.1. Classification (GTDB taxonomy): domain Bacteria; phylum Chloroflexota; class UBA11872; order VXOZ01; family VXOZ01; genus VXOZ01. The sequence goes on from OZ244145.1 coordinate 1,211,662, forward strand.
GCCGCACGCCCGTGCGAGCAGTTGGATTTCCTGCGTCAAGGTAGCGATAAAGTTCGCCAGGTGCTGTGCTGCGTCTTCGAATCCCGGCAGGTTGGCTATTGATTCGAGCGCGGGATCAGCGCGTTCACGTTCATCCCATCCATCTGTCGTGCCGTCCCGCTCACTTTCGGCGCTCACTTGCTGCGCCCACGGTTCTAAAGCAACAAGCGCGGCAGTGCCAATCGAAACGGCGTCCACGCCTAGCGCCAGCGCCTTCGCAACGTCGGCGCCGCTCCGGATACCGCCGCAGAGTATGAGGCTGACCTCGTCTTCCAGCCCCAGTGCCTCTAGCGCGCGCCGCGCCTGGCAAACTGCCGCGATACCGGGCACGCCGGTGTGCTCATTCAGGATTGCCGGGCCGGTGGAAGCGCCAGCCTCCATCCCCTCTACAGTCACAATGTCCGCACCCGCTTTCGCCGCAAGCTGGACATCGTCGTAAACGTGCGCGGCACTAATCTTAACGATGATGGGCACCTGCCAATCGGTCGCTTCCCGCAATTCTTCCACCTTCTTCGGCAGATCATCCGGCCCTACCCAGTCGGGATGCCGCGTCGGTGAATGAGAAAGCCGCGAGTAGGCCGTTTCACGGTCCAAGCGCGCTGCCTGCGGTGATTCATTGCCGCTTCGATAGGGCATGCCGATGCTCGGACTCACGCCCCGTACACTGACGAGCTCAATGACATCGGCCTGCACAAGATGCCGCGGATTAAAGCCGATGCGGTTTGGCAGCACTTCATAGGAGAGCATCTTTGCACACTCCCGTTCCGCGGCCAACATGCCGCCATGGCCGGTGGTATAGAGGATGCCGGCGCGCGAGGCTCCGTATGCCAGTGCGGCCCGCACCGCCGGCGGCAGCAATTTGGCGCCCATACCGGCAATAGTTATCGGGGTGCTCAGCACAAGCGGTCGCGCGGCAAACCGCGTCCCTAGGGTCGTTTCGGTAGTGCATTGCTCGTAGAAGGCTTCCAGCGGCACTCGGCTCAACGAGCATGGTATTAGCGAGAGGTCGTCAAACGTTGGCAGGCCCCGTGACCGTTCGGAGCGCCCCAATCGAAAGCGCCCGGTTTCAGCCTTTTCCTGTATTTCGGCATATACCTGGGGGGAATATGGCGTGCCTTCAGTCCTCTCAGGCGAGTCCATAAAAAACTCTAACTTTCGGTTTATAAAATGCTCGCCGTGCCGCCGGCGCAAAACTTGCGAAACGGACGCATGTGCGAAAGGCCGGCCGCGGCGACAATCTCTGCGACGTACGCACGCTCTTCCGGCGTCGGTTCTGCTTCAACCACACCCTCGCCAAGCTGCTTTACTCGCCCTGCCACAAATATGCGGCCGCCATTCATGCCGTGACCGAGCCGTTCACCGGCGTTGCCGCAAACGATAAGATCACCGTGATGCATCATGAAGCCACTCATGTATCCCACATCCCCCCCTGCTACCACCATACCACCAACCATCCCGATTCCGGTCCGGGCGGCCGCATTTCCCTGCACACATACCTTGCCCCCGTGAATCGCGGCGCCCGTGGCATTGCCCGCGTGCCCGCGCACGACAATGCTCCCGCTCTGGAGGCCTTCGCCCGTGCTCCACCCGGCGCTGCCGTGGATTTCGATCGTAGGCCCGTCGCCCATTGCGCCGCAGTAAAAGCCCACACTTCCCGCAAAGATAAGGTGCACAGGTTCAAACAACGCCACGCCGAGACTGTGCCGGCCGCGCGGGTCGTAAACGTGGATATCGTGCTGCCCCTGCTCAATCGCGTGACGAATGAGCCGGTTGACTTCTCGCGTAGAACGATCAACAGCTTCAATGAAGAACATAGTGCCGACTTAGGGTAAGGCGAGCTGTTAAGAAGATTCCAAAGTGCTCGGTGTCCGCGTGGCCCAAACGTGCACTTCCTTAGCGTCCGGCTCCCAGGTGATCAAATCTTGATCCAGCCCTTCACAGACGGCGGCGGCTTCGGAGCTTACTACCACGAATTCATCGGTTTCGGCAATAACAAGCGGGCGGGCGCCCATGAAGTCTTTGGCTGCGCCAAGCTCCCTCTCGGTGGCAACGACATAGGCATAGGTGCCGTCAAGCACGTCGAGAGAGGCGCGCATCGCCTCTTCCAGCGAAGCCCCTTGCTGCATCTCCATAGCGAGAAAACAGCCGATAATCTCCGCGTCGTTCGTCGTAAAGAAACGATGGCCCTGTGCCTGATATTTGCGGCGGAGCTTATGATAGTTGGTGATCTGTCCCGTGTGCGCCACGGCCATGTCAGGCCGAGGGTGCGCCCAAAAGGGCTGCGAGTGGCTCACGTCTACCCGACTCTCAGTGGCAAGACGGGCTTGGCCGATCATGTGGGTACCTTGGATCGTGGAGAGAGCGTACTCTTCTTCGAGATGGTCGATTGAGCCGACGTCCTTGATGATGCTGAGACGCCGACCAACGCTGAAACACTCGACTTCTCCGACGCTCTCGACAACGTCCACGATCCCATGCACGTCTTCTACGCTATCGAGCACGAGTTGCAACGAATTGCCCAACATGCGCGATTTGACGACGTTGGCTTTGCGACCCACGCGCCGCACGACACGCCCACTCAGCGTGCGTCCGTCATCGCCCTCGATCTTCACTGAGACCAGCACTTGGCCGCGTGTCTCCCGCACGAAAAATGCGGCCCCGGTAGAATCGGGCGTGTGCGGCGAAAGCGAACGCAGCATCTTGAGCGCGATGCGGCCGATCGGCGCATAGCCTTCGCCGGCGCGATCCAGGTAGCCTACAACGCCATACACGGTTCAAACCTCCCTCTCTATCATACGCCTTCAGACTGAAACACACGCCGTAGCCGCTTCATCCCTCACCCACCGCTTCCTCCCTCAGCCAATGTAATTGTGTCAACGGCCCGGGCAAGAACTTGCCGCTGCATGCTCCTCTATATCATCGGTAGCGTAGGTTTGCAACCTGCGCCCACCGAGTGCGCCGTAGGTTTGCAACCCGTGCCCAACGAGTGCGGCGAACGTTTGCAGCCTGCGCCCAACGAATTCGGCGAACATTTGCAACCTGCGCCCAACAAATACAGCAAACGTTTGCAGCCTGCGCCCAACGAATTCGGCAAACATTTGCAACCTGCGCCCACCGAGTGCGGTGTTGCTCCGCAGCCCTCTACGAGTTAGCGCATTGCTACGCGAGTTACTTCCCGCCGCACCGGTGCAACCCAATGCATGTTTGGCATTCAGAACATGCCTAATGTATAGACCGACCAAGTGTCCCACGCGACCTCCAATGCAGGCAAATCCGGCGCTGCATGCTTGACCCTCTGTCCGCGCCAAACCTATAATTCAAGTGTGCCTGATGGGGCGGTTTTCAAACTGATTGCGTGGTTTACCGAACCAGGACGCGGTGCTAGGCCGAAGTATGCGGTTTGTAAAACCGAAGTACGCGGTTTGCAAAACGGAAGTACGCGCCGACGTAGCTCAACGGCAGAGCAGCGGTTTTGTAAACCGCAGGTTATGGGTTCGACTCCCTTCGTCGGCTCCGATTGCACTTGGCGTCAAGGATATCTGGGGGCGGGTGGTCACTACGCTGACGCACCCGCCTTGTCACTATCGCGCGTCGAATCTGTGCTGTTGTCGCCAGTTCTCGCAGCAGTCGCTGTCCGATTGAATGTGTCGCTTGCTGCGAACGTACTCATAAAAACCTCCGAGACAGCTAAGGAACGCCAAGACAGCCAATTCTGGACGTGGAGCGGGTTGCAGACCTGCAGAGGCAGGCGCGGAGCCGCTTACGCTATCGCAAATCACGAGAGACCGCTGCGACATTACACAACCGTAGGGAGGTGAGACGTGAGTGGTTCAACCCCCGAGCGTGTAACGATCGAGATTGCCCCCCAGCCCGGCGCTGAGCCTGATCGGTGCGACATTGCTTTCCACGGTGTTGACGGCTTGGTAGACCGTGGCTTGGCGCTCACCCTGCCGGCGGGTAGAGTCGGCGCCTGGGAGCTCACGGTCACCGTCAGCGATACCGTCCGGCCCGGCGGCGGCTTCCTCTTCCAGCGCCACGGCTTCTTGCTCGCGCACCGCGTGCAGGACTATAACCCGGCGGGGCGCGACTACGTCACGATGGAAACAAATTCGGCGGCGCAACTGCGCTTGGTCGTTAATTCGCTCAACCAGTCCCACCGACCGAGCTTTGCCCAGGTGGTCGTGACGGACGGCATGCTCGCGCCGGGTGACCGCTTTACGCTGCGGGTGGGGGATCGGCGTCAGGGCGGCGCCGGCAGCGAGGTCTACGATGCGACGACATTGGGGCGCTTCGTACTTGCCGTAGACCGCAACGGCAGCGGGACGTATCGCACACTTGCCTGCAGCCCCGCGAGCATTCGGATTACTTCTGAACCGCACGCCGACATGTTGCGCGTGCTCGGCCCCTCGGTGGTTGCGCCGGATGAACCCTTTGCCCTGCACCTCATTGCCTTCGATCGGCATCGCAACGTGTGCGCCCAGTACCGGGGAACGGTGACGCTTACCGCACCCGACGGTGCACGCGACGCGCTCCCGCCAACGGTCTCGTTCACGCCGCGGGAACAGGGCATCCACATTATCGAGAATGTGCGCCTCAGTACGCCCGGACTCTACCGCTTCACAGCCACCGACGAGCAGACCGGCTTGCAGGCGCTGAGCAATCCCACGATTTGCCAGGTCGCGCCAAAGCGGCGCCTGCTCTGGGGCGAGTTGCACTGCCATAGCTGGGGCGACACGACGCTCGCGCTGATGAGCGAACCAAATTTCAAGGTGCATCCCGCGCGACGGCACGACCAGGCGCGGCAGGTGGGCCGCTTGGACTTCTGCTCGCCCGGACCTATGTCCGCGCCAAACGACGAAGACCGCCCCGAGGTCTGGCAGGCGCACAGGGATGCTTTTCACGCCAACGACGAGCCGGGGACCTACGTGCCGTTTCTGGCATACGAGGCGCATCCGGGCACAGGCGGGGACCGCAACGTCGTCTTCTACACGCACGAAGACACCCACATCCCCATGAAAGCCCCTATGGACGACGTAATGGCCGCCTACAGTGGGCGCGATGACGTGCTCTTAGAGGCCCATATCGGCGGCGGCCCGCCCAACTGGACGGCATACCCCACTAAGGAAGCGCCATTGCTGGAAGTCACCAGCGGCCACGGCGCCTTCGAGTGGGTGCTGCAACGGGCCCTCCGCCACGGTTACCATCCGGCAGTAATTGGCTCTAGCGACGTCCACCTGCCGACCCTCGGTGCGCCGATGGCGGCCCACTGCTTCCGGGGACGCTTCAACAAAGAGCTGAATATCCGCGATTCAGGATTTGGCAGCGGACAGGTGGCCGGTGTCTATGCGGCAGCTTGCGAGCGGCAGTCCATTTGGCAAGCAATCCAAAACCGCCGCACCTTCGCTACGACCGGCGCGCGCATCATCCTGGACGTGAGCGTAAACGGGGAAGCAGGCGGCAGCATTATCGAGTCGTCAGGGCCTGTTGTAATTAACATTCGCGCCCATGCCTGCGCGCCGGTCGAGCGGGTAGACCTGATCAGAGGCGACCGCTGCCTGGCTTCTTGGTTGCCGGACACGTTGGATACCACGCTGGACTTTACCGACGCGCAGCCGTTGCGCGAGGGGGCTTACTACGTGCGCCTGCGCCAAACCGACGGTGAATTTGCCTGGAGCACGCCGGTTTGGGTCACTTGCGCCCACGGCAGCAATACACCAGACCCAGACCTGCCGCTTTGGAACGCCCACGAGCCGGTTGACCTGCCACAATTGCGTCCCAACGCCGCCGAGCAGTACGAATCCGCGCTCCTGGAGTACCTGGAAACCGAGGAAGACCCGGCGCTGTTTCATGACCTGACGCCGGTGAAGCTGCTGGAGGAAGCAACGGGCCGCTCCGCCCTGTTCTATGCTTTCTTTGCACCCGACGGCTGGCCGGTAAGCATCCGCTGGTATTATGAATTCGACCTGCCCCGACTGCACGTAGACTGGGGCTGGCGGGACTTCGGCGCACGTCCGACACCCACCAACATCACCGAACCGGCGGAAGTCAAACCACCCCTTGCCTGACGGAGACAATACTGGCCGGATTCTCGCCAAGAGGAACGTCATTCCTGTAAGTGTTGGCTAATCCGTTGACAAATTCGTCAATCCAGTTGATACCCCGGATAGTAGAAGACGGTCGGCTCCGTCATTCCGGCGAAAGCCGGAATCCATCTTCACTGCACCCTAGACTCAGGCCCCGTATCAAATACGGGGCTTGAAATTAGCGCTGGAGGAGTGAATCCGTAGGTTTTCCGTCATTCTCGCGCAAGCGAGAACCTATACTTAGAGGAACATGCCCATGAGTTCCCCACCATTCCCGCAAAGGAAGGATTTAAACGTCATGCGCCCCCTTGCTTTTGAATACGACCTCTCGCAGCACGTCGATGAAGCGGAGCCCGCCATGCTTTTTGGCGGCTCCACGGTCGAGGAGCTACGCGATTGGCAAGAACGGTTTCGTGCCAAGGTGCTGAGCCTGCTGGGTATTCTGCCGGAGCGTGCCGCGCTCTTGATCGAATACGAAGAGGAACTTGACTGCGGTACCTACACCCGCCACAAGATCCGCTACCAGACTGAGGAGGCGGTCTGGGTACCGGCCTATCTCCTGGTGCCCAAGGGTGTGTCCGCGACTCAGAAATCGGCGGCGATCCTCTGCCTGCACGGGCACGGGCAATTTGGCAAAGACAGCGTGGTCGGCATTGATGATACGCCGGAGCGCGCAGCGGATGTGAAACGCGCGCAATACGACTTCGGCCGCCGCTTTGCAGAGCAGGGCTACGTGGTGCTCGCGCCCGACCTGCGCGGGTTTGGCGAGCGCCAGCCGCACTACCCCGATCCCAAGCCAGACTACTGTTGCCGCAACTACATGGCCGCCACTCTACTGGGCCGCACCGTGGTCGGCTACCAACTCTGCGACCTGCACGCGGCCTTGGACGTGCTGCAATCACTACCGTACGTTGATTCTGAAATGCTCGCTGCCGCGGGCCTCTCCTACGGCGGACGCATGACCATGGTGATCAGCGCCATGGACCCCCGCATCAAGGTCTGCGTGCCCTCCGGCTGCCTGAATATGTACCAGGAACGCTTCCAGAATCTAAAACAGTGCGGCTCGCAACTCATCCCCAGCCTACTGCTCTACGGCGACACACCGGAGATTTTCTCGCTCATCGCGCCGCGCCCGATGGTCATCGAGTGGGGTCTGCAGGATAAGCTCATCCCCCACGAGTGGGCCGAGCGCGGCCTCGCCCGCATCCGCAAAGCCTACGCCGCATCCGGCCAACCGGACAATCTCACCGTGCACCAATTCGACAAAGGCCACGTCTTCGAAGGCACCGTAGGCGCGGAAATGCTAGACAATTGGCGGCAAGGAGAGTAACAAGCAGAGACTTCGCCAAGTATTCGCCCGCCGGCTCGTGAGCATTGCTAGGAAGAAGGGGCACGACATGTCGTGCCCCTACGCCATTAACGCACTGACATTGGGGCAGAATGCTCGGTGCGGGCGCCCTGGGAAGCGCGGGCGCAGGTTACAAACCTACGCTACCCAAACAAGACCGTCGAGACTCAAGAGACGGCTGAAATGTGTATTTGGGACAAGATGTAGGAACTGCCAGATTGCGACGTGAAGAGGGAGAACTTCCCCAACCGAGAGCTAGGATCATGACCAAGCAAGGAGCCGACCAACGTACCGATGTGGGTGCATTTTCGGCTCTTAATCTCAATCCCTAAAGCCAGGCCGCCATCCAGTCGCTAATCTCGCGGGCCAGTTCGTCCGGGCTCTCGCCGTGGCTGGGCCTCGTGACTTCCATCGTCCAGGGACCCTGATAGCCGATCTCTGCGAACGCCGCGCGAATTGCGGTCCAATCAAAGTAACCCAGGGTAGGAGAGTGGTGGTCGGCGCGGTCCTCCCGCACGTTGAGGTCATGCATATGTGTGCCACACAATCGATCTCCGGCGGCGCGGATATCATCTGCCGGATCGCGTTCGACCCTGCCGACGTGTCCCAAGTCTATGATGAGACCCACCGCGGTGCTGGGGTAAGGGTCTATTACCTCGCGTAGTTCCCGCATGTTGTTGAGCGGCATCTGCGGATAGGGTAGGTTCTCCAGCGTAACGCGCACGCCGGCCTCCTCAATAACGGGCATCAGGGCATCCAGCGAACGCTGTATCGCCTCTCGTAGCCGCTGGGGCAGCGTCGGATCATCCGTATCGGGCACTAGGGTTGGGCTTGGGATGGGATGAATGACTACCTCAGTCAATCCAAGATGGCCGGCCATGCGCACGAATTGGCTCAAGACGCCAACACTCTCTTCAGCCCATTCCTCATCCAGGGCGGCTAGGATGGAGCGACCCGATGGCGCGTGCATCGTCCTGGCGCGGACGGCGTGCGCAGCGAATAGCCTTTCGAGACGACGCTGCTCCTGCACGTCTGCCGCGCGCACATGAGGCTCTCTTACATTGATCTCGGCTTGGGGAAAGCCAACCGCGCCGATTGCGTCTAGGGCGGCAGCGAGGTCACGGTCAGTAAAAAGTGCTGTTGTACAGCTTGAATTCTTCATGAAATGGCTCCTAGTGTCCGCGCCATCGGGCCGGCAAGAATACGGGCGAAGACTCTGCACGACCAAAATTCTCGGTCAAGTTGGAACAGTGTGTAAGCAAACACATCTGCTTCCGACCCACGTGATCCAAGAGCCTTCTTGCGCAGAAAATACAGACCGTGTCCCGCCTAAACTTGTGACGTAGGGGCACGACATGTCGTGCCCCTACATTATTCTTTTACTAACAACAGGGATCGGTCCTACGTGCCGCCGTTGGGCCGCAGCGGACGCAGGTTGCAAACCTACGCTACCGGAGTAAGAAGCCCATTATTCTCCACAACTCGATATTGATGGCCTAAATGACCAAACCCCAGTGCTACCCGTACCGTTCTTCGGTCCAGGGGTCGCCGCGCATGTGATAGCCGCGTTGCTCCCAGAAGCCGGGCTTGTCGGCGTTGACGAACTCCAAGCCGCGCAGCCACTTGGCACTCTTCCAGAAGTAGAGGTGGGGAACCATCAAGCGCAGCGGCCAGCCGTGGTCGAGCGCAAGGTTTTCGCCATTGTGCTTGTAGGCCAGCAGCACGTCGTCGCGCAAGAAGTCCGCCAGCGGCAGGTTGGCGGTGTAGCCCTGCTCGGCATGGACGATCACGTGCGTCGCATTTGGCTTGATTTTGGCCTGCTCCGCCACGTACAGGGCCGGGACGCCCTCGAACACGTTGTCGAGCAGGCTCCACGTGGTGACGCAATGAATGTCGCAAAGCACCTTCTTCGTGGGCAGGCCCATGAACGTCTCGTAGTCCCAGGCGAGCGGGTTCTCCACCATGCCGACAATGCGGAGATCCCATCTGGCGGCATCGAAGCGGGGTGTGGAGCCATACGTGAGCACCGGCCAACCGCGCGTGACCCATTGCCCCGGCGGTACGCGCGCTAGGTCTGTGGGTCGGGCGTCCAGCGCGTCGGCGGCCTCCTGGCGCACGCTCTCCGAGCGCTCGCTCTCCGGCATCGCCGTGTCGTCGTCTCCCTGTCTACCAAGTCCTGCGAGGAACCGTCCCAAATCCATTGTGCTTCTCCCTCCTGTCCACACCTGCCAAGGGCCTATCGATATCTCACCACTTCGCCGCCTGCCGAAAGCTATCGCGTCCGCGCCACTCGTTTTGGTGCTGTAGAGGTCTGCCCTCTAGAGCCCGAATGCATCCGACTGTCCCAGGCTGATCGGCGTCCGTTCGTCCTGAGCCCTGTCGAAGGATGAACGGACCCCGTCTACACACCCCCTGCAAGTCTAGGGACCTCGGCTCATAGGACGCCACCAACCCCGTAAGCCCCATCCTTCCGGTAGCGCAGGTTTGCAACCTGCGTCATCCGGCATACACGCCGGTCAGGCGCTCGCCCTACCATTGAGCGTGGCATCATTGCCTAGCGTCTCCTGACCGCGCGAGGCACAGCCCCACGTATCTCCAGATTAGCACAGCACTTGCGGTTACTGTACGTGCTTACCCACAAACCTGGCGGAAGACACGCAAGTGATTGAGGCCGAGCATCTTGCGCAGGTCGTCCTCTTTCCAGCCGCGTTGGAGCAAGCCCTCAGTAATCTGCGGCACCACAGTGGCGTCTTTCACCACGTCGCCGCCACCATCGAAGTCCGATCCCAGGCCGATGCAGTCTGTGCCGCCTACCTGAGCGATGTGGTCGAAATGGTCGAGCAGCCGCGCCACGGTGCGCTTGCTCTCGTCAGCATCCACAAACGCCGGCACATACGTCACACCGATTACGCCGCCGTTGGCGGCCACGGCGCGGATCTGGTCGTCGGTGAGGTTGCGCGGATGCTCGCAGAGAGCGCGGCAGGCGTTGTGGGAGCCGATAATCGGCGCGGTCGTGATCTCCATTACGTCCCAGAAGCCCCGGTCGCTGATGTGCGAAATATCCACGATCATGCCGTGTTCGTTCATCAAGCGCACCAAATCGCGCCCAAAGTGCGTCAGGCCGCCGCCGGTGACGTTCTCGAACGCGCCGTCGGCAGCATGGGCGCGGTAACTCCACGTGAGCGTCATGGAGCGCACGCCGAGACGATGGAGCACCGGCAGCACCCAGAGACTGCGCTCCAGCACCTCGGAGTTCTCAATAGTGAGCACAGCCGCGATCCTGCCGCTCGCCACGATCGCTTCTATCTCGTCTGCCGTAGTCGCCACCGCAATCTGGTCGGCGTAGGCATCCACCTCAGCCAGGAACCAGCCAAAGGCATCCATTGCGTACAACAGATGATTACCCCAGGCGCGGGTGACGTCCACGGCGCAGTAGACCACGTCGATGCAGCCGGCACGCAGCTTGGGCAGGTTGACCTGCATCTCGTGCCCCTCGGGTACCGCCGTACCCCGCAGAAACGCCACGGCGCTCTCCGGCTCCGTGCGGGCCGGCGCCTCGGGACCGGCAATGCTCTCCCCGTTGCGCCGGATGTAGGCGACAATGGCGTCATTATGGGAATCGATGACAAGGGACGACTTGTGCAACGCAGAGGCGGTAGATTCAGTAGCCATGCTTGCTCCTTATGCACTCAATGAGACAACCAGTGATTATGAACGCGGCGCAATGCTAGAATGGAAACATATGAACCCATCGGCGGCATCAGTAACCCACTTCGGGCAGCTGCTGATAGTCTAATCCCCAAGGGGTGTATTATTCTAATGCACCCCTTGAATCACATCTGGGCGCATGGCTACCGCTTTCCGATGATTACCACACGGGAGAAATCTGCGCGGGAGTTCTCCTTGATTGTAGATATATCCAACCAATACCGTGCAACGCCCATGTCGCCAGACTATTCCTAACCAGCTCCACTGGATTCCGGCTTTCGCCGGAATGACGGTCGAGGCACCCGCGGCACTCACGCACTGACCATTACTACGTCGTGCGCAAAATGAAACGGTGTTGCGGGAGCATTGGAAAGAAGTGTTCGCTAGTTGCCCTCTTTCGTCACCACGTCGATCAGCGCTTGGATGTATCCGTTCGCGAAGGCGCGGCCGCGGTGGCCCCACGCGGAATCGCCGTCGGTCTGCGGCACGTGGTCGTCGATGAAGAAGCCGTCGAAGCCCACCTCATGGTAGATCTGCATTGTCTTGTGCATGTCCACGTAGCCGGTATTGATGAACTCTTCTTGGAACTTCGGCACAGGACTTGACACATTGCGGAAGTGCACGTAGAGAATCTTCTTGCGCTCGCCGAAGTAGCGGATCATCTCGTAGATGTCTTCGCCCTGCATCTCGGCAAACGTGCCTTGGCAGAATTCGACGGCATTGCAGTCGGATGGGTAAATCTCGATTAAGCGCTTATAGGAGTCGAAGTTGCGGAAGAGCAGGGGAATTCCGCCAAGCCTTTCCATCGGCGGGTCGCAGGGGTGGATGCCCAGGCGGATGCCTTCTTCTTCGGCGATAGGCGTGATGAGCTTGATCCAGTATTCGAGATTCTGCCAAACTTCCTCTTCGCTATACTCGCGCCCGTGGGAGATCGGCTTCTGCTCGGCCTCAGCGTAGTCGAATGCCGTCGCAACGGCTCCGCAACGAATCTCCGCGGGTGTGGTGCGCCAGACGTGGGAAGGCATCCAGTGATAGCCAAAGATGGGTATGCCCGCCCGTGCCATGTTGCGGATGGTGTAGACCATGTTCTCGATCTGCTCGTCGCGGCGCGGACCGCCCAGCATCACGTGGTCGTAGAAGGAGACCGGCACGTTTTCTAGCGCAGCGAGCTTCAGCCCGTACTGCTCGATGTCTGTGCGGAGCTTCACGAGGTCGTCGAGTTCCCAGCGCCCGTTGTCTCCTGGCAAGTTCGCCGTGTTGAGTAGCACGTCCGTCGCGCCAAATTGCGCTGCGAATTGTAGATATTCCGGTAACGGATCGCGGAATTGACCAAATCCTACTCTCATCAATAGTCCTCCTTGCGTTAGACAGAACTTGACGGGAAACAGCCCGTATGTCCAGGCAGTGCGACTAATTCAGTGCCCTCAAGGATTACTCTCTCTCCCCCAGGAAAGGGAACATCTGCCGTACTGCTAGAGATTTTCTCGCTCGCGATCAAGGTTATGCACGTTTCTTTTTGAAGAGCGAAAGTTCACAATCTGGCGGGCTACGCCATGCAGCTCTTCAAGTAAGCCGCCGTGGCGGGCAACGACTCTTCCGGATCGCCGGTAATGCCGCACTCCAGCGCCATGAAGCCTTCGAAGCCGATTTCCTGCAGGGCGGCAAAGCCGGAGCGGAACTCCGTGTGGCCGGTGCCGGGCTGGGTGCGGTTGCTATCGGCGAGATGGACGTGCTTGACGTAGTTCGCCGCCCCGCGAATGCTGGCCGCGATATCCGCCTCTTCGATGCTCATGTGGAAGAAGTCGGCCATGATATTGACGTTGGGATGGTCTACCGCCGCGCAGATGGCAGCGCCGTCTGCAAGTGTATTGGCCAGGTGGGTTTCATAGCGGTTGAGCGGTTCCACGAGGATGTTCGTACCCTCGCGCGCGGCACTCTCACCAGCCTCGCGCAGCAACTCGACGTAGAGATTGCGTTCAAGGTCCGCGCCGCTCTGATAGGGCGAAAGGTCAGGGAAAATGGGAGTGCGGCCCCGCACCGGTACGGCAATCACGCCCACCAGCCCCAGTTCGCCGGCCAGAGCCAGCAATCCTCTAAAACGCTCCATGCGCGCGGCGCGGTCATCTTTGGTCACACCCAGCAGATCGTGCTCGTTGCCGGTGCAGATCGTGCTGGCCTGTACGCTGCTATTACTGAGCGCCTGCTTGACCTCCGATAGGCGCTCCGCCAAATGGCCGTGCATCAACTCCACACCCGCAAAGCCGAACCGTTCCAGGTTGTCGACCTTCTCCTGAAACGTCTCGCCCGGTACCTTGTTCTCCTGGCAAGCAATCTTCATCGGACACATGCTCCTCTTTTTATTTGAACGGAAGTCCTGTCCCCGTTAGGAAGCGTCCATCGCTCCCTTCACACAAACTCCACTTCCAAGAGCGGGGGACAAGCCCCCGCGCTACGTATTCATCATCCCTATGGCGGTTGAAGCCCTCACGGTACCAGCATCACCTTCATGCCCTCAGCCCCCTTGTGGGCCGCTTCGATAGCGTCCGGGAAGGCACTGATCGGGAACGTGTGGCTGATCAGTGGGTCCACAGTGACCTTCTCTTGCAAGAGCAGGTCCATTGCAAGCGGATACGTGTAGGGACTGAGATGCGCGCCGTGGATGTTCAGCTCTTTGCGGTCGCCGATGATGGTCCAATCGGCTTTTACATCCTCTCCAAACACGCTGAACTCGACGAACGTGCCGAGCTTGCGGACCATGTCCAGCCCTTGCGTCACGCCGGACGGATGGCCGGTAGCTTCGATATACACGTCGCAGCCGTAGCCGTCGGTGAGGTCGAGGACAGCCTCCAACGCGTCAGGGCCGGTGGGATCCAACACGAAGTCCGCACCGAATTCGGTTGCGAGCGCCCGGCGTTTGGGGTGAAGGTCCACGCCAATGAGTTTGGCCGGTGAATAGAGCCGCGCCGCCTGCAGCATGCAGAGGCCGATGCTGCCAAGTCCGGCAACCACTACCGTATCGCCTACGCTGATCTCGCCGCGTTCCACCGCGTGGAGCGCGCAGCCCAGTGGCTCCACGTACGCGGCCTGTTCTGCGCTGAGACTTGCGGGCACCTTGTGGACGATGGCGTTGCGCGGCACGCGCACGTGCGTTGCCATGCCGCCATCACAGATTCCACCTTTGAAACCGAAAATATAATTAACTTGGCACATCCAGTACTTGCCGCGCGTGCAGAAGCGGCAGCGCCAACAGGGGACGATTTGCTCCACCACTACCAGGTCGCCCTCTTGGATGCCCTGCTGTTCCGCCACAGCCGGATCGATGGCCTCTACGTACCCGCTGAATTCATGCCCGGGAACCACCGGCGTGATCACGTACGGCCGGCGGGTATCGCTCCCCCAAAAGTGCCCGGCGCCGTCATAGCACTTGATGTCGCTGGCGCAGATGCCACAGGCGGCCGTGCGCAGAATCATGGAGGCATCCGTCATGACCGGCATGGGGACCTGTTCTACGCGATAATCATGGGGCCCGTAACAGACCACAGCATCCATTGTATTGACCATGCTCTTGCTTTCCTTACGTTTGACAACCTGCCGCGTGAATAGTCCGCCGCCTGCCACATCACAAACCGCAGCGACATTCTCAGTATGGTAAGGGTCTGGTTGCGGTGTCAAGGCAACGGCGAACGCGCAGCGAGCCGCCGCGATCCCCCGCTCAAGCCTACAGAATCAACGCCGCTCTTCTCACCTTTTCACGTGGCAATTTGGAGTGCCGTGCAGGACAACCTCCGCACCCCGCCTGCCCCCAAAGCAGTCAAATATTTGCAGCGCGGACGCTCTGATACTGGCAGCCCTGTGGAAAGTGGTGCACGGGTATGCCCGGGAAGTGCACTTTGAGGTACGTTGCGAGCGACTGCATACCCCACTCCTCGGCAGTGGCGTGGTTCACGACGAGCAGCGGCAGATCGCGGTCAAGCGCCCAGCTCCCGTCCGCCCAGAAGCGCATGCCGTCATCGGTCACGAGCAGCGCATCGGGACCCGATCCGTCCGGTGCTCGCAGTTGCGCCATCTGGGGCACCCGGCAGGCGGCGCCCGTACCGATAGCGAGATGTTCTACCGTGCCCGTAAGGTCGCCAACCACCTGCACCTGGTCCTGTCCGATGGCGCTGAGCCGCGCGGCGAAGTCTTGCGCCAGTGCATGGACCGTTTGGGGCAATACATCAAAGAGCCCGTACCAGCCGCGATCATCCGCGGCAAGCAGTGGGCCGCTAAGTCCAAGACCGCGTGCCCAGCTATCGCGAATGCCGTGCTCCGGCATCACGTCCCAAACGTCGTGGCAGCGGTAGACGACCATGCCGGTCTCCGCCAGCCAAGCGCGTTTCGCTGCCGTGTGCGCGTCGGCGTATGGACCGGGATCATCGTCGCGGTGGACGTAATACGTCGGCTCGTGGGTAACAAAGAGGTTGCAGCCCGCCGCGTGGGCGGCTTTGAGGGTGGACCATTGACTCTGCCAAGCGACGGCAATACCGTGCACGTCGGTGCTGGTCTCTCCCGACTTGAATGTATCCACGGTGTGGGACCAATCCACCCACGTACCGACCTGCCGCATGTGGTGATCGAGATCAATCGCGCGCATCAGAATCTCACCTCGTAGCACTTTTTCCTTATTGACAACAGCCACATTCTAAAATTATACTACTCCCATCGAGCACTGCATCGTGTCTAGAGTCGTTCCAACAAAGGGAGTACCCTACTATGGAACATCCTCTCTCCGATGTTCACGTTTCGCGTCGGGCCGCTTTGGCTGGCGCCGGGCTGCTTGGCAGCGCCATTCTCGTGGCCGCCTGCGGGGCTGCCGGGACCGTTACACCCGGGCAGGAGGAAGCCGCGCCGGGGGCTGCGGCGGAGCAGCCGGCTTCATCCGGTGAAATCACCACGGTCGTTGCCTACTTGAGTGTTTCGGGAGACTCGATCGCCCAATGGGAAGAGGGGATCGTAGCGCCGTTCGAAGCCGAAAATCCGAACATTAATCTCGAGCTTTCGCCGCAACCGGGAGGCTCGGCCGGCATGCGCGAAAAGCTGCAGGTTCAGCTCGCGGCCGGCGTGCCGCTGGACGTGTGGGAGTATGCGGCCATTGCGGAGACGATGGCGGAGAACGACTGGCTGATTCCCATTGACACCTACGTGGCGCGTGATCAGTACGATCTCACAGTCTTCGCGCCGAAGCTCTTCGATTTCTATACCCGCTATGATGGCAAGCTTTGGACCATTCCCTGGGGGCACGGCGGCAATACATTCGTCATGGCGCTCAACCGCCAGATCTTCGATGAGGCCGGCATCGGCATACCGAGCGCCGACCTGGCCCAAACGTGGGACTGGGACGATTGGATCGACACGGGGTTGCGACTCACCAAGCGCCAGGGCGACACTGTCGAGCGGTTCGGCATAGCTGATCAGGGCGGTTGGTGGAGTCATACGCTGCTCTGGGATACCGACTGGGTGAGCGAGGACTTGAAAACGATCACGTCCGACAACCCGGACATGATCGAAGGGATGACCAACTACTTCGACATGGTAGTGAAGTATCGCACTGTTCCCAAGCCTGGCGAACTCGACGAAGTGCACGGCATGAACCGCTACGAAGTCTTCAATAACGGCCTTACCGGTGTGGAACGGATGCCGCCCTACGCCATCACAGAGTTTACGCGCGTCGAGCAGAAGGTGCCGTTGGTGCTCGCTCCCTCGCCAATCGGGAAGCGCTCCGTGCCTGATGTGAACTGGCACAGCTTCGGTATCATCAATGGTTCAAAGAACCCGGACGCGTCGTGGGAAGTCATCAAGTACTTGCTCGAAGACGGGCGCTATGCTATCTTCTTTGGCAAGATTCCTTCCCAGACCAGCTTGCACTTATCGTGGTTAGAGGAAGAGTTCAAGGATCTGCCGGATGTAAACCTGGCGGCAGCCACGAACAGCTTGGAGGCGGCGGTGCCGCAAACCCGGCTTTTCCGCCTCAATTGGTCGGCTGTCTATCCGGTGATGCGCGACCAGTTCAATGAGCGCGTCTACACCGGCAAGGACGACGTGGCGACGGTGTTGAAGGAACTGAAGCCGGTCCTGCAGGCGATTGTCGAGAACTGATCGCCAGCGCCGCACGTCCGATACGTGGACGGTGGTGCACGCATGAGCGGAAAGTAGTGATAGAGGGGTGCGGTAAACTGCACCCCTCTATCCTTTATCTTCTGTTGGCAGGAACATCCACCTCGCGTCGCTAAAAATAGCACGCGGCCTGAACACGCCCCACCCGCCCGTTCTTTCTATCCCACCTACCACCATCCTGCCTCAGGCAGAAGTTCGCCGTTTAACTATTGGCGGTCGTCTGGCGGTCATGCGCTGAGCTAAGCTTTGGTAAGGGTCTACCCGCCAACAGTTTGTTCGCCGCCTGAAGACGATTCTCACTACTGCGTGATGCTTTTGTGCGAGAGAGCTGGACTATCCCCGCTTCCCCCACGGGAAAGCATTTCGCCGCGCGACAATCCTGTTTGGATGTACCTGCGGCGGGCGGGCATCCACCATGCGGCACGTGGAATGCGAACGGCGCGCCCATCTCTCGGTATAATGAAGTCACCGCCTCATACATTCCGTAATCGGACACGCCATGGAACCGGATTTCAAGTCAGCACTCTTTCGCTTCTCGCCGCGCCCCAACAGCGCCCGGCGCATTCCTTGGCGCGCGTGGTCGAGTGAAGCCTTTGCCGAGGCGCAAGCGCGGAACAGGCCCATCCTGCTCTGCATCACTACGGCGTGGAGCCAGTGGTCGCATCTGATGGATGAGCGCGCCTATTCCGACGATACGGTGCAATATCTCGTCAAGAGCGACTTCGTGCCGGTCCGGGTGGACGCCGCCGAGCGGCCCGATATCGACCGGCGCTACAATCGCGGCGGCTGGCCCACCACGGCTTTTCTGACGCCGGAAGGCGAACTCATGGCGGGCGCGACCTATATCCCCGTGCAGGAGATGCGCGACTTTCTGGTGGAACTCGCTGAAGAGTATCGCAAGAATCGCGATATCATCCGCGAGAAGCTCGGCGCGTTGGAAGAGAAGCGGCAGGAAGCGGAGGCCGCGGAGAAAGCCGCGGACGGCGTGCTGACACCCGCAATCCCCGCCGAGTCGGTTGCCTTCATTACGGCTGCGTTCGATCGCGTGAACGGCGGCTTGGGAGACGCGCCCAAATTCACGCATACCGAGGCGCTGGGCTTTGCGCTGGAGTGGTGCCAATACACGCTCGACTATGACTTAGCCGCCTTGGTCAAGCACTCTCTCGATATTATGGCCCTTAGCAACCTCTTCGACCGCGAGGACGGCGTGTTCTTCCGCTTCGCCAACGACGCCCAATGGGAGAACCCGGAACGTGAGTGCACGCTAGAAGAGAATGCGGCCCTGGTCTCGCTCTACGTGGAGGCCGCGCATGTATTTCGTGAGGACGACTTTACCCAATCTGCTGTGCGCGTGCTGCAATTCATGCTCGATAAGCTGCGTGATCCCGCCACGGGCGCATTCTACGGGGGATTCTTTGCTCCGGAGGAGTACTACCGCCTGCCTGCAGCCCAGCGGCACACCATCGATGAAACATGCGTTGACCCCGTAATCCACGCCAAGGAGAACGCACTCGCAGCGCAAGCCTTCCTGGATGCCTACCGCATGACGGAGAACGCCGCGCATCGCGACCACGCGACTACGGTCTTGGACCACCTGTGGCGGAGCATGTGGAATCCCGCGCAGGGTATGGCCCGTAATTGGAACGGGACAGCCTACGGTTGGGGCTGGCTGCCCGACCAAACCGCCGCTGCCCGCGCCTTCGTGCACGCTTATGAAACCACCGGCGAACGAAAGTATCTCGACCGCGCCCAGGCCGTTGCCGAGCACATCCTGCGGGTTCATCACGATCCCAAGACCGGCGGCTTCTGGGATAGCGCGCCTGACCGCGTGAAGAAATCTGGCAGCGACCGGTCCCAGGCGACGCTGGGGCTACTGGCCCATCGCCAGGAGGTGATGGCGGATACGGCTGCGGCGGCTGAACTCCTGGTTCGGGTGTGGCGCCTCACCGATAACGAGCACTATCGCACGGTGGCGCAGGACGCCCTGGCGAACTATGCAATGACGTTTCGGCACTTTGCGCATTTCGGCGCGCTTTACGGACAGGCGGTTGACCGGCTGCTGCGCGCACCCACGCATATCGTCGTGATCGGCTCCCACGATTCACCTGCGGCCCAAGCGCTGTTCCACCAAGCCCTGCGCATCCATACACCGGCACAGATCATCCAGTGGCTTGACCCGGGGCATGACGCGGACCTGCTCGCGGCCCGCGGGATTGCGGTGAGAGAGTCGACACCTGCGGCACGGGTCTATGAAGGCGAGAGGGGATTGGCCAAGGCTGCGACACCGGCGGAGCTCGCGGCTATCTTCGAGCAGGTGCAGCCGGAGCGAGAAGAGGACGAGGAACTCTAGCCACACACTGCGCCGCACGGCGCACTGCAAGGCGCTAGAGACCGGTCAAGCACGATCGGTTGCGTCGGTTTCGGGATCGGCATGCTGAATCGCGGTACCCCCCTCTTTTCTGAGGATCATTCTCGCCGTGTCCAGGTCAGCGCCCTGTACGACCACAAGCACTTGCACGCTCGAATCTTCCACTGGTATCGGGGGCGCCTTTTGACGGGTCAAGCGAGTATTGAAAAGCGCACCTGCCGCGCCACAAATGACCATGACCGGCAGCAGGAATTCGCTCGGCACGAAGAATACCGTCGCCAGACCCAGCGCCCCGCCGATGACGCTCCCTTGCGCTCCGCGTAAGAAGACGCGGAACAGAGCGGCTCGTGAACCTTCGTGCTCGACCGGCACCATCTCCACGTCGAAGCCAAGCACCGCCAACTCCTCTACCGCTTGGAGCGCCGCATTCCGCGTGTGAAACGATCCGACGAGTTGGATTGACATCAGGCATGCCTTTTAGTTATGGAGTCAAAGCACTAGCCATGACAAGCGCCGACGTTGAGGTGTTTTCAATGCGTTTTGGCGAATAGAATTCTCAGTGTCTATCGCCACTCTAGCGGTCTCCCATCACGATGACCTGGACATCGCCGCCCCGCGACGAAATACAACACTCTTCTGATGAAATAAGGAAGGTGTGACTGCCTGCGATCCAGCAAAGTTAACGCCCCATGCGGGCACGTGACGCTTCGCCGGATCCGACATCGTCATCACTCAGCGCGACGAGTTTCGGACCTCTCTTTGTAAGAGATAACACAAAGTACATCGGGCCAGTTGCATCCTTCATTTTTTTCATAATTCTTGGCAGCCCTACGGTCAACATCAGGTGAACTTGCTGCGCGTTTACCGTGTTCTTAGTCCCACCGAGGCCCCGAACCCATACGACAGACACTCCCTCTCTCTTGAGTTGATCACCGTGCACTCTCTTCGCAGCGTGATCTTTAGTTATCCAGGCAAATTGGTTTTGCGCAAGCCACGAAATGAGGTCGGGGTCCTTTGCGCCGCGCTTACCGTGCACCTCCGGATGCGTAATCGAGTGTCCAATTCCTGCAAGCTCGCGTGCTACCCGTGGCGGTAGGCTCTCATCGAGAAAGAACCGGATAGTCTCAGGCGGCATTGGACAGTAGCTGTTCCCACTCTAATGCGTCCCTAACTTGATCCTCATGCAAATCGAACATCTCTGCGAGGGTCGCCTCGTTGTCGCCAGCTTGATAGAGGGACCAAAGAGAACGAGTCTCAATGCGAGTGCCCCCAATGCACGGCGCTCCGAATTGGATTTCAGGATCGATGAGCACAGTTGGCGATGGCTGCCATAGTGCGGGCGTTCCCCCTGACGTAAACATGAGACCATGGTTCGCAGGGGTTAGGAATTCAGACATGAACTCCTCAATCGCAAGCTGGCCGTGTTTTGTTGCCGCAATAAGCTCCTTGGAAAATTGCACGAACACGTCCGAACCTGCAGTCCACATCTGCTCAGTAACGAACGGTTGTGGGATTCCGCGAAGCTCCCGAATATATGTCTCGGCTGTCACGATGTCCTTGTAGGAGATTCCGCGTGATCTTAGCAAGGCAATCATGCGCATTCGTACGAGATCAGCGAACGTAATCACCCGTTCCGTGCTGGAGACTCTCACCGGTTCCTTCCACTCCATCCCACGACGAATCCATTGCGACACGTGGTAGGTGGTTGCTGCAATGAACTTGTCGGGCCGCTGTTTCCACTGCAAAAGGTCAATTGCCGGAGGAGGTGTGGTTGCCCGCAGCAGCACCGCAGTTTCCCGCAAGGTATACACTCCCGCAAAGAGCTCAGCATCGGGATGTTCTAATCTCGAAATCTGTGTCATGGCTCCATTTCTTTTCCCGGACGAGGGAACCCATTCATCGATTAATGGATGCTTGATGCCAGCCAGTTTGCCGTAACTCAGAAGATGAAACTACTCGGCGCGGCGGGTGAGCAACGTCACCGCGTAGATTAGTGCAATAAGCGGGACCGCCGAAAAAACCAGTGCCAGCCACCAGTCGCCGCGCATATCCCCCGCCAGGATTGAAAGCGCGAGTGATGCATCGGCGATCACGTTGACCAGAATAACTGCCGACCCAACCATGAGCAGCCGACGGGGAGGCGTGTTCAGCACAACCATATAGAGGAGCACAGCCGCCGTAACCGGATGGATAAGCATAAGCGTGAGCCGCGACCAGAGGTCTCCTCCATCCGCGAAACCGCCCGTAAGGGCTGTCAATCCGGCCAAGAGAGCATGGATCACTCCCAGCGCGAGCACTACGACCCGAAACATCTTCATGGTTGCTCTTGAACCTCGCTTTCCTCCTGCCGGTGATGTGCGACGGCAGAACATTCGTGCATTTCATCCTGCTGCTGCTTACGAGATCGGGCGCCGGCACAGGATTCCCTACATCGCAGGGAAACTACTCACTTGAAAAGTAGCACGTCTCCACACGAACAGCTAGAGACGTATCTCCGGAAAATCAGGGCATTCAAGTCAAAGAGGGAACCGCATAGCGCCCAATTGTTGAAGGGCCATGACGCTCGTGCCAGAGCAGTTTTGATGCGCAGCCACGCTCTGGTATATAATGCCAGTCTTAAGTGCACTATACCTCTTTCTCCATGAAGGGTACAACCGTATGAAGGCGTATGCGACGAGTTCGATTCGTAATGTTGGGCTCTTCTCACATGTAGGCGCGGGCAAGACCTCTCTTGCGGAAGCGATGCTGTTTACTACCGGTGCAGTCAATCGTCTTGGTTCCGTGGACAACGGCAGCACGGTGTCTGACTACGATCCGGACGAGGTCAAGCGCCAAATCTCTCTCAATCTTTCACTCGTTCCCGTGGAATCGGGCGATGCCAAAATCAATCTGCTTGACACGCCAGGCTACGCGGACTTTACCGGAGAGGTAGCCAGCGCGCTCCACGTATCGGATGGCGCAGTGCTGGTGGTGGATGTGTCAAGCGGTGTGCAGGTAGGCACTGAGGAGTCATGGGAACGGATTACGGCAAATGAGCTTCCTAAGTTGATATTTGTCAATCGTATGGATCGCGAGAATGCCGACTACTTTGCCACCCTCGAGAGCCTTCAGGAGTTCTTTGGCAGCAGTGTGGCGCCACTCCACGTTCCCATCGGTTCCGAAGACGACTTCAAGGGCGTGGTGGACCTCTTGGCGAACACTGCCTATCTCTACGCCGAAAACGAAATAACCGAGTCCGCCGTTCCCGACGATCTTGAAGATACTGTCGAGGTGTACCGGCAGATGCTCATCGAGAATGTAGTGGAACTCGACGACGCACTGACGGAGAAGTATCTGGAAGGCGAGGATATCACCGCCGAGGAACTTCAGGCCGCGCTCCACGAAGGTGTGCTCACCGGCCAACTGACACCGGTGCTATGCGGCGCCGCAACCCGAAACGTCGGTGTGCAAGCGCTCATCGACGCCATCATCCGCTATCTCCCGTCACCGGCGGAGACTGCTGCCGCTACCGCAACCCATGCGGGTGAAGAGCAGGAGCTTTCCGCTGATTCGGATGGCCCGCTTGCGGCGTTTGTCTACAAGACCCTGGGTGATCCTTACGTTGGCAAACTCTCCTTTATTCGAGTCAACTCCGGCACGCTGCGCTCGGACTCCCGGGTGTGGAACGTCAATGCTGAATCCGAGGAGCGTATCGGACAGTTGCTTTTTGTACGCGGTCGCGAACAGGCACCGGCGGAGTACATCGCTGCCGGTGATATGGGCGCGGTAGCAAAGCTGACTCAGACACTCACCAGCCACACGCTGGGCGAGCGCAAGCAACCGCTAGCGTTGCCGGCCGTCACGTTTCCACAGTGGCTCTTCACCGCCGCCATCGAGCCAACGTCGAAAGAAGACCTGGAAAAACTCAGCAGTGCGCTGGCCCGCGTCACAGAGGAAGACCCCAGCCTGCACGTCGAGCGGCAGCCGATCACGGGACAAACGCTCCTCTCCGGCATCGGGGAAACCCACATCCACGTTGCCCTGGAGCGTATGAAACGTAAATTTGGCGCCGACGTAAAGACGATCCCCGTAAAAGTGCCGTATAAGGAAACGATCACCACAGCCGCAGCGGCGGAGGGCCGCTTTGTGCGCCAGACCGGCGGCCACGGACAATACGCGGTCTGCAACATTGAGATCGAGCCCACGGCAAGAGGGGAGGGCTTCGAGTTCGTGGACAAGATCTTCGGCGGTTCGATCTCGGCCCCGTTCCGCGAAGCGGTGCACAAGGGTGTCCGCGAATCGATGAAAGAGGGCACGCTCGCCAGTGGCGAAGTGGTAGACCTGCGCGTGAGGCTGGTAGACGGCAAGGAACATACGGTCGATTCCTCCGACCTAGCTTTTCAGATTGCCGGCTCCATGGCGCTCAAAGAGGCCATGGACAGGGCGAGACCGGTCCTGTTGGAGCCGGTCTTGCAGGTGCGGGTACGCGTGCCGGAAGACCGCATGGGCGACGTTATCGGCGACCTCACCAGCCGCCGCGCCAAGGTACACAGCATGGACATGGTGTCTCCCGGTACGATGGAGGTCCAGGCGGAAGTGCCCCAGGCAGAAGTGCTGCGTTACGCAACCGACCTGCGCTCGCTCACCCAGGGACGCGCTACCTTTTTTTCTGAGTTCATAGGCTACGAGCAGGTACCTGCCAGCACGCAGGAACAGGTGGTTGAAGCGCACAAACGCGAGAAGGAAGAAGCTTCGACGTAGATCCCTAAATGCATCTGACACGCGCTTTACTTACAGCGCAAAACGGCAACCAACTCCCTAGGAGGCCCGTACCACGGGCGGGGCATGCTCTACACATTCCAGGCCGACGAGCGACAAGACTCCCTCTCTTTGGGAGACCATCAAATGACCCTGGGAGTCCATCGAAAAACCCTCGTCAGAAGCAAATGACTAACTCCCTCTCCTTGGGGAGAGTGCCGGGGTGAGGGGAAATCTTCACTGTTCCAGCCAGAATCCGCGTGTTCGTCAGAGTTTCGCAAAGATCTTTCGAGAGAGTGTCACACTTTTGGAGGCAGAGCATGAGACCGGTTAACGTCGCGCCGATTCTTGCGGAAGATTCGCTCTTTCGCATTGTTGCCGGCACAGCGCAGAGTCAGGTCGGCATACTCGTGCTGGGGCCCGGTGAGAAGACCGGCGGCCTGCACGCCAGCGACCACCCGCAGTCCGACCAAGTGGTTTACATCGTTTCAGGAAACGGCGAGGCGACAGTCCGCGACCAAACCGCGCCCCTTGCCCCAGGCGACGTGCTCATCATAGAAGCCGGCGACCCCCACGAACTCCGCTGCACCGGCGACGAACCCCTGCGCACACTGAATGTGTATGCCCCGCCAGCGTATTGAAAGGTAACACCTCAATTGTCCGCTGAGTGAAACTCCCCTCCATGTCCGGCGGCTCAGGTTAGGGTTAGGACTGCTTGGCTATTGTAGATAAGCGTTCTACGCTAGAATTAAGCCATCTGCCGGATGGCGCTATGGCAGCGACGGACACCGAGAATGTCATCGTGCGCCTTGGCAACTGAGGGCGATTGAACGGACAGCGCGTGAGCTTCTAAGAGGCTGCAAGTGGCTGTGCCTACATTTGCGGTTGCCGTGATATGTGGTTCAATTGAGGGGAGTGTTATGCGAGACACCTCAGCGATTATGCGAAGGGTGAAGTCGCGCGACACGGCACCCGAAATGACCATCAGACGAGCACTCTGGGAGCAAGGGATACGGTACCGTATCCACGTCCAAGACCTTCCCGGCAAACCGGACTTGGCGTTGCTCAAGAAGCGGATCGCAATTTTCATTGACGGTGACTTCTGGCATGGTGGACAATGGCCGAAACGGAAACTCAAGGCACTGCACGAGCAATTTAGCGCCACTCCCTCGAAAGGCTACTGGATGGGCAAGATCCAGCGCAACATGGAGCGGGATGCCAAGAACACAGCTGCTCTCTTGGATGAGGGGTGGATCGTTCTGCGACTATGGGAGAGCGACATCAAGAACGACCTAGCGCAATCAGTCCAGACAACCGTGGATCTCTCACGTAATGGCGTTGAGCCGTCGAGCTTGGCGCTTTTACCGCAGCGCACTGTCGCTGAGTTCTTTGCGGGCATCGGTCTAGTACGTTTGGGTCTGGAACGTCAAGGATGGTCGGTCAAGTACGCAAATGATATTGAACCTGACAAGGTGGAGATGTATACTGCGCATTTTGCAGGCAATGCTGACTGTCTACACATGGGCGACGTCCATGAAATTGATCCAAAGACTCTGCCGTCGGTAACACTCGCTACCGCATCATTCCCATGCAATGACCTGTCACTAGCAGGCGCAAGAAAGGGTCTTGCGGGAAAGCAGTCTTCAGCGTTTTGGGGGTTCGTGCGCGTCCTGGAACATATGGGGGATCAGAAGCCGCCGTTGGTTTTGATCGAGAATGTGCCTGGCTTCCTCACGTCGCGGCAAGGCGAGGACTTTAGGCAAGCGCTCACGGCGCTCAATAAGCTAGGCTACGCTGTAGACCCGTTCATCATAGATGCCGTGCATTTTGTGCCTCAGAGCCGTGCACGGCTATTTGTGGTTGGTCAGTTGTGGGAGGAAAATCAGACGCAGGAACCCAACGTGTTCCAAGAGGGGACTATTGCCGCTATGCGGTCGAGACGGTTGCTCTCTTTTATCACAGCGCATCCTGAAATCACATGGAGTCTTCGTCCTCTGCCGCCGTTGCCTCAACGGACGCAAGACCTTGATGCGATCTTAGAGGATTTGCCCGATGACGCGCCGGAATGGTGGAGCGAGGAGAGAGCAGCGTATTTGCTTAACCAGATGAGCGAGCGTCACCGCACAATAGCGGAGCGCATGATTGCTGGCGCCCGTTGGTCGTACGGAACAGTTTTCCGCCGCGTGCGCTATGGCCGATCAATGGCAGAACTACGCGCCGATGGAATCGCTGGCTGCTTGCGCACGCCACTAGGCGGCAGCGGTCGGCAAATCCTCTTCAAGGCTGGCTATGGGCGCTACTACGCGCGGTTGTTGACGCCGCGGGAATGCGCTCGCCTCATGGGAGCGGATGATTTTACCATCAATGCGCCACTCAACCAAGCGCTCTACGCCTTTGGGGACGCGGTGTGTGTGCCAGTTATTGACTGGATTGCGGAACACTACCTCAATCCACTGGTGAATGAGCGCATTCGCGGTTATCCATTGCGGCTTACTCCGGAGCCATGATGAGCGCCAGCGCCGAGCAAGCAGCCCTTACCGCGATTAAAGCATGGCACGACGCACTGCCTAATTATCAGGGCGGTAAGGCGCGCGGCAGCGTCGCCGCCGCGCTGGTCGCGCTTGAGCGCTTGAAAGATAGCTATGACCTTGACGTAGACGCGCATACAGCGGGAGGCGGAGCGCAGGTTCGTGGACTTACGCCAGGACGAGTCGCATCTATTCTCGCGCGGTTCGGTGAAGAGAGAGCGTTCTTACGTGAAGGGGGAAGGACAAATCGAGGCGCGCGCGGAGCCGTTGCAGGCCTCCTTGATGTGCTGCGCCCTTTGGCTCTGGAGAACCTGCCCAACTCGGAGCGCGACTGTGTTTTGGAAACTATGCAAGGGTTCTTGGCAGAGCGCATCGTGGAGTATTTCAACCGTCAGCGTTTGAGCCCTCCCTACGACCCAGCGGCGAGCACCTGGCACGCTGTCCACGAGATATTGCTGAAAGCCGCCGAAGCGGGAAAGTCCGGGCCGGTGGCGCAGCACCTTGTCGGGGCGAAACTGCAATTGCGGTTTCCTGACATTGAGGTTCCGAATAACCCCGCAAGCGCCGCTGACCAGCAAACGGGACGGGCCGGTGACTTTCAGATTGGGGATACCGCGTTCCACGTTACAGTTGCCCCGACGAGGGACAATCTCTTTGAGAGGGTGAAGGAGAATATCCAGCATGGGCTACGTGTTTATGTCGTGGTTCCTGACGAGAAACTGACGACCGCGCGGGGGTACGCGGAAGAACAGCTTCCAGGCCAAGCATCCCAGATCGCTGTGTGCGCGATTGAGGCGTTCGTGGCTCAGAACATTGATGAACTGGCCACGTTTGCGAAGGGCCAGCTTCTGCAGGGATTTCGGGCGCTCCTAGAGGCGTATAATCGGCGTGTAGACGCTGTGGAGTCAGACAAATCCGTGCTCATTGACATTCCAGCAACGTTGCCGCAATGATCATTGGAGTTTTCGCTCAGGCCACCGACTTTGTGTGCAAGCGCCCTTTCCTGTGGAAAGCCGGTAGGAGGCGAGCAGTGTCAAGCGAGGAAGAAAGAGCCAAAGAGAATACGCCTACACAGGACCGCAATGATATCCCCTTTGAAAAAGGGTATCAGCCTGAGAGGAGCAACCTAGACCCCCGTAATCCACCTCAGGGTGGATCCGGCGTTCCTCCAAAATCACAGACTGGCACAAGCCAAGCTGAGAAAGACGATTAGGGACAGCAACCTGTATAGGGATCGTACGGGTCTTGCGAATTCTGGGTCCATGTTGGGATTGCCGATCCAGCGCAGTCATGAGTAGTATGGCGGTCTCAATTCCATTTGCCGGAGCAGGGCCATGGAGACCTCCACCGCTGTCAAGCGCATCGTATGCCTTGCCAACTCTCGCAAACAACAAGAACGCTGTATCGCCGGCAAAGAACTTTTGTCGGATGGGTGCCCCGGTGGGTGGGTGCGGCCCGTCAGCGACCGAGGGGATGAAGCAGTTAATTCATTCGAGCGGCAGTACCGGGACCACAGCGAGCCGCGCGTGCTGGACGTTATCGACGTGCCGGTGCTTGAGGAGCGGCCAAACTCGTACCAGTCGGAAAACTGGCTGCTTGACCCGCATCCTGCCCACCCGCCCGTCTTTTGGAGTAAAGTGCGTCGCGTAATCTTGGATGACTTACCACAATTCACCGACCCGGCAGGACCGCTCTGGATTGACGGACACAGCAGCGACAAAGGACGGAATGATAGAATACCGCTTTATCTTGCCAATGCCCTTGATAGTTCGCTGCGTCTCATCCAGGTAGACCGGCTGGAACTGTCCACGACTAAGGCCGAATCCAAGCTGAAAGTGCAGGGGCGCTTCCTGTACAAAGTGCAGGGACGTTTCCGGTATGATGGAGTAGAGTATCGGCTGAGCGTCACCGATCCCATCTACCAGCAAGCGTTCGGAGAGCGGCCCAATAGCAGCTATACGCTTGAAGCTTGTTTCCTTACCATAAGCCTCGGCGGGCCGCACAAAGGCTACGCCTACAAACTCATCGCCGCCATCATTGCGCCTTCACAACCAACGGTAACGGACTCTCCCATTGAGAGCACAGCGCAAATTCCGTTGTTCACCCTTTAGCGCATCGATGTGAGCGAAATAGTGAGATAACCAAGAAGAGGGCATATGCATGGCAGATGCCGCCGCAAAACGCATCGTGTGCCTTGCCAACTCACGCAAAGAGGGCGACCGCTGCATCGCGGGCAAAGAACTCTTGGCGGATGGCAGTCCCGGCGGGTGGGTGCGGCCCGTAAGCGACCGCGAGGATGAAGCGGTCAATGAAAGCGAGCGGCAGTACGAAGATGGGGGCGAACCGCACCTGCTTGACGTCATCGATGTGCCGCTGCTCAAGGCACGCCCGAAGGGCTACCAACAGGAAAACTGGCTGCTGGATCCGAGCCAACGTTGGAAGCGAATTCACCAAATTGGGCCGGATGCACTACAGGATTTTGCTGAACCGGCTGAGCCGCTCTGGGTTAATGGCTACCACACGAATTACGGGCGGAACGATAGGGTGCCGCATGACCGCGCCAAGTCGCTGGATAGTTCGTTACGACTTATACGCGTTAGCGCGCTGGAGCTCGACGTGTTTGCACCCAGGGTAGACGTTGGTGACTTTAAGCGGCGGATCAAGGGCCGGTTCCAATATACTGGTGAGGAGTATCGGCTTTGGGTCACCGATCCTGTCTATGAAGAATTCTACTTGAACCGGCCGAACAATTCCTATGCTCTGGGCAATTGTTTCCTTACGGTGAGTCTGGGCGAGCCTTACCAGGGATACGCCTACAAACTCATCGCCGCCATCATTGGGCTTTAGTGGAAAGACATAACGTGAGTGAAAAGCACCGTTCAGTGTTCACCATCGGACACTCCAATCACGAGTCAGACGTGTTTGTGACGTTGTTGCGGAAGCACGGTGTGAACGTGGTGGTGGACGTGCGCTCTGCCCCGTACAGCCGCTACCTTCCCCATTTCAATAAGCAAGTCTTGCAAGCAACGTTGGGCAACGCCGGCATTGACTATGCCTTTCTGGGCAAGGAGCTTGGCGGCCAACCGCCAGACCGGGCCTGCTACGACGCCGACGGGCGCATCATGTATGACAAGCTAGCGGAAACCGCTGCCTTCAGCAACGGCATTGAGTACGTCGTGCACAACGCCTCCGCGTCCCGCATCGCCTTGACGTGCAGCGAAAAAGAGCCGCTGGACTGCCACCGCACGTTGTTGATCAGCCAGGTACTTGTGAAGCGCGGTGTTGCCGTGGCGCATATTCGCGCAGACGGACACCTGGAGAGTCACGACGACGCTATGAACCGCTTGCTCGACTCATTTAAGCTGCCGTACAACGGTGATCTCTTCCGCTCCCGGGAGGCGGTAATTGAAGACGCGGCGGCACGCCAGGCGCAGCGGGTCGGCGCGCGCTTGCGGGATCCGTCCGCGGGCAGCGCTGATTGGGGGCGTGCGCTCTGAAACTTTACACCATCGGCTTTACCAAGAAGACGGCCGCAGTCTTCTTTGACCTGCTCAGGACATCCGGCGCGAATCGCGTGGTGGACGTGCGGCTGCACAATACCTCGCAACTGGCGCGTTTTGCGCATGGCGACGACCTGCCGTATCTTCTACAGAGGATTTGCCGGATGCAGTATATCCATGCGCCGGATTTGGCGCCCACTAAGGCCCTGCTGGATGGCTACCGCGGTGGCGACATCGACTGGGAAGTCTACGAACGCGATTTCCTTGCCCTGCTGGACGAACGGCGCATCTTTGCAGAAGGCATACGCCCCACTGGAGGAAGACGCATCACGAAGAGATTAAAAGCTACCATCGCCAACAGTTGCCTCCTGTGCAGCGAGAATGAGCCCGATCAGTGCCACCGTCGGTTGGTGGCGGAGTACTTCAACCGGCAATGGGGCGATGTCGAAATCGAACATCTCACTTGAGTAAAAGGGTTTAGACTCTGTTTGATCTGCTCCATGACCTCGTTGATTGGGTTCTCGCCTGGGCGGATTCGCCGTTTGGTGGGTTGGCCCTTTTTGTGCTGTCGGCTGCGGAGTCGATCATCTTTCCGGTGCCGCCGGACCCCTTGCTGATAGCCTTGGGTGTGGGCAAACCGAGCTTTGCCTTGGTCTTTGCCGCCATCTGTCTCGCCGGTTCGCTCCTGGGCGCCAGCGTCGGCTACGTCATCGGCATGTGGGGCGGGCGCCCGGTGGTGGACCGCCTCTTCTCGCAGGACAAGATTCAGTTCGTCGAACAGAAATACCAGCGCTACGACGTGTGGGCGATACTCATTGCTGCGCTCACACCAATACCCTATAAGGTGTTCACTATCACGGCCGGCATGTTTCGCTTGCACTTCGGCCGCTTCATGCTGGCGTCGCTGATCGGACGCGGCGCGCGCTTCTTCGCCGTGGGCTTCTTAATCGCCTTCTTCGGTGAACCGATTGCGGCGTTCATTGATGAGTACCTTGACATTTTGTTTATTGTCTTTATGATTCTGCTTGTCGGCGGTTTCTTCGTCATCAAGCTAATGACGCGTTCGGCGAAGCCGCCGGGGCCAGATGGGGCGACGACTACGGAGGAGGCCGCGCCGTAATCTAATAACAAAGGGCGTACATCGCTAGGGTTTGGGTGTATGATTGCGGTAGGCGCCGACGGCCCAAGAGTGCAACCGTACGCGCGATGGAAGTTGGGAAAGGGCTTCTCGCCGTCTTTCCGGCAGAAGCCGGAGTCTAGGGGAAAAGGCAACAGATGGATTCCCGCCCCGTATCACGTACAGGGCAAGCTTTCGCGGGAGTGACGGAAGCGAGGGTGCTCTGTCTTTACTAGCACAGGGACAATGAGAAACACTAACTGAAGCGGCTACCGAGCGTAGAGCTATGCAAACGTACTATGACGTTCTCGGCGTCTCAGAGGATGCCGAATCCGAGGCGATCGAAGCGGCGTTCCGGCGCGCGCTCGCCTCCGCACAGTCTGAAGCGAATGAAGCCGAGACCGCAGACGTCGCCGCCCGCATGCGGATGTTAGCGGAAGCCTATGAGGTTCTTTCCAATCCCGCCTACCGCGCCGCCTATGATCTAAAGCGGGAGCAAAAGAAACCGTTTCCGGTACCGAAGCCAATCGCGGGGTCAAAACTCTTTCGCGCGTTGAAAGCGGGAGGCTCCACCCTCGTCAAGGATGTGAAGGAACAGTACGACAGCGATCCCACCATCAAGGAAGACTTCGACCGTTCCATCCAGCTTGGTCGCAAAGTCGCCCGTGCCGCGCGCTTCCTCCGGTTCTTGCGATAGGCGAAGCGCGACGTTCACTCTTTCCTGCCGCAGGGAATCATCCTAATTGCCGCTGCGCTTGCGCGGTACGAGACCGTACACTATCCGCGAGTGGACGTAGGCTCATCCCGGCAGCCAATAGCGCACACTCTCCTCCGCGCCACTGAGGACGCGGAGGAGAGCGGTTAGTCTATAGACAATGCGCCAAATGGGATTACTTTAGTTCATCCGGGCGCTCGCTCAAGACTGCGTTGGCGGCGTCTGCCGAGGCTTTCATCGCCTCCGGTACCGTCTTTTCGCCGGTGTACATCGGCTCAAGCTCAGCACTGGCGGCCTTGCGCCACGCATCTACGTCCGGCGTGATGAAGAAGTCCCGTCCGTGCTGCTGCCACTGCTCTATGATTGGGGAGAAGTCCAGGTTAGGGAAGTTCTTCTGGAATTCTCCGGTGACGCTCGCCAGGCCGGGATAGTTCTGGGTCGTCCAGAGCGTCTGTCCCACTTCACCGGCAAGGACCTTCATCACGTTCCAGGCAGGGTCCGGCACTTTGCTCAACCCCATGATCGACCAGGAGTTGCTGTGCACTTCTACCGTCCGCGCCGCGGGGCCGCTGGGAACGGCAGTCATGCCGAGGTCGTCGCCAATCTTTCCCACCACGTTCACGAGGGGATACATGTGGAAAGAGTCCATCGCGGCAACACCACTGCCCATCACCGAGCCGCCGCCCCGCGTCCGCAGTTCGCCCTTCTCTTCTCCCCAGGGGACGATCTTGTGCTTGAGGATGAAGTCCACGAATACCTGCGCGCCGCCAATGGCGAGCTGGTCCTCCCCATACACCACCATATCCCGCGCCTCATTCAAGACCTGGCCGCCATTGTTGAGGATAAAGGTGCCTAGTCCCACGTTGATCCCCGTGTAGCCGAAATTGTAGCCCCATTGCTCGGTCTTGTCACCCGTGCGTTTGGTGAGCTTCGTCGCATTTGTAATGACATCGTCCCAGGTCCACTCAGGCGTAGGGTGCTCCATGCCCTCCTTATCGAAGATCGCCTTGTTGTAGAAGAGCAGTTCGCCGCTCACCTGGAACGGCAGCGCATAGAGCTTGTTCTTGAAGAGCCACGACGCCGTGTCCAGATACTCCTCACGCGCTATATAGTCCCTGGCCATTTGCTCGTCGAGCGACGCAAACGTGCCCCGTGCAGCGCCAACCTGCACCCAGTTGATCTGGTTTACGATAATATCGTAGGTTGACTGGCCGCCGGCGAACTCGGTCTGCAGCTTCTCCCACAGGTTGGTGCCCGGCGGGGTGATCACCAACTTGACGCGCTCACCTTGTAGGACGTCATTTGAAGCGACTTCCATGTCGCCCAGGGTCTTGTTGCGCTCCTCGCCCAAGTTGTAGCAGGCCCATATGACTTCGGTGACTTCAGCCGCTTCCGGTGCTGCCTCTTTGGCTTCCGGCTCTGCGGCCTTGGGCGCTTCTTCCGGCGCCGCTACCGGCACCGCGCCACACGCCGCGAAGAAAGTACCGGCCATTGTCGTCGCCACAGCGAGGAAGCCACGCCTCGTGACAGAAATCGTCGCGCTTGCACGTCTCATCGCTCACTACCTCCTGACAGATGCGGTCTGCCAACACAATATAGCGTAAGTATAGCCCCCTTCTCTCACAGTGTCAAGAGTATAATTGCAAATAGAATGGGGATAACTGATTAAGCAGTGTGCCAGGCCCTGCTGACATTTAATGTCATTACGAGGGAAAGCGAAGAATCTCAAGCGCTTGTGCGGCATTTACTGTCGCTTTACTTCTCAGAGTGACAAGGAAAGCATTTAAAAAAGATAAGACTTGCGTATGTGGTCGCTCGCCGCCCCGCGAAGCAGCAATACCCGACAGCAAATTAAGATGGATTCGCTAGACTCACAAACGAAGTGCAACACCATGCTAAGGTGTTGCCAGAACCTCGTTACCGCTGTGCTTGATCCATATGCAGCGGTACGCTTAGCGTAAGGGGCCGGGCACTCGTAGCGGCAGCCAAGTGAACGCGCTCTCCTCCGCGCCACTGCGGACGCGGAGGAGAGTGGTGTGTCTACAAACACTGTGCCTGATTAGGATTACTTTAGATCATCCGGACGCTCGGCCATGACTGCGTTCGCAGCGTCTGCAGCGGCTTTCAATGCCTCTGCCACAGAGTGAGTATAGACCCGTCCCTCCTAGTGTCAAAAGTATAGGAGCACTGAGAAGAGCGCAATCGATAAATCCGCCAATGCATAAGCTAGGTACACGGCTCACCCTCAAGAGGAACGCCAGAGAGGCTGACGCCCGTGGTGCTATGGGCTCGGGGTGGAATTTTCCTCCGAGCGCCCGCTGCCGTCGCGGATCAGCGCCATGAGGTTCTCGGCGGCTTGGGAGACCGTGACCGGCGTTTTCGCGTCGACACCGCGTTGGCGCAACTCACCGAATAACTCGCTAAGAATTGGCGGCGAGACATTGACCTCGCGCAGCATCTCGTCCTGCTCGAAGAGGTCTTCCACGCAGTAGCGGCACACAATGCCGCGCTGCCCGTCCAGCACGTACACGCCGTCGGAGATCGCCGGAATCAGGTCCAGGTGATGCGTTGAGATGATGAGTGTCGTCCCGCGCTCGCGGTTGAGGGTGTTAAGCAAAGCGATAAGGTCGACGCGGGAAGCCGGGTCGAGGCCCTCGAACGGCTCGTCGAGCACCAGCAATGCGGGCTGCATCACCAGCGCGCCCGCCAGCGCGACCCGGCGCTTTTCGCCGGCCGAGAGGTAGTGGGGCACTTTGTCCTTGAGGTGCGAAATGCGGAGTGTCTCCATGACGGCGTCCGTGAGACGCGCGATCTCCTCCGACGGCAAACCGTAGTTGCGGGGCGAAAACGAGATGTCCTCCCAGACGGTCGGGGCCAGAATCTGGTATTCCACATTCTGTAGCACAACGCCGATGCGCTGGCGGATTTTGGTAAAGTCGGCGCCAGGGTCGTGCCCCAATACCTCCACCGTACCTTCGCTCGGGCGCAGCATGCCGAGCAGCAAGAGCAAGAGTGTGCTCTTGCCCGCGCCGTTCGCCCCCACCACCGCCACGCGGTCCCCCGGCCAAATGGCAAGATCGCACCCCGCCAGGTCTACCTGCGTGCCGTCGGCATAGGCGTGACGGAGATTGTGAGTCTTGACGTGGGGCTGCACGGTGACAATCCTAAAGATACAATCACATTCGCTCTTGTCATTATAGTACGCGTGGAATGGGTTTGGAAACGCAAAATTGAAAAGCGCGAGAAACGGGAGCGCAGCATAGCAGCAAATTCCTACCGTTGAGAAATGGTGCCGTGGGCAGTGAGATGAGCAGTTGGCACAAAGAAGCCGAAATGCTCGAAGCACGCATAGCTTGAGGTCCGGGCTAGTTCAAGCCAAGAAAGCGCGAACCCAGGCGTCTCAATTCACCCAATAGCGATAGATTCCCCCAGAAGCCCAAGTGACAAGCCTGGCATTCAATGCCGCATCTCATACCTCACTTGGGTTTCCCAAACACGGAAAATAGGCCCAAATGCAACTTCATAAAAGCGATGGTCTCGGGCAGAACCACGCTCTTACCCGCGGATTTGACATTCTCTTGTGCAATGCTGCACAATCTTACTTTGGTGACGTGTTCGCATGCAAGAGCAAGGAAAAGAATTAATATGGACATAAACACCTTGGTTAGTAGCATCACCCGCCGTAAGATCCTCGGTGGCTTTGCCGTCGGGGCCGGGGCCGTGCTCGCCGCAGCGTGCGGTGGCGCGACTACCGCTATGCCTGCCGATGAAAAGACTGAGATGGCAGAGAAGGCCGAGCCCAAGGCCGAGACCGCGGCTCCTGTGGCCGAAGATGTCTCGATTCTCTATCTCACCTACACGCGGCCGGCCCGCAACGAGGCCGAGGCAGCGCTCTATGCCGCGTTTGAGGAAGCCAACCCCGGCATCAAGTTGGACCTCAAGATCATTGATGGTGGCGGTCAAGGCGTGCGCCAGAACATTCCGATTC
Organism: Chloroflexota bacterium; assembly: GCA_965216245.1. GTDB lineage: Bacteria > Chloroflexota > UBA11872 > VXOZ01 > VXOZ01 > VXOZ01. Next base: position 1,247,946 of record OZ244145.1, read on the forward strand.
TCTTCGCCGCTGGCACGCCGGTGGGCCTCTTCGAGAATACCTGGGGTACCTGGCTGCAGTTCGTAGAAGGAGACCTTATCGTCTCCCTTACCCCGTACATGAATCGTGACGGGGTAGATCCCTACTCCACCTTCATCGCCGAGGGTGTGGACTTCGTCTCCCACCAGGGCCAGACCTACGGCTTCCCGGCCAGCATGTCGGTCGACACGTGGGTGTACAACAAGACCCTCTTCGAAACTGCGGGTCTGGAGTATCCGCCCACCGATCCGGATGACCCAACCTGGACGATGGAGCGGTTCATCGACACTGCGGAGAAGCTCACCATCGGCACCGAGCAGTTCGGCATGGGCCGGGGTTACACCGGTTTCAACACCTTTGGCATTGGTGACGGTACCTTCTTCGGCGGTCTGGCATGGGATGCCGAGAACCAAAAGGCGACCATGAACAACGAGCACTATCGCCAGGGCCAGAACTTCTGGGCAGACATCATCGACAAATTCCGCGTCATGCCGACGTCAGAGGAGCATGGCAACCTCACCGGCGGCAGGACCGGCCACTACTTTTACTCCACCGGCGCCTTTGGCATGTCGGTGATGTTCGTGGTGCCGCCGGAAGCGGCCGAGGCTCCGTTCGACTGGGGTATCGGCGCGCTGCCGTACACGGGCGATCCGCCAAACCACTCCGGCCGCCACTACACGCACGCGGTCTTCGCGGGCAACACCGATCACATCGATCAGACGTGGGAAGTGCTGAAGTGGCTGTTGGACGGCGACAACGGCCTCACCTACCTTGAACTGACGGGTCACGTGGTTACCCCGATGCTGCACCTCTTTGATCAGGCAAAAGCGCACTGGGAAGAAAAGCAAGGCGGCAAGGTGGACGGTTCTGCTTTCTTTGCCGAAGCGCAGCACACGCCGCAATCCGGCCACGGTATGCTGAAGTACTCTAACTTCTACGAGATCAGAGACGTGCTCCAGCCGATCTACAACGAGATCCGCGCCCGCACGACAACACCAGAAGAATTCTTGCCCTTTGCCGACACCCACATCAACGAGAATCTCAAGGTCGAGTAGGAACGGCAACGGCTACCTGACGCTCACTTTCACGAGCGTTTGTAGGAGTTCGACAATAAAGGAGGGTCACCCAGTGGGTGACCCTCCTTTGGTTTACCTCAATGCAACTCTTGGTCTTGATAGATCCCTGTGTTCCGCAGCCTAACTGCCAGCCCCGTCGCGTCGAAGGATTAGCACCTAGGCTGGCCTGCCCGCACTAAGCAAGCCTCACCTTCAAAACAGCGCCACCTCTTGGGGAATGGTCCCCAGTCGCTGGAAGCCGTCGGCCTTCAGCACGTAAATGTCCTCCACGAGCCAGGAGGATTCCAGGGCGGATACGTTATTCTCCTCAAACGTAATTTCCGGTTTAACCTCCAGGCTATGCGGCAACAAGCTGCCGAGTTGCGGTTCCTCGTGCACCTCCATGCCGACGCCGTGAATCCACCACATGTACTCTTCGACATTCTTGAACTCTGCCCGGCAAGCGGCAAAGACCTCGCGTTTGCTCATACCGGGTCGGATGAAGTTTTCCATGAATATCTGGCGATCGCGGTGTTCTTGCCAAACGGCATAACTCGCCTTGAGCGGCGTGCCCAGGCAGAAATTAAACTTCTGGTCGGAAAAGTAGCCGCCGGCCACCGCTGAGTAGTCAACACGGTAGACCAGGCCCTCTTCTACGACTTCCGGTCCGCGCACGAGCACGGAATCCGGCTGCTTGTACTGGCCCCGGCGCGGCACCATCCAGGAAATGGGAGCCGCATAGACGGGAAGCGCGTCGTGTTTGAGCACCGTTGCGGCCCAGACGTTGTTCAGGTCTCGGAAGCGGATACCGGCCCGAATCTCCTTCTGCATCTCCTTGTAGCCGGCCTCGGAGGCGGCGACGGCCTTCTTAATCCAATCAAGTTCCCGCGGCGTCTTCATACTGCGCGCCCGCGCCAAGAGCATGTCCGCAGCCTCGAACTGCACGTTTGGCAGGAGCTCTCGGAGCTTTGCCAGGTCGCTTATCGCGGCGTAGTCCATGTCCAGACCGATCCGGCCCTGCCCAAGTTTTCGCGCCCGTATCTCCTCGGCCACGACCTGGAGTCGCGCGTCCCGCGTCTGGTCCGGCCGGAATCGGTCGAGCGGCATGTCGAAATCCGCCATGCGGCTGCCGCCGATCGCAAACGACTTGTCCGGCGGCGCGATGCACGTCATCCATGCGCCCAGGCCCTGCGGCTCGTTCAGCCACGGCTCTTCCGTAACATCTCCCGCTAAGTAGGCGCAGTTGCGCATGCCGAGCGTGAGCAGCGCATCCAGGCCCTGCTTCTCCATGAGCCGCGTGATCAATGGGAAATCAGCCATATGTCTCGGCTCCGTGTTCTACTGGCTTCACGCGTTAGTATTGGAAATCGGCAGGCGCGCGGTTGCGCTAACACCGGCTGCGCCGCGATCCAAAGCGCTCACCTGCACCCACAATTCGACCGGCAGAGTGTCGCCATCCAGTTCCACCGGGATGCGCACACGCTCGAGCCCCGGCACGGGCGCAATTGCATGGCCCAGTTGGCGACGGATTAGTATGTTGGGCTCTTCCATGGTAGCCGCGGGATCGGCCGGCGTGAGGGGATCTCCGGTATAGAGGACTGCCAGCGCCCGCTTGATATCGAACACGCCGCCATTCTCCACGGCCACGTCCACTATGAGCCGTCCGGCGTCGCGGCGGAGCGTGCATCTTTCCGCCTGGACCTGCAACCTACGGCAGAGCTGCTCAGGCCGCAAGGACACTCCCGCGTGCGCGTCCGCGACGCCGTGACCCAGCCAGGGGTCCCAGCCCTCGCCCCGCGCCGTATTCCGCAAGATCTGGCGGATTTCCTCATTGCTAAACTGCGGATATTGAGAGAAGAGCAGTGCGGCCACACCCGCGCCAAAGCCGTTCGCCATGCATCCTCCGTGAAACGATACGTACTCGCCGTTGCCGCCCGTGCCCCAGATGGTGTCGCGGGGGTCATCCGTGCCCTCGCCGCAGGGAGCGGCGAATTCGGTATACGCGGTAGCGGGCGCGATGCTGGCTGCTGCCCCGTGCCGGTTGGTCGAACCCACCGGAATAGAACTGTCTACGGCGGAAATGGGCGATACCATGCGGCGGCCGCGATTGTCGCCGGCGCCCCGAAAGACCAAACAACCGGCGTCGTATGCCCTGTCGAAGGCGTCGATGAGCGCGGGATTCTCGGTGGGATACGTGAAATCAGTTCCCTGGTGGAAGAGCGATTCGCCGGTCTCCTTGTTCTTGGCAATGTAACAGTGGGAGAGTACAATAATCTGCGCGCCGTGGGCAACCGCATAGTCAATTGCACGCACCCAGCCGCCCTGATTGGTGCGGTTATAGGCGGCCCGCAGCGTCATGATGCGACAGTCGGGCGCTACCGCGGCGATCTCGCCCACGAGAAAAGCCCCATGGTCGCGGAAGTAGTGTTTCGTGGCATCGTATGGCGGGCCTTCGTACTCCAACGTGGCGTCCTCCTGGTCGAAGTCCCAGCCGTACACGTCGCCGCGCAGCGGACGGGGATTGACCCAGAGGTGTCCCGCATGGTCCGGATGGTAGTGGTAGGCCATGTCGATAACGGCGACGATCACGTCCTTACTGCCGCGCGTGACGGCATGCGCTTCCGGTACGCGCATCTGCTCGAGCGCCCAGTCATAGGGCGCGCTCACACCCTGGGGCAATCCGTTCTTGCTCAATAGCGTAACTGCCATAAGCTTCTCTCCTTGTCTCGAAATAGTGCCCGGCTAGTTAGAAATAGTGTGCAAGTAATCGGCAACCAACCCATCCGTTCGTGCTGAGCTTGCCTGTCCTGAGCACTTCGACAGGCTCTGACGAAGGGTCAAAGTATGAACGGATGGAGGCATTCCAACGAGGCTTGTTTCAGCTCAACGGGTCCTGAGACTGCCTTTACTGAGCTTGACGAAGGGTCGAAGTACTCAGGACAGGCACGTTTAGGGCGTACGTTTGCGCTCCGCATAGGTAGCGATACCTTAGGTTTGCGCTTCGACAGGCTCAGCGCGAACGGACATAGGCCGAAGAGGAGACCTTTGCGTAACTCGAGCCGGCGAGCGGGGTTTGGTCGTAATGACGAGGATTCCCCCCTCACCCCCGCATCAAGTACGGGGCAGGCTCTAGCCCTCTCCCTCAATGGAGAGGGGATTCTGAACCTCCGGGCCCGGTTATGCAATGGTCTTCAAAAGGGAGAAAACCCAAGTCTTAGCCTGCCGCTGCGCCGACCGGCTGTAGGATTTGCTGGAGGCGCGCAATCACCGTCGGCACGTCCTCAGGGCGCAGCGTAATCGGGTCGATGAAGAGGAATCCCTCCTCGGCGTAGTGGTCGCGCGTGTAGATGGGTGGGCTGCCGGCGATGAGCGCCTCGCACACGGCCACGGCATCCATGCCGGCGACTGCCGGATCCACCACGATCTTGGTGCGCGTCTGCGGATTGCCGGTGACGTCCCGCTCAGCAAAGACGTTGACGCCGGGAATGCCCTGCAGCGCCGCTACCATCACGTCGACTTTGGCGTTTTGTCCCGCTTCCCAGGCGGCATAGTCAAGGTCTGCGAGCCACTCCATGCGCTCGATGACGCTCACCACGCCTTCCTTGGAGGGCTTCATAGCGCGGCCGATGCCGGTGCCTTGCAAGGCCGCGGCCGCGACCAGGTCGCGCTTTCCGGCGATCACGCCTGACGTGAAGCCGCAGAGGTGCTTGTGGCCGCTGAAGCAGACGGCGTCCGCGCCCTCCGCCAGCAAGCGGTGAGCAAAGAATGCCCCGGCAGCGGCGTCGACAATCACCGGAATATTGTGGCGGTGGGCGATCTCGGCAAATGCCGGCAGCGAGAGTTGCCCGCTGGTAGCCGTCATGTGAGAAATAACGTACAGCGCGGCTGCGGTGTGATCCGTAATGGCGAACTCCATTTGCTCGGGCAGCGCGCGGTTGGCCTCGCCAAATTCCACGGCCTTGGCGCCGCTGAGGTGAATCATCTGCGTTACCGGCGCGCCAAACCCAACCGTGTGCCGCTTCTGGATGATGACTTCGTTCTTCATGCGGCTGGTATCGGGCAGGGCCAGCACTTTACCGAGATGCGTGCCGGTCATGGCCCCCGCACACAGCACCGTGATGGCGGAAGCCGCGCAATGGGTCACCGTGCCGGCCTCCGCGCCCGTAGCATGCGCAATCGCCACGTCGGCGGCGGCCAGCAACTCCGTCATGCGCGCAAATTCCGGCGCCGCCTCAACAACCCGTTCAACCACTTGCGGGGGTATTGAAGATGCACCGAGCGTCGTCTGAGTCCCCGCGGTGTTGATGATTGGCGTCAAACCATACCGCTCATGATATCTGGACATATTTACCTTTCTCCTCCTATGTGTGATTCGGCTCTTCAATTCTGCCTTGACTCACCGGTCTATTCCGGATATCAAGTCAACTTGCGCTCTTCGAATTGGTCGGCCTTACCGACCTGACTCCACTCAACGATTTGCTTCAACTCACCGACTTGATCCGGCCCACCAATTTGCTTCGGTTCTCTAATATACATAGGGGCACGGCATGCCGTGCCCCTATGTATTGTCTCCAAACTAACGGAGACCATTGCAACTCCCAGGTTGGGCAATTACCCTCTTCCTGGTGCCCTAAAGACTCCTCTTCCGAAGGCTTGAAAGTCCCCTCTCCCCGAGGGAGAGGGTTAGGGTGAGGGTTAATGACGGCAATCTCAGCCTCATCCCGCCAGTTTGGCAGAATTACACGCCAGAATTCTATGGCGAGTTATCGCTAAGACACCGCAGCTATTCTCTACCCCTTGTACTTTTCCTCCGTATCATCGAGGATGGCCTGGATCTGTGGCTTCAGCGCCAGCAGGCCTTCATCCACGCCAGCGGTACCGGCGTAGACCGCCTTGAGCCAGTCCTTCACCTCGGCAGAACCACTGAAAGCGAAATTGGGAACAACCCAGCCGGGGTCGTAGCCGCCGGGGTAATCGAGAACGTCGATTATCACGCTCAGCCGGACCTTGTCCTTCAGGTCGGGGAAGGTCTCGTTGGCCCAGGTCTCCATCAAGTCGGCGCGCGGCGGAATCGTACCCTTACCCACAGCCCAGTTCAGGGTGCTGCCCTGCCACGCCACATACTGCCAGGCTTCCTCGGGGTGCTTCGCATTCGTCACGACCCCGTTGGCATCCGTCCATTGGAATGAGGCCACGTTCTTCACAGTCGGCAATGGCGCGAAATCGATAGGCAAATCTTCGTCACGAATACGCTGCATCATATCGCCGAACGTGCCGCTAGAAAGCGTATTCAAGAACGCCAACTTGCCCTGGTAGAAGAGCTTGACGATGCTGCTCTCGCCAAACAAATCCGCGCCCTGACCGGGCTTGAGCATGGCGCCGTGCTCGTGCACCATCGAGAAATATGCCTTGTAGCACGCCATCGTCTCCGGGCTATCGCACACGGCACTCCGGCGGTCGTCAGAAACCCACTGGCCGCCCCAGAGGAAAGGAAGATTGCCCACGAGCGCGCCGGTACCCATGTTGGATGCGCCGACAGTCGCAACGTTGCCGCCCTCGGTGACGGTAGTCTTCTTCGCCATGTCGATATAGGCATCCCAATTCCACTCCGGGTCGCCCCACGTGGCGGACGGCTCATTGAGACCGGCCTTCTCCAGGATTTCCCGGTTATACGGCAACGCCATCATGTTGCCGCCGGTCTGGTTGGGCAGACTGTTAATCTCGTTGCGGATGCGGCTGATCGAGTTGAAGATGTTCTGCGGATAGTGGCTCAGATCGAAGTTGTCGCGCTTGATATAATCGGCGAGATCAACAAAGTAACCAAGCAAATAGGTCGCGTTATCCGCTTCCCAGGCAGCATCAGGTTGCTCTCCGGCCGCAAACGCCGTCCGGAATGATTCCTGATAGGCGTGCATATTGTGGATGACTTCCACCGTAACGCCGGGGTGCGACTCTTCGAACGGCGCTACGAGGGTGTCTGGGTAGTTCTCTAGCTGACGGGCATTGAGCCAGGTGCCGTAGCGGATGTGTACCGGCTCCTTCTCGGGAGCGGGCTCTTCCGCCTTCGGCTTGGCCTCTTCTTTCATCTCCTCTTTGGCAGCCTCGGGCGCTGCAGCGGGTGCCTGCCCACAAGCGGCGAGCAGCGCGCCGACACCGGTCACCCCAACGCCCACAAGCACGCCGCGTCGGGTCAAATGCAATTTATCACGCTCAGACATTCTCTAGCCTCCTGTGACTATTGTCGTTACAACACCTGATGTCTCTACACTGTTGCGGCAAAAAAATCACCCGGCGAACGCCGATGGGTACACACTTCGCGTCAGGCCGCACCGTTCAGTGCACGCTTCTTATACTCTAAGCCCTATCGCAAAGTGCTGTCAAGATTATCAGCAGATAAGATGCCGCCCGATGATGCGTGCAGGCCGCTGCTGCGCCTACGGCACACTCGACGCGGGACTTGCCGAATCACCAGATACACACCGAGCGATCTGCAAGAGTGTTCGGGGAAATCGCCTGTGTTGCGCTTATTGAGAGAAGACGATTGCGGGACCGATATCGCCGCTCAATCAGGTACTCAAAAGGTACTTCTACACACGCAAACACGCCTTGGCGAAGTTTGCCAAGGCGTGCTTCACATTCGGCGTGGCTTAAAGATCAAGGGGGCATTGGCAAGGTTCAGCCGCCTAGCAGCAGCAATTCAGCAAGGCTAGACAGCGCTATGATGGCAGCCTTGAGTTCGGCCTTCATCTGGGCAAGTTCAGTTTCAACGCGCGCAAGGTCGGCCTTTGTCGCCAGGTGTTCGTAGCCGCCTTCGATCCGGCTTACCCGTTCACCGAGTGAAGTTGTTTGCTCCGCCGTCGCCACGTGCGATCTCCTAAATGCAGGCCCTTCATGTCCCCATTGACCACATGCGCGTTTTCTCAAATATTTCGGGAAATCAGCCGCTTAGCGGCAGCAATTCAGCAAGGCTAGACAGCGCAACGACGGCAGCGCCGACTGAAAGGATCCACCACTTTATGCCGCGAATTTCGCCGCGAAGCGCATCAATCTCACCACGCAGTCCACCAATGTCGCCGTGCGCTCCAGCAATGTCACCATGCAGTCCGGCAATGTCGGACTGCAATTCAGCTTTCATCTGCGCAAGGTCGGCCTTCGTCGCCAAGTGTTCGTAGCCGCCTTCAATCCGGCTTACCCGTTCGCCGAGTGAAGTCGTTTGCTCTGCCGTCGCCACCGTGCGATCTCCTGAATGCAGGCCCTTCATGTCCCCATTGGCCACATGCGCGTTTTCTCAAATATTTCGGGGATTCAGCCGCCAAGCGGGAGCAGTTCAGCGAGGCTAGATAACGCAACGACAGCGGCGCCGACTGAAAGGATCCACCACTTTATGCCGCGGATTTCACCGTCCTGTCTAGCAATGTCAGCCTTCAATTCGGCTTTCATCTGCGCAAGGTCGGCCTTCGTCGCCAAATGTTCGTAGCCGCCTTCAATCCAGCTTACCCGTTCACCGAGTGAAGTTGCTTGCTCCGCCGTCGCCACGTGCGATCTCCTGAGATGTCGATCCTTGATCTCTCTTTACGACGCGAGCGCCTGTTGTCTGTCATTTTGGGGCTTCAGCCACCAAGCGACAGCAGTTGGGATAGGCCGGAGAGCGCAACGACCGCAGCGGCGGCGGAGGCGATCCACCACTTTATGCCACGAATTTCGCTGCGCAAAGCCTCAACCTTGCCGTCCAGCCCGACAACCTTGCCGTCCAGCCCGGCAATCTCGGCCTTCAATTCGGCCCTCATCTGTGCAAGGTCGGCCTTGGTGGCCAGGTGCTCGTAGCCGCCTTCAATGCGGCTTACCCGTTCGCCGAGTGAAGATGTCTGCTCAGCCGTCGCCAATGTGCGCTCTCCCAAAACCGCGTAATCCTGACTTTCTTTATACTACATCTGTGTCATATGCACAAGCATTAAACACTTCTGAAGCGCGAAGGAGTCTTGTGCTCTAGAAACCTCTTCGTCCTAGTAGTCCAACAACATTGTAATGAGGGGTAGGTGTCACCGGCGGCGCGGGAAGACGGCGCAGGTTGCAAACCTACGCTACCCATCAATCCAAGCTTGTTGCACCACTAGTGTTGTGATTTAATTCCAGCGTGACACAAATTAGCGCTACTGGCTAGCTCACCTGGTAGCCGCGGTTGACATCCGGCAATCCCACCGGTTTGCCCAGCGCTTCTGCCATGGCGCGCACGTGGTAGGGGAGCGCGCCGCAACACGCGCCGATGAATTCAATGCCGATGCCCTCCGCTTCTTTGGCGTACTCCGCCATGACAAAGCGGGTGACTACGCGCGGCTCGACGCGCGGGTAGAGACCGGCGCGGCTAATGGCTTGGTTGAAGACCTCGCCCGGCTCCAGTTGATACGCCGTAGGCTGGACGCACACAGGTACCGAGACTGCATCCCGAATGCGCCGCGCCATGTCGTTCATGGTCTGCCAGGGGCGCATGCAGTTCACCCCCACCACGTCAGCGCCGTTATCAACCAGGCGTTGCGCCGCCTCCACCGGATCGTAACCATCGCGCGTAAACTCGCTGTCGCGGAAGGTGAGCGTGACCACGGCCGGCACGCCCGCCTCCTTGACGAAGGGGATGACCAAGCTCGCCTCTTCTACCGAGTAGAAGGTCTCAATGATAAAGACGTCCACACCAGGGTCCATCTGCTCTGCAACTCGCCGCGCAAAGAACTCCTGCGCACGCTTGCGGTCGTCTGCGTCTAACCGCTCCCACTTGGATGAACCGGAATAGATGAACTGGCTAACGGTGCCGGCCACGTAGCGGTCCGGCCCGGCTGCCTCGCGGGCTAACTCCACCGCTGCTTTGTGCAGTTCCGCCTCGCGCCCAAAGGGTCGCACACCCCAGGACATGGCCTGCAAGAGCTCCGCGCCCGCGCGGGCGAACTCATGGTGCATTTCCAACACTGCTTCCGGATGGTTCAGCACGGCCATAGGGATGTGCGAGGCATAGCTGCCCACTACCCGGCGCTCAAGCTCAAGGTAATACGCGCCGTCGCCAAGCAGCGGCCCTTGCGCGAGACGCTCGAGAAAATCCGTTTTCACCGGCCTACTCCTCATAGTTACAATTGCACGCATGCATATCATACTGGAATAACGGCAGAGTACCTATTCTGCTTCTGCAGCGTAACCGCAGTCTTGCCCCGCCACACCCCCGCTGACCGGCCCTTCAGTGGTCATGGCAGTAAACGGAGGATGTAGCTGATGGCACGTGTGCTGGAAGGTGCGCGACCGCCCAACTATTGAGGAGAGCGGGCAAACCTGCTAGAATGACCTCGTGAGCGGGGCGTGGCTCAGCCTGGTAGAGCGCAGCGTTCGGGACGCTGAGGCCGGCGGTTCAAATCCGCCCGCCCCGACCAAGCAGTGAGACAAAGGCATCGTTTTGCCGTGTCGTCTACCATTGCTTACCCCTACCGTCCGCATAGCGGTCATGTAATATGCGCTCGCAGTTGCGCGCGCTCAGCGAGAGGCAGTGTAGCCGTTGCCGCTGATCAGCAACGGGAGGTCTGGAATGCAGCAGCAACCGCAACAACCGGCAGTAGACAAGCTCGTCATTGCCGTGGTGCGCAACGATGACGCCAACACTATCGTGGACGAACTCGTGAAGCGGCGCATCGGCAATACGCGCATCAATACGGCCGGAGGCGTCCTGCGCCGGGGCAACGTGACCCTGCTCGTCGGCGTGCCGGCCAGCCAGGTCGATGAGACACTTGATGTGATTCGCGAGAACGTGAGCGGCCAACCACTCACCGGCCGCGGCCAAACCGGCAACAATCGCGGCGTGGCCTTTGTCGTCGATGCCGGCCGCTACGTGCGGTTGTAAGTGGGTGGGGTGAGAATACCCGTTCATCCTTCGACTCTTCGACAAGCTCAGGGCAGGCAGGCTCAGGACGAAGGGGTAACACTTCTTCTAACGGTCCAAATCTAATGGTCTCAAGTCGCAATCGCGATTGCGGCTCTGCTTAACCGTATCTCCTCTACTCCCGACTTGTTCTTATCTTCCGATTTGTTCTCTATCCGTCCGTCGCGCGCCCGTCTTCCGTTCGTGGTGAGCCCATCATCCGTCCGTCTCGCGCCCATCACCCGTTCGTGGTGAGCCTGTCGAACCACAAACTGCGATTGCCGAAAGGCCCTTCAAACATCCGCTCCGCAATACGCCGGCTAATTCAGCGCTCTCAACAAAGCTCCTCCACAGTCCGCTGCGGGCACCCTCAAGACCTACACACCTTTTGATGTCAGGAACTCCAAACTTGACCGCAGGCAGTCGAAGGCATCGCGCCGACAAGTGTCTTGCTCTACGGCATACCACTCAACGCCGGCCTTAATTCCAGCCTCAATTATGCCGTCCCAGTCCAAATTGCCCTCACCTACCGGGCACATGACCGGTCCTTCGTCGGCGTCTACTTCCTTATCCTTGGCATGGATCACCGGCACCCGGCCGGACGCCTGCTCAAGCAGCCGCGCTGGATTGGCTCCGGCGTGCGCGACCCAATAGACGTCAAATTCAAGCGTAAAGTCCGGCCCGCCTTCTTCAAGGAAGATGTCGATCAGGGTCTTCGGCCCGGGCGCGATGCGCTCAAATTCGTGGGAATGGTTATGGTAACCGAAGGTCAGGCCGCCGGCCTTGAGCTTCTGAATAACCGGCCGCGCCGCCTCGACAAAATCACGGTAGCCCTGCTCACCCTGGCTGCGATAAGGTTGCGGAATGCCGCCGATCGCCACATAGTTGCAGTCCAAAGCGCCGTGAAAGTCGATTTCGGCCTGGGTATTCTGCGCCAAGTCTTCCCAACTACGATGCGTGGCAATACAGCGAATGCCGACATCGTCCAGCATCTGCCGCGCTTCCTGCACGGTGATCTCAGGGTTTGCGCTCTCCAGAGCGCCTACCGCGGAGAACTGGGCAGCCTCATAGCCCATCCGGCTGATTTTCTTGAGCGATTCCGCCAGACCTTGCCGGGTCTTCGTGAAGTCCCGTACGGTGTACAACTGCGCTGCCACTTTGCTCGCCATCGGTATCTCCTTGTGCTCATTTCACCTAACGGAAGGGGTTGCTCACACGTGATTATATACCCTTTGCGGTTTGCTTAAAAGAAGAGCGGCCAGACAACGCAAGTTCATAGTGGTCTGACCGGATGGCGCACTAGTTCAAGGGAGGGCAGAGGGGACCGCTGTATCGCTCAGGGCCCGCTGTATTATGCTGACTGTAGCGCGGGGGCTTGTCCCCCGCGCTTGTTGACGTTCAAGAAACGCAGAGAGGAGGGATTCCCGCTTTCGCGGGAACGACGGGAGGCGCGGCGTGCAACTTCTCGTCGCACGCCGCCTATTGTTGTCGGCAAGTTTAGTAGGGTCCGACTGGGAAGTCTTTAGGCCGCTCCGCCGGAAACGGCGGGCACGATGGAGACCTCGTCGCCGTCGCTGAGCGCAGTTGCCAGGCCATCCATGAAGCGGATGTCCTCACCGCGCACGTAGATGTTGATGAAGCGCCGCAGATCGCCGTCTTCATCGCACATGCGCGCCTTGAACCCTTCGTGGGCCTCGTCCAACTTCGTAATCAGTTCTTCGATAGTGCTCGCGTCTTCCACAGTGACCTCGGCCTTGCCGCCGGCCAGGGGACGGAGCGGGGTGGGAATCTTCACGGTATTTGCCATTATTCTGTCTTGTCCTTCCTAGAAACTCACACCGTTACGGGGGCGCGTTCCAGTCCGCGCACCGCCTCTTCGAATGATTCTACGTGCGGCGTAATCTGGATCGTCAAATCGAGGGTATCTGAGACCGCCTCTTGCGCCTTGAGCCCATTGCCCGTGACATAAGCCACCGTGACCTCGTCGGGCGCGATCTGCCCGCTTTCGACCAGTTTCTTGAGGGTGGCAATCGTCACGCCGCCCGCGGGCTCGGTGAATACGCCCTCCGTCGACGCCAGTAGCTTGATTGCCTCCACCACCTCCTCGTCGGTGACGGACTCGATGATACCGCCGGTATCCTGCGCAATCTTCACGGCGTGGTAGCCATCGGCGGGATTGCCGATAGCCAACGAATGGGCAATCGTGGTCGGCATCTTCACCGGCCTGATGGCGGTAGTATTGGCGGCGAAGGCTTCCGCCACCGGGCTACATCCCTCGCCCTGTGCGCCGGAAATGCGCGTGTGCGGCGTGCCCGACAGCAACCCCACCTTGTACAACTCGTTCAGCCCCTTGTACACCTTTGTGTACAACGAGCCGGAGGCAATGGGCGCCACAATGTGGTCCGGCGCGCGCCAGCCCAACTGCTCCACCACCTCGTACGCCAGCGTCTTCGATCCCTCCGAGTAGAAGGGGCGAATGTTGATGTTGACGAAAGCCCAAGAGTAGCGGTCGGCAAGCTCGCTGCAAAGGCGGTTCAGTTCGTCGTAGGTGCCTTCCACCGAGACCAACGTAGCGCCATACACCGCCGCGTTCACCACCTTGCCGTGCTCCACGGTGTGGGGCAGGAAGACGAAAGTGCGCAGGCCGTTGCGTACACCGGCGGCGGCCGTTGCGCTCGCCAGGTTGCCGGTGGAAGCGCACGCAAACGTATCGAACCCAAATTCCTTGGCCTTGGCTACCGCCACGGCGACCACACGGTCCTTAAATGAGAACGTTGGATTCACGCTATCGTTCTTGACGTAGAGTTCCTTCAGGCCCAGAGCCTTGCCCAGGTTGTGGGCGCGCTGCAAAGGCGTAAAGCCGACCCGCCAGTCTAGGTCTTCCCCATGCTCCACGGGGAGCAGGTCCTTATAGCGCCAAAGCGAAATCGGCCCCTGCGCGATCTTCTCGCGGCTGGTTATCTCGCGAATGGCATCGTAATCGTATTCGACCTCCAGAGGGCCGAAGCAGAAGGAACAGACGTACGTCGGTTGCACGGGATAGCGCTCCCCGCACTCCCGACACTTCAGTCCCCGTATTCGTTCCACATTGTTCATAGTTCGGCGTCTCACTTGCTTCGACTAGCTCAGAACTAACATTTTTCACTCGTGCGCCGTCTCATGGACCAGCCCGGCGCCATCTCCGGCATGTCGGTTACCTAGCTCCCTCTCCCACCGTGTCTTGCTCCCTTTGCCATCGTCTCTTACTCCCTCTCCTACCATCTCTTAACTCCCTCTCCCCGTGGGAGAGGGTTGGGGTGAGGGTCTTCCGCTCATCTGCGTTCCGACACCGGACGCAGCTTTTCAAGAATTGTGTTCGTAAGGTATTGCCCGCAGCGGGGCATGCGCGGCAACCCACCAACGTCCGTCGACATCACGCTTCTGCCGCACGCGCGCGTCCCGCCCCGCCTGGCAGCATACCCATAGATTAGGCGCGTGCCGTCCAACGCTCCCGGTGCGAACAGCCGTTCGCATTCATCCGAAATTAGAATTCCCATTAAATAAGAACAACCCCTTTCTCTTTCCTTGTAGAGAGGGGTCGTATATCGCAATATTTCCCCTTATCTTGCCCCAATGCGCATGGGGCCGGAATTGGCACCCTGTCGTGGACTAAAATAGCGTCCACCGGGATGCCGGGCTTCACAGGGCCGTTTCCCTCCACCTCTCTTGATAAGGCCAACGGTTATTCAATTGTTAATGAGCGCATGCTTTCGGCTCACTCGCCACCTGCCTGCATCTCAGTCACGGGATATGTTAACACAGCCCCGCAAGCTCGTCAAACGATACGGTTAGCGCACCCAACATAGGCAACATCCGATAGACAAGCGGTACAATTAACTTAACCCGTGCCTGCGCGCTAGTGCTGACTTTAGAGGAGCGACGGCATGGTTGCCTCGTTAGGTAGCCACTGAGCCCGCGAAGGTCATTGGCTTGCGCATTGCCCCCAATAGACATGATAGCGTGGCACCTCTAAAAGGAGAAAGAAACCCTCGATGGCACCCGAAAAACTCCCAGAAGGACTGGTTCCCAGCGGCAGTTCACTCACGTTCACGGAAGACACCATCCCGGCAGCCCTCCAAAAAGAGCACAAATTAGCGGCAGGACGTTGGGGCGTCCTCCACGTGTTTGCAGGCACCGTGCGGTTTGTGAACCTCGAGACCAGTGAAGAGAGCGACGTTTCTGCGCCCGATCACTTGATCATTCACCCGGAGGTACCGCATAGAGTACAGCTCACCGGGCCGGTACAATGCCGCGTTGACTTCTTTCGAGAGTTGGACGACGACTCCACCATGCGCACGCCGGGCAGCTTTGCCGGCGATGAGGTGCGGCAAAGTTTCGATCGCTGCGAGGCCGCCGGAGATTTCGCTGAAACCTTCTACACTACCTTTATGAATGCCTCTCCCGCGATTGCCCCGTTCTTTGCCAAGACGGAGTTCGCTCGCCAACGCACGCTGCTCCGGGATTCGGTATATCTGATGGTGACCCAGGACGTCTCGGACCCGGAGATGCGAGCATTACTGAAAAAACTTGGCGACCTCCACAGCCGCGCCGGCCGCAACATCGCGCCAATGCTATACGAACTGTGGCTGGACAGCATCTGCAAAACGGTAAAAGCCCTCGATCCGGATTGGACCCAATCACTCGAGGACCACTGGCGGGTACGCCTGCGCGCGGGAATGCAGATCATCATGGCCGCTTACTAGAGGACTGCGCAATCACTCTGCTCTCGGAGCGATGCAATTAGACAACGCAGTCCAGTCGGCTCGCTTTGAAAAGTAATCTACTCTTTGAAATCCGCTCTCGAATAGACCGCCGAGCAAGTGCCGAAAGTTCTCTCCATCGACGAAGATGCACACTCAGTTCATTTTGCACACCATAAGCAAAAGCGGCGAACACGCAGTTCGCCGCAGTTCCAAATGAGCCCAGGACGCACCTAGGCAGTAATCTCTTTAACTGGTACACCAGGCTGCATAGAGAGTCAAGAATCTTGCGGGATTAGTCGAAGTGGAGTCGTAACGAAATCAGCCACCGAGCGGGATGATCTCGAACACCCGCCCCAGTATGAGGAGTTGCAGCACGAACAGCAACCCAAACACCCACCTATGGACGCGCAACTCACCGGCAAGCGTATTCATCATTCCGGTAAGTTCAGCGATATCCGCTTTCGTGGCGAGATGTTCGTACCCGCCCTCGATGCGAGCGAGACGTTCTTCCGTTGTAGACACCGGCAGCCTTCCTGTCCTTTATGCGCTATATGGTACCATCCGGCATTGAACGGGAGTCGTATGCCGTCTAAATTTTCTATGGAGAGTATTCTCCGTCGAACGGAACAGAAACCGACACTAATCGGAGCACTGAGTTGTACCTTAGCATTGCGGTCCGACTCCGCTACCCTCCGCAGCGTTTTGCGGAATACTGCAAGCACTCTCAGCAAATTGGGATAGTGGCGCTTCTGTCAAGTTTTTTCTTGTCAGGCACACCATTCATTGAAGTGTAAAAGCTATTCCAGTCTCGTATCTGTCACGGAAGGTTCCCGCGCCAATTCCTGGCGTACCTGGGTAACCCATTCGGGATCGAGGCGCAACGCCTCAATGATCGCGTCGTCAATCTGGTGGCGCGCTACGTCTTCCGTCATCTGGGGGAAAGGCAGCAGCGGTTGCTCTTTCAGCCAGTTGAACCAGGAGTTGAGCGATTGGAGTTCGGCGTCACCCAGGGCGGTGAAGTCTGGCACTTTAAGACTCCGCAGAGTGTCCAGCGAGAATGACGGGTATGATGGCTTTCGGTTGTCACGGCCGCCCAACAGAGCCAGTAGTCCAAGGGTGGAGTTTAGATACAGGCAGATCGCTTTTGCAATACTCGGATTGTGGGGGCGGCAAGGAGTCCAAATTGAGCCGACAGCCCGTTCCGGCAGCTTGACGGCGGCAACTCGCGCCAATGGCAACCAAAGTCGATGAGGGAGCAGCAGATCGCTACGCTGTTTCCAATACCTGTCAGCAAGATCGCGCTTTGACTTCTTAGGCTCAATGTAGGTATCTGTCTCGGCCTGCATGGATATCGTTACATCGGACTTGTGATACCAGAGTGCTCGACGAGCAGACGGGGTTGGCATAGCCGAGCGAGTGTAGGAGTCTCGTATTCGCCTTCCTTCCGGCCCGACTTCCGCCAATTCGTTCAGAGGCACGGTAGAAACCGATTCAAAGTCTGTACCTGTGAGTCTGCGGTAGGAATTCACAAGGAATGGAGATAGGAAATTGACGGCGAACCAGTCGCCCCGCTCTATACGGTCAGAATCCACGTACTGAAGAGTAAAGTCACGGGATTCCGCCGCGCCCGCTTCTGATGTCCGGTCTATCCTCGTTGCGAAGTCCACGGCATCGACGGGCGTTGCTGCGTTTCGAGCCACGTTGACCACTCTAGTTGATGGCTTAGGACCATTTCTCCAGCGACGGCAAATCAGCAAAATCTCCCCAATGCTAGTGTTTTCCGAAAAGAAGATGCGCTGCGGGTCGTGAGAACTAACAATAGTGTCTATGTGAAACCGCTTGGCAAGGTACGTGCGAGTATGGGACGCAGCAGGATTTGTAGCCATGACAGTTGGCAAGACTACTGCTAGCGTCCCGTTGTTTTCGCGTACCATCTTGTCCGCAAGCACCAAGAAAGCATTTGCTGACCCAGAAAGTCTCGCGGCTTCTCTGTACGGCTGCCCCTTGAGTACCTGCTTTTCGCGGTGTTTGATGGCCTTCTCATCGGTGGGGGTGAATTGATCATGCCGCAGACTGTCGCGTGTGAAAGGCGGGTTCATGATCACCAGGTCCATTGGCGGAGGCGGTTCGGCCATTTCCCGCTCGCTCTCAACTTGCTGTGTGCCGGACGGCCAGGCGGCAAGCCGGGCTTCACCGGAAAGAAAGTCCAAGGAGCCCAAATAGGGCGAATCCCCGAACACGCCAAGCAGTGTTCGATGTATGTTCATGCGGCTGAACCTCGTGGTCGGAGACAACATGCCCAGAGTGCTGGCGGCCATGTGGGTCGCGGTCAAATTGACGTCGTAGCCCCACAGCACATCTTCAACCAAGATCAGCCCTAGTGCTTCTTCAGCATCGGCATCGCTGCGACCAGCAGCGTTTCGGAGGTCGCGAATGCGCTCCGCGGTTGCCATGAGAAGGGTTCCCGTTCCGCAAGCAGGGTCGCAGATACGGAGGGCGGCAACGGAGTCGGGGTCGGGCCAGTCAGCGTCCTGTTTTCGTATTGCCAGCGATGCCAACAGCACCGCTGCGGCAGTGGATGTGTAGAAAGAGCCGTCGTAACGGGCAGTGTCGAGTACACGATGGAAAATTCGCCCCAAGAGATCATGACGCAGGCCGGTCACACGCTCAGAGACACGTGCTACCATCTCGCCAAGGCTGCGGACTGCCTGTCCATTGTCCGGGTTTGCTGCTAGCGCGCCTAACGCTACCCGTCCGGTCTCAAAGACTGGTCGGTAGTCCACCGCCAGAATGCCTCGCCACGCCTCGCGGAATGCGTTGATCGGCGCGCTCTGTTCAGCGCATTCAGTGGCACTTGCTGGCGGCCATTCCCCTTCGAATTCACAAGGGGGCTGGGTTGGCAAGTGTGCCTGAACCCGGTGATGAAACAGCATTGCCGTAGCCACCACCAACATGCCGCGCTTTGCGGCGACAAAGTAGCTCTCTTCCTGCCCACCGCCTTCAGACTTGCCCGCGGGAAGGTCGAGGGCTAAAGCCAAGGTGCGACGGTCGTGTAGCTTCAGTCGCTGCACTACCGCATCCAAGCCGTCCGAGAGCAACTGCGCCGCAATGTCCGTGCCACTCAAGGAATGAGGAGCCTGCTGGACTGCACGTGCCAATTGCTTCACGTCGCCAGTAGACCACTCTCCTGCCGGCTCTCCCGCCTTTAGCCGGACGATCCAAGTGAGTGTCACTCTAGCCAGATTATCTTCCGTGACTTCTTCCGGATAACAGACTGCGAATACAATCGTTGTAAGTTTCTGACGCAATCGTGCATCAGCATCTTTGATTGCCTGTGACTTGCGATGAAACCCAGTTTCTGCCTCTAGAACAACTCGCAGACCTTCCACATTTGCAACTACGTCCATCCGCTTGCGCCCGGCACTTTGCTCATAGTCCGCCGGGACTCCCTGTTCGGTAAGCAGATTTGCTAAAACCCTGTTCTGGAAGTCTTCTCGCTTCTTCATTCTACGAATTGCACACGCTTTCTAAGTGGAATTTGAATACAAGAGATAGATTGGCTACTTGATAGCCAACTAATGCTAAACAACATGCCAACTGCAGCTTGTCTATGCTAGTATACGGTATCAATTGTCGCGCAGCGAAGGAGGCAGGGCTTTACCATGCAGGTGCAAATTACCGCGCCGATTCATGGCGCGATCCTCAATCGGCATGACGGGCGGCAGGACGACACGGGCTTGCACATCACGGTGCAGGGCGTGGTGAGCGAGGCCGATACCGTGACCGTGAACGGCGTGACGGCCACCATAATCGGCGCCACGTTCACAGCGGACTACACCCTGGACGTCCACGAGACGGTGCTTACGGCCGTGGCAGAACGCGGCGGTGAGACGCTAACCCATGCCGTAACGATACTCTGGGACCAGCGTTCGTTCCCGCGCTACCGCTTCTCGCTGGATGACGACGTGTTGTTCCTGCGCGATATCGCCTTGGAGCGGCCGAAGTCGCTCTTCGACAATTTCTACCTGGGGTTCATGCGCGACCTCCGCGATCGCTACGGCACCAAGACCCACATCAACATCTACTACGCCTACGAGGACTTCGACCTGCGGCAGATGCCGGATACGTATAAGTCCGAGTGGCGCGACAATGCCGACTGGCTGCAGCTTTCCTTCCACGCCCGGACCGACCATCCGCGCGATCCGTATAAGGAAGCGTCGGCAGAGAAGCTTCTTACGGACTACCGGCAGGTGCGCGACGAGACGCTGCGCTTTGCGGGTGAGGAAAGCTGGTCGCACTTCACTACGATTCACTGGGGCGAGGGCACCCGCCTGGGCTGCCGCGCGCTGCGCCAGGAGGGTATCTGGGGCCTGGCGGGCTACTTCATTCCCGCTCCTGACCTGCGCGTGAACTACTACCTGGACCACGCCACCACCGCCTACCTGCACACCCACGACTACTGGATGGACTACAGCGAGGATATTCTCTTCGTTACCCACGATCAGGTCATAAACTCGCACAAGACGCCGGAAGAAGTGACGGCCCATCTGGACTCCGTGGGGCAAGACCCCCACCGCAGTGAGATCATGGAGCTAATGGTCCACGAACAGTACTTCCGCAAAGAGATGCGGCACTACCAGCCCAACGTACCCGCAAAGACCGAGGCGGCCATCCGCTGGGCGACCGAACACGGCTACCGCTCGGTACTCTACGATGAAGGCTTCCTGGGCGCGTAGGAGGACCTCCGCACAATTCTGCGAGTCTATCGCGGGTGTGCTGCCGGGGTTTCTTGGATTCCCACCCTCTAGGAATACAACTGTGTGGGAGCACGACATGTCGTGCCTCTACAGGTCAATCGCACTTTTCAAGGGGGCAAGCCCAGGGAGATGGGGAATACCAAACAGTGTAGCCGCGCCCTACCCATCCAACTTAGACAGAGTAATATCTCCCAGGGAGGGGGATTCTCTCTGTACCCAGGGCTAGGATGACCGTCCCCCACTGCCGCCAAAGCAACGGAATTGTCTCTTGGAAGGCGTCTTGCTTAGTCTCTATCGGGATCCTCTTCGCCGATTAGGGCGCAGAGCGAGGTATCGAGGGCTGCCGCGATTCTCGCCGCCGCGCCAATGGTGATATTCTGTCTGCCTTTTTCCACCGTGCTGAGGTAGGCACGGTCCAGACCGGCCTTCGCAGCCAGTTCCTGTTGGCTCCACCCTCTCTTCTTGCGCAGTTGCTGGACGTTACGTCCCAGGGCACCCAAGTAATCTGCGACGGTCTTCGGCTCCTCGCCCACGCTCAAAAGGCGGTTTGCAACGCTAATTGCCTCCAAGGGTCCGCCGGAATCTCGGCACGCAGTGCGGGATCTGAAAAACCCGATGGAGGATACGCCCCCTCGCCTCCAGGGAATCCACTGCGCTCGCAGGGAGCGATTGGATAGCACGCTGGCAGTGGACAGCCTTCACGAGCCGACCGCGTCGGCGAGAGGAGGAGGAGAGGGTCTTAGAGATACGAGTTGCACGCAGACTTAAGGAGTAAAGTAGTGGAAACTCTGCAATTGGTGGCCCTCGTCGTAGCGGCTATCGGCGCCATAAACTGGGGCCTGGTCGGTCTCGTGAAGATCGATCTCGTAGCTCTCATCGCGGGCGGCCTCAAATTTGGTGAAGTCAACAGCATATCCCGCGTTCTGTATATGGTCGTCGGCATCGCCGGAATTCTCGCCATTGTCCTGGAATTCACCGGTAGAAACGGCACATAGTCTTGCTGCGGGGTACGCGGAGCCGCAGGAATTTCAAAGGCTATGATTGTAGCT
Source organism: Chloroflexota bacterium (assembly GCA_965216245.1). Lineage (GTDB taxonomy): Bacteria > Chloroflexota > UBA11872 > VXOZ01 > VXOZ01 > VXOZ01. Next base: position 1,269,459 of record OZ244145.1, read on the forward strand.
TCTCACTGCGCTAGTCGTCCGCTCGTCGATTGAACGAAATCAATGAAGAAGCGAGGACACACTATAATGTGTGTCCTCGCTTTCGTCTGCGCAAAATGGGACGCAGGCCTCTTTACTTGACGCCTGCTGTCTGCCGGTCCGGTCACGACCCTGAGCGCCTATGCTGCAAAGACCGGCTCTGTAATAGCCCGTGAGGCGCGCCGATTTAGGAAGTATGGATGTGCGTACACGCGTAGTCGAATCAGCGCACTACGTACACTGCCAGGCCGGATCGATACTCACCGCGCCAAGACTCCAATCCTGCATTCGCCAGCCATCGCCTTCGCGTGCAAACGTATATTGCTGACCGGGATAGGTCACGACTTCTTGCGATATCTGTTCTTCATCGCTGGCCGTACAGTTCAAGACGGCGACGTAGGTCCACACCTCTTGGGTCTCGACCACCACTTCACTCTCGTCTTCTGAGACACTTTGCACAATGCATGTATTCAACTGCAGGACGATGGCGGTGATTCGATTTACGCTATAAGTATCGGTACTTTTGCCCACCAGATATGCAGCAGAGGCTTGGGCGCGTGCCGTCACCTCTCCCCACGTGGCACTGAGTTGTGCCGCATCCAGTTCACCGCGCATGACCGCAGCCTGGCTCTCGTTCGCCGCAACAATCGCGGCGCTGAGTTCAGACGTGCAGGGATCGCCTACCGCAATTGCCGTTGCCGGCGTCCCTTCCGGTTCCGGCGTTGGCGCAGGCGGCGGTGTCGGTAATGGAGTAGGCGTCGGAGTCGCAAGCGTGGGAAAGGGAGCAACTGAGGGTGTTGGCGTCGGCTCCGACTCCATACTTTCCTTCGACGTTGGCGTCCCCTCTGCCGCCTCACCGGCACCGGGGTCTGTCAGCCGCAAAGCCACGGCCGTTCCGGCAACCACCACCAATACAACAATCAAAATGATGAGCATTCGAATGACCCACGTCCAACTCATGTTCACCCTCCTATACTCTACTGCCTGCTACCATACTACTCTGAATCACTACATGATGCACAAGACGCCAACACCGCTGACGAATGCAAGGTGCTATAATGACTGTGTTTGCGGAAGTGGGGAAAGCCCACTTTTCTTAATTCTTGGCGTCAGCCCCAGGATATTGTCGGCAGACGGGGAAGGTATCGCGAATGAAGAACGACTTTGGATCCGCGATCGCGCAGATTGCCAGTGAAAAAGGCTTGAACCAAGAGGACGTGATCAGCGCGTTGGAGACTGCGATTCTTTCTGCATATCGGAAAGTCACCGGCGACCCGGTGCCGAATGCCGTAGCGTATTTTGACCTGCAATCCGGTGAATCGAAGATATACGTGCCCAAACTGGTTGTAGAAGACGTAGAGGACCCCGAAGCCGAGGTCAGCCTGGCTGAAGCGCAAGTAATTGACTCCGAGGCAGAAACCGGCGACGAAATTGAAGTGGAGATAACGCCTCCCAACGTGGGACGCATTGCCGCCCAAGCCGCACGCCAGGTATTGCTGCAATCGTTGCGGGAGAAGGAACGCGACCACGTCTACGATGAATTTATCGACCGCGTGGGCGAGGTTGTGAGTGGAAGGGTGCAGCGGGTAGACAATCGCGGCGTGGTGCTAGACTTCGGCCGGGCAGAAGCCCTGATGTCGTCCGCAGACATGGTACCGGGTGAGCGTGATCGCTACCGCTTAGGCCAGCGGCTGCGCGCTTATATAGCTGAAGTGCGGAAGGACCTGAAGGGACCCGTGGTTCGCGTTTCGCGCGCCCACAAGGACTTCATCCGGCGCCTCATCGAACAGGAAGTCCCCGAAGTGCAATCCGGCACTGTAGAAATCAAGGAGATTGCCCGCGACCCGGGATCGCGCACAAAGGTGGCTGTATTCGCTAAACAGGAGGGGCTTGACCCGGTTGGGTCATGCGTCGGCATGCGGGGAACGCGCATCCAGAACGTGCTGCGGGAACTTGGCAATGAAAAGGTGGAAATCATCGAGTGGAGCGCAGATACCGCCACGTTCATCAAGAATGCGCTCTCCCCCGCTGAGATTCAACTGGTGGAACTCATCGAGGTTGACGATCAGCAAATAGCCTCCGTACAGGTCAGGGCGGACATGGTGTCGCTGGCTATTGGCCGCGACGGCCAGAACACACGGCTCGCCAATAGACTCACCGGGTGGAAGATCAATATCCATTCACTAGAAGAAGAGAAAGTCGCCGTCGCACCGGCCGCGGTCTCAGCGGAGGCGTCAGCCGAGGTGGAAGACGCGCCGGCGCAAGTAGCGGCCGCACAGCAGGATGCTGCGGAATCTCTTGAGACAGAGGAGTCAACGAGTAGCACTAGCTAAACTCTGTGCATGACACGCAGTGAGGAAGTTCCTTAAGCGCGCCTTGCACAGCAGCCGTGGCCGGCAGCATGGTGACGGCCACTTGCACGAGACCAAAAGGGAGAATGAATTCTTTGAGGGTGGGTGCGGTGAATCTGACAGCGACGTCACAGCAAAAGCACATACCCCAGCGTACGTGCCTCGGCTGCCGGGCAACGAAACCTAAGAGAGCTCTGGCGCGAATTGTGCGCACGCAGGAAGGGCGCGTAATAATTGACACCACAGGCAAAGAGCGTGGTCGCGGTGCCTACCTATGTCCCGATGCTGACTGTGCGAGAAAAGCGCTCAAAGCAAGCACCCTTAACCGGGCGTTGCGAACCAGCGTAGATGATGCGGCGCTGGCAGAATTGCTGGCGTGGGCCGAGCAACTAGCAGAATAGGTCGACGCACCCTCTAAACCGTCCAAATCCTGGAACGCTCCCTCCGTCCACTGCAGTGAGAGAGCATTCCGCGAGAGGTGGAACAACAATGAGAACAGGTTCTAGATATAGAGGCGGGGCGCGCAGGCGATCTTCCGGCCGTAAATCGTCGGAGCAGCAAGACCGCACCGCAGGCACCTTACATGGGACTGCCGCCACCATAGCGGAGCCGGCACGCAAGATTAAGCTCCCGCAAGACATTACCGTCGCCCAACTCGCAGAGCGCCTTGAATTGAGCCCTACAGCCATAATCAAAGAGCTCTTCACACGCGGTACTGCCGTCACCATTAATCAAACACTCGACTACGCCACCGCATCAGTTGTCGTTGAGTCGTTGGGTCATAGCGTAGTAAAAGAAGAGGTCAGACCGGCAGCGGCCAAGCCAAAAGAAGACGTGTTGCTTGAAATTGCCAAGCAGACGGGTACAACCGAGCGGCGGCGGCGACGTTTTGAAAAGCGCTCTCCGGTCGTCACCGTGATGGGCCACGTCGACCATGGCAAGACCTCACTCCTGGACGCGCTGCGTGAGACCAACGTGGCGGAAGGCGAGTCGGGCGGTATTACGCAGCGCATCGGTGCCTCCCAGGTAACCAACAACGGTGCCACCGTTACTTTTATCGACACGCCCGGTCATAAGGCATTTACGGCCATGCGCGCACGGGGCGCAAAGGTAACGGACCTGGCCGTGATCGTGGTCGCGGCTGACGACGGGATAATGCCACAGACCATCGAGGCCATCAATCATGCACGGGCGGCAAAGGTCCCATTCCTCATCGCTCTCAACAAGATCGACCTACCGAACGCCAACCCGGATCGCGTGAAGCAACAGCTTACGGAACACGAAATCGTCATTGAAGAGTATGGCGGCGAAACGGTGCTGGTAGAGGTCTCCGCCCAGACGAGAGAAGGCTTGGACGACCTCTTGGAAGTGATTGCGCTCCTCTCAGAACTTGAGGGTGTACGCGCCGATCCCCGTATTCCGGCGCGGGGCGTTGTGATCGAGAGCAACATGGACAAAAGCCGCGGCCCTGTGGCAACGGTGCTTGTGCAGGAGGGCACACTTCACGTGGGCGATACGGTGGTCTGTGGCAAGACTTCCGGCCGTGTGCGCGCGCTCTTCAGCGAAAGTGGCGCATCTGAATCCGAAGCCGGTCCTTCCGTGCCGGCCGAGATACTTGGACTTAGCGCGCTGCCCGCTCCCGGAGATACTATCATCGTCGTGGTCGACGAGAAGGCCGCGAAGACTCTGCTGCAAGAACTCACGGAGCGCGAGCGGGTTGATACGGAGCGCATGTCGCTGGATACGCTCAGCGCGACTGCCGGTGAGGGCGTGGAAGAGTTGGATATTGTCCTTAAAGCCGATATCCGCGGCTCAGTTGAAGCCATCCAACAAGCCTTGGAGCAACTCTCAACCGAAGAAACTCGCGTACGAGTCATTTACAGCGGCGTCGGCCCTGTGAGTGAGTCAGACGTGCAACTGGCCATCGCCGGGAACGCATTGATTACCGCATTCAACGTGCGCCCAGACGTCGCTGCTCGTTCGCTGGCGGACTCGGAGACTATTGAAATCCGCTACTACAACGTGATTTACACCCTCATCGAAGAAATGCAGAAAGCCTTGCTCGGACTCCTCGATCCTTTGATCATTGAAGTGATAGATGGGCAGGCAGAGGTGCGGGCAGTTTTCAACCAAGTGCGTGGGCAGACGGTGCTTGGCGCAATCGTCCGTGAGGGCACAATGCGCCGCGGGGCCCAGGTGCGTGTGCTGCGCAATAAACGGCAATTGCTCAAGAACACTGTCACAAGCCTGCGCCGGTTCAAAGATACCGTGCGCGAGGTGACTAGCGGTTACGAGTGCGGTATCGGCATTGGCGAAATCTATGACGTGCACGAAGGCGATGTGCTCGAGACGTTCCATATCGAAGAGAAGGCACGCGTCTAGCGTCATAGGACAGGGGCTTGCTCTTCTTCGCATGGAGCAAGCGGAAAGCTGCGGGTCTCGAGGCCCGCAGCTTTATGCTACGTAGCGGCGAGCAAACCCAAGACTCGCTCTGCAAACCGCGCCGAATTGGCTGCAACGGTACAGCGAATAGCGAAAGATGCACGAGACCGGCCGCTGTTGCGCGGCATTCCGTGCACGTGAAGGGAGTATCGTATGGACTTGCGAAAGTTGGAGCGGTCAACCGCTTTGTTGCGCGAGGAATTAACCGATATCCTGCGCTCGGAAGTGCGCGATCCCCGTCTTAACGAAGTAACGGTCTCGGCGGTGCGCCTCTCCCGCGACCGGCGATACGCCCGCGTGTTTGTGATCGCGGCGCAACAAGGACAGGAAGAAGAACAGGCCGTACTCGCCGCCCTGCGCCGCGCTGCGGGCTATGTGCGTCGCTGCTTGGCGCAACGGCTCTCATGGTACAAGGCCCCGGAGATAACATTTCAGCTTGACGAGGGTATGAAGCAGGGCGATCGCGTTCTCGCCTTGTTCAACGACCTTGAAACAGAGGAACCTGCACAAGCAGACGGTTCGGAATCTGTTGCCGGCGAATCCGGTAACGAGTGCCCGGAGGAGCATTCTCCCCAGTGACGGATACGACGGATACACCTATGGCGTCTTCTATGAGGTCAGCGTCTGCGACAAAGTCACAGCCTGCAAAGACTCCTGCGGCTCTGCAAGAGCAGCGGGACACGGCATTTTCACCCCTGGAGTGGGAAAGCGCCTGCGCGCTGGTACTGGAGGCGCAATGCATCCTTCTCACCACCCACGCCGGCCCTGACGGCGATGCCATCGGCAGTATGGTCGGGCTCTCTATCGCGCTGCGTGCAATGGGCAAGACGGTGGCGATGGTCTGCAGCGATCCGGTACCGCAGGATCTCACCTTCTTGCCGCATTCGGACCAAGTCCGGACTTTGCACGATCTCGCCAAACTACCCTTTGCCCCCGACCTTATCATCGTATGCGATGCCGCCAGCTTGGCACGCCTCGGCGCAGTGTATACCGAGAGTCAGTCATGCTTTGAAGCATCGCCGATTCTCAACCTGGACCACCACCAGACCAATTCGCGGTTCGGCCGGGTCAATCTTGTTGATTCGACCGCAGCCGCAACGGCCGAGATCGCCCACGAGCTGCTGGAGCGGTTGCACGTAACGATTACGCAGGAAATCGCCACGGCGCTGATGACCGGCCTGGTTACCGATACGTTGGGGTTTCGTACGGCTAACGTTACGCCGCGCACGCTAACACTTGCCGCGCACCTACTGGAACACGGCGCGCCGCTCAACGAGATCGGCTATCGCGTATTTCACGCCACGCGGTACGAAAAACTAAGGCTCTGGGGATACGGCCTCTCCAACCTGCAACGCACGGAAGATGGGCGCATCGTGTGGGCGGAACTGCCTCGCGCAATGCGCACGGAATTAGGCGCCAAAGAGAGCGACTTGGTAGGACTGGCTTCGTTTATCGAAGATATGGAGGGTGTGGATGTTGTCATCCTGGCGTGGGATAGCAAGAAAGACCCCACACGTACGCGGCTCTCCCTGCGTTCGCGCACCGTAAACGTGGCCGCCATTGCACAGACGCTTGGCGGCGGCGGCCATCCCGGCGCTGCCGGCGCAATCCTTGCCGTTCCGCTCGCCGACGGCCTACGCAAAGCAGTAGAAGCGGCAAAGGCACATCTCGACTGACCTGTGCGATGCGAGGCCCGGCCTAGCTAAGGCGACCGCCGGCTTGCCTGGGACCAACTCTGACTTGCTTGGAACGAGCACTGTCTGGTTCCTAGGGAACACTGACTTGCTCCGCAGGAGCACTGGATCGTGCGTCACGGCTTTCTAAACATCGCCAAGCCTCTCGCTTGCACTTCCCACGACGTTGTAGACGCCATCCGCCGTCTCTTAGGGCAACGACGCGTGGGCCACGCGGGTACGCTTGACCCGCTCGCCTGCGGTGTGCTCGTCATCGGCGTTGGGCATGGGACGCGTCTCATCGAATATCTCGCCGCCACGCGCAAGACGTACCACGCCCGTATCCTGCTCGGCAGCACAACGACCACCGACGACAGCGCCGGCGACCTGCTGCGAGAACGCCCCGTAAACGTGGACGCAGCGACAGTCCGCGCTGCTCTGGAGCAATTTAGCGGCACCATCGCACAGGTGCCGCCCGCGTACGCTGCCGTGCACGTGCAAGGAACGCGCGCCTACGTGCGGGCGCGACGCGGCGAGGCCGTAACGCTCACGCCGCGACACGTGACGATCTTTGGTCTGGAACTCTTAGAGCTGCGGCTGCCACGGCTCAGCCTCGAGGTAGAGTGCTCGACGGGAACCTATGTGCGCGCCCTGGCCCGTGATCTGGGAGAAGCGCTTGGCTGCGGCGCCCACTTGGAAGCGCTCACGCGCACCCACGTTGGTCCATTCGCGTTGGAAGAAGCCGTGCCCCTCCACGCGCTGGCAGACCGTGCGACCGATCAAGGCTGGGACACGGTCATGCTGCCTTTGGATTGGCCCTTGAGGCACTGGCCCGCCTGCCTCCTAAGCGCTGAGGAAGCTACACAGGTGATAAACGGCATGCGCGTCGCAGTCTCCGGAGCAGTATGCCAGGGACAATTCGCGCGCGCCTACGATCCGCAAGGACGCCTGCTTGCGGTGCTGCAGGCAGTGGATTCCCCTACGCCGCTCTGGCAGCCGGTCAAAGTCTTTCGCTATAATCCATGAAGAAGCACGCCGCAATTGCCTGCCACGCCAGGGTGTTGGCAAGCGTAAGGATAGGCAAACGCAGTGGAGGTTTTTCGCCGAGACCCGGTGTCTCTTAAGTCTGATCGTCCCACTGTGCTCACCATCGGCAAGTTCGACGGCATACACCGGGGGCACCGGCACGTATTGGAAACCGTTGCGGCACGGGCGCGTGCCAATAACTGGCAATCCGCCGTAATCATCCTCTGGCCGCCGCCGCCGGAGGTATTGCAGCCCGGCGCGCAGATACCCCGCCTTTCTACGCTTGCCGAACGAGAGCTAGCCATCGCCGCCAGCGGCATTGACCTGCTCATCCTCTGGCCCTTTACGCTTGAGCTTTCTCGCCTCACCCCCCGCGACTTCATGCGGCTCTTGCGCCGCCGCCTCGACCTGCGTCTGCTCGTCATCGGCAGCGATTTCGCCCTCGGCCACCAGCGCAGCGGCACGCCCGACGTGCTCCGGGATCTAGGGAAAGAGCTCGGTTTTGGCGTGGAGGTCTCGCCGCCCTACGTGCATGAGGGTCAGGCTGTGAGTAGTTCGCGTATTCGCGGGCACTTGTCCGCAGGCGACGCGGCGCAGGCGGCGCGACTCTTGGGCCGCTGGCCGACGCTCACCGGCACTATAGTGCGCGGTGCCGGACGCGGCAAAGACCTCGGCTTTCCAACGGCCAATCTGCACCTGGATGAGCCGCTCGCCGTGCCCGCCCACGGCATATACGCCAGCTTCGCAACGGTCGTGCCGGAAGGCGAATCCGAAGTTTACCGGTCAATCACCAGCATCGGCGTCCGCCCTACGTTCGGCGACTCAAACGCGCAAACCATCGAGACATACCTGCTCGACTACGACGCCGACCTCTACGGCCGGACGCTCCGCCTGCACCTGGTGGCAAAACTCCGCGACGAGCTGAAGTTTAACTCCGTCGAGGCCCTGATCGCGCAGATTGAGCAGGACGTCATCCACGCTCGCGCCGCCCTCGCCCCACACCCGCTGCCGGAACAATCCTAGCGCTCACATGACCTGCCATCCCCGGTAGCGCAGGTTTGAAACCTGTGCCGTCGTGGTGTGGTGTAGTCCCTGTGATCGACCCTTGTTACATGCGATGACATTGGGGCATCTATCCCGCTTCATGGCGCAATCTGGGAAACATTGCAATGATCGGCGCCAAGCGCATCGAGCATACAGCCGCCCACAACTATTCCGGCTCTCCGCCCGTGAACGACCCGGAGCCTTGAAAGCCGGGCATTCCCCTGCCACCCGGTCTGCGGCGGCCGAACGGCGGCCCAGGCGGGCCAGGATCGGCCTGATCTTCGGTCGCTTTTTCAGACTCAGTACGAAACTGAATGCTGTGCAGTTTGGCATAGAGGCCGCCTTGCGCCTGCAACTCCTCGTGCGTGCCGGATTCGACCGCACGGCCCTGGTCGATCACCAGGATGCGGTTGGCCGCCCGCACGGTAGAAAGCCGGTGGGCGATGACGAAGCTCGTCCGGCCTTGCCGCAGGGTGTTAAGCGCCGCCTGGATCAATTCTTCAGACTGCGAATCGAGCGAGGACGTGGCTTCGTCCAGGATGATGATGCGCGGGTTCTTCAGGAAGACGCGGGCAATGGCCACGCGCTGCTTCTCGCCGCCGGAGAGCCGAAATCCCCGCTCACCCACCACGGTTTCGTACTTTTCGGGCAAGCTCATGATGAAATCATGGATCTGCGCCGCCTTGCAGGCCGCCATCATTTCTTCGGTGCTTGCATCGGGGTTGGCGTAGAGCAGGTTTTCTTGAAGGGAGGTGTGGAATAGGAACGGTTCCTGCGTCACCACACCAACGTGCTCCATGAGCGACAGATACTGCAGGTCACGCAAGTCTGTGTCGTCCAAACTCACCTGCCCGTTCACCGGATCGTAGAGGCGTGGGATAAGGTAGGTCAGCGTCGTCTTGCCTGCGCCGCTCGGGCCGACAAGGGCTATCATTTCGCCCGCCTGGGCGGTAAACGAGATGCCGGCCAGCGCCCAGGCCGCCTCGTCGTTATAGCGAAACCATACATCCGAGAAAGAAATCTTTCCCTGAACATCGGTGGCGGCACGCGCGTCCGGGGCATCGGCAATCTCAGGTTCCAGGTCTAAATACCCGAAGATACGGTCGAACAACGCCAGGGCGCCCTGCACGTCCACGTAGATATTCGCCAGTTGGGCCGAGGGGCCGTAGAGGTTACGGAGAAACATCACGAAGGCGATGATAGTGCCGATACTCAACGTTTCTTGCATCACCTGGCGGCCGCCGAACCAGTAGATGGCCGCCGGCCCAATCGAGGCAAACAATCCTAAGAACATGAAGAACCAGCGGCCGACCATGGCTTGCTTGATATTCAAGCGCAGCAAGTCCCGTCCGATGCCGCGAAAGCGCGTGTCCGCGCGCTGCTCGCCGGAGAAGGTGCGCATCAGCAGGTAGCCGCTGATATTCATCATCTCGTGGAGGAAAGCGCTGAGATCGGCCTGCTTCTCCTGCGTCTCTCGCGAGACCTGACGCCGGTAGCGCCCCACGCGGCGCGTCGGCAGCACGAACGCCGGTGTGACTATGAGGGCTATGAGCGCCAGTTGCCAGTTCATTAAGAAGAGCACGACGATCGTGAACACCACGGTAAAGATGTTCGTAATGATCGAGATGATGGTGCCCGCTATGACACTCTGTACGCCGGCGACGTCGTTATTGATGCGGGAGATTATCTCGCCGCTGCGGGTCTTGGTGAAGAAGCGCAGCGACATGCGTTGCATGTGCCGAAAAAGCTGTTTGCGCAGGTCGTACACGATTCTCTGGCCGACCAAGGCGTTAAAGTAGCTCTGCAGCACGCTTATCAGGCCGGAGAGGAACGGCAATGCGACCATGCCGAAGACGAGCAGGTTGAGCAGTCCGTAGTCTTTCCCCGGTATTGCGGTATCGATGACGCTGCGCATCAGGAGCGGCGGGATCAAGCCGAGTCCGGTGATGGCAAGCACGCAGATGAGAATGACGATTTCGTGGGGCCAGTACGGCACAATGTAGCGAAAGATGCGACGCATACCGGCGGCAGTCAGCGGCACTTTGGGCTGACCCTCGTTATCACGATACGACCGATGCATTCCCCATCCGCCGCCACCATACATCATGTGCAGTACTCTACAGTATTCATATATCTACCTTCTTACATCCCTCGTTCCGAGTATCTCTCACCGCACGTCCCCAACGTTTTCACCCTCCGGTAGCGTAGGTTTGTAACCTGCGTCCGTTCTCCCCTCGAATGGCCGAAAATCGTTCCCGAGTAGCAGCGGATGGAGTCAGGTCCACTTGAATTAGCTTCACGACGACATCCACCGTCGAGAAACCCCATAATTCCCCCCGTGCTCCAACCGTGCGAATGTGCAATAATCCGAACACGTGCTACGTCTATGTTAACCATTACGTGAATGTTATACAATGACGAGGTAGTCTTAAATGGGAGAGCGTGACGCGAAAACGCTACCGAAAGCGATGCTGCTCTGCTCGGCAAGTCCAAGTTAGGGGACTAGGGCCGATAGTGAGCCTGAAACCTTCACTCCGGCTTACGCCGGAGTGAAGGGATGGCGCGAATGAAGCGACCAACAGAGGTTTGACGGGTAAGATTCGCTTGGTCATGAGGAAGATGGACTGCGTGCCCCCTGCAGGGCGATCGTGCGCGGGAATGTCGGAAGGCGGGACGTAGCGCGGGGGCCTGTCCCCCGCCTCTTGGAGCCTGGTGCCGGAAGACATGGAGGAAACGGCAAAGATGGATCCCGCGCCCCCTGCAGGGGCGAGCGTGCGCGGGAATAACAGACCGAGACATTTGCGATTCGCAGAGACACAACGAGTTGGTGAGTTTCGCTATCTGCCAAAGGGTCTTATTTGGCGCCAATGACACTTTCAAGACAGCGGCGCATGCATGAACCGCGAGCGACACTAAAAGATATCGCTTAGCTTCTTGCCGGAGTAGAAAACATTGACGACGACTATCGCTGCCCAGACGAGACCAACACCCAAGACTCCGGCTCCGCCGTCGAGCACAACTCCGGTTGCCGGGATTGCGAAGATTAACGAGCAAATAGGGACGGCGGGCGACACGTTTTTCGGTTTGACGTCCTGCAGCCGCGCTTCCACGCGGCGGTCTATCACGCCATCGAGGCGCTCCATGAGCATGTCAGTCAGTTCCTCGTTGTATTCCGCACCGAGTTCTTGCCGCGCCGAGAGAATAGCGTCCAGATCCTCCCGGGTGCCGTCCGCTCTTTCGCGCTCTTCTTTGTCTCGCCCTGCTCCGCTACTGCTCATGCTCATTGTCCCATTTGTTCGCTACCGAAGTGCTCGCTATGGCACTCTCTTTGTTTACTATCCCAACTGCCCTACTTACAGAAGTGACACGGAACTAGCTTGGGGAATGCCGTGATCGTGCCGTAACTGCTAGAAGATATCGCCAAGCTTCTTACCCGAATACAGAATATTGACAACTATCAACGCCGCCCAGACGATGAAAACACCTCTAATACCAAGCATAGCGGCCGCAATCGCGGTCAAGGGAATTGCAAGAGCTAAAGACGTAATCGGCACGGCAGGCGAAAGAGAACTCTTTGGGGATTTATCCAGACGCGCCTCCACGCGGCGGTCAATCACGTCATCTAAGCGCTCCATCAGCATGTCCGCCAGTTCTTCGTTGTACTCGGTGCCCAGTTCTTGCCGCGCCGAGAGGATTGCGTCCAACTCCTCGCGGGTGCTCTTGGCTTCCCGGCGCTCTTTCTTGTTCTTGTCTTTCCCGCTCTTGCTCATGATCTGCTTCCCTCTCGCCTGGACTAATAGTGTTCGTGTTGGCACACTTACCGCTAATTGCCAACCGCGGTGAGCCTTGAATTCCTATCTGCGAGAACGAGTTCTCGCTGTTTTAGTCGCCCTGCCGTAGTGCCAGCCCACCGATAAGTTCGGCAATGTCAGCCCTAGTCTCGTCTGCCTACGGCCCAGATGATGTTGAGCACGATGATGGCGATCCAGGGAGACAAGATGACAAATGGGGAGGCAAAACCACCCATTGCGGCGCCAGCGATACCCATGGCTGGCAGACCGGCAATTAGTGACAGGACCGGCAGGACTAAGGGCGACGCGCTTCCCTTGCGATTCTTGATACGCGCCTCGATGCGCTGGTCGATGGTGGCGTGCAAGCGCTCGACAAACGAGTCAGCGAGCTCGGTGCCGAATCGCTCACCCAACTCTTGATGGGCTGCAACCATGGCCTGCACCTCCCGGCGCAACTGCGCGTCACTCGGCAGGTCTGCCTTCTCTTGCTTATCCGCAACCATAGAGCTCCCTTCGAATTCTTTAACCGTATCGCCTCATTCTTGCAGTTTATACAGTTAGCATATCAGAAAGTTAGAAGGGAACTGCAATCCTCTTAAGTTAAGGGATATACCATACGCCTTCGAACCGCGCAACTCTTTGATAGGTACTATGGTTCTCGGCAGTCCAAATCCAGTCCCATGCCTTTATCATGCAGCGCTACGGCCCGGCGGGGTCTCAACAGCGAGGCGGCAATGTAGTTCCCAGGGACACGCGGCGACGCACATAGCGAGGCCCGCACCATATATGAAGTGCGTTTGGTCTTCAACCGGCCCTATCGGCAAACCTGCCGATCCCAAGGACGCCATCGGCATGCCAACCGCTAATAGCCTCAGCGCACTAGAGCGTAACCACCCTGCCGGTGCGGCTGGCCTCATAGGCGGCCAGAATGATGCGCAGGTTCATTAGACCGTCCTCGGCGGGGGTCGGCACCGGCCCTGTGCCGTCCAACGCGTCGCAGAATGCGGTGAAGACGCGGGCAAAGGCATCAGGCGCAGCGGGCCTGGGCTCCGGGTACTCGCAATGGTCGCCCTTCCAAAGCTCGATTGGGCGATCTGTGCCGCCGCCAAGCAAGATCGACCCTTCCGTGCCCTGGATTTCACGGCTCGATGTGCTCCTGTCCGCACCCCAGCCGTTTTGAATCGACGTAATGGCGCCGTTTTCGTGACGCAATATGGCAAGAGCGGTGTCTTCCACCTCGAAATCGCGGGCAAAGGTGCCGACCGCGCCGAAGACTTCCCGGACCTCGGATTGCATGAGATACCGCGCCAGGTAGATGCTGTGGTAGCCGTTATCGAGCAATGCGCCGCCGCCGCCGCGCCCAGCCTTGGCGCGCCAGCCCGGGTCATAGGCCGCCGTGCCCTGGTAGTGATAGTTGCCGAACCCTTCGAATCGCACCAGATAGGGCGTGCCGATTGCGCCTGCGTGCACCAGTTCCAACACGCGGCCGGGCACAGCCTGGCGCGAATAGTTGTGAATGAGCGAAAAGACCACACCGGCCTTCTCTACGGCAGCGATCATCGCCAAGGCCTCGTCCTCGTTTGCGGCGATGGGCTTCTCCAAGAGAATGTTGAGTCCCGCCTCAGCCGCGGCTATCGTGGCCGCATGATGCAGGTGGTGCGGCAGGCAGATATCTACGTAATCCAGGTCGTCGCGTGCGAGCAGGTCGCGATACTCCGCGTAGCGCGCCTCCTGTGGCACCCCCAACCGCTCGCCCAACAGGTCTCGCCGCTCCGCCGCCGGATCCGCCACCGCCACCACGGAAATACGGCCCTCCAGCTCCGCATAGCCCGGCAGGTGTCCTTGTTCCGCAATCCGACCGCAGCCGATGATGCCAACTCGCTTCATTGATCAATTTCCTTCATGATGTCATTAGTTTCGCCAACTATGACGCAGATTGCGATTGCGCCTGTAAGATGATGCGAACACTCCAACTTCACTCTCTGTATCTCTCAAACTGCGACTCTCGTGATTCAGATAGCCATCCTCAGTAGCGCGGGAGCTTGTCCCCCGCCTCTTCCCTCTAACTGGGTCAGTTCAAACGGTCTCCTCATTCCTGCCGTAGCGCGGGGGCTTGTCCCCCGCCCCTTCGCGCGAACGACTGATCTCAGAACTCTCCATCCAGATCGTATACCAGCGAGCCGGAGAAGTGATAATCTTGCCACCTCTCGACGAGGCCTTTTCGCACCGGGTTATGGAGTACATACCTTACTATTCCGTCTAGGCTCTCTATCTTCGCGCAAGAAACGATCCCAGAAGCTCTCCTGCTAGATTCGACCGGTCACACCTAATTTCCAAACTTGTCGCTGTGCAAGGTTCTTGAACTGACCAACAAAGGTCACGATGTCACAAGACGAAGACGGCCCGAGCACAAGATGAACGTGGTTCGGCATCAGACAATATGCAAAAACCTGCACGCCGGTCCTACAGACATGTCCATGTAGCACGTCATTCGCAGCTTGAGCAATCCCTGGCTCTGCAAAGACCGAGCGCCGCGCACGCGTGCCAATGGTCACAGAACAAATGATTCCCATTTGACCATAGAGTCTTCGGTCAAGGCGGATACGTTTGTAGTGGCGTGCATTTGGGAGAGTGTTGGAAACCACGTTCCTCTTTCAGCAAAGACTGCGGGGGACAAGCCCCCCGCACTACGGCGGAGTACAAATACGATGCGGCTCCGGGAGTCTCCACTTTTCGTCAGGCAAAGAGCGGGGGACAAGCCCCCGCACTACGGCGGAGAACAAATACGATGCGGCTCCGGGAGTCTCCACTTTTCGTCAGGCAAAGAGCGGAGGACAAGCCCCCGCGCTACATAAGAGTTAGGCCGCACTGTCTTGGTGCAGGACACGCCCTGCTCACACCCTCTACCCCACTGCGATACCCAACTCCTGCTCCACGTAGTTCTTATTCGTTGCCGCGCTGGCTTTGGGCGTGGAGCGGGAGCGATCGAGTTCGATCATGAGCCACCCTGCGTAGCCGCTCTCCTGCAGCACCTGAACGCATTCTTTCACCTGCACCACGCCGGCGCCGAGTTCCACAAAGTCGGGCAAGATGGCTGTTGCCGCGTCTGCACCTTGTGTCTGCACCGTTTGGGCATCGGTGAAGGCTTGCGGGTCCCAGTCTTTCAAGTGGACGTACTTCACGCGGTCGGCGTAGGTGCGTACTACTGCCAACTCGTCGCCGCCGCCTTTGCGCACGTGCGCCGTGTCCGGGCAGAGAAAGACGTAGCGGGGGTCGGTGTAGTGCATCATAATCTCGATCTCTTCATCAGTCTCCACCGTGGTGGCGTAATGCGGGTGGTAGCACGCGAGCACGCCGAAGTCGAGACAGCGGCGGCCGATCTCGTTCATGCAGTGCGCCTGGTTGTGGAGATCGTCGCTAGTAGGCCCGCCCGGCGCGCGCGAACCGCCGCCAAGCACCAGCCGATCAGCGCCATGGGCGGCCAGGAATTTGGCAAAGCCCACGTTGCGCGCGATCATCTCGTCCATGCGGTGGGCCTCATTCATAGGGCCGCCGCCATAGACGGTGACGAGCTCCAAACCCCGCTGACCGATTAGGTCCTGAAACTCGCTGACCTTGTTGCCGTACGTGTCCACCACCGCCGCGAACGTCTCGAATCCCTTGAATCCCAGCGCGGCAATCTCGTCCAACGCCTGGGTGAAGCCATCCATGCCCCACGTAATCGTATGGTAACCGACCCGAATATCTGCCACGGTTGCTCTCTCCCCTCGGTTGCTTGCCCGCCAAGCGACGTCATGCAACTTGCTTATTCGTTACGTGTTCTTTCGACTACGCATCATTATAGTAGCAGCGAGCATCTTCAGGAGCGCATCGAGCCAGGGAGATCAGCCGATTGGGTGGTAACCGGCATTCGGAGAGAGCGCGACACGCTCCCCTTTGCCACGAGGTAATCCACGAACCCGCCAGCTTCAGCCGTTAGGAGACTTTTGCGCAACTCCGCCAAACAGTTGGGAAATGGCTGAATCGGTTCCGACTTCCCCTCATCCCAACCTTCTCCCCAGGGAGAAGAGGTCTTCTCGCCTGCAGGCGGAGTCTATGCAGATTTCACGTCTAGTCGTATCAGATTGCAGGCAGACACCTAACCTCAATTTTCCGCCACTGTGTACGCATCCTCTATGGAGTAGGCGTCTTCCAGCTTCACGCGGAGGGGTTCCTGGGAGCGGGAGACGGCGGCGCTTTGGTAGGCGTGGTTATTGAGATTGTGCTCACAGAGCAAGCCGCGCATGTGGGCGGCAACGTCTGCGTGTTCCCCGCTCCGCTCCAGGTTGTGGATTTCGTCGGCGTCGGTCTCTAAGTCGTAGAGTTCGCTCTCACCGGTGGCGTAGTGGGCGTACTTGAAGCGCGCGTCCCGCACCATCTGGCTGCCCATGTTTTCGCTGAAGACAATGTCGCGGTGGGCGAGCGTGGGATCAGTCAGCAATGGCGCAAGGCTTGTGCCTTGCAGCGTGTCCGGCGGCTCCACGCCGCAGGTGTTGTAGAAGAGCGGCACGTAATCGAGAGAACTCACCAGCGATGCACACCGCGTCCCACCGGCCACCGCCGGCCCGCGGATGATGAGCGGCACGTGCGCCATGGACTCGTAGTAGAAGCCTTTGTACGGCAGGCCGTGATCGCCGAGGGCGTCCCCGTGGTCGGCGGTATAGATGATGAGCGTTTCGTCGAGCACGCCGTTGGTTTCCAGCGCGGCCAGTATCTTGCCGACTTCCTCGTCGATCAGGGAGATGTTGGCGTAGTAGTGAGCGCGCCACTTGCGATGCTGTTCCGGCGTGGCCTGTGAGGGGTCCATGCGGTACATGGAGTTCTTGACATTCTCTTTCCCTGCCTGTCCCTGCGCGCGCGGCTTGTTTGCAAGCTCCGAGCGGGAACCGACGGGCGCGGGAATGGGCGCACTATAGTACATGTCCGCCATCTCTTCCGGCGGGTCGTAGGGATCGTGCGGCCCGGCAAAACTTACCCACGCGGCAAAAGGTTCTTTGCCGTTGCGCGCCAGCCAGTCGGCTGCCTGGTCTCCAATGAAACCATCCACGTGGAAACGCTTCGGCAGCGGCGTTACCGAGGCGTTCAAGGTGTCAAAGTAACCCGGGTTCTGGGTGGGGTGCGCACGCACGTGGCCGTGGGCGCGGAGAAACTTGCTGTAGTCGTCGGGCAAGTACGTATGCCGCTTGTCTTCGGCGCTAATTCGCTCCTGGAAGCCGTTGCGCGCATCCCACGGAAAGAAGTGCATCTTGCCGATCGCGGCAGTGTTATACCCCGCGTCGGAGAGCACTTGGGGCCAGACGGGAATCTTGCCCTCATCGAGCCAGTGCGCGTTGCCCAGCACGCCGGTTGTTGTCGGCCACTGCCCGCCCAACAACGCCGCGCGCGTGGGTACACAGAGCGGCGCGGGCACGTAGCAGCGCTCGACAACCATCCCCTCCCGCGCCAGCCGGTCGAGATTGGGCGTCTGCATGAAGTCCAGACCGTAGCAGGGCAGGCTATCCCAGCGCTGCTGGTCTGCCGTGATGAAGAGAAGATTCATAGATGCTCCTCGGTGCTATCCTTACTCTTTTGGTCGTGTGGGATTTCTTGAGAATCAGTCCCGGATTGCTATCGAAATGGGCGGCAGCCATTGTTATTGTTGTCGCACAAGAGATTCCATTGTGCACAGTTGCAAGGGTAGTGCGATCGAGCTGAGTTAAGAAGATTCCCCCTCACCCTAACCCTCTCCCGTGTATAGACCGGGGACATAGGTAACAGATGTTCGGGGACATGGGTTACACCATAAGGCATGGAGAATCTTTTAGATGGAGGAGGACCATGCCTTGGAAAGTGGGTACACCCATGTCTTTGCGCAAAGAGTTTATTGCTCTGGCACAATCTGACGGAGTGAACATGAGCGAGTTGTGTCGTCGCATGGAAATCAGCCGCAAGACCGGCTACAAGTGGCTGCGGCGGTACGCGCAGGCCGGAGGGCAGAGCCTTCACGATCTGCCCAGGCGCCCGCACTCCAGTCCGCAACAGACGAGCCGGGAGATGGAGGAGCTTGTCGTAGCACTGCGCCTGACGCATCCCACCAAGGGTGCGCATGTGCTGGCCAGGATGTTGCAGGATCGCGGCTGTGCGGGGGTGCCTGCCAAGAGTACGATCACTGCCATTCTCAGACGACATGGGCTCATCGATGAATCCGAGGCTGCCAAGCACACACCCTATGTGCGCTTTGAACGTGCCGAACCCAACGAGCTGTGGCAGATGGACTTCAAGGGACACATTGCCGTGCAACACCACCGCTGCCATCCGTTCACCCTCCTGGACGATCATTCCCGCTTCAACCTGGCGTTGCAAGCCTGTGCCAACGAGCAGGGAAACACGGTCCAAGACCGCCTCACCCACGTTTTTCGGCGTTACGGCTTGCCTCAGGCCATGCTGATGGACAACGGCTCCCCCTGGGGTAGCGACAGCGCTCATCCCTTTACTCCCCTCACCGTCTGGCTCATGCAACTGGGCATCAGCGTGCACCACAGCAGACCGTACCATCCCCAAACACTCGGCAAACTGGAACGCTTCCACCGCTCACTGAAGAGCGAAGTTCTTACCGGTCGCACATTCACCGACCTCCCCCACTGCCAACGTGCCTTCGACACCTGGCGTGACTTCTACAACTTGGAGCGCCCACACTATGCCCTGGACCTCGACACCCCGGTCAGCCGATACACGCCCAGTGGTAGACCTTTCCCCGAGGCCCTGCCCACCATCGACTACGCCCCCGACGACCACGTGCGTTCTGTGGATGTCTCCGGTCGCATCTCATTCCAGGGCAGACCACTGCGTGTGGGGAAGGCCTTCACGCATAAGCGGGTCGCGCTCAGACCCACCCAAACCGACGGCGTATGGGACGTTTACTTCTCCGTCCAACGCATAAAAACCCTAGACCTCAATGAACAAAATGTGTAACCTATGTCCCCGAACAACTGTTACCTATCTCCCCAGTCTGTACATCCCGCCGGGAGAGGGGACTTTCTCGCCTCGGCGAGGGTTATGCAAGGGTCTTCGCTGGGAGAGGGAGCAATCCTCCTAAACAATGTCATGCACGTCTTTCCACAAATGACAGATGAAGGCGACCTTCCGGTCGCGGCCGTAAATGATCCTCCACATCCGAGAATGCCACGGCTAATAGTTACTTCAACTATTATAGAGATGAATTCCCGCAATCGCAGAGATGGGATGTGAACTGGCCGTCTCGCTGAATAGCAGTCTAGGCGGAGAATGCCGTGGCTACCGACACACCGCAAGTGCTCTTAGAGGTCGACAACGTTGCCAAGTCGTTTGGGGGCTTGCAGGCCGTGCGCAACTGCTCGCTGCAGGTGCGCCCAGGTACGATTACGGGTCTGATTGGGCCGAATGGCGCCGGTAAGACGACGATGTTCAATCTCATTTCCGGCTTTTATGCTCCGGACGCGGGCAGAATCGTCTTCCAAGGTAAGCGAATCGACGGGCTGCCGCCGCACCAGGTCTTCCGCCACGGGCTTTGCCGCACCTTCCAAGTGCCCAAAGAGCTTAAGCAGATGACCGTGCTCGAGAACCTGATGCTCGTGCCGTCCGGTCAAGTAGGTGAACGGCTGGGGGCCGCGTGGGTTATGCCCTGGCGCGTGCGACAGCAGGAGCAGGAAGCCTTCGACAAAGCGCTCAACGTGCTGGAGTTTGTGAGTCTGGCGCATCTGCGCGACGAATACGCGGCAAATCTCTCTACCGGCCAGAAGAAGCTGCTGGAACTCGCCCGGGCGATGATGACCGATCCCCAACTCATCATGCTGGACGAGCCGGGCGCAGGTGTGAATCCAACCCTCCTGCGCAGCCTGATGGAGCAAATCGAGCGCCTGGTGGCCGAGCGGGGCATTACCGTGCTGCTCATCGAACACAACATGGCGGTGGTGATGGGCATCTGCAACCCGGTGATTGTGATGAGCAACGGCGAGAAGCTCGCAGAGGGCACGCCCGCTGAAATCCAGCAGAACGAGCAGGTGCTTGCAGCGTACCTGGGAGGACAGAACCGGTGAATCTACTCGAGGCTCGCGGGATAGTCTCCGGCTACGGCGAAATTGAGATCCTCCACGGCGTCTCTCTTGCCGTTGGCGCCGGAGAGGTGGTGGCCGTTATAGGTCCCAACGGCTGCGGCAAGTCCACGCTGATGAAGACGATATTCGGCCTTCTGCAACCCACCAAGGGTACGGTCACCTTCAGCGAAACCGACATAACCGGCATGCCGCCCCATGAAATCGTCCGCCGGGGATTGAGCTACGTGCCGCAGGCCGACAATACATTCCTGAGCTTGACGGTGCAAGAGAACCTCGCCATGGGGGCTTTTCTCCGGCCCGACATCTATGCAGAACAGGCGGCGATGGCCTATGATCTCTTTCCCGATCTCAAGGAGCGCCGTAACGCCAAGGTCTCGTCGCTAAGCGGCGGCCAGCGCCAGATGGTAGCTATGGCGCGCGCGCTCATGCTCGAACCGCAACTCCTCCTGCTCGACGAACCCACGGCGGGCCTCGCGCCGGTATTTGTAGAAACAGTGTTCGCCCAGATAGCGCACGTCAACGCGCAGGGCATTGCCGTGCTCATGGTGGAGCAGAACGCGCGCATGGCGCTGGAGCACACACACCGCGGCTATGTATTGGCCGGCGGGGAGAACCGCTTCACCGACGAAAGCAGCGCGTTACTGGCGAACGAGGAAGTAGCCCGGCTTTATTTAGGAGGGGCGGCATGATCGCGCTGATCGTTGACGGGATCATCCTCGGCAGCATCCTCTCCCTCGGCGCGGTGAGCCTCACCTTGGTGTACGGCATTGTCCGCTTTGCCAATTTTGCGCACGGCGACTTGATGGCCGTTGGCGCGTATGTAGCATTCTTTCTCGTGAACACGGCCTTCGCTGCGTTGGGCGTACCGACGTTCACCTTCGGGCCGCTTTCATTCGGGTTGCCGATGCTGCTCGCGCTCCCGTTGGCTATGCTCGCTACCGCCGGCGTCGCCGTGATTGTCGATCGGCTTGTGTTCCGACCAATGCGCCAACGCCGGTACGCGACGGTGATGTTCGTCATCGGCTCTCTCGCCGTTGCCTTTGCGCTCCGCGCCTTGCTCTTCATCATCTGGGGACCGGAGTTTCACTTCTTCACCCAGGCCCTGCGTCCGGCTCTCCAGCTTCCGTTCGAGGTTCGCGTGAAGCCTGATCAGATCTTCATCCTGATTGCCTGCCTCGCCATGGTGGTGGGACTATACCTCTTCCTAAAACACTCGAAGATCGGCCAGGCGCTGCGCGCTACGGCGGATAACCCGGACTTGGCGCGTATCAGCGGGATAAACACTGAGCGGATGATGGTCTGGACGTGGGCAATCGGGGCAGCGATGGCGGCAACAGCAGGCATCTTGCTCGGCATCGACTCGCAGTTGCGTCCTGAGATGGGATGGAACTTGCTGCTGCCGCTCTTTGCCGCCGCCATTCTCGGCGGCATCGGTAACCCGTACGGCGCATTGATCGGCGGTATGGTGATAGGTATCGTGCAGCAGGTGTCGACGGCGTTCCTCCTGCCCACCTATAAGCCCGCCGTGGCGTTTGTGATTCTGATATTGGTGCTGCTCATCCGCCCGCGGGGTATTCTTGGCAGCGAGCAGCGGGGTTTCTAGCAGTAGTCGAGCGGCAGCGCTGGTTTCAGACCTGCGCCCACAACTATCGAGTTTTCGCTGCGGCGTGGCTTCACTATCGCCGAGCACAAGGGGAGCGCAAGAAGCAGAATGACACTCGAGATGGTCTTGAGCTCCGGCATACTCAACTACCTGGTGGGGTTTCTGATAATTGCCGGCATTTACGCTCTGTTCACGCTGGGGCTCAACGTGCAATTCGGCGAAACCGGTCTGATCAATTTCGGCATAGCCGGTTTCTTCGCCATCGGCGCATACACGGCGGCCTTGGTCACGAAGCCGCTGCCTACCGGCGAAC
Organism: Chloroflexota bacterium; assembly: GCA_965216245.1. Taxonomy (GTDB): domain Bacteria; phylum Chloroflexota; class UBA11872; order VXOZ01; family VXOZ01; genus VXOZ01. The sequence continues at coordinate 1,291,831 of OZ244145.1, forward strand.
TGGCCCGCTATACCCAGCAGGCGCTCGGCCTCGATCAGCCGTTTCTTGTGGGTGTCATCGCCGCGGCGGTAGTCTGCGGCATAGTCGCCGTGCTGATAGGCATTCCCACGCTGCGCCTACGCGAGGACTACCTGGCAATTGCGACCATTGGCATCGCCGAGAGCATTCGGCTCGTATTCAACAACGAGCAATGGCTTGCCAATGGTTCGAAAGGGCTGGTCGGCATCCCCCGTCCGCTCTACGACCTGGTGCCGCCCGCCTACTACAACTACGTTTACCTTGGCATCGTCGTGCTCGTGCTTGCGTTCGTTGCGGTGCTGCTGGAGCGGATGATCCGTTCGCCCTGGGGGCGCGTGTTGCGGGCGATTCGGGAAGATGAGGTGGTGGCCGCCGCCTACGGCAAGAACGTGTTCGGCTTCAAGCTGCAGGCGCTCGTGCTCGGCGCGATGGTGATGGGCGTTGGCGGGGCGCTCTACGCCCACAACGCCGGCACTATCAGCCCCACGGTATTCGAGCCGGTCTTCGGCACCTTCATCGTCTGGGTCATGCTGATCCTAGGAGGGAGCGGGAATACGAAGGGCGTGATCCTTGGCGCATTCGTATTCTGGGCGATCTGGGCGGGGACGCAGTTTGCTACCGATGCGCTCGTGCCGCCTGCCTTCAGCGCCCGCGCGCCGTACTTCAGGTTTCTCCTCATGGAGACCCTGCTCGTGCTGATGCTGCTTTTCCGTCCTAAAGGCATCCTGGGCGAGGAGCGCTTCGTCTCTACACTGCGCCCGCAGTAAAGAGAGAGTGGCAGGGAGTACTGACAGCACCTGTCACACCTGAAAGTGTCAGGTAATTCGTTGACAGAATGGGAGCATGAAACGGCAGGAAGTATTGGCTACCAATCTGCTGCCTTACCCAATAGGTATTTCTGTCACAAGCAGTGACAGCGTAGGCATGAAAGACGAACATGGTGGGCGGCACGAATACCGTCACTCCGGCGCAAAGCCTGCCCCATACTTGATACGGAGCAGGAGTCTAGGGAGTGCAGTGAAGATGGATTCCGGCTTTCGCCGGAATGACGGAGCTGACCGTCCTTAACTTTCCAGGGTATTAACTGGATTGACAAATCTGTCAACGAATTAGTCAACACTTATCATTCCGAGCGCAGCGAGGAATCTGGAATACAAGGAAATCTGTCGGAGATTCCGAGGCACCGAGCTTCCAGAGTGAGCTCCTCGCCTCTTCCGTTCAAGATTCGACCCATCGCCACGCTCGGGACAGGCACGTTTAGCACGAACGGAGGACCGTTCTAAGGTCTTCAATGCCATTGAGCTCTCAGGAAGTCAGTTCTATGGCGACTTGCAGCCGGGTTCGCCACGAATATTGAGGGTAACCACATAATTGCGCTCGACCTCAATGCCAGGCTCCGGGTTTTGGCTGGCGATGGTTCCACAGGTTCCGGTATCTTTGGTTAGCGTGATTCCCGGCTGACCGAGCAAGCCAATGACACCGAGTTCTTGTGCCGCTATTGCGAATTGCTTTCCGCGAACGTCCGGCACGGTCACTCGGTCCACTCCATTGCTGACAATCAAGCGCACGGTACTCCCCGACTCTACCTGGGTGCCGGCGGGCGGCTCTTGGGCCAGCACAATACCTGCCGCGACCGTAGCGCTCCCTTGCTCATCCACATTCACGGTTACACTCAGCAGCACCAACTGTTCACGGGCGTTATCCACCGTTATGCCTACCACGTCGGGCATCGTGGGGTTTTCGGGTCCCTTGCTTATCCGTATGGTGACGGCGGTGCCTGCATCAACTTCGGTATTTCGCTCCGGCAGTTGGCTGACAACCCGACCCGGCGCAACATTTTCATTGAAAACCTGCACAATATTCGCAGTAAGCCAATGCTGCCCGAGCAAGGCAACCGCCCGCTCCTCGGAAAGTTGGGTAAGGTCCGGCACAGCCGAGCGCGGCGCAGGTGAAGCCTGCGCACCTTGACCGCCGGTTGTAGGGGGTACACTTGCAGGGGTAGGCGTGACCTTGGACACGGCGCCAATCGTCAAAGTTGGAGTGGCACGCGGGGAAAAGAACGGGATGTCGCCCAAGAGGCCTTGCGTGTCCGGCACCAGGCGAAAACCGAGCCACAGCGCGAAGATTATTGCAAGAAAGATGAGCGGAATACCCCAGCGGGAAGCCGGTTCCGGCGACCGCCCGCCCGGCCTATCGCTCTTCTCCGAACCTCCCGCTCCCAATGAGTCCGACATTCGTCGATCGGCCATCGTGCCTTGTAATATCCACTTTCCATCATTCCCGCAAGAACGGGAACCTACTGCCTATGCCGTCTTCCTGTTTGTCCCTCAGCGTCCGTCTTTCGACAGGCTCAGGACAAACGGAATAGGATTGCCTATCGCGCTCGTAGCGCAAGGGGCGCTCTCATCCCGCAGGCGAAAGCACTTGCTCGCGCAGCTCCTCCAAATGGAGGGAAATCATCTGCGACACACCCTCTTCTGCCATGCTAACACCAAAGAGGGCATCCGCCATCTCCATAGTTCCACGATTGTGCGTGATGATCAGGAATTGGGTATCCCGACCGTACTCGCGAAGCAGCTTGCAGAAGCGGCCCACGTTCGTCTCATCGAGCATGGCGTCCGCCTCGTCGAGTAGGCAGAGCGGCGTGGCGCGCGCACTGAGGAGCGCAAACAACAATGCCAATGCCACGAGCGCGCGTTCACCGCCCGAGAGGAGCGAAAGCGCCTGCCGCCGCTTGCCCGGGAGCTGCACGGTAATCTCAATACCGGTTTGATCGGGGTTTTGGGGATCGGTCAGGCTCAATTCGGCATCACCGCCGTCGAAGAGCACTCTTACCATCGTGCGAAATTCCGCCGCAACTTGTTGGAAAGTCGCCCTAAAGTCTTGGCGAATAGTGCGACGGAGCTGCCGTTTGACTTCGTCGAGGTCTAGTCCGGCAGCTTCCAAATCGGCAATCTGCTCGCGAAGGAAGGTCGCGCGTTGATCAAGTAGCGAAAATTCCTCCACCGCGAGGGGGTTGACCGGCCCGATCCGACGCAAGCGATTCCGCAAAGTCGCAACCTTGCGTTGCAACTCTTCCGGAGGCTCAGCAGAGGGCTGCGGAACCGGCTCCACTTCCGGCTCATCGCTCAACCAGCGCACCACCGTATCTTCGCGCCGCTGCCGCACGCCTGCCAGCACCTGCTCAGCCCGGATGAAGTCCCGTTCGCGCGCAGCCCGCTGATTTTCCAAGTCCATTCGGGTCTGAGCGAGCACGCCGTGCTGCACGCGCAATTGCTCCAGGACGGCACGCTGCTTCTTGCTTTCGGCATCGGCTTCCTGCACCTGGAAGGTAGTCTGCCGAGTAGCCTCTTCGGTTGCCGATAGTTCCTTCTGTAGCGCGCGGAGCGCCACTTCTCGCTCGGAGCGGGTGGCTGCGATCTTGCTGCGCTCGTCCAAGAGCCCTTGCCGCTCAGTGCGCAACTGGGCGATCGCGCGCGTCAGATGCTCCTTCCGCTGCTGCTGGACCGCAAGTTGCGTCTGCATTGAGCCAATTGCGGCCCGCTGTGTTTCTACTTCCTGTTGCAGCACACTGGCTGTTTGCTCCCGTTCGCCAATCTCCCGCGTCAGTCGCTCCTTGGCGGCGACGGCCAGCGGCGCTTCCCGCTCGCGCGCCGCGATGGTGTCTTCGATTTCCTCCCGTTGGACGCGTGCTTCCTCCTCAACCTGCTCCCACCACGCGCATTGCCGCGCTAGTTCATCATATTCGTGAGTCTGTTGCTGCAATGCCGCGTTGGCAGCACGCGCAGCGTCAACGCACTGCGCATGTGCCTCGGCTGCTTCACGGGCCTCGGCGCGCAATTGACCTTGTTGGGCGCGCAGCGCGGATTCTTCCCGCTCCAACTCCTCGCACTGACGGCGCACGTCGGCCAAGCGTGCGGTGAGTTTCCGATATTGCACGTGCTGTTGCCCGCGCTGCACAGACGCTTGCGTATAGCGGAATACGCCGTTGCTGTAGACCACGCCGTCCGCACTCACGATCAGCGGCCAAGAATACCGCCCAGCTACGGCGAGGATAGCGCCGACGTCCTTGACCACAAGAATTGCTTGCAGCACCGGCCCGAGGGCGGCGCTCTGCGGAGGCAGCGCAACCAGGTCGGCGGCACATCCGACAACGCCTGGCAGAGAGGGTACCGCGCGCTTTTCCGTAGCTAAGAGTTCGGCCGCCAGCACGGTTGCGTTTGCGGCGGCCGCGCCTACCAAGTGCGCAATGAGTTTCTCCGCATCCTGCGCACGGTCAGCGAGAAATGCTTCACTAGGCAACGCCGCCTCCAACGCGGTTGCAATGCTCTCGGGCAGGTCTGCCTCCGCGACAGGCGGCAACAACGTTACACTTAATTTCGCCGCGATCGCCTCAGGCTCGGCCTCCTCACCTGCCGCTGCGCCTGTCAGGAGTGCGCGCAGGGCTTCAGTGCGTCCTTCCAGATCGGCGCGCTGACGCAGCGGCTCTTGCCGTGCCGTTTCAAGCTGATGTACGGCTTGCTCTACCGTCGTTAACGCAAATTCGGCTTGATTCCTGGCGGCTTGGCGGGTAGCTACTTCTGTTTGGAGCGTATCCGCACTTTCCTGCAACGTCGCCAGGGAAGCGGCACGGTCGCGCTGCTGCTTGCGTGCGTGTTGCAGTTGCTCGGCGGCTTCGGCGGCGCGCGTCAGCACTGCTTCACGTTGGCGCCTTGCGTCATTGATCGCAGCGGTTAGGCTGCTTAGTCGCGTGCTAACCGTTACCCCTTCTTGCCGCAACTGCTGTAAGGCTGCTTCTGCTTCCCGGCGCGCTTCTTCTTTGCGGGTGATGCCGCTCTTCGCGGACTGCCACTGTGCTTGCAGCGCGGTGAGCGCCTCTGACGCTTCCGCTAGGGCGGCTTCCTGCTCGGGCAGGCGTGCGGCGACAGCATCCTGCCGTTCAGCAAGCTCCGCTTCCCGCGATTCCGCCTCCTCCACGTTTCGACTTAGGTGTGTTTGTCGTTCCTGCTGCACTGCATGCCGCTGCGCGAGGTCGTTCAGGCGGTTGCGCAATCCCCGGAGGCGAGCTTCCAGGCGGTTCATGCCCTGTTCCTGTTCCTGCATGGCCTGCTCTAGAAGCTCGCGCTCATGCGCCTGGCCCGCGATCTGCGTATCTAGCGTGGCAAGCGTCGTCTGTACCTGCGCAAGCTCCTGGGTAGCAGTTCGTTCCTCTGCGACGAGCTCTGCCAGTTGCGCCGCATACCAAGCATGCATCGCCTGAGCCAGTTCCTGCTGCAGCGTCTCCGCTTTCCGGGCCTCTCCGGCCTGCGTTTCGAGCACGGTGAGGCGCGGCTCCAATTCCAGCAGGATATCGCGCACCCGGTCCATATTGTCGTGCACTCGTGCGAGCTTATTCTGCGCCTCGTGCTCCTGCATGTAGAGCGAACGCACGCCGGCGGCTTCCTCCAGCAAGACTCGGCGATCCTCCGGCCGCTGCGCAAGCACTTGATCGACAAGACCTTGCCCGATCATCATGCCCTGGCCGATGCCGGCTTCCGCCAGGAGTTGCTGGATATCGCGCAGACGCACCCGATTGCCGTTGAGGAGGTATTCATTCTCGCCGGAACGATACGCCCGCCGCGCAATGCTGACTTCGGCCAGTTCCAAGGGGAACGTGCCGTCCTCGTTGTCGAACGTGAGCACGACCTCAGTCATACTGCCGCGCGCGCGCCGGGGTGTGCCCGCAAAGACGACGTCCTCGCTCTTGCGGCCCCGCAACGCCAGCATGCTCTGCTCACCGAGCGCCCAACGAATGGCGTCTGCCAGGTTGCTCTTGCCGCTGCCGTTCGGACCGACAATCGCGGTAATGCCCTGGGGGAAAGCCAACTTGGCCCGGGTAGGGAATGTCTTGAAGCCGTGTATCTCGAGCTGTGTGAGGTACATAGGGGCTAAGAGAGTGACGAGTGACTTGCGGTAACCGGGTGTTTAGATTCGATTTGTGCCAGGGCCCGCGCCGCGGCCGCTTGCTCCGCTTTTTGGGTGTTGGAGCCTTCACCGATGGCTAACAGGGAATCCTCTTGATAAACGCCGACGACAAAGTGCCGCGCGTGGTCGGCACCGCTTGCGCCAAGCACTCGATACCTCGGCGTGGTGTTGCATTCCGCCTGCAGATACTCTTGAAGCTGCGTCTTGGCGTTGAGGTCGCCGGCAGTGCTCAGGATGTGCGCGATTGCTGCTTCGAGTTGAGGAATTAGGAATGCCTTCACGTGCAAGTATGACGTATTGAGGAACAGCGCGCCAATGACTGCTTCAAAGCTGCTAGCCAAGATAGAGTCGCGCTCTCTGCCGCGATTTGCTTCTTCTCCCTTGCCGAGGCGGAGGAGCTCACCCAAACATGCAGCCTGCGCAAATTGGCACAACTGTTCTTTTCTCACCAGCGCCGCCCGCAACCGCGACAATTCTCCTTCGGTCTTGGCGGGAAAGCGCCGGTAGAGATACTCCGCGGCAATTGCGCCAATGATTGCGTCTCCCAGAAACTCGAGCCGTTCATTGCTGTCAAGATTTGATAGCCCGTGCTCGTGCGCATACGACCGGTGCGTCAGAGCTTGCGTTAGGAGCGGCGAATCTGCGCCGTGAACGCCAAGATTCGACCGGAGTGCATCAATGTCATAGCTGTCATGGTCTACCGGCACAGTGCAATCCATTGCTGTCTATTCGACTATTAGTGTTCGTATGAATACCTTGCGCAAGTCATCTCACACGTCTGGTTCCCCGGTAGCGCAGGTTTGTAACCTGCGGCCGCCGTGCGTTGCGGTGCAGTTCCGGTAACGACTTTCAAATCCACTACAAGAGCGTTGGGCCCGTTCCCCGGTAGCGCAGGTTTGTAACCTGCGGCCGCCGTGCGTTGCGGTGCAGTTCCGGTAACGACTTTCAAATCCACTACAAGAGCGTCGTGCCCATTCCCCGGTAGCGCAGGTTTGCAACCTGCGGTCGCCGTGCGTTGCGGGGCAGTTCCGGTAACGACTTTCAAATCCACTACAAGAGCGTCGTGCCCATTCCCCGGTAGCGCAGATTTGTAACCTGCGACCGCCGTGCGTTGCAGGGCAGTTCCTGTCACGACTTTCAAATCCACTACAAGAGCGTTGTACCCATTCCCCGGTAGTGCAGGTTTGTAACCTGCGACCGCCGTGCGTTGCGGGGCAGTTCCGGTAACGACTTTCAAATCCACTACAAGAGCGTCGTGCCCATTCCCCGGTAGCGCAGGTTTGCAACCTGCGGTCGCCGTGCGTTGCGGGGCAGTTCCGGTAACGACTTTCAAATCCACTACAAGAGCGTCGTGCCCATTCCCCGGTAGCGCAGATTTGTAACCTGCGGCCGCCGTGCGTTGCGGGGCAGTTCCGGTGACGACATTCAAATCAACTACAAGAGCGTTGGGCGGCGGGCTTTGCCACAGTTCGGAAGCGGGTGACAAGCCTCTTCGCTGAGATTGCCGGTGCCGTTTGTCTAGATGAGAGAGCGGGACTGGCACCCGTCAACGGGGATACAGGTACCGTTTACCCAACTGGCACGCGGCGAAGCAAGAAACGCGACCACGTTTGCGACTTCATCTACCGTCCCAAAGCGACCGCCGGGGATCTCACGTTCCACGAACTCGGCCATGCCATCGGGGTCGGTTTGCACGCGCCGGTCCCAACTGCCGCCAGGGAAGCGAATTGAGCCGGGCGCAACACTGTTCACACGTATACCTTGCGGCGCGAGTTCGCGGGCAAGACTGGAGGCCAAGCCGATGACGGCTGCTTTAGTGCTGACGTACACGGCGGTGCCGCCGACCTCGCGGCCCCAAATCGAGGAGACAAATACAACCGATCCGCCGCCCGCCGCTGCCAAATGCGGAGTTGCAGACCGGGTCATCCGCACGCCTGAGAGCAGGTTTAAGCCGATGACTTCCTCCCACTCTTCATCGCTCTGCTGTGGGAAAGGAGTGCGGTTGTTGCCGCCAACGTTGTTCACGAGAACGTTGAGTTGTCCGTAAGCCTCGATTGTGGCCGCGACAATTTCTGCCGCTGCATTGGGTTCCGTCACGTCGCGCGCAATGGCGCACACCTCTGCGCCGCTATTGCGCAGCAATGCTGCCGTCTCTTCAAGCCTCTCTTGACCGCGGGCGCAAATGGCCAGCTTGCAGCCCTCGCGTGCAAGCGCAGTAGCAATACCTTTGCCAATGCCGCGACTGGCGCCGGTGATGAGGGCAACGTGTCCGCCTAGTGCGAGTTCCATCTTAAGGGCAAGGGCGTTAGCCGGCCGCCTGCTTCTCGATATACGCTACCGCATCCTTGATGCTTCGGATCTCCTGTGCCTCTTCATCCGAAATCTGGATGCTGTATTCGTCTTCTAGCGCCATGATGAGCTCGACAAGATCAAGGGAATCTGCTTCCAAGTCCTCTTGAAAGAGGGTATCCTCTGTGATTTCGCCGATCTCGGCGCCGAGTTTATCCGCTACTACTGCCTTAATCTGCTCTAGCGTATCGCTCATTTCTCGCTCCTATACGCTTTACAATACAATACGATACTACGCAATTGAGAAAATACTAGGACGCATGACTACCAGGCTACGCTCACTACGGAGGAGGTGGAGTACTCCAAAAGACCTCGTCTCTAGACTCCGTGGGCTAGCAAACGCGGATGTGACCACTGCGTCACACTGACCGGATTGGGATAGCAGTGCACTTTAGAAATATGGCTGCACTTTGCGCTGACAATCGGGGCCGCTCACTGACTACGATAAGAGACATCCGGTGCTTCTCTATGCCTCGGCAAACTGTGCCGTATGGTGATGCGCCTCCATCGAACTCAGTGTGCATTACCCGCGTCACGCATTGCTTCCCAGTACTGCTCCTTCCGCCTCTATCAAGTATATAACCACTGCTATTCATTTAGAAAGTGTGAAGGCGCGCGCCTGCGCCATTCGACCGCACCGCCAAGGCTTGAGCCGCCACTCACCCGGGCATCAGCCGTCCCTTGCTGAGACTTTCCAAGCGGGCCTCAACGCAAGGCATCTATCACTTCTTTGCGCCGGGTAAGCTCAGACCCAAGCGCGTACCGCCGTACACCAGAATAACGGCAACGATTGCCTTAGCGATGTCTATCAGGACAAACGGTTCGACACCATTTCGGTAGGCGAGCATCCAGGGGCTTTGCTCGTCCCTTACCAAGAAGTACCACTGCGACAAGTGGTACCAACCAAGGACGTAGATGACGGCGATGCCTGCCAGTGCTGCCACGATAGACCAACGCTGCCCCAGCCAGAGCGCGAGAATTCCGACGAGCGGGGCGGCAAAGAGAAAGCCCCAAATGTATCCGCCGGTCGGCCCAAGCAACCAGGCGATCCCGGAACCGCCGCCGGAGAAGACCGGCAAGCCCACAATTCCGACGGCAATGTATTCAGCCAAAGCGAGGAACGATTGGCGCGGGGTCAGGCTCAAACCGATGAGAAGTACTACCAATACTTGCAGCGTGATGGGCACCGGCGTAAACCACAGGTGTATTTCCGCCCGCGCCGACAGGGCTACCAGCACCGCCGCGAAGGTCGCTAGTGCGACTGCCATGAGCGCACTGCGGGCGCGCTCGCCGGATAGAATCGTCTCTCGTGCCGTCATCCACCCTTCTCCTTGTTTGCAAGTGCCTTACCCTTTATAAGAATTCTAGACATACTATCCCACATTCTCGAATTGCTCTATTGTCTCTTCTTGTTTCTGCTCAACAAGCGTTGAATTCCGAGCAGATAGCTTTCCTACAGGAAGCTGCTTGCCGAGCCACCCGAAGATTTGCAGGGCGACAGTCCAGCATTTTGCAACTCCGCCTATGTTCAATCTCTCCCGGTCCATTGGCACCATCTCAAAGATCATCTTTGGCCTGATTCTCTGCTCCAGTCAACGGCTGCCTGCCTCTTGATAGGCTTCTTTCACTGCTTTGAGCAACTGAGGCGTAATGTTCCATACGACGTTGCCTTGCCCGAGTTTGACCGGCGCAATCACCTTCTCAATGGGTTCGATTGAGTTTGGGGCCAGCCGCTCGAACACTTGGCGCCAAACTGAGATAGACGGTTGCTGCTTGTCGTTCCAAATAGTTACCAAGCCAACTTTGTCGGGCATGATACGGGGCAGGAGGGTAAAGCGCTTAATGCCCGAGTTTGTAAAGAGGCGAACGTTCGACAGCATTGCTAACTCCTCCGCCCATGCAATCAACTCGTCGAATTTCGTACGAGTCTCGTCGGTGGTGCCTTCTATTGAGGCGCGAAACGCGTCAGGACCATCAGAAAGGATCCCGCCAGTTGGCGTAGACTTCGGGATTGCAGGCGTCGCGCCGATGTCGGGTGAGACACGTTGGGGCAAGGCGACCTGCGTCCCACTTACGTCATAAAGCGAAAGGGTAATGAGGTCGATCGTTACTGCTTGAACCGTTATGGCATCCAGGTAGGCAATTATCCTCTCCAGTTCAACCGAAACTTCGTCAAGCACGAGAACCAGCCTAAAGCTGCCTTCGTCCAAGTATTGTTGCATTGAAGCGGCGAAAAAATCGGCGTCCACCGCCCCTTCCTGGTCCTGAGCCTGCACTGCTTCGAGGATGGTTCCGTGGCCTGCCTTTGCTAGAGCCTTGCGAAGAGGGCCCTGCTCAAGGCTTTCGACATTGTAACCATGGAGGAAGGCCGCATACGCTAAAACCTGCGACACAATGGCCCTACGCGCCTCCGAGGATTTGGCGAGTTTCACTTCGATGACAGCGGGTCGGCCGGACGACTCGACCGCCAGAATGTCCGCAGAGCCGCTCCCAAGTTGTATTTCAGATCCCAAGATAGTGAGGCTAGGGGAACCGGCTAGCGGCAATAACTGAGGGTTCTGTTCTATGAGCCTGTGCAGGGCGGCTTCATCTCTAAACGCCTGAGGCGAACCCAACTCCCATCCTTCCCCCCTGTTCGTCCATATCCCGGCCATACACTATCCTCGTGTGTAACGTAATTCAGTCTAAGAACTCTAGTAGATGCAGCCGATCTGGAAGAGGTCTTGCATTGACTGACGCCCAGCACTCTTGCTGAATTACCGTCCGCACCAACACAGCCGAAAACTCAGCGTAGTTGGTAGCAGGAGCTCTAAGTCGGCTACGTATTGTCCGATCCTGCACCCACCGAATCCAATGCGATGAGGTCTTGACCGCCCTGCACCACGTCACCTGATTCTACCAGCACGGCCGTCACCCGGCCGGACAGTTCCGCATGTATCTCGTTGAAGACTTTCATGGCCTCAATCATCGCGACCACCTGGCCTGCCTCCACCTGGTCTCCCACCTGCACGAAAGGCTCAGCTTGAGGGCTTGACCGGTCGTAGAAAATGCCGTTGAGAGGCGACTTAATCGCGGTGCGCCGTGCCGGTTCCTCGCTGGGTGCACGGGTATCTCGCACCTGCGCCTGGAGCACGACGCCCGGTCGGCGGCGCAGAAACACTGCCGTTTCGCCAAAGCGAATCTCTACCTCACTCACCACCGTGTCTTGCAGGGCGGCGATGAGGTCGTGCACGCCCTCTAGCCACGCGGTGCTCTCTTCGTTCCTCACGTCATCGGATTGCTGTTCGGACGCCACCGTATCCGTTCCTTACACCCATTTTTCGCTATCTGTTCTGAAGATTCGCCCTCACCCTTACCCTCTCCCTCATGGAGAGGGAACAGCGCCGCAGCCTAGCTTTCTTCCAAGACTAACTGGAACTTGCCTTACGCCTCGTATCGTCTAAAGATAAGACTCGCGTTGTGACCGCCGAAGCCGAAGCTATTGTTCATGGCCGCGTGAATAATTGCCCTGCGCGCGCTATTGGGCACGTAGTCCAGATCGCAATCAGGATCGGGCTCTTCATAGTTGATCGTTGGCGGGATCACGTTGTCCGCAATTGCTTTCAAGCAGAAGACCGATTCCACGCCGCCGGCGCCGCCGAGTAAATGGCCGGTCATGGACTTCGTAGAACTCACCGGAATGGTACCGGCATGCTTGCCGAACGTTGCCTTGATGGCCTGGGTTTCCGCCCGGTCGTTCAGCGGCGTGGAGGTACCGTGGGCATTGATATACTGCACGTCTTCCGGCTTGAGCTGCGCTCGCTCCAGCGCGATCCGCATGGCGCGGGCAGCGCCTTCGCCGTCATCCGGCGGGGCGGTAATGTGACTGGCATCCGCCGTAGCGCCGTAGCCCGCAACCTCACCATAGATGTGCGCGCCGCGGTCCAGCGCATGCTCCAAACGCTCCAGCACCAACACGCCCGCACCCTCACCGACTATAAAACCGTCCCGTTGATTCTCGAAAGGGCGCGAGGCCGCCGCCGGAGCATCGTTCCGACGGGAGAGCGCGCGCATAGCGGCGAAACCGGCAATCGTCATCGGGGTCACCGCGGCCTCGCTGCTGCCGCAGACCATCACGTCGGCGTCGCCGCGCCGAATTGCCGCCGCGCCTTCGCCGACGGCATGCGCGCCGGTGGCGCAGGCGGAGACGACCGCCAGATTTGGACCCCGCAGTCCGAAGCGAATTGAGATTGCTCCCGCTGCGGTATCCGTGAGCAGCATGGGAATGAGAAAGGGGCTCAAGCGACTGGGCCCGCGCGCTGCCATCACCGCAAACTGCGACTCCAACGACTCGATGCCGCCAATGCCGGAACCGACAAAGACGCCGATGCGATTTGTGTTTTCTGCGGTTATATCGAGGCTCGAGTCGTCCATGGCCTCTTGCGCCGCCGCTACGGCGTATTGTGTGAAGCGGTCCATCCGCCGCATCTCGCGCGCATCCACGTACTGCCGCGCGTCGAAGTCCCTTACCTCACCGGCAATCTGCACTGCGAAGCCCGTGGTATCGAACCGGCTAATGCGCTTGATTCCTGATGTGCCGGCACAGACGGCATGCCAAGAGTCGGCGGCGGTATTACCCACCGGGGTAACCGCGCCCATGCCGGTGACAACAATGCGCGTACGCGCCATGTATCCTTTCCTTGATCAATGAGGGGCCGTGCGGCCTCGGGACAAGTCACCGCAGTAGCGAATCTCGTGCGATTCCACTAGCGAGATTATACAACCTTGCTGAGGGGAACATGGATACGTGTCCCGTCCGCCTCTAGCCTGTCGATTGGGGGAACCACGCAGCCCGTTCCGTTCGCCCTGAGCCTGTCGAAGGGTGAACGGACACACGGTAGCCCCCACACTGCAATTTTGCAAGGAATCTGCCAACTGAATCAGGTTCACGCACCCAGGAATCGACTCGCCAGCCACGGCGCAAGATCGAGTTCGGTTTTGCCTTCCATAATCCACTTGGCGTTATATTCACCGAGGGCCACGGAGAATTTGAAGCCGCGACCGCTCCACCCGCAATCGAGGAACAGGTTATTGTAACCTGCTATGTAGCCCAAGAGGGGCTTCAAGTCGGGAGTATCATCATAGCAGGTCTGGTATGCGCCCTGAAAGCGCCCGCGCTTCATCTTGGGGAGCCGCTTCTGTATAACCTCGGTCGTCCAGTCCACCATCCACTGAGGGGGAACGGCGTTCGTGGGGTCCGGTTCTATCTTCACCAGCGGGTTGCGGCGGTCGCATAAGACGCGGAAGTGCTTATTGTGCCAGGGAATAATGGCAAGCTCCACGCTGAACACCGGCGGACGGTCGTAGAAATCGGGCGGTTGACGGTAGAATGACACGCCGACTTGCGAGGGTTGAATGGGCAGACGCAGACCGGCGGAGCGCGCTACTTTGTGACTCCACGGCCCACAGGCAAGCACGACCTTGCCCGGCACGATTGACCCGCCGGGGGTCTCCAGCCGTTCGATGCGCCCGTTCTTGGCGTGGATGTGCGTGACCGGGGTGAATTCGCGAATCTCCGCGCCGTACGCCCGCGCGCCGGCCACGAACGACTGCATCGTACGGTAGGCGTCTACGTTCCCGGTCTCGCCATAGAGGAGCGCCGCGCCCGCGCCCTCTACGTTGGCTTCCGGGTAATAGTCTTTGGCCTCGTCGAGTGTGATCGCGCGGGCGGCAGAACCGTTCTTTCTCGCCGCCGCGGCAGCCTTTTCGGCTGATTCCATCGAATCGCTGAGGTTTAAGATGCCATATTTAAAGAAACCGCAGTCGCCGCCCACGACGTCTGAGAAGTTGTCGTAGATGTCGCGGGCACGCACTGCCAGTTTGGCGATGGTGTCCGTCATCTCCGACTGCTGACCGCACATGGCGCCGGACATGGAACTCGTGCCGGAGCCAATTGTGTTCCGCTCGCAGAGAATTACCTTGCCGGCACCGGCTTTCGCGAGATGGTAGGTGATTGTGGTGCCAACGATTCCACCACCGATGACGACAACGTCCGCAGTTTCCATATTATCTCCGCTCCGGTACTCCGTAAGGTTACGTCTACCTCGTAAGATTGCAGCTACTTCGCTAGAAGGCGTCTTCTTCGTAGAGTTGTGCCTATTCCCTGGAATTCGTCGCAACTCGGCCCACCCGACAGCAACTCCGCTCACGCGGCGGTGGCCTGCGCCCCGGTCGCAACGGTATTGAGCGCGATTCTGCCGGTCCATTCAGCGATTTGCAGGCGAGTTTGCCGCATTCGCGCAGAAGGCACGCCCTTCAGAACGTCAGTTATTATAAAAGTCCGCAATCTCGCGATTGGTCGTCGCCCAGCAACCGCCGGGCTTATCCAGCGCGTGGCGCAGCACGGCGTCTACCATGTCGCAATGGGGATCGCGCGCAGCAATATCCGATGGATGGCAGCATAGGCTGAACACCTGATTGTTTTGGTGCGCGTGGTCTACGCCGGCCTTGATGAGATCGATGAACTCCCAGCGGTCCAGGTCCATATGCCGGAAAGCCCAGATGGACGTGATCCCCATGAGGGGGATTTCCAGCAGGCCGTTGGGATAGCGGTACGGTTGCAGTTTATCGAGACTGGCGCGAAATGCCGCCTCAAGCACCTCCGTGGGCTGGTGCCGTACTAGTCGGTCTACAGGGTAGTGGTAGTTAGCCGAGGCAAACCGAAAGCCCTCGTCCTTTAGCACGTCCTGCACTTCCGGCACGTCTGAGAGCCCCCCATCGAAGCCGCCCGGCGTACGAAACCCCTGGGGCTTTTCGCCCAGCTTCTCTTCGATTGCGGCACTCGTCTGACGGATTTCCTGCCGGATAACCTCCAACGGGGATAGGCCCTCAGCTCGCCAGGGAGCGGCGGCGTAGATTTCCTGCAACCCGGCGATACTCTTGGCCTTCACGTTCACGTGGGTGTAGGTGTGGTTGTCGATGGCATGACCGTCGTCGACGAGCTGCTTTAGATATTCGATATTTGGGTCTTCCAGCGCGCTGCCTACCAAGAAGAACTGGAGCTTGACCCCATAGCTCTTTGCAATTTCACTCATTCTCTTTAGGTAGAGTTTGGTGTCTTCGTCAATCGCGCCCTTGCGATGGTTCCACTTCGATGTCCAATAGGGAAAGTTGGGGGTCATCTCAATGTCGAACGTCAGACTGAGAGAGAACTCCGCACCGTTTGGAAACATGGGTACGTCCTTTTATGTTGGATTACTTAGTGCGTAGGACAAGCGGCGATCGCTATAGGTTCCTGATCGGCCATGCGTTAGTTAAGCGTATGCGCTACTATCTCCCGGTTTGTCGTAATCCAGCAGCCGCCGGGTTTTTCCAAGGCATAGCGCAGAATGCCGTCGAGCATGTCGCAGTGCGGATCGCGGACGGCGAGCACTGGCGGATGGAAGCAAAGGCTCAATACTTGCTGGTTGGCGTGGGCATGGTCGATGCCGCGCTTGAGCACGTCGATGAACTCCCAGCGGTCAAGGTCCAGCACGCGAAACGCCCAAATATCCGTAATGCCCGCCAGCGCCAGCTCCGGCAGTCCATTGGGATAGCGGTACGGCTGCAGGGTGTCGATACTCGTCTCCATCGCCTGACGCAACGTCTCCGCCGAAGGACGCTTCTTCTCAATGTCTACGGGAAAATAGTACCGCGCCGAGGCATACTGCATGCCCTCGTCGCTCAGCAGCTCTTGCACTGCCGGCACATCCTCCAACCCGTTGTTGAACCCGCCGGGAGTGCGAAAGCCGGTGGGCGCAACGCCGAGCTTTTCGGTAATCGCCGACGACGTCTGTTGCACCTCGCGGCGGATGCACTCCAAGGCGTTCAGGCCGGCGGCTCGCCACGGCGCATCGGCGTAGACCGGCTGTAGCTGCGGTATGTCTTGCGCCTTCACGTTCACGTGGTTATAGGTGTGGTTGTCTACCGCGTGGCCTTCAGCCACCATACGTTTAAGATAATCGATATTCGGGTCTTCTAGGGCGGTACCCACCAGGAAGAACTGGAGCTTCACCCCGTACTTCTCCGCGACATCCAGAATCTTGCCCATATAGAGCTTGCTGTCCTCATCGATGGCCCCTTTCCGATGGTTCCATTGGGAAGTCCAATACGGAAAGTTGGTGCACATCTCGACGTCGAATGTCAGACTAAGGGCGAAATCCGCGCCATTCGGGTACATACGTCCTCTCCTATGCTACGGAATATAAGCTGGGTGCAGGCTGTTATGCAAACCATTCAGCTAGGTCCGGCCGCGGTGTTTAGGCAACTACGCGGGTATAGGCGCTATCAATGCGGGGCAAAGATATAGTGAAGAACGGAAAAACTATTCGCAAGGCCTGTCTGTTACGGGAATAGCTTCAGAATCGCAATTATCAAGCCGGATGCGGCAAAAATCATCGTGCCCAGCCGAATCGTCATGCGTAGTTCTAATTCACGCAACTTGGCTTCGGTTGACTGCTCAAGGGCTTGCAGATCCGCTTTGGTCGCCCGTTCGTTGATTGCATGCTCAAGGGCTAGAAAACCTGCACTGGTCTGCTGTCTAAGAGCTTCAATATCCGCCTTAGTCTGCTGTCTATGAGCTTCCAAGTCCGCCTTGGTCTGCAGTCCAAGAGCTTCAATATCCCCCTTGGTCTGCTGTCTATGAGCTTCCAAGTCCGCCTTGGTCTGCTGTCCAAGAGCTTCCAAGTCAGCCTTAGTCTGCTGTCCAAGAGCTTCCAGGTCCGTCTTGCTCGCGACGGCGTCGTGGGCCTCGCCAACCGTCTCAATCAGGGTCTCGGCTTGCGCTTCGTCAAACCCCACACCCATCAATGCCTTTACGGCCTTGTGCGTGTCAACGCTCATGCCTATTCACTTTCAACGCTTGTCCGAACCTTACCGAATCGCCTGCCAAAGACCGAATTGCGGCAGGCACTTTGCGCTGCAACCGTGTGTGTCCATTATACTCACCAATCTGGAAACACGTGAGTCCTCTGGGTGCGCTACATCAGAATGAACACTATCGCGACTCAAGGATAAACTTGATGGCGGTGCGCTCGCCGTTCGCCACGGTGACCTCGATGAATGCCGGGATGCAGACGAGGTCAATTCCGCTGGGCGCCAGATAGCCACGCGCAATGACGACTGACTTAACGGCCTGATTCACAGCTCCCGCCCCGATAGCTTGCACCTCGGCCCGTCCGGATTCCCGCACGACTCCTGCAATTGCGCCGGCCACGGCTGTCGGCTTGGATTGTGAAGCTACTTTTAGTATCTCCATCTGCTCCCCTCCAGCTCCGTTGTTGAGTGCAACGATAGTCGCTCAAGTGGGCCACAGCAAGCATTCTATAAACGCCTAGCCTTTTCTCGCTCTCCCGGAGCACTGCATCTGCAACTCGATATATGGCACGCATCGGGCCGGATTGCCTCCTCACCGGCAAAATGCGCCCGTTCCCCCCCATGTTACTTCGCATAGCCGACTACACGTGTTTCCCGAATCAGCGTGACCTTGACTTGGCCTGGGTAGTCGAGTGTGTCCTCGATTTGCTTACATATGTCACGCGAGAGGCGTACGGCGCCTAGCTCGTCAATCTCATCGGGACGCACCATGATGCGAACTTCACGTCCGGCCTGGATCGCATATGACTTCTCAACACCGGAGAAAGAATTGGCCACGGACTCAAGAGCACGCAGGCGCTGCATATAGCGCTCGATCGAATCCCGGCGCGCGCCCGGTCGCGAGGCAGAGATGGCATCTGCCGCGGAAACGATGAACGCCTCCACCGTGCGCGGTTCTTCATCATTGTGGTGGGCGGCGATGGCATGAATGACTTTGGGTGACTGGCTATACCGGCGCACCATTTCCGCTCCCACGAGCGCGTGGGGGCCTTCCATGTCGGCATCAACCGCCTTACCCACGTCGTGCAGCAAGCCGGCGCGCCGGGCGACATTCACGTCGGCGCCGATTTCAGAAGCCATGCTGGCTGCCAATTGCGCCACCTCGACACTGTGCGCAAGCACGTTCTGGCCGTAGCTGGAACGGTAACGGAGCCGTCCGATAAGGCGGATCAACTCAGCGGGCAAGCCGCGAACCTGCGCCATGTCTGCCGCCTGCTCGCCCTCCTCCCAGATAGTATCTTCGACCTCCTTATCGGCCTTCCCCACCATCTCTTCGATGCGCGCGGGGTGGATACGCCCATCCTGGATGAGCCGGGTCAGGGCCAGGCGCGCCACTTCTCGCCGCACCGGGTCATGGGCGGAGAGCACCACCGCCTCCGGGGTATCGTCGATGATAAGATCCACGCCGGTGAGAAGCTCCAAAGCTCGGATATTGCGCCCTTCACGGCCGATGATGCGGCCCTTCATCTCCTCATTGGGCAAGGTGACGACGGACACCGTCGTCTCGACGGTATGGTCGGCGGCCAGCCGCTGGATTGCCGTAGCGATCACCCGGCGCGCGCTGCGCTCCGACTCCTCGCGGGCCGACGCTTCAAGCTGCTTGATCATGCGGGTGCACTCTTTGCGCACCTCCTCTTCAATGCTCTTCGTGAGCACCACTTTGGCCTCATCGGCCGTCATCTGAGCGATGCGCTCAAGTTCGCTGATCTGCTTCTGGCGCAGTTCGCTCACTACGTCTCGCTCGCGCTCTACCCGCTTTTCGAAATCACCAAGTTTCTTCTCGCGGCGCTCGGCCTGCGTCGTGCGTTGCTCTAGCGTCTCCTCGCGTTGCTGCAGGCGGCGCTCCGAGCGGGTGAGATCGCCGCGCCAACGGCCAATCTCTTCTTCCGCTTTGGTCTTAAGCTTGAGCGATTCATCCTTTGCTTCTACTACCAGTCGTTTACGTGTTGTCTCTGCATCCTCCATGAGCCTCTGTGCTTCAGCCGCCGCCGCCTGAGTTTTCCGATGTTGGATCAACCGTTGTGTCCAATAACCGACTACAAAAGCTCCAGGGATTAGGATAAGCAGAGGCACTACAAGCATCCATAGCTGCTCCATGCCTTTTGCCTTCCATTCCGCGATTACATGCAATCAAGCAAAACATCTCTATCACCAAACTGGCACTTAAGCCTTAATTTAGGATGAGTACGTACCGCTAGAGTACGTCCACTCGTCCACCCTAACGGTACTGATTTGCCGTTCCGCTGTCAACGCGCTGACAATACTTTGAATTTCGATTGTGCACTGAGAATCGTTCGTGAAGGAAGGTCGCAACACACATGGAAGGACAAGAAAAAGAAAGAGACTGGACGGGTTGTGCAACCCGTCCAGTCTCTTTTGCTGTATCTAAGAGAAGACGAAAGTACCGCTAGCCGCCGCTAGCAAGCACCGTGTTCAGTTTTTCCTCAGCCTGAGCGAGCGCTTCCTGCACGGTGATCGTGCCTTCATTCAGCGCAGCCCAGATATCCGCGGTAGCTTCATTGCCCGCAGACGTGTGCACCCAGGGATACGGGCCGGAAGTATCGGCGATCTTCTCCAGGTCCCGCAACACCGGACGCTCGTCGACACGTGCCTGCCACGCATCGCTCTGGTAGAACTCCTTGCGGCCGGCTGCCCGCGAGAGGACGCCGGCGAAGTATTTCTCCAGCGTTTCCTCGCTGTTGACCCAGCTAATCCAATCCCAGGCGAGATCCGGGTCCGGCGAGAGGTTGAGCATGCACCATTGGTTCGTCCAGGTAACGCTACCCGGAGCGGAGCCGTCGGGGCCCTTGGGGAACGGAGCGAAATCGAACTCCAAGTCGGGATTCTCGCCAAGCAAGTATCCCACTTGCCACGAACCCCGGACGTCTTGGATGATCTGTTCGTTCTCGAACGTCGCGCCTTCCGGCTTGGGGCCGAACTGGTACTTCTGGCGCAGGTCTTGCTTGAACTGGGCCGCGGCGATGCCTTGCGGGCTATTGAAAGCGACGGACCCAATATTGTCGGCATAGAGCTCGCCGCCGTTGGGATAGAGCCAGTAGCCGAGACCATACAAGCTGAACCCACCGGGATCAAAGCCCATGCGCAAGATCTTATCGCCTTCCGCCTCGTGCGACTTCTGCGCGTATTCCAAGAACGTGTCCCAATCCCAATTCCAGGTGACCTCTCGCGATGGGTCCAGACCCGCGTCGAGAATCAGGCGCGTGTTGACTCCCACCACTGTGGTTGCGGGGCCGTCATACGGTAGACCGTAGGTCTGGCCGTTGAATTGGTTGAAAAACTGACCGGAGTCCACGAACTTGTCGGGTGCTGACTCGGGATCCCTGGCCTGAAACTCGTCGAGCGACCTAAGAAAATCCTTTGTCAACCAATTAAGTATGAACGCTACCGAAACCTGCGACGAATCAACTTGCTGGTTGGCGGCAACCATCGTGGTAACATGATTCTGTACGCCTATCGTGCCTGATACGAAGACGTACTCGATGATCTTGCCGGGATTGAGCTCCTCGAAATCGGCCTTGATGCCGGTGAAGTACTCATCCAACGTCGGCGCGTTGCCAGGACCCCACCAGTCGGTGTGCACAATCAGTTGCGGCTCAGCCGCCTTCTCCGTCATTTCAGCCTTGGGCGCTTCGGCCTCTGCCTCGGTCTCCGTCATGGCGCCAGTTGGTGTACCGCAAGCTGCCAGCAGCACGCCGCCGCCTACGACTCCTCCCCAGCCGAGTAGGGAGCGTCTACTTAGTCGTCCAGTGCTTTTCATCGAATGAAAACCTCCTGAGTACTACATTTCTACCCAATCTCGGCACGTTCAAAGTAGAACACAGCCGTTGGCCTAACGGTACTAAGTTGCCGCTTTGCTGTCAACGCGCCGCCAACACATCAGATTAGGTGTGCGCGTTGCAAGAGACGGGCAGAGTGGGCCGAGCACGGAAAGAGGATACGGTTAAGTGAAGACTGGGCGGGTTGTGCACAACCCGCCCAGTCTCTTTTGCTTTGTTTGAAAGCAATATGGAAAAGAAGCTAGGTGCCCAAATCCTCCAAAACGCCGTTGAGCAGTTTCACGGCCTCAGGAAGGGCCTCCTGCACGGTGAGTTCCTGCTTGTTCAGGGCTTCCCACACCGGCTTGGTCGCCTCGTTGCCCGCGGACGTGTGGACCCAGGGGTACGGACCGGAATTGTCGGCGATTATCTCCAGGTCCTTCAGCACCGGCCGCTCGTCAGTGCGCGCCTTCCAGGCTTCGCTCTGGTAGAACTCCTTGCGCCCGGCGTTGCGGGACAGGATGCCGGCGAAGTACTTCTCCAAGGTGGCCTCGCTATTGACCCAACTCATCCAGCTCCACGCCAATTCGGGGTCCGGGGAGACACTGAAGAGGCACCACTGGTTCGTCCAGGTCATGCTACCCGGCGTCGCGCCGTCGGGACCCTTGGGTAAGGGCGCAAAGTCAAACTCAAGGGTTTCATTTTTGCCGAAGATGACGCCGACATTATAGGAACCCTGTTGGGAAATGACGACTTGCTCGTTGACGAAGGTCGCGCCTTCCGGCAAGGGGTCGAACTTGTGCTTTATTTTCAAGTCTTCCTTGAACTGTCCTGCGGCAATGCCCTGTGGGGAATCGAAGGCCGCTGCCGAATTGTCCTCAGTATACAGGGTACCGCCGTTGGGATAGATCCACCGCCCAATGCCAGTCAGGCTGAAGCCGGTGGTGCGATAGCCCATGCGCGTAATATTCTCTCCATCCACCTCGTGCACCTTCTGCGCATATTCCAGGAACTGGTCCCAATCCCAATTCCAGGTAACTTCGCGCGATGGATCGAGGCCCGCGTCCGTCAGCAGGCGCGTGTTGAGCCCAAGCAGGGTGGTTGAGGGGCCGTCGTATGGAATGCCGTAGGTCTGGCCGTTGTGCTCGTTGAAGAAGCGGCCGGAATCCACGAACTTGTCCGGCGCTGTATCAGGATCCTTGGCCTGGAACGGGTCGAGCGGCTGCAGAAAGTCTTTCAGCAACCAGTTGAGGATAAAGGCTACCGAAACCTGCGAAGAGTCTACCTGTTCGCCGGCAGCAATTATCGCAGTGACTCTATCCTGCACATTCGTGCCTTTTACGAAGACGTACTCAATGGTCGTGCCGGGATTGAGATCCTCGAAATCGGCCTTGATGCCAGTGAAGTACTCATCCAACGTCGGCGAGCCGCCAGGAACCCACCAGTCGGTGTGCACGAGCTTGCGTGCCTCCACCGGCTGATCCTTCATTTCGGCCTTGGGGGCTTCTTCCTTGGCCTCCATCTCGCCTTCGCCCTCCATGGCGCCGGTCTGCGCGCCGCAGGCTGCCAGCAGTATCCCGCCGCCTGCTATGCCTCCCCAGCCGAGGAGAGAGCGTCGACTTAGTCGTCCTGTGCTTCTCATGGTATGAACCCTCCTGAGCACTACCAATCCACCTTCTCTCGGCACGTTCAATACAGAACGAAACCGCTGCCCTAACGGTACTAAGTTGCCGTTTTGCTGTCAACAAGCTGACAAGACTCTGCTTTGCGATGGTTCTTAACATGAAGTACCACTCTCCCCTTCGAGAGCATGTAGGGCGCGGTCGTAGCAAAAGAAAACTGGGCGGGTTGCAAAACCCGCCCAGTTTTTATCGCTGTACTAAAGAGCAGAGGAATGAGCTTGCTTAGGTGCCCAACTCCTCCAAAACGCCATTGAGCAGCTCCGCGGCCTGCGGGAAGGCCTCCTGCACGGTGAGTTCCTGGTTAGTCAGGGCATCCCACACCGGCTTGGTGGCTTCGTTGCCTGCGGATGTGTGGAGCCACGGGTACGGGCCGGAATTGTCAGCGATCTGCTCCAGGTCCTTCAGCACCGGCCGCTCGTCAGTGCGTGCCTTCCAAGCTTCGCTCTCGTAGAATTCCTTGCGCCCGGCATTGCGGGAGAGGATACCGGCGAAGTACTTCTCCAAGGTGGCCTCGCTATTGACCCAACTCATCCAGCTCCACGCCAGTTCGGGGTCCGGGGAGACACTGAAGAGGCACCACTGGTTCGTCCAGGTCATGCTACCCGGCGTCGCGCCGTCGGGACCCTTGGGTAAGGGCGCAAAGTCAAACTCAAGGGTCTCATTGTTGCCGAAGATGTAGCCGACACTCCAGGAACCCTGTTGGGACATGACGACTTGCTCGTTGACGAAGGTCGCGCCTTCCGGCAAGGGGTCGAACTTGTGCTTTATTTTCAAGTCTTCCTTGAACTGTCCTGCGGCAATGCCCTGTGGGGAATCGAAGGCCGCTGCCGAATTGTCCGCAGTATACAGGGTAGCGCCGTTGGGATAGAGCCACCGCCCAATGCCAGACAGGCTGAAGCCGCTGGTACGATAGCCCATGCGCGTAATATTCTCTCCATCCGTCTCGTGCACCTTCTGCGCATATTCCAGGAACTGGTCCCATTCCCAATTCCAGGTGACTTCGCGATCGGTGTCGAGGCCGGCGTCCGTCAATATGCGCGTGTTAAGCCCCATCACAACGGTTGAGGGGCCGTCGTACGGGATGCCATAGGTCATGCCGTTGTGCTGGTTGAAAAAGCGACCGGAGTCCACGAACTTATCGGGCGCTGTATCGGGGTCCCTGGCCTGATACGGGTCCAGCGGCTGCAGGAAGTCTTTCAGTAGCCAGTCAAGGATGAACGCCACCGAGACCTGTGAAGTGTCAACCTGTTCGCCAGCAGCAATCATCACGGTAACGTGTTCTCGTAACCCTCCCGTGCCTCGCACGTGGACCGTCTCGACGGTCACGCCGGGAGTGAGCTCCGCGAAGTCGCTCTTGATGCCGTCGAAGTATTCCTGCAATGTCGGCGCGTTGCCCGGACCCCACCAGTCGGTGTGCACGATGGTGCGCTCTTCGACCATCGCTTCCTTCGTCTCTGCCTTGGGCGCTTCCGCCTCGGCCTCGCCCTCGGTCATGGCGGCAGGCTGCGCGCCACAAGCCGCCAGCAGTACGCCGCCGCCTACTACGCCTCCCCAGCCGAGCAGAGAGCGTCGACTTAGTCGTCCTGTGCTTTTCATCGAATGAAACCTCCTGAGTACTACCTGTCTACCTACCTTCAGCCACGATAAAAATATAGCATAGCACCTACCATGTCAAGTAACTGTGCATCATGCTGGCCCAAAGTGCGCAATTCTTTGGGGACGGCGTTTAGACTCGGCAGTCTGTCCCAAGAGAAACGCCGGTAGGCAGGCTCTTACTGGACTGCCTCCCAGCTATACGATCATTCCGGTCAAGCGGGCTCTGCCAGAGAGAAGGGCCTGCGTCCTTACCACGCAAAAGCCACGCCCAGCCAGTCCGAACCGCCGCGCGCAATCATGTCGTAGGTCTCCGGCGCTTGTTCCGGCGCCATGCGGTGGGTGATGAGGTGGTCCACGCGGATCGCCTGCCGCGCGAGCAAGTCGAGTATCTCCGCGCGGTTGCGCTCCTGCGTCCACGGGTAGTAAGGATGCGCGATCATTGGCGAGCGCGGTTGCAGCACGCCGATGATGCTGAGTTCCTTCGTCTGCAGCGGATCGAAGAGGGGAATTTCCACGATGCGCGGAATGCTGCCCACCAGTAGGATCTTGCCGCTCTGCGCTGCCATATCCATAAGCGTGCGGATGGCAGTCCCGCTGCGCGTGGCGTCGTAGCCGTAGGTGACGCCCGCGCCGTCCGTCTCCTCCATTACACGCTGCACTACGTCTTCTTCAGAGGCGTTGATCAGGACAGGGGTGCCGCTCTGCACACCCGCTTCTAAACGCTCGGGGAAAACATCGATGCCGATCACCGGATGGACGCCGTTCAATCGCAAAAGCTGGCAGAGGAGTTGTCCCACCACTCCTTGCCCCACCACGGCAGCGGTTTGCCCGAGTTTGGGCTCTGCCTTGCGGATGCCGTGCATCGCCACTGCCCCCAAGGTTGTGAACGTCGCGTCAGCCGGATCGACTCCCGTTGGCACGCGGAGCAGCGTTTGCGGTGCGCCGGTGCGGTCCTTTGCGCGCTTAACAACGTGGTGAGAGGCATGCCTGCCGTTGCTCAAGACTCTGTCGCCCACGGCGAAGTCGGCGACCTGGTCGCCCATACGTTCCACAACACCCACGTTGGAGTAGCCCGGGTATTTGGGAAAGGGCTGGTCCTCCCGGTCGCCTAGGAGATTGGTAAGCTCGGTGCCGGCGCTGATGAGGCTGACTTCGGTGCGCACCAGCACGTCGTGGGGCCCAAGCGGCGGCAGCGTGATCGTTTCAAGCGCCACCTTGTTCCGTTCAGGAAAGAATATCTGGGTTGCTTGCATGGTTATTACTCCTCTTCCGCGTTCAGCGGGGGACAAGCCCCCACGCTTCATTGCTCGTTTGCACTGCGCGCAAAAAAAACCATAATAAGACGTAGTCTTGATCCTTGTCAGGTTCAATTATACGGGAAAGGATGCAACCAAGAATGTTAGGTGTTGGTATTATCGGGTGCGGCGGCATTAGCAACGGCCACGCGCGCGGTTGGAACGCCAATAGCGAACGCGCAAAGGTGATCGCCGTAGCGGACGTGGTGGAAGCAGCCGCACAAACGCGTGCAGCGCAAGTGGGCGGGGCCCAAATCTACTCGGACTACCACGAGCTCTTGCAAAACCCCAATGTAGACGCGGTGGACATCTGTTTGCCGCACCACCTCCACAAAGAGGCCGCGGTGGCGGCGGCGGGAGCCAAGAAGCACATCCTCATCGAAAAGCCGCTCTGCTTGACTATGGACGAAGCCAAGGAGATCGAAGCAGCCGTTGAGGCGAGCGGCATCACGCTCATGTGCGCCCACAACCAGGTCTTCACGGAATCGGTGCAAGAGATCAAGCCCCGCATCGAGGATGGGCTGCTGGGGGATATCTATTGGATCCATTCCGCGGACTGCTTCTTGAGCCGGCCTTACATTAGAACAGGCTCCGCCGCGCTTGCGTCGCATGGGCCCGGCACGTGGCGCTCCAAACGCGAACTCATGGGCGGCGGCGAACTCATCGATACGGGCTACCACCCTACGTACCGCCTCCTGTATCTGGCGGGCTCCAAGGCAATGACGGTAAGCGCGCTGCTCACCAACCACCGCCTGCCGCAACTCGACGGCGAGGATACGGCACAAGTGCTCGTGACCTTCGAGAGCGGCGCGACCGGCTTCATCCTCAGCTCGTGGGCTATGAACCTGCCGTCGGGCTACTCAATCCACGTGGTCGGCGACCGCGGCACAATCTCTGCGGGGCCGGGACGTATCGAGTACAAGGTCAACGGCATGGACCAGCCGGCAGTGCGCGAGCTCGAAATCCCCGACACATTTACAAGGGAGATCGCCCACTTCATTACCGCGCTGGAGAATGGCGAGACACCGGTGCAGAGTCTGGCCGACGGCATCGCCACCCTCCGTCTCATCCGGGGGGCGTACCTGTCGGTAGAACAACAGAGGATCGTGCAGCTAGATTCTGTCTAGCCCTGCAAAAGAACCTTGAAAGTCGACGCAAGACGGGCAGTGTGCCCGCCTTGCGCCGTTTTCTGTCCCAAAACTGCAAAGTTGCTCGTTGCAACGACGAATCGCATAGGGCGGCACATGCTGTTGTGAATGGGTGGCAAGCACAAGCAGGATTAGCCAGAAACGAACTCTACCTACACCGCGCGTACGAAACTAAGCTCTTGCACTATTTCCAGAATTGCAGAGAAGATTGGTGAAGGATAGATACCAAGGCCGCAGCAAACCAAGGCAACGAGGATTACCATGGCTGATCCGGGACGGGAGAAGGGACGGATTCTGCCCGGGACTTGAACCGGTTGGAGGCACGCGCGCAGCGCGCGAGCATACGCGAGCATCAATAGTCCGCTCCCCGCGAGGAGGGTAAAGAGAAACCACTCGCCCTGTTGCGAAGCGGCCTGGAAGACCAGCCAGCGCCCGGGAAAGCTAGCGAAACCCGGCACGCCGACAATGGAGAAGCTGCCCACGACAAACGCCAGAGTGAGGAACGGAGCGCGCGTGGTCAAGCCTGCCAATTGCGCAAACGTCACGCCGCCGAGGCGCTCTTCAAGCACGCCGACGAGAATGGCGAGCAGAAAGAGCGCTGCCGCCATGGCGAGCGCCTGATAGAGAACGCCGGTGACCGCCAAAGCCGAGCGGGAAGCGACACCTATTACAATGAAGCCACTCGCGCTCACCGTGGAATATCCTAAGAGTCCGCGCAGGTCGTTTGTACTGTACGCCAAAAGCGCTCCGAGCAGGACTGTTGCTAGACCACCCACGGCAGCCAAGGCGTTCAATTGCACATCATTGGTAAGCCATGGAAACGAGGCCATTACCGAGACTAAGAAGGTCGTCGTTCCAGTATGTAGAATCGCAGCGATCAAGATGAACCCCATCACCGGCGCCCGATAGGCTACGTCGGGCAACCAGAAGTAGAGCGGCGCGGCGGCAAGCAGGGTACCAAATCCCACCGCAAGCACAGCGGCAACGGCCCGCGCGCTGATTTCCGTTTCAGGACTCACGCGGTACTGGTCTACCAACAGCAAACCCAGCACAATCAAGGATCCTCCCAGAGTCATCATGAGCGTATAACGAATCACAGTGATACCAATTCGCTGCGTGGGCGCCCTGCCCAAGATTCCCATGGCAGCCACAACATGCGCCAACTGGAGCAGAGCCGCAGCTACGACGTAGCGCGTATAGATCATTGCACCGGCGATGACGATAGCCGCCAACAAACACGTGGTCGCGGGAAAGAATTCGCCCTGGTTGTGAATGAGATGGAATACGAGCGCGAGGGAAAGCAACGTTATGACGAAAACCACCGGCAGGCGCGCCCTCGCCTCAAGTTGTAATGTCAGGTTTAGAATCGAGCTGTCAGACTGGGAGCTCAAGATTACCCCTAGGAAAAGTGTGAAGATTAGCGCACACAAGGCAACAATGCCTGCGAATGCCGTCCGGCGGCGAAAGAGTAGTGCAAGCCCTGCTGCGCCAAATGGCACTATCAGTAGGTGCAACGGTGTGATCAGCGTACTATCTGCTAACATTGCGCTCCAACACGCCCTCGAAGTCGATGATTTGCACCAAAGTGACCAGGAATCCCACCCCGACCAGCACCAGACCCTCTACCGATAGCAGCGCCATGCCCTGCTGGCCAAGGAACAGACAGATCATAAAGTCCAAGCCATGGACTATCAGCAGCACGCCCATGCTCAAGCCAAAGATGCTGGTACGCAGCACTACCGTAAAGAAGCCAAGGAGAAGCACAGCGGCCGCTCCCATCGTGGCAATGGGCGCGATCAAGGGCGGCATGCGTTCGGTGAGCAGGTACGCTGCCAAGATGCCCATTACAGCGACGCCAACCATGGTCGGGGTCTCGAATATCGCTTGATTTTGCAGCGGCCGCTCTCGCTCTACCCACAAGGCTACGGCAAGCATCACGGCGACTGTAAAGCCAATGATAATGCGCGTAATCCCCACTACGGTGCCGGTGTATGCTATGAGTAGGAGCGAGGAACCCAAGTACACGGCGATCAAACCTGCAAATGCAGGCAGCCACTGGTGCACCACCAGTACCGTACAAGCTCCGCCGAGCAAGAGGACAAGCATGAGGTGTTCCCAACTCATAGGGCAAGACCTTGCGTTTCCAATAGCAGAATGAAGAGCGCAAGCAAGGCAAGCATGGCAATGGCAATGTAGTAGCGTCTTTCCGCCGCCGCAGACGTCCTGCCAAGGAACGTCAGGCAGCGACCCAAGAGCACAAGTATGCCGTTTGGCGGTACCAACAGGCGATCCGCAGCGCCGCCGATGGCGCGTGTCATGGATACCAGTTGGCGCCGATCGCGGGGGTGCATGCGCCGCAAGAGCATTACTGCAATCACACCGACACCACCCACCAAGGCGGTAGAAGCAGCGCTAAACACTAACAACGAAGTCCAAGAGAATATTGCTTGATCCGGCATTGCGGCATGGCTGATCGTTGTGACTGCCGGCCACACGAGCACAGAAAACCGCCACTGCAACACAGCCATGACAACTCCCCCCGCCACCAGCAGCCACGCTAGGTTTCCTTGATCGAGCAAGGCGTCTCGACGCCGCACAGAGGTCAACGGAGGATTTACGAACAGCCGCTGCATCCAACGCCCGAAGGTGACGACGGTTGTGATGCCAAACAGGATGATGAGGGCTTGCAGCGGAATGGCCCAGGCCTCTCTCTCTACCGCGGTAAAGAGGAATGAACGCGAAGCGGCGCTAAGCGGGAGCACAACTCCGGCTAACGCCGCAATGCCGATCAAGACGACAACCGCCGGCAAGGCCCAAAGAGCGCGCTGGCTCTGGCGGTGAATTGCCAAGAGTGACGGTCCCGCTGCCGCGACGAACGCCATGCCGACGGTGCCGCTGAGGAGTATCAGCGCCGCTCCGGCCATGGCTTGATAGGTCCCAATGGCAACCGCCACCGCGATAAGACCGGCGTGACCGATCCAATTCACGGCGAGGAGCGAGGCTAGCCTTCCCATCGCAAGCATTGCGGCAATTGAAAGCGCCAAACTCAGTCCGCCGACAATCAGCAGCGGATTCGACCACGGTATGAAGGGATCAGGTCCGGCGAGCACCAGGAAGCGCGCAACCACGTACGTGGCCCCGAGCAGCATGATCCCGGCTACATTGGCATAGATCGGCGCCAGATGGCTGCGCAATGAGGCCGCCCATCCGTGAAACGGCGGCCAACTTGCTCGCGCCGCCACCGCGGCCAGCACCAATCCTACTACTAATGCATCGAACACACCGGTGGGAATGTCGCCGTAGAGGTACTGATCGCTCCGGCGCGAGATAATGAGAATGGCCGCGAGCAGACCGTAGCCTGAAAAGTGGCTGACCATGAGCAGGCGCACCGCCGATGCACTTACCTGCGGGCGTTCCTCCCGAGGCAAGACGGCCAGGAAGTAGCTGGTCAAGCCCAGGGCTTCCCAAAATACGTAGAGAAAGAGTAGGTTCTCCGAGAGCACCAGGCCCCCGTAGGCACAGAGCGTGAGCAGCACGAAGGCGTAGGCCCTGCCCATTTGGTCCCGCGGCAGGTGGGCCGCCGGCAGTATCCACAAATGGCACAGAATTGCAGCCGCTCCCAGCCAGAGGAAGAGTATGCTCACGGAGTCCAGCCGGAAGGCCAGCACGATGGAGTTGTTGAGCAGCGAGAGCCAGGTGCCGACTTCCACTTCCAACGGGGTGTCGGGACGAATCGATGCGTAGATGCTGATCTGCGCCAGGAGCCCGGCCACGGCAACGGTCGCAACAATGGGATAGACCGTAATCCACGTGTTAGATAGGCGTAGCAGGACTACGAGGGGTCTTGTCCAACGCCAGCGCAGCAACCGCTGCTGCAGCCACGTGCTTCCGCGCACAACGAAGTCAGCACCGATGAGCAGCGCACTGAGGCTGAGGAAAATCGCCGCCGGCACGTATAACCAGGGCAAAGGGGCATTTACTAGGAGATCCTGCACAACCTATGCGCTTTCACACTGGAGTGGGCATGCTGCTGTCTCTCTCCGACAGCAATGCGACTCTCACTACCTGCCGTGTATTGTACTGCGCGCTATAGGCCAAAGCCCATTGCCGCAGAGTCCCTTGCCATGTTCTTAGCCGGCGGAGATATTGGAATAACTACACGCGGAAGTATTCCCGCCAGCGGCGGGTCACGAGTTCCGTTATCTCTGGGTCCATCACAATGTCCGGCGGCCACTCGCGCGTAAAGCCCTCTTCCGCTGTCTTGCGCGTGGCATCCACCCCCATCTTACCGCCGTAGTTTGGCAGAAGCGACGCGTGGTCGAGGGAATCCACCGGCCCTTCCACGATAACCGTATCCCGCTTCCAGTCCACGTTGTTTCCCATGCGGAAGATCACCTCGGAGGTATCCTGCACGTCGATGTCGTCGTCCACCACCACGATGAGCTTCACGCACATCATCTGGTGCAAGCTCCAAAGTGCGAACATGGTCTTGCGCGCGTGACCGGGGAAACGTTTTTTAATGGAAACGAAGACGATGTTGTGAAAGACGCCTTCGTCCGGCAACGCAATGTCGTGAACCTCAGGCACCATCATTTTGATAAGCGGCAAGAAGATGCGCTCGGTGGCCTTGCCCATGTAGAGGTCTTCCATCGGCGGGCGGCCCACGATGATGGTGACGTAGATCGGATCGCGCCGGTGGGTGATGGCTGTGACGTGGAAGACGGGGTACTCGTCCGCTATGGAGTAGTAACCGGTATGGTCGCCAAAAGGCCCCTCCGTGGCAAACTCGCCGGGCTCGACATAGCCTTCCAAGACAATCTCACTGTTGGCGGGCACCATTACGTCCACGGTCTTGCCCTTGACCAATTCCACCGGCCCGCCGCGCAGGAATCCGGCAAAGAGAAACTCATCGATGCCCTGCGGAAGCGGCGCGGTACCCGAATAGACCGCGGCCGGCTCTGCGCCGAGCGCTACCGCCAGTTGCAGGCGTTCCTTCTTCTGCACGCTATCGTCGTAGTGCTCGCGTCCGCCCTTGTGCCGCTGCCAGTGCATGGCCGTAGTATTCTTGCTGAGCACCTGCAGGCGATAGACGCCTACGTTGCGCTTGCCGGTATTGGGGTCGTAGCTGCACACGAGCGGCAGCGTGATGTACTTCCCAGCATCCAGCGGCCAGCACTTGATGATCGGCAGCGTGCCCAGGTCCACGTCGTCGCCGGTCAGCACTACTTCCTGGCAGGGCGCAGAGTCTACGACCTTGGGCGCGATGCGCGTCAACTTGAGCAACTCGCTGCCGGCCTGCAGCTTGGCGCCTAATCCCTCCGGCGGACCGCCCAGCGCAATGCCGATCAGGTTTTCCAGCTTCTGCGGCAACTCTTCCCACGAGTCGGAACCGAGCGCCCACGCGGTGCGCTGCTCGGAGCCAAAGGTGTTGATAAGAAGCGGGATGTCCGAACCTTGCACGTTCTCGAAGAGCAGGGCCGGCCCTCCCGCCTTGGTGACACGGTCGGTGATTTCCGTAATCTCAAGCTCAGGGTTTACCTGCGCCGAAATGCGCTGCAACTCCCCTTTGGCTTCGAGGAACGTGATGAACTCGCGCAGGTCCTTGAACGTGGGTGGCATCTGTAGTGTGCGCTACTCCTTCTTGCAATGTGGAATGCCGCAGGTCTCAGACCTGCGTTTCCCTCGGGCATCTGCCAACCGCAGGTTGCAAACCTGCCCTACATTGATTCTCTTGCCAGGTTGTTTGCCGCACTGATGCCCCTGCCTCCTGGTGGGTCACGGCGCGAGCGTTTTGGCAATTCAAGCGCAGTGCCGCGCCATGTAAAGCCGCAGGTTGCAAACCTGCGCTACCTCAATTCTCTTGCCAGGTTGCTTGCCGCACTGATGCCCTCTGCCTCTTAGTGGGTAGCGGCACGAGCGCTATAGAAATTCAAGCGCAGTGTGCCGCGCCATGAAAAGCCGCAGGTTGCAAACCTGCGCTACCTCAATTCTCTTGCCAGGTTGCTTGCCGCACTGATGCCCTCTGCCATTTGATGGGTAGCGGCGCGAGCGTTTTGGCAAGCTAAGCACAGTGCCGCGCCATGAAAAGCCGCAGGTTGCAAACCTGCGCTACCTTGATTCTCTTTCCAGGTTGTTTGCCGCACTGATGCCCCTGCCTCTTGGTGGGTAGCTGCGCGAGCGTATTGGCAAGCTAAGCAAAGTATCGCACCATGAAAAGCCGCAGGTTGCAAACCTGCGCTACCCGGTTCCATCCTCACGCCGCGCCTGCATGACGGCTTCTCGCATCGCTCGGACGGAGGCGGTGACGCGATCGAACTGAGCATCAAGGCTTTGCCAGTCCAACAATCCGGCGCCGACGCCCAGCGCCAGCGCGCCATGATGAATATAGGTAGCGGCGTTCTCGACCGTAATTCCACCTGTCGGCAGCAATGGAATGGCCCCAAACGGCCCTTGCAGATCTTTGAAGAACTGCGGGCCGACGATATTCGCGGGAAATACCTTCACAATACTCGCACCGGCGCGCAGTGCCGTAAACACCTCGGTAGGCGTGAACGCACCGGGGACTACCATGCAGTCGTGCTCGTTGGCGAACGCCACGATGTCGGTATCGAGGTGCGGCGAAACGAAGAATTCAGCACCGGCAGCCAGCGCGTGCTCGGCATCTTCTACGGAGAGCACCGTACCCGCGCCAATGACCATCTGCTCTCCCAGCGCCGCACGCAGCGCGGCAATCATCTCCAACGCCTGCGGCGTGTTGAGCGTAATTTCCATCACGTCCACGTCCGCCGCAAGCAGCGCCTCGCCGATAGGCACCGCCCAATCAGCGGGCACGCCACGGATGATCACCACCATCCCGGCTTCTCTGGTGCGCGCTACCTGCGCATGCGTACGTGTGCTCTGCAGCGTCTGCATGGTCATGCCCCAGTTGGCGTCCTCGCCTGTTTCCCATATTTGGTCTTTTGCGGCCCGCAGCCTCCTATAATATAACGGAATTTGCAGGCCGTGGCTTGCGCGGAATCCGCACGCGAGCTGTTCAGCACACGGGACGTGCGCCGGCTCCGCAATCGGTCACGCCGCTAGCGGACTCGCCGTTCGACTTGGCTTATTCGCCGGGGGAACTTGCTGTCTGGTAATTTGCCTGAGCCAAACACGGACCTCACCGGAGTACCAGATTCCATTTTCACTTCTGTCCCAGACGATCGCATGAAACTGCCGAGGCGTGTGACAATGCGCTAGACGTACGATAAACTGAGGCAAATAATCCCTAATGAGAATCAGGAGGAGCGCAGACATGGCAGGCAAAGAGCTTGGGAGACTCATTACGGCGATGGTGACGCCCTTTGCTAGCGATGGCGCGGTAAACTACGACCAACTCGGCAGGCTGGCAGGGCAGCTAATCCAGGGCGGCTCGGACGCGCTGCTCGTCACCGGCACCACCGGCGAATCACCGACGCTTTCTCACGAGGAAAAGCTGGAGTGCTACCGCACGGTCATGGCAGCGGCAGACGGACGCGCGCCCGTAATCGCGGGCACCGGCAACTACAATACGGCGGAGAGCGTGGCGTTCTCGCGGGAGGCGGAAGCGCTCGGCGTGGACGGCCTGCTGCTCGTGGTGCCATACTACAACAACCCGCCCCAAGAGGGCCTCTACCAGCACTTCAAGACCATTGCGGATAGCACCTCGCTGCCGTGTATCGTCTACAACGTGCCCACGCGCACGGTGCGTAATATGGATGCTGCAACCACGGCGCGCCTGGCCGAGGTGGATAACATCGTCGGCGTGAAAGAGGCCTCCGGCGATCTGGGCCAGATTTCGGACGTGCTGCGCCTGACACCGGACGACTTCCGCGTGTGGAGCGGCAACGACTCCGATACGTACCATATCATGTGCATGGGCGGCTACGGCATCATCAGCGTGGCCAGCCACGTGATAGGCCTGCAAATCAAGAAGATGATCAACGCCACTTTGGCGTCCGACATTCCCACAGCCGGCGCGCTGCACCAGCAACTGATGCCGCTCTTCACTTCGATTTTCCCGCCAATCTCGCCGGTCGCCAGCCCGGCAGCCATCAAGGCCTGCCTCAACGTCTCCGGCTTCAATGCCGGCGGCCACCGCCTGCCCCTGATCCCCGTTCCCGACACGTTCGCCCACACCCTCCGCGAATTGCTAAGCACCTACGAACTGGACCCGAACCTGTCGGTGCTGGCAACGGCATAGATGATCGTGGACTGCGATAGATTAGCAAAAGATAGCTATGGAAGAAGACAGACGTATAAGCCGTAAACTCTCCGATGAGATTCCAGGTCGCACAGCGTTAGATAGTGCATACTGCTGTACCTGCAATAAGGTGGCCATATTCAACCGCTACCTCGAAAACTATGCCGGCTCAGGCGGAGTCTATGGGTTGCTGATATGGAGATGTGGAACTTGTGATAGTGAACATCCTTCCAAGGGCAGAGAGCAGGCTTGGCCAAAACAGAATAAATAGCTTGGATGGATAAGACTCTTGATGTATCGCGGCAATCACAGTGGGTGCCTCCCTCATCCTGCCTATCACCCTAGCACGGGGACTGACACCGGAGCCGATGCGGTACGCGGGCAAACTCATTGAGCTATAGCTTAGCAAGAGGATGAAAACGACTGCAGTCACTTCACGTACCAGTGGCAAGCTTAGGCGGTACTCAATGCTGATCCGTTAGATTCAAACCAGTTATATGGTAGCAATCAGAACGGACGGGCGTGTAAAAGGTTGCCTAAACGGACTTCGCCAAGGTAGAAGCAGAGACGCAGGCGTAGAACAGGGTTGGGTGTTATGACACAGAGTGACTTTGGGGGTTTGTTTTTAATGGCCATACTTGTAGCCCCTGGAGTTATTTTATTTCTCGTTTTCTTTATCTCCACCTGTATGGGAATTGTGTGGGAATTGCGGAAGTTGCTGCTCCCCCTTCTTGAACCATCTGTATCTCAAAAACCTAAGTCATTGCCTAAGAGATCTAAATCAGCACCGCGCCCTATTGAAGAAATTAGTTTTCGCGTGACTGAAGTTATTGACGGTGACACGATTCGTGTTCAGGAGCACTGGGGAGAGAGCAAACCTCTCCGTCTCCTGGGTATAGATGCGCCAGAGACTGTTCACCCAGATCGTCCTGTTGAACACTTTGGCGAAGAATCCAGCGCAAAGGCTACAGAAGTCATGTTACGCCGAACCGTTAACTTAGAAACGGATGATTTGCAGGGAACATATGACAAATACGGTAGGCTACTTGCCTATGTGTGGCTGAAAGACGGTACGCTCGTCAATGAGTGGCTAGTCAGGCACGGTTACGCTCGCGAGCAAACGTACCAGAATAAGCCATGCAAGTACCGTGATCAGTTCTTAGCCGCAGAAGCAGAAGCCCGACGGGCGCGGCGCGGTATGTGGGCCAATTGATTGAACTGTGTCATCATCACGGCTAATAACCAATGGTGCTAGCTTGAGACGGCATTGAATATACCATGGGGATGCTCCATGCTGTGCAGTAAACCACACGCACACAGGAGGAGTGCCACAAGGCTACTGCAGATTTTTTCACCGATTTATTTTGGCGCGTAGATGATGCGATGCAAGACGTGTCGCACCATACGCAACAGGTGCTTGCGCCGAGCGAAATGGTGACCATCGGCGTGCTCTACGCCCGCAAGGGTGTGGGCAACGGTGCCTTCTACAGCGCGCAGACGACCCAGCCAACCTCAAGCTCTGCCGCAGAGGCGCCTGGAACGAGCGTATGTGAGTGGAAACGGTGCTCTCCATGCTGATGGTCGTCTGTCGCGCGAAGCAGATGCGTCAACGCGTGTGGGAGTGCTTTACTACCCGGCTGACCAATCTGCTGGCTGCGTTAAATCTGCTCGCCCAATGGAACTTCCACCGCACCAATGAACACGGTCTCGTCCGCCTATCTATCACCCATCAACTACCACCATTGGTTAATGATTTTGGAGATTACTTTGCACAAACGCGACGTGGTAGAGGCAAGCAACGCAGAAGCCATCCAATTGCAAGTGAGAATGATAGCACGATATACGCTGGTAACGACGCTCTTTGTCGTTGTAACGCTGCTGATGCCAAGAACAGCGA
Source organism: Chloroflexota bacterium (assembly GCA_965216245.1). Taxonomy (GTDB): domain Bacteria; phylum Chloroflexota; class UBA11872; order VXOZ01; family VXOZ01; genus VXOZ01. The sequence continues at coordinate 1,328,666 of OZ244145.1, forward strand.
CGGGAGCCGAGTGCGAAATTGTGCTTGGGTTCAAGGCGCTCCGCGACCTCGTCGGCCATAGTGTCGTCGGCGAATGTCTAGAGAACGAGCACTACAACGCCATCGGTGACAGCATCCAGCACACCACTGGTGGACTCCTTGTCTGGCGCAAGGCCGACAACTGGACCGCTTTCACCGACGGCTACCGAACGTGGATAAACGGTCCGAACGGCGTCGAACAACGGCTGAACACCGAGCGATTCGCATGGGAGCCCGTCCCAACGCCGACACCAGTCCCTCCAACGCAGACGCCAGCTCCTTCGCCATCGCCTACGCCCTCGCCCCCGACGGTGGAACCAGCTCTTGGATATGCGCTCCAAGTTATGCGAACCACACCTACCGGGGAGAGAGTTTATCAGATGTTCTTTGCTGCAGATATTAGAAGCGCGCAATTCGGGCCGTTGGCAGATTATGAAGTCGAACTCAACTTCACGTCTCGCACCATAGTCATCAACAGAAAGTACCGCTACGAGAGTCCTGACGGACTCGCAAGCAAACTCATTAGGCCAGTTATAGCGCTGGCTCAGTTTAGCGAGTCTGGGTCGGTACAGTCCTGGGATGAATGCTTCAATCGCGGGCTAATCCAGAATGAACTTCAAGCCCAATGGTGGTTAGAGAAGTTTGGCGAGAACGGGAAAGAGAACCCAACAGAGTTGGAGCAGCGGGCAAACGGCCAATTGTCTAGGTTCCTTAGCGGTATTCTAGGCGCCTCAGTGTGGCTAGCCGCGCATGGGAGTGACCTTTGCTTCATACCCGGAGACCGTTCGGGGCTACTGCAAGTCATCGACTTTGCGCCAGCGGCTGCCTACTACGCCTCTATGACAAGTGGTGCAGCTGAGCTTGGAAAAGCAGCAGTCGACGTAATTATCGCCACTGGAACGAACGTGAGAGACACTTGGGGTAGCTCAGTAGACGAGTCATTGCCGGACGCTTGGTACGGTTACTACGATGTATCTAGGAATACTATCTACATAACGAGATACTTGGCCCATAGTCTATTCCGCGACATACTCGCGTCAGTTCTCATTCATGAGACGTATCATGTCGAGGCGTACCATGAACGGGGACGAGCAACCTCACTGGCGTCGTGTCTTGAAGAAGAGATAGTTGCGTTTAGTCGGCAGGCCCAGTGGTTGCATGAGAGATTTGGCCCCGAAGGCATACAAATATATTGGGATGATCCTATATATAGGGTTGATCCTAACACATTTAGAGAGACTGCGAGGGATATGAACAAACTTATCAATTCCTGGCTACATGGAAGACTGAGGGAGTATGTCTTAGACAGCAACACTTACCGGGAACAGTGTGTGGGTGGCAAACGATAGCAGCAGAACTTGCAGCAGCCTTTGGCGACATCGAAAGGGCTGGCGAAGGTTACCCCTTGGTTGCTAGGATTGGGTCCCGACACTTTGGTGAGCGCAAACAGTAGTCTTGACCCGCACTTTCTACCTTGATGGTAGTAGGGTGCCTCCTGAGTAAGCCCTAAGCTAGAGAACCACGATTTAGCTTTGCCGCCCAGTATTCTTCTTACCGAAGGCGTCAATCCCGCTCACCCTTCGACAGGCTCAGGACAGGCAGGCTCAGCACAAACGGAAACATTAGCCCAACTTTGGCGGGTTCAGTGCGGACTGACACACTGGCCTAGCTTTAGCAAGCTCTGGAAGATGAAAACACGCCGCTTGCCCGCTGTCGGCATGATTCTGTACTGTAGGTGCAGAGAACCTTAGTGGACGCGTGCGTCCCTAGTGCGGCGGAGTAGCCTAATGGCGGTGGATGCGATCCCTGAGCAAGTTCTTGAAGCAATTAGCGCGGAGGTGCGGCGGTGCACGGCGTGCCGGCTGTGCGAGCAGCGTACCAAAGCCGTGCCGGGTGAGGGCGCGCTTAAGAGCGGCATCATGTTCATTGGCGAGGGGCCGGGGTTTCACGAAGACCGGCAAGGGAGGCCGTTCGTTGGGCAGGCGGGAAAGCTCCTGGAGGAGTTGCTTGCCGCCGTCGGCTTGCATCGCGAGCAGGTGTACATTACTAACGTCGTCAAGTGCCGTCCGCCCGGCAACCGCGATCCCCAACCGGACGAAATCGCCGCCTGCAACGGCTACCTAGACCGCCAACTTGCCGCCATCGATCCCCGCATTGTCGTCACGCTCGGCCGCTTTTCGCTGGCGCGCTTCTTTCCAGGAGCGAAGATTTCCGCCGTTCACGGAGAGCCCAAATTCGCAGATGGTCGCGCCTACGTGCCGTTCTACCATCCGGCTGCCGGCCTGCGCACTCCAGCCATCAAGCAGATGCTCTTCGAGGATGTTCAAAAGCTGCCCGCCATAGCCAAGCGACTCAAAGAGTTGGATGCGCAGGGATTGTTCGACCGGCAAGAGGCGGAAGACGCAGTCGCCGAAACCGCCGAAGAAGACCCCGCCGCCGATCAACTCAGCCTGTTTTGAAAGTCCGGCAATTTCCATTCCAATTCGGCAGTACACGTCACCTGCTGAGGGCATCTGCCGTAATTCGGCTCAATTCAACTAGAACTAGCCTCATAAATACATAGCTCTGCGCAGACCTGCCCTTCGACAGGCTCAGGGCGAACGGGAAAAGGAAAAATCCGTTCGTGCTGAGCTTGTCTGTCCTGAGCTTGACGAAGGGTCGAAGCACGAATCTGCATGTCGAATCAATTTATGAGATAGCTTCTAGTCGATTATACGGGCCCATTACTCTCACCCCCGGATCGAGAACGGGGCAGGCTCTAGCCCTCTCCCTCAATGAGATCGTTGCGTAACTCCGTCTTTCCGGCGAAAGCCGGAATCCAGGGGGAGTCGTGAAGTGTGCGGAACCTTGCCGTGAAGCCCTTTTCATCCCCATCCCGACCTTTCCTCTTTGACGGGGGAAGGGGTTATGCAAGGGTCTCCTCAATGGAGAGGGTAGAATGCCGCTTGTGCCGGGCTTACTGCTGCGCTAGTATCGAATCTGGCGGGTCCCGCGCCGGACTCTCTGACCGGATGCCTGCGCTATCCGGCGATTGCGAGAGCAAAGGGGATAGGTGTCCTCGGGAACGCACGTGACTGTGCCTATTGTTCCGTAATCGTTGGAGTGTTTCTCAAGAGAGAGGCCAAAGCGCGCAGGGCAGTGGCTGATCTCCTATTGAGAAAGGTTTCAGCAGTGACGAAGCAAAAGCACTTCAAAGAACGCGTCCGTGCGCGCATGGCGAAGACTGGCGAGAGCTATGCCATCGCTCGCCGCCACGTACTTGCAGCCCAAACAAAAGGTGAAATCCCCTTGGCTGATCCTACCCATTTTCCCGGTGCCCATCCTGAGACAACGGCCCTGCGCGCGGCCTTGGCCCACGTGGGTGTCACCAATCCGCACAACGGCGAATTCTTCACGGAGCCCATGGTCTTCGGCATTGCCGGCGGCATTGGTGCAGGCGTGTTTCACTTCTACTACGCTGCTGAGGATTTCGCCAGCTTCTATATCGCAGGTCGGCACCGCTGGCAGGAGGGCGACGCGTATCTGATCGACGCTTGCCGACGGTTCGGCGTGACGCCATCGGTCCTTGAAACCGGCGCCAAGAAACGCGCCGCAACGCAATTGGCTGAGGCGGTTGCTGCCACCGGCTGCGCCATTGCTTGGGTGGATATGGGATTCCTGCCCTATCGCGGTATGTCTACCTGCGTCTCCGGCGGCGGTTACCACGTGATTACGGTCTATCGTGTCACGGACCAGGGAGCGCTGATAGGCGACCTCACCGACGAACCGATATCGATTTCGCTCAATGACCTAGCAGAAGCCCGCGCGCGCATCAAGAAGCAGAAGAACCGCATCCTGACGATTTCCGGTCCGCAGCAAGACGTTTCACTGCGTGAAGCCGTGCTGGCGGGCATACAGGCGTGCCACGACGGCCTCATGAACCAGCGCATGAAGAACTTTACCTTGGAGGCCTTCAAGACCTGGGCCGACCGCATCCACGGCAGGAGCGGCAAGGATAGCTGGGAACAGGTCTTTCCGCCGGGACACCGCCTGCTGCAAGGTCTGCGCTCGGTATACGACTTTGTCGAGCACTACCACACCGGCGGCGGTCTGATGCGCCCGCTCTACGCCGAATTCTTTAGAGAGGCAGCCGAGGTATTGGACGATGAGGCGTTCGTGCCGTTGGCGGAGATGTATGCCGAGCTTGGGCGACAGTGGAGCGACCTGGCTGATGCAGCTTTGCCTAATGACGTCGCGCCTTTCCGCGAGGCGAAGGAACTGCTGGCCCGCCGGGAAGAGCTCTTTCTCAGTGAAGCACCCAACGCTACAGAGGAAATCGAAGGTCTCTGGACCCAACTCACTGCCTTGGAACAGGCCGTGAGCGCCGACTTTCCCCTCACGGATGCGGATAGCGCACGCCTGAGAGCGGAGTTGAAAGAGCGCATCCTCGAAATCTACGCCAACGAGCGCGCCGCCCATGAGGCGCTGGGTGCTCTCGTGAGCTAGGTACCGCCCGCCCGGCTATCCACCACTGTGCCTGGTGAAGTGCAGCGTTGTCGTTCCGCCTGTGCTTAGAGCACTTCTCAGCAGCAGAGCGTAGAAGCTCTTCTTCTAACATCGGCCTAGGCGTTTGCGACCGTTCGCGGTATGCCTGTCCTTCCGTTCGCGCTGAACCTTGCAGTTCCCGTAAGTGTCAGGTAATTCGCTGATAGAATTGGCACATGAAACGGCATGTAGCAAAGGTTAACTATTGGCCGCCTTACCCATTAGGTAGTTCTATCACGAGCAGTGACAGCTCATGCAGCAAAGACGAGTATGGTAGGCGGTAAGAAGATCGTCACTCCGGCGCATGCCGGAGTCCAGGGGGTGCAGCGAAGATGGATTCCGGCCCCGTATCGAGTACGGGGCAGGCTTTTCGCCGGAATGACGTATCTGTCAACGAATTAGGAAGCAACTACGGTTCCGTGCGCGGTGAGCCTGTCGAACCGTGAACGGTCGTTGCAGACGGCGTCAATTTCCAGCCGCAGTCGCCGGCGTCTAGATTCGTATATTGGGACTCTGCCCCGAAGGGCTTTGGCGTTATTGGCGAAGCCCGCGACGCACTTCGGCAATGAGCGTGGGGTTAGCCTTCAGGCGGATTGCGCTTTGCAGGTCTGCTTCCGCCTCTGCGGCGTTGCCGGTGTACCCATAGGAGAGCGCCCGAAAGGCGTATGCGCGCGCATGCCGGCCGTCAAGTTGAATAGCACGGCTGAACTCTGCGATGGCGCCATCGAAGTCACCGAGATCGTAGTAGGTGAGACCGCGCTGGAAGTGCCGTGCAGCCGGATTTTCCGCTGGCGCAGCACTTGGCTTCGCCGATGTGCGCGCCGCGGGCTCTCTCTTCAAGGTGTAGTAAGCAAGTGGGTGACTGGTGTAGGCATCGGAAAGGAGTCTAGGCGGAATCTCCCCGCTGGCATAGGCCCTCTGGCGGCGGTAGTAATCCGCGTAAATGAAGACGTTGGCGCGGTCGTAGTGCCCCGCCAGTTCCTCCCGCGGCGTTGTTGCTACCCAGCTATAGTCCAAGGCCGGCCGCTGCGACTCCGGCGCACGCTCGCGGGTGCTATCACAACCCGCAAGCGTGAGTGTCAAGAGAAGAATCAGCCGGAGACTTGACCGGTGCATTCTTGGTTCATACCCCCTTGCCTCGCGCCTGGTCTGTCACTATTTCACCATGTTTCTCCGTACTATTCTACCCTCACTGACACCCAATCACTCAATGTTGTCGTGATCGGAGGTGTCGTGGGGCATTCTCGTGCCGCCAAATACAGTTCGCCTGAGCATACGGTGGAACGGCAAGGTGTGCCAAAGTCTATATAATGGCAGAGAGGATTCTGCCATAGGAGGTACCATTCAATGTCGAAACCGAAAGTTGCGATCGAACGCTGTGCGGTTAGTGCCAGTCAAGAGGAAGTGAATGAGGCAGTCGCGCAAGCGGTGGAGGCCATCGGCGGCATTCCCCAGGCGGTGCGCAACGCCAAGAGCATGGTAGTGAAGCCTAACTACGTGGGCATTATGTCCAGAGCGAGCAACGACGACGTTCGCATGCACAAGGGCCGGCACGCGCACAATACGGAACCTGCCGTCTGCGCCGCCGCCATCAAGCAGATTCGGGAGGCTAACCCCAGCGCAACGATATACTACGGCGATGGGTTGGACATCCGCCACGCGCACCGCACGAAAGAAGACATCTTCGACTTCATGGGGGCAACGGCGCTGGCAAAGCAATACGACCTGACCCTATTAGACTGCAACGAAGGCGAGTTCGTGCGGGTGCCGGTGCCCGACGGCGTGATGCTGCGCTATCTCTGGGTGCGCCGCGAAATCGCGGAAGCCGATACGTACGTATCCTTAGCAAAACTCAAGTGCCACCAAACCGCGGGCTTCACCCTATCGACGAAGAACATGTTTGGCTTGCTGCCGCGCGCGCACTATGGCGCAGGCAATCGGGGGTTCATGCACCAAAACGCCCACCGTCTGATGCGAGTGTTCGTCACGGTCAACCAGGCGTTTCCCCAGTCGTTCCAAGTGATCGACGGTATCGTGGGTACGAATCACGGGATGAGCGGCGAACCGAAAGAGGCCGAGCTCGTAATGGCGGGTACCAATTCTATCGCCACGGACGCCGTCGGCATGAAGGTGATGGGCTTCGATCCGCAGGCCGATTTCGGTACTCCGCCCTTCTTCATTTCCGAAAACCATATCAAGCTCGCTGCCGCAGCCGGCCTTGGCACCACGCAGCTCGATGAGATTGAAGTCCGGGGCGAGTCGCCGGAGTCGTTCGGTCTCCAGTTCGAGACCCGTCCGGAATCGGAGTTTTCCCACGCAAAGGCCGCGGCAATCCTCGAAGCGACGCGGGCGCAGGCGCGTGTCTATCTGGAATTGCGCGACGAACTGCTCAAGACCCACACCGGAAAATTCGTATTTCTGGTAGATGGCGAGGTGGTGCAGAGCGTCGATACGATTGCCGAAGCGGCCAAACTTGACTATTTCAACAATGCGCACGGCTTTGGCTTTGCCACGCAAGTGCTGCCGCCCAGCGAAGCGGCTGAGAAGATCGAGGCGTATCTCTCTTAGCAACAGCGCGCGCTGAAGTACCGCAAAGAAGCAATAACAGCACGCTTCATGTTGGAGGCAATCGCAAGCGATGATGCGCGGTGGGGCAATTGCATGGACCCCGTAGAAAACCTGGTCGCGTTCGTTTCGCAGTTGCGGTACGAGGACCTGCCGCTAACCACGGTAGAAGCCGTCAAGGTGCAAATGGCCGACGCTTTGGCATGCGCCCTCGCCGGGTCGGCGGCTCCGTTGAATCCGGAGATTGTAGCGCGCCATGCCCAATGGGGCGGATCGCCCGAAGCGACGGTGCTGGTATACGGACACCGCCTGCCCGCCCCCACGGCGGCCTGGCTGAATGCGGCCATGATTCACGCCCATGATTTCGACGACTCTCATCGCGCTTCAAACCAGCACGTCTTCGTTACGCTCCTGCCGGCGGCGCTGGCCGTGGCCGAAAGTCTGGGCCAACCGATTTCTGGAAGCAGCCTCATCACTGCGCTTGCGGGCGCGGCGGAGTTTCAGATTCGCCTGGGCCTCTCCGTACTGCCCCACATGCACGTCGGCTGGCTGCCTACGGCAGTTTTTGGCGGATTGGGCGCAGCGGCGGCCGGCGCCAAGCTGCTCGGCCTACCACAGGAAGGCATTGCAAACGCTGTCGGCCTCGGCTATACACAGGTGCAAGGGAACCGGCAGGGCCTCCTGGAAGGGAACCATGCTAAGCGCCTGACACCGGCGTTCAGCGCCCGCGCGGGCGTCCATGCCGCGGCGCTGGCTGAAATCGGCGTCACCGGGCCCCACGCAATCGCAAACGGTACTTACGGACTCTACGCGCTCTTCGGCGACGACAATGGCGATGCATCGACACTCACGATCGAACTCGGCACACGCTTCTTGGTGGACGACATCGCTCTGAAACCGTATCCCTGCTGCCGCGCGGCGCACCGGCCGATTGACATGGCGTTGGAGGCTAAGGAGCAACTTCAACCGTTTGAATCTGCAGCCATCGCCGCCGTGGACGTCTGGCTCCACCCACGTGGGTACGCGCTGATCGGTCAGCCCTTCCAAATACGGCAGAATCCGCAGGTGGACGCGCAATTCAGCGCGCAGTGGACGGTGGCGTTTGCGCTGCTCCACGGCGCGCCGACGCTCACAGACTTTGACCCGAAGGCAGTGCGCGCAGCGACGGACGTGCAAACACTGGCGGAGAGAGTGCGAATACACAGACTGCCCGATGCCGATCCCGGCACGCAAGAGCGCCTCATGCTGCGGCTGCAGGACGGACGACAGGCAACCATCAGCCACGCCGACATCAAGGGCGAGCCGGGCTTGCCGCTATCGCGCGCAGAACGCTTGGGGAAATTTCTCGCCTGCGCCGCCTACGCGCACTATCCTCTAAGCCCAGAAACAGCAACAGCCGTCTTTACCGAAATCGAACACCTCGAGGAAAACGACGACATCCGTCCGCTCATCGCACAATTTACAACGCATCGCAGTGGTATGCGCTAGCCGTATGCCACGAGAGACGGGTTTCGGCCCCGGTTCTTGCGCACGTGAGCGAGGTGGTACGCTAAACTCAATCGCATGGTTCGCGGCATCATCCACTGCAAAGGACACAAAGGGGCGACGTCCGGTAGGTACTAGGGCAAGAAATAGAATACTTGCAAAGATGCTTGTCAACTGACGAAGGAGACTTTTATGAGCGCACTTGAGGGGCGGCGGGCATTGGTTACCGGCGCGGGAGTTGGGATCGGCCAGGGCATTGCGTTGGAGCTGGCCCGCCAAGGGGCGGCGGTGGCGGTGCACTACTATGCCGACAGCGTGGCCGGCGGGCAAGAGACCGTGGCAGCCATCGAAGCGAGCGGCGGTAGAGCGACTCCGATCGAGGCCGACCTCACGAATGTGGCGGCGTGTCGCCGCGCGGTGGATGAGGCGGCAGCGGCACTCGGCGGTCTCGACGTGCTGATCAACAACGCCGGTGTCACCGTGGAGCGGCCGTTTCAAGAGACCACCGAAGAGAACTACAACCTGATGTTCGATCTGAACGTACGCGGCTACTACTTCTGCGCGCAACAGGCGCTGCCCCATATGGTCGCCCGCGGCGGCGGCAGCATTGTCAATATCTCCTCCGTGCACGGCTTTGCGGGGTATCCGTCCCACGTAGCATATGCCGGCACAAAAGGCGCTGTCAATGCTCTGACCCGCACGTTGGCAATCGAGCTTGCGCCGCTGCATGTCCGGGTGAATACGATTGGACCGGGTTTGATCGAAGTACCCCGCTACTTCGATAATCCGGAGTACACTACCGAAAAGGGCGCGCAACAGGTGCCGTGGGGACGGGTGGGGCGTCCCGCGGACATTGCGAAAGTGGCGGCATTCTTGGCTTCTGACGGCGCGGACTTCGTCACCGGACAGGTGGTCTACGTGGATGGCGGCACCACGGCGCGCATGTCGCTCATGCCGGTGGAGTAATGTGGTGGCGAGTGTCTTTACGTATCGTGCACTGGTGACGCCTGAGCCATGAGCGCATGTTGATCCGATACAAAGTGCGCTGTCCGCTGTTGGTCTTCGCCCGTTGAATCCTTTGGACAACCTTCTTAGCGATGAGAATATCCTTTCCTTCAAAGGTGAAGGAAAGGATGAGGGTGAAATAGGTCAATTCCGCCAAAATAGCAGAGGTGCGCAGGTTCCTCTCGGAGAAGCACTAGGTCTGCAACCACGCGCAAAGATGGAATTGTAAGCGTCACGTAATTCGCAGGCAGAATGGGTGCATGAAGCGGCAGGAAGAAATGGCTACCAATCGGCTGCCTTACCCAATAGGTAGATCTGTCACGAGCAGTGACAGCTCGTGCATGAAAGACGAACATGTTAGGCGGCACGAAAACCGTCACTCCGGCGCAAAGCCTGCCCCCTGGTTGATTCGGGGCCGGAGTCTAGGGGGTGCATTGAAGATGGATTCCGGCGAAAGCTGGAATTGTAGGTGTCAGGTAATTCGTTGACAGATTTTCAATAAAGAGAAGACAAACGAAGCGTCGTGCATGCCTTGTACACGTGTCATTCCGAACGGAGCGCAGCGCAGAGAGGAATCTAAAGTGCTGAGCCTATTGGACTAGGTGCGACATGGACTCCAGATTCCTCCCCGTGTTTCGCACGGGGCCGCTGCCCGCTCGGAATGACATAACCGGTCAACGCTGCCTGGTGGAAAGCGAATTCTGTCAACGAATTATTCAACATTTACAGGAATGACGGAACTGACCGTCTTCAACTTTCCAGGGCATTAACTGGATTGACGAATCTGTCAACGAATTAGTCAACACTTACAGGAATGACAAGAGAGAGCCGGCTCAATGTTACCGGTAGGAGGCATGGAGACTGTGACAGAGCTTACTAAAGGCAATTCCTGCTATGCCGAAAGATAAGAAAGAGAGCGTCGAAGCCCCTTCGCCGCACATTCAGCACTACCGGCGCCTCGCCTGGGCACTGATGCTCCTCTGGACCTTTGTCTGGGGCATTTTGGGAGTCGGTCCCTGGGTAGGTATTCCCGATCTCCCGCAGGATAGCCTTGCCGTACACCTTATACCGGTGGGCATAGGGATTGCCGGCGGCCTAGCCGCACGTCGTCATCCGGTTGCAGGCGGCGTGTATTGGCAGATTGCCGGGTTCTTGCTCTCTTCGCTGCTCGTGGTGCGCATGCAAAGCGTTGCGGACATGCTCATCTGGTGTCTCGCCGCTCTTCCCGCGCTCATCACGGGTGTCCTCCTCATCGTCAACCTAACGCCGGCAGAGCGCGCGGCATTGCTGTCTTCAACAAAGTCGCAAAAACGCAAGCGCTGAGAAGGGCACGGAGATCGCTGTCGTCGGTGCAAATTGGGACACTTGACCGCTATGTACAGCGCGCGGTCAGGGCCGTCACTCCGCCGATAGGGGTGCAGGTTTGAAACCTGCATCTACGCGGACTAGAGACGAATTAAGGGGTTGCCTGGCCTTTCATTTCCCGTCTTCCACACACTGCATAGAGACTTAGCACAATCAGGCACAGGAAACCGCGGCGGGTATTGCCGAGAAAAGCACTCAGGGTTGCAACTAGCGCCCTTCAGCAAGAAGCTGGCTATTCGAGCGATGACTCTTGTGTTGCCGGAGTGGCAGAAGGGGCGGGAAAATTCGTCGGCTCTACTATACCTAGGCGTCTTAGGCGATTGCTGGCTGACGCTATCACGTTTTCCATCCAGCCTGGATCGATTGGGATAACGGCGGGATCATCGCGGTGTTGGTACACCCACTGCAGCACAAAGTGGCGAATCGTATCCGCTGACGCCGCGCTATCGGGCAGCGAGAGGTAGTGAGCAAAGAATGATTCGAGCTTCTCTTCGCATGCCGCTTCTGAAGCCGGCCCTAGCGTCTCCTGCCCCAAAATCTGGCCGTTGCGGACGAAGAAGAGATGGACCTTGCCCGGCGGATCTGCCGGATAGATCAGCAGGATGGTGTGTCCGGCGAATCCTCCTGATATCGGGCGGTGGTGCGCCCGGAGACGGCGCAGAATCTGCGGAACCGCGTCGGTTGCCGGCAATCCCCGCTCTTGCCATTGACTCACAACTGCGTCCGGTCCCTCGGATAAGAACTGAAACACGAGGTTCGCCTGGTCTTGCGGCCAAAGGTCTGCCGTAACATCCAGTAGTCGGCGTGCCACGCGGGCATTCCAGCTAGCCGCCGCGCGGTTGGAGTAGGGCCCGAAATACGCTGAATCATCCGGCCGCAACCGGCTGCTCGTCCGTACTTTGATGCCCGCTTCCTGGCTGCGCCAAACCCGGACGTACGGCTGCATGGGGCGATACTGCTGTTGCACGTTGTAGACCGGCTGCAGTTCCTGGATCATCCGCGCTTCGCGGAGCAGGGCTTCAAACTCGGAGCCGGTGACTTCCACGTCAATGCGATCGAGCCGCTCTATCAGGCCGTCGAAGAGTCGATCGGGGTCCGAGAGGTGACTGCGCACCCTGCGCTGGAGCGACTTGGACTTGCCTACATAGAGCACAGCGCCCTCGCTATCGCGAAAGATGTAGATGCCGGGAAGCGCGGGAAGAAGCCGTACTTGCGCTTGCAGTGCCGTGCGGTGGGCGGGCAGGCGTTTCCCCTGGCCGTCCTCCAACCACGCCAAGAACGATTGCATGCTTGTGCTGTGCTCGGCGGGAACCCGGTCGAGCAACCGCGCAAAGCACTGTGCGGTCACGCGCGCGTCGATGAGGGCTCGGTGTTTTGGCGCATCGTTCAGACCGAAATGTCGCGCCAAGCGTTCCAGGCTTGGCCTCTTCAATTCCGGAGTGAGCCGCGTGCTGAGAAGCACCGTGTCTATAGTTGCGTTCGTAAGTGGTCGGCGCTTTGTCCACAGCGCCTCATTGCGCAAGAAGCTGAGGTCCGAGGCAATATTGTGACCCACGACCGGTACGTGGGCGACAAAGGCATAGAACTCGTCGAGCACCGGCCCGGCTGACGGCGCATCGATTAGCATGTCGTCACTAATGCCGGTGAGCTGCCAGATGCGTTTGCCCACCCGTTGTCCGGGGTTAACCAGAGAGTTGAAACGTGCGATTTCCTCACCGTTGCAGACCCGCACGGCACCAAGTTCGATGATGCGGTGGCGTCCCGCAATGCCGCCGGTGGTCTCGACGTCCAGTACTACGAACACCTGGGAAGCAAGCAGCTCTTCAGCATTCTGCTGCCACTGCTCCAAACCCCAGAGCCCCACGGCACTTTGGCTAAAGCGGCCGTCGGCGATAAGCCTCTCTTCAACGAGTTGCAGCAAGGCGGCGGGGAGTTCACCATTCATCTGCATTGCGGCACGCGCAAGCGCCGCAATACTCATATCGCTGCCGCTCTGCTCCAAGATTAGATAGGCTCGTTGGACGAGAACCTGGCGTTCGAATGCTGGAAGTGCCATTGCGCGAAAACCAAAACTGTAGGGGTGCTAGTACGAACCAACTACGTCATGCTTGTTCCGACAGCGTGATACCCGTTTGGGCGGAGAGTTGCCTGAGATCGGCGAGCACGGCCGAGTCAATTGGCACGCCGTTTGCTTGGCGGTCTTGCAAGTGTTCCGCTTCGATCTCGCCGGGCAGAGCGATCCGGTCGAATCCTGGCGCCAGCGGCAGCCCACGCATCTCCGTCAATAGGGCATCCAGCCGTTCCTTGAATGAATCGATTTCCACGAATGCCGCAATGTCAATTGCAATGAAGAGGTGCGCCACGTCGGCGGGACGGCTCATATCGCTAAAGAATCCCGCGGAATGCACACCCAGAGTCGCGCCGGTGAGCAGTGACGTGAAAATCTCGATCATCAGGGCGAGTCCGGAGCCCTTGTAGTCTGCCAACGGGCGCGCTCCGCCCTGCCTGGCCAGTGTGGGATCAGTCGTGGGCAGGCCGTCAGGCCCGACTGCCCATGTGTCGGGAATAGACTGTCCCCGTTTCTCAGCCAAGACCACGTGCCCCATGGCCACGACACTTGTCGCCATATCCAGAATGAGCGGTTCGTCGTGGGTTGGCGCGCCAAAGCAGATGGGGTTAGTGCCCAGGAATTTCTTTGCCGCGCCCCATGGCACCATGGCCGGGCTCGAATTCGTCGTAACAATGCCGAGGCATCCGGCATCGGCCATTTGCAGTGCGTAATCGGCCGCCATGCCGAAGTGGTTGCTATTGCGAACGCCTACGGTGGCAATGCCTTGATCTCCGGCGAGCCGAATCGCCAGTTGCGTCGCATATGTGCTTACCGGCACGCCTAGCCCGTTATCACCGTTCACCAGGGCAGAGGCGGCGCGTTGGCGCTCGACGTGGATGTTCGCGCCGGCGTTCACGACGCCGTTGCGGATGCGCTGCGCCAGGGCGGAGAGGCGTGTGATGCCGTGCGTCTCGACACCGCGCAGGTCGCACAACACAAGATGGCGGGCCGATTGCGCCGCATGCTCCGGCGGGATGCCCGCATGCATGAGCACCTCGCGCGCGAACTGCTCCAGCCGTGGCGCGGGAATACGCGCCGCAGCAGCAGGTGAAGCGTGCGGCGTGTTCGCGCCTTCGCTAGGCGCGCTCACGCCTTTGCTACCTCCACCTTGGCAAGCTCTTCCAGCGGCTTGACCACGGCTGTCTGGTCTTCGTCGGCCAATCCCTGCGCGATTGCCTCTTCATAGACGAGTTGGGTGAGGTTGCTGATAAGCAGCCGTACGCTGGCCTGCTGACCGAGCTGGGTGGCCAGACGCAAGTCTTTCACAAGGAGTTTGATGGCGAAAGCCGGATCGAAATTGCGTTTCAGAATGAAGTCCGGCATTGCGCGGTGCAGCATGCGGCTGTCGCCCATGGCGGTGCCGAGCACTTTGTAAGACACTTCGGGATCTACCCCGTTCTTGACGCCCAGCACCATTGCTTCCGCAATGCCCGCCAGATTGATTCCCACGAGCAGTTGGTTCTGGAGTTTTACCACCGAGCCGGCGCCAAGGGGCCCGACGTGGAATATGTTCTCCCCCATAGCCTGAAACAGCGGCTCTGCTCTAGCAAATGCATCAGCCTCGCCGCCGGCCATGATCGCAAGCGTACCGGCCTCGGCTCCCATCGGGCCCCCGCTGATTGGTGCATCGATGAATTGAATCTGCTTCTCTGCGAGCACGGCGCCAATGCGCAGGGCCGTTGCCGGGTCAATAGTGCTGTGGTCTACGAAGACCTGTCCCGGACGCGATCCGTGGATAGCGCCGGCATCTCCTAAGAAGACTTCCTCAACGTCTTCCGGCATCGAGATGCAGGAGAGCACGAAGTCTGCCCGCTCTGCCGCTTCTCGGGGGCTCTCCACGAGTGTGCCGCCGGAGGTGACGAACGCTTCCGCTTTGCTGCGCGTGCGGTTATAGACATAGACGTCATGGTTTGCCTTGCGGAGGTTGACCGCCATATGCATGCCCATTGTGCCGAGACCGATAAAGGCAACCTTCATTTCACATGTAGCTCCTTTTGTTTTGTTTGTGTTTTGGAATTTTGTGACCGGGCGCTACTCACGTCTCGTATTTTGCGAATACCGCTATACACGTACTCCGCTCCGGAGTAGACCGTCAGGATCAAGGCAAGCCAGAGGAGTATATCACTCACGAGGCTCTGCCAAAGGATGAGGACGAGGAGGGCGATAAAGGTGACGGCAGTCTTGAGCTTGCCGGCGCGACCCGCCGGTATTGAGACGCCCTTTTCCGCTGCCTGCACTCGCAGGCCGGTTACCGCCATCTCGCGACTAACGACCACCGCCGCCCACCAGCCCGGTAAAAGTCCTACCTGCACGAGCGCGATCAATACCACTGTAACGAGGATTTTGTCGGCTACCAAGTCGAGCGATGCCCCAACCGCTGAGACGGTATCGCTGCGGCGAGCCACGAAGCCATCGAGCCAATCCGTTGCCGCCGCTACCGCGAGCAATGCTGCTGCCAGCCAATACAACTCCGTCTTGCCCTCGCCCCAGATGACAAGAAACATGATGAGGGGGGCAAGCACTATGCGCACGAGTGTCAACTGGTTGGCAATGCCAACGGGCATGAAGAAATCCTCTAGCAGTGCGGCACTCTGCCGCTCGCCGCATGGTTCTATCCTGGCTTCTCACGATACCGCTATTGAGGCGGCACGGCAACCCCGCGAGTGGGCGTGAGCGATCAGCGGCGGGTGTTTGGGCAACCGATAAGTCGCCAGGGCTCGGAATTCGCAACAGCTCCACACTGGCGCCAACCCGGTCGGCACGGCAATCGCAAGGGGTGCAGGAGTTTCTTACCCACACACTTTGTAGGCAGGAAACAATTTGGCTTTGGCTTGTTCTCCGGTACCGGAGACACGGATTGGGACGATTGCGAGGGCAAACGATACTGGCAGCGGCAAGGGAACTCGGCAAGTCAGCACTCTCGGTCCAATAGATGCCCTGAACGGTACGGAACATAGATATGCAGAATGCGGATGGCGTCAGCATGAGAACGCCATCTGTCTATATGAGCGAGCAATATCTAGCCGCGCGTGCGCTTCTCATCCATTCCTGCCCGCATCACCGTGCCAGTCTGCTCGACATTTGCAGTCATCCTTTTGCCAGGCGCTCTCTGCCGCGCGGCCGCTATGGCGAATATTGAACAGGCGTACCGTTTATTCTGACGGTGAATTCTATATCCCCATTGTCGGTCTCAACCGCCTCAAACAGCACCGGGTCTTCGCTCTCTACCAATGGAGCGAGGTCCTGCTCGTTTACGGAGATTTCAACGCCGCCGGTGCGTCCAAAGAGTATGCCAATACCCTCCTCGGCATTCCATGTCAGCGGATCCGTGCCCTGATCGGTTTCCGGTCCGATTGTACCTACGAAGACGATAATGGCGTCGACTGTTACTTGGATCCAGACCTCCTGGTTTGTCGACCGCAGTGTTAAGTTAACTCCGGTGATGGGGCTGGGCGTTGGCGAAGGTGTCGGCGACAGGGTAGGAATCGGGGAGGGGGTGACGAGCGGCGGTAGCTCGATCGACGGCTTCTCAGTGCTCGTTGGTGCCGCTTCGTTCTCATTCTCCGAGGCCACAGGCGCCGGCCCTGCCGACAAGAACTCCTGATAGACAAAATTAAGGATTACGCCAAGCGCAATTACGAGCACTATCGTCCACAAGAGTTTGGAACTGAATATAGACGACTGTCGGCCCGGTTCATCCTGCGGGGCTGCAATGGAAAACTCGGTGCCTGCACGCTGTTGGTGGTCGAACTCTTCCAGAATCTCTTCTGGAATCAGTCCCAGGTACCGGGCGTAATTGAGCAGGAAGCCACGCGTGTAGACGGCTGCAGGAAGCGTATCGAAATCGTCGTTTTCTAGCGACTGCAAGGCAGAGCGGCGGATGCGCGTGGCCGCGGCAGCCTCCTCAAGCGAGACGCCTTTGGCTAAACGCGCCGCGCGCAGCCTATCGCCTAATCGCCGCGGCTCTTCCATGAATTTGCTCCACTATGGACCGGAAGCGCGCGCAACCGAGGTTCAGTTGCAGCTCCTTCGCTCCTAATCGCCTAAGGATCACCAAGCCCTAGGACGATCCAAACTTTCCATATCTCTATTGTACGAAAATACCGATCGGCGTGTATTCTAGTACCGGTCAAGAATTCAACGCAACTTAAGCAGCTAACATCAAGAATCGGGGACACTGTACGGCTGCAGTACTACATTCCCGCCACAGCGATGCACCCGCAATAAAAGGGGTCGCGGCGTGTTTGTGCGGCAGCCGCCGAGAAACACATCGAGCCTATAGCAGTATAATCTGCAAAGAATGAGGAAAACCCGATCAACAGGCGTCTACCTCATCCGGCCGCGTTAGCAGCGGTACCTTTCAAGATAAGGAAGTCTCGATTGATTCTAGTAACACGGTATCCTACCAAAGGATAGCAAACTTAGCCAGTTGTTGTGAAGGAAGATTTGCTTAACCTTGTAGTTATGGAGCGGCTCTAATTTAGTTTGGCAGGGAGGCGGAATGGCTTGGTGTATAGCACTTCGTCGCTCTGAAAGGGCGCACGTAGTACTGCCCATCTCACGCTAAATTTGCGGTGGCAAGCGGCTCGCCCACGAAAACGCGTAAGCCCATTAGACTTGACTTGGGTTCTTCATGGCTTGCGCACGTACAGGACATTGCACTGGCACGCAGTGCACGCTACCCACAAATCCAATGAGGAGCAGGAAAGAGAGTAAAGAATTATGGGCCCGGTCGTCGATGCCTGGATGAAACTCCCCACAGAGAAACTGCAGCGGGAGGCGAAGGTGCCTATGCGCGTTGTGCCCGACCGCCCGGCCCTCTATGCTGCCTTTGCCCGCGAAATTGCTGACGAGATAAAGGCGCATAACGCCGCCGGGATTCCGACAGTCCTCATTTTGCCCGTGGGGCCGATCGGCCAGTTCTCAGTGCTTGCCGATATCTGCAACCGCGAGCGCATCTCATGGCACAATGTATGGACGTTCAATATGGACGAGTATTGCGACTGGGAAGGGCGCTCGATTCCGCTCGACCATCCGCTAAGCTTCGAGGGGTACATGCGCGGAAAATTCTTTGCGCGGCTCGACCCCGACTTGCGCATACCGGATGACCATGTTTTCTTTCCACGCATCGAGCGCATCGACGAGGTAAGTAATACCATCGCCAGGCTCGGCGGCGTCGACTCCTGCTACGGTGGTATCGGCATCCACGGTCACGTGGCCTTCAACGAACCGCCCATCAGCCGCTTCTACCAGGTGACGCTGGAGGAGTTTCGCCAATCGCGCACCCGCGTCCTGCCCCTGGCCCCGGAGACGATGGTGATGAATTCTATCCACCGCATGGGCGGCAACTTCTATACCTTCCCACCCATGGCGATTACTATCGGCATGAAGGATATCCTGGAGTCGCGCCGCATCCGCCTCTACTGCGATGGCGGCGACTGGCAGAAAGCCATCCTGCGCATCTCTCTGCTCGGCGATGTCTCCACCGATTACCCGGCCACGCTGCTCCAAGAACACCCGGACGCCCTAATCACCACCGATGTTGAAACCGCTTCTCCGGTGGCCATTTAGTGCCGGCTCACACTTCCCATGGCGACACTCCGCAACACCTTGCATTTCTTATAAATCTAGGGATTCTATACAGCAGTTATTCACGCGGCACGTAGCGCGGGGGCTTGTCCCCCGCTTGGGCGCAGTGCGGGCGGTTTGGTTCCGTCCTCTCCGTTCGTGCTGAGCCTGTCGAAGTGCGAATGGAGAGAGATTGGCAATTAGTACGTCTGTGCGTTTCCACCACCGTTCACCCTTCGACAACGCTCAGGGCGAACGGTGTCCGGCTCTTTCTATTGCCAAGTGAAGGGGTTTGTCTTCTCTTGTGATTGTGTGAAGAGCAAAGGGTTCCCGCTTGCGGGGCAGTTACTAGAAGGACAGCAATTCCACTTCCCATTAGCACAACCGAAACTTACGGCCATCACTGCTGGCTTATACGCTGAAGCTCTTCAAAGAAGCGGTCGGCGTAAGGCGATTGTTTCCGAACCTTAGCTGCGTCTAGTAGAGCTAGTATCTCGAAGCTGTGCTTTCCCTTGTTGTAGTTTTTCTTCCTTGTGGCACGGGTTGCCTGTTCAAGTCCCTTGATGATGTCTTGCTTGGGAACTGCTTCAATCTTGGGGTTTCTCGGAAGCGCCGACTCTCTAAATCCCTGACCGTAGTACTTTTCAAGAGCTTCTACATCGGCAAGGAACCAAGATTCCATGATCTGTACCATAAGATGGCATTGATCGTCAGTTGCAATTCTGGGACGGTTCCAATTGTCAGGGTTTTCCTTGAGATGTTCCCACGGCTTTGGGTCTGCAACCGGCGCCTTTACCGGTCGCTCCGCGTCCACGAGCAGAAGGACAAGACTCAGTTTTTCAGCAGGCGCATTCTTGAAGTCTTCAAACGCGTCCGTACGACTGCCGCACAACACGACTTCAAGGTTTCTTACGGTCAACTTCGCCTTCTCGATAAATTTCCGAAAGTCCCTGCGGCAAACTGAGTTTTGCGCCTTGCTGGTGCCCCCGCCTTCCACAAATAGCCTAACCTTTACCACAGATTTCCTCCGATATGACCACGTGTCCAAAGTTCGCCAAGGCGATACTTCTCCAGCCAGACTTTGAGATCGTCAGCGTTTAGGCGCCGGAGTTGCGTGGCTCCATTGACCTTTTCACATATCACCACGGCTTCTGGTGTATTAGAAAGCGCATCTACTAAAATGTCGGAGTGTGTCGTAACGACAATTTGAACATTTTTCGAAGCTTCCACGAGGAGATTTGCGAAAGCCGGAATCACATCAGGGTGCAGGCCCGTTTCCGGTTCCTCTATGCAAATTACCGACGAATACTCAGGATGGAAAAGCACGGCGAGCAGGCAGAGATAGCGCAGAGTTCCATCGGACAGTCGTGTTGAAGGTATAGGATGGTGTAACCCCTCTTCGTGGAAGGACATCTGCACATTACCTCCGAGCACGGCAGCAAGAATGTCCTGAACTGAGGGGTAGAATTCTTGAAGACAGTCAAGAATCTTTGCTTTCATGGGCGGTTGATTCAGTAGATAGCTCAATACTACGGCGAGATTTGAGCCGTCTTCCAACAGGTAGTCTTGAGTTAGATCTGCTTGTTGATGCCGTCGTAGCGGCGAGTCTTGCCCCAAATGGAATTCTCGGTAGAATCGCATTCGCTCAAATTGCAATCCTAGGAAGAATAACTCTGGAAATGACTCAGGATCTCTTCGCTGCGATAGAATTGACTGGTCTGTACTTAAGTCATCCTGCTTTAATGGCCGCTCAGAAGGGGTTTCTCCCATAACCCTTATAACTGGTTTGCCACCTCGGTACTGGTAGTAAGATTTTGGGCTGTTGCCAGAGGCACTTAGGTATGCATCCTCGACTGTTTCATCCATTAGCCTGAAGCGCGAAAAGGACTCGGTGAAGGACAGACGATATTTCAATGGTGTCGGAGGCCAAAGTGCATCGGCGGTTACTTCTATGGTAGCGTTGAAAGCTTTCTGCGTTCCTTTCCAAAGCCACTCGAGAGTTCCACCACCCTTACGAAGCGGATCCTGGATATCTTTGGGTGTATCAGCAAGAATCGACAGCGCTTCAATGAGGTTCGATTTCCCCGAAGCGTTAGGGCCAATGATGACGTTTAGGGGTTCCAAGTCAAGCCCGGGAGTATCAGGCCCATAAGAGAGAATGTTCTCTAGCCGGATAGATTTGATTACTTTCTCGCCGTCCATCAATTGCTCCATGCTTCCTTGTGATCTGGTTTGGAAGGATGCAAGGTTTACCCCTAGAGTTCGTAGCTGAACACACGAACTGGTATTCCCTATACAACCGTTCCCACACGTGAATGTCAAGGTATCTCGATCTGTTATTCCACTGGAATTTATGCGCTAGGGAGTGGCAAGCATCTCAACGTAACTAAACCCGCCTATTGACCTAATGGTGGTATCATCTGTGTACAGAAGAGAAAACCCAAGAATGGGCGTCCCATCGGGAATATTCATTCGCTTTTGGCATGAAACACATTTTTGAGGAGGGTACTTACCTATGGCATCAGGACATGAACCGGTTCGGTTTGGCATTATCGGTTTAGGTGTGGGTAGGTCGCGGGTGAAGCAGGCGGCCAATACGGCGGGGGCGCAGTTGGTGGCCGTTTGCGACTTGCAGGAGTCGCTGGCCACGGCGCAGGCGGCGGAATACGGCTGCGACTGGCACACCGACCACCGCGCGTTGCTGGAGCGCCAGGACATCGACGCGGTAGGCATCTTCACGCCCAGCGGCACCCACGGCGACCTCGCAATCGAGAGTCTCCAGGCAGGCAAGCACACCTTTACGACCAAGCCCATGGACGTCACCACGGCGAAGATAGACCAGGTGCTTGCCGCCGCAGAGAAGAGCGGCCGCTTGCTGGCCGTGGACTTCCAACGCCGTTATGAGCTGACCACGCGCCTGATTAAGCAGGCACTGGACGCGGGTCGGATCGGCCGTCCGATATTTGGCGACTTCCGGCTAAAATGGTACCGCGCCGACAGTTACTTTGCCGGAGGGAATCCTCCCGGATGGCGCGGCACCTGGAAGTATGACGGCGGCGGCTCGGCGGCAAACCAGGGCATTCACGGCATCGACCAGACTCTTTGGTTCATGGGGCCGGTGCAGAGCGTGCGTGCGCGCATCAATATCTTCAACCATGACATCGAGACCGAAGACGCCTTGGAGGCACTGGTTACCTATGCGTCCGGCGCGTGGGGCATCATTCAGACAACGACAACCGTCTTCGGCGGCCTAGGGCACGAGCATGAGATTCACGGCACCGACGGCACCATCCAGATGCGGCAAGAGGGTATCACAACGTGGGAATTTCTCGACAGCCCTGACGGCGGCATGCCCGACCCCGCAGAGCTTCCGCCCGGCCCCAAGAACATCATCGAAGATATGATCCAAGCATTAGTAGACGGCAAGCCGACGGCGTGCAGCGGCCCGGAAGGCCGCAGATCCGTGGAACTGTTGGAGGCCATGTACACCTCGGCGCGCGAGGACCGGGAAGTTACGCTCTAGAGTGGCCTAGGGATTTTTCGTGCCCGACTCTGGCTCCAAGGCGCGCAATTCGCGGGCGCGAATTGCGCGCCATTAGCCATAGACCTACCGTATGGCAGGCAACGTGGTACCATTGCCGCTAAGAATTAGACTTCGGCAGTCAAGGATTTGTGACCTATGGCATTCCGTTATGCGTTCTGCAATGAAGCCTTCACGGACTGGGATTTTGCGCGCATCTGCGATTATTTGGCGGAGCACGGGTATCAGGGCGTCGAGGCGGCGCCGTTTACGTTTGAACAGTCGGTCTTCGACATTTCCGCAGAGCAGCGGGCGTCTGCACGTCAGGCGGCAGCGAACGCCGGCCTAGAGATTGTGGGGCTGCATTGGCTTCTGGTCGGGCCCGATGGTCTGCACCTCACGCACCCCGATTCGGCCGTGCGGCAAAGGACTGCTGACTACCTACGGGGGCTCATTGCTTTCGGCCACGACCTAAATTCTCCCTACCTAGTCTTCGGCTCACCCAACCAGCGCAACTTGCCGGAGGGCGTGAACTTCGAGCAGGGCATGGCGTATGCTACGGAGGTATTTCAGAGCGTCTGCGACGAAGCGCAACAGGCCGGTACCATCATTGCCATCGAACCGCTGGCGCCGCCGCTGTGCCAGTTCATCACCACCGCGGCGGAAGGCGCGGACCTCGTGCGCCGGGTCGACCACCCCAACTTCAAGCTGCACCTCGACGTGAAGGCGATGGAAACAGCGGAAGCTGAGCCGTCTGCCGATATCATCCGCGCCCATGTGGACGAGTTCCCCCACTTTCACGCCAACGACTACAATTTGAAAGCGCCCGGCTTCGGCGATACCGACTTCGTTCCCATCATGCGCGCCTTGAACGAAACCGGCTACGACGGCTACGTCTCTATCGAGATTTTCGAATTCGAGCCGCACGCGGAAGTACAGGCCCGCGATGGCATTCGCTACCTGCGCGAGTGCGCGGCGCAAATTGAGGGCAGCTAGCACGCAACGCTGCTGCATTGAGGGAAGTCGAACGCTTCTCCCTGCTGTTTTGGATCGTATTGTTCCCTCTCCTAGCGGAGACCTTTGCGTAACTTCCGCCAGAGGCGCAAGAATTACTCCCTCTCCATGGGTGTACAGACTGGGGAGATAGGTAACAGTTGTTCGGGGACATAGGTTACACATTTTGTTCATTGAGGTCTAGGGTTTTTATGCGTTGGACGGAGAAATAGACGTCCCATACGCCGTCGGTTTGGGTGGGTCTGAGCGCGACCCGCTTATGCGTGAAGGCTTTTCCCACACGCAGTGGTCTGCCCTGGAATGAGATGCGACCGGAGACATCCACAGAACGCACGTGGTCGTCGGGGGCGTAGTCGATGGCGGGTAGGGTCTCGGGGAAAGTTTTACCACTGGGTGTGTATCGGCTGACCGGGGTGTCGAGGTCGAGGGCATAGTGTGGGCGCTCCAAGTTGTAGAAGTCACGCCAGGTGTCGAAGGCACGTTGGCAGTGGGGGAGGTCGGTGAAGGTGCGGCCTGTAAGCAACTCGCTCTTGAGCGAGCGGTGGAAGCGTTCCAGTTTGCCGAGTGTTTGGGGATGGTACGGTCTGCTGTGGTGCACGCTGATGCCCAGTTGCATGAGCCAGACGGTGAGGGGAGTAAAGGGATGAGCGCTGTCGCTACCCCAGGGGGAGCCGTTGTCCATCAGCATGGCCTGAGGCAAGCCGTAACGCCGAAAAACGTGGGTGAGGCGGTCTTGGACCGTGTTTCCCTGCTCGTTGGCACAGGCTTGCAACGCCAGGTTGAAGCGGGAATGATCGTCCAGGAGGGTGAACGGATGGCAGCGGTGGTGTTGCACGGCAATGTGTCCCTTGAAGTCCATCTGCCACAGCTCGTTGGGTTCGGCACGTTCAAAGCGCACATAGGGTGTGTGCTTGGCAGCCTCGGATTCATCGATGAGCCCATGTCGTCTGAGAATGGCAGTGATCGTACTCTTGGCAGGCACCCCCGCACAGCCGCGATCCTGCAACATCCTGGCCAGCACATGCGCACCCTTGGTGGGATGCGTCAGGCGCAGTGCTACGACAAGCTCCTCCATCTCCCGGCTCGTCTGTTGCGGACTGGAGTGCGGGCGCCTGGGCAGATCGTGAAGGCTCTGCCCTCCGGCCTGCGCGTACCGCCGCAGCCACTTGTAGCCGGTCTTGCGGCTGATTTCCATGCGACGACACAACTCGCTCATGTTCACTCCGTCAGATTGTGCCAGAGCAATAAACTCTTTGCGCAAAGACATGGGTGTACCCACTTTCCAAGGCATGGTCCTCCTCCATCTAAAAGATTCTCCATGCCTTATGGTGTAACCTATGTCCCCGAACATGTGTTACCTATGTCCCCGGTCTATACAATGGGAGAGGGCCGGGGTGAGGGGATTCCTGCTTATCCTGTCATTTCTACCTCTAAGACCTATACGTAAGTGTGCAAAATCGGTGAAAATGGCCCTGATTGCGGGGATTCCCCCTCACCCTAACCCTCTCCCGGCGGGAGAGGGGACTTTCGCGCATCGGCAATGGTCATTCAAAGGTCTCCTAGCGGGAGAGGGCCAGGGTGAGGGAGAGTCCCATACTTGTGGTGCTGATGGGACCAAGGCAGCCCCATGACTCGCCTCCCACCGGGCGAGCGCAGGTTGCAATTCTGAGCTACCGAAGATGGCGACGCTCTTTCTGAAAGACGCTCATGCCCTCAGCAGGGAATGAGGCGGAACGTGGCAAAGCCTGCACACGTTACTCTTCCAATGCCGCTTCCAGATAGCTGCGAAAGGCTGTTGGCGTGAAGATCAGCGCATTGATCTCCATTGAAGGCAGCCGGTAAGGGTCAGAATCGCGTGTGATGTAGCGCGCGGCGTGAGGCGGGCCGCCGTCCGCTTCGTCCGTTCCAGGCACACCAACGAGGTCCGCGTAGCGGGTTTTTTTGCCGTCAACCTGATATTCCGCCCCCACAATCCATAAGCGCCCAAAGCGGTAGCGCGCCTTTACTTCCCGCTCTGCCGCACTGCTCCAACTGGTGCCGGTGAAGGCAAAGTCCTGCGGCGTGATGTCGAGATGCTCCTTGATCGTAGCGTCGCACTGCTCAAGCTCGTGGCGCAGCCTCTCGCCGGTGGGGTCTTCCTGACTGAGTTCGGAGAGGTTGGGGTGCGTAACCGTGTGTGCGCCTATCTGCCAACCGGCCGCGGCCAGTTCGCCGGCCTCTTCCCAGAGCAAGAACTGCCGCTCGGCAAAGTCCGGCACGCCCGTACGGTACATGTCATCCATCAAGCCGGTGTTGATGAAGAGGTTCGCCGTGTACCCGTAGCGCTGGAGCACCGGATAGATTTCATGATGCATGGATTTCATCGGATGGTCGAAATCGAACATGATCGGCCGCTCCGGCAGACTGCCGTCCTGCCACAACCATGCTGCTAAGTCGTCGTAGCTGATGGACTGGAAACCCAGTTCGCGGGCTATCGCAACGAGTCGGGCGAAGTGTTCCTGCGTCAGCGGGTTGCGTTTACCCGGTATCTGGTCGGTACCGTGCGACATCGTAATCGGTATCTTCACGGGTCCGGTCTCCTCGGCTCCTAAAGTTTACGTCCCCGTTCAGTGTACCGGAGAAAACGGAAACACCGTTCGTGCTGAGCCTGTCGAAGTACGAGCGAAGGGGCGAGAATTGCGGAGTTCCCGTTCACCTTTCGACAAGCTCAAGGCGAACGGAAAGGTTGGTGTATCGTGAGGCTCCAGGCGAACGGTGAGGATGGCGCTTTTTGATGCTCTGGTCGAACGGTTGAGTGGGGGGCATTGCGACGCTGAATGCAAACTTTCGTGTGGTGAAGAGGCCGTCGCTCCGTTCGTGCTGAGCCTGTCGAAGTACGAGCGAATGGGTACGAGTTGCGGAGTTCCCGTCCACCTTTCGACAAGCTCAAGGCGAACGGAAAGGTTGGCGCTTTTTGATGCTCCGGTCGAACGGTTGAGTAGGGGCATTGCGACGCTGAATGCAAACTTTCGTGTGGTGAAGAGGCCGCGGCTCCGTTCGTGCTGAGCCTGTAGAAGTACGAGCGAATGGGTGTGAGTTGCGGAGCTCCCATTCACCTTTCGACAAGCTCAAGGCGAACGGGAAGGTTGGTGTATCGTGAGGCTCAAGGCGAACGGTGAGGATGGCGTTTTGTGATGCTCCGGTCGAACGGTTGAGTGGGGGCATTGCGACGCTGAATGCTAACTTTCGTGTGGTGAAGAGGCCGCGGCTCCGTTCGTGCTGAGCCTGTAGAAGTACGAGCGAATGGGTGCGAGTTGCGGAGTTCCCGTCCACCTTTCGACAGGCTCAAGGCGAACGGGAAGGTTGGTGTATCGTGAGGCCCAAGGCGAACGGTAAGGTTGGCGCTTTGTGATGCTCTGGTCGAACGGTTGAGTGGGGGGCATTGCGAGGCTGAATGCGAACTTTCGTGTGGTGGCGAGGCCGTGGCTCCGTTCGTGCTGAGCCTGTCGAAGCATGAACGTGATTAGTACCCGGCAGGAATGGGACTGGCCCCCTATCGCGGGCGGATGCCTTCGTGCGCAAGGCCTCCTCGCCGATGAACCCCAGGGGTTGTGCGGCATCATGATTTCTCAGTAGCGTCCCTTCCCCTTTCCTTGCCAATGGGTCGCAGCGCCGCACAGTGTATAATCACTTTTAATTGAGCAGAGGCAGCATTCATGAAGAGTAAGGACCACGTTATGCCAATAAAGAAACTCATAGTCAACGCAGGGAATCACGACCGTAATGAGTGTCCGGTTTGGGCAGCAGCCGACGGACTGGACGCCGGGGCAAGCTACGTTGTGCGCGATGACGACACCGGCGCTGAATTGCCCGCGCAGGTTGTTGCCAACGGCGCCGGCGCGCATCTGGTATGGGTAGTGCCTGCCCTGGCGGCCGGTGCTTCGCGCACCTACACCGTGCAGGAAGGATCGGCGGCTGGTGGGGTGTCGGTTACAGATGGTGAACACGGTGTAGATGTTTCTTTCAGCGGCGCGCTCTTTACCACCTATCGGTATGCGGCGCCGGTGGTGAAGCCGTATCTTTACCCAGTCATCGGGCCTACAGGCGAGGGCATGACACGCAATTATCCTATGATCCCGGATGTGCCGGGCGAGAAACACGATCACCCGCACCATAAGTCCATCTACGTCTCGCACGGTGAAGTGAGCGGCGCCGACGTGTGGAGTGAGACTCCCGGCCACGGCTTCCAGCGGCACCTGGAGTTCTTGCCGGCCTACGGCGAATGTGGTGCCCACGTCAGCGGCCCGGTGCTGGGCGCCATTCGCTCAACCAATGATTGGGTCGGGTCCGATGAGCAGAAGGTGGTGGAAGACGAGCGGCGGTTCACATTCTATCCCTTGGCTTCCGGCGCGCGATTGATAGACCTAGAGGTTACGTTCCGCGCCACGGCGGGCCCGGTGCACTTTGGCGACACCAAAGAAGGCGGCATCCTTTCGCTGCGGGTCGCCACCAGCATGGACGCCTCCGGTGACGGTCGCATGGAGAACGCTGTTGGCGGCATCGGCGAAGCGGAATGTTGGGGTAAGCGGGCCCAGTGGCTTGACTATACCGGCCCGGTGAAGGGACAGACAGTGGGTTTTGCCGTCTACGACCATCCTTCCAGCTTTCGCCACCCCACCTACTGGCACGCGCGGAACTACGGCCTCTTTACCGCCAACCCCTTCGGTTTGCACGACTATTACGGTGATCGCGGGGTAGACGGCAGCCACGTGCTGCCCGAGGGCGGTCTGCTGCGCTTCAAGTACCGCATCTACGTCCACGCCGGGGATACGACTTCTGCGCAGGTCGCACAGCGATACCATGACTACATCACCCCGCCGGAGGTTTCTGAGGCGGAATAGGTCGGAAGTCGTATAGGTCTCGTGCGAAAACTCTGCAGGTCTCTTTCGAGTGTGGGTGCTGCCGCAACTGTCAGCCGCTTGCGCTGTTAGTTGCCGCGTTGTGGTTCTTAGGTGGGTTGATTAAGAGCGAGTGGTAGGGCAGCTTCTTGGAGCCCCTCCGCCGTAAATGCCCTGCTAACGGGTGCTCAATTTGCGTGGTTGGCAACCAATTGGCCCGTGCGGGTCTGAAGCGGGTAAATGAGTCTACCAGTGCTGACACTCTTCCGGCGAGCCGATATTGTTGCCGTGTTTGCGCACCGGAGCTATCGCTGCCTGGCTGCCGCATACCTTATCAGTAGCATGGGCGACGCGGTGTACTTTGTTGCCGTTCCCTGGCATGTGCTTAACGAACAGGGACTTGGCGAGTCCTTAAGTTTTGGCTCGGCCGCAAGCCTTGTGCTAACAGCGGCCACGATTCCGATCCTCATCATGCCGCCGTTGGCTGGTGTGCTGGCAGACCGCATGAACCGCAAGTTTCTCATGCTTTTTTCGCACGTGGTGCGGATGTTGATATTGGCAGTGCTCATCGTACTGGGGCAAGTGGGGGAACTGAACACGCTGGTCCTTGCTGTAGCCGCGTTCTTGCTTACGGCAGCCGGACAGCTATTCTATCCGGCTCGCGCGGCTATGCTGCCGAATTTGTTGCCGAGGAATGAACTGGTGGCGGGAAACGCAGGGTTGGCGGCAGGATTCCAACCCATTGACATTACCGATAGAGTCGCAGTTGGATTCCTCATCGCCGCTGTAGGAGGGCTGTATGCTCTTGGTGTGGCTCTCGTCGCGTACGGCATCGCAGCGTGGTTGCTTAGCAGAATTGAGGCGCCTGAGCAGGACGGAAATCAGAGCACGGTCGGCAAGGATACCAGGCCGCACGCCTGGCCTTTCGAGATGGTGAAAGTCGGGACGCGGGACCTGGCATATTCGGTGTACTTCATAGTTAGACACCCTTTGCTTCGTGCGATTGCCATTACCGGGATGATACTCACTGCATTGCAGTATTCCGCATTTCTCATAGCGATTCATGTGTATTTCAGGGATGTCCTAAGCGAGGGACCGGAGTCGGTGGGTACGTTTACTGCGATTAAGTCGGTCGGGATGCTCTTTGCTTTGCTTGCGGTGCCGTGGGTTGCAAGACGATACGGCGACGGCAAGATAAGCTTACTTGCGCTTTCAGCCTTGGGCGTGCTTGTCGGTGGGTTGGCCGCTGTGGGGCAGCTTTGGCAAGGTTTAGCTCTTGCAGCCCTTATGGGTGTCCTGATCGCCGGGATGCTACCCCTCTGGAGTGTCGTGCAAGCGGAGACTCCCGATCATCTGCGTGGGAGAGTGGTGGCAATTCTTGCCACGATCAACATAGTGGTTGGGATCTTATTCGGGCTATTGCTTGCGGCTCTCATTGAATTTACGGGGCCAAGGCTCATCTTGCTGGCTACTGGAATCGTGGTCGTTCTCTCAAGCATCGCGCTCCTGAAAGTGAAAGAGATTCGGCTGGCGCGCCTTGCCGCGCTCTAGCAAGCGCACAGCGCAACCATTCCAATCGGACCTTTCACTAGCGGTGGCGAATGCGAAGGTTGTTTCGCTGAGCGCTAGGGACTTTGCACACCACTTTGTCACAGCAACTCCTACGCAGCGCTATCTTGATAACTGGCTGGGCAGTCGTGGGCGTGTGTTCCTCGTGGTAGCGCCCGGAAGCAACTAATCTGTTGCCCAGGCCCGCGCGCGTGCGACGGCGCGCAGCCACGTCGCATAGCTGCCTTCCCGCTCGTCGGTGCTGATTTGGGGTTCATAGCGCCGGGCAACGCGCCACTGCGCCGCCACGGCGGCAGCGTCCAGCCAGAAGCCCACGCCTAGTCCGGCCAAGTACGCCGCGCCGAGCGCTGTGGTCTCCGTAACTGCGGGCACGACTACCGGGATGCCGAGCAAATCGGCTTGGGTCTGCATCAGGAGCGCGTTGGCCACCGCGCCGCCGTCCGCCCGGAGTTCTTGCAACGCAACGCCCGATTCCTGCTGCATCGTGTGTACTACGTCGCGCGTTTGCAATGCTATTGCTTCCAAGGTAGCGCGAACGACGTGCGCTTTGGTCGAGCCCAAAGTCAAGCCGAGTATGGTACCCCGCGCCTGTGGGTCCCAGTAGGGCGTGCCCAAACCGGTAAACGCGGGCACCACGACCACACCGCCGGAATCGGGGACCTGACGGGCAAGCATTTCGCTCTCCGCTGCCGTGGCGATGACGCCCAGCTTGTCCCGCAACCACTGTACGGCGGCTCCAGCCACGAAAACCGAACCTTCCAACGCATAGGCGTTGCCATGCGTCGACGCCGCCACCGTGGTGAGCAAACCGGCGAGGGACGGCGCAGCCTGAGCGCCGGTGTGCGAAAGCAGGAAGCAGCCGGTGCCGTAAGTGTTCTTGGCATGCCCTGGCTGCCAGCACGTCTGGCCGAACAGCGCCGCTTGCTGATCGCCCGCGATTCCGGCAATCGGAACGGCGGCGCCAAACACCGCCGGATCAGTGTGACCCACGACGCCTGAAGAGGGCACCACCTGCGGCAGGGCCTCCTGCGGGATGCCGAAGCACGCCAGCAGGTCGTGGTCCCAGGCGTGCGCATGGATGTCGTAGAGCATGGTGCGGGAGGCGTTGGTGGGGTCTGTGACGTGCTGGGCGAGCCCCGTGAGCTTGGCGATGAGCCAGGAATCGACGGTGCCCAGGCAGAGGTCGTGCTGGGCGGCAAGCTCCCTGGCGCGCGGGACATTCCGCAGAATCCACTCGAATTTGGGGCCCGAAAAGTAGGCGTCCAACACCAGGCCGGTCTTTTGCCTTACTGTATCGGCCAGGCCCTGCGCCTCTAGTTCTTGGCAGCGTGCCGCCGTGCGGCGGCACTGCCAGACAATGGCGTTACAGAGTGGCTCGCCGGTCGAGCGCTGCCAGGCAACAGCAGTCTCCCGTTGATTGGCGATCCCAAGCGCCGCAATCTGAACGGGCGCAACACCGGACTCTTCTAGCAACGCCTGGATAGAATCGCGCTGAGTATTCCAAATAGCGTTGGGGTCGTGTTCCACCCAGCCTGCTTGCGGGTATATTTGCGGTAATTCCCGCCCGGCGCTCGCGGCGATCTGCCCGGCGGCGTCAAAGAGAATAGCCCGCGAAGAAGTGGTGCCCTGGTCGAGGGCTAGTATGTAGTTACTCACTGTATCCCCACTTCCACTCAGTGCACAAAAGCGCTTCCTCCCGTCATTCCGGCTTGCGCCGGAATCCAGAGAGATAGGGGATGTACGAAGAATTGTATCTTGTGTGAGGCTGAGAAATCACGCATCTACGGCTTTGCTGATTCGCACCTGCTGGCCGTCGTGTACCGGTAGCGTAAAGCGCATGCGATCTTCAGCCAGCGCCGTCACCCCAGCTATCGGCGTGCCATCACTGGTCACAACAGGCCTTTGCCAGTCGCGCGGCGTGTCCAGCGTGAAAGTGAGTTCCCGACTTTGGACTCGCTCCGGAATTCTGGGCGCTTCCATGTAAAACGTGATGGCCTCATCGGAGGTGTGGAGGGCGCGCGGGTGGGCGGCGCGGCGCATCAGGATGTAGTCAATCACTTCGTCCGGTGTGGCTCGCCATACATCGCCGACTTCCGCTACCTTCTCGAAGCGTTCGGCAAGAAGCGCGGGCGTAATGTTGCGTTCCGGGTCTGCCTGACTCTCGGAAACAACCCGGGCGCTGTCCACCAGCCAGCCGCCGGTATCCCACGCCTGATGCAGCCGCCAGTACGGATCGTACACACGTAGCGGCAGCACAGTGCTTTCCACGGTGTACATCGCTGCTCGCCCTAGCGCGTTCAAGTCCTCATCGACGTGGTTGTAGTTCAGGCGGTCTTCAAGCGTAAAAACGGCTAGATAGCCGGCTTGCTGAATTTCCTCCGGCGGATAACCGTGATGATGGTCTTGCCGCGAGACCACCAAAGCAGTAACCGGCGTTCCCACCAGGAGCTCAAGTGTTTGAGATGAAGCCAAAGGAACAAGGGCACCGCCGTCGCGTGTCGGTCCCAGACCGGCAACACTCCAGCCGTGGCGTTGCAGCTCTTGGACCTCGTTCAGATTGAGGTAGCGATCGTGCTCACCGTCGTTCGATCCTTGTCGGTGTTCTTCGCCGTCTGCGATACATTCTGGATCCAGCGCGATCATGCCGGGCATGGCATGCTTTCGGTGTAGCGGCAAGGCATGCTGCAGCAGCGTGGGCACCCCTTCGTCATAAGTGACGGAATATACCCAACGCCAACCGTACTTCCACGTCTCAACTCGCAGCACGAGGTTTTTCCTTTGTCTAATTGCAGCGGACTTTGAGGTGATTATAGAGCCACCTCCCTTGACTATCAATTTAAGTGCTACTTTAGGGTAGCGTCTGACGATGGGAGACGTGAAAGGGGTTTGCATGGGTAGGCTAACAGGAAGAGCTGTAGTATAACCGGTAAGATAGAGCGTGAGTGCGCAGCAGATTGTGTAGGTTTCAGAAGAGAGCAGGCGCACTCTGTGACTGTGCCCAAGACGGTAGGAAGGGAGACACTGCCGGCCCGTCATTCCCGCGCAAACGGGAATCCATCTTCCCGGAGACACGTGGACACTCCCGCGAAAGTGGCAGTGACGACAGGGAGGCTGCGGGTTTCGCTTTGTTGACACCTGAACTCAACAGGATTCCCCTGCTCATTCTTCACCTGAAAGACTAGAGGACTGCTGCCATCCTCAAAACTGAGGGAGGTCCCAAATGACGAACCTAGAACTCACCGCGCGCTTTCTGATTCACGAGCCGCGCGCGCCGGGTCTGCCGTACCGGGAGGAGCACTTTGGCTTCAAGTACAATCCGGTGAGCATTCCGCCTGCCCAAGCCGCCATTGTGCTCGTGGACTGCTGGGACGAGCCGACCATCGAGAGTCACGGCGAGCGCTCCGCCCAGATCTGCCGTGATATCATTCGGCCTCTGCTGGACGTGTGCCGCGCGCTGGGTATTGCGGTGATCCATGCGCCGTCGCCGCCGGTGGCGCAGAAATTTCCCCAGTGGTTGCGTTACGCGGGTGATAGCGAGCTCATTCCGCAGCAGAAGCCCGTATCGGACTGGCCGCCGCCTGACTTTGCGCAGCGCAAAGGAGAATGGGCGAACCTGGAGGCGCACTACAGTGACGAGTGGCTGCCCCTCCGGCAACAGCACAATGCGGTGCGCTCGATAGACCGCTCGGTATGGCCGGCGGACGAGGACTACGTGATCGCGACCGGCGAGCAACTGCACCGCCTGTGCCGGAATAAGCAGATCCGCTACCTATTCTATGCCGGCTTTGCCGCTAACTACTGTGTGCCGCACCGCGATTACGGCGTCTTCGCCATGCGTGAGCGCGGCTACTGCATTATGGTTTTGAGAGACTGCACGACAAGCATCGGCGCGCCCGGCCTGCCTCACAATCTCTGCACGGAGGAAGTGTTTCATCACCTTGAGTCGCGCAGTCTTGCGGGTTCGATCACCGCGGAGGAATTTACCGAGGCCTCCACCCTTGTGACGGGATCAGCCAAGGAGACTTAACGCGCTGGAGGGAGGCAACGCCCCCGTGCCTCCCTCCTCGATGAGTTTCCTTGCTTTCCCGCGCACACGTGCCTTGGCTGGTGTTACCGCGGCCCAAGTTGGGGCGGTTCGCGAACCGCCCCAACTTCGTTCCATGCGGACGAAATGCGCCCTCGCACAATCAAGGATGTACGCTCTAGATTCCTCCCCGTGTTTCGCACTGCACCGCTGCCCGCTCGGAATTTCATCAAATGCCAACGCACACTAGCTTGGCAGATCAGGCGTTTTCCGCCTTCCAGTCCGCAATAGCCTGCTCGAGCGCCGCGAACGCGTTTTCGACCGCCTCTTCCGATGTCAGATTGTCTTCCTCCCGGAAGTGCGGCCTAAGGTGCGTATTCAGAGCGCCTGTAAACTTCGAGTAGGCGGGGTGCGGCCAAAACGGCGTAGCATAGCCCGCGCTGCGGGCGAACGACAACTGGTTGGCTGGGCGTGGATCGTCTTCCGGCGGGCCGAAGGCATGCTGCGAAGGAATATGAACCGGAATGGCGTCGCCGCGATTGCCCATCCACTGCTGAAAGTTCGGCTTCGCAAACCATACGACGAGTGTCTCGGCATCCGGGTTGGTGCTGCTCTCCAGGACGAAATGTTCCTCCTGGCCCATGAAGGCGCCCCTCGTGCGTCCGCCGCCGATTTGAAGATAGGGCGGCTCGAAGGAATCGAACTTGAGCTCGGCCTGATCGCGTGATGGCACGATGCCCCAGGTGCCGAAGATTACCTGGCTGAGCTGCTGATTGCCGAACGCATTGATGGCAAAGCCGCTCAGATCGATGTCGTCGTTGTTTGGCCCCGGAGCCGCCTGCCGCCTGACCCACGCATCCTTGATCATGCGCACCATGTGCAGGGCGATTTCGCGGTCGGCAGCCAGTTCACCGTCTTCGTCGAGCATGCCCGCATAGACGAACGGCAAGTATTGCGGAATATAGGAACTGGTGCTGATACCCCAAGCAGTATTCTTCTCCTGCCCCTGGTTGAGGGAAGCCGTCAGCTTCTCCGCATCGTCGAGGACCTGCTCCCAAGTGGTGTCGTCGGTAGGATAATTCAGCCCGGCCGTATCGAAGTGCTGCTTGTTGTAGAAGAGGCTCGTCGTGTTCAGACCGTACGGCACGCCGAGCAGCTTGCCCTGCCAGGTATTGCCCTTAACCACCGGCTCGACAAACTCGCTGATATCGATGCCGTGCGCCTTCAGAATCGGGCGGTGGTCCCTGACTAAGTCGGCCACTTGATGCGGGGCTACGCCCCACCAGCAGACGTCCGGCGGGGAGCCGGCTGCCAAGAGCGGCGGCAACTCTCGCGGCGGGTAGCCCAACTTCCAGGCAACATCGACCTCCGGATGGTCCAGATCGAATTGCTCCAGCGTGGCCGCAGTCTTCGCAATCGTGCTCTCGCGCTGACTGATCAGCAAAGCCACCACGGGCTTGTGTTCTATGAACTGCGGCTGCTCGGCTTCCTCTTTTGGGGCGTCTGCTGCCTGCTCCATCGGCGCTCCCGTTGTCTGTACTTGCCCGCAAGCCGCCAAGACCAGCCCGGCGGAACCAACGGCTGCCGACGCGCCAAGCAGACTGCGCCGTGATAGGCGATGGACGTTTTTCATCGTTGCTCTCCTTCTTTGAAACTTTTGTCTCATCGGAAACGGCTACCGGTTCTTCCCGGTCTATTCCGGCTACTGCAAGAAGTGTACTCCTGACTAATTCACACTGTCAACGCCACCTGTTGCAGTACGGCCCACCCAAGCTTGCAGCGGGCTGATGACGGCAATGCATCTGGCTGCTTTGTGAGAGAAGCGAGACGTGCAAACGAGATGAAATTGAACGGGCTGGCGTGAATTTACCAATTTACCGGGCCGTGCGATTTCTACTCGTTAAAGCTACAGACTAGGCCCGCCTCATGGCGAGGATGCGTTCCATGTTGCCGCCCATGATGAGCGTGCGTTGCTCTTCTGTCAGGCACGCGGCTTTCATCTTTCCGATCCCGGCGGTGAACGACGTATCGCAGCCGAAGAGCACGCGCTCCGCGCCGACGACGCGCACAGCCGTCTCCACCATGCCGCTATCGAAGACGCTGCCACTGGTATCGAGAAAGAGATTTGGGGAGTTGCGCGCCGCCTTGATCGTCCACTCCCAGTCACCGCCGCCCCCGATGTGGGCGACTATCAGCACCGCTTCGGGGTAGCGCGCTGCCAGCACGGCGAGGTCGCCACTGTCCGAGATGTTGGGCTGTCGAAGCACCGGCCGGTGCTGATGTCCGGCATGATGCAGAATAGGCACGCCGAGCTCGATGGCCAGTTCAATGATGGGAAAGAGGATGGGATCGGTGCACTTGTATTCGTTGTAGAGCTTCACGCCGATGAAACCTTGCTCTTCCACGTAGTAACGAATCTCGCTCAGCGCTTCTCGCGTGTAGCCGGGATTCACGTAGCAATACCCCCGCACGGCAGTGGGGTAACGCCGGGTCGCGGCGGCCAGTTGCCGGTTGCATTCCTGGAAGTCCGCGAGTGGGGCGGGCATTGCAGTGGTCAGGATTGAAGCGCAGCTCATGCCGATGCCCACCCGCTCTGCCGCCTCAATCAGCGCCGCGTCGCTGGAGCCCCAGATCCGCGTGATGCCGGTGTGCTCACCGGTCAGGTGAGCGTGACAGTCAATTATCATCGGTAGTACCTCGTACCTAGACCTTTCGTCCGCACTCTCCAATTCTCCCGCGCTGTTTGCCGCCGCCGCCCCGACCGTTACGTTCGGCCACCCTACCCGTCACTATCCTCCTCCCCGGCAGTCACTTTCGGCCGCCCTATCCGTCACTCCCGCGAAAGCGGAGTCCAGGGCTCTCGGAGAAGATGGATTCCCGCCCCGAATCAAGTACGGGGCAAGCTTTCGCGGGAACTGTAAATGTTGAGTAATTCGCTGACAGAGTTTTCAATCCAGTTAATGTCATGGAAAGTTGAGGACGTTCACCTCCGTCATTCCGGCGAAAGCCGGAATCCATCTTCACTGCACCCGCTACACTCCGGCTCCGAATCAATCTGGAGGCAGGCTATGCGCCGGAGTTGCGGTTTTTGTGCCGCCTACCATGTTCGTTCTTAATGCCTGCGTTGTCTTTGCTCGTTACAAAAAAACCCATTGGGTAAGGTAGCTGATTGGTAGCCCAAAATTCCTGCCGTATCATGCTCCCATTCTGTCAACGAGTCTCCTGACACTTACAGGAATGACGGACTATAGAGCGCCTTTCTACTCGATCCCGCCATGCCTGCAATCTGAGCGCCCCCGCGCTACGACTCAAGGCAAGCGAGAGACAATTTCCTGGTGCTACTAACCGCCAATCACATAGACTCTTCGCTAAGCAGGCGACTCGCGTTCTGCCAACGAATCTGCTCCTTGACCGCTTCCGGCACGTCGAGGACCTCCAGCTTATAGAGCGGCACTTCAGCCGACGTGAGCGGCATGCCGCTGCCAAATACCAGTCGCTCCGGTCCCAGGTCTGTGAGGAGCGTGGGCAGCTCTTCCTTCACGAAAACCGAGAGCCGCGAGATATCCAGGCCGTATTCGGCTTGCACGGCACCGTGTACGCCGAGGGGAGTTTCCGTGAAGCCCAAGCCGTAGTGAAAGACGAAGCGCCCGTCGGGATGCGCTTGCGCCAGCGCTGCCATGTCCGCTATCGGCACAATGCCGGGTTGGTTTATGAGCCACGACCGCTCGCGGTCATCCTCGACCCAATGGGGCACGGAAATCACCAAGTTTCGGGCAATGGCCGCTTCCACAAGTTCACGGCAGGCGGGGTCGCGCAAGGAGTAGCGATGGTAAGGCGGGTAGAGCCGTACGCCCCGACACCCAAACTCCTCCTGGCACACCGTTAGATCATGCTCCCAATCGGCATATGTCGGGTTGATGACGGCAAAGGGTACCAGGCGATCACGGTGCTGACGCACCTCGGCGTGCAGTTCCTCGTTCCCGGCATGAGCATTGCGGTAGAGGATTGAGCTCGCAGACGATACCCACGCCTGGTCAATGCCGTGGCTGTCCATGGCGCGCAATAGGCCGCTGGCTGAGCGCCACTGCAAGGGACGAAACCCCCAGTGACCGACATAAACATGTGTATCTATCAGCATCGGCCTACCCGATCACGTTTGATGTTTACCTGCCTGTTAGCCGCGCGAAAAAGGCAATCAGCAGCTTGTAGAAAACTAGGGATTCCGCCATGTGCCCAATCCTGGTCGCGATTCCGGCTGGATAGTGAGGGTGTAAAGCGCATTAGTAGTGACACTACATGTGAATTGTTAGGTGACCCGCCAGGGACTCGAACCCCGAACCCACTGATTAAGAGTCAGTTGCTCTGCCATTGAGCTAGCGGGCCGTAAGCGTGCTGTGGGCTTGTCTGCATTGTAGCATTCGATTATGGACACGGACAAGATAGCATACTGCTTTGCGGTCGTTCGTGCTGGGCATTTCGCCAGGCTTAGCACAGGCTTGTCGATGCATGAACGGCGTTAGCTGCGCTGTGTTCGTGGTGCAATCGTTCGCCCTGAGCCTGTCGAAGGGTGAACGATTGCCAATCGCGCGAAAGAATCTTCACAGAAGGACTGCCGAGACGCCCCAGTGCCGGGCCGTCCCTGCGTTGCTTCTCACCATACTTCTGGAGTTTGTTCCGCTGAGCCTCGTGGTTCCGGATCACTGCTCTGAAGTGTCTCCCGATATTGCTATCTCACGCTCGAAGTGCGGCTCGGTGCGCTCGCCGCGATGCCAGGCGAACGCCTGGGGCACGCGGTCGCGGGCGCCGGGCGTGAGTTGCGGAAGCGCGTCTTCGGAGTAGTACCCCACGTCCAGGGCCTCGCTCGTCGGGTGCGGCGTGCCTGAAACGTATGAGCACACAAAGCCGACCATATAGAGCTGAAATGGCGCTCGGCCTCCATACGCACGGTTGTCATAGATGCCAAGCAGGCGCTCAGCGCGCACGTGCACGCCGGTCTCTTCCCAAAATTCCCGTTCCGCCGCTTGGGCCGCCGTCTCGCCGACT
Organism: Chloroflexota bacterium; assembly: GCA_965216245.1. Lineage (GTDB taxonomy): Bacteria > Chloroflexota > UBA11872 > VXOZ01 > VXOZ01 > VXOZ01. The sequence goes on from OZ244145.1 coordinate 1,367,353, forward strand.
TCCACCATGCCGCCCGGCATTGCCCATAGACGGTTGTCCGACCGTTGCATGAGCAACACCCGGCCTTGCGCGTCGAAGAGCGCTCCATAGGCCGCTACTTTCGGCGTCTGCACGCCGATGTCCCCGTTGTAGATCGCCAGAATCTCCTCTGCTGAGCGTGTATCCGTGAGCGCGAAGAGCCGCGCCGCCAACGCCAAAACACGCTCGTAGCGGTCAATGTCATACTCATCCTCCTCCCGCCGCGCGTAAAAGAGCCCGGTCTGCCCAATAGCCCGCAACTGGTCGGCAATATCCTGCAAATCTTCGCGTATCACGTTGTTTTCTTTATTAGCCATGTGGTGCTTACCCCAGCATTGTTTTCTTGAACTTCTCCAGCGTGAACGCCGGATCGGCGAGGGATTCGAGGAGTCCGGACTCGTCTTGGCGCACTTCATCGGCTTTGGCGGCGACGTGGGGCGCGATGGCGGCAGGAATCTGGACGACGCCGTTGCAATCGGCGTGGAGCAGGTCGCCTTGGTTGACGGTGAGGCCCGCGACGGTCACGGGCGTTGCGAAGGATTCTACCGTTACCTGGCCGTGAGAGACGATGACACCGGAGGCAAAGTACTGCAAGCCGAGGGCGCGCACTTCGTTGACGTCGCGCACGGCGCCGTCGGTGATTACGCCCACAAAGTCAAGGCGTTTGAGCAACGTGCACATGATCTCGCCAAATAGCGCCGCCGGTACATCCGGCGAGGCGTCATGGGCCACCATGATGCGCGGCGTGGGCACCTCAACGGCGTGTTCCAGGACGTTCACCCACTGCTGGCGCATGGGCGGATCGTGCGGCTCACGATTCTTGAACGTAATGGTAAAGGCGTAGCCCACGATTTCACCAAGTTCAGGATAGAGGCAGCGGATAGAGCTATCCATGTATCCCGCGCGGCGGTCGCGTGCGTCGAATTCTTCGATGGCATTTGCAATGGTTGGGCTGTCGATGGCGCGCAGTGCGGCCAGTTGCGCCGAAGTTAGATGTGGCAAATCGGACAAGGCAAAGCTCCTTTATCGTCAATTCCCGCGAAAACGGGGGTCCATCTTCTCGGTTAGTCTCGAATGTCTCAGTGCACGCAGGCCTTGTTTGCCAATGCCCCTGCTTCCTGCCGGCGCGGTGCGTTCGTCGCTTGGCAAAGCGGCGACGTCACGGCTCGGTTCTCTTATGCCAGACAACCGTCGAGGAGACGCTGCAAGCTTGCTCCCGCGATCCCCGCGCGCGCTTTGGCATCTAAACCGCTGTAGGAAAGCGTTGTGATGGGAAGGGCCGGCTCAAAGGTCGGCAGGCCGGTGCCGAATATGAATCGCTCTGCACCCCACCGCTCTACGAGCTCCAACAAGGAACTGTGCCCGCCGAGATATGAGGTCTCGACGTAGAGGTTTGGCGAACGGTCGAGCAGCGGGAAGAGCACGCGAAAGTCAGCGTGGGACTGGCGCAAGAGGATAACCGGCAGGTCTGGAAAGGCGGCCAAAAGCCAGGCAATGAAGTCCCAGTGCCGCGGCTCGCTATAGTGCGCGTTGTCGAAGTCGAGCAGCATTGGTACTCGCTTCTCGGCGAGCGCCTCCGCGAGTGGTTCGATCACCCACGGTTCCAGGACAAGCAAATGAGCTACCGGACATAGCCGCGCGGCGCGCGCGCCTGCTGCCAGCAGTTGCGTGACCTGTTCTCTTTCCGGCGGCACTTCGCGCGTGGCAGCGGGCATCACGACCCAACAAGGGGCAAGGCGCGGCTCGTTGGCTATTGCTTGCAGCAACCGCTCGTTGCCGGTCGTGGGATCATGCCACTTGGCTGCGGTATGCGTCACCAGCGCTTGCGCAATGTCGTAAGAATCCAGTAGCTCCAGCAAACCCGCGGCGTCCGCAGGCGCCCCCGGTGGGCGGTGTGGGAACGGGCCAAGCGAAACGTTCACGTCGAAGAGTTTTGGACGTCCATTTGCTTCCGCCATTGCCAGAATCTCCCGTTTTGTGTTTCAACATTTTTGCCGGCCTACCCGGACGCATCCGGATGAGTGCCCCGCGTGCGGCCAAGACACGCGGCATACTTTTCTAATGTGCTAGCCTACTTTGCTGCGTTCCGCAGTTTTTGCACGTGTGCGTAGTCTTCGCACGTGTGCACAGTCTCCCTCGGTCAAGTGCCTACGCTCTCGCTCCGGGTCCCACTTTGCCTTCCTTTGCGTGTAGGGAGAACCTGGTGCAAAGTTTACGCGCAACCGGTGACCGTTACATCTTACTGCCGCCGGACGCCGCTTGCCTAGCAGATTGGGACTTGAGCGGCAAGCCGCGAAGGTGCAAGAGCGTGCCCGCTAGGAGTGCCAGCAGCCCAAGTGCCGCAAGACGCAACCCGAGTGCAAATCCCGGCGGCGTGTAGCGAATTTCAACCCGCCGCGTGCCTGCATCGATCGGCACCGCCATGCCGAGCACATTCGCCGGGATGATTTCCGCCGGTTGGCCGTCTATGTGCGCAGTCCACCCGTCTAACGGCGCTTGGAGCCAGACCAGTAGGCCCGTGCCGTCGGTTTGCACCATGATCTCGGCGTGATGGTTACCCAAATTAGCTATGCGCACCGTTGAGCCGGACGGCGTCAGGCGAGAGCCTAATGCAAGGTCTGGCTCGCGTTCGAGCACAAGCTCCTCCGCGCCGAGGATGGATAACGACTCGTCCAGACCGCCGGCAACCGCGTAGTCTCCCGCGAGAAAGAGCAGTGGCGTAGCTTTTTCAAGTCTATACGTGTACACCGTGATCTGCCCGCCCGTCAGTGGAATGGTCTCCAGTGCAATCAGGGTGAGCAAGGGCGAATCGAGCACTTCCAGGGAGGTGATGAAGCGCACTCCCAGCTTTGCCAGTACCGGCAGGCGGCTGAGGAAAATCTCGCGTTTTGCGGCAGCATCGCGCGTGGAGTCACTCACAAAACCGGGCGTATGGGCTCGTTCGCTCCCAATGAAGTTCAGTACTGCGTCCTGCCTGGCCGTCATCAAGTTCTCGTATCCATCCAGGCTCGGAATGCCGTACGCAACACTGCGGTTGGGAGCCAGCGCCGCGATGGTTGTCCGGTACTGCAACGAGAAGTAATCAGCGCCTGTGGGATCAAGGCTCTGCGCATTCTCGATTTCATGGCGGAGTCCGCCCAGTCGCCATCCGAAGATGCGTCCCGGTGCGGCGTCTGCACGCACGGCCTCCACCGCCGCGGGCAAGGTATTCATGAAGCTGCGCGATGCGCTGGGCACGAGATTCCGATTGCCCACCAGCAGTGTGCCGGCCGCCACGACGACTAAAAAGAAGATTGGGAGCATGTGGTGCCGGCCGCGGCGCAACCACAGCAGGGCCAGACCCGCGCCCAGGAGCGTGAGGGCATAGAACGGCACCAGGGGCTCGTCGAGGCGCACCGACCGGCCGACCGCCGCGATCTCGTTCGCCATTGTGTTGTAATAGAACGCCGGGCTCTGAAGTTTCGTTGGGTCGGTTAGTACAACGCGGTCGACATACGAGCGGCCTGCCGCCGCGATCCGGGGCTCGAACAGCCTGAAAGCGAGAGTGGCAAGGAGACCGCCAAGCGCGAGAAGAACGGATAACACAATGAGCGCACGCTGGGAATAGCGGACTATGCGTCCCGCAAGCAGTGTGGTGTCAGAAAGCAGCCTATCTACACCAAAGGCCGCGAGCAAGGCGATACTCGCATTCACGGTGACGACGGCGCGATGCGGATCGCGGAAGAAGCTGAATCCAGGGACCTGCTGGAGAAGGCCGTAGACCGGCGTATACGAGCCAAGTGCCATGATAGCGCCGGCGGTAAATGTGACCACAAAGGCGCGTACCGGCAAGCTGGACCGCCAGCCGGTAGCACCGACAATTGCAAAGATAACCGGAAGTGCCCCCACGAATAGCAGCCCTTGCGCGGTGAGCAGACGGGGAATGTGAAAATCAAGAAAGACAAAACCAAGGAGGAAAGACCAAGGCGCCACTGAGACTCCACTAGCAGATTCTCCGCCGCTGCGGGCAGATTCCGCAAGCAGCGCGAGGGTGGGGAGCCATCGCAAAAGGCTAATCGCACCGCCAACTGCAAACGCAGTTCCGAGCGAAAGTGCAAGGCGCAGACCGTGCAGGCGGCTAAGCCGCATCGCCGCTGCGATTCGTGCAAGCGCGTACACGCCCGGCACAGCGAAGAGATAACCAAAGAGTTGCGGGTGGCCGCCCAGGAGCGCCAGGGCAATCGTAATGCCTAAGAGCGGCCACCCCCACCAACGCCGGTCGCTGAGACTTTGGACACCCAGCAACACCAGCGGCATCAGTGCGATTAGAGGTGAAATATTATCGAAGTGCAGAGTGCCGAGCGTGAAGGTATTCAGCGCATAGACGCTTCCTCCGAGAAAGGCGGCGACAGGACGAATGCCTAGCACGCGCAGAAAAGTGTATAGGCCCAATGCGCCGATGCAGAGGTGGACTATCATTGCGACTGCGTAGCCCGTGGACGAGGGCAGCAGCAGGAGAAAAGGCCAGTGCAACGGATAAAACCACGAATACTCGCTGAAGGCGATGGGAAAGCCCCCCAGGATGTCCGACGTCCAGAAAGGGAATTCGCCGCTGCGAATGTGCTTTGCCAGCCACTCGGCCCAAACTTGGTGGGCAAGAATCAGGTCGCCATTCAGCCAGTGCTCACCCAGCGCCAAGAGACGCCAAAACGGCCACAGACAAAGAAGCACAAGCGCCACAACGGCGTAGTGGTCCGCGTTGCCCTTGCCGGAGAGGCGCTGCAGGAGAACCTCGATTCTTTGCGTCACGAGAGGGAGTGAAGCTAGCTGCCGCATGTCTGTAATTATGACACGATAGATTCAGGAAGTTGAATTAGACCTGCCCCTTCATGAGGTTCCTCCGCGCCTGCGCACAGCGCTAAGCGCGCTTTACGGGCAACGAAGGGGTTTCCCAGTACGAGCCTGAACGTTGAGCCGCAGCATTGAGATAGCTTATAGTATTAGTCAGTACGGATGAATAATTGAGATAACGAATTAAGGACCCATTGCGATGGGAGTGAAAGTATATATTCCGACGCCCTATCGTCGTTTCACCGGCAACCAATCACGAGTGGAAATTGAAGCGACAACGGTAGAACAGCTTCTCCAGGAACTGGAGCGGCAATTTCCCGGCATCGGCGCACAGATCGCGGACGAAAACGGTGACATTCCCGGCTACCTCAACGTCTACGTAAACACTGAAGAAGTGCGAACCCTCCAGGGCAAAGACACAGCCCTCGCGGACGGCGACGAAATCTCGGTGATCCCCGCCATGGCGGGCGGAGCAAGAGCGTAGCAACAGCAATTTGCTTGCGTTGCGCTTGCACAGAGTCCAATGATTGTCGGCTCCAAGTGGATGAATGTGTGGAGCCGTAGCGATTTCGCTCGCTAACCAGGAATGCGTGGATGTCACTGATTCCTGGTTTGGTAGGCTGGGAGTGTAAGTCAACTCATGCTTTCGGCTTTTTCTCGCACTGCCTTCTTGTGCAAGGGTTGGCTCTACGTAGATATAATCGACGCCGCTTTGCTTTGAAAGACAATCGACTTCTTGCGGCGCCGCACATCGCTGCTCACTGCTACTTAGACCCACAAGGGATCTGGAATGAGTGCCAAGAACTTTAATCCTATGCGCCGACAGTTCTATTCACTTAAGCTGGCGCACACATTCTTCGTGTCACTGCCAAATTGGATGGCTGCTGGAGTGCGTTCCCTGCGCAATGAGACCGTGAAATGGGCCTTCCTTTTGGGAGGCGCGGCATTTCTGTTTTCAACACTCTTTGTCTTCCTCGTCGCGCAGCCAACGATCGGTGTGGTGGATGGTCCAACCTACCACAGGATTGGCTACCACTTGGCGCAAGAATTTCAGTACAACGCGGGTGCGTATCCCTATCCACTCTATCCCATCTTTCTGGCGGTCATCTATGCGCTGGGGGGAGCCTACTTCGCCGTCTATCTTGTGCAAGGGCTGCTTCTTGCGCTGACTGTCGGTCTCAGCTACTGGTTGGCACGTCACGTGGCCGGCCACGTCGCCGGAGTGTTTGCTGCGCTGCTTGTAACGCTCGATGCGTCTCTGTTGGGAAACGTCGGTCTGATTGCTACCGAGAATCTGCAAACACCGCTGCTTTTGTTGGCAATAATGCTCTCACTCTATGCAGTGGGCCAGCAGAGAATGCGGTACCACTTCGGAGCGGGAGTTCTGTGGGGTCTATTGACCTTGGTGAAGCCGGCCACGCTTCTCTGGCCGCTGGCTCTCTTGCCGGTTTACGCAGTAACTGGGCGGGGCTGCAACTGGCTGAAATGCTGGCTATTCTTGCTATTTGCCTTTTTGCTCGTTCTGTCGCCTTGGTTGGTCCGTAACCAGTTAAGCGCTGAACCTGCTAGAACCATGGGATTTGGCCAACCTTTTCCTGCACTGCTGCACCATGTACTCGACGAAGGTGACGCGAAGCACAATTCGCAACACGTAATGCATAGGATGCGCATTGTCCTAGCGGAAGCTGAAGCGCAAGGGATAGAGCCTGGGTCTATCCAATTCCAGCTGTATACTCTGCGCCTCCTAATGGAGCGAATTGCGCGTTCTCCGCAAGCGTATGGTGAGTATCTATGGGAGAGCTTTTCATTCTTCTGGACAGAGCCACCAGTAGTTTGGTCCAATTCGGTTTACAACAGTCTTCGGCTCTTCCCGCAAGGCTATAGAGAAGTGCCCGGCTACGTTGTTCATTCTCGATTACGCGCCTTAATGGCGATCATGGGACTGCTTTCTCTGCTTATTCTATACGGGCGCAAGCCACGCGTCGCCTTTCACGTTACTGCTTTTCTGCTCTATTACTCACTCTTCTATACCATGACTGTGGTAAATCCAAGATTCAGCGTGCCCATAGTTCCACTTGTGCTAGTTGGGGCAGCGGTGTTCCCCTCGCTCGCAACCGCAGCAATTGGGGAGAAGCTTGCCAACTATCGCATACTCAGTAACACGCTTTTGGCTGCGATCGTGGTGGTGCTTTTTAGCTTGATGGCAACGCAGGTATTCTTGCAACGATCGAACTATGTTCAGGGGGGATCTTTTGAGACGGATCTAGCACAAGAAGAATGGACTTTCGAGGAAGTGATTGGTGAGCCCCGTGCCCCGCTAGTGGTGGAACCGTACCGGGCGCGGGATGGCTTTCGTGCGGCGGTGTTGAGCATAGGTCCGAACGAAAGTGGTATTGAGACACGTTTTAGACAAGACATGCCCGTGTGGTTTGATACGAAGTATCGGCTAAAGTTCTCGTATCTCTTTACCGAAGAAGAAATGGGTAATGCGCGGCTATATGTCGAGGTGCTAGAGTGGGACATTTTCGAGGAGGGTTGGAAAAGGATACGGAAAGAGTTTCAGCCTGCAGTAACGCACATTTGGACGGAGAGGGAGTATGAGTTCGAAGTCAGCGGAACGGCAAGGGAGGTTTCGGTCATATTCGGGCTCTTGAATAATCCAGGCACGGTATTGATTGATAACGTGAGGCTGGAACTAGCCGCATCATCCTGGGAAGTAATAGAGCGACCGTATCTCTTGAGATATCCGGGGGAGATCAATCCAAACAACCACTTGCCGTTGGATAAGTGGGTGAAAACGCAGCCGGAAGGAAACCGGTCGTTCTTGCTGAACAATGCAGGTGTAGCCCGAGCCAATGGATGGCGGGGAGACGAGGGAACGTTAGATAGGGTGGCGTTCGGCGTGGGGATAGGAGTGCTGGTGGCGTGGGCAGCGGCCTGCCTGTTGTTCGTGCGTGTGAGGTTGGTAGAGCGTATGGTAAGAGCGAGACTTTTGGAATTGGGGTCGGCAGCCGTTTTGGTGTTGCTAGTGACTATCCAGGCGGCGACTTGCTACCTTCTCCTCTTTAGTAACCCGGCTTAGGAAAGAGACCTCTAGCCTGTTTGGTCGTACTTCCCTTAAAAAGCATCCTGCGCCACGATCAGGCTCTTTCGATCTCTGTATTTAAAGAGTGCTCAAGGGTAGAGCACGTAAGTTTATTCTGGGTGCTTGGAGCGCAATCGGGCCGCTGTTGGGCAGGTCGCCGCCCTTCTCATAGAATGGCAAATGGACCCGCAGATTCCCTGTCGTTCGAATGACAGTTGCAGGATTTGAGCAGCGCACCGATGATTCCCCGGTATGCCCGCCCCGCAATGGGCACGATTTGGTCGGAGGAGCACAAGTTTGCCACGTGGCTCCAGATGGATGAATGTGTGGAGCACTTTGTTCTAGTCCGCCTGCCACGACTGTGTCGCTGTCGCTAGTCATTTATTGCGCAGACCGTGTGTGCAAGTGAATTGATGCCATCGGCCTTTTCACGCACTGCCTTCTTCTGCAAGGGTTGGCTCTACGTAGATCCGATCGACGGCGCTTTGCTTTGAAAGACAATCGACTTCTTGCGGCGCCGCACATCGCTGCTCACTGCTACTTAGACCCACAAGAGATCCGGAATGAGTGCCAAGAGCTTTAATCCTATGCGCCGACAGTTCTATTCACTTAAGCTGGCGCACGCATTCTTGGTGTCGCTGCCAAATCGGATGGCTGTTGGAATGCGTTCTCTGCGCAATGAGAGCGTGAAATGGGCCGTCCTTCTGGGAGCCGCGGCATTTTTGTTGTCATCGCTCTTTGTCTTCCTCGTCGCGCAGCCAACGATCGATGTGGTGGATGGCCCAACCTACCACACGATTTGCTACCACTTGGCCAAAGAATTTCAGTACAACGGGAGGGCGTATCCTTATCCGCTCTACCCCATCTTTCTCGCGGTCATCTATGCGCTGGGGGGAGCCTACTTCGCCGTCTATCTTGTGCAAGGGCTGCTTCTTGCACTGACTGTCGGTCTCTGCTACTGGCTGGCACGTCACGTGGCCGGCCAACGGCGCCGGAGTGTTTGCTGCGCTGCTTGTAACGCTCGATGCGACTTTGTTGGGTAACGTCGGTCTGATTGCTACCGAGAATCTGCAAACACCGTTGCTTATGCTGGCGGTTATGCTTTCTCTTCATGCGTTGGGTCAAGAGGGGGCACGCTACCACATAGGGGCGGGAGTTCTTTGGGGTATATTAACCTTGGTAAAACCCGCTACGCTTCTCTGGCCGCCTTTAATCTTGCCGGTTTACCTTGTCATTAGAGGTCGCCTCGGATTGCGGCCATGGCTCTTTCTTATGCTTGCTTACATGCTGACTCTTTCGCCATGGTTGCTGCGGAACCAGCTTGCATCGGAAGCAACGGAAACGGGCCAGTTTCATCTGCCGTTTGCACAAGGTTATCCAACTCTCTTAATCCATGTCGTGGATGAAGGAGAAGCAAGGCATGATATGAGCCAGTTGCGGCCAAAGCTGGAAGGCATTGCTGCAGAGGCGGCTGCACAGGGAATTGAGCGTGACTCATTCGAGTTTGACCTCTATACGTTGCGACTGCTCTGGCAACGAGTGGCTGGCTCTCCAAAGGCATACGCTAGGCATCTTTGGAGCAACTTTTCATACTTTTGGATAGAGCCCCCAGTTGTTTGGCCTGACTCAGTTTACAACGGTCACTGGCGCTTTCCGAATGGGTATCGGCAAGCACCCGGCTTCGCTGACCACGCCCGATTGCACTCAATATTGGTAGTAATGGGGTTGGTTTCTTTGCTGCTGCTATATTGGCAAAGCCCGCAGATGGCATTCTTAGTCACATTGTTCCTGCTCTATTACGCGCTGTTCCACACCATGTACGTGGTGCTGCCCCGATTCAGCGTGCCCGTAATTCCGCTTGTGCTGGTCGGGGCGGGAGCGTTCCCTATGCTTGCGGCTGCTGCTATCAAGGAGAAGCTTGCAAGCCATAGCGTTCTCGCTAATGTGTTTCTGGCGGCGACTATTATAGCTCTTCTAATGGTTGTGTCAGTGCATCTCTTGTTGCAACGCCCCAACAATGTACAGGAGGGCTCATTCGAGACTGACCGTGCGGAGGTAGTGTGGTTTTTTGAAGAGTCAGCAAAGGAAAGGGGTACGCCACTTGTGCTAGACCCGTACCGGGCGCGCGATGGTTTTCGTGCAGCAGCTTTGGAGATTGCGCCCGACGAGCATGGTCTTGAAACAAGGATGATTCAGAGTGTCCGAGTGTGGTTCGATGCCACCTATCAGCTAAAGTTCTCGTATCTCTTTACCGAATTACCTCAGGGGAAGGCCCCACTCTACGTTGAAGTAAGAGAGTGGGACGTAATCGAGGAAGAATGGAAGTCGGTCATTGTAGAGACGCTGCCAGTTGTAGCGAATACATGGATGGAAAAGGAGTATGAGTTCCAAGTTAGCTCTAGTGCACGCAACATTTCGGTGATATTTGGACTCAGGGACGAGCCAAGTAGAGTATTGCTCGACAATGTGAGGCTGGAATTGGCAACACCCTTGAGAGGTGTAATTGCGAGACCTTACCTCTGGAAGAATCCAGGGGAAGTCAATACGAACAACTACTTGCCGTTGGAGAGGTGGGTCGAAACACAGCCTCAAGAAAATCGATCGTTCTTGCTGGCAAACTTGGGAGTAGCGCGGGCCAACGGATGGCGGGGAGATGAGGGATCGGTGGAAGGATTGGCCTACAGTCTCGGGCTAGCTGTGCTCATAGCCTGGGCAATCGTGAGCGTGTTGTTCGTACGGCTGCGGGTGTTTGAGAGAGTTGTCCGTGGGAGGCTTCTTGAGTGGGGTTAGGGGCCGGAATGATGTTGCTGCTGATACTGCAGGCAGCGACCGGCTATCTGCTGCTATTTAGTAACCCAACATAGATTTGTACCTAAGAACTCAAAAGTGCGTCCTGTTCTTGACAAGCTTCCTGTGCTATGGTCGCACTCTTTCAATGTTCGTTTCCAATGTGCAAGTTTAGAGCACGCACATTCAATTCAGTTATGCATAGCATTGCTACCCACTGTTGGACAGGCCGCGGCCCTTCTCCTAGAATGGCAAGTGGACCCGCAGATTTCCTGACGTTCGTATGACAGTTGCAGGATTTAAGCAGTGCATTGATGATTCCCCGGTATACCCGCCCCGCAATGGGCAAAATTTGGTCGGAGGAGCACAAGTTTGCCACCTGGCTCCAGGTGGAGCTTGCTGTGTGCGAAGCGTGGACGGAGCACGGTAGGGTTCCGGCAGATGACATGGCGAAGCTACGGCAGGCTCGGCCCCCGTCCCTGGAGCGCATTGCGGCCATCGAGCGGGAGATCGACCACGATCTCAACGCTTTTCTCATGGCGGTAGCGGAGCAATTAGGCGACGAGAGCCGCTTCCTCCATCTTGGATTGACCTCCTACGACGTGGAGGACACGGCCACCGGTATGCGTTTGCGGGACGCCGCTGATCTGCTGCTGGAAGGTATCGCCGCGCTGACCCAAGTGCTGGAAGAGGCAGCGGTTGCCTACAAAGACGTGCCGCAGATAGGGCGCACCCACGGCGTGCAGGCCGAGCCGATTACGTTTGGCTATAAGCTGCTGGTGTGGGTGGATGAGATGCGCCGCAACCGGCGGCGGCTGGAGGCGGCGCGGGCGCAGGTGGCGGTGGGCAAGATTTCCGGTGCGGTGGGCACCCACGCCAACGTGCCGCCGGAGATCGAGGACCGCGTGTGCGCCATGCTCGGTCTCGCGGTTGCGCCCACCTCGACGCAGATTATCCAAAGGGACCGCCATGCTGATTTCGTCACCACGTTGGCGGTGATTGCCGCCTCACTTGAGAAGTTTTCCACCGAAATTCGCAACCTGCAGCGCACCGAGGTCTTGGAGGTGGAAGAACCCTTCGAGCGTGGGCGCGTAGGCTCCTCCGCTATGCCGCACAAACGAAACCCTGCCCGCTGCGAGCGTATTTCCGGCTTGGCCCGCTTGATGCGGTCCTATGCGCTGACGGCCCTGGAAAACGTGGCGCTTTGGCACGAGCGGGACATTACCAACTCCGCGCCTGAGCGCGTCATCCTGCCCGATTCGAGCATCATCCTCGACTATATGCTGGATCTCTTTACGCGCGTTATGGCCGATCTGCGCGTGTACCCCGAGAATATGGCAAGGAATCTTGAGCAGACTCGCGGTCTGGTCTTTAGCGAGGCGGTGCTCTTGGCGCTGATCGACCACGGACTCATGCGGCAGAGCGCCTACGCCATTGTGCAGGAACACGCCACCGCGGCGTGGGAGACAGGCGCGGACTTCAGCGCCCTCCTGAAAGGCGATCCGCGGGTACGCGCGCACCTGGATGAGGCTGAGATCGATGCGCTCTTTGACGCGCGCCGCCATTTGCGCCACATCGATGCGTCATTTGAGCGCATGGGTCTGACGTAGCTTAATCACTCCTCAAGGTGGCGAAGTAATCCGACACCGGAGCCTGCTCGAGCGTGCAATACGCGTTCACCGTTCGTGCTGAGCCTGTCGAAGTACGATCGGTGAACGGTTTATATGCAAGTATTGGATCTCAGTGACCACCTTTATTCGTCGTGAGGCGCCGGCTCGATGATGGTGCAATAGGCCCCCTGCGGATCGCAGATGAAGGCGAATCGTCCCACGCCTTCCACAGCAATCGCCGGCGATATCGCCTGCCCGCCGAGGCTCTGCAACTTCTCCAGTGAGGCGTCCAAATCGGCAACGGCGAGGTAGATAGACCAGTTGGGCGGCATCGGTCCCCATTCCTCCCGAATCTCCATCATGCCCGCGGCCGGTCTATCGCCAAGACTAAACAGATTGTACTCGCTGCCGTCGCCGCTCTGCGTCTTCTCCGCCGACCAGCCGAAGAGGCTCGTGTAGAACTGGGCGGCTGCTGCGGTGTCGCGGGTATAGAGTTCGTTCCACGCCAGCGCGCCCGGCTCGCCAAAGACCTCGGCGCCGATCTGGTTGAGAGGCTGCCAAACCGAAAAGGCAGCGCCGGTGGGGTCCTGAGCGACGAGCAGCCGTCCTGCGTCCATGACGTCAACCGGCTCCTGCGCCACTGTGCCGCCCAGCTTCTTGATAGCAGCCGATGCATCCTCGGCGCTTTCCACCGTAAAGTAGCTCTGCCACACCGGCCGGCCGCCGGTCATCTGCTTCATCTCTTCCGGCATCGTGTAGATCGAGAAGACGTTCTTGCCTCGCTTCTGCATCATGCAGAATTCCACACCGTTTGGAAGCTGCAATTCGTTTGCTTCTAGGTCCAGAAACGCCGTATAGAATAGCTTGGAGCCTGCGAAATCGAGCGTTCCCAGATCCGCCCAACTGAACATGCCGGGTTCATGCTTCGTTACGTCCATCGTCACCTCATATTGGTAGTGCGTGTCACTGTGTGAACTGGTTAATCCCACACAGTATATAGTAGAACCTGAAGATTGAGACGGGCAACAAGACTGGAGAATTTGGCTCAATATGGATGACGTAATTCTGGAAACGGCGCTCCCCGTCCCTCTATTCGCGCGCGGCAAAGTGCGTGACATGTACGATCTCGGTGACCGGTTGCTGATCGTCACTACGGACCGCATTTCGGCCTTTGACGTGGTGCTGCCGTTGGGGATTCCTGAGAAAGGCCGGGTGCTCAATCAACTCTCTGCATTTTGGTTCCAGCGCATGGGACACCTCATCCCAAACCACCTCATCACCACCGACGTAGCGGCATACCCGGCTGCACTGCAGGCCGACCGTGAGATGCTGGCGGGGCGCAGCATGCTGGTAAAGAAGGCGGAACGGATCGATGCCGAGTGCGTAGTGCGCGGCTATCTCGCCGGAACCGGCTGGCGCGACTACGTCCGCACCGGTGAAGTCTGCGGCCACAAACTGCCGCCGGGCATGGTGGAGAGCCAGGAGTTTTCTGAGCCCATCTTTACACCCGCCACCAAGGCTGAGACCGGCCACGATGAAAATATTTCTCGCACGGAACTGGCGTCCCGCATCGGCACGGATCTCGCGGCCCGCCTCGAAGAGGCATCGCTCACCATCTACAATTTCGGGCGGGCAGAGGCCAAGAAGGCCGGCCTGATCGTGGCCGATACGAAATTCGAGTTTGGCCTATTCGAAGGCGAGCTAATGCTGATCGACGAGGCATTTACGCCGGATTCGTCGCGTTACTGGGATACTGACATCTACGAACCCGGCTATCCCCAGCCGAGTTACGACAAAGAATTCGTGCGTGAGTGGCTGCGCCAGAGCGGCTGGAACATGGAGCCGCCCGCACCCATGCTGCCGGACGACATCGTGCAGAAGACGAGCGAGAAATACCAAGAAGCCCTGCGCCGTATCACGGCGATTCCCCAGGGCAACTAGGCATAGGCTATCCATTGACTGCAATTGGCAGGCGGTGTGGCCAAATAAGATATGCTCTGAAGCACTGTCGCGCTAACCACATTGTTCTTCAAAGAAGCTGTGATAATAAGTGACTTTAAGTACTTAGTGAGCCGGACTGTGTGCCACATCCCTGAACGTGTAGGCGATCACACAACATTTCAGTTTAGGTAAGCCTAACAGTCGGCGCAACGCGATGTAGGGCCGAAATAGACTGGATCGAATTCATAAAACGAGAGAGACCATGAAGCATTTGGTACCGATTGTGCAGAGGATTGCGATGTGCTTGGCGGTGCTCGGCGGCGCGCTGCTGCTAATGGGGACTTCAATCGACCCACCCGTTGCACCCCCATCAAGGATTTTCTGGTCGGAAGACGGGAACCAAGTCATCTTTTCCACCCCATTCCAGGGTGTCTTTGTGGTGGATGCTACAGGCAGGTGGTTGCGGTCCATCCCTGAGCATGCGCCAATTGGTGACAGTGACGATCTTGGAAACTCTGCACCAGCGCTCTCTCCTGATGGAACTCGGGTAGCGTACATCACGTACGACAAGTACGACGAATATGATCTGGAACGGGATATACCACTTAGTTCTGACGGAATCCTTGGCATAGGTCCTATTGATTTCTTGCCTGTGAGATTCCTTTTCCAGATGTTGTTTGCTGCTTTTTCCTCCCCTGAGGTTACGGCTGCCATAGAGACGGCGACTCTTGATGGCACCAGTGTACGACGGCTGACCGTATACAAAGACCTAGATGGGGATGGGGAAGTCGATCGGCACAACGAAGTGGACCCAGTGTGGTCACCGGACGGAAACCACATTGTCTTCAAGTCCGACCGGAGCAGCTTTTCGTCGGGATCGGTGTCCTCAGACTCAGGGTTGCATCTCTCCATTATGAATGCCGATGGGTCAGACGTGCGAGTACTCGCTCCGTCGGTCAGACTCTTGACGAGCTGGAGCGCTAAGCATCATTCGAGGAGTCGGCACCCAAAATGGTCACCTGATGGAAGATGGATAGCCTTTACGGGCTGGGAAAAGAGCGGTTGGCCTGGGCAACAGCAAGTCATATATACTGTGCAACCTGACGGGACAGGTCTGACTAGAATAGCCAAAGTCCACAGAAACGGTTTTCTGGAGTGGTCACCGAATAGCACCATGCTGGCGTTTGTGGCCCCCGGGGGAGTTGGAGCAGAGGAAAGCCGTGGTGCAATCTATACAGTGCGTCCGGATGGGTCGGAACTGACCAAGATAAGCAATGTTCTCCTTCCGAAACAGGATCCTGGTTTTCAGAGAATCCGCTTTTCAGCGATCGACAATTTAGCAGTTTGGTCGCCCGACGGCGCCTGGTTGGCATTTTCTAGGGCCGATCAGGAGGGGTCTGGCGTATTTGTGGCGCGGCCTGATGGCACGGAAATACGATTGGTGATACCGGGCAAGAGTGGGGCCGTTTCATGGTCTCCCGATGGTACAGAACTCTATATTGCGGACATGGAATACGCGGTGCGACCAGACGGTAGCGGTCTGAGACCTCTCTTGACCGACCAAGTGCGCGGACCTGATCGTTGGACATTGACGGCGTGGTCGCCGGACGGCTCACGCCTTGCCGTTCTTGAGTTACTTGAAGGCCCTAAGTTTGAACGAACGCTGTTTACAGTTGCGCGAGACGGGACGGAAAAACGTGTGCTCGTTCACGGAGTGAAGAAGCGCCTCGTCGCAGCACAATCCGGTTGGTATGAGTCTCCAGAAAATCTGTCGGCGTGTGAGGACGGCTACGTCGTGCCGGAGCCGGATGCAAATCCTGGCTTAGTACAGGACTGCAGAACGCTGTTAGAGGCAAGGGACCGCTTGATTGGAGGCGCCTATGTGAACTGGAGTATGTCCCGGCCAATCGAGGCATGGGATGGGATTGAGGTTGGATGCCCGTCCCCGCTTCAAGTTTTCGGTATCGCAGCTTGGCAAGGGATTGACATTTGGTGCCCTTCATCACATCGGGTGATAGGTCTGCGGCTAAAGGGAATGACCGGAGCCATCCCGCCCGGACTGAAAAAGCTCGCTGGCCTAAAGACATTGGATCTCGCAGATGGAAGACTGTCAGGAGGTATACCGCCGGAGCTGGGAAGCCTCACCAATCTGCGAGAGTTGCGCCTATATCGAACTTCAATTGATGGCGAAATACCGCCGGAACTTGGAAGGCTTTCTAACCTGAGAGTCTTGTCTCTGAATCGCAATAGTCTAAGAGGCGGCATCCCGCCGGAACTGGGAAACCTCGCAAGCTTGGAGGAGCTAAGCCTCTGGTTAAACAAAATGAGTGGCATCATTCCACCGGAACTAGAAAACCTCTCCAAGCTTGAATTGTTGAATTTCGGATTGAACGGGCTAAGTGGCACCATCCCATCGGAATTGGGCAACCTTTCTAGACTTAAGGTTCTGTCTCTGCCCTTCAATTACGAAATGAGCGGCGAAATTCCGCCGACTCTGGGGAGTTTAACGAACTTGAAGGTGTTGAATCTTTCCGGCAACAATCTTACGGGGAAGATTCCTCCGGGGTTGGGAAACCTCGGCGACCTAGAAGAGCTGTATCTTTCAGGAAATTCCCTGGCTGGAAACATCCCGCCAGATCTTGGGCAACTAACGAACCTACAGACGTTGCTCCTCTCGGGCAACGAATTGACGGGAACTATACCATCGGTGCTCGGCAACCTTACAAGTCTGTGGGCCTTAGACCTCTCCTATAACTCGCTTTCAGGTTGCATACCGGCAACGCTATCGAGCCAATTGAAAGAACTCAGATCAGATGATTTGAAGTACTGCGTTGAATGATGGCGGTGGCCGCAATGGCTAAGCTACTGTATAGAGGCAGGTGGGAAACTACCGGTATTGCGACAGTGGTTAGGGGCAAGGCCCTCGCGCCACTTCTGAGTTGGACGGACTCAGCACATCAAGCCTTACCACAATAGGTGGCTCAGGTTTCAAACCTGCATCAAGCGGCAGGCGGCTCGGCAATTCGAGCAGTCCGCTATCTAAATGCTAATCCCCTGTTCTACCTGTGGTGGTCGGTCACGCCAGGCCCACTCTTGAAATCGCATCACGCGCTCCGTTATAGTTAAGTATGGAAGAAAACGTGATCTTCTACAAATACATTTTCTCAATTGCGTGCCAAGCGCCGGTCGTAGCAGCTTGTCCGAGTAACACGTAGCGGACAGGGTTAGTATTTGGTGACTAGCACATGCTGTTTCAGTGAATCGATATTTTCGTGAAACAGCGCCTGTGTGAAACAGCATCTGCGTTTCAGCGAGATAGCATCTTCGTTTCAACGAAACGGCGACTTTGTTTCAGGGAAACGGCATCTTCGTGAAACGGCATCTGCTAGTCACTAACCACACGGCGGGCTGGGTGTGGGGCACGGGAAGGATTTTTCCGTCGTATGATTCACAAGGTAGAGGCGGACCACGCCGGTCGTGCGTATAGCATCGAGACCGGGCGGTTTGCCGAGCAGGCCAGTGGTAGCGTAACGATCCGTTGCGGCGACGCAATACTTCTGGTCACGGTCGTCGGTTCCAAACCCCGCGAGGGGATCGATTTCTTTCCTCTTTCCGTTGACGTGGAAGAGAAGTACTACGCCGTAGGCAGGATTCCCGGTGGGTATTTGCGGCGCGAGGGCCGGCCGAGCGACGATTGCGTGCTGGCGGCGCGGCTTTGCGACCGCCCGTTGCGTCCGCTCTTCCCCAAGGACTACCGTAACGAAGTCCAGGTTATCATCACCATTCTCAGCGCCGACCAAGAGAATTCCACCGACGTGATGGGCATTGTTGGGGCATCGGCGGCGCTCTGCATCTCGGATATCCCCTTTGGCGGACCGATAGGCGCGGTGCGCGTGGGGCGCATCAACGGTGAGTTCGTCATCAATCCGCTCATGTCGCAATTCGCAGAGAGCGATCTTGATTTGGTCATCGTGGGCACCCGCGACGCCGTGATGATGGTGGAAGCCGAGGCGGGCCAGTTACCCGAGACGGAGATGGTCGCTGCGCTGGAGCGCGGTCACGAGGCCCTGCAGGAGACCATTGCCATGCAGGAAGAGCTCATCAGCCAGGTGAGCAAAGCGAAGCATGAATACGTCCCCCACGGCCCGTCGGACGATCTCGTCGCGCAGGTGCACGAGCGCGTCGCAGAGCCCTTGGCAGCGGCGTTTGGGGCACCGGATAAGGCCGCGCGCGAGGCGCAATTGGCCGAGATTACGGTGAAAACCGTGGAAGAACTCGGCGAACAGTTTGACGAATCGCACGTAAAAGACGCCGTGCAGTCCGCCGTCAAAGCGCATGTGCGAAACGAAATCTTGCATGAGAACAAGCGGCCCGATGGACGCGGAAAAGCGGAAATTCGCTCGTTGTCTGCCGAAGTCGGCGTATTGCCGCGCACCCACGGCACCGGTCTCTTCCAGCGCGGACAGACCCAGGTGCTGAGCATCACCACCCTCGGCTCTGCCGGCGACGCGCAGCCGCTCTACGGACTTGAAATCGCCGATTCCAAGCCGTTTATCCACCACTACAACTTTCCGCCCTTCAGCACCGGTGAAACCGGACGGCTGGGATCGCCCCGCAGGCGGGAGATCGGCCACGGCCGCCTCGCCGAGCGCGCCATCGCGCAGGTGCTGCCCACCCGGGAGGAGTTTCCCTACACCATTCGGATAGTCTCCGAAGTGCTCTCTTCTAACGGCTCCACCAGCATGGCTTCGGCCTGTGGGAGTTCGCTGGCGCTCATGGATGCCGGCGTACCGATCAAAGCGCCGGTGGGCGGTATTGCGATGGGTTTGGTGATGGGCGATGAAGGCGAGTACGCGATACTCACCGACATTCAGGGCATGGAGGACGCCCTGGGCGACATGGACTTCAAGGTGGCGGGCACCACGAAGGGCATCACCGCGTTGCAGATGGATATCAAGGTCAAGGGAATTACGTTCGCCATCATGGAACAGGCGCTGGCACAGGCGCGCGACGCCCGCATGGCAGTGCTGAACGTGATGGTAGACGCGATTGCCGAGCCTCGTACCGAGCTATCCGACTATGCGCCGCGGCTTGTCTCCGTCAAGATCAATCCGGAAAAGATTGGCGAGGTAATCGGCCCCGGCGGCAAGGTGATCCGCAAGATTCAGGAAGAAACTGATTCGAAGATAGATATCTCCGATGACGGCACCATCGTCATAACCGGCGAGTCCAAGGATGGTGTCGAAAAGGCCGCAGAGACTATCCGCGCTATGACGACGGATCTCGAGGTCGGCGCGATCTTTACCGGCACAGTATCCCGCATTATGAATGCCGGCGTATTTGTGAACCTGCCGGATGGACGGCGTGAGGGCCTGGTGCGCATGGGCGAACTGGCAGAAGACTACGTCGAACGCGCCGAAGACGTTGCGGACGTGGGCGATGAGGTCATGGTCATGGTCATCGAGATCGACTACCAAGGCCGTGTGAACCTCTCACGACGCGCCGTTTTGGAGGGAGCGAGTCCTGCCGATCGAGCCGGATCGGGACGCGGCGAGCGCAGCGAGCGCGGCGGTTACAACCGCGGACGCGGTCCTTCATCGGATCGTCGCAGCGGCCCGCCTCGGGGTGGCCGGGGGCCTCGACGCGACGACCGCGACCGTGCGCCTGTGGTGACCGACCCCGCGCCTGCGGCGACCGAAACAGACAGTGCTCAGAGCAGCCAGCCCGATTCGTCGCAAGATGATAGTCAAGGTAAGACGCCTGAAAGCTCTGGAAGAAAGTGGTAAGGAGCCATGGCAGCAACGCGGGCAGAACCCCTCCGAGTCGCAGTGTGCGGCATCTTCGGGCGCGTGGGCACGACAGTCGCAAACGCAGTGGCGCGTGAGGATGACCTCACGCTCGTCGGCGGCGTGGACATTATCTCCTCAGACGAGGGCTTTACCGCGGCTACGGGTCAGACTGTAGCCAGTGAGACTGCTCTGCCGACATTGCTGGCAGATACGAAGCCTGAGGTTCTGATTGACTTTACTCGTGCCGATGCCGCCCGGGTGAACGTGCGCACTGCACTTGAAAACGGGGTGCATGCCGTGGTTGGCACGACCGGGATGGAATTGGCGGAGATCGAAGCGCTGGGAGCGGTTGCCGCGCGCCACGACGTCGGTCTAGTCGTGGCGCCGAACTTTGCGCTCAGCGCGGTACTCATGGTCCACGTAAGCAAAATTGTCGGCAAGTACATGGACTACTGCGATATTGTGGAGTATCACCACGAGCGCAAGATCGACGCCCCTTCCGGAACCGCGTTGCAGAGCGCCCGCGACATTCGGGAGGCGCGGGGTACCGACTTCGTTTCCGCGCCCACCGAAAAAGAGACGCTCGTTGGCACCCGTGGCGGAGTGCATGGGGGTATCAACGTCCACGCCGTGCGGCTGCCTGGCATGGTGGCCCATCAGCAGATAGTGTTTGGCGGTTTGGGGCAAACCCTCACCATCCGCCAGGACTCCACTAGCACGGAATCCTTCATTCCCGGCGTGCTCATGGCCGCGCGCGCGGTACCGCAGCTTAAAGGCCTCACCTACGGCCTGGACGCCCTGCTCGGCCTGAATTAGACGCACATCAAGTTTGGGCGAACTGGTAGCACAGGTTTGCAACCTGTGCTACTTTGTTATTGACAGCGTGTTCTGACATGGGGGTGCTTGGCTTCAATCGCTGCATTCGCTGATAAGACCAACAGCGGAGGGGGCACACGGCCCTGCGAAGCGAAGTATCTTTCTGGGATAAACGCCTTGCGTACAGTAGGGATTGTAGAGGAGCACACACGTGGCGACGCTTGTAGAACCGCCCGTCGGACAAATCGCATTACGTCCCTTTAGTCTTGAAGACTACCACTGGCTGATTGAACATGGATTCTTCCATGAAGATGAGCGCGTGGAGCTTATCCAAGGAGTCCTGCATCAAATGAGTCCTAAAGGTCTGCGCCACGCTGCCTGTCTTACGCGCGGCTTACGCATCTTCAATGCCGCCTTAAGTGATCGTGCTTGTGTGAGAGCGCAGGACCCTATCACTCTGCCAGGCAGCAACTCAGAACCGGAACCCGATCTTGTTGTGGCCCAGTGGCGGGAAGATGATTATGCCACCCATCATCCGCTCCCGGAAGACGTGCTCCTTGTAATTGAAATTGCTGATTCAAGTTTGGATTATGACCGGCGCGTCAAAGTTCCTCTTTATGCGGCTTCAGGAATTTCCGAATTCTGGCTGGTAAACTTGCAAGAAGACAAGATAGAGGTGTATCGAGAGCCAACCAGTCCGGCCGTAGGTACGCCATACTATCGCCAGCACCAGATTACTTCCGTACAAGACACTGTTACTCCCACTCGTTTCCCCGATTGCGCTATTCCGGTGGAGGACCTGCTCCCCCCGAAGCGTGACTAGCATCGCGCCCCTGCCACTTGTTCTGCACTTCGTTTGCCGCAACAGGTAGCGGTATCGGACACATGGCAGTTGCTCCGGCCGGCAAAGTGCTCCCACGCCCAACGCAGCGTTTCAAAACTGCAATACTGCCCTCCATTACCGCGCTTGATGGCCCGTAAGCTAATGGTCTTGGTATGATGGTGAGAGTACTCTCTAATTGAGCAGTCACGAGCAACGGCTAGTAAGACGTAGGACAAAGGTATGGCAAATAGCGGCGGTTACAACGTAGGTGTTCTCGGCGCCACCGGCATGGTGGGGCGTCTCCTTCTCGAAATCCTTGTAGAGCGGGCATTCCCATTGAAGGTCCTGCGCCTCTTCGCTTCGGCAAACTCCCATGGAAAGAAAATACCGTTTGGCGGCCAAACGTATACCGTTGAGGAGACGACGGAGGATTCGTTCGAGGGCTTGGACATTCTCTTTGCCTCCGCCGCCACCGGCGCCAACCGCCACTTTTCGCCAATCGCCGCCCGCGCGGGCGCCACGGTTGTGGATGACTCTGCGGCATTTCGCATGGATCCTGACGTGCCTTTGGTCATCGCGGGCGTAAACGACGACGATTTGCTTCAGCACAATGGCATCATCGCCGGGCCGAATTGCTCAACGATACAGCTCGTGCTGGCGATCAATCCCATTCATCAGGTCAATCCCATCTGCCGCATGGTGGTTGATACCTACCAAGCGGTATCCGGCTGGGGCCGCGACGCCATGGTGGAGTTGGACGACCAGATCAAGGCCAAGGCTGCCGGCACGGGAGCAGAGCTGCCCCGGCAAATCTTCCGTCACGAGATTCTGGGCAATGTGCTGCCGGAAGTCGATTCGTTCCTCGAAGATGGGTACACCAAAGAGGAATGGAAAGTCATCCACGAGACTCGCAAGATCATGCACGCGCCGGAGATGATGATTACGTGCACTGCGGTGCGGGTTCCCGTGGCCGTCGGCCACTCCGAGGCCGTGCATATGGAGCTCACCCGACCCATAACCGCCGACGCTGTCCGCGAGGTGCTCGCAGGCGCGCCGGACGTGCGCGTGGTGGATGATCCCAGCCAGGGACTCTACCCGGTTGCCACCGACGCGGCCGGCACGGACGACGTGCTGATCGGCCGCATCCGCAACGACGTCTCCCACGAGAACGGCATCGCCCTGTGGGTGGTGGCCGATAACTTGCGCTGCGGCGCGGCTACAAATGCGGTGCGTATTGCCGAGATGCTGATCGAGCGCGACCTGCTGCACGGCGCGGCTGCAACGGCGGCAAGCAGAGGTAGCGATTGACCTCAAGTGCCTCAGCGACATGCCGACTGCGCCAAATGAGCATTAGCCGACTTTCTGTCGAGCATGGTATCCACTTCAAGGCCGGTCTGATTGACCTTGGTCATGAGGTTACAGGGCCGATCAGCCGTGCCTGCACCGTCGGAATCCAATTCCGCGTGCACGGGTAATCTACGCACAAGTGGTTGGACTCTCGCTCTGTTTGTAGCTCGGCGCGAGCCTGCAAAGGCACAACTACACCAGTCTTCCAATCAGGACCTCAGGTCTTAGACGACGCACACCGCCTACTCATATACTGCGACGAGCACGGCGTCGTGGGGGTTCTGCAAATCGTTGAAAACGACGATGCAGCGTTTGCTCACCGTGATAGCAGTGGCGTTGAGGCCGCGATTTACGGCAATGCCGGTGAGGAAGGTGGGGAACGAGCCGGTAATCTGCACGTCCGCTTGCCAATTCGAGGCGTCGAATGCCCTGATGATGCCGCTAAGGGCCGCTCCAGGCGCGATACCAATGCTGTCCTGTCTTTGTAGCATGATTCTCTTTCCTTTGGTTAGAGTCAGTTCCTGCCATGCAACAACTGTGCGTTAGCTCTGAATGGAATTATCGTGCAGTTTAGTGGGGGATAGTCCTCGCGTTTCCTTGGCTGGTAGTTTTGCCTTTAGATTGGTCATATGCAAGACATGTGGTCGTACTCAGGCCTAAGCCGGCGCTTCAATCTGCCACTCTTGTGAGTCTTGCATGACTCGTTGACAGAATTCCCTTTCCACTAGGCAATGTTGACCGGTTATGCCATTCCGAGCGCAGCGAGGAATCTGAGGTCAATGCCGCACCTAGTCCAATTGGCTCAGCATTCTAGATTCCTCACTGCGCTGCGCTCCGTTCGGAATGACATGTGTACAAGGTATGCACGGCGCTCCGTTTCCCTTGTCTTTCTCTAAAAACTGTCAACGAAATACCTGACCCTTACAGGAATGGCAAGGACCGCTGCCCGGCGCATGCTTCAATTCTAGGTCCATTGATCCCGCCGCGTTTCGCTCGTGTCCAGCCACGTCTAAGATTGCTCCAAATCCCCACACTGCAGAACCATTGTGTAGTCCGCGTCGTGGGGTGTGAAGCGGTGGCTGATCCGCGTAATGCGCAGCTTGCCGTGGGCAAACCCCGGCGTTTGAAAGTCAACCATGTCGCCGATTTGGAGCGTAGGATTGTAGGGCACGTCTACGGCATACGCGTTGCTATCGCGGCGGACGCCCGCCAGCACCGCTTCTGCGCGGCCCTGGCAGTCTGCGGCCTGCGTCAATTGGGTGTCGGTGACAAGGACTGTTTGTTCGCTGCCGTGCGTGCGCACTGCATCCCAATCCCAGGCCTCGCCCAATACACCCTTGCCCTGCACCAACACGTGATTGATGCCGTTGCGCTGCTGCCATGCGCCGGCGAATTCCTGGCCGGTGTACGTCCACGTCGTCTCATCAATCTGTGGAAACTGATAATGCACCGTACCGTCCGCTTCCACCCGCCACCGGAGCGCATTGAGCGCCACCAGGCGATCTATCATTGTTTGCCACGGTTGACCGGCATGCAGGGCAAAAGCGGGCAAGACGCGGTCAAAGCGGCTATCGCCGTCGTCGGTCATGCGCAGCGATCCCGCGCGGTACCACGCCTCGGCAAGCAACGCGCGCACGGAATACCCATTGTACGACCACGTCTGCGAGACGCGGCGGCGTGCCTGTACGCTCACGTCGGCGGCCTCGACACGCACCGAGCGATTCGGTAAGAGCGTAATGCCCTGCACAACGAGCTCAGCCATTGGCACCGTTTCGATACCACTTTCTGTTACATATCCGGCGCGCACGTCAAGGGTCGCGCCCGCCCGCAATGTCTTGCCAAGCCAGCCATTGAGCGCGTCGTCCGCGTTGTCCAGGAGCAGGCGTGCTGTGCTCGTCTCGTTGGTTTGCTCTTCCCACTGGAATTCCAGCACGCGGCTGGAAACGTCTTGGAACTGATCGGGGTTAGTAGCTGTGTAACCGCCGTAGCAATGAGCGGTCTCCTGGTTGATCAGCCAATAGTGGCGGGCATCCTGCCGCAGCCACCAGAATCCAGCATACGACTCATCCTCCACCGGCGTCCCCTCGGCAAAGGTGCCCCAGGTGTGCGCCGTACAGTAGCGCCAGCGCCCGAAGTTGAGACCGGAGACCACACCGTAGTCCCGTTCCAGGTATGCAACGCGGAACGCCTGCTCCCACCGTTCTACCGTGGGATTGAGCAGGTCTCGCTGCGCCGTGCTGTCATCCACGCGCGCGACGGGCGTGAGCGGTTCCCATGTCGTGCCGTCGGTGCGGCAGCTCATGATAGAGGTACCGGTCGTGCCCGGCACGCCGCCCCATAGCGATAGGGCAAGATGCCACGCCGTTCCGTCCCACGCGCCGCCAATGCCACCGCATGCCGAGTAAGCGCCGTGGGTCCACTCATCCGCCTGCCAGCTTTGACCGGACTCATAGAGCCGGAAGACGGTCACGCCGCCGCCGGACGTATCTACCGCCAAGAAGATGCTGCCGTTGCCGCCGTAGCAGAGCGCGCGCACGATCTGGCGGGCATTCCAAAGAGTCTCCGGGCTTCCCCACGTGGCTCCGCCGTCGGAGCTCGTCCGGCGATAGACTGTGGTGAACGTGACATAGACCGCCATCACGTCGCCATTTGGCAACACACCCGCCGCCACGCCCGCAGCACCGGTGACACGGGTTTGCAGGGCTGTCCAAGCGGTCCATTGGCTTGCCTGGCTGGGGTCGGTAATGCGCTGATACGAAACGGTGGCTGAACGCACGCCCCGCTCCGGCGAAACGTCCACGCGCCAGAGCGCGCCGGCGGTGTCTACGAAACAGGCGCTGGCGGCAGCGGAGCGCGGGTCGGTTCTATAGAGTTCGTAGTGGTGCTCACCATCGCGCAATGTAAACTGCATTGCCGGTTGCCGTGCCGGTGCGTTTACGGCTGCGGCCAGGGTGTCGGATAACGTGCGTGCCATGGCTAGACCTCCCGCATCACTACGTGCGTTTCCCACTCCAGCAGCCAAAGCTGTTCTTTGCCATAGGGAATCACCCGATCCTCGCAGGCGGCGAAACGCACCGTATAGCTATCTTCCAAGGGATCGACGAACGCATGGTCCTCGTTCAACCGTTGATAGAATTCCCAGAGCCAGTCGTGCCACTGCCGCGCCTTGGTGGCGTTCGTCGTGCCGTCGAGATTACGCACGTTGCTGCGGCACATGACGACGAAACCGAATTCTCGCTTCCCTAAACCACTCTCGACGTACGAAATTGAGCCTGCCGCTGTCCGACGCGCCTGCGCGAGACGCGGTTGGGTCATGGTGAATGTGCCGGGCTTTACGAAGAATCCCACCGGCACGCCGCCGTTCACGTTGGCGTTGGTCAACGTCACGTTGCAGTCCACCCCTATGGTTGCCATATGGTCAATACTCCCCTCTCATGTCGGTTTTCTCGAAGACCTTCAAAAGGATGCAATCGGAAACGGAATTAGTAGCTTTTGGCTTAGATGGGTTACATGCAAGACACGTGGCCGTACCCAGGCCTAAGCCATATCCTCAAACTGTCATTCTGAGAAGCCCTTCGGCAGGCTCAGGATAAACTCCGCGACGAAGTATCCAGAGTCGGGAGCTTTCTAGATTCCTCGAACTCTAGTTCGCCGCTGCGCTCGGAATTGTAAATATTGAGTAATTCGTTGACAGAATTCGCTTTCCACCAGCCAGCGTTGACCGGTTATGTCATTCCGAGCGGGCAGCGGCCCCGTGCGAAACACGGGGAGAAATCTGGAGTCCATGTCGCACCTAGTCCAATAGGCTCAGCACTCTAGATTCCTCTCTGCGCTGCGCTCCGTTCGGAATGACATGTGTACAAGGCATGCACGACGCTTCGCTTGTCTTCTCTTTATTGAAAATCTGTCAACGAATTACCTGACACCTATAGGAATGACAAGATCCGCTGCCTCGCAAAGGCTTCAAGCCAAAGTCTACTAATTCCGATCGGAAATCTCACAAGGATGCCGTTAGGACCTTCTTTCCGTTTGCCCTGAGCCTGTCGAAGGGCAATTCATGGTGCGCACCTTCTATCCGTTCGCCCCGAGCTTGTCGCAGGGCACTTCACGGTGCGGACCTTGAACCCGATCAAGACACGTAAGGCTAATCACGAAGGGCAATTCGTGCTTCGACACGCTCAGCACGAAGGGCAGGCACACCACACAAACACCCATTTACCCTCGCCATGACGACCCGTTTGCGCTGCCGCTACCGGCCCACGCCCTTCACGCCTCGACCAGCGACACCGCTATCTCCCACTCCGGCTGCTCCCAGAATCCCGCAGCTTCCGACACGCGTTCTTCCAGACTCAACGGGTGTACGCTGTGCTCTGTGCCCAACCGGTCCGTAAAGGGCAGGGCCTCGGCCTTGGCGTAGGATGCTCGCAGGCGTGTACGGAAGGTAGTGGCAGCAGTAGGATTAATTGTGCCGTTGCGGTTGAGGTGGTTGGCGTATGCGAGCACAGTGAAGTGCCAGACCTGCTTCCCTGCACCCAGGTCAACTGCCGCAGGACCGGCGGCTGCCCCGGCGTCGCGGCCAGAACTTTTGGAATCTCTGCGCGATAGGATCCGGGCTTAACGAAATAGCCGTGTCCGTCCAGAATCACCGAGCAATCCTCACCGACGGTTGGCATGGGTTATTTACCTTATCTCTACGAGTTTGACGACAATGCGGTTGGGCGTGCCGGTCAACCCCAATTTGAGATGTTCCTGCACGCGATACGTGCGGGCGCTCGCGACCTGTGCGCTGTCCGGCGTGTCGGCGATCGCAACGATGCCGGATAGATCTACGTCCGGCGCGAACTCCGCCGTGGCGTCCGGCCCATGACTGCGCCTGCGATTGTCAGGATTTGCCGCGCCGGAGGATTCGTTTCGTTCCTCCTTCCACGTACACTGCGCTGCCGCGTACGCGGTGGCGCCGCCGTCATTCCGGATCAGGGTGACCGTGCGCAGCCGCCCGTGGCGGATCTGCTCACGGTTTGCCAGCACCTGCGCGGCCTGCTTGCTATCGAGCATTGCTATTCTCCGTTCATTCAGTGCACGTTGCTTTCTGTTGTTCCGCTGCGGCCTTGGAGGCGGCATCAAAGTTAGTTCAGGAAATCGCGTGTTCGGCTGGCACCTGTTTCAACGTTGACCCAGAGCCTTGCCCATTCGCGGTTCCGGCCTACAAAACTATGCAAACAAGCGCGACCCAATCCGTCATTCCCGCGGAAAGCTTGCCCCGTACCTGATACGGGGCGGGAATCCATCTTCCTGGCGCAACCCGCGCACTTCTCCAGGCAGGGGACAAGCCCCCGCCCTACAGGCTGAGATCCGTCATTCCCGCGAAAGCGGGAATCCATCTTCTCTGCGCAACCTGCCCACTTCCCCAGGCCGGGGACAAGCCCCCGTGCTACGGTCTAGCGCGAATGCAGGGCTTGCCGGGACGGTCATTCGCAACGGCTTTCGCAGTCATCGCGCCATGTCCGCGCCCTCTACCGTCCACGCCACGCTCCCCCGCGTCTGCTGCGCCCGTTCCTGCCGCAGCACGTCAATCTCGTTCTCAAACGATTCACGCGCCGTGCTGCCCTTCTCCCACCACGCTCCACTCACCATGCTCGTATCCACGCCAGCCCCTTGCTGGCCGTCCTGATAGCGAAAGTTATCGGACTTGGGGGTCGCGTAGGACAGGCACGCATGGGCGTATGCTCCCGTAGTCAGCAGACCGGTATAGGGGGCCGGCAGCGTCCAGAGCTTATCGCTGGCGACGTGCTTGGTGCCCCAACGCACGCGCACCGCATCGGCGGCGCTGGGCGCTTCCGACACGAGGAGAAAGACGAAGCCCGGCGCGCCCTCGCTCGTAGGCAGCACCATGAAGGTGCAGAGCTTCGGAGGATAGCAACCCGTGGGCCACTCCACCTCCTCCACGCTCCACACCTCCGCGAGGCTGCTCAGGTCCACCAGCCGCGAATCCGCACTGGTGCTCAAGGTGGCGTCGCGCGACCAGGGCAAAGCCCGCGATAGCTCGGTCAGGGCGCGGTCAATGGCGTGATCGAGGGCCGCGTCGCTAAAACGCGGTTCGGCGTCCGCCGGATCGAACAACTCGTTGCGCAACGAGCTGCGAAATTCACTCAGTGTCATAGGTAATCCTCAAGTGTCAATTGCTATGATGATGTCCGGCGCAACGAGATGCCGCGCTCAATTGAAGCTCATTACTAGAAGGCTCCCGTGGCGCGGCGAACTCAGGCCGCGCCAAGGCTTTGTTGCACATTAATGTCAAACGGGGAACGTGATCCCCCTCTTTCAGGGCGGAGGCGTGTAGGGGCACGACATGTCGTGCCCCTACCCCGCAGCGATGCATCAAGCACCCCATTGCCCCCAGCAAACACAGGAATTACGCTACTTCAGCCCAGTAAGCGCCGCGGTAGTCCAGCCAGCCGCCGCCAAACTCCCAGCGCACCTTGTAGCTGATCGCGTCGTTGGTGAAGACCGATCCGGCGGTTGGGTTGTCTTGCACCAGCAGTTCCGGGGTTTCTTGGCCGTTGATGAAACCCACCTCCAGGCTCTCGATCTGCGCCGGGTCCGCCATCAGGTAGTAGTCCTTGGCATCGCTGAACTGCGGCACCACGATCGGTTCCAGCATGCCTTGCAGCGGATTGGCGTCGTTGTTCTGGCTGCCGGGCAGCAGTGTGCTGTTGAGAATCGTCACGGCCGTCCAGTACAGATCCGGCGGCAGCAAGAGATACTGGGGCTTGATGCCCAGGCGCTTATCCGCGCTATTGGTCTGCTTCATCATCCACGTAATCGCAGACTGCAGCGCCGTGGCCGCAAGCGCCGCGGTGCCGCGATTCTTGTGCGCGGTCTGGGTGCCGTCGTCGAAGACCTTCGTGTTGTCGGCGAGCGCAGGATTGCTTGTAAAGAGGCCGTACACGAACTCATTGATGGTCGTGGCCGCCGCGATCGCGAGCTTGGTAGGAATGCGCCGGATAGCTTCCAGGTCGTCGTTGAGTATCGCCTCGCGGGTGACCACCACCAGGTTGCCGCGCTTGGCGGGCGTGTAGGTCTCTCGCGTGTCGTCCCACGCAAGGTTCGTGTACGCGGCATTCTCATTGACTGTGCCGAGCGCGGCGAAATCATGCAGCAGCACGCGGTACTGGGGCTTGTAATCGCGAATCGAGCGGATCGCGCAGAATTTCTTCCAGTCCTGGGGCTGCGCGCCGTAGTCCTGGACGAGACGCTTCGTAATGGCGTTGGCGAGGGCGTGGTTGAGCACGCTCGTGGTGACCTCGTTTGCCTCGCGCACTACCGAGAGCTCCGGATTCAGGGCGCCCCGGATTTCGGTATCGCCCGTGATCTGCACGTATGCCTCTCGAATGCTAGACCACGCAGGAATAGGCTCTTCGGAGGCAACGTCCCGCACGCCCAAGAGTCGCGCCAAGCCGGCCTCGGCCGCGGCTAAACCCCGGCTTGCTCCGGCGCCGCCCATGCTGATGCGCGCCTTCTCCGCGCCCACGCCCCGCACGGCGTGCGCAGAGACCGTGAGCGCGCGCACGGTCTCTACCTCTTCCTGAACGGCCTGTTCCAAAACGGCAGTGGTAAAGGTCTGCCCTTCAAAGCGGCGGCGCAGCTTGCCCTTGATCGCGGCGGGCAGAGCCACGGTATCGAGCCGCTCGTGGAGTGCGGTCATGCAGGCGAGTTTCCCTTCTGCCTCGGCGAGACGCGCATCAACTGTCATCGTGGCAGTATCTTCCATGAGTACCTCCTCGGTATGTGGTGAATCTGTTGACTCCGCCCCGGCATGGGGCTTGACGTTTGCTGTGTCGGTACGTTGGTCTCCTTGCATAGCGTTCTCCTTGGATGTGCTGAAAATCTCTTGCGCTGCCAAGACGCGCTCGAACGCGCCGCCGGCCGCGGCCCGCGTGACCACATCGCAGGAGCGCAACACCGGGATGCGTTCCACTACTTGCGTGCTCTTGCCGTTCTGCTGCTGGGTGCGCACCGACGCCAGAGAGTCTATCGAGAGACCCAACACGTCGGGGCGTCCCATTTCCACAGCTTCCTGCACCAAACTCCAGAGCCAGTCGGCGCTGCCAAAGATGTGGAGGGTGGCCCGCACGCGGTCGCCCTCCAGCCGGGGTTCGCGATAGAACCCCACCACGTCGCGGACGCTCCGTGGCTTGTGGATGCTGTCGCCGGCGGGCGACGGATGGTCGGCAAAGGCTTTGAGGCCGTCGATCTGCTGCGCCACGTCCTGCAGCGCTTGGGGCGTGAAGTAGCGGCCGTTCCGCGACATGCCTTGCCGGAGCACGGTTACGGCTACGTCGCGTTGCGGCGCGTCGAGCTGCGCCTCCTGTAACGGTACGAGCAGCGCGAGGTGTTCGGGTTTCAATGCGTCATCCTCCCTTCGATGTATTGCGATATCCTTCATCTTGCGGCTACGACCCGGTAGCGCAGGTTTGCAACCTGCGTCCACCCGCCTGCACGTGGCACAACCGGATAGACGGCTCTGTGGAATCCTCTCTCCAAACAGTGAAAGTGCCCTCCCGCATGCGCCGACGTCTCATGCCCGTGCGTGGACATTGGTACAATAGCTAGCATGAACCTACACAGACCCCCTTCCCCCACTGCGTCGCTCACCGTCGTCGTCGCGCCTTCTCAAGCCGGCGGCTACTGGGCGGACCTGCCGACTCTCCCCGGCTGCGTCGTACAAGGGGAAACCGTTGACGCCGTGATTGCCGACCTCACGATGACGGCGGAGATGCACTTGGCGCAGGAAGACCCGCCCGCCGACACCCTCGCCTTGCACAACGTCGCCGTTGACATGGCCGATGTGACGTACCGCCTGACGGCCGTTACCTGGCACGGCGAGCGACGAGCTTGTGCGGTTGCGATACCCCTCCACGACCGTGTGGCGCACGGAGAGACGGTGGAAGAGGCCCTGGCGCAACTCCGCCGGCTGCTCCCAACCTGGATCGTCGCCGATCTCGCCGAAGGCGAGCCCGTGCCGATAGTCGCAGTCGCGGAGACGGCAACTATTCATCCGCGTGTGGGCCAAGCCACCGGCGCGCCCCTTTCCCAATCCGAGGCCCTCAAGCCTGAAGTCGTCCTGGTTCTGCTCCGCGCGGCGGGTATGACCAAAGAACAACTGAGCGAGATGCTGGACTACGACCCGGAGTGACTGGCACCGGCAGCGCCGCCGTCTCGTCTCTTTCGCTTCCGGTTCCCGCGTGACACCAACCCACACCGAATCTTTGCGGCTCCTCTGGATCCGATCGGGAACTCCCGCTCCCTCGAGGGAGCGGGCCGGGGTGAGGGTGCCTCTTGTAAAACGTGCCGCACAAAACCGGTTTGGCAGCGTCTCGCAGGGACCTTCGAACTGGGAGCACAGAAGCCCATTGGCGGCAGACTGGGAAGTAGCCACATTGAAGCAGGTTACGGCACCGTCTCCACCATTTCCATGGAAACTGTGAGGCCCCATAGCCGTCATTCCCGTGAAAACGGGAATCCATCTTCGCTGCGCCACCTGGACTCCGGCTTTCGCCGGAGAGACGACCACGGAGCTAGCTGTCACTCTCTTCCTTCGCAAGTGGTCTGCATACGGCCGTTCACGCATCCCTTTACTCCTCTTCAGCCAAAAAGCGGCGGAAGAGACGCGCGGCGTCCTCTGCCTCCAGCCAGCCCTCTGTTTGGGCGAGTTGCAGCGACCGCGCGAACGACTCGGCGTGCGGACCCGCCACGTTGGCAACGTCCGGCTGGAGTTCCTGAAAGACCACGCGAAAGGCCGTATCAACATTCGCCTCCAGCGCGCCGGCGTCTTGTTTCCCCTGAATCGCTCGCGCCACAAGACGACGCAGGTAGCGGCCGAAGAGTTCCTGGCGGCGTTGGAAGCGCCGCAGCGTCGGCAGGCCCATCTCGGCCGCCGTCGCCCGATTGACGTGCCCGCCTTCGGCGAGGTAGTGCTCCGGCAAGCCTGCGCCCGCCGCGATCATCAGCTTGAGCGCGCGACCGTCTGCGGCGACGTCATCAGCGCCAATGGAGGGCTGCACCGGCTGCCAGTTCTCCGCTTCGTTATGGAAAACCACGGTGCCGGGCGCAGGCGGCTGGGCGTAGGCCGCCATCTTGGCCAGCAGGTCGTTCCGCGTCGCACCCCGCACGGTCACGTCGTAGATGAAGCTGCCTTTGAGGCGGTTAATCCGCGCACGGTCTACCAGCCAATCGCGATATCGTTTGAGCCACGGCAGCAGCGGCGCCAGGTCGCTGCGCCCGCGCAACGCGTTTGACACTCGATTGATGGTAAAGTGCTCCATTTCCGCTGCCGCTACCCAGTAGCCCGGGTCATTGCCGACTCCCCGCACGCGGTACCGGTGCACCTGCTCGATGTCTTCTGCCGCGGTCTCGATGCGGTCGATGAGCAGCGGATCAAGCTGTCGCAGCCTGATTTCGCCCGTAAGCGGATCGGTGAAGACCCGCACGAACTGCTCGCCGTAGAGGGAAAGCTCGGTGTAGAGACTATAGATGCGCGTGTCCATGGTGTTGTCCGGGTGCCGCCAGAAGGCATCCACCACCTCCTGCACCGCCGCACTCGCACACGCGATGCGCACGCCGCCGCCCAGCACGAAATTGGCCTGAATGTCGATCACGGCATACGCCAATGGGTTGGTGACGTAGGCTTCGTAGACCTCCCGCAGCAGTCGCTGGTGGTCCCAGAGCGGGTTGTCCCGCGTCTCCGAGGCCCCGGTCACCTGGCGGTAGCCGATGTCTTCAGCCGCCACCGCCTCCTGCACGCGCGTCTGGATGAGATCGCCAAAGAGGCGCTCGCCCAGGCGTTGCCACCACTCACTAGTCTGTATTGCCATCTGGTCCTCTTTCTGTGTGCTGCAAGTAAACAGGCAGACCTGCTCCGGTAGCGCAGGTTTGTAACCTGCGCTCCTAGCCCGTCATTACGGCTTCCGCCGGAATCCATCTTCTCCGTGCTCTAGTGAAATCGGCCAGAATTGTGCACTGGCTGGGAAACAAATACAGGCTTCCTGCTCTTTGCCTCCCACCCAACCGGGGGACAAGCCCCTGCGCTACGATCCATCCTTTACACCGTCATTCCGGCGGAAGCCGGAATCCATCTTCTCCGCGAGTATTGAAAGCTGGCACCGATACGAACACGACACGTAAAACCAACCCAAGAAACTCCGTCATTGCCCCTATCCAAGCGGGGGACAAGCCCCTGCGCTACGTCGCAATTCGTTGTTTTTCGGTTAGCTGCGTGCATAACCGGCGGGCTTCTTCCAGTAGCGCAGATTTGTAACCTGCGTCTCCTAGTCCGTCATTCCCGCTTGCGCGGGAATCCATCTTCTCTGTGCTCGAGCGACACCGACTCTGAAGCATTCACAGGCCGAGAAAGCACTCCGGCATTCCACTCCCGACCTCTCCACCAAGCAGGGCACAAGCCCCCGCGCTACGATTCATCAGTCCTCTTTGCTAGTTTCTGTATCACCGTTCGCCCTGAGTTTGCCTGTCCTGAGCTTGTCGAAGGGCCGAAGGGCATCCGTTCATGGTTCGACAGGCCTGTGCTGAGCCTGCCGAAGTGCTCACTACGTACGGACTAGCCTTCTTTCTCACCACGTACGGACTCCCCTATCCTCGGTAGCGCAGGTTTGTATCCTGCGTCTCCGCACCGACCGGGCGACAAGTACCCCCACTTTCGACAAGCTCACCACGTACGGGCTAGCCTTCTTTCTCACCACGAACTGACTTCCCTATCCTCGGTAGCGCAGGTTTGTAACCTGCGTCTCCGCACCGACCGGGCGACAAGTACCCCCACTTTCGACAAGCTCACCGCGAACGGACTAGCCTTCTTTCTCACCACGAACTGACTTCCCTATCCTCGGTAGCGCAGGTTTGTAGCCTGCGTCTCCGCCCCGAGCGGGCGACAAGTACCCCCACTTTCGACAAGCTCACCACGTACGGACTAGCCCTCTTTCTCACCACGAACTGACTTCCCTATCCTCGGTAGCGCAGGTTTGTAACCTGCGTCTCCGCACCGACCGGGCGACAAGTACCCGCGTTACAATCCTTCCGCCCCACAATCCCTGGACTCCGGCGAAGGCCGGAGTCCAGGGATTGTGTCTGGTGCAATGTAGTGACGGAAATGAGTCCGTAGTGGTCGGAAGAATGTAATGCACCCTGTTAATACCCCTCCGTTTGCAATTCCTGCGGCGGAAGCGCGACCGAAACAGCAGGCGGCGCGCCGTCCTCCACGGTGCGCGTGAGCAGGGCCAGGGCCATCACATAATCATCGTGTCCCTGACTGGCGGGCACATGGAAGGCGATCCGATTGCCCGGATGCAATGCCAGTTGGCACCGCCGCACCTGCCGCCAGCACTCCCGGTACTCCGGCGAACCGTCGTCCGCCCACAGTTGCAGGCGTCCGCCGCCGACCAAGGCGCGCACGTCGTAGCCCAGCGCGCTCTTCGATTGCGCCGTGAATGTAAATGGTTCGATGCGGTCGTGGCCCAACCGCGCGCTCAAGAAGCGCGCGAGCCCGTCGCCCATGCCGGTGGCGTCTATGCTTGCTCTTTGGACTCGCCACTCCTCGCCCAAGAGGCGCACGAGGCGCGCGTATTGCTCGGTGGTGGGCAGACCGGTCCACTGGTAGGCGTTTACGATCGCGACCGCGGGCAGGGCAAAGCCGAGCACCGGGTCGTGCCGCCAGACCCGCTCGCCGATCAAGACCACCGTGCTATCGCGCCGCGACCGACCGGCTTCCCGGTTACCGGTGGCGGTCTCTTCGCCGGCCACGTCTACTGCTGCGACGTAATGCGCGTCCGAGCGGGGTTGCTGCTGCCGGACGTGTGTGCCCTGCAACGCCGCTTGCAACGGCGGCGTGAAGAAGCCGGTGGCGTCGTCCACCTCTTCCAAGCGGTACTGGGTACGGATGACCAGGTCATCCTCGCCGCGCTGGCGAATCTGCGCCTTCACCGCCGCGCCGTAGCGCGGGTTTGCCTGCGCCCCTACCTGCCACGGAAAGGAGAAGTGCCGCTGCTCGCCGGTGCGTTCCGCATGCGCGAGATTCAGCGCCTTGTACTTTGCCAGCAGTGTGTCTTTCGTCCACGGCGTACCGTAGAGCACGATGGTGGCGTTCTGGGCCGCCGCCATCGGCAGAAACTCTTTGGCGAACTTTTCCTCATCCACGTCCTGGGCTTCGTCTACCTCCAGCAGCAAATCGGCGGTAGCGCCGACCACGTTGGACTGCTCATGCGCCGACAGGAACATCACACGCGCGTTGCCTACGGTCACCATGCTGCCCTGGGCACGTTTCCAATACGGCGCCAGCCAGGGACGGTCCAGCAGCGATTCGAGGCGCAGGCGGGAGATGAGGGTCTGCGGCGTGAGCGTGGGCGCGCACTTCACAATTGTGCCGCCACGCCGTTGGTAGCGGTACAGGAGATAGGCTTCGAGATGCGCCGATAGCTCATTCTTGCCCATCTGCCGCGCCATTTCCACGGTGAAAATAGCCCCCTGTCGCCGCCGCACACTCGCGAGCACCGGCCGCGCGACCGCCAACTGGTAGGACCGCAGCGGACGCCCCACAAGCACACGCGAAAAGTGCGCAATGTCGTTGAGGGTATAGCGAAAGAAGGTGCGGGCGATTTCATTCCCGTCTTCCCCGTGCGGGACCGGCGACAGGTGAGAATCGCCGGTCTCCGCGTGTCTCTTCTGCGTGTCTGCAACGTTCGTTTTCATTTAATGCTCGTTACTACTCATTCCGGCAGATCATCGGAGGCGCATGCGATTCTGTGCCCCGCTTTCCCATCTACTGCCCCGGCACAATGCGCAGGAGGCCGTTGAGGAAAGCGGCGGCAAACGGCGAAGCGAAGATGCCGATCAGGATGACGTTGATCTTCGCTTCCAGCCGGGCGTAGTCCTCCCGCGTGTTCTCGGCCAACTCGCGCGTCACCTGACCGAAGGCGCAGCCGTGTTGCGCTAGGCGGTCTGCCAAGTCTTGGTGGCGCGCGTCGTGCTTCCTCGGCGTGTGCGTGTTTGATTCATCCAGCATGGTGTTTTTCCTGAGTGCTTTCTTCCTGCTGCTCCCGCGCTTCGATTTCGGCGATCACCTGGCGCATCGCCTCGGTCAGGTTGTCTTCGGCTCGGGGCGAAAGTTGAGCGCGCGCTTTCAGGGCGTTGAGAAGAATATCCGTCAGATCCTTTACCGCCTTGAT
Organism: Chloroflexota bacterium; assembly: GCA_965216245.1. Taxonomy (GTDB): domain Bacteria; phylum Chloroflexota; class UBA11872; order VXOZ01; family VXOZ01; genus VXOZ01. The sequence continues at coordinate 1,404,630 of OZ244145.1, forward strand.
CTTGTCCGCCGGTGCGCGCTCGTCGTCTTCGGCATTGAGCATCTGGGCTGCGATGCGGCGAATGAGCATGCGCAGCAGTCCGATCTCGTCCTGGAGCAGCGGATTATCGGCGGTCCGCTCCAACACCGACAGCTCATGTTCGGCGAAGAGGTCGGCGTAGAGACTTCTGGGTTGCTTCTTGCTTCGGGTCACTGGGTTGTTTTCCTTTTCGTCATGGCTATGCGCTTCGTACATGGAAGGAATAGTGTTCTGTGCAGTGCCTTTCCCGCCGTTCCTCCTGTTTATCGGCCGACGCGCCGTAGGGTTACAGCGTGGGGGCCTCGCGGCATGGCGCGGCCTTTGCCAAGCGTTACAGGGAGGGCATCAATGGCACTGTGTGGTGCTCGTCCATAGTTTTGGGGCTGCATAAAGGTACATTCAAAAATAATATAAATATTAAGGGGTAAAAGGGGTTGTATTTTTACTAAATATTTACTATACTGGGAAAAACGCGGTGCAGAGTACGAGAACACGGGAGGTTTAGCAGGTGCCGTGGCTGTGCAAACAGACTGGATCGCTGCGCCAACAGACTGGATCGGCACTGACGAAGAGGGGCCTTTTGATGACTTGGCCGGCGCCAATCTTACCGTTCGCCCTGAGCTTGTCGAAGGGTGAACGGATGTGCTGAGCACAGGTGGTGTTCCTTTACCGTTCGCCCTGAGCCTGTCGAAGGGTGAACGGATGTGCTGAGCATAGATGGTGTTCCTTTACCGTTCGCCCTGAGCCTGTCGAAGGGTGAACGGATGTGCTGAGCACAAATGGTGTTCCTTTACCGTTCGCCCTGAGCTTGTCGAAGGGTGAACGGATGTGCTGAGCACAAATGGTGTTCCTTTACCGTTCGCCCTGAGCCTGTCGAAGGGTGAACGGATGTGCTGAGCACAGGTGGTGTTCCTTTACCGTTCGCCCTGAGCCTGTCGAAGGGTGAACGGATGTGGCACTGAGAGAACCGCAGTACACGCGCACACTACCGTTCATGCTTCGACAAGCTCAGAAACTGTCTTGGCGATCACGGAGCGAACGGGATGACGGCGCACGATTGTACCTGCGCAAACACCCTAAGAGGAGAAGGCAAGCGACCGGGTGTTTACCCCCGAGCAGGTTCTCTGCTTAGGCAGCAAGCACGGCGACAGACCCTGCACGCAAGAAGTCCGGTGGCAGATTTACCGCTTAGTAGCGTCTAGCGACGGAGAGGAAGGCGCACATGAAAGAAACACCTACTGGTAAGAAACTTACGGGTAAGTTGCTTACCAGTAAGCAACGGCAGGTGCTGACGTTTCTCACGCGCGTACAGCAAGAGGGACGCTGGCCCACCTTAGAAGAGATTGCCCGGTGCATCGGCGCGCGCTCACCGGCGGCGGCGCACCACCATCTGAAGCGCTTGGAAATCAAAGGGCACCTGCGCCGCACGGCCTGGGGCACCTACGAGCTTACGCCTCAGGTGCAGATGTTGGAGGGCTTGGGAGTAGCGCGCGTACCGGTGCGCGGCACGATTGCCGCCGGTACCGGCGTGGAGGCGGTGGAGGCAGTGGAAGACTGGCTCACTGTGGATAGCGTCTTCGCGCGTCATCCCGACGTCTACGCGCTGCGCGTGCAGGGCGACAGCATGGTGGATGCCTGCGTCTGCAACGGCGACCACGTGCTCATTCGCCCCCAGCCCGCTGCGGAGAACGGCGAGATGGTGGCGGCGCTGCGCGAAGACGGCACCGCCACGCTGAAGCACCTCCGCCGCGACGACGGACAGGTATTCCTTGTACCCGCCAACCCGTATTACCCCACGCTCCCCGGCAACAACATCACCATTCTCGGCAAGGTGGTCGGCGTGATCCGCGTATTCGCATGAGAACTGTTGGGTCGTTTTTTACGTAGGGGCGCTTCGCGAAGCGCCCCTACGTAAAAAACGACCCAACGTTACATACCAGATACCGTTCCAGCTAACGAAGGAGAGGAAAGAGCAGTGGCAGCAACAATGCCTTTAACGAAAGAAACCGTGCCCGCACGGCCGCCTGACGAACTGCTCGTCACGGTGCAGGCGGCAAAGCAGGGCAACACCACCGCCCAGATGCTGCTCATGGACCGCTTGCGCCTGCCAATGGAGCGTCAGATACGGCGTCTCAGGCGGAGCTTCCGGCCTTCGGAGGCTGAAGACGCCCGCCAAGAGGTGCAGCGCCTCTTTCTGGAGCTGCTCTACGAGTATGACTATACGCGCAACGGCAACTTCGAAGCCTACATGTGCACCATGCTCAAGTGGCGCGTACACAACTTCGGCCGCACCTCCCGGCGTACTGCGCCGCCGGACCCCGCCCATAATCAGTCGCTCAGCAATGAGATTACGGCCTATCTCGCCGAGCAGCGCTTGCGCGCAGGCACGCCCACGGCGGAACCGGCAGTCCACGTCGAGCTCGATCAAGCCCTGCGGATGCTCACGCCCAAGCAGAAGACGGTGCTCTACGCGATCTACTGGCAAGACCGTCGTGTGGTGGACATCGCCGCGCGCATGGGCGTAAGCCCGCAAGCTGTGCGCGCTATCCGCCAACGGGCGGAAAAAATCCTCCGCCAGCGCCTGGAAGCCTCCGGCGCCGCGCCTTAGACCGATTCACAGTCACGGACGCCGCAACACAGCTAACAATCTGGTGAAGGAGCGTGAACGCATAGCGAACCGAGGACACAGTACCGCGCCTAAAGTGGCTGAGAGCAAGCTCGTACTGCGGACAATCTAAAACAGAAAACCAATCTGCTCGACACGACAGACAATATTGTGTAACATCCTCCCAAACCAGTATGAACTGCGACATCTACTCAAATTATGACGCCGTGTAGGATGCGCCTTCGCGCCCACCACCGACGGTAGTCGCAACGTTACCAAGAAACGATACAATGGCATGCAGGGGAAGGAGCAACGCATGACCGCAACTACCGTGCTAAATGTATCTGAAGAGCGGACACGAACCAAGAAGCCACATCGCATGGTGCAAAACGGTTTGCCAACCAATGAGCTTGTATTCAGCGCCCATGTTGGGGGGAATGAGGACATTTTCCCGCAGATTCTATCCCTATACGTACCGAAGTCGAGCGTCATTGCAGACGTAACGTATGGCGAGGGCGTATTTTGGCGCAACATTCCTGAAAACCAATATGAAGTTCTCGGCACTGACATTCAGAATGGAGTCGATTGCCGCGTATTGCCCTATCCTGACGGTGAGATCGATTGCGTAGTTCTTGACCCACCGTATATGCATTCCCCAGGCGGCACTGCCCATCGCAGCCAAAGCGCGTTCGAGAAGCACTATCGAAATAACGGAACAGGCAATAGAACTACAAAGAAGTACCATGATGCAGTATTGGCACTGTATGAAGAGGCCGGTGTAGAGGCTCACAGAGTTCTTCGAGACCGAGGAGTCTTTATCGTCAAGTGCCAAGATGAAGTGTGCTCCAATCGTCAACGCTTCACTCATGTGGAGATCATGCAGTCGTACATTCGACTAGGCTTCATCGCGGAAGATATGTTCGTCGTAGTAAGGAACAACCGACCCGGTGTGAGTCGTACTGTCAGGCAAGTCCACGCGAGAAAGAATCATTCCTATTTCCTCGTATTTTGGAAACAAGGTGCTACTGGAAAGATTTGGGAGCCCCCCAAGTGAACGCCGTGGGCTTGTTGGTCACCATCATTCGAGAACACGCACCAAAAGACATCTGGCAAGACTCTCCGCTTATAGGCTATCGAATGCTAGGCAATACGAATAGAGGCGAAATAGGTGAGACGTTTATTCGGCGTTACTTGGAACTGAACGATATCCCGGATGGAAACGGAAGTCGAACATCCCAGACCGATCTCCGCATTGGAACTTTGCAATTCGAAGTCAAAACAGCATCACTTGGAGCGAACCGTACATTTCAATTCAATCATGTTCGCTTGGATCGAGGCTATGACTACCTCCTCTGCCTAGGAATCTGTCCCCATCAGGTCGTGTTCAATATGTGGCGCAAAGGCGCGGTTGCTGAAAACCGGGCGGGAACACTGGTCCGAATGGCAGAAGGCCAAGCTGTGACGTACAAACTTACCAAGAAACTTGACGACATGCTAGATATCGCCAAGTTACCAGGATTGGTAAGAACCAGCCTCGACGCTGAGCAAAATTGAATGATCGCGAGTCTCGCCAGGGTGATTTCGACTGCGCTGTTACGTCACACCACCATCCGAAGTATACGGAGATGTAGCAGAGAATCAGAGGCGTAACTTGGGAATCCTCCCGTGATTCCAGATACGATTCCTTGCTTCTTCTCAAGCAAGGAACACGCCCTCGTGCTACCGTTGGTTGGAGCTGACCTGACCTGTATCGCCTACTAAGAGAAAACCGCCTCAGCAGCGGCTTTGCCGGCGGCTGCATCCACGGTGCAGCCCTGGGCGGTCAGGATTTGCGAAAACGCATCCAGGAACGTGCGCACGTTCTCCGGTCGTGCCGCGTAGCCCATCAGGCCGATGCGCCAGATCTGGCCCATCAACGGCCCCAGTCCGCCCGCGATTTCGATACCGTGATCGGCCAGGAGAGCTTTACGCACGTCCAGGTCGGCGGCGCCGTCAGGAATTCTGACCGTCGTCAGCATCGGCAGGCGGTGCCCCGCCGCTGCGACCAGCGAGAGACCCATGGCCTCGAGACCGGCCTTCAGCGCGTCGCCGCATTGTTGGTGGCGTGCAAAGCGGTTCTCAATACCTTCCTCGTCCATCAGGTCCAGCGCAGCTTTCAGTCCGTAGACCAGCGTGCTGGAGCAGGTGTGGTGGTAGAAACCCTGCGCCGACCAGTATTGATGCAAGGCCTCGACATCGTGGTACCAGGTCGGCAGCGCAGCAGCGCGCTCGGCCAGGCGCTCACGGGCGCGCGCGCTGAACGTGAGCGGCGCCAGGCCCGATATGGTACCGACGCACTTCTGACTGGCGCTATAAGCGGCGTCCACGCCCCAGGCATCGACCATCACCGGCAGTCCGCCCAGCGTGGTCACCGCATCCATGAGCACCAACGCGCCGTGCGCATGCGCGGCGGCTGCAATCTCCTCAATCGGCTGGCGCACGCCGGTGGACGTTTCACCATGCACGATGCCGACGACCTTGATCGACGGGTTGTCCTGCAGGGCGTTTTCCACGTCGGCGGCGGCAATCGGCTCACCCCACGTCGCCGTGACCTCCACCACCTCCGCTCCAAAGCGTTTGGCGAAGTCCGCCATGCGCGTGCCGAAGAAGCCGTTCACGCCGACGAGCATCGTGTCTCCCGGCTCGATGAGATTTGCCAGGCACGACTCCATGCCGGAGAACCCGGTGCCGGTCACGGCGAGCGTGAGTTCATTCTCTGTGCCGAAGAGACCTCGCAACTGCCCGGCGGTCTCCACTAGGATCTCCTGAAAGACCGGGTCCAGGTGCCCCAGCACCGGCTGCTGGAGCGATTCCATGATCTGCGGATGCACGTTGGCCGGCCCCGGGCCGAGGAGCAGGCGGTTGGGTAGCGTTCTTTGCGCCAAAGTTGCCATTGGATTCTGTCCTTCCCTTTTGTTGTGACGAGTTCTGTTCTGGACTGTTCACCTTATGGACATAGTAGCCGATTTTTTCTGCTTGCTCTCAAAGAGCTAAGTGTCATATTGCCAAACATGCCTCGGGAAAGTCATTGGTGTGGGTGTTGAGTAATTCGTTGACAGAACCCCCCTCTCTGCAAGGCCGTGCTACCGTCTCCTGTCATTCCTAACAATGTTGAACAATTCGTTGACAGAATTCGCTTTCCACCAGGCAGCGTTGACCGATTATGTCATTCCGAGCGCAGCGGCCCCGTGCGAGACACGGGGAGGAATCTAGAATGCTAGACCTATTGGACAGCTCTCTACATAGACTATAGATTCCTCGCTGCGCTGCGCTCCGTTCGGAATGACTTGCCTGTGGGCAAGCCAAGGCCCGTCAACTCCGTGCGACTTCCATCAAATCTGTCAGCGAATCTCGTGACACTTACAATATGAGTAGGGGCACAACATGTCGTGCCCCTACTCCGTGGCCCTTGCAAGAGAGGGAGAATATCCCTCGGCCCGTATCAAATAACGGGCAGGCTCTTGCCCACTCCCACTGAAGATCCTTGTGAAACTTTCGCCAGAGGCGCCGTTATTACTCCCTCTCCTTTTGTGAGAGGGCCGGGGTGAGGGGTTTCTTGCTTATCCGGTTCCCACGCCCTGCGAGACCCTTGCGAAACCTCTTCCCCTTTGACGGGTGAAGGTCGGGATGGGGGTGAAGACGGCTTCGCGGCAAGTTTCCGCACACTTACCATTCTCTCTGGATTCCGGCTTTCGCAGGAATGACGGAGTTTCGCAATGATCTCCTCAATGGAGGGAGGACTCTATCGCTTCGGCGAGGGCTTCGCAAATTTCGCCGCAGGGAGAGGGGACGATTGTTTCCTCCAGAGGGTTGAGCTATCGTCCCATAAATGTGATTGTTACTCTTCTTCCTCCAGGGCTCCCGCGCGTCTCAGGATAGTCCAATACGCATGGTCTGCCAGATGCACTATCGTGTTCTCCAGGCTGCGCTCCACGTTCTCGCCCTCGGCGGAGTGCGCGCCGGCCGTGTGCACAATGGCTTCCGGCAGACCCACCGTAAGCGCCACATGCACCCCATAGGCCGGATGGCGCACCGAGGGATAGCCCACTTTCGCGGGATCAGCGCGCCAGCGGGCCTGATTGGCCGGACTAAACTCAAACGGCTTGCCGAGATCGTGGCAGAGCGCGGCGGCGCACAACAGGTCGCGGTCGATGCCCACCGGCCCCACCACCTGCTCGAGGGCGTCGGCCATCCCCAACGCAATGCGCGCCACGCCGCGCAGGTGCTCCACTTGGGTGCCCACCTTCATGGCAGGCGTCGTCGGATTGCCAGACGCACGGATTTGCTCGATGGACGTGAACTCGGTTTCAGACAGGGCAAACGCCCACGCCTCAACCACCTGCTCCCGCAGCGTTTCATCCGCAATGTCGGCCAACTCCGGGAAGCTCCGGCGCACGCTCTCCCGCAATTCTTCCTTACTCGCCATGTTGTTGCTCCTTTAGTGGACGTATCTTGCATGGTCCGGTAAAGGCTTAAGCAATGAGGATGAGATCAGCGGTCCACCCTCAAGTTGGTGTAGTCCATTCGCTAGAGAGGCCTTACCCGTAGAGGCACGACATGTCGTGCCCCTACACCCGTATGCCCTTGGAAAAGTCATCACCCTCGCCCGAACCCTTTCTCACCTGGCTAGGGAATTAACCGCAATTGACCGTGACCGTGCCAGGGACTCCAGAGTGTGGCGAGAACCTGCCGCAGGGTCGGTCGCGCCGCTTTAATGATGCGCCGTTTCGCCGTTCCGGTAACTCAGCCAGAGGCGCACCAAATGCCGCCGCTTTTCCGGTTCCGGAAAATCCTCGAAAGAGGTGCGGTTGTGCAGCAGCCAGTGGTTGCTGGTGAAGAGCATCTGGCCCGGCTCGAGCAGCAGCTCCACGTGGAGGTCCTGGCGGCGCAGCGTGTCTTCCACCGCCTCCAGCGCCCGCGCCTGGGCCGGGCTGAACGATTCTTCCATCCGCTCTTGACCGACTTGGATGTAGTAGTACAGGTACCGAATATGCAAGCCCTGCGCGTCCCAGCGAAAGATCGGCGCTTCGAAGACCGGCTTCTCGCCCTCTTTGAACTGGCCCCGCCGGTCGAAGTAGAAGGGCTCATAGAGGGTTGCTACCTCCTGCGGGTACCGGGTGAGCAGTTCGTTATGGAGCGTATACGCGCTCAGGAATTGGCTCCTGCCGCCGGACTTCGCCCCCTGCAAACTGAGCAAGCCCAGGATATCGGGGATCGGATCGCCGAAGCAGTGGTCCATGTGGAAGCTGCTCTCCACGTTGCTCACGGAGAAGCGCGCCCCTTTCGTTGGGTCCTGCCCGGTATCGCGCACGTCATAGAGCAGCGTACCTTTCACGTCCTGTGCAAAGGGCACGCCGAGAAGCTGACCGATCACCCAGTAGACCATCTGCGCTTCGTCACGGGTGTAGCGCTCGAACGATAGCCGCTCGACGATGGCGAAACCTCGCCCTCTTTCCAGTGCATCGAGCGCACCTTCCAGAACCGCGGCACAGGCCGGAAAGTCCGCGCTCTCGACGCGCGTCCCCGTAATTTGCTGAGACTGGCGGTGCCATTGGGCCAGAAAGTCGTCTAGCTCCACAAAGCATTCCGGTGTCAACGCATAGCGCCACGACTCGCCTGTATCGATCGTTTGCGCGGTCCACGCCCGCTGATCGGCAATCATTTCTGACAGAATCTGCGTGCCGGCCATAGTAAATCTCCTCCTGCGTTTGTTGCAACGCACCGCCGAGGCGCATGATCTTGATTACGGACAATACACTCTTGCTACTAAAGGTCCGGTGATCATGGTATCCCGTAGCGCTGGGGCTTGTCCCCCGCCTCTTGAATTGAAAGGGAGGCTTGCTCGACTCATCCCATCCGTGTCCATCCGAACGCATTTTAGGGTTCCACGAACACTGATGCCATTTTACACCACCACGCTCAGCTCATTCCCGGCTTGACTTACCCCACTCTTGCTTCCTCAGTCCTTAGATATTCACTATCTTTAGACCCCAGGGGCGGTGTTGCGGCCCACGATACACTACTGCAACATTGACCACTCCTTGAATCCCCCTTCCTGCCGCGCTAGAATCGGTAAGTCCGAATAGGCAACCAATTGACTTGTACAGCCCTTCCGCGTTTCTCCATGGTGACAGCACTGGTGTAGGTTGCAGAGCACGATGAACGGCGGCTGAGCACGGCAAAGATGAGCGCATCAACCGATAGTCGGCAGACGCAAGAACCGTCCGCTGGGGTAGAAACCAGCGAGTACGTACGGCAGTTGCGCGAACAGCAGAACCGGTACCTGGCGCGCATGGCGCCGCTGTGGGCGCAGGCGCACCCCTACGCACGGCAGGTTTTTTGTGAGCGTGGGCTGACTCCTGATGACATCAGGACGGTGGATGACATCCGCAAGCTGCCGCCCATGACCAAGCAGGACTACATAAGCGACCCGGAGCGGTTTCGACTGGATCCGTCCCAAGCAACCGGACTGAGCTTGGAAGAGCGGACGATTGCCGACATCATCTATACGGCGGGTTCCTCCGGCGAGCCGACGCCCTTCTACGATACCGTGCACGATCGCTACGCGCGCATCGATCTCATGGCGCGCGCCACGCGCATCGCGGGCATCGGGCCTGCCGACACCGTGATGAACCTCTTTCCCCTGAGCGCCGTACCCCATCAGGGTTTTCTCAGCGCAACGTGGGGGCCGATGGCAGCCGGCAGCAAGCTGCTCAGCGGCCTCACCGGCCGGTCTTACGCCGGTTTTCCCGTGCATAGACGCATGGACGAAGCCATCGATCTCATCGAAAGCCAGCGCGCCACGGTGTTGTGGGGCATTACTAGCTACGTCCGGCGTGTCATCATGCGCGCGGAAGCCCTCGGCAAAGACTTCAGCGCGGTGCGCCTGGTGATGGCAATGGGCGAGCCCTGCCCCACGGCCATGCGCGACGACATGCGCACACGGCTCACGCGCATGGGCAGCCCGCATGTTACAGTAAACAACGGCTACGGCATGACTGAGCTGATGGGGCCGTCCACCGAGTGCCGCGAAAACGGCGGCACCCACCTGCCCGCCCCGGAACAGTTCTACTTCGAGGTGGTTGACCCGCAGACCTACGCGCCCGTGCCCGACGGCGCGCGGGGCTTGTTGCTCCTCACCCACCTCAACCGCCGGGGCACGGTGCTGCTGCGCTACGTGGCGGGAGACGTGGTGGCGCTGACACACGAGCAATGCCCCCACTGCGGCCGCTGGGAGCCGCGCTTCCTGGGCAGTCCCTATCGGGTTGACGGCCTGACGAAGGTAAAAGGCACGCTAATCAATCCGGCGGTGATACTGGATGGGCTTTCCGGGTTGCTCAGCCGTGGAGTGAGGGAATACCAGGTCGTCATCAGCCGGGAGAACCCGCACGATCCGCTGGCGGCGGATGTGCTGCGGGTGCGCGCCGCCTGCGCTGCCGCAGACCAATCGCGCCTGCGGCAAGAAATCGAGGCAACCGTCCGCGCCGAAACGGAGATCAGTCCCGAAATCGAGTTTCTGCCGGCAGACGGCTTCGGCGAAATCGCAGGCGGCTATAAATTCAAGCGCTTTATCGACGAACGGTCATAATTGACACTGAACCTCGCGATGGGGGAACACCAGACGACTAGCTGCTAACTCGATGAGGAAGGAAAAAACTCTGTGGGGGATCCGAAACGCACCGACATGCTTGTGGCCGGTGAAGAACTGGCCCCGTTCACGTTCCAAGTGACGGAAGAATTCAATGAGAATTTCCTGCATTCAATGGAGGACTTTCACCCACGCTACATGGAGGGCCACAGCGATGCGGCCCCCATCATTCACGCCGGCCTGCTCTTCAACTTCAGCAACCTGACGCGTAGCCCCTCGTTCTCCCTGTCCGCCGGAGTTGCCGCCATACACACGCACGAAGAGGCGACGTTCCTCCAGCCCGCGCCCGTCGGCAGCACGCTCACCGTTTCGTGGAAAATCATAGACACCTATGAGAAACGCGGTCGGCTATACCAGGTCGTCGAAGCACTGATTACGACCGAAACAGGGAATCAGGTGCTCCGCCGCGTCTCGACGAACATTTACATGGGAGAAGGGTGATTTGAAGGAAGACACAATTCGTGTCAGTTGGGCAACCAGAGCTGCCTCCACGATCCGAGCGGCAACAGCGTAACACCTGAAGACAGATGGTACCTGGAGTGCACGAGTAAACGCCCTTCAGGCGTAGTGTCATTCCGAGCGAATGCGAGGAATCTAGAGTGACTTAAAAGGATACTGCTTGCGGACAGAGGAAGCGATAAAGTGCTGACACTAGTCACTCCAGCGAAGGACGGTGTACAAAGATCCAACGAAGATGGATTCCCGCCCCGAATCAAGTACGGGGCGAGCTTTCGCGGGAATGACGATTGGAGCTGCAAAGCATAACTTGACAACGATCTGGCCGAATGCAGCCTACGAAAAGACACACCGTCTACGAAATCTATCAAGGAATCAACGATGCTACCTCTGACGCACGATACACCCGTGGGCCGCACAGTTGAGTTCCCTGTTCATCCGTTCGCCCTAAGCACTTCGACAGGCTCAGTACAGGCTCTGTCGAAGGGCCGGATACAGTCGCCAGCTGGTTTTCTTATGTAACAGGTAGGAATACCCAAGATGCAACAAATTTCGCACGGTACACCCGTGGGCCACACGGTGACGGGCCGCAAGAAAAAGGTCACGTCGTATCGCACGTGGCTTTTCTCCGGTGGCTGGCCGCGCTTCGACGGCTGGCCCGCCAAGAACGTGCACACCGATCTGGCCGCCGCCCAGCAGAGCGGACTGCCCACCAGAGCGGCCTCGGGAGCCATGTGCCTCGGCTACCTGTCGGAACTCCTGGTCGACCTCTTTGGCGACCGGTGGCTGACCTACGGCGAGCTTACGTCCAAGTTTATTGGCATAATTGATGCCGGTGACGACATTGTTTCCAAGGCGCGGGTGACCGACGTAGCAGAAACAGGATCGGGCGTCCAAGTCTCGCTCGATGTGTGGTGCGAGAACCAGGACGGTACGCCGGTCGTCGTCGGTACGGCAAGCGGCCGGGTGGACTGATGCTCGTTCTCTATGCGGCAGCCCGTGACCTGGGGAGCGCGGCGGCTCGCTCGTCACTCCGGCGAATAGCTTACCCCGTACTTGATACGGGGCCGGGGGTCCAGGAGTCGAGTGAAGATGGATTCCGGCGAAAGCCGGAATGACGGACGGATGCTGGTTGTTCGCACTGCAATAACGGGCTGACGGATCAGCTTCTATGCTGTTGAATTCAGAAGTATCATTGAGCACATAGTGTTGCAGGTGCTGTTCGTACTTCGACAGGCTCAGTACGAACGGGAACAACACTGCCTACGCAAAACACAACCGTTCGTCGCCTATGCGAAACACAATCGTTCGCCCTGAGCCTGCCTGTCCTGAGCTTGACGAAGGGTCGAAGGGCAGATTCCCGCAGAGCAAAGTCTTGATGCGACGAATGCCAGACATTAAGGAGCACAACGGATGCCCGGAATTGTAGCCTGCGTCCATCCCCGTGCCGCCGAGGAAGGCGCGAAAATTCTGGAAGCGGGCGGCAACGCGTTCGACGCCGCCCTTGCCACCGCCTTCGTGCAGATGATTGTGACCCCCTTTAGTTGCGGTATCGGGGGCATGGTTTCGGCGCACATACTCTCCCGCGACCATGACACCCACGCAGTCGTGGACGGCTGCCTGCGCGCCGGATCGCGCGTGACGCCGGACATGTGGGTCGCAGACTACCGCGGTGAAGGCGAATTCAGCGGCGAAAGCCTCTTCGATGACTTTCGCAGCACCATGGGCTACACCTCCATCTGCACGCCAGGCGCAGTGGCGGCTTTGGGAGAGGTGCAGCGCCGGTTCTGCACCATGCCGTGGCGCGATCTCCTGCAACCGGCTATTCGCATCGCGCGGCAGGGCTTCCCCGTGCTGCCGGGCATGACGCAAGTGTCCATTGAGCAGCCGGAACCCTACAAGCCGAGCCGTATCGAACGTTTGAACACCACACCGGACTGCGCCGCCCTTTACCTGCGGCCCGACGGCTCACCGTTTCTGCCGGACGACCGGCTGCGGAATCCGGCATATGCCGACACGCTGGAGCAGCTTGCCGCGCGAGGCGCGGATGACTTCTACAACGGCGATTTGGCGGAGAGAATTAGTGCAGACCTGGCGGCGAACGGCGCTTTCGTGACGCGCGACGACCTAGCCGCCTACGAGCCGGTGACCTACCCGCCCCGCGCTGCAACCTACCGCGACTACACAGTCTATAGCAACGGCGCGCCGGGCGGCGGCCCTTTGCTCCTGGAAGCGCTCAACGTGCTCGCCGGATTCGATCTTGCCGGGCTGGGACACGGCAGCGCAGAATATTTCGCCCACCTGGGATCAACCTTGCAGCTCGTCAACCAGGACCGGCGCGACTACTTGGGCGATCCGGAAGTTTTGCCTCAAGCACCAGAGTCTGTGCTGCTTTCGCCGGTACGCACGGCACAACTCCGGGCAGCGGTCGCTGCCGGTACCGTCGGCGGCGTCGCGCCGCCCCAAGAGCATGGGGATACAACTCACCTCACCGTGGTGGATGCGGCAGGCAACATCGCATGCATTACCCACAGCAACGGCAACTACTCCGGCGTTATTACGCCCGGCACAGGGTTCGTCTACAACAACGGCATGAATCGCTTCGATCCCCGTCCGGGCCGCGCCAGTTCCTTTGCCCCGCGCAAGGCGCGGCTGCACCTGATGATGCCGGCAATTGCGACGCGCGCCGGCAAGCCCGTCATGGCCTGGGGCGCGCCGGGCGGCAACGCCATCCTGAGCGCCCTCGTGCAGGCGTTCACCAATGTGGTAGATTTCGGCATGAGCGCCACGGAAGCGGTGGTAGCGCCGCGCATCCATGCCGAGGGCGACACGATCTGGTGCGACGCCCGCATGCGCACGGATATCTGCGAAGCTCTGCGCGCGCGAGGATTCACCGTCGAACAGTACCCAATCAGCTATCCTTCTCGCTTTGCCCTGGCACAACTCGTCACGCTCGCGCCTGATGGCACGTTGGACGGCGGCTCCGACCCGCGCGGCGAAGGGGCGGCCATCATAACGAAAACCTATGCGCCTTGATCCGGTTAATGGTATTTCGCCAGTGCAAGCTCGATACTCGATAAGCATGTCGTAGCACGGGGGCTTGTCCTCCGCCGGATTAGGCGGCGCAGGGGGTTATCCCCATGGGCACCGCATTGGAAAAGAGGGTACACAAGGATTGACCCTATAGCATTCGCAGGTTACAAACCTGCGCTACCGGGGACGTGGGGCCTTGTGAGCGCCATGTTCCGCGCTATTGTGACAAATGTGACACCATTGAGACTTGTCATTCCTGTAAGTATTAGGTATTTCGTTGACAGAATGGGAACATGAAACAACAAGAGATGATGCCCTCGTATCGGCTGCCGTACACATTAGGTTGCTGCATCACGAGCGATGACAACTCATGCATCAAAGACTAATATCGCAGACGGCACGAGAATCGTCACTCCGGCTTTCGCCGGAGTCCAGGGGGTGCAGTGAAGATGGATTCCGGCTTGCGCCGGAATGACGGAGTTGAACGTCTTCTACTTGTCATGGTTTCAATTGGACTGATGAAACTGTCAACGAATTAGTCAACACTTACACTTCCGCTGCTTGACGCAAGAAGCAACAACCAACTTGAATCAGGTGGTTTGTACGCCCGCGCGGCCATCCCAGCACAAGAAGGAGGCACCTTTGGCTAGTCCGGAACTTTCAGAAAGCGGTTGGACCGTCCGTCGCGCAGCCGTAATTGGCGCGGGCACCATGGGCGCGCAGATCGCGGCGCTGCTCGCCGGATTCGGCATTGAGTGCGAGTTGCTCGACCTGCCCGACACTGATGAGCGCGACCGGCGCGCCGAAGCTGCTCGGGAGAAACTCGCCGCCATGCGCCCTTCGCCGCTGTTTGCTCGCGCCGACCTGGACCGCATCCGCCCCGGCAACGTGGAAGACCACTGCGAGCGGTTAGCCGAGTGCGATTGGGTGATCGAGGCGGTCTTCGAAGACCTGGCAATAAAGCAAAGTCTCTGGTCGGCGCTGGCGCCGCACGTGCGCCACGACGCCATCGCCAGTACGAACACGTCCAGCATCCCGATTCACTCCATCGCCGCCGAATTGCCTGCGGACTTGCAGTCACGGTTCCTGGGCGCGCACTTCTTCAATCCGCCCCGCTACCTCCGGCTCTTCGAACTGATCCCAACCCAGGAGACCGATCCCGCCGTGACCGCGGCATTGCAGCGCTTCGGCAGCGAAACGCTGGGCAAGGGCTGCATCCTCGCCCATGACGTACCCGGCTTCGTCGGCAACCGCATCGGGCTTTACATTTTCGCGGATATCCTGCGCGCGATGCAGGGGTTGGGCTTGGGGCCTGATGAAATAGACAGCGTTACCGGGCCGCCGCTGGGTCGTCCGCGCAGCGCCACGTTTCGTACGCTCGACCTGATAGGCATCGACGTTTACGTGGACATCTGCGACAAGCTGCAGGCCACGGTGCCGGAATCCTGGGAGCAAGCCGCGTTTGCCGTGCCTCCTTTCGTCCGCACGATGGTCGAGCGCGGCTGGCTGGGCGAAAAGAGCGGCCAAGGCTTTTATAAGCGTGTGGAAGAAGACGGTCGCAGGGAAATTCTCGTCCTTGACCCAGAAACGCTGGAGTACCGTCCGCAGCGCATGCTGGACGCGCCGTCACTGGCTGCGGTGCGCAGAGTGGAAGATAGCGGCGCGCGCATTGCCGCCCTGGCGCAGGCCGATGATGCCGCTGGTAAGCTCGCCTGGCGCAGTCTCTCGCGGCTCTTTGCCTTCGCCGCCGCCAAGATACCCGAAGTCGCCGACGAAATCGCCGGCATCGATAACGCCATGCGCTGGGGTTTTGCCTGGGAGCTGGGCCCCTTTGAGACCTGGGAAGCTATGGGCAAAGCGGAAACGGCAGAACGCATGGAGCGCGACGGTCTTGCCGTACCGCCCTGGGTGACGGCGCTCGCACAGCGGGACAAGCCCTTCTATCGCTACACCAAGACCGGAACAGAACAAGCAACGCCCCAATCCACGTACAGGACTGTAGCTGGGAGCGAGCGGACGCTATCGTTACCGTGGCTGCGCGCGCAGGCAAAGCCGGTGGTCGCACGCGCCGGAGCTACCCTCAGTGATCTGGGCGACGGCATCGCCTTCCTGGACGTGCATGGGCCGAAGCAGACGATCGATGCGGATGTGCTCGACATGCTCGATGTTGCCGCTGAACAGGTGCCGCCTGCGTTCCAAGGCCTTGTCCTCAGCAGCCACGTGCAGCCCAATATCTGCCTCGGTGCGAACCTCGCCGTAATCCTCCACGCTGCGCAGGAGCAGCAGTGGGACGTGATCGAATCCTTCATTCACAAGCTGCAATACTCGCTGCTGGCGCTCAAGCGCATGCCAGTGCCCTTTGTGACCGCCCTTTACGGGCGCGCGCTCGGCGGCGGGCTTGAATTGGGGCTATCGGCGCATCGCATCGTGGCCTCCCGAGAGATCTACGCGGGTCTGGTGGAGACCGCCGTGGGACTGGTCCCCGCCGGCGGCGGTTGCAAGGAGCTGCTGCTGCGTATGTTGTCCGAATTGCCGGACGTGGGGATGGATTCCCGCTTTCGCGGGAATGACGAACACTCTGCAGGCGGGAATGGCGGGCATACTAGCCGTGGCAATGACGGGCAGGCACCCCTTGGAAATGACACACCAAATCGTCACTCCCGCGAAAGCGGGAGTCCATCCGTTAACGCCGCACAAGGCGTGCAGCGTGCGTTTGAAACCATCCGAATGGCGAAAGTGTCGCAGCACGCGCCCGACGCAGCAGCGATCGGCTATCTCCGTGCGAGCGACGTGATCGCAGCCAACCCCGATCACCTGCTGTTTCGCGCCAAGGCGGAAGCGCTGGCCCTAAGTAAAGTAAGTATAGACGGTGGTTCTGTTCACGCCGATCCGGTACAACTCCCCGTGCTTGGAGCGAGCGGGCGCGCCGCGCTGGTTGCGCCGGTTGAGGACTTGGCGCGCGCGGGCAAAGCCACCGCCCACGACCTGACTATCGCACGGAAGCTCGCCTACATTCTCTCCGGCGGCGACGCGGAAGCCGGCACGCCGCAAGCCGAATCCCACTTCATCGACCTGGAGCGCGAGGCGTTCGTCAGCCTCTGCGGCGAACCCAAGACCCAAGACCGCATCGCCCATATCCTCAAGACCGGCAAACCACTGCACAACTAGACATCATCCTTCGAAAGCACATGTCGCAACATCATTGAAAGGAATCGCAATGTCGTTTATCGAATACAGTGTCACCGACAAAATCGCGCGCATTACGCTGAACCGGCCGGACAAGCTCAACGCAATCAACCGTGCCATGCGGGAAGAGCTCTTTTCCGTGTTCGCGGATTTCGCGGCGCGGGATGATGCCTGGGTAGCCGTCATTACCGGCACGGGACGGGCGTTCTCCGTCGGTCATGACCTGGAAGAGATGGGCGGCCCGTCGGGTGACGAAGCGCCGGGAACGTCCATCGAGGACCTCTACGTGATGCAGACGCGCATTTGGAAGCCCATCATTGCGGCAATCAACGGTTATTGTTTGGCGCAAGGCGGCGGCATCGCGCTGGCCTCAGACATTAGAATCGCCGCCGACACCGCCCAGTTTGGCTGGCCGCAAGCGAAGCGCGGCATTAGCTCTATTAGCGGTCCCTCGATGCTTGCTAACCGCATCCCGCTAAATTACGCGCTCGAATTCCTGCTCACCGGCGAGTTTATCAGCGCGCAGGAGGCGCACCGGCTGCACCTCGTGAATAAGGTCGTGCCGCTGGATGCACTCGCAATCACGGCGGAGGAGTATGCGCAGACCATCGTGCAGAATGCGCCGTTGGCAACCCGCGGCATGAAGGAAGCCGCCGTGCGGGGCCAGAACCTGGGCCTGGAAGAGCGGGTGAACCTGGCAAGCAGCTTGTTCGAGCGCGTGCGTGCCTCGGCGGACGCCGAAGAGGGCTTGCGCGCGTTCGTAGAGAAGCGCGAGCCGGAATTTAGGGGAGAGTGAGCACACCACGAACGGCAGGAAGACGCGCTCTACCTTGCCTCCTGCACAGAGCGGAATACGTTCACGGGCAAGCGGATAATTGTAAGTGTTGACTAATTCGTTGGAAGATTCGTAAATCCAGTTAATGCCCTGGAAAGTTGAAGACGGTCATCTCCGTCATTCCGGCGCAAGCCGGAATCCATCTTCGCTGCACCCCCTGGACTCCGGCTTTCGCCGGAGTGACGGTTTTCCTGCCGCCTACCATTTTCATCTTTGATGCATGAGCTGTCGCTGCTTGTGACGGAACTCCTGGTGGGTAAGGCAGCCGACAGGTAGCTACTACCTCTTGCCGTTTCATGCCCGCGTTCTGTCAACGAGTTACCTGACACTTACAGGAATGACGGTTATCGCCGTGCGTCTCTTCCTACAGCTCTTGAGAGAAGTCCGTCATCCGAGAGACCACGTGATGCAGCGAGGGCTGTCTCGCCATTCCGGTAGCGGAATATCCGCTCAGTCTGAGGTCATTCTGAAGTACTCGCGGTCGGTGTAGCAGCGGGCGCAGCGCGTTCTAGAGTGAATGTGCCCCCAATGAGGCCAATCCTAAAACCGCCCGTAATCACACCATCTTCCAGTTTGCCGTCGAAGGTCAAGTCGCCATCCTCTTGCGGGATCACGAAACGAATCCCTCCATCCGCTTGAAGCTCGGCTTTGAAGGCAAGGTCCTCGATCCTACGCGTAGAAATGTCCATCGTGCCCCAGAGTTCGCCGTCCACAAGCTGAAGCGAAGCGCTTATCGGGACTTCTGATCGCAGAACCTCTAGTACTCCCTCCCAGTTTCCAATCAGCGCCGCTTCCGGGCCATCCGGTATAGGTGTTGGCGTCGGTGAAGGGACTGCGGTCGGAGTCGGCGTTGGGCGGGGAGACGCCAGCGGACTCGGCGACGAAAGCACAGTCGGCGTCGGCACGGGTGTTGCAATTGGTGTTGGCGAGGGCATCACCGTTGGCGATACTTGGCTGGGAGGCGCCGGTGTCGGCGAAGGAACCACAGTTGGAGTCGGTGGTGCAGGACGCGGGGCAAACAATCCGCACGTGCTGAGCAAAATCGCGGCCAAACCCAGCACCAGCGGGAGCAAAATAGCCGGCAAGAGCGCCCGTAAATAACGGGAGGGCGCGTTGCGAGACCTAGACATAGATGACCGTGAAGGTAGTTTCAGATTGATGCTGCTAAGTCGGATTGAGAGCGTAACTGGGTACTATTTCACTATAGCGCACTCACACGGTAGTCCCAAGCCCCATCCGGCAAAGCGCAACAGCACCGTCTGCACAAAAAAGAGAAGAGCCGACCGCAGCCGACTCTTCCCATATTTCCAATTAAAGAAAGCTTGTGTCTCTTGTTTGCTCTTGACATCTTGAGCCACCGAAGATTGTCCCGGTCAGTTTCTCCTATACCTCTCCCGATACTCGATATCAAGTAGCGAACAAATCGCTTGATTTATCCTCGTCTTGCTGCGATGCGTATTCATATAATGCTGAGTCCTAAGTGACAGGACACGTCTAAGAAAATTGTCTTCGTGTCGCCCTAGAAATTCGCGTAGGTTATTCACATCCCCATCCCTCATTTCGGATGCACCATCTAGTTGGTTGAAATACCCAATGAGATCATACACAGGGCTAGACTTGGACTCGCGGTCTACAAGCCGGGTGACTTCACTTCTAATTTCCGGGACGTTTAATGCCCTGACAATATGCTCAATGTTTGCTAGCGACCACAAGAAAGAGAAGAACCGAATCTCTCTCTTCACTCTTTCGATGTCAAACTTGGGGTGTTTCTTCGTCACGAATCGCGCGAAGTCCGCGACTTCCTTTTCGTCCAAACAAAATAGGTTAACAAGGCGCAAGCCACTATCTGCGATAGTCTCAATGATCTGTATGACCTTCTGCTTCTCCAGGCTGCCATGCTTGTTTCGCAGAATTTGACCCATTATCTCGTTGCTTTTCAGTATTTGATAGCAGATATTTATGGGTTCATCTTCATTCTCGTTGGACTGGTCGTTAACTTCAAATTGATCACTACTGACTTCACCTCGGGCATCTCTATCCACTTGTCTCTCTTCTTCGACGGTACTATGGGATAGAATATTGTCTGGAAGCGATTCAACAATACTTGCAAACCTCCTAGTCTCTTCAGGTGCCAGTGTCGCTGGGGGAACCGCTTCTAGGCTGCACATTGTCCTAAGAAGTATCTCATCTATGATGTGTTCGTCACTAGTGTGGTGGATTGCGAAAAGAAGGGTCAAGTAGTTAGAATCTACGTAACTTGCATCACACATTTCCTCAATGACAGCTCTATTGTCTTTGCCGCCCTTGGAAAGAAACTTTCCCAAAAAGAAGTAGTAAATGTACGGAGTTATGAAAGTTCCCTCGCTAGTGATGATCCCGTACTCAGTATGCCTCAATCTATTAATGATCTGACTTGAGATGATGTAGCGATCCATGTAGCCTCGGGCGAACTCATCGAAATCGAATTGTCTCCCGTTAGACTTCCTTCCGTGCTGGTAAATGCTAAATGCTAGGTTTTCGGCGAAGTTAAAGCATGTATTGATGTCTTTATCCCGTTTATCGATTCCCGCCCTAATGAGGGTTGAGACAATTAGTGCATGATAACAGTGACCGTACGAAGTAATGGTCATATCGTTCGGCATAAAGGCCTCATATGTTTGTAGGATTGACAGTATATAGAATGGATACCTCGGAACGATTCTGCTGGAGATTATTATGGAGTTTACTTGCTCTTCTACTTGATCAATAAATCCGTCTGTTAGAGGTTCTTCCCTTTTGGACAACTCTAGTCTCTTCCTGATCAGCTTTTCCTGCTGGCTCTGTGTCAAATATCCAATTTCCATCTCGTGGAACTCTGCCAGCCTTTCATCGCCCCTGTAGTACGCTTGGAAGACATCGGAAGACGTCGTGACAATAATCCTGTCGAAGAAGGCTCTTACAAAGACGACAAAGTCAATTGACTTTCGATCGGCAGACAGATTGTCTAAGATGAGGGTCTTGTTGGCTTGCTGTTTCCAATCGGAGTAGTCTCCGTTGAATTGACGGGAGTACTGCTCAGTTAGGAAATGTTCGTTGGGCCTGAGTGGAACTTCATTTAGATCTATCAGTAAGACGGGACGCGACTGGTCGATCAGCGTGAGCTGTAGGTGCTTACAGAGGGCTGTCTTGCCACATCTATCTGCCCCGTGAATGAGAGAGCACTTTCTCTCGAAGAGCTCTTCCGGGCCCGTCGCCCCTCTTGCAAGTTCGCCACCATTCGCCCGCGGGGAAAAGCATATGAGTGGCAGGAAGACAAAGATATCCTGTAGCTTAATGTGATGCTCTGACAGGAATTCAGTCTTTTCTAGCTCAGTCAAGTACTCTGGTTTTGGAGTGAATGTATTTCTTAATCCATGAACAACGCACTTGATTCCTTCGTACACCTGTTGCCAAGCCTTAGCGTTCCTTTCGAAGGAAGCAACGGGCCGGCCGTCTTCAGGTAGCGCCTTCACGTCGTTGTCACCAAGCAGGTCCAACCATGCACACTCTTCAAGAATGACTGGTATTTGGAAAAGCAACTTGCCATTTGCAATTTGCTCTGCATACTTCCATTCGCGCATACACTCTTTGGACTCAATAAAGCTTTGACTTAGGAGAAAGACAATGATGTCTGCTTGGCCCATTTTCTCCTTTACTTTTCTGGATATCTGCTGCCCAGGGAGTATCATTCTGTCGTACCATTCACTGAGCAACCCAGCCTGCTTAAGAAAGGCGAGCGATCGCTCCATATCATCCCTGTGTTGTTTGTCGCTGTGAGAGTAGCTATAAAATAAACGGACCCTAAGTCTGGATTGTTCTTTTGTCAAGGTATACTCCTAGAGTGTACGCTCAATAACACTTTAGTAGCAGTCAACGGGAAGGAGTTTACGCAGCAACAGAGGCGGATACACGAACACACCGTGCCACTTACAATCATATACTTAAGTCCGCTCGCGCAACGTCTAAGACAGCTTCCGATTCAACGGCTTCCACGACCGAACTGCACCGATAGAGACTGTTCTTCACCTACCGTTCTTTCCCTGGAAACGATGAACAAGAAATCCACATCTCGATAGAATCAATGAGGGGATGCAACAGACAGCATCCCCTCATTCTAGTCTCCAAGAACACTCTAAGAACTCTCTGAATAAGTCATGGTTAGTATGACATACTCAAGGTAGAACGGATCAGAGGATGAGGAGGAAGCGGCGATGGATCAGCCCACCTTTGGCGACTTGGAGTATACGCACAAAAAGCACAGGACGCGGCGGGAGAAGTTTTTGGAGCGGCTGGAAGGGCTGGTGCCATGGCAGCGGTTGGAGGCGCGCATTGAGCCGCACTATCCCAAGGCGGGTCGCGGGCTTCGACCCTATGGGGTCGTAGGCGTCGACCCTATGCTTTGTCGGTGATGCTGCGGGTTCACCTGGTGCAGCTCTGCTACAACCTGAGCGATCCTGGGATGGAGGATCTGTTGTACGAAGCGGAGTCGGTGCGGCGGTTTGTGGGCGTGCGTCTGTCGGAGCCGCTACCCGACGAGAGCACGATCCTGCATTTCCGCCACCTGCTGGAGAGACATCACCTCGGGCAGGAGTTGTTTGCGGAGATCAACGGGTATCTGGCGGCACAGGGGGTGCGGTTACAGGAGGGAACGATCGTGGACGCGACCATCATAGCGGCGCCGACCTCTACCAAGAACCGGAGCGGGCAGCGGGACGCGGAAATGCGTCAGGTGAAGAAGGGGAACCAGTATTACTTTGGGATGAAACTGCACATCGGAGCGGACGCGGCCACGGGGGTGGTGCACAGCTTTGCAACGACGCCGGCCAACGTGCACGACGTGACGCAAGCGCACCGGCTGCTGCACGGTGAGGAGGCGCGGGTGTGGGGTGATGCGGGGTACGTGGGGGTACAGAAGCGGGCAGAGAACCTGGGGCTGGCGGTGGCGTGGCAGGTGGCGCTGAAGCCCGGGCAGCGGCGGAAGCTGGCGCCGGGAAGCCTGGAGGCGCAGGTGGAGAAGGCGAAGGCGTCGATCCGGGCCAAAGTGGAGCACCCCTTCCTGGACGTGAAGCAGCGGTTCAATTACGCCAAGGTACGCTACCGTGGTCTGGCCAAGAACACGGAACGCATAGCCATATTGCTGGGACTATCCAATCTGACGACGGCCCAACGCGCCGTGGGCGGCTGATCCAGGGCGCAGTGGGCGCAAAAGTCCGGTATGCAGCCGAAAACGGCTGCAAAGCAAGAGGATACCGGCCCGTGAGGCGCGCGAACAGGCCAAGAAAACACGACCGGCAGCCTACTGAAGCTCCTGATAGTCACTAAAACAGTTTGGTAACCCCTTGTTCAGAGCTTTCCTAAGTCTCTACCGAGCGAGCGCCTCGTCGACCAAAGCCTGCATCGGCTGTTTCATGCCGCGCAGGGCCTCTTGCACCGTCACCTTGCCCTCGAAGAGGTCCGCGAAGATCGGATTGATGAGCTGGTCGCGGATCTGATTATAGGCGGCAGAGCGGAAGGAACGTCCCGCCGGTACCGCGTACTGCAGCGCGTCGCGGTAGACCTCCAAGCGCACTTCTGCCTGGAAGTCCGCATCGCCGTAGATATTCTGGGCCCATTCATCGAAGAAATCGACACGGTGGAAGCCGGTACCGCGCGAGATCGCCCAGTTGATAGTTTGGCTGCCCCACTTGATGAGTTCCCAGCCGGCGTCGGGCTGCTTGGAGCCGATCACGATGCCGTTGCCGTCCAGGTTCAAGTGCGAGACCGGTTGCGCGCTGGTGCCGCGCACAACGGGGCTAAACACGAACGGCGCGCCGCGCTGGATGGCCTCCAGCACATTGAAGAAGCCGCCGGGCGCGCTGCGGAGCATGGCGCCTCTTTCCTCGACGAACGCCGTCCTGGTATTAGTGCCAAAGAGATCGTTCACCTGCCCCGGCTTATCTACAGAACGGTCTTGGATCGCCATGGTGAAGAAGCGCTCGTACGCATCCACCAATGCGGGATCGTCCGAGACCACGGTACGGTTGTCATCGGCGATCCATTCCGTATCGAAAAGGTTCGGCCAGTCGATGAAGAGGAAGACCGGACTCGCGCCCAGCAAGCCGAACTGGACCGTTTGACCACCCTCTTCCTTGGTCAGCCTCTTCATTTCAGTGGTGAAGCGGTCGAAGGTCCAATCGGGGTCCTGCCAATCGGTGGGCGGCAGGTTCAGACCGGCTTCTTCGTACATGCGCTTATTGGTAGGAGCCACGGGCCAGTCGCCGCCGGACTGGTTAGGCAGCGCAAAGAGCTTGCCGTCGCGCCGGAACCAGGCGTCCATCGCCGCTTCCGGGAAGGGGCTGAGGTCGATCTGGTCCTTGGCTACCCGGTCGTCAATAGCCTCCACCGCGCCGAGCGCCGTGAGCGCCGGGTCGGTGAGCCATGCAACGTCAGGCGCTTGGCCGCCGGCTACCAACGTCTGCAAAAACTCGCGGCGGTCGCCGGTCCAGATGATCCATTTGAGCGTGATGCCGGGGTTATCGTTCTCAAACGGCTCCTTGACCAGCCCGTCAACGTTATCCAGTTGGCGGCTGTTGTGGTGGGTAAGCCATGACACCTCTACGGGCTCCGCCATTGCGGGCTTTTCGGTCTCTTCTTTGGCCATCTCATCCTTGGCCATCTCACCACCGGATGCCGTACCCGTCGCCTGGCCGCAGGCCGCAAGTATGACACCTCCGAAGGAAACAGCGCCTATACCGCCCAACAAACCACGTCGCGTAAAGCGTGCTCGGATCTCCATTCCCTATCCTCCCTAAACCTAGAGTAAACAGAAAATTGCAAAGCTCCTTGACTAGTCCGTCCGGACAGCTCTTGCCCCCCTTTCCATAAGCAGCGTGCCTTTCGGCTTAAAGCTACTCAAGTCAATGATGATTTGTCAAGCTCCCTGATGTCCCGGACGCATAGATAATTTCACTCCCGTGTGCGAAAAGACACCTGCGGCTACAATATGCGTGTACGAACGTACGAGAGTGTCAGCAGTGCACAGTGTAGTAAGGAGCATGCCCGGTGAATAAGCGTTCCGCCCAACTACGGGCGCTGTTAGAAAGACCCGGTATCGTCGTCCTGCCCGGCGCGTATGACTGCCTGAGCGCGCGCCTCGCAGAGCAAGCCGGCTTCGAGACCGTCTTCACAACCGGTTTCGGCTTCGCGGCCAGCGCCCTTGGCGTACCGGACCTCGGCCTGATGACTGCCAGCGAAATCTTGGACCGCGTGCACAACATCGTGCAGAGTGTGCAAGTGCCCCTCGTCGCAGACATGGATACCGGCTACGGCAACCCGCTCAACGTGATCCGCACTGTCAGTGAGTGCGTGGGTCTGGGTGTGGCCGGGATCATTCTGGAAGACCAGGAATGGCCCAAGAAGTGCGGGCACTTGGAAGGCAAGCGCGTGATTCCCATGGAAGACCACGTGCAGAAGTTGCGCGCTGCCGTGGATGCCCGGGGTGACTCCGGTCTGGTGATCATTGCCCGCACCGATGCGCGCGCGCCGCTGGGTCTGGATGATGCGCTTGAACGCGGCCAAGCGTATTACGAGGCCGGCGCCGACGTGGTCTTTATCGAAGCGCCTCAGTCGCTGGATGAGCTGCACGCCATCGCCAAAGCCTTCCCTACGGCGCCGCTCTTTGCCAACATGATCGAGGGCGGCAAGACACCCGTGCTCTCGCCCGCTGCCCTCGCCGAGATTGGCTTCAAGATCGTAGTCTATCCGCTTTCGGGTCTCTTCTCCGCCGCGCGCGCCATGCAGCACGTCTTCAAGGCGCTCAAAGAGCACGGCACGACTGACACCATTACCGACATGACCACCCTGGATGAGTTTACCCAATGCGTGAACGTGGACCAGTTCCGCGCCTGGGAGCAGCAGTACGCAACACCGGAACGCAGTTGACGTCGGCTCCTCGCCGTTCACTCCGAGCCGATGCCCTGCTCGATCGCTAACGTCCATTAGAGAAAACGGATGGGTGAGAGTCCGGCGCGCCCGTCTGTGCTGAGAGGCAACGGCGCATCCTTTATCGCAACGAGAGAGAGAAGTATTACTATGCAGGCTTGAGCTGAAATCGGTCTGTAATACTTTGCTATCATGGAGAAACAGGCGGGAATGGGGCCTTCATACGGCAAATACACGCCGTGCCGGTACCTATGGTAGACTCATACCTCAGAAAGTAGCGGCATCCTGCCGTTACGATCTCAGCTTAGTGCAGTTATTCGCTGTGTTCTAACCTCGCACCGGTAGCGGCTCCCCAGTTTAGTAAGTCATTCTTCCCGGCGTCTAATTCGTTGCAGACAAGACTGGTCGCGCCAAACCGGCAATGAAACGCGGTACGTGTTGCCATGCTCCCGGCGAACGTCTGTGAACGCAGTTCCTTTGCTGCCGGCAGTCCGTTTTGCAATCGCACTCGCTGCATAGGCACATGATACGTGCGTGCGGCGTCATGAAGCGCGACTACGCTTCCGTAAACTAGGTGACACCGACCGGTTCACTCTGCAACCCATTTCAAAGTCCCCGCGAAACCATAGGCCATGCGTATCCCGAACGACAAGACACCGGCGCGCGTAACGAAATACGTGCTCCTCGTTGCGGGTTTGGTAATAGCAGCCACACTTACCGGCATTCCGGCGCGGGTACTGAATAGTTATGAAGTCAATCAGCGGGTGCTGGTATTGGAGCAGCGTCTCGCCACGCGCCAAGCCGAGAATTACGCCCTCCAGCAAGAGCTCGCGCGCCGGGGCACGGAGGCGTATATCCGCACCGTGGCGAAAGAGCGTCTCGGGTTAGTGGAACCTGGAGAAGAGCTGGTGCTGCTGCCGCTCGATGGGGAACGCTCCCAGTCGAGATTGGAGAGAACCAGCGTCCCTCTCAAAGATCTGCAGGTAACCGATACACCCTACGATGCGGAATGGGGATACTTTCTGGAATGGCTGACACTGCTCAAGAGCTCATTCGTATGAACGTACCAAACCGTAATGTGAACGTGCGCATCAAGCGTATCGATCCCACTCTCCCACTGCCTCGCTATGCCACTGCTGGAGCCGTTGCTTTCGACCTGAGCGCCCGCACGAGCGTGACGATTGCGCCGCAAGAGACCGCGCGCGTGCCGTGCAACGTGGTGATCGAGGTCCCTCCCGGTTACGCACTCATCGTGGCGAGTCGCAGCAGCACGCCGGTGCGCAAAGGTCTGCTGAAAGCCAACGGCATCGGCATCATCGACCGGGACTACTGCGGCGACACGGACGAAATTCAAGCGCTCTTCTACAACGTTACCGGCGCGCCGGTAACCGTCGAGCGTGGTGAACGCATCGCTCAGGCGCTCCTCGTGCCGGCGCCGCGCATCACGTGGAAGGAAGTAGCGAGTCTTGAGGCCGACGACCGCGGCGGATTCGGCAGCACCGGCGTCTGACTTTGCTTCCATTCAAACATGAGCCAGCAGCCTGCCGCCGAGCAGCGTGTGACCAGCAGGGCGTGACCAACAGCGTGTGACGAGCACAGCAGCGTGTGACCAGCAGCATGCGACGAGCAGTGTGTGACGAACGGCGTTTGACGAGCAGGGCGTGACCAACAGCGTGTGTCGAGCAGGGCGTGACCAGCAGCATGCGACGAGCAGCGTGTGACCAACAGCGTGTGTCGAGCAGGGCGTGACCAGCAGCTTGTGACGAACAGTGTGTGACGAGAAGGGCGTGACGAACGGCGCGTAACAAGCAGCATGCGACGAGCAGGGTGTGACCAGCAGCGCGTTCTGAATACAGCTCATGTGCGTGGTCCTCAGCTATTCTCCTGTGTGATCCTCGGCTTATCTCCGTTCGTGGTCCTCAGCTAATCTCCGTTCGTGGTGAGCCTGTCGAACCATGAACGGCGGAGGCGACAATCTATCGGAAAATCCCCGATTCCGTAAGAAGCGCCCCAGTCCGTTTCCGATAAGAAGTGACCCCTAAAACATTCGCCCTGAGCCTGTTGCAAGATCGAAGGGTGAACGGAAGCCCTTCTAAGAAACCCCAAAGTATGCCGTCCCTGCCGTCTTACCCGGCCCCGCAAACTGACGCCCCGTTCTCAGCCGCACCGCGCTATCCGGCGGCCCTGATTACGGCCGCTTGCCAAATCCACTTCATACTCCGCAGACTAACCATTACTCTCGCTGAACAACGGGACACCTGGGGTACCATGAGGGTATGGAAAATCCAGAACCTCATTCAAACACAACAGTGAACGTAGCGTCTAACGCAAGGTTGCCGCGCGATTCACTGCTGGAATCAATTGCTGAAACCATTGCTACTCATGACTTGCTGCCGGCGGGCAGCAGAGTCTTGGTAGCGGTATCCGGCGGAGCGGATTCCGTCGCCTTGATCGATGCCCTGCATCGGCTCGCGCCGCTGCAACGGTGGCATCTCCACGTCGGTCACGTGAACCACCAACTGCGCGGCGCGGATTCCGATGCAGACGCCGCGTTTGTCGCGCAACTCGCCGCAAAAGCGGGGCTGCCTTGCACCTTACGCACTGTAGATGTGGCGCGCGCACAGCAAGACAACGCCTCACCGGAAAACACCGCCCGACGGCTGCGCTACCGGTTGCTTGCCGGGATAGCCCACGAGGCGGGAGCGCGCTGCATCGCCCTTGCTCACCATCAGGACGACCAGGCCGAGACCGTGCTGCTCCATCTCCTGCGCGGCAGTGGACTCGGCGGGCTGACCGGCATGCGTTACGCGAGCCCGCTGCTGATTGCGGATGATGCAGAGGCGAGTCCGCGCCACGCAGCAGGCACTGCAACCGCTTGCGGGGCGGCACCCAAGCAGGCAGACCACACCATCACCTTGATACGTCCGCTCCTGAACGTCTCACGCGCCGACATTCGCGCCTACTGCGCCCGCCGCGGCCTGCGGTTTCGCGAAGACAGCACCAATGATACGACTGCCCCACAGCGGAACTGGCTGCGCCACAAGGTACTGCCGTTGCTGGAAACGCGGTACCCCGCGGCGGCGCGCACGCTGGCTCGCGCCGCACACGTGCTCGAGGAGGACTATGCCTACCTCACCGAGTTGGCGGAGGACTGGTTGCGCCGGCACGCACGGCAGTGCACCGGCGGGTTGCTCCTCTCCCATGCCGACTGGCGCACTTTGCCGGCTTCCTTACGAACAGCAGTGTTGCGCTGCGCCATAGGCCGGGTGGCCGGACACATCCAAGGGCTGGAGCACGCACATATTGCGCAGGCCCGCGACATCCTGCGAGAGGGTCGCATCGGGGTTGCGCCTCCGCTGCCCGGCGGTCTGGTATGCCGTGCAGAACAAGACGGAATCTGGATCGGCCGCAGGTCCTCGCAAGAGCCATTCGCGCCAATCACGCTCTCCGTACCCGGCCGCACCGCCATCGCGCCGCTTGGATGCAGCATTTACGCCGCGCTGGTAGATTCGTGTGAGGAGGACTTCATACGAGCATCAGCCGATGGAGACGCCTGGCTCGACTACGCACAGGTTCAAGGACCGCTCAGCGTGCGTACGCGCCTATCGGGAGATCGTTTCATTCCATTGGGTATGACCGGCGCGAAGAAGCTCCAGGACTTCCTGGTGGATGCCCGCGTGCCGGCGCGCCTGCGAGATCGCGTGCCGCTGGTAGTTTCGGAGGAAAATACTATAGTGTGGGTCGCGGGCCACCGTATCGACGCGCGCTACCGCGTCACCGCACAGACGCGGCAGGTGATTCACTTGCGCCTGGAAACATCTCTGGCGGAGGATCTGCCGTGAGCGGCGATTCCTCCACCGAAGGCGTGGGGCCCGCTCAGCGGAGCGGCGACCGGGTGCAACCGTCAGCCAAAGCGCTGCCGGAGGAATCCACCCGCACCGGGTCAGCAGACGCGCCGCCCGTCGCAGCCGGTCGGTCGTTCTTCTCTATCGCCGGTGCGCTGCTGCGCTCCACTCGACCGCAACAGTGGGTCAAGAATGCCCTCGTCTTTGCGGGCGTGATCTTCTCCCAGCAGTTCACAGACCTAAACGCCGTGCAGTCCAGCGTGATTGCTTTCGGTCTTTTCGTGCTCGCCAGCGGCGGTATCTATCTGGTAAACGACATGCTCGACGTCGATGCAGACCGCGCCCACCCGCTCAAGCGAGAACGCCCGCTGGCGGCGGGTGAACTGCCGCTGTGGCTGGCGCTCATCGCCGCCGCCGTTCTGCTCGGCAGCGCCCTCATCGGCGCGTTCTTCATGCAGCTTGCGCTCGGCGCAATCGTCGCGCTCTACGTGGGATTGAATCTCGCCTATTGCGCGTGGCTGAAGCACGTGGTGCTGCTGGACGTGCTTTTGATAGCCTCCGGTTTCCTGCTGCGGGCTGCCGCGGGCGCCGTTGCCGTGCTCACTCCGATTTCGCCCTGGCTCTACGTGTGCACGCTGCTGCTGGCATTGCTAATCATCCTGGGTAAGCGACGCAGCGAGATTGCACTGCTCGGTCCCGGCGCCGGTGCCCACCGCCGCAACCTGGCGCGCTACGCCGTCCCGTCGCTCGACCGCTGGCTCCTGTTGGTAGCCGCAACCACCGTTGCCGCCTACGTGCTCTATACGCTCTTTTCGCCCGCAACGTACGGCAGCCCGATACTTATCGTCACCGTGCCGTTCGTTGTTCTCGGCCTGGTGCGGTATTTGCGCGCCACACGCACGCCCTCTGGCGCGGAGAGCCCCGAAGCGCTGCTCTTCCGCGACCCGTGGCTGCTCGCCAGCGTGGCGCTCTGGGGCCTAACTGTGCTGGTGCTGCTGTATGTGGTGGATGTTCTTCCAACGTAGCTGCCGAACGCGAATGCAGATTCTGTGATGTTGACAACGAGCAACGCACGGTCAACCCGAAGTCTGCGGCGCGTGGCATTCCAGCCGGCGTGATCTAGTTACTGAAGGCTACAACGCCTTCCAGGCCGCACAAAGCCTTTCCCGTACCTGATTCGAGGCAGGATTTCAGCCTTCACGGCCCACATACCCGTACATAACCTACTCCGTAACGCGTACGGGACAGGAATCCAACCGAGTCGACCGACGTACCGGAGCCTGCAACTCCGTCATTCCCGTGAAAACGGGAATCCATCTTCGATGCCACAGCGCGAACGACCAGCCAAAACAATCGTAGGGCAGGGGCTTGTACCCCAACTCTTGCCGTCGCTCCCTTGCAAATCCTCGCTCCTCCAGCCGGAGCGGGATATTTCCGCCGTAGGCCCGCGTGAATAGGACGCTTGAATTGCGTCACGTGCCACAGGCGCCTGTGCCCGTGCCTGCCGCAGTAACCGCTCAGGTGAGAACCAATGTGAATTACAAGCGCCACTCCCGGTAACGCAGCTATGCAACCTGCGCCCGCTCGGTGGCAAGGCGAGCCCTCTGACATCGATTTACACACTATCGCGGAAACTGATGTAATAGCATTGAGATGTGCCCTTGAAAAAGAAAGGGAACAACCGCCTCATTACTGCAAAGGGATTCCAAACCATGCCCACCAACGCCCGCACACCCGCCGCGATCCTGGAGCACCAGACCGCCGCCTGGAACGCTGCGGATATTGACGCCATTCTGCAAGACTTTGCGTCGGATGCAGTACTCACCAGCGCCTCCGGTCAGACGCTTAGCGGCATACCCGCCATTCG
The DNA here is from genome assembly GCA_965216245.1 of Chloroflexota bacterium. GTDB lineage: Bacteria > Chloroflexota > UBA11872 > VXOZ01 > VXOZ01 > VXOZ01. The sequence continues at coordinate 1,436,100 of OZ244145.1, forward strand.
TCAATCGCTCACGTCGTTCTTCAGCGCCTTTGCCCAGATCCGCCTTACACTGCGCTCGCTCGTGGCTCAGGACGATACGGCCGCCTGTGAGTGGGAATTCTTCTGCCGCCACCGCCTCACCGGCAACACCGCCCGCCTCCCCGCCAGCGTCTTCATCACCTGCTCAAACGGCAAGATCACCCACTGGCGCGAATACTACGACACCGCCCAACTCAAAGCGCAATTGGGGCAGACGTTGGCTGTGTAGGTAGGGCCCTGTGTGCCGACACACTAGAAGCTGCTTGCTACTTCAGTCGGCCAACACATTTCGAACGAGCAATTCGCTTCTTGATGATAAGCCTAACCGACAACGCTATAATCTCCATACGACAATAGAAAGCGCTTTGTGGACGCAAGGCACGATCGGACGTACCATGAAACTAGTGATCAACTCACTTGCCGGTGAGATGCCTTGGAACTAGCCTCCAGTCGTCAGGGGCACTTCAGAAGAAGAGTGAAGAGCCCATACTCGATATGAAACGTGGAGTGCTTCTTGGATATGTATATAGTCTTGGACGCGAACATAATCATTAAGGAAGACTACGGTGATAGTTTGCATTTTGAACTCTTACTATCCGGATTAGGAGGCAGACAGCACAAAGTGTATGTGCCTGAACCTGCACTTGAGGAGGTCATTGCACGTTTTTCTAGGTGGCTGGAAAATGAAACCAAGAAGGTAGACAAGAGTCTATCGGCAATATCTCGTCGGCTACCCTTACATTTGCAATCTCCTTTAGAAGGACTTGATGTGCAAGAGTTGACGAGCTTGTTTCGGCAAAGGCTTCATCAGAAGCTCGAATTACCCAATGTAGCAATCCTGAATTACCCGGATGTTGCGCACGATCACTTGGTCAAGAAGGCGGTAGCAAGAAAGAAACCTTTTGATGAAAAGGGGTCAGGCTATCGGGATGCTCTGATCTGGGAGACAGTGCTTGCGGGTGCATCGAAAGTTGATGCTCAGGTCTTGCTTATTACTGCCGACAAGGACTTTAGGGAATCCGCCGACAAAGATGATTTACACCCAGACCTCATCAAAGACTTGGAAGATCGCGGACTCAACAGTGATAGGGTTATCTTGGCCCGCTCAATAGCGGACTTCATCGATAAACACATGCGACCATACTTGAAAAAGCTTTCTGAGGAGAACCCGATCCAAGTGCTGAGAAACAGGGGCTTCGACCTAGAGGATGAGGTAGTTCAATCGTTCGAGAGCGCCTACTCCACGCACGATTGGTACCTTGGCGACTTTGATTTGGACACGGATCTCGACAGCATTCGCCTGGACACTGTGCAGGAGCTATATCGTTTAAGGGTATTGGACGTGCGCGAGACGAAGGAGAGTACCATACTCATAAAGATGGAAGCGAGACTCATTTGCGAGTTCGAAGTGTTTGTCGATAAGGCAACGTGGTACTCCTTACAGGAAGATAGAATCCTGACCCTCTTGGATCCCGACTGGAACAGGCATTACGTTTTAGCGTCAGCCATGTTGGAGATAGACTGTACGTTCGATACCACTATTGGCATTTCAGATCTGAAGAATTGCAAGACTCAGGTTATGTCGGCAAAACCTGTGCCACGGTCTGCTGATGAATTCTTCCTGTAATAGGTGACCAAAAAGGGGCAAGACACGTAGAGACAAATTAGTCGCTAGGGAAACCCGTTACCAAGTCACCGGCAAAGTCGTCTAGGACGAGTTCGACCAGAAGCCATCTCAATCTATCGTTGACCAAATCGACTGCGTCCTCGCCCAACACTAAGGATTCAACGACAAATAAACTAGACTTCACCATCGACTACAACATCAATTACCGCAGGACGATGACGGGCAGTGAAGACATTGAACCAAGTCCGCTGGCAACTCAGGAAGGCGAGTTCGACTTCTCCCAGCATGCTTTCAGGCGTGCCGTGGAAAGGAACATAAGCGAGCAGGAGATCAGAGAGGCAGGCGCGGGCGCCGTAATTGTCGAGGAGTATCCGGAAGACAAGTATGGCCCAACTTGGCTGGTACTGGGCTTTACGAAAGCCGAGCGGCCGCTCCATATCCAAGTTTCCGTCGCCGAAACACCATTACTCAGGATTGTTACGCTCTACGAACCGGACACAGATGAATGGGAAGACTACGCAAGGAGAAGGTGACAATGTTTACGTGCGGCGTTTGTCACGGGAATGAGGGCCGTGAAGAGATGGTGGAGGAAGTCTTTAGAATGGACGGCCACTATGTACCCGTTGGCGGCGTGCCGTCTACGGTGTGCCAACGCTGTGGAGAGCGCTCATTCAGCCGGGAAACTACGGAAAAGGTGCGCCAATTGGTTCACGGCGAAGCCAAGGCTTCAAAGTCCGTACCCATGCAGGTATACGAATTCGCGTGATAGCGACGGGATGTTGCCACGCTCGCCGTCGCTTCTTGGCGCGTGGCGAGCGCATTCATTACGATTACTAATCGAAGCAAGTGAGGTAACGAAATGGGAGCAGTACACGTGACGGTGGGCATAAGGAACCTGGCGGAACCGGAGAGGGTCTGGGAAGGGCTCTTCTTGGTGGATACCGGCGCCACGGATTGCCTTGTACCCCGGCAGCACCTGGAGGCCATCGGCCTCAAGCCCACGGGCTATCGCGTCTACGAGTTGGCCGATGGCAGCGAGGTCCGGCTGGGCATCGCCGCGGCCCAGGTAGAGTTCATGGGAGAGTTCGTCGGAGCTACGATCGTGTTTGGCGAACCGGAAGCCGAACCGCTGCTCGGTGTGACCGCCCTGGAATCGGTGGGCATAGAGGTGGACCCACGCAACCAGACCCTTAAGCGGCTTCCCGCGGTCCGCCTTAAATAAGAAGGGTCAAGTGCGAATCCGAGCTGCGGCCTCTTCACATCCAATTGTCCGCCGCCGAATCACCTTTACTCAGGATTGCTACGCTCTACGAGCCGGACAGGAATGAATGGGAAGACTACGCAAGGAGTAGGTAGCAATGTTAACGTGCGGCGTGTGTCACGGGAATGAGGGCCGCGGGGAGTTGGTGGAGGAAGTCTTCAACGTAGATGGCCGGTACCTGCTGGTTGGTGGGGTGCCGTCCACGGTGTGCCAACGCTGCGGGGAGCGTTCCTTCAGCCGAGAAACGACAGAGAAGGTGCGTCAACTGGTCCATGGAGAAGCCAAGGCGGCAAAGACTGTACCCATGCAGGTGTACGACTTTGCGTAATAGCAAAGGAATCCGGTAACGCTCACTGTTGCTTCCTGGCGCGTGGTAAGCGTCTTCACTTATCAAAGATTCAGAAGCGATCTATGAGACCAAGCGTGGACAAGCAAACCGACACCACTTTGCAGTTTATGTATCAAACGTTAGATTATTGGCAGGGCAAAAGGATAGATGAGCGAAGAGAGTCAGAAACGGGCGCGGGTGTTCACCAAGATGCTAAAGCATGGTGCTAGGCAGGTTGAAGTCAGTGAACTCTACAGAGAAGCACAAGTAGCTTGGCGGATTGGCCCTGAAGAGGAACTGTCTGAGACTTGCATTCACCTGGAAGAGTTCCTGTCAAGCGCCGCACGCAATTCTCGGAATGCTCTTCGCTTGATGGATCGAATGCGCAGCTCGGGAGATCCTAATACCGACCATCTGACTGCTTTGAAGAAGTATGTTGAAGACACTTGTGAGGCCATCAAGGTTGTGGACAACACCCTTAGAGGTCTCGGATCGAGTCTTGACTCACTGCTCTTTGAAGTACCTAGAGAAGGTTCGGAAGACGAACTGACGTGGCGCAGTCTAATAGGCCGGCGAGATGTCATAGCTCATGATTTATTGGCTGTTGATGACAATCAAGTCCATAGGGAAGCAAGCCGTGATTTCAACTCACTACATCAGTTGTTGTCAAGAGTTTATTTCGTCCCTGCCAAGACTGATTATTGGGGGTCAGGCAGAGGTTTCTCACCTCTCATTAAGGCAGACGCTTGGAAAGGCCTCAGCCCTTCGGAAAATGGTCGGACACCTAGAATAGGTGAATCCCTCGTATTTGTATGTGAAGACAAAGTTGAGGGGTTCTTGTCTTTCAGATTTGGACGTACAGAAGGCAATAGGGTACTGATGAGTGCCTCCCTTGGGCCACGCAAACTACCTATTTCAATACACGCATTCAAGAGCGGAGATGAATTCTAACCGAGACGATGACAAGACTTGAAATTCCAACAGCACTCTCTGGTACGCGACTTCCCCAATTATTCAGACTGCAAGTCCACAACAAGCCACAAGTAACTTACCATTTACCTGTTCTCATTCAATTGCTGACTATAAGATATACTCCAACCACATTTTTAGCTACGATCGACTCAAGACGCCCGCACGGGATTCACTGAAGACCTCGTCGTAAATCTCCAACATGCGGTCCGCTTGTTGTTTTAGGGTGAAGTACTCTCTCACCCTGGTTTGGCCGGCGGTGCCGAAGGCGTGGCGGCGGGATGGATCTCTCAGCAGGTCGGTGATGGCTTGGGCGAGGGCGCGGGTATCGAGGGGGTTTATGACGAGCCCGGTCTCGCCGTTCGCGATGATCTCGGACGCCGCGCCAAAAGCGCTGCCGATCACCGGCTTGCCGCAGGCCATGCCCTCGATGAGGGTGAGGTTGAACGGATCGGGGTAGGTGGACGGCGCCACCACGAGGTCGCTGGCGAAGTAGGCCAGCTTCACCGCGGGCGGGGTCAGCCAGCCGAGAAAGCGCACCCGCTCTGCGATACCGCGTTGGGCGGCTTGCTGGGCGAGTTTCTCCCGGTAGGCGGGATTGTGGCCTAATAGCACGGCAGTCGCGTCGCCCGGCACGTGCGCCATGGCATCCACCAGTCGGCCGGCGCCCTTGCTCCCGCTCAGCCGCGCAGCCAGCAGCACGATAGGCCGATCAGCCAGTCCGTGCTCTTCGCGAAACGCCGCCACCGCTGCCGGCTCCGGCGGCGCGTACTCATCGGGATCTACGCCGTTATGCACGGGAGTAACGCCGGGATAGCCGTTGTGCGCCAGCGCCGTCGCCAGTGCCTGACTGATGCCGACGATGCGGGTCACGTGTTCCTGCACCACACCCCGAATACCGCGATTACGGAGCGGATTGTAGCGCGTGCGCTGGCAGGGAATGCAGTCGAACGGCTTGTGGGTATACGCCACCTCACCGTCAGCGCAGATGAATTTGGTGCAGCAAAAGAGAAAGTAGTCGTGGGCGTGGAGAATAACCGGCCGACCGAATTGAGCCGCGAGCTTCAGGCTCTCGAATGAGAGGTGCGTGTGCACGTTGTGGGCATGCACCACGTCCGCCGCAATGCCGACCAAGACCTCGCGAAGTTTACCCAGCGTGAACGGGTTGGCGGGCGTGAGAAAGTTGCGAAAGCGCTCCGGATAGCGCGAGTAGAGCCGGTGCACCGTCAGGCCGTCTTCGTCGTGCAAGCCCTCACGCTCTTGTTCCGCCGTGGTCGTTACCACCGTGACGCTGTGCCCCATGCGGGCATGCTGCCGCGCCAGCCGCCAGGCGACCACGTCTGCGCCGCCCGCGCTCTCGGGAGGATACGTATCGGAAAGAACGAGTATGTTCATGAATTGACAGGTTAGGCGCGCTGCAGCCTATGGCACGCAAGGCCAAGTACCGTACTGTACAGTGGCTTCATATCTTGATGGTAGCACAGCGGGTGCTAGGGCCACGCTCTCAGCTTCTGGAATTCTCACTGGGCTTGGAATGGCGATGGTATGCAACATAGGAGTGACAGCAAGCGTAGCGCGGGGGCTTGTCCCCCGCACTTTGTGCGCACAGTGAATAGCAGGTCGAGTGTTTCTCTTCTTGGCTGGGACCCTAGATTTCTCGCTTCGCTCGGAATTGAAATTGTCGGGTAATTCGCTGACAGAATGGGAACCTGAAATGGCGAGAAGGACTGGCTACCTATCGGCTGCCTTACCTATTAGATTGTTCTTTCATGAGCAGTGGCAGCTCATGCATCGAAGTCAACCATTGTAGGCGACACGAAAACCGTCACTCCGGCGAATGCCGGAGTCCAGGGTGTGCAGCGAAGATGGATTCCCGCCCCGTATCACGTACGGGCAAGCTTTCTGCCGGAATGACGGAACTAAACGTCTTCTACTTTCCACGGCATTAGCTGGATTGACGAATCTGACGGCGAATTAGTCAACACTTGCAGGAATGACAAGGAAAGCAACAAGGCGGCAGGGCCTTGCCAACAATCCTCGATTCTCGTTTCGACTTCGCTCGGCTCTCGGCGTCTGGCAGTATAGACGTAGGAGAATCCAAGAGTAGAGTAATAGGCCCACCAGGATTTCCATGAGCGCTGCGCAACCGAGAATTTCCGATGCCGCCGTGCGGAAAGCGACCGGCAAGTCATGGGATGAGTGGTTTGCGGTGCTGGATAGCCAAGGGGCAGACGCGCTCCCGCACAAGCAGATCGCGCGTCTGCTCTATGACAAGAGCTACATCGCGAGCAGTTGGTGGTGCCAAACGGTGACCGTGGCATACGAATATGCCCGTGGCAAGCGCGTTCTCGGTCGAACAGAGAGCGTCGGATTCGAAATCGGTGTTCAGAGGGCCCTGCCACTCACGCCGGCGCAAGCCTGGGATCTACTCACGCAACCGGCAGGCCGCGCGCTATGGCTCGGCGCCGTGCCGTGCTTGCGCTGGCAGAAGCACGCTGCATACAAAACGGCGGAGGGCACACGCGGTGAGATCCGCAGCTTCACCCCTGGAAAACACCTGCGCTTGACTTGGCAGCCCCCGCACTTCTCGAATCCCTCAACTCTGCAAGTCTCTCTGATTCCTAGCGGCAACAAGACCGCGCTGCGCTTCCATCAGGAGAAACTTCCCAGCGCCGAGGCACGCGAGCAAATGCGTGCGCACTGGCGGGACGTATTACAGAAACTAGCGGAGCTTGCGAAAGGCATGGTGTGAGTGCATGGCGGCGCGGCAGGCGCACCGCCAGTCAGAACGAGAAGGGCTTGGAACCGGGATTTGCTGAGTCTCCTATCCCGCATTCTGCTTATTGTACACAGCACGCCATGGGCAATGCGGCTCAGGCCGGATCGGAGACAGCGTCGGGCTGGAGTGCAACCCGAGGCTGGTGGACGTGCGGAGGTATTTTGCTCGGCGCGGCCACGTAGCGAGCGGCGTTCACCACCACCGCGACAGAGCCGAGATTGTGCGCCAGCGCGGCGGCTATCGGGCCCAGAACGCCGGTGGCCGCCAGCGCAATGCCGAGGAGGTTCCAGACCAGCGCAAAGAGCAAATTTTGCTTGATGCCGCGCAGGGTCATCTGGCTAACCGCAATTGCCGTGGGCAGTTGGCCGATATCGCCTTGCATGAGGGCAATGTCGGCAGTTTCCGCCGCCACTGCCGTACCCGTGCCCCCCATGACGATGCCCAGGTCGGCGGCCGCCAGCGCCGGTGCATCGTTCACGCCGTCACCGGCCATGGCTACGTGTCTACCTTCAGAGCGCGCGTTGCGAATCCAATCAACCTTCTGCTCGGGCAGCAAGCCCGCGTGCCAGTCGTCGATGCCTACTGTCTCGGCTAAGCGCTTCGCCTCCTCTTGCCGGTCGCCGGTGAGCATCACAACCTGTCGGATGCCAAGTGCATGGAGGTGCTCGACAGCCTGCGCCGCTGCGGGCCGCACGGTATCCGCTAACTGCACCCAGCCGCAGAATTTCTTCTCCACCGCTACCAAAAGCAAGCTGCCAACATGCGGTGCAGCCTCCTGCGGCGGTACACCGGTCACGTCGTGCGCGTGGAGCAGTTCGTGGGTACCGACAAGGACATGCTGTCGTGCGACGCGCGCGCCCACGCCCCGGCCTGGATACGCGCGAAAGTCTGCCGCAGGCGGCAAGGAGAGCGCTTTTTCAGCCGCATAGCGCACAAGCGCCATGCCGAGTGGGTGTTCGGAGAAGCGTTCCACAGCCGCCGCGACAGATAGCAACTCTTCAGATGTCATGCCGTCAACCGGATTCACCTGCTGCACCACGGGCGTGCCGAGGGTGAGCGTGCCGGTTTTGTCAACCGCGACGGTGTCCACGGCGCCGGCGGCCTCGAAGCGTGCGCCGCCTTTGACGAGAATCCCTTGCCGCGCCGCGTTGGCCACCCCCGCGACGATGGCGGTCGGCGTCGCCAGCACCAGCGCACACGGACAGGCGACAATCAACACTGCCAAAGCCGAGCTAAGGTTACCGGAAATCAGCCAGGTAGCGCCGGCGACAATGAGAATAGCGGGCGTAAAGTAACGGGCGTAGCGGTCCGCCACGCGCACAATCGGCGCGCGCTCCTCTTCCAATGCATCCAACAAGCGCCCAATCTGGCCCACATACGCATGTTCGCCCACGGCCTCGGTGCGGATCGTGAGCGCGCCGTCTAGATTCAACGTACCCGCATACACCCGGTGCCCCGGTTCTTTTTGCACGGGGAGCGATTCGCCCGTAACCAAAGCCTCGTCCACTGCCGCTGCGCCCGCCACGACCAGGCCGTCTACCGGCAGCCGCTCGCCCGGCTTTGCCAGCACGGTTTCGCCGGGCTGCAGGTCTTCCACCATCACTTCTTGGATTGCGTTGCCAACCATGCGGTGCGTGCGCTCCGGCTGCAGTGCGGCCAGGTGCTCCAGCGCGGCGGTCGCCCGCTGGCTGGTTGCTTCCTCAAGCAGTTGGCCGAAGATCATCATGAAGACGACAAGACCGGCGGAAAGGTACTCACCGGCGAGCACTGAGGCGATCACGGCAATGCTCACGAGCTCGTCCACGTTCACCTGCCGCTGCCGCAAGCCCTGCAGCGCGCCCCACACGATGCCAAGCCCACCAATGCCGACTGCCGCCAGGGCAAGACCCTCGGCAAGGTACGGCACGTCAACACCCACAAGCGAGACCAGCCACGCCGCGATGATCAAGACACCCGTTGCCACCACGGTACGGAAGTGCGATGACCGCACCAAGGGCCGATACGTCTGCCAGAGATCGGGGAAAGACATGGCCTTACTTTTCACGGTTTGGTTAGTGCATCTATCAATGACGAGCCACACCGTACGCACTTTACTAGAAACTGTCGGCCACGAAACTGAATTCGTCTTTCTTGAAGGCGCTTTAGCTCGGCTCGGTGAATACCTCTACGATGGGCCACAATTGGACGAAACCGAGTCTGTGCTGCAGAAGGCAGAATGCTATCAGCGACACTTGCACCCGCCTGAAGTTGATCAAAGGCCTCACTAGCGTCAAGCCTCCCTCCCTTCAACTCCAGTGGGGCAACCCATGCCTCGCCGATTTCATCCCCAATGAAAACATAGTCGCACTTCTTCCCGTTCTGGCTACTCGTCGGGGCCTTGTCATGGTCCATGTCTATCAAGAGAAGATTCTCCGGTAGATTGTTCAGCTTTAGCGAACACCGACCCCTGTGACACTTGTGAACAATGCACTCGCAATCGACGTTCTGCTTCACCTGGCTAACGAGACTCATTGATTGGGTTTATTCTCTTCAATTCGACTATCGATTTCAACCCATTTGTTATAGAGCGCCTCAGTCACCTCGCCGTAGCCCGCTGGGAAGCTTCCCGAGTCCGTATCCAGCTTTATCTCCTTTACTACCGTACCTTTCGGTCGCTTTCTCGGCTCAAACAGCCATACGCCTACCTCTTCCGGCTTAAGAGCAAAGTCAGCGCCCTCGAGACCCGCCTGTTGCGACTCCGGCAGTTCGGACATACGCACGAGATTGGCCAGTTCTTCCAGCACGTAGTCACTATGCGTGGTTATCATCACGCGGACACCAGCCCGCACCACCGCGGCGAGCTGCCGGGTAAACGCTGCCTGCATGCCGGGGTGCAGGTGTGACTCCGGCTCCTCAATGATGAGCACGTCTCCAGGCTGCACGAGATGGCGGAGGTATAGTACCACTGGAGCCAGCTCTGACACCATAGACGATGTCCGCATCAGCGGTATCTCATCCTTACTACCTGCCGGCTGGTAGGAGAATATCGGATAGCCGGTGGCTGACTGTTTTTCATGCACCTTACCTCTAAGAATGTCGCCTTCAAGTCTATGGGGAAGATCCCAGTTTTCCTTCCGTTTGAATGCAGGCAAATCGCCAAGTCCAATTAGCTGCTCGAGAAAGTCGGCAAGCACTCCAGAGAGCGCTGGCAAAGGTTCTTCGCGTTGGAGTGCAGCGCGGGATGATCGCTGGACCAACGATTGGACAACAATCCGGTGCGCGTGCATCACTCCGGCGCGGTCTGCAGGGAGATAGTGTGCCATGCGATTTAATGGGTCAATCATTAAAGAAGCAATAGACTCAAAGAGATCAGAGAGTATTGCAGTTGCTCGTCTCTTTCGCTCTGAACTCTCGTGCCTTCTCGGCAGACCAATGCTCGAAATCGGTTCCGTCAAGTCTTCCCAATTCCAAAGCCTTGCCTCGTCTTCTTCTATAAGGATTGGCGCAGAGTCCGAAATTGATCCAAAGTACATTTGCCCCTCACCATTAATCTGGAAATCATAGCTAAGGGGATCACGTGCGCCGGTGCCATCACGCATGCGCCGCGCTAGTTTAACTCGCGAGTCATTGGAGCTGCCATTACGCTTCAGTCTCACTGTACCTTCAACGCCAAAGCAACGCGCGATCTCTTTCTCCAACTCGCTAAAGAGTATTTCCTTGTCGACAAGCATAGGGATTATGACTTTGGTGACCCTATCCGATACACGAAGGGGGAAACCCGATGGGTGCTTCCTTTCTGCGATACGTGAAGCGATGTCAGTCCCCCAGTCGAGCACAGCACTGACATCATCGTCCGACAACAGCTCATCCCTTTCCCTCAATGCCCAACCAAATCGATATGAGAAAAGTCTCCTGATGTGACTAGCTTGACCGAGCCGTGGATACCCAAAGGTGCCAACGGAATGATGCAGCGCGTAAATCAGCATCGCCAGATAGGACTTGCCCGTATTGCTGGGGCCGACGAATACAGTCAGCGGACGCAACTCGACCTTCGCCTTGGCGATTGGGCCGAAGTCGGTCACCTCGATTTCGAGGGGTTTGTAGGTCGGGGCCGTTGACATGCTGAATCCTTCTCCGCCATGCTCAATCAAGCACGACGCTGGAGCACACTCGATCTTCTTGTCCAGTATATCAAGATAGCAAGTCTCAATCGCCTGTAAGGAGTCCGGTTGGCACGCGCACTGCCGCCAGGAGTGACAAGCGAGTACCTGCGGATCACCTCCATTCCCTGTCTCATGTGAGGGGCAGAGGGTATCCGGCCAGCACTTTTGACATGCGCGGCCAACATCGCTATACTATTGTTTCGCATGGCGATATTGCTTATGCCCAGGAGGGCATCATTGCGGCAATACATGTGGCGAGAGGCATCATGAATTCGTGGGTTTGGCACTTTACGCGCCCGGAGGACCGGGCAAAGTCTAGGCGTATCACGAAATCGTAGCCTAGCAGAACACCCGCTCCTCTGGCAGAGCAGAAAGTGTTTACCCGCTTTCTGCTTTTTGTTTCTGAAGTGAAGGACAGCAACCGATGGCAGACGACACCACAGCACCGGGCATACCGGCCCAGCTTGAAGCCCTGGAGCGCGAAGCGCAAGCGCAGCTTGGAGAGTGCGCCGTAGAGGCAGATTTCACCGCTTGGCGCACCACATACCTGGGCCGCAGCGGCAAAGTGACCCAACTCTTGCGCGGTCTGGGCGGCCTGCCGAAAGAGGAGCGGCCCCGCATAGGGCAGTTGGCCAACACGGTCAAAGCAAGTTTGGCGGAGGCGTTGGATGCGCAACAAGCGCAACTCAGGCGCAGCCAGCACGCCGATTCGCTCAAGACGGAAGCCCTCGACGTCACGCTTCCCGGCGAGCCGGTTCGCATGGGACAGCTCCATCCGATTACGCAGACACTCAATGAGATTCTCGGCATATTCGAGAACATGGGCTTTCACGTAGTAGAAGGCCCGGAGGTGGAGTGGGACCGCTATAACTTCGCCCTGCTCAACATTCCCGCCGACCACCCCGCGCGCGATATGTGGGACACGTTTTATGTCGATGAGGAGCCCGTAAGCAATCTGGGCTCGATGCTGTTGCGCACCCATACCTCGCCGGTGCAAATAAGGGTCATGGAGGAAACACCCCCACCGGTGCGCATTGTGGCGCCGGGCAGGGTCTACCGCAATGAAGCCACCGACGCCAGCCACGAGGCGATCTTCTACCAGGTTGAAGGACTCGCCGTGGACGACCAAATGAGCATGGGCGACCTAAAGGGCGTGCTCACCGCATTTGCCCATGATCTCTTCGGCGGCAAGACGCGCGTGCGATTCAACTGTTCCTACTTTCCCTTTGTCGAACCTGGCGCGGAAGTATCAATTAGCTGTCACGTCTGCGGCGGTGACGGTTGCCGCGTGTGCAAGCACACCGGTTGGCTGGAGATTCTTGGCTGTGGAATGGTGCACCCTAGCGTGCTCCAGGCCGTAAACTACGATCCGGCGCAGTATTCCGGCTTTGCATTCGGCTTGGGCGTAGAGCGTATTGCTATGTTGAAGTACGGCATTGACGACATTCGCTACTTCTACAATAACGACATCCGATTCTTGCAACAATTCCGTTGAGGTCATACAACAGTTCCGTTGAGGTCATGCGATAGTTTGGCTGACCGCTGAGGGCACTACTCTCACTGCCGTGCCAAGCAGAATGGCGGTCGTAAGAACAAGGGTGCCATTACCAAGCATCTCGAGCATGAAAGGCGACTAACAGTATTCGTGGAGAGAGGAGCCCGTTGGTGCGGGCGCTCCGCGGGAGGTTATCGATCGAATGCGTGTATCACTCAACTGGCTCGAAGAGTACGTGCCGGTGAAGCTGCCGGCGGAAGAGTTGGCGCATCAATTGACCATGGCTGGGATCGAGGTCGCACAGGTTACTTCAATCGGTGACTTCTGGCAGAACACCTATGTCGGCAGGATCGTGGACCTCAAGCCGCATCCAAATGCCGATCGCTTGCAGCTCGTCACCGTTGACTACGGTCAGGCAGAGCGGCCCACGTTCGTGACCGGTGCCATGAACATCGCCGTGGGCGATAGGGTGCCGGTGGCGTTGCTCGGCGCCGTGCTCAACAACGCGTACAGCGATACACCGCAGCGCATTGAACTCAAGCCGGTAGTCCTGCGGGGTATTGAGTCCGAGGGCATGGTCTGCTCTGCCAGAGAGCTTGGTATGGGCGAAGACCACGAAGGCATCCTGATCCTCGACTCCGAAGCGCCGGTAGGCACACCGCTCAAGGACTATCTGGGCGATACGATCCTGGAGCTTGACCTCAAGCCCAACCGGAGCGACTGTCTCGCCATGATCAACGTGGCGCGGGAAGTAGCTGCGCTCACGGGTGAACGTCTGCGCCAGCCGGTCACCCACCGCATAGATACGCCAACCACCCTACCCGTGGTGCGCGTGGACATCAAGGAGCCGAAGCTCTGCGCGCGCTATGCCGCAGGCGTCGTGATCGACGTCACAATCGGCCCGTCGCCGCGCTGGATGCAGGAACGACTCATGGCGGCGGGCATGCGCCCCATCAATAACATCGTGGACATCACAAACTACGTGATGCTGGAGTTTGGGCAGCCGCTTCACGCCTTCGACTACGACAAGGTAACGGACGGCAACATCATCGTCCGGCGCGCCCACCTCGGCGAGCGCCTGATTACGCTGGACGGCGAAGAACGCACATTGAGCGCCGGCATGCTCGTAATCGCCGATCCCAACGGCCCGATTGCGCTGGCAGGTGTGATGGGCGGACTGGAAACGGAAGTGACGGAACGGACCACGCGCATCCTGCTGGAGTCCGCCAGCTTCCACCCGACCTCGATTCGCCGCACGCGGCAAGCGCTCACCTTGCCCAGCGAGGCTTCCCGGCGCTTCGAACAGGGCGTGCCGCCGGAGCTGGCCCCATTAGCGCGCGACCGCGCCATTGAACTCATCGTGGAAATCGCCGGTGGACGCGCCCGCAGCCACGCCGCCGATTCTTACGTCCAACCGCAGCAACGCCCCGAGATCGAGCTTACGGAAGATGACCTTTCGCGGCTGCTCGGCATGGACATTCCAATGACCAAGGCTGCCGAAAAGCTTCGTCCCCTGGGCTTCACCTATCGCATGCAGAATAGTCGGCTTCAGGTCACCGCGCCCTTGCACAGGCTGGACGTGACCTGTTCCGCCGACCTCGTTGAGGAAGTCGCTCGCATGGTGGGCTATGACAACATTCCCACCTCATTGCCTTCCGGTCCCTTGCCCGAGGCTGAATCCTCGCCGCTGCGCACGTGGACCGACCGTGCAAAGCAGGTGATGGTAGGCGCGGGCTTTGCGGAAGCAATCACCTACACCCTGACCAGTGAGTCGCGTGTGGGTCGCCTCTTGCCGAAAGGGGTTGCGGCGGAGCTGCCCGAAGGCCTGGCGCGCGACGTGGCCGAGGCGGTGTTGCCGCTCCACACTGATCCGCTGCACCTCAAAAATCCGCTCACATCCGAGGCGAGCACGCTGCGCACCGTAACGCTCGCCGGCCTGCTGGAAACGCTCGCCGGCAACCTGCGCCGCCAGGCGAGCGACGTGCACTTCTTCGAGATTGCGCCCGTGTTCTTGCCCGTGCGCTCGAAACTCCCGATTGAACGCCGCCTCCTCACCGCCGTGATGGGAGAATTCCGCACCGAGCAGTGGGGCGCGCGCGCGGAAAACACCTTCTATACGGTCAAGGGTGTGGCAGAGCACGTCCTGCACCGGTTCGGCCTTGCTGACTATAGCTTTGCGCCGGTGGAGCACCCGACGTTCCACCCCTACCGGACGGCAGCGGTGACCATACGCCACGGCGAGGAAGAGCGCGTGGTGGGAATCGTGGGCGAGATCAATGCAGAGGTGAGCGCGGCTTTCGACGTCGACCAGCGGGTGATGGCCCTGGTGCTCAATCTTCACGATCTCGTGGCTCAGGCCCGCGCCGCGCAGAAATTCGCGCCGCCGTCTCGCCACCCGGCTGTGGTGCAAGACCTTGCCATTGTGCTAGACGCCGAGATTCCCGCCGAGCGCGTGGTGGAGGAATTACGCGAGGCAGGCGGCGACCTGCTGGAAAGCATCAATCTCTTTGATGTATACCAGGGACCGCAAGTCCCCGACGGCAAGCGCAGCCTGGCCTACACCCTCACCTTCCGCGCCCCCGACCGCACCCTCAACGACGCCGAAGTAACCACCATCCGCCACCGCATCATCGCCAAGCTCCAGGCATCCCTCCAAGCCACATTGCGGTAGATCCGGTTAGGTCAATAGACCGCCACCCATCTGCTTCGCAGTCCTGGCGCAAGGCCTGGATTCAGCATTTTCCCTGCCTGGATTCTGAGCCAGCATTCGACCGCGCGATCGCCTCACGGGCTCGCCCCGCATGTCCGGCCGGCTTGGTGTCTCATTCACCGCAGACCGGTAGTTCATACCAAGACAAGTCATTGAATGCGGCCTTTGTCAATTCTTCGGGTATGCATCCGCTCAACCGGTTGTGCGCGAGATTTACAACGTGCATATTGGTGAGCTTGTTTAGATCAGCCGGTATCTGCCCGCTTAGCTGGTTATGCGAGAGGTCTAGCCTCAACACTTTGGGAAGGTGGCCCAGCGCAGCCGGTATGGCTCCCTCCAATTGGTTATGTGACATGTACAGTCTTCTCAGGCTAGAGAGGTTGCCTAGCTCAGCCGGTATCACGCCGCTCAACTGATTGTTCGTTAGGACCAGATTTACTAAGCTAGTTAGTTGTCCTAGTGAAGGCGGTATCTCCCCGCTCAACCGGTTCTCCCATAGGTACAATTCCTGCAGTTTGGAAAGGTTGCCCAGTATGGTTGGTATCTTGCCGCTCAACTGGTTTGGCCCAAGTAACAGGAACTCTAGATTGGTGAGGTTGCCGAGTTCGGGCGGTATCTCCCCGCGCAACTGGTTGCTCGACAAGTCTAGTCTCACCAATTTAGTAAGAGTACCCAGCGCGGCCGGAATTTCGCCCTGCAATAGATTAGTTGGAAGATTTAGCGCCGTGACAAGACCGCTGCTCTCAGTAGTGACGCCATACCACTCGCCGATAGGCCGTTCACTCAACCAGTTGTCACTTTGCCTCCAATTTGCCCCATCTGTGGCCGTGTAGAGTGCGATCAGTGCTTCACGCTCTGCCGGTTCCTCCATAGGGATAGCCGAGCCTCCACAGGTCGGTAGGCCGTACCAATACAAGTCGTTGTTTGGCAGCTCTTTCAAGCCTTCTGGAATGCACCCGGTAAACCTGTTACTCGAAATGTATAGTATATCCAGTCTTGCCAGGTTGCCCAGTTGAGGCGGTATGGCGCCACTCAATTGGTTCTGGGCAAGGGTTAAGTTCTTGAGAGAAGAAAGTCTTCCTAGCTCGGGAGGTATCTCGCCACTTAGCCGGTTTCCTGCAAGGTTCAGCGTTTCTAGGTGCGAAAGGTTAGCCAGGGTGGGCGGAATCTTTCCAACTAACTGGCTGTTGGACAAGACGAGATACTTCAAGTTGGCAAGGTTTCCAAGTGTGGCTGGAATCTCGCCACCTAGCTGATTGACATCGAAGTCCAGGGTAACAAGGTTCGTTAGATTGCCAAGCTCAGAGGGAATCTCCCCGGTCAACCGGTTCTCCGCTAGCGCCAAGGCTTCAAGGTTGCCGAGGTTGCCGATTTCAGGGGGAATTTCACCGCTCAACTGGTTGCCTGACAAGCCCATCCACTTCAGGTTGGTGAGGTTGCCAAGTGTGGACGGAATCTCCCCACTTATCTGGTTTCGCGACAGGCTCAGTTGTACCATCTCTGTGAGGGAGCTGAGCTCGGCCGGGATTTTACCGCTTAGGTTGTTTTCATCCAGGATGAGTGCGGTGACACGGCCTTCTTCATCGGTAGTCACGCCGTACCATTCGCCGAGGGGCGCATCGCTTAGCCAGTTTGTGCTGTTCGTCCAGCTTGCGCCGTTCATGGCCGTGTAAAACGTGGCAAGCGCGTCTCGCTCCCGCGAATCCTCCACAGGAGCGGTCGCGGTCGTGCAGGACGGGAGATCAAACCACGACAAGTCGTTGTTCGCAACCTCAAGGAGACTCTTGGGTACGCACCCGGTCAACTGGTTGTGCGACAGGCGTATCCACCCCAAGCTGGTGAGTTCGTCGAACGCGGTCGGTATTTCGCCACTCAACTGGTTCTCCGAGAGGTAGAGCTCCTGCAGGGTGGCGAGGCGGCCCAATTCGGGCGGAATCTCACCTTCCAACTGGTTGCCCCAGAGACTTAGGACGTTCAGGTTCGTCAGATTGCCGAGCGCAGGCGGTATTGCACCATTCAAGTGGTTGTTCGAGAGTACGAGCACTTCCAACGTAGCAAGGTCGCCCAGCGTTGACGGTATCTCGCCGCTCAAGCGGTTGTCCGAGAGGTAGAGCTCCCGCAGGTTGGCGAGAGCGCCCAACGCAGACGGTATCCCACCAGACAACCAGTTATACGAGAGATCCAGGGCCTCCAGGTTCGTGAGGCCGCTCAGCGCAGCCGGTATCTCTCCCGTCAACCAGTTACCGGCAAGGTCCAGCTCTTGCAGATTGGTGAGACTGCCCAGCGCAGCAGGTATCTCCCCGCGCAGGTCGTTGCTTGCCAGGCGCAGCGCCGTGACGCGACCGGTCTCATCCGTGGCGACGCCAAACCATTCGCCGATGGGCGCATCGCTCAGCCAGTTGTCGCTATTCGCCCATCTTGGACCATCGGTAGCAGTGTAGAGTGCGACCAGCACGGCACGATCGGAATCATCCGCCTGAGCCGTAGCCGCTTGCGCTCCGCCCTGAGTTGCCGTAGCCAGCGCGGCCAGCAACACCAGCGTCGCCAAATGCAGGCTAAGCCTCTTAAGCATGTTTCGCATCTGCCTTTCGCGCTCCAGGACCACGTGCTTAGCGGCGGACCACCGCCGCACTAGGCGCCGCTCCCTAATTTTGGACCACCTGCCCGCGCATCCAGCCTGGTTCTCTAATTCGTCCTAAAAGAAACGGTAGGGACGAATGTAGTGATCGCCTCTAGCTCGCCGTAGCCGCCAGGTGAGGCTCACCCGATACCCGCGAGCTTCCTTATTCCATCGCGGAAGACTTGAAAGCTCTTGGATTGGTTCTGATCCACATCCATGTGCGGGGCAATGTTGCGGGCCCAGTCACTCTTGGCTGCTCCTGTCTCCGGGTAGCCAATTCGCTTTAGGCGTGCTGATCCACCTGGATAGACAGCGTCTGCAAGAACCTCCCAGGTTCCACAGATACTGTCTTGCACGTAGCCGCCGAGAACCGAACCTCTTGCCTTGGGATAAGCGGCTTTCACCGCGTTGCAGTCTCCCAATAACCACGCTTCGCACTCCTCAATGGCTATTCTGAAAAGTGTCCTTGGACGAGGGTTACAGGCATGCAGGACATCTAGCAGCTCCTGTTTGAACGACATGCAGTCCCGCCTGTCCAAGTCGACGACCACCACTACCGCAGAGCCATCAGGTAGACTCTTGCCATACCCTCGTAATAGCTTCGGAAGTTTATCCAGTAAGAGTCGCTTTTGCGGATCCGCTGCACTGCGCAAGTCTTTCGGTATGCGACCTATTCCCCTATATGTGATTAACTTCCATGTGTGGTTCGTATAGTTCGCGCCAAGAATCTTCTCGAGTATCCGATCAATCGCTATGCCGCCGGACGGATCTTCGACCAGCACTTCAAAGTGCATTGGCGTCAGTCCGCTCGAGGTAGTCACTGTACCAGAGACCGCCAAGTGGCAGTCCTTCGTCCACCATGGCTTTCACGATTGGGTCATCGCTGGCACGGCGGATGGTGGCGAAACCGTCAGTCCCTTTCTCCAGCACCCAGGTCTCGTCAGGATTGAGCGCGTCAACAAAGTAGGGCTGATGGGTCGTGACAAACACCTGAGACGCATTTCTCTTCCTCGTGGCGTGGCGGCGAAGTTCTGCCGCCAGGACCTCCAGCAATTTGTGGTAGAGTCCATTCTCAGGCTCCTCAATGCAGATGAACGGAGGCGGTTGCGGATCTCCCAGCATGAGTAAGTAGTTGAAAACTTTCAACGTGCCATCGGACATTTGCTGGGCGTAGAAGGGATCGGTGAACCCCCGGTCATAGAAGCGCAGCAGCAGGCGTCCGTCGGGGCTTTGTTCAGTATCTATGCGGTCGATGCCGGGAACCCGCTCAGCAATTCGCGTCAGAATACGTTTGAATTTGCCGGAGTGTTCACGCTCCATGAACTGTACGACGTTGCCAAGATTGTCTCCATGTGCGTTAAGGCGCCTTTGCGGGCCAGCCAAAGGCAAACCGCGCGCCGCGTCCGGCGTAAAGTAGCTCAGATACCACCCTTCGATAAACTGGCGAAACGATGCTATTCTGGGATGCTGCCTTAGAGAGCCAAGAGTTGCGATACCGAGCCTACGTTTTTCCTGCAGCTCGATAAACTCCATTTCTGGACTCTCGTCGCCTGCAATATGCTGTTCGAGCGTTTTGTAGTCGAAACCGTCCTCTTCAAATTGCCGCCCTTGCGTTGCTCCTTTCCACGCTGCACCTTCGCCGTCAAACATTATCAAGAAAAACAGAAGTTGACCACCAGACCTTCCCCTATGGTAGTGGTGTAATATCTCACTCACTACGTAGGGCCGGCCCGCAGCGTCAAGATCAATCGCAAGTTTGTAGATGATGCGCCAAGCCCTTACCTTTTCTCTATAGTGGACTTCAAACTCAATTGGGCCATCGGTCCCTTGAGAGCGGACCCGCTCGAACCCACCGCGTCCTCGCGCATCGCACGCCTCCTCCACACCCAGCTTCAGACAGTCCGCCAAGAAGCCAAAGGCATCAAAGAGGGAGCTCTTGCCTACGCCATTCTTGCCGATCACTGCAGTCATTGGTGTCAGGGGCTGGCTAGTATGTGCATTCCACGGCTTTCCAAGCGTGACGTCTTTCAACACCCGGAAATTCCTAATTCTGATGCCTTCAATTCTCGCCATGGTTGTCGATTTCCTAACCTAGTGTGACACTTAACGTAGCATAGCAGTACGTCTGAACGCTTTACTAAAGTCGCTGCTACTACCGTAGCAAGACTTCGGCTAGAGAAGGCAGTGGCTAAACCTGCAGCCTACGACGCGTGGGCTTTTTCTAGCGCGCCGTCGCGTTCGAGGACCGAGCGCAGGTAGACGCCGGTGTAGGAGTGGGGCATATGGGCCAGGGCTTCCGGGGTGCCTTCGGCGATGAGTTCACCGCCCGCGTCACCGCCCTCGGGGCCGAGGTCGATCACCCAGTCCACGCACTTGATCACTTCCAGGTTGTGCTCGATCACGATCACCGTATTGCCGGTATCCACCAGGCGTTGCAGCACCTCCAGCAGGCGCTCCACGTCGGCGAAGTGCAGGCCGGTGGTCGGCTCGTCCAGGATGTAGAGCGTGCGGCCCGTGGCGCGTTTGGAGAGTTCGGCGGCCAGCTTGATGCGTTGGGCCTCGCCGCCGGAGAGAGTGGTGGCGGGTTGACCGATCCGCATGTAGCCTAAGCCCACGTCAACCAGCGTCTTGAGCTTGTTGTAGATGCTGGGGATGTTTTCAAAGAAAACGGCGGCCTCGTCGATGGTGAGGTCGAGCACGTCGGCGATGGTCTTGCCCTTATAGGTGATCTCCAGCGCCTCGCGGTTGTAGCGCTTGCCCGCGCAGACCTCGCAGGGCACATAGACGTCCGGCAGGAACTGCATCTCGATCTTGATGATGCCGTCGCCGCGGCAGGCCTCGCAGCGTCCGCCTTTTACATTAAAGGAGAAGCGCCCCGGTTTGTAGCCGCGAATGCGCGCTTCCGGAGTCTTAGCGAAAATGTCGCGGATGGGCGTGAACGCGCCGGTATAGGTCGCCGGATTCGAACGCGGCGTGCGCCCGATGGGCTGTTGATTGATGTCTATGACCTTATCGATGTTCTCCAGGCCCAGCACCGCGTCGTGGGGGCCGGGACGCTCGCGGCTGTGGTATATCTCCTGCGCCAGCCGGCGGTAGAGCACGTCAATGACCAGCGAACTTTTCCCCGAACCGGAGACACCCGTCACGCCGATAAACCGTCCGAGAGGAAAATCTACGTCTATGCTCTTGAGATTATTGGCGCGGGCGCCTTTCACCGTGACCCACGCTCTTGCCGCTCGTCCTGAGCTTGTCGAAGGAGCCTGTGCTGAACCTGCCGAGGGGACCTGTCCTGAGCCTGTCGAAGGACCGCGTCGCTCGTGCGGCACGGGGATCATCCGCCTACCCGTCAGGAAAGCCGCCGTCAGCGATTCATCCACCGCCAACACGTCCGGCAGCGGTCCCGCTGCCACAATGCGGCCGCCATGCTCGCCTGCGCCCGGGCCAACATCGATCACGTGATCGGCTGAGCGAATCGTTTCCTCGTCGTGTTCCACCACCAGCACGGTATTCCCCAAGTCACGCAGGCCGCTCAGCGTTTCGATGAGACGGCGGTTATCCCGCTGGTGCAGGCCGATGGACGGTTCGTCCAAGATGTAGAGCACGCCCACCAGGCCGGAGCCAATCTGGGTTGCCAAGCGGATACGCTGGGCCTCGCCGCCGGAGAGCGTCGCGGTGGCGCGGTCGAGGGTAAGGTAGTCCAAGCCCACGTTCATCAAGAACTGCATCCGCGCCCGGATTTCCTTCAAAATCTGGCGGCCGATCAACTGTTCGCGCTCGGTTAGCGGCAAAGCGGCAAACCAAGCGCTGGCATCCTTTACGGCAAAAGAAGTGACTTGCGCGATGGTGTGGGCGTTGATCGTTACGGACAAACTTTCCGGTTTCAGGCGCGCCCCCTGGCAGGCAGGACAAGGCTGCACGGTCATGAAGCGCTCGATTTCCCCGCGCATGTAGTCTGAATCCGTCTCTTTGTAGCGCCGCTGCAAGTTGGGGATCACCCCTTCGAAGTCCACCGTAAAGGTGCGCGACTCGTCACGCGCGGCCTTCACCGTAACCGGAACGCGCTCTTCAGTGCCGTAAAGCAAGACTTCGACGTGCTCGGCCGCCAATTCCGCCACCGGCGCGCGCAGGGAGAAGCCGTAGTGCTCTGACACCGCTTTCACCACCTGGTAGAGGTAGGAATCCTTGGCGATGAGCCGCGACCACGGCAGAATGGCGCCCTCCAAAGTCGAGAGCCGCTTGTTCGGCACGATGAGGTCGGGATCGAACACCATGGTTGTGCCGATGCCGGTGCACTCCGGGCACGCGCCGTGGGGACTATTAAAGGAAAACGTGCGCGGCTCCACTTCGCCGAGAGAGATGCCGCAGTGTACGCAGGCGAATTGCTCCGAGAAGAGCAACTCCACTGGATTCCCGCTTTCGCGGGAATGACGGTCGGGGACTGGATTCCGACTTTCGTCGGAATGACGATTGGATGGATTTCGGCTATCGCCGGAGTGACGATTGGATGGATTCGGATTTCCGTCGGCAAGACGGTCGGATGTATTCCGACTTTCGTCGGAGTGACGGTCGGATGGGTTTCGGCTATCGTCGGAGTGACGGTCGGATGGATTCGGAATATCGTCGGCAAGTCGTTCAGGGCCTTCTCCGTCACTCCCGCCCAAGGCCTGCCCTATGCTTTGAGCGGGACGGGATTGTATCTCGCCTTCAGCCGCATCTCCATCATTCCGGCCCAAGCGAGAATCTATCTCGCCCTCGGTCTCAGCTCCGTCATTCCCGCGGAAAGCTTGCCCCGTACCTGATACGGGGCTGGAATCCATCTTACTCCCGTCATCTTCTCCATCACTCCCGCGATAGCGGGAATCCATCTCACTCCCTTCGTCTTCTCCGTCATTCCCGCGAAAGCGGGAATCCATCTTTTCTTGGGTACCGTCCACCGACCTCTGCAAATCCACCCTACTGGACCCAGCGCGCAATCCGGAAACATCGGACTCCCCCCGTGCGCGCCCGGCCCCATCCACAATGACAATCCGTACCACGCCGGAACCCAACCGCAACGCCGTCTCTAGGGAATCCGCCACGCGGGACTTATCGGTCTCCGTCCCTCGGTTCACCAGGCGGTCCACCACGATCTCGATGGTGTGCTGCTTGTAGCGGTCCAGGGTCGGTGTCTCTTCCAGGTCATAGACCGTACCGTCCACGCGCACGCGCACGTAACCCGCCTTGCGCGCGTCCTCGAACACCTGCCGGTACTCGCCTTTGCGGTCCTGCACGATAGGGGCCAGGATCATGTAGCGTGTGCCGTCGGGCAGGTCGAGCAGCGTATCCACCATCTGCTGCACAGTTTGCTGGGAGATTTCCCGCCCGCACTGCGGGCAGTGGGGCACACCGATACGCGCAAAGAGCAGGCGCAAGTAGTCGTAGACTTCCGTTACCGTGCCGACCGTGGAGCGCGGGTTGCGGCTGGCGCCCTTCTGGTCGATGGAAATTGCCGGAGAGAGGCCGTCGATGTGGTCGACGTCCGGTTTCTCCAACATGCCGAGGAACTGGCGCGCGTAGGCCGAGAGCGACTCCACGTAGCGGCGTTGGCCTTCGGCAAAGATCGTATCGAAGGCCAGACTCGACTTGCCGGAGCCCGAGAGACCGGTAATGACCACCAGCTTCTCGCGCGGAATGTCGAGATCGATATTCTTGAGGTTGTGCTCACGCGCGCCGCGGATCCGGATGAACTCTTCAGCCATGGGGTTTTGGGGGTGCCTTTACCTCTACTGGTTGTGGCGTGCAGCTACTCCGAAATCTAAGCGTTGTGTAATTCGTTTGCCGGTTCTGCTTCTGACTAACCAGGGCAAACCGCTCATGTCATTCCGAGCGTAGCGAGGAATCTAGGGTCTATGGCACATGTAATCCAATTCGCTCAACATTTTAGATTCCTCACTGCGCTGCGTTCGGAATGACACGTATGGAGTGCAGAAATCCACATAGCAGTCTCGCGAATCAGCCTTTATGGTACCACGAAGCATCTCATTGCAGCAGTCTATTGACATGCGGCAGTATGCCAAATAAACTAGGCACCAGCCAGGTGTGTGGGCGCTCCAGCCTTGGGTGTGCACACCCGCAATTTGTGTAGGCGAATGTAGGCCATAGACCCCTCAGCAATAAGGAGGAACGGTCATGGAAAAGACACGTTTTACACGCCGAATGGTACTGGCTACAGTACCGGCTATTGGCGGCGCGGCATTCTTAGCCGCGTGCGGTACGGCGCAGGTTGCCGCGCCGATGGAAGAGAAGGCAGCGCCGGAGGAGAAAGCGGAAGCAGCGCCGGCGCCGGCAGAGGAAGTGCAACTCACCTACCTCTCGCGCGACTCAGATAGCGCCACCCTCAAGGTGCGCGCGCTTTTCGACAAGTACGAGGCAGCAAACCCCAACATCACCATTGCAATCCAGAATATGTCCAGCGGAGATGAAGCGAAAACCAAGTTGCTGGTCCAGGCAGCGTCGGGCGTTCCCATCGACTTCTTGCGCACCAGTTGGGGCTCGTTCGCCGACCTCATCGAAGGCGAAATCCTGTCGCCCTTGGACGACTTCTTCAAAGCCGACGGCTTGGTGCCGTCAGAGCACTTCTTGCCAAACAGTCTGACGCACTGGACCGTCGATGGGGTCCTGTACGGGTGGCCCGGCTCGGGTAACTGCGACGCCGTGCTTCTCAATAAAACGCTGCTGGATAGTGCCGGACTCGAGCCGCCGCCCATCGATCCCACCGATGCTTCCTGGAATATGGAGAAATTCCTCGAATACGCTAGGGCCATGACGCAAGGCAACGAGCAGTTTGGGCACAATGGCGGCGTCTCCGCTTCCGACGGCCGGCGCGGCCACCAGCGCGGCGCGTACTTCGGCCAGATTGCCTGGGACTATGAGCGCAATGTCGCGGTGATGGACCATCCGAAGTTCATCGAAGGGCTGGCCTACTGGGTAGACCTGAAGCTCAAGCACCGCGTGGTGCCGAGTGCGGAGGAAGCGGACAGTCTGGGCGCGGCCAATACCGGTAGGCGCGCCATCTGGGAAACCGGCAAAGTCGGCATGAACATCACCAACGGCTACCGGCAAGTGCCGTTTGAGGCCATCGGCGCGACCCTGCCGTTCAGCGCGGACGTGAACATCTCCGGCCGCTCCTGGTTCCCGGCGATCCTCATTGGCTTCAGTCTGCATCCCGACGAGACGTGGGCAGTAAACCGCTGGATGATGGAGCCGGAACCGAATACCGAGTTCACCCTGGCCATGGGCCACACCATTTCGGCGGTGCAGACCGCGGTAAACATGCCGGCGGAGCAACTCAAGGCGACCATTGGGTTCGACGCCATCGCCCACGCGGAGCAAGTTAAATTTAGTCCGCCCTCAAGCTACGGCATGAACGGCTATCCCACCTGGGGCGAGGTCGGCACCGCTTTACGTCCGCATTTCGACGCGTACGATGCCGGCCAGATTACGCCCGAGGAGTACGGCCGCGTGGCAACCGACATCGTCAACGAGCTCCTCATACCGAAGGGGTAGACAGAAGCAGTGACGACCATTCTCCTGACGGGAGAGTGGCGATCGTTTACCATGTTGATAGTAGTAGGGGCATGACATGTCGTGCCCCTACTACTATCCCTAAGCTAAGAAGTCCGTGCGATTCAAGGCAAATAATCATGTCTGCACGTGACAAAGATGCGCAATTGATCTCAATCCTATAAGCAATGGGAATGAAGTAGTTGACTAGCCAGGACAGTTTTCGCTCAATCCATTAGGTGAAGCTCTTTTGACAACGCATTAAGCCGTTTCCATCCTCTCTTGGTCAACCCTTTGATTATCACTTCCCACTCGTCGTCACAAATCCATTTCCATCCAATTTCGATGTATTCTCTCTCGATAAGCTCTGCCATTAGCCCTGTTATCACCTCAGGGTGTAGTATAGGGAACTTGATTTTAGACCCGTTACAGCCGAACTGCGCCGTGCCGAGAATTAGAAGCTCTTGTTCTTGACACGATTTTCGTTCCTCACTCATTAGACATTCCTTTGAAAGTGTCAAAGTACGGGATATTGACTCATGCCCAGTAATCCTTTAGCGTAAAATCAAAAACAAAACGCCCAGTGACTAGACTGAGTGTTTTGCACACATCCGAAACACCATTTGGAGATTTCAATTGTCTAGTGTAGCAGTCAAATCCCGCTGCGACAACTTTCTTCACGGCATTTGGACCGAGAAGCAAGTCGCCGACTTTATGGAAAAACACGGGATTTCATATCCGCATTTCCACATCACAACCTTCTCTGCTTTAGATGAATGCGTGGTCTGAGCAGCAGCTAGCTACGTCATTGAATACAAGCGAAAAGGAATCGAGCACGAAATCTCAATTGGACCGCCATGGGAATTGGGTTAGGAGTTTGAAATGGCCAAGCCAAAACAGCGAGTAGTCATTGTAGAGTTCAACCAGGACAAGATCACGGAATCAGTAGGAATCTTGAACAAGTCCAGCTACCGGGTTTCACATGCAGTTCTTACAGAAGCTCACGTCGTAGCTCCAGGAAACCCCGAAATGGGCTTGCCTGAAACTCGTGGTCCTCAGTTCGTTCTTCTCATTGCAGATTACGTTCCGCCTAAACCATTCAAACCCATTCCCGGCTAGTTAGCTACGTCAATCCCTAAGCGATCTCTTGGCGCGGCCCCAAAGACGATAGTCCGACTTCTGATAAAGAACATGCGAATTTCACCGTGCAGTGCTTAGGGCGCCAAAACGTACTGTGTCGCGAATACGCGGGAGTCCAATCATGCTCACAGCGACAATCACCAACGTCATTGTCATATACTTGGTCGTCTTTGTGCCGCTGCACATTGTGCGCTGGCTATCAATCCGACTGATTGTCGATTACGTGGACAGTACGGGGCAAACACCTGGACGGGGCCGAGTTACTTTTACAGTCGTGCTTGGTATACTGGCACTGATTTGGGTGCTCCGGAACATGGGAGTATCGCTTGCCGTCGTGGCTGAAACTCTCCAAGCGCAGCTAACCATTGGGACGGCCATCGACGGCCTAATCAACGTGGTCGTGTTCGTGGCGCTTATCCGCTACCTCATCCTGTTTATGACTGCAACATGGCGCGGCGTAACTGCCTTGCTCTCGGGGCCAGAGCGTGAGGCGGAAGCATAGGACGGCCCCCGCGACATTCTTATCCGAAACTTAGCTATCCCACGGCCTGTACTGCGTGTTTTGCTGTCGCGCCCACCTGTAAGGCGGTGTAATTCCGTACGCCTGGATACGATGAAGGGGAGGTTATCCCTCCATTACTCCAGATTGGGGCGACAGGTACCGTTCGCCCTGAACATGGCGAGGGGTGAACCACTTCACGGGAAGCGAGTACCCCTGTGCGTACTCCGGCTTGCGCCGGAGTCCAAACGTCTGGCAAGGATGGAAGCCCGATTGCGGCAAAACGGCAGCGCGGGGGCTTGTCCCCCGCTGGCTGAACGCCAGGAAAACAGTAGGGTGTCCGCCTATCCGTCACTCCGGCGCACGCCGGAGTCCAGGGTGCGGCAAGAGTGAAGATGGATTCCGCGCCCCCGCGCGGGGGCGAGCTTTCGCCGGAATGACGGATCAAGCGCGTCTTACTCATTTCGGTGGCAAGTAGTGACCGGTTGCAGCCAGTGAGTAAAGAAACACTGGCATTTCCGCACTAGGCAAGGATGGCTAACGGTATGAAAGTCTACGTGATGACGGACATGGAGGGCGTGGCGGGTGTGATAGACTCGCCGAATTACTGCTTTCCTGAATCCCGCTATTACGAACGCGGCTGCGAACTCACCACGCTGGAAGTCAACGCTGCCATCGAGGGCGCGTTGGCAGCCGGCGCCACGGACATTCTCGTTACGGACGGCCACGGCCACGGGGCGATCACGCCTATGCTGCTGCATCCTGAAGCGCGGCTCCTGAAAGGACGCCCCCGACCCTATGGGGCTGTCCTCGACGCATCGTTCGACGTCGCCATCAGCATCGGCCAGCACGCCAAGTCCAATGCCATCGGCGGCCATCTGGCCCATTCCGGCTCGTTTGCGGTTGAAGACCTGACCATCAACGGCGTCTCCGTAGGCGAGACCGGCAGCAGTTTTATCAGGGCGACGTATTACGGCGTGCCTTACGTCTTCTTGAGCGGCGATCTGGCGGCGACGGCAGAGGCCGAAGCGTTGGCGCCGGGCATCGAAACGGCAGTGGTGAAAGAAGGGGTGGACCGGGGCTCGGCGACGGGTCTGGGCATGGACGAGAACCGTGGGTTCAACGCCGCCGCCATCCACCTGCACCCCACCAAGGCGCGTCAACTCATCCGGGAGGGCGTGCAGCGCGGCATCGAGCGCCGCGACGAAATCAAGCGTTTCTGGCTGGAGCCGCCGTACACGCTCGTTGCGACCAGCCGTCCCGAGAACGGCGTGCCGAGCAGACAGGCCCGCGTGACCGGCAACGACATCGCGCAAGTTCTCAGCGCACCACGCGAAATGGGCAAGCACATTGAAGCACTGTAAGGACAGTGGGATCGATTAGGCTATGCGTTGTGCGGGCAGAACGGGCCGGTCCTGCCACATGAACTTTAGTGTTAACGGTGCAGTATGGTGTGCTACCCTCTGCCGGTAGAGGCTGTCTCATAATTCCGCTACAGAGCACGATAGGTCAAATGAGGAACGCAGCCAAGTGGCGTATTGTATTGACAGAGTGGTAAAAGTGATGGAACCGGTATTTTGAAGGCTTGATGCGACGCCCAGAAAGTAACACAAGTCTATCTCAAGACCTCACTTAGCTTCTCTGCACGGCAGTATACCTCGGTAAGGGCAATTATGAGACAGCCTCCGGTAGCGCAGGTTTGTAACCTGCGATCCTCCCGCGCCGGGGCAAAATTCTACCTAATTTGTGTCCTAAAATGGTGAAGCATTAGTACCCGCGAATGAGCCAAGCCTGGTAACCGAGAACCGGCTTGCGAACCCTAAAGCCCTCTCCTGGGGGAGAGGGTTTGGGTGAGGGCGACTCCCCGTTGGCCGAAACGACAACTCACCCGCAAGGGAAGACAGCCCAAGAACTTACCGAAACTGACTGAAATTGACCCCGAGGACTACAAATCGGGAATTGATTGTTGGCTAAAGCGCTGACGGGACTGGTACTCTAGGTCGAACGCAATAAACGCAAGCCTGGGGTCAGTGCAACTCATAGTGCATATGGAAAGGAATGGCATGACGTACACCTTGCTCTGGGGGGATACCCACGTCCACGCCGAATACTCGCCGTGCTTCAAGCCGGAAGCCGTCCCATCCGGCTTCAACGGCTCACCGGCGGACTGCTACCGCTACGCGCGGGACGTGGCGGAGATAGACTTCGCCGCCGTCACCGATCACACCTGGTCGGGCATGGGGGGGAAAACGCCCATCATGCTTACCGACGACCAGTATGGGGTGATTCTGGAGGCGAACCGCGCCTATCAGGACCCCGGCAGGTTTGTGGCATTCCCGGCGTACGAATGGAATTCGCCTAAGGACCGGACTTGGGGTCACCACAACGCGCTCTTTTGTGACGACGAACCGCCGTTGCTGCCGAGTGGCAGCGCCGTTAGCTCGCTTGACGAAGTGTGGGCGGCGTTCGATCAACTGCCGTATGAGGCGATGTTGATTCCGCACCATCTGGCGCGGGACCGCACGCCGTACGACTGGTCTACGCTCAATCCTCGCTATGAGCCGATAGTAGAGATCACGTCTATGTGGGGCAATTACGAATTCAAAGGGAATCCGCATGAGTGCGATCCCAACTGGTCGCCCAGCGTGCCCGGTTCGTTTCTGCAGGACGGCCTGGCGCGCGGCTATCGCGTGGGCGTCATCGGCAGCAGCGACAATCACACCGGCCACTCCGGCGGGCACCACTTCCCGTTCGACCCAGAGATTCCAGGCCGCCCTTTGAATGAGATTTTGGCGCAGCGCGGCCCCTATCGCCGCAATATCCTTGGCGCCGGCCTGGCTGGCGTGTACGCGGAAGAGTTCACGCGCGAAGGCATCTTTGCCGCCCTGCACGCCCGCCGCTGCTTTGCGGCCACCGGTCACAAGATCCGTCTTTGGACCGAGACCAACGGCCTGCCCATGGGCGCGGACGGTGGCGCGCTGCCAGACGACCCGCGCACGATACATGTCGCTGTGAACGGCACGGCTCCCATTGCCCACGTCACGCTGGTGCGCAATAACGTCGACGTGCGCCGATTCCGTCCGCAGGAATCGTCAGCAGATGTGACCGTAGACCTCGTGGACGACGATCATATTGAGAAGATCGCGAAGGTCTCACCGCCGGTGGCTGACGGTAAGGACGGCTCGCTGGTCTATTATTATGTGCGTGTGGTGCAAGCCGACGAACGCACCGCGTGGTCGAGCCCGGTCTGGTTCACCGTACCGGCATGAGGTTAGAGCCCTCCTCCACAACGCTTACAAAGAGGTAATAGGCTTGCTCCAATTCCTCACTGCCAATTGCCGTGCGTAGGCCGCTTTGAAAGCCCTCCGCCCGCTGGTTTCTTCACCAGAGCACCATAGACGAGCGTACTCTGCGCGGGTATCATAGCGCCAACTAATGATGGATTCCCGCTTTCGCGGAAATGTCAAAGTTTAGGCGCAAACTTCCATAAATTAAAGAAAGAGGCAACCATGTCCCAATTTCATGAGCGCTACGGGCTGACGCCCATTATCAATGCGTGCGGCAAGATGACGCATCTGGGTGCGGCGGCAGTGCCGCCGGAGGTGACGAGCCGCGTGATGGAGGTAATGTCGGAGTTCGTGGATATGCCGGCGTTGCTGCAAGTGGCGGATGAAGCCATCGCGGACGCCACCGGGGCCGAGGGCGGCACGGTGACCCACTGCGCGGCGGCGGGCATTACCGTAACCTGCGCGGGCGCCATGACCGGCGACGACCTTGGCAAAGTACTCTCCCTACCGGATACGACCGGCATGAAGAACGAGGTTATTATCCAGAAGGGCCACGCCGTCAACTTCGGCGCGCCGATCACGCAGATGATCCGCATGACCGGTGCGACCGCAGTGGAGTTTGGCGAAGTGAACCGGGCGCTGCCCGACCACATGGCGCGTGCCATCACCGCCAACACGGCAGCAGCCGTTTTCGTGCTCTCGCACCATACCGTGCAGCACAACCAACTCTCATTTGCGGAATTCGTGGACATCGCCGCCAGTCACGGCGTGCCGGTGATCGTGGACGGCGCGGCGGAGGCCTTTCTGGCGCGCGAGTTGCTGGAACAAGGCGCTGCCGCGGTGGTCTTCAGCGATCAGAAGCACCTCAACGGCTTTACGGCCGGCGTGGTTGCGGGCAGCCGCGCTCTCATCGACGCCACCGCACGCCAAGGCATGGGCCTGGGACGCGCCATGAAGCCGACCAAAGAGGGAATCGTGAGCGTTATCGCCACCATGGAGTGGCTGCGCACGTTCGACCGCGACGCCTACGCCGCCGACATGGATGCCAAGAGCGACAGCGTGGTGGCGGCCATGGCAGCGATTCCGGGCGTTGCGGCCATTGCGGAACCGGACATCACCGGCAACCCGCAGACTCGCGCCAAGATCATCGTCGACCCCGACGTTGCCGGCACGACCGCGGAAACGGTGTGTGAAGCGCTGAAGGCAGGCACGCCGTCGATCCACCCGCGCGCGCACCACGTTGATGAGGGTTTCTTCTACATCGATCCCGTCGAACTGCGCCTGAGCGAGGTGCCGACCGTGATCGCGCGTTTGCAGGAAATCCTTGAGAGCGCCAAAATTCCCGCCGGGGTGTGAGCCCAGAAGAACTGTTGCAGATTCATTCTGGAGGTTCCAGTAGTAGTATCAATGTATGAAGCCGTTGGCTAGTTCCTCATGCCATTGACAAGAGCGGACGCAATTCACACTATCACTCAGCACTGTGAAGAAATCGCGGAACTCGGTGTCGTCGGCATTGGGCTGATTGGCTCAGTCGCTCGCAATGAAGCCCACGACGATAGCGACCTTGATGTCGTCATTGACCTGCCGCCAGAGCACCAAACTATTCGGGAGTACTTTGCCGTCATTGATTATCTAGAAGCGCAATTCGGCCTGCGTGTAGATGTGCTCATGCTGGATACGTTGCGCCCTCGTTTCCGCCGCGCCATCGAACGTGACATCGTGTGGATCGACCTCGGCACGGCTGAAGCGGCGGGTGCAAAGGGCTACGCCCTTCGCCTACCAGAAGAAGAACTGACTTAATCGCTTTGACCGCATTCAACTCTCAAGCAAGACTCTCAATACAACTCGAATGCGCACCAAGCAGTGGGTCTACGTAGTCTCATTAGGAATGTCCCAGTCCCTCTGCTGACACAACGATGAGGAGACCTCTATGCAGTATCAACTCTTCTGGGGAGACATCCACAACCACTGTGGGATCAGCTACGGGCACGGCAGCCTGGAGCGGGCGCTGACGCTCGCGCGGCAGCAGCTCGACTTTGCTTCCGTGACCGGTCACGCCTTTTGGCCGGACATCCCCACCGACCGCGAGACGTTCGGCACGATCATCGACTACCACCAGGCCGGGTTCGCCAAGCTGCACGCGAATTGGGACGGCGTGCAGGATACGTTCGCGTCGTTCGACGATGGGAAGGAATTCATCCCATATCTCAGCTACGAGTGGCACTCCCGCGCTTACGGCGACCACCACGTACTATTTAAAGGCGTGCGCGGGCCGCTGCTAGGCGGTGACACACTAGCGGACTTGCGGGAGAGTCTCATCCAAACCGGCCGGCCGTTCATTCTCGAGCCCCATCACATTGGGTATCCCTTGGGCGGGCGCGGCATCAACTGGGACGCCTACGACCCAACCTACTCGCCGCTGGTCGAAACCTACTCCATGCACGGCTGTTCCGAGAGCGATGAAGCGCCCTATCCCATGCTCAATACCATGGGTCCCCGCGACCATAACAGCACCATTCAGGCGGGACTGGAGCGGGGACACCGCTTCGGCATCGTGGCCTCCACCGACCAGCACTCCGGCTACCCGGGATCATACGGCGACGGCCGGCTGGCGGTCTATGCTGCCGATCTTTCGCGCGACGCCATCTGGGACGCCCTGCAGAACCGACGCACCTATGCCGTCACCGGCGACAAGATGGCGATAGCGTTTTACATTAACGAAGCAATGCTGGGCGGAGAGGCCCACGGCAGTCAACGGCAGATCAGTGTCAGTGCGGAGGGCGCCGACTTCTGGGACACGATCGAGGTCATTAAGAATAGTAAGGTCTGGCGGCGGTGGGCGCCGGTGCCAAGCTACAGCCTGCCGGATAATAATCGCCGCATTCGCGCTAAAATTCATATCGAATGGGGCTGGTCGGCCGTGGACCAGGACGCAAACTGGGAGCTGGCGGTGCGCCTGCAGGACGGGGTAATCCTGGATTGCGAAACGTGCTTTCGCGGCGATCCGGTGTTGCGCCACGAGCAGGTCGAAGGCATAGCTGAAACGATACCCCACGAGGTCGTCGAGCAGACGGAGCAACTTGTCGCTTGGCGTTCGGTAACGCGCGGGAACGTGACGACCCGCCACCCTACCACCCAGGGGCTTATCCTCCATCTGGAGATGCCGGTCGGAGCCACGCTCACCCTGACGGCCAACGGCTACACGGCGGAACATACCCTGCACGACCTGCTCACCGGCACGCGCGCCCACCATACCGATGGCTTTCGCAGTCCCGCCGTGCGCATCCACCGCGCTGTGCCCGCGGCGGACTACACCTTTGCCGCCACCGCCGTGGATACCGAACCGGAGCGGCCCACCGACTACTATTACGTACGCTTTGCCGCCCGCAACGGCCAATACGCCTGGACGACGCCGATCTGGGTTACCAGCTAGGCCGACAATTGCAGTGCACTACGCCTAGCGACGGAGTGTCTCATTCGAACGCTCACTGTAGCGCTGAATCTGGCAGAAACACTGGCGCGCAGCTATTCAAACATGGGCTGTTGCAGTTGACAAAGCTATCGTAGTGGTCTAAAAATAGTGTTAGCGTGGAAGCCTGTCCGTGGAGCGGCGACAGCATTCCGATTCGAACTGTATTTTTTGCCGCTATTAGAGGAGGTGCAGAACACGGGGGTTTCGGGCCTACCCAAGCCACGTCGCGCTAAGTGCGCACTTGTGTACGTTGTACAAAGCGTATAGGTATTGGTAAGGAGACAGACAGAATGAAATCTCGAATTTCGAGACGGACGATCCTCGGAGGCATGGGCGTCGGTATCGCTGCCACGTTCGTGGCGGCCTGCGGCCCAGGCGCCGACATGGCTCCGACCGGTGACACGCCTGCGGAGTCTGATGGCGAGATGGTAGCCAAAGACACCGTGATGGAAAAGCAAAAGGTGCTCTATTGGTCCCACACTACTCAGCCGTTCCATGAGGGCATTGGCGCCGAGATGGTCGCTGAGTTCAACGAGTCACAGGATGCTGTCGAGGTATTCGCCGTCGGTACCGCCTACGGCGATACCAAGAGCAAGCTCCCCACCGTGGTCGCGGCGGGCAGCGCCCCTGACATCTCGTTCCTCGACCGCTACATCACCAAGTCGCACGCCGCAGTGGGCGCGACCATGGACATCACGCCGTTCGTGAAAGCCTCCAGCGTTATGCAGCCCGACGACATTTGGGAGCGCATCCTGAATGACGTCACCTACAAGGGACGCCATTTTGGTTGGCCGTGGGGACCGGACACCCGCACGCTCTTCCTGAACCACGACATTCTGATCGAGGTCGGCCTCGATCCGGAAGAACCGATCGGGGACTGGGAAGCCTTTCACAACGCGTCGAGCAAGATTCACACGCTAGAAGGCGAGAACATTACCCGCCTGGGCTTTGTGCCAAACTGGGGCAGCGCCGGTATCATTGCCGGTTGGATGATTCCTTACTGGCAGCAAGGCATGGATCTCACCAGCGCTGACGAGAGCAAGGCTACCATGGACAATGCGGAGATGGTTGCGGCGCTTGAGCACAGCACCCGCTTCTACGACGCGCAAGGCGGCTGGGACGCCGTGCAGGCCTTCCGCGGCGATTTGCGGCCAGCACTGGTGTTTACCGGCGGTGGCGTCGGCATGTTCTTTGATACATACAGCACGCCCAAAAATACGGCGTACGCTGAGGAATACGCCAAGATCGACTACAGCGTGGTCTTCGAGCCGTATCCTGACGACGGCGAGCCCGCGACCTACGGCGGTGGCTGGTCCAACGTCATTCCTACCGGCGCGAAGTCCGCTGAGGGCGCATTCAAGTTCCTCGAGTTCCTCTTCATGGAGCCGCAGGACCGGCGCTGGGCCGATCGCTGGGACCGCATTCCGGTGCGCAAGTCCGTTGGCCGGAGCGATGCGTACATCCAGGGTGACCCTGACCGCGCACACGCCATCGATGAGATGCCGGGCGCGCACTGGGTGGTCTCCGCGGCAGGCGGCCCCGACATTCTCGGCGCGCACATCCAGCTCAGCCGGGATGCCTGGCAGCACCTGAAGACCATCCCCGAGGCCATTAAAGAGGCCGAAGCGAAGACCCAGCAACTGATGGACGAGTGGGAAGCCAACTCCGTCGTCCAGTAAGTCTGGATCGCATACAGACGGTAACAGGTCTGGAGAACAACAGGTCTGGAACGCTTTCGCTCCAGACCTGTTGTATTTTGTGAAGAATTCGTGATGATTGAGAACGTGAGAAATCACTATGAGGTCTGAATCTGCCCGTGTGTTCTCCGATTTGCCAATTCCGCCGGGCGAAGTTCTAGAGGAAGAACTTGATGCTCGCGGCATGACTCAGAAAGAGCTTGCGGCGCGGCTTGGCAAGCCGGTGCAGGCCATCAACGAGATCATCAGGGGCAAGAAGGCCATCACCCCGGACACTGCGCTCGGTCTGGGGAAAGTGCTTGGCATCGGCCCGCACTTCTGGAACATGCTCGAAGCCGACTATCGCATGGCACTGGCACGAGCCCGAGAGCAGGAGTCTATCGCCCTACAGTGCAGACTTCATCCCGCCACGCGCTGATAGGGAATTCACAAAGTCAGCCGGAACAGCCCCGACCATCGTAGTGGGAAGGCTACAAAAGGCAAGGTTGATCAGTCAATTACGAGGCTACGCGGGCAAACCTGTCAATGTCATTCAGGCTCCCCTTCCTAAAGTCGTTCAGTGCCGGATATTGCTTATCCGCGTTCCTGGTTAGGTACAGGCGCTCCTTCATGCCTAGGTCTTCCATATCCTCATGCACCACAAGGCTGATGAACGGCAATTGCTCCTTCTGATACTCCAGCAGTGAAATAGCCACATTCTTTGCCTTATCGTTTCCGACTACGCCGAAAACATAGAAGTTTCGGTTGCTATGTGTCAGGGACCAGTCAACACTTATGGGGTAGTCGGGAAGAGGGGAGTGGTCCGGAATAGGTGTAAACTGCGTTAACTGGGTCGTTATGTATTCACTAAGGTCATCATAGAATGCGCTGCGCACACTTTCTCGGCTCCAGTAGCGCATGTTGCAGACCTTCTGCGCGCACCCCGCAAACTGCAAGATGCTCTCATAGAGCAATTCTATCGGGGCGTCTAGATAGAGATTGCCTTCAACGTTCGTGACGCCATTGTTCATGAGGATGCTGTCGAAAATCCGCTGACGAGTAGGAGTGTTTATATCTAGCGTATAGGAAAGCCGCATCAGCGCCATGCCAAAGTCGCAGATGCGAACATAACCGTCGCCGCGAGGGCTCTCCTGCAGGTAGATGTCGAGCATATCGCCATCTTCATGGCATATTGGAACGATAAGTTGGTACGAGCCGGGGCGTCGCTGATACAGGTCGAGCCCGGCCCCCAACGAGCGCCTCAGTGACTCCTGAACACTACTGACGTCCATCGAAAAGCCTCGGCTGTAGTGATTCCGGAAAATGCTTGTCATAGTTCACTACGGCAATGTCGTCGAAGAAAACCCTAAGCGCTTCTTCATACGTACTGTATCGGTCCGTAATTTCCCGGTGCCGTTCCTGTGGTTGCGAATTTCCGGACGCCACTTCAGCCGCAGTCATGAGGTGAGTGTGCGATTTGAAGAAATGGCCGTCCGACTGGCGGCTCGTATCTCCGTGCGGACCGTTATACCGAACCAGCGCAATCATGCCCAACGCTCTATCTCCGGTTTGATAGCGCAATCCGATGGAAAAGTTCTCAATGAATTCGATGTTCTGTCGAGTGAAGACTCTGAACTTTGCGCCGTTGCCCGGAATGGCTTCTAGTTCTAGACTACAACGCCTAGAGCCGCTTTCTTCCACATATCCTTCAGCAGGCGTTTTGGATGTAATCCTCTTGGGAAGCTCGATGATATCTTGGATTTCCCGGTCAGTTAGCATTGTTTCTTAAAACACACTCTCTATATCTACAATTCCGTGTGTCTTGCTTATTCTATTGTTTCATGCCCACAAATGCCACACTGTGGCTCTTTCTGCCCAAAGACCTCCCGCTGGCATCACTCGGGGTTTTTGAGCAGCCTTTTCACCAGTTCCTCAATCTCCTGCGCGATGCCGTGGTCGTGGAGGGCGGTGCGGATGAGCTTGCGGGCGGTGACGAAGTGCGTGCCCTCTTTGAGGGGGACGCCGGCGGAGACTTCTGCGGCGCGTTCGGCTGCCGCTGCGAGTTCCTGATGCAACGGATCGTTCACGTCGAACATAGAAATGGGCAACTCGAACATGAGTTTGTCGAAGTGACGGGGACCCCATTGGCCGCGAGCCTGCATAGCGGCTACCCGGCTGCGCGCGGCCTCGCTATTGAGGATTGCTGTCAGGTACTGCGCCTCCCGCTTGCCGGTGGCGGCCCAGTACAGCGCATGTTCCAGCACCGCCTCCTGTTCACTGAGAACAGCGGCGGCTGGCAGCGTTCCAGAGGCGGCACAAATCACTCGCACTGATGGCGCCGACTTTGTCGCAGACGCCGGAAACTGCGCGCTGAGTTTTCCAAAGTAGTCCAGTTGCTCGCTAAAAGACATGCGGCGCGCGCCGTGGCTATCCCAGAGGTGCTCGGCCTCTCCAAGCCATGCGGCGAGATAGGGGTAGCCAACCTGCTGCGCGGCCGCGGCGTCGAGCAGACGCTTGCTGTCCGAATCCCAGGGGACTACGCCGTCCACGACCTTTGCTGGACGGTTTCGAGATCGAGGCTCGCGGTGAAGTGGAGGCTGAAATCGCTCAGCCTGGAGAGGCGAGCCCGCAGCGTCCGGTTCTCCCTTCTAAGCCTGTCGGCTTCCTCCGTTGGCCGGTTCCGGTTGCGAATAACATATTTCTGCGACATTTCATCGCTATCGTGAGTAAGTATCACAGATACTTCAAGAGAGAGGTGAAACGATGATTTGCAGGAAACTGATGACGAGGAAGTTCCTGGTTGGGTCGGTCGTGGGGGCTATGCTCTCCGCCGTAATAATTAGTGGCTGTACGGTCGACACCGGCCTCCGGGACGGACGAGAATCTGCCCATGCCACCGAAAGTCGTGGCATCTCCGGGCGAGAAGGAAACGACTCTAGAGGTGAGCATAGCAGCAAACGCGAAGGCAACGAATCCAACGGAGAACACGGCTCTAAAGGTGAGGGTGGAAGTACGGGTTCTGACGGCGGTGGAGAGGCCGGTGAAGCCGCAATGTCGAGCCCGATCATTCCGCTCGGACAGTCGTGGAACGGTGTTCTCGGCGGATTAGCCATTACCATGCAGTATGATGCAGCAACCTGGTCTATCCACGGCACCGTACGAAACACGCTCGCAGAGAAACTTTGCTACGTACAGGCCGAACCCCACCTGAAGTCAGGCACGCAGACCGTAGGCGAGCTCGGCCCCGATAAGCTGGGACACCTGAACCCCGGACAGGAAGCGACGACAAGCCTGTCGGTTGCCAGTGAACTGAAACTTGCGGGAGTATCTTTCGATGGATACGTCGTTCACATGGAAGTATTCGACTGCAGCGGTCCCGGCCCTGTAGCACACACGGGAGGAGAGGGTACTGAAGGCAGCGGTGAACACGGCTCTGAGGGTGAAAACGGTAATGAATCCGGTGGAGCCGGTGGCGAAGAAGGTAGCCGCGCTACTACCTTAGCACTGGATGCGACCTATGATGCAGTTCGCAGCGGCACCAGACTGATCCTGAAATACGATGCTCCAAGCAACTCTTTCAAAGGCACTGTGGAGAACACGACCAACGGTGTCCTGCACCGGGTCAGGATAGAAGTGCACCTTTCGAACGGAACGGAGCTCGGTCCGACGACTCCAACGGCCATGGCTCCAGGCGAGGTGATAACGATCAACCTACCTGCGACCCAGGCAGCGTTCACAGGATGGACAACACATGTGGAGGTTGGTACCGGAGATTAGGGGAGTGGGTCGGGCGAGGAGTATCGCGCCGGTGGTGAGCATGGGGCGGCGGCACAGTCGGGCCTCGTAGGGAGCAAACGAGCGGCAGGGAGTCTAGCGGCGAGCAGGGTACGGGCGGCGAGCGTCGGAGTGACGGCTAGAGCTAATCGAAGTCGACCGCGGGAACACGTCGATACTTCAAGTGAGATAATCTGACCGTGGGCTTATCCGGTACATAGACGCGATCCGTGAGGCATCGCGCCTGAGATGCCTCCTAAGAGGACTGGCGATGAGCGGCACCGTATTGATAATCGAAGACGATACGAGGATCGCAAACTGGGTCAAGGTGTACTTCGAGCGCGCCGGCTTCTCTGCAGAGGTTACTCATGATGGTGAATCCGGTCTAGCTCTGGCCCGTAGTCTGACTCCAGACCTCATAGTTCTCGATCTGATGCTTCCTCGTCTCGATGGCGTGGAGCTGTGCAAAATCCTACGTCGAGAGTCAGACGTTCCCATAATCATGCTAACGGCCAGAGAAGCCCACGCCGAGCGCATCATCGGATTGGATAGCGGCGCGGACGATTACATCGTGAAGCCCTTCGATCCGGAGGAAGTCATTGCGCGCGCCGACGCCGTGCTTCGCCGCGTCAAAGGCAAAGTTCAGCAGGTTCTGACACGCGGCAACATCACACTGAACGGGATGACCCGGAGCGTGACTGTCAACAAAGAACCCGTAAACTTGAGCCAGTCCCAAATTGCTCTGCTATCGACGTTTATGCGTCATCCTAACCAGGTACTCACCCGTGATCAGCTCATCTCTCTGACCTTCAACCACGAGTTCCATGGGTTTGACCGTGCCATCGACAGCCAGGTCGCTCGCCTGCGAAAGCAGATCAGCCGAGACGGTAGCCAGCCTATTCAAACTGTTTACGGTGCCGGCTACAAGTTCGTGGCAGAGGACGAATAATGTCGCTACGTTGGCGAATTATGGGTGCGACCGTCCTAGTCATCGTTCTCACCGTCTTGATTAGCGTTGGAGTGGGCTATTACACGACGCAGTTCCGCCTAGGTATGTTCGTAAACGAGATAGGCGATGATGAGGCGAGCCGATTAGCCCAGAATCTGAGTCGGGAGTACACCACTGCCGGTGGCTGGGAGACGGTAGACAGACCGCTGTCTGAGGCTGGATACATTTACGCTGACGCGTTGCAGAGGGAGGGATCTGAAGACAGTGAAGGAGAATCTTTCGAGTTCTTTCACAAAGATCCGATACGAGTCGTCATCGTTGGCGCCGATGGACGTGTGGTGAAGGACAACCTATCCGAACTGGTACCTGGAACCACTGCACCTGAGTTAGGCGGGCATCGCGAGACGGTGTTCGATTTGACTACGAACCGGCCTGTAGGACACGTCTATGTGGATGTAGATCATGAGTTCCTAGCGACTGAATCGCATGGATTTCTAAACACGCTCCTGTACATCACCGTTGTTGGCGGATTCTTGACGGTTGGCGTTGCTATGCTGCTGGCCGCTTGGTTATCCAAAGTTATCACAGCGCCCGTGACCGCTTTGACGGAGGCAACCCAGGCAATTGCTCAGGGGGCTACGACCCGGCTACCGGTCACATCCTCGGATGAGTTAGGACAGATGAGTGCGGCATTCAACCGGATGACGTCCACCTTGGAAACCCAGCGCGACCTGCGCAGGCGGCTGATAAACGATCTCTCCCATGAGCTGAATACGCCACTGAGCGTCATACAGCTAGAGGCCAAAGGGCTGCGCGACGGTCTTCAGACGCCTGAGAGCGCATCCGACCACATCATCCAGGAAGTAGCTAGGCTACGCGGCCTCGTAACCGATCTGAACTGGCTTGCGGAGACCGACCATGGTGAACTGATGCTCACGCTGGAAGCAAGTTCGATTTACGAGCTACTAGCCGCGGAAGTAGGTCGCTGGCAGCCACAGTCTCAGACTCGACAGATTGAGTTGTCGCTGCAGGTACCACCAGACCTCCCGGACGTGAACCTCGATCGGATGCGCATGAGCCAGGCTTTGGGAAACGTTCTGAGCAACGCCATTCACTGCACCGAGGCCGGCGGGCATATCGTGCTGCGGGCAGGGTTAGAATGCGACGAGGCGTTGGCTGTCTCGATCAGTGATGACGGCATCGGCATCCACGCCGCAGAACTTCCTCACGTCTTCAACCGCTTCTACCGCACCGGCCAGTCTCGTAGCCGTGGGATAGGCGGCACAGGTCTGGGATTGGCCATCACCCAAGCTATAGTCGAAGCGCACGGGGGAACAATTGCCGTAACCAGCGACGGGCTTGGACAGGGCGTCACCGTGACTCTTCGCCTTCCCCTGAATAAGTGCTGACCCTCCGCGCCGGCCATGAAAGAGGCCGAAGCGAAGACCCAGCAAATGATGGACGAGTGGGAAGCCACC
Source organism: Chloroflexota bacterium (assembly GCA_965216245.1). Classification (GTDB taxonomy): domain Bacteria; phylum Chloroflexota; class UBA11872; order VXOZ01; family VXOZ01; genus VXOZ01. The sequence goes on from OZ244145.1 coordinate 1,477,866, forward strand.
TCAGTCGTACAGTAAGTCTGGATCGCACGCAGACGGTAATAGGTCTGGTAATAAGAGAGGGTGCCGCCGAATTGGCGCCACCCTCTTGCTATTGTGTGTCCAAGAACGGAGTGGGACCGGTCAGAAGCTGAATTCACCTACGGTCAACAAGACCCTGGTCTCATCCTGGGCTCTTGCCGAAATTTGCGCGACACTGAGGGCAACTGCACTCCGTCACTCCGGCGAAAGCCGGAGTCCAGTGGGCCGGGGGGAGGATTGGTTTCCAGGTGATCGACTGTCTCCGCAAGAGCCTGTTCTAAAATCGAAGTCAGACTATATCCTCGTACAACTCCCGCCACTTCGGGTTTTCCTTCTCAATCAACTCCAGTTTCCAGGCACGCTTCCACTCCTTGATTGCCTTCTCCCGCCTAATCGCGCTTTCCATCGATTCATGGACCTCGTACCAAACAAGGGTGTGCACGCCGTATCGCTTTGTGAATCCTTCCGTCAGGTCGCTCTTGTGCTGCCAGACCCGCTGCACCAAGTCCGCAGTCACTCCGACGTACAACGTGCCGTTGCGTCTGCTCGCAAGGATGTATACACAGGGTAGTCTCACTGCTAACCTCTGGATTCCGGCTTTCGCCGGAATGACGGACTGGCGCTCTCCACTGCGAGCGCAGCAAGCAGCCTCTCTACGAGTTCTTCTATCTCCTGGCCGATGCCGTGGTCGTGGAGGGCGGTGCGGATGTGCTTGCGGGCGGTGACGAAGTGCGTGCCCTCTTTGAGGGGTACTTTGGCGGCGACCTGGGCGGCGCGCGCGGCTGCCGCTGCGAGTTCCTGATGCAACGGATCGTTCACGTCGAACATAGGAATGGGCAACTCGAACATGAGCTTGTCGAAGTGACGGGGGCCCCACTGGCCGCGAGCCTGCATAGCGGCCACACGGCTACGCCCGGCCTCGCTATTGAGGATTGCTGTCAGGTACTGCGCCTCGCGCTTGCCGGTTGCAGCCCAGTACAACACGTGATCCAGTACAGCGCTTAAATCTTCAACAATGGCAGCAGCCGGAAGCGTGCCCGACTTGGCATACACCACTCGCACAGACGGCATCGGAAACTGAGCGCTGAGCTCCCGATGGAAGTCCCACCGCTTAGTAAGAGTCATTTTCCCGGTGCCGTGTGTGTCCCAGAGGTGCTCGGCCTTGGCAAGCCACGCGGCGAGATAGGGGTAGCCGACCTGCTGCGCGGCCGCGGCGTCGAGCAGACGCTTGCTGTCCGAATCCCAGGGAATGATGCCGGGTACGGGCTTGAGCAGCCGGTACGGGGCAACTGATTCACCCAGGTAAACCTGGCGGAGAAACTCTCTCTCCACCTGTTGCCGGAGGGCCGGCAGGCTCTTCCACGGCTCTTTCTCTTGGCGCGTGCGGCGGCTCTCCACCATGGGTGCATCCGACACACCGCCCAACATTCCCGATGTGACTTCATCTACTAAGCAGAGCATACGGGGCACAAGAGTTGCGCCCTGGCGAAATCTCTCCCGATAGGCGGAGCCGCCGGTAAGCTCACCGCCGGTAGGCCACGGCGCGGAGCGATGGGTAAGGTAGCGTGCCGCCTCTGCCGACGTGGCGTCGCGCCGGGGCAGCACGCCCGTATATGCCGTTACCTCCTTTGGCAGCGTGCCTCCCTCGCCGACACGTCCTATGAGCACGCACGAGGGCACGGGAAAGAGCGGCTGCACGGACTCGTCAAACGTCCAGGCTTCTCGAATCGCGGCCCGTGCGAACACTGTCTCGCCTTTCCCAAAGACCCCGCTGCGGAATCCTTCATACTGTTTGCGGTGGAGCGTGGCGTAGGGCAGGACGAAAGCGATCATGCTGTGGCGATCAGGTTCCTGCACCGCGTAGAGTTCGGTGCAGCGGGCGTAGAAGTAAGCGGAGAGGTCTTGGTGCGTCGCCACGCGACCGCCGGCCCAGATATTGCGGCGCTGGCACTCCTCCCGGAAGCGCTTCTGGATAGCGTCAGACATGTAGCGATAAGCGAGCCAGGGCGGATTCCCAATGATGACGTCAGCGCGTTGTTCCTTTGAGGAAAGCCAGACCGGACGTGCCTGATTGCGCACCACATAACCCCAGATATGGTCGCGCCCCGCCGCCCGCAGGTCGCAGAGGTGTTGATACGTCGCCGCGAGCATGTCCCAGTCACGCTCATTCCCGATCCGTTCTCGCTCCAACCAGGCGCGCAGATCGTCAGCCGCAGCGCCGCGTTCGCTATAGTCAAGCATCCTCGGAACGACCTGCTCAAAGCTAGCGAGATCCGCCACGATCGAGGCAGGGAACCGCAACTGCGGGCCGTCCGGCACCCGAATGATTACGTCGCGTCCGGCGATAAAGCCTTCCGTATTCCACTGGAGCGAATCGCCTAGGTAGACCGGAATCGCGAGTTCATCCCGGTCTGCATTTAGACGTGCCGGGCCGAGCGCCAGCAGGTAAGTCACGCGCGCAATGAGCGCCGCCACCGGATGGATGTCCACGCCCAACACCTTGCGCGTGCACTCCGCAAGCGCGGCGGCGTTGTCACAACCGGCCCCGTCCGCCGCAGCCAGAAAATGGCGCACAGCATGGAAGAGGAACGTGCCTGACCCACAAGACGGATCGAGCACCCTCTGATTGAGTGGATCCGTAACCACCTCCCGCACCATCAGATCGGCAAGCCAGTCCGGCGTGTAATACTCGCCAAGCTGGTGGCGCTGCGCCGGATCGATTAGCGACTCATAAAGCTCCTTTAGAACGTCATGCTCGATGTCCTCAAGGCGAAAGCGGCTCGCCTGCCCAGCGATGCGATTCACCAAAGCAACACCGTCCGGTGCATCGATAATCCAATCGAAGAAGTCGGATTCCACGGCACCGGTGATGCCCGCGTCGCGAAAGGGTTGGCCGGAGAGCAAATTAGCAGGCTGCGGCAAGGGGATGCCCAGCGCCCGCGTCGCCATAGTCTTTGCCACAATAGTGAGATAGGTGTGCTGGAAGAAGAGGTCGTCGCCTTTGACGAAGTCAGCCGCATCTACCGACTCGCCGTAGACCATTTGCAGCAAGTCCGCCCACAACGTGCGTTTGAGTTCTACATCGGGCGTTGACTTCACCTCCTGCCACAGTCGCGCAAGTTCGGTTTGGGCAACAAAGTAGGCGAGGCTCTCGCGCCCGAGCTCCTTGCGCACGGCGTCAGGTTCGGGCGAGATTTCCGGTTGGATGGCAACTGCGGTATCAAGCCAGGCAAGAAGCGTGCCGGGATCATCAACTGTGGGTGCATACCGCGTTAGCTCAGCGAGCGTTTCACCACGCAACTCATACGCGATGAACACCGCGCCGTCCGTAGCAATACCAATGTAATGCTCGCCAGTGTCCTTTTGCTTTTGGCCGATGTAGCGCGTGAGTTGCGATTCCGCGTCCGCAGATTCGGCTCGCAGATCGCGCTTGAACTCTACAAGTGTGCGGCCAAGCAAGGCGTCTGCGCGACCGCGCACCTCAGGCAGCGGCTCCTCGAAGCGGACTTGCTCGCTGCTCGCCCCCAGCCCATCAACAAGCAACCTATAGACAAGAGTTCGTACCTTCTCGTGCCCTGGTCGGCTACGAAGTTCAACGACAATCTCTTGCTGGCTGTCCTTATCTAGCGGCATGAGATGCTAAGGTAGGCGTTCGTACTGTGCCTGTTCATCGATGGGATATGGCGGGCGTTTGCCTTGGATGACGTCGATGAGGCACTCGAAGGCCATGACCACCATGGCGTGAACGGATTCCTGGGTCACGCCGGCCACGTGGGGGAAGGGCAGAATCTTCGGGTGGTTCAAGAAAGGATGGTCTTTCGGCGGCGGTTCCACGGAGAACACATCCGAGGCTGCCCCGGCCAGTTGCCCCGCATCGATGGCCGCCACCAGCGCCTCTTCATCCACCAGGCTGCCACGGGCGGTATTGACGATGAATGCAGAGGGCTTCATGCGCTCCAGCAGCACCGCATTGACGAACTTGTAGGTCTCCGGCGTGCTTGGCAGGTGGAGCGAGATGAAGTCCGCCTCCGCGAAGATCTCTTCGGGCTGCGCGTATGTGACACTGAGGTCCGCCGCCGCCTCTTCGTCCCACATCACGTCATACGCGAGCACTCGCATATCAAAGCCGCTCGCCCGGCGCGCCACGGACTTACCGATGCGGCCGAGCCCCAAGATGCCCAGCGTCTTGTTGCACACGTCAACCCCTTGAATGCGGTGGAACCCGCCATCGCGGGCAATTGCCGCATGCTCCACAAGTTGGCGCGCCAGTGCTAGAATCATCGCCATGGCATAGTCGGCAACCGTATCGTTGTTCGCCCCGGGCGTGATGGTTATCCAGACACCGTGCCTGGTGGCGGCTTCGATGTCGATCTGGTCGTAGCCCACGCCGACGCGCGCCACGATCTTGAGCTGCGGATGGGCGGCAAAGACGCGCTCGGTGAAATGGTCCGATCCGGCGACGAAGGCCTCGACGCCGTCTAGATTATCGATTAACTCTTGCTCGGTAAGCGGCCGAAACACGTCGAGCGGTGGTGCGAGCTCCACGCCGGCATTGCGTAGTGTGTCCCAATGCGGACCGGGGAGATCAAGAATTGAACGTGCGCCGATGAATACCTTTGCCACCGGATTCCTACCTTTCTCGTTAGCAGCGTCTCAATGCAAAGCTTCTCTATTGTCGGTTATGGCGCAGCCTCACGCCTACCGGCGCGGCGAAACGCAAAGACAATTGTAAGCACTCGTTTGATTGCTTGGACTCCAACGCAGTCATCGAGCGCGGAATGGAATCTTCGCCGCCACACAGGCTTGCCCCCGCGCTACAGTGCCCTCGCACTTCGCTCCATGGGGACAGCGCTCAGCCGGCAACGCAGCACCCGCAAGTCCGGAGTGAGTTGACGTTTCGCAAAGCAACATAGTACGGTCGTATTTGCGGCATGCATACGTACAATCCTACCCAATGATACACGCGCTCAGTGCGCAGCGTTTAGGATACATAGAATGAGCACACCGGAATCAGAAAATAAGCCAAGGCGCAAGAAGAAGCGAGAGGTGCGTTACGGAGAAGAAGCGATCGAGTCCGTGGAAATTCGCTACTTCCCCAATCCTGAACCCAAACGGGATTACTACGTGCAGATTCGTCTGCCGGAGTTGACGTTTAAAGACCCCGTTTCCGGTTACCCTGACTTCGCGGTCGCTACCATGGTGTACGTGCCCGACGTGCGCATTGTGGACCTCAAGACGCTCAAGCTCTACTTCAATAGCTTTCGCGACAAGTACTATTCCCACGAACGCATCACGAACGAGCTCTTCGACGAGTTGATAGCAGGATTACAGCCGCGCGGCGCGCTGCTCATGATGGAATTCAACCCGCGCGGCAACGTCTCGACGCGTGTTATCAGCACCACAGACGAAGCCTTTCTGGAGCGCGCGCAGCACGTTCTCGAGATGCCGGTGACACGGCCGGCTTTCTAAATCGGCGCAGCTTCTACGGCCGTAGCCCTCCAGCCTGGCAGTCTTCCGAACCACGATGATTTGAGACCGCGTCGCAGCATTTGCTCGTGCCGACCGGAGGATTTGCCCGCCAAGCTTTTCACTTGGGAAAGAGCCGAAGCGATTCAGCTACTCTTTATGCGGTAGCTTGAGGTAGTCAGGCATTCTTCCGCCTGGCAGACGATAGCGTTTTCGCTGACTCCCACACGATAGGGAGCTTACCGAGGCCCCACAGCAGCGGGGGCCGCACCTTAAGGAAAGGCCGTCTCGCCGCTGAGGCTTCGCGGCGGTTTCACACCGGTAGATTTTGGAGCAGGATTTTGAGAAGTCACCGCGCAATATCCCAGCCTTTTCGCGAGGACTCTGAGGGAATCAGAAAACCTGTCCCGTAGCAGCGACTTTAGTAGCTGAGGCCTGTCAAGCTTCTTCGTCTACTAATTTCGCAGAATTAGTATGTGTCAATAGGCTCAATTATGTCTTTATAGGCTATTTAGGGGAAGGACAACTACCTTTCACAAGATGCACTCAGTTTCCTAGCGGAATCTTGTCACATTTTCTGCTGAATTTGGGCTTTGTCCTTGACAGGTATTAATGCTTTCCCCATAATGGCAGCAGCACCACAACCGTGGGTATCAACAATCGTGGTGAGCAGTAAAGTATCTTTAGGTAGCGTTCGGTGAAGGGGCGTACCGAACCCGAACGGATCTTCAGGAGGAGGGACCAATGCGTATTACCAGATACCCTACCCAGTCACTAGACAGGACGTTCCTGAACAATTCCCTTGTCCAGGTCGCTCTCGTGATTGCGGTAATTGTCGCGCTGTTGGCGGTAACGCTGCCAGTGCGCATAGCTTCAGCGGCTCAATCCAGCGCCTCTGCATCGCAGATGGAAGTTGTGATCGTGCCGCCTCGTATTACCATCGCCCTTGGTGACGATGGTTCGCTGCAGTCGGTAACGACTAGCGTATTCATTGGCGGTACGGCTACGCCGGTGAGTATCTCAGCGAAAGACCTAGCCGCGCTGGGCGCGTTCGGTATTCCTGTGCCGGCGCTTGGCCTTGATGCCGCAACGACCGGAATGCTTACGGGCGCCGGTGTTGAGCATCTTCAGATCATGAAGGGCGCTGACGGCATGATCGACATCTACGTCAACGGCGCGTACACCATTGGCATAAGCCTCGGTGAGGATCAAGCGAACTACGAGCGGGTACTCAATCTGGTGGAAGGTTTCACCGGCTTTTCTATCCCCTTGAAGGACGTGCTTGTCCCCGTGGTGATTGCTTCCGGTGGCGACGTGGTGCTGACGATTGGTGAGTCGACCATTCCGGTACGTGAAGAAGGCGCACCTTCCGGCTACGTGGGGACCGAACAGCAAGAGGTCGTGCTGATGGCCAAGGCGAGCCTCAGCTACGATGCCGATGGCAAACTTTCGGTGTTGGGTATGTCTGCAGACGAGCTTGGTGTGCTTGGTACCGACCTGGCTCCGAACATCATTGCCCTCATGACCGACAACGGCATTAGCGAGTTGAACGTCAAGATCAACAATGACGGCCTTTCGCTGGGCAGCAATGGTGAGATGCTTGCTGACGTCCGCTTGGGCGGCGCCGATGCACTCGGCATCCTCACTGCGCTGGCACCGCAAGCTAGTATGGTTCTGCCATACTTGCATCTGCGTGACCGCATCGACGTTGACCTGACGGTGAGCCTGCCGTAAGAAGGGTTTCTGTAGTGTAAATCAGGAAAAGCACTACGCTCCCCGTCATACGCAGGTGATATGAGGGATACCCTACGCGCCCCAAGGGTATCCCTCATTGCTTAGAGAGACAGACAGAAACTTTGCATGATTGTTAGACACGAAACCATGAATACATGCAAGCACAGAGAGGGAAGGCTATGACCACCTGGAGACATTGGTGGGTGCCAGTACCAATTCTGTGGTTGGTCCTTGTCATCATCGCTCTGATTGTGCTGGTAGCGGTCGGTGGGGGACTCACTAAGTTCGCAGCAATTCTGTTCTTGGTGAGTTTTGGCTTGATCTTCTCACTGCTCTATCTCGGCGCGGGGCTTGGCTACAAGGCAGGGCACCAACTAGGTGGAGGTACTGGAACCGGTCAGGCCGTGGGCATTGTCGGCCTGATCATCGGAGCAGTAGTGGGCCTGTTGGCTTCGCTGTTGATCGTTTCAACCGGCTTTGTGAGCCACGGGCTTTCCACACCATTCGCACCAGCGCGTCTAACGACCGCCGAGCCTGTTTCTGGGCCCGGTGCACCGCCTGAGCGCGCTGAAAATTCAATCGAAGTGTATGGCTTGCCCCAGGCAACCGTGCAGTTCGGCGAGAACGGCGGCGTCAGTGGCATAGAGGTTGGCATGAACCTCGCCGGACAGCAGTTCAACCTCGCTCTTTCTGAAGGTGAACTAAACCAGCTCGGTATCGGTGAAGTCCTATCGGCCTCAGCCATCGAATCGCTGCGAGCGGCCAATCTTCAACACATCCAACTCATTAAGGGGCCGGGCGGCGATATCGACGTCTACGTAAATGGCGGCTTCGCTTTGCGCGTTTCCGTGAACTATGATCAGGCCGCATTGGATAAAGTAATTTCGCTGATCAAAGGGCTCGGCTATGACGTTGCACTGCCTGATCTTGCCGTACCCCTCGCGCTGGCGATGATCGGCACGGTCGGGGTGAATTTCCCCACGGCGGATGGCACGGCGGCCATTGAGATGTTCACTGGCGAAACGTCGCAGCCTCCTGACGTACCCGATGCTACAGATCCACAGTACCCGCTTCTGATCGGCACGGTCCTGGATGCCAACGGCAATCTGCTTGTACCTGACGTTGTCATTCTGGAAAACGCCGCGCCTCTGCTCGAAGCCATCGGCTTGAACCTTAGCATGGGCGGCATGCTTCCGGCAGATACTGTGGCAGGCTTGAAGGAAGCCGGACTGGCCATGATTACCATCAAGCTAGTCCCGCAAGGCCTTGATATCTACCTTGACGACGTGCATGCTATGACCGTCTTCTTGGGGGACGAAGAGGCCCTGCAAAACCTGACCACGGTTGTAGCCGCGTTTGCCGGTGATGAGGCAGGCGATATGTTGGGCACCGTGGCGCCTTTCCTCGTGCGGCGAAACGAGGTGGCAGTTGACATCGTTGTGAATATCGAATAGCGCTTGCTCTCGATTTTGCTTCGCAAGCCCTGCTCATTTGCAGGGGTGAGAGATAGCAGCGTAAAGATGGCTGTGGGTATTCTGCCCACAGCCATCTTTCATTTCGCCGAGCGCACTAGTCTTCGTCGCGGGCAGTTGCCGCGGGCTTGCACGTGAGGCGCGGCATTTGCTATGCTGGGTGCTACGTGTGCGCAAGCACCGAAGTTAATTCAAGAGCCGTTGACTGTAGGCACTCCCGGTATGGGAGTATAATCCTCGGTTTGCGAGGTAAGCCTATCGAGGCATGATTGCAGGTTCTGCGTCTAAGCGCGGTCGCACAATAGAATGCGGCATGATCGCGATGCAGTGGCTGCAAGTAAGCCTTGGTCAACGCCAAGGTTTTTTTTCGTTTGTATGAAGGAGGTGACGCGTTTTGGGAACTCGTGAAGAAAAAGCCGTAATCATCGAGGAATTGCGCGAGCGGCTGCGCGCCACGGATTTGGTCATTGTCACCGATTACCGGGGCCTCACAGTAGGGCAGATGCAAACGCTCCGCAGGGAACTCAGGGCCGCCGGCGGCCAGTTCAAGGTAGCAAAGAACACGCTCCTGCGGCTGGCCGCGGAACGGGAAGATCAGGGAGATCTCGCCACACTGCTCGATGGTCCGAGCGGCATTGCATTCTCTGACGGTGACATGGTCACCGTGGCAAAGGCGGTAACGGACTTCGCCAAGCGTGTGAATGCGCTTGAGGTGCGCGGCGGGCTCATGAGTGGAAAGGCCATTGGGCCGGATGGGGTTGCGGCACTGGCCGCGCTGCCGTCCCGCGAGGAGTTGCTCGCCAAGATGCTGGGGAGCATGCAAGCCCCCGCAACGCAGTTGGTAAGCGTACTGAATGGCGTCGCGCGCAGCCTGGCATACGTGCTGCAAGCACGCGCCGATCAGCTATGCCGCAACAGCAGCACTACGGCCATCCCGGATGCGGGTCAGCACGGGCGTCGCTTTCCTATGCAAGGGCGCCATGCGGGACCGGCCATGCACCCGGCGTTTAGTTACTATCGCCGCCGGCACGGCATCCGTCCCGGCAATACACGTTAGCGGCGCTGCCACGCCGCTCGGTTTTCGCCAACGAGAATCTCATCTTCTTCGACGTAGTACCGGCGGCACGGGCAACGCATTCGTTTGCTAGAGAACCGGATTGTGGTCAACACCCAGGATAGAGTACGAGACCGGCAAGATGAGATATCCAGTTTATATTTCTGCGGTGCAAGCATTCTTGCACTTCCGTTGGCGCTTGAGCATTGCTTCGGAGCAAGCCGAAGCAGAGACAACGCTGCGCGCAGCGGCACAAGCAGGTTCGCCGGCACAGGATGAGATCAACTGTTATGAGGTCCCTTGTTGCTAATCTCATCGTTTCAAACATTCGGACGAACCAATGCATGCCTTGAAGGAGGTACAACGAGAGATGACTGTTTAGGGTTTCTGTCTCAGGGTGCATTGCAACATAGGAGCGCCCCCTGATTCACCTCCATGAAATGACAGAGCCGCAGCATCGTGCGGATCCAATGAGAGCGGCTCTGCTTTCTCGCCGGGCGACCAATTTAGATTCGGCAACAGCCGTTCGGGCTGCCCCAAACTTGGGCATCCCAAGCGGCTCTGCTTTCTCGCCGGGACAAGATTCACCTAAGAAAGAGGAAAGTAGACAATGGCACAGACGATTTCGACTGAGGACATTATTGCGGCGATCGAGAACATGACGCTGCTTGAGGTTTCGGAACTTGTGAAGACGTTGGAGGAGAAATTCGGCGTATCCGCCGCCGCCGCTGTCGCGGTAGTGGCAGGACCGGCCGATGGCGATGGCGCCGCGGCTGAGGAAGAGAAGGACTCCTTCGACGTCGTGCTGACTGAGATTGGCGACAAGAAGATCCAGGTAATCAAAGCGGTGCGCGAGATCACCGGACTTGGTCTGCGCGAGGCCAAGGCCGCCGTTGAGGCAGCGCCGAACCCCATCAAAGAAGCCGTCACCAAGGAAGAGGCCGAAGAGGTTAAGGGCAAGCTGGAAGAGGCGGGGGCCACCGCCGAGCTCAAGTAGCGCTAGTGACCGAAGCACTCAGGTAGAGATTGCGGGCGGTGAGTTCAAGTAAGCGCTCACAGCCGTCCAACTCAAGTAGGGGCGACTTCACTCTCACCAAAACAGAGCGGTCTGCGCCGGTCTGTCGACCCAAGCTCCTAAGCGCAAACAGCGCGGTCCGGCGTTTTGCCGGGCCGCGCCGCTTTTAATCTGCCTGCAATGTGATGGCGTGTGCCTCTCGCCTCGGGTGCGCTTAGTGCACTGCTCGTTGCGCAAGCGACGCCCTGAGTCAAGCTATCGCGGGGTGACAAGCGCAAATGCTCACGAGGAATCGTTCGTCGAGCCCCTCTCCTCCTCGTGGCGCAATTCCAAACCGTCCTCTGTCAACTGATACAGTTGCACCACACGTAGCGTCGGACAACACATCCCGTCGCCCTCCCCGTGGGTCACCATCTGCACCTTAATGTACTGATCTGCGATGGTAAGCTCTTCAAGGTGCACGCGGTCACCCAGCAGAGCGGAGGCCACGTGCACCGGCGCGCCGTCCTCGTTGATGACGGCTTCCAGGGAACGGAACGTACCGCTGCCGCCGCCGTTAGCCTCCAGCACCACCACGGCATCCCATATGCCATCGCCGTTCAGGTCGCCAAAGGCCACGAGATCCAACATCGCGATATGAATCTTGCTTGCTGAACCCTCGATTGCCTCTTCGTACTTTCCGTCCTGCAACTGCGCTTGGCCTTCCTTGGGAAACTCATGCTGATAGGTGGCGTTTCGCAGCGCCTCTTCCGTCAGTTTGCCTGCCGGCGTAATACGTTCAAGCAGCCTGAGCACGCCAAAACCCAAATTATACCGGCGCACTTCCGCTTGCGTGGGACAACACATGGCATCTCCCTCACCATGCGCCAGCATCCGCACCGTAATGACGGCATCCTCTATCTCGACTGAGTCTAGTTGAATGCGGTCCCCCAATGAAGCAGAGTGAAAGTGGAAGGGAATACCCATTCTGTTTATTACGATAGCCAGAGTATAAAACGTGCCACTGCCACCCCCACTTGCCACCAGCACGACTGCGGCATCGTCTAGCGTATCGGCGTTTACATCGCCAAAGGCGATGTGATCGCTCAACATAAGGGTGATCTTGCTGGCGGAGTCTGGATCGATCTTCTCCTCGTACATTCCGTCTTGCAACTGCGCCTGCCCCGCCTTCACAAATTCAGACGTATACGTGGCGTTTTTCAGCACGTCGACTGTGAGCGGCGCCGGTGCTGCTTCTATCTGATTGGGTTCTTGCTGGTTTGGGCCTTGACCTGCACAGCCACTCAGCAATAACGCCATCACCAGAAGACACAAAGAGAGTACGCCGGACGCAACTGACCTCATCATGATCCTCGTTCCTTGCTCGGTTCCACCGATCACTATTCCACTTCAGGGTCTCGGTTCAGTCTCTACTGTATTCCTTTCCACACCCGCTATCCGCACCTGCACACATGAACCAGTATACGCGATGATACCTCGTACAGCCCTAACCGGCAGCGCGGCGAGTCATTCGGTAGAGCTGAGCTCCAACCAGAACGACAACACTCACCCCTGTCAAACCGTACATAGGCCAGGCAGCTCCGCTCGCGCGTCCTATGAGCGCGCTCGCAACAATGACGAGCGCTACGGCGAACAAGGCCGCGTCATTACGCCAGAGAAGAACAGGTGGATTCCGGCTTCCGCCGGATTGACGGGGAGGAGTCTCCTTGCCGGACGCGGCAACCATGTGACCGGAATACCCGCGCAGCCGCATGACCATGTAGAGGCGCTGCAGGTAGTCCATGCTGTGCACAAGGACCAGTCCTAAACCGATGCTCAGGTTCTTGACCCGTTGCCACGGAGAACCGCCGCCCAGCCCGCCCCGCAAACGGAGTGTGAGCAGAAGGCGCCGGGTGAGTTCCAACAGGACGAAGATCGCTCGATACGCCATCAGCAGACTCTCGGCCACAAGCGCGGGGAGAAACCGACTAAAGAGCGCGAAGATGCGCGGATAGGGCGTGGTCGTAACCACCAGCAGGATTACGAGCGCCATGGTGGGAGCCTTAGCAACGATCGTGAGCGGCGTCAGCCACGTGCCGTCCCAGCGCGAGACGGCAAAGACGGCCACGAAGAGCACAGTATAGAGCGAAGTTGCGCTGAGCGTCACCACCGGGAGGGGCGTTGTAAGGAGCAAGGCCAGCACGAACGCGTAGGTGGCGAGCAACAGCAGAAAGTGGTCCGCGAGCATAACGGTGCATAGCACCGCCACGACCAGCACCACCTTGGCCATGAGCGTCGCACTGTGGAGCCAACTGCGGTAGTGCGTGGCCCATAGATCAACCGTTCCAATGTCCATCCGCGCCCGGTCCTCTCGTCGCTGTCAATACGCGCACGCTCGAGGCCCCACGTAGCTCGTTCGCTCTCACCGTAGGGGCACGACATGTCGTGCCCCTACACAATCTCTCGTTGCACCGCTGGCACATGAAATGTCGTGCTCCTAAACGCGCCCGATGCGTTCACAAGTGTCTCTCTATCCGGAGGCAGACAGAGTTCGCGGCGGTAGCACCAGGTCGCGGCGCACGCGCACCAGAAAGCCAACGATCAGTCCCACCAAGACACTTTCCAACACCCACCCGATAAAGCCCAGGATCAGCACTGCACGCATGAATATCGTGAACGGTGACTCTCCCCCGATGGTAGGTGGTTCCTCGTGTTCTTCATCATCTCCCTCGAACACGTGCAAGGCCACCACGCCCTCGGCAAAGGGGTTCTGAATCGTGCCTGTCTCTACATTGTAGGCGCCGAGTTCCCCCATTTCGCCCTGAAAGGGATCCACATTGGCTGCCGCCACCACGCCGAGAAACAGCAGAGTTGTGAGCGCAAGCGCTATGAATGCGCTCACACCTGCGGCAAGCGCAGCCCGCTCGGATAGCGTTCTGAGAATCCCTCGGAAGAGGAGATACCCCACAGTAATCTCCGCGCCCATGAGCAGGGCGTTGATTCCTATGAGCGTAACGGCGCCATCGCCCATGAGCCAGCGGAGGATGATGAAGATGAGTCCCGCAATAAAGCCGTAAACAGGACCAAGCAAGATACCCGCCAAGACGGTTAGGTGCGGTTCATAGGCAATGGGGACAAGCGCAAACGACATGGCAACCGTCATCAGCGCAGCCATCACCCCGATTAGGGGGACTTTTCGCACCATGTCTTCACGGCCCGCGCGCAGCCCAATCAAGACCACCAGGACCGCCGTTCCTCCCCAGCCAAGTCCCCACAGCCAGAGTGGAAAGACGCCATCCGGCACCATTATGTGGGTCATGTGCAGCAATACTCCTCGTAGTCCAGGCGCGTCATGGAGAAACAGGAAAACTACACGTGGATTAGACCCAACCCACTGCAGCCAATGCTTGCAACCGCAACAGCAATTCACCAAGAAGTGCGAGAACCGCCGTCGGGCGTAACACACGCTGCAACTGTTACAATCAAACGCAGGGCCGCGCGGTACCGTCGATCACGGTGGCTGTGGCCCGTGTTTCGCACCATCGGTAACTATGAGTCATTGTGCCATGCCGTCCCGGCCTTCGCGACTATGCGCAAGCGGGTAGCGCAAAAGCCGGCAGGGCTTGCGACTCGTTGAATCGCGACCGTGAGCGCTCCCATCAACGACCGTTGTTGGCGGAGCCTCGGCAGAGAGTCTACTATACCTGGCGATACTGACGACAGAGCACGGATGATGCAATTGCGTAGAGGGGAAAGGGACAAGAAACATGGCTGAGCAACATACCGGGACCTGTGATATCGGTGTCATTGGCATGGCAGTAATGGGGCAAAACCTTGCATTGAATATAGAGAGCAAAGGCTTTACTGTCGCCGTATTCAACCGTACAACGTCGCGTACCGAGGCATTTGTCAGAGAACGCGGACAGGGCAAGAACGTGGTGGGCGCCCTGACGCTGGAAGAGTTCGTAAGCGCGCTGAAGCGTCCACGCAAAGCGATAGTGTTGGTACAAGCCGGCGCGGCTGTGGATGCCGTGATCGACGCGCTGCTGCCATTGTTCGAGCCCGGCGATCTCATCATCGATGGCGGCAATTCGTTTTACGACGATACCGAGCAGCGCGCCACCCGCGTAGAGGCAGCGGGCCGCGGCTATATCGGCACCGGAGTGAGCGGCGGCGAGTTCGGCGCGCTGCACGGCCCTTCTATCATGCCCGGCGGCACAGAGGCGGCGTATGCCGCAGTGGAACCGATCTTCACCAAGATTGCGGCGCAAGTGGACGACGGCCCCTGCTGCGCCTACCTGGGACCGGGGTCGGCAGGACATTACGTCAAGATGGTCCACAACGGCATCGAGTACGGCATCATGCAGGTGCTCGCCGAAGCTTATGACGTAATGTATCGCGGCCTCGGCATGACGGTACCCGAAATCCAAGCGGTCTTCGCCGGTTGGAATGCCGGCGAACTGCAGTCATTCCTTGTAGAGATCACGGCCGACATCCTCACCCGCGAAGACCCCGAAACCGACAAGTACGTCGTCGAGATCATCACGGATAGCGCGGCGCAGAAGGGCACGGGCAAGTGGACGTCCCAGAGCGCGCTAGACCACGGTGTTCCCATTCCCACTATCACCGCCGCCACGGAAGCGCGGATTCTCTCAAGTTTCAAAGAAATCCGCGAGCAGACCGCCGGCATCCTGCACGGCGCGTCGCCACAGTTCGACGGTACACGGGAAGAGCTCCTGCCCGCGCTTCAAGACGCCGTCTACTTGGCTGCGGTCTCCGCTTATGCCCAGGGCATGCATCTGCTGACGGCAGCCTCAGCCGAACGAAACTACAACCTGAATCTGGCCACCGTTGCGCGCATTTGGAAAGGCGGCTGCATCATCCGTTCGCTGATGCTCGAACCGATCAAGCAGGCGTTCGCGGCCGATCCGACGCTACCTAACCTCATGCTGGCGGAACCGTTTGCGAGCGACGTAAGGCAGCGGACGCCAAACCTGCGCCGCATTGTGGCGGAAGCTGTCTCGCAAGGCCTGCCTACACCGGCGCTGAGCGCCGCGCTCAACTACATCGAAGGCTACCGCACGGCGCGGCTGCCCGCGAACCTCGTGCAGGCCCAGCGCGACTACTTCGGCGCGCATACCTACCAGCGCGTAGACATGGAAGGCGCATTCCACACCGAATGGCAGGATATTCATAATATCTAACCAGTATTCGCCGTAGGCGACTTTCCCCGCGTGTAATGTAGGGGCACGGCATGCCGTGCCCCTACTGTGTGTAACTGCACGGAAAGTCTGCCCACGGATCGAATTGGAGCAGAAGCCCCTATCCCTCAGCAGGGGTTGTACCGCCGAAGATGTCCAGTAGCCGTTGCTCGCGGTAGGCAAAGATACGATCCAGGTCGCGGCCAATGAGCAACGCATTGGTGAGCGCGCCGCCCGGCAGCGCATACTCCACCTGCTCCACGACCAGCGTCCCGCCGTCCCGCTCCAGAAACACGTGCTCGTGCACCCAGCGTCGGTAGGGACCCTTGATCTGGCTGTCCACAAACCGGTGCGGCGGTTCCCACGCCAGAATCTCCGTGCGCCAGCGCAGCGGCAAGCCGCGATACCGCAGCCGATAATCAATATGGGTACCGACCGCCATTTCAATCGGCAGGGGCGTGAATATCCTGAATCGGAGCCATGGCGGGGTGAGGCCCTCCAGGTTCGCCGCTTCGGCGAAGAATGAAAATACGTGCTCTACCGGTTGCGGCAGCCAGAGACTAGGCTCAATGGTGAAGATTCGCATAGGTGCCAAGTGTTTCTCGGCAAAACGGATACTGAACGGGGGCAGTACTGAAAGCCTACCTGGAGGCGACTATACGCGAAAACAATGGTCGCCGCACGCCCTGCCAAATCGCATACCTGGGATAAGGCCTGGTGGTTGTGAAGTATTGCATGAATCGTAGGAGCACCGCATGCCGTGCCCTTACCCTCTCGCCAGCGCTGCCTGACGTCACGGGCTCATATCGAGCAGCCAGATAGCGTAATCCCGAGCAGAGACGAACGCAAGGTGTCGGCCGTCGGGGGCAAGCGCCCAATCGCCGTTAGCAATGAAGAGCGGCGTCTGTTTGGGATCGATTAGTTGAGACCGTTCGCCGGAAGCAACGTCGAGCTTCCACACGGCGAAACCCTCGTCTGCTGATTCACGCAGAGGAACATAGACGAGCGACGCGTTTTCGCTGGTAATCCAATGGTAGCGCCCAGCGAACGCAAGCCGTCGCTGCTCGCCCGTCTGCACGTTCATCGCCCAGGTCGTGTTCCAGTACGGGTCTACTTCAAATAGCGTTAGAAAGACGACCCACGCGCCATCCGGCGAAATCGATACATTGCGCAAGTGCGCCGAATCGTCGAGTTTCTCGATAGCGCCGGTTGTCACGTCAACGTGCCAGAGAGCCGGGCGTGGGGCGCCTAAGGTCTGAGTGCCCAGTATCAGCAGGCGTGACCCATCCGCAAACCAGTCCACAATGCCGCCGCCAAAGATCGTGGTCAAGAGGCGCGGGTTGCTGCCGTCCAAATCCGCCACGACGATCGGCGCCTGGCGGCGGTTGGCGTAGAGCCGTTCTTGCGCCATGCGCCCATCGTAGGCAATGCGCGTACCATCGGGCGAAATGAATGCGAGACTGCCTATCCCAAAAAGACCCCAACTCTCTTCAGTTTCGCGATCATGCACGGTGACGCTCTGCAGCGTTGGATAAAGCGGGGTAATCACATACCGGTCGCCATACTGCAACGCACCCACCACCGTGCTGTATGGCGCTCGCGCTCCTGTCGCGATGTCAATCCCCCATATGGCAGCCGGACGCTCATCCGGCTTGTCAACGTAGAGCACTTTCATCCCGTCGGCGGACCACCAGATGCCGATACAGCAACCCGGGTCGGTTACACGTCGCAGCACTGGCATCGGAGCAGGAGTCGGGGTTTGCGGCAAAGGTGTCGGACTTGGCAACGGCGTAGCCGTCGCAGGCGGTGCAGTTGGTGTGGGCAGTGGCGTAGCGGTAGCGGGGAGCGCGGTAGGCGATGGTTGCGGCGTGGCCGTAGCCGGGAGCGCGGTAGGCGTTGGCTGCGGCGTGGCCGTAGCGGGAAGCGCGGTAGGCGTTGGCTGCGGCGTGGCCGTAGCCGGGAGCGCGGTAGGCGATGGCTGCGGCGTGGCCGTAGCAAGGAGCGCGGTAGGCGTCGGCTGCGGCGTGGCCGTAGCAAGGAGCGCGGTAGGCGTTGGCTGCGGCGTGGCCGTAGCGGGGAGCGCGGTAGGCGTTGGCTGCGGCGTGGCCGTAGCGGGGAGCGCCGTAGGCATTGGCTGCGGCGTGGCCGTAGCGGGGAGCGCGGTAGGCGTTGGCAGTGGCGTGGCCGTAGCGGGGAGCACAGTAGATGATGGCAAAGGCGTGCCCGCAGCGGGCGGCGCAACCTGCGGTGATGGAGCCGGTACGGGTGTTAGGGGAATCTGGAGAACAGCTCTTGGCGTGCCCTGCGCATCCGGAATGTAAGTGACGGCACAGGCGCTGCCTAGCAAGAGCCAAAGCCCTAAGATAGAGCCTAGGCCGAGCCGGTGGCGAATTAGCCGTACCACAGTGCGTCAACGCATCCAAAGGCTGGCAAATTCATTGAGAATACGCCCCCCGAACGTTACTTCCGGCTGATCGCCAATTGTCTGCCAACGACGCGGGTCCTCTAGGTCTTTGGTAAAGCCAGCGAAGCGTCCAAGCGCCGCGTTGTGCCAGTCGGCCTCAATTAAGTGCACCGGGTTTACTGCAAATCTGCGGTCCGGTCGCCGAATCTCAAGGTGGAGGTGGGGCGATGACGCGCAGCCCACGTTATCCAGCCAGTCGCCGGAATACCCGATAATCGCGCCCGCCTTTACGGAACTTCCCCACTGAACTGCCGGAAACCGATGCAGATGTCCGTAAAGAGAGAGATCGCCGTTTGGATGACGCACAATGGCGTTGTGAGGCCCTGCACCAAAGGACAAGTCGTCTGCACCTACTACCACACCGTCTCCGATTGCCCTAACCTCGGTCTCGCAGGGGCAGGCAAAGTCGATGCCGAAATGCATCCCCTGCCCTTCCCGATAGATCGTGTTGCGCAAATAGTAAGCGATGCTCGTATTACCGTACCACTGCTCCACGTACCAGGTGCTGGGGCCTGGCGGCGTATTGAAGGGAAGTTGATAGATCGGTTCCTGCTGCTCGGCAGAGAGCGATAGTGCAGTTGGCATCAGCTTAGGAACCGGCACGAATAGCCCCATGTACTTTAGGAACTGACGCCGATTCAACCGTATCACCAGTGCTACCCTCTGCAATGACAAATGCAAGAAGAAGGGTGCCAGTTAGCCTAGCTCAGCACTGACACGAGAGCCTTTCCGGCAGGTACTTCGTCCCATAGCCCAAATGTGCTATCTGAGCCTACATATCCTACCAAAGAGTTTCTCCTGTGCCAACCCTATTTTAATCCGTTTCAAGCAGACGAACGCTTTCGCACTGCTTGACGCTCGCCGATACGCATGGTAGCGTGTGTGCAGAATAGCCGATCTACCGGTATTATGGACACAACCCAAGTACACGTACTTAGTGGAAAGACTGAACGGAAGAGAGGGCGCTCATGGCTATCAACATGGAAAAGCAAATTCAGGTAAACGAACTCATCACGAAGGTGCGTGAAATGTACGCACGCGACCTGGGCGACCAGCATATAGAAATTCTCTATCAGTCCGCGCGGCGCACGATGAAAGGGCAGGAGTTTAGCCCCACGCGCATACAAGAAGAGAGCTTGGGGCGGCTTACGCAGCTAGGCTTCGGAGTCAAACACGAAAGCCGCACCCGCGGCACGACGTTCGACGTGGCTCCAAGCTATATACCCCCTTCGCTCATGCTCCCCGGCTATCACGACATCTTCCGCTATCAGGCGGGACGCAACGCTGAGCGTACTCGCGAGGAATTTGCCAACACGGTAGCGGCCATTCTGCATCCGACCGTGGTTGAACTGCTCGACCGGCGCGGCATTGACGCCTTGAGCAAGTTCAAGGTTATAGTGACAGACCGCGACATTGCCCGAACTCCTGCCCCCGAACTGGAAGTGAAGGCCGTCCAGTCACTCGTCGAGAGCGAATGTCTAAGCGACGAATTGAAGACCCTCTTGTTCGGCCTTCTCGGGCAGCGTCATGAGTACACACTCACCACCAAGGGAAATAGTCTGCTGAGACTTGCGGAAGCGTTCAAAGAGCTCATGGATTTAGGCGTGAATTTCATCATGGAAGACGAAGAGGAAGCGGCGGACGAATCCTAGGGGCTGCAGGGCAGGATCAGCTAGTGTCCCTGTATTTTTGTTTGGCCAGCACTCATGAACTGTGCGTGACTAAGGCACTGTTACTTGACTGCGTCAAGTAACTTCGACTATCATAGTTTTATACACCCCCTGGATGCTTCGGCGAAAGGGCGCAAGGCTGCCGCAAGGCAGCCTTAGCATTTTGTGGAGGAACTCCCCTATCCGTACTAACCTCTACATCGACGGTTTCAACCTCTACTACCGCGCCTTGCGGGGGACACCGTACCGCTGGCTGAATATCGGGAAGCTGGCAGCCTTGTTACTACCGGAACACAAGATTGGGCGAATTCGGTACTTCACTGCTGAGGTTGCTAATCGCCCCAGTGACCCGACGCAGGCCCAGCGGCAACAAGCATACATCCGAGCTCTCCAGACCATCCCGAACCTTACCATCCACTACGGGCACTTCCTTGCGAAGACCAAGTGGAGGCCCTTAGCGCAGCAGCCTGAAAGCGGCCCGCAGATCGTCGAAG
The DNA here is from genome assembly GCA_965216245.1 of Chloroflexota bacterium. Classification (GTDB taxonomy): domain Bacteria; phylum Chloroflexota; class UBA11872; order VXOZ01; family VXOZ01; genus VXOZ01. The sequence continues at coordinate 1,498,433 of OZ244145.1, forward strand.
TACTTGACACCGAGGAGAAGGGATCCGACGTTAATCTGGCCTCCTACTTGCTGATGGATGGCTTCGAGGACCAATACGAGTTGGCCATGGTAATCTCCAACGACTCCGACCTTCAGCTCCCTGTCCAAATGGTACGGTCGAAGTTGGGGAAGCAAATCGGCGTCTACGACCCAAGCCGCAAGCGAAGCTTTCAGCTCTACAGCGCAGCTTCCTGGTACAGGCCACTGCGCAAGGGCCCCCTGAGCGCCAGCCTGTTCCCAGATGAACTCTCAGATGCCAAAGGTACCGTTAAGAAGCCCAAGGGTTGGTGAAATTCGTTAAAACTGGCTAGAGAATGGCTTCGGGCTAACCTCTCCTATTGCATCCGGTCAGGGCTCTCTATTGGCGGCGGGAGGTGTGAATGGGTGCTCAATCATCCTATCGTCCAGGTCCTGGAGGGAAATGTCCACAGCATCTGCCATCGCCCTTACAACTGCCGCTATATTGCGACTTAGGCGGCCCTCCATTCCTAGCTCTCGGTGCACCTTCGTCAATGCCTTGGTAACATGCGGAAAGCTGGCGTACGCGATCCAAGCCTCGTTCAAAGCAATGAAGGGCTCACCATCCCCGCCCTTCAATGACTCGGTCAGGCGATAGCGATAGGCAAACAGACGCCGGAGAACGTCCCTCCTTAAGTTTGTTTCGTCGCGCTCCCATTGCCTTTTTTGGAGCCGTCTGGCATTTAGTACTGCCATCCACGCGATAACAACTGAGATTGCTGTAAAGATCAGGGTCCGATCTCTCTAATTGTTGCAAAGTCCATACTCTCCTCCCGCCAAGTAATTCTAGGTCGCCGAATCTATTGGAGACAGTTGTCTCTGTGTCGCCAAACACTAACCGAGACCTCACATAACATCACGAACAAACCGCTCAATGATCGCAATTCCTATGGTACAATGTGTGCACGTACCCGTATGCAGAGGTATAGCATTTGCTTGAATTCAAACAGCACAGCATCGGTACAAAGCGCGGGACGGAGCGCGCCGTATTGGTCTGCGTGAAGCTCGGTGGTGATCCCGATCAGTGGCCGGTGCAGGAATCGCTGCAAGAGCTCGCGAGCCTTGCGCGCACCGCCGGCGCCATCGTGGTCGGCACGCTTTACCAGCAACGGCACAAGCCCGATACGGCGACCTTTATCGGCAAGGGCAAGGTGGAGGAGATAAAAGCGCTGCGGCACGAGCAGACCTACGACCTTGTCATCTTCGACAATGATCTCACGCCCAGCCAGCAGCGCAACCTGGAAGAGCAACTCGACGTCAAGGTGCTCGACCGCACGGCGCTCATCCTCGACATCTTCGCCACGCGCGCACGGACTTCTGAGGGCAAGTTACAGGTCGAGATGGCGCAACTCACGTATCTGCTGCCTCGACTCTCCACGCTCTGGGTACAATTTTCACGTCTCGGCGCCGGTATTGGTACCCGCGGCCCGGGCGAGACGCAGATCGAGTCGGACCGGCGGCTTATCCGCCAGCGGCTCTCGCATTTGGAGGCACGCCTCGAAACAGTACGCGCCCGGCGCGCGCGCCAACGGGCGCGGCGCACGGGTAATGACGTGCCGGTGGCTTCGCTCGTGGGCTACACGAACTCCGGCAAGAGCACGCTGCTCAACGCAGTTACGCAGGCTGAGGTCCTCGCTGAGGATAAGCTCTTTGCCACGCTGGACCCCACCACACGCCGCGTGAAGCTGCCCACCGGGCTGGAGGTTGTTCTTAGCGATACCGTGGGTTTCATCCGCCATCTGCCGCCAGCGCTTATTGCGGCGTTCCGCGCTACGCTCGAGGAACTTCTCGCCGCCGACATTCTGTTGCACGTGGTTGACGTCAGCCATCCGCAATGTGCACGCCAGGTGGCAGTGGTGTATGAGACCTTGGCAGACCTCGGCATCGAGGACAAGCCCACCATCACGGTGCTCAACAAGATCGACCAACTTGAGGGTCTCGCGCCAAATCCGGGAGACTACCCCAATCCTGTATTCATATCTGCTCGCGAAGGCGATGGACTGGACACGCTCTTGGAAACGGTTGCCGGCACGCTCGACGCGCAGCTCTCGTTTGACGTTCAGGTGCGCATTCCCTACCATGAGGGACGCTTGGTGAGTCTCTTCCATCAGCGAGGCAGTATTCGCCGCGAGCAGCACCATCCCGACGGCACCGAAATCGAAGGCACCCTCCCGCGCAAGTATTGGCCGGTGCTGCGGCCCTACGTCATCGGTTCCAGCTAGCCCGCACAGAGAGTGCGCCCACTATGACCCGCACGCATAGCCGCACGCTGCCCATCATCTACACGCCGCGTCATCAGTTACACGTGCCGCGCATCGAGCTTTCCCAAAACTTCGTGGTCGATCATCCCGAGGTGCCGGAACGCGTCGAAGTGATGGCGAGAGCCCTGCGGCAGGCCGGACACGCCGACAGCTTCGTGGAACCGCTTGAGTATTCGTTCGATTCCGCCGCCAAGGTACACGATGAGAGCCTCATAGAGTTCTTGGAGCAGACCACAATTCGCCTTGCCAAGTCTGACGAAAGCTCGGTGCTGGAAACGCCGTACACCATAAGCCCCGATACGCCGTTGGCGGCAAATACGCTGATGCAAGCGTGGCTGGCGTCGTGTGTGGTGCTGACCGGCGCCGACATGCTGCTAAGCGGACATCCATGCGTCTACGCATTAGAACGTCCGCCGGGGCACCACGCGGGACGCTACAAGTACGGGGGTTACTGCTATATCAACCACGCGGCAGTGGCTGCCCACACGCTCAAACCGCACGGTCGTGTCGCCGTGCTCGATATCGACTTCCACCACGGCAACGGCACGCAGGAAATCTTCTACGACACCGACGAGGTGCTCTACGTCAGCCTGCACGGCCATCCCGCCTGGGCGTACCCGCGCTTCAGCGGCTGGCCGGAAGAGACGGGTTCCGGCGCGGGCGAGAATTTTAACCTCAATCTGCCGCTGCCTATGTTCACTGAGAATGGCGCCTTTCTGGAAGCCTTCTCTCAGGCTTTAGAGAAGATTGCTTGGTATGCCCCTGCTTACCTGATCCTCTCAAGCGGGTTCGATACCCGTGCCGGCGACCCCGTCGGCGCGTTTTCTCTCACCGACGAATGCTATCAGGCCGTAGGCGAACAGCTTGCCGCGCTTTCCGTGCCGATACTTGCGGTACAAGAAGGCGGTTACGATCTCGAAGGCCTGGGCAAAGCGGTGGTAGCGCTGGTGGATGGCCTCGTGTCGTCCTGAGCGAACAGAATCAACTCATTGCTCGTGCCTACCTCCCGTTCCTGCATTACATCTCCCTCTACCGGTAACTTCGTGCCGTGACCCGTCCGATAGACCTTACACTTTTGCATTCTGCGACCCGATCAGGCCTCGCGATATCCCCTCCCGGGGGTTTGGCGCATGTCTAAAGACTGTCCTAATGGGTAGGGGCGGTTCTGTCCTAATGGGTAGGGGCGGTTCTGTCCTAATGGGTAGGGGCGGTTCTGTCCTAATGGGTAGGGGCGGTTCGCGAACCGCCCCTACAGTTTGCGCCTCAAGAGGAGACTAGTCTCCCTCGCTGCATTCCGGCTGTGCTTCTCTAAGCACAGCAGCGCTCTCTGCACAGCCCCCCATCGCACCATCTCGCCACGGCCTATGAACGCCATGTAATCGCTCTGTGAACATTAGATGAACTCTCGCTGTCTTGCGCCTCTCGCCCAATAAGCCGCATGTTGCCTTATACTGCGCCAGTTCGAGGGGATTGAGAGGAGAGTGAGCTTTGTTTGCCAAATCGGCTCTTTCCCTGTCATAGAGCCGATTGCCGCATCTTTATCTGATTGTTAACACGCGCCGCAATCACGTTGACCGCGTTTAAGGGCCCATGATACTTTTCCTCACGGTTGTAAGTAATACTTTGTTCCATGCCTGGCTTTCTTGGCAGAGGGCTGCACGGGCTGGCTAAACGGGGGCCCATGGCAATGACACAAACGGGGGCGTGCACCACAACCGGCACGCCGGGCGCGAAGGGACAGAGTGCTGTCGTACCAAGCATTAGGGGAGGTAATAAATGACAGCACCGCTACGGTTGAGCAGACGACGGTTCACCATTGCTTCAGCAAGCTTGGCGAGCTTTGCCATTTTGGCCGCCTGCGGGAAGCAAGAGTCCGATTCCGGCCTCAAGGGCAACATCATCATCGACGGCTCCAGCACGGTCTTTCCCATCACCGTGGCCGCTGCCGAAGAGTTCATGATCATGCATAACAGCGTGCGCGTGAGCGTTGGAGTCTCCGGCACGGGCGGTGGATTCAGTAAATTTGCCGCCGGTGAAACCGATATATCCGATGCCTCTCGGCCCATCAAGCCTTCCGAGCTTGAGGCCCTGGCAAGCGCCGGTATAGAATTCATCGAGCTGCCGGTTGCCTATGACGGCCTGACCGTGGTCGTGAATCCAGAGAACGATTGGGTGGACTGCCTGACGATTGACGAACTTAAGAAGATGTGGGAGCCGGCAGCACAGCGCACCATCACGAACTGGAATCAAATTCGCGCTGGTTTCCCGGACATGCCGTTGGATATCTTCGGCCCTGGTGTGGATAGCGGAACATTCGACTACTTCACGGAGGCCATTGTCGGCGAGGCACAGTCCAGCCGCGGCGACTTCCAGGCCAGCGAGGATGACAACGTGCTTGTGACCGGCGTCTCCGGTAGCAAGAGCGCCATTGGCTACTTCGGTCTCTCCTACTATGTGGAGAATACCGACAAGGTGAAAGCCGTGCCGATCGACTCCGGCAACGGCACGTGCGTTGAGCCAACCTTCGACACGGTTCGCAACGGCAGCTATCAGCCGTTGAGCCGCCCAATCTTCATCTACGTAAGGAAGAGCGCGGCAGAGCGGCCTGAGGTAGACGCATTCGTAAAGTATTACCTCAGCAAAGAGTTCACCCCGCTGATTTCCAGCCCCGAAGTTGGCTACGTCCAGCTCGGCGACGAAATCTACGAGGCGCTCACCCAGCGCTTCGCCAACCGTGTAACGGGCACGTTGTTCCCCAACGGCGCGGAGGTCGGCGCCTCGCTCGATCGCTACATGCAGTAGAGGATGCCCAAGGCTTGAGACTGAAAGCACCCCCTTGCTGTGTGGCCCGTATAATTGAAGGAATGCTGCCGACACTCTCCTTGTTGGAGGGTGTTGGGGGCAGTATTTCTTGAAGAGGCAGGTACCCAAGACGGGAGTTGGCCCCCCAAAGGGGTGGAATGAAAAGATAGTCGAGGCGTAACGCTGCTACAAGACCAAAGTAGTAGCAGTTAAGAGAGGAAGTTTGATGGCAGAGGACGTATCACCGTTCTCACACTACCCGCCGCGCAATGACATGAGAAGTCGGATGAGCCGTCGTCTCAAGGAGGAAGCCATACGCATTGCGCTGCTGGCTACGGCGACGCTCTCCATCGTCACAACCTTCGGCATCCTCCTCTCCCTCACGGGAGAAACGTTGCTCTTCTTCAGGGAAGTATCGATCTTCGAATTTCTCACCGAGACTGAGTGGACTCCGCTCTTCGCCATTAAGAAGTTTGGCATCTGGCCGCTGGTAACTGCCACCGCGCTCGTTGCCTTCATTGCCCTTGCGGTGGCCATCCCCACTGGGCTGTTGATTGCCATCTACCTGAGCGAGTTTGCCCGGCCCCGGGTGCGCGACGTCGTGAAGCCCGTGCTCGAGGTGCTTGCCGGCGTCCCGACCGTAGTCTACGGCTACTTTGCTCTTACGTTGGTCACGCCCATACTGCAGGATCTCATTCCCGGCTTGCGCATTTTCAATGGATTGAGCGCAGGCCTGGTGATGGGCATCATGATCATACCCATGGTAGCCTCCCTGAGCGAGGATGCCATCGGCGCGGTGCCCCAAGCTTTGCGCGAGGGAGCGTATGGCTTGGGTGCGACCCGCTTCGAGGTAGCGACACAGGTCGTGGTGCCGGCGGCGCTCTCCGGGATCGTGGCCTCGGCAGTGCTCGCGCTCTCACGCGCCGTTGGCGAGACCATGATCGTCTCGATTGCAGCGGGCCAGAACCCCACTTTCACGCTTGACCCCCGAGTACCCATCGAGACGATGACAGCGTATATCGTGCAGGTAAGCCTCGGCGACACGCCGTTTGCCTCGCTTGAGTACCGCACCATTTTTGCTGTGGGCACGATGCTCTTCTTCTTGACCTTTGCAATGAATATCTTTGCTCACTGGTTTGTCCGCCGCTTCCGTGAGGAGTACGACTAATGACTAAAGAGACCGGAACGGTAAGCCGCGGCGCGCCAGTGTTTGGCGCGAGCATGAAGTGGCGCCGATTCAAGGCCCACTTCTTCGTGGCGCTTGGCCTGCTGAGCGTCTTGCTCGGTGTTCTGACGCTCGTCGTGCTCTTAGTGGACGTTATCGGACAGAGCGCCGGGTGGATCGACTGGCAGTTTTTCACTAGCTTCGACTCCCGTTTTCCAGAGCGGGCCGGCATCAAGGCCGCGCTCTTCGGCACACTCTACATGATGTTCTTTACCATGCTGATTGCTGTGCCCACCGGCGTCATGTCGGCGGTTTACCTGGAAGAGTATGCCGGTGACAACTGGTTCACCCAGTTCATCCAGGTGAACATTGCCAACCTCGCCGGTGTGCCCTCAATTGTGTACGGATTGCTGGGCCTGCAGGTGTTCGTGCGCTATATGGACATGGGGCGCAGCGTGTTAGCCGGCTCGTGCACGATGGCGCTGCTCATTCTACCCATCATCATCGTGGCTTCCCGTGAGGCCATTCGCGCGGTGCCGCCGAGCATGCGGGATGCCTCTTTCGCCTTGGGCGCTTCCAAGTGGGAAACCGTACGCCATCACGTGCTGCCGTACGCCCTGCCCGGCATGCTCACAGGCGCCATCTTGGCTGCCGCGCGCGCAATTGGCGAAACTGCGCCGCTCATCACCATCGGCGCTCTCACCTTCGTGCCGTTTCTCCCTGAGCATCCGCTGGACCGCTTTACCGTGCTGCCGATTCAGATTTTCAACTGGGTTTCACGTGCTCAGTCGGATTTCCATGATCTCGCGGCAGCAGCTATCATAGTCCTGCTCGTAGTCCTAATTGTGCTGAATTCAGCAGCAATCTATCTCCGCCAACGCCTACGCACGCGGTATTAGCCTGCGAAAAGGAGAGAACTGTATGATAAAGATGCCGTTCATAAGGACCAAGAAAGAAAGTACGGCAGAGGCCGGCACGAAGCGGCTTGCGCCTGCGGGGAAACCGAAGGACACTTCTGTGGAAATATCCGATCCCGCAGTAGAAGTGAATAACTTCAGTCTGTGGTATGGAAACTTCCGGGCGGTTACCGATGTCTCCATCATGTTTCCGCGCAAGAAGATAACGGCCGTCATCGGCCCCTCCGGCTGCGGTAAGAGCACGTTGCTGCGCGCAGTCAACCGCATGAACGAACTCATCGGCGGCGTGCGCTCGGAAGGCAACGTGATGCTGGAAGGCGACAACATCTACGCGGATAAGGTGGACCCCGTCGAAGTGCGGCGGCGCATCGGTATGGTCTTTCAGAAGCCGAACCCGTTTCCGCGCTCTATTCGCGACAACATTCTCTTTGGCGCGCGCGTTAACGGCTACCAAGCAGATGAGGAAGAGCTAGTGGAAGCAGCCCTGCGCAGCGCAGCCCTGTGGGACGAGGTAAATCAAGATCTCAAGCAGAGCGGTCTCGCGCTTTCCGGCGGACAGCAACAGCGCCTCTGCATCGCCCGCGCCATCGCGGTCTCACCGGAAGTGCTGCTGATGGACGAGCCCTGCTCCGCGCTCGACCCAATTGCCACCCTGAAAATCGAAGACCTCATGCGCGAGCTGGCCAAAGACTTCACCATTATCATCGTGACCCACAACATGCAGCAGGCCGCCCGCGTCTCGGACTACACGGCCTTCATGCTGTCAGACGAAGAGGCGCGCGGGAAGCTGATCGAGTTCGGCCCCACCGCAGACCTCTTCACGAACCCCACGGACGGACGCACCGAGGCCTACATCACCGGCCGCTTTGGCTAGGCGCCGCTCAACTCGTACGCCCTTTACTAGGAATCGCACAGCACCGTTACGTAACGGTGCTGTTTTGCATTGCGCGGCGCGAATCTCTACAGAGATTCAGTTTCAAGACACCCAGGACCCACATCTACTCTAGTGTTTCCCGTTTAGTAAGGGAGCAAAGGGGAAGTGTAGCAAGCATGCCTTCCATGCGTCTATATGCCCTATAGTCCGTTGTCGGCCCCGATGCGTTAAGCCTTTCGCTTCATTTGGTATTGCGGAATGGCGACCGGCTTGCCGCCGTTGGCGGCGGATTCTGCGGCGCAGACTCCGGGGAGACTGTACATGATGCCTTCGTAGACATCAATGGGCGCTGGACTGCCCTCGCGGATCGCCTTCATGAAGGCCTTCAGCATGAACCACTCGGCAGTGCCATGGCCGCCCAGGGCAGCCGCTTCCGGCACGTTGGGGAAGTTCGTGCCCAAGGGCAGGTTGTCGGGAATGGTGAAATCTCCTCCCGCATACCGGAATTTCGGCTCGTCTTTGCCGATCCACCCGGAGTCGAACGTGGCCTTGGTACCCATGAAGACCTGCCGGTGGTTGCCCCAATGGGAGTTGGCAAATGAGCAGGAGATGCGCACGATACTATCATCGGTCATGCGAAAAATCGCCACCTGGATGTCGTCGAGGTCCGGTTCGTAGTGCTCCTTTGTACCCAGACAGACCACCTCAACCGCATACTGTCCGGTGACCCACATGATCGGGCCCAGACTATGCGTGAGATACGTGATTGGGGGCATCGGCGACCGCCACATGCGGTTGCCGTGCTCGTCGCGCCGCAGCTTGGGAATGTTGTGAATATACTCGGCTTCCGCGGCAAAGATTTCGCCAAAGTCACCCCGCTGGTTGAGGTGCTTTAGGGAGTGTACATACGCCCAGTAGCTGCAGTTTTCACCGCACATGTAAAGGGCTTCGCTCTTTTCTGCCGCTGCCACGAGCTGATCGGCCTCTTCCCGCGTGGCGAGATTGGGTATCTCGGAGAGCACGTTTACCCCCGCCTCGAGCACCTGTATAGAGTGCTCCGCGTGCTGGGGCACCGGCGTCGCCACCACCACGAGGTCCAAGTCCTCTTCGAGCATCTCCTCCAGCGACGCAAAGCCCTTGGGCACGTTGTGATCAGCACAGACCGTTTGCCGCCGTTCGGCGTTCATGTCCGCCACCGCTACCACGCTCACGCCATCCATGGCCTGCATGACGCGCACAAAGCTCCGCCCGCGCCGCACTCCAAATACGCCCGCACGCAATTCGCTGCTCATAGCACTCCTCGCTCTGCTATACCGAAGAACCTGTTCGATTCCAATATCGGAGCCGCCTATTCCTACGTGCTCATCCCCTCCCGGAGGTCTCTCATGCCGGTGTTCACAAAGACCGCGTCGTTGCCGAACCGGAGCATTCGAGACCCCTCAGCGAGGCGCAAACTTCCCTTTCACTTACAATGGCTCGCTCTGCTGGGGACCTGCTTCGCCCCCAATTGGGAACCAATTCCCACTCCAGGGGAAAGGGTCAGAGCCGGCCCCGTGCCCGATACCGGGGTGAGGGCGACACACTTGACTTCCCGCGTCTCAACCTCATTTGACGAAACACCTGCACGGGCATTTGCTGCGCCTGCGGTTTGGTTCGTATTCCCTCTCCTGGGGGAGAGGGTTAGAGCCTGCCCCGTACGTGATACGGGGATGAGGGCGACAAATGACTTCTCGCTCGTCGCTACGCCTTGCGCTGCAGTTGGTACTGCGGAATTGCGACCGGCCGGCCGCCGTTGGCGGCTGATTCTGCCGCACAGATACCCGGCAGGCTGTACATAATGCCTTCGTAGACGTCGATGGGCACCGGCCCGCCCGTGCGGATCGCCGTGAAAAAGTCCTCCAGCATGTACCATTCAGCGGTGCCGTGACCGCCAAGAGCAGCGGCTTCCGGCGCATCGGAAAAGTTCGTGCCCAAGGGCAGGTTGTCGGGCACGACAAACTCGCGTTCTCCGGCGTAGCGGAACTTCGGCTCATCCTTGCCGATCCAGCCGGAATCAAACGTCGCCTTGGTACCCATGAAGACCTGACGGTGGTTGCCCCAATGGGAGTTGGCGAATGAACACGTAATGCGCACGACGCTGTCATCAGTCATGCGGAAGACGGCCATTTGTATGTCGGTGAGGCCCGGCTCGAAGTGCTCCTTTGTACCCAGACAGACCACCTCCACCGGATACTGGCCGGTGACCCACATCACCGGGCCGAGACTGTGCGTAAGATATATGATTGGCAGCATCGACGCCCGCCACGTGGGATTGCCGTGCTCGTCGCGCCGCAGACCGGGGATAGCGTGAATATACTCCGCTTCCGCGGCAAAAATCTGTCCGAAGTCACCCCGCTCGTTGAGGTGCCTGAGGGAGTGCACATACGCCCAGTAATTGCAGTTCTCGCTGCTCATGTAGAGGGCATCGCTCTTTTCCACTGCGGCTATTAGTCGATCGGCCTCTTCCCGCGTGGCGAGCACGGGAATTTCAGAGAGCACGTTCACACCCGCCTCGAGCACCTGTATTGAATGCTCGACGTGCTGGGCTATCGGTGTTGCTACCACTACGAGGTCCAAATCTTCTGCCAACATCTCCTCAAGCGTGGCAAAGCCCTTGGGCACGTTGTGCTCGGCACAGACCGTCTTCACGCGCTCAGAGTGCATATCCGCCACGGCCATCACGTTCACACCGTCCATGGCCTGCATCACGCGGACAAAGCTCAGCCCCCGCCCTACGCCCAAGACGCCCGCCCGCAAATCACTGCTCATGGCACTCCTCGCTCTGCTGTGCTTACGAATCTACATCTGCTCCGAGAAAAACGCCGCCTATCCGAGTGTTTCAATTTCCTTCCGGAGATTTAGCATGCCGGTATTCACAAATACACTATCGTTGCCGAACCAGAGGAAGCGGAAGCCCTCAGCGACGCGCTGCTGCGCCTGCTCGTAACTCTGGCAGACGTAGCCCGCTGCCGTGCCGGTGCGCTTGCCGGCGGCGGCGACTTGCTGCACCAGCGCTTCATGGTGCGCCTCGTCGTGGCCGTGGGCCCGCACATTTATCATGAGGTCGCCGGGGCCGATGAGCACCACGTCCACGCCGTCCACCTGCATGATGCTTTCTACATTGGCAATCGCCTCTTCGCTCTCGACCATGACGATTACCATAACTTCGTCGTTGGCGTGGGCGAAGTAGTCCTGGGCCGTGCCGCCACCGATGAGGCCAAGCCGCATGCCGCCGCCGGAACGGTTGCCTTGCGGCGGGAATCGTGCCGGGCTCGCCATGGCGGCAGCCTGCTCGGCATTCTCGATCATGGGAACGATCACGCCCATTGCGCCCATATCGAGCACACGGTTGATCGTGCCCGGCTCATGGCCCTTTACGCGCACGATCGGCACGGTATTGGTGTGCAGAAACCGCGCCAGCGCGTTGTTTAGCGAAAGTTCGGTCCACTGCCCGTGCTGCCAATCAAAGCTCACATAGTCGAAACCCACGTGGGCGACCTGCTCCGCCAGGTCCGGCGAGTCAATGCCAAGTGCCGGCCCGGCGGTGACTCCTCCGGCGCGGATCTTGGTCAGTGCCCGATTCTTCTGCATCGTCTGTATGCTCCTTGCTAATTCCGAGATTGAATTCTGTTCTGACTTGCCTACTTGCGCATTCCTTGGTGTTGTTTCAGCCATTTGCGTTCTGTAGCGGAGACTGGCTCTTTCAACTGCTCGTGATTGCGCCGCCGCTCAGGAAGCGAACGGCGGAGGGGCCTCGACGCCAGTTAAGTGCTGACTACAACCAGGCCGCTTCACCCTTCGACTTTGCTCAGGGCGAACGGCTAGGGGCCTCATCCGTTAAGTGCTGACGGCAACCAGGCCGCTCCCCGCTCCGTTCGTGCTGAGCCTGTCGAAGCACTCTTTTGTTGCACTTCGCATGCGTTCTCGTGAGCGCCGTTCTCGCTCTCGGTCTCATCTATCCGTGCGCCAACCCATTCAGCAGTGCGCGCACGTAGCCCACCGAGTAGGCGATGTACTGCCGTCCGTTCGCAGAATCGCCGGTCAACTGCATCACGTGGTCGAAGTCAATCGCACCCAGGTAGTGTACCGCATGCAGCGCCTCCACGACGTCCTGCATGTGCATGTCGCCTTCATCCAGGAAAACCTCGTCATAGCCGCCGTCCGTGGACAGCTTGCCGCGCACATTGCGAAAGTGCACATGCACGATCTTGCCTTGTCCGCCAAAGTGGCGAATACCCGCTAGAATGTCCTCTCCCGATTCGTAGCGGGTGCCGACGCAGAACGTCATGGTATTCTTCGGGCTTGGCACTGTACTGAAGAGGCGGTCGAAATCGGCAAAGCGACAGAGGATTTGGGGATTGCCGTAGACCTGTCGCAGCGGCGGGTCGTTGCCATGCATGGCAACATTGATGTCCGCCCGCTCCGCCACGGGAATGACTTGCTTGTAAGTGAGGATCAGGTTCTCCCAGAGCTGGTCGCTGGTGACGGTGAACCGCGGCGCTTCCTGCATTGCTTCTTCCGCTGCCAGGTCGAAGTGGTAGTAGCGGTACCCGCCGCGCCCCTCCGGCCACGACCGACCCGTTGCCGAACCGCTCCTGGCGTTGTCGGCTTGGAAACACTGGACACCAAATACCGGCACGCCAATTTCCGCCAGTAGTTCAGCCATGGTGCAAAGGTGGTCCCGCTGCTGGGCCGCGTTGGGCCCACCGATGAGGGCATCCAGGTGCTGGGAATTGCGCGCGTTGGCGCGCTCGATCCGCAAGCCTGCCGCGGCAAACCGCTCTACCAACGCGGCTAATGCCTCCCGCGTAAAGCAACCGGTCTCATCGTAGCCCGCTACCATCCCAAGCTCAATGTCTACGTAGTCCACGCCGATCTGCTTGAGAAACCGGAAGTCATCATCACCCCCGTTTTCCAACCACTGCCGGGAAGTGCGTACACCGATGCGCATGGCGATTACTCCTTTGCTATGTCTGTAAGCTCGCGTTGATGCCTCTTTGTCCTAATGAGCCCTTCTCACTTCCTACCGTGTATGCTACACCGTAATGCATACGCCGATACGGCACGGCCGGTACGCTAAGCCCGTGTATTTCTCAAAGGAGTCCATAGTGAACGAGCTATGCCGCCGCCGGCGTCGGCTTTTTCTTGATGAGCGCAAGCGCGGCGAGCGCCGCTAACACCGAGACACATCCCGAAAGTATGAATGCGCCCCCAAGCCCGAGAAGGTCGGCAACGGCCCCAGCCGTCATTGGGCCGAGAAACATGCCGATGGCGTAGACGGCCTGGAAGACTCCCATTGCCGTGGCGCGGTCTTCGCTTGAAATCTCTCGAATGCTGAGCCCCATGAGCAAAGGATAGACAATACCGCGCCCGATCCCGTTGATGCCTTGGGAAGCGGCAAGGAGCGGCACGTCATGGATGAGCGGCACTACAAACGTGGTGGCGGCCATAATCATCATGCCGGCAAAGACCGCCCAATTGTCGCCGAGGCGTTGCGCGAAGCGGTGATTGACGAGCGAGGCAAGGGTGTAGGGCACCAGCGATACCACGCCGATTATACCCAAGGTAAACTTGCTTGCGCCGAGGTCATCGGCGTAGATCGGAATGAAGCTGAAGGTCGTCGCCCAAAAAGCGTAGTGGTTGAGTGCGGTGACCGAAGCAGCGATCAACAGCGCCGGGTGGGTCATCACGCGCCAAATCTGTCGGACCGTCGGCGGCGTTCGCGTTACGCGCTTCTCCTTGATCGGCACGGTCGAAATCAGACCGATGATCGCCAAGCCTGCGCCCGCGTAGAAGGTGGCCACCATGCCCCACGACTCGGCAATTTGACCGCCGGCAAGGTTGACTACGATCAGGGAGACGCCGTTGATGGCCGACATGATGCCCATGGCCTTGGGCGTCTCGTCGGCAGGAAAGTAGCTGGCATAGAGCACCGTGAAGGCTACCCAGGTGGCGGCGCTGATACCCAACACGCCCCGAAAGACCGCCAAGTACGTAGCAGTGGGCGCGAGCGCTAGTCCCAAGCAACCGACAAAGTTGAAGAAGTGCCCCGCGTATAGGAACGGCAGCCGCCTGCCCCAACGGTCGGACAATACGCCCAACGGAATTCGGAGCACCATCTGAACCAGGCCGTACGTCCCCACCACGATACCGATGAGCGTGAACGTCGCTCCCAGCGATTCCGCATAGACCGAGAGGATCGGCGAGTAAACATAGAGCGCGCCCCAATAGAAGAACGTGCCCACGTAGAACGCCCAGATCGTCAGCCGATCAGGCCGGTGGTGAGAACCGGAAGTGGTCGCTTGCTGGGTCTTGGCCACAGGGCAATTTGCTACTTTCTCTTGTCAAAGTGTTGCGAAGTGAGCTGCTAATGCCAATACTTACACTTTGGTATACTGAATCCGAGAGAACTTGACACAAAAAGGTTAGGGGGATAGATGGGTTCGTCACAGGAAACAAACAACCGGGAACCCGAGCGCCCCAAGATATACGTAACGGATAAGGGTGCCCGGTACGTTGACGTTAATGAACTGATGCGTAGCAAGAGCGGCCGTGCCGCAGTCAAAGCCGCAGCAAAGATTCCTGTCAACAGACCGAACCACAAACCTTCCAAAGATAGCTCGTCGAAAGCGTAGCTGTGTTGGAGCTTGGCGAGGCGCTCATTCCCATTCTTGCAGGCTACTGGATTTTGACACGCCTGCATTACACACACTATAGCATCGTTCGAGACTCCGGCTATCATCTCTTCTTTAAAGGGACCTATGTACTACCTTGGCTAATAGCAAAGCCCCGTGCTTAGGTGGTGGCAACGCGGGGCTTGCACCACCTGTCGTCCTTATAGTATTCTTTGTACTTGACTCTTGACGGCGGTTCCGATAGTTGGGACTATAAGATACAGGAGACAACTCGCAATAAACCGGATAGACGCCGGACATGCGGATAATCGGAGGTATAGTGTGAATACTGCCCGGATAGATGGCTCTGTCGCTTGGCTTGTGGCCGTCACGGAAAGCGGTTATTACGTAGGATTTTGTGAAGAGTTGGCGTTAGCCGCACAAGCACAGACATGGCATGAGTTGATGGAGAATATTGGTGACGCAATGTCTTTGCTGTTTGTTAGCCTCTTCAAAGAAGGAGATATGGACGAGTTTTTCACTGCCAAAGGGTGGACGAAGCCTGAAGGCATAGAGGATGGCATGCTATTTGACATGCCATTTATCCCGCAACAGGTGGGCACCCATGACTATTCCACGGCAGTTTACAATTAATAAACTGAAGAATTTGGGCTTCTACTTTGATGGTTTTCAAAGGAACACCGATTTGTGGAAGAAGCAGGGTGCCCATAATCGCGTTGCTTTGTCTAGGGATGACATGCTTGACGAGTTGTACGTTCGCACCGTGCTCAAACTTGCCGGATGTGGCGAGTGTGAGATTGAGGACTTCATAAGGTCCGCATCTTAGACTAAGATCACCAATCCGCTATCCCACCAAAGTCCCGCACCGGACAATCGACCGGCCCGGGACTTTCGCCATTTGGCTGGCTAAATATTCCACTCTCCTTCTTTCAGGCCGCTATCGTTGGCACGATTCTATTCTTTGCTGCGCACCTACTTGTAGTTCTCGGGAACTTCATTCCTTCGATGGCTACAACAAAGAGCCTACACTCCATAGGCCCCTTTTCGGCTACACTGACTGTGATCGCAATTCTAGGCCTGCTAATCCCATTCGTAGGAAACCGATTCTATACCAGGGAGAAAGCCGCAAGTCGAGCGGCTGTGAGAGATGGTGATCTCGTTGAACTTCTAATTGCAGATTCCATTTAGACTCAGAAGTTAATCGAAGTATCGCTAAGGAATCGAAAGTCATATGTCGGAATTGGAATTGTCAGCGGCATCGAAACCATCGACAAGGATACGGCTGATATAAAACTACTGCCACTTGCAAGCGGCTATCGCGACGAGCATACACAGGAATTATTCATCATTGAGAACTATGCTGAGGTGCTCCAAGAACATACTTATGAGCGTTACGACGACTTCTGCGTCGTCATTCCCATGTCCGAGATAGTTTCCGCTCGAGTGTTCGATCCCGACGCCTATACAGTCTTCCAAGAAGAGAAGGTCGATTCCTCGCTCTAATTCACAGGAGGACACTTGAGTAAGAGCATCTCCCCCAAGTTGATCGGTGCCTCAGTGACGATGCTGTCCCACTGGAAAGCATCGCGTGAACAGAATGCCCTCAGTTTCCGGCGCGATGCCTTCGCCTCACTCCAGCCGAATGCTTGCTCCCTCCACACCGAATCGCACGAAGGTGTAGTCGTCGGTCCAGTTAAGCCAGTCAGAAAAGGTGGCTGGCGAGACGGCCAGGACTTCGCCATCACGGTGATGGTGGGGGCCGAGCAGGTTATGGAGCGTGCCCACAAGCTCCAATTCCAGCGTATTCTCGCCCTCAACCAATAGGGATGAAATATCGAGCTCATGGGGCCGCCAGACCAGCGTGCCGGCCTCTTTGCCGTTCACGCGCACTATAGTCACGGTAGCATCAAGCCCGTCGAGCGCCAATGCGGCAGCACCGCCGTTAGGAGAGACCTGCACCTCTTGCGTGAGCTTTACGCGGCCGGCATAGAAGGGCAGACCCTGATGCGTGAGATCGCCTGACTGTGCCTGCGTTGGGGCCGCTGCGAGCCTAAAGCCATCCTTCGCTTGCTCAACGCCAAATTCGCCAATTATGTAGCAGGCTTCGATCTCCATGTCGAGACTTGTCACGCCCTCCAACGTAATCGAGTTCGTGCCGGGCCGGGCGAGCGTGCCAATCGGAATGCGCCGGAAAGTGGTATCGAGCCAATAGCCGTCGCCGTCATCATGCTCGACCGCCGTGCCGTTCACCGAGATGCAAAATTCATCCGGACGCTCCACCACCAGCGTGAGATCGTGCCCCGCCGACAGACCGGATTCAAAAGTGTATTGCACGGCAAACGGTACGCCAGTGCCGGTAATCCGGAAGTGTTCCAGGGTACCGGCTCTCCGTAAGATTTCCAGGGCCTTCAGATGGGGCACCGGGCCCTGCCACTCGCCGTCGGCAATGCGATAGGCGCAATAGTCAAGCGTGAGCGCGTTGGGATCCAACAATTCCAAGTTCCAGGTAGCACCCGCATCCACTGAGTCGGAATAGTTCGGTGCTATCGCCGCCTCGCCGGCTTGGCCGCTGGGATCACTGACCAGCAAGTACGAGCCGACCGGGGCAAACGGCAGTGTGATGGCGCCATTACCCGCGTGATCCTGTGCGGGCAGCGGTTGTACCTCGCCGGTGGCCGCGTCCCACACCTGCCAGTTCCCGGCATCGGACAAGTGCACGGTGTAGTTGCCGCCTTCATCTTGGCTCGTGTTTGCCAAGAAGAGAGTTTGCGCGACGCCGTTGCGCCGCAGGTTGTACCAGACGTGCGGCACCTCGCTGCCATCTCCATTGGTCACCCGGACCGGTCGCGCCAGGTGCGGCTCCAGCGTCGCCGCCAGGGGCTCGACTCCAAGCGGCAGCGTCTCACACGCGGCAACCAGCGCATCTACGGTGTCGTCGCGATCGCCTTCAATCAGTGTTGGCTTTTCGTCGCAGAAGAACACTACACCGCCGGCGGCCCTGAACGCCTGAAGTATCTCGACCGTAGTACTCGCCAGAGTTATACTCGGCGGTACGATAACCACACGGTAGCGCATCCGACCGACGACCAAGCAATCGTCTTCCACGCGGGCATGACGCGCCATGATCGACTCATCGCCAAAGTGGTAATCGAAGTGCTCTTCCAAGAGCCGCGTTGAAAGCGCAACCCAAGGATCGTTTATTGCCCGTGCTGCCTGGGGGTTCTGCGGACGAAACACCGACCACGCACTGCCAATGGGATGCACGACGAGGAGATCGACCACGCGCTCGCCCTGACTGAGCGCATAGGAGAGTCGGGCGTAGTAGTCGTCGATCAAGGCATTATGCGGCCACCACGGTTGCTGGTAGAAGATATCCGGCGGATAGTCGCGCTTGCGCGCGCCACGGAGCGTATACGACGATAGGTGCGGATTGAGGAAGTTAATTCCCAGCACGCACTGCCAATCGCCAATCCACTTGCGCCCTTCAAACGACAGGTTCTGCCCGGAGCAGCCATAGGTCTCAGAAAGAGCCCTTTCTTTGCCAAGCTGACAGACCACGCTGTCCAATTGCTTGGGCGTAACGAGATCGGCGATGTTGCGGCGCAGGTGGTCGATGCCCGGATAGTGCATGTATTCATAGTGGGGCATCACCGCGCCGGACACCGGAATTTGCTGCTGGAGCGAATCCTCGTAGAGGTAGTGTCCGGTGAGCTTAAGGTTGTGGGCGTCGCACCACTCGTAAATCTGCTTTGAGTACGCCTCGACGAATTGCTCGGTGATGGCGCGCCAATAGTGATACCGCACTTTGCGATAGTCACCCGTGTCAAAAAAGAGCGACGGCAGGTGCGGAATTAGGTCATACCCAAACTTCTCCTCGAAAATCCGGGCAAACCCTTTCGTCCATGGAACGGACATCTCCGGGTACTCCTGATGAAAGGAGCAGAAATTCGGCTCGTCCGTGAACATGCCGGGAACGACCGTACCGAAGTCGTCGCCTAAGACCTCATGGTAAGCGGCATACGTGTTGGTGATGAATTCACGCACGCCCTCTACACTAAGCTGGTCGCTATAGGCCGCCCCGTTGAACCAATCGCTGCCCAGCGGCGCGATCCATTCGTGAAACTGCAGGTAGGTGAGATGGGCATCGTCTTGCTGCCCATCTACCAGCCGCACGTCGGTGAGTTTGTCGCCATTCAGATGGCCCGCAAATTCCGCTACGCTTTCCGCATAGGTGTCGTAACGATTGAACACCCGGCAGGCGAGCACGCGCATGCGATAGTCGGCGTCTTTGAGGGCAGTCATGCCGCCTGCAAAGCCGCTCGGCCACTTGTCTTCATCGTAGAGCCAGGCGTGCATGCCGCGCCGCCGGGCCTCCTCGACGCACGTGCGTATCCGATCCATCCATTCCGGCGTCATGTAAGGCGTCTTTAAACCCAACCGGGAGTGCATGAAGAAGCCGCCCCACCCGGCTTTCTCCATCTCGTCGATCTGCCGCACCAACTCGTCGTCTTCCAGCCAGTCGTTCCACGACCAGAACGGCACAGCCCGATATTCGACGCCAGGGTCGCGAAATGTCTCTCTATCCATTACAACAGCCTCCAAAGGCATTGCATATGAAGCGTATTGGCAAGTCTATTGGCTGCATTGTACTCACGCAAGATAGCGAGAGACAAGCAGAAAACACTTCGCAATAGAATCATCAGAACTAGTGTGCTTCTTGAATGAACATGCCAAGATACCAGACGAGTGGACAGCGCCACTTGAGTCGTTGAAGACCTCTACTAGAATCGAGGTTCAGTCGGACACGCTACTGGCGGTTGTGTTCAAACCAACCTGCTTTAATCTTTCGGGCCAACTTCCTGAAGTCCATTTGTGCATCAAGTGCAGCAGCAGCGTGACCGCCAATTGCGCCGTCAGCAGGTGTAAGCTTGAAGATAGGCTTGCGCACTTCCTGGGCCATTGGAACAAGACTCCGGTAGTGCTTGACTGTAGCAAGAGAATGTTCATCTTCTTCAGGCGTTCGAGGGTAAGGTCCTGTCTCATTCATTAGCAGGTTTTCCGCATACTCTCTTGGCATACGATTAACCCACTTATCGTACGCCTTAACAGGCCGAGAAAGACGAATGCTGTGCTGCTGCACCACATAACCAATGGGCTGCATGTTGCCTCTGGGAAGCGGGAATGCGGGCTCTGTCCAATTATCTCTTCGCTTTTGCCAGTCTTGCCGCCATGTGCGCAAGGTAGGGCCCAGGTTTCGCAAGCCTTGCAGGGAAAGCAAGTCGGCCCCCAGAGGGACGACTACATAGTCGGTAGCAATTAAGGCTGAACGGTTGATGGCGCCAAGGTTTGGGCCAACATCAGCTAGGATAATTGAAGCATTCATCGCTTCTGCCCCCGCTTGCATTATGGTTGAGAATGCAGTCAATATCCGAAATGGTCTAAATAGATCACTGGACCCAAGCGCGTTCGGCCATTCAGCAGATAGGGTGTCCTCAAAGCCAGCCAACGCCAAGTCTCCCGGAAGCAAGCTGAGTTGCTCTGTAATCTGTTGAAGATCAGGCTGTTGCAGATCGCCAACTCGCATTAGCGGTTCTACACATTGGAATATAGTGCTTGCGGCTGAAGAAGTACTGTGATTTCCATTCCAAAGGGTCTCGACACGCTCATCTTCAAGAAACATGCTAGTAAGGTTCGCTTGCGGATCTAGGTCTGCGGCAACAACTCTAATCCCTAAGTCGGCGTACATCCACGCCAAGTGATAGACGAGAGAGGTCTTGCCAACCCCGCCCTTGTTATTGAAAAAGGTGAGAACGGGTACACTCACTGCTATTGCCTCTCCTCTTTGGACTTCGCTCTAATCGTCACAAAGACATGGTTTTCAGGGAAAGCGAATTCCGGTTCAGGATGACCGGCCTCTTCCAGGAGTTGGCGGGCCCTTGGTATACCGTAGCCAAAGCGCTGCACGAAGCCAAGGGTTTTCATAGCATCCGCCACGTTCGGATTGCGGTAGTCAACAATACCAAACGAACCGAGATTGTCGGCAGTAACCGCCCCGAATAGGCCGCCGGGACTCATTACTTCAAGGCGATCGTTATACCAGTAGACCCTCACCGGCGCGTTTGTTTCCTCATACGTACGATGCATAATGGCGTTTCGGGTGATCTGCTGTATAGCTGCATTGGGATAGAGACTAGTCCGCCGTTCGACCGGGCCGGAGATGATGTCAACTGCAGTCCGATTGTGAGCGATCAGCTTCTCATCCAAGCGTCGGACAATGTCCGGGATAGTGCCACGAAACTCCTGGCTGTCAATGATCTCGCTTGTTATGTCCGGGCCATTCAGCCGAAGGAATTGAACATAAGCTCCCGGCAAGAAATCCTGCGGGTTCTTCCCAATCATCAATATCCCCAACACGGTGGGCAAAGGTTCTTCAGCGGTGGCGGTCATCTTCGTCGCGGCCAATTGCTCTTGAGTGCTGCGCTCATTGGCTTCGAGGATGTCTGGCGAAAAAGCTTGTGTCAGATACTCATGCTCAAACTGAGGCAGGTTGAGGTCGCTCAACGTGGCAGAAGGAATAGGTTGTATGTCGAACGGAATGTCTCTATAGCGGCGTTTCTCATTGAGAATGCGTTCATCCTGCGCAGTTGCAGTCCCTCTCCGAGAGCCAATGCGGACATGCACGCGGCCGTCATAACGAACCGGCGGCGAATCAGACGGCTGCACCGCGATCACAGCAACGTCGTTTCCACTTACAGATCGTCGCTCTACTGTCAGCGAAGGCGGCGGCACAATGTTGCCATCGGTTTTCATATCCGCCAGTTGCCGGAGTAGCTCATCTGTGACCGACAAGCCGGCAACAGTGCCATCATCCCGCACGCCCACGAATACAAACCCCGGCTTGCGGTGGTCGGGTAGATCATTAGCAAAAGCGCATATGGCTTCACGAATCTTCTTGGGCGCATCGCCGCGCAAGGACTCCTTGAACTCGACGCGGTCCGATTCACCTTCACGCAATTGCTGAATCACGTCGTCATTATCAAGGTCTGTCATCGTGAATGCTCCGCTCTTGGCACCGGCACAGCCGACGTTTTGCTCGCCGTTGAGGCGCAAACTGCATAGTAGAGGCACGACATGCCGTGCCCCTACACATCCTAAATCGTTCACAACAGACAGCGCCCGCAGCGGCCCAGAACGCTAAACTAGGTAGGCTATTTGCTCGTGATGCGGTAGATCGTGCCGTTGCGGATGATCACGTACACCTCGCCCTGGGCATCCTCGCCGAATGAGGTGATTTCAGATGGCGCAACAAGAAGCACCGTGCGCAGCCAGGCGCCGTCGGCCTGGGGTGTGAGCGTCCAGACAATGCCGGAACAGTAGTCGCCAAAGATGTAGTTGCCAACGAGCGCCGGGAGGTTTTTGCCGCGATAGACGTAGCCGCCGGTCACGGAGCAGCCCTCGTCACGGCCGTACTCCGCAATCGGGAAGACCATCTCCCTACGGATCATGCCCGCTCTATTGCCTTCGCTACCGAAGGGCTGACTACCCTCAAACCCATTCCAGCCGTAGTTCTCGCCGCCCGGACTGGAAGCCGGCTGGAAATCCACCTCTTCCAATTTATTCTGACCCACGTCGGCGATAAAGAGATCGCCTGTAACACGGTCGAACGAGAAGCGCCAGGGGTTGCGCAGCCCCCACGCCCAGATCTCCGGCAGCGGGCCCTCATGTCCGACGAACGGGTTATCCGCGGGGACGGCGTAACCGCCGCCTGTGCGCACGTCGATGCGAAGCAGCGTGCCAAGCAGCGTTCCCCGATTCTGCCCGTGACCCTGCGGATCGCCGCCGGAACCGCCGTCACCGAGCCCGATATACAGGTAGCCGTCGGGGCCGAACTTGATCTGACCGCCGTTGTGGTTTCCATACGGTTGATCCGCCTGCAGCAGCACCTCTTCGCTATTGGGATCAGCCGCATCGGGGTTGTCGGCAGAGACGCGGTAGCGGGCAACCGCAGTATTCCCGCCTTTGTCCGTATAGTAAACGTAGAAGATGCCGTTCGCCGCATACTCTGGGTCAAACGCAATACTCAAGAGACCCTGTTCGTTGGCGTTGGAGCCGACCCGCGACCGAATATCAAGGAAGAGCGGGTCTTCGCGTCGGCCGTCTCTGAGAATGGCGATAGTGCCGTATTGCTCCACGACGAAGAGCCGACCGCTGGCATCGCCGGGCGCATACGTAAGGTAGAGCGGACGATTGAACCCGGCGCCGACCTCTTCTAGGCCATACGCGCCTTCTGCCGGCGGAACCGGCGTGCTTTCGGCGGGCGCTGGCGCTGCGGTGGGCACGCTCGTTGCCGTTGGCTCAGGCAGTGCGGTGGGCGCAGTCAGCGTGGGAATGGCCGTGCTGATCACCGGTGTTGGGGTGGACGAATCCGGCTCACCACCACCACACCCGTTCAAGAGAAAGCCGGCTAATACGACCAGCAGCGAAAGTACTCCCAGCCTGAAAACTGTCAGCCCACGACTCGATGCATGCACACTTGCCATTCTGTTCATAGAGCTACCCTATCCTGCGCGTTAGTTGACCAAGAATACCGAGGTGTTCTCCTGCTTCGCATCAGCCGCAGCAAGATCCGTGTTGAACGCACCGCCCAAGCGGCCTCTCCTCATTTCCATGATACACTGGGTAACGCCGCATCGGCAGCAGATCGAATCCCCGGATTGATCTCACATTAAGAGGCGCAGTCAATTGAATCGCGAGGCCGAGCCGATCACTTCCGATTTCTTCCCTCCTGCCTACGTTCGGCGGTGCCGCGCCGCGCGCAGAGAGTTGTCTTCAATCTGGACGCCGACCGTTGGCGATTGGGTGATGCAGGATGACGCTCTGCGCCTTCTCGATGAGAAAGAGGCGACACGCGGGAGCGAGATCACAACCGACCGCGCCGTGTGCTGGCTGCCGCGCCTCGACCAACTGCTGGCGCTGCTGAACGCGGTCTCGCCGCACACTGTCTTGGACTGCTATAAGGGCGACTTTGCCTGCATCTGCTTTGACGAGGTGAGCCGCCGCATCGCGGACGTGGTATCGGAAACGCCTGAGCTCGCCTGCTTGCAAGCCTTTCTGTTTATTCGTGCCGAGATAGCCGCGCATGAGAGCCAGCAGCAATAGCAGCCGGAACACATGCGTCATGCAAGCAACCTACCTCGCCGACCTTCATCTGCACTCATCGTTTGCAATTGCTACAGCGAATGACATCACTGTTCCCGCACTGGCCCTTTGGGCGCGGCGCAAGGGCATCCAACTCCTGGCCTCCGCTGACTTCACGCACCCAGTCTGGCGCGCCCATCTACAAGAGACTTTGCAACCCGCTGCGGGCGACCTCTTTATCTACGAGGACACCCACTTCATCCTCGGCACCGAACTCTCCTGCGTCTTCAAACATGCGGGCAAGGGCCGCCGCATGCATTTGCTTGTGTACGTTCCGAGCTTTACTACCATTGAGAAGATCTGCCGGTTCTTGGAACGCGTTGGAGCGAAGCTCGCCGGGGATGGACGTCCGCTCATTTCTCTGCACGCGCGTGAACTTACGGCGGCAATCCTGGAGATCGACCCCCGCAGTATCATCGTGCCTGCCCACGCCTGGACGCCTTGGTACGCGCTCTTTGGTTCCAAGTCCGGTTTCGATTCCCTTGAAGAGTGCTTCGGTGACTTGACGCCGGCAATTCCGGCGCTCGAAACGGGCCTCTCGAGCGATCCTGCCATGAATTGGCGCGTGTCGGACGCCGACGGCCGCAGCATCGTTTCGTTTTCCGATGCGCACTCCCTGCGGAATTTAGGGCGCGAAGCGACTGCGTTTCAGGGACCACTAACGTTTGACGGCCTCGCCGCGGCTCTCAAAGAAGAACGCATCGCCTACACGGTGGAATACTACCCGGAGGAGGGCAAGTACCACGCGACCGGCCACCGCGCCTGCAACGTGCGCTACCTACCGACGGACACGAAAGCGCGGGGCACGTCGTGTCCCGTCTGCGGTCGTCCGCTCACGGTGGGCGTGCTCGAACGCATGGAAGCGCTGGCAACACGGCCGGATTTCTCATTGCAATCGGATGGGCAAGGCTTCCTGCACGGCGGGAACGGCCGCCCACCCTTCAAGCGCGTGGTCCCGCTTATGCAGATCCTGGCCGAATGCCTTGGCGTCGGCGAGCGCACCAAGACGGTTGCACGCGCTTACACGCACCTAACGGATGCGCTCGGTTCGGAGTTCACCGTGCTGCTGGAATCCCCTAAGGAGGACATAACGGACGTGGCTGGCACGCGGATAGCTGAAGGCATTGCGCGCATGCGGGCCGGCGATGTCGCGGTCGAACCAGGCTATGACGGAGTCTACGGCACGGTGCGCATCTGGCCGGATGGGTAACGCACGAGGCATCGCATCGTATTACGCCCTCCCTTGCAGGAGTCTACGTACCGCGTCGCGTGAGTGCTTGTTTCCCATTAGAAGGCTGTAGGGGCGGTTCGCGAACCGCCCCTACGTACGCACAGTCTTCACCGAGGCATGGCTGCCATGATGTCGATAGCGCGTGCTATCTCCTCTTCGCTATTCATGAAGGCGGTGCAGAGGCGCACGCCCTGCATGCCGTCGTGCATGAGCGAGCGGCACCAGACCTTGTGCTCATGCAGGTAAGCGGCGAGGTCATCGCCCGTAACCCCATCCACACCGTACGCCACGATGCCCGTATAAGCATCGGGGTGCTCAGGATCGTAGCAGACCACTTTCGGGTGGTTTAGCAACTCGCCGCGCAGCCAGCGCGAGAGGTGTTTACTGCGCTCCTCGATCACGCTGATGCCGAAGCTTTCCAGGTACTCCACGGCAGCGCCCAGCCCCGCCATAGTGGGAAAATTCACCGAACCCCATTCCAGCCGCTGGGGATAGGGCTGCCAGTCAACTTCGCCGGTCTCGAAATCTATGTGCTTAGCCACGTGGCTGCCGGACCAGGAAATCTGCAGCACGTCGCGCATGCGTTCGGCCACGTAGAAACAGCCGGTCCCATAAGGGCCGAGCATCCACTTGTAGCCGAGCACAGCGTAGAAGTCGGGGTCGATGGCGGCAATGTCCACGTCGAGTTGGCCGACAGCCTGCCCGCCGTCAAGGTAGACGAACGCGCCGCGCTCGCGGGCCAGTCGGCACATCTCCGCCACAGGCAGTTCCGTGCCGCGATCCTGCGTCACGTGGCTCATCGCGACGAGCTTGGTGCGCGGGGAGAGCAGCGCCTCGAAATTGGCTAGACTCTCTTCCGGTGTCGCGCCAACCGGCATGTGGTGGACCACCGCCCCATACCGTTTGCGGCCGATGTTGTAGAGCGGCAGCCAGAGAGCATCGTCTTCCTCATTGCTGGTAATGATCTCGTCACCCGGAGCAAGCGGCAGGCCGGAAACCACCATACTAATGCTGTTGGAGACGTTGTTCACCATCGAGATCGTATCGGCAGGCACGTTAAATAACCGCGCCAGCGCCTCCCGCGTACGTTGCTTGTGCAGAAAGCGCTCGTCGCGACGGCTCTGCAGCCACGGGCCGTTTTCGAAGAAGAACTGCCACCGGTCTGTCACTTCTGCCAGCACCGGCCGGGCGTTCATCCCGATGCCGGCCGTGTGGAGGTAGATGCCGTGTTGCAGCGCCGGAAAGTCTTCGCGAATGCGTGGAATGTCCAACATGCCTATTCCTCTTGTCCTTGTCTGCCTAAAAGCTCTTGTGCCGCCGTGTCCCGTCGGCCGGCGTTTACCCAGACCCGCCAGGCCGGTCGTACGATGTTCTTTCGGCTACTATCTTGGTCTTGCTCAGCGCAGCTTGCATCTCATCCACCGTGAGCAGCGGCGTCGTCTTGACCGTCTTGACGTGCCCCGGCGCAATGGCGGCAATGACCGCAGCCGCCGCGGTGGCGCCGTCGGGCGCTTCGAAGATGACAACTCCATCATAGTCGCCAAAGGCATAGTACACCGCGATCAGCCGGCCGCCGAGACTCTCCAGGAGCGGCTCAATGGCGTCGCTCCGGTCTTCCGGATTGTCGGCCAGTTGCTTCCACGTTTCCGTCGCATAGGAAAACTGTGACATGAACACAGGCATCGCGCACCGTTCCTTTCTGTTTTGCGTCAACCACGCTTTTCGCCCACGCGCAGTTTGTTCTTCTTTCCAGTGCAGGATGTGCCGGAATCTCGTTCTTGGAGAAGCACCGCACCCTGCTACGTTTTGCAATCACAGCCGTACTTACCCAAGTGCCATCGGCCCGCCCTGCAATCGGTCCGCCTTTAGTATATCCATTCGGTTCAGCCATGTATTGCCTGGGACAGCAAGGCAAAAACTACGGCGACTAGTCGACTGAGGATAGTCCCTGTGCGGCGACATCAGAGTGGTTTACGCCTGTGCTTCGCACTGACAACTCAGGGCCCCATCCGTCATTCCCGCGCAGGCGGGAATCCATCTTCTCTTGATTCCGTGGTTCCGATCCAGCGGGGGACTAGCCCCCGCCCTACCGGCAAGCTCCGATTCGGAGGAACCTAGTGGCGAAGCATTGAGAGGCACAGGCTCTAGATTCCTCGCTTCGCTCGGAATGACAGTTCTTGTCAAACATCTCATGCCAAAACGAAAGGGTATCTTTCAAGAAAGTCTTTGCACCGCCCGCTGCAACGCGGCTGCATTGCGGCTGTGGAAGTCCCGGTCACGGGCGCTGATGCCGGTGATCATCAGGCGCGGCATCAGGGACTCCGCCACCGGGCACCAACCCCGACGATACGGGAGCGGCTGCGACTGCGGGTCGCGACTCACGCCGAAAGACCCACCCAAACTAAATACGGGATGCAAGTAGGCCGGTACGCCGACGTAGCCGAAACTGAAGCCTGCATTCTCCTCCGCGCACGCTGCCTTGAATTCCTCCAAGGAAGGACCGCCCGGCTGGGGCGCAAAGGCTGCCACCCAAAGATGGTAGGAGTGAACGCTATCCGCGCCGGCCTGCTGCGGACGCAGCCAGGCGCAGCCCTCGACCGCAGCCGCATAGAGTTGGGCGCTGGCGCGATCCTCTGCCACGTAGCCGCGAGCGCGACGCATCTGCACGCGCGCCACGGCGGCGGTGAGTTCGGTCATGCGGTAGTTGTTGGCCACGCGGACGGGCGCCGCGCCAAACGTGATGATGGCGCGCATTTGCTCGTTGAGATAGGCGTCATCGGTCACGGCCATGCCGCCGTCGCCGGTGCTAACGTGCTTCGAGGAATTGAAGCTGAAGACGCCGACTGCGCCGAGCGTGCCCGTGCTGCGCCCGCGCCACTCGCCAAAGAGGGCGTGCGCACAATCTTCGATCACCGGCAGCTTATGGGTGTTTGCTACCGCCAGGATGCCCTCCATGTCTGCCGGTTCGCCCCAGTGGTGGGTTACGACGATGGCTTTCGTGCGCGGCGTGATGCGTTCTGCCAGCGAGGCGGGATCCATGTTGTGGGTATGCTCATCCACGTCGGCAAACACGGGCATGGCGCCCGTGTACAAGACCGCCAGGCCGCCAAAGAGCACCATCGGATCGCATACCACCTCATCGCCGGCCCCTACGCCAACCGCCAGCAGCGCCGCGTGCAGCCCACCCATGGCCGCATTGCAGGCGATCCCATGATTCGCTCCCAACAACGCCGCCGCAAACTCCTGCTCCAGCGCCGCTACCTCCGTGCTGGCGCCGAGCACGCCGGATTCCAGCACCCGCGTAACCGCTGCGATATCTTCGGCGTCGAATACCTTCTTGCTCATTGTGCTTATCCTCTCACGTGCCTCGCCGCAGTTTTCGTCCTGGTTTCTTGATGATACTGCATTGAGTGCAGTGCGGTTCAATCCTCACCGCCTTGAGCTTTGAACAGGAGATTATGTAAGAAAGTGCTTGACTCACTTTCGGCACTATGCTGTGTTATCCTTCAAGTTCAGGAGAATATGATATGTCCCGCAAGGCTTCCGGCAAGTCCAACCGTACCTGCATCAGCGTGGTCGAACAGTCCCGCCGATTCCCAGACGACGTGACCGCTAGAGCGTGGTACCTTGCGCACCGGCTTCGAGTCGCGCTGACCGAGCGGCAGAACGCGTTTGCCGGCCCGTTGGAAGCCGATGAGACCTACATGGGCGGAAAGCGGCTGCGTTACCGAGAGCTTATCGCGGACATTGGGCTGGCGTCCGGGGCGCGCGCATGACACCGTACGAGTTCATCAACAAGTGGCGAGCCTCCACGCTGACGGAGCGCCAAGCATCGCAGCAACATTTTCTCGACCTCTGCGAGTTGCTGGGCGAACCCAAACCCGCTGACGTCGACCCGACCGGCGAGACGTACTGCTTCGAGCGGGGGGCTCGCAAGGACACCGGTGGGGACGGCTGGGCCGATGTCTGGAAGCGCTATCACTTCGCTTGGGAGTACAAGGGGAAACATAAGGACCTCGACGCGGCCTTCGACCAGCTCCGTCAGTACTCGCTGGCGCTGGAGAACCCGCCGCTGCTGATCGTCTCCGACATGCTGCGGTTCCGCATCCGCACCAACTGGACGAACAGCGTCAGCAGAACCTACGAGTTCGACCTGGACGACCTGGCTGACGCCGCGACACGCGACAAGCTCAAGTGGGCGTTCTCGGACCCGGAGCGGCTGCGTCCGGGCGAGACGCGGCAAGCGCTCACCGAGAAGGCGGCGCAGTCCTTCGCGGCGGTCGCGCAGGCGCTACGGGAGCGCGGACACGACCCGCGCGCAGTTGCGCATTTCGTCAACCGCCTCGTCTTCTGCATGTTCGCCGACGACGTGGGCCTGCTGCCCGGCCAGATGTTCACGCGGATGCTGGAGCAGGCGCGGCGCACCCCGGCGCAATTCGCCGACCTTGCCGGCGATCTCTTTCGAGTCATGGCCGCTGGCGGACGCGTCGGCTTCGAGACGGTCGAGTGGTTCAACGGTGGGCTGTTCGACGACGACACGGCGTTGCCGCTGGAGAAGTCCGACATCGACACCGTGCTGGCGGCGGCGCGCCTCGATTGGTCCGAGGTCGACCCGTCGATCCTCGGCACGCTCTTTGAGCGCGGGCTTGACCCCAGCAAGCGCGCCCAGCTTGGGGCGCACTACACCGACCGCGACAAGATCATGCTGATCGTCGAGCCGGTGGTGAACCGCCCGTGGCTTGCCGAATGGGAGGCGGAGAAGGCCGAGATCGCCGCCGAGCTGGAACGTGCGGATGCCGCCAAGTCACCCGCCACTCGCACGAGACGCCGTAACCAAGCCGAGCAGCGGTATCGGACGTTCCTCGACCGGCTGCGGGCGTTCACGGTGCTCGACCCGGCATGCGGCTCCGGCAACTTCCTATATCTGGCCCTGCAGGCGCTCAAGGACCTGGAGCACCGGGTACAGCTTGAGGCGGAGGCGTTCGATTTCCAGCGCGCGTTCCCGGAAATCGGCCCGGCCAACGTCAAGGGCATCGAGATCAACCCGTACGCGGCGGAGTTGGCGCGTGTATCGGTTTGGATCGGCGAGATCCAGTGGATGCGTCGTAACGGCTTCTCAGAGGTACGAAATCCGATCCTGAAGCCGCTCGACACCATCGAGTGCCGCGACGCGATCGTGACGCCAGAAGGCACAGAACCGGACTGGCCGGAGGCGGATGTGGTAATCGGCAATCCGCCGTTCCTCGGGACGAAGCCGATGCGCGGCGTCTTGGGCAATGAGTACACAGACCGCATGCGCAACGTCTACACGGGCACGGTCCCTGCCTTCGCAGACCTAGTCTGCTACTGGTTCCACAAGGCCGGCCGGGCAGTGGTCGACGGCAAGGTTGCCCGAGCCGGTCTAGTCGCCACTAATTCGATTCGGGGCGGACGGAATCGCACAGTGTTGGACCAGATCGTCGCCGACGCGGCGATCTTCGACGCGTGGTCCGACGAACCTTGGGTGGTCGACGGCGCAGCCGTCCGAGTCTCGCTCGTTTGCTTCGCGTCCCAGGACGCCCGTTATCCGGTTCACCTTGACGGAGCGAAGGTTGATCGTATCGCCCCCGATCTGACCGCCGGCACGGCGGACCTCACGAAAGTCGGCAGATTGGCCCGGAACAGAAGTACCGCTTTCATCGGCGATCAGAAGTCGGGACCGTTCGACATTCCAGGCGATCTGGCGCGAGAATGGCTTCGGTTGCCGGCGAACCCGAACGGCCGGACGAACGCTGACGTTCTGAAGCCATGGGTGAACGGGATGGATCTGACCCGCCGCCCGGCGGGCAAGTGGATCATCGATTTCGGGGCAACGATGAGCCAGCGTGAAGCTGCCCTCTACGAAACGCCGTTCGCCCACGCCCAGACCCACGTCTTGCCGATGCGCCAGCGGAGCAAAGTCAAGGGAATCAGTGATTTCTGGTGGCGACACTGGTGCCCGCGCCCCGGAATGTGGCGAGCGCTCGTCGGACTGCCTCGCTTCATCGCCACGCCAACCGTTGCGAAGCATCGCGTCTTCGCGTGGCTCGACGCGCGCATCTGTCCAGACCATCAGCTGACTGTCATCGCCCGCGACGACGACACGACGTTCGGCATACTGCACAGCCGATTCCACGAGGTCTGGTCGCTCCGGCTTGGGACGAGTCTGGAAGACCGGCCCCGCTACACGCCGACAACCACCTTCGGGACGTTCCCATTCCCGCCCGGCCTGGCGCCGGACGTGCCCGCGACCGAATACGCTTCCGACCCGCGTGCGATTGCCATTGCGGACGCCGCCCGATGCCTCGTCGAGCTGCGCGACCGCTGGCTCAACCCGCCCGAGTGGGTCGAGTGGGTCGACGAGCCGGTTTCCGGTTATCCGATGCGGCCCGTTCCTCGCGACGAGGAGGCGGCGAAGTCGCTCAAGAAGCGCACGCTGACGATCCTCTACAACGCCCGCCCGCAATGGCTCGCCGACGCACACGAAGCCCTTGACGCCGCTGTGGCTGCCGCGTACGGTTGGCCGGCGGACATTTCGAAAGACGACGTTCTCCGCGAGTTGCTGGCGCTCAACGGCGGCGCGGCGAGCCACGTTTAGTAGTCACCATGTAATTCCCCTCACAGAACACCTCGGAGGGAAGCCATGACGGACAAGCCGGCGCCGCGCGATGTAGAGATCGTGCATCCCGACTACCAGCCGAGCAAAGCGCAGTCGGAGTCCTGGAGCATGCGGTTAGCAAGTTGGTCAGACGTAGGGGTTCAACTTGTCGTGCCCGATCACTGCCCGTGCTTTTGAAGCTAGCAGTTCAACCCTTACCCTCACCTGGGTCGCCCTACTCGGCTATCAGCACTTCCTGCTGGCGGGCGCGGATTTCGCGGATTTGGTCGCGGACGAGCGCGGCGCGCTCGAAGTCCAGCTCTCTCGCAGCCTTGCGCATCTGTTTCTCAAGCTCTTTGATGAGCTTCAGCGCCTCTTTGGCCGAGAGCGGCTTATTTTCCGCCTGGTAGCTCGATTCCTCTTCCGCTACGGCGCGAATGGTATCGGTAATGTCGCGAATCGCCTTGTGCACGCTCTCCGGCTTAATGCCGTGTTGATCGTTGTGGGCAAGCTGCCTATCGCGGCGGCGGTAGGTTTCATCGATGGCGCGGCGCATAGAATTGGTCACCACATCGGCGTAGAGGACCACGTGGCCGTTGATGTGACGCGCCGCGCGACCGATGGTCTGCACCAGCGAGGTCTCGCTGCGCAGGTAGCCTTCCTTATCCGCATCCAGAATCGCCACCAGCGATACTTCCGGCAAGTCTAGACCTTCACGCAGCAGGTTGATGCCCACTACCACGTCGTACACGCCCAGCCGGAGGTCGCGCAGAATTTCCACACGCTCCAGGGTATCGATCTCCGAGTGCAGGTAGTGCACCTTGATACCGATTTCGTTGAGGTAATCGGCGAGTTGCTCCGCCATGCGCTTTGTCAGCGTCGTCACCAGCACGCGCTCATGCTGCGCCACTCGTTGACGAATCTGACTGACGAGATGGTCGATCTGACCGGTAGTGGGCTGTATTTCGATTGAAGGGTCCACCAGACCGGTGGGGCGGATGATCTGCTCCACCACCTGGCTGCTCCGTTCGCGTTCGTACATATTGGGCGTCGCGGAAACGAAGATCACCTGGTTGAGACGCTGCTCTAGCTCCTGAAACATGAGCGGGCGGTTATCGAGCGCACTCGGCAAGCGAAAGCCGTAATCCACCAGCACCTGCTTACGCGAGCGGTCCCCGGCGTGCATGCCGCGCAGTTGCGGCACGGCGACGTGGGACTCATCGATGAACATGAGGAAGTCTTTGGGAAAATAGTCCAGCAGCGTCCACGAGGGATCACCGGCGTTACGCCCGTCGAGATGGCGGCTATAGTTCTCGATGCCCTTGCAGTGGCCGGTCTCGCGCAGCATCTCCAGGTCGAACCGCGTGCGTTGAAGCAGGCGCTGCGTTTCGAGCAGCTTACCCTCACTTTGCAACACGGCGACGTGCTCGTCGAGCTCCGTCTCGATGCTCTTGATGGCCTCTTCAATGCGCTCCACCGGCGTCACGAAGTGGCTCGCCGGATAGATATTGATCGCTTGCCGCGTATCCAGAATCTCACCGGTAAGCGGATCGATCTCGATGATGCGGTCTATTTCGTCGCCAAAGAAGTCTATGCGGATTGCGGTATCGCCATAGGCCGGAAAGATGTCGAGCACGTCGCCCTTCACCCGATACGTGCCCCGCTTGAAATCCACGTTGTTCCGCTCGTACTGAATGTCGTTCAGATGCCGCAACACGTTCTGGCGGCGGTACTGCTCGCCAACGTTCAGCGGTACGACCACTTGCCCGTAGTCGTGGGGCGAGCCCATGCCGTATATGCAGGAGACGCTCGCGACGATGATGACATCCGGCCGCTCCATGAGAGACCGTGTGGCAGAGAGCCGGAGCTTCTCTACCTCCTCGTTGATGTTCGAGTCCTTCTCGATGTACGTATCCGTGCGCGGGAGGTACGCCTCGGGCTGGTAGTAATCGTAGTAGGAGACGAAGTACTCGACCGCGTTTTCCGGAAAGAAGTCCCGAAACTCGGAAAAAAGCTGCGCGGCCAGGGTCTTGTTGGGGGCAAGAACAAGCGCCGGCCTCTGAATCGCTTGGATGACCCGAGCCATGGTGAGAGTCTTACCGGAACCGGTTACGCCGAGAAGGGTCTGGAACGGGTATTCGGCATGGCACCCGCTAACCAGTTGGTCAATCGCCTGGGGCTGGTCACCGCGCGGCGCTAGGTCTGTTACCATTTGAAACGGAGGCATGCCCATTCTCCAGAATCAGGCTGACACAAGTACATCGGGGAATGAATGGAGAAGATGTGGAATCCAGGCAAACATGCTGAGACCTATCATCAAGACCGAGAGCACACAGTCCGTCATTCCCGCGAAAGCGGGAATCCATCTTCACCGCGACTCACCCAACTTCCTGACGGGGCGTGGCGCCTTTCTCAGTGGGCTTGCCCGGCGTGCGCGAATCTCTTCGCAGGTTGTGCGCGCCGCTCCGTGTATGATACCATAGCAGTCGATTCCTCTAAATGAAGAGAGGCGATAGATTCGTGCCTAAGATGAAGACGCATAAGAGCACGCGCAAGCGGTTCAAGGTCAGCGGCACCGGCAAGCTGATGCGGCCTAAAGGGAGCATGAACCACTTGCGCCGCAAGAAGAAGCCGCGCACGCTGCGTACTACGGCGCACTATTTCGAATCTCCCGACGGCGAAAGGAAGCGCGTCAAGAAACTCCTTCCCGGCGCTGGTATCAAGTAAGAAGATTGGTCCTTGCCGTAGGTAAGTTCGATGTAGCGCGGGGGCTTGTCCCCCGCCGTTTACGCTAGAATTCGACAGAGAAGAAACGTAGCGAACACCAAAGAGTAGAGAGACCATGCCCCGAGTAAAACGCGGCGTAACATCGCACAAACGCCACAAGAAAGTCCTCAAGCGCGCTTCAGGTTACTGGGGCGGTCGACATCGCCTCTTCAAGACCGCCAATGAAGCCGTGATGCGCGGCATGGCGTTTGCCTACCGCCACCGCCGTACCCGCAAGCGCGAAATGCGGCGCCTGTGGATCGTCCGCATCAACGCCGCCGCGCGCCAAAACGGACTCTCCTACAGCGCCTTCATACACGGCCTCAGCGAAGCCAACGTTACCCTGGACCGCAAGATGCTGGCAGACCTCGCCGTCCAAGACAGCGCAGCGTTTGCCGAGCTCGCCAACGTGGCGAAAGGCGCTCTCCCAGCCGCTTCATAGGAAGTCCTTTCCGGCACCCCTTCTCCCTTGACGGGAGAAGGTTGGGATGAGGGTGACCAGAGGCTTGTCGGCAAGCAATCGGAAACCGCCCGCAAGCCTCTGAAATTCCACACCTCTCGGATTGACATTAATAGGCGAATATCTGCTAGTTGCCACTGCAGAGGCGGGACCCTTTCGCAAGCGTGCTGTAAACTCGCCAAAAGTTACTCCACCCGCAGACTTGAATGCGCCCTCACCGGCCCTGCACGTTCTCTTCAAGCACCTGCTTGATCCACTCGTTGATGCTCACGCCGCTTTGTATCGCTGAGACCGCCACGCGCTGATGCAGTTCAGGCCCGAGCCGCAGCGTGAGCTTGCCGGAAAACGGTTTGCGCGGCTCGACACCGTCTTCCACGCACGAGGCTAGATACTCCTCAACTGATATTCGGAACTCGCGTTCCAACCCCTCTACGTCAGCGGCCTCGAACGTCACAATCGGATAGGGCCCGGCGTTGACAACCTGTCCGTGGAGAAGCCCCACCGAATCATCGTATTCTATTGTGGCTATGTAGCCTTTGTATTCCATCATGGCACCACTCCTAGTGTCCTTAGAAACATGGCGATGCTGCGGACAGTGACCCTGCCGGTTTGAGGGCTAGGGTGCGGTCTATGAACGATGATACGATCCGTTCCCTTCTTCAAGAGCTGCCGCGAACCTGCCCGTTCTGAGACCTCCACGCCGACCGCCTCTAACATACTCTCGATATCAGCCCACCTGATGTCGGATGGCGTGGGCCTTGTGAAGACTCGTTCTAGGGTGCGCCGATGCTTCCTCCTCATATAAATGGATGGTACCATAAAACAGTACCATCTGTGCAAGTAGGAAGGTCAAAGCAGTACGTTTACAGTTGCCCTTCCTCACATGGGCGCAGATCAACAGTTAGTTGCCGATAGGCCTGGAGCCGATGGTGACGCTGTAGTTGCCCCTTCGAGTGGGTCTCATACGCAAGATCACCGGATTTCGCTCGATCGTGCGTTGGAAGCAGGTCGTCGCCAGTCTTGTCTACGCATTGCCGGTCAGCTCCTGCGCGGACGTCTGTGGTACACTCCCCACCAGATTGGAATGGCACTGTGGAGCTCCGATGAAGATACGGTCACTTCTCTACTGGTTGGCGCGGCTTCTTGGTGACGTGAACGCCGTGCGCAAGGGGTGTGTCGGACAACGCATCGTGCGCCGCGTAGCGGGCAAGGCGGCCGGTCGTGCCATGCGCAAGACGCTACGCTAGTCAAGACAGTCCTTGCCAGCGCCTTTTTGGCACAGTCTGATGTCTCTTGGCGTGGGTTTCGCTAAGATTCGCTATGCACAGTGAGGGGGAAGCAGTGTATTAGCATGGCAACTTGGATGTGTAGGCCTCTTACCACCCTTCCCCCACAATTCATGTTCCGCGCCCTTTGCGGGGTGGGAATGCCATTCCTGACACTTGAGCAGTAAGAATACATGGGTGTTCTACGCAGAATTCCCGGTTTCCGTTCGGCCACGCGCAAGAAGCAGATCGTCATTGGTCTCATTCATCTACTGCTGATTGGCTCCTGCCTCAGTGTGCTCGCCTGTGGTGGGGACGAAGAGAGCGACTCGGCCTCCGGTGCTACGCCCACCGCCCGTGTGGAAGCTACCGCTACACCGGTGCTGCTTGCTACTATTACCGCTAATCCTGAGCCAACAGCTACACCTGTCCGTACGCCACTGGCTACTCCTTCTCCTGTGCCAACGGCTGTCCCAGCACCCAAGCCCTCTCCAACTTCCATGCCTACTGCTGTTCCGTCACCAACATCCTCTCCTTCGCCCGCTGCTGCTACTCCATCGCCAATCACAATACCTACCGCACCGCCGCAGAGTGACTTCGATCCGCAACAGTACCTTGGCCAAGGGGACGAGTATAACTGCGGAGACTTTGAGTTCCAGTGGCAGGCTCAAGCGGTATTAGATGCCGATAGTACAGACCCAAACCAGCTCGATAGAGATGAAGACGGCACCGCCTGCGAGAGCCTGAAGTAACTTGACCCCCTCAGCTAGCCCAGACTTCATAGGCAAGATTGTCACGGAAGTCCCACAAAATTCTACAGATCTGTAGACTTCTCCCTATATCTATGGTACTGTGACTTTGATGTTTTGCTTTCGCTTTTCGAACAACGGAGACAATGATGGCACCCGTAAAGCAGCAACGGTATAGCTTTAGCCCAGAGAGCATCGTAGAGTTGCGAAAGAGACTTAGCCTGTCACAAGCTGAGCTCGCAACCTCTCTCGGTATACCGCAAAACACGGTATCACGTTGGGAGACTGGGGCCACTACGCCAGATGCCACGTCACTCGCGGCAATCCATTCGATTGCGATGGAAAGAGGTATTACCCCCAGTTTCTTTAAGAAGAGGAAGAAGCAGATTATGAAACCCACTCGCATGCTGGTTGTATGGGATTTTCCGAATCTAGCTGCACAAATTCAACACTTGCCCCATTTGGATGCCTGGCTGAGGGCAGAGCTTGAAGAGCGATTTTCGACTACGGCCCAACGAAAATTCAAGGCATTCGTCCGCTCCACCCCGGGTTACAGTTTCTTCGACCCTACGGAGACGTTAGAAAACCATGACTGGGACGTGTGGGAAGAAAGCGATGACTTGGACGAGAAGATAATCCATCACTGTAGTACCTACTGCGGCCAGGACCCGTCACGCACCATTCTCGTACTTATCACG
The DNA here is from genome assembly GCA_965216245.1 of Chloroflexota bacterium. GTDB lineage: Bacteria > Chloroflexota > UBA11872 > VXOZ01 > VXOZ01 > VXOZ01. The sequence continues at coordinate 1,536,147 of OZ244145.1, forward strand.
AGAGATGGCGGATACGCGGAAATGATCAACGAACTCAAGAGTCGCGGCGTGAGGGTCTACTTGCTTGGTGTAGGACATAGTCAGGATCTGATTGACGCGGCAAGCAAGAACCGCCTCATTGAGTTGCCTTGGCCAGACAATTTTCCGCGGTTCTCATCAGACCCATTGCTTCACCCCTGGATTGTTACTCCCGCTATCGGCTGGTAGTAAAGTTGAGAATCCACTACTAATGCAGCATCTCCACCCAGTCACGAACACTTGTGAAACGCAGCAAAAGACACCTTCCGAAGAGGCAGCTCATTAGCATTCTCATTCAAGCGGACGCACTCTCCTGCACCGTCTTGAGTGCCGTGCGGGCGCGACTAAGGATTTCTCCCACGTCCTCATCGGTGTGGGCCAGGGAGAAGTAGAGCTTCTCGCCGGGGTTGGTGAGGATGCCGGAGCGGAGCAATTCCTGGGCGAAAGCGATGCGTTTGGTGTTGTCCGTTTGCAGGCAGTCGCGGTAGCTGCGCAGGGGGTCTTCACCGAAGAAGACCTGGAGCAGCGGCCCGGCGCCGATGGCCTGCAGCGGTTCGCCGCACTCCCTGCCGAGCGCCTCCAGTCCGGCGCGCACCTGGTCGCCAACCGCGTGCAGCCGCGCAAAGTTGCCCTCTTCCTGGAGCACGCCAAGGGTCGCCAGGCCTGCTACCGAGCTCAGCGGGTTGCCGCTAAACGTACCGCCCATCCAGACGTAACGCGGCGTGCCTCTGATGGCCGACGAGACCACTTCCATTATCTCGGCGGGTCCCGCCACCGCGCCCACCGAATAGCCACCGCCCAGCGCTTTGCCCAGCACCGCCAGATCCGGCTCCACGCCGTAGTATTCCTGAGCGCCTCCCCATGCCAAGCGGAAGCCGGTGACGATCTCATCGAAGATAAGCAGCGCCCCGACCTCGTGGGCCAGGTCGCGCATGGCAGCCAGGAAACCCGGGTCCGGATTGAGCGCGCGCTGCAACGGCTCCATGATAATCGCCGCCAAGTCGTCGCCGTGACGGAGCACCAACTCGCGGGTGAGCGCGAGATTGTTGAATTCGGAGACCAGCACCTGTTCCTGCACCTGCGGCGGAATGCCGCTGCTATCCGGTATGCCGTGGGGGTAGTCACTGGTGTGCGGCGGTGTCGTGCTCATGGTGGCGTAGTCGTTGCCGCCGTGGAGCGCCCCTTCGAACTTGAGCACCTTGTTGCGTCCGGTAAAGGCGCGGGCAATGCGAATCGCGTAGAAAGTCGCTTCTGTGCCGGTGCTGACGAAGCGAATCTGCTCGGCGCACGGCACGGCATCAACCACCATTTCCGCCAGCCGAATTGCCGGTTCATTGAGGAGGAAGTAGGTCGCGCCCTGTGCTACCTGGGCTTGGACCGCCGCCACGACCGCGGGATGGGCATGACCGACGACTACCGGCCCCGAGCCCAGGATGCAGTCGATGTACTCCCTGCCGGTCATGTCCCACACGTGGCTGCCGAGCCCGTGGGCGACCACGATTTGAAACTCGTCCGGCAGACGCCACAAGCCCGACGACCCTCCCGGAAAGAGTTCTTTGCTCAACGCCAAGAGTTCTTGCTGCGAAGTTCTCGCCTTAGACACGGACTTCATGCGATATTTTCCCTCACGTTCGATGGTTTTAGAGCCATAAGTGGATTCGCCATTACATCCGGCCCGGCTAAAGACGCTTGCAGGTCCGCACCGCCGGACAGTCCGTATACTACCACTGTGTGGCATGTTTGGGGTTGTTTGTGGCCGCACTTCCGGTCTATCATCCTGAAGCCCGCAGTTGCCTAGTGCGCCGCATCACCCTTCACGTAGCGATCGAACCAGCCGATGATGCGGTCCCAGCAATCTTGCGCATTCTCTGTCGACCACCAACCAACCGCATGACCTTCGCCATGGTACCGCACGAGGGTTGCCTTCTTGCCAAGCTGACGCAGGCCGCCATACATCTCTTCAGCCTGCGCCATGCAGTCTTCGTCGGCGGTACCGCATATGAGGAGCATTGGAGTGGTAACACGATCGCAGAAGAGTACTGGTGAGTTCTCCAGCCACTGTTCCCGTGCTTCCCACAAGGTATTGCGCAGGTGGAAGACATACCCGGTCGTCTTCTCCCAAGCCGACATCTCATTCCCGGAAACGGACAAGCCAAAACTGACAAAATTCGTGATAGGGGCGCCGGCGACAGCCGCGCGGAAGCGATCAGTGCGCGTTACCACACAGCAGGCGCTGTAACCGCCGCGACTATGCCCCATCACACCCGCCCGCTCCGGATCGGAGTACCCTGCCGCGACCGACGCATCAAGGGCATTCAGCACCTGAGCGGTTACTTCATCGGCCACGTCCGGCCCACGACGTGGGTTTGACGGTACAATCACCACATAGCCACGGGTCGTTAAGGCGTGCAGCTCGATGAAGCTGAGGCTATCCCACTCAAAGTAATTGACGAAACCGGAGCCCCCCGTGCCAAGTCCCACATTGACTATCGTCGGATAGCGCACTCCGGCCTGATACCCGGCCGGGAGCAGTACCGCTCCTTGCAACGCTTCACCGTCCGCGCCTGAATGGTCGAGCAGCCGAGCGGTACCCCAAGAAACACCTTCAAGCGACGGGTTGAGCCGCGTAATCCGCTTTTCCTCACCGGTTGCAACTGCAATGCGAATGAGATCGGCGGGATGCGAGGCGGATTCAATCGGGCCTACAATGTGATTCCCGTTGCTGTCACCATAGAGCATCAGATTAATTAGGTGGCGCTGTTGTTCTGGCAGCACTACTTCCGGCGGACCGTTACCGACTCTGTAGATGCCCTGTCGCTTGCTCTGGCGGTGTTGCGCTAACACGAGAACGTCGCCGGGGCGTCCGCCGTCATTCACGGTATTGTTGCCCAGCGTGTTAATGAACCCCCACACGGTATGGTGTTCCAGTTCGCGGGTGATGATTTCCATAGCGCCGGTGGAGAGGGACACTGCGTAGATTGACCGGTTGGCCCAGCAGTAGACCTTCTCTCCGTCCGGAGACCAAAGTGGTGGCGGATACGGCTCCTCGTTGGCAAAGTCGACCTCGCTGCCGTCGTGGAGCACGCGTTGGTCGCCATCCAGCGACACGACGATAAGCTGCCCCGGTTCATCGCCATAGGTCGTGTAGGCAATCGCCTCTCCCGCCGGCGACCACGCAAACGCCCCCCAATTTGAGGGAATGCCCTCCACAAGTACCTCGCTGTGAGAGCCGTCAACTGCGAATACATGCAAGTCAAAGTGGTCTAACTCTGCCACGCACGTCGCAGCGACATGGCGCCCATCGGGCGATGGCGCGAAGCCACAAGGAAATATCTCCGTTCCCAGGCGTCGTGCTGTGCCGGTGTCAATGTTGATTACGCCGATGTCGCCCCGTGCACTATCGAACCAGCGCCAACCTTCTTCCTCGGTTCGATCCGATGCCCCAAGCACGGGAGATTCCCAGATTTCCCGGCCGCTCACCGCTTCTTCCACTTCACTCTCTTGGGGCGGGTCCCAACCGGGCGCGCGCATCTTTGCTACCAGATGCGTGCTGTCCGAAAGCCAGTGCAGTTGTTCGAACTCAGCCGCCATGCACACAGGATCCTCGCACGCCGCGCGGGTTTCTTCGGTCCAGCGGTTCCAGAGCCAAACGTGTGCCACGCCATTGCGATCAGAGCAGAACGCCAGCCATTGCCCGTCGGGAGACCAGCGCGGCCCCCAGCTACTCCCCTGTACAGACTGGGGAGATAGGTAACAGTTGTTCGGGGACATAGGTTACACATTTTGTTCATTGAGGTCTAGGGTTTTTATGCGTTGGACGGAGAAATAGACGTCCCATACGCCGTCGGTTTGGGTGGGTCTGAGCGCGACCCGCTTATGCGTGAAGGCTTTTCCCACACGCAGTGGTCTGCCCTGGAATGAGATGCGACCGGAGACATCCACAGAACGCACGTGGTCGTCGGGGGCGTAGTCGATGGTGGGCAGGGCCTCGGGGAAAGGTCTACCACTGGGCGTGTATCGGCTGACCGGGGTGTCGAGGTCCAGGGCATAGTGTGGGCGCTCCAAGTTGTAGAAGTCACGCCAGGTGTCGAAGGCACGTTGGCAGTGGGGGAGGTCGGTGAAGGTGCGGCCTGTAAGCAACTCGCTCTTCAGTGAGCGGTGGAAGCGTTCCAGTTTGCCGAGTGTTTGGGGATGGTACGGTCTGCTGTGGTGCACGCTGATGCCCAGTTGCATGAGCCAGACGGTGAGGGGAGTAAAGGGATGAGCGCTGTCGCTACCCCAGGGGGAGCCGTTGTCCATCAGCATGGCCTGAGGCAAGCCGTAACGCCGAAAGACGTGGGTGAGGCGGTCTTGGACCGTGTTTCCCTGCTCGTTGGCACAGGCCCGCAGCGCCAGGTTGAAGCGAGAGTGATCGTCCAGGAGGGTGAACGGATGGCAGCGGTGGTGTTGCACGGCAATGTGTCCCTTGAAGTCCATCTGCCACAGCTCGTTGGGTTCGGCACGTTCAAAGCGCACATAGGGTGTGTGCTTGGCAGCCTCGGATTCATCGATGAGCCCATGTCGTCTGAGAATGGCAGTGATCGTGCTCTTGGCAGGCACCCCCGCACAGCCGCGATCCTGCAACATCCTGGCCAGCACATGCGCACCCTTGGTGGGATGCGTCAGGCGCAACGCTACGACAAGCTCCTCCATCTCCCGGCTCGTCTGTTGCGGACTGGAGTGCGGGCGCCTGGGCAGATCGTGAAGGCTCTGCCCTCCGGCCTGCGCGTACCGCCGCAGCCACTTGTAGCCGGTCTTGCGGCTGATTTCCATGCGACGACACAACTCGCTCATGTTCACTCCGTCAGATTGTGCCAGAGCAATAAACTCTTTGCGCAAAGACATGGGTGTACCCACTTTCCAAGGCATGGTCCTCCTCCATCTAAAAGATTCTCCATGCCTTATGGTGTAACCTATGTCCCCGAACATGTGTTACCTATGTCCCCGGTCTATACATCCCCCAGCCAGGGGTAAGGGCTCTTGCCGTACCGTCGGCAAGGTCTGCAATCCAGAGTTCGACGCCTAGCACGCCGGTTAATGCTCCCATTGCAAGCATCCCTGAGGGAGTCTGCGGTGTTTCGCGATGCATCTCCCGGATACCGTAGGCGACCAAGGTGCCATCCGGGGAAAGGGCGACCGGCGAGTATAAACTCAGCCCCTTCAGGGAACGCAAGGTTTCAACGTCTACACGGCTGCTCATGAAGAATTTCTCCTCTGATCACGAAGAGCACAGTGTTCTCGCGAAGCTGACTTACTCTCTGGCGAGCACCTCATCGGCGTGGGCGAAGAGCGACGGGATGCCGCCGGTATGCACGAAGACTACGCGTTCGTCGCGGCTGAGTGTGCCGCTGCGCACCAGGTCGATGAGACCGGACATTGACTTGCCCGTGTACGTTAGGTCGAGCAGGATGCCTTCCGTGCGCGCCACGGTGCGCACGGCTTCCCTACCCGCAGCGGTGGTTACGCCGTGTCCGGCGCCGAAGTACTCCTCACGCACGTCCACTTCATCAGGAGTCAAGGCGCAGGGGATACCATAATATTGCGCGGCGCTTTGGGAGAGGGCGGCAATGCGTTCGCGTTGCGGCGGATTCTGCGGTCGGATTGAGATGCCGGTGACGCGGTAGGGCAGGCCCAGCGCCTTCACTGTGGCCGCAATGCCGGTGTGCGTAGAGCCGGAGCCAGAGGTCACGACGATGGTTGTCGGCTGTTCCGGCAGGCGCTCCAATTGCCCGTGCAACTCCAGCATGCCGCTCAGATAGCCTGCCACTGACTTTACGGCAAGCTCGGGGTACTTATTCGTGAAGCGGTAAGGCCGTCTACCCTGAGCTTTGAGCGACTGCACGCGCTCGTCGATGATGGTCTGCACGCCCACGTCGTCCGCATCCGGCGCCACTTCCACGTGGGCGCCAAAGAGATGGTCGAGGAGCAGGTTGCCTTGCACGTCCGCACGGTGGCGCAACGCTCCCAACACCAGGTAGCATTCCAGCCCCAGTTTCGCCGCGGCCGCCGCCGTCTGCCGGCATTGGTTCGATTGCGGATAGGCGCCGGTAATGATGCAGTCCGCGCCCTGCGCGATCGCTTCCCCAAAGAGAAATTCCAGGTTGCGGGTCTTGTTGCCGCCGAGCGCCAGCCCGGTGAGGTCGTCTCGTTTGATATAGATGTCGGGGCCGCCCAGACTTTTCGTAAGGCGCGGGCAATAGTCGAGCGGCGTGGGGAGATTCGCCAATTGCGCTCGCGGCAGGGCATCAAGGGCCTGTTGAAAGGTCTCTACCGCAATCGCAGTTTGGTCTTGAATTGCCATGGGCTGCTCCCTTCATGGGCAGTGTGCAACCGACTTGATTTCATGTATTCTCACTCAGCCAATCTCCACATGACGGTACGGCCCTTTGTAAGAGCCGCGCTTGCACAGTACCGAATCAGTAGTCGGGGAGTAAACATTCCAACGCAAGCCGATCGCACCGACCAGAGAGGTAGTGAGGGATCACGGCACGCAAAGAGAAGTTGGATTTCGTGAGCGACACTCCGTCACAATATCGTATACGGCCCGATAGCGGCATGCCCTTGGCAAGCTCAGGGCCAATGATCTGGTGAGGACATCGTATCGCGGGAGAACTGGATTCCGGCTTTCGCCGGAAAATGTAAGTGTTAGGTATTTCGTTGACAAATGGGAACATGAAACAAAAAGAGATAATGTCCTCGTATCGGCTGCAAACACATTGGGTTGCTGCATCACGAGCAATGACAGCTCATGCATCAAAGACTAAAGTCGCAGGCGGCACGAGAATCGTCACTCCGGCGAAAGCCGGAGGGTGGATTCACATTTCAAGTGCAACGTTTGTTTGAGGAATACTTCTGCTGGGGTTTGATAGTCAAGGCACTTGCGCGGGGTGTGATTGTAGGCTTGGATAAGTTGCGCAAAGCGCTCTGCGGACATCTCCGCCAGGTCGGTCTTGCGCGGCAGCACGCGCCGCATGCGTCCGATGGCGTTCTCAATGCCTCCTTTCTGCCAGGGGGCGTGGGTATCGCAGAAGAAGGTCTGGATGCCCAAGTCATGGAGATGGTAATGGCGCGCGAACTCGGTGCCGTTGTCGAAGGTGACGGTCTGTCGCCACGCTTCAGGCAAGACCGCGAGCAGATCGTACATGGTGCTGGCGATGGGGTCTGCCGCCTTGCCGGGCTGGCGCGCAGCGATGAGCAAGCGCGAGTGGCGCTCGTGCAGGGCGAGCACCGCGTGGCCGCCTCTCCCAAAGAGCATCAGGTCAGCCTCCCAGTGGCCGGGGGTTTGGCGGTCGGCCGCCGCCTGGGGACGTTCCGCCAGTGGACGGCGCTTGGCAATGAAGGAGGCCGGACTGCGCCCACTGCGCCGATGGGGTCGCCGTCTCGTCTTGCCTCGCGGCAGGTAGTGCCGCCAACTATAGTCCTTGGTGCGCGCCACCTGTCCGTATATGAAACGATAGATGGTCTCGTGGGAGATGACCGGTCCACCGGCATCCCGCGCCATGTGTCCTGCCACCTGCTCCGGCGACCAGCCGCATTGCAAGTACTCCAGCACGGTCTTGCGCAACGCAGCATCCCGTTCCAACTTGCCGCCAACCCAGCGCCGCGCCCACGCCTGTTCGTGGGCATACCCCGCTTGGTAGCCCTGCGTACGAGACCCATTGCGTTTCACCTCCCGCATAATGGTCGATGGCGCGCGATCCAGAGCTGCAGCAATTTGCCGGTACGACTGTCCCGCGGTGTGAAGCCGGGCCAGTTCACACCGCTCTTCAATGGAAAGTTGACGATAGTATGTTCCCATGGCAACACCTTAGCATGGTGTTGCACTTCGTTTGTGAGTCTAGCGAGTCCAGAGGGTGCAGCGAAGATGGATTCCGGCTTGCGCCGGAATGACGGAGTTGAACGTCTTCTACTTCTCATGGTTTCAATTGGACTGATGAAACTGTCAACGAATTAGTCAACACTTACAGGAATGACGGCACTCCCGGCGCATTCTTCGCTTGAAAGCCCTAGCGTAGCTGCCTAATCAGATTCTTAATGCTAGGAAGAGGTGTTCACTAACACTACTTGGAGTTCGGCTTCGATTTGCTCCAGCCGTTCCCGCACGCGCAGTGAGCGCTCATTGAAACTGTCGCGCATCTCAGCCACCTGGCGCAAGCGGCCATCCAACACGTCCACCTGTTGCTCCAGAATCGCCAGCGCCTTCTGCAGCGTGTCGCGCTTCGTTTCCAGATCGGATGCTAGCTTGCTCTCCTGTCTCAGGAGCTTGAGCGACTCCATCGCCTCCACCACTTGCTTGATCTCGGCCAGCGAGAACCCCAGCAGCCGCTTGAGTTGCACGATATTTTCCAGGCGGACGATATCCGCTGCAGAGTAGAGCCGGAAGCCCCCCTCCATGCGGGAAGGCGGCGCGAGCAAGCCGATCTCTTCGTAATAGCGGAGCGTGCGTGGTGTAAGTCCGAGTTGCTCTGCTACCTCGCCGATCTGAAGATAGCGTTCGCCAGACATGTTTATTCCTTAGCAGTTCCCCCAGAACGTGCCCACCAAATCTGTTCGCACTTTTATCATAGAGTCCAGTTTCCGTTAAAGTCAACGTTTCACCGGTCCAACCCTCCCAGGTTGCAGAAGGACAGGGGCAAGCGCTGTGTCGAACCATCCAAAAAGCGCGCTACCAAAGGATCGCTGCCATGGAGATACACCGGCCAGACTTTGTAGAAATTGCCGCCGAGCAGGGCCGCGTCGCCAGCCGCAATCTGGTAAACCAACGCCCGGCGCGGGGTGTCGCCGTTATTCGGGTGTGTGTAGTGCAGCAGGTTTCCGTGGTGGATAGTCATGCTGCCTGCAGGGCCTACCAAATCGTATAGGTTGCCGTTGGCAACATCCGGGGCGTAATCGTCGGCTGTCGTGCAGCGCCCCACAAAAGTACCGTCTGCGTCGTGGTGGTCCAGCGGGCCGCGCACGTGACTGCCGGGGATTGCTTGCAACGCCCCGTTTTGCACTGTCGTATCGTCGAGCAGAAACGTCACGGCCAGCAGGTCGTAATTGGTCAGCGGCAAGAAGGGGTAGTCCTGATGCCAGTCCACGGCGCCTTCGCCTTTCGCTATGGGCTTCCAATGGACCCGCGCCTGGAGCAGATGCAGATTCTCGCCGATAAGCTGCACGGCAGCTCCCACGAGCGCCGGGTGGTGGGCGGCTTCCATGAATGCTTCCTGCAAGAAGATCACGTCGTGTATGGCAACGGTGCGCTCCGCGCCGCCGCGACGAAGTCGCTCCTCGTTCAGCGCGTCGGCGGCTACCCGCAGCGCCGCGAGTTCCTGCGCCGACAGCACGTCTGGGAGCACGAGGTAGCCGTTCTCATGGTAGGACGCCACTTGTGCGTCGCTCAAGATTGGCTCGGCGGCGGTCGATTCTGCCATAGCAGCAACTCCTTACCCATCCTTCATCCACAAATGCTGCAATTGGCGGGTCACTCCAATTGAGGCATCATCCTTCATTAGCCACAAATGTACCACGCCACCTCCCGCAATGGCGCATCTCACACCCTTATTGCCTCTATGCCAATTGAGCATAGAGCAACGTGAAGACCCTGGGCAGCATGTACAGGCGGGGCACCGCAGTGCGGAGTGTATCGCGGCAGCATCGCACGTGACAGGAACATCATCGCTAACGCTTGCGCCAATCTCAACCCTCACGAATCCCACCATCCAGGCACGGGGAGGCATCAATCGTCTTGGAGATTGCCTATTCAACGGCTATAATGCCCGTTGTATGAAAAGTGATCGCAATTCCACAAGAGAAGGGAACTCCCACAATGAAAAAAGAACCCCTACTTGGCGCAGGCATGTCGCAGCCTTCCGCGCCATACTCGATGGCCCTGCGCGTGCAAGCCAACGAGATGCTTTACATTGCCGGTCAAGGGCCGACGGCCGGCGACGGGAGTATTGTCGGCGCGGGCGACATCGAAGCGCAGGTGCGCCAGGTCTTTGCCAACATCCAGGCCCTCTTGGAGGCCGCCGGCGCGACGTTCAATAACGTCGTCTTCATGAATATGTACGTCACCGATATCCGCTTCCGGGAAACCATCACCATAGTGCGCAACGAGATCCTGGAAGCGCCCTTCCCCGCCGCTACCATGGTGCAGATCGGCTCCCTGGCGTCTACAGACTGGCTGGTGGAGATCGACGCGGTAGCAGCGCTGGACTAGGCGATTTGCGACTTACAATCTGAGAGGCTGCAAGTGGCGTAGCCCACGCCATGCGCCTTGCCGCAGGCGTGCGGCTGCGTTTTACGCTGGCCTTAGGGGCTTTTTATGCGTACTGTTGCTCAAACGTTGCGTAGAGGGCCTCAGAAGCTTCACAGGCCACCAAGCCACATATCGAAGACAGTTCTGACTGTCGTCAAAGTCGGCCTCACCACTTATATTCTATTTATCAGGGCCTTCGGGCCGACGATGAAATCCTTTACCCAAGATGATGTCGGTCCATTTAGGCATAGCCTTAGCCTTTGCTATCCGTAGGATCGCAGCCCGGCAAATACCCTGAGCTTCGTCGAGAATCCTATCCCGCGCTTCCTCACTCTTCTTGAGGGTCCCGGCGTGAATTACGTTTGACGCAAAGTCGTAGGCGTCCCGGAGGCTACGAAAGTGTTTCTTTCGCTCCTCGAGTGTTTCCCCAAGCAGCCACGCACCTCTAATTGCCAAACGATGCCTCTTCTCGCCAGCTCCATTGTCGTCGGCAAGCAATATAGACTCCATGGCGATCCTCAGTTCTACCAGTTGTTCTTCTTTTGTAGTCGCCCGTTTCGACCTGCGCCACCTGGCAATACCGAGGTCCAACATAGTAAACTCGTCCAGCAGTCCATGGAGTTCCAGGCACCTCTCCAACTGTTCCTCCGAGATGAGGCTTGGTGACGAGTTGCTTATGTCTCTCCAGGCATGCGAGTGTCCCGGGTTGAGGAAGAAGGCGTCTACTTCGCCGTAGTCCCACCACTGTCTGAACCAGTCTACGTAGCTATTGATCTCGATCGACATTGCTCGGCACAGACCGTCCATCGACACCGACGATAGTTCCGGGTTGCGAATTGCGGGGCGCGGCGGAAGCTCTGGGAAGCTAGAGACTTCGCCATCCGGGGAGTACAGCGCCGGTCCCACATTGTGTTCGAGAGACAAGATCGCTCTCTGGGCGTATTGCTCGTGCCGGATGTCGTGCTCGTCGATCTGGACGTAGAGGGATCTAGGAAACTCGTCGCCGTTGCTTGGCAGTGTTTCCAGGCACAGCCCGTCCGCGGGCCTCAGACTGCCATCGGTTCTCGCTCCCTTAAGCAAGGCACACAGCCAGACCCGTGTGGGTCGGCCTTCCACCCACCCGGCGAACAAACCCGCGACTCGTTCTGGGCCCACTCGCGCAGCTGCGAGAACCAGTATCTTCGCGTATTCCTCGACGGAGGGCAGACGCGGCGAAGCTGAAGACCCCATCAACTTGTAGAAGCCGTTGCCTATTGCACCAGTCTCGGGCGAGGTGTAGCATGCAACCATCGGCGTTAGCTCCGAGACGAGCTCGGTCAGCTCAGTTTCACGGACACTTATAGTGTCCGTGTTGGACAGGCTGTACTCGCTCTTCATCTTCCGTGCGTAAAACTCGTGCATCACGGACGAGTTGAAGCGTTGTCTCAGGACGTTTGTGAACTCCGCCTGGTGAACAGCCCGCCCAATGCATTCCGTCAAGCTTTCAATCGCCATGTCCATCTGTCCGCTCTGCTAACTGGGGATGAGGACCATTCTCCTTGACGGGAGAGGGGGTATTCTCGCCTGGCCTTGTTGGGTAATGCAATGGTTTCCTAAGGGAAACAGGTATTGGCATCGTTTATCCAAGGACGCCTCATTGCGTTATTCAGAACTCGCCCAGTTTCAATATACTACACCCAGTGGTTGTGGAGACCCGTACCGCTTACCGTCCCGCTGCAGCGACGATCTCCACGCGTGTATAGTTAGATGCTGGATGAGCCGCCGGCTGCGAACGCTCGAACTTCGCGCCGGATACCACGCTTAGTTGCTGCAAAGCAAACTCTCTTGAGCCTTACCTCCACTAACGTTTTTTCCGGACGCTTTACCGTGCCCGCGGTGATCGCGGCGGCATGTCTGATCTCTCTTATCGGGTTCGGAATCCGGTCCAGCTTCGGCCTTTATCTGGCACCGATGACAAGTGAGAACGGCTGGTCGCGGGAGACCTTTTCGCTGGCGCTGGCGATCCAGAATCTGTTGTGGGGCATTGGCGTACCGGTAGCTGGCGCGATTGCGGACCGGTTCGGTACGGCCAGGGTAGTCGCCCTGGGAGCGGCGGTATACGCTGTTGGCGTTGCCGGAATGGCGATGTCTGACAGCGGGCTCGCACTATTCCTGACCGGAGGAGTTCTCGTTGGATTGGGGGTAGCCTTCTGCTCGTTCTCCCTAGTACTGGCGGCCGTTGCCCGTATTATCCGGCCGGAACGGCGGTCCATGGCATTGGGGCTTGGCACCGCCGCAGGATCACTGGGCCAAGTGCTCTTTTCTCCGATCAATCAGACCCTGATATCCCGTTACGGCTGGTACGACTCCCTATTGGTAATGTCTGTCGTGGCCTTGGTTTTGGTCCCCCTGGCGTTCACCCTCCCAGGCGGATCGGGATCAAGAGGAGAACCGGCATCGGACCAGGGCCTGACCGATGCCTTGGGCGAGGCAATGCGTCATCGGAGCTTCTTGCTCCTAACGGCGGGTTTCTTCGTGTGCGGGTTCCATGTTGCGTTTATCACCGTTCATTTCCCCACGTACGTGACCGATCTCGGTTTCTCGGCGCGCGCAGGCGCATACGCGCTCTCTATAGTAGGCCTGTTCAACATCATCGGTTCACTGCTGTCAGGAGCGTTCGGGCAACGATACTCCAAGAAGCTCGGTCTTTCCGCCATCTATTCCGGTCGGGCGTTGATCATCTTGGGACTGCTGCTCGCCCCGACCAACGAACTGACAGTCTATCTATTTGCCGCGTCAATGGGGCTGCTCTGGCTGTCAACGGTGCCTTTGACCACGGGCATAGTGGCGCAGATGTTCGGGCTCAAGTTCATGGCTACCCTGTTCGGCATCGTCTTTCTGAGCCATCAGGTCGGTGGCTTTCTTGGCGTGTGGTTGGGCGGATTGCTCTACGACCAAACCGGTTCCTATGACGCCATGTGGTGGGCGGGAGTTGGCTTCGGCATATTCGCCGCCCTAGTACACCTGCCAATCAATGACAAACCTCTGGCCCGGTTGCGCATGGCCCGAGCCCAAGCGTAGCCCACACACCGGACTCTTCCTTCTCGTCTTGACGTTCCTGTCTTAGTCGCCGCGTACCGTCTTAGTCGCCGACTTCGAGCCTTGCTCGTCGCGACCCTGTCTAGGTCGCCGACTTCGAGCCTAGCTCGCAAGAAGCGGGGCCAAGCACGCATGCTGTTTGGATAGGCACGGGCAGCAGTCATGCACCCGCCTACGGCGACGCCTTCGTGGAGGCTCTGATAGCCTGGCTGCTGTCACAAGAATAATTGCTCTCTGCAAGTCGCTAACGCAAAACGCAACTTGCGGCCGCACTCTTCTCCTGTGCACGGACAACACACCACCAGCGGTCCCGACATTCCGTCACCCCGTGAAGAGGGCTTATGTGCGTAGCTAGGTTACCACCAGCAAGTGGCTACACGACACCTTGACTTCAACACAACTGTTGTGGATGATACGAGACAAGATCAAAAGAGAGTTGCAGCACAGATCGAAGAGAACTTGGGACAGTGCTCTCAACTAATCTGAAGAGTACGAAAACCGCCAATGACAAAGCTTCCAACGGACTTGTTTTCATTCAGCCAAAGCGATGCGACCTCTTTTACGGAGGAGCGTGCCGGAGGCGGCGTCGAGCCGGATGACGCGCGGGCGATTCCGGTGCTATCCGACACGGCCGTAAACGTCTCGTCGGTTCCGCAGCGAAGCCCTCTGCGCTACCCTGGCGGCAAGACTTGGCTTGTGCCCGAAATACGGAAGTTTCTGGCAGGGCTCGACTTCCGCCCAGAAGTATTCGTCGAGCCATTTGCCGGTGGTGGAATCGCATCCCTAACGGCCGTCATGGACAATTATGTGGATCGTGCAGTGCTATGCGAGAGGGACCCGGACATATCCAATCTCTGGCAGTGCATGCTTGACGACGCCGAGGAACTGGCTCGGCGCGTCGAGGGTTTCGTAGCGACTTCAGAGAACGTGAGCACTGTGTTCGAGGATGCCGGGGCATCCGGAATGGACGCCGCCTTTCAGACCCTGTTGCGGAATAGGGTCAGTCGGGGTGGCATCATGGCCAAGGGCGCCTCGGTGATGAAGCAGGGAGAGAACGGCCATGGAATCTCCTCCCGCTGGTACGCCGACACTCTAGCAGCCCGCATTCGCGCCATAGGGAACTATGCCGACCGATTCGACTTCTTCCAAGGAGATGGTGTGGGCCTCGTAGAATTGTGCAAGGACAACGTGGCAGCCGCGTTCTTCATCGACCCCCCCTACACCGCCGCGGGCAAGCGGGCGGGAAGGCGTCTGTATACGTACAACGAGATCGACCACGAGGACCTGTTCGAGCGTATGTCGCGGGTACGAGGCGTTTTCATGATGACCTACGACGAGAGTCCCGACGTAATTGACATGGCGCTCAGGCGAGGATTCCACCTGGCCAAGATTCCAATGAAGAATACGCACCACGCGGTGATGTACGAGTTACTCATCACATCCCGCGAGCTAACACCATGACTCGGCCTCGACGCTTCGGCATTGGGGAGTGGTACGGACATTCATTCGTCAGTCTAACGCGAGACGAACGGCGCGCGTATGCCACCGGAACCGGTTCCCACCCATGTCCCTTTCGTATGGGTGGAGGAAAGTGCACGAAGAAGGGCGGTGTCTGTTCATTCAGATCGTACGAGGATGCCGACGGAGTGGCGATTCCTGAATCGGGTGCAGAGGCCGGATTGAGGGTGCTTTGTCCACGGCGATTTGAAGAGGACAAGACGATCTTTCAATGGGTGGGCGAAACCGTCTTGGGCACTTCCGCACCCGACATAGCCACCGAGATTGGCTTCCTGAGGGCAGAGGATGGAAACACCGACGTAGGGCGAATAGACATGGTTCTGGCAGATCAGGAGACCTGTTCGGCAGCGCTCAATTG
Source organism: Chloroflexota bacterium (assembly GCA_965216245.1). Taxonomy (GTDB): domain Bacteria; phylum Chloroflexota; class UBA11872; order VXOZ01; family VXOZ01; genus VXOZ01. The sequence goes on from OZ244145.1 coordinate 1,551,398, forward strand.
GTGCGCCTTGGAGATTCAAGCTGTCTACTTTTCCGGCAGGAGCATGAGTGAAGAGTTCCGAAGCATCAAGGACTATAATGGAGAGCAGCCGCCCTTTCCGAGACAGATACGGCGACCTGACTATCGGAGTAGCGGCCCGAAGCGTCTAATGCCCCAATTGCAGATCAAAGTGCCTACGCTCCGTCGATGGGGCAAGAAGATGGCAGTAGTGGTTGACAAGCACTTCTTCGAATCTCTTGGGCATATGGAGGAGGTTGAAGACCTGTCCAACGGGGACATAGCGTGGTTCACTGTAGACTTCCAAGAAGACGACTCTGGCAGCCGCTTTAAGCTCGTTAGGAATAGCGTGCACGTTACAACACTAGAGAGAGCCACCGAAGGACTGACGGGTGGCTCTCCCGTTACTTTGACTGAGTTTGAGGAAGGTATACGAGCCAAACTGGGAGGTTAAGGTCATCAGACCTTAAGGCCCTCCGCCTCGGCAACGTCGTACAATAAGACTTGCTCCACGGTGTGGCCCGCCGCCGTGACAGTGACTAAGCGCACCTTGACGCCTCGGATCTCACCAGTATGTTCCGTTACTTTTACCGCCACGATGCCCTCCCAGCTTAGTGGGGGTAAGCAGACTGTACTGCGAACTCTTCGGTGGCAGGTCCTGATGTAGGCGGTGCACTGGGGAATACTACAACGTACAACGAGAGGCTCATCATTGCCCTAGCCCTCAACTTGGCGGAGACCCGAGTGTGTTGCAATAGGGCTACTTGGTGAGTGATAACTACTAGGTGCCAATGGCGACTGGATCACCCAAGACGCTCTCAATTACTTCCATTACTGTGGGCACGGATTCGTCTATCCGCCATCTTTCGTAGACTGTGGTCCTTGGTCTTCTTCGCTAAATCGCGTGCGTACCGAAAGTCTTGAATTGCTTGTTCCGATAAGTCGAGCTCGCTGTAGGCTTTGCCCCTCTGGTAATAGGTAGCTGCGAACTCGGGTTTGAATCCTATTGCGTCGGTGTAGTGCGCAACAGCATCCTGAAAATCATCTCTGAGGAAACTCTGCAAAGCTAGGCCGACAGATCTCACATATGAGCGCAGGGTTTCGGATGTATACGGTTTATCTGGAGGCCAGTCAATTGTAGACAGAACACATAAGGTTGCTTCCAGCAAGAGAAGGGGATATGACTGAGAGATTTGGCTCTCCTTTCCTTCAGCCTGATAGCGCCAATTCAGTGCATCTGCCTCCTCCAAGAACAAGCTCTCCACATCTCGCCGATCCGTGGGAACTAGATTGCCATGCGACTTCACGTTGGCCCGGTACTCCTCTTTAACACTCTCCCGTCTTTCTGTCGACAAGCCAAGGAACAGATCGTAAAGATCATGTGTCCTCGGCGCGACTTCGCTCGGATGCTCCTGCTCAAACGCGAATTTCATGGCTAATTCTGCAGCTTGGGCGGCAATAATGGTCATCACGAGGCTGTACCCAAATGAAGTCTTATATGCCGAGGCATCACTTTGTTCCTGTGCAGCTTCAAGTCTTTCGTCGGAAAGGCTCTTAAGCGCCTCGACGCTCATTAACATTACGTGAATCGAAACCTTGCTCAGGCTGGGGACAAGTCTGCCCTTGTTGTTCATAGTCCTCCACCTAGGGTAGATTCTCTCGGCACCGGAGCCTTAGGGTTCGAATATGCCCCTTAGCTGTGCCGGGCTATCTGCCAATGACTTGGCTTAGGAAAACAGTGCGCCCCGCAAACGAGGAGATTTGAATTTGGTCCGCTTAAGCCGCAAAAAGCGGTCTTGGGAAGATGCGAACTCTTACTTACAGACGCGGTCTGTCGAAGACTTGAGCAACCTCCGCATCGCTGAGCGCGCGGTTGTAGAGCCGCACGTCGCCCAGGCTGCCGGTGAAATGTCCAATCTCGCCGAAACCGATGTGCAGCGGCTCCTCGGTTGATAGGTCGTAGTCGGCGGCGTTGAACGGCGCGGACGTTGCTACCGGCGCGCCGTCCACGTACAGCCGCAACACGTCGTCGGCGCGGACTGCCGCCAGGTGATGCCAGCCGCCGGGGAGCGCGTGGTCGTGGGTCACGTTTTTGCCAGCCTCCAGCGAGAGCACGTTCCCCGACGGTAGCGTGCCGCAGAAGAGGCGGCCCTGGTAGACCGCCATGGTCCAGGCGCGACGGTATTTGACGTCCGGCGTGGTGTCGAGTTGACCGGTGGACACCCACTCGCCCTCACCTTCGTAGCGGTAGACCGAACCGGTGGGAAGCGTGCCTGCGTAAAGCTTCCCGTTGTAGACCATCATGCCCATGACTTCCAGCTCCTCGCCCAAGCGTCCGCAATCAAGCCAGGGCAGACCGTCTTCCTGGCGGTACACGGAACCGGTGGGCCACACACCGGTATGGAGAAGACCCTGATACGACGCAAACGAATAGAGTTGAGTTGAAGCGCTCGCATTGCCGCAGAAGGACCAGCGTTGTGCGCCCTCATAGCGGAAGACGCCGCCCACGTCGTAGCCCGTAGCGTAGAGACCGCCTTGGAAGACGCCCAGCACCGCGACTCGCGTGCCCGGGTCGCCGCACGGCAACCAGGTCTTGCCTCCGGCGTACTTGAACATGCCCGCCGAATACATGGCCGAGCCGTAGAGTTCCCCATCGTAGACGGCCAAGCCGAACACGTCCTCGGCGTCACCGAGTTGGCCGCAGTCCACCCACTGCTTGCCCCCGGCGTAGCGGTAGACGCTGCCGCCCGGTCGTCGGTTCGGCGACTCCGGCAGACTGGAGCCCTGCGCGCGGTAGCAGCTCACCCCCGCGTAAAGATCGCCGTCGTACACTGCCAGCGTGCTCACGGCATTGCAGTCAGTGGGTGCACCGCAGTCCTCCCACGCAGTGCCGCCCGCAAAGCGATAGACGTGCCCGGTCTCGGCCGCGCCGCCCTCATAGGTGCCGGCGTAGAGCGATCCCTCGTATACGGCTATGCCCATGACGCACTGCGCGTTGCCGGGCCTGCCGTTGTTGGTCCATTCCGGCTCCACCTTGCCGTCGTCTATTCCAAAGAAGACGTTCCGCCAGTTGCTTTGGGAGGAGGCCACGCCGGCGGCGGTCTGAATGCCGAAGTTGAAGCCGCGCCGCGAGGTCCCACAGAACTTGCTGAGGATATCGCCGGGGACGTCGGTCGTGATCCGATTTGTATTCACCCAGGCCGCAACGGAGAAGTCCGCCGTGCCTAGCGCCAGGGTCTCGCTATGGGGCACTGTGATGCACGCACTGCGACCGTCGAATTGGGCCGTTCCCGGCAGGCTGGCGATCGGATTTGGCGGCGTCATTGCAACCGCGCCGTGGCTCCGCCCGTGATTGCCGTTACCCGAATGATCGTCAAAATTACCGTCTAACGTCCAATGTCCGACCAAGCCTGAATCTATTACCACGTTGAAAAACCTCCCAAAGGCGATAGCCTTTGTCTATTCCAACACTACGTCGCGCTTTCCAGGTGCCACGCGTACTCCCGGTCACTCCCCGTGCCTTGAACCTACAGCGCATTTTGCACTATACTGCCTGCGACACGTGAGGCAAACTCAATTCGCCAACAACAAGGAGGTCTAAGGGTCAATGCGGTTTTCCGGCAAGCTCGTCATCATTGCGGCCCTGGCAGTCACCGTACTGCTTGTGAGCAACGTGATCGCCGCCAAGCCTCTCTCGCTCTTCGATCTGCCCTTCGAATTCCTCGGCAGCACCGGTTTCGTGGTATCCGTTGCCGTCATCTGCTTCCCTCTAAGCTACATCATCAGTGACATTCTGACCGAGGTATACGGTTTTCGGGTCGCCCGCGGCATCATCTGGCTGGGCTTTGCCTGCAACCTGGTTATGGTCTTCTTCTTTTGGCTTGGCAGCATCATCCCCGGGGCCGTCTTCTGGGAAAACCAAGACGCCTACCAGGCCATATTGGGCACGACCGGCTGGATCTTGATGGGCTCGTTCGCGGCGTACTTGGTGGGTGAATTCGCCAATGCCATGGTGATGGTGGTCCTCAAGAACCGTACGGCGGGTCGGCATCTTTGGCTCCGCACCATATCATCTACGTTTGTCGGCCAAGGCGTCGACTCGGTCATGTTCTACGGCATTGCCTTCGGCATCTCCGGACTCTGGCCCGCGATGGATGTCTTCCGCGCGATGATACTCGCTTGGATCGCAAAGACACTCTACGAAATTCTCGCCACGCCGCTGACCTACCTGGTGGTGGGCTGGCTCAAGCGCACCGAACGCATGGACGTATACGATGTGCCGCGCTCTATGAATCCGTTCGGCATCTTCGGCGGCGACCCTGAATCGAGCGTCAACGCCGCAGAAACTGCAGACGCCTGATCACTTGGTTTGGTTGCAGAGGGTGGCGGGTACGGCAAGCGAGAAGTCCCTCGAAGACTAGTCTCCGGCAGAGGTCTCCGGCGGATACCGCACCGTCACCACCGTGTGCAGTCCGCCCCGGGGCGTATAATCCAAGCACACGGTCATTGCGCGCGGACCGCACGCCTGCACGAGATCGTCGAGAATGCGGCTGGCGGCATGTTCCTGCACAATGCCGACCTGCCGGTAGAACAGCAGATAGTACTTGAGCGACTTGAGCTCGATGCATTGCGCGCCCGGTACGTATGTAATCGTCAAGTCACCGGTGTCGGGCAAGCCGGTCCATGGACAGACCGCCGTAAACTCGTTGGTCTTTATCACCACCTCTGCGGGATTGTCGGCATAGTCGTACGGAAAAGTTAGTAGGCACGCGGGGTCTATGACGTCCGGATCGGCAGCTTCCAGCTTCAGATCCAGCGCCTCATAGCGTTCCTTGATGTCGTCGAGCGAATCGGCCACCGGCATCTCCTTCACGTAATCTCTCGCAGCGGCACAGCACATCCGTCTAATCTCTATTGTAATATCCTGCGGCGCACTCTACCCGCAACGCTCGGCGATTGCCGCTACCATAGATTGTGAGCCACGGGGCCGTTCGGGTCACTGGATATAGATCAAGTCTGCCCATGGTCATTGACGTACACGTGCACTATCGCTCCGACGCGCAACTCGCGCAGGCGCTGCGCCAGGCTGAGCAGCTTGACATGGTGCTCTGCCTGAACACGATCAATCTTGAAGGCACCGCCTCGCCGCATTTCCCGTCGGCAAAGTTCGTGACAGCCTGCAACGACCGCACACAGGCGGCGGCGCAGGCGAATCCGCAGCGCGTCATACCCTTCTGGTACCTCAATCCGGCGCACGGCGAAGCGGCTTGTAAAGAACTGAGGCAGCGGGTCGCGCGCCACGAGGGTCCCCAGGGTGTTAAGCTCTGGATGGCGGTAAAGGGGGATGATTCGCGGCTCGATCCCATCCTCGACCTCTGCGCTGAGTATCGTCTGCCGGTGCTGCAGCACACCAATATCGAGGTGGCAGGCACCCTCCCCACTGAGACCACGCCGCAAGAGATGCGGCAGATGGCGTTGCGGCATCCTGCCGTCACGTTTCTTTGGGGTCACGCGGGCAGCGACCTCGAGTACGGCGTGAAGTGCGCCCTCGGCCTTAACAACGTGCTGATGGATATCGGCGGCAACGAGGCGACGAACGGCTATACTGAAATGCTCGTCCGCTACCTGGGAGCCGGGCGTGTAGTGTTTGGAAGCGATGCGACGGGCAGGTCGTTCACGTCGCAACTGGCAAAGGTCTATGGCGCCGACATCACGGAAGACGAGCGCGACAAGATTTTTTGCGGGAATGCCGCGGCACTCTTTGCCAGGTAGAGGTATCATGAAGTCGCAGCGGGTGGAATCACAGCAGACCCAGCAGCAGTGGTCGGTGCCTTTACCTAGATGGTGCTCAGTCTTGGCACAAAGAGGCGGGGGACAAGCACCCGTTCCACGACAAGACCCGATGAGGCGGAGTACAAGCACACTCGCGTCATGATCGAAAAACTGCGCTCATTAGCCCGTCATTCCCGCGAATGCGGGAATCCATCTTCTCTGTGTAACGCGATCCAGCAGCCCGGCGGGGGACAAGCCCCCGCCCTACGACAAGACCCGATGAGGCGAAGTACAAGCACTCGCGTCATGATCGAAAAACTGCGCTCATCAACCCGTCATTCCCGCGAAAGTGGGAATCCATTTTCTCTGTGTAATACGTCACGGAAGCCCGGCGGGGGACAAGCCCCCGCCCTACGACAAGACCCGATGAGGCGGAGTAGAGGCACCCGCGCTATGGTCGAAAAACTACGCTCATTAAGCCGTCATTCCCGCGAACGCGAGAAGGTGGATTCACATTTCAAGTGCAACGTTTGTTTGAGGAATACTTCTGCTGGGGTTTGATAGTCAAGGCACTTGCGCGGGGTGTGATTGTAGGCTTGGATAAGTTGCGCAAAGCGCTCTGCGGACATCTCCGCCAGGTCGGTCTTGCGCGGCAGCACGCGCCGCATGCGTCCGATGGCGTTCTCAATGCCTCCTTTCTGCCAGGGGGCGTGGGTATCGCAGAAGAAGGTCTGGATGCCCAAGTCATGGAGATGGTAATGGCGCGCGAACTCGGTGCCGTTGTCGAAGGTGACGGTCTGTCGCCACGCTTCAGGCAAGACCGCGAGCAGATCGTACATGGTGCTGGCGATGGGGTCTGCCGCCTTGCCGGGCTGGCGCGCAGCGATGAGCAAGCGCGAGTGGCGCTCGTGCAGGGCGAGCACCGCGTGGCCGCCTCTCCCAAAGAGCATCAGGTCAGCCTCCCAGTGGCCGGGGGTTTGGCGGTCGGCCGCCGCCTGGGGACGTTCCGCCAGTGGACGGCGCTTGGCAATGAAGGAGGCCGGACTGCGCCCACTGCGCCGATGGGGTCGCCGTCTCGTCTTGCCTCGCGGCAGGTAGTGCCGCCAACTATAGTCCTTGGTGCGCGCCACCTGTCCGTATATGAAACGATAGATGGTCTCGTGGGAGATGACCGGTCCACCGGCATCCCGCGCCATGTGTCCTGCCACCTGCTCCGGCGACCAGCCGCATTGCAAGTACTCCAGCACGGTCTTGCGCAACGCAGCATCCCGTTCCAACTTGCCGCCAACCCAGCGCCGCGCCCACGCCTGTTCGTGGGCATACCCCGCTTGGTAGCCCTGCGTACGAGACCCATTGCGTTTCACCTCCCGCATAATGGTCGATGGCGCGCGATCCAGAGCTGCAGCAATTTGCCGGTACGACTGTCCCGCGGTGTGAAGCCGGGCCAGTTCACACCGCTCTTCAATGGAAAGTTGACGATAGTATGTTCCCATGGCAACACCTTAGCATGGTGTTGCACTTCGTTTGTGAGTCTAGCGAATCCATCTTCTCTGTGTAACGCGATCCAGCAGCCTGTCGAGGGACAAGCCCCCGTGCTACGGGGCGTTGATAAAACCCGTTCTTCCGCGAACCAGAAAACATTGGCCGAGTCTAACTGCTTAGTCCAAGCGCCCCTTGCGGAGGTCAAGCGATGATCTACGACGTGCACGTACACTTCCGCAGCGTGCAGATGATGCAGAAAGCGCTCGCGCAAGCGGAGCGCCTCGACATGGTGCTCTGCACGAACAGCATCAACCTGGAAGGCAGCGCTTCGCCTAACTTCCCGTCACGCGAATTCGTGACTGCCTGCAACGACCGCACCTTGGGCCTCGCCCGGCAGCACCCACAGCGGGTGATACCGTTTTGGTACCTCAATCCAGTGCACGGTCAGTTCGCCTGCGACGAATTGGAGCGCCGCGTAAAAGGGTTCCGGGGACTGCAAGGTGTAAAGCTCTGGGAAGCGGTCCGGGGCAACAACCCAATTGTGGACGGCATCATGCAGATCTGCGCCGAGTACCGGCTGCCCGTGCTGCAGCACACGTTCGCGGAGGTTACGGGCAACTTGCCCACGGAAACCAGCGGCCCGGACATGCGCGAAATGGCGCTGCGCCACCCGGACGTTACCTTCTTCTTCGGCCATGCCGCCGGTGACATCGAGGTCGGCGCCAAGTGCGGGCGCGGTCTCAACAATGTCCTCATGGACGTGGGCGGCAACGAGGCGAACAACGGCTACACGGAAATTCTCGTCAAGCACGTCGGTGCCGATCACGTTGTTTACGGCAGCGACGCTTCCGGCCGATCGTTCACGTCGCAACTGTCTAAGGTTTGGGGCGCCGACCTCACCGCTGCGGAGAAAGAGAAGATTCTCTTCAGCAACGTGCAGCGCATCTTTGACCGACAGCAGGAGCTAGAACGTATTGATCTTTGAGATACAAGTCCGTTTGCTATGAACGAATCTTCGTGTCTGTCCCGCTTGTAACTGTCAGTAACATCGTTGGCAAATTGGATCTAGTGTAAAAAAGCGACAAGAACCCAGCATGAAATCAGCGATGCGTAAAGAATGCAGCCAAAACGGACCGTTCCAGGTCAAGGGCGGTAACAAGAGAGGCGGTCGGCTCGTCACTCCGGCTTACGCCGGAGTCCAGGGATGCAGCGAAGATGGTTTCTGGCCCCGTACGTGATACGGAGAATAACCTAGGACGCACGTCTCTAATCAAGAGACTAGATTCCGGCTTTCGCCGGAATGACGGAAAATATCAATAAATTCCAATAGGATAGTCGCCTCATGATCGATGTGAACGCCTTTCTCGGCGAGTGGCCGTTTCGCCGCTTACCCTACGCCCAGCCGGAAGATCGTCTACGCAAGATGGACGCGCTCGGTATCGAGAAGGCGGTCGTCTCGCGCTTGGAGAACGTCTTCTATAAGGACCTCTTGGTGGGCAATGAGGAACTCCACGCCATAGTGCAGCGGCACCCCGATCGCTTCATTCCCGCCTACACCATCAATCCCGGCTTTCCCGGCTGGGAACACGACCTGGAGATATGCATCAACGACTTCGGCATGCGGAACCTGCGACTGCATCCGAATTATCACCAATACAGCCGCCTCAAAGGCAACGTGCCGCGCATTGCCGAGGCGCGGGGCTATCCCAACTACCAGCAGTACCACTTTCTCGACGATCAGGCGCAGGCACTCTTGGGCAAGGCCGAGGAGCATGGCCTGGTCGTGCTCATCTCAATCGGCGTGGAGGACCCCCGCTTTGCTCACTGGCTGATGAAAGTGCCCTCGGTGACGATGATTGACGCGGCGGAAGCAGTGAACGGCTTCCCGGGCGTGCGCTTTCTGGTCTGCGGGGCTACCTTTTCCGAGGTGCGCAGCCTCTGGTCCTCCGCCTACCACCAGGACAACCTCTACTTCGAGAACTCCCGCGTGCAGGGGCCGATCGGCGACGTGGACGACCTCTGCGCGCTCATGGGCGCAGACCACCTGCTCTTCGGCACGAACCTGCCGATCAACTACGCCGAATCAGCCAAGCTCAGCATCGAATACGCTGACGTAGGGGATGACGTGAAGCAAGCGCTTCTCCGGGGCAACGCCGAGCGGCTGTTTGGCATCTAGCAATACTATCAATGGTTTGAATGTGATAGTCTATAGGCGTATTGCAAAGAACTGGTTGAGAAAGGAAGTATCCCACGTTTCGCCGGTGCAAGGACTGACGGGGTAATCCGAAGACTCTACCAAAAGGAGAATCAGCTATGAACTTTTGGCGCTCTTATGGCGGAATATCTAGCCTGGCCTGGATATGCGCTCTGGTATTTGTGGCCTCCATCACGGATGCCTCGCTCACAGATAGCGAGCTAGCGGCCCGGCTCGCATATGGCCTCGCGGCAGTAGCAGTCGTAATTGTGGTGTTGTCGCTTTTCCTGCTGAGGAGGATGAAACAGCGGGCTGAGAATAAGGTCAAAGAGTCCGATACCATCCTCCTGACGGACATTCAGACACTGGCGAAATCAAACTCAAAGTTGCTGGAGGATGCCATAGCGCTGCATAGCGCCCAAAAGGAAGAGGGGAGCTAACCCGGCGACAAGGCTGGTCGTCCGGTAGAGATCATGCCTTTCTCCCTTTTACCGGCAGCGTAGAACCTGTTGAAAGCACTTGTCAGAGACGGTCGGCGGAGCTCCTGGCGAAAACCGCCGGTCAAGAAATTATTTGACACACTTATTCCGTGAGGAATATCGTGTAACCACGTACAACGCATTGCAAAGGAGGTGGCAGCGCAGGTACGGGTCAATGCTCCGTCCGCTACAAGTTACGCCGGTCATCCATATTCGGCGTACACGCATCAATTGGCGCGAAGCATAGGCCTGCGGCAGATGAAAGATTCTACTGGTTCACCAAGAGGAGAGTCTCTAAATGTCTACAACGAATCTATCCAGAAGAACGGTACTAGGCGGCACGCTCGGCATTTCGGGCGTCGCGTTACTCGCCGCGTGCGGTCAGGTGCAGACGACGGCTGCTCCGGAAATGGAAAAAGTAGAGGAGGCGCCGAAGGCCGAGGCCAAAGAAGCGCCCATGGTGGAGCACACGCCGGTTTGGGCCGTGTGGATGGGCGACGAGACCAGCCAATTGCGCTGGAATACCGCCATGGAACTCTTCGGGGAAGAGTATCCCGAGGTCACGTGGAGGATCACGTGGGAGCACTGGAAACGCAGCCTGCCGCCGTTGCTGGCTGCCGGTGAAATCCCGGATATCGCAAATACCTCATCAGCGCCCCACATTCTGGCGGACAATTGGCTGGATGCCGGTCCCATCATGGCCGCCGCCGGCATAAATCAGGCCGATTACGCCGGGCGGCTCTTCGAGGCCGTCACCTGGCGCGGCAAGACTATGGGCGTGCCCACCGGCTCGAATACCACCGCGCTTTTCTATAGAGGTGACATGTTCGATGAAGCGGGCCAGAACCCGCCGACAAATGACATGTCGTGGGAAGAGACCATCGCGGTTTCCGCCGACATTGCCAGCCGCCTGAACCAAGGCGAGGAGCGCACGCGCTGGGGTATCTCTGCCTTGAGCTACGCCTGGTCGTACTATCCGCTCCTCTACTCGGGTATGTTGGATTCGGACGGCAACGTCGTGGTGGACCGCGAAATTGCCGTGCACCTCACTCAGTTAATACTGAAGGATTCGGTTGAGAAATTCCGCGCCTCGCCCAATCGGGAAGACCTGGCCGCTGCAGAGGATTATTACGGCACCGGGGTCTTTCCCACCGGCAAGGTCGCCATGGTGCTGGGCGGCACATTCATCATGAAGCCCTTCCGCGAAGCGGACCCGTTCGAGTTTTCCACGGTGGAAGTGCCTTATACTGAAATCTCTGGCACCAGAATTCGCGGCGCGTTTAACGGGCACGAGCAGATGGGCCTGTTGGAGGGCGGTGCCGAGAATCCGGACGCGCAAGCGTTCGCTATCTGGACAATGGGGGAGAAGCACCAGCGCTGGATGGGCAGCGAGGGCTGGTCCGTGCCTGCGCTAAATTCGGCGGCGGACACGTTCGCTCCACCGGCGGACGATCCGCGACCCGCCGACCAGAGCGCGTTCGTCAAGGCCATTGGTTACGCCACCAGCTACTTCCCGCACCCGGCCTCGAGCGCTATCGCCTCTGCGGGAACCGGCCCGATCCGCGCGTTCGTGGAGGAAGGGGCGCTCACCGCCGAGGAGACCATTGAACTGGCAATCAAGCAGATGCAGGCCGCAGTGGACGAATGGGAGAGTAACCAGTAGCCCGCACGAATCCCTGACGTAGGAAACGCTAGCATTGCGCGGGAACTAGACAAGGCACCGTGGAACACTGCATGGTGCTGGGAAACAGCGCAAGGTAACGCGCTATCTGCTCCCTCTCCCGCTGGGAGAGGGCCGGGGTGAGGGCGCATTGCTGCGAGATTGTAGGGGCACGGCATGCCGTGCCCCTACTGTCGTCATGGCGGGAGAGTGGTCCCTTAGCATGCCAGCAGAGACGCCCGGTGAAATTAAACGAAGGCCAGAATCACTTTGACCCAGGTTCCCGATTACATCGAACGCCGAATTCGCCAGCCTATTCCACCGGGTTTGTGTGTCGTTCCCGGCTCAACTCCCGTTGTTGCATTCGGAGACGCACGCACGGCCAAGGTGGCAACTCTTGGTCTGAATCCGAGCAGCCTTGAATTTCAAGACCGAAGTGGGAATGATCTAGTCGGTTGCTTTCGCCGACTTGCCACGCACAGCTCGCTGGGTGTCGAGGATCTTGCCAATGCGCCGCCGGCAACCATCGCGCAGGTGCTGAAAGAGTGCAATTCGTATTTTGAATGCAACCCATACGAGTGGTTCAACGACTTGGAACTAATCCTGAATGCTTGCGGAGTGTCGTATTGCGATGGCTCCGCCTGCCATCTGGACCTGGTCCAATGGGCAACCAAGCCAACGTGGACCAATCTACCCTCTACAGTCAGAAGCTGCCTTCTCGCTAGCGATCTACCTTTTCTCAAAGAGCAATTTCGCAATGAAAACATCGAACTATTGCTTGTCAACGGAAGACGCGCTACCGAAGAGTTCGAGAGCGCCTTTTGTACGGAACTCAAGGAACTATGCCCTGTTGAAATATCTGGAAAGCCCACTTGCCTGTTTGAAGGAGTTATTCTTGGCCGTGTTCGCGTAATTGCGTGGAGTGCCTTTCTCCAGCATTGGACTGTAGGCGACGAATTGAAAACCGCCATCAGAGCACGAGTCGCCCAACTTGCCCAAGAATCATGATGCCAACTTGTCACCCCATGCAAGCGTTCACGAGAAACAGTGCATCCGCCGCGCATCCACTATAATGTCTACCAACTACTCGCTGGCACGAACCAATGATTCAGACGATGGCATGAGGTAAGAGCGATGCAAACGCAGCTAGAGCAGACCAATACCGGAGCGGAGATCGCCGCCCCCAAGCTCCGCAACTACGTGGACGGCGTGTGGGTGACGCCGCAAACAGAGACGTATCTGGACGTGACGAACCCGGCCACCGGCGAGACTATTGCGCAGGTACCGATCTCCACTAAAGAAGACACCGACGCGGCGGTGGCAGCGGCGCATGCGGCCTTTCCCGCCTGGCGCGCCACGCCGCCCCTGGAGCGCGCGCGCCTGCTATTCGCGGTTAAAGCACGCATGGAAGAGCGCTTCGAAGACCTTGCCCAAGCGGTCACGCAGGAACATGGCAAGACTCTGGAGGACGCGCGCGGCTCCGTGCGCCGCGCTATCGAAAACGTCGAAGTGGCATGCGGCATTCCGTCGCTGCTCATGGGTTACGGCCTGGAGGACGGCGCCGCCAAAGGCATAGACGAAGACGTGGTGCGCCAGCCGCTGGGCGTATTCGCGGCAGTGTGTCCGTTCAACTTCCCGCTGATGGTGCCATTCTGGTTCTGGCCCTACGCCGTGGCCTGCGGCAATACCTACATCATCAAGCCGTCGGAGCAGGTGCCGACCAGCATGCAGCTCATTTTCGAGGAGCTGGACGCCTGCGGCTTTCCGCCCGGCGTTATCAACGTCGTGAACGGTTCCAAGGAGGCCGTGGACGCCCTGCTCGATAATCCGCAGGTGCGCGGCATCTCTTTTGTCGGCTCCACGCCGACCGCCCGGTATCTCTATGCCCGCGCGGGCGAACAGGGCAAGCGCGTGCAGGCCCAGGGCGGCGCGAAAAACGTGCTCGTCGTCATGCCCGACGCCGCGCTGAATGAGACGGTGAGCAACGTGATCAACTCGGCATTTGGCTCCGCCGGACAACGCTGCCTGGCCGGTTCGGTGGTGGTGACGGTGGGCGAGGGACACGACCGCGTGCGCGACGCCATTGTGGAAGCTGCCGGATCGCTTACTGTAGGCAACGGTGCGGATGACGGCGTCGAGCTCGGCCCGGTAATCTCCCACACCGCCAAGGAGCGCATTCTCGGCTGCATCGAACGCGGCGTGGACGAAGGCGCGGCGTTGCTCCTGGACGGACGCGGGGCAGCGGCGGAGCAAAATGAAAACGGCGCGTTCGTCGGCGCTACCATCTTCGATCAGGTCCAGACCGACATGGCGCTCTTCACCGACGAAATATTCGGCCCTGTGCTCAGCATGCTCCACGTGGATACGCTCGATGATGCCATCACCCTGATCGAGAATCAACGCTACGGCAACGCTGCTTCCATCTTTACGCAGGACGGCGCGGCGGCCCGCGAATTCCGCTACCGCGCCCCCACCGGCAACATCGGCATCAACGTCGGCGTGGCCGCACCCATGGCCTACTTCCCCTTCAGCGGCGCTAAAGAGTCCTTCTTTGGCACCCTCCACGGCCAAGGCCGCGACGCCATAGACTTCTTCACCGAACGGAAAGTAGTGATTACTAGGTGGTTCTGAGGCCTCGCACCTACTTATGGCTTCGTTCCTTCAATTATTGTCATTCCGAGCGCAGCGAGGAATCTAAAGTTCTCGATAGAGTGTCAAAGGGATTGGAAAAAGAGGCTGGGGAGTAACGAGTGGGAAAGAGACTGCGAATAGTTCTTGACCGGAGAGCCTTCTTGCAGTTCTCAGGCGCAAGCCTCGCAGCTTGTGGGGCCACCCTTGCCCTGAGTCGGCCTGCCTACGCCGAAATAGCCGATCCCACCGGTGAGAGTCTCGGTTCATTTACGATTGACGACTTGATCGAAAGAACCGATGACCCTGAAATAAAGAAATATGCCAGTACCGGTACTTTGTCCCTCTGGATCGCTGGTGCCTTTGCCGCAAGCTTGTCCCGCATGCCTAACCTCCCCACCAACATTGCAGACTTCGTCAGGAGTCCGACCGTCATATCTCAGAGCATATGGTCACGGCTTCCTGAACCAATTCTCCATGCTGGGCCGATTCACATTGTCGATGATTGGATTTACAGGCAAATTTGGCTCAATCTGCCACCAACTCGCAGGGCCTATTACCATGTCGCGGGTGGTGTCCCATATCGGACCCCGCAGGAAGCGTTTAACGTGTACAAAACCATTCCATTGCGAATTGCGATGGGTGGAGAGGAAGCTTTGAGCAAGTTTCACCAGAATAAGCATTGGAGTCACATTGTTCCAAGCAGCAAAGGTGGGGGTAACCTCGCCAGCAACGGCATCTTTGAGAATGCTCTAGAAAACATGGGCCGTGGCGACGGGCTCATGACAAGGGCAGAGTTTGATCGGGCGCAACTGGCGTTGATCAGAGAAGCTGAGCAAGTGCGGTTAGATCACTTAAGCCGTGTCGAAGAGAGGTTAGCGAAGAGTCAAATCACTTCGCTTCGTAAAGGTTTGAGTTCGCCGGCGCTCATTCGGACGTTAACTTCGGCGGCGAGGTCGTTCCTTCCTGGTGCTGTAGCATTTGCGTTGGTTGAAGTCGCAGTTGTAGCTCTGGAGGAAGGACTGCGTTATCACGACGGTGAAATCGATCGATCCGATCTCTTTTCACGAGTGGCAGCGAGAGTTGGCAAAGATGCCTTGTTTGCTGTTGTTGCTCTCGGCATCGTGCTTGGATTAGTGATGGTTGTGCCGGCTCTAGGAGCGCTCTTGACAACCTTAGCGCCGGTACTGGTGGTGATGCCGTTCTTGCTTTACGGAAGTCGTTTCTACAATCTCAGCGCTGAGTGGCTTCAGCGCATCGGATTTGTACCTGCCATAGCAGCCTGGAATGAGACTAAGGAGATTCCGAATCAGGCCTGGGCGCAAGCTGCCAGTTCTTTTGAGAGCTTTCAGAAAGCTGCGAGAGACGCATCTGAGAAAGCCTTGAAGAGCGCAGGCGATGCCTCCGAAAGGGCCTGGCATGGCATTGGGGGTTTCTCTGAGGATGCCCTCCATGGATTCGGGGACTTTTCGGATAGCGCTTGGCAAGGAATTGGGGGCGCTCCCACGAGCGTTTTTCAAGGCACTAGAGGCATCACCATTCGGACATGGCAAGGAGTGGGAAACCGCTCCGACGGAGCAATTGAAGGTATTGGAGAATTCTCAGATAGGGCCCTGCACGGAATTGGCGACTTCTCTGAAAGAACATGGCAAGGCGTGGGCGAGTTTTCCGATGGCGCACTGGACGGAATTGGAGACGTTCCCGAAGGAGTATGGGGTACGGCAGGTGATACTTCTGAACAAGCGCTAGAGAAAGCAAAGGAACTACTCGAGGAAGCAGAGGAAAAACTGCAAGACATTTGGCCGTTTGGTGACTGACAAGGTAAAGCATCAAATTCAGTCATTCGCGATACAGGCGCGTTATCGTTGAGAACACGCTTGCTTGAAGGTATAATTTGGCCTTGAAGGGGTGTGTAGATTTCAAGAGAAGATGGATTCGCTAGACTCACAAACGAAGTGCAACACCATGCTAAGGTGTTGCCATGGGAACACAGTATCGTCAACTTTCCATTGAAGAGCGGTGTGAACTGGCCCGGCTTCACACCGCGGGACAGTCGTACCGGCAAATTGCTGCAGCTCTGGATCGCGCGCCATCGACCATTATGCGGGAGGTGAAACGAAATGAGTCGCGTACAAAGGGCTACCAAGCGGGGTATGCCGATGAACAGGCGTGGGCGCGGCGCTGGGTTGGCGGCAAGTTGGAACGGGATGCTGCGTTGCGCAAGACCGTGCTGGAGTACTTGCAATGCGGCTGGTCGCCGGAGCAGGTGGCGGGACACATGGCGCGGGATGCCGGTGGACCGGTCATCTCCCACGAGACCATCTATCGTTTCATATACGGACAGGTGGCGCGCACCAAGGACTATAGTTGGCGGCACTACCTGCCGCGAGGCAAGACGAGACGGCGACCCCATCGGCGCAGTGGGCGCAGTCCGGCCTCCTTCATTGCCAAGCGCCGTCCACTGGCGGAACGTCCCCAGGCGGCGGCCGACCGCCAAACCCCCGGCCACTGGGAGGCTGACCTGATGCTCTTTGGGAGAGGCGGCCACGCGGTGCTCGCCCTGCACGAGCGCCACTCGCGCTTGCTCATCGCTGCCCGTCAGCCCGGCAAGGCGGCAGACCCCATCGCCGCTGCCATGCACGATCTGCTCGCGGTCTTGCCTGAAGCCTGGCGACAGACCGTCACTTTCGACAACGGCACCGAGTTCGCGCGTCATTACCATCTCCATGACTTGGGCATCCAGACCTTCTTCTGTGACACTCATGCCCCTTGGCAGAAAGGAGGCATCGAGAACGCTATCGGACGCATGCGGCGGGTGCTGCCGCGCAAGACCGACCTGGCGGAGATGTCTGCAGAGCGCTTTGCGCAACTTATCCAAGCCTACAATCACACGCCGCGCAAGTGCCTTGACTATCAAACCCCAGCAGAAGTATTCCTCAAACAAGCGTTGCACTTGAAATGTGAATCCACCTTCCCGCTTGCGCGGGAATGACGGAACCACTGGTTCTGATTCCAGTTCTTCTTTGCCCGGTTAAGGAGATGTCTCCAGGATGCCAATTCGGGATGAACAGGCGTTGTGGTGCGTGGAGTGGGGCAAGCGCGCCACCGAGGGACGGAACTATCCGGACGGCTATTCGCTCCACAAGTCGTTGGAAGATGCCGAGGAGTACCAGAAGGTTAACCTGCAACGCTCCATGACGGTCACGCAGTGGCAGGGCGAGCCGCGTGTGCTGCTCCGGCGGCCTTACCGCTGTCTGGTTCCCGAATGGCAGTACCACGAGACCATGGCCAGCGACATTGGCGTCCACTTCAGCGGCGCCTCCCCCATGCCACTCGCGGAGGCAGGCTAAAGGCTGCACCTTCTTCTAGTCGGCCCCGCTAGAGTGCCAAGGGTGCCGTGGACACATCAGATTCCCACGGTGAGCATGTGGCTCCCTCTCCTCTGGAGAGGGTCACGGTAAGCGTCCGGTTCCCTCTCCCATGACTGGGAGAGGGTTAGGGTGAGGGAGAATCTTCTCCCTGCATTTCCCGTAGTATTGCCTCCAAGACTGCTTCAGTCTCCGCCAATACCTGGTTGTTCCAGAATCTAACCACGCGAAACCCCTGTGCTTCCAGCCAGTTGGTGCGCTCACTATCCGACTTTGATCGGATCTGGTGCTGACCACCGTCGATTTCAATCACCAGTTTCTGTTCGTAGCACAGAAAGTCATCGATGTACTTACCGATCGGAGCCTGTCTGCGAAACTTATATCCGGCCAACTGGCGGCTGCGTATATGGCGCCACAAGATCTTTTCTGCGTCGGTTGACTGTTTTCTGAGTTGTCGTGCCCTGGAAACGCTGGCGGTAGTCACATTCCTCGCCCTCACCCAAACCCTCTCCCCCAGGAGAGGGCTTTAATCGAGTTTGCTCAATAGGATATACGTCTCTTGGTCTGTACTACGCGAGCGTGCGCGCGATGCGGAGGGCTTCGGCTACGAGCAGGTGTTCGGTCTGGGGCTGGTAGGCCGCCGGCAGGTGGTAGAACCTGTGGGAGCGTGTGGGTTCGTAGCCGCCATCTTCAAATGACTGCTCGGTGCAGACGTAGCCGAGGGTAGCGTTCGAGTAGCCGAGCGTCCATGCTGCCTGCCCCACGTGATCGGCAATGAGCGCCGCCTCGATCTGCAGGCCGATTTCCAAAAACACCTCAGCGCCCATACCCACCAGCCAGAGGCCGCCGATGCGGAATACCTGCACAGGAAAGTCGACGCTCGTCGGCAGTGCTTCGCCGCGCCGGAGGGGCGCAAGCATGGAGTCTGTCCAGAGGCGGGAAAAGCGGTCGCCGGCTGCCCCTTGCCGCATGCCCTCAAGTTCTTCTGCATCGGGCGGCTCCTGCAACGGCAGCGACACCATCTCGTGCGCCACGCCAATGGGATACCCAACCACCATGGTTGCTTCCCGGGCGGCGCGCGCGGCGAGCGCGCCGACGCCGCGTCCGTGGGTGTCGATCTCTTCCGCCGTGCAGGGATGAAAGCGTGTGCCACCCGGCGCGATGACGCGCACGCGCATATTGCCCGCACACCCCTGCAGGAAGCCGACGACGGGCGCTCCCTGGTCCGCAAACTGCCGCTCAACCTCCTGCCGGGCGGCGGCCACGTAGTCGCCGTTGACCACCGGCGCCCGGTAGGCAAAACCGGTCGGATGGAACGCTGTTGAGAAGAGCACAGCGACGATAGATCCATCCAGCCGCTCGAAACGCAACGCGCGGATGCGCTGGTCTACGATGCCGCCATAGTTCGGCGCTAACTGGGCCTCGCCGTTCTCCAGCCTTCGCCGGTTAATGGCGAAGTTTCCTTCCGCTGCGCCCACGCGGAGCGCGACCGGCTCCAGGCTCGCAGCGGCGCGGGTCACGGCATCGGCAAGCGACTGCACCAACCCCTGCCAGTACGCCTCGTCGATTTCATCGGGAAGGGCCTGCAGAATGGCCGGGCCGAAGTGGTTGTGCGCGGCGTTTATCAGCACGTTGGCCCCGGGAATGGACGTCTGCTGCTGCACGCGCTCGCGCACGGCATTGACCAACGGCGCATCCAAGCCGAGCACGTCAAGCCCAACAATCGCCACCTTCTGCTCGCCGTCGCTGAGTACCACGGCGGTAGCGTAGAGATCGTGCAGGACGCTCTCGACCCGCAGGTCCGCCCGGCTCGATTGAAAGGCGCTCCCCAGCGGCGGCGTGATCGCCACCTTTGCCCCACCGGCCATTAATGTGTTCGCCATCCATCACTCCTCAATCTGTGCTCGGATTCACCACTAAAACGTCATTATACCGGCGTTCGACTCGCCGGTGTGAATGGGCGCAGAGCAGTGGTCATGCTGAGACCCCGGCCAAGCGGTCGGCAAGCTCCTCGTCAGAGGCGGTAGAGTCCGCAGGTCAGGGGAGATTACATATAAAAGTGGGGCCGGACTGGCATGTCCGGCCCCAACGATTACGGTCTAGAGGTATTTAGCAGACGCAGCCACCTTCCTCCAGGTGGACCTCCGCCACTTTCTGCGTTTCTGCCAGCAATTCTTGAATTGTGATCTTACCTTCTTCCAGACTGATCCAGCCTTCCGCCCACTGCTTGTCCAGCTCAGACTGGCGGACCATTTGCCGGTGGGCCACGCTCATCGCCGCCGTCTGCGCATAGACCTCGGGGTCTTCATACTCGTATTGGGTGAACGGAGGAATGGACTTGTTGGCCGCATAGCGGCTGCCACCGAGCTGTGCGATGAACGGTATGGCATCCTCCCCGATGGCGAATTTATAGAACTCCCAGCCGGCATCCGGCTCGGTGGCTGACGAGCTGATCCACTTGGCGTTGATGGACTGCGCCGCCATGCGGCCTGCCGGGCCCTTCGGCAGCAGCGTGTGCTCGACCTTGAAGGGCTCCTCCTGGGTCTCGATCTGTGCTTTGATGGTGCGGGTAAAGTAAGAGCCTGTAATTAGCCCCGCAACCGTCTGTTGCGTGAAGTCCGGCTCCACATTCGGCTCTTTCCCCAGGGTCAGGCCATACGCCACCCGATGCTTTATCACCATGTCCAGCGCATCCTGAGCGGCTTCGGCCGCCTGCTGCGTATCGATCGTGGGCGCCGAGAAGTCATCGTTCCACCATCCCCCGCCCCAGGCAAAGAGATGAATCCAGAACCAGCCGGTACGATTGAAGCGATATGGCTGCGTGCCAAAGCGGGTGATGCGATTCCCCTCGGTCTTCGTCAGCTTCGTCGCCATCTCCAGCACCGCATCCCAAGTCCAATTGCCTTCCGCCTCCAGCTCTCGCGGAGACTTCAGGCCCGCTTCCGCAATGAGATCGGCATTGTACCAGTATTCCTTGCCATTCGTGAACCAGGCAATGCCGTAGGCCTGCCCGCCGATACGCTCAAGGGCGTATTCATGGAAGTCATCCAGGTTGACGTCCGGGTCCGCGGCAAGGAACGGGTCGAGCGGCACCAGCATCTCTGCAGTGTAAAACTGACTAAGATAGCCAAACCAGCCGTAGTAGACATCATAGGGAACACCCCCGGCAAACGATGCCACCGCCTTCTCGGTCAGCGAGGTTGGAAAACTGCCGGCCGCAATATCAACCTTGAGCTTGAGGCCGGGGTGCATCTCCTCAAACGCCGCGAACATACCGTCGTAGGCGTTGTCCCATACATCGCTCTGCGTTGAGAAGTGGAGATACTTGATCTCCGTTGCCTCCTCCATCTTGGGCGCTTCTGCCTCCTTCTTCTCCGGAGCCGCGGGCGCCTCGGCTACAGGTGCGGTCGTAGCAGTGCCGCAGGCTGCCAGCAATATGCCCGCACCGGCAACGGCGCTGCCACCAAGAAACATTCGTCGAGACACTAGCTTACGCATGCTAATCCTCCTAAGACATGCCTACCAACCCTCGTACAGTCGAATTATAAGTGGGACATGGATATATTTCAATCCTTCATAGCGAATCGACGGTCCACTGCTCCAGTGGCGTGAAACGCCGCGTATCCAGTTCGACACCATATCCAAGAGGGGCGGCCACGACACTGCTGGTATCCAGCCGGCCCTGACGGACGTCCAAGACTGGATAGCCCCGGCCATGGCGCCGGTAGAGCGTAGCGTGCTGGGCAAGCACCTCCTCTTGCACGTCTGCTGGGAACATGCTCAAACCGGCGAAGTAGTGGTGGCCGTTGCGCTGGGAATGCCCGATCCCTAGACTTGCCAGCACCGCCAGGTCTTGCAACATTGCCACCGGCCCGACACTGCACAGGTCTTCACTGCTCTGCACATAGTATCCGCCCGGATCGCTGCGGCGGCGCTGCGCCAGCAGACAGGCGTTCGCGATGCCACCAAATACGCCCTTACAGTTCTTGAAGCTGGAACCCACGTAGCCACAGTCCAACGCCTCCACCACGCTGGACAGGGTGCCATCGGACTCATCGATGATCAGAGGCGGACGGTCAGACCAGGCGAGCAACTCAGACTTGGCCTGCGGGCTCAAAGCCACATCGCGCCGCAGCGGCTGCTCTACAAAGAGCAGATGCCCCAAGAATTCATGAAGTGATGGCTCCACGAGAATTACTTCCCAGGCCCTTCGAAAAGGCTCCACCTCTGTGTAGTGCTCGTTGCCATCCAGTGTAAAGGCGTAGTCGCCGGATACGTGCTCTTCCAGCAGGCTGGCGATCTGCCGGAGCCGTCTGAGATCCGCAGCAGCATCACCACTGAGCAGGATTTTGAAGTGGGTCAGCCCATAGAAGCGAATGCTGGCCGCGAGCGACTGCGGCAACCCATCCTCGAGACGCTCCTCTGCAGGTATCTCCTCGTCACTCAAGGGATCGGTCAGGCCGACCGTGTGGCGCACGATGACACTGCGCTGTGGCTCCACAGGCAGCAACTCTGCCGGACTGAACCCATCAAGCTCACTGTGAATCGCACCTAACTGAATGCCAAGAGTATTGTCACGGAGAGCACGGGCGAAGGGCGTGCCGGTGCTCCGGCAGAAGGCATCGATCAGCGCTCTTTCCACCAAACTCACACCGAAACCCCAGAGCAAAGGGGGATAGCTGGTCTCAGCCGCCCATGCCATCTGTTGATCGTGAAGCCAGACCCAAAAAGCGAAGGCGCTGTTGGCAGGTGGAGCCTCCTCCGCCAGGGTGCAGGCCTGTCGGATTACCGCTAACATCTCGTACAGGTCGTCGCTGAAGGAGGTATTGGCATACTTGGTGAACCACTTGGGGGGCAGGCCTTCCGCGGAAATGCCCACTTGCCGTGAGCCGTTGATGTCTGCCTCCAAGCGCACAAAGAGATGGGGAACAGAGACCAGGGACGCAATGCCGTAGCGAAATGGCATGCGCGTCTTCATATTGAGCACGTGCAGACCGGTTTTCTGCACTGAGATCGACATTCCGTATCCTTTCCTAACCCTGTCCCATGATATGAATCTCTTAGAGGGTGTGTAAGAAGCTCTCAGCTACACTATCCGTTCATGGTTCGACAAGCCTGTGCTGAGCTTGTCGATGTGCTCACCACGAACGGATAGTGGCTTTTCCGACGAATTTGGTTTCTACCCCGTTCGTCCTGAGCCTGTCGATGTGCTCACCACGAACGGCTACTGATTATCCAATGGGTTTAGTTTCTGATCCGTTCGTCCTGAGCCTGTCGAAGGATGAAGGGACGCCCTTTTCACACACCCTCTTACAGGGGATCGTTCGCTCTCTTCGGAGCAGACGCTCAAGATACTAGCAGACGTCGGCGCAAGAGAGTCCACATTTTCTGTCACCTCGAGCAGCTTCTGTCACCTTGAGTGTAGCGAAGTGTCTCTCCTCTGTTCCAGGAGGAATCACATTCTCGCCGCACCCTTGTAATTGTGGGCGACCGCAGGGAGCGAAGAATCTCATTCCCAGCGCGCCTTGAAGATGCATCGCAGAGTTTATCTTGAGTACGCCGAAATGCTCAGCATGACAAACTGCCGGTCTATGTGGGCCAAGGTGTATTGGCACTTTTCCCAAACGACAGCGACACGCTTCTCCCCAGTAATCTCCACCCATGCCGTGCGGAGAAACCGGACGTCAGCCACCATACCCTGTGTGCGCAACGCTTGTGCTTCAGTCGAGCCCCATGGAGTTTATGCGAAAGCATTTAGGGCAGGCCCCTCGAATACCGCTTTGGGTGGCCGATGGGTAAAGCTCAGATACCAGACCGACCGCTAGATTGTTTAGAGGCATGGGAGCATACGTGGTAAGAGTAAGGCGGCGGCGTGCTCGCTGACTGAGTCGAAAACTGCGACTGCGTCGAAGACGACCTATGCCAGGCCGGCTGCGGCTTCCCAGGCCGGGTCTGCCGTAAAGCGTTCGTCGATTGGGGAGAAGTCAGGCGGATATGTTTCCAGATGGGCGGTTGCCGGCCTTGCCGGATCTCTACTCACCGCGAGCCTGCCATCCTTGAAGACGTAGCGGATGTTCGCATAGTTCACAACCACCTGAATGTCGCCGGCAGGATCGCCATCCACCACAACTACATCGGCAATCTTCCCCTTTTCTAACGTGCCGAGCCTGTCGTCGATCTTCATTGCTTCAGCAGAACCCTTCGTGGCCACGCCAATTGCTTCCAGCGGACTGAGACCACAGCCGACGAACTCCTGGAGTTCAAAGCCGCTATCCCAGATATCCCAGGGCGGTGTGCTCGGACAGTCCGTGCCAAGACCCATCTTCACGCCCATTGTGTGGGCCAAGCGCACGCCTTCCCGGTGGACGTAGTGGGCCTCGCCCATCTTGCGCGTTTCCCACGGGCGTCCCGCGCCGAACTTTATCGCCATATTCTGCCGGGAAGTAACACGGAGAGTCGGCACAAAGAAAAGGTCATTCTCTAGAATCCCTTTCAAGGCTTTCTCGTCGATGAGCGCGCCGTGGTGAATCTGATCGCAGCCGGCCTGAATGGCCATGTCGAGACCCGGTTGTGTGTGGCAATGCACCACCACGAGCCTCCCGACACTGTGGGCTTCGTCAGCCAGGGCATCAAGCTCTTCCTGGGTGTAGTCCCGCCACCAGGTCTCTTCGTCCTCCGCCCAGAAGCCGCCGCTGGCAGCCGTCTTGATGAAGTCTGCCTTGGCCTGTACCATCTCACGCACAGCTTTCCGCACTTCCCACGGTCCATCCGCTATCCGACCGCGGACATGCCCGTTGGTGCAGTCCACCACCGCGCCCACTAGCAGTCGGGCACATTCCGGGAACCAGCCGTCTGCAATCGCTTGACGACAATCTGTCGATGCGGGCGGCATAGTACCGGCAACGTGAGCGATAGTAGTGAAACCCGCCAGCAGCGACTTTCTCAGCTTCTGCAGTGAATGGTACGGACCTCTAAGGTGCACGTGCAGGTCCATCATGCCGGGCAGGAGGCTCTTGCCCTTAACGTCGATGACCCGGGCATCCGGCGGGATATCCACATCGGTACCCACAGCCTCGATGAGGTTATCCACAATGAGAATGGCGCCGTCCTCAATCGGCGGTCCGCCATTGCCGTCAATGATCCTGCCATTGATGAGTGCTGTTGTTGCCACGGTGAGTTTCTCCTTGCGGCAGCGAGTAGCCTGTGTTCAATCCATGCCGAGGGCGTTTGTAGGTCCCACCTAGACCGTTTGCGATGTGCGTTTCAGTCCCGGACACGCCTCGGGGCCAAAGAGGGGACCTATGTCTCCCTTTGCACCCTCCGCGGCAAGAGTGTGCTGGTCTCACCTCTGGTGCGGGGTGGGCGACCTCTCTATAGGTGTACCGCCAAGAATGCCGCCATCGAGTGCCGATAGCTGAGGTCTCAGATTGCTCCGGTTGTACTGGCCTAACATGGACCGAGCGCTCATTGCGCAACGACTGGGCAAGCCATCTGGATCTTCATTCTCGCGAAAGCGGGAATCCATCCATAGCGACTGGCCACAACATTCGTCAGCGTAGAGCGGGGGACAAGCCCCCCACTCTACGTTCTGATTGCACGTGCTTGGGCAAAGTGGCGAAGAACGGCCACAAGCCCCCTCCTCCCGCATCGAGCACGAACCAAACGGTAGTACAGGTTTGTAACCTGCGTCCGCTCCTCCTATATCGAGCACTGACCAGACCAGGTCATGCCAGTCCTTATATCGACGAAGGGCCCTTGGACGCACTTGGGCAAAGCACAGCGCCTGTAGGACGCGCCCTAACTCATGTTATCTGCCAGGAATTGGTTTGCTATCTGACCTGCAGTCCTAATAGCTTCCTGCGGCGTGACCTCTCCTGCAATCGCCTTATACATCTCCCCTGAGACGAGCGGCATGATAGCCCGGATGTGCGGGTGCGGAATGTCATAGTGCATGTTCTGGCTCTGCTCGATGAACGTCGGCATCCAGTCATTGTACTCTTCGCCGACGTAGTCTACCTCAATGTCGCCGCGCACCGGCAGGAGGAACACGAGCGCCAGGAACGCCTTCACATTATCGGGCTGCAAGGTATGCGCCAGCAGTTGTATCGCCGCATCGGACTGAGCACTCTCCGGCACCACCCAGCCTGAGAGCGAGCCAAAGCCGAGTTGCTTTTCCTTTTGCCAGGCGGGGCTGGCCGCGAGCCAGGGGATGTTGCCATCGTCAAACGGGCGCTTCACGTGGGTGGGTGTGCGGGCATTTATCATGGCGCCGTATCCTTCGAAGTACGGCTTTGTGCCCTCAGAGGCGATCTTTTTATTGAAGAGATCAGTCAAAAAGAGCAGCGCCTCCAGACCCGGATCTTCATCAAACGTCACCGTCCGGCCGTCCTCTGCAAAGAACTCGCCTCCAGCCTGCCAAAGCACCGGGTTGAACCACGAGTTGAGGGTGTTCTTACTGGTCGTAACGGTTAGGCCGAACTGGTCGGAACCATCCGCATTCTTCTTGGTCAATTGCCGTGCGATTTCCGCGACGTCGTCCCACAGGATGGGCGGCTCGCTGATGCCGGCATTCTCAAATATATCTTTGTTGTACAGGGGAATGTTCACACTCTGCCGGTGCGGGAGGAAGTGCAGGACACCGCTAAAGGTGCCAGCCTCCACGATACCGGGGAGGTAAGCGCCCAGATCGCCAAAGTCTCCCGCTTTGGCCGCCGGACCGAGATCCGCCAGGAAACCACGGTCAGCGTACATGGCGACAAAATCGAGAAAGCCTTGCATGAGCGCCGGTGGCGCGCCGGCCGCCACCGCAGCCGGGAATTTCTCACCACGGAAATTGCCGGCCGGCTGGGACTGCACGACCACGGATCCCGGATGCATTTGTTCAAACTCGTTGAGCACCGCCCCCGGCAGGTATTGGGAGCGATAGCCCCACACGTGAAAGACACCGGTTATCCCCGCCGGCTCCTCTGGCGCCGCAGGCGCGTCACTCTCCGGCGCCTCCGGCGCCGCCACCGTCTGTACCTGTCCGCAGGCCGCGAGCACGCTTGCGCCAATGCCTACACCAACTCCCGCCAGCATCTGCCGTCTACTTATCTGCAACATGCCGCCACCTCCAATGTGTGACAATACTCTACCGGGCTTGCGCTCCCTATTGCTGCAAGCCCACAGCTTGCAGCAGACTTACGGCTTGCGGCAAGCCGGAAACGACTCCACCCGACACTTTTCATAGCAACGAGTTCGAGTGGTCAAGTATCTCTTCCTCGCCGATGCTGGAAGTATATCACCCTCTCGCGCGATGTCAAAAGCGTGAACACCAACTCTCCACCAATTTACCTGACTATCGACAGATGGGCTCGTCATTTCCTTGCTCCTGGAGCGGACTTCGCGCCCCGCGGCTGTGTCGCTCCGGCGCCAGGGCGCGCTTTCCGGTTCCCGTGGGAGACCTTTGCGAAACCCCTTCCCCATTGACGGGGAAGGTCGCGGGATGGGGGCGAAAAACGCCTTGAAGGCAAGCAACCGCGAGCGTCGCCTGCGCCAAGCCATCGACCTCATAGAAAATCCGGCCGTACGCCAGCAAGCTCGCGCTCGTCCGGCTGCGACAGAAGAGCAAACCGACCGGTGTACGCTATGCGGCGCACTCGTCAGCACACCCGGCCTCTGCGCGCTCTGCCAAGCGCACGAGGGCAACAAAGCGGAAAGTAAGGCGGGATCAAGTACAGCGCGGTGGAGGCACCATGGCTGGCAACGGCTTCAAGATAACGGCGGACTGAGGGTACTTCGGACAGGGCGAGGCATTCATGGGAGGTCGGCGCCCGCTGTTGTAACCACTTTCACGGCGAGGAACGCACGGTGCCGGGCGGTGCTGCACTAAACTTGGAGAAACGAGGTTAGACTCCCGCCTGAGCGACCAGTCCGATGGAGCAACGTCCCCGTAGCTGTCTATAGCTGCGAGCACGGCGGCAAACAGATGCCGCAAAGCGGCTATCTTCCCGAGATCACGCGATTCTTGGCGGGGAAATACAACTGGGGCCAATCCAGCAACACTGACTAGCCAAGACAGATTCGGCGGATTCTGAACTTAGGAGCGGCAAAATCAACAGTACCGGCAGTTACACCATGTCCATCATCCTACATCCGCGCCTCTTTGAATACTTCTACGAGCTTACCTCTCAACGGGCGATCGACTGCGAGAAGTTCGCAAAGTCTCTCCTCAATAGAGTCCCTGTCAGGGATCTTCCAGTCCGGGTAGCCGAACACTCTCTGATGCACGTACGCTGTCAGCGCGTCGTTGTCGAATATCTGCTTGGCCGCCAGCAACTCCTCAAGCAGTGCCCGGTGGTGTGCGTAACCGTGTGACCTGCCGGCCAGCTTGTGGCGGATTTCGGTGTGTTCGTGGAAGGCCGCCAGGTCGGCATGGATAGGGTTTGACCGGACATGTTCCTCTGGCAGGTATATATTGCCATCATGATCGTACATCGCAGGATCCATGCCACCAGGCCATGGAGCGCAGATCGAATACGTGACCTCAACACCGGTGACCACTGTCGTTCGTGTCTCTCGGACGGCTTCCTTAATTAGACGTATTAGGCGGTCTATAGCCTCGCCCTCATGTGGAAGCTGGATTCTGTTAGCCATGATTCCTCCTCGAATTACCCACTGGTGCGGTACACGATCATTCGTGTTCCAACCGATATTCTCAGCGGAGTCCATGCAGGGCGCTTGGGATGAGTTGATCGAGTTGACGCGCAGTCAACACGGTCCGCCGATTTGGACTCTACCGGCTAGGCCAAGCGAATCGAGAAAGCGAGTGCCCTCTTTACCCGTCCCGGTCGCCTTCTATGTGTCTGAGTTAAGGTCTTCCAAGGTCCTGATTAGTTCCTTGGCCTCCTCAATACCCTCCCCAACCAAAACTTCGTCCAAATGCGCGTGATAGAAGTTGGCATGAAGCGCCTCGATTGATAGTAGCAACCTCCGCCTATGGCTAGCGTTGGCCGGGTCCTGGTTGATCAGCTTGTTGGCATTTTCGATCAGTCGCTTGTGCGATCCCAGAGGCCAGTTCCGCTGGCGGGCAACGGAATTCACATAGTGGGAAAACGCCCCCCACGCTTTCTCGGAGGCCTGAAGGAAGTCACCCTTACGTAATTCGTCCTCCGCATGATCCAAGAATTGAATGCTAATCTCTCGATGCTGCTCCGCCGTGGCCATGTTTACTCTCCTGCATAAGCCTTGGGCTCAGTGTACTCAATGAGCGAAAACTGTCCTTCAACCACTAAGAATCGGATAGTTGTCTCGACGCCGTACACATCGATCAGATGGAGGAACTCCTCTATCTCGAAATGTGCGGCAGGCGTTGCAAGTTGCCCGTTTATGGCAATATTGTCACCGTAAACATAGCCATCTTTGTGTGGATTGAGGCGTCCCGTAATCCCTGGGATGTATCCTGTGCTCCGGGTGAATAGGAGCGCCTTCCTGTCATCCTTGGACGGCTCTAACTCCAAGGAGACGGTTTCTGAATTCCCCGGGACAAGGGCTTCATGGAAAGGAAGGTGGCCGTCCGCGGCTATAAGTATCTTCATTTCCTGATCGACGCGGTACAGGTTTAGTCGGCACTTGCCGTCGGCGTCAGTCTGGCCTGTAAGGTATCTCCCATCAGGATACGCTGCCAGCACTGCGGCTCTGGGTATAGTCGTCGCTCCACCGCGCGTCTTGACCTGAAATACTACGTCTGCCATGCCTTCTCCTGTCGGGTGGCCTCCGGCTTCAAATTAATGTCAACTGTGAGTCCATTATCCCACGCAATTGCAAGTCCTTGCCATTGCTGAGGACTATATAAACGCCCCCCAAGGGCGTTTGTTTAGCACCTGACGGGCGTAGCGCAGGTAGTTGCCGCCGATGATCTTTTGGATCTCTTCATCCGAATGCCCCTTGCAGACTAAGCCGACGGTCCAATAGGGCCAGTTCGTCCAGTCCAGCGGGCCGGGTTGCCAGCCGGGAAAGAAGGTCCTATCCGTGCCAATGGCAACATGATCGATGCCGGCAACACTGATCGCGTGCTCCAGATGGCGATACCAGGTATGAAAGGATTCCGGACCTGTGCCGAGCATGTAGTCGATAGAGTACAGCGCGACCAGCCCGCCTTTCTCGGCCACAGCCCTGAGAATCTCGTCGCTCGCGTTGCGGCTGCACCACCTCTCAGGAGCGGTCAAGCCACGGGCATAGGGCTGCGCAAACACTCTCTCTATGTACCCTCTGTTCGAGGCGTCGTCGTAAACGGCCCTGCACCCGGTATGGCTGATCATTACCGGTTGGGCTGAGGCTTCAATGATGTCAAAACACGATTGGTCGCCACTATGGGCGAGGTCCACCATGATGCCCAATTCGTTCATGCGCCGGACAACCTTCTTACCAAGCGGCGTCAGGCCGGTATCGTGCTCCTGCAAATACGAACAGCAGAGGGCATTGTTTTGGATGTAGGTCAGTTGAGACATGCGCACGCCTAACGCATAGAACAGGTCGAGGTTTGTCAGGGGATCCGCTGCTTCCGCAAAGCAGCCGGCGCCGGCCAGGTGAAACATCACACTCGGCTTCCCGCAGCGAAGTCCCTTTTCGATGTCTTCGACCCCGGAGACACGCATGAGGTCGTCACGCCGATCATAAACGAAGTTGATACGACTCACGCGGTCCAAGGCCGCTGCAAAGGTATTCTCTTCGGGACCGGCGACATCTGAGGTACCCAGATGCACCCCGGCGATTTTGTAGAGCGCTTGCGACTCCTCGAGCCACTGCTGATCGAAAGCCGATTCAAAGGTCTTCCATTTGAAATGGATTGCGTCCAGGCGGCGATTGAACTCTTCGGGATCCAGGTCTTGCTTGGAAAGTTCTTTGCGAAATGGTTCAAGGTCTGCCTGCAGCCGGTCCCCACTAATGCCATGCGTTGAACTCATCTGAACCGACCCCTGGACGTCAGCGACGAAACTGTTGTAATGCAGTTCCAGTCCTCGGTCGATTTGCGCCTTGGTGGGTTTGAGTTCGTCGAGTATGACCCTGTGTCCCGCCCGGATGCGTTCCAACGTTTCATGCCGCACGGAAAAGTTGCGGGCTCTCGCTATCGGCGGAGAGTCGGTTGGTTGATTGGAGTCTGCCGTATCAACATTCATGATTATCCCTCACCAGTTCTAACCGACATTTCCTGTACCAACGAGTTCGAGATGCAAAGTATCTGTCGCTCATTGCAGCGGCAATGCACCCCGTTACTACGCCTTTCCACCCAGCAGTTCCAGGATGTTGGCGCCCATAATTCTCGCGTAGTCCGGCTCCGGAAACTCCCAGACCTTTACCTTGGCCATTTCGGGCAGGGGCGGATTGTAGTCGCCGCCGCCGTCCGAACCCCAAATGAGCTTGTCTGCGCCAAGGGCATGGTAGGCCTCGCGAATCATCCACGGGCCGGACGTAAAAGAGGTATCGAGCCAGATGTTTTCGTGTCGTTTCGCCACGTCGAAGAAGCGCCAGTTCATGTCCTGGTCGCGGCTGGAGCCCAAGTGAGGAATGATGATCTTGGCCTCCGGCACGGCGTCTGCCCAACGGTCCGGGAACTCCGGCCGATGAGCGCAGCAGAGCAGGATCGGCAGATCGTAGCTTGCGCCAAGTTCCAGAATAGGCAGGAAGAGGTTGTCCGTTATCTCGCCTTTCACCTCCCCAAAGTGCAACTTAAGGCCGCGAAAGTTCCAGTCCTCAATCGCGCGGCGCACGGCTTCCATCCCGACCGACCCTTCTTCCGGCACCATGTGCGCAAACGGTATCAGCCGATCCTCGCGGCCGCTCACGGCCTTGCGCGTCATCTCGTTCGATTCGCGGCTGGGCAGGCAGATGCTGAACACGCACGACTTATCCACACCGGCCTGGTCCATGTACTTGATGGTGTCGTCAGGATCCAATTCCCGGCGGTACGTGTCGCCGCCTTTGATATGGACATGCGCGTCGATGATCATGGTTCTTATCCTCAATGAGCTAGAATTACTCCTACTGGGAGCCGGCACGCACAACTCGCCGATCCCAGATTCCCATTCCCACAGTGGCGATATCCCATACCGCTCTCACGCCTAGTATAGCCTCACCTGCCGCATATACGTTTACACGAGCAATAGATAGTGTTACGAGAGCCTAGTAATGCGAAAGCCGCCGCTCGTCCTTCGCGCCTGTCGTACAAGCTTAATGCCATCCTCGCGGCCTGAAATTCCGAATCACTGCATCACTTCCGCCCATGCAATTCGGCGCCGTACAGACAATGATCAGCGCGCAAAAAGCACGCGCCGCATACCGCTTCCAGAATCAAGCGTCAGGACAAGAGTTTCAAGGCAATGGTATACTGGAATTAGCCCACCACGTAAGGCAACAAGGCACTTCTTGCCGTGGCATTTACGCATTTCAATAAGTCCGGTTTACCCCGCATGGTAGACGTGGGGCAGAAGCCGGACACAGCACGCGAGGCAACGGCACAGGGCACGGTGGCTATGCTGCCGGAGACACTGGAGTTGATCCGGCAACAGCAAGCTGCGCCGGCAGACGAGACCGGCCCGCTCAAGAAGGGCAACGTGCTGGCGGTCGCGCAAGTGGCGGGCATCATGGCAGCCAAGTCCACCTGGCAACTGGTCCCAATGTGCCATCCCTTGCCGCTGAGCGGCGTGGACATGGACTTCAGCGTGGACGCCGAACAGAGTTGTGTGCGCATTCAGGCCACCGTGCGCACCACCGGCAAGACCGGCGTGGAGATGGAAGCGCTGACAGCCGTCAGCGTCGCCGCCCTTACGATCTACGACATGTGCAAAGCCGTGGACAAAGGTATGCGCATTGAAAACGTGCACTTGCGGCACAAGAGCGGCGGCCGAACCGGCGACTACGTTGCGGCGGATGCCGCTGGGGCCACGCACGGTGGCTAAGGGTTTCTAGAGCTTGTCTCATAAATACATCGCTCTGTGTAGACCTGCCCTTCGACCCTTCGTCAAGCTCAGGACAGGCAGGCTCAGAGCCTGCCCCGTACTCGATACAGCGTATCGACACGATACGGGGGCGAACGGAAAAGGCAAGAATCCGTTTGTGCTGAGTGCTGCGCGAAGCCCTTGTCGAAGCACAAATTGGCTATCGAAC
Organism: Chloroflexota bacterium; assembly: GCA_965216245.1. Classification (GTDB taxonomy): domain Bacteria; phylum Chloroflexota; class UBA11872; order VXOZ01; family VXOZ01; genus VXOZ01. The sequence continues at coordinate 1,584,122 of OZ244145.1, forward strand.
CGATTTATGAGATAGCTTCTAGTCTGGTAAGCACCACGACACGTAGCGTACCGACTCCGTCTTTCCGGCCTAAACTTTTACGGTGCAGCCTTGGGACAACGCAGCGTATGCATACCGGCAGTGGCTGCGACTGCAGCAATCTGCGCAGAGACTAGGACTCTGGTTCCCTAGAAGTACCGGAAGCACCCCCTGGTCTTGGCAGACCGCATACGAAAGATGAAATCGGCGACTTCGATGAAATCGAAGGTCTCCTAATCGCCGCGCTCGCTTGTGCGGAGGTTAAGGTCGTGGGTCGCAGACCGCGTGCAATTTCAGATAGACAGAGTAGCGCGGGGCTTGTCCCCCGCTTGGGACGGAGCCGAGTGCCACAGAGCAGGTGAAGTCCCGCTTGCGCCGGAGAAACGGCAGCGGGCGCAGGTTTCAAGCCGACGTTACCGGAGCAAAATCAGGACGCAGGTTTCAAACCTACGCTACCGGAACGAAACCGGGTCTTTGACGAAAACAACCGAAAATGCCTGCTTTCACAGCAATGATAGAGCAGTTTCAGGACTACAGGAAAGCAGAACCGCGATTGCCCTTCCTGACCGCAAGGAGAGAGTATGGCAGATGCCCTTGACCCCAACATCGAAGCTGTAAGTCCGGTCAATATCGAAGACCAGATGCAGTCGGCGTACTTGGACTACGCCATGAGCGTCATCGTCTCCCGGGCGTTGCCGGACGTGCGCGACGGCCTTAAGCCCGTGCAGCGGCGCATTCTCTACTCCATGCAAGAGCTCAATGCCCGCCCGGGCACGGCATACAAGAAGAGCGCGCGTATCGTCGGTGACACCATGGGGCGCTTCCATCCTCACAGCAATGAGCCCATCTACGACGCCATGGTGCGCATGGCGCAGACGTTTAGCATGCGCTACCCCTTGATTGACGGCCAGGGGAACTACGGGTCCGTGGACGGCGATCCCCCCGCGGCCATGCGCTACACCGAGGCGCGCCTGCATTCCCTGGCGATGGAAATGCTGGCCGACATCGAAAAAGAAACGGTAGACTTCAGCAGCAACTTCGACGATACGCTGAAAGAACCAACGGTATTACCCAGCAAAGTGCCGAATCTGCTCGTCAATGGCGCAACAGGCATCGCCGTGGGCATGGCTACCAACATCCCGCCGCATAACTTGGTCGAAGTGATAGACGCGCTCACTTTCCTCACGGACAAGATTGCCGTGGGGCAAGAGGACGACGTTGGCGTGGAAGACCTGATGCAGTTCGTCCACGGGCCGGACTTCCCCACCGCAGGCACGATTATCGGCACCGAAGGCATACGGGAAGCCTACGCCACCGGACGCGGCCGCGTCATCGTGCGAGCGAAGGCGCGCATCGAGGAGATGCGCGGCAACCGGTTCCAGATCATCGTTACGGAGTTGCCGTACCAGGTCAACAAAGCGACCCTGCTGGAACGCATGGCGCAGTTAGTGCGTGAAAAGAAACTCGAGGGCATTAGCGAACTGCGGGATGAGTCCGACCGCTCCGGCATGCGCATGGTAATCGAATTGCGTCGGGACGCCTTCCCGCAACAGGTACTCAACCACCTCTACCAGCACACGGCAATGCAGTCGTCATTCTACTGCAACATGCTGGCACTGGTGGACCAGCAACCGCGCGTGCTCAGCCTTAAGGCCCTGCTGCGCGAATACATCCGTTTTCGTCAGAATGTCGTCACGCGGCGCACGCAATACGAGCTTGAGCGCGCCCGCGACCGCGCCCACATCCTGATCGGCCTACGCATTGCGCTGGATAACCTGGACGAGGTCATCGCAACCATCCGCAAGTCGCGCAACGCCCAGACGGCACGCAACAACTTGCAGCGGGGCTTCGACCTCAGTGAAAGACAGGCCAATGCGGTATTGGCAATGGAGTTGCGCCGGCTGGCCGCCATGGAGCGCCAGGCTATCCTGGACGAGTATGAGCAAGTCAAGCAGACAATTGCGCGCCTGGAGACCATCCTCGGCGACGTTGGTGAAGTCTTCATCATCATCAAGCAGGAACTTGCCGCCCTCAAGGACAAATTCGGCGACAAGCGCCGCACGGTCATTTCCGAATATGCCGATTCCAGCTTCTCGCAGGAAGACTTGGTGCCCAAAGAGGATGTGCTGATCACCCTCACCGAGCGCGGCTACGTGAAGCGCCAGCCCGCGGGCGACTTTCAGGCGCAGCGACGCGGCGGCAAAGGCATCATCGGCGTATCGACCCGCGCGTCCGATGCCGTGCAAGAATTCCTATTGGTCGATTCCCACGATTGGATGCTCATTGTCAGCGACCGTGGGCGCGCTTTCACCCTGCGCGCCTATGGGATTCCCGAGGGCAGCCGCACCTCGCGCGGTCAGAACATGGTAAATCTCCTCCAAGGAATCACGCGCGGAGAGCACATCACCGCCATTGTGCCGGTGCCTTCATTCGAATCAGCCGACGGCGCCTACATTACGATGGTGTCGCTGCAAGGACAAATAAAGCGCACGCGGCTGAGCGCCTTCGCGAACGCCCGCACAAACGGCGTGATCGCGATGAACGTGGCTGACGACGATGCGTTGTTCACGGCAATTCTCACGGACGGCAAGCAAGAAGTCATCCTCTTTACGGCCCAAGGGCAAAGTATCCACTTCCCTGAAGCGAACATTACGGCCCATTCGCGTACCGCTGGCGGCGTGAAAGGCATCTCGCTCCGCGAGGGCGATCGGGTCGTCGGCATGGCGCTGGTCGATCCGGAGAGCCGCGCGCTCCTCATCACCGAGCATGGGTACGGTAAGCAGGTGGACATCGAGGAGTTTCGCGTGCAATCCCGGGGCGGCAAAGGCATCATCGCCCTGAAGGTAGATGAGAAGAGCGGACCGGTGATTGGCGGTCGCATTGTCACGCCCGATGACGACGAAATCTGCCTGATTACGCGCAAGGGTCAGATTACGCGCGTGCCGCTGACCGAGATAAAAAAGGTCGGCCGGACGGCCCGGGGCGTTATCGTCATGCGCATGCGCGCTGAGGAAGACACCGTAGCCGGCGTGACCCTGATCCCCAAGCCCGGCAATCGGCAACGCCAACTCTTCACTTAGCGCCACTCTCAATACCGTTCCCCAAGGCTGCCGTGCGGCAATTCAATTTGCCGCTGCATTTCCACTATCCCTTAGGGCCTGCCAGGTATCGAGTTGCGCTCGTTTGGATTGACAGAGTCGCGCCTTCTACGGCAGTATGCGGATAAGGGTGGACTTTCCTTTGGCAAGAAAGTCGGCAGCGCGTGAAGACGTATCCAGGGGCGTGTGGGACACATCCGGATAGTTGGCCGGCGAAGCCAATTACATTGCAAGCTGAGAGAGCAAGCAAATGAGTGTAGACACCCACAAGGCGGTAAAGACGCTCACGGGTGCAGGTTTCAGCGAGACCCAAGCAGAAGCCTTGATTGAGACGATGGGTGATTCGCGTGACGCGCTGGCAACCAAAGCCGACGTTCAAGAACTGGCACACACGACCTCGGTCGATATGCAAAACTTGGCACAAACGACCTCGGCCGATATTCAAGACTTAGCACAATCGACCTCGGCCGATATCCAAGAGCTAGCACGCGCGACCAAAGCCGATATCCAAGACCTAGCACGCGCGACCAAAGCCGATATCCAAGACCTAGCACGCGCGACCAAGGACGATATTCAAGATCTAGCACGCGCGACTGCGGCAGACATCGCCACCGTGCGTGCCGACTTCAAGACCGAGCTGAAAGACCTGGAGTTACGGCTTGAACAACGGCTGAATCGTCAGACGATACAACTGGCAGGGTTAGCGATCGCGGCAGGCGGTGTGGTGGTGGCAATCCTGAAGTGGTTCCCGTAGCGCGCAAGTAGATTTCCCAGAAGCCGCAGAATGAGAGAACAGCACTATGGCGAGGCCGAAGAAACGCAACACTCAGCGCAGAAATCTATCGTCCCGCGTGTGGCGGAAGTGGATCATTCCGGTGGTGGTGGTGCTTGGCGTCCTGGCGCTTGTGGTACCCACTGTCTTGCCCGGCCTCATCGGGACTCCCGCGCCAGCAAGCAGCAGCGCGCTGCCGACAGAAGATGAGGGCGAATCGCAACAACGCCAGACCTTGGCAGTCGGCTCGACTCCCCCCGGCTTCTCGTTGCAGAACATCGAGGGGGAGACGATAAGCCTTGAGTCACTGGAAGGCAAGCCGGTGGTCGTCTCTTTCTTTGCCCCGTGGTGCCCGCACTGCCAGGACGAGGCGCCGCGCCTCAACCAAATCCATGCCCAGTACGGCGACCGCGTGCACATCGTCTCCATCAGCGCAACACCATTCGGCAAGGATTATCCGGCCAAGAGTAAAATTGTCCCGGAACCCCGCATCACCATGGACGACCTCAGGTGGTTCCAAGAGGAGTACAACGTTACCTATCCGCTGCTCTTCGACCCCAGCGTTCAGGTCGCCACCGCATACCAGATTAGGTCGTTCCCCACGACCTATCTGCTTGATGCAGAGCACCGCATCGTGGAGGTCTTTGAAGGCGGGAGGCCGGTGGCCGATTTCCAGCGTGTGCTGGATGGGATACTTGGAGCAGAGTAACACTCTCATTGTCGCTCCTTAACTCTTCGCTGTCCCTGCAAGTGCCGCAGCGCGGAGGCGCAGTCAGAGCACCGAGTTCTTGTACTTTGCCTTCCAAGACCCCAAGGCTAGTAGGGCGAGCCGCCGGGTTGAGAAACTTACAAACCATACCGCGCAAGGCGATGACCGCTCCAAAGTCAGTGGAGTAGGGACATTAAGTCAGGAGTCTCCGGCAGGCTTCAGATCTCAACGCTCTGTGACCGGCGCCAAAATCATCTGCTCTGCATCCCGAGGCGCCATCTGCGACTGCCGACGACAGTTCTCGAACTATATAGCCTCGGGTTAGTTCCTATTCCCTAGCTTGAACCACTTGTACTTGTAGTTAAGGATTACCACTGCCAGAGCAAGACCGAGGACTTCCATGAAGACATTGGGGAACAGCGCGTATCCCTCTGTGTGGATTACCAACAGCGAAGGTGTTTCAATCACCGCAACTTCAGTGTTCGCTACCAGACCCATGAAGAGATTGCTCATCGCGTGGTAGCCCATCGCTAACTCTATGCCACCATCGAGCATAGTTATTAGTGCAAAGAATATTCCTGATGACGTCAACGCGATTACAAATGTCGCGATCCCGAACTCCGACGCTTCCGGATTGGTAAGGTGGGGAAGCGCAAAGATAATCCCAGTTAAGATGGCGAGCACGAGCTTGTTCTTCACTAACTGGATTAAGCCATGCAGTATGTACCCGCGGAAGAATAACTCCTCAAAGCCGGTTTGAATAGGAACGAAGACGACTGCGAACAGCAGAAAGTGCAGATACCCCCAGTTGGGCGCCTGAAACGTGACCTCCGTTTGAAGGATGAATATATTGGCAAGGAGTATCACGATAGAAATGAACAGCGCTGCTAACATGCCGCTTAGGTAGCGGCTGTAGCCGAATGATGCTCTTCCGGTGACCACCTGCATCAAGTTTTTCTTGTGGATCAGCTTAACCACGGCCCAAAGACCGATGAGCCCTATTACGAACCCTGTCCCACCCAGGGCGAGCTGGGCTAGAAGCGATCCCTCACCTGTGACTCCCGTTTCGGCCGAACACGACAGCCCAAAGGGGTTGGCGCTTTCCAAGAATGCGCATCCTGCGAGAATCAGAACAATACTCCCAACACCTATCCATATGAGGACGATGGCGATGAAGCCCAGGACCCACCGCCACCAATGGTTCAGGCCAAGCGTGGCGTTGTGGAAGAATTGGTCGGATGGTGTCGTCGCCCCGACGCTCGACGGAGTTGTGCCTTCAGATGGTAGTTGAGTCATTGCCTTCTCTCCCTTGGGTATTGCCTTGCCGTCAGCCTGTCGTGTATCTAGGCTCCCTTTTGCCAGCGTGGCCGGGCATGATCCACTCCCAGCATAGATAGCTGATCTGTAACTGTCAAGCTATCGCTGTCTATCCTTGTTGGCATAGTCAATTGCACCTTACGATAGGGAAGGCGTGGCAGAGCACTTCGCCTGCAACGGGCACAAGTCTGCGCTCGCCCGCTTCAGTTGGCTAACTGGAATTCATCTCGGCGCGGCGGCGGACGATTTCCACACCCGGCATGCCCGAACGTCCCGTGGTAGGAAAGATCGCTGGCTTGCCGACGCGGACGCGCACCTCATTACACGCGGGAAACTTCGCAAGCAGCGCGGCAGCGATGCGGGCAGCCAAGAATTCCAAGAGCTTACATGGCGTACTCTCCACCACGTCTACAACCTGCCGGTAGACTGCCCCGTAGTCGATTGAGTCGTTAACGTCGTCGCTCTCACCCGCGGGGCGCAGGTCGCAGAGGAGATTTATGTCAAAGCGCAACACCTGCGGTGTATCGCGCTCCTCCGCCGTTACGCCAATGTGCGCGGCTAAGCGCATGCCTTCTATGAATATAGAGTCCTGGGTCATACGCGAATATCCATTTTGCTAGCATCTATTGCTTCGTGCGGCAAGCGACTCTACTGTCCGAACGCTTGTCTCCCCACCACGGCCTTCACTCCTAATCAGCCTGCGTTCGCCTTTAGGCTATGATTCGCTCTGCCTTTGCCGCACCGCCTCGAAGAGCAAGACGCCCGCAGCCATCGCCACGTTGAGGGATTCAATGCCTCGAGCCAGCGGAATCAATGCGGCGGTGGTTTGCAGGCTGCTGCCCAGCTCGCTGGCTCCATGGGCCTCCGCGCCCACGATCAGCAAGGTCGGCTCGGTCCAATCAATAGTGTCGTAGCGCGCGCCGTCCCGGGCCGAAGCCACGACGCGTTGCGCAAACAGGCCGGCGCACGCGCGTACGTCAGCTTCGCTCCGAACGTCGTGCAGCGCCGTACGAAAATGGCCGCCCATCGCCCCGCGCAGCACCTTCGGATTATACGGATCAACGCTGCCGGGCCCAAAGAGCACAGCGTCGGCATTGGCGGCTGCGGCGGCACGCAAGATCATCCCGGCATTTCCCGGATCCTGTACACCATCCAGCAAAACCGCCAGCGCAACCGGAGGCTCCAATGTCGTCTCCTCCGGCATTGTGCAGACCGCTACCACTCCCTGGGGCGTGGCTGTATCCGCCAGCGGCGCAAAAACGCTTGGCTCAACATGGATGGTGAGACGGCCGCTATCGTCTTGAAGACTGTCGAGGAATGCGCGGCTGCGCGCGTGCGAGGCAAGCAAATCGGGGCAGACGAAGAGCGTGGAAACCTGCTCGGCGGCGAGCGCCTCCTCAACCAGACGCACCCCCTCAACTACAAACGCCCGCTCTTCCCGCCGCTGCCGCGACGATTGCAGCAGCGCCCGCACCCGCTTGATCTGCGGGTTGTCCTTGCTCATTATGTAGTGTGGAATAGTTTTCAAGTCTACTGCCTTCGTGATTGCATCTGTTGACCTATCGCGTCATTCGTCATTGGGCCGGCTACTTCGATGGCGGGTCTTGGCATTCACTGGTTCCTGCGAGAGATAGAGAGCACCCGGCCGCGTCATTCCTGTAAGTGCTGACTAATTCGTTGACAGATTTGTCAAATCGGCTCATACAATGAATCCGGAGAATGTTCAACTCCGTCATTGCCGAGAAAGCGGGAATCCATCTTCGCCGCTCCCCCTCGACGCCGGAGTGACGAGCCACACTCCGCCCGACACGCTCGTTCCTGATACTTTATATGTCGCGGCTCCTGATGGATATTCCTAATCGCTATGGCAGCCGCTCCATGGCCTTCGCTGCTTGCCGTTTCACATTCCTATTCTGTTAGCGCAATTCCTGACACATACGATTCCGGCGCAAGCCGAAATCTACCCTCGCCGCGTTCCTGGACTCCGGCTTCCACCGGAGTGACGGACCTCGTGTTTTCCGCTCTTAGCCGCAGAAACCCTTAGAGTAGCGGCATCAGCATAGCGCGGGGGGCTTGTCTACCGCTCACGACCGTGCGCACGTTGTGCGGAATGCGGAACAGATGGATTCGCTAGACTCACAAACGAAGTGCAACACCATGCTAAGGTGTTGCCATGGGAACATACTATCGTCAACTTTCCATTGAAGAGCGGTGTGAACTGGCCCGGCTTCACACCGCGGGACAGTCGTACCGGCAAATTGCTGCAGCTCTGGATCGCGCGCCATCGACCATTATGCGGGAGGTGAAACGCAATGGGTCTCGTACGCAGGGCTACCAAGCGGGGTATGCCCACGAACAGGCGTGGGCGCGGCGCTGGGTTGGCGGCAAGTTGGAACGGGATGCTGCGTTGCGCAAGACCGTGCTGGAGTACTTGCAATGCGGCTGGTCGCCGGAGCAGGTGGCAGGACACATGGCGCGGGATGCCGGTGGACCGGTCATCTCCCACGAGACCATCTATCGTTTCATATACGGACAGGTGGCGCGCACCAAGGACTATAGTTGGCGGCACTACCTGCCGCGAGGCAAGACGAGACGGCGACCCCATCGGCGCAGTGGGCGCAGTCCGGCCTCCTTCATTGCCAAGCGCCGTCCACTGGCGGAACGTCCCCAGGCGGCGGCCGACCGCCAAACCCCCGGCCACTGGGAGGCTGACCTGATGCTCTTTGGGAGAGGCGGCCACGCGGTGCTCGCCCTGCACGAGCGCCACTCGCGCTTGCTCATCGCTGCGCGCCAGCCCGGCAAGGCGGCAGACCCCATCGCCAGCACCATGTACGATCTGCTCGCGGTCTTGCCTGAAGCGTGGCGACAGACCGTCACCTTCGACAACGGCACCGAGTTCGCGCGCCATTACCATCTCCATGACTTGGGCATCCAGACCTTCTTCTGCGATACCCACGCCCCCTGGCAGAAAGGAGGCATTGAGAACGCCATCGGACGCATGCGGCGCGTGCTGCCGCGCAAGACCGACCTGGCGGAGATGTCCGCAGAGCGCTTTGCGCAACTTATCCAAGCCTACAATCACACCCCGCGCAAGTGCCTTGACTATCAAACCCCAGCAGAAGTATTCCTCAAACAAACGTTGCACTTGAAATGTGAATCCACCTTCCCGCTTTCGCGGGAATGACGGCAATAATCCCACTCCGTCTAGTATACCGTGCGCTCGCGCAAACACTCCAAGCACCTTCTATTCATCCCAGCCGGACAGTTGCGTGCGGAGCACCGTGCACTGGGTTAAGAAAGCCGGTGCGGAGCGATAGGCGTGGGGTTCGTCGTGGAGGTTCTCGAAGACCGTGGTCGCGGCGGTGGGCGGCTGCGCGAGCACGAGCACACGCTGGCCGAGAAAGACCGCTTCCTCGATATTATGCGTTACGAGCACCGTGGTCAGGCCGTGTTCCTGGATCAACTCCAAGACGACGTTCTGCAGGCGCTCGCGGGTAAGGGCGTCAAGCGAGTTAAACGGTTCATCCATAAGCAGCAGGTTCGGCTGGAAGACAAGGGTGCGGGCGATGGCTGCGCGCTGGCGTTGGCCGCCGGAGATTTGCGCGGGATAGTGGTCCTTGAGGGCGGCAATGTCGAGTCGTTCCAGCCAGTAAGCTACCTGCTCTTCTTGCTGTGCGCGAGCCACGCCGCGCAACTGCAGGCCGAGGCGCACATTGTCCCACACCGTCGCCCACGGCAGCAGGCCGTAGTCCTGCAGGATCAGTCCCGTCATACTGCCCGGGTGCGGTTTACCCACTGCCCCGCCGTCCACGCGCACACTTCCTGCCTGGGGCTGGCGCAGCCCTGTGAGGAGATAGAGCAGCGTTGACTTGCCGCAGCCTGAGGGGCCGATCACCGCCCAAGCATCGCCGGGCGTGATCTTCCAGGAAAAGCCGCTGAAGATCGGTTGGTCTTCGCGGTAGCCAAAAGAAACGTCGCGCAGTTCCGCACGAGGGGGTTCGGCGGCAGCGGCAGCGGCACTAGTCTCCGCACGCGGCACGGCTTGACGCTGCACACTCATCTATTCGCTCCAAACACAATGACGATGCGGAAATTCCGGGACGGCGACTCTAGCGTGACTGTTGCTAACGAGTGGAATACGCCTAGACTGACAGGCTTCACCCTCACCCGCGTATCAAGTACGGGGCAGTGAGCTCTAGCCCTCTCCCTGTTGAGGGAGAGGGCTAGAGCTCACTGCTGACCATGGCCTTGGCAGGGGTCCCTGGAAAGAAGCCGGTGCTCTTACGGGAATTGCCACATCACACAGCACACTGCGACCCTGCGCCAGGCTCCCAGGCTGGGCAGTCACACCGCAAATGGCCTCAGCCACTCTCTTCGCTACAGATAGGGCTCTGAATAGAGATTTCGCGTCAGCCAAGCCTACCCCGGCAAGAACCGCGTATCTATCAGTTGCTCGTAGGGAATGGCCTCTTGCAGCAGACCGCGCGCAACCGCCCACTCGCCTACCGCCTCGAACTCTTCCCGCGGCACTACTGCGGCTGCGGGGAACTGGGGTACGGAAAACTTGCCAAACAGAGGGGGCGGAATGCGGCCGCGCGATTCCATCAGGTCCTGATAGTTCCCCGGATTGCTGTTGATGCGGTTTACGCCTGCTTCGAAACCATCCATGAAGCCACGCACGGTATCTTCTTGGTTCGCAATCACATCGCTGCGGAACGAGAGGAGGGAGGCGCCGAACTGGGTTTCGGCATCATCCCTGATGAGGCGCGCCCCGCCAACCGTTATGCTAAGGCTGACCAGCGGTTCCGGCAGCACGGCAGCGGTCACGTTGCTCTGGTTCAGCATCTCCAAACGCAGCGGAATGCTGGGCACGGCTATCTTCTCGACGTCGTCGTGTCCCAGTCCCACCGTTCCGAGCATCCGGTCGAGCACATACTCAATGATGGTGTTCGGGGAGATTGCGATCTGTTTGCCTTTAACATCCTCAATCTTCTCAATGTCGGAATCCTTGCTCGCCAAAAGAGCAAAGAGCGACAGTTCCTGAGTTGAGCGGAGAATCACGCGCACGTTTCGGGTGAAGTCTTGCTCCCGGTTCAATGCCGTCGCGGAGACAAAATCGTTGAGCACGCCGTCAACCTGCTTCGAGGTGTAGGCAGTATCGCGCTCCAAAGCGCTTGAAAACGGCACCAGTTCAACTTCCAGGTTATCGGGGAAAAGGCCTTCCTGTTCCGCCACGTAGACCGGCAGCATGTCGATGAGCGGCAGATCGCCGATGCGGAGCTTCGTCGGTTCCGCCGCAGCCTCTTGTCCTTCGGTTTCGCTTGTAGTTACCGTCACCTGACCGCAAGCAGCAAGCATGGGGAGCGCCAGCGCCCCGGCGACCGCTCCGCGGAGAAGTGTCCGTCGTGTGAGAGCCAAGTTTTCTATCCTCCTTACAGCGTTGATATGCGTGCAGCATACCGTATTTGTGAACAAAAGCACAAATACCCTAACGGCCGGAGTAGGTCCCGTCGCTATGAGGAGAAGAAGTGCAATTGCGGTGAGTTTGCCCTCGTTCCCAAGAGCCTCACGCCGCGGGCTTACCAGTGGTAGCGCAAGTGTTCGGGGAGGGCTTCCGGGAATCCCAGCAGCGTGAGCGCGCGGCCAACGCTGAAGTCCACCATGTCCTGAATGTTCTTGGGATGGTTGTAGAACGTGAGCATTGGCGGCACGATGGTCACCCCCAGCCGCGCGAGCTTGAGCCACGATTCGAGGTGAATGGCCGAAAGGGGTGTTTCGCGGGGCATGAGCACGAGCGGTCTACCCTCTTTTATGGTCACTTCCGCCGCGCGGTGGAGCACGTTCGTGCAAATGCCGTTGGCAATCGCCGCCGCCGACCCGGTGCTGCACGGCACAATGATCATCCCCGCCGTAAGCAAACTGCCGCTGGCAATTAGAGCGGCCTCGTCGCCCACGTCAACCAGCGTCACGTCGCCATGATCCGACCAGCGAACAGCGGCTTCCTCAAGCGACTCATCCAGCTCTTGCTGCCAGACCAGCCGGCCGTTGCTGCTGCACGTCACGTAGAGCGGCACACCATGCGCCGCCAGCCACGTTATGCAGCGCTCCGTCAGCGCCGCGCCACTAGCCGCCGTAATGCCGACAACGACAGGCAGGTGCCGCCTATTGCTATTCACTCACGTACCCTTTTGCAATGACTAACGCGCGACTACTGCACCACGTGAGGACAAGCCGCGACAGAGAATCAATCGCCACTTCAAGGGTGGTGTTTTAGAAGTGCTTGAGCCCCCGTTTCGAAAATGAACATCTGCCACCTAAACTATCGATCGACGAATTAGGCAATACGGTCAAGTGCGGTATCGCAAACTAAGATGCCGAGAAGGATTCAGATGCTAGCGATGTAGCTTAAACTAGAGAACAGTAAGAGATAGTCACCTGGAAGCTACCATAAAACCGCCTAAAGACAGTTCCGCTCGTGAAGGAGGTTTACGTACTCTGGGTAGTCAAGCGAACACTCAACAAATTGAGCGAATTCCTCTTTGGACAGCTTCATTCTTCTGTAAATCTGCCGCTGTGTATAGACATCCACTTCTCTATAGCTATGGCTCCATCCCACCAAAATATCAGTTCTTGCGCTATCGACGTATAAGATGTAAGTTATGTGCCTTTGTTTCCCAACCTGCTGTATGAACCCTTTCCGCTCTAGCTGGGCCCTCAAATCCGTAGTTTTGATAGGCGTTACTCTCCGACTCATTCTCTACCACCAGACCTCTCATGGATTGCTTTAACTGTAATGCAGATAGATGAAGCTCATCATCTGGGACATTAGCTATGTGTTCCCACTTAAGGACAAAATAGAGACAGAAGTCGTCGAACGCTTCTTGACGAGATGCCCCGAATCCCTCAATCGTTAAGCCCAACGCCTTGCATTCCCATAGGTGATCATGTCTATCATACCGATAGAATAGCTCCACCGGCCTACGGAGATTAAGGCAGATTTCGTCGTAAACCACCTTATTTACTTGCTCTACCCAGAATGAAACCGAACTGTGCTCGTTGTAATAGGGCTTAGGCAATTGGTGTGCCACGGTGATTGTACGCACGCTTCCTACTCCAGTTTCGATGAATCTTGAGGGGACTGTTGACCATCATTATCCTTGGCGCTTTCCAACTCTTCCAGCGCTGTGCCTGCAAGCTCTAAGAACTGATGGAGCGAATATGGGGACATAGCAATTCTAGCCACACATCGGGCATATGCCTCGTCACCATCTTCAAAGGGATCCGTCGCCTCGAAAAAGAAAATCCTAATTACGTTTTCATCAACGTTTGTAAGCAGCCCAGCCCTATTCACATACAATGTGTGCATGTCCTTAGGAACATCGAAACGGATCTGAAGCGTTTTGGGTTTCGATTCGCCCATTCTCGAGTCCTCTATATTCAGTATAGTGCATCCCAACTACGGGAAACTTCACGCATATTACAATACCTCCGTAAGAATTGCTAATTTCCCAATGCTAAGCAAAGCTATTTGGTCAATATCAGAGAACAAGCGGCGGGAGTGTTCTTTTGTTGAACTTGGGTAACAATTGGAATTCACATCCTGCCTAAGAACGCTTGGAAAGACCGGCTTTGAAATTGACTCAGCAACAATAACACTCAACTAGCGCCAAGCATCAGTGAAACTTCCCGCGCCCTAGTATGGGCAGCGTCATGACCACCTCTTCGCCTTGGCAGAGATGATAGACGTCGTGGGCGGCAATGGTCGTATCGCCGTGCATGGGCAGCAGCTCCACTGGGTCGCCGGGACGGATGGGGTAGCTGGTGTCTTCCAGGCGGATGCAGGCGTTCTCCTCGCCTTCGCGGTAGAATTCGCAGTTAGGGATGCTGAGCACCAGCGACATGCCGAACTCGTTGGTAAGGGACTTCATGCCCACGTCCACCACCACGCGTTCCGGTACGGGGCGGCTGATCACTGTGCAAGTAACGGTGAGCGCGCAGCGAAATTCAGGGCGTAGGGGTCGGTAGCGACCGTCCATGAAGATGTAAGAACCCGGTTGCAACTCGGTAATGCCGGGATAGCTGCCGGTAAGGTCGTAGGTGCCGGTACCGGCGGCAGAGACCGTCTGCACGGGAATGCCGTGTGCGCGGAGTAGCTCGGCGGTCCCCACCAGGCTGTCTTGGGCGGCGTGCGCCTTCTGCTTGCGTTCAGCGGGATCCTTGATGAACATACAGTGGCCCTCGTAGCCCATCACGCCGGCCAGCGCCACGCTTTCAAGCTCCATGATGCCGCGTGCCAGTTCCAGCGTCGGTTCGCCGGGGGCCGTGCCGCAGCGTAGCGAGCCGCTATCAACCTCGATGAGAAGCTGCAGCGTGCTGCCCATGTCCATGGCTGCCCTCGCTGCCGCCGCGGCGCAGGGCAAATTGTCCACCGCGAGCGTAATCTTGGCGTAGTGCGCCAGTCCGGCCAGTTGGCGCAGTTTGCGCGGGTCGGCGATCTCATTCGTGACGAGAATGTCCTTGACACCGCCTTCCACCATGACCGCCGCTTCGCTGAGTTTCGCCACGCAGACGCCCACCGCTCCTAGGGCAATTTGCATGTGCGCAAAGAAGGGATTCTTGTGGGTCTTGGCGTGGGGGCGCAGGTCCACCCCGGCCCCATCGGCGAAGTCTTGCATTGTCCGCAGGTTGTGGCCGACCGCCTCCATATCGATACAAAGCGCCGGGGTCGGAAGATCGAATTTGTTCACGATGTGCGTACTCCTAGCCATACCTGCGGCCAAAAAACTTAGTAATGCTTGCGATACGAATGTTAAATCATGCGTACGTCCAAGGTTGCATATTGGAATAAGAAAAGTGTGATGAAATCCGTTCGTGCTGAGCTTGTCGAAGTATGGACGGATGAAGGGAAGCTCGCCGCGAGTTGCTCTTAACAGCTCTGCAGCACTTTCTCAAACTATGCTTCACCTCTACCTTGAAATTCGGACTCTTGGCGCAAGCCAACGCGTATCTAGCGTGGAATCGCCACTGCTTGCCTAACCGTTACAATGCGACACTTCAAGTATATATTCGCCCGTGTTCGATTGAAACAGGGGCGTTCATTTTAACGCGTCGGCTGAAAATAGGACGAGAATCTACCACAAGGACCGAATTCCCAAGCGAGTCTACCGGATAGGGTATACTCCTAACAACGTCATCTATCTCAGACGCAAGAATTCCAGTCAGACTACGCGGAGGTAAGAGTAAATCATGGTTATTGATGTCCACACGCACACATGTCGTGGGCGGTGGAGTATGGGCAACGCCCTCACCATGTCGGCGGACCAGATGGTGAACCGCATGGATAAGATGGGCGTGGATATGTCCGTGCTGCTGCCGTTGGAAAGTCCGGAGTCATTCCCGGAGTACTTTCTGACGGCGGAGGCACTGGAGGACTGGAAGCGGTATCCAGAGCGGTTCATCCCGTTTGGCGTCATTGATCCGCGCAACTCCGTGAACAAACGCATGCTGCTGGAGAGAATGGTCGCCAGGGGCATCATGGGCTTCGGCGAGCACAAGAACGGCCTGGCGATCGATGATCCCCGCGCCATTGAGCTCTTTTCCCTCGCCGGTGAGTTTGACTTGCCCGTAATGCTGCACCTGGACCTGAATCTCTGCACTGACGAGGACGGCCAACCCGGGATGGAGCGCGTGCTCAAGGAGTGCCCCAATACGGTCTTTATGGGACACGGCCCAGCGTGGTGGGCGGAGATATCCGCCGACTTCCGGCGCGCCAGCAGGATCGGCTATCCCCCGGGCAAGGTCACGCCCGGCGGCAGCACCGAGCGCCTCTTGCAGGAATACCCCAACATGTACGGCGATCTCTCGGCCGGCTCCGGCTTCAACGCCATTTCGCGCGATCTCGACTTTACGCCCGGATTCATCGAGCGGAACTGGCAGAAGCTCATGCTCGGGACCGACTACCTTCATCCCTGGCAGCCGCTGCCGCAGGTTGAGTTCCTGCGCAACTTTCCCATGAGTGACGAGCAACGCGAGGCGATCATGGGCGGCACTGCTGAGAAAGTTATATTGAAGGATAAGCATCTGCATACAAAGAAGCGGTGATTCTATCCCTACATCCACCAACTTGGTAGTCAGGCCCGTCACTCCGGCGGAGGCCGGAGTCCAGGTGGGGGGGCAAGAATGAAGTTTCGCGCTGGACTTGAAACGGCTCAACAATCGGTGCGCACGGACAAGATTGATTCCTGCCCCGTATCAAGTACGGGGCAGGCTTTTCGCCGGAATGACGGGGCAATGGGACTTCATAAACACAGGAAACTCTCGAGCGATGACATCAGTGGATACAGTGGACTGGCGGCTTGCATAGTAGCGATTTGAAGATGCGTAGGGGCACGACATGTCGTGCCCCTACAGTGAACGCGTAGTGACGCCGGTAGCCGACAATTAGGAGAAATAGAGCATGGCAACGAAAATCGAGCGTTTAGCAGTGGACGGCGGCGAGCCGGTACGCGCAACGCCCCTGGAGACCGGTTATCCCGGCGCGCGGCTGATTGGCGATGAGGAAAGAGAACTCGTGCTGGAAGTGCTGGACCGGCAAGCGCCGTTCCGCTTTTACGGCGTCAATGAGCCGGACAAAGTAGCGCAGTTGGAGCGCGAAGCGGCCCGGATGATGGGCACGTCCTACGCGCTGGGCGTGACGTCCGGTACTGCTGCGTTAAAAGTGGGACTGAAGGCGCTGGACATCGCTCCCGGCGACGAGGTCATCGTCCCGGCGCTCACATTCATCGCCTCACCCGGTACCGTGGCCGCCCATCACGCGATCCCGGTATTCGCCGACATCAACGAGTCGCTCACGCTCGATCCCCACGACATTGAGAACCGCATCACGCCCCGCACGCGCGCCATCATGCCGGTGCACACGAGCGGCGTCGCTGCGGAGATGGATACCATCATGGAAATCGCGCGGCGGCATGATCTCCCCGTGATCGAAGATTGCGCTCAATCGGCCGGCACGGCCTACAAGGACAAGTCCATCGGCGCGTGGGGAGACGTGGGTGCGTTTAGCCTGCAGGTGAACAAGATTATCACAGCGGGCGAGGGCGGCTTCGTTACCACCAGCGATCCGGTGATGTTCGAGCGCGCCGTGCGCTACCACGACCATGGCAACTACCGCTTTGGGCGCATGTCCGTGGAAACGAGCGCACCTGACGACACCATGGGCGATTTGACCGAGTATCCGCCCGGACAGCTCGATGCCTTCCCTGGCGAGGTCTACCGCATGGGCGAGCTGGCGGGAGCGCTGGCACTGGCGCAGATCCGCAAACTGCCTGGCATTATCGACCGGATGAGAAACGCCCACGATACCATCAAGCAAGAGATACAGGGCCTGCCCGGCGTAACCCCGCGCCATTTACCCGATCCCGACGGCATCGCCGGTGTATCGCTCGGTCTGCTTGTGGAAGATCCTGCGCAAACGGCGCGCTTCGTGAAGGCGCTCCGGGCTGAAGGTATCCCGGCACGGCACGTGTATGGCGGCAAGCCGGTCTACAACATCGAGGCGCTGCAGAACTACCGTCCGGCAGTCGGCGCTCTTTCCCAAGACTATGCCCCCGGCCTTTGCCCGCGCACGGAAGCGATCATGGCCCGCGCCGTGAATATTGCCATCGCGCCGAGTTACACCGAAGCCGATTGCGCCGACGTGGTCCAAGGGCTGTGGAAGGTTGCGACACAGGTGCTTGCGTGAGTAGAATGCGTTCTTGGTCCGCGCGGTCATTAGCCGTTAGCGTGTAAAAAGTCGCTAACGTGAGCCAAAACTCCGCGCGAAGACTCCCTCTCCCGTCGAGGGAGAGGAGACTCTCTCGCTCCGGCAAGGGTTGTGCAAAGGGAACGATACGGTTAATTATCCAGTGTATGTAGGTAAGTCCAGCGCGGGCTTGCCAATGCGGGTCAGTCCTTACATGCAGGCACGGGGGGATTGAGAATTGAAACCAATTTGTCGGCTATATCAATGAGCACATTGCCTTCAGCATTAGGTAAGTCTAAGAAGTGCACATGTGTCACGCCAAACGCTTTGTAGCAGTTGTGATCCCGCCTGACAAGAAAATGCTCTAACCCAAGATTCCATGCACGGCGAATGTGAATTACCTTCTTGGTGACAAAGGGCGAAGGCATTCTGACGTACATAATGACACCCTTACAATTCGGCAACGGCTGTTCCACACAAGCCTCTTTGAAGGTGGTGGGTTGAGGTAGCTGATCCCCTAGCCAATACTTCCTTTCTCCATATACTTCATTCATTCCTGACCCGTTTCCCCGTTGAGATATTTACGCTCTGCATTTAGAATATGACGCGTCCCGACCACCTCTGTGATGGATTCGCTAGACTCACAAACGAAGTGCAACACCATGCTAAGGTGTTGCCATGGGAACATACTATCGTCAACTTTCCATTGAAGAGCGGTGTGAACTGGCCCGGCTTCACACCGCGGGACAGTCGTACCGGCAAATTGCTGCAGCTCTGGATCGCGCGCCATCGACCATTATGCGGGAGGTGAAACGCAATGGGTCTCGTACGCAGGGCTACCAAGCGGGGTATGCCCACGAACAGGCGTGGGCGCGGCGCTGGGTTGGCGGCAAGTTGGAACGGGATGCTGCGTTGCGCAAGACCGTGCTGGAGTACTTGCAATGCGGCTGGTCGCCGGAGCAGGTGGCAGGACACATGGCGCGGGATGCCGGTGGACCGGTCATCTCCCACGAGACCATCTATCGTTTCATATACGGACAGGTGGCGCGCACCAAGGACTATAGTTGGCGGCACTACCTGCCGCGAGGCAAGACGAGACGGCGACCCCATCGGCGCAGTGGGCGCAGTCCGGCCTCCTTCATTGCCAAGCGCCGTCCACTGGCGGAACGTCCCCAGGCGGCGGCCGACCGCCAAACCCCCGGCCACTGGGAGGCTGACCTGATGCTCTTTGGGAGAGGCGGCCACGCGGTGCTCGCCCTGCACGAGCGCCACTCGCGCTTGCTCATCGCTGCGCGCCAGCCCGGCAAGGCGGCAGACCCCATCGCCAGCACCATGTACGATCTGCTCGCGGTCTTGCCTGAAGCGTGGCGACAGACCGTCACCTTCGACAACGGCACCGAGTTCGCGCGCCATTACCATCTCCATGACTTGGGCATCCAGACCTTCTTCTGCGATACCCACGCCCCCTGGCAGAAAGGAGGCATTGAGAACGCCATCGGACGCATGCGGCGCGTGCTGCCGCGCAAGACCGACCTGGCGGAGATGTCCGCAGAGCGCTTTGCGCAACTTATCCAAGCCTACAATCACACCCCGCGCAAGTGCCTTGACTATCAAACCCCAGCAGAAGTATTCCTCAAACAAACGTTGCACTTGAAATGTGAATCCACCTTCCCGCTTTCGCGGGAATGACGGCTAAAAGTCCGCGCCGCCAAAGGACGGATTCTGCCCGGACCCTATTCTATTGCAATGTCACCAAACGCTGTTGGCCAGCCGCTCGCTCACGGACCTGAATTCACCTGCTCCGGTTTGCCGCTTTCCGCTGAGCGCAAGCCCGCAGCCAGGGTAGCGATAGTCTTTGCGCCTTCGGTCGCGTCAACGAGCGGAGTTGCGCCGATGCGGATGCAATCAACCAGGTGCGTCAACTCGTCCAGTACCGGATGGCCGACGGTGCGCTGGAAGGGTAGCGTCTGCGCGCCGGCCTGGCCTTCGATGCCCCAATTCAGCCAGAGTTTCGCTTCCATTTCGAGCGTATTGGTAAGCATGGTGCCTTCAGCGCCGTAAGCGTTGAAGTTCACCACGTGCTCGGGTACCCGGCGGATGGCGGACGTCTCCCACACCTTACCCAGGCAGCCGTTTTGGAACTTGAGGATGCTGATGTAGGTATCTGGCAGCGGAAACTCCGGTGCGCTGGCGGACTTATTGGCATAGAGCGTGATCTCCGCCACGTCGCCTGCCACCCAGCGAACGAGGTCCATCGGGTGCACGCCGCCGCCGAACCACGCGTTCTGGGGATTCACCGGGCCGATCCGCCAGGGCGTGCGCCGGTAGACCCGGCGCATGTCGTGGATGTAGTCGCTTTCGACGAAGAAGAGGTCGCCCAGCCGCCCCTCTTGCGCAAACTGGTGCAAAGCCGCGAACTGCGGCACAAAGCGGTTCACGTTGCCCACGGCAAACCGCACGTCGGCCGCCTGCACCCGCTGCACCAAGTCCCACGCGTGGGCCTCGCTGGTAGTCATCGGCTTCTCGCACAGGATGTGCTTGCCGTGGGCGATGGCGGCGAGACAGTGCTCGTAGTGCAAGTGGTCCGGCGTGCACACGGAGACCACGTGCACGTCGTCGCGGCTCACAGCTTCCTCCACGTCGTGGGTCGTGGCAATGCCGTCAAACTCCTGCCGCGCCAGCGCCAAGCGTTCCTCATCGGTATCGCAAAGAATGACAAGCCGCACGCCGGGTATCTCCTGATACGCGCGCAAGTGGCTGCGCCCCACGCCGAAACCAATTACTGCTACGCCAAGTTCATTCATCGTTACACACTCTCTAGGAATTTACTGCAGATGCGTAAGGAGTGTTTACATGATACGGGGGTAAGCACCCGCCTGCGGGGGTAAGCACCCGCACTACACTCTTTTTTTCGCTCTAGGATGCGGAACTACCAAGATTCGCGCGTACACAGGATTCTAGATTCCTCGCTGCACTCGGAATGACATGAATCAGCAACCCAGCCGATCCGATCTCCACTCTTGGGACACCGGAGACGCCATCTGCACGCTTACGGCAATCGCCCGCTCGGCACCGAGATCTCCTCGTCTGCCGGGTCGAACACCGGTGGTGAAGAGAGCACCTCATTGCTCGCGTCGATGGGCAGTGATTCCTGGTCGCCTTCCAGGTGGACCTGCTTGCCGGCCTGCACAAACTTCACAAAGAGCGGGTGGGGGCGATTGGGGCGCGACTTGAATTCCGGATGGAACTGGCTGCCCAAGAAGAACGGATGGTCGGTGCGCTCCATGATCTCCGCCAAGCCGCCCTCCGGCCAGACGCCGCTCACCCGGAAGCCATGGGCCGCCAGCACGTGCTTGTAGCGATCGTTGACCTCCCAGCGATGGCGGTGCCGCTCGTGCACGAGAGACTTCCCATAAGCCTCGGCAGCAATCGTGCCCGGCTCAAGCGCGCACGGGTACGCGCCCAGCCGCATGGTGCCGCCTTTGTTCGTTACTCCCCGCTGACTTTCCATTTGGTCGATCACCGGTATGGGCGTCTGTGGATCGAATTCGGTGCTGTTGGCCTGCTCGCCCAGCACGACGCGCGCAAACTCGATGACGGCAACCTGCAAACCCAGACAAAGCCCAAGGTAGGGAATGTCATTCTCACGCGCAAAGCGCGCCGCTGCAATCTTACCTTCGATCCCACGCGGGCCGAAGCCGCCCGGCACCACAATGCCGCGCACGTCGGCGAGATGCGCCTCAGGCCCATCGGCTTCCACGTCCTCGGCATTCACCCACTTGAGGTTAAGGCTAACCTCATTGGCTGCACAGGCATGCCGCAGCGACTCAGTCACGCTCAGGTAGGCGTCCGGTAACTGCGTATACTTGCCGACGATGGCAATCTCCAGCGGCGCATGGCTATACGTGACCTGCTCCACAATCTCTTCCCAGACGGCTAGGTCCGGCTGCCGGTCCGGCAAGTGGAGTGCTTGCACCAGCAAATTGCCAAGACCGATGTTTTCCAGGTACATCGGCACTTCGTAGATAGAAGCAAAGGTGACCAGGGGGATTACGGCCGGTTCGTCCACGTCGCAGAAAAGCGCGATCTTCTCCCGCAGCTCCGGCGGCATTTCAAAGTCGGAGCGACAGATGATCATCTCCGGCTGGATGCCAAGCCGGCGCAATTCATGAACGCTGTGCTGCGTGGGTTTCGTCTTTAGCTCGCCGGTCGACCCAATGTATGGGAGCAGCGTCACGTGGATGTAAAAGACATTCTCTCGCCCAAGGTTACGCCGCAACTGACGAATGCTCTCGATAAAGGGCAAGCCCTCGATGTCACCGACCGTGCCGCCCACCTCAACGATCACCACGTCTGCATTGGTTGTCTCTCCCACACGCAGGATGCGCTCGCGAATCTCATCCGTAACGTGGGGGATCATCTGCACCGTGCCGCCCAGGTAGTCGCCGCGCCGCTCTTTCTCAATCACGTGCTCGAACACCTGGCCTGAAGTCACGTTGCTCTCGCGCGTGAGGTGCTCGTCGATGAAGCGCTCATAGTGGCCGAGATCCAGGTCCGTCTCCGCGCCGTCTTCCGTTACAAACACCTCGCCGTGCTGGTAGGGACTCATGGTGCCGGGGTCTACGTTGAAGTAGGGGTCGAGCTTTTGAATGGAGACGCGGATTCCCCGGCTCTTGAGCAGCCGCCCGATTGCGGCCACCGTCACTCCTTTGCCGACAGAGGAAACAACCCCGCCGGTAACAAATATGTGCTTGACAATGCGCCTTGAATCTGACATCTAACCACTCACTTTTGAGAGACGTTCTCGCGGCTCTGCGCCCGGCATTCTAGGACAGCGAACGTATTCTGGCCGATGCCACCTCTCCGCCGTGTGTTGAATGTTGTTTCAGGTTCCGGGAGTTTGGTGCCAAGCTCATGCGCCAATCGATCCAAGGTGTAGAAGCAGTCATCGGGCGCGTCCGGCATGCTGTAGTACATGGGTATCAGCACTTTCGGTTCGAGCTCGCTTGCCAGGTCCGATACCGCTTGCACGCCGATGCGACCCGGTCCTCCTACGGGCAAGAGCAGTACGTCGATACTGCCTAAATTCTCGATTTGGGCGGCGGAGGGCACCTGCCACGGCAGTCCAAGATGGCAGACTGCCAATCCTTCCATTTCGAAAACAAAGGCCGTCACCGGGGGTTGCCCGCGGCTGTGCATGGGCACACCTTGGACGAAGATACCGCCGATTTCATACTCGCCCGCGCCGGTTACGAGCAGATTATGGTCATCACGCGTAACGACTGATTCGTCGCAGAGAGTCGGATCGCTTGTGGTGACTACCGTGGCGTTGAGCTTTGGCAAACGAAGTGCGGGGGTGGGCGGGTATGGGTCGGTAATTACCGTCCCAAGCTGGCTGCGCAAGCGGAAACATCCGTTGCCGTACCAGGAAATCTCCACGCCAATCTGCACTCCAAGGGTAGTGGGAATCAGTCAAAGCGGAATAGTGTCTGAAGAACTATGAGCATTTTACCATACCCTCCCTCGGGGCGAAAGCAGAAAGCCCATGCTTTAGCAGATGATGATCTTGCTTGGTAGAGGATTCCAGAACGCGTTCTCTCGACTCTATCTCTCGGCGTCCATGCGAATCTCCGGTAGGCTGCAGCACGGGGGTTTCTTCCTCAGCGAATGGCGAAACCGTAGCCGTCATTCCCGCGAAAGCGGGAATCTATCTTCTCTGCGTGCCCTAGACTCCGACCTGCGTCAAAGTGACGGATCTATTCTAATCGAATGCGGCCCGCACGCCGATCTTGCCCAGCTCTATCTACTCGTACAGCACGAGTAACGCTAGGCCTTGTTCCCCTTGGGACGACGGGCACCCTCCGTCGGACGGATGGATTCCCGCTTTCGCGGGAATGACGGACAAGGATGCCGCCCCCTTTCAAAGCAATTGCAGGCTGTATCTGAGACTGTTAGCACGTTCCAGCCAAGGAAGCGTAATCCGCAGAGGCGCAGCGCACTTACTGCCAATCTTCAAGCAGGCGCACGACCGCCTGTTTCTCGCCGGGCATACTCCAAGGGGGTTTCTCCGTCGCGGGATTCCACCGCAAGATTTGGCGCATGCGCCAGCAGTAACTCGACGAGCTTGCGATTCTTTGTCACCGCATGATGAAGGGGCGTCTTGCCCGACCAATCCTGACGGTCCGGATCAGCACCATGTTCCAGCAGCAATCCCGTCAATGCGATGTCGCCGTGTATTACGGCCCGGTGGAGCACAGTACCGCCATGATGCCCCGCGGCAGCATTGACGTTCGCACCATGAGCCAGCAGCAGTTTGGCAATAGGTACGCGGACTTCCTTTCGAGGATACTCTGCGGTCAGCGCCAATGCAGTGTGGCCGTTATGGTTCTCCGCATCAATAGCAACGTCTCTTGCCAGCAGAAAGGCGACGGATTTGCCGTTGCCCGCAATTACCGCCGCGTGCAGCGGCGTAATGCGCCAGCGGCCTCCCGCCGCCGTGGGCCCGCGCAAGGCCGGACTTACCGCTAGCATCCGCTCCAGCAGGAGAATGTCGCCAATGGCTGCGGCATTGTGTACGGTCGGTTGCATGCCGAACGAAACGAGATAGCGAAATATCCCCACGTGACCGGCGTAAGCCGCCGCATCCAAATGGCTCCGTCCGTGGTAGCTGTAGCGCGGATCCGCGCCGTGGGCAACCAGCAGCTTGACGCGCTCAAGGCAGCCGGTGCCAATCGCGGCGCCGAGTGGGACGTGACCGTGGGAATTCGCCGCGTTGACGATGCCGGGGTCAGCAGCGGCTATCTCGGCGACCCGGGTCATGTCCCCCAGCTCGATTGCCGCGATAAGCTGCTTGCGCAACGCTCGTCGACTCATACCATGCGCTCTCGTTACTTTATCTTGCGTTGACCTGACGCTCCTCACCACACCAATGGTGACCCTGGTGGACTTCCTCGAACGAGCCGACCGGCGCTTCTATTGCTAAGACGCACCCATCAAAATGAAATCGGTGTAGCCATCATTATAATGGTAACAAGCTACTAGCCCGACAGCGTTTATCTTGCCACGAGGAGGAACGAAGGCATGCGAAGGTTAGCGCACCGCATCGTACACGCACGGATGTTCGATTACTTCCTAGCTGTGCTCATTGTCGGCACTTTCATTCTGCACGGGGTGGCTACTTCTGACGTAATGGTTGAGCGGTTCGAGGTCTTGATTGCGTTGTTCGTGCTTCTTATGCTGTTTGTGCTCGTGCTGGAAGTGTTGCTCAAGCTGCTTGCGGTCGCGCCGCGGGTAGACCGGTATTTTAGAGAACCCTGGAACGTCTTTGATTTTCTGGTAATCACTTCGATCATAGGCGGTATTGCAGTCTTTGAGTTTGCCGCCGACTTCGCGATACTCGTCGTCGTCGTGCGCCTGCTGCGGCTTCTCCAGGGCTTAACGACCATCAAGGCGATGCGCTTAATCCTGACGACGATGTTTCGCTCCATACCGGACATGGTGCACATCCTGATCTTGCTATGCGTTATGATTTATCTGTATGGCATTTACGGGCACAGTTTCCTCAAAGAGCACGACCCAGAACATTGGGGGACACTGGGTAAAGCCATCTTATCGCTATTCCAGGTGGTAACGCTGGACGGCTGGTCCGAAATCATGCAAACCGCTCTCGAGGCAGAACCGCTAGCCTGGGTCTATTTCGTTAGCTTTGTCATTGTCACCACGTTTATCGGAGCCAATCTGTTCATTGCCGTTGTTGTAAGTACCATGGACGAAGCCAAGCGAGAACGCCTGCAAGCGCTGGAAGTGCCCACCTCCAGGGAAGAGCTTCTCCAGGAACTGCGCACGACCCAACAATCCCTCCGCCGTGTGGAAGAAGCACTACAGCGCACGCCTGAATAGGAGAAGAACCTGCCGGGAGGATTCTTGGTAGTCCATTCTCCCTGAGGAGATGTCTGTACAGCCGCTTCGTGTCCACTACAACTCTTTGGATTGGCTCAAGGCACATCAATATCAAGGCTGCTATAGGTCTCACTCCGCTTGCGTGAACCAGATCGGGCTGCTCCACGCGCGTTGGCGGTTGGCTTGGAAGATACGCAGGTAGTAGTAGACGAACGGCCGGTCGTCGGGGAACGTGGGCGCGAATGCGACGGAGGCCAGGTTGGTGGTGTCGGTCCATTCGGCTTCCCACTCGTCGTGCTGCGGGTCTGCGCTGAAGACCACCTGATTGTTGCGTATTACTTCGACGCGTGAGAAAGGCGCCGTGCCCGCCGCGCGCATCCGCACCTGCCGCGGCCCTGCGCTACGCAGGTCTGCGGGATTGTCGCTGCCCATCGGCTTGCCGTCGATGGTGAAGTCGAGCAGGATGCGGTCGCCGGTGGTGGCGTAGCAGCGGCGGTCGTAGAGCGCCTGCCAGATAGCCTCCCGCGTCAGTTCCGGCGCCACCACGCAGGCCAGGCCGTTGCCGTCGTTCACGTGGTAACTGCCCTGGTTGGCCAGGCCGTAGTGGCTGTCGGTGCCGCCGACGAACCCCAGACGGTGCCCCATCGCCAGCGCCGCTTGCACGCTGAGCGGTCCGGCCTCTTCCGCAATATCCCACTTGGAGCAAATCTCCACCAAGCGCTGGTAGCGGTCGTTGCGAAAACTCCAGTCCACACCGCCGGCGGCCTTGGGGTGGTGGGGCACGGTGAGCGCCTCCAGACCTTTGTCGGCCATGTCTTGCCAGAGCGCCGTGGGATTCCGGTGCTGGCCCCGGTACCAGTAGTGGAACGGACCGCTATCGCCTCGGTAGTAGATATTCTTGTGTCCGCTGCCGCCGCTGCCGCCCCATTCGAAGCTGACCAGAGTGACAAAGCTACCGGGCGCGTTGAAGCGGTTGCAGTCGTCCTGGAGATCCTGCCAAATCTCCGGCGTGACCTCAAAACGCCAGTTGTAGTGATTCGCAGGCGCGCAGAAGTCGAGGCCGGCCGCGTCGCGGCCCCACGCAAAGAACTCCGCCGTGGTGCCCGTGCCCATGCTCAGCCACATCTGACTGTGCATCTCGCCAAAGTAGATACCCCGATCAGGCAGAAAGCCGACGCCTATCGGATTGCTCTTACCCGAGATCCCCGTCTTGGGATCGAAGACGCTGAGCGCGTGCACACCGCTGGTTTTGGCGGCGGCCGTCAGACACTCACCGGCGGGTTGTTCACCGGTACCATCGAACCGTAGGCGTTCCGCACTTTCTAATCCGTCCGAAGCAAACACTTGCGCCTCACCGGCGTAGTTTGTAGCGGGGTTGAAGCTGTAGATATCTACCGGCAGCACGCGCACGTTAAACGCCTCGCCCGGCTGCACCACGGCAGGAGCAAAGACGCGAAAACGGTCGGCTTCTTGCGCGCCCACCACGTTCACTGTGGGGAAAGCAGCAATCTGGCGGTACTCCCCGCTGCCGTCCGCATCTACGCCGATACTAAAGACGGCCGTTTGAGCGAATTTCTGCGCCTGCAAGAGATTGCCGTCAGGCGGCCCGATGATTACGCGCACCTCGTCTCCCGGTTGCAGCGTCCCGGCCTGCACCGCAATGTCCAAGAGGTCCAGATGGCGGCCCCAGGAAGCGGCGTGGGCGAGTTGCACAGCGGGGTTCGAACACTCGACGTCCACGTATGCGCCGTAGCCCGCGCGGACTTGGTCACGGTTGCCGAGGGTGTGAACGCCCCGGCGAAAGCAGTTGCCCAGGTGGCAATCCCAGCATTCCGGCACTTCGACGGTGATGTGGGCGCCTGCGGGCAGGAGGAGTCCGGCACCCACCGTGAGCGTTATGACAAAGGTGTGGCCGCTGGCCGCCTCGACCTCGTTCGGCGTGATCGCGGCCTCCATGTCAACCGGCGGCAAGAGCTGCCAGGCGCGGGTGATGCCCCTGATCCAGGCACTGGAATCCTCGAAGATTCGCGCTGCAGGCATTGCGGTGTTCTCACTGGTTTGGGGTGACATGAGCGTAGTCGTTCCTCTCTTCGTGCGTTCGCTCCACTCGGTTAACGTATGCTCGATCACGTGGAAGGTCTCCACGGAGCACTGCCTTGGGAGATTGCAGACAATGCACAAGCGGTTACCGCGGCGATGGCCGGTGGTTTAGGCGCAGCCTTCCTTCCTAATACCATCAACATGCTGCCGACCATGTTAGGCATGCCTGCGTGCAGTATACTGTCCAAAATGAGCGCTGTGTATCCGCACACACGCCATACAGCGCTAATCGCGGCCCATGGGCGCATTCTTGTGGTTCGCGTGCGTAGGGCACGCCCCGCGTGAATTGCACCACCGTCCCACAAGAATCCGAGGGAATCATCGTTTGCCGCGGCGTCGAATGTTTCGTGCGGATGCAAGTTGAGCGAGTATTTCAGCGATTGGAGGAATGCCGGTGCGCCAATTGCCGACTATTCTAGTCTTATTGATCGCGGGCTTCATCCTGGCAGGCTGCGGTGCCTATGCCGTTTCAACGTGTCCGGAAGGCACCGACTCCTTTGCCGAATACCAGCTCTTCTTTGGGCGCAGTAAAGCCGGCGGCGAGGTGGTAAGCGACGAAGCGTGGGCCGCCTTCCTGGCGGATACGGTTACACCCAGATTTCCCGACGGGTTGACCGTAGTTGACGGCGCGGGACAGTGGCGGGACTCTGCCGGAGCCATCCTGCGCGAGCGCTCCAAGGTCTTGATCATCCTAACGTCGCCCGGCGAGGAAGGGATGCGCCTGACCGACGAAATCTCACAAGAATACGAAACGCGCTTCGGCCAAGAGTCCGTGCTGAGAGTCGTACGCACGGCCTGCGTATCGTTTTCTTGAATTGCATCGCATCGATACTACGGAGACATCTTGACCTGATGTAGGAAAAGGCTTAAGGTAGTCTCGGCGCAATAGCCCACGCCCATTCAACGGCAGATTATCCGATCGGATTGCCCGCAGGGACAGGACTGCAACCTGCACCTGTCTTCCTCGTGACTGGACCTTGTGCCTAATGTGCCCATTGATGTCATGCCTTCCAAATTCACCCGCTCTCCGTACCGCTCCCTGAAAGACTCCTGCAAAACTCTGGCGGGGGTCTCGGCATGGAGTCTGCGGGCAAGGATGGGAGGCTTTCAGCCCCAGCCAACGGGGTCTTGGTGGTGTCGCACGCAGCCTTTTCCGCACAATCCCGACTGCTTCGCCCTCTGCCTCCGCACTTAGGCCGTGCTACGAGACGAAGCCACCGGCTCACTTACCGACAATAGACTTCAATGCAACGTTGTGCGGTTTTGTGCCAGGTAAAGCGCTCCTCAACGACGGCGCGCGCGTTCGCACCGAGCCGGTTGCGCTCCGCCGAGTCGGCGAGAAGCCGGTCGATCATCTCCCTCAATGCCGCCGTGTCGCCGGGAGGGACGATGTAGCCGGTTTCCCCGGCAGTCACGATTTCAGGCAGGCTGCCCGCGTTAGAGACAACCACAGGGACGCCGCAGGCCATTGCTTCCAGCGAGGTGAGGCCGAGCAATTCGGTGTAGGGTTGTTCCTTGCCGTACATATCTTTATACACAGAGGGCGTTGCTACCACGGCTGCACTCTGGTAGAGGCTGAGCACACTGGCGTCGTTGGCACTTGTGTGGAACGTTATATCCAGGTTCCGTTCCGCCGCAATTTGCTGAAGATGGGCGAAATAGGCGTCGTGGTAGACGGTACCCACGACGTGGACGTTCCAATGCGGGCGCGCGGCCTGCAAAAGCACGTCGAACCCCTTGTGCGGCAGAATACGCCCCACGGAGACTACCCGATTCGCCGCGGTGGTTTCGGCAGGCACGTAGCGGCTTGTGTCCACGCCGCCATAAATGACGATCTTCTCCTGGCCCACCTCGGGCAAGGTAGTTGCCGCAAACTGCGAAATCGCCAGATGTGCATCAACCCGACGGCCTAAGCGCAGGCGGTTGCCCCAGTGATGCCCGCCGCCACCCTCATCGGTCACGTAGATGCGCTTGCCGAGGAGGTGTCCCACACCGATGCCGAGATTGGCGGCGGCAGTACGGTACTGGTGCACGTGTACCACGTCGGCGTTTAGGAGCGCCGGCAGCCAGGCGAGACTAAAGGGATTGGTCTCCTTGCCCCGCACGTACCCCCATGGACGATAGAGCCGCACGTCGAGTTCGCCGTCGCGGAAACGCCGGGGCTGCCGCGCGAAAGAGATCAGCGTGGTCGGCGTCAGCGCCGCCAGCGCTTTGGCCAGCTCCAGCGGGTAGCGCTCACCGCCTCCCACCACGCCGTCGGCGCCAAAGAACGCCGGTGAAACTTGAACGACCTTCATGATTCTTGGTGGGGCTTGTTGTCGAATAGAGCGGGGAATGGCATGAGGGACGCAGTGATCTGCTTGGCAGCATGAAGTCCGGCCAGCTTAGGCGGCCTTGGCGCTCGAGTCACGAGAAAGGTGGGAAGAAGTCGCGCTGCTAGTTCTGCCATTATCGGGAGCGAAGCAGCGTAGACAACTAAACGTGACATTCTAGATTCCTCGCTTCGCTCGGAATGACAATCAGGAGCAACATGCAAATGACAGGTGGTCTCTACATGCCCCTCAGTCTGCCCGTTGGAAGATGAGTGTGGCGTTGTGGTCGCCGAAGCCGAAGGAGTTGGAGAGCACGAATTGCAGGGGGGCGTCGATAGTTTCGCCGAGCACGTAGTTGATGCCTTTGCAATCCGGGTCGATGCTCTCGGTATTGATAGCCGCGGGCACCTTCTGCTCCTGCAGCATCTTAACGCAGGCGACCGCCTCGAACGCGCCTGCGGCAGCGAGCATGTGCCCGGTGCTGGACTTAGTCGCCGATACGTACGGCCTATCGCCAAACATCTCTTTCAGGGCGGCCGCTTCAACGCGATCGCCGACCACGGTTGAGGTCATGTGCGGGTTGATGGCATCGATGTCTGTAGCCGCCAGGCCTGCCATTTCCAACGCGATCTTCATGGTCTGCACCTGAGCGTCGCCGTCCGGCTCTGTGCGTCCGCCGGTGCCGTTCGTGCAGCCGTAGCCAACAATGTACGCAAGGATGTGCGCGCCGCGGGCCTTGGCATCGGCTTCCCGCTCCAGAATCAACGCAGCGCCCCCTTCACCCATCACGAAACCGTCTCGGTCCACGTCGGCCGGGCGACTGGCGTGCTGGGGATCGTCGTTCCGGCGGCTGATGGGCCCACCGCGTGCCGCGAAAATCGCCGTAATCGTGGGCACAATCACGCCGTCGGAACCGCAGGCCACCATAATGTCGGCGCGTTCGGTTTGCAGCATCCACATGGCCTCGCCGGTGGCAATCGTGCCGGTGGCGCAGGCGACGGAGGGCGTGAAGTTTGGGCCGCGCGCGCGAAAAGCCGCCGCGATGAGCGCGGTAGCAGCGTTGGGCATGATGCGCAGCACCTCGCTGGGCAGGAACGACGCTAATTCGCCACGGCCGGTACGCTGGGAGGCCAGCTCCACTGTGCGAGCACCGCCAAGGCAATTACCGGACACTACGCCACAGCGGAATTGTAATTCTTCGGGCAAGGGCAGCGGCAAACCGGCGTCCTCAATTGCCTCCAGGGCGGCAGCCAACGCATACTGGTGTGTCCGGTCCTGTCGGCGCGCGTCGTTATAGATGCGGCGCGGCAGGCCTTTGAAGAGCACATTCGGATCAAAGCCATCGATTTCGCAAGAGATCTTTACCGGAAAGTCCGTGATATCGAAGCTTTTAGTGTAACCGGCGCCGGAAACGCCCGCGCAGAGGTTATCCCACGACTCCGCGACGCTCGCCCCCAATGGGGTCACTGCCCCAAATCCTGTCACCGCAATGCGTGAGTACTTCACCAAATTCTCACTCATAGGTTCCGCAGCCAAGAACTGCTAAACGCCCTTGGCAGGGATAATTCATCAAGTGCCGACAATCAAGCACGCCCAATAAAATGAATGCTACCTAGATTATACTTCCCTGCGCACCGCTCGCGCAGAGATTCTTCCTACACCGGGAAGCGGGAGAACTCCTCGTCCTTCTCGTCGGCGGTTTCTTCGTCGTCCAAGTCGAAGGGCGGGTCGTCGCCGTCGTCTTCCAGCAAGTCGCCGGCGGTAACGAGCACATGGCGCACGCGGCCCAAGCCTTCCGGTGGGGAGACCACACCGCGTTCCTCGAGGGTATCCAGGATGCGGTTTGCCTTGGTGGCGCCGATGCCAAGCTGCCGTTGGAGGAAGGATGCCGAAGCGTTATCGTATTGGGAGACCAGCCGGATGGCCTGCCGCACCAGATCGTCGTCCTTATTGTCAGCATGGTTGGCCACGGCTTCTTCGAAGGTCTTCTCCGGAATGTACTCCGGCGCTCCCTGCTCGCGCCAGAATGCCACAATGCGGTTAATCTCGTCGTCGGCGAGGAAGGTGCCCTGAATGCGGGTGAGGCGGGTGGCTTCTTTCGGCGAGAAGAGCATGTCGCCCTGGCCGATGAGCTTTTCCGCGCCCGCGCGATCGAGAATAGTGCGCGAATCGGCCTGTGAACTGACGGCAAAGGCGATGCGGCAGGGAAAGTTGGCCTTGATGAGACCGGTAAGCACGTCCACCGACGGGCGCTGTGTCGAAACCACCAGGTGGATGCCCACGGCGCGCGCCATCTGCGCCAGGCGGCAGAGGTACTTCTCCACGTCACCGGCAGCCGTCATCATGAGGTCGGCGAGCTCGTCAATCAGAATGACGAGGTAGTACATGGGCTCTTCGCCGGCCTCGCGCTTGGCGGTGTTGTAGGTCTGAATGTTGCGGAAGCCTTCCTGGGCCAGCACTTTGTAGCGCCGCGTCATCTCGTCGGCGGCCCACATGAGCGTCGGCACCACCTCGTCCAGGTCTGTAATAACAGGGCGCAGTAGGTGCGGAATGTCGCTATAGCCGATCATCTCCACCATTTTGGGGTCGACCACCAGGAAGCGCAGCATCTCCGGCGTGTGCTGCATGAGCAGCGAGCAGATGATAGCGTTCACGCACGCCGACTTGCCCGAACCTGTGGCACCGGCAATCAGCAGGTGCGGCATAGAGGAGAGGTCCGTGACCCGGACGTCGTTGGCGACGTCGCGCCCCAGCGCCAGCGCCAGCTCGCCCTTGTGCTCCGCGAAAGCGGGATCGGTCATGAATTCCCGCATCGTGACGATGGTGGTGTGCTGGTTGGGAATCTCGATGCCGACGTACGGGAAGCCGGGCACCGGCGCTTCGATGCGCACACTCGTCGCGGCGAGGGCGAGCGCCAGGTCATTGGCGAGGTTCACCACCCGGCTCACCTTGATGCCCTGACCGAGAGTCAGGCGGTATTGGGTAACGGCCGGGCCCCGGATGGCTTCGGCAACTTCTGCCACCACCTTGAAACTGCGCAATGCTTCCTCGATGATGAGCGCCCGCTGCTTGATCTCCTGGGTTGCTTCTTCCGCATCGTGCGTGGGATTGGCGGGTGTGAGCAATTCAGGCGGGGGCAGTTGCCAGCGCGGCGGCGCGTTGGGCTCATCCGCTTCCATTCCCATAGCCATTTCAGAATCCGCGTCCACTTCATCGTCTAGCGTTTCTGTGGAGTCGGCGGCATCGGCCGGACTCGGTACAATGGCCTCCATTGGGGACAATGCAGGCGCTGCGCTGCCATTGGTAGCGTTGACGTTGGTGGCGACGCGTACGTTGAGCGTACGCGGCTGCGGCGTCTCTTCCTCCTCGGGCTCCGCCGCGCGCTCCCCAATGGAGCGGTACGCGCCGCTGGCCGCCCCGAAGAGCGCAGCCACACCCTTACCCGCCAGCCGCAGCAACATCCAGCATCCGCCCAACACGCTGCGTATGCGGCCGAGAGAGATCGAATAGGTGATGATTGTCGTTATAAGCATCATGGCAAAGAGGACGATCACTGCTCCCGCAAACCCCAGTGCGGTCGTGAGGGGCTCTAGGATTTGCAAGCCGATCGCGCCGCCGACAGGATACGCTTCTGCCATCTCCGGCCGACCGGCTACCGACTGCGCAAAGGCCGTGGTAGCGAGCACGAGCACTGCCAGCGCGGTCAGGGTTTCCCAGCGGACATAGCGTTCCTGGGTGATGCCGTCGCGGATGAGTTGAATGCCGAGCGCGATAAAGGCGAGCGCGGGCAGCGGCGCCATCCAGCCGAAGAGGTCGACGAGCAGGCCGTTCCACCAGCCGCTCACCGTGCCGCTGGGCGAGAGCAGCGCGATGACCGAGAGCAAGCCGATGACGATACTCATTACCCCAAACACTTCGCGCCGCAGCGGCGAGGGCAGGCGCAGCGAGGGAAGAGGCAGGCCGGACTGACGCGAAGACGGCTTTTGACTTGCGGTGCTACGACGGGTTGCCATTGGTAGACTCCTCATAGCGTGCAGAAGAAGGCGGGTACGGTGAGAGACGAAAGATGAGAATCAGCATGGGTGTAGGCCCGTATCGACAATTGAGAATAGCGCGACAGTCGAATGTCGGACGGGCCAATGGCGGACGGGCTAACGCCCGTATTAGACTTCAGTTACCACGGGGAGGATCATCGGTCTGCGGCGGGTCTCAGCGAAGAGGAACTTTGACACTACATCGCGAATACGTTCCTGAACCTGGCGAATCTCGGCGCGGGGGCCAAGATCAGCCTCCAAACTATTATATAGGCGTTGCCGGGCTTTTTCAATCAGCATCTCCAGACCCACCTGCGTGAACCCGCGCGAAATGATATCGGGGCCGGAAAGCACGTGGCCGGTTTCGCGGTCAATGGTTACGACTACGATGAAGATACCGTCCTGGGAGAGGTGCTGGCGGTCGCGCAGGACGCTTTGGCTTACGTCGCCCACGCCCAAGCCGTCAACGAACACGTAGCCGGCCTGCACCCGGTCTACTTTGCGAATCTCGTCTGCGGACAACTCGATGATGTCGCCGTCTTCCGCCACTATTATATTCTCGGTATCCACCCCGAGTTCGCCCGCCAAGCGCGCGTGGTGCATGAGGTGCTGGTACCCGCCGTGAATGGGAATGAACGCTTCCGGACGCAAGATGCTAATGAGAGTCTTGAGCTCTTCCTGCGCGCCGTGACCGGAAACGTGGACGTTGGCCACTTTGTCGTAGAGCACGTTGGCTCCTTGGCGAAAGAGCTTATCGATGGTCTTTGCCACGAGCGCCTCGTTGCCCGGAATAGGGCTGGCGGAAATTACGACCGTGTCGTCGGTCTCTACGTTGATCTGGCGATGGTCGCGGTTCGCGATGCGGCCCAAGGCAGAGGTTGGCTCGCCCTGGCTACCCGTGGTGATAATGACAACTTCTTCCTTCTTGTACGCATGCAAGCGGTCGGGGCGGACGAGCATGTTTGCCGGAACGTCCAAATACCCTAGCTGCATCGCCATGTTCACGTTCTGCACCATGTTGCGCCCGGTCACGCAGATGTGACGGTCGAATTCGAGGGCGGTATCTACCACCTGTTGGACGCGGGAAATCAGAGAAGCGAACGTGGTCACGATGATGCGGCCGGGCGCTTCCGAGAAAACCTCGGCAAAGCAGTCGTAGATCACACGTTCGGACGGAGTGTAGCCGGGCCTGTCGGCGCGGGTGCTATCGGAAAGCAGCAGCCGCACGCCTTCCTGTGCGTATTTCGCCAGCCGCCAGATATCGGAGAGCTCGCCGTCTACCGGCGTGTAGTCGAACTTGAAGTCACCGGAGTGCACCACCAGGCCGACGGGCGTATAGATTGCCATGCCCACGCCGTCGGGAATGCTGTGGCACATGTGGAAGAACTCGAAGCGGAAGGGTCCCAGAGTAATCTGATCGCCGGGGGCGATCTCATGCAGCTTAACCTGCTGTTCCAGGCCGTGCTCTTTGAGCTTGACCTCCACCAATCCGAGGGTGAGCCGCGTGCCATAGATGGGAGCATTGATCTTGCGCAGGAAGTAGGGCAGCGAGCCGGTGTGGTCTTCGTGCCCGTGCGTAATGATGATGCCGCGGAGCCGATCCTGCTTGTCTTCCAGATAGGAGATATCGGGAATTACCAGGTCGATGCCCAGCATGTCGTCTTCGGGAAACATCACACCGGCGTCGATGAGGACGATATCGTCGCCGTATTCCAGCACCATACAGTTCTTGGCGATTTCGCCTAAGCCGCCCAGGGGGATGATGCGAAGCGTTTTGTCTTCTGCCATAGGGTAGGGGGTATTTCCGCTGCGGATTCTTCCGCGAGATTGAGGGTCGAGCTTCTCTTGTACCTCTTAGTTAGAGGCCTATCATCATGATGGACTTGCGCGTGCAGGGCGTCAAGGAATGGGCAGCGCCTGAATGCGGCGCTGGCGTTCATATACTATTGGAGTGGATAAGAAGAATCTCGGTTCGGGTAATGGCATAGCGGAGCTTCGCGTGGCGAGGAACGCGTTGCCAGCGCGCAGAAAGAGACCCGCACACGCATGACGGCAGTGACGATTCGCCCGGCACGCGCAGACGATGCGCCGCTCATCCGCGATCTTGAGCGCACGATCGTGGAGGCATCGCTCCCGATTGTTCGTGAATTGCGCTCCGGCATGTCGTCCAAAGATGCCGTTGGCGCGTCGGTCAAGGATGCACTGCGGCTCGTGGCAGTGGCGGACGGCAGCCAGCGCCCGGAAGCGGTTGTGATTGGTGTGATTGCGCTCACTGTGCGTACCGGGAGTCCTACCCAGCTACCGTACGCCCACGTCCGCGCGTTGGCAGTGTCCGCGCCCTACCGCCGCCAGGGCATCGCTATGCGGTTGCTGCAGGAAGCAGAGGCATGGGCACGGGAGCAGGGCATGATGAGGCTTGCCACCAACGTTGCCGAGGGTAACCAGGCTGCTCTGGCGTTCTTTCTGCGCGCTCGGTACTATGAGGAACGTGGCATGATGGTGAAGGTTCTGGGGAACGGCAAAGCGGAGTAACATTGCGCGGGGCCGGTCCTTTGGGGGCTTTCGCAAAGTGGATGTGACGCTCCATTTCTATCCAACACCGATTGTTATTCCCTCTCCCGGAGGAGAGGGCTAGAGCCTGCCCCGTACTTGATACGGGGGTGAGGGCGATTCCCAAGTTTGTAGCCGCTATCGCGGTTGAACTGTGAATGGGATCGTCTCCCACCGTGTGGGCGCAGGTTGCAAACCTGCGCTGCCGGGGATTGTGGCCCAAGCCCCTGCTCTTCCGCAGCAATTGATGGGGGTCGCATTGAGGTATGACCACCGCAAGCGACGACGGCGCGGCAGGTGTGAAGATGGATTCCCGCGTGCGCGGGAATAACGGACTGGTCTTGAAATGTCACTACAGTGAACCGTAGCGCGGGGGCTTGTCCTCCGCATCAGCCAACGACTTAGCAGAGAAGATAGGCAGACATTGATAGCTGGTAAAGCAAGCAGCGCGGGGTGTGTTGTCCCGCAATAAGCACAGTGCGGAGAGGTACATGAGAGCGAAAATCGCGGTTTTGCCCGGTGACGGGATCGGAAAAGAGGTAGTGGCCTGGGGCGCGCGGGTGCTCCAGCAAGTTGCGGCATCTAACGGGCACACCTTTCAGATAACCGAAGGGAGTATCGGCGGCAACGCCATCGACGCGACCGGCTCGCCCCTGCCGGACGCCTCGCTTGCGCTTTGCAAGCAGGCCGACGCCATCCTCGTGGGCGCGGTGGGCGGCCCCAAGTGGGACGTAGGGCCGCCGGAAGCACGGCCGGAGTACGGCCTGCTGCGTTTGCGCAAGGAGTTGCGCCTCTACGCCAACCTGCGTCCGGTGAAACTGTTCTCCGCGCTGGTAGACTCCTCGCCGTTGAAGCGAGAGATCGTGGACGGTACCGATCTGCTGGTACTGCGGGAGCTCACCGGCGGGCTCTATTTCGGCCGTCCGCGCGGGCGGACCGCCAACAAGCAGGGCATTCGAGTCAAAGACACGCTTACCTACACGAGCGGCGAGATGGAGCGCATCATCCGCTTGGGCTTTGATCTCGCCCGGCAGCGGCGGAAGCAACTGGCGTCCGTGGATAAGGCAAACGTGCTGGCAAGCAGCGGATTGTGGCGCGAGATCGCCGTGCAGGTAGCGGAGGAATACCCCGATGTAACGGTCGAGCATCTCCTGGTGGATGCCTGCGCCATGCACCTGATAAACGAGCCGCGGCGCTTCGACGTGCTGGTGACCGAGAACATGTTTGGCGATATTCTCTCCGACGAAGCCTCGGTGCTGGCGGGGAGTCTGGGCATGCTGCCGAGCGCCAGCCTGGGTCGGGGACGGCGCGGCCTCTACGAGCCCGTACACGGCACCGCGCCCGATATCGTCGGCCAGGACAAGGCGAACCCCTTGGCGGCGATCCTCTCCGTCGGCATGCTCTTGCGCCATTCTCTAGGTTTGGAGCAGGAAGCGGCGGCAGTCGAAAGTGCCGTGGAAGACGTGCTGGCGGCGGGATACCGCACCCTGGACTTGGCGCGCGGCGCGGCCGGTGAGCGCGCAGTGGGCACGCAAGAGATGGGCGCAGCCGTGCTGGAGCGGATCGGCTAGGGTGGCTCTCCTAGCGGAAAATGCAGCGGGCAACATCAGGGGCTTGTCCCCGGCAATCTTGACCCGGCAAAAACGGTAAGACTAGGAGAAGATGGATTCCCGCTTGCGCGAGAATGACGGACGGTAAGCCGTAGCGCGGGGGCTTGTCCCCCGCTGGCTGGAAGCCAACAAGGCGGACACAGGCGCCCAATCCGTCACTCCGGCGAAAGCCGGAGTCTAGGTGATCACAGAGAAGATGGATTCCCGCTTGCGCGGGAATGACGGACGGTAAGCCGTCGCGCGGGGGCTTGTCCCCCGCTGGCTGGTAGCCAACAAGACGGACGCAGGCGCCCAATCCGTCACTCCGGCGAAAGCCGGAGTCCAGGGGGACGGGGAGATTTCAAATTCCTGCCTCGTATCTGAAACGGTGCAGGATGTGTGCGAATTGACGCCTTGGATGCCGCGCGGTCTCGTAGCAATTGCAGAAAGGACCACACACCCATGGATCTTGGTTTAGCTGGAAAAGTCGCCGTCGTTACTGGTGGCAGTCGTGGTATCGGCCGGTCGACGGCGCTCAAGTTTGCGGAGGAAGGGGCCGCCGTCGCTATCTGCGCGCGCGGCAGCGAGACATTGGAAAAGACACTGGCGGAGATTCGTGCGCACGGTGTTAACGCCTTCGGCATGGCCGTGAACGTGACGCAACGTGAGGCGGTAGAGTCGTTCGTCGCTGCGAGCGCCGACGCCTTGGGTGGCATTGACATTCTCGTCAATAACGTCGGCGGCTCTGTGGGCAAAGGCCTGATGGGCTCTACCGACGAAGAGTGGGTCGATACGTTCGACCTCAACCTCTTTCACGCCGTGCGCACCTCGCGGGCGGCCGTGCCCCACATGCGGCAGCGGGGCGGTGGCTCCATCGTGACGATTTCTTCCATTTCGGGTCTGAAACCGGCGCCCGGCAGCCAGTACGGCGCGGCGAAGGCGGCTGAGGTCTTCGTGAGCGGCGCACTGGCCATGGAACTGGGGCCGGACAATATCCGCGTGAATACCGTTAGTCCCGGTTCGATTCTCTTTCCCGGCGGCGGCTGGGGAAAGCGCCGGCAGGACGACCCGGAAGGTTTTGGGAAGTTCGAGATCGAGGAGTATCCGCTGGGCCGCTTGGGAAAACCCGAGGAGGTGGCGCGCGCGATTGTCTTCGTCGCTT
Source organism: Chloroflexota bacterium (assembly GCA_965216245.1). Classification (GTDB taxonomy): domain Bacteria; phylum Chloroflexota; class UBA11872; order VXOZ01; family VXOZ01; genus VXOZ01. The sequence goes on from OZ244145.1 coordinate 1,623,422, forward strand.
CACCCGCCGGAAGCTGGATCAACGGCACCAATGTCTCCGTAGACGGCGCCCAGCAGCAGCCCGGTATGTTCGAGAAAGGCCCCGTGTGGCGGTAGGGAATGCCGCATTATAGGCGGAGCGGTATCTAATTGAGATCATGTTCCAAATGCGCTGATTAGCAACTCCGACCGGCTACCGCTCAATGCGTAGTTTAACGTAGCGCGGAGGCATGTCCCCCGCCATTTAAAGAAGGGCCAATATCCGTCATTCCCGCGAAAGCGGGAAGGTGGATTCACATTTCAAGTGCAACGTTTGTTTGAGGAATACTTCTGCTGGGGTTTGATAGTCAAGGCACTTGCGCGGGGTGTGATTGTAGGCTTGGATAAGTTGCGCAAAGCGCTCTGCGGACATCTCCGCCAGGTCGGTCTTGCGCGGCAGCACGCGCCGCATGCGTCCGATGGCGTTCTCAATGCCTCCTTTCTGCCAGGGGGCGTGGGTATCGCAGAAGAAGGTCTGGATGCCCAAGTCATGGAGATGGTAATGGCGCGCGAACTCGGTGCCGTTGTCGAAGGTGACGGTCTGTCGCCACGCTTCAGGCAAGACCGCGAGCAGATCGTACATGGTGCTGGCGATGGGGTCTGCCGCCTTGCCGGGCTGGCGCGCAGCGATGAGCAAGCGCGAGTGGCGCTCGTGCAGGGCGAGCACCGCGTGGCCGCCTCTCCCAAAGAGCATCAGGTCAGCCTCCCAGTGGCCGGGGGTTTGGCGGTCGGCCGCCGCCTGGGGACGTTCCGCCAGTGGACGGCGCTTGGCAATGAAGGAGGCCGGACTGCGCCCACTGCGCCGATGGGGTCGCCGTCTCGTCTTGCCTCGCGGCAGGTAGTGCCGCCAACTATAGTCCTTGGTGCGCGCCACCTGTCCGTATATGAAACGATAGATGGTCTCGTGGGAGATGACCGGTCCACCGGCATCCCGCGCCATGTGTCCTGCCACCTGCTCCGGCGACCAGCCGCATTGCAAGTACTCCAGCACGGTCTTGCGCAACGCAGCATCCCGTTCCAACTTGCCGCCAACCCAGCGCCGCGCCCACGCCTGTTCGTGGGCATACCCCGCTTGGTAGCCCTGCGTACGAGACCCATTGCGTTTCACCTCCCGCATAATGGTCGATGGCGCGCGATCCAGAGCTGCAGCAATTTGCCGGTACGACTGTCCCGCGGTGTGAAGCCGGGCCAGTTCACACCGCTCTTCAATGGAAAGTTGACGATAGTATGTTCCCATGGCAACACCTTAGCATGGTGTTGCACTTCGTTTGTGAGTCTAGCGAATCCATCTTTTCTGTGTCCTCCTAGGCTCCGGCCATCGGACGCAGGTTTCAAACCTGCGCTACCGGGGAGTGACGATTGGAACAGCGGGGCGTCGTTCACGCGTCGGGCTGGACCTCATTAATCAAGCCCACCAGGCCGTACAGGGCTACAATGTAGCCGTACCAGCCAAAGCCCTGCACCACGCCGCGTGCCGCTGCCGAGATGATGGAGTGGCCGCGCCAGGCTTCCCGCGCGTGCAGGTTAGAGAGATGCACCTCGATCACGGGAAACGGCATGGCCTTCAGCGCATCGAAGAGCGAGGGGCTGTACTGGGTTAAGCCGGCCGGGTTCAACAAAGCGCCTTGGGCGTTGTCGATGTTCTCGTGCAGGAAGTCGAGCACCGCGCCTTCGTGGTTGGATTGAAAGCAGATCACGTCGAAGCCCAGCTTCTCGGCCTCCTTCGTCACCTGTTGGTGAATCTGATTCAGCGTCACCGTGCCGTAGATTTCCGGCTGGCGACGCCCGAAGAGGTTGAGGTTTGGCCCGCCAACCACCAGGATTCGTTTTGGGGGATTCTGGTCTGCCATCGATGTTCTCCGTTCTTGGTTTGCGCGGTGTAATTTGTCGCTAGCGCTAGTCTTGGTGTGCCGTCGCTCACTGCTGCCTGGGCCGCGGAATCCACCGACTACCTGCAACTCCTCTTCAAATTATCTTACGCGAAAGAGCTTACCGATGCGCTCCTGCGTATCATATTGCTCAGACGAACTCCCTCAGTAATGTATCTCCCGTAGGGGCACGACATGTCGTGCCCCTACATCCTGTGCCCAAGCACAAAGATGGATCACCCTCGCCCCGGCCCTCTTGTTGTACAGACTGGGGAGAGGGAGTTCTTCGCTTATAGTCTTGGGTTTGCAAAACCCTCTGAGCGGGCACATGATGGGCCGCTCAGCCCATTGGACATCTCACAGCAAGCATTGTGTCTTGTCGAAACTGTTTACTGTTAGTTCCAACGAGAGCCGCCTAGAACTTACCGTCGCGGACCTCAAAGTGGGTCGGTTTCGCGTAGGTCGGCATGGCGCGCTCGATCCAGTCGGCGGTCCAATCGATCATCGTCTCCGGAGGCACGATGGGTGGGCCGAAGAGTTGCCGCGCTTGGGCCGTGCTGTTGATCCAGGCGGTCTCCGACTCCGTGCCGTCGAACTGTGGTGTCGTATTGAACCGCCGGCCGAAGGCGTGCGCCAGGGCGCGAATACTCGTGGTCTCAGCCCCGCCGACATTCAAAGGAGATGTGGGCGTGGTGCAGTGCAGCAGCGCGCGCAATGCCTGAGCGCTGGCGTCGCCCTGCCAGATGACGTTTACGTATCCCATCGTCAGTGGCACCGGTTCACCGGCCAGTACCCGGTGCGCCACGTCATACAGCACACCGTAGCGCATGTCGATAGCGTAATTGAGGCGGAGCAGGCGGCCCGGCGTCCCGTGTTGCTGCGAGAAGTACTGGAAGATACGCTCGCGTCCGACGCAAGAGTTGGCGTATTCGCCCGGCGGCTTCGTCGCCACCAACTCATCCCAGCCTCCTTCTGCGACCGGCGCGTAGGGATAGACGCAAAGCGTGGAGAATGCCACGATGCGGGATTGAGTAAAGGTCTCGGCCACGATTGCCGGCACATGCGTGTTCATAGCCCAAGTGAAAGCCGGATCTTCCGCTGTGCCGAACTTCTTGCCCGCCATAAAGATAATGTTGGGCAACTGCGGCAGGACGGCCACCGCCGCGCGGTCCAAGAGGTCGCACGCGATGGTCTTGATGCCCCATGCCTCGAGGCGCGCGCGTACTGTGGGATCGCTAAACCGCGCCACGCCGACGATCCGTTTTTTGGGAGCCGCGCGCTTAGCCAGACGCGCCAGAGTCGGGCCTACTTTGCCGCCGACACCGAGAATGAGAATATCGCCCTCGAGTCGCTGCAGATCGTCAATCAGCGCCTGGCTGGGGCGCGACAGCAGCTCTTCCAGTGAGTCTTCATCGGCGATTTGCGGCGGGAGGCTAGCGGGGATAAGCATGTTTTCCGGTGTTTGCTGAAGTCCGTTCATGCGAAGGTGGCAGCGCCGACTTGGTCAAGATCGCCAAACACTATGGACCATTTAACTCAACGCCCTTCGACAAGCTCAGGGCAAACGGCTGCGGTCGATACAAGCGACGTACCCGTCCGTTCGTGCTGAGCCTGTCGAAGCATGAATGGACGGAGTACCCATATACTTAGGCCCTTAACTTCTGACCGGACATAAGTGTGAAATCACTGCCAGCCGTGCAATCTAAGGGGCGCTCAGTTCGATGGTGTTTCAGTATACCATGTACTTTGGCAGTCTTAGCGTGAGTAAGGAGTTACGGCAGTGAAGCGGGTGATGTTCGACGATCTCTACACGTGGTCGGTATTCAACGAGGAGAAGCAATTCGACTTCAATGGCTACCTCTGGGTGCGGGCAGAGGGCAATATCCTTATCGATCCGGTGCCCATGAGCGCCGGTGACGCGGCGCAATTGGACGCGCTCGGCGGCGCGGCGCTCATTGTCTTGACCAACCGCGACCACGAGCGGGACGCGGTGGCGTTTCAGGAGCGCACCGGCGCGCAGATCGTGGCGCACGAGGCCGATGCGCCGCTCTTTGCGCTCGCGGTAGACCGCACCGTAGCCGACGGCGAGGAGATCGTGCCCGATTTGCGGGTGCTGCATCTGGCGCACGGCAAAAGTCCCGGCGAGATCGCGCTGCTGTGGCGGGGCGGGAGCGTGGCCTTCATCGGCGATTATGTTTGGGGCCATCCCGTGGGATCGCTGGTGCTTGGCGCAGAACCGGCGGTAGCGGACCCGGCGCAGGCGGGGCTGCAACTCCGCAAACTTCTGGCGATACCGCAATTCGATGCGCTCCTGCTCGGTGACGGCCATTCGATCTGTCGCGGCGCGCGTGATGCATTGCTGGCAATGCTAGAGGCCCGCACGGACATCTACATCAATCGTATCAACCTGGACGAAATGGCGTGGGAGACACGGCAGGCGCCGGGCGACTATGGCTACGTGTTCAAGAACATCGATCCGCTGATCGGCGCGCGGCACCTTGGCTACCAGGTGATCCGCCTGGACCCGGGCAGGAAGGGGTTTCCGCTCCACTTCCACTACTTCGAGGAAGAACTCGGCGTGGTGCTGGAGGGTACGTGCACCATGAGGACATCGCGAGGCGAAGTGGCCCTGCGCCAGGGCGACTTCATCGCCTTTCCTCCCGGACCCAACGGCGACCACCAGTACATCAATGACGGCACGGAGCCCTGCATTATGTTGCTCCTCAGCAACGTGGTACCGGGCGACGTGAGTGAATACCCCAACTCCAACAAGGTAAACATGCGCGGCGTGCGCCAGCTCTTCCGCAAGGAGGATGCGGTTGACTACTGGGACAGGGAGGTCTGATTTAGAGAAGACTGCGAAACACGAACCGCCCTCCCACCCTTCGACATGCTCAGGGCGAACGGTTCCTTGAACCGCTAGGGCGAGTATTCGCGCTTTGCGGGGAGTACTGACGTTTTGTGGGGAGAATTGACGCCCTGTGGGGTGTGGTAACGCCTTGCCGAGAGTATTCCCGCTTCGTATAGTCAATGTTGACAATCCGCTGTCATTCCCGCTTACGCGGGAAGGTGGATTCACATTTCAAGTGCAACGTTTGTTTGAGGAATACTTCTGCTGGGGTTTGATAGTCAAGGCACTTGCGCGGGGTGTGATTGTAGGCTTGGATAAGTTGCGCAAAGCGCTCTGCGGACATCTCCGCCAGGTCGGTCTTGCGCGGCAGCACGCGCCGCATGCGTCCGATGGCGTTCTCAATGCCTCCTTTCTGCCAGGGGGCGTGGGTATCGCAGAAGAAGGTCTGGATGCCCAAGTCATGGAGATGGTAATGGCGCGCGAACTCGGTGCCGTTGTCGAAGGTGACGGTCTGTCGCCACGCTTCAGGCAAGACCGCGAGCAGATCGTACATGGTGCTGGCGATGGGGTCTGCCGCCTTGCCGGGCTGGCGCGCAGCGATGAGCAAGCGCGAGTGGCGCTCGTGCAGGGCGAGCACCGCGTGGCCGCCTCTCCCAAAGAGCATCAGGTCAGCCTCCCAGTGGCCGGGGGTTTGGCGGTCGGCCGCCGCCTGGGGACGTTCCGCCAGTGGACGGCGCTTGGCAATGAAGGAGGCCGGACTGCGCCCACTGCGCCGATGGGGTCGCCGTCTCGTCTTGCCTCGCGGCAGGTAGTGCCGCCAACTATAGTCCTTGGTGCGCGCCACCTGTCCGTATATGAAACGATAGATGGTCTCGTGGGAGATGACCGGTCCACCGGCATCCCGCGCCATGTGTCCTGCCACCTGCTCCGGCGACCAGCCGCATTGCAAGTACTCCAGCACGGTCTTGCGCAACGCAGCATCCCGTTCCAACTTGCCGCCAACCCAGCGCCGCGCCCACGCCTGTTCGTGGGCATACCCCGCTTGGTAGCCCTGCGTACGAGACCCATTGCGTTTCACCTCCCGCATAATGGTCGATGGCGCGCGATCCAGAGCTGCAGCAATTTGCCGGTACGACTGTCCCGCGGTGTGAAGCCGGGCCAGTTCACACCGCTCTTCAATGGAAAGTTGACGATAGTATGTTCCCATGGCAACACCTTAGCATGGTGTTGCACTTCGTTTGTGAGTCTAGCAAATCCATCTTCGCTGAGATCCAGAACAACCACGAAATTTTGTATCGGGAGAGTGTGGACAGCTATTTTAGCGATGACGTTCCGGCCAAGACTGGTACGAACCCTCCGTTCGTTTTACAGTGAATAGAGGGACAAACAGAGCAAGTGTGGAGGGTTACGTGTGAATACGCGAACGATATTGCGGTTTTCGCGGCGCTTTATCTGGCGCAGGGCGCTGCTCGTGCCGCTGGCAGCCGCGCTCGCGGCTTGTGGCGCGCTGGGACGGAGAACAGATCAACAAGAAGCAGCCGTTTCGCAGGAGACGGGTGTGGCCCAACCGACCGCTGCACCGGCGCAGGCGGCGCAGTCCGGGGAGCAGAAACAGGATTCATCTCAAGCGGCTACCGCAACGCAGTTACCTGCCACACCGGCGTGTGACGATGACGATGATCCCACACCGCCGCAGACGGCAGGGCCGTTCTATACGCCGAACACGCCGTTGCGGACCTCTTTGCTGGAGCCTGGTATCGCCGGTACGCGTTTGCTCCTATCGGGTCAGGTGCTCTCGACGCAGTGTACGCCCATTGCGGGCGCGCTCCTTGATTTCTGGCACACCGACGACGCGGGCGTCTACGACAACGAGGGCTACAACTTTCGCGGCCATCAGTTTGCCGACGACGCGGGACGCTTCGTGCTGGAGACCATCGTGCCGGGCATCTATCCCGGCCGCACCCGCCACATTCACGTGCGCGTGCAGGCGCCGAACCAGCCAATCCTCACTACCCAGCTCTACTTTCCGGCAGAGTCCGGCAACCAGGGTGACAGCATCTTCAATCCCGCACTGCTCGTGACGTTAGCCGATGCGGCGAACGGCAAAGAGGCACAATTCACCTTCGTGCTGGACGTGCCTTAAGCGATCGCTGCACAACCTGGTTCATTGCTGTAGAGTCCCCTCTCCATAGAGGAGACTTTTGAATAACTCCGTCATTCCGGCGAAAGCCGGAATCCAGGGGGAGGTGGGAAGTGAGTGGAACCTTGCCGTGAAGCCCTTTTCACCCCCATCCCGACCTTCCCCCGTCAAGGGGGAAGGGGTATCGTAAAGGTCTCATTGAGGGAGAGGGCCGGGGTGAGGGTGAATCTTCGTCAGTAGTGTCCAATCCCGCCCGCTTGATCGAGTAGCGCAGTAGTCTCCTAGAGGGTGAATCAAGGGGGCTATTCCTGCCAATCCCAAAGCGGGGCCGGTAGGCTGCCTGACTACATCGTCTTTTCTCAAATGACATCCCGTGCCGATGGCATTGGTGTGGGAGGATTGCGGGTCGCCGCACAAGGGCAGGTATGAGAGGCCGCTAGGCACCCCGGAGGCTTCCCTGCGGGCGGCTCCGGGAGCCGCAATTGTTACTCTATTGGCGGTGCTATACTGTAGTGAATGAAGGCAGGATTTTGTGATCCAGCCTGCAACGGGACAAAGGAGTCGCCGGATGTTCGGTCGGATAGTCACAAGTGTCGCAGTCATCGTGGCGATGGTCGCACTTGTCGCGTGCAGCACCGTACCGACCGCGCAGCCATCCCAGCCGCCACAGCCGTCGATACCGTCACCGCCCGGTCTGGACGCCATCTCCAGGGAAGCCGAGCCGGGTCTCTACACCAAGGCCTTCGTGGCGGAGGCAATACGGCACTACGACGCCGACGGGCGTGACGCCACCATCGCCTTTTACAATTCTCCCGAGAGCATGGACGGCGAGTGGTACCTCTTCATCATCGATGAGGAGGGCCTTGTGCTGGCACATTCCGCCATCCCGGAAAACGTCGGTTTGACTGTGACAGAACCGCTGGGAATTGACGCGAACGGCTACGACTTTGGCGCGGCGTTGCTGGCCGCGACCGAGCAGGGAGGCTGGGTGAGCTACGTCTACGAGAATCCGACTAGAGGCAACTTTCTGGAGACCAAGCACGCGTGGGTGATAAATCACGATGGCTTGATCTTCGGCTCCGGCTGGTACCAGGTAATCCGCTACGACGCGCCACCGCAACAGATAACCCCGGAAGAACGTGAAAAGGTAATAGCGTAGCACCAGAAGTGTAGAAATCGGATTGGCATTCGCTCCTGGGCATGGCCACTCTTGGGTCCACGCCGGAATAAGGGAGATGCATCTGCACCTAGCAGGAAAACGGCGAGTGGATTGAGAAGGGGCCGGTATTCTATTCTGGACCCGTAATGAGCATATTGCGGAGGGCTGCAAACGAGACGGTTCGAGAATTGGGGCTAAGTTTCCCATCGGTAGCTTTAGTTATCCTGGGCTTAGGGATATCGACCATAGTTGCCGTTTTCTTCCCTGTTCCAGAATCTGAAACTGTCCCAGGTTTCGTGCCATGGTTGATAAGGGCCATCGTGTGGTTCTTAAGCGTAGTGGTCGTATTCGTGCCCTTTTGGGCCTTGAACGTCTTCAAGGTCGCGCGCCGAGACCGATCCGCAAGCGCGCATCTAGAGATGACCGCTGAGATCGCCGCCTCGAAGGATGATCAGATGAAGACGTTCCTCCGCAACGCTCTCAATGATCGGTGGTACGGAGTCGCTAGGTGCTATGCGTTTGGATCGGTTGTTGCACAATATCCGACCCGCGATGTCGACATTATTATTCAGTTCGATTCGTCAAATGAACGTCAAGTGTGCATCTGTCGTGATAGGCTGAGGAAAATTGAGAGCAGCTTCGAGGAATTTTACCGTCTGAAGCTCCACGTGCAAACATTCCTTTCCACTGAGAATAAAGCCCTGGATAGATTTCTAATCAAAGCAGGTGTTCACCAGAGCATAATTTAGAGGCGGTTTCACCATGGGCAAGGCCTTACGACCGGAGCACCTTGGCTTCTTTACTGATCGGATGGGTGAGCACAGCCTAGTTACCAATTGTGTTCTCATTGAGAACCAGCATGAGTATCTGTTCAAGATTAGACGTACGCTATCTGGCTCCGAGAGTGACGTAATCGTCCATCTGACTGACGCCTACCGTTACGGCTTAGCGGAGTTTTATGCACGTCCAAAACAGCTCCGAGCCGGTTCTTACGTAGTGATTGCTATGCCTCATGCAGACGCCGACGACGAAGTGATTGAGATGGCGAAGAAGCACCGCATAGGTGTCGGCAAGACCGGCAAATTCATGGGTGCTCTGAACTGTAACAACATATGGGAATACATGACTCCGGAAGAACGTGAACAGAAAAAAGAGGAACAACGGCGCAAGAAGCAGAAACGAAATATTGATTGAACGATATCAAACTCCTGCTATAAGAGGACGTTGGTGGCAGTTAATCCTACTAAGGTGACCAGATTTCAACCGTTTCGCGACCAGCTTGAAGCGGCGTTTGTGCAGTTTGCACAGCGGTCGGCGCTGACGTATCGGGGCGAGACCTGGACCTATGCCGAGTTGGATGCGCGGACCCGCGCGGCGGCGGCGCACTTGCAGCGGCAGGGCTTGCGCGCCGGCGAGCGGGTGATTCTCTACACGGCGGACAAGCGGGCGTTGCTGCTGGCGCATCTGGGGGCGATTCGCGCGGGCGGCGTCTCGTTGCCGCTCAACTTCAAATTCACGCCCAGCGAGATGCGCTACTACGCTGCAGACAGCGGTTCAGTGCTGGCGGTGGGCGGTGATGCCGAACTGCCGGTGTTGCAGGCGTTGGTAGAGGATCAGGAGAATTCGCTCAGGGGCGTGCTGCTTGCCGACGAGTTTCTGGCGCTGGCGCCGCAGCCCACGGCCTCGCTGCCCGCTTCCACGCCAGACGATTGGGCGCTGCTGCTCTACTCATCCGGCACCACCGGCCAGCCCAAGGGCGTGGTGCACACGCATGCCAATCTCGGCGCGGCCGTGCGCTCGCTGGCTGACTGCTGGGCGTTCACGCCGGACGACGTGCTCGTGAACGTGCTGCCGTTCTTTCATATCCACGGCCTTTCGTTTGCCAGCCACGTGAATTTTCTCACGGGCGCGCACATGCTCATGGGGGACCAATTTCACCCGGTGCGCACCCTGGACCTCATTGACCGCGCCACGGTTTTCATGGCGATTCCGCCCATGTACTACCAGTTTTTGAACCGCCCTGAATTTCGCGAGCACGCCAAGCAATGGTCGCACGTGCGGCTCTTTACGTGCGGTTCCGCGCCAATTCGTCCCGAGGTGCTACCGGAGTTGGAGAGTATTTTAAAGAATCCGCTCATTAATCGTTACGGCATGACCGAGAGCCACGTGATCGCGAGCCTGCCCATCGATCGTCCCAGCGTGCAGGGCTCGGTGGGACTGCCGCTGGCGGGCGTCGAAATGACCATGGTGGAGGACGGCTCGAAGACCAAGGAAGGGCACGCGGTGGGCGAGGTGCACGTGAAAGGCCCGGTTATCTTCACTCACTACCTGAACAGGCCGGAAGCCACCGCCGAGGCGTTTGCCCACGAGGGCTACTTTGCCACCGGCGACCTCGGTACTTTAAATCACCAAGGGTATTTGACTCTTATCGGAAGAAAGGTCGACCTCATCATCACCAAGGGCTTCAACGTCTATCCGCCCATGGTCGAGCGCGTGCTCAACGATTGTCCGGGCGTAAAGGAATCCGCCGTGTTCGGCTTGCCCGACGACCTGCGCGGCGAAAAAGTGGTGGCTGTGGTGGTGAAAGACCCCGCTGCTGACAAAGAGGCTACGCCCCGCAATATCCGCGACTTCTGCCGCGAACGCAGCGTGGACTACCAGGTGCCGAGCGAGGTCTACTTCGTGGACGAACTCCCCCGCAACGCCATGGGCAAGGTGCTGAAACGGGAATTGCGGGATGATTTGCTGGCGGATGCGGGTGGGAAAGGGTAGGGGCTTGCCATCTTTGATCAGCCGGCCCAACTACACTTCACCGGCAATGGTTGGCTTGGAGCCAGTAGCTTTGGTGCTAGAATCTAGCGAAATTCCAGCATTAGCCTCTTTTGCCCTGAGGTAGTTCACGAACGCGGAGCAGACTATCAGCGCAAATCGGGCGTCTTCTTGGGTCAGATGCGACTCTTCCAGCAGACCATGTCGAGCTTCCTGGCTTGCCCAGCCGTAAAGGCTTAGCAGTGCTTGTCGCTTAGCGCCATGCAGCTTATGCCCTAGTCTCTCCTCAAGCTTTGGCAATGCCGCACGGAGGCTAGGATTTTGTACGCCAGAGATCAAGTTAACCATGGACTCCACTGCGCTGACAGACTCTTTGATGGAGTTGCGGTAATCCGGTTGCTCTTTGTCTGAGAGCATCTCCAATGCACGCTGCACGTGTGTCGCAACAGGAGACGGAGCGTACAGAGCGTCTTCAATCTCAGAAAGCTCGTCTTGAGAGGTAAGCGGGACAATGATGTTGTCAAGAAAGCGATAGCCGGAAAACTCCTCTTCCAAGACACGGTTGATTTCTTTCTTAAATCTCGTTACTGTTGCCGGTTCGCGATCCCTACCCTAATCTTCGTAAGTGGGATGATTCTGAGCGATGAATTCAAGTAGGTCATAAACTTGGTACCAAGTACCATCTAGGAATTCTTGCTTCAACACTTCAACCACAAGTGGAGCGGCTTGGATTTGGTCGTTCTCATCGAGGTAGGCTAGGTCGCTTGGGAGTTCATCTACCGGGCGTCTAAAGTGTTTACACCAAATCTCATCAAGTAGGTCAAAGAGAATGCGTTGGTTTGTCCTGTGCAGCAAATGTACAAACACAACACTCCATAGGCGGTTGCGTAAACCGTCGTCCATTGTTCTTATCTGCAACGCCCTCTTCGGCGTCAAGCCCAATCTCTCTGAAAATAGCTGCATTCTCACAAAGTCCTGCGTGGCCTGGAAACGATTCCACACTCCAGCATATCACGCCGCCAGTGTCTGAAAAGCGAACATCGCGCTCCTTTCTGCGAGTCTAAACAATAGTGTGTCGGCACCTCGTGGTTCCCCCAAGGTGCCGACGATTTTACTACCCTCAACTGCCTTAGCAGGCTACACTAAAGAGGTGGCCTTGCAGCAGATATATGTTGGAATGTCGCCCAGAAGATGGATTCCCGCTTTCGCGGGAATGACGTATTAATCAGTAGATTCTCGCGCAAACCGGAGATTAGAAGCTAACTGTTCAACTAAACCCATGAATCAAAAGACCCTCGAACTTCTTGAATTTCCCAAGATTCGTGCCCTGCTCGTTGAGCATGCGCATTTTTCCGCCAGCAAGGCGCTGGCGGAAGAGCTTATGCCGGAGACGGAGCCGGAAGCGGTGGAGCGTCTCTTGGCAGAGACCGCCGAGGCGCGGGATTTGTTGCGCCTGCATCCGAACTTCACTATCGGCCCGGCCCATGACGTACGCGGTCTCGTAGACTATGCCGCCCGGGGCGGCGTGCTGGACCCGGCGGCATTGCTGGAGGTGTCGGACACGGTGCGAAGCGGGCGCATGACGCGGGAGATGCTCGTGCGGCGCGCAGAGTCGTTCCCGCACCTCAGCCGGCTGGCGCGGGAGATCATGCGGTGCGATCCCCTGCAGGGCGCCATCGAGCAGGCGATTGGACAGGATGCCGACGTGCTGGATAGCGCCAGTCCGCTGCTGCGTTCGCTGCGCCTAGACGTGCGCGCGGTGCATAACCAACTGCTCGACCGCATGCAGGCCCTAGTGCGCGCGCCGGAATATCTCACCTACCTGCAAGACCCGATTGTCACGCTGCGGTCGGACCGCTATGTCCTGCCGGTGAAATCCGAGTTTCGCGGTCGCGTGAAAGGCATCGTGCATGATGAGTCCGCCAGCGGCGCGACCGTATTTGTGGAACCGCTGGACGTGGTGGAAATTAACAACCGCTGGCGCAGCGTCCAGCGCGAAGAGAAACGCGAAATAGACCGCATTCTGCGCGCGCTTTCGGCTGAGGTGGGCGTATACCAGCAGGAGCTCAACGAAAACGTGGGCACCTTGGCCGCAATCGACATCATTCTTGCCAAAGCGCGCTACGCCGATAAAATTGACGCCGAACAGCCAACCGTCGTTGCCGGTTACCGTTTCTCGTTTCGGCAGGCCAAGCATCCGCTCCTCACCGGTACGGTTGTCCCCATTGACGTCTACTTGGGGCAGGACCCCCATCGCGAGCGGGCGCAAGCCTTCTACGTACTCGTAATCACGGGTCCGAATACCGGCGGCAAGACCGTGGCGTTGAAGACCGTCGGTTTGCTCACGCTCATGGGGCAGTGCGGAATGCACTTGCCGGTGGCGATAGGCTCGCGTCTGGCGGTGTTCCGGCAGGTGCACGCCGACATTGGCGACGAGCAGAGCATCGAGCAGAGTCTTTCCACCTTCTCGTCGCACCTCACCAAAATCATTCCCATACTCGATGAAGCCGATGAGCGATCATTGGTGCTATTCGACGAGCTTGGCGCGGGCACCGATCCCCAGGAAGGGTCGGCGTTGGCGCAGGCGATCCTCCTCACTCTACGCGATAAGCGCGTGCCAACGGTGGCGACCAGCCACTTTTCGGCGGTGAAGGCGTTGGCGCACGCGGAGGAGTCCATGCAGAATGCCAGCGTCGAATTTGACGTGGAACGGCTGGCGCCGACGTACGTGCTCTCCATCGGCATGCCCGGCACGAGCCATGCGCTGCAAATTGCCAGGCGTCTGGGTCTCAACCCAGCGATCGCGGCGGAGGCGGAGGCACGGTTTAGCCCTACCGAACAGGCGGTGGATGCGTTGCTGGTCTCCCTGCGGGAGGAGACGGAGCAGCTCAAGGCGGAGCGGGAGCACCTGGCCTACGACCGCACCGCGGTGGAAGCGCAGCGCGACGCGCTGGCGGCGCGAGTGCGGGAGATGGAGGAGGCAATAGCCGACCAAAAGACTGCGGCGTGGAATCATGCGACCCAGGAAGCGGCTGAACTGCTGCAGCAGATCGAAGCGTTGGTCCGTCAGGCGAAAGTTTTTTCCGCGCCGATGCAAGCCAACTGCAAGCTGCTAGAGCATGCTGCCACGCAAGCCCGCGAGCGGCAGCGGGAGATGCGGTCGCGGGAACGGGCGACACGACAAGTGGGGGAACCGCCCGCCCTCGCCGTGGGCGATACCGTGCGGGTGCGCGGCTGGGAGATGGCGGGACAGGTGGTCGCGACCCCGGATGCACGTGGGCTGGTGGCGCTACAACTCGGCCAGATCAAGACTCGCGTGCCTCTCGATGAAATTTCACTGGTTGAGATTCAGGAGCGGAGCGCCGAACTGGAAACGAGGCAGCGGGATATTACGCCGGCCGCGCCGATGGTGCCGATTGAACTCGATATCCGGGGCAATCGCGCGGAAGAGAGCATGGGTACCGTGGACCGCTACCTCGATCAGGCGCTCCACGCCGGCCTGAAGAGCGTGCGCATCATCCACGGCAAGGGTACCGGCGCTCTGCGCGCCGCCGTGCACGAGATGCTGCGCGGCCACCCCATCGTGCGCCGTTTTCACACCGCCCCGGCACGGGAAGGCGGCGACGGCGCTACCGTGGTGGAACTCGCCCAATAGGGGCTGAACTGCGGTACTCTGGAGTGAATTGGTGCTGTTGCCGCTTCTCCATTTGACCTATGGCGGCAAGAACTGACCAGTAGGCTTAATGGGCAGAGGTAGGGATGCACACTCCGGCTTACCCAGGGCACCCTTGAGGGATCTAGTTACAAGGACCCACTCTCCGCTGGGTTTGCAGAGATGTTCCAAAGCGTCAATTAGGCTGCCGTCCGATGTAACAAAGAAATCGGCCTGAAGTTCCACTGCGGCCGCATAGATGTAAGAGTCCATTACATCAATGAGTATCCGTGACCAAACTTCCCGCGCAGTATTCCAAACGTCCTCGAACGACACGGTTGTACCAGGTGCGCTCTGCTCAGCTTCCACGATGTCTATACCGTAGTCCACACGCAACGTCTCGAAGAAGCCATCGAGATCACATTGCAATTCCGAATAGTCACTGCTTTCCAGTGCCTTCCTATAGAGTATCTGAGGTCGGATGACACGCAGTCGATGCGGTATCTTTCGTATCACCAAGCGTTCCGATGCGAGCGCGTCCAGCAGAACGTGATGCAATTCTGAACGACAGACACTTGAAGTGTAGTACTGATAGTTTCCCTTATTTCCCGTCAGATTCTTAAAGCAAACTATTCCCATCTTCACATTACGTGCATCACTTGCCGATATCTGGGAGCTAAAACAATGTTCCTTTCCCAGGGCGGTCTTAAGTGCCGCCCAATCTGTTACGGCGTCTAGTGGCACATTTGCAGCATGGCATGCCTTCCAAAAGTCAAACACGTTGAGAAGTGCATTCGTGTCGAGAAAGGCACTTTTCAGAACGGCATCAGAGGCGCTGGCTGAGGTCATTCATCCACACTCCCTGGGTATAGTTCTTCTTCTGCCTGTCTCAAGGTATTGTTACAAATCGGTGAGTTTTCATTCTTTTCTCCAGCCAGAGCGAGGGAGTGCCAAAGCACCTTGATTAGTCTTCTGGGACTCGATTTGGTAGTTTGCCTCAGCTCGGATAAGACCTCGTCTGGAAAAGGACTCAGGTCGTCCTTGTCGACAATTCGAGCTCTCTTGAGGCGTTGAAGCATTATGTGGTGTGCGTCTTGTTCGGTCAACGGCGGAATCTCATATTGTTGCGAAAAACGCTCCATCAGTGATGGATTTAGCTTGGTAGTTTGGTTGAGACCCTCCGGAGTCATCGAAAGAATAACCCAGAGATTCTCTTCCCGCGCAGTGTCTAATAGCCTCCTTATGGTAGCGACGTACTCGTACACTTGCTTCCTATTCAGGCGTCTTCCCAGTGCAACATCCTCAAATTCATCAATCAGGAACGCTATGCCCCGTGCTTCGAGTATTCGCAGCAGTATTCGTACCAAAGTGCTGAAATAACTGGCTTCTTCTTGCTCTGCGACAAGAGCCTTCGAGGTTCTTGGGACGAAATCCCGATATTCGTAGTATGGCCGTTCGCGGGTCTCGATGACTACGCGAGCAAATTTGTTTGAAATCTCTTCATCTGTGGCCAAGCCAGATTCTTGTAATGCACGCGACAGTCTTTGTATAGCGGTATTCCTGGATTCTCTGTCTTTGAGGGACTTTAGCCATTCAGGAAACTGAAGCTCAATTAGGGAGAGTTGCATGCCTTGTCGGTCGCTCGGCTTAAAAAACATCTCCCAAATCGCCTTTGATAACTCATAACGGCCAATCTGTCTCATGAGGCGATTCGCTAAGTCGTAGAAGGCGACGCCTGGATTGTCAAAGAAGTAGGGATGAACGCGGCGCGGCGGAAGGCTTCTACGGGCGATCCAATTGAGCATGAACGTCTTGCCTGAACCATAGCCCCCAACGATAGCCAGAGCCTTGTCCCCTTCAGATTCATCTAGTCGATTCATCTGTAGAGTCATTTCCTGTTCCCATGATTGGGGCATCGAAATGTCGTCGACAAAAGCCACACCTGTTGTGGCTGGGGGAAATGGATTGTATTTTAGGCCTAGCTTCTCAAATGCCGAGCTTGTTTCATTCATGTGTGTACCACGCTTCTCCTTATTCTTTGATGGAGGTTTCGATGAATTCGAAGATGAGACACGTACGCGCCTCCGCCTTCTAACAGGAAGCCTTTCAGTACTAGCCCTCGCTGACCATCAGATAGGCCACCTGTTATGAACCGTTCGCTGGTCGCAATTCCGGCCACAACGTCTGGATAGTGCTTCATCCAAGACGCCAGAACACCTTTGGTCTGTTCAATGGATGCCCTCTGCTCGATTCCCATTTGCAGTGCAAAGTCACCGACTCGGACAGTCGTCCACTCACTTTCAATGTTAAGCGAGTCGAGCATTTCCAGTGCCAGTTCATGGGTGGTTAAAGACTGAGTGATCCACTTGGGATAGATAGTATACACGCCGTCAGCTCGATATATGCCATCCAGAAAGCTCAATTGATCCACACACCATGCTCGGAGCCCAAAGTGAATCGCTTGGACGGCGTTTATTCCAGATAGCATGGACCACTCTCGTGCCCCGAAAGATCTTATGGCAACTTGCTTCTGTTGTATTGGTACGTCTAAGCTTTCGAGAGCCACTTGAACGCTACTCTGGTCGGGGCTTGCATGACCTTGAAAAACCCTCATCTCTACCGGAATAGCGTTCTCAATAAAATCATCGACATCCTTGATCACTAAGTCGGACTCTACGAAATGTTGGAAGAATACATCGCGGCAATCTTGATTGCGCAGAATGACGTTTGAGAAGGCTTGTTTCTCTTGATCGACCAACGTCGTCCCAAGAGACTGCTGCGTCGCGAGTATCTTAGCTTCCATCAACTGCTCATTGAGGGCGTAGCGGTGGTCTTTCTTGACCAATAGCCCGAGTCGCTCCAGAGTCCTTCGGTGATGGTAGTGACTGGACGGACCAAGATCTTGCCCTCTGCGGCCAATCATTATCTTTCCTTCCGAGGTGAGCCGCACAAGGTCAGTCGCTCGCAACTGTCCCGGATTTGAATTCACCAGTAGAAGGATGTCTCGAAGGGCACGGAAGTTCACCCATCTCATCCACAGATTCATCATCATGAGTCTTTCGACAGAAGTACTACAGTCTCGCGAGCTGGCTCTCGACCGTAGTGACCCATTTGCTGAGCACTGTTTCCGCGAAGTCTGAGGACCCATGCCGCCTCAAAACTCAATCCAGCTCTTACTGCCAGATCGGCCAGTATTTCATCCACCGGCACCATTACTCCAGCATGGCGTACATTTCCAACCACGTAGGCTGCTCGACCACCGTAACGCAAAACTCTTCCCATTTCGAGCAGAGACAGATAGATATCTTCGAAATACCCCTCCAGCAAAGGCTTAATTCTGGCATCGGCGTTAGAAGGCAACCTTTCCAGAACTATCTTGAGTGATTCAGTCATGCTGAGATTTTCGAGACCACGCTTGTACAATTTTGGGCCTTTAGCCTCTACGTTCGAACGAATTGAACCGTGGCGCAGCTTGGTTATTTGAGACTCAGCAAGCCCTAAGAGGAGTAAGTCGATGTGGAATACACGCGAATAATCATGGCGGTTTGCATACGGGGGCGATGTGATGAAGCCATCTACGGATTCAGATGTACAGGGCAGCTTTCGCGCGTCCGCTATACAGGCTCGGACTGGCGCTTTGTCGTCGGGCCAATTCAGGGCGGCAACATCTGCCAACATGCAAGATACCTTAGATTCAAAAGACTGCCTAATTTCTCCACTGCGGTCTGGCCACTCCTGCCACCGGAACCACCCTCCATCTGGAACAGCCCTACTGAATGCTCTTGCCGTCCATAGCAGTGCTACAAGAAAGAAGTGCCGCGTCGCCTCCTGCAATTCGTTGATAGGCCGAAGCAGGCTGAAGACTTCCTGTAGTTCCTGTTTGGTAAATGCTTTCGATAAGCGCTCCGGCACTTGCGAACCGTCGACTGAACGACTACTGAGAATTCTCCGCAGTTCTTGGTTGAGTTGCGTTGTCTCGTAGGAGGCGACTTTAGTGTTTGCTACCGTCACCGCTAATGGCGATAGGTCGAATCCCGCAGCGGACAAGCCATGTTCTCGGGCCGCTACTAGCGTTGTTCCGGATCCAACGAAGTTGTCAACTAAGGTTCCATCTGCCGGGAAGTCCCAGTGATCGAGTACCTTGGTTACCAATCGGTGCGAGAAGCTATGGGGAAAGTAAAACCACCTATGCCTCGGAGAAGTCTTGAGCTCATAGGATGTGGCAGCCCTCGCCAACTCCGGGTGGTATTTAAATCCCGAAGGGAGAGAAGGAGCATTTTCTTTGATGGCTATTGTCATAAGAGATGCCGCCGCAACTAACCGATTCACGGCAGGCGGCGGTTGAGGGAGAGGAAGAGGGACTGGGTACGTGCGCTACTGCACGAAGATTTCGAAATTCACGTCCTCGTCGCGGCCGAGCAAGCGTTGCGTCATGCGACGCAGGTACGAGACACTGTCGTGGCCGAGGAGCGTACCGATGACTGAACCGAGAAGCAAGCCGCACACAGCACCGAGAGCGATACCCCAAACGAAGTTGTCTTCTTCCGCAAGTTTCATGCCTAGCACAGTATCATTCCCCCTTGCTGCGGCGAAGAAAGCCATGAGGCGGGGTGTTTCTTCCCATTATCGCCGTAGCTTACGTCGCCATCAAGCCGCTGGCTCTATCCATTAGCGCGGCGCGTAGCGGGATCGCGGGTCACTGCACACGCAGTATGGTGGTTGCTTGCGACCACAGGCGCTCAAGACGGTAGTACTCGCGCATATCGCTTGAGAACACGTGCACCATCACTTCACCGTAATCGAGCACAACCCAGCCACCGTCACCTTTGCCTTCGCTGCGAAGCGGCGACTCGCCGCGCGTCTTCAATTCTGCTTCGATGTGCTCCACTATCGCACGTAATTGCGGCGTAGAATCCGCTGAACACAGTACGAAGAAATCGGCCACAACAGTCTGACGCCGAATATCCAGCAGCGCAATGTCGGCACCGCCGTGTTCGGCCATAATATCGACTGCAAGCTTCGCTTTATCCAAGCCATCCATCGGTATAATTATAGCACACCCCCCCTAGTGTTCGGTGACTCCGCGGCCCTCATTTTTCGGGTTCTTCAACTATCCTTGTGAGAGGATAGGCTTGTCCAATTGTGGGCGCGGGCTCTCATCGTCATTGCGACTGCAGCGAGAAATCTGACGCACTTGCCCCCCTATTGTACGCTGTCCGCACGGCACTCACATGGGAAAGGAGAGTGATTGCTGCCGTTGCCGTTACGTCTTGTCCTCATCATTCGGGGGGCGGTAGAGCTTGTGCGTCTCGATGTATTCGACTACGGAGTCCGGGGCGAGGTGGCGGATTGTTTCACCGCAGGCAACACGCTGCCGAATCGCGCTTGCGGAGATGTCTATCGCTGGAATCTCTTGCACGGTGATGCGTGCGCGCGCCGCGGGTGAAAGTGCCTTCAGGCCGGCCGCGGCCGCGCGCGCTGCCCCAGGGCGGGTGAGGGCGACGATGGGTACTGCTTGTAAGAGTTGCTCGGGGGCGCGCCATTGCGGTAACTCCGCGAGTTGGTCGGCACCGATGAGAAAGACGAACTCGGCTCCAGGCCACTTGCGCTGGAACGTCGATATAGTATCAACGGCATAGCTGGGTGGCGGACGGTCGATGTCTACTGTGGAGAACGCAAAGGCCGCATTGCCTGCAATGGCCAGGCGTACCATGGCTACCCGGTGCGCGGTAGCGGCCTGCGTGGCTGGCTTAAGCGGCGAACGATTGGCCGGCACAAAGAGCACGCGGTCAAGCTGTTGCACCGTGCGTGCATGCCCTGCCGCAATCAAGTGACCGCAGTGGATTGGGTCGAAGGTGCCGCCCAGGATGCCGATGCGCATTGACGGTAACGCCGCTTCAGTAACTCCTGCGGAAACTGTGTTCAGGCTGGCGGCTATGCCGCCAGCCTGATCGCCTCTTCTCCGCCCTTGGAAGCATCGCTATGTGAAAACGTAGCAATGCCGCTCAGTTGCTGCAGAACGCCAAATCGAGTCGATCGAGGTCGCTGTACTCGACGTTACGCAGCGCAGTCGGAATGCACCCGCTAAGCTGGTTCCCGCTGAGGTCCAACTTGCTCAGGGTAGCGAGGTTGCCCAGCGCGGCGGGAATACTACCGCTCAACTGGTTTTCGCCCAGGTCTAACGTCTGCAGGTTGACGAGGTTACCGAGTTCGGCCGGAATGCTGCCGGTAAGCTGGTTCTCATCCAGGTCCAGCCACTCCAGATTCGTCAGATTGCCCAGGGTGGCCGGAATGCTGCCCGTAAGCTGGTTCTCGTTGAGGTCCAACTCGCGCAAGCTGATCAAGTTGCCCAATTCCGGCGGTATGCTGCCGGAAAACTGGTTCTCGTCGATGTCCAGTTCACGCAGATTGGAGAGATTACCCAACGTTGCCGGAAGCTCGCCCGAGAGCTGATTGTGACGCATGTCCATGGCCCGCAGGTTCGCCAGATCGCCGAGTTCAGCCGGAATGCTGCCGGTAAGCTGGTTGTTCCAAAGGCCGAGCGACTGCAAGTTGCGAAGCTTGCTCAACTCAATCGGTATGGTTCCCGTCAGTCGGTTATGGCCCAAGTCCAATATAGTCAAGTTGGCGAGGTTGCCCAATTCCACCGGTATCTCGCCGGTGAGGTGGTTATGGGAGAGGTCAAATTCGCCCAGGCTCGAGAGACTACCCAATGAAGCCGGTATTGCCCCGCTCAGTTGGTTATCGCTGAGGTCTAACACCTCCAGTTTGCCGGGGTTACTCAAGCTCGCCGGTATACTGCCCGTCAGTTGGTTGGATGCCAGGGACAACTCCTCCAGGTAGAGAAGATCGCCCAACACCACCGGTATCGGACCCGAGAGCCTGTTGTTGGAGAGTCTAAAGGTCCGCACAAAGGCAAGATTCGCTATTTCCACGGGTATCTCACCCGTGAGTCGATTGTCGGAGAGATTGAAGTCTCGCAGATGAACAAGGTTACCCAGTTCGGGCGGTATGCTGCCGGTCAGTTGGTTCCCGCTGAGGACCAAATAGGCAATGAACGGGATGTTGCCCAGTTCAGCCGGGATGGTACCGGTCAGTTGGTTGCCGGCGAGGCCCAGGGCCCACAGGTTGGCGAGGTTGCCCAGTTCCACCGGAATTTCGCCGGTCAGGCGGTTATTGTCCAGCCACAAGTCTTGCAGTTCGGTGAGGTTGCCCAACTCCACCGGTATCTCACCGGAAAGGAAGTTATTGTCGAGGTCTATGCTGCTCAGTTCCGTGAGATTGCCAAACTCCGGCGGGATGGGACCGGTGAGCTGATTGTTCCAGAGCACCAGCGTCCTCAGGTTGGAGAGGTTGCCAATCTCCGCCGGAATCGCGCCGGTCAGTCGGTTGAACGAGATGTGCAATGTCGACAATTCGGGGAGGGTGGTCAGCTCTACCGGAATCTCGCCGCTTAGTTGGTTGAAGGAGAGCACCAGGGAGCTCAGGTTATGAAGATTGCCGAACTCCGCCGGTATTTCGCCGGACAAGCGGTTGTAATGGAGGGAAAGCGATCTCAGGTTGGAGAGATAACTGAGTTCCACCGGTATCTCGCCGGTCAGGCCGTTGCGTGAGAGATTCAGCGTCCTTAAGTTGGTAAGACGACCCAACGCTGCGGGTAGCGCGCCGCTCAGGAGGTTACGCGAGAGATTGAGCGATGCCAAATGGGAGAGGTTACCCAACTCCGCCGGCAGGATGCCGCGCAAACCGTGTTCCGAAAGGCTTAAGAAGGTCACGCGCTTCAGGAAATTGATGCCAACCCCGTCCCATTCGCTGACGTCGAGGTCTTCAGCCCAATTCAGGGCTGTGCCATCGCCGACGAGCGCGTCTCTGATTTCCAAGAGCGTCGCATGTTCGTTCTCAGCGCAATACGGCAGGCCAAGCTGGCTTACGTCGCCATACGGGACGTCGTGGAATTCGTCCGGGACACAGCCGGTCAGTTGGTTGCCGCGCAGTGCGATCCACTCCAGATTGAAAAGGTTGCCCAACTCCGTTGGAATGTCACCGGTCAACTGGTTGCCGGAGAGCCATAACCGCTCCAGGCCGGTGAGGAGGCCCAGGCTGGCGGGAATGGTTCCCCGTAAGTCCAGATTTCGGAGGTCGATGCGAGTGACGCGTTTTGTTTCCGGGTCTATCGTGACGCCGGTCCACTCGCTGATAGGAGTCTCAATGCTCCAATTTAGGGTTCCTCCGCCTTCGCCGCGCAGCACGTCACCAAACTCGCCAAATATAAGGGCCTCGCAATCTGCGGCGTCAATAGGTCCTGTGCACGGCGACTGATTGGTAGCCGCAGTCAGTAAGAAGACTCCGCTCAGGCAAAGCAGTCCGACCCAGCGGCCCAAAGACATGTGTCGGCCGATTAGGCTAAGTGCGTGTGCAGGAATCGGGAGGAGCCGCTGAAACATCGTTGTTCTCCTTAAGCGACTGAGAGGCGAAATCTAGCCAACGTCTTTATTGGCTGTAAAAACTGTGCCGTGCTCGTTGACAAGCTAGAAGCGTCGGCGCGATTGCAATCTGCGTTGCAGGCGCTCGAGCATACTTGGGGATGAGTCGGTCATTTCGCGACCGCGCCACATCTTTGTCGGCCCTTTTCGCTTGCCACGGAAGGCGAGGAACAATGCGGCGCCAAAGCAGCACGCAGCAGCGGTACCAAGCAGTGGGGCCGCCAGCGGAAATGTGAGACGCAATACATTGCCTAAGACCAGACCACCGAAACCCAGCAGCAGCAGCGTGCCGCTAGAGCCGAAGCGGTCGAAAATGGCAAAAAGCACACGCTGCAGTGATAGCGGCGTACGGCGAATGTGCTGCTTCTCTTCAGGCACGTAGACTTCAATGCCGTCGAGCAGCCGCCGCAGCTCTTGCTCTTCGCGTTTAGACATTCTTTGCGGCATGGTGGATACTCCTTGAGGTTTCTCTATCTATTATTCGGCAACGAGCCGGTTGCGTCAATTCAAATGGCGCTATTTCCCGGTCTGATCGCGGACAATACGGCCCGTGACATACCAAACTGCCAGCCAAACGAGACCGCCAATTCCAACTATGAGCCCCAGGTAAATGGCGTCCTCCCACGACCAGTTGAAGAAAAGACGTATGACAAGCATGGAGGGAATGAGCCAGGCCACAATCTTGAGGCTGCGTGAGAGGCGCGTGCGGAACTCCACCCAGAGCACCAGCGCCAGGACGAGCGCCGTGAGGAGCAAAAACAGTTGGCGCATTACTCGCGGTACCCCCGCAGCGTGTCAAAAGGTCCCGCCGGGTATGTGCCGCGCAGCATGCGCAGCGTGTCCAAACCCTTCTGCGTGTCGCTGGCTAGGCGCTCCGGCAGGGAGGTGGCAACCCGCTGCTTGAAGAGCCAGTAGAGAAACTCTTTCCACTCGGTGAGCGTAATGGCTCCATTCACGGGACGATCACGTTCTGCGCTAAATCCCTGCAGGAGTTCATGTTCCTTCTTGCCGTACAAGCGCGTATAGGGGCTTACCGGATCGCGCAGGTCGCTCGTAAGGCCGTAGTTCGTGGCCTTTAGTATCTCGTCTTCCACCGCGTGCAGGAGCACCTCTTCCAGGGTTACGCCATAAAAATAGTTGAGGTACGAGCAGTACTTCTCTTCTCCCAGCAGGTGCGCGAACTCTGTATCCGAATAGGTATAGGGCGGTCGTGCATAGAAGAAGAGCGCATCGCGTTCTTCTTGCGGCAGGAGATGCCGGCAGTCCCAGCTAATGCGTTCCATGACGAGCAATAGGTCAAGCGCTTCACCGGCAATCATGAAGCGAAAGTAGCGCCCGCCGTAACATTCCTCATCACAACTCCAGAGGTGCACGGCGCTTAGGAGCGCGCCATACCAATGCTCTCCCTCTGCAAGCGCTGCGGCAAATGCCCGCACGGCAGGCGTCTGGTCCGTAGACAGGGCTGAATCGTAGTGTTGTGGAGTTACTAGGGTCGGCATCGCGACCACCCTCTGCAAAGCGAGGAGCGTTCCTTTTCGCCCATTATACTTACCACTGCAAGAGGATTGCTACATTGTTCTCTCAAAGCGCCCCTCAATTGGAATCCAGCACACTCAGGTATTTTGGCAACCGCGCTGCCCATTTTCCGGATTCGCGCAGACAATGTCATATACGAAATTCTTCTGCAGGCGTAGATTGTACGCCGTCATTCTGTAAGCGCCGGGAAATTCGGTGACAGAATGACCACCGCAGAGGAATTATGCGGTAAGCCGACCTGGAGGCAATTGGCCGGAAGTAAACAGTCTCACGCGTAGGGGCACGGCATGCCGTGCCCCTACTGCGACGGTCAGTCCACGCCGCTCCGGCTGCCGGGCCGATGTCCAAAGCTACAGGGCTCATGTCAATTGCTGGAGACCAAGACCTTTCAACGAATTAGCTAATGCATCCTTACCAGATCCGAGCGGGGTATCTCGTGCTAACGCCCGGTTGCGCCGTTGTCCGGCGGGAGCCCTTGATGCCGCCAACGCTACCCAGATTGATAAGTGAAAGACTCCGGCGCTTTGGGAACATAGTTATGTTGCTTTGTGAGAGACTTGGTATCATGGAGTGAAGACATGCCATTGAGCGGCGCGCGCAACGCGCAATAAGGAGCGGCAGAACCGGTGGCGGTGTATCGTCTGGACTATACGAATACGGGGAGTTCTCCACAGCGTATCACAGTGAACGGTGACACGGTGGTGCATCGCATTCCGCCCGGCGGCAGGAAGTCGGTGCCGATGGAGATAGACGATACCGTTGTCATCTGGGAACTGACCGGTGAAGATGACGCGGCGCAGCAGCTTGCCGGCACCGTGATCGGACAGTCCGGCGGCATCTTTCTGGAGTTGCGCCCTGCCGACGACCCCGCGGCCGATCCCCAGCAGATTCGTTTGCAAACCCGCCGCCGCTTGCTCTAGGTCGGCTCCTGGCTGGCTGTGCTAGAGCTGGATTCGCTATTGCCTGCATGCCGTCCCGCTCTGTTGACTCGCTGATTCCGCTTGCGCAGACCATCCAATACGACTAATCACCGTTGCCAACAGCCGGTCAGACCAGACAAAAGGCAGGTACAACCCAGCTAAAGCGCGGCAGGGCGTGCCTGTCGAGCTTCTCGCACCATCAGAAGGGCGACGCCCGAGAGCAGAGCTAAATCTCTGGTGACAATATGAATGGGTTTAACTAGCACGTGATAACGTCCGGTAGCTCGGCGACGCTTGCAATGACGCTCTGGCAGGCGTGGGCGTCAAATGCTGCCTGTGTGGTGACACCGGAGAGCACGGCGATGAATGCTGTTCCAGCTCGCTGTGCGGTCTTGGCATCGGTCACGCTATCCCCCACGTAGCAGGTGTTCGCCGGTACGCCCCCCAGCGCCGACATGGCCGTGAACAGGCCCTCGGGGTCCGGTTTGGAGGCAATCACGTCTTCTATCCCCACAATCACGTCGAAGTCCGCACGTAAGTCCTCCCGTTCCAACACGTGCTCGATGCGGTAGCGGAACTTGGAGGAGACGATGCCCAGCGCAAGACCTCTTCGCTTCAGGGCGTGAGCCGCTCCTGCCACGTACGGAAATATCACCGTGTGGTCGGCCATGACGGCGTCCGCCTGCCGGATGAAGAGACGGTCGAAGGCTTTGCTGGCAGCCGGAAACCGGTCTGCCGGGACGCTCGCGCCGACAATCTGCGCGAAGGAGTCTTCAAGCGTAAGGCCGATGGTCTGCCGAATGACATCCGGCGGCGCGGTGGGCAAGCCCAGCGCTTCCAAGGCGAAATTCGTACAGGCGATCACGCCGGTAGAAGAATCCGCCAGCGTGTAGTCGAAGTCGAATAGGATTGTGCGCAGATGAGAAGGCACAGCAACACTGAAGGCGTTATCGGTATTCGAGAGAGATCATGCGTAGCCCGTTTAGGTTCCTGTACCAGTAAGGTGAAGAATTTCAAGCTTGCTAGGCGACGCTCCCTCCGCTCGCTTGAAGTCTGAGTCAGCAGTTACAAATGTTCCCGCGTGCGCCTCTGCCAAGGCGAGGTGAAGCGCATCATCAGGGGTGAAATCAAGGTCGCGCATGTAGCGGATTGCCGCTGAGGTCATCGCTGGAGCGAAGGTTTTGCTATCCGGAATAACATCTACCGGATGACCGGCTTCCTGCCAATCGTGGATCGCTTGCGCGACGCCTTCAATCCAGTCGCCGTGCTTTTCGAAGGCCGCTGCCCTGTGTCTGCGAAATGCGCTCCTTAAAAATCGAGAACCGGGCTTTTGCCTATTGAGCGTACGGTAAGATTCCCTGAACATCCCCCACCACGCTTCCTGCAATGAGATCATGGACACAAGGATGGGCGCACCAGCAATGAGCAACTCTCCAACGACGCCATCACAACTCTTGTAAAGGTGGTGGCTACTTACAGCGTAGCCAACAAGCACGTTAGCGTCTAGGTAAACGGGTACTTGAAATGCATGGCCCGGCTGCCATTGCTTTAAGAGCATTCTAGAAGTCCGGCGGCGTGGTAAGTTCTACGATGTCGAGTCCAGGTGTGCCGGGAACTACGCCCATGTGCCGTACAAATGCCGTAAACAGTTTCGGCGTCATTCGCTGACGGTAGTAATCAAGGTCGACCTCGGCAAACCGCCGCTGGTATTCGGATTTCTTCACATAGAAGTCCGGAGCAACCTTAATCCATGGTTCTTCATGGGCCGATGGCTTCTCTTGCACAGCACTTCTCTGCGGGGCCCCACTTAACCACTGGAATTTTTCAGTGTCTGGATTCTTGGGAGAAAAGACATTTACTAGTGCGCCGCTTTGATCGGTAACTTCTCTATCAAGTGCTATGCTGAAATCTGTAGACATCACCCACCTGCAGTTTTACTGAGATCCGATTGGACGAGTTGTATTGCGGACTCTTGCCACGTACGAGCGTCCGCAAGGACACTTCCTAGTTCCTGAGAGGTGTATTCCATCTCAACACTCCACTGAAACCCTAAACCCATGAATAGAAACAGATCTGGTATCGAGTCCCTCTCCCAGCGAAGGAAGTTTGTTTGCAGTTCCTTAGGTTCCATTGGACCAAGCTGAACGTCTCTAATCACATGACCTTCGTCCTGGTCGACTGTTAAGCCAAGATCTGTTGCGTGCTCAATAAGGGCGGTGTCTTGGAGATACGTCCGCTGAAAGTGCGAACAGAGTTCGCGGAAAGAAAGCTCATAGGGCTCTATGAATATAGATTCTATGCGCACTCTCTCTAGCGTTGGAAAAGTAGATACGTCATTTAGCTCAGAGAATGCTTGCAGGGCATTCTGTACAACCATTTCGTTTGTTCTGTCTCCTTCCTGCTCGAAAGAGAACCCGCGCATTTGGAAGCCGATGCGCTGCCTATTTTCCTCATTCTCAAAATACATGGATTCGCCCTTTAGTTCAGCGTTCTCATTACCGCTCGCTACGCGGAACAACCCACGTACTTCCAGCCAAGGCTGCAAGGCTTCTGCGAACTCCAGCCGGATAATTGTTCTTACAAGCTCTACAGCCATTTTCTACTCGTCAACTGGCATGCTAATTTCAAGGACTACAATTCACTAACGTCTACCAGTCCATAGGCCAACTATACTAAACCGTTGCGGATCGCATTACAATCGAGGCAAAGCAACCAACGGCGACCCGACGTTCATCACGAAAGCACGGGCCGCCCCTCAGAACTCTTGGCTGATTCTGTGCCAGCCACATGCTGTCGAGCGCTTGAGAGGCCAAGCCAAGGCTACCCTAATTTGAAACGACTTACCTTGGAAACTTGGATTCCTTAACAGCCGTAACTACAAGCACTCTGCTACTTTCAGAGCACATCGCGATTACACTTAGGTTTCGCAAGGGAGAAAGTCAGGACTACGAAGACGAGGGGGTCGGACTGGCTTGCGCGGACTGAATCTGCATTTGGATGGCGTTGTGGGTGTCGGCGGCGGCTTCCTGGGCGGTGGCTTGGCCGGTGAGCACGGGAAAGACGAGCGAGGCGAAGATGAGGAACGCAAGCCATTCCGGCGCATCGGCGTCGATGTATTGACTTTGCTCCATGCTTTCCAAGAGTACCAGCGAGTCATTGACCGTAAGCGTTTGGTGAACGGAACGCAGCGTCTCCACGCTAACGCGTATGGCGGGCATGCTCAGGATCAGAGAGGCTGCTTGCAGGAGTGGGTTCAGCACCTCGTAAGCAGCATCCGGTTGGTTGCTCTCCTGCGCCACGCCTGCCATGTGCTCCGTCATACCCCACGTCGCCGCATCGTTGCCGCGAGGAACCTCGACGAGTTCAAGGGAAGCCCGTCCGGCGCCGCGCCAGAAGACTTCTGCCTTGACCATACCACCCACCATGGCGATCTGGCCGGAAAGCATCATGTCCCGCGCCTTGTCGGTAAGGCTAATGGTGAGATTGTCCGTGCGGTAATCTACGACGTTGAGGGGCGGCGCAACCTCATTGTGCAGGATCAAATTTGCTTGGAACTGTAACGCATCGATGACCCCAGGGTGCGTGACGTCCCAGTTGCGGTCTTGAAAGAGGGTGCTGCCATCTTGCCAAGCCATGGCAAAGAACGGCGGGACTAACGGTGCTTGCAAAGTGCCCCAGACACGCGGCGTGGCAGTTTCGTCGTTGAGCGACTGAGCCAGCGTTAAGAAGTCCTGCCAGCTCCAGTTATCCTCCGGCAGGGGTGTATTCGTTTGAGAAAAAAGCGCCGGGTTGTACAGCAGGGCACAAACCGACGCCGCGAGAGGGAGAGCATGCAGCGTACCGCGGTAGGCGCCGCTACTTAGGATGTGCGGCCAGAAGTTATCAGTAGAGAAATCAATATCACGGCGAGTATAGTCGGTCAGCGAGCGCGTCACGCCTTGTTGCGCCAGAGTAGGCAACGCGAACTGGTCCATCCAAACGAGATCGGGGCGGGTACCGGCCGCGACCAGCGCGGTGACGGCTTCCGAGTACGTCTGACCGCCCGTGGGCCGCAGCGCCACCGGTCTGACAGTATACTGTTCGGCGAAGGTCGCTTCTTCGATCACCGCTCCCATTTCACCAGTCTGGCCGCCAGTGGCATCGGGCATGAGCAGCGTAAGAGCCGTGGCGGGCGTGGCGATTGCTGATGTCCCAAGGGATTCTTCCGTCTCCGAATCATCCGATGAGAAAGGCCCACAAGCACCAACAATTACAGGCACGAAGGGTGCCAAAAAAAGCAGCTTTCGTCGCGTCACTGCGGACTTGCCTCCAAGCAGCCGGGGTTATCTCGCGGTAATATCAGTCTCGTCTCACCCTGCGTGGGCAATACGCGGAAGGACACCCACACGCCGCCGCTCGTACACATCGTTGTGTATTGCTCTTGTGTCACTTTGCGCTGTCTCGAATTCTGTGCCGAACTAGAGATCAGTACTACTCCTAAGCATGCTTGAGAAAGCTGGGAATTTCCTGAGATTCGCAGGTAGCGGTGCAAATTAACCGCCCTTTACCAAGCTATTTGTTGCTGCAAACAACTGACCGCCCGCGAGGGCAGCAAAGCGTCTTCTATCGTTCATCGTATCACGTGGACATGGCTGGTATACGTTGGCTCCGCGGTCAGACCTCGCGGGCGGCGATATCCCTGCGGAAGTAGGCATTCTCGAATGTGATGCGTTCAATGCTGTCGTAGGCGCGTGTACGCGCTTTAGGCACATTGGCGGCTTGTCCTACCGTTATGAGCACCCGGCCCCCGGCAGTGACGACTGTATCGTTTGCTAAAGCGGTGCCGGCATGGAAGAGCAGCACGTCGTCATCGATGGTATCCAATCCTGATATGGGGTAGCCGGTGGTATAGGAGGCGGGGTAACCGCCGGAGGCGACCACCACACCGCAGGTGGCGGCGGGATCCCAGGTGACGTCGGCTTCCGGGAGCCGGCCGTCCACTGCCGCCTGAAACACGGCAACCAGGTCGGCCTGCAAACGCGGCAAAATGAGTTGCGCTTCGGGGTCGCCGAAACGCACGTTGAACTCTACGATGCGGGGTCCCTCGTTCGTAAGCATTAGTTGGCCGTAAAGGACGCCGACGTACGGGTGCCCTTCCTGTGCCATGAGCGTGATGGTGCGCTCCATGATCTCGTGATGGATGAAGTCCAGAGTCTCCGGGTCCACGAACGGGGCGGGTGAATAGCCGCCCATGCCGCCCGTGTTGGGACCGGTGTCGCCATCGAAGGCACGCTTGTAATCGCAAGCGGTCGCGAGCGGTGTGATGTGCGTGCCGTCGGCAAAGGCGAAGACCGAAATCTCGGTGCCGCGCAAGCACTCCTCGATCACGATCCGGTCGCCGGATTCGCCAAAGTCGCGGCTCTCCATAATGGAATGCAACGCTTGCTCGGTCTCGGTGCGGGAGGTGCACACGAACACGCCTTTGCCGGCAGTCAAGCCATCGGGCTTGACCACAATCGGCAGGGATGCTTGCTCAAGGTACGCCGCGGCTGCTTCAAGCCGATCGAAAACGGCAAAGGAAGCCGTGGGCAGTCCGTGCCGCTGCATGAACTCCTTCGCCCAAACCTTGCTCCACTCCAGCTTCGCCGCTTCCCGGGTGGGGCCGAAGGCTGCCTGACTACAGGCTTGCAGCGCGTCCACCGCACCGAGAGCCAGCGGATCATCTTGCGCCACTACTGTGAGATCTATGGCGTTTCCCTGCACCCACTCAACCAGGGATTCTATATCAGTGGCTTTGATTGGGACGTTCTCAGCAAGGGAGGCCGTGCCGGCATTGCCCGGGGCGACAAAAAGGGTCGGCTTGAGCGGGCTCTGCGCGCACTTCCACGCAATCGCGTGCTCGCGTCCACCCCCGCCGATAATTAGGATGCGCATGGGCCGGTTACTCCAACGTCAGCTGACCTGCACGAAAATCAATGATTAGTCGCTCGCCGCGCAAGAAATCCAATCCCAACACACCGTCGATCCCGGCGCGAGATGGCAGCGTGTGGCAGAGAACGCGCACGTTGGTCGCCGCTTTCCCCAGTGCCTCGATCCTATCGACGCTTAGCAATGGAACGGACACGGCGCCGCTGCCGGTGACGATGCGCGCCCGCTTTTGCAACGTAGTAAGCTCGTAGCCAAGATATAGCGCAATCTCTCTGCTTATTACCGTCCTTGTTGCACCGGTGTCCAGTGCTAGATCGGCAATCTCACTATTGTTGCGGCTATAGAGCCGGACTGGAACGATAATCAGGTTGCCGCGTGGATTGAACCGAAAGGTCATAAGAGAAATTCGACATCATTCGGCAAATCGCCAAAGTAGTGCACGGCGACATGACTAGGATCGCTACCCTCCTCTTGCAGCCGCCACAGCGCCTGATAGACGACTACTCGGTCTTCGTCGTGAGCGAGAACGGCACCGCGTATCACCTCATTCATCGCCGTGAGATCGGGTTCGCCAATCAGCACCCATTCTCCGTCGAATGCCGCTTCCATCTCCGCATAGGTCATTATTTTTGCTTGCGCCATCATGTCACGGTTGCCTCCCAAGTTGTATGACTTAAATGCTACCAGATGAAAGGCGGCATGCGCGACGACTAACTAGCGGGAAAACCAATTTGTTCGCTGCGGAAGGAGCTGCGGTTTCTGTGCAGTTCTTGTGCATCGTTCGCCCTGTACGCTGGTGCACGGAGAGCGGGAAGGGAAGCGATTGGAAGTGTAGACTCCCCAATCTCTGTTCATGCTTCGACAAGCTCAGCACGAACGGTCGAGGAGTTCAGTCTGTCTTGGTGCAACGGTTTGTGCCTGCGAGGACAAGAGTAGTCCGCTTGGTTTCGGAATTAGTAGGTTTGGACTTACACCGTGCGGATACACGAAACATCCCACGTACTCACGCCCGAAGCGGTCCCTCAATCTGTCATTCTGAGGAGCGCAGCGACGAAGAATCTAGAGTGCGGGGATTTCTAGGAAAGGTCTGAACAACTCTGTGTAGGCTTGGTGTTAGTGGTGTGTGCGGAATTATGGGGCGTTTTGGGGAGTGTTTTGGCGTTTCGGTGGGGCTGTTTTGCCCGTGTTTCGGCGCTGCTGGGAGCGTTTTTCGCTCCCGCTCGTGTTTTGGGCGCACTACGCCCGTGTCATGCCGGCAACTGGCGTGCGGCTGTTACCAAATTGGCCAGCCCCAGCAGCAACGCCAGCCGTTGCGTGTTCTTGTGCAGACCCCGATAGCGCACCGTGGCGTAGCCAAAGCGCCGCTTCACCCACAGGAACGGATGCTCTACCTTGGCCCTGACCGATGCTTTGCGCTGCTCTGCCAGCGCCGCCGCGCTCTCAGGCGCCAGTTTCCGCCGCAGCCCCGGCTTGAGCGCCACCTGCCACGCTACGGCGCGCCCCTGATGCTCCGGCCGCTTCTGCACCCCCACGTACCCGGCGTCTCCCCACACCTGCTGCTCTGCGCCGTGCAGCAACGCCGCCGCTTACGTCACGTCGTGCACGTTCGCCGATGTGGTGGTGAAGCTATGCACTACCCCCGTCTCCGCGTCGGCCCCGATGTGCAGCTTCATCCCAAAGTAATACTGGTTCCCCTTCTTCACCTGCCGCATCTCCGGGTCGCGCTGTCCTGATCGGTTCTTCGTCGATGTCGGCGCCGCGATGATGGTCGCGTCCACTACCGTCCCCGCTCGCAGCCGCAAGCCCCGACCTGCCAAATGCGCGTTGATCTCCGCCAACAACCCCTCTCCTAACCGGTGCTTCTCCAGCAAATGCCGAAAGTGCAGAATAGTCGTCTCGTCCGGCAGCGCCTCTGACAGCCGCAGCCCCACGAACCGCCGCACCGGTTCTACCTCGTACAGCATGTCCTCCATCCCAGGATCGCTCAGGTTGTAGAACAACTGCACGCAGTGTATCCGCAGCATTACCGACAAGGGATACGGCCGCCGCCCCCGCCCTGGCTTGGGATAGTACGGCGCAATGCGCGCCTCCATCTCCGCCCACGGGAGCAGCGCGTCCATCCGCTCCAAGAACTTCTCCCGCCGGGTCTTGCGCTTCTTCTGCGCGTACTCCAGGTCGGCAAACGTCGGCTGTTCCATTTCCTCTCCCCTCTCCACAAGGCGCTTTCTTGCTATGATACTATGCCAAGGACTTGTGCAGAGTGTTCCTAGATTCCGCGAACCCTGTTCGACGCTGCACTCGGAGTGACAAGAAACGCAGCCCCGCGAAGCTATCAAGTCCAGGTCTACTAATCCCGCTTGGTTTTGCAGTTGACAAAGTTTATCCATGCTCGCTATAAATGGTGGCAGAATGTGTCAATTGTGAGTAATGGAGGCTTCGTAATGAACGAGTACATCACTCGAAGGACGTTCTTAGCCGGCGCGACCGTGCTTGGAGCGGGCGTGCTGGCGGCGGCGTGCGGTCAGCCCGCACCGGCCATGGAAGAGACCGAGATGGCGCCGGAGAAGAAGGAAGAGGCTAAGGCGGAAGCGGATGCTCCTTCCGGGCCGCAGGGCGAGGCGCTCTATTGGCACCGCGGCTTCTTTGATTTCGAGCCGTTTGCCGCCGAGTTCGCGGACCTGAATCCCGGCCTAACGTTCAATGCCGTCGGGGAGGCAGACCGCTTGAATAAATTCGTTGCGGCAGTAGCGGCGGGCAGTCCGCCCGATGCCGTGGACGTGGGCGACTGGCAGACGGTAGAGCTCGGCCTCACGGATATTTCCCAGCCGTTGAACTACTACTACAAAGCATCAGCGGTGCTCAATATTGCGGAATTCTGGCCCAGCGTGCTGAGCTATCTCACCGATGCGCCGACGGGCAATTTGTACGGCGCGCCCTATGCGCCCGACTTGCGCGTGATGTATATCCATGGGGATACCTATCTCGAAGTTGGCCTGGATCCCGAGAATCCGCCGTCGAGCTGGTCCGATTTCGACACCGCCATCCTCCAAACCACGAAGTTCGATGGCGACACCTTGGTACGCGCCGGGTGCCCGCCTTTCTGGGGCAGTGGCGGCACCGCGCTCTGGCTCCTGCTGCTCTGGCAGTTAGGCGGCGACGTAATGGCCGACGACTGGTCTGCCGTAACGATTAACAGCCCCGAAGCCGTCAGGTCGTTGGACTGGCTGAAGAACATCCACGACGTGCAGGGCGGCTGGGACGCCATCGCCCAACTGCGAGGCGACGGACTGCACCGCAATAGCCACCTGGCAGAGGCGCGCGCCGTGCATTACTACGCGACCTTTGCCGAGCGGGGCCAATGGTTCAAGGAGAATGCACCGGACCTGAACTTCGGCTTTACGCCGTGGCCCAAGCCGGAGGGCGGACTGGACGCGAACCTGGGCGGCAATCACACCGCCACGTTTGCCGTCAACGCGCCGAATCCGGACGCGATGTTTAGTTGGGTTGAGTACTTCTTGAGCGCGGAGACCAACCTGCGCTTTGCCAAGCAGTTCGACCGTGTGCCGGTGCGCGAGGCCACTACCTCCTCGCCGGAGTACACGGAGAACGATCCGTTCCGCGAGCTGATCGCCCAACAGATGCCATTCCGCCACTTTTACTACTCCGGGCCGGGCGCTACGGAAGCGCGCAACCACTCGAGGGACTTCGTGCCGGACGTGATGGCGGGCAATATCACCGCGCCGGAGGCGCTCGAAAACGCCGAAAAGCAGATTGAGGAGTTGCTGGCGGGCTGGAATGAGCGCCTAGGGCGGTAACGAACCGGCTAGGATGAGACGCTTTTGCGGGTGAGGAAGGGGCACGGAGTTCCCTTCCTCACCTCGCCGCGCATGTTCCCCTCTCCTCTTGAAGACTAATGGGGTTAAGACGCGAGAGGCTTCGGGGGAATCAGCCCTCGGTCCGGCACTGTATGGGGATCCGGCTGCAGTACGACACGCCGGACCGCTTGAGGATACGTCGATTTCGAGCGGAGTCTGCGCAGCGGCGGTTTAGCGAGCGACTTTCCAGAGAGTCGCTGAGGCAGTTTGAACCCAAATTCTCCAAGAGGGGCGTATGAATACACAACCTGACACGCCATACGATCTGGTCATCCATGCCGGACGCGTCCTTTCGCCCGCAACGGGGCAGGACGGGCCCGGTGCCGTGGCGGTGCGCGCCGACCGCATAGCCGCAGTGCTGGATTCTGTGGAAAGTGCCGCGCTGATGCAAGACTCCGCGCGGAAAACCCTCTCTTTTCCCGACGGTATCCTGCTCCCCGGCCTGGTGGACGCGCATGCGCATCCGGCGCTGTCGGGTTCCAAATACGGCATCGATCCCGATGCGCACATCCTGCCGTTTGGCTCAACCACGGTGCTATCGCAAGGCGATGCCGGAGCAAGGAATTGGGCGCGCTACAAGGAAGAAACAATTGCGGGCAGCCGCACCCGCATATACATGGCACTGAATCTCTCCGCCTCCGGTGAATCGAATGAAGAGGGCTGCTTCGCCGACCTCTCCGATGCCGACGTTGACGCCTGCGTGGCAACCGTCATGCAGGACCCGGCGGCCATCTGGGGCATTGCCGTAAACGTGGGCCCGAACAACTGCCGGGAGAACGACCCCCGTGAGGTCATGGCCCGCGCCCTAGCCGCCGCCGAGCGCACCGGCAAGCCGCTGCTTATCGGCCAGCGCCGCCACGACGATTGGTCGCTGGCAGAGCAATTCGATTTGCTGCGCCCCGGCGACGTGGTGACCTATTGCTACCACGCGCGGGGCGGGAGCCTGGTGGCCGACGGACGCGTGCAGAACTGCGTATGGAACGCCCGCGAGCGCGGCATCCTCTTCGATTTCGGCCACGGCATGGACTCTTTTAACTTCGACGTCGCTGAGGCTGCAATCGCCGCAGGCTTTCTACCGGATACGATCTCTAGCGACGTCTACGCGCGCCACGTGGATAGCTCCCCTCGCCATCATCTGCCGTTGGCGATGTCCAAGCTCCGCGCCGCCGGTATGCAGGAGGCCGACATCTGGCCCCGCGTGACTTCTCGTCCCGCCGCGCTCCTCGGCCAAGAAGACGAGCTTGGCGTGCTGACGCCGGGAGCATGCGCCGACCTGGCCGTACTGCGTTGGCACGACGAACCGCAAGCGCTCCGCGACGCCGCCGGCAACGAATACTACGGCGGCGTGTGGGATCCGGTGCTCACCGTCCGCGGCGGCGAAATTGTCAGCAGCCCGTAGTGCCCCTGCGGCAACCGGCCTGCTGGACCGCGCCTATCTTCAACGCGATAACTTGCTAGGATTGCGTTACCTTGGTAATTAACCGATTTCTTAGCACGGTCCGCGTATTACAGTATGGAAGCTGAGAAGGGATTCTTGCGGAAGTGTTTGACACTTCTGATTACACTCCGGTGGCGCCGCATTATGATGCCAGTCGCAACATGCCTGAGGGCCTTCTGCTGACGTGTTTCCGACGCATCTTCGCGAAGACAGGATTTCCTAAGATTGGCCGCATTCTCGACGCGGGCTGCGGCACGGCCCAGTTGTCCCTACCGTTGATTAGGAGCGGCCATAGCGTTGTTGGGGTAGACGTATCCCACGCTATGCTGGAAATTGCTCGTCAGAAACTGGCACCGGGCGATGCCGCAGAGTTTAGGCTGGGCGACGTTCGATCTCTGGAAGACCCGGACGATTTCTATGATGCGGTGGTTGTTTCTAAGCTCTTTCAGCATGTTGGGAATTGGCGGTCAGCGGTAGACGAGCTTCTGCGAGTGACGAAGGACAGCGGCCTTTTCATGCACATCAATGAAAAAGACGCCTTTAAGCATGCGGTACGAAGGCAGTTCTCCGCCCGTTGTCAGAAGCGTGGCTACACGGACCTCTACGTTGGCATCAAAGACCGCAGCCAACTTGGCGCGCATCTCATTGAAAAAGGCGCTACGCCACTTGCCATCGACACGCGCGATCTGGCTTGGGAGAAGACCTTCACGTACAAGACAGCGCTCGAACACCTTAGACTAAAGCTCCATTCGGAGTTCTGGGCGATCCCTGACAAAGTGTATGACCATGTCTTAGCGGAGGTGCAGGATTGGGTACGCGCGCAGCCGGAGGGCGAGGATACTGTCGAAACAATGCGCCCCTATCTGGTAGCTGAAGCGTTCACCGTCAGGAAGTGATCCTCGGCTGGCGATGGCCGGATTGCTCAGCGCCGACTGCAAACGCCTGATTCCCGCTGTGGCCGTACCTGCCGCTTGGCGCTACACCCCGGCCTGCACCCAAGCGCAGAAGCGGCGGTCGAGGAACTCGATAAAGGCATAGAGGCTGAGGCCCAGCGCGGCCATGGCAACGATGCCCGCGTACATGGCGGGATAGTCCACCCGTCCCCAAGACTGCACGACGATGAAATAGCCCAGGCCGCTGCGCGTGGCAAAGGTCTCCGTGAAGAAGAGCACCGCAATGGCTGTGCCGCTGGTGATGCGCAGCGCACTAAGGATTGAGGGCAACACGGCCGGAAAGTAGACGTGCCGCAGCAAGTGGCGGCGGCGCGCGCCCAGCGAGCGCACGGAGAGGATGAGTTCCGGCCGCACCGCATAGGCGGCATCGCGGGTGAGCACGAGTATCTGAAAATAGAGTATCAGGCTGATAATAAAGATCTTCGAGGCTTCGCCGATCCCCAGAAACAGCATGATGATGGGCAGCAGCACGATCTTAGGCACCGGATAGATGAGGTAGATGAGCGGGCTGGCAATGCGGTCGATCAGCGGCGCTTGGCCCACTGCCATCCCAGCAGGCGCAGCGAGAATCACGGCGATGATGATGCTCAGCACCACGCGGTAGCCGCTGAAGAGCACGTGCTCCCAGAGACCGGCAGACCACTCACGCACAAAGGCTTGCGCCACCACCCACGGCAGAGGCAGAATCGGATTCCCCAGCAACAGCGCCGCGAGCGCCCATACCCCCACCAGCGCCACAACAGCAGCGAGCACAAACGGCGGTGTGATGCGGGCACGCGGAGCGAGCATTTTGGTTGAGGCTTCCCTCTCATGTTTGCCCCGCAACACTTGTATTTTGGCATCGGGACGGGGGCTGCTTCCCGAAAGACGTTCTACTCCGAATGCTCCAAGTCTGTCTGTACTCGCACCAGATGCTTCTTCACAGCAGGCAGATCTACAGTGAGTATCCTCCATACCTGTTCTACGATAATCCCGTAATACCTGTGAATCAGCACGTCGCGCAAGCCAGCGACCTTTTGCCAAGGAATGTCAGGGTGCCTTTCGCGGACCGCTGGGGGAATGTGCTTTGCGGCCTCACCAATTATCTCTAAACGACGGAACACCGCATCTTGCAGAAGAGAGTCTTCTTCAAATCCATCTGTGTCCATGCTGGCAAGGTAACTCTCTATCTTCTCAATGCTCTCCAGCATGTCCTGCACGAATAGACCGACGCCCCGCTCCTCACTCATACGAGAGGCACCTCTTCGCCAAGAATTCGATCGCGCAGGAGCGGCTTTATGGCAGCGTACTGCACTAGATCAACGCGTCGCTCTAAGACCTCTTCGAGTTCAAGCTTGATCCCGATAAAGTCGAATAGGCTTGCCTGCCCGTCTAGTTCCACTAGGATATCCACGTCGCTCTCCGGCGTAGCCTCCCCGCGTGCGATCGACCCGAATACACCCGCACGCGTGACACCGTGCCGGCGCAGCACGGGCAAGACAATCTGTCGCAGCTCCGCTATGGAGAGTGTCTGCTCGTTTCGATAGGCCGTGTCCATGAATTCGCTTTGCTCCCAAATGTCACCACAGGGACACGAGCTTCCCGGAAAGCGCTCTTTCTGCGCTGCGGTGCCGCATACCAGCGGGCCCCTATTCTCCAAACACTTCCGGATTCTCCGCCGCGAACTCCTGCGCTAGTTTGGTGGCAGTTTCCGTATCATCCTGCCCCAGGTCGCCGTCGATTACGTGGTTGAGGAGGTGGTCTTTGATTGGCTTGATCCAGGGGCCTGGGCCGCGCTCGAACATGGTCATGAGGTCGTTGCCGTCCAGCGGGCTCTTCAACTGGGCCACGTCCTCTTGCGCTTGGAGTGCGCGGCAGCGTGCTTCCAGATGGTTCACGCGGGCCACACCCGCCTCCACGCGGGAACGGCGGTAGCTGGTAATGTCGGCGCGAGAGAGGGCAAAGAGATCGTCCGTGATTCCCTCGGTCTCGCGCAGGAAGCGGCGCACCGCGCCGTCAGTCCAGTCCGGCGTGTAGAGATTAGGGCGCAGGTGCTCGGCCACTAGACGCTGAATCTGCTCAATGCTTTCCCGGTCGAAGCGCAAGCGCCGCAGAATGCGCCGCGCCATGCGCGCGCCCACGGTCTCGTGACGGAAGAAGTGCACCTTGCCGTCCTGCTCCGTCTTCGTTTTCGGCTTCCCAATGTCGTGGAGCAGCGCCGCCCAGCGCAGCACCGGCGTAGCAGGCACGTTCTCCACCACCTTGAGCGTGTGGCCGAATACATCCTTGTGCCGCCGGTCGTCCTGGCTGGTGCCGCGCAACGGCAGGAGCTCCGGGAGGAAATGCGCTGCCAACCCGGTATCGCAGAGAATTTCTAGACTCTCCATCGGCCGGTCGGCCAGCAACAAGCGGGTCATCTCGGCAGCGATGCGCTCCTCGCTCACGTGCTCTAGTGCGCTCGCCTGCTGTTGCAACGCTTCATGCGTGGCCGGGTCGATGCGAAAGCCGAGCTCAGCCGCAAACCGCACGGCGCGCAACATGC
The DNA here is from genome assembly GCA_965216245.1 of Chloroflexota bacterium. GTDB lineage: Bacteria > Chloroflexota > UBA11872 > VXOZ01 > VXOZ01 > VXOZ01. Next base: position 1,663,511 of record OZ244145.1, read on the forward strand.
GCAGCGGGTCTTCGCGAAAGCGCTCCACAGGATCGCCCACGGCGCGGATGAGACCCTTCTGCAAGTCTTGCAGCCCATGAAAGGGATCGAGTACACCGCCTGTAGACGGCTCTTGCGCGATAGCGTTGATCGTGAAGTCGCGGCGCGACAGGTCGTCTTCTAAGTTCGTGCCGAAAGTAACAGCGGGCTTGCGGTTGGCGAAGGCATACTGCTCGCTGCGGTAGGTCGTAATTTCCACTACCCAGTCGCCAAAGATGGCGCCTATGGTGCCGAATTTCTCCCCCACGTCATAGCGAGAATCCGGATTCGCTTGCGCCAGTAGGCGTTTGATGACCGGTGGGTGGGCATCGGTAGCCAGGTCCAGGTCGTGAGTCGGTCGGTGGAGAAGCGCATCGCGGACCGAGCCCCCCACGAGGTATAGCTCGTAACCCGCCTCCGCGAAGTGCGACGCCAAGGCTCGCAAAGTCGGCGCTGCTACGAGATTTTCCACGACGCTGGTACCGCGCACAGCCACTCCCACATTCTTGCTTATCTTCTGCTTCATGTTCTTTTATGCCGGACGGCATCCCGCCCGCAGGCGACTGGACTACCAGTCCCACCATCCCCTTGTCCAATTGCCGAGGCAACCAACGGCTGCGCGGCAGACGGGTTCGCGGGTACGGTAAGGGGCACCGTTGCTCTTCCGTCCGGCCTCTTCTCGCGCCGGCCCACGCACTGCAGGGAGACGCTACACAACCCCATGATAGCACGGTGAAAGGTGATTCTGGCCGCAGGTCGCATGGCGGCGAGCCCTAGGTTGCGTATGGTGTACCGGTCTGTACAATGGGAGTCGTTGCGTTGCGGGCTTTGCGGCAAGGTTTGCAGTAACTGGAGTGTATCGTTCCCAGCCGGCGCAGGCACATTCTTCCGGCGGAGCCTGCCGGCATGCCAGGGATTGAGCGCGGGCACACTCCTGAAACTTCTGAACCATTGCCTCCACGCCACCATCAAGAGCTAAGGCTGTAAGCGATGCCACGTGATTTGCCGGTGGGCAACGGTCGTCTGCTCGTCTGCTTCGACAGCGACTACCGCATCAGAGATGTCTACTACCCCCACGTCGGGCAAGAGGACCACGCACAGGGTCACCCTTTCCAATTCGGCGTCTGGGTAGATGGGCAATTCGCTTGGATCCACGACCAGTCGTGGCAAAAGTCGCTGCGCTACAAGGACGACACGCTTGTCACCCACGTCACGGCGCAGAATGACCGCCTCCAATTGCACCTTACGCTCAACGATGCGGTTGACTATAGCCACAACGTCTTCCTGCGTCGCATTGTCGTGGAAAACCAGACAGACACTGAGCGAGAGGTGCGCCTCTTCTTCCACCATAACTTCTCACTGGGCGGTATCAGCATTGGGGACACGGCCTATTACGATCCCCGGCACCGAGCGCTCATTCACTACAAGGGCAAGACCTTCTTCTGGATGAACGTTATGAGCGGCCCTGAGATCGGGCTGGATTCGTATGCCACGGGCACAAAGAACGTCGGCGGGCTTGAAGGCACCTGGCGCGATGCCGAAGACGGCCGGCTGGAAGGGAATCCGATCGCGCAAGGCTCCGTGGACAGCACCGGTTCCGTCAGCGTCACGGTTGCCGGCGGCGAAACCGCTACTATGTACTACTGGATGGCTGTCGGTTCCGACGCCATGGAAGTGGAAGGTATAGAGCGCCATATTCGCCAGGTCGGCCCCGCAGCGGTGCTTTACCGCATTCAGGAGTACTGGCGGCATTGGGTACGGAAAGAGGGATTCTCCTTAGCCGACCTGCCAAAGGAAATAGGCGCCCTCTTCAATCGGAGTCTGCTTACCATCCAGACCCAAACCGACCATGAGGGAGCGATCTTGGCGGCTAACGACAATGATATTGCCCAGTTCGGCCGAGACACCTACTCCTACATGTGGCCACGCGACGGGGCCCTGGTCGCGTACGCGCTGAGCAGTGCCGGCTACGGTGAGATTTCACGCCGCTTCTTTAATTTCTGTTTGCGCACGATCACGCCCCAGGGTTACATGATGCATAAGTACAACCCTGACGGTTCGGTCGGTTCTTCCTGGCATCCCTGGGCCGCGCCGGACGGTTCCCGCCAACACCCGATTCAAGAGGACGAGACCGCCCTCGTCATCTGGGCCTTGTGGCAGCACTTTGAAAAATACTGGGACGTAGAGTTCATGAAGCCCTTCTACGCCTCCTTCATAAAGCCCGCGGCCCAGTTCATGAGCCTCTACCGCGACCTCACCACCGGCTTGCCGGTGCCCTCTTACGACCTTTGGGAGGAGCGGCACGGCGTGCATGCCCACACGGTTGCCACCGTGTACGGCGGCCTGCAGGCCGCGGCGAACTTCACGGAAGCCTTTGGCGAGAAAACCTATACCGACAGTTACCGCCGCACAGCGGCAGAACTCAAGCAAGCGGCCCTTGCCCACATGATCAACCCGGATACCGGGCTGTTTTCGCGCATGGTCACCCCTCTCCCCGATGGTACAGTGCGGCACGACCCTACCATCGATAGCGCCACGTACGCCCTCTGGTACTTCGGTATGCTGGAGCCTGATGATCCGCTGGTGATTAAGATGATGGAGACCGTGCGGGAGCGGCTCTGGGTGAAGACCGATGTTGGCGGAATCGCCCGCTATGAAAACGATTACTACCACCAGATAAGCAATAACATCGCCGTTGTTCCGGGTAACCCGTGGTTCATCTGCACGCTCTGGCTGGCAGAATGGTACATTGCCAAAGCTACGTCTCTTGAAGACCTGCAACCGGCAAAGGATATCTTACTTTGGGTGGAGCAACGTCGCCTGGAGAGCGGTTGTCTCGCAGAGCAGGTTCACCCCTTCACCAACGCGCCTTTGAGCGTCTCTCCGCTCACGTGGAGCCACGCCACAGTTGTAATGACCGTCAATGCGTATGTCGGCAAGTATCATCAGCTCCAGCAGGCAGTAAAGGCCGATATCCCCACTCCTGCCCCAATCCATCACTAGCCTCTGCCCCCTCCTCCAGGTGCTCTACCTCAACATAAACTTTCGGCGTGTGTCCTCCCTTGCCGTCTCACTCGGAGGAACCGCCACATGTGGATAACTAGGACTTTTCCCGTGGATAAATTACCCGAAATGGGGATATCCTAGGCCTAGAGCGGAAAATTCGCCCTTTTCTCAACTTGACCGAAACTCTACAATCGGAACCAAAATAGATAGCTTCTGGGGATAACCGGGGACGTTTTCGGAGATGTAGTCAGATATGATTTCACTCAATTTTCCCCACTCCACTTCATCAACGCCACATACCCCCCGACTTGCTCTCTGTTTGTCCTGTTTTGCCGTATGCTATCCAGAGAGATATCCTCTCAGCAAAGGCGCACGGGTGCTAGGGAATTCATACTTTTCCCCAATACTCACAGCCCTTATTAAGATGAAGATGAGACTCTTAGACTTTAAGTCAGCCCCTATTTAACAGACTGGTCCTCTAGCCGTTACAATGCGTAGCTGTAGCGCGTTTGCCGTTGGACGATAGCCGTTGCTCCCAAGAGCCAACTGCTTTGAGCTATTGCCCGGCTGAGTTCAGGCCCCCATTGGTGCACGCCTCGATAAGGTGTGCCCTTCTAGTAGCCGGAGAATGTCTGGTTTGGCCTGCGACCGTTATCTTGAAGTAAGAGAAATGGGCCGGGGCCTGGGGTACCTGAGCTCATCTAAGGAAATCCAGCATGGATAGTGCCATCAAGTGTACGCGAGAGGGTAACCTCGTCAAGCTAGAGCTTAGCGATGGCGGGGAAGCCGTAGCGCGGTTGACGATCGTAGACTGCGAGATGCGTCTGGTGAAAACCTGGTTGCGCATGGGTGGATTGGCCAGTGTTAGAACTAACCCGGTGCACCGCGGCAAAGGCTACGGGCGTCGCCTCTTGCTGGGGACCCTAGACTACATGCGTGAGGAGGGATACCTTGTTTCTACCCTCTTTGGGATCCCTGATTTCTACAGTAACTTTGGGTATGCCACGGTGCTGCCGAGGAAGAGTGTCGTTAGCGTTAGAACAGGGGCGGCGGAAATGTTGCCGGGGGCGTTAGGGGTGCGTGAAGCTGGGCCTGCGGATGCGGCGGCGCTGCTTGAGATATATCACGAGGCGAACGCAGAGCGCAACGGTCCTCTGAAGCGTAGCGAATCTTCATTCTCGCGGTGGCCGGATAAGGCGGATGATTGGTTTCAAGAGGCACGGCGCATCCTTGTGGCGGAGGAAAATGGAGTGCCGGTCGCGTATGTTATGGGTGAGCAACGGTGGCAGGCGGAATCCAAATGGGGAGTGCAACAGCATGAGATTGCTGTTGCACGCGACGGCGCTGCCAGAGCAGCATCCAGTCTGATCCGGGCGCTAGCGCAAGAAGCTGCACAGCAACACTGCGAGTGGCTGAAATTCGAGATGTTACCGGATTCGCCGTTTGTGCCGGCGCTGCGGCAAGTGGGCTTTAGCCACGAAATCCAATACTCACACGACCAGGGCGGTATGGGCCGCATCATCGACCTTGCCGGTCTTGCGAATGCTCTCACTGAAACGATAGCGACGCGGAACTTGGCGCTGCACGAGAGCTTGCGCCTCGGTAAGCTCATGTTTGTCTGCGAGGACGAACAAGCGGAAGTGGTGCTCGGCGTTGGTCGCGCGGTCGCCATAGCCCTGCCCCAACACGCTCTGCTGCAGCTCTTGATGGGCTACCGCGGAATCCATGAACTGCGCTTGGAGCACCCAACGTGTGTTGAGCAGCAGGATGTCGCCCCAGTAGATGCCCTGTTGCCACAAGGCTACCCGTACATGTGGAACAACGACCACTTCTAGGCTGCTAATGGACATCGGCGGAGTCATTTTCGACGTAGACGGCCTCATGGCGGATAGCGAGCCACTGCACCGCGCGGCTTGGCACGAGCTTGGCCGCCAGTGCGGCTTTCCTACGTATCCCACCGATGCGGCGGAGAGCCTGGGCCAGCGCGTGATCGAAAACCTGCGTATGCGCCATGCGCAGGGGCGCTTTACGCCACCGCCGGAGGAGATGCTGGACCACTACCATGCGATTCTCATAAAGCTCATCAGGCTTCGCTTGCGGCCGAAGCCAGGATTGCGGGAAGCGCTGAATTTTGTGCGCGAGCAGGAGTGGCGGTGCGGCACGGCCTCATCCGGCGATAGAGTCTATATTGACGTAGTGCTAGACGTGCTGGGGATACGCTCCTGTTTTCAAGCTGTGGCAACCGGCGAAGAGGTGGTTGAGGGCAAGCCCCATCCGGCGCTCTATCTGCTGGCGGCAGAACGGCTGGGCGTTCCGCCGGAAGAGTGTGTCGCTTTGGAAGATAGCCCCCGTGGGGTCAGAGCCGCAAAAGCTGCGGGGATGCGCTGCATTGCGGTGCCTGAGGGGCCTGCGGACGTGGCTGAGGCTGACGCAGTTTGCGAGTCGCTGCTAACGACGGTAGAGGTGCTGCGACTGTGGGGAGCACGGCAGGTATGAACAAGCCGTACAGCGATGCCGTTAGTGAGGGTGTGTAGAAGCTATCTCATAAATCGGTTCGATAGCAGATATGTGCTTCGACAAGGGCTTCGCGCTGCACTCAGCACGAACGAATTCTTGCCTTTTCCGTTCGCCCTGAGCCTGTCGAAGGGCAGGTCTACACAGAGCGATGTATTTGTGAGACAAGCTCTAGTGTAGCCTCTTGGTGCACGGGTTCTGCTACACTGCTTCTAAGTAAAGACAAGCCGAGCTTTTAGAAGTGTTGGACTTTGCACCGGCGGTCAGGGAAGAGAAAATGGACAGAGCAGCGTTACCGAAGGAACCGCGCGAATTGCGGGCGCGCATTCGCGCCGGAGAGTGGCAGACCACCACGGAAGGGCTTGCGCCAGGGTTTGTGCAGGCGAATCTAGCAATTGTGCCGAAAGACTTGGCATTCGACTTCCTCCTCTTCTGCCAGCGCAACGCCCAGCCGTGTCCGGTGCTGGAGGTGCTGGAGCCGGGGTCGCCCGAACCGCGCGAGACAGCCCCCGGCGCGGATGTTCGAACGGACTTGCCACGCTACCGGATCTATGAGAATGGCAACTTAGTGGATGAAGTCACGGAGATCACGGGCCGCTGGCAGGATGACTTTGTCTCATTCCTGCTGGGCTGCAGCTTTAGTTTTGAATCAGCCATGCTGGCAGCCGGGATTCCCCTGCGACACTTGCAAGAGGGGAACGACGTCCCGGTGTACGTCACGAATAGGGCTACCGCGGCTGCCGGAGCGTTTTCGGGCCCGCTCGTAGTCAGTATGCGCCCGATTCACCATACGCAAGTAGTGCGCGCAGTGCAGACGACGTCGCGCTTTCCCGGCGTCCACGGCGCGCCCGTGCACATCGGCGATCCGCAGGAAATCGGCATTTCGGACCTCGATAACCCGCAGTGGGGCGCGCGCACCGAAGTGCGAGACGGGGAAGTGCCCGTCTTCTGGGCCTGCGGCGTTACGCCGCAAGCAGTGGCATTGGCGAGCAAACCGCCGCTGATGATCACCCACGCGGCAGGGCATATGTTTCTGACAGACCTGCAGGATGCGCATCTGGCAGTACTGTAGGGAGCACGGAGCCACCGGGCGCGGCCCATTCCGTTCATACTTCGACAGGCTCAGTACGAACGGAACGGGAAGCCAGTACCTTATGGAAACAGGCTCAGCACGCACTTAATGGGCAAAGGTCTCAATAATCGCTGGCTGAGACATGTCCTTCAACGAATGAGAGGATGCGTTCGGCACGCTGCTCCCACGTGTAGGCTTGCACCTCTTCTTGCGCTTGAGCGGCCAGGCGCGCCGCCAGCGCGGGCTCCGCCAATAGGTGTTGGATGCCCTGGGCCAGCGCGGCGGGATCATCGGGCTGCACCAGCCAGGCGGTGTCGCCGTGACGCAACACCTCCCGCAACGAAGGCAGGTCCGAAGCCACAATAGGCCGGCCGGCGGCCATGTACTCGAAGAGCTTCAACGGCGAGGTGTGCTCGCGGGAGATTGTCGTCTGCGCCGTGTTAGGCAGCACGAGAACGTCCGCCGCCGCCTGATAGAGAGGCACCCGTTCAGGCGCAACCTGGCCCGTGATCACCACATTCTCCAGCCCTAGCTCACGCACCAGCGCGCGCGCCTCCGCCAGTTCACGGGGAGCGCCGCCGACGAGGCAAAGTGCGGCTTTCGGCAGTGCCGCCATGGCGGCGATGAGCGTGTGCACGCCCTTCCAGCGATAGAGTTGTCCGGTGTAGCAAATGAGCGGACGCTCGGTCGGCAGCTCCAAGCGCAAGCGTGCTGTGACCTTGTCCGGGAGCTGTCCGTAGCGGGCAAGGTCTACCCCGTCCGGCGCCGTAAGCACGTTGTCTGCCGGGACGCCGAGCTGCAGATAGTAGCGGCGGATTGACTCCGTGATGGTAACGATTCCGTCGAGGCGGGCTGCGAGCCGGCGTGCCAGGCGCCGCGACCACGGCGTTTCCGGCGTGGTGTGGGCCTCATAGAACAGCCGCCAGCGACGTTGGGGGTCCGCCGCGCGCAGCAGCGCTAGCGCGAAGAGATCGCGCGAATAGCAGATGCCGGCGCGGTGGGAGCGCAACCGCTGCAGCGCCCGTAGAAGAAAGGTGCCGGTCTGCACATAGTGACTGAGCTGCGCCAACGGCGTCTCGTTGAGCCGGGGATGGTCTATCGTGGTCGCTTTGATATAGTCAACGCAAGGCACCGGCTGCATGGAGAAGGAAGCAGGCACGCCGTAATAGGCAAATACGTCGCCGCTGGCGGCCCACGGCCCGTATGCCTGGCGTTGCGGATAGAAGAGGTCTACCTGCACGCTTTGGGATGCCAGCGCCGCGCACATCTGCATCACCTGGTAGGCGCTGGCGCGTTCGCTGGGAATGCGGGTGTTGGTGATGTAGAACAATCTCATGCGCGAAAACTTCGTTCAACAAGCAACGCGTCAGTGTAGCAATACCGTTCGGCCTGAGCCAGTCGAAGGCCGAGTACAGTCGCTTCTGTGCGGCTACAAGTCGTCAAAGAGCAGGGGCCCAGTACATCATTGCCGTTCGGCCCGAGCCTGTCGAAGGCTGATCACAGGCGCTCGCGTACGACAACAATGCGCAAAAGGCAACGGCGCAAGGCATCATTCCCGTTCGGCCTGAGCCTGTCGAAGGCCGTCCGCAGCCAGGCGTCCGCTCGCCTTGGCGGCATTAACGCTCTTCGGCCGGCGAAAGCCGGAGCGTGGCCATTTATCGCTGCGCGCCTTCCTACCTGGAAGGCAGACGCAAGCAGCCACTCAAGCCGGCGCATTCCTGTGGTATCGCCAACTTTACCGTATCACATCGATGAGTCTCTGATTGCCGTCTCTTGCCGGAGCAGCGCAAATTCGACATAATACTATTGAGTTTGTCAATTAGCAAAGTGAGGCAGCAATGGCACGGCGAGTAAGGATTGCCACAGTTTCTTTCCTGATCGGCGGCGGGCCGGTGACGCAGGCCGCGCGCTACGACCAGGCATTTCGCTACCTGGAGGCGGCGCTGGCGGACGACCCCGATCTCATCCTGCTGCCGGAGCTCTTTGAGACGATGGGTTGCGTGGAGTGGCAGCAGATTGCCCGATTGGATGATGCGGAAGCGCGCTTTGCGGCGGCGCTTGAATGCGCCATGACGGAAGAAGGGCCGGTTGCCGCGCGCTTCCGAGAGTTTGCCGCGCGGCACAACGTGACCGTGGTCTCGAATAACCTGACCCGGGACGGCGATGCGCTTTATAACCAGGCAACGTTCTACGGTAGGCAGGGCGACATCGTCGGGCGCTACCGCAAGGTGCAACCCACGGAGAACGAGTACGAGGTGAAGGGGACCACCCCCGGTGACGAAATTGCGCCGATCGAGGTGGACGGCGTACGCTACGGAGTCTTTATCTGCAACGATCAGGCGTTTCCTGAGATTTGCCAGCTATACGGCTTACAAGGCACGGACGTACTCCTGCACCCTACCCAAGCCGCGGGGCCGACTGAGACCATTCGCTCCGAGATGCTTCGCACCCGCGCCCACGACGCTTCCTGCTTTCTGGCGACGTCTTCCTTCATCCAGGATAAGCCCCTCGGCTGGCAGTACCGGCAGAGCCACGCAACAATCTATGATTTCAACGGCTTTGTGCTGGCCGAGACCGGCCACCGCGACGGCCATGCGACTGCTACGCTCGACTTGGATGAAGAGCGCTGGACAAGCTGGTGCACGAAGTACGACCACCGCCGGACGATACTGCGCCAGCACCGCACCGACCTCTACGCCCGCGCCTACGCAAAGCTCGCGCCGGAGAAGGAAAACATGATTCCGATGGAAGAATCAAGCGCAGTGAATTCGTAGTGCCCGCCGGATAGGCCGTCGCTCTTGGAGGGCTAAGCACAGTAGTTGGGGGACGAGAGGCTGATTCAGCAGCCCGGTGGGCGAGTGAGAAGTCTCAGCGAGAGTAACCGTTCGTGGTGAGCTTGCCTGTCCTGAGCTCGTCGAAGGGTCGAACTATGAACGGTTACGTGGCAGTAAGGCGGGCGAAGACCTCCACGAACCGGTCCGTCAGGCCTGCCACGCTGTGATCGTCCACCACGATTTGCCGCAAGGCGCGGCCCAATTCGCTGCTGCGGCTTTCGTCTAAGGCAAGTACGGACGTGAGCCGTGCCGCAAGCTCCGCCGGATCGCTGGGGGCGAACATGAGCATGTCCTCGTGATTTGCCAGTACGGGCGCGAACGACTCATTGCAGGTGAGCGCCGGCTTTTCACACGCCATGGCTTCCAACACGACCTTGTCGATGGAGCCGGTATGACTGGCGTTGATGAGCACGTCGCAGCGCCGGTACTCGTCTACCATGAGGCGATTGGGTACCTTGCCGACGAACGTTACCTGTGCTTCCAACGCGAGCTCTCGCACCATCTCTTCTAGTTCGGTCAAATAGGCGCGGTCGTCGGCGAAGAAGGGCGTGCCGATGATGCGCAGGCACGCGTCGAGATCAGGCGACCGCGAGCGCAGCAGGTCGAGGGCCTGGATGATCGTGCCGTAGTCCTTGGAGCGCGAGAGCCGACCCACGGTGAGCAAGACCTTGCTGCCCGTAGACGCAAGCGCAATATCGCCGTCCGTTGCCGCGTCAGCGCAGGTTTGCAAGCTGCGTCCATCTGCGGTAGCCGTGGGCTCCTGCTCAGCCGCAGTGAAGTAATCGGCGTCTATGCCGTGGCCGGTGACGATCCGCTTCGGACTGTTGATGCGGAACGATTCGGGAGAGGCCGTAACAACCGCCGCGACGAGGTTGTGCGCGATACGCAAATAGCGGCTCACGGTACCGTGGGCGTTCCAAAGCACTATCGGCACCCTGAAGAGACGGGCAAGCGGCGCGGCGAGAATGGCGTAGCGCGGCACCATGTGCACGAAGACCACGTCTACTTCGCGCCGTCGCAGCAAGCCCCAGAGGTGGCGATAGTAGTTCCTTAGCAGAAAGAGCTTGTTGGCGCTGCGCTCTTTGCCCATGGAGTAGAGCGAGACGTTTGCAGGCAGGTTGGCCGCGCCAACACTGAGCGCTAAGACCGCCACGTGGTCCACCTTGGGGGCCAGATGCCGAATCCAGGTCAGGGTAACGCCGAGCAGGGCACTGTTCTCATCGATCTCCTGGGTAATCAGAAGGACGCGCATACGCTCTAGATTCCTCACTGCGATCGGAATGACGTGGAGTCGCACGGCGCAGCGCCTATCAAGCGGAGATAGCCCTCGGCATACCGTCGAATGCCCACTTCATACGCGAACGGTTGCACGGCTGCGCGCGCTGCCGCGCCGAGGCGCTGCTGAAGAGATTCGTTTTCAAGCACGGCGAGGAGCGCTTCGCTCAGGCTCTCAGGAGTCCAGTCTACCAAATAACCGTTCTCCCCCTGCGCAATAACCTCCGGCATTGCGCCGACCGGCGTGCTGATCGCGGGCAGGCCGCATGCCATTCCTTCCAGCGTGGTGCGCGGCCCGCCTTCGTTGAACGAAGCGCAGACCACGACCCGAGCGGCGTTGTAGGCGCGGGCGACGGCCGCTTGATCGGGCAGCCAACCCAAAAGCCGCACATTGTGCTGGAGGCCGTGCTGTGCGAGGTGGCGGGTCAGCGCGTCCTTGAGGGGGCCTTCCCCAACGATGTGCAGGCTGATGTCCGGCTTGTGCCGTTTGGCAAGGGCAAGGGCATCCAGCAGCAGAAAGAGCCCCTTATTCTTCACCAGGCGGCAGACAATTATGGCGTCGGCCTCTTTGGCGACGGGTTGCGGTGCAAACGCGTCGAGGTCCAAGTAATGAGAAGGCAGCGCGAGGATCTTAGCTTGCGGCACGCCCCACGCGCGGTAGAGCGCCGGTATCTCACGTTCGTTCCCCGCGCGGAAGGCCGCGGCGCGGCGCTTCGCCCACTGGACGTAGAGCCAATAGAGTCTCTTTTCCAGTCGCTCAGTGGCGTCTGCGGCGCGAGGATGTCCCGGTACGTGGAAGATCTCCGAAACATACGGTATCTCCGCGCTCATTGCCAGCCGGGCCGCGGCGCGTCCGTTGTGGAAGAGGCCGTAGTCGTGGCTGACGATGAGAGCATACTTGCGTTCCTGCAGCAGCGTATCGGCACGCTGCGCAATGCAGCGCGCGCGGCTGAGCTTGCCGCCGCCGCTCGGGTGAATGAAGACGTTGGGAAAAGGCTGCCGCGGCGCGGCATCGGGCTGGGGCGGCACGATCACGTCTATGCGCTGCCAGTAGCGACGCAACGCGGCCAGCGTGTAGTAGAAAGGGCCTTTGCGACCGCGAGAAACGTCCCGGTCGCCGCTGAGCATGAAAAGATTCGGCGTACTCTGCTGCGTTATCGAATCCATAGGCAATTAGTAGACCTAGACTTGATAGCTTTGCAGGACTGCATTTCATGTCATTCCGAGCGCAGCGAGGAATCTAGAAATCCCCGCACTCTAGATTCTTCGTCGCTGCGCTCCTCAGAGAATGACAGAGTGAGGAGCGCTTTGGGTGTAGGTGCGCGCGATGTCTCGCGTATCTGCACGGCCCAAGTCCAAATCTACTAATCCCGGAATCCATACGTATTGCTATCGCGAAGCGGGCGTGCTCTGTTGCGAGCGGAGCCGGGCATGCCGGCTCACGTAGCGCGGCTGCGCACCCGGTTTACGCGGAACCTTCTCTCTCTTGGGGCATCTCCGGTAGCGGCTGTTCTCCGGCGAGACGCTGCAAGACCGATTCGGTCTCACCTACCAGGCGCGACCACACGTAGTAGTCCAGCCCGTGCCGTGCCGCCGCGCTGAGCCGCTCGCCCTTCTCAGGAGCAGCCAGCAGTTCGTTGATCGCTGCCGCCATGGCGGCAAGGTCGTCCAAAGGAGTGAGAATGCCCGTCTTATCGTGTTCGATCACCTCGAAATTGCCGCCCACGGCGGTCGTGACGATGGGCACGCCCAAGGAGCGCACCTCCAGCAGCGTGTGCGATAGCCCTTCATATTGCGTGTTGAGCACGAAGACGTCGGCAGCGCGCAGATAGAGCGGCACCTGCGCGTGCGGCACGCGCCCCACGAAAACGACGCGCTCGGCAACGCCTTGATCGCGCGTGCGTTGTTCGAGCGCGTCCTGTTCGGGCCCATCGCCAACGATTACGAGCTTGGCCGCCGGGTGAATCTGCGGGACAAGGTCGATGAGCTGGTCTATATTCTTCCACGCGTAGAGGCGCGCCACCGTCATGACAGTGGGAAAGTCGAACCCAAGCTGCGCTTTGGCGGCCTCCTGGGTTGCGTCCACGCGCACTGCCTCGGTGAGTGCGTTGTAGATTACCTGCACGCGCTCGTCCGGTACGCCCCACCCAACTACCAGCGACTTCACGTAGTTGCTCGGCGTGATGACGACGTGGGCGTTGCGGGCGTAGAAGCGCTGCAGGTTGCGAATGATCTCCACGCGCCAGGCGTGCCGCTCCGTCTGAAAGGCGTCGATGTGCGCCACGTCCCAGTTGTGGCGGATGGCGTATTCCCAGGCGAAATCTCCGACCACTTTCAAGGCGCGCGGCTTGCGCAGCAGCTTGCTCGCGATGATGGCAGGCAGGTCGGCGCCGTTGACGTACACCACGTCGGCGTGGCGCGCCACGCGCACGGCCGTGTGGATAAGCGCCAGGTAGCGCCGCCACACCGGCAATTGTCGTGAAACTTTGTAAACGGGGAAGGGGAACGTGGCCGACGTGTCAGCAGGATCGTCAGCGGTGGCAATGACTGATACCGTGTGACCCCGCTCGTGCAGCTCCTCGGCAAGATGCGAGACGTACGTGGCCGGACCGCCAATGTCAGGCGGAAATATGTTGGTGATAAAGCAAATGTTCAAGGCGTTGCCATTCCCTGCCCCTGTGCGCAGGCAGGGCGCGTAGCGCTAGTTTGCGTGGACGCTTCAAGAACTCGCTCATTCCTCCTGTGCCAGGGCTCATCGTTGCTGTACCGGTAAGGACAATTCCATTCCGTCATTCCCGCGAAAGCGGGAATCCATCTTTCCTTGACCAGCAGCGCGCCTTCCCAATCAACAGAGCGGTTCTGCCCCGGATGGACTCTCGCGAAAGCGGGAGTGACGATTGGCACGGCTATTTGAAAGCGATCTCTTCGTCAGGCTGTGGGGTGTTCGACACTCGGTTCCATTTGAGCAATTAAACCTCGGCTCTTGTACGCCAAGTTAGAGTTGAAGAGGTTTTGTCCCTGGGCATTTAGCGGTGCTAACGAGAATTCCCGCTCGCGCCCTCAGCGGTTGGCGACACTCCTTCTACCCAAACCTCTCCGTCGTCGTAGGCCTCTTTCTTCCAGATGGGTACTGTCTCTTTCAGCCGATTGATAGCAAACTCGCAGGCCTCGAACGACGCTTTGCGGTGGGGCGTTGCCACCGCAATCGCCACCGAGACCTCGCCGATCTCCAGTTTGCCGATGCGATGGAGCATGGCAACCCGGCAGTCCGGCCATTGGGCATAGACCTCTGCCGCGATCTTGCGCATCTCCGCCTCTGCCATCTCCGGGTAAGCCTCGTACGAGAGGGCGGTGACGTGCTTGCCGCGCGCATTGTTTCGCACCGTGCCGGAGAAGGTTGCCACGGCACCGTAAGCGTCAGTGAGCACGTGGGGGATCAATTCGTCGGCCGTAATCGGGCGCTCGAGAATGCGAAAAAATCCGGTCTCGATCTTCTCCGCTGCGTTCTTCTCTGCTGCGTTACTCGCCGCTGCGTTGTTCGCAGCAGTCTTCGCTAAAGTCATCGGCTAGCCGCTCCTATAGGGATGTTTTCCGCCGCCGCTTACCGGGGGAATGAAGGCTACCTCGTCACCGGCGTGGAGCACCGTATCTGCCGCCGCGTACGAGCGGTTGACGGAAAAAGAAACCGCCGCTTCCGCCCCTGTCAAGGCCGGAAACCGGTCGATGAGTTGGGCGAGCACCTGCTCCACTGTCGTTCCTTCCGGGACCTCTTGCGTGAGTGTGCTCGTGCCCAGTGCTTCCCGGAAGACGGCAAAAAGCCGCAATGTAACCAATATGGTCTCAGCCATAGCGCACATTCTTGATGCGACGACCAATGTAGGGGCAATCCTTGTGGTTGCCCTCTTTCCTCCTCAGTATACCAAAGCCGCTCCCGCGCACCGTAGCGGCTACCGGGGCAGCTACACCGACACAGCGGGGTAGAAGAAAAGAGCGCAGCGTGCGGGCTAGCTTCAGGCACCTATGTGCTTAACGGAGCCTCGCTGCCGGCTCGTACTCCGTATTTGCCGGGATAGAGAAGCAATGAACGAAATTGAGTCCAACTTGGTACTATGCGGAGAGCAGACGCAGTACCATGTGCGAATTGAGCGTGCGGCAGACATTTTTCCCGCAATAGGACTGAAGCAGGCCGGTTACAGGAAGGGGCTTGGGCGATGGAACAGGATATAGCCTTTGAGATGGCAGCTTCCAGCATCCGTTTCGGCTGGGGAGTCACCCGCGAGGTAGGTATGGACCTGGTGGACTGCGGGGCGAAACGCGTGATGGTGGTCACGGATCCAGTGCTGCGGGAATTGCCGCCGGTAGCGACGGTGCTCACCGCACTTGAAGAGGCCGGCGTGCCCCACGTGCTCTTCGATCGCGTGCAGATCGAGCCGACGGACGCCTCGTTCAAAGAGGCGATTGCGTTTGCGATGGGCGAGCAAGTGGACGCCTTCGTGGCGGTGGGCGGCGGCTCCACGATTGACACGGCCAAGGCCGCTAACCTCTACGTGACCTATCCGGCTGATTTTCTCGACTACGTCAACGCTCCTATCGGCAAGGGGCTGCCCGTACCGGGGCCGCTCAAGCCGTTGATCGCGATACCGACCACTGCCGGCACCGGCAGCGAGACCACCGGTACTGCCATCTTCGATCTGGTGTCGATGCACGCGAAAACGGGCATCTCCCACCGCAACCTCAAGCCTACCCTCGGCATTATCGACCCCGAAAACACGGCCACCCTCTCGCCAACGGCAGTGGCGTCTACCGGCTGCGACGTGCTGAGTCATGCCCTGGAGTCCTATACCGCAATAGCGTATACCATGCGACCGTACCCGGAACGTCCTATCTTACGGCCGGCGTATCAGGGCGCGAATCCGGTGAGCGACTTATGGGCGCGAGAGACGCTCGCCATGGTGGCGCAGTATTTGCCGCGGGCTATGGCCGACCCCGCAGATAGAGAAGCCCGGGAGAAGATGCTGCTGGCGGCATCGTTTGCCGGCATTGGGTTCGGCAATGCGGGCGTGCACCTGCCGCACGGCATGTCCTATCCCGTCGCCGGCATGGTGCGCGACTACCACCCGGCAGGGTATGCCGGCGACCACCCTATGGTGCCCCACGGCATGGCCGTAATTCTCAATGCACCGGCCGTGTTCCGCTTTACTGGCGCGGCGGGGCCGACGCGCCATATTCAGGCAGCCGGGTTGCTCGGCGCGGACGTCAGCCGGGCGAAACCCGGCGACGCGGGAACAATCCTCTCCGACCGCCTTATCGCTCTTATGCAAGAATTACAGGTCCCGAATGGTCTCAGCGCCATTGGCTACACCACAGCCGACATTCCGGCGCTCGTGGAAGGCACACTGCCGCAGCATCGCGTCACCAAGCTCTCGCCGCGTCAGGCCGCGGCGGAAGATCTGGCGCGACTCTTCGAGGATGCAATGCGCTACTGGTAGTTCGCCTGTGCTGAGATAAGGCGGCCGAACTCGCATTTCACGGCAGCTATGTGTAGGGGCACGGCATGCCGTGCCCCTACGTGTCACGCAGGAAATACACGACCGCCGTGCCCCTTCATGTCTTGCGAGAATACGCGACTGCTCACCTTCATCCCCGATATGCGGCCCGGCACGATTCGTGGCGGCCGCAGCTCTCGCGCATGGTTGCCACCGGCTCGGGTTAAGGCGCAATTCCTCTTCGGCGTCCAAGCGGTCGATAAAGTGTCGGACACGAATAAGAGTGACGTGAGCTGTCACCCGACGAAGAGATCAAGTCAAAATTCGCAGTTTCCGCAAGAATGAGTAAATTCGCACTGAATCTCCCTTGACATACCAATATCTTGTGTTTTAGACTCTCATCTACACAAGATATAGTATGCGGTGACTATCATGCAGGGAATGTGTGGCTACGGCATAATGGGAAGAGAAACTGACGTATGCAAGTCATGTCTCCCTGTAGCTCAGATGGATAGAGCAGCAGTTTCCTAAACTGCGGGTCGGGCGTTCGAGTCGCCCCAGGGAGGCCAACCGAATCGGCACCGGTGTGGCGAGTTTGGTCCCTGGGTTCATCTCGGCACTGTGGCAGTCCCGCTTCGCTGCAACACCCACGTGGAAGGATGGGACCCTATGGATTCGCTTAAGCGAACACGACGCTCGTTTTTCTGTTTATTGCTCGCCTTGGCGGCGCTGCTGGCCGGATGCTCGATGCAACCGGCGGCTGGCCCGCAGACCGAGGCAGCGGCCCCTGCTGCGGTGGAAGAAGCCGCGGACAGCCAGGGCTTTCCGCGCACGATTACGGATGGCTTGGGAAGCGAGGTTACGATCCCGCAAAAGCCCCAACGGATCGTCTCGCTCACCTTGGCCACGGACGAAATCCTGCTCTCGCTGGTCGCTACGGAGCGCGTGCGCGCTGTTACGTACTTGGCGGGAGACTCAATTTGGACGAACGTGAGCGAGATCGCTCGGCAGGTCGAACACACCGTGCAGTCTGATCCGGAGCAGATCATCGCCCTGGAGCCGGACCTAGTCTTGGCCGCTACCTATAACAATCCCGACCATATAAAGCTGCTCAGAGACGCCGGCATACCGGTGGTTGTGGTGTCGCTTTTCGATTCGGTGGATCAAGTAGCGGATAACATTCGCTATGTGGCGCAGCTAACCGGCGATGAGGCACGGGCGGAAGAGTTGATCGCCGCCATGGAGGAGCGGCTCGCCGCCATTGAAGCTATGGCGGCCAAGGCAGAGACGAAACCCCGTGTATTGTTCTACACTGCCTTTGGCAGCTCTGCCGGTAAAGGCTCCACCTTTAGCGACATTGTGCAGCGCGCCGGTGGCATCAACCTCGGCGATGAGGCGCTGGACGGTCCTTTTGGCGAAATCTCGCTGGAGAAGATCGTGGAACTGAATCCCGACGTGATCATTACCGATGAGTTTTCGCCGGAAGACAATGCCGAGTGGCAGGAAAACTTCAGCAACCATCCCGCTTTGGCGAACGTGAACGCCAAGAAGAACGGCCGGATATACACCGTGCCTGCCCGCCACATATCCACGCTTTCGCACTACATCGTTGAGGGTGTGTACGACGTGGCGAAGCTGCTCCATCCCGATTTGGTGGAGTAAGAGATCGGTGCCGGTGCTGGATAGGATGATGCCCTGCCCAATGTCGTCGCATTATGGTAGGGGCAACCCTTGTGGTTGCCCCTACGTTGGGCGAACGTGGTCGTAACAAAGAGGAGGGCAATCACAAGAATTGCCCCTACGCTGGCGAACGTGGTCGTAACAAAGAGGAGGGCAATCGCGAGGAATGCCCCTACGTTGGGCGAACGTGGTCGTAACAAAGAGGAGGGCAATCACAAGGGTTGCCCCTACGGCAGACTTCGTATTAGAGAACATGGGCAAATGACGAGGATTGCCCGTACACCGGGTGGGCGCAGGTTTCAAACCTGCGCTACCGTGAGGGGGAGGGTGGCGCTTGATTTGTCGCACAATTTTCGCCTCGGCGGTGTTTATGCGACTGCATTGGCTACACTGTGCTTGAGTACACGTCTATATGCGACGTCAAAGAGGAGGGCAACCACGAGGGTTGCCCCTACGTCAAGAAACCTTGCTTAGGAAGGCTCCTAATTACGTGCTGAGACGGACGTTGGATGTTGAAGCGCCGCTGGCGTTGCGGCTGGCGCTGGCGGTGGGTGTGCTCGTGCTGCTGCTGTTCCTGTCGTTTGTGGTGACCATGGCGTTTGGCGCTGTGGACGTGCCGGTGGGTGTAACTGCTTCGATTGTCCTGCAGCAGATGGGCATTCCTCTCGGCGCGACGGCTACCGACGTGCAATGGAGCGTCATCAGCCACGTACGCCTGCCACGTGTGCTGACGGCGGCGTTGGTGGGCGCGGCGCTCGCGGTGGCAGGCGCTACTATGCAGGGCATCTTTCGCAATCCGCTTGCCGACCCCGGTATCATTGGAGTCTCCGCGGGCGGAGCGCTGGGCGCGGTGATTGCTATTCACTTTGGCTTGCGCAGCCTGCACTACCTGGCAACCCCGGCGCTGGCCTTTCTGGGCGCGCTGGGCGCCGTGATGCTGGTGTATGTGCTGGCTGCCACGCGGGGCGTGGACCCGCTGACAACGATGATCCTCGCGGGTGTAGCAGTGCAAGCCTTTATCGGCTCCGTTATCTCGGCGGTGCTCACGCTCACGGCCAATGTCAACTCCATGCGCGAGATCGTGTTCTGGCTCACGGGCAGTCTCGGCGCCCGCAGTTGGACCCACGTACAGCTCATCTTGCCGTTCATAGTGGTTGGGAGCCTGCTCTTGCTCTTCTTTGCGCGCGACTTAAACTTGATGGCGTTAGGGGAAGACTCCGCACGGAGCATGGGTGTCAACGTGCGGCGGGTCCGGTTGATCATGCTTGCGCTGGCAGCGCTCATCACGGCGGTTGCCGTGGCGGTGAGCGGGATCATCGGCTTTGTCGGCCTGGTCGTACCCCACATGGTGCGCTTGGTGGTAGGCCCCGACCATCGCATTGTGCTCCCGACAAGTCTCTTGACGGGGGCGGTACTGCTTACGTGGGCCGACTTTGGGTCGCGGCTGCTGTTGCGGCCGCAGGAGTTGCGGGTGGGACTTATCACCGCCTTCTTTGGCGCGCCCTTCTTCCTCTACCTGCTGTACCGCAGTAAACGACAGGGCAATATTCTATGAGTATCCTGCCTGATTCCGATCGCATCGAAGGTGCCGCGCTCTCCGCCAGTGACGTCTCCTTTGCAGTGGGCATGGCGCGGTTACTGGAAGCAGTTTCCCTAGAGGTTCGGAGCGGGAGCCTGTTGGGGCTCATCGGCCCAAATGGAGCGGGAAAGTCTACGCTCCTCAAGTGCATCAGCCAGCTCCTGACGCCCGCTGCCGGGCAGGTCTTGTTGGATGGTGACGATCTGCGAGGCCGGTCGCCCCAGGAGATTGCTCGGCACATTGCGCTCTTGCCGCAGAGCACTACGCTTAATTTTGCCTTCACGTGCTTGGAAGTGGTCTTGATGGGGCGCAATCCTCATCTGGGGCGATTCCAAGCCGAGGGCGCGCGGGACCACGCTATCGCCCGGCAAAGTATGAAGAACACCGGAACCGAGGAATTCGTCACACGCCTTATCACGGAGGTTTCCGCCGGAGAACGCCAGCGTGTGCTTTTGGCGCGGGCGCTCACCCAGCAGCCGCGGCTGCTCTTGCTCGATGAACCGACCGCGGGGCTGGACGTGCAGCACCAACTCCAGGTGTTTACGCTGATCCGCAATCTGGTGTGCCAAGGGCTAACGGCCATTGCCGTGGTGCACGATCTCAACCTCGCGGCGCGCTACTGCGACCGCCTTGTGCTGCTAGACCGCGGCACGGTGCACGCGCGCGGGCTTGTGGGCGACGTGCTTACTCCGAAAAACCTGGCGGACGTATTCAAGGTGGAGGCGACGGTTGAGGAAGACCAGGCACTCGGCGTTCCCAGAGTGACCGTCCTTGCCCCGCTTGACGAAGAGCAGAGTCCTGCCGCGGCGACAGCCGACCGTGCGATTGATCGGGCTGCCGCGACTCTCCCTCGAAAGTAGGCCGGCCCAACCGGTTCGTGCTGCAATTGCCCTCCTCTTCGATGCGACCACGTTGGTCTGGCGTAGGGGCAATCCTTGTGATTGCCCTCTTATGCTGGCGACAATTTGTCGGGTTTAATCTGCCGTTCACGCCGGCATAACGTGCTCCTAACATGGCACACGTAATATCGTAGACGCCACCTAAGGCCCACTGTTGCGCGGCCTTACCCTTCGTCATAGGGTGGTTTCCATAATCGCCCTATGACGAACCCCCCTACCGTGCCCGTAAGAATCTGCGAAGTTTCGCAACGTGGACTGTGCCTGGGCTGCCCAAATCCAGTGCACACAATAGGGGTCATGGCGCGTCGAGGAGGAAAATCGCTCATGCTGACCGCTGATCAGAATAGGGAGCTACAGAATGGCGGCGCATGGCAGCCGCCTGCTTAGCGTTGTGTGCGTATGACATAATAGAAGCGAAGTGCGCGGGCACGCCCGCTTTTGGATGAACGAAAACTCTACAGTATGAGCGAACGCGACTGCTAAGGAGCCGCAATTGCCACGCGAGAAAGTGCTTATCATCGAGGACGACGACAATCTGCAAGAGGCGTTACGCTATCGCCTCGAGCAGGACGGTTATGTAGTGCATAGCGCAATGGACGGCGAGGAAGGGCTGGACTTGGCACGGGAGGTCCTGCCCGATTTGATTATCCTCGACATCATGCTGCCGGTGTTGGACGGCCTGGAGGTCTGCCGCATCATTCGCCAGGAGACCGCAGCGCCGATCATCATGCTCACAGCGAAAGGTGAAGAGGTGGATCGCGTGGTCGGTCTCGAATTGGGCGCGGATGACTACGTTGTAAAGCCCTTCAGCACACGCGAATTACTGGCCCGCATGCGCGCTGTGCGACGACGCGCACGGTCGGGTGGGGAGGCTCTCCCTGCCGCCGACACGGCAACTGTGCTCAGTGCCGGCGATCTCCAAGTCAACCTTTCCAGCCACACCGCAAAGCTTGGAGATCAGGCGCTAGCGCTCAAACCCAAGGAATTCAGTCTTTTGGCGTTGCTGATGTCCGGCCGCAATCGCGTCTATACCCGCGACCAAATCCTCGAGCGCATCTGGGGAATCGATTGGGTTGGCGATAATCGCACAGTAGACGTTCACGTACGGCGACTGCGGGAGAAGATCGAAAAGGATCCCAGTGATCCCGCCCACATTGTGACCGTGCGCGGCGTAGGCTACCGGTTTGAGGGATGAAATTTCCGCGAACGCTGCAATGGCGCATAACGCTTGCCTTCACCGCGTTGATCATACTCACGCTGGGGGTAGCAAGCTTCTACCTCGTCACGTCCGTCCGTAGCAGCTACCTGACCAACCTTGAAACGCGGCTGGAGCACGAAGCGCGCCTCGTCGCCGAGGCCAGCGCACGCTACTTCTCCGAGCAAGCGGATTCTAGTGCGCTCCAAGCGGCCGTGGAGCGCATGAGCGCTAACATTGCGGCGCGGGTTACCTTCATCGCACGCGACGGCTCGGTGCTCGCCGACAGTGCGGAAGACCCGGCACGCATGGCAAATCAGGCCGTCCAACCTGAGGTAGCGCGTGCACTAGACGCCGGAGTGGGAATCAGCACCCGACGCAGCGGCACTGCGGGCGAGGAACTGATCTACGTGGCCGTGCCCGTGATTGCCGGGGAAAGTGTGCAAGGCGTGGCGCGGGTTGCGGCGCCTGCGGCACAGGCGCAGGATAGCGTAAACCGCAGCATCACCATTATCGCCCTGATAGGCATTGCCGGAGCGGTCTTCGCGGTGCTGCTTGGGTACGGCGTGGCGTCGCGCACCTCTCGTTCCATCGGGGCGCTCACTGAAGGCGCTCGCCAGCTTACGGCCGGCGAACTCGACTACCGGGTGCAGGCGCAAGGGAGAGACGAAACGCAGGAACTTGCGCAAGCGTTCAACCGCATGGCGGCGTCCCTGCGCAATCTCGTACGCGATCTCTCGGTGGAACGAGGCAAATTGACGGCTGTGCTCAACACGATGGCCGATGGCGTCGTTGTGATCGACGGCAGCGGCAGGATCGTGCTGGTTAATCACGCGGCGGAAGAGAGCCTCAACCTCACTGGCGGTGACGTCTTAGACCGCCGCTTCACTGAGATCATCCGCGACCACAACCTGCAACAGCTCGTCGCCCGCTGCACGGAGCAGCGCGAGGTACAGCACGAGGAGGTGGAGATACCGCAGTGGCAGCGGTATCTGAGCGTCATAACCACGCCCTTGGCCGAGCACGGCGATTCAAGCGTTTTGCTGACGATGCACGACCTGACGCGCATTCGCCAGGTGGAAACAACCAGAAGAGAATTTGTGAGCAACGTCTCCCATGAGTTGCGGGGTCCGCTGGCGGCAGTGAAGATTCTGGCTGAATCGCTGGCGAGCGGCGCTCTCAAGGAAAAGAAGCGGGCTAAGGATTTCCTGCGTCGCATCGATAGCGAAGTCGACCGCATGACCGCGATGGTGAATGAGCTGATGGAACTCTCGCGTATAGAAAGCGAACAGTCCGGTCTCCAGCATGCGCCGCTCGATCTGCACCCATTTATCAATGCACTGCGCGCAGAGCATTACGAGCGGACGGAAAAGCGCAAGATCGCATTCGACGTTGCGGTTCCCGATTACCTGCCCCGCGTCCGCGGCGATGAAGAGAAGCTGCGCCAGGTTTTCGACAATTTGCTAAATAACGCTTTGAAATTCACGCCCGAAGACGGCCGAATATCCCTCTCTGCGCAGCAGGAGAACGGCAAGGTCTGCTTGCGCGTGGCCGACACAGGCGTTGGCATACCGCGGAAGCACCTCCCCCACATCTTCGAGCGCTTCTATAAGGTGGACCGCTCGCGCCACAGTGAGGGGTTTGGCTTGGGACTGGCCATCGTGAAGCACATCGTGCAAGCCCACGGCGGCGAGATTCACGCGGAGAGTGCTGAAGGACAGGGCACGACCTTTACGGTGATCCTGCCTGCTGTGGCTGACGACGCTGCCGACTAGGGCGGCACGTGTCCGGCTCTCGACTCTGTCGCGCGCATGTCCTGAATGCGCTACGAGGGCAGAGGCACGACATGTCGTGCCCCTACGCGTCACGCAAAGAGTACCTACCCACCCGCCAGGCACCCTCCCCGGTGGGCGGCCAAGCGCTGCCTTTGGCGCCCGGCACGCTCACGTACAGTCGTCGCCGGTTCGGCCTAGCGTTCGTACTCTCTTTTACGCCCTATCTGTCACGAAGGATCGGGTGATTGATTGTAGCATTGATCATCCCACAATTGTCGTGCGCGAAACGCACTACTGATGTTGCTCCGTGTGCAATGCGGTTGCCGGCCAAGAGTCTCTGCGCTGCGCGGAGCCAATTGAGTACATCTCGAGCAGCGCCTAGTTTTCGGTTGTTTGTGCGCTACGGCAAACAACGCATAACTGGCGTGGGCACAAGCAGTGCGGGCGTTTAGGCGGGAGTTTGCGGGAAGATGGGACCTTGTTCAACAGAGACCCGGCAGGTGTACTCTTCTAGGTTCGAATGAGAGCAGCAGCAAAGAGGGTTTCGACGGGCCGGATTCTCTAAGTCTGTGCTGCACGGGTAGGCAAATGCGCGTCAAGTGTGCAAAATAGAAGGGAATACGGCCCGAGTCTGCGGCATGCGTAAGTCCTAAAGCGGAAGGCGGAGCACAGTGCGGCGATGCCGGTGCCCGGCATGTTTGTGCCGGTAGTCATAGCCGACGCTATTGCCGTCCGTGGAAAGTGAAGTCCGCCCGCGTAGCCGCGTAGAGGTGGTTGTCGAGAGAGTTGCCGGGCAGCGGTGGAAAGGGGCAGTGCCATGGTACGCACGAATATCGAGAATCGACTGGACGAGATCCAGGATGAAGTCCTTGCGCTGGCGAGCATGGTGGAGAAAGCCATTACTCATGCCATAGATGCCTTGCGGGAGCGCGACCTGGAGGCATCTATGGCCGTCGTCGCGTTCGATGACGTGATCGACGAAAAGCGCTTTGCCATCGAGGAAAGCTGCGTTGACCTGCTTGCTACCCAGCAACCGGCTGCCGGTGACCTGCGTTGGGTCATAGCTTTGCTCCACATAGCGGTCGAGTTGGAGCGCATGGGCGACTATGCGGAAGGCATCGGCAAGATCAGCCTGATGATGGGCGACGAGCCGCCGCTCAAGCCGCTCATCGATATTCCGCGCATGGCGGAAATGTCCATCAGCATGCTCCATCGGAGCATCGACGCGCTGGTGACCCGGGACATAGATTTGGCCAGAAAGGTGTGCGAGGCCGATGATGACGTCGATGCGCTCCATGAGCAAATCTATAACGAACTGCTCCTATTTATGATCAAAGACCCGAGGAGCATCCAGCGCGCGACATACTTGCTCTGGGTAACGCACGACCTAGAGCGCACGGCCGACCGCGCGACGAATATCGCTGAGCGCGTGATCTACATGGTGACCGGCAAGATGCTGGACCTGAACCTCTCGAAGCAGGTGATTTGATCGCCAAGGAGGCGGTGTTAGGGCGAGTGCGCTATGGCAAGCGGAGAGATTTAGAAGATTGAGAGAAGAGCGGCAATGTAGCGTTAGCGCAGTAGTGTTACGTGCTGTGACACGTTTAGCAGACCGCGCTAGAGGGCAAGTCTAGATTGAAACGGGTACTCTTCGTCTGCGTGCACAATGCGGGGCGCAGCCAGATGGCGGAGGCGTTTCTCCGTCAGCTTGCCGACGGCAAGGCGGAAGCGCGTTCCGCGGGCACGGCGCCGGGCGAGCGGGTGAATCCAGTTGCCGTGCAGGTCATGGCCGAGCGAGGGATCAGTCTCGATGCCCATCGGCCCAAGTTGCTGACGCAAGAGTTGGCGGATTGGGCGGACAGAATTATCACCATGGGCTGTGGCATCGACGAGTCATGTCCGACAGTGCGAACAGAAGTAGAAGACTGGGGACTCCCCGATCCCAGCGGACAGCCGTTGCCGTGGTGCGCGGCATCCGCGACCAAATCGAGAAGCGGGTCAACCTTCTTCTACGCGAACTCGACGATTCATAGCACCGCCACTCTGGGTCTCGGGCTGCTGTACAGTTGATGATCTCTGTACATAGTCTTCCAAGTACTGGGATACCACCTTACTGATCTCCCGGTGGATTTTCTTCGGGCTGGGCGTCGCGTCGATCATTTTGAAGCCGTACTCGTCTGCGAGCCTATGGAAGTTCTTGCGCAGCGAGGCCTGGTATTTCAGAAAGCTCTCGAACATGCTGCTGCCCATCTGCAGATCCATGCCGGACTCCCAGTAGTTGAGCTCGCCGTACTTCTCCAACGTGCGGTGGAAGAGCACTTCCGGCTCCGCGTCGAGGAAGACGATCAAGTCCGGTTCCAGCGCAATGCCGAACAAGCGTTTCAGCCACTTCAGTTCGGCGCCGCGCGCCAAGTCGCGCGCCATGAGCGTGTATATGTAGCGGTCGGCAATAATTACAAAACCGGCTTGCATCGCGGGTACAATGCGGCTTTCTAACTGATCGGCAAGGTCGGTTGCGTAGAGCAGACTCAAGGTCGTCTTTCCCAGCAGATTGCCTTGCTTCGCGGAGGAGATGGCCTTGGCCAACAGGTCCGACCGCCGGATGCCCATCTCCAGCACGGCGTGTCCCGCCGACTCCAGCGATTCCTTGAGCATCTGGGCCTGCGTGGAGCGCCCGGAACAGTCAGAGCCTTCAATGACGATCAGTGGGCCGCCGAGTTCGAGGTCGTCGAGGTACGGCAGGCCGCAGCCATAGAACCGTGCGCGTGTGGGTACTACAGTAGAAATTTGCTCATCCCCTTGTTGCTGCTTGTCGTCCATGCGATCTCGTGGGCCTACTACGAGTAATGCGCAAGGCTATTGCCCGGCGGCGAATGAGGCGGCGCGGCCGCTCCTTCAGTCAAGTTTCTTCCTCTAGGATGGCGGCACATAGTCCGCCAGCTTCTCCTGCACCACTTTTTGCACTTCTCCCCAGGTCTCATGTATCGTGCGCGTTGCATCGATGACGGCGAACTGCTCGCTGCGCGCCATCTTGTCGTATTGGTCCTTTATTTTGCCCTGGAACAGCTTGAAGCTCTCCACCGGATCGAGAGAGAGACCGGTGTCCATGCCGGCTTCGTAGTACTTTAGCGAGGGCCGGCCGAAGAGGATCCGGGAGATCGATACTTCCAACGGCGCATGGAAATAGAAGGCTATAGTCGGCTGCACGGCAAAGTTGTAGGTGTTACGCACCCACTGCAGATCGCAGCCCCGCGCTACGTCGCGGGCGTAAGCGGTATAGACATACCTGTCGGCCAGCACGATGCACCCGGCGTGGAGCGGCGGGAGGATGACTTTTTCGTAGCGGTCGGCAAAGTCGCAGGCGTGGATGAGGCTAAAGGTGGTGGGTGTGAGTAGCTCCTTCCGCTTTGCCCGACGTGTTGCCTGCTTGACGATGGCCGAGGAGTTCCACTCGGTAAAGACAACCGGATACCCTTGCGACTGCAACCAGACGCGCAGGAGGTGGAGTTGGGTGCTCTTGCCGGAACCGTCGCAACCTTCCACGACGATCAAGCGGCCGGGGTACTGCTTGTTGAGGCCTAAGCCGCGGACCTTCTTCATTGCCACTTGTGGAATCTCCTTACTCTTGGATTACCGGACGAATCACCAAAGGGTTAGAGTTTGCCGCTGTTGGCATACCGCCAGCAGAGACTGCTTTGTTTCACCGCTTTGAATGTCAGCTAATTTGGTGACGGAGTCTTGCTGTTCAGCACTGTCCGTGGAATGTGGAAAACACTCAATACCGACATGCCGACAATGAAGCCTGCCACCGTTTCAAGTACGGGGCCTGAGTATATTGCTGACACGTTCCCGGAACCAGTCTGCGCCGAATTGACGAGTGGCAGGTAGGCCGCCTAAGCGACACTCGATCTGTGGCCCGGCACTGCCCGCGACGGCTTTCTCAGCGAACTCATTAGATGACCATCTTTTGCACGTCAATGTAAGACAGTCTACCCTACAACCCCAGAGTATGGCCGCTTCAAGCGTCCGTGTGAGTCATCAAGAATAAAGTGTACACCAAATGCGGTTGCAATGTCAGTTAGCACCGCCTCCGTCTCGCGGAATTCGCAAACTGCATCGGGATCAGCGGCAAGGCTCAACGTTATTCCTCTGAGATCGCCTGAGATCGCACACGTGACGGCTTCCACAAGGCACGACTCGCTGCGATCGAGCGCCTCGCTGAGTTGTAGGACTGCGCCGAGCTTGGTCACGGTGTCAAGATCGTGCTTTTCCAAGAGCGAACGGTACTCCGGCTGGCGTTTCAATGGACCGCCGTTGCCGTTGTGCGCGGCCACGAGGCCTGCAACCATGAGTAACTCGCGGTGGGTCAGGCCGTCGATGCCCGTACGCGTGAGCAGGTAGAAGCCGTGCTCATCGTGGTTGTAGAAATTTACGGCAATGCCCACGTCGTGAAGGAGCGCCGCGATTTGCAGAAGCCTGCGCGCATCGGCATCTAGACCGTGCACCGGTGCGAGTTGATCGAAAATTGACAGTGCCAGGTCGGCCACGTGGTTGGCGTGGGTCTCGTCAACGTTGTAGTACCGCATGAGGTTAGTGGTGGCAAAAAGCGCCGGATCGGGAACGCGCGGTTCCACCATGTCGCCGCCCAGCACGTGGTTCAAGAACAAGCCCTCCCGCAGCCCTCTGCCGCTAACGGCAAGCGCAGTGGCACCAATCGTCTTCGCAAGCCCGCACACCACCGCCGTACCTGCGACGATGATGTCTGCCCGCTTAGTGGAAAGTCCGGGAACCTTGCGCCGCTCTTCGAGAGTTAACTTGCGGAGCATGGCGTAGATCTCTTCTACGGCGCCGATAGGCAGAATCATGCCGTGGAGGAGGTCCAACGGATAGCCTGTCTGCCGCCGGTAGATTTTTGCCAAGTTGCGCACGGTGCCTCCGATGCCAATCAAAACCGGCTCGCCGTTGTGCGAGAATGCCCCATTGCGGCGCCCAGCGCTCTCGGACGCCGGATTTCCATCAAGCGAGTGTGCGGCTGCTTCGTCCTGCCCATTGAGCCAGGATAGCGCCCCAAGATTGGCCGCGATGTGTCGCTCCAGAGTGCGGATCTGCTTGTTCGTCGGTCTATCGCGATTGAGAAAATCGGTGGTGAGTGTGATGGCGCCAAGCGGCAGGCTTGTCTTGTGGGTAGCAGCGCGTTGACGGGCGCGCACGATCTGCACGCTGCCGCCGCCGATATCTACCACCACACTATCTGCCGCCGCAGCACTATTGACCGCTGCTACGTAGTCGTAGTAGGCCTCCTCATCGCCGGATATGATGTTGACGCGCAGACCGGTTTCGGCTTTGATGCGGTCAACCACCTCCGGCCCGTTGCGGGCGCGCCGCAGGGCGCTGGTGGCGACGCCGATGACGTGCGTGACGCGGTGGGCTGTGCAGAAGCGCGCCAAAACGCGCGAGATCTCCAACGTACGCTCAATCGCTTCCGCCGTGAGGTCGCCGTCGGCATTGAGCTGCTCGCCCAGCCGCAGCGTCTCGCGCAGCTCGTCTACGAGCTTGAACGCGCGGTCCGCATACACTTCCAAGAGGGCCAAACGCGCTGAATTAGAACCAATATCAATGACAGCCACGCGTTCTCCGGTCATATACTCTCCTTGTCAGACTTCCTCTACGGCGGCGCTACCTGAGGTTTCGCTGATGAAGACAAGGTCTCTCGCAGGCGTTGACGGAACTCGCAGCCGGTGAGGTGCTCCCAGATGGCCGGGAACGTATGGGCGTTCGTCCGCACGCGGTCATCGCAATACGCGAGGTATCCTGCAAGCGCTTCCCTGGCTGCGGCCGGGTAACGCGCGTCGTCCGTTGCGCGTTGCCACTTTTTCATGAACTTACGCAGGTCTTCACCGGCTACGTACGCGTCGTTAATTTCGCCCAGGCGGTCTTGAGCATGCTTGAAGTCCTCGATGGCGGCTTCTGCCTGCGGGGAAAGGGTCTCGCGCAGAAATTCCAAGGCGTACCGCAGGCGCTTACAGTCGATACGCAGGGTGTGCAGCGTCTTAATCGACGCTCCGTGCAACGAAGGCCCGTAGGCGAGGAGCTCATCATAGCGCTTTGCGATGAGGCGCGGTGTCACGGCGGCAACGAGCGGTTCTTGCGGAGCAGCCGCCTGGCCGTTCAGCGTTCCTGAAGCCGCTACCGGCGGGCCCACCAACTCAAGGAGTGGGCCAATCCGTTGCTTCAGCAGGCGATAGCGTTTGCTTGTAAGATACCGCACCATTGCATTGTGGGATCGTTCTCGCTGTCTCTGCCACCGCCGCACCAGCGGCGCGAACGCATCCTGTGTGGGCGTCGGCAATTCCGCCCGGTACGCCTCTAGATTCGCAAGCATGACATCGCAGTCGCGTGCCGGACCGAGGGCGCGCCCCAAACGGCGCAGGTCCCGGCGCAGGTAGGCGGCGTGTTTCTCAGGGAGGTAGGGCCGAAACAACCTCACTGCTGCGCGCATCCGACGTACGGCGACACGCATGTCGTGCAATTCTTCAATGTCACTACCGTCGATGGAACCCGCTTCGTGCCTGAGCATGCGGTTGAAGTGAAAGCGCAGCGTCTTGCGCGCGGCATCTGATACAGTGTCGTGCCGCTCAATGCCCGGACGTTTGGGCGATCGCTTGAAGTCGGGTGGCGTGGTGATGGCTCTCTCTTCAATGGTGGTAGAAGGCTGCGGTAGTGTTTGGCTTGGCTCTGATTCGCGTGATTTGGCGGTGCCTGCCCAGTGCTGGGCTAACGAGCCAGGGTGGGATTAACCGCGTGACCAGCGCAGTGGCACCTACTCCATTTGGCGTGTATTCACCTACCAAATCCTGACGCGAAACGGGCCTTCGCACAACATTAATCTACCAAGACTAGCGAGAGATTGCCAGACTTTGATCGCTGCATTGTGACTGGAGGTGTTATGGGCATTGCGGCATTGCGTTGAGCGCGCCTCAACGCGCGGGCATGCTCCCCAGCGTGTCATATTCCTGGTGTATGCTTTTGTGTGTGGTCAAAAGGCAAAGGATTGGGAGCAGTGTACATGTTTCTTGGCCGCCTACTTGCCCAATTGTGTCGCTGCTTCACGCCTAGACCCTATCCCCAGGGCAATCGCGTCCAAATGAGGTTTATTTATTGACACCCGGCGACGTTACCTCTAAGCGCGCGCGTCTTTAGCCTGTTTACGGTGCGACTGCGCCAACCAGAGCACCTAAATCCATTGAAAGTCGGATGATATCACGGTTTCTTGTGACAAAGGTGCTGTGAAACCAACCAAAAATAAGACGCGATTGCCCTGCCCTATTCCAGCGTCCTATACGGCCAAACCTGTGATACTCTCAGAACAGAGGGCATGCTTGGTACGGAGTGAGAGAGTGGCTATGGTCTGGCGCAAGGGGGTCATACGGCGCGAAACCGGCACAGGTGAACCGGTCACGGTAAGCGGCGTGACGGTCGTGCCGCAATCCCAGGCATTCGCTGTGCGTTTGCCCTTCGGTGGTGTCCTGTGGAACCGACCGGTCGGCGTCCTCATCAAGCGTGGTGCGGAGACACGCCGCATGCCGATTACGGATGTGAGCGCGACGATATGCCGGGTACTTTTCGGGATAGGTGTGCTATGTGTCAGTATCGCTATCATTCGGTTAATCCGAGAGAGGGGAGCACGCCCATGAGTAAAGAAAAGGACAGTGTACTACGCGGCGCGATGAGCTCGCAGGAGCAGAGTCAGCGCGTTCTCCAAGACTTGATCGCCGCCGCGCAGGCACGCTCAGTGTTCGGTGAGCCGGTAACGCACGGTGAGTACGCGGTAATCACTGCTTCTGAAGTGACGGTGGGGCTCGGCTTCGGCTTTGGTATGGGCAGTGGCTCTTCAAGCGCCGCGGTGGATGAAGAAACCGAAGCGAGTGGCGGCGGTGGCGGTGGCGGTGGTGGGGCGAGCGGCCGCCCGGTTGCCGTCATCAGCATCGGGCCTCACGGCGTGAGCGTTGCACCGGTCATAGACCGCACGAAAATCGGTCTTGCGTTCATTACCATGCTGGGCGGTATGTTCTTGATGCTGCGCGGCATGCGGCGGCGCTAATAGAGTCCACCCGGAGACCAGGACATTTCGACTATGCGGCTGGCGCCAGTTTCAACGTTCGCTCTGAGTTTGGCCTGTCCTGAGCTTGACGAAGTGAAGTCCGTTCATGCTGAGGTGGCCACGCTGACTTCGTCAAAGACGCCAAGCCCCTGTCGAACCATGAACGGACTTCCCAGCAGACTGTGATAAACGAAAGGCCCTGCCTGCTATAAGGGCAATCCTCGTGATTGCTCTTTTCTTTCCTGCGACAACGTTGGGGTGGATGAGCGCCCCTTTAACCGCTATCAGCGGCAACCGCTGCTGCCAACGCCGCTTGACAGGACTCTACATCCGCGCTCGTGTTGTAGAAGTGCGGTGAAATGCGCACCCGCCCCTCTTTGTACCAGACGTGCACGCCGGCAGCGTGCAGGGCCTCCCCGATTTGCTGGTAGTGCGGCGTTTCGAACGAGACGATGCCTGCGCGCTGCGTGGGGTCGCGCGGAGTCAGCGGCGTAATCTCCAGCCGCTCCAAACCGTCGTGCACCTGGCCCGAAAGCTCTAGCACACGCTCCGCGATGTATGGCATCCCAACTTGATTCAAGAAACCCAGCGCCGCGTGCAGCGTATAGACCGCGGTGTAATCGAGCAACCCGGTCTCGAAACGGCGGGCATCATCATGGAGGGTATAGTCAAGGGTGTTCACCACAGAAGGAGGATCCACGGTGCCGCGCCACCCGGCGTAATAGGGCTGCACGGCGTCGAGACTCTCTTGTCGGCAGTAGAGGAAGGCCAGCCCGTGGGTCGCGAGCAGCCACTTGCGGGTGCAGGCGGCGATGAAGTCAACGGCGCCGACCTCAAGCGGCACCGCCCCCACCGACTGTGAGGCGTCTACGAGCAGCAGCGCGCCGTGATCGTGAGCGCAGTCTGCCACGGCCTCGAGGTCTGCTCGGTAGCCCGAGCGATAGCTAACGTGACTAATGACCACCAGCCGCGTGCGATCGTCAACGTGCTCGGCTATTGCCGCCGGAGTAACCGCGCCGCCGGTATGCCGCACCAAGCGTACGTCGACGCCGAAGCGCCGGCCGAGGTGCAGGCACGCAATGATCGAACTGGGAAACTCCAGGTCCGTTACGACCAGGTTGTCACCGGCTTCCCAGGGCAGACCGAACAGGATGGCGTTCACGCACTCGGTGGTGCTCGACAGCATAGCAATCTCCGCAGCGCTGCACGACAGGAAGTCCGCCACGCGCTGACGGCAGTCGGCCTCGACCACCTGCATTTCCGCGGGCGTGATCGCGCCCTGCAGCTTTTCCTCGGCGTACTGCTGCAAGGCGGAGGCTACCGTGCGCCCCATGCACGACCCCGCCGCGGTGTTGAGATAGACCCGCCCCCGTAGGCCCGGAAACTCGTCGCGCCAGTCTGTCATGGTTGGAAGACTCCGCAATGCTGTAATCTGCAGTGAGTGGTGAGAGAGGAAAGAGCTTCTAGGAGCTAATCGGGAGAGCTGTACGCCGCAATGATCTCATTTATCCCATCTGCGGCTTCTCTAGCAACGGCCATAGGAATGTGTGGCTTTAGCTCATTAACTCTTAGTGCTACTTGCTCTAGGGATCTTGAATCGCCTTCCTTATTCACGTATAAAGCAGTTCCAAGTTGCTCCAATTCTGTCACTGACTTAGAACCAAGATGAGCAACAGTAAAGTCGATCTCTTTCCGATGTTTCTCTACGGCGGCGGAAAAACGCTCTTGGAGCTTCCTGCCTGTCCGGGTGGTTACAAGAGTGGGTCCGTAAGGAATAGGATTTGCTCGAATCTGCAGTTGATAGTCTGCTCGCATCGCTGTAAGAGCGTCACGCAAGTCAAATGAGAAGGGCCCATGTTTGTAGAGGATGAAGTCAAAACCAAGCGGCACATGAGTGAGCTCTTGAAGAAGATAGACGGCTTTCTGCAAGTGAGTCTCGCCACACCAGCTTCCAGCGGTTTTCAGTTCGTCTGCAAGCGACAGCACTATTGCGTTTCTTCCAAGTCTATTCAATTGACCCACGGTCCTCCTCCTTTGCATTTTCTATGATATCCCTCCGATTCCTCTTAAGCCACTCGCTAGCGTCATCTTGGATACTGGGCTCCACAAATACGTAGTCAATTGCAGCTTCAGGAAGGTTCTCAAGAATCTGTGATAGCGAAACTGACGAGACGATCCTGCCGTCCCTGCTCAATACGGGAAACTCGACAGTCCCCCCACTCTTGCTATCCTGGTCTAGGCGAACATTATCGGAGCCGAATTCTTCGCATGCGGCTTTATAGATGGCTGTTGCCGCGTCAATACCTTCACCAATATCGTCAGGATTTCGTTGGTAGAGTTGTCTAAAGTGCTGACGGCGGATAATCCGATTTGCCAACAGGCCTAGGTCGCTATTCTCTAATGATGCTTGACGAAGAGTATGCATCACCTCTACGTCCGTCGATTTGAGCATGTCCTCTACAGAGATGGAGAACTGGCCGCCAGGCAGCCATCGTTGTAGGAACTCTCTTAGATGGATGTCATAGATGCGTCGTACACGATGAAAATACACTTGTGAAAACATCGCGTATCTGGCAAGCAACAACGCTTCTACGGAATGAAGACCGCCTTCCTCGACGCCCAAGGTAGGCTCATTTGACTGAATCTCAGTCTCTTCCGGTGCTGGAGGGAGAATTCGAAGCGTGTCTATCAGTCTATAGAGATCAAATCTACCGTATGCAACACCCATGTGATGCGAATCACGCAAGAGGTAGTCCATTCTGTCGGCGCCGAAAGCGTCTCCGACAATGATTTCTGCCAGGATGGCTTCCCAATCCGAAAAGACTGAACCGATGAATTTGGCGCCTTCTTTGGCGCCTATGGCGAGTTTGGCAATATCATCCGTCCTCAAAGGCGGTGTCAGTTCTTGCCAGATGTCACGCATCTCTTGACTGCGTATGAATTCCACGGTTAATCGTTCGTGGTTCCAGCCGTCCGGGAGCAACCCCTCTTTCTCGCCTGCATGAGAGAATGGCAAGTGTCCCAAGTCATGACACAGGGCCGCTGCACGTACTACCCTACGCCAATACCGGAGTTCATCCGGACGACCCAGTGTTGGTAAAACACCCCTAACCGAGTCGTTCACGTTCTCGGGATCCGTAACCACTCTATAGATTCGGTCGGCCAATTCCATGACGCCTAGCGAATGCTCGAAACGCTTATGCGTTGCGCCTGGGTACACAAGTTGGGTTAGAGCCAGTTAGTTAATGTGACGGAGACGCTGGAAAGGTCGCGAGTCGAGAACCTTACGTTCGGGAGAATCGAACTGGACGAACGAGTGAATGGCATCTCGGATTTTGTGTGTATTCTTAATCATATAATTGTTTAGCTTTTGCTAAGTGTTAAGCGCCTGCCGCTTACTTGAATGTAGCAAGGAACTATAGTTCACAAGGACCTTGATATCGCAACGTGCCGATAGGCATGTTTCGCAACTCTGTCTGCATGGCCAATCTTTGATGACGAGGTCGACGAAATGCCTAGCGATGTGCGTATTGCATATGTGTAACGTAGTCCGGCACATGAATTGCTTGGTCATTTGCCAAGTGTTAGTCTCCTTGTGTGGAAACTCCCTCCCACGTGTGCCCTCTTGCTGATTGGCGCACCTTATTTGAGATAGACAGATGAACTACTTGGTTGTGCTGTTCCAGGAGCGAACACATTGACTAGAGAGCAGCGGCTGAGTTCTATTGGCATTGCTTTGGCGCTCTTCCTGGGGGCGCTCGATCAGACGATCGTCACCACGGCGTTGCCGCGCATTACGGAAGAGCTTGGCGGGCTGAACTACTACGCTTGGGTGGTGACGGCGTACTTGCTGGCCTCGGTGATTGGGTTGCCGCTCTTCGGGCGTCTTGTGGAGCTATTCCCCGCAAAGTGGGTGTTGCTTGCCGCTGTGAGCGTCTTTCTCGCCGGCTCCGCGCTTTCCGGTCTGGCGCCGGGCATCGAGGCGCTGATTGCCTTTCGCGCCCTGCAGGGCCTTGGCGGCGGCGGCATATTCGCCCTGGCCTTTTCGTTGATTGGCCTGCTCTTTTCGCCCCGTGAGCGGGGACGGATGCAAGGCCTGCTGGGCGGCGTATTCGGAATCTCCAGTGTGGTGGGGCCCTGGCTCGGCGGTTTCCTGACCGACCTGCTCTCCTGGCGCTGGATTTTCTATATCAATCTGCCGCTCGGTGTCGTCGCCATCATCTTTCTCGTGGGTTTCATGCCCCGGCTCCAGTCCGAACAGCGCGGCCGCTTCGACCTGCTGGGAGTGATCATGCTTGCCCTTTGGGTCGTGCCGCTTGTGCTTGCGCTCTCCCTTGGCGGCTCAACCTACCCCTGGCTCTCCGGACAGGTTTTCGGCCTGGTCGCATTTGCACTCGTCGGCTTGCTTCTCTTCCTGTGGTGGCAACAGCGCAGCTTAGATCCATTGATTCAACTGAAGCTCTTCCAGATCAAGGTCTTCCGCTGGGCGGTGGTGGGAAGTTTCTTCTTTGGCGGCGCGTTTCTCGGCTCCGTCGTTTTTCTGCCGCTCTATCTGGTGCACGTGAAGGGATTTTCAGCGACAAATTCCGGCCTTTCAATTACTCCCCTCGTATTGGGCGTGGTGGCGGGCAGCATGTTGGGCGGCCAGTTGGCCAGCCGCTTCGGCCGCTACAAGAAGCCGCTCTTGGTGTCGATCTGCTTCGGCATCGTCGCCTTTGCGGCCTTTGCCTTCAATCTGCGTGTCGATACGCCGCTGTGGCAAGTGCTCCCGCTCATGGTAGTGATCGGCCTCAGCCTGGGACCGTCGCTGCCGCTCTATACGCTTGCCGTGCAGAATGCCGTGCCCCGCAACCGCCTCGGCACTGCCACGAGTACGCTGCAGTTCGTGCGCCAAGTGGGCTCCACAGCTTCCGTCGCCCTCATGGGTACCGTGCTCGCCGCGACTGTCACCGCGTCGGCTACTGAGAATGTGCCGCTGGAAATGCGCGAGCAAATGGGAGGACTGGCAGTGGATGATGGGAGCAGCATCGGCAGCCTAACCGCAGCGGTAGAGGCGCGCTTTGCGGCTCTGGAGCAACAGGTGGTCGCGGCGCTGATCGGAGATGAGAGCGCTCGCCAAGCGTTGCTGGCAGACCCGGCTTTGCCGCCGGAGTTCGAGTCTCGGCTACAGGCAGGCAGCATTAGCGATCAGATACGGATGGGGTTGGCGCAGTCGCTTGAGCAAATTGAGGCCGCGCTTGCCGGTGATGCAACTGCCCGCGACGCGGCGTTGCAGAATCCGCTCATCCCGCAAGAGGTAAAGACTGTGCTCGCAAACCCGCCTGCCGCCGTTTCTGCCCGAGAGGAGCTTCTGAAGACGATCCAAGCGCGTTTTCTGGCGCAGGAAGAGGCAATTGTCAGCGATGCGCAGACTCAGATAGTCTCCCAAATCCAGGCAGAGTTACGCAGTCGGGCGGCAGAGGTTGCGGCCGTGGTCACGCGCGCAATTCAAACCGGCATCACCACTGCCTTGCAACGCGTCTACACCTTCGCTACAGCGTATATGTTCTTTTGCCTCCTTGCGGCCCTGCTTCTGCCGGACCTCGAGTTGGGAGGCCCGCCGCAAGCGAGGCGTGAAGATGGGCCGGCGCCTGCAGAAGCGTCGCCATAATCTGCGTTGGGATGAGGGCTGGCGTGCGACGGTAGGGCACTGAGGGAAGAGGGTTCGCCCAAGGATCGCGCCTGCAAGCGGTAGGCACAGGTTACAAACCTGCGCTACGAGGATGGACACAGGCTGCAAATCTGCGGTAAAGAAGATGTCGATTGCGAAGTTACCCTGCGGGGAAAGGACGCAGGTTACAAACCTGCGCTACCAAGAGAAGCATGGTTGCGGGGCTCAGCACGAACGGAGTCTCTCGTCACACACGTCTGATAGTGCGCAACCATGCGACTGACAGTGCATCC
The DNA here is from genome assembly GCA_965216245.1 of Chloroflexota bacterium. Taxonomy (GTDB): domain Bacteria; phylum Chloroflexota; class UBA11872; order VXOZ01; family VXOZ01; genus VXOZ01. The sequence goes on from OZ244145.1 coordinate 1,700,888, forward strand.
CCAAGAGAGACCCAGACTCAAATCCGTGCCAGCCGCCCAATCGTGAGACCCATAGCCGCCGCGCATAGTGATCGGACAGTGGCGTATGGTGTGTATGCTACAATTGAAAAGGCATCTCCCTGCCGACGTAGCTCAGTGGTAGAGCAATGGTTTCGTAAACCATAGGCCGCCGGTTCAAATCCGGCCGTCGGCTCCATTGGATACCGGCGATGGCCGGGGAGGCGGCGTGAATTGACCCGGATAGCGATTACGCCGTTGCAACGGAGGCGATTGCAGGGGTGTTTCCGGCCCGGTTTTAGGGTGAGAAACTCTAGAAAGTACCATGGCGTAACGCGTGTACGAGACCATGTGCGCTGTGCGGGGAGCGGATGGTTCCCGCTCCTCCCTTTCCGCTTGATCCGCCGCTATGGAGTCTACTCAAGGATCGAACCGCAATCCCGATGCCAGCATCGTAGCGCTTGTTCTACTCTTGGCGTTACTGTGGGGCGGCAACTCCGTTGCCATCAAAATCGGTTTGCAGGACATCCCGCCGTTGGCGCTGGCCGGCTTCCGTTTCATCATCGGACTGGCGGCGGTTACGGGCTGGGCCCGGTGGCAGCGGGTCCGGATCCGACTGGAACCGGGCGAACTGGTACCCCTCATCTATCTATCGCTGATTTTTCTGCTCCAGATCATTGCCCTCAACGTGGGTACGCACTTCACTACCTCATCTCGCTCTGTCGTGCTCAACAGCACCTATCCGCTCTTTACTACCCTCTTTGCACACTACCTGATTCAGGGTGACCGGCTGACCGTCCTGAAAACTACGGGCATCCTGCTTGCCTTTGGCGGTGTCACCGTGACGTTTATGGAGAGCTTGAATCTTGCCACTCGTGATTTCTTGATTGGCGATGCTATCGTTTTGGCAAGCGGCGCCCTCCTGGGTTTGCGGGTCGTCGCAACCAAGCGGCTGGTGCAGAGCATCCACCCGTATCGACTCTTGATCTGGACCATGCTCTTCAGCCTGCCTTGGTTCTTTCTGTTGAGCCTTATCTTCGAGCAGGGCTGGGAGTATCAGCTAACACTTTCCAGCGTTGCTGCCATTTTGTACCAGGGTCTTGTGGTGGCCGGTTTCTGCTTTGTGGCATGGACGTCAGTGCTGCGGCATTACCGCGCGAGTCGACTGGTAGTGCTATTCTTTGTGACGCCGCTCTTTGGCGTCGTGCTGAGCAACCTGCTGTTGGACGAGCCGCTGGGCCTTGAGCTAATTTCGGGCGCGGTGCTGGTAGCAGCCGGGATCTATCTCGTCAATCGTACGAAGGAATGAGGCAAGGCATCACGCTTGCCGCGCCGCTCCGCCCTTACTTTGCGCTTTGACTAGGCACCTGCAGGCGCCGTGCGGCCGGATCGCATTGGTGCTCCTGCTATGCTTGCAAGCTATCAGTGGGAACCTATGCGTTGAACACGTACGGACGCCTGGGGGTGGTGACAAAGAGGGCTTTCACTGCTATACTGATTTTTAGGAAGCGAATACCTGCTTGCTGCCTAATTTATGGGTCGGTGGGCGAGCGGTCAAAACCACCAGACTGTAAATCTGGCGCTGTAATGGCTACGGAGGTTCGAATCCTCCCCGGCCCACCGCGACGGTTCTCCGCGTATGTGAGAACGTATTGGTCCCGTGGTGTAGTTGGCCCAACACACGGCCCTGTCAAGGCTGAGATCGCCGGTTCGAATCCGGTCGGGACCGCCCCCTGAATACAATATCCGGGCAGCGGCTTTAACTACGCAGCAACGTGTGAGGATCGTGATTTCACGGTCCTCCTCTTTATTTGTCTGAGTAAGGCACCTGCTACTACTGCACTTTCACGGTTAGAGTATGCCGTTCCCGCCAGTCCGATCCTTAAAACAGAAGAAGCCGCGAGCCCAACTGCTCGCGGCTTCTTCAATTCCGTGCTCTGTTTCGGTGCGTGACCGAAGACAGGGCTTGCTACGCGCTTCTAGCGTCCTACCGGCTGGGCTGCAGTCTCGGTAGAATCGATCATCTTGCGCACACGTGCTTCCTCGCGCTTCTTCTGGGCCCAGCGCTTGGTCGTGATGAGGCGCTTGCGGCGATATTCGGCGTCGGTGTGGTACTTGTTGCGCACGTAGCACTTGCGACAGCGCAGCGCACGCTGGACAACGGTACCGCAATCGGTGCAGAATTGTGGTTCCTTGGGCTTCTTGGGCTGCTTGCTCAAGCGGATGCGGCGCAACTCCGCCACGCGCTCTTTATTCTCCCGCGCCCACCTGCGATTCTTTTCAAGAATCTTGTCTTTGTTGCGCTGGTAGTAACGCTTGAAATAGGTAGAGAGCCGCTCCGCGCGGCCACAGCGCGCACACAGGCCGGCACGCTTGGACTTGCCGTCACGCTGACCGGTAATGTCAGTGTCACAGCGTGCACAGGTAAGAACTTGAACTGTTGCCTCCATCAGATCCTCCAGCGAAAACTGAACACTAATACCCGCAAACCAAACGCATGCAGCACACGGACGCGGTACGCAAGCGTACCTACTAAGGCAGTAATTTCCTTCTTCTAAAATACCTCGTACTACTACTTTGTGTGCGCTTTCACATGCATTTCCAGGATATCTAAGAATGGCTGCTGCTGTCAAGCTTATGGAAAAACGATTGATGCGCGCTATTACAGGGAAAAGTGCCCTTCCGCCCAAATCTCCTCCACGAAGTTTCCTAAGAGCTTGATAAGAAAGTGCGCTTGGGCGGCAGTGTAGCTTGTTGCTGGGTTACACCATATAGAGCACCGATAGACCGCATCGCTTAATTGTCGCATACTACAATGTGGGCGAAATTGACAATTTAATGATTGCTCTCCACAATGGGCGGTAGATACGGCCAAATCGCCCTTCTTATCTGTATGCGCGGTTTTGGCGTTACGTGGCATTGACATGCTCTCCGCCGATTGCTACGGCTGTTATAACTATCACAAGCTGGTTTCTAAGCAGCTTGAGTGTTTGTTCAACGCAAGGTAATAGTCCTGCAATGACCGGTGTAGGCACGGGAATGCTCGCGCTCTGTGACCTGGAATTTGTGTGCTACCAGACGTAAAGGCCTCGCAAGTGGTGCTTTCCTCGACAGACCAATCTCCCGCTTGGCCCACTCTGCCGCCCAACGGCTGGAGTTGGCCCGCGTTTGCGTTCGGCGCGATCTGGTATCTGCGGCACGGAATAAGTGAAAAGGGACGTGTGCTGCTTGTGCCCCAAGGCACCGTGATTGTACTCGCGATTATCAACACGCTGTTCCTCATCCGCCAGCTCTCATTTCCGGCGGCCGTGCCTCCCGCGATCGTCGGTTCGCTCATACTCTGGTCGTTTGTCGGTTGCTATTGTGCCGCGTCGTTTCGCGGCGATGCCTACCGCCACTGGTGCGAGGCAAGCGGACAGACGCCGCTCGTGCCGACGCAGTGGCAGTGGGGGGCGTTTCTGCTTACCGGTGGCTGGTATGTGGCCAATGGCATGCGCGTGAAGGGCCTTTGGCTCTGGCTCGCTTTCTTCACGTCGGTGGGCAGTGTGGTCGGTATTCCGATTGGGTACGCTATTATGTGTTATTGTGGCGCGAACTCCCGGGCGGACCGGTTTCTGGAGAATCCTCCGGTGCACATCGGCCCCACGCCGCAAGAACGTTGGATTCACCAGGACGTGCTGAGGGCGCTGACACCGGTAGCAAAGACTCCCCAGGCATCGTTGCGCGCCTCGCTGCTGGAAGCTGCGGTGCGCGGGCTGCGCCGACAGGGATATGCGGTGGCCCTGGCCGACAGCCAGGATGATGGGGCCGCCTCTCTTACTCTGGAGAGAGGCGCACGCTTCCTGGCCGTGCGCGTGGTGCCGGAACTGCCGGTGCCCGCAAGCGAAGTCGACCAGCTTGTGGCGGCATTGGAGGGAGATACGCACAAGGTAGGCGTGCTGGTAGTGAACGGGCCGCTTTCCGGTCCGGCGCAGTCGGCAGCAGAGCAGGCGCACGTGCGTGTCCTAAACGTGCAGGAAGCGGAATCATAGTGTTACGTGCTGCCCGCCATCGCGCCGCTTTGCGGCGGCACCACGTGTCCGGGGTCCGCCATGCAAGCCGCGGGGCTATGGCGGCGGTAGGGCTGTCACTGTTTGAAACTGAGGAGCGACTCTTGTGAACGCACGGCGTCTCGGGGCAATTGCGCTCCTTGCCGGGGTCGGCATCCTGCTCGTGCGTTGGTTGCGGCAGTGGGCTGGCGATCCGCCCCTGCAACGCACCTCGCATAAGGAGGCAATCGAGCGGCCGGAAAACGTAGCGAGTTACAGCCGCTTCATGGGGCTGCTGCCGTTGCGGCTGATTCGCGGCTACCTGGCGCACTACGCTGCCGCCGGTTCAGTGCAATGGCGTGTCCTTGACGTGGGGTGCGGGCCGGGGTGGTTTCCGCTCGAGTTGGCGGGCCAGGCCCCCGACGCCGTGGTCATTGGGGTAGACCTTTCATATCCGATGATTGCGGAGGCGGTTGGCCACGCCGAATTGAGCCATGAGAAGCAGCGTGTGCTCTTTGCGCAGGCGCGAGGTGAGACCTTGCCGTTTGCGGACGGCACGTTCGACCTCATCGTCAGCACGCTGGCGCTCCATCATTGGCAAGACCCGGTAGCAGTTCTAGAGGAGTTGCGGCGTGTGGCGCAGCCCGCGGGCCGGATCATTGTCTTCGATACGCGCCGCGACGTTCATCCTTGGCTTTGGACGGTGCTCAAAGCGGGCCAAACGGTCAGCGATCAGATACAGCTCTGCGAGGACGGCGAGCCGTCGGCGTCCGTTTCAGCTTCATATACGGCGTCTGAAGCCCACCGCCTTGCGCTCCAAGCCGGTTGGGAACGAGCGCGCGTGAAGGCAGGCTTTGGCTGGATCATGCTGGAGCGTCCCGCTGCGCGGAGGGCGACATTCGCGGCGCCTCCTGTGCCAATTCGCAAGCGGGACGATGTGTCATAGATTAGCGGGATCGCGACTGTTTTTGGTCCCGGCAAAGTGTGCAGGGAGAAGAAGGGACGGTCCGCCGCAGCGTGGCTCTACCTCCTCGTATCCTTCTAATGCGGTTCTATATCGTTAGATAGTTCATCCGGCTGCGTGAGGGATGCTGGACATTGCATTGGCTTGTCGCAATAGGCAGATTCCCACGCGCAGGCATCTGCTAAGATTGTGGGCAGTGATCCGGCTGGCAGCCTTTATGAACCCGGACTTCCGATACACATGAGCGAAACTCGCCCTCACCATTTCGATTCTTCGCAGGCCGTATCCATCCTACGAGGTCGAGAAGGTATTCTTGTGCTCGTGCGCGGACTCTGCGCGGGCCCTTTTCTCGCAATGCTCTTCGTGGATCGCGCCTGGCCGTGGCAAGCGTCGCTGCCGTGGTTGTTGGCGATTGCGCTTGCGCCGGTTGGCGTTGTCTGCTGGCAGTGGGCCTATTGGTGGGTGCTTCGACGCATGGGAGCGCAGGGCCCGGCGCTTGGGCGCGCCTTCAACTGGTCGCTTGCGCCCCTTTGGCTGGGAGCACCGGGTCTGGCGCTGTTCTATCTTAACGACTTCACCCACCATCTGCTCTGGCATGTTGCGTTGGCAAAAATACTTGCAGCGTACGTGATTGTGGGAATTACGCTCGCTCTGCAGGTATGGGTGCTTGATACGGCCCCTGCGCTCGACCGCTGGCCGCCCTTGCGCCTGGCAATGCTCTTCCGCCTGGTGACGCCTTTCCGCCTGGCGACGCTTTTCCGCCGGACAACGCCATTCCGTCATTCCCGCGAAAGCGGGAATCCACTCTTGGAGAGCTGGTTCCAGGTGTGGCAGTTACTCCGCGTGCATGCCGCGCTCGTAATACTGCTTGTGGCGGGTCTGGCGCTGCGCCTGCGCGATGTTCTCTACGAGGGCGGCGACGTGGAGCACTTCTATTTCTACGCCAGCACGGTCTTCACCAAGATTCACTTTCTCTACTACCACCTGACCCGCGACCTACCCTGGCCGCTGGACCAACTGGCAACGTTCAATTTGATTATGGCCCCCATTTGGCGCGCGGCGTACCACTTCGATTGGCCGCAGATTCTCTCCATCAAGATTCCTACCTACACCGCAGACGTGCTGAGCACGATTGTTGTCTACGTGCTGGTTTTGCAAGCGCAACGGCATTTTTTAGGAGGGGTTGCCGGTGACGCGGATAGCGAATCCGATGGCGCATCTTTACTGTCTGCGCCCCGGCTGGGTCTGCTTGTGGCACTAGTCGCCGCGGCCGTCTGGTACCTGCACCCCTGGCTGCTGACCGCCACTATCGATAACGCGCAAAGCCACGCCGTTGCCCTGCTCTTCTTCGTGCTGGCCGTGGCGCGGTGGGAGAAGCCCTGGCTGGCCGGCATCTTCCTGGCGCTCGCCGCTTCCACGCGCCTGGAGTTCGGCATTGCCGGCATTGTGGCGTTTTTCTGGTACGTGCGCTGGCGCGGCGTGCAGAGTGCCGGCCTCTACGCGCTGACCTCGCTCGGTCTGTTGGGACTGATCGCAGTACCGTACGCCGCCGTTGACTTAACGGCTTTCCGCTGGGCGCTCGGCGGACACCTGCTGGACCGCGGCGAGCCGCTGCTCATCGTGCAGGAGATTTACGAATCATTCGGCGCGTCTGCCCCCGCGTGGCTAAACGCCCTCGATAACCGTTACGTGGGCCTGGCGAACGCGCTCTTCGCAATCCTGGTGATGTTCGATCCCAGCCACCGCCGCGCGCTGGCCAAAGCCGGGCTCTTCTACATCCTCACGCTGCCGGTTATCCACGTCCGCTACCTCCTGTTCGGCTGGGCCGCGCTCTTCCTCTTCGCGCTCCCCCACCGCCGCCGCCTGCTCTATCTCGTCCCCGGCCTGCTCTGGGTCACTGCGGACATCCCCCGCCTCTGGCTCCTCGGCACATTCTTAGCCGTGTTCGTGGCGTTGTTTTTCACCAAAGAGCCTCGCATGGAAACCGAGCCGGATAGTGCACCTGCTGCTGTGCCAAGGTGATTGCGGCCATCATGATCCTGGTCGCTACGCACGAGCGCTTGTTGGTCTGAGAAGCTCAATCAAAGGATATGCGGCGCAATAGGTGTCTAATTAGCGTCAATACGTGGATTGCGTCGGCTAGAGAGATGGTGCCGAAATGATGGGACTGCATGTTGTGGTCTCCAGCGACGAGGCGATATGATACGGAAGTAGAAGGTCGAATACTGGATAGAAACACCTAACATGATTGCGATTATTGACTACGGCGCCGGGAACTTGCGGAGCGTCAGCCGGGCGGTGGCGTTGTATACGCAGGACTATGTTGTGACGCAGGACCCGGCGGCGGTGGAGCGTGCCGCGGCGGTGATTTTGCCCGGCGTGGGGGCGGCGGGAGATACCATTCGCGGGCTGGCGCGGCACGGCATGACCGACCTGGTGAAGGCGACGATTGCCTCCGGCAAGCCCTATTTCGGCATTTGCATGGGGTTGCAGGTGTTGCTGACGGCGAGTGAGGAAGACGGCGGCACGCCTTGCCTGGATATCTATCCCGGCATCGTGCGGCGCTTCCCCAAAGGGTTTACCGTGCCCCATATGGGCTGGAACCAGGTGCGCCAAGCGCAGGAGCATCCCATGTTCGCCGGTATCCCGGACGACGCCTACTTCTACTTCGTGCACTCGTACTACACCGATACGGACGACGCCGCGCTTACGGCCGGTACGACCGACTATGGCGTGACCTTTCCCAGCGTGCTGGCGCGCGAGAACGTCTTTGCTACCCAGTTCCATCCGGAAAAGAGCGCTGCATTGGGACTGCGACTCTATGCGAATTTCGTGGCCTGGGCGACGGGCACGACGGCATGTGCATCGAGTGGTCTGCACGCTAGATCTTGAGGTCAAATGGGGCTGGGGTTTGTGAGTGCATGGCCGGGCATGGTAGTTGCCTAATTGCCAAGAGGCGGGGGACAAGCCCCGTCCATCCTTCGACCCTTCGGCATGCTCAGGACAGGCAGGCTCAGGACGAACGGATACTCTTCCGCCGCCATGACGCAATGCCGGGGAGGCGGCGGACAAGCCCCCGCGCTGCGACGCAACGACTAGGATAAAACAAGCACTGTAGAGAGGACGCTAGCGTAGTCCGCGTGCCTAGAATTGTGGAGCATCCCCAGGCAAGCGGCGTTCACGGTAGGTTTAGTAGATATGCAAGTTATTCCCGCGATTGACATCAAAGACGGCGCGGTGGTGCGCCTCTATAAAGGCGATTTCGCCCAGCGGACGGTATTTTCCCACGATCCCGTGGAGACCGCCCGCGGCTGGGAGACCCAGGGCGCGGCGCTGCTCCATGTGGTAGACCTGGACGGCACTGAGAAGGGCAGCAGCCGGAATCTGCCGGTGGTGGCTGCCGTGGCGGAAGCGCTGTCGATACCCGTGCAGATGGGCGGCGGCTTGCGCGACCTGACGGCCATCGAGGAGGTGATCGCGGCGGGTGTGGCGCGGGTTGTCTTGGGTACGGTGGCGTTAGAGGAGCCCGCGCTGGTGGCCGAAACGTGCGCACGCTACCCCGGTCGGGTGGTGGTGGCGCTAGACGCCCGCAACGGCAAGGTGATGACCCACGGCTGGCAGCAGGAAAGCACCGTTGACATGTTCGACCTGGCGCAGCAAATGGTCGCCAAAGGTGTGAGCCGCTTCCTCTACACCGACGTGGAGCGCGACGGCACGCTCTCCCAACCCAACTTCGATGCAACGGCGGCACTGGCGCGGGCCGTGAGCGTGCCGGTGATTGCTTCCGGCGGAGTCGCAACTCTCGAACACCTCACGCGGCTCGCAACCCTCGGCGTTGAGGGTTCAATCGTCGGCTCCGCGCTCTATAAGGGCGCGTTCACGCTGCCCGAGGCACTGACGGTGGTGGGCAATCAGGGGCAATAAGCGAATCGGGGACTCCTCGTTTGACTCTTATTGTGCTAGGGCGGGCAATCGGGACGTGGGACCTTTGTTGGAATTAACAGCCTGAGTGAACTACAAAGGCGCATGAAAAAGGCCCCGGCTTGCTGCCTACAATCCCTTGACACCTTTTCTGCCAATTGCTAACATTTAGATACAGCCCCTATCCGCTTAGGCGGTAGGGTGGAGGCCGCTCCAAGAGCGGTCTCTGTCTTTAAATGGTCAGATGGAGTGTACAGTGAAGACCAACGTCTACGTAGACGGCTTCAATCTCTACTACCGTGCGCTTAAGGACACACCCTTCAGATGGCTGGACTTGCGCAAGCTCTCTGAGGTGCTCTTTCTGCAAGACAGGATCGATCAAGTCTGTTACTTCACCGCATTGCTAGATGCACGGCCGAGCGACCCGTCCCAACCTCAGCGTCAGCAAGTATACCTGAGGGCGCTAGCTACTTTGCCGAATCTTGAGGTCTACTACGGTACGTTTCGTTCCCGATCCAAACTCCGCCCACTGGTTAACCCAGTAGCAGGCATGCCGGGCGTAGTTCAAGTAAGAGATTCGGAGGAGAAGGGCTCTGACGTGAACCTCGTAACCAGGCTGTTGGTTGACGGGTTCAACGGCCAGTATGAACAGGCTGTTGTGGTTTCAAACGACTCAGACTTTGCAAGCGCCATACGCTACGTGCGAGAGGGATTGCGCCTTCGCGTAACGGTAGTTAATCCAGATCGCAAGATTAAGACGCACAAGGACCTAAGAGCCGCGGCAACATATGTCAAAAGGCTCTGGAAGAGTCATCTACGTCAAAGTCAGTTTCCTGATACGCTGGTCGACGTTCATGGCACAATCAATAGACCACATAGTTGGAAATAGGTGTAACCTGGGAGAGACCTTTGTAGAACGAGGCCGCACTGAATTGAAGTGCGCTAACAGCCCTTCAGCAATTCGCTGTAGGCCGATGTGATGCCTTGAGAGCTGTCCTCTATCATGGTAATTGTGTCGGGTACGTTCAATTCATTTTTCGCTCCGGCTAAGCGCTAACAGAGGTTTACGCAGTTCTTCCCGATTTATGTAACGAATCGATTTAAAAGGAATGCTCACGACACGCATCATCCCCTGTCTCGACGTGAATCGCGGCCGCGTGGTGCGCGGCGTGCAATTTTCTGCTGATAAAGACGCAGGCGACCCTATCGAGCTGGCTCTGCGCTACAACGAGCAGAGCGCCGACGAATTGGTCTACTACGACATCACCGCCTCGGCGGAAGAGCGCGGTATCTTTCAAGACCTTGTGGAGCGCACCGCCGACCAGCTTTTCATTCCGCTTACGGTCGGCGGCGGCATTCGCACGGCGCAGGACATGCGCCGCATGCTCATGGCGGGCGCGGACAAGGTCTCCATCAATACGGCGGCGGTGGAGAACCCCGACCTGATCAATGCCGGGGCCGAGGGCTTCGGCAGCCAGTGCACTGTGCTCTCCATGGACGTTAAGCGCGTGCCCCAAGCCGACGGCACCATCAAGTGGCACGTTTTTACCCACGGCGGCCGCCGCCAGACAGATGGCGAGGCGGTGCCGTGGGCGATCGAAGGCGTGGAGCGCGGCGCGGGCGAAATCGTGGTCAATAGCATCGATGCCGACGGCACGTTGGCCGGCTACGATCTGGAACTCCTCGCTGCTGTGTGCGCCGCCGTGGACGTGCCCGTGATCGCCAGCGGCGGCGGCGGCACCCTGGAGCATCTCTTTGAGGCCCTCGATCAAGGCCACGCCCACGCCGTGCTCGCTGCTTCGATCTTCCACTACGAGCACTTCACTGTACGTGAGGTAAAAGAGTACTTGGCGGCGAAGGGAATCCCAATGCGGTTGGCATAGAAGAGGATTGCTTCTATGCACCCCAAATCCGACGGTGGGCGGTGCTAGTAATGGCAGGCTGTGGACATAGCGAATGAGAAAGCTTACAGCGTCTTGAGAATTAGGCAATGTACTAAGCGTTCCTGCCGAACTGGGAGTGAAAGTACGTGGAGACTTGGATACAATCAATCATCTACTTCGACCGAGAAGACTATACGAATATATCGATAGTGCACGAAAGTAACATTGAGAACAAAGCCAATCTGGAGGCAGTTGGTCTAATAGGAGAATCTCAAGAGTTTTTATATGACATTATGCTGCCGATTAAGCTCTCTGTCGCGCTTACGCTTAAGGTACTAGCTACTCTCGGTCATGATAGCCGTGCAGTGGAACTCAGTGATTGGCTTGATGAAGTGGGAACTGCCCTGGAGTCTGAAGGAACTGGACCCAATACTGCACATGATCTGTTGTCAGAACTGTTAGGAGAAGTAAGACTGAAAGAGAGCGTAGATGCGTCAGGTGGAAGAAGATTTGAAGCTCGACTAAAGCTCTTGTGGGTAGGCATATATGTGGCAAGCGAGTTCGACGCCAAACCCAAGGGTTTTCCAATGTTTGGCTTGTTCAGTAACGTCTCTGACTATGCTGTAGTAGCCGTAAAGGGATACTTGAAACACGTTTGTGAATGTGAAGGCAAGTTTCTACTAGAGATTATAGGTACTTATGCAAAGCTGAGTGCCAAGGCTCATAGAAGTGGGGTACTTAATCTGGAGAACTCACTCGGCCTCGCCAATGAGATTGTCGAAAGCGTGGTGGAGAGTTAACACCAATGATGCTTGGCAGCTCTGACTGAAGCATCAGAGTTCAATCAAGGTTAATCGAAAGCAAGCGAATCGAACAACATGTGCTATCAATCGTGGTGCCAGGACGCCGATCAGGGATCACTTTAGCATGCAGAACAATTAGAAGTAAGCTAGCCTCAATCTGTGGTAACGAAAAGCAACGATAGGGTCCAATGGCAACAAAGAGGATACCTGACGGCTTGGACGACATATTTCGCACACAGGATGCTCATGCTGCTGCAAACTGCGCTGCTATGTCTAAGGAGTTCTCATTACTGGAAGAAGCGCTGCTCTTGACGTCCATTACGATCAGTGTCTTGAATTCTAGCTCCGTAATTGAGAAGCGACGTACGAAGTCTGGTCTTATCCCAGACGTAGAGCGTATACAAATTAACCTAGCGTATATAACTTGGTCTACGGTGGTAAGCATGTGTAGACTCCTTACCTTTGGTGCCTTCGTCAATATGCTCAGCCTTTACCGGGATGCATTGGAGTCTTTGTCGTTCTACTGGTACTTGCGCCGTGAGCCGAGCGATGTGTGTGAATGGGAGAACGCGCTACTTGCAAGAGAGGTGCAGCCAGACAAAAGTGGTGACAAATCCTTTGCCCGCCGGAGAAAAGCCTTTGACAACTTTCGGAGGAAAGTAAAGAAGCGGTTTGAGCAAGAAAACAAGCCAGTTGGCGACTACAACAGCTGGTATTATGTGCTCTCGACACTTGGCACACATACGAATCCGTACTCCATAGCTAGCTCCTTGCCAAGCGAAGGACGAAAGCAGAATTTTGGGTTTATGTCAGTTGGCGAAGACGAGAATCTGCGGTGTCTTGCTCACGACATTCTACATCTCTTGATGTTCTTGCTGGAGGAGATCTACGGGCAATTTGGGCGGTATATACCGCCTACACATACATACCAACATAAGATCACGGGTAGGAGCCAACGCGGGCATCACGTTGTCAGCTATGAGCCGATTGTCCTTTCAGTGCCAAGTCGGTACGCTCAACTGAAGAAGGATTTTAGGAGTTTCGACTCAAACTTTACCGGCAAGCTCAAGCTGTGGTGAATTCCCTATATTCTCGATCTCGGTATCTCTAGTGGGAATCATGAACTTAGCATCTATCCGACCCTACAACCCCAATCTCGACACGCGGGCCGTGCTGCCCCTCTGGCAGGCGGCGCTCGGTGACACGTGGCCCATGCGCGATGATCTTTTGCGACGACTATTGACCGATCATCGCTTCTATCGCGGGGACGATCACTACGTGGCGGTCGCGGACGAGCGGATCGTTGGCTTCGTGGGCACGCAGATTGACCGGAGCGAGCCAGACGTGCAGGAGCGCAGCGGCGGTATCTCCGTGGTGCTCGTGCATCCTGAGCGGCAGCGGCGCGGCATCGGCACGCGGCTGCACGAGGCCGCGCTCGGCCATCTGCGGCAACAGGGCGTGGGCGCGCTGCGTCTCGGCGGCGGCGGCGCGTACCGCTTCTGGCCGGGGATTCCAACCGACTTGCCCGGCGCGTACCCGTTCTTTGCCTCCTGCGGCTGGCCGCTTGACCCGGAGCAGCGGTCGTGCGACCTGGTGCGCGACCTTAGCGACTATCAGATGCCTGCGGCGATGCGCGCGCGCTTGGCGCAGGAGCAGGTGACAATACGCCCGGCCCGGGAGGACGAGGTAGCGGACGTGCTCGCCTTTGAAGCGGTGCACTTTCCCGGTTGGGCCGCAGCATTCGTCTACACGGCCGAACTCGGCGACATTCAGAATATGCTAATCGCAATCGACCAACGGAAGAGCATTGTCGGCACGCTCATGCTGCACACGCCGACATCCCGCTGGCTGGGGGCGAACATCACGTGGAAGACGTTGCTGGGGGACAACCTCGGCGGCATTAGCGCCGTGGGCGTGGCGGCGAGCGAACGGGGACGCGGCATCGGCATCGGCCTGGTGGCAGTCGGCTCAGAGGTGCTGCGGGATCGTGGCATCGGCAACTGCCACATCGACTGGACGCGCATCGTCGACTTCTACGGCAAGCTCGGCTATACGGTCTGGCGCGAGTACTGGATGAGCGGCAGGGCGCTCGTGTGAGCTGCGGTGGGCCTGACCACAGTGCGCACACGATGCTTGTGCGGGTTTCACAATAGGCAACGCGCCTTATACTAAGTGCCTCCTTTTTCCCCATGACCGCGCTGTGGTTCGCGAACGGCTGCCAGTCCGTACAGATACTCGCGAAGTCCCCCGCGGTTGCTCCTCTCGGTCGCCGGAATCGTAGCCTGAGCTTTCGGCTGGGGCTACTCAGTCGGCACAGAGCCCTACGGCGATTCCCTCAGCCCGTCCGGACCGTCACGCGAGTCCCCCTTCATTCTTGCGTCTCCCGATTTAGAGAAAATCGAACAAAGTCAGGTACAGGATCAGTGGTTTTCCTGCGGTCTGCGTCCTCCTCGTAGAGTCTGTACAAACACTCAAGCAGACTTCATCGCAGGATGCTGACAACCACTCCCAAAAAACTCACAGAAATCGCGCTTGAGGGTCTTGCAATCGCCATCTGCCGCGTGTATAATAATTTTCACACGGTATTGCTAATCATTCGCATTAGCTAAAGGCTCTAGGGTTCTGGGTGAAGGGGGTACGCAATGTCCGCTATTGTCACGCCTTCCAAGACAAAGCAGCGCGTGGCTATGATTGTAGTGGCCGGGCTGTTGCTGGCATTCGGCACGGTGCGGTCGGCGCACGCAATGCACATCTCAGAAGGGTTCCTGCCTCCCACGTGGGCGATACTTTGGTTCATTGCCGTAATTCCGTTCTTTCTCTGGGGGCTACGCTCTATAGCTAAGCAGGTCAATCGCTCTCCGCAAAGCAAGATCACACTCGGCATGTCGGGGGCCTATTCGTTTGTACTATCGGGATTGAAGCTGCCGTCCGTAACCGGTAGTTGCTCACATCCGACCGGCATCGCCCTGGGCGCAATTCTCTTCGGCCCCACCACCATGGTGGTGCTTGGCACCATCGTGCTCTTGTTTCAGGCCATTGTCCTGGCGCATGGGGGTCTGACCACCCTCGGCGCAAACGTGTTCTCCATGGCCGTGATCGGTCCGTTCGTTGCCTATGGCGTCTTCCGGGCCTGTCGTGGTTTTGGATTGGCGTGGGCCGTCTTCCTGGCAGCCGCTTTAGCGGACTGGGCTACCTACATCGTCACGGCCGGGCAATTGGCGCTGGCGTGGCCGGCGGCGACTGGCGGCGTGCTTGAGTCATTCGTCAAATTCCTCGGCATCTTTTCCATTACGCAGATTCCGTTGGCTATCGCGGAGGGCATCCTTACGGTAATCGTTTTCAACCTGCTCTTGCAGCATAGCCGCGAGGTGCTCGTCGAACAGGGCATTGTCTCTGAGGAAGCTCCGGAGGCCGCTCCCGGTCCCACCGCTGCCACGAGTTGACGGTTCTCTTCGTGGCAACGTCGCACTGGAAGGGAACGTGCAGGAGTCAGCATATGTCACAAGCGAGACGCAATTGGCTATTGGTGGTTATCCTCATTCTCTTGGTTGTCGTGCCCTTGGCCTACCGGGGTTGGGTAGCGGAAGGCACGGAATGGGGCGGGGCGGACATGCAAGGCGTTGCGGCTGTGGAAGAGTTGGCCGGCGAAGACTTCGAGCCGTGGTTTGAGCCAATTTTTTCCCCTAATGACCTAGAACGCTACTTATTTGGGTTGCAGGCGTTGCTGGGCACGCTCTTTGTGGCCGGCATAGTCGGCTGGATACTGGGCCGCTCTCGTGCCCGGCATGGAATGGAAAGCGGAACCGATATGGCGATTGCAGGTGTGCTCTGCGCCATAGGCGTGGTATTGGCTATCGCGCTGTTCTTCGTGGAGACGGAATTTGGCGAGCTTCAGGCGACGATTTCCGCCTCGCAAGGCATTGGTCTCGGGCTCTTGGCGTTCTTCATCGGTTATCCCTTGGGCCGGCGCGCCGGGGGAGAAATGAGCACACAGTAATCAGCGGCCGCCATCGTTCCGCGCGCGCATGGACGTGACCGGCCGGTCTCGGCGGTTGAGGAGCAAGCGATGCATCCTTTTCCCATCGATATGTACGCCTATCACAATAGGCTGCGGGACGCACACCCGGCGGAGAAGATGTTATTTGCCGGCCTCACCATGCTTGTCTGCCTCATCGCCAGCTCGCCGGTGGTAGCGCTACTGGCGCTCGCCTTCGTGACGGTCGCCGTAGTCCGCGTAGCCGGTATTCCCCTGCGGGCTTTCTGGTTCTTCGTACGCCTGCCGACCGGCTTCATCCTGCTCGGCGTGCTGACCTTGGCGATTACGTCGGTAGACCCGGCCAACCCAGAGACACTGGTGGCGCTGCCTGTCGGCCCGTGGCACGTCGGCGTGATGGAGAGCAGTTTGGCGCGCGCCGTGCAGGTCACGTCGGTGTCCTTTGCGTGCGTCGCAAGTATGTTGGCGCTGGCGCTTACGACCCCGATGGTGGACATCACCGATCAACTGCGGAAGTGGCGCGTACCCCAGTTGTTCATCGAACTAATGGTGCTGATGTATCGGTTCATCTTCGTATTCATCGAGACCGCGCAGGCGATGTATATCGCTCAGAATGCCCGCCTCGGCTACAGCAACTGGCGGCGGTCGCTGCATTCGGTGGGCATGCTCGCCGCCAATCTCTACTTGCGTTCGCAGACGCGGGCAGCGGCGCTGTACACCGCGCTGACGGCCCGGGGCTATAACGGAGAATTGAGGGTGCTCACGGCGCAACCCACGTGGTCGCGCCGCAATCTCGCATTGATCGCCGGTGTCGAGAGCGTGCTGCTCTTGGCAACTATCGCAACCTGGTAAGGGGAATTGCATGAGTCGCGTTGATACTGCCGATACGCATTCACCCAACGTTGCACTCCCCACCGGCTTGCAGGAACCGGAGGAGTTGGTTGCGGTCGGACGCAACGACGACAAACTCGCGGCGCACAAGTCCGTGGCAACCGCGACAAGTGCCGTGCCTCCCGTGCTGGCGGTTGAGGGCGTTACGTTTGCGTATCCCGACGGTACCGTGGCCCTGCGCGACCTTTCTCTGACACTGCCGCAAGGCCGCCGGATTGCCCTCTTGGGCGCGAACGGCTGCGGTAAGACAACGTTATTTCTACACTTTAATGGCATTCTGCAGCCCTCCGCCGGGACGGTTTCCCATAATGGCGATCTTATTCGCTACAACCGCGATGCGCTCCGCGAATTGCGCCGCCGCGTGGGTCTGGTGTTTCAGGACCCCGATTCTCAGCTCTTTGCTGCCAGCGTCCGGCAAGACGTCTCCTTTGGGCCGCTGAACTTAGGGTGGTCTGAAGAGCATGTACGCGCCAAGGTAGAACAGGTAATTGCGGACACCAATTTGGTGGAACTGGCGGAACGGCCCACCCACATGCTGAGCTACGGTCAGAAAAAGCGGGTCGCGATTGCCGGTGTGCTCGTGATGGAGCCGGAGGTCGTTATTGCCGACGAACCGACCGCCGGCCTTGACCCGGAGACGACCGGACGCGTCCTCGACCTGCTCGATTCGCTGCACCGCAACGGCCGGAGCATCGTCATCTCTACGCACGACGTAGAATTGGCATTGGCCTGGGCAGACCATGTGATCGTGCTGGATAAAGGCCGGCTCCTGGCGGAAGGTCCTCCTGATTCCGTGCTTGCGGATGACCCGCTGCTACGCGAGGCCGGGCTGCTGCAACCCCTCGTGGTTGAGGCCTATCGGCAATTGTGTGCTGCAGGACTGCTCCCGTCATCAGCCGCCGTGCCTCGCACAGTGAATGACTTGACTGCGCTGCTGGTCAGGCACGCACAGAGGCGCATCTCCACCGACGGCCCGCCCGACTGATCCTCAAGATGGCGCCCAGGGGCTTTCTATCGGCCGGATCGCAGTCCGGCGGAGAGCGTGTGCGGTCATGATGCGGTGCGCCTATCACACTCGCCATAACACGCTCTATAAAGAGCGCTCAGCCAACGATGCATTATAGAAAAAAGCACTCTCCGTTCGCCCTGAGCTTGTTGAAGGGTGAACGGAGAGTGCCTCTCATTCGGCGCTCTTATGCCATGCGATCGTAGGTTTCCAACGTGATGGGGTAGTGCAGCGGCTCGTTGCTAAGGGAGCGTTCCAACTCATCCACCATCGCCGCACCCTGGCGCAGGCGCGTATCGTCGGAGAGACCGGCCATGTGTGGCGTCAGGAAGACGTTTTCCATCTGGCGCAGCGGGCTATCCTGGGGCAACGGCTCCGGGTTGAACACGTCGAGCACGGCGCGAATGCGGCCGGTAGCCAGCTCGGCAATCATGGCATCCTGGTCAACCGCCCGCGCCCGCGCATTGTTGATGAATACAGCCCCGTCTTGCAATGCCTTGAAGTGCGCGGCCTTTACCATGCCGTCCGTCTCCGGGGTCGTGGGCGCGTGATTCGCGATGACGCGGCACGTGCTGAAGAGCTCTTCCAGCGAGACGCGGGTTACGTTGAGCGCGGCGGCGCGTTCGTCAGGAAGATAGGGATCGTAGACCGCGATCGGCATGCCAAAGCCCTGCAGCTTCTTGATTACGCGCTGCGCCACATAACCGCAGCCTATGAGGCCGACGCGCTGTGCTTCCAAGAGATTGCCGCCGGTAGCGCGCGACTCCGACCAGGACTTGCCCTCATGAATCAACGCATTTTGCCGGTGGGGCCAGCGCAGGCCCAGCAGCATGCCGAGCACCGTAAACTCGGCGACGGCTTCCGCAATCATCGGCGCGGCGTGGGTTAGAGCGATCCCTTGCGTGAGCGCCGCTTTGGGAATGAGTCGCCGGATGCTACCGGCGCTGTGGGCGATGATGCGCAGATCACGCGCGGCGGACAAGACCTCCGGTGTAATCTCCGGCGACCCCCAGCCCGTGATTAAGGCTGTGCATCCGGTGATTTGCTCTGTCAAGCCCGCACTCGTTAGCTTTCCGTCATGGTCGCCGCCGCGCACGGTGAAGGTTGTGGCGAGGCGCTCCTCACTTGCGGCCGAAAAGAGGCTTGTCCGCAGCGTTTTGGTGATGGCGATAAATGCTTCCGGTTTTGGCACTGGAATGCTCCCTGTGGTGCAGCGAGGTACGAATCTCGTGAACTCTACCGTATGCTACCAGAATGGAAATGTGCGAGGGATGCCCACAGCTCTTCCGATTTCGTGCCGGGTTGCCTGCCGGGCAGGAAGTGGAGCGTTCGATTTAGTCGTGTATCATCGGTAGGAGCACGGCCTGCCGTGCCTCTACTCGTCGCCGCGGCGCTGGGCCTGCCGTGTATGTCTATGCTCTCCATTGGCCCGCAAACCCCTTGACTACACCAATGACCTCTTATATGCTACTGCCAAATGGGCGTCTACACTGAAGCGAGGAGGAATTCGCAATGTCGCGGTTCTTGCGAGTGTTGAGTCTATCCATAACAGCAGTCGTGCTGATGCTGTTTACGGCTGCGTGCGCTTCTACGCCGGACGCAGAGCCGGGAATGGCCGAGAAAGAAGAAATGGCGGCAGGGCCAACCGTAAAGATTGGCGTGCTGCTTCCTTTTACCGGACCGCTGGGCGAGTTTGGCGCGGCGTTCCAGAAGGCGGCGGCCCTCGCCGAAGAACACCTAGCGCAAGGTGGCTATCCGATCGAGATCGTTTACGGCGATACTGAGACGAACCCGACGGCTGCCGTCGGGGCGGCCCGGAAACTGGTAGACGTGGACCAGGTGCACGTGGTGGTTGGCGCCGCGGCCAGTAGCTCCAGCCTGGCCGTCGCTGAGTCTGTGACGATTCCGAAGGGCGTACCCCAGATTTCTTACGCCTCTACGTCACCACTGCTCACGATACTGCCGGCTGATGAGGGCCAAGATTTCCTCTTCCGCACTGTGCCGTCGGATGCGCTCCAAGGGAAGGTGCTTGCCGGCGTGGCGGTCGAGCAAGGATACAAGAACGTTGCGATCATTTACGTCAACAACCCGTACGGCCAGGGCTTGAAGGATAACTTCCAGGCCGCGTTCGAGGCTGCGGGAGGAACGGTGAGCGCCGCCGTGCCCCACGATGAAGCGGTAGCTACCACCTATGTTGCGGAGCTGCGCAAAGCGATCGAAGGTGAGCCTGAAGTGCTGCTGGCGCTAAGTTATGCCGGCCACGCCACCATTTACCTGCGGGAAGCCATCGAGAACGACTTCATCACGAACTTTCTCTTCGTGGACGGCACCAGATCGGAGCAGATCATTGAGGCCGTTGGGGCGGAAAACCTTGAAGGAATGATGGGTACGGCGCCGGGCTCTGCCGAAACTCAGTCGCTTGAGTTCTTCACGGCAGACTACCAGGCAAAGTACGGCGAGTTGCCTCCGCTGCCGTTCATGACCAACGTCTACGACTCCATTGTGATTGCGGCCTTGGCGGCGCTGGCGGCAGAGGTTTCCGGTGCAGAGGTTACGCCCGCTGCGGTGCGTGACATGCTGCGTACGGTTTCCAATCCTGACGGAGACGTGGCAGTGGCAGGCGCGGCCGGAGTAAAGGCAGCCATCGAGGCGCTGCGGGCAGGCGGCAGCATCAACTACGAAGGCGCGGCAGGCGCGCACGACTTCGATGCGAGCGGTGACGTGGTCACCCCAATCGAGGTCTGGCGCTATGCCGGCGGCACCATTGAGAGTGTGCGCACTGAGGAGGTCACGTTAGAGTAAACCCCTATTGAGCCTATTGGAGTCATGCAATCGGAGGGCTGGCAACACGCCAGCCCTCTGCGATTCTTCGGCCGTGAAGTTTTTCTCCGAAAGTCGCTAGAGCTTGTCTCATAAATACATCGCTCTGTGTAGACCTGCCCTTCGACAGGCTCAGGGCGAACGGAAAAGGCAAGAATCCGTTCGTGCTGAGTGCTGCGCGAAGCCCTTGTCGAAGCACAAAAGGTTCCGCTTCGCGCGCATCTTTCTGCAAGCTGTGCCAACCTGTGCCCACAAGCCATTCGTGCTGAGGTGGTTTCACCAAGCCTCTGTCGAGGCATGCACGATATCGGCTTCACTCGCACTCTCAATCGCGCATTCCACTTGACCGCTTTACCGTAGCGCGGGGGCTTGTCCCCCGCTCCAAATCTAATTGTGGGCATGCTGTGAGTCGAAGAGAGGAGTACGGTTGCCGCTGGACCCTTGTATCGTCGATGGTGCGCTACCTAGAGTATTAGCATGACCGAGAAGCTACTGAATAGGACGTACGGGCAGACAAAGTCATTCAGGGGCCGCGCGCTTGAAGCACGTCACACCCCGCGGAGTCTATAATCGAATGAGAATAATGTGCTTTTGACCATTACACGAACGATAAGAAGAAGAGGAGAGATCGGCGCATGACGACGAAGTACCTATACGGCAAGATGACGTGGCCGGAGATCAAAGAAGCGGCGGCGCAAAAGCGGGTAGCTTTGCTGCCTACGGGGTGCATCGAAGATCACGGCCCGCACTTGCCCTTGGACGTGGACGTGCTTTTGCCCACTACCATCTGCGAACGCGCGGCAGAAATGGTACCCGACCAGTGCGTCGTAGTACCGGCGGTCGCCCACGGCTACGATCCGCACCACCTGGACTTCCCCGGCGTAATTCACGTGGACGGCCACGTCTTCGTGCGCTACCTCGTGGACATCTGCAAGTCGCTTATTCATCATGGCTTCACGCGCATCATCATGCTCAACGGCCACGGCAGCAATACCGCTTTTACCGAAGTTGCCGCCCGCCTGGCGGTAATCGAGACCGAGGGCAAGGGGCTGGTCTACGCGCTCAACCACTGGGGCATCGCCGAGGTGCGCCGTGTGGTGGCCGAACTGCGTGACTCGCCCCACGGCGGCATGTCCCACGGCGGCGAGTTGGAAACAAGCCTCTATCTGGCAATCGATCCCGACAACGTCTACATGGACCTGGCGGCAGAGGAGATTCCGGACGATGTGCCGATGAGCTTGGGTGGGTGGAACGACCTGGTCGCAGGCCGCCATCCGGACGCCAACCACGTGGCGGCGATGCCGTATTGGAGCACGTTTTCTAAGACCGGCGTGCGTGGCGATCCCACGGTAGCGACTGCTGAGAAAGGTCGCAAGTTTCTGGATGCCGGCGCGCGCGGCCTGGCCCAGATGGTACGCGACCTGCGGGAGCTTGAGATCAACCCGCGCGTCGACCACCATTAGCACCGACCTGCGCCGTATCCGATCGTAAGCACGTGTTTGCGGTGCGACTCGGGTTAGAACTGTAGCGCGGGGGTTAGTCCCAGGGGATGTCTGCTTGAAGAATGTAGCGCGGGGGCTTGTCCCCCGCTTGGATGTCTGCCGAATTTGATAGTAGTAGCCCGTGCCTCCGACGTGCTTTCGGTGCCGCGGGCATAGGACTGGTGCCTACGCTGGCACGATTCATCGTTACAAGGAGTACCGCCACTTGAAGACCTCCGCTTCCTCCGAGACCCCAACTGAGCCCTCTTCCCTTGAATCCGGCGAAGGACTCCTGCCCCGTCATCCTGGCGAAAAGTCCGTACCTTGCCATTCCAGCGAGGAGTCCTCACTCCGTGACTCCAGCGAAGCGTCCTCCCTCCGTCATTCCCGCGAAAGCTCGCCCCCTGCGGGGGCGCGGAATCCATCTTCTCCTGCCGCGAAGACCCGCGAATGCGTGGTCGTGCTCGACTTTGGCTCCCAGTACAGTCCGCTGATCGTGCGCCGCATCCGCGAGTGCGGCGTCTACGCGGAACTCATGCCCTACGACGCCGACGAGGAATCCGTGCGCGCCCTCAATCCGCGGGCCTTGGTGCTTTCCGGTGGGCCTGCGAGTGCCTACGCGCCGGGCGCGCCGCGCCCGCAACCCTTCGTCTGGCAGGGCAAGCTGCCGGTCTTGGGTATCTGCTACGGCATGCAGCTCATGGCCCAGGCGTTGGGCGGCAGTGTGGCCCCCGCCGACAGGCGCGAATACGGGCACGCTATGATCCATGCGCAGCAGTCAGCCGGTGTCTTTGCCGACATCGCGCCCGACCAGGACGTGTGGATGAGTCACGGCGACCACATTACGGCACTGCCGTCGGGCTTTGCGGTGTTGGCCTCGTCGGCCAATTCGCCTATTGCCGCCATGGGAAACGCACAAGGCATGATCGGCTTTCAGTTCCATCCCGAGGTGGCGCACACGCCCCAGGGGACGGCGATCCTGCGCAACTTTCTCTTCGTGGTCTGCGGCCTGCGCGGCGATTGGACCCCCGCCGCCTTCATCGATGAAGCCGTGGCGCAGATACAAAGCCAGGTCGGCGCGCAGCGGGTCATCCTGGCGCTTTCCGGTGGCGTCGATTCCACCGTTGCGGCGGCGCTCCTGCACCGCGCCATTGGCGACCGGCTCATTAACGTATTCGTGGACAACGGTCTGTTGCGGCTAAACGAGCCGGGGCAGGTGGAGGAAAGCCTCACACAACTCGGCATTCCGGTCCGGCGGGTGGACGCCCAGGAGCGATTCTTGGAAGCGTTGGCGGACGTGACCGACCCGGAGCAGAAGCGACGCATCATCGGCGAGACCTTTATTGACGTGTTCGAGGACGAGGCTACGCGCCACGCGCCGGTGGACTTCCTGGCCCAGGGCACGATCTATTCCGACGTGATCGAGAGCCGCGCGCCGGACTCGAAAGCCGCCTCGCGCATCAAGAGCCACCACAACGTGGGCGGCTTGCCGGAAACCATGCGCCTGCAACTCGTTGAGCCGCTCCGCACGCTCTTCAAAGACGAGGTGCGCAATGTGGGCGAGGAGTTGGGACTGCCCCACGAGCTTGTCTGGCGGCATCCGTTTCCGGGGCCGGGTCTGGCCGTGCGCGTGCTGGGCGCGGTGACCGCCGCGAAACTGGAAATCGTGCGCCTGGCGGACGCAATTCTTACGGAGGAACTCCGCGCCGCCGGGCTTTATGAAAAGCTGTGGCAGGTTCTTGCCGTGCTGCCCAACGTGCAGAGCGTCGGGGTGATGGGCGACGAGCGCACCTATGACCACCTGGTCGCCCTCCGCGCCATCGAAAGCCAGGACGCCATGACCGCCAACTGGGCGCACATCCCCCACGACGTGCTGGCGCGCATCTCCAGCCGCATCGTCAACGAAGTCCCCCACGTCAACCGCGTAGTCTACGACATCACCAACAAACCCCCCGCGACGATTGAGTGGGAATAGGCAGCCTTGTCTGCCGCCACCAAAGCGATGGGTCCAGTGTGCCTCGCTGGGGATCCCCGTCTGCCGTTGGTGTTTCCGCATGAGTGAGACGATTGACCCGTAGGGGCACGACATGTCGTGCCCTTGCACCTCAGTACACCTGGAAAAGGCGGATTCAACCCTCACTCCGGCCCTCTCCCAGTCATGGGAGAGGGAGTCTCAGCGTCGATTGGAGACCTGCGCGAGTCTATTGCGGCGCGAGATGCGGAGTTGGCCCACGTTGGCAGGGAGCCGTACGAAGCCAATCGTTCATTTTGTGGCAGTGACTTGATTGTCACTCTGTCTGCTGCGGCGCGTTGGCAGGCACCAGGCTGCCGTCCTCGTCCAGGCGTATCAGGTCGCGGCGGTCCGTCCCGTCACCGTTCACCGTATAGAGCCGAGTCGGCAAAGCAAGCTCCGGATAATTCGGAATACCAGGCGTATAGATCGCGATCCGCGAGCCGTCCGGCGACCACGCCGCTATGTACGGCTCTGTATCCCATGCTGGCAATTCCTTAAGCAACCCAAGTACCCTTCCGCTCTCTAGGTTGACGGCGCATACTCCAAAGTCACAGGAATAGAGAATCTTGAGCCCATCCGGAGACCAAGACACCGTGCGAATCAAGAATTGATAGCGACCATGCCGTTGGTCGAATGCATCTCTGTTAGTTATGGCAGCGACCGATTGCTGGTCAGAACCGTCCGCTGCCAGGGTAAACAGCGCTACGTCATCGCCGACATACTTCGCCACCGCCAGCCGCTGCCCATCCGGCGACCATGACGCCACACTCACTACATTCTCCGCTATCCGGATTAACTCCCTTCCATTGGGACGCACCGTGTAGAGATTCTTCTTAAGCGAACCTCCTTGCCGATAGCCCCCTTCATTCATCAGAAACGCCAAGCGCGCCCCATCCGGCGACCACACCAGCGGGGCGGCAGCCACTGCCCTAAAGTGTGTCGTCCCTAATTCCTGTACATCCGATCCATCCGCCGCCATTGTAAAAATGGCTTTGCCGGTGGGAGAGTCCTTGCCTCTATCAATGGACGTGATGAATGCAATGCGGGTTCCATCGGGCGACCACGCCGGAAAATGGTCGAGAAACCGGTTTTCTGTAAGACGCTGTGGCGCGCCGCCGTCTATGCTGATCAAGGCCACATCATAGCCGTCAGAAGAATACACCGGTAGCGATAGCAACGCATTGGCGCGCTTAGCGTTAAGAAACTGCAATTCCCACGGGTATTGGCAGGCCGAAAAGACTATCTGCCTGCCGTCCGGGGATATGTCAGCATGAAATCCATACCTGAAACTATCTCTAGGAAGGGCATCGACCAGCATGCGCAACTGGGTGCCAGCAATGTTAACGACTAAAATTGTTGTGTCAAGGGAGAACATGAGCTGGGAGCCGTCCGGCGTCCACTCGAGAAATAGGTCGCTAAATGGAAATACACCCGTTGGAACATGTAACTCCGCCGTAGGGGGCCCGCACGGATTAACCGAACTTGAAAATGTGAATTCTTCGGAGCCGGTTTCGGGTTCTTCCCCACAACCGACCATGCTTAGGCAGAGTGCGATAGCAATTGCTCCCAATACCGTCTTCTTAAACCATTTACCTAGAAGAAACATACTCATTCACCGGGATTGATATAACGCGTAGATTGCCAAGATGTCCAACGAATGCGGCGAGCAGTCCGGCTTGTTGGCTTTTTCCCGGCTGCCATCAACAACCAAGCGGACTGGGAATACTTCGTAGTAGCCCATCACTATTCATCCTCTGGCGGATTGGCGGGCACAAGATTGCCGTCGTTGTCCACGCGTATCAGGTCACGTCGGTCTGTGCCGTCAAGGGCCACTGTGAAGAGTCGAGAATGTATGTAGGGGTGCGGATCAGCAGGAGCGTAGAGAGCGATGCGCGTACCGTCCGGCGACCACGCCGCTGTGTAGGATTGAAATGGATACTTACCAACTACCTCACTAACTAACCCAAGTTGCCATCCATTCCCAACATCAACAACACACGCGCCTTCATTACAGGAGTACAGAACCTTGGTGCCATCCGGCGACCACGATACCGTGTTGATCAAGGACTTGTAGTCAGATTTCCAAAGTGCTAACCTCTCAAAGTCTGTGATGGCGGTAATCAGCATCTGGTTGGAACCGTCGGCCGCTAGGGTATAGAGCCCAAGCTCATCACCAACCAGCCTTGCCAGGGCGATTTGTTGCCCATCCGGCGACCATGACGCCACACCAACCACATTCTCTGCTACTTTCTGCAAGTCCGAGCCATCGGCACGCGCGGTGTAGAGGGTTTTTTGAAGCGGCCAGTGTTCCCAGTCGTATACCTGAAACGCCAACCGCTCCCCATCCGGCGACCACACCAGCGGCCCGGTAGCTAATTCCAGATTGCGTGTCTCCTGTATTTCTCGCACTTCCGACCCATCCGCCGCCATCGTTTGGATCGTTCTTATAGGTATCCTGCCGCGGGTACTG
Organism: Chloroflexota bacterium; assembly: GCA_965216245.1. Lineage (GTDB taxonomy): Bacteria > Chloroflexota > UBA11872 > VXOZ01 > VXOZ01 > VXOZ01. Next base: position 1,727,160 of record OZ244145.1, read on the forward strand.
TCAAGAAACGCAATGTAAGCGATACGAGTACCGTCAGGGGACCATGACGGAAAATGGTCAAGATAGCGGTTGTTTGTAAGGCGCTGTGGTACGCCACCGTCCACGCTGATCAGGGCGACATCATACTCGTCAGGCGAAGACACGGGTAGGGAGAGCAAGGCATTGCTGCGCCTAGCAGCAAGGCTCTGTGCGTCCCAAGGAAACTGGCAAGTGGAAAAGACTACCTGCAATCCGTCCGGGGACAGGTCAGCATGGAAGCCATAGTGGAAATCGCCTCGTGGATTGGCATCAACCAGCATACGCAACTGGGTGCCGGCAGCGTCCGCGATCCAAATGGCTGTGCCGTGGGAAAACATGAGTTGTTGTCCATCCGGAGTCCACTCAAGGAAAAGGTCGCTGAATGGAGAAAAATCCTCCTCTCTACCAGGCGGTCCGCACGGGAATACAGTTGTTTCCCTATCTGTTTCTGGTGCCGGCGACACGGTCCGCTGCGGGGTTGGTTTTGGGGTAGGCTGAGCGACTGCGAAGGAACCATCGCTCAGTTCTTGCGCGCAGCCGACCGTGCCAAGACAAACCGCAACGGCAAGCGCACCCGCTAAGGTCTTCCTTAGCCATTCCATAGTTAAGAGTCCTTCTCCATCAATCCGATTGATAAATCGCGTAGATCGCCATGATGTCCATCGGATGCGGTGAACAGTCCGGCTCACAGATTTCAGTTCGGCCACCGCCAAACTCTAGGAGAGCAGAGGGCGTCTCGCAGTAATCCATCACGTTTCATCCCATGGCGGGGAATTGGCCGGCATTGGGTTGTCATTGCTGTCCGCATTTATCAGGTCCCGTCTGTCTGTGCCGTCGGGGGCCACCGTGTAGAGTTGAGATGGCACAATGAAGCCATTTGCCCAGTGGCCGGGTATATAGATGGCGATGCGCTTGCCATCCGGCGACCAGGCTACACGTGTCTCACCAGGGTCACCAGAGGAAGATCCCAAGCTCACTTGGCGCAGGCCTCTCCCGTCTGCTTGGATCACGTACAGTTCAAGTTCATCGGTAATCACGTAAAACGCTGATCCATCCGGCGACCACGAAACATGGATAGTAGGCCGAATCAACTGCAAAACCTGCTGCAGGTCAGTGCCGTCGGGACGTGCCGTGTAGATGCCTCGCGGTTCATCCGTCTTCACAAAGGCAAGAAACCGTCCGTCCGGCGACCACGCCGGAGTCACTAGGGTCGATATGCCGATTGCCGTCAGCATTGAGTCTGCAACGCGCACCGTGTACAGGATCGTCTTCTCGAGATCATACGTAAGCCCTTTTCCTGGCAACGACATTTCCAGATATGCCACGTACTTCCCATCCGGCGACCACACGGGTGGTAAGGGCGCTGCGCCTCTATGCTCGGGCTTCGCCAACCGCCGCACATCAGACCCGTCTGCCGCCATAGCGTAGAGCTGGATGTTACCTGGATAGTAGTTTCGGTCAATGAAAGAACTCCTGTGGAGAGTGGACAGGAAAGCAATCTGCTTCCCATCGGGCGACCATACGGGATAGTGGTCTAAACCGTAGTTTTCCGTAAGCCGCTGCTTTCCGGTGCCATCAAGATTCATTATTGCGATTTCATAGTGGTATAGCACTTGCTCTGAATAACGATACTCCGTTCCTGTTGCAAATTCACAACTCGTATAAACGACCTGGGCACCGTCGGGTGACACATCGGCGTGAATTCCATACGAGGGGTAGTTGAACTGGCTTATGGTGACAACGTTTCGCAAGCGGGAGCCCGCTGCGTCAACAATGTAGATGTTCTTTCTGTCAATGTTGAACAGGAGCTGTGTTCCATCCGGCGTCCATGTCAGGAACTTTCGCCGATAAATGTAGCGCGACGTATCGGAGTGGAAGCTTAGACCACACGGATAATTCGGTTCAAGACGAGTTATCGTCCGCGGCGTATTGTAATAGGACAGCACAATAACGAATGCCAGCCCAACAATCAACACCGTGAGGACTAGCAGCACGAGCAGTCCCAAGCGACGTAGACTTATCATCGCTAGTTCGCCTTCAATCTACGGTTTGGTAAAGTGCGTAAATGGCCATAATGTCGAACGGATGCGGCGAGCAGTCCGGCTCGTTAACGCCTACGATGCCGTTGTGATTCATGATGAAGTCCGGAATCTCGGGATGATCGAGACCCAAAGCGTGACCGGATTCATGCACCAACGAGCTATACGGATAGTTGTATTTGGTTGGAGTATTGGGGCACGTGTTGAATACTATAAGAGGCGCCAATTCGGCTTTCCCTAGCTTTCTGCCAATCCTGTGAAACATCTAGTTCCTATTGAGTCGTTGTATCTATACTGCCTGCACTATCGGGGTAGCTGCAGAGTATTTCATTACTATTCATCCTCCGGCGGATTGGCGGGCACGAGGTTGCCGTCGTCGTCCACCCGTATCAGGTCACGGCGGTCGGAGCCGTCACGCGCCACCGTATAGAGCTGAGGTGGCTCACGGTTGGAAAATTCGCTGTTAACGAACACTGCTATTCGCGAGCCATCCGGCGACCAGGCCACTTGGCGCCAGGCCTCCGGGTGCCCCGGAATCTCGAAATTGCGCAATACTGTGCCGTCCGCTTGAATAATGAGAGCCTGCTGTTCGGAAACGATGAGCAGCTCTGAACCGTCCGGTGACAGCACGATCTGCGTGACGTTCCATTCTGCTGTCGGTGGCGCCAGCAACTGTCGCATGTCTGTGCCGTCAGCCCGCACCGTGTAGATACCGATAGCCTTATCTGCTTCGCCGACTTTTTCCGATTCACCTGATTCAACGTCTATTTCACTCGCCCGCGCAAACGTGAGATACTCCCCGTCCGGCGACCACACCGGCGGGACAACCGCCTCCGCAATGCGCGTCAACTCCGTCCCATCTGTGCGCACTGTATACAATACCCAGCGGCCGCCTATCCTACTTACAACTTCGTCGACCAGAAACGCCAAGCGTTCCCCATCCGGTGACCACACCGGCGGGGCTAAGTGAATTTCGCGCACTTCCTTCGTTTCGTCCGAACCCTCCCGCAGCTTGTGTACTGGTACCACCTGCTGTATGCCCGACCCGTCCGCTGCCATCGTGTAGAGCCGCCCACTGCCGACGAATGCAATGTGGCTGCCGTCAGGTGACCATGACGGCACACCGTCTGTGTAGGAGTTGTCTGTGAGCCGCCCTTGCCCGGTACCGTCCAGATTGATGGCGGCGATCTCATACACGTGTGTGAGCCGCCCGTTCCGCAATCGGGTAAACTCGCACGTGGAATACACGACCCGGGTGCCATCCGGCGACACGTCTGCGTAAAAGCCAAATACTGCACCTAGGGGGTCGGGGTTAGCAAGCTCCCACAACTGGGTTCCCTGCGCGCCCACCGCGTAAACTGCTAATTGGTTATCGAATACGAGATGGGAGCCGTCCGGCGTCCAGTGGAGAAAATGGTGGGGGTAAAACACGCTATAGTGGCGAGAAGGAACCGAGCAAAGGCTATGCCCATCAGAGACTCCATCCGATGGCAATGGCCCGCATCCGGCAATTCCCAAGGCCAGCACCACTAGACCAATTAATGTCAAGATACGCCGTCGCATAATCCCTGTTCTCCTCTAGGGTTCTGTTTGATAGATTGTATAGATCGCCATGATGTCCAATGGGTGCGGGGAGTAACTCTAAGGCGTCTTTATGTCGCAGCCAGGGTTGCCTCCATGCGGCGGCCGAGGGTGTAGACGCCGGGGAGGAGGACGACGCAGATGGCGAAACCGATGGCGAGTTCTACCCACACGTCGGCGAGGCCCGCGCCGCGGATGGCGATGTCGAAGAGAGGCGAGAGGAAGTAGTAGGTGGGGAAGATTTTTGCAATCCACTGCGGCAGATTGGGCCAGATGAAGAAGATGACGGGGGCCACAAGCACGATGGCCCCGGACTTCCAGATGGTATAGAGCGCCTTGGTATCTTTGGCGAAAGAGCCCAGCATCAGGCCGACCTCCGCTGCCATGAGGGTTGCCAGCACGAGCACCAGGAGTAGGGCGGCGGGATTCGCGCCGAGCGCGCCGTTCAGCGCCAAGGTCACGACGCCGGTTGCCATTGCCAGGATGAAGCCCAAGGCACCCTTTCCAATAAGAACGTCGCTCAACCGCGTCGGCGTGACCAGGAGTGCCGTGAGAGTCCGCTTCTCCTTCTCCTCCACGAGGCTCGTGGCCGGTGTCAGCGCGCCCGCGATGAGCACCGCCATGAGTACGATCAGCGGCAGCAGGCGGGAGACGATTGGCACCGTGTCGCCTTCGCCCACCGTGATGGTCTCAACATCGATAGGCGCCGGGGAGCCTGCCACTTGGCGAATGAGGTCTACCATGGTCACCCCCAGCACAACGCGGTTTGACGCCAGGCTCTGCCCGCCAAAGAAGAACTGGACGTTGGGCATCTGGCCGGCCTGCAGGGCACCGTCGAAGCCCGCCGGCAGCACCAAGCCCCCGTCCAGATCGTTGTTTTCTACCAGCGTCTTCAAGGCGGCGGCGGACTCCGGAAACGTCACCTGGATACCCTCGACATCGCGGACGTTCTGAACGACCTGCGATTCGCCTTCGTCAACGATGCCGAGCCGGGGGACGGGATCAAAGAGGCTGCCAAACACGACGCGAATCAAGAGCGTGAGGATCACCGGCAGGACTATGGCGTAAAGAAAGATTGGTGAGCGCGGCCCGACGCCCAAGTCCTTGCGCAACAAGTGCCACGCGAGTATTCCGGTCATAACGTCTCTACCTTTTTCTCAAATGTCTTGTAGCGCGGGGGCTTGTCCCCCGCTCTTTTCCGCGCAAATGCTATGGTAATTGTCTGGACTGCTTCTTCTCTGGTTGTGCGCAGGTTACAAACCTGCGCTACCGGAAGAGCGGTGTGCCTAACGCGATCAGATGCTTCTTCCGCGGGTTCAATGCAGGATGCTTGAGTTCATACCCGTCCTGCCCGCCTTATTGCGCCTCTACTTCTCTTTCTGGAGTAATTGGTCCGTGGCGCGGGGGCTCGTCCCCCGCTGTTACATATAGGCAAAGGGCTCAGTCCTCTCCGTTTACCCTTCGACAAGCTCAGGGCGAACGGTTTGCGTCAGACTCGAAGCGATGTCTTTCAGCTATTCCTCCGCCCTTACCTTATGCCGTCTCTACTCTTTTCCGGGGTTATCTCCGCGTAGCGCGGGGGCTTGTCCCCCGCTGCCGCATGAAGACAATGGGTTCAGTCTTCGCCGTTCGCCCTTCGGCCCTTCGACAAGCTCAGGACAGGCAAGCTCAGGGCGAACGGGTAGGTTTGACCCCCGGTAACAGAATTGCAGCTTCACCTCCGCTCCTACCCTAGAGCGTTTCCACTTTTCGCTTCAACACGACCCATCCCGCCGCGAATGCGAGCAGGCACCATACCAGCAACATGCCGAGATACGGCAAGACCTCCAGCCAACCGGCGTTGTAAGCGCTGGCCTGCACCACGGCTTGTATCAAGCCATAGGAAGGCAAGATCTTCACCCACACCGCGGCAGTACCGGGGAAGAGCACCGCAATCGCCGGAATCATCAAAGGAATCATGAAGGCCATGCCGTAGAAGAGCGTTTCGATGAAATCCTTGCCGGCGGCGCCCGCAATTAGACCGAAGCCGGTTACCAGCACCGCGCCCAACAAGAGCGCGCACAGCAGGATGAGCGGTTGGTTGGCGAATGAGCCGATGATCAGCAGCAGAAGCACAGCTTGGGCGAAGGCCATCGCCGTGCCCAAGATGCCTTTGGCTGCCAGAAAGTCCGAGACGCGGGTCGGCGAGACGAGCACGGCGGTCACGGTGCGGGCTTGAATCTCGGTGGCTATCAGCGAACTGAGCGCAAAGGTCTCGATGACGAGCGCCAGAATTGCGAAGAGGGGGCGGATTTTCTCGCGGAACGGTACTTGATCGCCCACCCGGTCTTCACCGAGGATAATTACCTCGCGGTCCGGTTCTGCCACCGGCAGGGGATTCCCCGATAGGGCAAAGGCGATCTCGCGTACAAAGCTCGTCATGGCGCGGCGCATCTCCACCGGCACGTTGGCGTCCAGATAGACGCGCACCGTTGTTTTTTGTCCGGCGGCGACGCGCTGGAGGAAGTCGTCGGGGAAGGCCAGTCCAATTGCAAGCGGCACTTCCGGCTCAGCATCGCCCACGCCCAGCGCTGCCTCCAGCGCCTCTATGGACTCAAACTGCACGATCTCGATCCCCGCGCTTTGGTCTCCCATGGCCTCCGCGAAGATTGCATCCATGCCCGTCTGGCGTATGCCTACGGTGAACGACTCGTTCACGCTGCTCGGCAGCAGCCAGAAGGCGAGGGCATAGAACAAGATGCCAATCACGGTTATCACCACAAAGAACCGCTCACGGCTGTATTCCAGCATATCCTTGCGCACAATCGCCCAAAGGATGGCAGTGCGTGACACTTGGGTGCTCATTCTTGCAGTCCTCTGCCCATCATTCTTGCAGTCCCCTGCCCGTCAGGGTAATGAAGACAGCTTCCAGAGTCGCCTCTTCGGTATGGATAGTCAGCAAGCCCTCCGCGCCCACCACGTCTTTCAGGCGGTCGCCGGTGTCGCTGGCGTCGAGCAGCACCACCTGCTCGCGTACCTCATCATTCTCGCGGGTGCGCACCCGCACCGACCGCTGGCCGTGGGCGAGCTTGAGGTTTTCCGGTGTGTCCAGGGCCGCGATCTTACCGTCATTGATGAATGCCACACGGTCCGAGAGTTTGTCCGCCTCGTCCATGTCGTGCGTGGTGAGCAGAATAGCCGCACCGCGCTCGGCTTCTTCCTCTATCACGCGCCGAATGGCCTGCGAAGATACCGGATCGAGACCGTCGGTGGGCTCGTCGAGGAAGAGAATGTCAGGGGTGTTTAGCAGGCAACGGGCAACCATGAGCCGCTGCTGCATGCCTTTGGAATAGCCTTTCACACGGTCTTCGGCCCGGTCGGCCAATCCGACCCGCTGCAGCAGAGGCGCGGCATCGAAGTCGCGTATGCCAAATAGCTTGGCGAAGAAGTGAAGGTTCTCCCGTGCGGAGAGATTGAGATAGAGGTTCTTTTCCTCAAAGCAGACGCCGATGCGGCCTTGAATTTTGTCGCGCTCTTTCGCCACGTTCATACCCAGAATTGAGATTTCGCCGCTTTGGGGTCGCATTTGGCCGGTAAGCAGCTTGATCGTGGTAGACTTGCCTGCGCCGTTTGGACCCAGGAAGCCCAGCACTTCGCCCGGAGCAACGGTAAAGCTGACATTATCCACCGCCTTCACGTCGCCATAGGCATAGCTGATGCCTTCTACACGGATAGCGTCCTCACTCATGTGCGCATTCTCCTTTGCCCTTCGTGCGGCGGGGCATCCTCATCCGCTAAAGGGTTTCGTATAGGTCCGTCATTCCCGAAAAAGCGGGAATCAATCTTGCAGGCCTTTCCCTTTTAATGAGCGTGTAAGGAGGCGGGGGACAAGCCCCCGCGCTACGTTAATTCTCCTTTGCCCACGATGGATGTTACCTGCCACAATGCAGTACGTCGTTGCCCCTCGCCGGTCGAGCATTGTCCCGTCATTCCCGCGTAGGCGGGAATCCATCCTTTGGCTTCTATTGCGTGCGGCGCGTGGTTATAGATCGTCGCCAAGACCCCCTGTGCTATGCATTGCTCATTTACCGCGTGCAAAGCGTTCTCGGAGGCGGGGGACAAGCCCCCGCGCTACGAGGAGTTTGTGACCCCTCACCCTAAGCCTCTCCCTCAGGAGAGGGAACAGCCATGCAGGGCCGGACACCCTACTGCGTTGACTCTATCACGAAGTCCGCAGTTGTACGGCGACGACATGCCAAATTGCATCGGCCACCTCTTTAGCTTCACGCTGTGCGTCTACAATGCGCCAGCGATCAGGCTCTGCGCGGGCGAGAGAATGGTATCCGGCGGCGACCCTTTTATGGAAGGCGAGGTCGAGGCGGTCCATGCGATTGGTCGTCGCGGCAGAGTTGCCGGGGCCAAAGCGCCGCTCCAGCCCGGACTCTGCGGGCAGATCGAGAAGAAGCGTGAGGTGCGGCACGAGGCCGCCGGTAGCGAAGTCGTTGAGAGCGCGCAGCGTCGCTAAGTCCTGTCCGCGGGCAAAACCCTGGTAGGCGAAGGTCGAATCGCTGTAGCGGTCGCAGATGACGACGTGCCCGCGCTCAAGGGACGGCCGGATCAGCTCATTGACGAGTTGCGCGCGGGCGGCACACATGAGCAGCGCCTCGGTGTGCGGATGAATCTCTACCCGTGACTGATCGAGCACCACGGCGCGAATGCGGTCGCTGATGGGCGTGCCGCCCGGCTCGCGCGTCGTTATCACCGGACACCCCGCTTGCTGCAGACGGTCGGCAAGCAATGCTACCTGGGTGGTCTTGCCGGAACCCTCCACGCCCTCGAACGTAATAAACAATCCTTGCGGTGTGCGCGCCATGCGGTCTCCAACTCAGTTACTCTTTGGACTGTCATTCCGAGCGTAGCGGCCCCGTGCGAGACACGGGGAGGAATCTAGAGTTCCGGCACTTCAGATTCCTCGTCGCTCTGCTCCTCGGAATGACATGAATAGGCTACCCTATTTACCCTCGCATTCCATTAACTTACTCTCTGTCCGGGATTCCAAATAGAGCACAATCCCTGTTTGGAGCACTCCTCTGATGAGTCCGATTTAGGCCAAACTCAACTTGGTGGGTCTGCAATTCGCCAGAGAATGAGCGTAGCCGCCGCTACCACCTACACTCCCGCCAGCGCACGCGCGACTTGGATGAGGGACTGTACGCGTTCAGGACTATTCGCCTCGGCGTAGATGCGCATGATGGGCTCCGTGCCGGAGAAGCGCACACACACCCAAGCGTCGTCTTGCAGTGTGTAGTGGAAGCCGTCCTGGGCGCGGCACTGGACCACCTCGCTATCGGCGAGTGTCGTCGGCACGTGCGCCTGCATGCGTGCCGTGATATTTTCACGTTCCTCCGGTGGGAAGTCCAGGTCAAGTCGGTCGTAGTGGTGCGGACCTACCAGGCTAAAGAGGTGCTCCACGAGTTGAGTCGGCGTACGGCCGGACTGCACCACGTAGTCCAGCAGAAAGAGCCCCGCCAGAATGCCGTCGCGTTCAGGTACGTGCCCGCGAAAGGCATAGCCGCCGCTCTCCTCGCCGCCCAGCAGCGCATCGGTTTCCAGCATCTTGGGGGCCACGAACTTAAAGCCCACCGGCGTTTCGTGCACAGGTACGTTGAATTGCTCGCCGAGGCGGTTGAGCATGGTGCTGGAGGTAAATGTCTTGACTATCGGCCCGCGCTGACCGCGCACCTCAAGGAGATAGAGTGCCAGCAGCGACATTACCGTAAGCTGATTGAGGAAATTCCCATTCTCGTCGCACGCGCCGAGGCGGTCGGCATCGCCGTCGGTTGCCAGGCCCAACTGGGCCCCCATCTGGCGCACGATACTGAAGAGGTCCTGCAAATTACCCGGTATCGGCTCCGGGTTATGCATGTTGGGGAACATTGGATTGCGCTCGTTGTGGAGATCGTAGACCCGCAGCGAGCCGCCCTGGAGAATATTGCTGAACCAATCCAATCCGGCTCCATACATTGCGTCTACCACCAGCGTGCCGTCCCAAGCGCGCAGTGCATCGAGATCGAGCATCCGGCCGATGTGCGCCAGGTACGCAAGCGCGGGGTCGAACCGCTCGCACAGTCCTGCTTTCTCGGCTTGAGCAATGGGAGTAGCGCGCACGTCTCGCGGATGCAGCGCGTTGACGATGTTCTCTATCTTCGCCAGTTCCTCCGGCGGCGTGGCGCCGCCATATGCGGACCGCACCTTATACCCCTGGTAATCGAAGGGGTTATGGCTCGCCGTGAGCGTAATGCCGCCGCCGGCCTGCCGATTGACGATGGCGTGGGCGAAGACCGGTGTTGGCGTCGGCGCAAAAGTGAGGGCCACGGGAATGTTGTTGCCGGCTAGTACCTCGGCGGCTGCCTCGGCAAACATTTCGGCGTTGAAGCGGGTGTCGTAGGCCACGACGAAGCCTCTCGCGGCTTCTTCCGGATGCTCACTTTGCCAGTACTGGGCTACGGCCTGCGTGAGCAGGCGGACGTTGGCGACGGTGTAGTCGGCGCCAATGATCGCGCGCCAGCCGTCGGTGCCAAACGTTATCGGTGAAGACTCCATCGTGTTTCAAAGGCTCCTTGTCAATGATCCCAATGGCCTTGCCTAGACCGCTCAGCAATATGAAAACGGTGGTCAGCTTCCTGACCGTCATTCCGGCGAATGCCGGAATCCAGGGTGCACGCGGCGAAGATGGATTCCCGCTTTCGCGGGAATGACGGAGTTCGGTTTTCTATTTCCATTAGGTAGTGACGATATTCTACTGGAGACGACGTGCGTGAAGCCATGCACTGGTAATGAACTCATGTAGTAGCGCGCAGGCGGTCCCGCCAGTAGTCGAGTGTGTCCTCCAAGGTCTGTTCCAGGGTAATCTCGGCCCTCCAGCCGGTCTGCTCCTGGATCGCGCGCGGATCCGCCTGGAGTATCGGCAGGTCGCCCGGCCGGAAGAGCGCCGGATCCGTTTCCACCGCTACGTTTACCTGCGTTAGGCCCAGCATGATCTGCAGCATCTCATCAATCGAGCGCGCGTTGCCGGAACCGATAGTATAGACCGCGCCGGGCGTGCCCTTATCCAGCGCCAGCCAGTAGGCGCAGGCTACGTCGCGCACGTCGGTGAAGTCACGCTTTGCGCTCATGTTGCCCACTTTCAACGTCGGCGGAATTGCTCCGGCCTCCATCTGCGCCAGTTGCTGCGCAAAGCGGGCGATGACGAAGTCCGGCGCTTGGCGCGGCCCGATGTGGTTGAAAGGGCGCACCCGCACGATGGGCAACCCGTGGCTCTGCCAATACTGCAACGCCAGCATGTCCTGCCCCACCTTGCTCACCGCGTACGGATCGGCGGGACGAAACGGCGTTGTTTCGCTCACGGGCAGGTCTTTCTCGTCCACCATTCCGTAGACGTTGCTCGAACTCACCACGAGCAGCCGCGCCTCCGGCACGTGCTGCTGCATTGCCAGGATCACGTTCAGTTGCCCGAGGATGTTGGTGGTGAGGGTCGCGGCCGGGTCGCTCCACGCCGTCGGCACGTGGGCTTGGGCCGCGAGATGGAAGATCCTATCCGGCTTGATCGCGGCAAACGCGGCATGCATGCCGGCTTCGTCGGTGATGTTTGCAACGTGGAGCTGCACGCGATCGCCAAGGTGCGCAAGATTTGGATGCGGCCCCGGCGTTTGAGTCAGACCCCACACCTCGGCGCCCCGCGCCACGCACGTATCCGCCAAATGACTGCCCGCAAACCCGGTGATGCCGGTAATGAGTACGCGCATGGGGAGCGGCTTCTCGAATCATGTGAAGCGGTGGGTTCCTGTGGCGATTATACGCGGCTCTGATTGCCTGCGGCAACCGCGAAATAGGCCAGACTCAATTGGCCCTGACACGCTACGGCACATTGAAGGCACTATGGCTTGCGGCGAAAAGTCAGGCAGAGCGCTTTCATTGCCTTAAAAGGCCGCTGACACAAAGTATCGTTCTTCTCAGGCGGCACACGCAGCCCTTTAGAAGAGCCGCAATCTGCATAATGGAAAGGCACGCTGCGTGGTCTACATGCTCGCTGGCAAGGTGGTACCCCATCCATCTGTCAGTGCGACTTCCGTGATGTCATTGCGCACCCTTACAAGCATCTCTCGATTGGCGGCATACCCAATTTCGCCTTTGTGCTGAAGTTGGCCGACTACGACACCCGGATGAACATCAATTGATTCCGCAAATTCCCTGACTTTGGATTTTGAGTAGCGTGGCCTAATTAGCCTTATGAAATTCTCTAGTTCACTTTGTGGTACTAGCCAATTAACAGCCAATGAGTCTGCTGCTACTTCGTGCTTGGGCTTGTCTTCAGCTGGTAAAGGCTTGTTGCCAACTAAGTCCACGTCGAGAGCAGTGAGTTGGTTCCTAATGCCGTCCCCTCTCTTAATGTGTCCAATTTCGTGCATGATAGTGTGCCAAAAGTAATCTATGCGGTCGTATCTAAGAGACAGCGCTACCACAGGAGAATCCTGATCCAACCAAAAGCAAGCACCATCAATTCGTGTCCCAGGCAAGGCCTCTATTACAAGGAACCGAATGCCGGCGTCATCTAAGACTCTCGGAACATGTCGGACCCCTTCAATACTTTGTGCGAGACTACGCAGAGCATTGATTGCCTTGCTCACCTGGCTACGATCGAATGGACCTACACCCATTGCTTTGGCGAGGTGCTTTGCCCGAAAGAGCCATGCTAGTTGCCCTACCGAGATTTCACTGTATGAACTGGACTTCCGTGCCGCATGGTCTAGAAATATAGGGTCATGATCTATCGATGGGATTTCGAGAAATTCGCAGACATTTCCTTCGAGTACGTCGAGATTGCTGGAGTTCTCAATCCAGTTACGCTTCACCATCTGACCTATGGGAGCCATGGAATACAGCCTGGCACGGCGGGAAACATTGCCGTCGTCGTCTCTTGACTGCGAAAGCCTATGGAGTCGATAGGATGCTTCTAGGTTCAGCCAAAACTGCGGGTCTGTACCGAATGCTTCCCCAAGCTCATTCGCAGTCTGCGGTGAAACGCTTCGCTTTCCGGTAACGACTTCGCTTACTACCCGAGGAGGACGCCCCATGATGTACGCCAGGTCAGCCTGCGTCCAGCCGCGAGCCTCCAGCTCTTCTTGTATAAACTCCCCGGGGGGAAATGCCTCGGCTACCATTCTCTTAGGCATCTCGCTCTCCTCCTGCTTCTCAATGCACGCTCAGTGATAGTCTTCTATTGAAATAACCACGATGGTCTTATTTGGCGACTTGCCCTCGTACTGCACTATGAGCCTGAATTGGTCATTCAGCCTCATCGAGTGTTGGTGTCTGCGTGTACCTGCTAGTTTCTCGTAGTGAAATGACTTCATCCGATAGAATATGCGCTCGTCAGTTGCTGCTCTAATGGCTTGCATGCGCTTACGGAACGCCTTAACGATAGCCTGCGACCACCTTCCTCTGAAGGAAGGGTCGGACTCCAGTCTTTCCAAATTGCTGTCCTCATAGCGCACATCCATTTCTCACCAATTATATCTTGGAACTGCAATATCTGTCTATACATTATTACACTTAGTGTAATAATGTATAGACACTACTTGCAGAATTAACAACGTGCGTCAGCAGCTTGCTTGTGGCAACCAAGAAACTGCTCTTTGGTTGCTGGCTTGCAGTATGCACACAAGATCGATGGAGACCGGGACTTACAAAATTCTCTTGCGCTCGAATTGTTGTATTGTCCTCCAGTAGTTAGTAGAAGTTAGAAGAAGCAGGAGAGGCTTTCGGCATTCACAGCCTCTGTGCCTCATAGAGGTCTTGAAAGAGGCCCGGCTGCGCGAGCAGCGATTGAGGGGCGCCTTCTTGGACCAATCTCCCTTCGTCGAGCACGAGAATCTTGTCGGCGTGCATCACGGTAACCAGCCGGTGCGCCACGACGATAGTGGTCCGCCCGCGCCGTGCCGTCTCGAGGGCGTCTCTAACTTTCCGGTCGGTCAGTGCGTCCAGGGCGGACGTAGCTTCGTCCAGCAAGAGAATGAGCGGCTGTTCGAGAATGGCCCGGCAGAGCGCCAGGCGCTGGCGTTCGCCACCCGAAAGCGCCAGGCCGCGCTCGCCGACTTGCGTATCATAGCCTTCCGGCAGCGTCTCAACGAAATCATGGAGTTGTGCCGCTTTGGCGGCTGCGATGACGCGCTCCCGTGACACCTCACGGGCAGGATACACGAGGTTCGCGTAGATGCTGTCGTTCCAGAGAAAGACGTCCTGCGGCACGAGCCCGATCATCCCGCGCAGGTCTGTAAGCGGTAACGTGTCGATGGCCGTGCCGTCTACGCGAATTGCGCCCGAGCGAGGTTCGTAGAAGCGCAACAGGAGATCGATGACGGTGCTCTTGCCGCCGCCGCTCGGCCCAACGACACCGACAAAGCTACCGGGTTCGATCCGAAAAGACACGTCTTCCAGACCGAAACCGTCGCGTCCGTAATCGAAAGAGACATCGGCGAATTCGATAGCAGTTCCGCCTGGACCGACATCGGTACCCGCGTACTTGGCTGCACTCTTTTCCGTTCGTGCTGAGCCTGTCGAAGCATGAACGGAACCATCCGACTCTTGTGAAGACTCCGTAGATGACTGTTTAGATTGCTCCATCTCCCTAGTGCCTAACTCACCGCGGTCAGCTCCTTGCCCTGCCTGTCCCGCGGTACGTGCTAAAGTCTGTGCGGTGTCTTGCTCAGCATTCGAATTCTCTTCAAAAGGCAGAGCGAGAATAGAGTCAATGCGCTCTGCAGCGGCCTTTGCCTGGCCGGTGCTGATGTGGCCGTCCAAAATTCCTTCCAAAGCGAAATAGGCGCGCGGCACGTAGATGATGAAGGCCACCAGGCCGCCGATGCTCAGACGACCGTTAATTACCTCGTATGCGCCGTAGCCGTACACCAGTCCAACCGCGACGCTCTGGATTAGGTCCAGTGGGAGCGTCCGCACTAGATTATGGAAGGTAATGCTCTTTGCTTTGATACTCCAGTCTGCCTTGACCCACTCCAGCCACCGCGCTTTCTCATGCGGCTCCGCGGTGTAGGCGCGGATTGTACGTATCCCGGGAATCACATCTTGTAAGTAGCTCATGGCATATTCTCTACTCTGGTGAAGTTCCCCATCCAGAGCTTCCGCATGGCGCTGCATCCTTCGCGCAAAGAGGTAAGAGAGCGGAAAGGCTACCAGACTCACCAGCAGCAGGCGGCCGTTGAGAAAGGACATTACGCCCAACGTGCCGAGCAAAAGCACGGCGTTCGTGAAAACCGGCAACAACTCATTGCTCACGTACACCTCGCCAATCTCGCCGCAGACTTTCGTAATCGTCCGAATGATGCGTCCGCTTGCGACACGCTTAAAGTCTTGCATCCTCACGTACAAGATGTGATTGAAGAGCGCCTGCCGGAGAGACTGCGAGACGGCTTCGCCGATGCTGGCGCGCAGATAATTCTGCACTGCCCCCAGCACCATGGCGATCAGCGGAAAGGCTATGATGCCCACGAGGAGCAGCACGATCAGCGCGACATCCTGTGCCGAAATTGCGTCGTCGATCAGACGTTTGACGAGCAGCGGAGAGACGAGACTCACGCCGGTGCTCACGATGACGAGCGCGATGATGCCCGCGATGAGGTGCACGTGCGCGCGCAGTTGCCGCGTGACAACGCGGTAGGTCGTGCGGTTTCGATCGATGATACTACCTCCAGTAGGGATGCAAAGCCCCACCTGGATCCGACTTCCCCGGCAGCAAAGCAGTGCTCGCATTGGCAGTAAGGGCGAAACACTGGGCGGCTGGGTGCGGCAGATGGGTGCATAGTTTACCAAGCGGCAAGTATACCTTCTTGGCAAATTCAGTAAAGAAAGCCACCCAAACATACCGTTCTTGCGGCAAATGTGTACGCTAACCGTCAAGATGGTATACTGTTAACACGAAAGAGATAGGCTGTAGTGCAGCACGAATCCGAGTCTGATAAATGCGGAGACACCCAGGTTACAGACCTGGGTGTCTCTTTGTTTGTGCACAGAGGCATGCTCTCAAGATTCACTTCAAAAACAAAAGCCGTAGCGCGGGAGTCTTGTCCCCCGCTGCTTGAGAATAGGAGGATGTTGGCCGGCACAGGGGATGCCCCTGAAGCGAGCGTCTATTCAGTCTACTTGCGTCGTGCGGTTGCCCTAGCCCTGCGCATTTTGCAGGCGTTCATTCATTGCGTGGGCACGCAAGATGGGGCGGTCATTGCGGTGGCACACTGTTCGCTTAGGGGGTGTGAGTGAATAGAGTTTCCGTTCGTCCTGAGCTTGTCGAAGGGTCGAAGGATGAACGGAAACTGGGCTTTGAGGCGATTAGTTGCAGACTGGTTCTTTGGGTGATTTCGCTTCCGCCACTTGTGTGAGCTTTGCCTTTCCTAGGACTGTCGAATGGCCGAACCACGAAAGCAGATTGGCCATAAGCTATTCACACACGCTCTTAAGTATCGGAAGGTGATGCTGCTGACACTTTGTTCGGCGTTTCAGGATACACCGCATCGGCCAGCACATAGTCTCTCCAGTGGGGCTTGAGGCTGCGGAATGTTGTAACGTCCACGCGCCTCCCAAAGAGCTCCTCCAAGAAGAAGCACAGGTCCATGTATCCCTCTAGCGTCAACTTCTCGTCGGCCAGTTCGACCAGCACGTCCACGTCGCTCCCTGCAGTCGCCTCGTTGCGAGCGACCGACCCATAGAGCGCTATCTTCTGTACGCCAAGACGCTTAAGCTGCTCGTGATTTGCCTCAAGTATGCGCAGAGCTTGTGATCTTGTTAGTGGAATTGGCGGCGTCATCGCCGCGACCGATCCTTACTTGGCTTGATGTAGGTTGCCAAATTGCCCTTCAACAGTGTGCCAAGCAGTGCGTCATTCCCGCGCACGCGGCAATCCATCTTCAATGCATAAGATAGACTCCCGCTTTCGCGGGAGTGACGGATTGACAAGCTTCTGTGATTTCCCTGTGGATCCCGCGAAAAGCGGGATTTCCCTGTGGATTTTTGTAGGAGTGGTAGCAGGCTGCTTAGACATTGCGCATTACCTCTGCGATCCCACGAGCACCTTGGATTTCAGCAGCACTTCTAAGAGCGTTTCCAATCCGTCGCGCCATTTCTCTTCCTGGCGGCCCACGTGCCAGCGCACCACGTTGCGGGTCAGGCGCACGTCGGAGCCGAACTCCTTGAATATGCGCATGCGGTCGAAGACGCGTTCATCGCGGAAGCGAATGACGAGCACATCATCCTCGAAGGCCAGCGAGAGAATGCCGTTCTCCGCCGCCCGCGCGCGCAGCCGCAACAGCGCCAGAAGACTCTTCACCGCCGGTGGCGGCGGGCCAAACCGGTCGCGGAGCTCTTCGGCGAAAGACTCGGTCTCCTCACGTCCCTTCAGCGCTGCTGCCCGTTGGTAGAGCTTCATCTTGGCGCCGACGCCGCCCACGTACTCATCCGGTATGTACGCGGCAAGCGGCAGGTCCACCACGGTCTCCAACGCCTGCTCCGGCGGTAGATCCACCTCGGGTTGCCGGCCGAGCATGGACTGCACCGTCTGCTGGAGCATTTTGGTGTAGAGGTTGAGACCCACGGCGTTTACGAAGCCATGCTGCTCGGAACCCAGCAAGTTACCCGCGCCGCGAATCTCCAGGTCTCGCAGCGCAATCTTGAAGCCCGCACCCAATTCCGTCGCTTCCATGATGGCGTCCAGTCGCTTCTCGGCTTCTTCCGAGAGCTGCTTCACCGGGTTATAGAGAAAATAGGAATAGGCTTGCACGTCGGCGCGGCCGACCCGTCCACGCAGTTGGTAGAGCTGCGCCAGCCCAAAGCGCCAGGCGTCATTGACGATGAGGGTATTCACGCGGGGAATATCCAGACCGTTTTCGATGATAGTCGTGCTGACCAGGATGTCGAACTCGCCCTGCACGAAGGCGTGCATCACCTTCTCCAGGCGGTCCGATTCCATCTGGCCGTGGCCGACGGTAACGCGCGCCGTGGGCACCAGTTCGCGCACGTGGTACGCCAGCGAATAAATCGTCTCGATGTCGTTGTGCACCATGAAGACCTGTCCGCCGCGATTGAGTTCACGTTGGATGGCGTCTTTGACCAGATCGTCGTTGAACGTGGTGACGTAGGTCTTCACAGCCAGGCGGTTGGGCGGCGGCGTCTCGATAACGCTGAGGTCGCGGATGCCTGCCAGCGCCATGTGTAGCGTGCGCGGAATGGGCGTGGCGGAGAGCGCAATCACGTCCACCTGCTTGCGCAGTTGCTTGAAGTGCTCTTTCTGCGCCACGCCGAAGCGTTGCTCCTCGTCGACGATGACCAGGCCGAGGTCTTTGAATTGTACGTCCTTGGAGAGCAAGCGGTGGGTGCCGACGGCAATATCGAGCGTGCCTGCGCTGAGGTCCGCCAGATGTTTCTGGATCTCTTTCGGCGTGCGAAAGCGACTCACCAGACCAACACGCACCGGGAACGGTCGCAGGCGGCTACTCAATGTCTCGTAATGCTGGAGCGCGAGCACGGTGGTGGGCACTAGCACGGCGACTTGCTTGCCGTCCGCGACCGCTTTGAAAGCTGCCCGAATTGCCACCTCGGTCTTGCCAAAGCCCACGTCGCCGCAGATGAGCCGGTCCGTGGGACGCGGCTGCTCCATGTCGAGCTTTACGTCGGCAATCGCTTTCTCCTGGTCCGGTGTCTCGGCGTAGGGGAAGGCCTGTTCAAGCTGTCGCTGCCAGTCGGTGTCGGCAGCAAAGGCGTGCCCCGGTTCGGACTCGCGGGCGACGGCGATGTCAACGAGGTCTTGCGCCATGTCCACGACCGATTGCTGCGCGCGTTGCTTGGCGCGTTGCCACTCCTGGGTGCCCAAGCGTGAGAGTGTCGGCACGCGTTCGCCCATGCCGACATACTTTTCCACCCGGTCCATGTGGTCGGTGGGAACGTAGATGCGGTCGTCGCGGGCGAATTCCAGCACCAGGTACTCGCGCTCGCCGGAGGGGCCGGGCATGCGGCTTATGCCTGAGAAACGTCCAATGCCGTGGTCGACGTGGACAACGTGATCGCCAACCTGGAGTTCATCCAAGAGCCGCTGGCCGCGCACGGAGGGCCGCAGGCGTGCGGCACTTGGCGGCCGCTTCCAGCCAAAGATCTCGGCATCCGAAAGCACGAGCAAGCCCGCTTGCTCGCAGTGCAGACCTTCCGCCAAGGCGAGCGGCACGACGCTAATGCTGCCCGCTGGCGGCGAGCTTGGGAGCGCGGTGTGCACGGTGGGTCTGAGGTCGTATTCCAGGAGAATCTCGGTCACGCGCTCCACTTGGGTCGTTGCTAGGACGACGCGCATCCCCTGCTCGCTGAAGCGCTCAATGCCTTTGGCCAGCCGTCCCGGACGGCCCGCGTAGACGGGCAGCACGTCAAGTCCGTCACTTTCGCCGTCAGCCTGGTCGCGCACGTCCAGCACGGCGTACGCGCTCGTTTGCTCCCGAACTGTGGCGGCGGCATGGTAGGACTCCGGCCAGTCGGCGGAGAGTTCGCCGCCCGCAACCAGTCGACTCTTCCGTTCAGCGGTCTGCGTCTCCAGAGCGTGGGCAACGTCCTGCAAGTGCACTGCGTCTTCCGCGAGCACCAGGCCGCGCGGCAGGAAATGGAGCAGGTTGTGATTGAGAAAGGGCATGGCGTAGAACGAGGCGTGCTCGAAATACAGGCCCTCTTCCAGGAGGCGAAGATGGCGCTGCCACTGTTCGCGCACTTCCCGCCGCAGGCCGCTGTGGTCGAGCCCACGGACGGCGGCAGCGAATTCGACGCTGCGCCAAGTGGGTACTTCGTTGGCGGGGAGGATAGCGAGTGAAGTATGTTGGGCCGTGCTGCGCTGGGTAGACACGTTGAAGGGGCGTACCGAATCGATCTCGTCGCCAAAGAATTCGATGCGAATGGGCTGGTCTTCCGAGGGTGGGAAAATGTCCACGATGCCGCCGCGACCGGTGAACGTACCGGGCTCTTCTACTTGCGGCATGGGTTCATAGCCGAATCGGAGCAGACGGTTCTTGAGCGCCGCCGGATCGGTGCGCTGGCCCGGCGCGAGCACGAGCACGTGTTCACTTAACTCCGCCGGGGACGGCAGCCGCTCGAACAACGCCCGCACAGAGGTAACGACTACCGGGTAATCTCCAGGCGGCAACTTGGCGTTCTGCCCCGCCAGCAGAGCGCCCAGCACCGCAATGCGCGCGCTGAGCGTAGTGGAAAAGTGAGGCAGGTTTTCGTACGGCAGGTAGTCAAGCTCCGGGTAGAAGAGCACGTTTGCCGCTTGCGGCGACCACGAGCAGAGCTCCTGGTGGAAGCGGTACGCGCGGTCGCGGTCGGCACAGAGAATGAGCAGCGGCTGCGTCGCCTGTTGCTGGGCCACGGCAGCCAGCACGGGACGTGCGCCCGCGCGTGCGGCTACCTGCTGCGATTGTTGCGCTCTTGTCCAGCGCTGTGCCGCCTCCGCCCATGGCAGAGGGGCGAGGAGCGCCCGAATGCCGTCAAGATTCATTGAAGGGTTTTCCTGAATTCACACCACTATCCTATGTAAGTTTCCAACGTTGGTTGCTGACTGAATTAATCTGATGCCGGATCATGCCTTGCGCGAGTTCTTTTGTGTCATTTCGAGCGTAGTGAGAAATTTAGAGATGTTAGCCCTTGAACTTGTGCCATTGTGTCCGGCAGACGATCAGGCCGAGAGACGTTAGATTATAGATGACTCTCATCGCAAGAGCCAATACTTTCTAGCCGGTGTTACATTAGGCGCCGCTACGCCTCCGGCGACGCTGCCGTTTGCGGCTCCTTTGGAGCCTCCGGCCGAGCGGGTGCGGTCGCGCGGCTGTTGAAGCGCGTCATGGTCCTTTCTAAACCCTCGGTAACAAGGCTCAACGCAGCATCAACGCCCTGTTCAATTGTCTTTTCTATCGCAGGCTGCTCATCCGGCGAGAAATCACTGAGCACGTAGTCAATTGGGTCCATGCCGCCCGGCGGACGACCCACGCCGATGCGCAGGCGCGGAAATGTGCGGGTACCGAGCGCTTCTATAACCGATTCCACGCCGCGATGTCCGCCGTGGCTGCCGCCGGCGCGGATGCGCAGCCGGGCGAACTCCAGGTCTATGTCGTCGTAGACCACGGCAACGTTTTCAAAAGGAATCTTGTAGTAGTTTGCGGCCTTGGCGACGGCGGCGCCGCTGGCATTCATGAACGTGGTCGGCTTGAGGAGCAACATTGCGTTTTGCCCCACCGCCGCTTTGCCGAACCAGCCCTGAAAGCGCCGGTCCGTGATGGAGACGCCGGTCTTGGCCGCGAGCCGGTCGAGCACGTGAAAGCCGACGTTGTGGCGGTTAGCGGTATACTTCTTCTCTGGGTTGCCCAGCCCGACGATGAGCCAGCGAGTGGGATCTTCCGGTGTGAGAGTCATCTGAGTACCTGGATCAATGGTTCATCATCCTTGTTTTGAGGAGTCCCCTCACCCTAACCCTCTCCCTTGGAGGCTGTCTCATAATTGCCCTTACCGAGGTATACTGCCGTGCAGAGAAGCTAAGTGAGGTCTTGAGATAGACTTGTGTTGCTTTCTGGGCGTCGCATCAAGCCTTCAAAATACCGTTTCCATCACTTTTACCACTCTGTCAATACAATACGCCACTTGGCTGCGTTCCTCATTTGACCTGTCGTGCTCTGTAGCGGAATTATGAGACAGCCTCCTTGGGAGAGGGAACCAGAAGCCGTAGCGCGGGGGCTTGTCCCCCGCTCCGGCTGCAGGCTCCATCGCGCAGAAAGATGGATTCCCGCCCCGTACTCGATACGGGGCAAGCTTTTCGCGAGAATGACGGCTTTGGGCCCTGGCATTCTTAAGAACCAATCACCACCTAGTTGCGTTTCCTCCGGTCGTAGTACGGAGGCTTGTTCCCCGCTTCCCCGTGTCGGGGCACGGGGGAAGGCTTGGCACCACGAGTAAACTCCATCTCGGGCAATGCGTTTAGCCTCCAATGAGCAATCCATCAGCACGTACGGCCTGAAACAGAGCGAACCATTCATCGAGCGAAAGTTCCTGCGGGCGGCACTGCGGGGCTATGTCCGCTTCTTCAAGGAGCGCGCGCATGTGGTCGTCCTCAATGCGCAGAATTGACCGCACGGAATTGTGCACCTGCTTGCGTCGCTGGGAGAAGCCTGCGCGCGCCAGCCGCAATACGTCCTCTATCGCCTCTGCCGGGAAGTACGGCTGCTGGCGTTTGACCAATTCCACCACGGCGGAGTCCACCTTCGGCGGCGGAAAGAACGCTTGCGCAGGAACGTCGAGCAAGTGCCTAGCCTCCGAATAGGTCTGCATGAGCAGGGAGAGGTAGCTCATCTCGCCCGGAGCCGCGCAGATCCGCGCCGCGACTTCGCGTTGCAGCATCACGACCATGCGCTGCGGGCCAAACGGATGCGCCGCCAGACGCCGCATCACGGGAGTTGCAACGCTGTAAGGCAAGTTCGCCGCCATCATGTACGGCGTCTCTCCAAAGTACGGATACGGATCGAACGCGACGGCATCCTGGTGCACTGTTTCGACGTTCGAATGAAACGCGAGGGTGGAGTCCAGGAGGGCCACCATGCGGGCATCGAGCTCCACGGTCACCACACGCCGCGCCACCGCCGCCAGGCAGACGGTCAGGCTGCCGAGACCGGGCCCAATCTCCAAGATCTGGTCGTGGTCCGTACGCTGCACGTGTTGCATGATACTGCGCAGCACTGCGGGGTCGGCCAGCATGTGTTGGCCCAGCTTGCGGCTTAGGCGCAAGTCCACGCGCCGTAGCAACGCCCGCATCGTGCTCGGTTTGCACAGGTCACGCGCCTGTGCAGGGAAGGATTCAACTTTTGAGTCAAGCATCTTTCAAATCTACGTGGTAAGTAGCGCCCCGTAGCGCAGGTTTGTAACCTGCGTCGCGTTGATTATAGTGTGGTGCGTGGCGCCTATAGTGCAGAACGCCTCTAGTTCTTATAATACCGTAGAGAGCTTAAGGGCATGACTAACGACTAAGGAGTGAAACCATGCGGGTGATGGCAATTGGCGCACATCCTGACGACATCGAGCTGCTCTGCGCGGGCACGCTGGCAAAATACGCGCAGCAGGGACATCAGGTGACGATGTGCTACGTGTGCAACGGCGGTCTGGGTCACGTGGAGATCATGCCGCCCGAACTGAAAGAGGTGCGTAAGCAAGAGTCGATAGACAGCGCCAACGTGATCGGCGCAGACTTTCAATGGCTCGACATCGATGACGCCGACGTGCGCCAGAGCACGAACGAGGCGATTGCGCGGTTGATCGATGCGGTGCGCGAGGCCCAGCCGGACGTAATCATCACCCATTCGCCAAACGACTATATGGACGATCATCGCCTGGTGGGCGAGTTGGTGCTGAAAGCGAGCTTTGACGCCACGATTCCCCATCTCGTCTCGAATCAGGAGACACCGGCGCAGCTCGTGCCCATTTTCTACATGGATACCCTGATGGGCATCGACTTCCTGCCGGAATTCTGGGTGGATATCAGCGATACCATCGAAACCAAGCGACAGATGCTGGCGTGCCACGAGAGCCAGTACGCGTGGCTGAAGGAGCACGACAACATCGACTACATCGATTCTATGGTCACGGTGGCAAAGTATCGCGGCCTGCAGGTCGGCACACCCTACGCCGAAGGTTTCCGCCAAGTGCGCGTCTGGGGCCGCACAACCACCGTGCCCCTGCTGCCGACAGACATCGCCCGCGGGTAGAAATGTGCTAGGTCTTGAGCCATCAATGAGGTAGCTGGCGGCATTTAAGAACTCGATTTGCAGTTCCCAACACAATCGAAACCGAAGTGTCGAATGCTACCGGTGATTGGTAGTCAGGGCGAGATGTCGCGTGACGTGTCCGGAGTATTGCGCTGACCGCACTGTTGCAGTTGTAGCCGGGGCAAACATCACGGTTTGACAGAACTAGCCAAGGCTTCCACCCTGATTGCAATGTCGCAACCGGAGGTGGCTGGCGGCAACGGCTTACCGTCAACTCGATAGAGCTCAATCGCTTCGTCTACGATGTGGCAAAGCTCTGCGAACACTTGCCGCTCGTCGTCGCCATGACACCCACCGTATAGCAGGCCCGGAGCGCTGCCCACGTAACACTGATCGTCCTCGGACCATTCGACGACTTTGGCATACCGGGCGCTATCTTTCATGACTAGATTCTGTATTTTGCTAGAATCGCCGGTTGTTTGGCGTTTGATGCGGGTTAGCTTCCGCAGACTTCAATAGATACTGGGTAATGACGTCGCGATTCACAGGACTAGTATTCGTTTGGAGATACTTCGTAGCCGTAGGATGTAAGTGACAGAATAAGCTTGCGTGGATTCTCCGCGCAATAGCGATTGTTCTTATCGGCCAACCTTTGTCTGATTAATTTGACCGTTTCCTGGGGTGATCTCTCTGTATAATAGACGCTTACGACAGCCTCGTTGGGTACCTGAAGCAAGTTTATGGGTAGGCCACGTTCGTCTGTCTTTCCTGTGCCGATGGTCCTGCTCAACTCCACAATCAACCGCCACTCATACTCATAGCACCAATGACTACTCTTCAATGACAGAAAAGCTGCAAGATTAGACTTAGGGGAGGATAAGTGGATATGATCAAAAATCCGTGCTGGCCTGTCTTGATATGCTACCTTTCTCAACCATCCCTCCGATCCGGCCAGTTGACGGAGCTTTGCAATATCATAGCCAATAACGAAGCCTGATCCGTCCGTAGTGTAATGAGACCACATTAGTGGGTGGAAAGGATTTATAGTTAACGACACGATGCCGAACCTAGTTGAAACCTGCTCCGCGACCAACTGACGCATAAAAAGGCTGCCGTGTTCTTGCCTCGCGCGGGCCACGTCTTCATGGGAAATTGGATTGCTTTCGTTGACTTTTGTAAGGGCTTTCGCTAACTGTTCGTTCTCTTCTACCTCATCCTCAATCACAATTCCCATGAAGACGGCACATTCAAAGGGGTCGTTGAGGGCTGCCGGTTGAGTGGCACGTAGCGATCCGTTCCCAACCTCGGGGATGCACGTGAGAACTCTATTCGCGGTAACGTACTTGAAAAGTGTATCTATGACGTTACGAAACCCTCTATGAGTTGTTGGCTGGGGAACCAGGATTCGAACCTGGACTTATGGATCCAGAATCCACTGTCCTACCCTTAGACGATTCCCCAAAGCGGTCGCCGCATGCGCGACCAATTTCATGGTACTAAGCGGCTCTGACTCGCGTCAACCGTTGGCGCGCCGCCGCGTTATAGGTTGCTGGAATGCGACGAGCGTACGAAGCCGTCCGTTCGTGCTGAGCTTGTCGAAGCATGAACGGACTTTTCGGCATATTGTGTATAGTGAATGTTTCCGCTTGGTGAAAAGACGCCCCTTTGACTAATCATGCCTCTGAGTCAAAGGCATTGGTGGAAATGGGAATGCCGTGCTCGCCTTCGCTACAATATTGGACGGGGGAGACGGCACAGGAGGGGTGTGGCGAATCGGGCGGATTACGGCGAAGTTACGGTAGGGGTTTACAGGAAGGAAAAAGCACGTGGGGCGATTTGAAGATCAAGTAGCAATAGTCACCGGCGCTGGCAGCGGCATTGGCTTGGGCATTGCGGAGCGGCTCGGGAGCGAGGGTGCAAAGGTGCTCATTACCGATGTTGACGGTTCTACAGCCGACAGGGCCGCGGCAACGCTCACCACGCAGGGCATAGCCGCGCTGGCTGTTTGCGGTGACACCGCAGAGGAGT
This sequence comes from Chloroflexota bacterium, assembly GCA_965216245.1. Taxonomy (GTDB): domain Bacteria; phylum Chloroflexota; class UBA11872; order VXOZ01; family VXOZ01; genus VXOZ01. The sequence goes on from OZ244145.1 coordinate 1,752,646, forward strand.
CGACAGCTGAACGCGCTGTTGACCAGGCAATGGCGGTGTGGGACCGCATCGATATACTCGTAAACAACACCGGCATCATCGGCCAAACGGCGCCGCTGTGGGAACTGCCGGTGAGCGAGTTGGACCGCGTCTATGGGGTGAATCTGCGCGGTACGTATCTATTCTGCCAGCAGGCGATTCCCCACATGCTCGCCCGTGTACAGACTGGGGAGATAGGTAACAGTTGTTCGGGGACATAGGTTACACATTTTGTTCATTGAGGTCTAGGGTTTTTATGCGTTGGACGGAGAAATAGACGTCCCATACGCCGTCGGTTTGGGTGGGTCTGAGCGCGACCCGCTTATGCGTGAAGGCTTTTCCCACACGCAGTGGTCTGCCCTGGAATGAGATGCGACCGGAGACATCCACAGAACGCACGTGGTCGTCGGGGGCGTAGTCGATGGCGGGTAGGGTCTCGGGGAAAGTTTTACCACTGGGTGTGTATCGGCTGACCGGGGTGTCGAGGTCGAGGGCATAGTGTGGGCGCTCCAAGTTGTAGAAGTCACGCCAGGTGTCGAAGGCACGTTGGCAGTGGGGGAGGTCGGTGAAGGTGCGGCCTGTAAGCAACTCGCTCTTGAGCGAGCGGTGGAAGCGTTCCAGTTTGCCGAGTGTTTGGGGATGGTACGGTCTGCTGTGGTGCACGCTGATGCCCAGTTGCATGAGCCAGACGGTGAGGGGAGTAAAGGGATGAGCGCTGTCGCTACCCCAGGGGGAGCCGTTGTCCATCAGCATGGCCTGAGGCAAGCCGTAACGCCGAAAAACGTGGGTGAGGCGGTCTTGGACCGTGTTTCCCTGCTCGTTGGCACAGGCTTGCAACGCCAGGTTGAAGCGGGAATGATCGTCCAGGAGGGTGAACGGATGGCAGCGGTGGTGTTGCACGGCAATGTGTCCCTTGAAGTCCATCTGCCACAGCTCGTTGGGTTCGGCACGTTCAAAGCGCACATAGGGTGTGTGCTTGGCAGCCTCGGATTCATCGATGAGCCCATGTCGTCTGAGAATGGCAGTGATCGTACTCTTGGCAGGCACCCCCGCACAGCCGCGATCCTGCAACATCCTGGCCAGCACATGCGCACCCTTGGTGGGATGCGTCAGGCGCAGTGCTACGACAAGCTCCTCCATCTCCCGGCTCGTCTGTTGCGGACTGGAGTGCGGGCGCCTGGGCAGATCGTGAAGGCTCTGCCCTCCGGCCTGCGCGTACCGCCGCAGCCACTTGTAGCCGGTCTTGCGGCTGATTTCCATGCGACGACACAACTCGCTCATGTTCACTCCGTCAGATTGTGCCAGAGCAATAAACTCTTTGCGCAAAGACATGGGTGTACCCACTTTCCAAGGCATGGTCCTCCTCCATCTAAAAGATTCTCCATGCCTTATGGTGTAACCTATGTCCCCGAACATGTGTTACCTATGTCCCCGGTCTATACACCCCGGGACTACGGCCGCATCGTGAACATGGCGTCGATTGCGGGTAAAGAGGGCAACCCCAACATGGTGCCGTACTCAGCAACCAAAGCCGCCGTTATCGGCCTCACAAAGTCGCTTGGCAAAGAACTGGCGGAGACCGGCATCCGCGTAAACTGCATTACGCCGGCAGTCGTCCGTACCCCGATTTGGGAGCAGACCACGCCAGCGCAGATGGACATGCTGCTGGCGCGCATTCCCATGAAGCGCAGCGGCGAGATTGCCGAGGTCGCCGCGCTGGCGGCCTGGCTGGCGTCGGCTGAGTGCTCGTTTAGCACCGGCGCCGTCTTCGATCTCAGCGGCGGCCGCGCGACGTACTAGCTGGTGGTCTCGCTAACGCACTCACGGACACAGAAGGCGGTGCATTGCGTAGGTGAACGATACCGCGTAGGCGGGGCACAAGGCCCCGCCCTACTAACCTAAGCGGTCGAACGGACACTTCACGAAGACTCCGTTGCCGCAATAATCGTGCCATCGGGAAGTCGCAGCCATTTCGGGTCCGGTCGGCCACTACCGCCGATTTTCCCATCCGGCTGCAAGTACTGATGCACGAGCGCAACCGGACGAAGATTTCCACTTTGTAGGTCGTCGTAGTAGATTACCATTTGAGTAACAGTGCCTGCAGGCTGGCGAGCGGCTCTTGGAGCTAGGTGTTCATCTCGCACTATCGCGACCAATTTACCTGTTGCAGCTTTCTGGTACAAAAGCATAGTATTACGGAATTAGTAGACTTAGACTTGACAGCTTTGCAGAGCTGCGTTTCATGTCATTCCGAGCGCAGCGTCGAACAGGGTTCGCGGAATCTAGAAGTCTCCGCACTCTAGATTCTTCGTCGCTACGCTCCTCAGAATGACAGATTGAGGCACCGCTTTGGGTGTGCGTGCGATGTTTCGCATATCTGCACGGTGTTAGTCCAAACCTACTAATTCCGCAGAATCAAAGTGTTGCCGGATCTCAGCTTTTGACACGAAACGGTCAGGTTCATCCAGGCGGGTAGAAGGCATGAATGCGAATTCACCTGAGACAGTTGGCGAAAGGGTGCAAGCCTATCTTGACGAGGCACTCTCTTTACAGGCGCTGTCTGCGTGGCTACTGTCCAAGACTGCGTACTTCGCCGATACACCGCATCAGTCCAATGATGCCAAACTGTGGGCACGAGCGTGCAATCTGATTTCTCTCTTTGGTGACAGCGCTCTGTCGGAAGAAGAAGTGAGAGCCGCGCTCAGTGACTGGCTTGCCGAACACCCACGTGTCCTCGTCCACACGTTAACCCCGCGCTAAATGTCCCTCCTCAAGTGGACTCTGGCATCCGTCTGGATGGAATTTGCTGACCGGCCTAGATAAACGCCGTAGAACCGTCGGGGTTCACGTCGAACGGCCGGTGCCAGGAGCGGATGGGCCGGTCGCGTACGAAGTCCTCATTCAGAGTGATGCCCCAGCCGGGAGTTTCGGGAATCTCCAGGTAGCCGTCCTTTAGTTTGACCGGCTCCTCTAGAATGTCGCGGCGCGGCGACTCGTCGTCGGCGTGGTACTCCAAGATGATGAAATTATGTGTCGCCGCGGCAAAGTGGACGTTTACGGCAGTCGCCACCGGACCCAGCGGGTTGTGCGGCGCAACCTTGACGTAGTGCGCTTCGGCGAGCGCGGCGATCTTGCGCATCTCGGTTAGGCCGCCGCAGACGCAGATATCCGGCTGGATAATGGTCGCGGCCTGCTTTTCCAGAAGCTCACGGAAGCCAAACGACATGTAGAGCATCTCGCCCGTGGCAACAGGTACCGGCGACTTCTGCGCGAACCAGGCTAGGGCATCGATGTTCTCAGGGCGCAGCGGCTCCTCGAAGAAGAACGGCTGGGAAGGCGCGACCGCTGCCGCCATCTCCAGGGCGCGGGCCGGCTCGAAGATACGAGCGTGGGGATCGAGCCCAATGTCCACGTCCGGGCCCACGGCTTCCCGCACTGCCGCGATGCGATCACCGGCCGCAGCTACCACGGCATTCCAAGACATCTGGCTCGCGTTCGGCGGATGCGGCGCCATCTTGAGCGCCGTATAGCCGTATTTTTCTACGAGCGCTTTTGCGTTTTCCGCGCAGGCTTCCGGTGTCGGCCCGCCGCAACCCTGGTACACGCGAATGCGGTCGCGGCACTTGCCGCCGAGCATGCGGTACACCGGCTGCCCGGCCGCCTTGCCGCTGATGTCCCACAGGGCATGGTCGATGCCGCTAATAGCGGCGTTGATGACCGAGCCGCCCGGAAAGCGCGAGTGCAGGTACATGTGGTACCAAATGCCGTTGATGTCGCGGGGATCTTTGCCCACGATCCAGTCGGCGAAATCACTAATCGCGGCCGCCACCGCCTGGTTCGGCCCCACCGGGTACGCCTCGCCAATGCCGCTGATGCCTTCGGAGGTGTTTATTTTCACTATAAGCACGTCGCGCGATGTGATCGGCGCGGCAAAGGTCTCGACAGACGTGATCTTCATTGCGTTTTACTCCTGTAGTAAGGTTTGCACAGATACTAGGGTCATGCTAACGCGTTGAGACCCTCACCCCCGTATCGATTACAGGGCAGGCTCTGACCCTCTCTCACGGGGAGAGGGGATGATTCTGCTACCCAAAGTGTATACTATGGCTTCCCAGACCCGGAATCCAAAGTCTTTGGCCGCATGAGGATTTCGCAGAGCCGGGGACGAGGCACCGGGAAACGCACGGCGTATGCGCTTGCGGAGTGCGCGCTAATAATGGTGATGAGATCCGACAGACGGATGCGCCCGATGCCATCATTCCCAACCGTGTGCACAAGCCCGTAATTCCCGCGCAAGCGGGAATCCAGCTTCTATGCGCCGCGTGATTTGCGTCCGGGTCCGGAGCGGGAGAGAAGCCCCCGCGCTACAGATGCGGAATAGGCATATTGGGGTGGCGTGAATGCCAAGAATCACGTGCATCCAATGCCTTCATTCCCGCGAAAGCGGTAATCCAACTTCCTACACTGCGTAGTTTGCGTCTCAACCGGGGGACGAGCCTCCGCGCTGCGGATTTTCTAACCGCGAATGCGCGGTCCCATCCGGCAAGAGCCCCTAGGTAAGCGCCAACCTGCCTAGGCGCACACCGGATGGTCGGCGGACCAGCGGTTGAAGTTCTCGGTGGAAGAGGCGGCCAGTTTCGGGCGGGCGTCCTCCCACATTTGGGTCCACGTTGTGGAATCGCGGAGTTCTGACTCAGGATTGGCGCGGCTGCGGGCCGCGAAGCCGGGGAAGACCGGGCGACCGGTGGGTTGACCGATCGGCTGGTAGCGGAGGTCGAAGCTCCAGCGCACCTCGTCCAGGGTCTTATTGTCGTAAGAGCAGTGCATGGTCTTGCTGTGCATGAGCAGAATGCTTCCCGCCTGCATGGGCAGCGGCACGGCGTTCGCAATGTCCACAAGCTTTTCCGGTATCCAGACGCCGCCGACGCCCGGGCAGTGTACTGCGAGTTCGTCGTCCCGGTGCGAGTAGGGCACGACGTTCATGCAGCTATTCTCGATGGTGGCATCGTTCAAGGGCAGCCACACCGTCAGCATCTCGGTCTCGTCCGCCTCTTCCACCACCACGCCGTTGTCTTGGTGCCAGGGCACGGCTACGGCGAGGTTAGAAGGATTCTTCACGTGGACGACGTGACGCGGCAGCTTCATGCGGACGTGCTGTACGGGGTTGGAGAGAATCTCAGGCCCCAGAATGCTCTCGGCGCAGTCAAGCAGACGAGAGTTCACGAGCAGATTGAAGACAGCCTCGCCCGTGTGCATGGGAGCGTCGGCTCCCTCGGCTTTCTGCGGCAGTGAGATGTCGAATGCCTGGGTGAAGATTTGGCCGCTCTCATCACATACTTGAATGAGGCGTTGATCAAACGGTAAGTCTGCGTACGTCGAGGCAAGGACGCCCTCCGCATGGAGGTCACGGGCGATGCCGTCCAGCACGTCGGCGTATTCCGCTATCACCGGCGCTAGGTCTTCCTCCGGATCAAGGACGTTCTCTACGACCACGTAGCCTTGTTCATCGAGATGATCGAGTTGCGCTTGCGTCAAGCCGGCCATTTCTTGCTGCTCCTAATCTTCCACAGTGAACTGTATGAAATTGCGATAGATGCCAAATCCGAATCTATTCGCATTCTTCTTCCTGTCTAGTACCAAAATAATACATCCGGAGCATTCTAGGCAAGCCCCCAAGTGAAAGTTAGGAGCGGGGGACAAGCCCCCACGCTACGGTACCTGCATTTGCAACAATTGGTAGTGATACCTAAGACGCGGATCGGACTAACGCTATTGTCATTCCTGTAAATGTTGAACAATTCGTTGACAGAATTCGCTTTCCACCAGGCAGTGTTGACCTGTCATGTCATTCCGAGCGCAACGTCGAACAGTGTTCGCTGACTTCGTCAAAGACGCGGAATCTGGAGTCCATTTCGCACCAAGTCCAATAGGCTCAGCACTCTAGATTCCGCGCTAAGAGCGACACTGCGCTGCGCTCCGTTCGGAATGACATGTGTACAAGGCATGCACGACGTTTCGCTTATCTTCTCTTTATTGAAAATCTGTCAACGAATTACCTGACACCTACAATTCCCGCGCAAGCAGGAATCCATCTTCACGAGTTGCGCGGCCCTCGTTGGTAGCGGGGGCTTGCCCCCGCGCTACGCCCAGATTACGTACGTAGAGAAACCGCCGTTCAGAACGTCTGCCTGTCAGTCAAACTACCTAAGCGCACACAGGATGATCGGCGGACCAGCGGTTGAAGTTCTCTTTGGAGGAAGCGGCCAAGCGAGGGCGCACATTTTCCCAAAGCTGAGCCCACGTGGCTGCGTCACGGAGTTCCGACTCTGGGTTGGCCCGGTTGCGGGCCACAAAATCGGGGAAGAGCGGGCGACCGGTGGGTTGTCCGATGGGCTGGTAGCGTAGATCGAAACTCCAGCGCACCTCGTCCTGGGTTGTATTGTCGTAGGAGCAGTGCATGGTCCTGCGGTGCATAAAGAGCACACTGCCGGCCTGCATGGGCAGCGGCACGGCATTTGCGAGGTCCACAAGCTTTTCCGGGATCCTGAGGCCGCCGACGCCCGGGCAGTGTACGGCCATGTCGTCCCGGTGCGTGTAGGGCACGACGTTCAAGCAGCTATTCTCGATGGTGGCGTCGTTCAAAGCCAGCCACACGGTGAGCATCTCGGTCTCGTCCGCCTCTTCCACCACCACGCCGTTATCCTGGTGCCAGGGCGTGGGACCGGCGAGGCCGTTCCGCCCCTCCGGGTGTATCGCGTGGCGAGGCAACTTCATCCGCACGTGCTGTATCGGGTTAGAAAGAACTTCAGGACCCAGAATGCTCTCAGCGCAATCGAGCAGGCGCGGGTTCACGAGGAGATTGAAGACGGCCTCCCCCGTGTGCATGGGCGCGTCGGCTCCCTCGGCTTTCTGTGGCAGTGAGATGTCGAATGCCTGGGTGAAGAGTTGGCCGCTTTCGTCGCAGACTTGGATGAGACGCTGGGCAAACGGAAGGTCGGCGTACGTCGAGGCGAGGACGCCCTCCGCGTGGAGGTCACGGGCGATGCCGTCCAACACATCGCCGTATTCTGCCATCACCGGCGCCAGGTCGCGCTCCTGATTGAGCACGTTGTCTACGACCACGTATCCTTGCTCATCGAGCTGATTGAGTTGCGCTTGCGTCAAGCCGGCCATAGCGTACTGTTCCTTGTCATCGAAAGTGATTGAATTCTACGTATCTATACACCTAAAATAATACATTTCGAGCACTCTAGGCAACCCCTTCTGCCTGCAAGAGTTGGGAGATTTCTCGTCCCGGCATGCCGCCTGGACTTCGTCAACCTACTCCGCTTTCGCGCAGTCCACTAGAGGCGTATCGGCTCTTCATGCGACAATAGCGGTTAACCGATAAAAGGCTCTTGCGCGTTCCCATAAGCATACCAGCCTTTCAAGACGCGGTCTTGCTTTTCGCCGCAATAGAGAGTGCTGGCCACGCACTCTCCACTGCAGAAACGCACTACAAAACGGGAAGCAAGAGAAATTGGAGAAGCGCCGTGCATGAAGTGGCCCAACGCTTGACCCGTGTGCTATGGATTACATTGCTAGTCTTGCTCCTGGCTGCGTGCGGCAGCGGCTTGGACTCCACGGGTTCCAAGTCAGGAGGGCAGCTCAGCGTGCAGGGTGGATCCGGTACACCGGTCGATACCGAAGAGGCAGCAATCGCGGCGGTCCGGGCGCATCTCTCCCACATCACCTCTTGTCGAACGGCGCGTGATAGCTTGCAGCGAGACTTCGCCGAAGATAGCTTCGATGCGCGCTTGACCTCGGCGTATTCGATTCGGTCGCAGAGTCCGGTATGGGAGGTGGGTTTTGCGGGAGACCTCCACATTCCGTACGTCTTTTGGTTTGTGGAACAGAGCGACGGCACAGTGCTGGCAAGTATCAGCGCGGCGACCTACTACGAATCTCCGCTCATTCACATGTGCCGCCAAATCTGAGCGCCAATTGGCATGCTAGCCTCGTAATCCTGAGTCCACGGAGAGAATCCCGCACTCGGGACGATACCCCGTTCGCTTGTACATGAGAAGATGCGCTGCAATTGCGAAACTAACTTGGCAGTTGTAGAACGGTACACTTCTGCGATTGCCGGGACATCTTGGGCATGGGGAGCAAACCTTGGCAACGTAATCAACCTATGTGCCGAGAGTAAGCGAATACTGAGTAAGGTACGGTAAAAACACTCCGATCAAAGAGTAAGCATACGAGGTAGCTATTTCATGGAGAAACCGGCAAATACAGACCATCCAATTCATGATCTGATCCGGCGGCGCTGGAGCCCGCGGGCCTTTGCGGCGCGTCCGGTGGAGGCAGAGAAGGTCGCCAGCCTCTTCGAGGCTGCGCGCTGGGCGCCGTCATCCTTCAACGGACAGCCCTGGCACTACATCGTTGCCGCCAAAGACGATGAGGCGGCGTTCGCGCGGCTCCTGAATTGCTTGCGCCCCCAGAATATCCAGTGGGCACAGCACGCGCCGGTGCTGATCATTGCGGTAGCGCAGCTATCCATGTCGCCGGAGCGCGGGCCCAACCGCCACGCTTTTCACGACGTGGGTCTGGCCAATGAGAATCTCGTTCTCCAAGCGGTGGCATTGGGACTGGTTGCACATCAAATGGCCGGATTCTTTCCGGACAGAGCACGGGAGACCTTCGGGATTCCGGTGGGCTACGAAGCGCTCACCGCAATTGCTGTGGGTTATCCGGGTGATCCGGAGGAACTGCCGGAAGAGACGAAGGCACGGGAACTCCAACCCCGCGAACGCAAGCCGCTAAGCGCATTTGTATTCAGCGACGCTTGGGGACAGTCCTGGGCAGAAGAGAGGGGCGAAGAATGACTACACTGATTGCACTCGCAACTAAGCATGCTGTTGTTGTGGGCGCTGATAGCCTCGGTACCCAGACCCGCAATATGCTTGATCCGTTCCAGATGACAAAGTACTTCGACCCCAACAATGAATTCAAGCTACGCGTAAACGCTGATGGCGCTCCAGTATTGACCGACTTTCGCCAGTTGTATGAGGACTCGGAACCGGTACCATACAACCAGCTTCTTCACGTCAAGAAGCTGTTTAGATTGGGAAGACTACCAATCGCGGTTATGTTTACGGGAATCTCCTCTATAGGAACTCGTACTATCCGAGGGTTAGTTGCTGAGTTTTCTACCAAGAATCTCGAAGGTGTAGATCAAGACTATACTGTGTATGGCGTCGCTACGAATTTCCTGAAGTTCTTGCGCGTATATTACGAACGGGAGTTTCAGGAGCAAATTGAACAACCTGGACTAGAATTGATACTTGCTGGCTACGACAGGGCCAAGACATGGCCAGCAATCGTGAAAGTTGACGTGAAGGACAATTCTGCAATTAAGAGTTTCTCAGCGGGTGAATTCGGAATCGCCTTCGCAGGTCAAATGGATTGGATACAACGGATCGTATTTGGTACTGACGTTATCAACAAGATACGTCTTATGGAACGTACCCGTTCACTCATGGATATGTATAGAGATAAACTGGTTGAGCACCTCAAGAGCAAAGGGTAGGATGGGACATTGCCTAAGTCAACCGATCTTGGAGATGACTTAGACTTGTTCAATGAGTGGGATCTTGACCGGCTTCAGGCGTCATGGGAGGAGTTCTCCGAGCAGAACGCAATAAATTGCGTAGATTTCTTTCTTCGAATTATGATTCAGGCTCAGGATATCAGCTCGCAATTGCCAACCGTTGGAGGAGATGTGCATATTGCCGTAATTCGTAGAGATGGATACTATCAAGTGACCAAGGAAGTGTGGCACCATCAAGGGCATGAAGTTGCGACACCGGAGGATGGTCAATGAAAACGAAAAAGGGAAGGGGCTTTTCAATGCCCAAGCGTGACCGTCTCTATCCAACAAAGAGAGAATCAGACCGGATGCGGGAATAAAAAAACAGTACGGAATTCGGGATGAGGTGGTCGTAAAGAGCGGTGAGGCGCCTAGTCAAAAGAAACCGAAAAGGCAGGACCATTAAGGATGCTAGACGCTGGGACATTGCTTTGTCATGCTGGTCTCGGCCAGTACTTGAACTAATCCTGCGTCAGTGGTGAAACAGCCGCAGGTCTGCAAACGCCATGACCATGCCGTATTCGTTCGCCGCGTCAATCACCTCATCATCGCGATTTGACCCGCCGGCCTGCATCACGTAGCGCACGCCGCTGCGCGAGGCGCGATCGATGTTGTCGCGGAACGGGAAGAAAGCATCCGAGCTCAGCGCGACGTCCTGCAACGTATCCAGCCACCGGCGCTTCTCCTCTGCCGCAAGACGGTCGGGCGGTGTAATGAACGCCTGGAGCCATGCCTGCGTTTCGGCTGGAGTGAGTTCCTCCAAGAGAAAGCGGTCGATAGCGTTGTTTCTCTCGGCGCGTGAGAGTTTCGGTTGGAGGGCAAGCCCCAGCACGGTCGGGTGCTGGCGGAGATACCAGAGGTCTGCCTTGGCGGCGGCGAGCCGCGTGCAGTGAATGCGCGACTGCTGGCCCGCGCCCAAGCCGATGACCTGTCCGTCGCGAGCGAGGCAGACGGAGTTCGATTGGGTGTACTTCACTGCGAGTGTGGCCAACAGCAGGTCGCGAACCCCCGCAGCCGGCAACGCCGTCTCAGCGGTTACGATCTCTTGAAACAGTTCCGGGCCCGGTATGCGGTCGTTGCGGCGCTGCTCGAATGTGATGCCGAAGACCTCGCGCCGTTCGAGCATGGGCGGCGCGTAGTCCGGATCGATTTGGAGCACCAGGTAGCCGCCGCCCTTCTTGCGCCGGAGTATCTTGAGCGCCTCCGGTTCGTAGCCGGGAGCGATCACGCCGTCGGATACCTCACGGCGGAGCAACTGCGCAGTCGGCACGTCCACGACGTCGCTGAGCGCGGCCATGTCGCCAAACGAAGAGATGCTATCGACGCCGCGCGCGCGCGCATAGGCCGTTGCAAGCGGCGTAAGCGCAATCTTGCCCACTGCATAGGCTTGGCGCAGGGGCTCACTGAGCGGTACACCCACAGCGGCGCCGGCTGGGCTAACGTGCTTGAACGAGGCAGCCGCCGGCAGCTCCAAAGTGTCGCGGAGCTCTTTGACAAGTTGCCAGGCGTTGAGCGCATCCAGCAGGTTGATGTACCCGGGCGCGCCATTGAGCACAGTGAAGGGCAGGGGGTTGCTGCCTTCACCGCGCAATGCACGCGCCGGTGTCTGATGCGGGTTCACGCCGTACCGTAGGGGTAGATCGTTGCTGCTCATTGCGCTTTCGGTCCTTCCTCGGGAGCACTAGTCTTGGATAATGCGCGCCTCAGGTTAGCGCGTTCTTCATCGTCCCCGTATGGCTATGCCAAACCACTCTATTCATACACTGTTGCAATTTCGATGATTGCCGCATCTTGCTTTCTTCGCGTCCCGGCTTGAATGAACTACTGTAGGGTCAAGTTCAGTTGTTGTGTCGTTGTTTGGTTGCCCGCCTTGTCGAAAGCAACGACGAAAAGGGTGTGGTTGCCGGCGGCCCCACGTGGATCCCACGAAACCTCGAACGGTGGGCTGCGGCGCTGAGCGATCGGTTCGCCGTCAATATAGAAGGCCACGGCGTCAAGCGCCCGGTCGTCGGTTGCGTGAGCTCTGATGAGCAAGGGGCTGAGAGGGAAGGTGCCGTCTTGCTGCGGCGAGATTAACTCTACGTGTGGGTCCACGTTATCGATCGTGACCGGCACGCTCACTGTCTGCTCCTGGCCGCTGGTATCCCGGGCAATCACGCGGATCGTGTAGACGCCGTTGAAGGGAAAGGTATCCCAACCCATCAGCACATCATTTACGATCGGCTCTGTCTGTGTACCGATTTGCACCCAACGCGTCGGTTCGAAACCTTCACCGTATTCTACGCGGTACCACGTGAGGTTCGGGATGTTCACGTTGCCCCTAATTTCCAAGATGCTGCGCACGGGGCGGTCTGGCTGCGGCCAGGAAATCGCCAGCGGCGCTACGGGCGCGGGTATGTGCACCTCGGTCGGCGGCTGCGGTATCCCTTCCTGCTGGGCCCAGTCCCGAAAATCCAGCGGGACCTCGAAGAACACTTTCTCTTCTACTTGGTCGCGCGGCGTTTGCGGCGAGGCGAGCTGTCCTGTTTCTCTATGAATCAACTTCTGCACGAAGAATGTATCTTCTTCTGTCGGTTCTGTGCCGGAGATGAAGTACTCCAAGTACGTGCCGCCACAGTATGGAATAGCTTGGTAGCCGGATACCAGGGAGCAGAGGGTGGCCAGCGCTTCCTGATCGCGTGTTTCGTCGCAGTAGGGTGTCGCCACCATGCCGGTGGCGCGGCACACTTCTACCTGGACCAGGCCGGGCGGTCGCTCAAACTCCTCTTCCGGTAAGGACTTTAGGGCTTCCTTCATGAAGGCGTTCCATATCGGAGCCGCGCCGGAAAGACCGGTCGTTTCCTTCATAGGGCGACCGTCTGAGTTCCCAACCCACACCCCGGTGACAAGGTTTGGCGTGTAGCCGAATGTCCAATTGTCTTTCGAATTGTCCGTGGTGCCGGTCTTGGCGGCTGCCGTTCTCTCGAGCCGTAGGTAACTTTCTTCGCCGAACAACGGAATGCGGGCTTCGTTATCCGAGAGGATGCTGGTGATAAGGAAGGATATTTGCGGGCTCAGTCGTTGGATGCCATCTGGGATGTTATATTCGTACAGTATGTTGCCTGCGGAGTCGGTCACTTTCAGGATAGCTTCAGGCGGGCGGTAGAGTCCGTTGGTGGCAAAAACACTATATGCGCTCGCTAATTCCAGGAGTTGCACTTCGGCGCCGCCGAGCACGACCGCCGGACCGTAGTAGGTCTCATCGGCGAATGACGTTATACCAAACCGCCGCGCCATGGCAATGCCGTTGTTCACTCCCACGTCCAGTACCACTTTCACCGCCGGAATATTGTAGGAGTTTGCCAACGCCGCGCGCACCGGCGCCGGACCGTGAAACTTTTTGTCGTAGTTCTTGGGCGCGTAGACTGGGGATCCTGGAATTTCGAGAGTGAACGGCACATCCCAGATCAAGGTCGCAGGCGTCCAGCCCTTTTCGAACGCCGCCGCGTAGAAGAGCGGTTTAATTGCCGATCCGGGCTGCCGCAGCGACGTTGTGACGTTCACCTCGCCGTCGATGGACTGGTCGCCGTAGTCCACGCTGCCGAGCATGGCCAAGATTTCGGCGGTTTTTGGGTTCAGGGCGATGAGGGCGGCATTGCTGGCATTGTGCGCGACGAGCTTTGTAATCTGCTCCCGCGCAACGCGTTCAGCCAAGCCCTGCAAATCAAGATCGAGTGTCGTAGTGACGTGCAGGCCGCCACTGTAGAGTCGTTCGGCGCCATATCGTTCCTCCAGCAGCCTGCGTACGTAGAAGACGAAGTGGGGCGCGAGCAGAGGTTGGCTGCGTTGACTATATGCGGGCTCGTTAGCGTAGGTCTCCGCGGCTTGTGCCTCCGTAATGAAGTCGTTCTCGACCATTTGGTTCAGCACGTAGAGCTGTCGTTCGCGGGCGCCTTCCTTGTTCACGAACGGGTTTAGGCTGCTGGGAGCCTGCACGATGCCGGCGAGCATTGCGGCCTCCGCCAACGTTAGTTCTTGCGCCGGTTTATCGAAGTAGACGTTGGCTGCGGCCTCGATACCGTATGCCAGGTTGCCAAAGGCGATTAGGTTCAAATAGAGGGCGAGGGTCTCATCTTTGCTGTACCGCTGTGAGATCCCGTAAGCCAGGATGATCTCTTTCAGCTTGCGCTCCACGCTGAATTCAGGTGTAAGAAAGACGGCACGTGCAAGTTGCTGCGTGATCGTGCTACCGCCACCCGCGTAGCGGCCCGTCACCACGCCGAGCACGGCGCGGGCGATACCGCGCAGATCGAACCCCGGATTGGAGTAAAAGCCACGGTCTTCGGCGGCGATGATGGCCAGCTTCATTACGCTCGGTATCTCGTCGAAGGAGAGTATGGTGCGCTGCCCCTCCGTCGGATTGTTTATGGTGTAGAGCAGTCTACCGTTACGATCGTAGATCTTGGTGCTCTCAGAAACAGGAAACTCTGTGAGATCAGTTGGGTCGGGCAAGTCACTCGTGAGATACATGTAGGTGCCCCCGGCTACGGCGCCAACGGAAAGGGTAGCGAAGAGGATAAGGCCAAGAAAGACCCCCGCTACAATGAGCAGGAATCTCGCCACGGAGGGCGCTTGTTTGCGCCGCCGGAGGCGCCTGCGCCGTCGTGCCGAATTCAGTGATGCCAAGGGAACGAATCCTTATCGTGCGACTGCTCTACCAGTCTTTTAACTTTACCACCGAGCCCGCGCGCGTGTGATCGGAAAAGGGCGCAAAAATACGCGGAGCCTGATAGCATCCGCGCATCAATGCATATAGTTAGCGGCTTGAAAAGAGTGGGTCTACGTGTGCGAGCACACCCACCGCACTACTGCCGTTCTGTCAGCCTTCATGGTGGGTTCTATGCGACTTCAGCGTCCACTAGCGCAACCAATTGTTCGGGTCTTTCGGGACTTTATCCAACCGAATCTCGAAGTGGAGGTGAGGGCCGCTAGTGAAGCCGGTCATGCCGATGAAGCCGATGGTTTGACCTTTATACACGGAATCGCCCACCTTCACCGGCAACGCTCGCGAATCGTCGAGATGCGCGTAGACCGACGCTTCGCTCCAACTGTGCTGTATGATGACCATCATGCCGTAGGAACTCCAGGGGTTGCCCGTAATGGCATATTCAGCCTTGATGACCTGACCTGCCTGACTGGCGAGGACGGGCGACAGGCGACTGACCGCGTAGTCTATACCGGTGTGGAAGCTCTGCAACCACGTGCTCACGCCGTAGGCAGCGCTGATGTACCCGCCTGCCGGGCGGAGCCAATCGTCCGGCGCCTCTTCCGGAAGCTCGAATAACCCTGATCGCAGGCGCTCAAGCACTGCTTCCATTTCCGCCTTAATCGCGAGATTCTCTGCTTCTCGGCGCTTAATCTCTTCTTGCAGCGACACGTTTTGCCACGATGCGTTCGCCGCGCTCTGCTCGGCGCTCGCGAGCAGAGATGCTCTCTCGCCTTTTAGACTCTCCAGTTGCGCTTGCTGGTTCTCACGCTGCAGCCTCAACAGGTCAATTTCCGTCCGCTTTTGCACGAGTGCGGCGCGCTTGGCATCCAACTCCGCTTTGCGGTCCTGCGTGGCGCGGATGTGGCGGACGTCGTCACCCAAGATACGCTGGAAGATGGTGATGCGATTGAGCGCGTCCGAAAAGCTGGACGCAGTGAAAATGTACTCCAGAGGGGAGACACGGCTGAGCTTGTAGAGCGCCTGCAGCCGGCCGCGGGCAATCTCTTGCTCATCCGTGAGAATGGCCCCTTGCAGGGTAATATCCTGTGTTAGGCTGTGGATTTCAACTTGGAGCCGGTCGATCTGGAATTGTGTCGCATATACTTCCTCAACCTTGGCATACAGCCTGTTTTCCACTTGCTGTAGACCGGCGGCGGCGGCGGCTTGCACCCGCTGCGTGCGCACCACTTCCTGCCGGGCCTGCTCCTGCCTGCTATTTAACTGCTGCAGATTCTGTTTATTCTGCTGCAACTCTTCTTCCAGATGTTCCAGGAAATCGCTGCCAAGGGAATTGCCCGAATCCTCCGCGGCGAATATAGCTTTCGGGGCCGCTGCCAGCAAAGCAAGCAATGACCCAAGTACACTACGTCGTCGCATTAACTCAGTTCTCCTGGAACTTGCCGATCTGCACGTCACGTACAATTCGACCATTATCCAAAGCTACCACACGACGTGAGAAACCATCAACAACGTCGCGATCGTGCGTTGCCACGATTGTCGTGATGCCGAGCTGGTTGATTTCCATCAGGAGGGAGGTGATTTCCCATGCCACATCGGGTGACAGGCTGGCCGTTGGTTCATCGGCGATAAAGATATCGGGGCGATGCACAATGGCGCGCGCTATCGCGGCTTTGCGCTGCTCTCCGCCGGAAATCTGACCGGGGAGGAACGAAGCTCTGTGCTGGAGTCCCACCAATTCAAGCGCATCTGCCGCGCTGGTTCGGGCGCGCTTTCCTGCGCAACCCTGAATTTGCAGAGCCAGCGCCACGTTTTCCGCCACGGTTTTACCTGGAAAAAGCTTGAGGTCTTGAAAGACAATGCCAAAACGCCGCCGCAGTAAGGGTATCTCAGATTCCTTCATCAGCGCAAGGTCTTGGCCGCCGACGAGCACCACGCCCGATGAGGCCTGATCGGCACGCACCAACAAGCTAAGCAATGTGGTCTTCCCGGCACCGTTATGGCCGACGAGAAAGACGAAGTCACCTTTCGGAACGCTCAGTGTAATATCGTCGAGTGCGGTGACGCGAAAGTCATAGACTTTGGAGACGTTGCGCAAAACAATCATGAGAGTCCGGTTAGCGTTGGTGTACGAGGCGTGGGTTTATTAGGTTACAGGGACGCGGCAGGCTGCGCACTTAGATGGTGAGGAACCGGCGAACTGAGAGGTAACTCCCAAAGCCACCAATGAGGATACCAAAGAGAGTCAAGGTTAAGAATAGACGAAGAAGGTACGTAATGTCAACTGACACGGGAAAGAAGCTAATCAACTGATGGAGCAGCTCATGTACCCAAAGGTACGCCACCCCGACCACTAAAGAAGAGAACAGAGCGCCAACCAGCCCGAAAAACACGCCCTCCAACAAGAACGGCCAGCGAATGAAGTGGTCGGAAGCGCCCATGAGCCGCAGCACTTCGATCTCCCCTCGCCGCGCATAGACCGTCAGCCGGATAGTGCTCCCAATCACAAACAAGGCAACCAAGGCCAAGCCGGCTCCGAGCGTATAGCCGAGGAAGCGTATAACCTGCACGATCCGAATGACATTGTCGAGCACGTCTTTAGGAATTGTCACTTCTTTCACAATTGGATTGACCGCAAGCAGACTTGCGAGAGACAGGAGGTGGTTAGGATCGTCTGAGCGCACTTCCAGGCTGGCGGGTAAGGGATTGCGATTGCTTATCAGCGGTAGCAAGAGGTCCGGTTCATCCTTAAAGTGCGCCCGCAGGCGTTCCAATGCCTCTTCCGGCGTAATGTACCCTACGTCTATGACACGAGGATCGTCGAGCAATTGCTGCCGCAATGCGAGTACGTCCGACGGTGGAGCGTCGTCCACGAGGTCAATGATGAGGTTCACCCGCTCCTCCATACTGGCAATCATGACCGATAGCGCGTTCTCCACGATGAGGAACATGCCAAGCGTCGTGATCATGAGCGAGACGATCAGCACCGTGATCACCGTCATGGTGCGATGGCGCCAGGCGTTCACGATCGCACTGCCGGACATTGTGGCAATGTAGCTAGGTCCGGCCATATTGATAGGTGCCCCTTAATTCGTCTCGCGCTATCTCCCCCCGGACCAGCTCGACTACCCGGCGGCGCGCGCGATTGACCATCTCTTTGTCGTGGGTGGCCATGACTACGGTAGTCCCCAGCTCGTTAATGCGCACCAGTAGATCCACGATTTCGGCTGAGGTCACGGGGTCCAGGTTGCCGGTAGGTTCATCGGCAATGAGCAAATCGGGTTTGCGAATTACCGCGCGGGCAATGGCAACCCGCTGCTGCTCGCCACCCGACAGAGTAAGAGGGAATGCCTCGGCAAACTGCGTTAAGCCGACCAAGGCCAGAGTCTCCGGCACGAGTCTCTCAATGTCTCCGCGCGAACGATTGGCCACGCGGAGCGCCATAGCCACGTTTTCGGCCACAGTCTTATTCGGTAGCAAGCGGAAGTCTTGGAAGATCATGCTTACTTTACGGCGAAAAAGGGGAAGGTGACGCTTGGACAATTGGAGCACGTTGTGTCCGGCGACGATAATCTGTCCCGAGGTGGGAAGCTCTTCGCGGATGAGCAATCGCACGAGCGTAGACTTGCCGGCGCCACTTACGCCAACGAGAAATACAAACTCTTGCTGGGCAATCTCTAGGTCAATGTTCTTAAGCGCGTGGATACCGTTTGCATAGATCTTGGAAACATCGTGCAGGAGAATCATGGTGGGTCTTGTCAGCTAACAGTGAGCAAGAACGCTAGCGCCTGCGTGGTGTGCGATGGACGCTTTCGTGGTTGCACCGGAGTTAGTTCTCATTATACGAGGACGAGGGCATGTCGTCACTAGGCACGGCGGCCGTAAGCGCGAATCTGAGAGGCGATTCAAACACCTGGTGTGGGGTTTCGGGACTTGCTGCGCGGCCTACGCAGTCGGCGATGAACGGACCGCCATGCGCGCGCGGTACTTGCCGCCCTGCCGCATGAGCCTGAGGTAGAGGATGGACAGGGCAACGGGAAGCACCGGTGACAGCATGAGTACAGTGAACGCGGCGGGCAGACCGTAGCTATCCGCGAAGAGCCCGACAAACGGTGTGCCCATGCCGCTGATCCCCCAGGCGAAACCTACCATCATGCCCGATGCCATCGCTCGCTGCTTCGGCAGGAGCTCATGGCTCATGACCACGGTGACGGCGAATGTGGAGACAGTAAAAGCGCCAATGAAAACCAGCATGAGGGGCAGCCAAAAGCCGCTGGTGTGTAAGAATACGTAAACGAACAGCGGTACCGGCGCGAGCGACCAGAGGAGCAGGCCCTCTTTGCTCGTGCGGTCGGCCACGTAACCCCCCACGAGCGTGCCGATTGCACCGCTGAAGAGCAGAAAGGGCAGTAGTCCCGCTGCCGCTTCCGGTACTGTCATTCCCAGTTCTGCTACGGCATAGAGCGGAATGAAGGTACCGAGACTTACCCAGAAGAAGGAGCGGAGAATGACAATGACCAGCAGGAGGACAAAGGGTGTCAGTACCGGCCGAATATCGAGTAAGGCTGCTTTGAGGTCCGGCGGCGCTATCTCTGCGCCAGTCTCGATTCGCGGCAGAATCCGCCAGAGCACGAGCGCCATTATGACGCCCGGTACCACCAACAGTATGAGTCCGCGTTGCGCCTGCCAGGCATAGAGCACGGCGACCACCACGGGTCCCGCGGCGACGCCTAAGTTGCCGCCGACGGAGAAAATAGAGGTTCCGGTGCTTTGCCGGTCCCCGCTGTAGTAGCCGGCTGCTTTGTACCCTTCGGGGTGGTAGGCAGCGATGCCCAAGCCGCCGATGGCGACCGCGATAAGCACAAGCCCGTAAAGCGGCGCCTGCGTGGCGACAGTGACGCCCAGGGCGGCAACAAGCGGTGAGAGGGGCAGCACCAGCTTTCCATTGAAGCGGTCACTCACATAGCCCAAGATCGGCTGGATTGCGCTGGCGGAAAAACTGTGCGACGCCGATACGAGCGCCACGGCGAAATAGGAGAGGCCGAACGTGCTAACAAAGATAGGGAGCATGGCGGGCAGCATACCGCCATAGATATCGGCGACCACGTGCCCCAGGCTCAGCGTGAGAAGCATGGGCGTGTTCATTCCGCGCTTGGTTTTCACAGTGGCCCACGCCCCATGACGCCAGATTCTTCGATTTGCAACCCATTCCCTTCTTGTCTAGCTGATGCGATGGCTGTACACATTTCTGGGTCTACTAGCCCAAAGTTTGCACGTCTTAGCGCAAGCAATGCGGCGCTAAATGGAACGCGATGGACGCTATCAAGCGAAAAGCCACACCGAAAGGACGGTGTGGCTCGGCTCGTGCGTGGCTAGGACCGAGGGCCGTGTTTACTCGCGGTAGTCCGTTTCCGTCAGTTCATCCACCAAGACGATCTTGTCCACCTTGGCATTCACCGCGTCGCGCGCCTCGAGCACAGCCTCTTCGCTCTCCGCTTCGTACAGGCAGTAGCACTTGCTCATGTCGTCAGAAAGGTAGGTGCTAATCCACTCGCAGTTGGGCAACTGCGCATAGATTTCCAACGACTTCTTCTTGTTACTGTCATACTTGTCGCGGGTTAGCTCCGGCGGAAGGTTCCACTCGACGAGAAACTTTGGCATCCTCACCTCTCCGTGTTTATTGTTGACTTTCCAACTAGACTCTTTTTTAGCAGGGGAGAAGTGTGTTTGTCAAACAAAATCTCTCCTGCGGCGCGGGCAAAAGACGCCGCTTGCCTTTAGGCGGCGGCCAGCAATTGCTGCATCTGAGCTGGATCGAGCTTGACGGATGGCCCCATCGTCGCGCAAAGGTGGATGGAGCGGACATACGTGCCTTTGTTGCTCTCCGGTTTGGCTTGCATGACTGCTGAGTAGAGCGCGGTCAGGTTTGCAAGCAGATTCTCCACGGTGAAGGAAGCCTTGCCGATGGGGACGTGCAAATTGGCCGTGCGGTCGACGCGAAACTCAACACGACCGGCTTTTGCTTCTCCCACTGCCCGGCCGATGTCGAATGTCACGGTGCCGGCACGATTGTTGGGCATCAGCCCGCGGGGTCCCAGGGTACGTCCCAGCCGGCCTACTGCGCTCATCATGTCCGGCGCGGCGATTGCCACGTCAAAATCCAGCCAGCCGCCTTCGATCTTCTTGGCAAGCTCCGCGCCGCCGACGAAGTCGGCCCCGGCCTCTTCCGCTTCGCGCACCTTCTCGCCTTGCGCAAAGACGAGCACGCGTTGCGCCTTGCCGAGCCCGGCCGGTAGCACCACAGTGCCGCGCACCGCTTGTTCCGCTTGGCGTGGGTCGACACCCAGGAGCGCGTGCATCTCAATCGTGGCGTCGAAGTTGGTGGTTGCGGTCTCTTTGGCAATTTCGAATGCAGTTTGGGGATCGTAGAGTCGTCCCTCTTCAATGCGTTCCAATGCCTGCCGATATTTCTTGCTGCGCTGTGCCATTTTAGGTGACTACCTCCAAACCCATGCTACGGGCGGTACCCGCAACGATTTTCATTGCCGCCTCGACGTCGTTGGCGTTGAGGTCCGGCATTTTCATCTCTGCAATCTCGCGCACTTGCCCCTGGGTAACCCGCCCAACTTTCTCAGTGTTGGGCGTACCTGAGCCCTTATCCACCTTGGCCGCGCGGCGCAGTAAGTCGGCTGCCGGCGGTGTCTTGGTGATGAACGTGAACGACCGATCTTCAAAGATCGTCATGTCTACCGGCACGATGTAGCCGGCCTGGCTTCCCGTGCGCTCGTTGAATTCCTTGACGAAGGCCATGATGTTCACACCGTGCTGACCCAATGCGGGGCCAACCGGCGGGGCCGGTGTTGCCTTCCCACCCGGCACCTGAAGTTTGATTACTGCCCGTACTTTCTTTGCCACGCTAGTTTCTCATCCTTGCACAAAATGAACTACAAAACTGTCACAAAATACTAGATTCGTTCCACTTGCAGGAAATCTAATTCCACCGGTGTCTCGCGTCCGAAGAACGAGACCATCACGCGCACGCGGCCGCGCTCTTGGTTGGCGTCGTCCACGGTGCCGTAGAACTCGGCAAACGGCCCGTCGACAATCTTGACGCGGTCACCCTTACGCAGCACCATGTGCGTTTGCGGCGTCTCTTCCTCACCGCGCTTGAGTACCTTATCTACTTCCTCATCGGCAAGCGGCACCGGTTGGTGGTCGTCCCGGCCGGAGCTCACAAAGCCGGTTACCCCCGGCGTGTTGCGCACGATAAACCAGGATTGATCGGTCTGCTGCATGCGTACCAGCACATAGCCCGGGAAGAGCTTGCGTTCCACGTCGCGGCGCTGGCCCTGCTTGATCTCTACTTCTTTCTGCGTAGGCACTACCACGTCGAAGATCATGTCCTTGGCGTCCATGGATTCGATGCGCTTGAGCAGGTTTTCGCGCACTTTATTCTCGTATCCGGAGTAGGTGTGCACCACGTACCACCGGGGGGGTTGCTCTGCCTGCTGTTGGGTGTCTTCTATTTCCAATGCCATGGTGTTGAAGTCCTTTAGGTCCCCTGTTGGACGAGTAGTGCGAATAGTTTGGCAAAGATATAGTCTACACCGCTCAGGAAGACGCCGGTAACCAAGCTGACCGCGATGACGACGAGCGTAAGGTTGAGTGCGGCCTCGCGGGTGGGCCAGTGCGCCTTCCTCAATTCGCCGTACGCTTCATGCAGAAACGTTACCGAAGGCCGAAGAAAGCGGGGCAACCGGCTGCTCGGCGGTGCTACCTTGCGGCTGCGAGAATGCTGCCGCGAAGCCTGCCCTCGGCTTGGTGTGGACCAGGGTACTCTCATCGTGTTTCTCGATGTGCGAGATGCTTCTGGCAGTAGCGGCAGTACTTGCGCAGCTCCAAGCGGTCAGTGACTGTCCGCCGGTTCTTGCTCGTGGCGTAGTTGCGCCGCCGGCATTCCACACATGCCAGTGCTATCACACTACGGTCTTCTCGTCCTTTGCGTGCCATGAACGTGCACTTCTCCTAATCGCGTATCGAGAACCTACTCCAGGATTTTAGTCACGACGCCGGCGCCGACGGTACGGCCGCCCTCGCGGATAGCGAAGCGGACGCCTTCTTCGAGGGCGACGGGGTTGATGAGGTGGATAGTCATGGTGATATTATCGCCGGGCATGGTCATTTCGACGCCCTCGGGGAGGGCGATAGCGCCGGTGACGTCGGTAGTACGGACGTAGAACTGGGGACGATAGCCAGGGAAGAAGGGAGTATGCCTGCCGCCCTCATCGCGGCTGAGGACATAGACCTCGGCCTCGAAGCGGGTGTGCGGGGTGATGGACTTAGGAGCGGCGAGGACTTGGCCGCGTTGGACGTTATCTCTTTCGACACCGCGGAGGAGGCAGCCGACGTTATCGCCGGCCTGGCCGGAGTCCAAGATTTTACGGAACATTTCGACGCCGGTAACGACGGAGGATTGGATATCGCGGTGGATGCCGATGATTTCGATAACCTCGCCGGTTTTGACCTGGCCGCGTTCGATACGGCCGGTGACGACGGTACCGCGGCCCTTGATGTTGAAGACATCTTCGATAGGCATAAGGAAGGGCTGGTCGATAGCGCGGGCAGGCGTAGGGATATAGTCGTCTACGGCTTCCATGAGTTCGAGGATGGAGGCGAAGGCGGGGTCATCGGGATCGTCGCTATCGCTTTCGAGCGCTTGGAGAGCGCTGCCGCGGATGACAGGGATATCGTCGCCTGGGAAGTCGTACTTAGAGAGGAGTTCACGGACCTCAAGTTCGACGAGTTCGAGGAGTTCCTCATCGTCGAGCATATCGCATTTATTGAGATAGACGACCATGGCGGGGACTTCGACCTGGCGAGCCAAGAGGACGTGCTCGCGGGTTTGAGGCATGGGGCCGTCGGGAGCGGACACGACGAGGATACCGCCGTCCATTTGCGCAGCGCCGGTGATCATATTCTTGATGTAGTCGGCGTGGCCGGGGCAGTCGACATGAGCGTAATGGCGGTTATCGGTCTCGTACTCGACGTGAGCGATAGCAATAGTGATACCGCGCTCGCGTTCTTCGGGAGCGTTATCGATGCTGTCGAAGGGGGCAAAGTCGGCACCGCCCTGGAGCGCGAGCACCTTAGTGATCGCTGCGGTGAGCGTGGTCTTGCCGTGATCGATATGCCCAATCGTGCCGATGTTTACGTGCGGCTTGGTTCGTTCAAATCGCGCCTTCGCCATCGTTTCCTTCCTCAACCTTATGAAACTTCACTCAATGTTCTACAGTGCGCGCAAGACATCGGGGACCGCGCCCGTCGCTGCCTCTAATGAGTGCATGAACGGTAGGTGCTGCTCGAGAAACTTCCGAGTTCCCTCATTCGCGCGCTGCACTCTTTCCGCCGGAGCCCACAACCGGAATCGAACCGGTGACCTCGATCTTACCAAGATCGCGCTCTACCGACTGAGCTATGTGGGCGACTCGTGACGTACAGACCTTGGTCTGCTACTAATCGTGCTCATCAGCCCAGATTTGCAACTCGTTTTAGGCACAGGCAATCCGGCCATGCCCATACAGTTGTTCCTGCTTCATATTGCGATTAGCACTGAGAGATAGAGAAGGCACGGTAACAGTCATCCGTGCCGTTTACCGCAAACCCAGCCTGTATGCTGCCCAACCGCGTACCTCGGCTGTTCCCGCTTTCTCGCCTCAGCCGGTCCGATAGTGCCTGCCGGCTCGTATGCGGCAGAAGACGCAGCGGGTATCAACCTGCTATGCGGATGGGATCGCAACGTGAATCCCATACCTCCCTAAGCCTCATGCTGATCGCAAAGGCAAAACCAATGGTAACAGAACAGCGCCTGCCTGTCACGCATTTCATGTTGAAAAATTGTCACCAGAAAGGCGGAAAAAGAGATGCGCCAAAGCCCGTCATTCCCGCGTACGCGGGAAGGTGGATTCACATTTCAAGTGCAACGTTTGTTTGAGGAATACTTCTGCTGGGGTTTGATAGTCAAGGCACTTGCGCGGCGTGTGATTGTAGGCTTGGATAAGTTGCGCAAAGCGCTCTGCAGACATCTCCGCCAGGTCGGTCTTGCGCGGCAGCACCCGCCGCATGCGTCCGATAGCGTTCTCGATGCCTCCTTTCTGCCAGGGGGCGTGGGTATCGCAGAAGAAGGTCTGGATGCCCAAGTCATGGAGATGGTAATGACGCGCGAACTCGGTGCCGTTGTCGAAGGTGACGGTCTGTCGCCACGCTTCAGGCAAGACCGCGAGCAGATCGCACATGGTGCTGGCGATGGGGTCTGCCGCCTTGCCGGGCTGGCGCGCAGCGATGAGCAAGCGCGAGTGGCGCTCATGCAGGGCGAGCACCGCGTGGCCGCCTCTGCCAAAGAGCATCAGGTCAGCCTCCCAGTGGCCGGGGGTTTGGCGGTCGGCCGCCGCCTGGGGACGTTCCGCCAGTGGACGGCGCTTGGCAATGAAGGAGGCCGGACTGCGCCCACTGCGCCGATGGGGTCGCCGTTGCGCCTTGCCTCGCGGCAGGTAGTGCCGCCAACTATAGTCCTTGGTGCGCGCCACCTGTCCGTATATGACTTGAACCTACGGTTCGCTGAAACGATAGATGGTCTCGTGGGAGATGACCGGTCCACCGGCATCCCGCGCCATGTGTCCTGCCACCTGCTCCGGCGACCAGCCGCATTGCAAGTACTCCAGCACGGTCTTGCGCAACGCAGCATCCCGTTCCAACTTACCGCCAACCCAGCGCCGCGCCCACGCCTGTTCGTGGGCATACGTCGCTCTGTAGCCCTGCGTACGAGACCCATTCCGTTTCACCTCCCGCATAATGGTCGATGGCGCGCGATCCAGAGCTGCAGAAATTTGCCGGTACGACTGTCCCGCGGTGTGAAGCCGGGCCAGTTCACACCGCTCTTCAATGGAAAGTTGACGATAGTATGTTCCCATGGCAACACCTTAGCATGGTGTTGCACTTCGTTTGTGAGTCTAGCGAATCCATCATCTCAGACCCTGTAGAATGCCGCTTTCTAAGGGCGTGAAGGTTGGAAGTTGATTGCAACTATCCACAGGTATGCAAAGAGACAGCTTTGAAGTCCCAGATTCTCCTCTCACCGAACATGGAACTGATTTAGATAGTTAGCGCGAGCACGTTGCTTGTGCGGTTGTCCTCATCTCTTGCTTTCGCCGTGAGAGTGAACATGACGCAAGCATAGTAGTGTCTAGCTATGTCGTAATGGAAAGTGGGTGTAGCTGTTTCTCCAGGGACTGCATTGGCAGCAGCCAATGATTAGTGTAAGACTTTGATTCGCAGGGAAAGCCGACCACAGAGCTACTCTAGCCCACTTTAAGTCTTGAACTCTCCTCCCGCCAGTGGAAAACGGCGCGAGGAGAGCTCCGAAAACGCCTGTAAAAATACTACGGCGAAGCGGTCACTAGCCCATTTCGCCGTCCACGATGGTATCCATGGCGGCCGTAGCCTCTTCGACGCTCATCTCGCCGGACCAGATCTGGCCGAGATACGTGCTGTACGCTGCGCCGTAGATGGCGATCATGTTCGGGTTCTTCGGCAAGGCGCGCAGGTAGGTGAGGAAGTTTAGCACATTGTCAATGCCATCCGGCTGGCCGTCGGCATTGCGATACTCGTTCTCCGCCACCGGCGTGAACACGGGCACCGAGAGCGATACACTCAGCATGGCGAGGGCCCCCGGACGACCTGTAACGTGCTTGAGCAGTTCCCAGGCGGCGTCCTTCGCGCTGCTATCGCTATAGACCGCTTGCGCGTAACTGCCGGCAAAGGTCGTTCTGCCGGTCGGCCCCGCCGGAATGCCGATCACGTCCCAGTCGAACGCCACGCGATCGCCGCGATAGCGAGACATGGCCGCACCGGTAGTGACAATAAGCGGTGCGATGCCTCCGCTAAAGAGGTCGCCCTCTACTTCGCCGGGTCTGGGGACAACCTGATGCTTGTGATAGAGGTCGGCTCTCCATTGCAGCCCGGCCCGCGTCTCGATGGACGACATGGTGGACTTGGTGGGATTCTCTTCGTCGTCGTAGGTGCTGCCGCCCGCCATCCAGATCCACGGCGTGTTGGGGTTGAATCCCCGTGGCACCGTCGCGACGCCAAATTGCTTCTGAGAGCCCGCGCCCGTCGTTATCCTGCGTGCCAACGTAAGGAAGTCGTCCCACGTCCACGAATCTTGCGGGTACTCTTCTCCCAGCGTGTTCATCAAGTCCTTGTTGTATACAACGATGAGACTATTGACGTAGTGCGGGATTGCCATGAGGTTGCCTTGCAAGCGGTGGGCATCGATTGCCAGGGAGGCGTACTGGGTCATATTTACCTGGTCGCGCGCGATCAGGCTGTCAAGTTCCGCCGCCAGCCCGGCCTTGCCGATGTTTGCCAGCCAGATAGGACTGCAGTTGAAGATGCCGATGTCTCGCTCACCGGCTGCGAGACCGACGCGCACTTTCTCAATGCAGGCCTGCTGGTTGCCGGGTACGATGACGTACTCGGCCTGGAACTGTTCGTTCAGCTCGTTGAAGCTGTCTACGAGTCCCTGCTGCACCGGGTCAAACGAACCGCCGCCGTAGGACGCGGTAAACCACTTAGCCACTTGAACTTCGGGTTCCTTGGGTTCTTCCGCTGCCGGAGCTGCCTTTTCTTCCATCTTTGCTTCCGGCTCCGCGGCGGGTGTTGCCACCGTGCCGCAGGCAGCCAGTGGCAGCAGGGCGGCGGCGCCGGCAAGACCCGCCAGTATGCGCCGACGGCTGAGGGTAAGCGATGTTGCTTTCATTCGAAGACTCCCTTTTGTGAAACAACAGATGCCAAGTGTACGTGCCAGGAGCATTCACTTGTCCTGCGTGTGCGAGAGATGCGTGGCCGCGCGGATTCTCTAGGGACGTTTGGTGGATTTGGCAAAAGGGCTTGCGGCAGAGCAACCGAGCAGACGAGGCCATCTCCCTCTCACGCTGCACGAGCGATGATGCAGAAGCCTATGTAGCTATGCCTCCTTTCTGCGAGCATGCCGGCTCGTTTCCGCTGTACTCACTAACACTGAGAGGCAATACGATTGACTTGTAGTCTATCGTACGCTTGAAGTCTTGTCTAGATGCGTAGTGCGAATTGGCAAAGGATTCTCCTTGGGTGGCCCGGCTATTCACTTTGCGCGGCTTGAAGGGCAATTCACCACGTGGGTAGTGCTATCATTGCACCGAGCGTGTCTGAAGGCGGCAGGTAGAATTTTTGACTCGACGCCGGATGGGCATGAGCCACGGGGAATTCAGCTCTCCGGCGGGGCTGCTAAGTGGGAGTAGGCACGATTCTGTGAGCAACGCGACTCTCAAAAAGCATACGCAAAGTGGCGCCAATTTCTCAGAGTGTGGGCGCTACCGCTACAAGCTGTGGCGGACGTGGGACGATATCCGCCCGGTCGTCATGTTTATCATGCTCAACCCATCCACGGCAGACGCCACGGCTGATGACCCGACCATTCGACGCTGCATCGGCTTTGCCCGCGCATGGGGCTACGGCGGCGTGCGCGTGGGTAACCTGTTCGCGTGGCGCACGCCCTACCCGCAGGCGTTGCGGTCTGCGCTCGATCCCATAGGGCGGCACAACGACAGCGCCCTGTGCGAACTGGCCGAGGGCGTCGCGCTGGTGGTTGCGGCGTGGGGCGTACATGGGATGTGGCTTGCACGATCGCAGACCGTCCGCCAACAGTTCAGCCGTCCTCTCCACGCGCTCGGCGTCACGAAGTCCGGTGAGCCGGCCCATCCGCTCCGTCTGCGGCGCACATGCACGCCCTTTCTGCTCAAAAACTGAGGGCTTTCTGTTTGGACATCGTTGCTAGCACGCTAACTCGATTGAAGTGCAACAGTTGTAGTTCTGAACGATGCCTTGGATTTGAGCACGCTGTTGACGGACAATGTAAGTAGGGCGTACGTTAAGGTATTCAGAGTCCATCAGTCGACCTGGCTTGGACGATTAGCTAGAGGTTCCTTACTCTACGTAGCGCCGTCGCCTATCAGTGAGGATATGCCACATGATTTCCCAACTTGAACGAACACCTCAGAAGAGATCAGGCAGACTGCGTGAACAGGAATCTGCGGTTTCAATGCCGTCAAGAGATGCTTTGCTGCGTGCCTTGAATGACCTAAAGGTTGCAGAGGAGTTTGGGGATCTCTCGAAACGTGAGGTTGACTTCATTACAAAGTACCTCGTCGCGTTATACATGGTTCATCACTTGAGGGATGTTTCGGGCAAGCATTTTGACCAACTGAATGAGCGATACTTGACAGTCTTACGGGAGGTATTCAGTGACTGATCAGGATATGCGCAAGAGCGAGGTGGAGGAGTCTGCACCAGAAGCTGCCTAAGGAAGAGGCAACAGAAGTTGAGGCTCAAGATTCCGATGAATCCGATGTACCATCGCTTCCCATCCCAAAGTCTGTCCGCCAGTTTATCCAGTCCTTCTCAATGACGCTGGGTGGAGGGTTTCCTGCCCTGGGGTTTATGGACAAGGTAAAAGATGAGCATATCACGCAGTTCTTTGATCATGTCGAAGAAGAGAGCAAACGGGAAGCTGCGGACCGGAAGAGCCAGCGCAGATACTGGTTTGCCACGTACGTTTTCACCATTCTGGCGGTTCTTGGCTTTATTGCTTTTCTCGTTAACTCGGATAAGTCAGACCTTCTTGTGCCAGTTCTTACATACATTGCGACGTTGATTGGAGGCTTTGGTGCCGGTTGGGGACTAGGAAGAAGGGGCAGACCTTGATAGCTTGAGTTATAATTGTATTGACCTCTTTGCAACTAGCGCCACACTATCTAATCTGGAATGCCTTGTGGAAGAGACTGTTCCTACGATCTCTCACAAACGTCAATGCAACTCTCTGAACTCCTAGCGGCTGTGCCGGAAGCGGCAGTGCTCACCGGCACGCCGGATATCCCCATAACCCAGCTCTGTTACGACTCGCGTGAGGCGGAGGCCGGGGCGCTATTCATTGCCTTGCAGGGATTGCAGCGCGATGGGCACGACTACGTCGCGGCTGCCGTGGAGAGTGGGGCAGTGGCTGCGCTGGTTACACGGCCGTTGGCACTGCCGAAGTGTGTGACGCAAGTCCTCGTGCCTGATACCTGGGCGGCGATTGGACAGGTGGCGGCAGCATTCTACGAGAATCCCTCAAGAGAGCTTTGTGTCATCGGCGTTACCGGCACCGATGGGAAGAGCACCACAGCGACCTTGATCGGTCACATCCTGCGCGAGTGCGGACATCCCACCGGCGTGATCACCACGGTTGCCTTTCACGATAGCCGGCGGGAGTTTCCCAACGAGACGCGCCTCACTACCCAGCACGCGTCCGACCTCCAGCGCATGCTGCGGACAATCCGGGAACAGGGCGGTACCCATGCGGTGGTCGAGGCGAGTTCCCACGGCCTGGCGCTCCACAAGCTCGACGCGATCCAGATCGACGCTGCCGTGCTGACAAACCTCACCCACGAGCACCTGGACTTCCATAAGACGCTGGAGGCGTACCGCGAAGCAAAGGGGATGCTCTTCCAGCGGGTAAAGGCCCGCGCGCCAAAGCCATTTCCCCGTGTGAGCGTGCTCAACGCCGACGACGAGCACTTTCCGTATTACGCCGGGCTCCAACCGCCGGGACTGCGCACGTTCGGCTTTGCGGAGCAGTCGGACATGCTCGCCGTAGACATTGCGCTCGGCGCGGACTACACTGCGTTCACGGTGGTCACGCCTGAGGGGAAAGCGCAAGTGCGGTCGCCGCTGGTCTGCCGCTTCAACGTAGCGAACACGCTTGCCGCGCTAGCCGTGGTCACGGGGTTGGGCGTGCCGCTCGACGCGGCCGCGGCTGCGGTAAGCACGTTCCCAGGAGTGCCCGGCCGCATGCAAGTGATCAGTACCGGTCAGCCATTTGCCGTGATCGTGGACTACGCCCACACGCCCAATAGCCTGCGCCTCGTGCTCGACGCCCTGCGCAGCGTGACGCCGGGGCGGCTCGTGGCGGTCTTTGGCAGCGCGGGCGAGCGCGACGTGGAAAAACGGGCGCTCATGGGCGCAATCGCGGCGGAACACGCCGACTACTTCGTTATCACCAGCGAGGACCCGCGCAGCGAGAATCCGGACGCAATCTGCCGCGCCATCGAGGTGGGCGCGCTCCAGGCCGGCTGCGTGTTCGGCCGTGACTACAGCATGAGTGTGGACCGTACCCAGGCCTTCCGCATCGCGTTCAAGCAGGCGCGCCCGGGCGATACCGTGCTCCTGGCGGGCAAAGGCCACGAGCATTCGATTATATGGGGGGACGAATCTTTGCCCTGGGACGAGGCGCGCATCGCCGCGGAGACCCTGTCGGGCATGTTCGCCTAGGGCCTTGCGTATCCTAGCTTGTTCACTGCCGCATCCACCGGATCATTAGACGACTCTAAGATCAGACTCACCTACCAGAACTCGACAGGCCTTGGTTCAGTGCGGCGCTCGGTTGTCCCACCTGCATGGATGTGCACAATATCGTTGGTCACGTCATAGCGGATATCGGAGTTCATAATTTCGCCCTCGATCGGAGCGTAACCGGTACGGCCCCAGTGCGCTGTCACCCCGTCGCCGACCGGTCGCTGGATGGAGACGTGCCAGGTGGGAATGTCGATCGGCCTCATCCGCGACCCGGGTATTTCCGCGTACAACTCCATGGTGCTGTACACGGGTGTCTGTATCACGGCTTTGCCGTCCTGGAGCGGAAACTTGAGCGAGCCAATCCAGGTGGTTTCATCCGTGCTGAGATCCGTGATCCACAGCCCGAACCACGCGCCGTCAGGGTCCTGTGGCGCAGATTTGTCAGGCCCCAGCTGCACGCGATAGTCTCCCGGCCCCCAGGCGTAGGAACGCCTCACACCGATGAAGTCTCCCTCATGGCCGGATGACTCCGTCCAGCCGTCCTCTGGTGCGGAGCGCGCGTTGGCGAGGTCGCGGGTCTGCCAGCGGGAAAAGATCAGACCCTTGCCGTACGAAAGCGCGACTTCAGGGTATTTCACGTCAGTCTGCAAGCCAAAATAGAAGAGCACGCCGGAGATTCTGCTATGGCCAAGCATCAAATAGTAGCCGTAGCCACCCCCCATCGGCTCCACATTGTTATGGATCGTGAACTCGATGACAAACTCTGCGAACTCATCGAACCGCTTGCCTTCAGAATCTTGGGCGCGAATCCACCCCCACCGGATAAATGCCAAGTGCTCCGGCACGTCTCGCAACAGGTAGAGATCGTCGCGCCCCGGTATCTGTGTGGGCGTAGGCGCCGGCGCAGTGGTTAGCGGTGGGGAAGCAGGCCCGGCCTGAGCACACGACTCGGCCAGCAAGAGGGCGATGAGCCAACAGAAGGGCAGCAAGCGCTTCACGATCTAATTCCTTCACGCTATGGAGCACTTGGGAGCATCCCACAAGTAGTCGTAGTGCCCCGCTCGGGCAATCAGGCAGCTTTCGACTTGTCATAAGAATTGGCCTCGATTCCTGTCATTCCGAGCGCAGCGTCGAACAATGTTCGCGGAATCTAGAGTGCCGAACACACGAGATTCTTCGTCGCTTCGCTCCTCAGAATAACACCCATTAGAGCGTTCAATGAGCAGATGTTCGGGTTCACACTAATATCTCTAC
Organism: Chloroflexota bacterium; assembly: GCA_965216245.1. Taxonomy (GTDB): domain Bacteria; phylum Chloroflexota; class UBA11872; order VXOZ01; family VXOZ01; genus VXOZ01. The sequence continues at coordinate 1,784,679 of OZ244145.1, forward strand.
GGTCTAAGTCTGAACCGACTCAAGCCGTCCGCTCGCGCGGTAGACAGCGTATCGGCCCGTATAGTATGATGATTTGCAAGAGAAAGGAGGTGATGCCCATGGATGTAAGTTGTAAATCCAGGGCCGCCTCCGTCAGGTCTCGGTAACGAGACCACGGAGCGGCCTTAGGAAATTGAGGGAGCGCCAGCGGTGCATAGGTACCGGGCGCTCCTTTTGTTTTTGTGCCCAGCAACGCAGCAAGGAGGGACAGGTTGCGCGCACGTCCCGTGCGAACCTACGCTACCGGCGATCCTACTCATGGACACAGACGCGCCGAACCACTGGGCGCGCATGGCGAATTACTTGCAAAGGTGTAGGAACGCCACGCCTCACTCGGCAAGCAGCTTGGCAAGTTCGCGGTTCTTATCAAGGCTTGCTTGGAAATGCGCCATGACGGCCCCGCGGGGCTTCTCTTGTCTGCGCGATTCCATATAGTCGCGAATGGCATCTTCCAATACAGGCTGGAAGTGCCTCCCATCCTGCTTGGCAAGCGCACGTAGCGCATCCAGGAGTGCGGCATCAGCCCGGCTGGAGAACTTCTCGCGTCGTTTGGACACTATACATTCCCTCTCTGTCTTACCGAAGTAGGGGCGGTTCGCGAACCGTCCTCCTCTATTGCTGTATTCATCCCGTACCTTTTGTATCTACCATGACACATTGGTTTTGGTTGACGATACCTTAACCTGATGCTATTGTGGCGAATGTCACGGATAGTCTAGTAGCTTCACGCTCCAAGGAGTGCAGGGTGAACCCGGACGAACGCAGCGAACCATTCGCGAAGAGCGCCCTGGGTTTTGCGCTGCTCCCTCTCACTTACCTGTTCATTGCACCAATTGCCATAGGTGTCTTAGACATCAACACAGCGTCCTGGACATTCTTCAGCTACTTGGCCTTCGTAGTAATCACGTGGCTCTTTCTATGCATCCTCGGATCCTTCCTCTGGCCGATCATTCAAACCCCGTGGCGCGTACTTCTAGAGATACTTCTCCTAGTACCAATCCTCATAATTGCAGCAGTCGTTGCAATCCACGAATGGAGAAAGTCGTATCTTGCTAAGCACGTCGACCGCCACATCAAGTAGCTGACCCTCCAATCGTGCATAACAGAATCGGCACCAAGTAATCCACTTGGTGCCAACTCAAGCAATGGTATAGCAATTAAAGCATTAGCCCCGGCGCGAAAACACCGGGGCTATACCTCAAAACCATGACTTTTGATAGTGTAGCCTGTCTCACCTGCGTTGTCAATTCACTAACCGATGGAAAGACCATCCAAGCATTATGTGAAATGAAGAAGGGCCCCGATCCTCTATTCTAGTCTCCGCAGAAGCATGGAAGTGGTGGAAGCCCGAGGCATTAGTTTAGGGATACTGGATGTTCTGCACTTTGTGCTAGATGTGCTGCCCAAGCAAGTAATAATTACAATTGTCAAGGAAATCGCATCGAAAATTAAGAAGAGTCTTCTCATGGCATACCTCCCTTTCCTGCAAAGTCGTCCACCCACGGCAGCCATAAACTCTACGAAACAAATCGCTAAGGCAGCACAATAACACCCGTATTGGCATTTTCATCCTATTCTACCATAATATTGCTAATCTGTCAAGACACTACCTTTGGCCAGCGAAACCTATTGTTCTATATCAAAAGGGCTTTACCTTTGCGGTGGCGGATAAGTCGGTTTGCTCTCATACGGTTCGCCGCCGGTGCGGGTGAAGAAGCCGGTGGTTTGGGCGAAGCCGGAGTCTTTGGCGTAGATTTCCATCTCCGGCGCGCGCAGATTGCCCAAGTTATCGCGCACTGCCGCGATGCTCGGATACGTGGCGGCGACGGTCTGTTCATCGATGCGAAAAGCGTTCGCCACCGCGCTCATGGCGTCGGTAGCGCGTTCGGCAAACGTGTACTTGACCTTGAGCGTCACCGGGACTTCCATCTTTAGGGGTTGCACGGTACCGATCTTGCCCAGCGCCCGCACCGCTCCCTCTGCCGCCGCCTCCGCCGCGGCCTGTGGCGTCATGGAGATGGCGCTGAAGTGGCTGGTGCCTCTCTTGACAGCCACCGTCTCGATGCCGGGCACCAGGTCTTCAGCCTCAAGGCAGGCCCAGTAGTCGCCGGTGTTGAGCACCGCGGGCACGTTGTGGATGCCCGCAAACGCCACGAAAATGCCGATTTCTCCGACCAGCAGATCGTTAAGCCAGATGCCTTCCACAGCGCTATAGGCACGCGTAATGGGGTGGGGAAGAATAGAGTGCCGCCAGCAGCCCTTCTCGCGGTTGCCGGCCATCTCATGAAAGCCGACGAGCATGCCGGCGTCGAAGCTTTCATCGAGGAGTTCGGTGAAGATGTCGTGCCGGGGCAGGCCGTGAATAACCTGCACCGGTTTCGGCAGTCTGTGGTACTCCATGATATGGATGGTGTTTAGGACGATCTCGGTGACGTCGTTATCCAAGAGCGCTTCGCAGATGGCCGCGAGCTCCATGGTGGCGTACTCGCTGGCGTTCAGGTAGCCTTCGCGGCGGTTGAAGACTCCCGCCACGCCCTCTTGGTCGGCAAAGATGTAGATTTTCACTTTGCTTTACTCTTCCCAGTCAAGCTGAGCCCTTCCGCATGGTAGGACATGTTGATGTCGTACATTGTCGAGGGGGTTAAGTTATTTGCCATGCTCCCTATGTATCCGGTGGCCGCAGGTTTCAAACCTGCGCTACCGGTCGGGGACGAGCCCCCGTTTTATGTTTCGACATAACCGACGTGTTACGACGCCTGCCGACCTAGGCTACTTTGCGTAGTGGGTAAACACCTTGCGGATGGCTTTCGCCATGTCGTGGACCATTTCCTCGGTGCACTTCTCATTGATGTGCCGCACGAGCATGCGCTTCAGAATGCCTTCCGCATTCGGGCACATGCCGGTGTAATAGCGCACGTCGCGGCCGCTCGCGGGGTCAAGAAGCGGGAAGGCCGACTCGCCAAAGAAACGGCGGTTCTTCAGCACGTCGTATTCGTAGATTGGCGTGCGGGTATAGCCTGCGCCAAAGCCCACGCCCTCATGCGCGAAAGCCTTTGACAAGTCATCCAAACCGACAGTCAGTTCTTCCAGCTTGGCCAGCGGGCACCAATTCCAAAAGACGTGGGTGCTCTCCGGCGTGGGCGGACGAGGCGGGATGATGCCGGGCACGTCTTCCACCAGGTCGCTGAGCAGCATGCCCCACTTGGTGCGGAGGCCCGTAATGGTCGGCAGTTTGCGCAACTGCGCCAGTCCCACGGCGCCTTGCAGTTCCGTCATGCGGTAGTTGGGCGCTAGGAAGGGCGGCTGTTGCTCGCGGCCGCCGCGCCCGCGGCCTTTGTTGTGCGCCAGCATGATGCGTTCGCCCAGATAGTCGTTGTTCGTTACGGTCATGCCGCCGTCGCCGGTGGTCATGTGCTTGCTCTGCTGGAAGGAGTAGCAACCAATGTCGCCGATGGTACCGGCGTAGCGGCCGTTGTACGCCGCCATGTGCGCCTGGGAGCAGTCCTCGATCACGAGCAGGTTGTGCTTGCGAGCCAGTTCCATGATCGGACCCATCACCGCCGCGTTGCCCTGGAGATGTACGACCATGATGGCAACGGTGCGCTCGGTGATGCACGGCTCTATGGTCTCAGCAGTGACGATGCCCGTGAGCGGGTCTACGTCGGCGAAAATCGGCACGGCAAGCTGGTAGAGAATGGCAATGATACTGCCGATGTCCGTGATCGGCGCGACGATGATTTCGTCTCCCGGGTTGGGGCCCACCGCCAACACGCCCACGTGCAGCGCGGCGGTGCCGGAGGTGCTGGTGACCGCATGCTTGACACCAAAGGTCTTTTTCCACTCTTCCTCGAAGTTCTGTACTTTGGGGCCGCCCAGCACGTTGAGATTTCCCGACTGGATCACGTCGGTCAGTTCAGCAATCTCTTCATCGCCGAACATGCGACCGCTGATGTCGCTGTTGGTCGGGAATTTGTAGTCTACAGTCCTAGGGCCGCCCTCTATGGCAAGTTGCTCTTGTTCTACGGTCTGCATGGGTCAATTCTCCTCCGGTCGCTGCGTGCACTTATCTGGCAAAGAATACGTGAGGTCCGGGCGATACGTCCATCGTTGCTTTCATTGTGGACAAACGCCAAGGGGAGCGCAAGTAGTGCTGTTAACGCGCGGTCTGATGGGATTTGCAGCGGCATAAATGGCGAGCCCCCACGCGATGAGCGGCGGGCCAGCGGGTCGTTTCCACTCAAGAACGGAGGAGGGACGCACTATATGAAGTGCGTCCCTCCTGAATTGACCGGTCTTGCTGGTGTCGCAGCCCCTACGGGTTTGAGCCGGTATTGATCGTTGTGTCCTCGCGGTTGCCCCATTCGGCCCACGCGCCGTCGTAGTTCTGGACGTTGTTGTAGCCCAGCAGCCGGGCGACGAAATAAGCCACCGCTGAACGAACCGCGGTCTGGCAGTGGGCATAAACCACAGAGTCCTCTGTAATCCCGGCAGAATTGAAGAGCTCCGTGAGCTCCGCAGCGGACTTTAGGGTGCGCGCGTCTGTGCCGTTGAGGTAGATGACCCAATCCTGGTTGATGGCGCCCGGAATGTGACCGCCGCGGTCGGTGCGCACGTCCCGCCCGGTGTATTCACCGGCGGAGCGGTTGTCCAAGATTACGGTATTGCTGTCTCCGCCCTCGATTGCCGCCCGCACTTCCTCAATAGTGCCGACCAGGAACGGATCGAAGTCAGGCGTAAACGTGACGCTCGGGAACGTGGTCGCCTCGGTGGACAACTCTCGCTCTTCCTGGCCCCACTTGGCAAAGCCGCCGTTGAGCACTTTGGCGTTCTTGTTGCCGTAGAGTTCTAGCGCCCAGAATATGCGGGTAGCCCCAAGGATATTGCCCCTGCCGTAGACCACAACTTCGGTATCATTGCCAATGCCATGGCTGCCAACCAGCGCGGCGAATTTGTCCGCCGGAAGCACCATGCCGCTTACTTCATGATCGGGATCTCTGAAGCTAGAGGACGGAATGTTGATGGCATTGCGGACGTGACCGGCGGCGTAGTCGTCGGCAGAACGAATGTCAATGATGCGCAAGCCCTCTTTGCCCAGGTTGGCCTCCAACCAATCGGATTCCACTAAGAGTTGTGGGTTGGCGTAGGCCAACGGCCCTTCTTGTGAGTCTGCTTGCTGTACCGCAACTTGACCGCAAGCGCTTGCCAGCAGCGCGCCCCCGGCAGTGAGGCCGGTAAGTTGTAGAAACGTCCGGCGTGATAGACCTCTACTCATTGGTGCATACCTCCTGTGATGGCTCTGTCCATGAACAATAGCATAGACGATGTACAATCATGGCATATAGTAACCTCACTAGTCGATTAAGTCAACTAAGTTGATACAGTTTATTAACTCAATCTCTGAAAATGCAGAAGTCGATGGGGAATTCCAGGCTCGAAACCGAATAAAAGACGCGTCTAGCGATTCCCAGCGGCTTGCACCGTGGCGCTAACCGGTGAAAACGGTGCGTACGTCTTCAACAGCGCTCGCTATTGGAGGGCGGATCAACTCGTGCTCCCCGCACGGATGGTGCCGGCGTTCTTGAGGGCTTCGCGCTTGGAGAGAGTGCTGAGGCGGTCGGCGTTGCGGGCGACGTAGTCCTCGACGGTTTGCAGATCGGTCCAGGCCAGGTCGCGCAGGGCCCAGCCGATGGCTTTGCGGATGAAGAAGTCGGGATCGGCCAGGTTGGGTTCGATGCAGTCGCAGAGCAGCGCCAGGTCGGTCGTCTCCTTGCGCTTCACCTGGCAGATGATGGACGAGCGGCGTTTCCACAGGTCGGAGTCGCGGCTCCACGCCCGCATGTGTGTGGCCATCTCCTCCGGATAACGGTCCACAAGCTCGCGAAGCTTATGGGTTGCGATGTCGTCCACGTGGTCCCACCACGCGCCGCTGACGACCATCTCTTCATAGAGCGGTAGGGCGTCTAGGGTGCGGAAGGCGTGGAACTGCGTCTCTCCGGTAATATCCTGGGCGGCGTAACGTTCCTCGCGATAGGCGGCGCCGCGCCAGAGCTCGCGCACGGCGGCGAGCCAATCGTCCCTGGAGGCAAGGGGGTGCGCACGCAGAGCGGCGCGGACGAGCTTGCGGCGGATAGGAGTCTGCACGCCGCGATAAGGCATGGCCGACTTCATGTACGCCCGCATGCCCGCGGCCTTTTCCGGGTTGGCATTGTCAGCCAGTGCTTGACGGATTGCAGTTACGAGTTCAACGCTCATGGCATAGTGTGGGTTTGGTAAACGGCAGATCGGACCCGAATTGGCGGCCGTCCGGATTGAAGGAGATTGATCCAGATTCCTTCAGCCTGCGAAAAAACTATACCAGACTAGGTCTCGAATAGTTATCTTCGATGGTCAATTTGCGCCTCAGCTTGATACTCTGGCAGAGACCTTAGCGAAAGTACACGTTTCACGCGAGCTGCTCATGCGACCCCGCCGGGCGTAGTATGCAGAATGCTGTCCCGCAAACCCAATGGCGGCGCGAATACAAGAGGTGCTTCAATTAGATGGTGACCCTGGGATATTTGCCGCCCCATGGTGAGGGAATGCATTTCAAGCATGTCGGCCGGCTTTGCTAGGGAAACCGAATGCACCATTGAATCTCCGATCGCGCCGGGCACGGGCGCATGGTTGAAACAGCAGAGTCTCTGATACGTGTCTCATGATCCCGGGTTGCATCTGCAAAACCAAAATATGGTGAGGTCCGGCAATACTTGGCTACTTGTGTAGTTCTCTACATGAATACATTTTCTGGTATTATGCAATCGTATTGGAACGATGATGTTCGAAGAACGGCGCTGTTCAAAGAATAGGGTGGTGAATCCGTGCAATACGATTGCAAGGAGCAACTGACTGGTAGATTTATTGCGGTAGTTGACTACCTAAACCGTCAGATGCACACGTGCGGCCTTGACGACTGGGAAGGTCTGGATATGACCATTCCCCAAATCAAGACGTTGGTCTTGCTGGAGCGATCGGGTCCCTTGCGCATGGGCAACATCGCTGCATTTTTGGACCGGGCGCTCTCCGCCACGACGACGGTCATAGACCGCTTGGTAGAAAAAGAGCTGGTTGATCGGGCCTGGGACCCAGGCGATCGAAGAGTCGTGATCTGCAGACTCACCGACAAAGGACAGCAAGCGATGGAACGCTTCTGGAAGATTCGTCGGGAGCGACTGCAGTTAATGGCGGACATTCTGGATGTGGAAGAGCTGGAAGTCGTGGTACAGGGCTTGGAAATGATGCGCTCGGCGGATAAGAAGATTCAGAATTCATCCGCTTCAATTCAATCTGCAAGGTAAGTTTCACGTATCCGTCTCCTTCCGTCGTGCATAGTAAGTCTCAACCCGTCTAATTGAGCCGCCAATGAAGCTTAGCCCTTAGCCACATGTGTCCGCGCGGAACGCGGGGCTTGACTACTGTGACGGGCCTCTTGGCCGCAGCGCGCGTAGAGGTGGGCACACTCGAGCCCTGTCACCGCTTTAAACGGGCAGACGAAGTGCCCCTGCCATCTCGCCGCGTCTCCTAAAGTGATCCACCTCGTTCTCACTCTGTATTCGGCGTAAGATAGAGTACAGAGAGTAGCAACCGCGCTGAACCCGGGCAGGAGTTCTGCCACGCAGCCAACAGCCGCCTGTCTAGGCCTGGGTGTACACGTAGTCGCCGAGAATATAGACTCGTTCCAATCATGGAAAGACTCTGAACGGCAGCCACTATAATGGTCGAATCGCCGCTGCGGTAGTGTATAATGCAATGAAAGCTGCGGTGAGCGCCTTGACACAGGAATAGTGGGGCGCTGTTGCAGAGGGGGAGAAGGGGAGAGGCACGCATGGCAGCCACGGCAGACGCGCTCACGCCGCGCGACTACCGGCGTATACATCGGCTTCTGTTGCGCAGCCGGCGCACCGCCGGCAGAGAGCATGAGCCGATTCCAAAGCACTACCTGCAGTTGCCCGCTGAGGAATTGGACCAACGCATCGATGCCGTGCGGCGAAAACTCGGCGAGCGCGTGCTCATCCTCGGGCACCACTACCAGCGTGACGAGGTCATCAAGTACGCTGATCTGCGTGGCGACTCTTTCAAGCTAGCAACTTTTGCTGCTAACCAGCGCGATTCCGAATACATCATCTTCTGCGGTGTGCACTTCATGGCGGAAAGCGCCGATATTCTCACCGCCCCGCACCAATCGGTGATTTTGCCCAACCTTACAGCCGGTTGTTCCATGGCCGACATGGCCGATATCGACGATATCGTGGAGTGCTGGGAGCAACTTACCGACGCGGTGGGCGAATCGATCGTGCCGGTTACGTATATGAACTCCACCGCGGTGCTCAAAGCTTTTTGCGGCGCGCACGGCGGCATTGTTTGCACCTCTTCCAACGCTGCCGCTGTTTACGAGTGGGCGATGGAGCGGGGCGAGAAGATACTCTTCTTCCCAGACCAGCATCTGGGCCGCAACACGGGTCTGAAGTTCGGTATTCCACAGGATGAGATGGTGGTCTGGGACCCGGTGCAGCCTGTGCTGGGCGGCAACACAGAAGCGGATGTGCGCAAAGCCCAGGTCGTCCTGTGGAAGGGTTGGTGTTCGGTGCACACGCGATTCACGGTTACGCAGCCCGCAGGCAGCACCCGGACGTAAACGTCATCGTCCATCCGGAGTGCCCCATGGAAGTGGTGCAGGCTGCCGACTACAACGGCTCCACGGAGTTTATCCTCAAGACCATTACTGAAGCGCCTGCAGGTTCGGTCTGGTCGGTCGGTACCGAAATCAACATGGTCAATCGCATGGCCGACGAGAATCCCGATATGAAGATCTTCTGCCTCGACCCCATCGTCTGCCCTTGCTCCACGATGTACCGCATTCACCCTGCCTATATCGCCTGGGTGATGGAAGACCTCCTGGAGGGCAAGGTCACGAACCAGGTGAGCGTTGACCCCGACGTGGCGCACTGGGCGGTGGTTTCCCTCAATCGCATGCTCACCGTGCACTAGAAATGCTTTGAGAATCCTCGTACTCTTACATTAGATAAGCTTTGGCAGTCCCGCGTTTGTGCAGTATACTGACACGAGCGCGGGATGTTTTCGTGTTGCCTGCGCATACTTCTACCCTGGAGGATGATGCCCATGCAACCGAATAGGATTCGCGAGAAACTGAACGCCGGTGAGCCCACATTGGCGACGCACGTGCATACCACGTGGCCCGGGATGATCGAGGTCATCGGCTTGACCGGAATCTACGACTACGTGGAGTTTGTCGCCGAATACGCGCCTTTTGACCTGCACGACCTGGAGAACTTCTGCCGGGCGGCGGAGTTGCATAACCTCTCGACGATGATCAAGGTCGACCAAGCGCCCCGCAGCTTCCTGGCGCAACGCGCCATCGGCGCCGGTTTTCAAAGCGTGCTCTTTGCCGACAGCCGCACTGTCGCTGACGCGGAGGAATGCGTGCGCGCGGTGCGGGCGGATACGCCGGAGGCCCGTGGGATTCACGGGGTGGCCATGCGACGCGCCTGGTATATGTCGTACGGGGCCGGGCCGGATTACCCCCAAGCGCTGGACGACATCGTGGTAGCGCTGATGATCGAAAGAGAGTCGGCGGTCGACCACCTGGACGAGTTGCTGGCAGTCAAGGGTATCGATATGGTGCAGTGGGGTCCCGCTGACTACGCCATGAACATCGGCCGGGCCGGTGAATTCCAGCACCCGGACGTGAAAGCCGCCGAGAAGAAGGTGTTCGAGACGTGCCTGGCGCAGGGAATTCCGCCCCGCGCCGAGATCAACTCTGTTGAGCAGGCCCAGCGCTTCCTTGATATGGGCGTGCGCCACTTCTGTATAGGCACCGACATCAACATCATCCATGACTGGCTTAAGCAGCAGGGCGATACGCTGCGCAACTTGCTGAGCTAGATGTGAGCACTCCATTGGCCCGTCGGCAGTCGCTGGCGCAGGGCCGGGTTGCATGCCGGGGACACAGCCTGGCTAACAGGCAAACTATTGTGGGACACGTAGGGGCACGACATGTCGTGCCCCTACGTCTGTTAAGTAAGGTAGCAGCACACAAGTTGACTGGCTCTCGATAAGTGTGTCGATACTGAGAATAATGACATCTCACGCTATTGCCAATACACTCTATTTAGGATAGGATTATTGGCAAGACCAGTATTTCATAGGAAAGGGGGGTGTTCACAAGCTCAGGTAGCAACGTAGTGTTGCCTATACTGAATGTGGTATACGTGCAGTCTCTAATTGAGGTGGTGTGGCGCAATACCGCACCCCAAGGGAGTGAGAAGCATGAGTTTCCAGACGAGCAGACGTGCATTTCTTGCCGGAACGGCAACGACTATCGGGGGAGTTGTCCTAGCAGCGTGCGGTCAGGTAGCGACGACGACCGAGATGATGGAAGAAAAACCGGCTGAGCCCAAGGAAGAGGCAAAGGCCGTCGAGGAGCCCGTAGCCGAGCAAGTGACCATTCAGTTCCTGTGGCCGCCCTATTCGCCGGCCAAGGAGCGCTGGCACGACCGCTTGGTCGACGCATACATGGAGAAGAACCCCAATATAACTATCTCCACGATTCTCGATACGGCGCTCGACGATCGCATTGGCACGAATGCCGCTGCCGGAGGCGGCTTGCTAGACGTGGCCTGGCACGGCTGGGGCTGGGCGCGCTGGGGAGAAACAGGTGTCTTCCTGCCGCTCGAGCCGTACGTCAAGGCGTCGAGTCTAGACCTGAACGAATACTATAAGTCCGCCATCGACGGTGTCACCTGGAACGGCACGTTGCATGCGCTGCCCCTGGGCATTCTAACGCCGGTAATGGCGCTTAACCTCGATTCGCTCGCGGCGGCGGGCATTGAGGTGCCGTCCGACGACTGGACCTTCGATGACATGATTGATATTGGCGCCAAGCTCACCGATGCCGCCAACGGCAAATGGGGCGTGTCGACGCGCTTCTGGTATTGGTCAACCTGGTACGTCTCCTATGGTCGCGATCAGGGTTCCGTGAACAATGAGTGGCAGACAATGAGCTGGGAAGCGCCGGTGCGCACCGAACTGATTAGGACGCGGGCAGACCTGTTCCACAAGCACCAAGTCGAAGCCTACGGCGACGATGCCAAAGAAGAAACGATCTTCGATCACTTCAAGAACCAGAATGTTACCATCTACTCGGGCTACAACTGGCTGGTGCCCAGCTTCCGTACAGACGTGCAGTTCAATTGGACGTTGCATCCCATCCCGTTCATCGATTTCGAAGGTGAGCCGACGCGCAACGGCGCGCTCTACACCGAGGAGATTGCCCTGGTGGAAGGCAGCAAGGTGCTGGACGACGGGTGGGACTTCGCCTCGTGGATCTGCGGTCCGGAGCAATTGGATACGGCCGCCCGTAACGGCGACACGACGCCGACGATCAAGTCAATTGCTGAGAGCGAAGCTTTCATCAATCTGGACCTGCCGCCCGGTGAGAGAATCGTCGAGTACCTGCGGGCTATGGAAACCGCCATTCCGTTCTTGCTCCATCCCATCGGACGCGATCTCGCCACTCCCCTGTGGAAGAACGCCCAACAGGCGACGCAAGCCAGTCCGACCTTGACGCCGGAGGAAGCTGTGCGCACGGCCCAAGGAGAAGCCCAAGCCATCTTGGACGAGTACAACGAGAGCAGGAAGGAAGCTAAGCGGTAGGAGGTAGGTAAGCGGGGGTACGGCAGGACCGTGCCCTTGCTTGTATTGCTTTGGAAGTAGGTGCGAAGTATGAGCACGTCCGGTGTAGCGCCTGACGATGCGGAAGCCATTCGCCAGGAACAGGTAGCGGAAATTGACCGCTACTACTCCGCCTTGGTTTACGCGGCGGCAGAAACGCGCGAACGCGCTTGGCAGCGCGACACGAGATCGCCTGCTGCCTATCGGCAATCGGTGACGCCTAACCGCCAACGGTTTCTTCAACTGTTGGGAGGCGTGCCGCGCAATGCGGTTCCTCTGGAGCCGCGATGGGAGGACCTGCCTGAGCATACGGGGATTACGTCGCGGCGCGTCTGGATTCCGGTGGATGAAGGCGTCCACGTTTATGGCGTGCTGCTCGTGCCGGCACAGCCCGTCGGCCCGAAACCGGTGGTGATCGCCCAGCATGGCTTCTCCGGTTCGCCGGAGGCGACGTGCGGCTACTACGAAATGGAAGAAACCGCCTACCTGCGCTCTTTTGGTTTGCGCTTGGCCGAAAAAGGCTACGTTGTTTTCGCTCCGCTGGTGATGAACAACACGCCGGACCGGTCGCGAACCAACCGGAAGGCGGTGCTCATTTCCCGGCAGCTCCTGGGGCTGGAAGTGGGCAAGATGATGCGCGTAGTAGACTACCTGCAGACATTGCCTGAGGTGGATTCCAACCGCATCGGCTACATGGGTATCTCGCAGGGCGGGATGATGGCGCTCTGGGCCGCGGCCGCGGATGAGCGCATCGCCGCCTGCGTCTGCTCCGGCTATTTCACCAACCGCGCGCCGAAGATGATCGAGCCGTCCCCACACTATAGGTCTTTCATCGAGACCGGCGATGACGATAAATTCTTCTGGGGCCAGTTGAACGAGTTTTCTGATAGTGACATCGCCTCGCTCATCTGTCCTCGGCCCTTCTTCGTGGAGGCGGGAACGGAAGACCGCGTATTCTGGCTGGAACACGTGAAGGAGGAGTTTTCACAACTCCAATCAATCTATGCAGAGCTTGGAATTGAGGAACGAGTCGAGCTTGGGATCTTTGAAGGGCCGCACTTGATTCACGGCGTTGAGTCATTTGCCTTCTTGGACCGCTGGCTCAAGGGATGATGCGTGCTCTATTCAAGCAATGACTGACGTATGACGTTTGAAACTGTGCCGTCGCGCAATATTATCCGTTCGCCCTGAGCCTGTCGAAGGGTAGTCTGTGGTTCGACAAGCTCACCACGAACGGTCTTCGCAGACTGTGCTGCTGCAATCCGTATTCTAGGAAAAACCCCCACGTAATGGGCGTTGGAGTCTGCGAGAACTGGCATGTTCCATTTGAGCGGCACTATTGACTTGTAGGACTAAGTAATGTCGGTCCCCGTCACGACACAGCACAAGGCACTTAGCAACGAACAGGTCGCCTTCTATCAGCGGCATGGCTATCTGATTCTTGAAAACGTGCTGTCGGCGGCAGAGCTACAGGAATTACGGGCAGTGACGGAGGGATTGCGCGAGGAACGCGCCCGAATCGCCGGCGACGACCGGATCGCCGCTATCATGGACTTTGCGCTGCTCGATGACGCCTTTATGCAAGCCGCGCACCAGCCGACAATGCTGGCCGCAGTCACGCAACTCATTGGCGAGAACTTGCGCTTGCAACACTGCAAGCTGAACTGGAAGCCCCCAACCAAAGGTACCGGGGAGGTGGACTGGCACCAGGACTTTCCTTTCTTGCCCCACACGAACTACGATCTGCTGGCGTGCATGATCCTCTTGGACGACTCCGTGCCGGAGAATGGCTGCATGCGTGTGATTCCCGGCAGCCACCTGCGCGGTCCGGTCGACCATTTCGATGCAAATGGGATCTTTGCGAGAGTATGCACCGATCCTGCAGATTACGAAGATGATCTGGCGCGGGGCAATGTGGTCGATCTCGTCGCACCGGCCGGGTCAATAACGATCCACCACTGCTGCATCGTGCATTCCTCCTATCCCAATAACAGCGACACGCCCCGGCGGGGCCTGATCTACCAAATCGCCGCCGGTGATAGCATCCAACTCGGCGGCCACCTGTATAAAGTCTGGCCGATTTGGCTCCAAGGCCAGGACCCATTGCGCGCCCGCATGGGCGACGGCTCGGTCTTTCGGTTGAGCAGACCGCTCACCAACGTCGGCGGCCTCGAACCGAGCGAAGACTAGGCCGAGTCATGGATTTGCGTCATTCCGAGCGGAGCAAGGAATGTAGAGCGTCTATCCTGCTTGTTCGCCAAATTGCGTAACGCAGAACGACAGCGAGAGTGTAGCGCGGGAGCTTGTGCCCCACTCGGGACCGTGTGCACACGGTTTGGGACGGCTGAATTCCTGCCCCGAACCAAGAAAGGGATGCGCTCTGCGCGCAAATGACAGGCTAAGGTTCGGCCGATTTCCGCTTCTTACACAAAAGAGCCAGAAGTCTACGTGATACAGTATCAACACAACCTAGCCAAGTAAGTGTATACGCGCCGAATGTACCTGCTATTAGGAATAGAGGAGCAGAAGACCCATGGCGACGTCTCCCGCAACCCAGGAAAAGGTCCTTAGCGACGACCAGGTCGCCTTTTACCAGCGACATGGCTACCTCATCCTGAAGAACGTGCTGTCGGCGAGCGAGCTGCAGGAGTTGCAAGCTGCTTCGGGGCGGCTACGCGACGAACGCGCCCGCCTGGCCGGAGACGATCGCCTGGCCGTCATTCAAAACGTGGCGCTCTTCGATGACGCTTTTATGATGGCCGCGAAGCATCCGGTGATGCTGGGTGCGGTGACGCAACTTATCGGTGAGAATCTGCGCCTGCAACATTGCAAGCTGAACTGGAAGCCGCCGGCCAAGGGTAAAGGGGAGGTGGGCTGGCATCAGGACTTCCCTTTCTTCCCGCACACGAACTACGATCTGCTGGCATGCATGTTCCTGCTGGACGATGCCGTGCCCGAGAACGGCTGTATGCGCATGATTCCCGGCAGCCACCTGCGCGGGCCTGCCGACCACTACGACGCTGACGGTAAGTTCACCGGTCGCTGCACCGATCCGCGCGAATACGAGAACGACGTGGCGCGCGGCAACATAGTGGACTTGATCGTACCGGCCGGCTCAATGACCATCCACCACTGCTGCATGCTGCACGCCTCGTACCCAAACCATAGCGACACGCCGCGCCGGGGTCTTGTCTACCAGATTGCGGCCGGAGATAGCATCCAACTCGGCGGCAATCTGCACAAAGTGTGGCCGATCTGGCTTCAGGGCGAAAACCCATTGCAGGCCCGCATCGGCAACCACACGGTGTACCGGCTCAGCCAGCAGATCACAAACGTCGGCGGCCTGGAACCCAGCGCGGACTGGCAGAAGGTAACGCAGGACTAGGCACGTGTTCCCAGTAGTGCTCCGTGCGTGCTTGCTGGGAACTGGAGAATTCTACTAAGGCTGGTACAGCACTTGGCAAGCCGCAAACGACGACCTCGCCGAGATGGGCCGCCTTAATGCTGAGTGTAAATGCTCCGCATCTGCCAGGCGTCGAGGGAGCGGAGTTGGGCGGGGCTGCCCTGGGTGCGCAGGGAGACGCCGGTGCTGTCGCCCCGTCCGGGGTAGACGCGGACTGCGACGCATTGCTTGCCGTTCGCGAAGACCTCTACCACGCTGCGGTCGACGAATACCCGGAGCCTGAGCGGCTCGTCCGGGTCGAGCTGGATAGGGGCCGTCTCGGGAGCGCGGGAGAGTGCGCCTGGCAGGGCTGACGAGTAGGAAGAGTCGAGGGTCAGGAGGCTTTCGAAGCGGTCGACGGTCCTCGGGCTCTTGTAGCCGCGGATGGCGACTTGGCCGGTGTGGTGGACCGCGCCGGGCTGGACGGAGAGGTTCTGTACCTTGAAGCCGCGGTCCTTGTAGAAGGCGATGCGTGTGTACTCCTCTCTGCCCGGGGACCGGAGGACGTTCAGCTCGACCATAGGCGCCTCGCCGGGGTCGAGCTCGATCGCCAGCTCCATCGCACTGCCCTCGATGCCTTCCAGCACCACTTCCTCGTTGGCGGGGAGCTCCGTCGGCCCGACGTGCCTGTGGTCATGCCTGAGGGACTCGATGTCGCCGGCGGGCTCGACACGCACGTCGTCGTCTCCCGCTAGGGTGAGACGCCGGGGGAGGGTCATGATCTGGTTCCAGCCCTCGGTGGGGAACCCGGGGTTCATGTTGAACAGGACGATGATGCCGCCCTGTCCGTCGGGCGTTGCGGATGGGGCATGGACGCCTGACGGGACAGCCGGACCGAAGTTGAAGAGGCCGTGGGAGGTGACGACCAGCTTGTCGCGGTCCTCGTCGTAGTCGCCGAGCAGGTACTGGCCGCCGCTCATGTGGCTGAAGAAGAGGAGCATATAGCGGTCGCCGATGGGCCAGAAGTAGGGGCATGCGCCGTCGTCGCCCACCAGCGTGTACATGTCATCCTCGGTGAGGGGGTGCAGGTACTCCCAGGTCTCCAGGTCCTTCGAGCGGAATACGAAGTCGGCGGCAATTCGCTGGCCGCCGGGCCCGTCGGTCAGCGTGCCTCCGGAGAGGGAGTAGTAGACGCCGTCGCGCTTCCAGATACAGGGGTCGAAGACCGTGTACTTCCTGGGCGAGCCGTCGTGTTCCGGAATGGGGATGATCGGCTGGCCCGTGACCTTCTCCCAGTTGAGGAGGAGGTGGTCGCTGGAGACGGCGACCATGTTGCCAACCTGTGTCCCGTGGTAGATGGCTATGACCCGGTCGTCCTCGACGAGGGCCCCGCCGGAGAAGCAGCTCTCCTCCGGGTCGGGGTAGATGGCATACGGCAGGTCGCGCCAGCGGATGAGGTCGTCGCTGACGGCGTGCCCCCAGTGGGGCCGGGGGTCTTCCGGTGGGTAGCCCTGGTAGAAGAGGTGCCAGCGTCCCTGCCAGAAGCAGAGCCCGTTGGGGTCGTTCAGTCTGTTCTCGGGACTGACGAAGTGGTACAGCGGGCGGTGGGGGTCGCCCTCCATCGCCTTTCGGGATGCGGCCATCCGCCGCACCATCGGGTTGTCGCGAAGCTGGGCTTCCTGCTCGTCGAGGGTGTCTGCGAAGGTGTACCTGGGAACGCGGGATGCACGGTCGGAAATGGTCATGGTGTCTCCTTGTGCTCGATTGGTGGCTGGGGCGGCTCCAAGACCCCAGAGTCAGCCGGATCAGAATCAGTAGCCCGGCGGAGCACTGTGCTTCGAGAGGGGCATTGCGCAGCCCTCAGCACGAACGGGCCAATTACGGGAAGGGAACTATATACATGGTTAGCCGGGGAGATTTAGCATGTCACCGCAGCCTGCTTGCCGCAGGAGTGTAACTGCCCTCGTAGACTTCCAGTGCCTTGCCGCAGTCCGCGCAATTCTCATGGTCACGGGGTGGGTCTACTCGGTCCCCGTATCCAACAGGCCATAGCATCACCTCAGGTACGTGGCAAGGATAGGAATTGTATAGCGTTTTCACCTCACCAGACTTTGCGCAATCATGGCAAACCACCTTGCGGTGCGGCTGAACATCGTCCCACGCTGCAATGAGAACCACTACATCGAAGTACCTCATCATTTTACCTTTCTGGTATCATCCAATCTGGGAACAATATAGAGAGTTAGCCAATATGCTGATCAACTGAGCATCACCAGAGTGCGTTGCTCATTCGCCGGTCGCTCCCGGCCCTGCTGCGGCCTGAAGTCTGAGTCCCAGGGCGCGCACCACCTTCAGCACGGTGGCGAACTCCGGGTTGCCGTTGGCTGAAAGAGACTTGTACAAGCTCTCCCTGCCCAGTCCCGTCTCCTGTGCTACTACCGCCATTCGCTGGGCGCGGGCGATGTCGCCAAGGGACGCCATGATCAGGCTCAGTTCACCCTCTTCCAGCGCGACGTTCAAGTATGCCACCATGTCCTCCTCGGTCTCCAGATGCTCCGCCGGGTCCCACGGCCTAGTCTGTAACTTTGCCATAGCTGCCTCCTAGAGTCCTCTGGCGAGTTCCAGCGCCCTTCGTATGTCCCGTTCTTGGCTGTCCTTGTCGCCTCCGGCCAGAAGGACGACCAGGGCCTCACCTCTCTGCACAAAGTACACCCGGTAGCCGGGTCCGTAGTCAATCCGAATCTCCGATACTCCCGCTCCCACCGGCCTTACGTCGCCGGGGTTGCCCAGGGACAGCCGCCGGATGCGGCTGTCGATTCTCACTTTGGCTTGCCTATCCTTAAGCCGTCTGAACCAGCGGGCGTATTCCTCGGTTTGGCGAATCTCGACCATCACCACATTGTAGTCCACAGGATACTTAGGACGCAAGGTGCCTTTTGCAGGGTCATTGGCCACTATTCTGACAAGAGCATTCACGCGTGCACTGCTCTGCCGTGCTCCGCTGATTCGTACGCCGCTTCCACCAATTCTAGGGCGCGCACGCCGTCTTCCCAGTCGGGTCTTACCGGCGCGCCGGTGACTATGGCCTCCAGGAAAGCGCGCAGTTGGATCTCAAAAGGGTCGCCGCCTGCGAGGGCTATAGACTCCCAGCCGGTCATGGGGTCGGCCTGGAGTTGGGTGGGGTCGTAGCGAAAGCCGGGGGTGCCGGCCTGTAGCTGCCGGTGCATCGAATTGAAACTGAAAATCAAGCTGCCCTCCTCACCGTCGATCTCGAAATACGGCACCTCTTCATGCTTGCGTCGCGCCCAGGAGACGAACACGTCGCCCAACGCGCCGTTCTGGAAACGCAACTGCACCGTTGCCGCGTCTTCTAGCTCCGCGGAAAAACGCTCGCCGTCAGGCGTTTCGCGTTCCGGAAATACGGTTGTCATGTCACACGATACACGCGCGATGGGGCCGATCATCCACCCCAGCAGGTCGAAGAAGTGCGCCATCATGTCGTGCACGATGCCGCCGCCCGCCTCGGCTTTCTGGTAGAACCAGGCCGGACGGTTCTCCACCCGCTGCGGCACGAAGTAGCCGAAGACCCCCCGCACGTGGAGGATGCGGCCAAGCGCGCCGGAGGCGATGATCTCTTTGGCTTTCGCCGGCCCCGCCTGGAAGCGCATGTTCTGCACAATGCCGTGGTGCACACCGGCCTGACGTGCCGCGCGCAGGAGATACCGGCCTTCCGCGGCCGTATTTGTCAAGGGCTTATCGGTGTAAACGTGCTTGCCGTTCTGAATTGCTTGCAGGAGCGGCGCAAAGTGCAGGCGGTTGACGAGGCAGTTATCGATCACGTTGAGCGCGGGATCGTCGATGAAGCTCTCCAGGTCGGTGCTCGTCTTGGCCGCGCCGCATGCTGCCGCCAGCGGTGCAACTTTCGCTGGATCTCGCCCATAGAGAGCGATAGAAACATCGTGGTTTTCACCGTTTACGACCAGCCCTTGCTCTTGGATTGCGCGCAGCGCCGTGCTGTGCAGTTGCGCCATGCGTCCGGTGCCCAGTACGCCGACGGTTAGGTCCATAGGTGTGATTTCCTCCGGTTCCGGGTAGTGCTTGCCGTAGTGTGCCCCTAGTATAGCGAAGAAGGCCGAGGACCGACGACGCTTGCCGCGCAGCCGTTTCCGCAGTGTGTAAGCAGGTTTGCTATAGTTGCAGGAGTGAGTCGGGCATTCGCATTCTGCCGCAGCCGAGAGCGGCGGGCGTTGCCCGAGGTGTGAGAATAGACGATTGAAGCAGATAACGTAGGAGCGGCTATGGCGTTGTGGTTTTGGATTGGCGTTGCCTTTGTTTCGTGGGGCCTGGCATCATTCTTCGGCAAGATGGTCGCGCCCTACTTTGCACCCACGTACCTCCTTTGGATACGCAGCATTATAACGATTGTGCTGCTCTTGCCAATTGTCTGGGCCCAGCGTGCCAACTCGATCTCGATTACGCCTACGTGGCAGACGTGGTTTCTTGTGTTGCTGGTGACGTCATTTACGGCCAGCGCTGTGATTGGCTTCTACAATGCATTGCGCCTGGGCGACGCCTCTCTGGTCACGCCCGCGAGCGGCACCTACCCCGTGCTGACGGCGATACTGGCAGTGCTCTTCCTCGGCGAACACATGTCGGTCACGCGGGGGCTGGGCATCTTCTTTGCTGTGGTGGGTATTATCTTCCTGACCCGCTAGGCGCGTTAAGGACTGGCTGCTTGCTGCCGGATTGCATGATTTGGGCGGCGGGTATACCCGCTGGTGCACCAACGAGTGGGGAACTTGACGAAGATTGTAATCGTGGTCGTGAATCTGAAGAATGTGTAAGGGGAACCGTGGGCTATGAAGCTTGAAGATAAAGTAGCGGTCATTACAGGCGCCGGGTCCGGCATCGGGTACGAAATGGCGACGCTCTTTGCGCAGGAGGGCGCGCGCATCATGGGCGCGGACGTGGATGCGGACGGTCTCGCTACTACAGCGGCGGCTGTGGAAGCAATCGGCCGTCCGATACGGACGTTTGTGGCCGACGTTACCGATCCAACCGCCGTGGAAAACCTGATGGCGGAGACGGTAGAAGCCTTCGGCAGTATCGACATCCTCTGCAACAATGCCGGCATCGGACACGTGGGCAGCGTGCTGGATGTCACCCCCGAAGAGTGGGACCGGGTGATGGCGGTGAACGTGCGCGGCGTCTACCTGGGGTGCAAATACGCGGTGCCGTACATGCTGGCGCAGGGCGGCGGCATCATCGTCAATACAGCGTCAGTAGCCGGTCAGGTCGGTCTGCCCAAGCGCGCCGTGTACAGCGCTTCCAAAGGCGCGGTGATCGCCCTCACAAAGCAAGTCGCTATCGAATACGTTGATAAGAATATCCGCGTGAACTGCGTCTGCCCCGGCACGGTGGAAACGCCCTGGGTGCAGCGGCTCCTTGCAGTCGAGGACGATCCGGTAGCAGCGCTCGAAAACCTCCGCCTGCGCCAGCCCATGGGCCGCCTCGGCCAACCCGACGAGGTCGCCAAAGCCGCCCTCTACCTAGCCTCCGACGCCGCCGATTTCATCACCGGCATAGAACTGGTCTTAGACGGCGGCTTAACGGCAAGGTAGTACGCGAAGTCTTGCTACCGCAGTTCCCTGCTTAAAAGGCACAGACCCCTTACCAGGGATTTTGGCGATCCAGGACTACGAATTCGAAGGACATCTTTGACGCACGGTCAGGAAACCACCGATGAGCTGGAACAAATGGTCGGTGTGCGGCTCGCCAAGGAAGGGATCATTTGGCACTGGCGCACCTCTTGAAATAGGTGATTAGTCGCAATGCTGTATCCAGATTTTGATTTCCGGTCTACGTCTCACGTTCGGCTCAGGCCAGATGAAAGGTGCCTAGATGATGGCATTATTTCGACAGCTTGGAACGCTGGGACGCTACACGTCCAATATGTCGGACTTCAACCGATTGCCAAATCCACAAGCAACGCCATCGGCGAGACGATATGGCAGTTCGCTATTGAGTGTCAGCTCATGCTCATCATGTATGCTGGCGTACTACTCAATCAGAACATAATACAAGAACAGCTTGGTAGGGACAGCAACCGGGATGCCTCTTTCACCGTTTCCGAAAGAGGCAAGGATGGCACCGTGCAGGCCATATGGGCACGAATTCCATTAGGTAAAGTGATTGACGCGTTCTCAGTGGGTGGAGAATTCGAAAAAACCTATGCAAAGGCCTTTGTGGTCTTTACCTATCAGCTGTGGGAAGAGTTCGCTCGACCTAGAATCGCACTGGCCTTGGGGGTTGAGCATGAAGATGTTGCATCCGATCTGATGGGTGAGTGGCGCCACTTGCGAAATCTGCTCGTACATCCAAGCAAAAACAATGAGCAAACCTATTTTAGGAACGCCAAGAAGCTGGCAAAAATACAAGGAGGCTTAAGGCCGGGGAATTTCGAAGTCAAGGCCTATATGGTGTTCCCCATGATGGGGTATCTGAATTCGTTGCATGTAATTGTGAATCCCAACAGTCTGTCGCCAGCCATTGAGATAGCCGAGCTAGATCCGAAAATAGCGGAGCAAGTAGCAATAGATGCATCGGGATCAGGTATGTCTGTAATGCCCGTGTGGCGAGGATTCAGACCTCCTGAAGGGACATAACTAGCAATGAGACAAATAGACACCTGGTGGCCAATCGGACAGACAGCGCGTCTGGATTGCTATTCTGAATCGCTCACAGTAATCGTTGGCCTCGTTCAGAGTAGTATTGTGGCAACTTGATTGACCGACAGTTCACAAACAGCCTATGATGCGGCTAGGTCACATGAAAGCAAATTCCGAGGAGAGGACTCTCTGTATCTGGATAGAGGAGAGTACAAATGCAATTCAGATTGCCGATAGAGGATAGAGGAGGCAAAGCAATGGATCGGGTGGTCCCGCAGGCCAATTCTACAGGCTCGGGCCGCAGGATCGCCGGTCGGCGAAAGAACGGCAAAGGCCGAATGATCGCCTTTGGGTGGTACGGTGGTAAGTTCAGCCACCTAGATTTCATACTGCCGAACATACCGTCGGATGCGCAGCATTTCTGTGATGTGTTCGGCGGCTCAGCCGCAGTACTTATCAACCGCCTGCCCGCACCTGTAGAGACGTATAACGACATAGACTCGGAGCTGGTAAATTTTTTTAGGATGCTGCGGGATGATGGCCCAGAATTGACACGGGCGATTAGCCTGACTCCGTTTTCCAGGCAGGAGCTTGCTCGTGCCTGTGAATACGAGCCGGGACTCTCCGAACGGGAACGCGCTAGACGGTTCTTCGTAAGGGCGCGCCAGACGCGAACCGGCTTAGCGCAGCGGAGTAGCGAGGGAAGGTGGGCTCACTGTGTCCTCACTTCTAGGGCCGGCATGGCGGGGGCGGTCTCTAGGTGGCTAGGTTCCATGGACGGCCTCGCCGAGATCACGCTGCGGCTCCAACGGGTTCAAATTGAAAATGCCCCGGCTCTCGACGTGATCCGGCGTTATGACACTCCGAATACAGTCTTTTACTTGGATCCTCCCTATGTCCACTCGTCGAGGGGAGACACCGCGGCATATATAAACGAGATGAATGATGACGAGCACGTTGAGCTCGCCGAAGTACTGTCGGCCATTCGTGGCCGAGCTGTCTTGTCCGGCTATAGAACATCGCTATATGACCGCATTTACAAGGATTGGAGGCGCATAGACGCACCCGTGCGAACCGCCAACTCCGTCCGTCAACCTCGACAAGAGTCTTTGTGGATTAATTTTTGAACCATGAATGAACAGGAATTGACCTGCTGGTTGGAAAACCAATGGGAGCAGGTTCTATCGGCTTATGAAAGCGATCCTGATCAGGAAATCGACCGTTTCATTGATTCATCCGTTGTTAGTATCCGGTATGCGATCTTGACCCAGCTACTTGGCAAACTTGCTGATCCAACTCGTGACCTACTTTGTCTTCAAAGAGGTAAAAAGGATTCGGAGGTAGGGCTAGCTGGACGTTGGGACCCGAGAGGCTTCTGTACCCGCGTCGTGGTTCCTTGGATTCAGAGACATCAAAGTGTGCTTGGAACAAGCGGTGACCCTTACGTAAGTAAGCCGCTCCGTCGCCCGCGGCTAGACCAGGGGATGGAGTCCCTTAATAACCGCCAAGAGTGGAAAGCGATTGTCAGTTTCTTAGCTACATTGCAGGAGGATTCCGACCCGGCAATGGTCGAGAACGGAGTCCAAAGATGTCTAAAGAGCATCGCACGTCGGCTAAGGGATCAGCAGGTAGACTATCCGATACCTATGCGTATCGGTTTGGACCGTCTCTGTGACATACTGGATCAATACCTAGCTTTAGCCAACGGTGGGTTGCGGCCTATGGTCGTGGCGACAGCACTGATGCAGACATTGGGACGGGCATACTCCCTCTTCCCAAGAGTCGAGAGCCAGGGCGTAAACGAGGCAGATGCAGCAGCCGGGGTGCCCGGCGACGTATTGTGCTACGGAGAGGATGACGCACTTGCTCTAGCGGTCGAGGTGAAGGGACATGAGCTAACCCTCATTGAGGTTGAGTCCACGATAACGAAAGCGCGCTCCAGTCGTGTTACAAACACCCTCTTTGCGACCCCCGGCCTTGCCTCTGCTGACAGGGAAGCCATAGAGGCGAGAATTACAGAGGAATTTGCACAGGGAAGCAACATCTATAAAAGTTCAATTCAATCGCTGGCTCGCAATTCATTCATGCTCCTCAAAGAAGAATGGCGTGTGGAGTTTCTCTACGCAGTATGCTCAGAACTGGATGCCCGAAGCAGTCAACCCTCCGACCGACTTGCATTCGCTGAACTGCTAACCGCATGACTCTTTTCTGTTGTCGGCAGGTTTCACGACGCTGGTGATGGATTCTAGGTTGTCTGGCATTTCTACAGAGGCTGGATCCATCTCCGAACACTTTGCAGACTACGTGCTGAGGGAGCCTCCGCAGATCAAAGCAGTTCCCTTTTGAACGACTCCACCCATCTCCGTTGGTGGTGGGGGAGGCTGTTGAGGCGGACGTTTAGGTCAATGGAGACGTGGATGGCGTCGTGGGTGCTGCGGATGTTGGCGGAGGTGTCGATGTTGATAGCGCCGTCGGAGCGGGTGATGGTGCGGAAGTGTTGGCCGATGGCCGTAGTGTCCGCGGGGTTGCGGTTGTTAGCCCACACCTCCAGCTTGGACTCCATCTTGACGGTCATATCGGCGCTGGCCCGGCTCACGCCTACGAGATGTAACCGCAGGCCGGTGCGGTCTCGCATCATGTCCTGAGTAATCTCCCAGGGAACGACGCGCGGCGATGCCTCCGGGTAGGTGCGTGGCGCGGCGGAAGACTCGTACGCCATCTCGTCGGGCGGCAGTTCTCCGGCGGGGGCGTCCCGCGTGGGTACAACCGGCAACTCCAGGTACGACTCACGTCCGCTGTCCCGGTACACTCGGTTCGTGCCGTTATAGGGAGTCGGCCACAGGTTGGGAAAGTCCGCGCTGCTTATAGAGAGCCGGATCCTGTGCCCTCGCTCGAACCGCCACGCCGTAGCGTCCAGGTCGACGTGCAGTTCGTAGACCTCGCCCGGTTCCATAGGCTCCGGTTCAGTGAGCGAGTTGCGCCGCGTTCCGTTCAGCACGCCCATTGTGACCTGCGCACTGGTACCGTCCGGCGCCACGTCTGAGAGCCGGGCTACAAACGCCATCACGGGCGCCGTGGAGCTGACGTGGAGCACGGCTTTGCCCATGCCGATGATCTCCAGCGGTTCGTCTAGTGGCGCGGAGGTGTAGTTCGTCGCGTAGACTTCGTCCACGCGCTGGTCGCTCGGTAGTCCAAAGGGCACGCCTGCGCTCCACAGGCCGCTCGCAATACCCACGGACGGCCGGTATGCGTACTCCTCGTAGCCGCGGCGGGTCATGTCCGGGTTGTCCGGCGTAAGCTCGCCGCCGAGTTGGAGGCGGCGCGTACAACCGCCGGGGATGGGAAGCGTTGGCTCCGTACGCCAGTAGCCGGATGTATGGGTCCTGGAGGCGTCCGGCACGTCGAACGTTTGGACGTAGACGTTGACGGCCGGCTCGTCCATGATGCCGTTGTCTATCCCCTTCAGCCAGTAGTCGCACCACCGCACGGTGAGATGCTCCCGCGCCAAGGACGGACCGGGCGTTTCGCAGTCCGGGCCGGAGTGGTTCCAAGGGCCGATGAGCACCTTGCTCGGCGCGGTCAAGTGCTGCGCCGTCCTGAGCGGCGCGTTGCAGTAGCCGTCGCGCCAGCCGCCGATAAGCAGCGCCGAGGCCTTGATCTTGTGGTAGCGGTCCCGAATGCTGCCGGGCCGCCAATATTCCCCATCCGTCTGATTCGCGAGCCACGTGAGCAGATATGGATTGTTCTGCTCCAGGCGCTGCTCCCAAAGCTCGGCCCAACGGTCGCCGCTGTATTCGGGATAGGGCGGCATGGCGTTCATGCCTACCATGGAGCTGCCGTATGCGCCTATGTCGTAGTAACAGCGTAGGGCCCCGCCGCGGTAGTGACAGTCGTCCGTGTACCTATCGTCGGTGAAATTCCAGGGGATGATGGTTTCCAGATGCGGCGGCGCCAAGGCAGCGACCTGCACACTGGTGAACCCGCCGTACGAGCCGCCGGTCATTGCCACTTTGCCGTCGCACCAGTCCTGCGCGGCGATCCACTCGACCACGTCGTACCCGTCGCGAATTTCCACGGGGCGGTACTCGTCGTCGTTTGAGTCTTCGCTGGAGCCGGTGCCCCGGCAGTCGAC
The DNA here is from genome assembly GCA_965216245.1 of Chloroflexota bacterium. GTDB lineage: Bacteria > Chloroflexota > UBA11872 > VXOZ01 > VXOZ01 > VXOZ01. The sequence goes on from OZ244145.1 coordinate 1,810,627, forward strand.
GCGGGCGCCGACGTAGCCGTGCTGCGCCCAGTGGTGTTGCATCCCGGTGAGCGGCTCCTGGTCGTCCTTACGGTACGGAATGTAGGTGAGGATCACGGGCCACGGGCCTTCCTCCGCCGGCACGTGAATGTCCAGCGCGAGCTTGGTACCGTCACGGGTGGGCGCCATGATGTTCTTTACGAATCTGATGCCTGCCGCACTGACTGCCATTGGCCGGACGCCTGAGTAGGTCTGATCTGCCATGCTAACTGCTCCCATCCAACTGAGTCCGTCTGGCGGAATACCGGCTTGAGGTCCCGGGTGACAAACTCGAGTATTCGTAACGCCCGCGCCACCGCGCTGTCTGCGAACCCGTCTTACTTTTCGCTTCCCTGACTCTCGTGCGCTTGGCAGAGCGGGCAGTGGCCGGGGGTGCTGACGTGGACGCCGCACAGAGTGCAGCGGTCCGACTCTTGCGCTTCTTCGCCAGACAAACGAGCGAGGGCTTGCTGGCGAACGGCCGGATTCTCAATGAGGTTGATGGCTTGGCGCAGCCGTCTTTCGCGGTCGGCATCGTCGTCCGTGGCGGTCGCTTGGGGCGAAGCCTTCTGTGAGGGTGGGAGTTGTGTTCCAGTTGGAGAGCGGGGTGCGGGCCGCTGACCGCGGACGCGGAGTTCGAGTTTGGTGACGAGCGGACGCCCTAGTTTCGTATTTAGTTCACGTGTGAGTTGTGGCAGGCGCATGTGCAGTTCGTGTACGGCGGCGGAAGAGGGGGTCTGGATCGTCAATGTGCCCTGCTGGAAGCGGAGCGGACGAGCGTCTCGGGCATGGGCAGGGAGGCCCGCGGCGATGGTACGCCACGCGGCAAACACCGCCGACCGCATGAGCGGCTCGGAGATGCCAAGTTCGTCGATCATGCCCGGCAGCACGTCTTTAATCGCCTTGAACATGCCGTATCCCTCCCTCCTCACAGCCTAGCACAGCCCGGCAAGAGTGCGCTCTATTGTGTTAATCCAATCAGGTTGAAAGTGATGCGCGGCATAGGGGATAGTGCACAAAACCACAATGGCGGCGAGAGAGACTTATGAGAGTGGCGATACGCATGCATTGTCCTTGCTCCCGGCAGAAGGTCAAATGTTCCGCCGAAGCTTCCTATGCCCTTGTAATTCGGGGCTAATAGGATTGGACTTAGATTGGGCAAGAGTGAGTTATCGGTCTCACCCATGCCTAGGCGGTCACTCAGGCTATCATTCTGAGGAGCCATTCAGCAGGCTTAGGATAATCTCCGCGACGAAGAATCTAGAGTGGTAAGTTTTCTTGAATCCTCGCTTGGCTCGGAATTGTAGGTGTTGACTAATTCTTTGACAGAGTTTTCAATCCAGTTAGTGTCCTGGAGAGTTGAAGACGGTCAGTTCCGTCATTCCGGCGAAAGCCGGAATCCATCTTCAATGCACCCCCTAGACTCCGGCCCCTAATCAACCAGGGGGCAGGCTTTGCGCCGGAGTAGCGGATTTCGTGGCGCTTACCATGTTCGTCTTTGTTGCATGCGCTGTCACTGCTCGTTACAGAACCACCTACTAGGTAAGGCAGCCGATTGGTAGTTATTACTTCCTGCCGTTTCATGCTCCGACTTCGTCAACGAATTACCTGACACTTACAGGAATGACAAGAAGCGCATATTTATGAACGATCAAGTCTAGGTCCACTAACTCCGTTGTAATTTAGACTTGCACTACGGACGAGGCATTGCGTATAATGGTTCGGGCCAAGGGTAATTATACCCATGGTCATGTTTTTCATTTCTCTTGTCACGTTAAGTTCCCCGTTCTAAATTCCAGATTTCCGTTATACGAGCCGATTAATTCTACTACCTAAGGCCGGCTGTTCAGGTCGGTCTTGGAAATCAACTCTCTCTTCATCGCATCGTACTACTATCCGCTCTACAACGGAGACCCTTTGTGCGGCCTCTCCTCGCGTCTCTCTTTCTGCTGCTCCTTGTTGCTTTCTCTGCCACATCGGTACACGCCACAGACTGTCAGTTCGTGCTCGGCTTCGAGACTCTGCGCGACCTGATCGGTCACGACGTAGTTGGCGAGTGCCTGGAGAACGAGCACTACGAAGCCAACGGTGATGGACTGCAACAGACCACGGGCGGCTTACTGGTATGGCGCAAAGCAGATAACTGGACCGCTTTCACCGACGGCTACCGCACGTGGATTAACGGTCCCAACGGTCTTGAACAGCGACTAAACACCGAACGGTTCGAGTGGGAGTATGACTACGCGCCGGGCGGCGGCATCGCCACGCCGACGCCTACTCCCATGGAACTCAATCCCGAGCACATCCTCGTTCCCGTGCTAGAAGTGATGCGATCGACGCCAAGTGGTGAAGAGGCCTACCAGAACTTACTCCGATTGGGCGTCGGCATAACCTTTGGCGGCAATCCGCCGTGGGGAAAGTACATATTTGATGTGCCAAGCAATCGCATAGTGCTTTTCGGAAACTATGTACACGAGGCACCGGACACAATTGCCCATCTCGTTGCTGAGGCGACTGAGCTCGCAAAGTGGTTCCATGTACACGGCGAGCCAACGACTCCCGAGGAATGCATCGAACGTAAGTATTTAGTCTTGACGTCACGGGAAATATGGTTGACAGAGTTCAACGGTCACTCTCCAGTGTCAGATGTGGAGAGGCGTTTGCGAGCGCAAGAATATGTGCATCACCGAATCCACCGCGATTCGGAATTCTGCCCTGCCGTGCCAAGAGCGTCTGCGCGAGATGCGGATATTGCGCGAGCGCTTGAGACCATGAGCCAGACGGCGACCGGTAGGCGCGTACATGATTGGTTCGTAGAATCCGGTGTGAGTGCGTACTTTGATCAGATAGAATACCGTGGCGGTGTCTACTCTCCAAGGAATAACTACATTGCAATCCACGAAGCCCACCGCAATAGCCCGGTGAACGCCGCCGCCTGGTTCGTGCACGAGACCATTCATGCGATGACACACGACGAACCAGAGTCTCAGGAAGAGTGCTATAGGCAAGAAGAGCGTGCGTTTAGCTGGCAAGCCCAATGGTGGATGGAGTACTTTGGCAATGGCGGGAGCGGGTTGCAGGATGAAGACTCTAAGTCACAGGACTCAATCTTGAGGGACTACCTCGGTGGAACGCTTCTCAACGCTATTCGGGGAACACGGGCCTACCAGGACTATTGTGGCGCTTACCACGCTGGCGACATACCCTTGCAAATGCATTGACTGCAGCGAAAGACACATTCTTAGTGGCTGTACTGGACACTATTTCGCTGCAAGCTAGTTGTTTCGTGTAGCTTCTTACGGCGCACTTTTCCTGGGAGGGGGCCGCGGGAAAAGATGGTTGTATGACCTTGCTTCCGAGGGGAATTATATACGAAAGTAAACAGGGCTGCCTATAATGACCATACCGTTTGCGGCAATCCAGGCTGTGTCATAGGCTTGCCAGTGAATGGGTCTAACATAGGTGGCACATGCGGCCTACGCCGGTCAAAATAGTCTTGAATCGACCATAGTCCAACACGTGGGTATCGTTCTGCTCCCACCACAACATTGCCCATCCTAGCAACGTCGCTTTGTGCGCTTGGAGTAGAAACAGATTCTAGCGTGATAAACAGGCCAAGCGCGGCATCTTCCATACCTACCACGCCTATGAAGTCGCGTAATTGCGAGAGTGAGAAGTGTCCGCTTTTGACTTGCGCCAGCACTAGCCTTGACTTCGTATTGTCCGGCTCTACAAGCATCATGCCACGCCCGTCTATCCCGCCATCTCCAGTCTTTTTCTTGTTCGGCACAAGTCCAGGGACTAGATAAATGGCCCACGATTCGAAGTCAAAGCGGTTGAGTTCTGCAAGCCGTCTAGCTGAGGCAAGGTCTGCCGGAATGCCCTCAATATGCGCCGTCACACCTAATGGCTTCAAGCGATATTCCTGCACTAAGTCAATGGCAAATGACGAAATGTCTATTCCGGCCCATCGCCTACCTAATCGCTGCGCCGCGTCAACGGTAGTACCGCAACCTGCAAAAGGGTCAAGGACAAGATCACCAGGATTGCTGGATGCTTCGATGATGCGCTCTAGTAAGGCGCGTGGCTTTTGTGTGGGATAGCCTAGGCGCTCTTTGGCTTGTGAGTTCACTGGTGGAATGTCAATCCATACATCGGTGGTTGGTTTCCCAGGTGTGTCTTCAAGGTAACGCTTATATCTAGGCATGTTGGTTCTTGTGAAGACTATCCGACCTTTGGCCATGAGATCGTCAATTCTGTCTTGATCCCATGCCCAATGACGCCCAGAAGGGGGATCAAGTAGCCTATTGCCAAACCTTCGAGCTGGTCCTGACCCAGACCCATGTGCGGCGACAAGCTGATAACGTCTTCCATCTTCATCTACGAGTCTGTAGTGACTCTCAATGTAGCTCAGATCATGCGGTTGGTATTGAGGATTCCACTGCACCTTTCCGGTCTTAGAATAGTAAAGGATCGTATCGTGAACCGAATTGTAGTTGCTAGCTCCTCCGTGAGAAAGTGATCGCTGCCAAATGACCTCACGACGAAAGTTCCCATTTCCAAACACCGAGTCCATAACCGCTTTGAGGTAGTGTGAAGCGTAAGGATCGCAATGAAGATAGATACTGCCAGTAGGTTTCAAGAGACGCTGCATTTCTGCAAGCCGTTCAGCCATATAGGTGAGGTAGGCAAGCATCCCCGACTCGCCAAGCATGAAATGTAAGCCGTGAATGACTTGGTGCGCAGGATGCGCTATGGCATTCAGGATTGCTTCGGTGCGCTCGGCGGCTTTGTCGTCCCAATGCCACGTATCGGTGAACGCCCGCATTTGTGCAGGCACGTTGTTCTCGGTGCCAAAGAGGATATTGTAGTCGGTGTTGGAGTTGAACGGGGGATCGAGATATATGAGGTCTACGCACTCGCTCGGCCACTTGCGCATCCAGTCAAGGCAATCACCATAATAAAGTGTTTGCGGTGTCATGACTGTTCCCGCCTACTTTTTCTTCTTCGGCGGCGGACTCTTTAGCACAGCGCGGGCCACGTCCTTGACCGGCGCATCAATGCGCGGTGGCATTGTCTTAGTGACAGGTCTCCCCACCTTGCCTTTGCCTAATGCTCTAGTCGCTTTGGGCTTGGGATTATCCATAGTGGCGGCCTTTCGCGGGGGGGGGGGGGTTACCTATTTACACTGTAAACAGTATACTGTATTTGTAAGCGTTCTTTTGAAGAGTAACACGGGAATGAGAAACACAAAGGAGAAAGGCAATGCGAACCAAAGAGGAGACCTACCTGACAGCCATGGTAGGAGTGAGGGGGTATGGCTGAATGGCTAGACGATGGACGCGTAATAGTTGGCCTATTTAGCGCCGGAGCGATACTGGTTGTCGCTCTCGTTGGCGGAGTTATCAAGCTTTGCCTTTGGATTGGCAGCACTGGCACCGATGTGAACAATCTAGAAAAGTCCGCCGGAGAAGATCGGTCTACCTTCAAGGACATTGCAGGGGAGATCAAGAAGGATATAGATATAATTAGTGCAGATATCAAAGGCATCCTTGGCAGACTCTCGCCTTTAGACCCTCTTGTCCAAAAGGCCAGCCCGCTTCAATTGACTGAAACTGGCAAGAAAACCTCCCAGGCACTAAAGGCTAGAGAATGGGCAGAAGAACTAGCACCCGGACTGCATGACCAACTGAAAGACAAAGAGGACTTCGAAGTCGATGCATTTTGCCAGAAGTACGTTCTCCGAAAACTGGCTCCGGCAACGGAAACACGTGTGTTGCGACGCGCCTACGAAACTGGCACTGAAGAGGCAGATATCAGAAAAGTGCTAGCAGTCGTCCTTAGAGACGAATTGCTATCGTACCGTTAGGCGGATGTGTGAAAGACAGAAGCCCCCGCGTCATTGCGGGGGCTTCTGTCTTTCTACGCAATCAAGTCTTGGTACCGCAGGCGCTTGCCCTGCATGTTCTGCACCATGTGGCGCATTTGGTCTATCGTGTTCGCGGGCCGGTCATTGTGCCGTCCGGAAAACTCACTCACGTAGCGGTCTAGGTGCTTCACGCTCATGTGGTGGTAGGTTCCCACGTAGCCGCGCTTCAAGAGAGACCAGAACGATTCGATGCCGTTGGTGTGAATTTGCTCACGTACGTACTCGCGGGCGGTGTGCCTGACTGTCTCATGCTCTACGTTGCCCAATCCCCGATATCCGCCATGATCGTCGGTAATGACTTTGGAGCCAGCTTTCACCTTATCGTTGACAAAGCCCTCTAGCGTCTCGCTGTCCGTGGCGGGGATGGAGATTGCAGACACTTTGTTGGACTCTCGCTCTTTGGCACCGATCACTGGTGTCTTGCCTACCGGCCCGCGCCCCGCGTTCAGCTTCTTGGATGCGTGTTTGTTGCGTTCCTTGCCGCCCATATACGTCTCATCAATCTCAGTGGTTCCAGCAAACGGCTCAATCTCATTGTCCCACGCCCTGCGGATTCTGTGAGCCATGTGCCAAGCGGTCTTTTGTGTCACATTGATATCGCGGTGCAATTTCATGCTGGAAGTACCCTTGACGCCTGTAGTCATGAGATACATCGCCATCGCCCACTTGCGGTAGCCGATCTTGCTGGACTGCATCACCGTGCCGGTCTTGACCGAAAAGAACTTGCGGCAATCGGAGCAATGGTATGGCATGGTAGGATGGTTGCCTTTGGCTCCCACGCGCTCGCCATTGCAGTATGCGCAGCGCAAACCGTCCGGCCAACGTTCGCTAACAAACCACTGTTCGGCAGTTTCGTCATTCGGGAACATCTCGTGCAATTCGAGCAAGGATATACCCTTGCGGTAGTGCTTGCCAGGTGCTTTATTCGCCATCGTTACCCTCGTTTGCTGCTCAATTCCTACTCTCTAATTATAGCAGCAAAGTAAACATATGGCAAGGGATTTCAGGTACTTTCGTTTACTTACGTATATAATTCCCCTTCCGAGGGAGCCAGTTGACACGTTCAACAAGCTTTGGGAGGATGAAGCAGAGGTAGTATTGTATGGATGGCCTATCGGACTGGGTTCAAGTGATTGTCGCTATCGTGGCGCTCTTGGGTCTACTTTGGCGATTGAAACCCGCATCTCAGGATTAGAATCACGCTTAGGTGAGCGCATTGCCCATCTTGAAGCAAGTTCCGCTGGCTTGTCGAGTCGGCTTTCGCGGATTGAAAACGTGCTGGACCAGTTCTTGATGCGGACTGGCAGGGGGGAGCAATGAAAGTACCCAGTGGGGATAGCATGCTGGAAGAGGTCACCGGAAATATCATAGAGCTTTGCCAGCATAATGATGTTCCTCATACAACTGGTATCATTCACAGCGATGGCAAGAACATTGACTTCGAGATATATGGGGTGCCTGAGAATCCTAAGCACCAGAATGCTCGTGATGCATACGCTGCGAAGCGTGTCGTTACCTTAGTAGGTTTATTGCTGAGTTATTTGAAAGAGTATGAATCTGTGCGCACATACGTAACAGCCGGGAGAATCATGGCTGAATGTTCCGGAGAGCCGACGACTTACCTGGATGTCTCAGAAGTGCGTGTACTGTAGTCCCTGCACAGACTCGTAGTCTGGGGTAGCATAGTGGGCGCAGGAAATCTGGATTTGGTTGTCCTTGCGGCAAGGCCGTCTTGGTGGTCGACATTGGCCGAGTTGTTGCTAGGCCGGTAACATTGTGGATCTCTGGCAGGAACAGGTTGTTTCTGTCGCAAGTCTTTGCGGTGCCATATTCTCCCTTTCCCTCTCATATTCAGGCTGTCTTCTCTTGGCTACTCTTAGGCGCATTGTTCCGCAGATAAGCTAACCGCTTTATTTGGTGGCTTTAGCCAGACCTACTCAGTCTTGAACTACTGATTGCGCGGAAGTTCTACGAAACTATGTGCTCTTTGCAAGATATTGCGGACGCAGTGCGCCCCGCTAAGAAGAAGAACTTTGGATGGTTTTCCACCCTAGGCGCCAGGAAATGTGTCGAATTGCATCATATCTTCTGGGTCCTGAACGCGTATTAGCGGCTCGCCTAGGCGTAGAATGCTTGGGCGGGTGCTCTTGAGAGTGTGGGGGCAGTCCCAGGTAGAGTTGCTCATTGAGGGAGAGTCACCGTATCGTCCGCGACACGCAGGATTTGTGCCGAATCCAGGACGTTCTGCGAGAATTGCCGGAGGTCGGAGGTGGTGGCGAACACTTGGACGTTGGGAGCAAGGGACGCGAGGACGTGTTGGCGGCGCTGGGCATCCAGTTCGGAGAGAAAATCATCCAGGAGAATGACCGGCCACTCGCCGGACTCCGCGTGGAGCAGGGAGACCTCAGTGAGCTTGAGGGTGAGGGCTGCCAGCCGTTGTTCGCCGCGCGAGCCGAAGGTAGCCAGAGGGTGGTCGCTGCGTAGGAAGGTAAGATCGTCACGATGCGGGCCCACGACCGTGACCGCTTGAGCGCGCTCGCGGGGCGCCTGCTCCTCAAGGGCGGCTGAAAACGCTGACTGAATCTCTGCCAGCCAGGCTTGCGGTAAAGCGCTGCTGCGAAGCTCGGCGGGGAGGGGCGGAGTCGCTGGGAGCGGCACGGTCGATTCGTAGCGGAGGCGCAGGTCGGTAGCAGATCCTATGAGCGTGTCGTAGCGGGTGGAGAGTGGTTCCGCTACGTGTTCAACGAAGACCACGCGGAGGGCAGTAATCGATGCCCCCAAAGTCGTAAGCTCTCGGTTCCATGCTGCGAGCTGGCGCTGGTCGCGGGTCGATCCGTCGCGCAGGGCGCGCAACAGTGCGTTTCGCTCCGCCATCACGTGCTCGTAGCTTTGCAGCATGCGTAAGTAGCGCGAATCAATGCGGCTGAGCAGGTAGTCGAGATAGCGCCGCCGGCTACTGGGTGGACCGTCCACCAACGCAATATCATGGGGCGTAAACAGGACAACGTGCAGGTGTTGCAGGAGGCTCGAGGCGCGACGGGGCACGCCGCCTATGCGGATGCGCTTGCTAAACGCGGAGTCTTGTTGTTCGGCGGCCCAGATCACCTCTAGCGAGGTTTCATGATCCCCGGCCCCTACTTCTCCGGCCACCCGTGTGTAGGGGCGCTCCGGATCGGGCGCGAAGCTGCGCATTTCCATATCGGAACGGGCCCGGAAGGAACGGCCTGTGGCTAGGCAGTGAATGGCTTCAAGGATATTCGATTTCCCAGCGCCGTTAGGGCCCGTGAAGATCGTCAACCCCTGCGCGAGCGAGAGCGTGGCGGAGCGATAGTTACGGAAGTTGGTGAGGGAAAGCGCGCTGAGATACACGGTGCGTCCTTCTGACTGCTGCAGGGTGAATTGGGCAATGTTTCACGTGAAACATACCGGGTTGCCGGTGCGGCAAAGCCGGCGCAGACCGGCTAACCCTCGCGCCAGGGCGGCACGTCCCAGGTATTCACCCACTCCCATTCCCACTCAATGCGCTTCTCCGGTAACTTGAGCGCATATTCGATGCCGGCCGTAAAGGGGAGCACCTGGGTCTGCGGGCCGACTTTCTCGCGGTAATACTCAATGAACGCACCGACGTCACTTGCGTTTGGCGGCCAGTGCCCCTCCGGTACCGGGTCCGACTTTCGGTCGGTGCGGTAGTGCACGGGGATCAAGGCATACGGCCGTATGTAGTCCACGAAATCCTCGAGTTCGGTCGATTGGTGTTCCGCACTCGTCGGCGAGAGGCCGAGCTTCATGTGAATGGCAAAGTCCACCCGCCCGCGCAACGCCTGCATCGCCGGATAGGCAGCCCACGCGTCGCCAATGTGTAGAAAAGAGAGATTCAAGGCTTTGTGGGTAACCAGGAATCCTAGGTTTGGCAGATCAGGGCGCTGGTTCTCGCCGCTCTCGATGGTTTCCACGTGAAGCGCGCCAAGATCAACCTCGGTTGAGCCGGGAAACTCCCGCACGTGAACCGTGCCCGCCCACGGCCTGCCCCGCTGCATTTCGTTCTGATGCTTTGGATACATCACCTGTATCTTCTCCGCCGGCACGTGCTTCGTAATCGGCAAGTCGCGTGAAAACGCGGCGTCGCCATACTTCTCGTCAATCGGCTCGTCCGGCCACAAAGCGCCCGGCGGCACGAAGAGCGTCTTAAAACGCTCGCCCTGGCACAGCTTGCGGAGAGTCTTCGGATGGCAGTGGTCGAAGTGCTCGTGACTGATGAAGATGTAATCGTAGATGGGCTGCGCGTTGTCGAGGTTTTCGCCAAAGAGATACGGGTCGAAGGCGATGTTCACATCGCCAAAGCGCACGTCAAATGCCCCACACCCCCACCACCGCAGCCAAATTCGTTCCATGTGTTTTCCTCTGTCCCACTGTGCTCGCTGCTTTACGAACGGACTTAGTAGTTCTCGGCTTGACTAACTAAACGTAGTTTAGCCAATATGTTTAGGAGGTAAAGCCATGAACGTACTAACCATAGCAGACCGTTTTCCAAATGGGCAATCCTGTGTCGAGATTCTTGAGCGGGTCAAGTGGCAGGGCGTGCCAAGGTGCCCATTCTGTGATAGCGAGGACGTAGAGCGCAAGCATGAAAACGAGATCGTCGGCCGGTGGAACCGCTGCAATCATTAATCTCCCCATCCAGTCCAGGAAAATCGGAGGATTAATGGCTTAATTTTGGCCCTTCGGACTCTGCTAAACTAGGCCTTGTCACACCTCAACCAATATGTGGGTGCCTTATGTACCGCATACCTGTACTTTTCTTGTTCCTGTTCATCGCATTGTTTCCCACCACCGCATCCGCCGCCGACTGCGAGTTCGTGCACGGCTTTGCGACCCTGCGCAATCTCATCGGTCACGAGATTGTGGGCGAATGCCTGGAGAACGAGCACTACAACGCCATCGGCGATAGCAACCAACAAACCACGGGCGGCCTACTGGCCTGGCGCAAGGTAGATAACTGGACTGCCTTCACTGACGGCTATCGCACCTGGATCAACGGGCCGAACGGGCTGGAACAACGCCTAAACACCGAACGCTTCGAGTGGGAGCAAGACCCGCCTGCGCCAGCTCCTGAGCCGACACCGGTTCCAACGCCGGCACCCGTAGCTGTCGAGTGCCCGGATGGGGACACCGTGCGGGGACTAGTGTCTGAGTCTCTGCAAATTAGCGGCATGCGCGGAGACCTTTTGAAGAAGTGGATGTACCAGCTAAGCGTGGGGATCGACAGCGTCGAATGGGCTTGTGCGTGGTTCTACTACTTGGGTTATGGGCCGGATAACAAGTGGGTCTTTGTAAAGGGAATTATATACGAAAGTAAACGAAACTGCCAAGAATCCCTTGACCGCTGTTTACTTTACTGCTATAATTAGAGAGTAGGAATTGAGCAGCAAATGAGGGCAACGATGGCAAAGAAGGCACCTGGCAAGCACTACCGCAAGGGCATATCCCTGATTGAATTGTACGAGATGTTCCCGAACGACGAAACTGCCGAACAGTGGTTCGTTAGTGAGCGCTGGCCCGATGGACTGCGCTGTGCCTACTGCAATGGTGAGCGCGTGGGAGCTAAGGGTAATCACCCGACAATGCCCTACCACTGTGGCGATTGCCGCAAGTTTTTCTCGGTCAAGACCGGCACGGTGATGCAGTCCAGCAAGATCGGCTACCGCAAGTGGGCGATGGCGATGTATCTCATGACTACAGGCGTCAAGGGTACTTCCAGCATGAAGCTACACCGTGATATCAACGTGACGCAAAAGACCGCTTGGCACATGGCACACAGAATCCGTAGAGCGTGGGACAATGAGATTGAGCCGTTTGCTGGAACCACAGAGATTGACGAAACCTATATGGGCGGCAAGGAACGCAACAAGCACGCATCCAAGAAGCTGAACGCGGGGCGCGGGCCGGTAGGCAAGACACCAGTGATCGGTGCCAAAGAGCGAGAGTCCAACAAAGTGTCTGCAATCCCCATCCCCGCCACGGACAGCGAGACGCTAGAGGGCTTTGTCAACGATAAGGTGAAAGCTGGCTCCAAAGTCATTACCGACGATCATGGCGGATATCGGGGCTTGGGCAACGTAGAGCATGAGACAGTCAGGCACTCCGCCCGCGAGTACGTACGTGAGCAAATTCACACCAACGGGATAGAGTCGTTCTGGTCTCTCTTGAAGCGCGGCTACGTGGGAACGTACCATCACATGAGCGTAAAGCACTTAGACCGCTACGTTAGCGAGTTTGCAGGACGGCACAACGACCGACCGTCAAACACGATAGACCAAATGCGCCACATGGTGCAGAACATGCAGGGCAAGCGACTGCGCTACCAGGACTTGATTGCGTAGAATGACAGAAGCCCCCGCGTCATTGCGGGGGCTTCTGTCATTCACACATCCGCTTAACGGTACGATAGCAATTCGTCTCTAAGAACCACGCCGAGCACCTTTCTAGTGTCTGTGTGGTCGACACCAGTCTCGTAAGCGCGTCGGCGCACACGTGCTTCCATTTCCGGGGAGAGTTGATCGAGCACAAAGGTTTGGCAAAACATATCCACCTCAAAATCCTCTTTGCCCTCAAGTTCCCCGCGCAGTGTGGGGGCTATTTTCTTCGCCCAATCCCAAGCTCCCATCGCTTTTGCCGATTCTTCGCCGTGCTCCGTCAAGCTCAGTGGGCTTTCAACCTTGAACTGTGCAGGCGGCATCACTTTGAAGATGCCGAGAATGTGGTCTCTGATTTTCTCAATGGCTTTCTCAACTTTGTCCATACTGCCATCGAGTTTATCTATCCTACTGTCAACAGCATCAAGTCTAGTATCAACCTTCCCTGTCCAGCGAGCAAAGCCAAAATGCCAAGCGGCAAGAGCTATGATTCCAACGGTGCCAGCACCAATGACCGCAGCAATGATTGTGCCTAAATCCAACCATTCAGGCATATCCCCTCGCTCCTACCCTGGCTGTCAGGTAGGTCTCCTCTTTGATTCGCATTGCCTTTCTCCTTTGTTTTTCTCATGCCCGTGTTCCTCCTCACAAAACGCCTACAAATACAGTATACTGTTTACGGTGTAAAGAGGTAACCCCCGGCGAAAGGCGCGAGCAATGGACAAGCCAAAAGCGACTAGCAAAGGCAAGGTGGGGAGACCAGTCACCAAGACCATGCCGCCGCGCATAGATGCGCCGGTCAAAGACGTGGCCCGCGTTGTGCTCAAGGCTCCGCCGCCGAAGAAGTAGCCAAGAAATGGCTACTTCAAATTGGGCAAACCGCTCCATCTTCACCGGTGACAATCTCGATATCATGCGCGGCATGAATGCGGAGACGGTTGACCTTATCTATCTTGATCCACCATTCAACTCTAACAAGAACTACTCCGCTCCAGTAGGTTCTAAAGCCGCAGGCGCAGCGTTCAAGGACACCTGGACGCTATCCGACTTAGATGTTGCCTGGATGGGTCTCATTGCCGACCAAGAACCTGCTATCTACAAGCTACTAGAGACCGCCCGACTGACACATGGCAAGGGAATGCAGTCCTACTTGTGCATGATGGCAGTGCGATTGCTGGAGATGCGTCGGTTGCTAAAAGAGACGGGGAGCATATATCTGCATTGCGATCCGTATGCTAGTCACTACTTGAAGCTGCTAATGGACGCGGTATTTGGGAGAGCGAACTTTAGGAATGAAGTTCACTGGTATTACTACAACAAGATGCATGACTATAGAAAGAAGCTGTTTGCTGCAGCAACAGATACTATTCTGGTTTACGTAAAGGATGTCAGCGCAGACTTCTTTTTTCAGCAGCAGACCGAACCCCGTGATAAGCCAATGCGTCAACTGAAAAGAAGAAAAGTCGAAGGTCGAATGGTCAACGCCAGAGATGCAGACGGAAACCTCATGTATCAGGTCAAGACAGAACGAACTGTTGATAATGTTTGGCGTATCCCTGCACTTCAGCCCGCATCCAAAGAGCGAACGGGGTTTCCCACGCAGAAGCCCCTGGCTCTTCTCAAACGCATCATTAGAGCTAGTTCTAGTCATGACGATGTCGTGCTAGACCCATTTGCCGGATGCGCAACCACTTTAATTGCTGCCCAAGCTGAAGGAAGGCAATGGGTGGGAATGGACCTATCACCAAAGGCGGTCGATCTAGTAAAGCAGCGCATTGATGCGCTGTCTGCTGTACCCATTACAATCGTTGCACGGACAGATATACCACAGCGCACAGACATTGATGCACCTATCCATTATCGGCAGAACAAGCACGTGTTATACGGTCAACAAGAGGGATTGTGTAACGGCTGTAAGATGGACTTCCCGTTCAAGATATTCGATGTAGACCACAGAACACCGAAATCTAGGGGCGGTACCGATCACCTGGATAACCTGCAATTGCTATGCTCTTCGTGCAATCGCATCAAGGGCGATAGACCCATGGAATATCTGATGGCGCAACTGTCGAATCAAGGCACGGCAAGCGTCTATTAGACGGGGCACAGCGTATAGTTTAGGCTATGGGAGTTGGGTAGGGCCGAGGGATGTTAAAGAGTTAACATTAGTCCTACTGGACTAGCACTTGCTGGGTTTTGACCTCCTGTGTGGTTTCACGGGGACGGTTTTTGGACCTGGTTTGTTGCCCTGGCGTACTTGCCGGGGTTTTGTAATGCACTTAGAGGCGTTACTTCTAGAAGTGCTTCTGGAGGTACTTCTAGATTTGGAAGTAGCCATTCTACTGGCTCCTTTCCCCACAGCCCTACCCAACTCTGATAGCCTAAACCTTGCAGTCAGTTTTGTGGTCGCTTACAATAGAGAAAGCGGTAGCCCGCTCACATGGCTGAGGTGTCCGGGAAAGACATGGCCTCAGCCATTGGCTTTTAAATGACTCTACCATAATGCGCTACGGAATCCCATACCCAAACGCGGGATATAGTCATTCCGCTTTCCGCTACTACAAGATATAGGCCGCCTGGTCTCTATAGGCCAGTATAGCACGTCTGTTTACTTAGGTATATAATTCCCTTTGTAAACTCGTATGTGACAGACCAGGCTTACCGGACAGATGTCTGGTGCACCATCTATCCGCACTTGAGCAATCTCAATCGACAGGAATTACACTCTTTTCTCCAGTCCTTTCAGTTAGCCACTGCCGCATCCTTTTCTTTTGATAGATGCCAGGTGACAGCAAGCGTTCAGCCGACGCCACGACCGCAGCCCACACCAACTCCAACACCACGGCCCACGCCGGCACCTACGCAGTACATCGATCCCGCGTTGGCCGGAGTCATACGTGCACTGCAAAACACCGAGTACGGCAAGGTACTGCACCAAGCGCTGCGTGAGAGCAACGTGGTCCACGTGGGCTATAAAGACCTCGCCTATCTTGGTTATTCTATCGCGTCCTTCAAACCCACTCTTGAAGGCGACCAGATCTTCTTAGGCGATTCCGTGCGCAACGAGAGCGTGGATGCCAAAGCAGCCATGCTCGCACATGAGATCTACCACGCCTGGTTTTGGGCCACCGGCCGCCACGTGCGCTCAGTTGAGGGGTGCTACGAAGAAGAAATACAAGCAACCCGCGCACACGCCAAGTGGTGGTACGAGCGGTTTGGAGAGAGCGGTAAGCCCAGGCCGTCAGGAGAGGAGCGTAAGTTCAACGCGGCCGTGGCGCGGTGGCTGGAAGGGGAAATAGGAGACTGGATACGTGCCGAGGAACTGTACCAGACACAGTGTTCGCATGAATACTATACGAATTGACTCTATATGTGGTTTTTGCCCTAGACAGAGCACCCGCCCAAAGGGGTCGTGATGCCAAGGGAATAGACAGCGAAGTGACCAGCATGACCATTGGGAACACGAAGTAGACGTCTAGACCTAATTGCCTGGGATTAGAACAATCCACTGAGCGCCTCCTGAGGAGCCACTGCACGAATTGGGGAACGTGCGTAGTCCCTGCCGTTCCTGGTGACAATGTGTCTAGCTCCGCAGGCACGGGCGGCAGCCACCTGCATGGCGTCCTCGAAGTCAGCCATTGGTAGCTCGGCGGCATAGCGGATGCTTTCGGTGTCGGTCGTAGCTACCGCCACGAAGCGCGTAAGCTCGACAATGAAGTCGCGCGCGCTCACGCCTCCAAGCGCTGGAGACACGATGTAATAGAAGTTGGATATGGAGTGCCACGCGATGAATGCCGCCTCTGCGCCCTGCTCAATCCGGTCCAGAAGTTCCGACGCTGGTGCGGAATGCGGATGCCTGTCGAGTGCGACGTCTATGAGTACGTCGGTGTCGAGAAGTATCATCGGAGGTACTTATCGGCCAGTGCATCATAACGCGGATCATCATCGCGCTCCGCCGCCTGAAACTTGCCTCGCCACCGCTCGGAAAAGGAGGGCTCGTATTCCCCCGCCATTTCCCTGAGAGACTGCTCAACCAGTGACGAAAGGGACACGCCGCGAGATCGGGCGTAGCGTTTTGCCACCGGCAATAGGTCTGCGTCCACTGTGACTGTGAGCTTCTGTTTCATAGTGGCTTGGTGCCTCCCGAGTTAGTATACTGATGCCTTATATAAGTATACGTGCACTGGTAGCGGTGTTCAAGAGTTCCAGTCCCAAATACTGTCTGTATCGGCGTTGCTACGGTGATTCTAGGTTTCCCGGCACTTTTGCAGGCAAGAAGACACATGGAAATTGACTGGCGTAGAGTGAAACTAATGGCTAGTTTCTCTGGTTGGTGCTGCGGTTTCGCCATAATTCGCGCTTGTTGTCTTTCTCATGCTTCAGTCACCTCTGCCGGAAGTGATCTCTTTCATGGGAAAGTTCAGACGCAAGGACCGGCTGGTGGATGTCAGACCGATCTCTTGGGAACCCACCGAAAGAGCGAGTTCACCGAAACTGGTAGAAGAAGACTGTTCCTTTAGTTCCACCTTCCCACGACGGCTGGATGATCAAGAAGGAGCAGGCACGGTCAGGCGGAGGAGGATGGTGTTGTCCAACTTCAGGTCGCTGCCCCAAATCAGTTGGGCGGCTTCGTCCCATTGGATCGTGTTGTAGCCGTCCCTGGGGCGCACAGCGGCCTCCTACCACTCAGTGGCGGGGCTCCACGTGCCGGCGTCAAAGTCGGCGCCGGTCCAGCCTGGAGGGGCCTCCGTGCTCTCGAACCGGCAGGCGGTGTTTGGGTCTGCGGCCTTCTCGCACTCGGGATTCAGCGGTGCGCGATGGATCACCATCAGTTGCCAACTCCCGTTGGTGACGGCCACAACCTTCCCGGTGCCGACATCTGTGATTTGCGCGATGATGCCGCCGTCGCCCATCTGTTGGTTGCGCTCCCCGATGTACTCGAGTCCCGAGTTGGTTTCCTTGAAGTCTTTGGCCACGATGCCGATGGTCAGGGGGTAGGCGGCGGTAAAGACGATGGTCTCGGAGTTGAATGAGCGCTCTGTTGTGATGGGAGTCGAATCTTCGCCGACTAACTCCCCATTGACGTAGAAGGCGAACCAATTGTCGGCCCACACCTCAGCCACGAATTGAGACGTTGCGCCTTGGCCGGAAGATGGTTCATTGGCGGCAGTTGGCGGCTGGTCCCTGGTAGTTGAAGGCCGGTTGTATGGAAATAGCAGATCGGCCGGTAGCTGAAGAGGGGCCAGCCGGAAGAGGAGATAGGAATGAGTAACAGAGCCCAAAGGCGTCGTGTTCTGAAAAGGGAAAACCAAGTGTGCGGTCTTCACATGGGGGCTGCGGCAAGCCGATCGAGAAAGGGGAACCATGCAACGTTGATCACATATTTCCCAGGGATCTCTTTTCCAAAGTGGCGGAAGGGCGCATTGCTGAATTCAACGAGGACTGGAACTGCCAACCCACCCATGTGGCCTGCAACGATTCAAAGGACTTTCGGTTGAACGAGTGGCCTCGCTTCACCTGCAAGTGCCATTACTTACAGGTGTGTGAACGCGACCTTTACGTTTACACCAGGGGTGTCATTGGTGAGGGAAAGCACAAGCTCATTGAGGAAATCGTTTCGGTCCGAAACGATAAGGTGGACGCCAAAATTGTAATCGGCACCGGTAAAGGCAAAGAGGGCGCCAATATCGTGGGCTATTGATAGAATAGATTTGGATACCTGCTGCCCGGATTCGCCGCATCAGGTGTTGAAGAGTTCAACCTAACGGAACGTGGCTGCGTCGGGCCTCCGGTGCCAAGATTCATATAAAAGGACGAGGTAGGGCGCATTGTCGCTAAGCGGGGATCTACGGGAGGGTCGTTTAGATAGTCATGGCGCGCCGGCCAGAGGCATTGTGCACATCTGGCCGTCCGTACCTTGATGGCGGGGCTGTGGATGGGTGATGATAGCGGGGCTGTGGATGGTTGATGATAGCGGGGCTGTGGATGGTTGATGAAAAGAGTAAGACAGCGTGATGCTAAGACAGACAAAAGGAGAGAACATGCCCACCAAGCCTAGGAAGACCGACACCATCACCTTCTCCCCCCAAGTGAGGTTGACATGCCGCGGAACGTGAAATTTTGGGTCGGCGGTCTGCTCGGCGTGCTCCTGGTCGCGGCGTGCGGTGGGGGGCAAAGTGTCATCTCGCTGGAGGTCGGAGACTGCTTTGACGACCCGGCCAGCCAGACCGCCGAGGTGTCGTACGTCGACGAAGTCTCATGCTCGGAGGCCCACGACAACGAGGTCTACGCGGTCGCCGACCATCCTGCGAGCGACGGCGCGCCGTTTCCCGGCGATGAAGTGCTTGACATCTACAGCAGTGGCTACTGCCTCAGTGAATTCGAGACCTACGTCGGCATCTCCTACGAGGAGTCCCGTCTCGACTTAGGTTACTTTTACCCCTTACGGGATGGATGGGAGCAGGACGGCGACCGTGAGGTCAACTGCTACCTCTACGACCTGGAATTCGCCAAACTCACGGGGTCAATGAAGGGCAGTGGTGAGTAGCCCTCACCGCGTGATCCAGCCTCGTGGACAAAATCCCGCATAGGCCCCTTTGTTTTGGTCTGCGCCGCTATCCCGACCGCTCCGCCCTCCGACGGTTTCCAAAACAGGGGGACTCCCCCCCCCCCTTTACCCTGTTGTACAGATTGGGGACATAGGTTACATATGTTCGGGCACATGGGTTACACATTTTGCTCCTTGAGATATAGGGATGTTATGGGTTGGCCCGAGAAGAAAACGTTCAAGACGACACAATGCGCTCGTGTTCAACCCGTTAGCTTGTGCCAGGGCCACAAACTCTTTCCACAACGACATTGACTGTATCCATCTTCCATGGCATGGTCATTCTCTTCTACAGAAACCCGATGTCTCATGGTGTAACCTAATGTACCCGGTCTATACGACCCCCGGCGGGAGGTGCGCCCCTGCACCCCGATCGACGAGACGATAGCCCCATCCCCCATCCTTGACGGCGTAGTCGTATTTGTCGTTGTACAATCCTCTATTGACAACGCAATTCGGTGTTCTTGCGCTTAAGCAACTACGGCATTCAGTCCTGCATCCCAAGAATCGCGTTCATCTCAATTCGCGCTGGGAAAAGATTGATGATGCAACACATTTGAAATTTGGCGGTGACCACGTCGGAATGGTAATCACGGTCTCCTTGTCCCCAGAGATGGCCCAACAGTTGCGGCAGGTGGTGAAAAAGGAGGATCGCACCGTTGAGCGAGCTGCCCGGGAAGCCATCCGCCTCTACATTGAGGAACGGGAGTGGAGACGCCTTCAGCGGTACGGAAGGCTGCGGACAAGCGAGCAGGGCATCGCCCCCGAAGACGTTGAGCGGCTGGTGGACGAGCACCGGGATGAAATGTTGGGCCAAAGGAGTATCGAACGAGGATTCTCTGTCTGTAGTAATGCTGGCGTTTTTCGCAGCATCCTGGTTCCAAGCTGCAGTTTGCCAGGGCCTGCCCGTGCCTCTTAGGATACGGACTAGAGTACAATAGTGTGTGAAACCTGCTCTGGTGTTAAAGTACGGTAATTGGCGCCGCAAGCTCCTGCGGTGTTAGGTGTGCTGAGCTTCGAGTGCGGTTTGGGAGAGTTCGCAAACGTGTGTCCAGAATTCTCAACCACCCGTTGCTGATCAGGGCACGAATGTGTCGCTAAAAGGCTCTTGCCACTTGAATTGGCGGAGGGCCCGTGGGGAGAGTAGACCGGCGCCTTGCCGGCACTGAATTCTGCGTAATCCTGCCCATGAGGCGGGATGGGACTGGATAGATCTCGGTTCGCCCGACGCCTTGGCCCTGTTCTCCTGGGAAAAGGGGAATTGGCTGCTAGGCAGAGGGGTAATTGCTACCAGGGCGAAGGAATTGCTGCTACCAATAAAGGTTACTTTGAGCCTCTTTGAGAAAGAGCGGCTTTCTTGGTTCGCTGCCAAGGCTAACTGCAGTGCCGCGCTAACTATCGGTACGGAAGACGTAGGTTTGCGCTTGTTCTTTCGACGTGCGCATTTTCCAGCGAGACTGCGCTCGCCTCAGTGCATGCTTTAAATGTGCTTAGGTCATGGAAGATGCTCACTCGAGCAGATTTATAGCTGAGCACGTGATGCGCCTATTCTGACGGCGCGCGAGTACGCAGCTTGGCGTTATGTACTCAGTTGTAAGTTAACGCAAATCCCCAAGCAACTACTCTCCTAATCGTTATGTATCATCACAGATAGTCGTATCGCACGTAAGTAAAGAATGCAAGAGGTAGCACATCTATGTTCGAGAAGACCGCACTGGCAAACGGAATGCGCGTGGTCACCTCCACACTGCCGCATACGCGCTCGGTATCGGTGATTATATTGGTTCGTGCCGGTTCACGCTACGAAAACGAGCCCGAGGCCGGCATTGCCCATGTCTTTGAACACATGCTCTTCAAAGGCAGTAAGAATTGGCCGACGGCGCAGATCGTGAGTGAGTCCATCGAGGGCGTTGGCGGGTCGATGAACGCCAGCACCGACAAGGAAGTGGTGGACTACTGGTGCCGGGTTGCCCAGCCGCACTATACGCTGGCGATGGAATTGCTCGCCGACATTTTTCTCCATCCGCTGCTCGAAGATGAAGAGCTAAAGCGTGAGCAGGGCGTGATCTTGGAAGAGTTGCGGATGTATCATGACGATCCACGTAGCTGGGTGAGTATCTTAAGCGACGAAATCTGCTGGCCGGGACACCCGCTGGGCCGAGACATCGGCGGCAGCCCCGAGACTGTGCTGGGTATTACATCGGACATGATCCATGATTACCGGGGCCGCATGTACAGTCCGCAGAACACCGTACTGTCGGTGGCAGGCAACGTCACACACGAGCAAGTTGTGGCTGATGCCGAACGGCTCTACGGCGCTTGGACGAACGGAGCGCCGGCGGATTTCCTACCCTGGGAGGGTAACGGACAGGAGCCGGCCGCAATCGGCGAAGGGCGAGAATCGGTGGAACAGATGACTATGCTGCTTTCGTTCCCGGGCCTTTCGTTGTTCGATGAAGACCGCTATGCTCTGGGCCTCCTGAATACCGTGCTTGGCGAGGGCATGAGTTCTCGGCTCTTCTTGGAAGTCCGCGAAAAGCGCGGTTTGGCATACAGCGTTGGCTCGTATCCGCGTCACCAGCTCGACACCGGTATCTTCACAGTGTATGGCGGCGTTGATCCGGACAATGCGGCGGATGCTCTGCACTGCATCATGGACGAAATCAGAGGCCTGCAAAATCCGGTGCCGGAGACGGAACTGCGCAAGGCGAAGGAGTTTACCAAGGGACACCTTCTGCTTGGCTTGGAGAGTACGCAAAGCGTGGGCGGTTGGGGCGGCGTGCGCGAGCTCATTCACGGGGAACTCATCACGGCTGATGAGGCAGTGGCCCGCGTCGAGGCGGTGACCGCGGACGATATTCAGCGAGTTGCCGCGCGCCTCTTTACTTCAAATGCCGTCAAGCTCGCCGTTATGGGCCCGCGCGATCTCAGCCAAGAACTACTGCCGATTGTGACACAGTGATCTGTTGACACCAGGTGCGGCGCCACAAGAATTATGTACTTCGACGGAAAGGCACATCCATTTCGCCAAGGGCACTGCTTCAAGGTCTCGGCTGCCTTGCTGGGTATCTTCGCGCTCGCGTGCCTGCTCTTGGCGGGATGTTCGCTTGGTGGCGATGAGGGCCCACGCTTGGAATTCGGGAGCAGCGTGCGTCTTAACAGCGGCGGCAATACGGCGATTACAGTTGTGGTGCGGAACGTCAGTGATCGGCTCTATACTCATGAGGAGGACATTGACGGGCGCGGCGAAGTGTTCAATGGCTCGGAACAGTTACTGGCGCGGTTTGCGCAAGTACCGGTCGAACGGCTCGCGGCGGGCGAGGAGACTACAATCGCCACATGGCAGGGCGTCCTCGAAGAGGGCACTTATCTCATGCGCTGGACAACACCCCGCCACGGCGGCGTGGAACTGGAATTCACTTTGCTGAAGCGCTTTGGGGTTCTGGAAGTCGGCACCTATCGTGAACGGCAGATCGCCCCTGATGTTGCTGCTTCGTCTGCGCCGTGATTCTAGGCGAGGTCGCACTCTTCTACACTGCTCGCTTTGGAGGATAGTCACAGAGCGCGCGTCACTCTAGTAGGAGCAGCCAAGATTGCGCTGAGTCATCAGTCTACGCAATGGGCGGTCAATCCTGAGCTATTTTGGCGGCGCATTCTTGCTTACGGGCTTTGAGGACGATACCCACCGAGGAAGTTTCGTCGGTACGCGCGTTTGGCGGGTCGTCAAATGCATACAGCAGACTTCGTGCCCACCGAAGCAAGCGAGAGTTGCCTTGCTCCTGATCAAACCGGTTGCATGAGGGCAAGAATCCTCGTTCGATGATGTTCTTGCCGATCCCATAGAGCAAGAAGTGGGCGAACGGCAGGCAGCGCGGCGTAGTTAACCACAGGTTTTCGAGCGCAAATCCGGCAGCGCGCACACGGCCGGTTAGCTCTGGCGCTGTATAGAGGCGCACGTGATCCGCCCAGATGCCGGCAAGCCACCAGATGTGTGCCGGCACGTGCGTACCGAAAACATGCTCTAACACCCAATTGAGCGGGTCCCACATGAATGGGTACTGCCGGTTGGGGACTGATATGAGAAGCGACCCTCCTTCGCGGAGCACGCGACTCAGTTCCATAAGCACAGTACCGTCTTCCACGATATGCTCCAGGACTTCGGAGCATACAATCGCGTCGAATTCGCCTGACGCAAAGGGGAGCGATCGAGCGTCTGCACGCGCAAACTGCACGGCCATGCCGCGTGTGTGCTCTACGGCTGCGGTGAGGTAGTCACGGCTAAAGTCCACGCCGACCACGGCTGCCTGGGGATAGAGTGCGGCAATTGCTCTGGCGTAGTAACCGCGACCGCAGCCCACGTCGAGAATTCGGCCGGCGCCGGCAGGCTGAACGTGGCGCAGGATCAGCGCAGCTCTTGCGGCAAACGCCGGATCGAGTTCATGTGCCAAGAGAGCGGCTATGTTGCTGTCAAATGTAGTATTCAAGATTTGCTAGCTTCAGATGCTGGCTTGCAAGTGACTGCTTTGGCATGAGCTATGCATTGAGTGAGCGATTGTCTGCAGCGAACGCGCTGAGCTCAAGCATAGAGTAGGTATTCGTCTTGCGGCATCCCTCGCTCCGGCTGGTTTACAGCGTAGCGTCGCGCCTACAATAGTAGTAGCATACGTGCAGTCTGCCGGTAATAGTCTATCCTATGTCGTTCATGATCTCTCCCTAGGTTGCCGAACGCCAGACGAGCACGCGCACCCTGGGGTCGATTGACAACTATTCATGCCGTGAGTTGGCGACTTTCCCTCTAGAACACATTCTGGAGGGTACGCACGTAGACAGAACACCATGCGAATACTTTATCTCACAACCTACTATCTTCCGCACAGCAGCGGGATTACCGCTTACATGCACCGCGTCGCGCGGGGGCTGGTTCAGCGCGGCCATGCGGTCACGGTGCTGACGTCCCGCCACAATCCCGCATTGAGTGAGGAAGAGTGGCTGGAGGGAGTTCACGTCATCCGTTTGCCGGTGCTTTTTACCGTTAGCAAAGGGCCGGTGATGCCCGCGTTCTTCAGGGTGCTGCGCCGGTACCTCGAGGCACACGACGTTGTGCACGTCCACCTCCCCTTCTTTGAGGCAGCCTATGCGGCCATGATGAATCGGGGCCGCAGACCGCTGATTCTCACAGTGCATACTGATCTCCATCTGCCCGCGGGTATCATGAATCGACTCGCAGGCACAGCAGTCAACGTGATGCAGCGTTTCGCGGCGGGCCGTGCGGATTGGCTGTGTTCCTATACCTGGGACTTTGCCCAACACTCCTACCTCCTGTCCGGATTCCTCGAAAGAGCGGTAGTCATTCACCCGCCGGTGGAAGTTGCCGCAGCGTCGCCCTCTGATGTGGCCGCCTTCCGTCGGGAGCATGGCTTCGAGGGCGCGCTCATCGGGTTTGCGGGACGATTCGCCGAGCAGAAGGGGCTCCACGTGCTATTCGATGCTTTGGATGCCATACAGCGCCGCATGCCTCACGTGCGCTTGGCGCTTGCGGGAGAATACCGCAACGTTGTTGGCGAGAACTACTATGCGCGGCTGCGTCCGCGACTTGACGCATTTGGGAATCGCGTCGTGCTTTTGGGGCATCTGGAAGGGAAAGCACTTGCCAGCTTCTATGCGGCGTGCGACGTCCTTGCGTTGCCGAGCATCAATCCAATGGAGTCGTTCGGCATCGTGCAAGTCGAATCCATGCTCTGCGGCACTCCCGTCGTCGCTTCTGACATCCCCGGCTGTCGTCAAGCGGTGCGCCTCACAGGCATGGGCCGTATTGTGCCGCCTGGTGATGGCGCTCTGCTGGCGGAGTCTCTACTTTCAGTGCTGGAAGATCCCACCCGGCATGCAAAGTCGCGCGAAGAGATAACCCGGGTTTTCAACTACGAGCGCACCGTAGACTTGCACGAGGAGCTCTATCGCACGAACCGGATCGTCCAAGATGACCGTGCTTTCGAGCTGGACGCCGCAGCCCCGTCGTAACGCCGAGAGCCAATAGTGGAATGATTCGCACGGAAACTTCAGAAGCAACGCCCAGGCGCGAGCGCCCTTCAATTCGCAAGCTGGCTCAATACGCATTTGCGTTGGGACTATACGTGGTCTGGCAGCACGGCGCGTGGCTGCTTCTCGCCTTGGCGTTGCTAGTGGGGGCGTGGTTTCGGTTCACCGGCCTGGACTGGGATGCCGGCACGCACCTACACCCGGATGAACGCCACATCACCATCACGACGGCGCAAATCCAGTGGCCGGAATCCATCGCGCAGTACTTCGACACGGAGACCTCACCGCTCAATCCCTACAACCAGGGCATCGGTTCATTCGTCTACGGCACGCTGCCAATGTTCGTCACGAAGGCCGCAGCCGGCATTGTGGACAAGGAAGCCTACGACGGGATTCACCTCGTCGGCCGCTTCGTAACGGCCCTGCTGGACACGCTTACTATCCTGCTTGTCTTTCTCATAGCGCGCCGGCTCGGCGGGCTTTGGGCCGGTGCATTGGCCGCCGTACTCTATGCGTGCGCGGTGCAAGCGATCCAGCAGGCGCACTTCTACACCATGGATGCCTGGGTTACGTTTTTTGCTACGTTTGCGCTCTGGTGGGCGCTCCGATGGCAGGAAGAAGGCCGCTGGTACAATCTCGTCGGCGTTGGCGTCATTGCCGGCATGGCCCTGGCAAGCAAGCTCGGCGTGGCGACGCTGGCAGTGGCCGTCGGCGTTGCATTCTTGCTGCGCGCCTGGCGGGAGACGCGACCGCCGGCCCTGGCGATCACCTTCCGCCTGCTCGTGCGTTTTGGCAGCCGCGTGCTTCTCGGAGGAGCGATTGTATATGTCGCCCTGCGCCTCTTCTTGCCGTATGTCTTTGCATCCGGGTCCCTATGGGATCCACGGCTCAATCCCCGTTATACCCAGGACATCGAAACCCTGCGCTATCTGGCCGGGGGCACTGCGGACTTTCCGCCGTCGTATAGCTGGTCTGCCACCAATTACGCGTTGTTTCCTATCGAACAGATGTTTCGCTGGGAGATGGGGTGGGCGCTAGCGATAATCGCGTGGCTGGGGCTGCTCTGGGGCATCTGGCGCATCGTGCGGCACGGCAACCTGGTTTTCGCGCCTGTCGTGGTGTGGGTGGTTGTGCATTTCGGATACCAAGCGGCCCAATTCGCCAGACCCGGTCGCTACTTCCTGCCAATCTACCCGGCTTTTGCCGTACTAGGCGGGGTGTTTCTGTGTTGGTTCGTTTACCAACTTTCCCAGGGGAATGTCCACGCCTGGCTGCGGCGCATTGGACGACAGTCACGTTATTTTCGTGGCGTGCTTGCTCCGCACTTGATACCGGGCGGGCATAGACCTCGCCCACGCTGGCTGCCCTATGCCGGACTGGGCTTTGCAGCCGTCGTCCTGCTAGGCACGTTTGCATGGGCCTTGGCGTATTCGCGCATCTACGCCGAGCCGGTGGCGCGGGTGCGGGCTAGTGAATGGATATACCAGGAGGTACCGGCGGGCGCGGTGCTCGCGGAGGAACACTGGGATGATGCGCTTCCGCTGCGGCTTCCCGATCAAGACCGCGCTCCGGAGCGCTTCCAATACGTCCAACTCCCCGTTTTCGCCCCGGATACGCGCGAGAAACTGGAGCAGATGATACAGGGGCTGATTCAGGCCGACTACATCGTCGTTAGCAGTAACCGTACCCACGGCGTTATTCGGCAGCTTCCCGCGCGCTATCCCATGACAGCGGAGTACTATCGTCACCTCTTTGCGGGCACACTCGGCTTCTCCCCCGTAAGGACGTTCACCCACTTCCCTCGCCTGTTCGGTTGGGAGATCGACGATAGCGCGGCGGAGGAGCAATTCATCGTATTCGACCACCCCACGGTCCACTTGTTCGTAAAGACCGACAGCTTTGATCCGGCACGTGTGCGCACAATGCTTGCGCCGCACCTCACGACGCTGCCCCAAGCGCTCACACCGGGGCAACTGACCTATAACGGACTCCTGCTTACTGCAGCGCAGCGCGAGGGTCTTAGAGAGGCCGGCACGTGGTCGGACTACTTCAACCGCAACAGCATCGTGAACGCCGTGCCGTGGCTTGTGTGGTGGCTGGCTACTCTGCTCCTGGGCTGGATAACGTGGCCGTTGCTGTGGCGCATTCTGCCCATGACTCCCGACCGCGGCTATCTGCTGGCGAAGAGTATCGGGCTACTTTTGCTCGCGTATATACCTTGGCTGTTGGGTAGCAGCGGCGTGCTCACGGCCGGCCGCGCCAGCACCTGGCTTGCTATCGCCCTGCTAGCAGCGGTCAGTGCCTGGATTCTAAGCCGCACGTGGCAGCGATTCGTGCATTTCTTGAAACAGCAGCGAGCGGAAGTCGTCATCAGCGAAGTAGTCTTCACCGGCGCCTTTGTATTCTTCCTCTGGGTGCGCCTGACAAATCCCGATCTCTGGCATCAATGGTATGGCGGCGAGAAGCCCATGGACTTCGCCAACATGAACGCCCTCATCAAAGCCGGCGGGTACCCGCCCTATGACCCCTGGTTTGCGGGCGGTTACATCAACTACTACTACATGGGGCATCAGGTGTTCAGCACGCTGATCCGGTGGCTCGGCATCGTGCCGTCGGTGGCCTACAACCTGGTGGTGCCGCTGGTAGCCGCCTTGCTCGCGGCGAATGTCTATACATTTGGGAGTACGGTGTGGCGAAAAGCAAACCGCAATATGCGGCTACTCGCGGGGCTTGGCGGTGTCGTCTTCGTTACGCTCCTCGGCAACTTGGATGCCGCGATGCAATGGTTCTTGCGGCTAACGGCGAATGCGGCACCCGATCGCTTGCCCGCCGGCGGCGCGTGGCTCGGGGAAACTTTGGGCAACATCCTGCGCGGGGAGCCGCCGCCCGGCTTCGACTACTGGCATAGCACGCGCCTGATCGAGGGCGCCATTCATGAATTCCCCTTCTTCAGCTTCTTGTACGGCGATCTGCACCCCCACGTGCTGGCGCTGCCGTTCACCATGGTATTGCCGGTGCTTGCCTTAACGTTTGTCTTGAGCTACCGCAATAACGACGCTGACGAAGCGCAAGCATCCGGAGCCGCCGTGCTCGTGTGGCTGCGTCCGCTCCTGCGGTTTCCCACGTTGCCGCTCTTGCTTCTTGCCGGTTTTGTGCTGGGTTTTCTGCGCACCGCCAACACGTGGGACTACCCTACCTACGCCTTGCTCCTCGGCGGCGCGGTGGTGCTGGTCGAGCGCCGCGGCCTTTTCCGCCTGGAGATTCCGGCGGGGGTGCGCGTCGGCACGGCGGCTATCGGGCTCTTTCTTATCGGACGCATAGCCTTTGCCCCATACCTCGACCATTACCAGTCGTTCTTCCTCGGCGTGCACACTACCGATTTCCAAACTCCGCTCTGGCAGTACCTCGTAATTCACGGCGTGCTGCTCTTCTTTGTCGCGCTGTTCCTGCTGCGCGAGCTGTTCCGCTGGCGCACCGCGTTCGATATCCGGCTTGTGGGCATTTTGATCGTGCTGCAGATTGCGGTAGCCAGTGTACTGTGGCAGCGGCCCATCGTGCTCTTGCTTCAGATCAGCCTCGTGCTGGCGCTGCTGGTGGCGCTGCTTCCCCAAGCGAAGCGTCCCACCCGCTTGCTGGCCGGTATGGTCGCGTTGGCGGCGCTTCTGGGAATCTTTCCAGAGTTCTTCGCCATAGATGGAGACGTGGGACGCATGAATACCGTCTTTAAGTTCTATCTGCAGTCTTGGAACCTGCTGGCGTTAGTAGCCGCCGCGACCTTACCGTTTCTTTGGCAGCAGGTAAGCTTGCGGCGTTTCATCCTGCCTCTCGGCGGGCTGCTCGTTCTGTTGGCGCTTATCTACCCGCTTTCGGCCATACCCAGCCGTGCCCAGCACCGGTTGGCGCCGGACCTCGTGACGTTGGATGGCGCGGCGTTCATGGAACAGGCCGTGATTGTCGATCAGGACCGCGAAATCCCGCTGAAGTGGGACCTGGAGGCGATTTACTGGCTGCAAGACAATGTTGAAGGCACGCCCACGATGCTGGAAGCGACTATCCCGTATTTCCGCTGGGGCGCGCGCGTATCCATCCACACCGGCCTGCCCACGGTGCTGGGTTGGGATTCTCACCAGTGGCTCCAGCGCTGGGAGTACCGCCCCATGATCGAACAACGCAGGCTGGACGTCCAAACCATATATGAGACCGCGGACTTTGACCTGGCGCTGAAGCTCCTACGGCAGTACGGCGTGGACTACATCTATCTGGGGGACTTGGAACGCGCCTATTACACGGGCCCCGGCCTGGGGAAATTCGAGCTGTTGGGCGAATTTGGGATCACGCCCGTCTACCGCAACGACCGGGTAACGATCTACCGCCTGGAACGAGATTAGCGCTTGAGTTTGCGTCGTATGGCAAGCAGGCTTAGGGTGATGAGAATTGGGCTAAGCACCAGTTGTAGTATGGCCATAAGCTGCTGCGTCCAGTGCGAAAGGTCAAGTATAGACACTCGCAAGAGCGTTAGCACGCTAAGACTATGTAGGAGAGATAGCCCAAGCACATTAAGACTGGGCGGCCAGCTTGCGTATACAAGGGTGGTTATCCCCAATAGGAGCGAGAGGAATACAAGGGGCTTCCACCAGTTTTCTCCGTAGTTAGATAGGTGAAAATAGAGAGCCTCCAGAGAGAGAATCTCCCGTTTGCCTCTTGGCTTAGGAAGGCGTCGCATTTCCATTTCGCCAACATAGAACTCGCTAGCTCCGGCATAGTCTCTACGGTCCTCAAAGTTTCTCCTTAAATCCCGGTAAGTGTTCTCTAATCGTTCCCACTCGTCTTCTCTTGGAACTCCACCGCTAACTGCCGATTGGCCATCCGTTGAAACGTTACTTCCCGCGATCACTTCTGACTCTGCGTCAATTCCCTCTGTACCCCAATTTGGCTTGCATCCGCGCAACGCCAATTCATCATAGAGCACACGTTGTCGGTTGAATGCTTTGTTCCAAAGACAGGCAATGAGTTCAACTTTGTCCAAGCTGTAACAATAATAGAAAGAGACATTTCTGAGGTCTGCATTGCGAAACGAAACGCGTTCCATGTTTGTTTCCCAAAAGCAGACATTCAGACTTATTCTTTTACTTTCTCTTGTGGGGGAACCGCCAAAACGTGCCAAGCGCGCAAAGTTTGCCCGAATGAACCTCGTTGCACCCAGAAGGGTGGCGTTGCGAAAGTCCGCCTCTTCACTAAACAGACATTCTGTAAATGTAATCGTGGAGCTGCTTTCAACTTCAACAAAGTAACAGTTGTGACTAAATGTCGTGCCTGAAAACTCGGCACTAGAATGCTCGCAGAACTCTACTCTTCTAAAGCTGACAGGACCCTTGAAATGCGCATTTGAAAACCTGGATGTAACTTCGAAAGTTGAGTCCCTAAAATTTGCGTGGCTTTCAAACTGAGCGCCGAAGAAGCTGATTGCTCCAATCACAGAGTCCCACAGTTCGTCAAGATTTTCCTCAATTCGTTCACTTCTGATAAAGGACGCTTCCCTGAAATCTACACCTCCACCAAACTTAGCCTTAATGAAACTGACGTTTCCGCGAAACTCAGTTCCTTTGAAGATCGCACTTCTGTCAAACTCAATCTCGTCGAAATACGTCGGGCCTTCGAATTCTAAGTCTGAGAAGTCAACATCGCCCGAGAAGTGCGCACCCGTAAAGTCCGCATTCTCCAACCGCAAGTTGCGAGCAGAAATCCCTTTAGGGAACACAAAGCCTCTGTAGTTTGCGTCGCGCTTACGTTCGAGTGCTTCGGTGAATGCTTCAATTTCCTTTTCACTTGAAGCGGGATCTTGGACGTGGAATAGGCAATAGGGCCCACCTTTGTAATGCCAACCATCGATGCGAGGCTCATGACAGCCCAACTCTTGTCCTTCTAGGCGATCATCATGTAAGTGCTCTGGCAATTGGTAGTTACAGGGTTCATCGGAACTCATTGCGAAGTCTCTCGAGAAAACCTAAGTGGTATAA
Organism: Chloroflexota bacterium; assembly: GCA_965216245.1. GTDB lineage: Bacteria > Chloroflexota > UBA11872 > VXOZ01 > VXOZ01 > VXOZ01. Next base: position 1,841,647 of record OZ244145.1, read on the forward strand.
GAATGCCGACTGCATGTTTCCGGTTACAGCAGCCGGCATACTATTGATAGATACATGGAGAATCTTACTTATGCGCTGACCATCTCCCGCAGCCCGATCTGGGCTACTGCCGCGTGCACTGCGGCTTTGTCCTCGGGCGCCAGCTCGGCGAGCGGCGGGCGGACGGGGCCGCCGGCCAGGCCGATGGCCATCATCACCTCTTTCATCACGGTGACCTCGTAGCCGCGCACCTTATAGCGGATGTTGTAGATCGGCAGGGTCTCGCGCTCGATTTTCGCCTGGAGCTCGCTGAACCGGCCCGCGCGCGCCAGATCGAGCGCCTCAATTGCGGATTTTGGATTATAGTTGGCGTTGCTGGAGGTGTAGCCCTCCGCGCCGGCCGCAAAGTAGGCGTGCAGCAGGTCGTCGCCTACGCCCGCCAGCCAGAGCAGCCTATCGCCCACGTGGGAGCGGATGCGCTGGAACATGCGCACGTCGCCCTGGCCGTCCTTGAAGGCCACGATATTGGGAATATCCGCGAGACGGTCGACCAAGTCCGGGCTGAGTTTGGCGTGGTCGCGCGCGTAGGGGAAGACGCCCAGGCTGGTGGCGTCCGCGATTGCCTTGTAATACTCGTAGAAGCCGTCGTCGCTCGCCTGCCCGTAGTAGGGCGGCATAATGAGGAGGCCGTCCACGCCGGCGCTCTCGGCGAACTGCGCCATCTCCGCGCCCACCGCCGGACTGACGCCCACACCCGCCAGCATGAGACAGCGGCCGTCTGCCGCCTCGACGGTCGCGGCGACCACGTCCTGCCACTCGGTAAACGTCAGCGAGAAGAACTCACCGGTGCCGCCCGCCGCCAACACGGCCGGAGAACCTTCACGCGCCAGGAAGTCTATGTTGCGGCGCAGGCCGTCGAGATCTAGGGAATAATCATCATTAAACGGGGTTACGGGAAACGGGATCACGGTGCGCAGACGTTCGCGCAGTTCCACTGGACTCATCACTGGCCAATGCTCCTTCTTTAGCTATGTGACCGCTTTAATGCCATTACTATCACAAGAATGCTACGTCATATCGTACCAATGCGCGCCGGCAAATACCACCTGTACCGAGCGCTTTCCTGCTTTTGCAAAGCGATGCAGATAGACATGCACATCGGACGATTTCTCAGGCAGTCCTAAGTCTGAGCGCTTATAATTGAGGGGGATCATGACATCAGGTAATGAGAGAAGCATAAGGAGTCAGGCATGCGGAGATTCTTTGTACTCGTATTCGTAATTGCTCTAATTCTCGGCTTGACGGCGTGCGGCGGGGACGAGCCGGAGGTGGAATCCACTGTAGCGCCAGCGGCGACCGAAGCCCCGGCGGCGACGGCGGAGCCAGCGGCAACTCAAGCACCAGAGCAAAAAGATAGCAGCACTCCAGCCAATATTGTCTTTACCATCGATCCGGCGCGCTCCACTGCCCGCTACCTGATTCGCGAGCAACTCGCGAGTGTGACCTCGCCCAGTGACGCCATCGGCGAGACCATGGACGTTACCGGCACAATCGTGCTGGATGCAGAGGGTAACGTGGTGAGCGAGGATTCGCAGATAGTTGTAGGACTGGCCGGTCTGTCCAGCGACTCGTCCCGGCGCGACAGCTATGTCAAGCGCAACACCCTGCAGACGGACCAGTATCCCAATGCTACGTTCGTGTTGAAAGAGATTCAGGGACTGCCCTGGCCGCTGCCGACGTCCGGCGAAGTGACGGTGCAGATGGTGGGCGACTTCACTATCCAAGAGCAGACCAGCGAGGTGACCTGGGAGACGGTCATTCAGGTCGGAGCCGGCGAGTCAACTGGCACCGCCAAGACGACTATCACCTTCGAGCAATTCGGCTTGACCAAACCGCGCGTGGCCGTGGTGTTGAGCGTGACCGATGAGATTCGCCTGGAGATTGACTTCACCATCGTGCGAGAGAAGTAACAGGCTCCGGGAAAATTAGCGTAGACAGCCACATTGCCCTTCGAAATCCTTTTGATCGTTCGGCTGGTGCATTACCAGCGTTGTTGAAGTTGAGTTGGGCGTATATGTGTAGGAAAGACCCGTTCGTGCTGACCCTGTCGAGGTACGGTCGGGTCTATCTTATCTGTGGAATTCGTATTCGTCTCCCAGGACACTTATGAGGATTCAGAAAAGACAAAATGCGGTTTTTCTATCCCGCACTCCTGCAACGTGTAAGCGAGGACGAGGTCGTCGTCTCTTTCCGTGATTTACCGGAATGTCGGACAGCCGGTAGTGACGAAGCCGAGGCGTTCGTTGAGGCCCAAGATGCGCTTGCTGAAGCGATCGCCGGACGGATTGATGATGACGAAGTGATTCCAGAACCTAGCGCACAGGTTGGCGACGAGCACTACGTCGCTGTTCCTGCCAAAGTTGCTGCAAAGGCTGCGCTCACAATCGCGTGCCGGCAAAGCGGACTCCCCCTAGATTCGCTCACGGGAGTCCTTGGTGTGGATCAGGAAGCGGTTTGCCGATTGCTCGACCCGCGACAGAGCACAGACACAGACAGCATAAACCGGGCACTGCGAATCCTTGGCAGCGAACTCGTGCTCGAAGTGCGCGCACTCGCCCAGCTTTCCGGCGAGCGGAGCGCATAGCAGCACAGAAGCATCGACCAGCCTACGCGACAGACCCAATTCTCATTGCCTAGAGTCCCAGCACGCGCTCGGCGTTGCCTTGCGTGATCGCGTGGTATTTCTCTTCCGAGTCGCAATACTCTTTGAGTAAGGGCAGGGTTTGCGAAGCAAAGCATGGACGCGGCCTCACGCCTTCCCAGTTGCCTTTGCCGTCCAGGCAGTGGCAGTCGGTGGCCCAGAGGAGCTGATTCCAGTGGCGATTCACGAACTCTGCGCCGAACTCCGGGTCGCGGGAAATCGCATTGAGACCGGAACCGGCTGACATGTCCCCATAGAGGTTAGGATACTTTGACAGCCATTGGTCGCTAAGGCCGCCGCGCACCACCGGACCCGGCGGGTAGCTCGTGTAGCCCTCGGCGCGCCAATCACGGGGCACCTCGGCGCTCACGTTCGCCCACCACGCCTGCGCGTGCGCCACGAAGATAGTGTCCGGAAAGGCTTCCAGCACCTGGTCGAACTGCTCGAAGTTGTAGTTGTAATTGCGGTACTCGAAGTGGAGGAGCACCACCCATCCCAGCTTGCCGCAAAGCTCGTAGATATCCATGCTGTCCGGGTGGTCTACCGGTAGCCGCACCTTATGTTCGCCGAAACCCATGCAGCCCGCTTCGTGGTAACGGTGAATTTCGTTCAAAACGTCAGGGTGCAAAGGGTCTACGTGGCAGAATGGGATCACGACATCCGGAAAGCGGGCATAGGCCTGCAGCGCGTAGTCCGTGCGCATGGCCGACTGACGCTTACCCCAGTTCTCTTTCGACATAGCGGTGCTGTTGCCCTCATCGATGGGCAGCACCACTGCCTTGCCGCCGCCGTGCGCATTAATGTGCGCAACGATGTGCTCGCCAGTGCGCGGATTGCCGGCGTCGTATTCCGTCGGCACCATGATGTGTTGATGAAAGTCAATCGGCATAAACTTCTTACCTTTCTGCCCTATGCTACATCTGCATCACTAAACGCTCTTTGTTCTTGTCGCCAGCTATGGCTTTCACTTCTAGCCGCTTCCGGCCCTCGCTTCCTTTCCCGTATGGAAACGCTCTACACTGTGGCGGTATCAATGCTTTCAGGATCGGTATGCAACGACTACAGCGCAAGTTCCTGCGGCCGTCCGGTCTCTATGGACTTGAAGAAGGCGTGCGCCAGGGCGGTGGCGCGGCGTCCGGCGTGGTGGTCGGCGCCAATGCGCCAGGGCGCGCCGGTCTGCAAGCAGTCGGCGAACTCAGCAAGCTCCTGGTGGAGTCCTTCCGGGTCTTCGTTGTCCGGCGCCTGGAGCGCCTCGATGCCGCCGGACTGCGGACCGGAGACCGTCGCGCGGTGGAGGCGGTCGTAGAGTTGCACGCTGATGCCGTCGGCCAAGACCTGGAAGAAGAACTTGGAAACCAGGCTCGTATCCGCCGCGTCGCCCTGGGTGACATTGGCCGCAGCACCGTTCGCAAAGCGTATTACGCCGGCCATATTGTCAGGATAGGTCTTGTCCGCGTGGGTATAGTTGCCTCCAACGGCGAAGACCTCCACCGGTTCCGCGCCGGCCAGGTAGCAAATGAGGTCGAAGGTATGGCAACCCTGAGAGAGGATATTGCCGCCGCCCTTAATCGGATCGACCGCCCAAAGCGTATCGGGCCAGCGGTTACACATCATCTGCCCCACGAGTAGAAACGGCTCCGGCACCAGCCGCCTGGCCTCCTGGACGAGGGGCGCAAAGCGCAGCTTGAAGCCCGTCATCAGGCGCACCCCGGCCTTTTCCACGGCTTCCACCACCGCGTCGCACTGGGGTACCGTCATGGACATGGGCTTTTCCATGAGGATGTGCTTGCCTGCCTGTGCCGCCGCCACACCGAAAGTGACGTGGGTATCGTGATTCGTGGCAATGAGCACGGCGTCGATGGCGTCGTCGTGCAGCACCCGGTTTGGGTCCGTCGTGGCGTAGGCCCCGCCGAATTCGTTGAGAAACGCGGTAGCGGCATCCACGCGAACGTCAGCAAAGCCGTGCAAACGAATGCCGTCTAGTGCCACCGCATTATGCATGTGGCTCCGCGCCATATTGCCGCACCCAATCACACCCAGCGTAATCATGGCCTTACTGCACTCCTCTAGGGTTCGCACCCCAATAAACGCCCCGGCATCGGACCAGGCGTGATATGCATTGCTTGTGCGCTGCTACTGTTCAGTGTGAGCATATCATAGCCGCGGCACTGGCAGTTAGGACAAGAGAAGGATAGTTTTCGGTGTAGGGTGGGGCAAATAGTGATATCTGCATTGTAGATTGTGTGAGTGACAACAGCCGTATTCATGAATGTGCTGGTTACGGCCCAACCGCTAGGCAGGATGACTGATAGACACAGGTTTTCGCTCTCTTGAGAAAGGGCTCGTTAAAAAGATGGAATTAACATCTTGACATTCCCAATTCCATACATTGTATGGTATACTGGACGCAGTATGCCTCCCGCGCGTGACTTTCAGCCTAGGCGTTTGCAGGCGCGAACAAAGGGTGGTTCTAGAAACGCCGTTAGGCTGGCGGGCTTCCGCAATACTAGGATTTGCGCAACACGCGGACGGCAATGCAAGAGGTCCAGAATTCTCAGGATCGGGGTGGTGTTGCCCATGGTTCGATCCTGAGCCCCCGCATAGGGAATGTGAGGAAGGTAACCACACTCGTATGGCGTTGCCTGTCGAGGATGTAAAAGCGCAAGTTCCCTTGGTGGACGTGGTGAGCGCGGCGGTGCGGCTGCAGCCCAGCGGCCGCTACCTTAAGGGACTATGCCCTTTTCACGAGGAAAAGACGCCCTCGTTCTTCGTTTTCCCCGAGCGCGGCACGTGGCGTTGCTTTGGCTGCGGCCGGGGCGGCGACGTGATCTCATTCGTCATGGAGCGCGAGAAAGCCACTTTCGTCCAGGCAGTGGAATCGCTTGCGCGTGAGGCCGGCATAGCCCTTTCGCGCCAAGATGAAGTCAAGCGGAGCCGCAATCAGGTACTCGCGCAGATCAACGTGGAAGCAGCGGAGCTCTTTCAACGCCTGCTCAACGAGTCGCCGGAAGCGGCGCGAGCGCGAGAATACCTGGCAGCGCGCGGCCTAGACAGAGATACTATCGCACGCTTCATGTTGGGGTATGCTCCTAACCGCTTCGATACCGTGCGCTCGCACTTGGGCCAGCTTGGCTATTCACCTGAGGACCTAATGCAAGCCGGACTGCTCACTCAGGGCAATCGCGGGCCGTACGACCGGTTTCGCGGGCGGATCATGTTTCCCATTCGGGACGCGCGCGGCCGATTTTGTGGCTTTGGCGCGCGCACGCTGAGTGCCGAGATTCAGCCGAAGTACCTGAATACGGCCCAGACGCCGATCTTCGATAAGAGCGGTCTACTCTACGGTCTGGACCTCGCACAGCAGTCCATCCGCGAACGGAAGCAGTGCATCATTGTGGAGGGCTACACGGACGTTATGATGGCGCATCAGCACGGCGAGACGAACGTCGTCGCGAGCATGGGTACCGCCCTGACGGAGAAGCACGTGCAAGCCGTCAAGAGCCTTACCACGAACCTCGTCTTGGCGCTCGATCCCGACGCTGCCGGTAGTGCCGCCACCATGCGGGGACTAGAGGTAGCGCGCCGGACCTTCGATCGGGTGGACACACGAGTTTCTGTCGGCGACGTCATGCGCCTTGAAAGCACGCTGGAAGCGGATATTCGCATTGCCGTGTTGCCGGAGGGAAGAGACCCGGACGATTTGCTGCGCGAGGATAGTGCCGCGTGGCAGAAATGTGTCAACAATGCGGTGCCTTTCGTGGACTATGCGTTTCGGCTCATCGCGCAAGAGCATGACCTCAGCAGCACGCAGGGCAAGCGCGCGGCCGTGCAAGCTTTGGCCCCGCTCATCAACGATATTGGCGATCCTGTGGCACGGCAGCAGTATCTCAAGCGCCTGACGCAGGTGCTCGACTTGGGCATTCAGAGCGAAGTCTTGATGAACCTCATGCACACGCGCCGTCCGACGCGACGTTCGCCGGCGCCTACGCGGCAAAATGGCGAGGACCGGACTGCCACCAATGGGCAAGAGCCGCCGGCAGACAGATTCGAGCAGTACCTGCTAGGATTGCTGTTTATGCATCCCGAGGCACACCATCTGGCGGCAGAGGTGATAGACGCTGAGGACTTTCGCCATTCACTCCATAGGCAAGTATACGAGCACATGGAAGCAGGGCAAGGAAGTGGCTCTGCCTCTCTAGAGGAGTTGGGGGATGAGACTATGCTCCGGCTGCTCGACGGACTGCGCCGGGACCGGAGCAATGAGCCGCATATCGATGAAGAGTATTTGCGTCCAACCGTGGTGGCGGCCGCCTTGCGGCTGAAGCGACGCAACGTACAGGAGGGGTATGAAGACCTGCAGCTTCTTCTAGCGAATGAACACGCCGACGAAAATAAGGCGCTTGGATCGCAGATTCGGCAGGAGATTCGCCGGATCGGCGAACAACTGCGCCAAATCAACCGCGCGCTAAAGCAAACGAGCTTCATCCGAACATCGTAGACGTCATGCTTTAGCAAAGACTCAGAGAATAGAAGCCGGCACACTTTGCACAGGGAGACCTGTGAAGGAGGAAAGATGGCAGCGAATACAACTCAAACCGTTGTCCGGAACAAGACCGCCGTCAAGGGCAAAGTAAAGAAGGTTACGGCCAAGGCCGTGGTAACACCGGCTGAGGCTGCCGAGCCGATCGAGCTGGAAATCACCGAGGAAGACATCCGCAAACTCGTGAATCGCGGCAAGCGGCGCGGTCACCTGACGCAGGAAGAGCTGCTGGAGGCGTTCCCGGATATCGAGGCGGGCAGTGAGGAAGCTGAAGAACTCTTTTCGCAGTTTTCCGACCTCGGACTGAAAATACTTCCAGCCAATGAGGTTGACGATGACGACGATGAGGAGGATGATCGTTCTTCACCGAGCATGCCTGAGATCGTGGCCTTAGAGCGGGCGGCGCTCAAGGCAGCAAAAGGCACAGATGATGAAGCCGGAACGCTCGATGATCCGGTGCGGACCTATTTGCGTGAGATTGGGCGCGTCCCGCTACTCAACGCTGCGCAGGAAGTAATGTTGGCCAAGCAGATGGAGAAGCGACTCTTCGCCGATGAGAGGCTGGAAAACCGCGACGGCATGCCCCTGGAGACAATTCGGCGTCTTGAGCGCGAGGTTGTTGTCGGCATAGAGGCGCGCAAACGCTTGACTGAAGCGAACCTGCGTCTCGTGGTGAGCATGGCCAAGAAATATGTGGGTCGCGGCATGTCGCTGCTGGACTTGATCCAGGAAGGCAACATCGGCCTCATTCGCGCAGTGGAGAAATTCGACTTCCGCAAGGGCTTTAAGTTCAGCACCTATGCGACCTGGTGGATTCGGCAAGCGATCACACGCTCCATCGCCGACCAGGCGCGCACAATTCGCATTCCCGTGCATATGGTGGAGACGATCAACAAATTGGTGCGCATCTCCCGACGCCTCGTCCAAGAGAAGGGCCGCGAGCCGACCTCGGAGGAGATTGGCGGAGAGATGGGTATTCCGTCGACTAAGGTGCGCGAGATCATCAAGGTGTCCCAGGAGCCGGTGAGTTTGGAAACACCCATCGGTGAGGAAGAAGACAGCCACTTGGGCGAATTCATCCCCGATGAGGCGACGATGTCTCCGGCGGATGCGGCGTCATACCAGATGTTGCGGGAACAAGTGGAAGCAGTCCTCAACTCGCTCTCCGATCGCGAGCGCAAGGTGCTGCGGCTGCGGTTCGGTCTGGAAGACGGCCGCACCCGTACCCTGGAAGAAGTGGGTCGCGAATTCAGCGTCACTCGCGAGCGCATCCGCCAGATCGAAGCCAAGGCCCTGCGCAAACTGCGCCACCCGGCCCGCAGCCAAAAACTCAAGGACTACCTGGACCTGTAGAAAAGGGACAAACGAAGTGCCCTTAACCAATCAGGACCGGGTTAGCAAAGCACTGGAGGCGCTGAAGGCTGGTCTTGCTCCGTTTGTGGAACGTGAGTTCAGGGCGCACTACAAGGGACAAAGCCAGCAGATACTGCAGCAAATGCCGGGCGTGAAGGTGGTCAATTGGCAACAGCCATTTGGCCATCTGGATTCCTTGGCTCTCTTCAATGTCATGGAGAAATGTTGGAACGAGGTGTTTCGTAACGCACTTGGTCGCTCCGAACGCAGCTTGGTGGTTGAGTTACGTGAAGTCCGCAACCAGTGGGCGCATCAAGAGCCTTTCACGAGCGAAGACACCCTCAGGGCGCTAGATTCGTCGTATCGGCTATTGATTGCGGTCTCGGCAGAACTGCAAGCTGAAGAGATTCGCAAATCTAGAAACGAAGTCTTGAATATGCTCGCCCGCAGGCAGTCCCATTCCCTAGAGCAGAATGAGGCTATTACTAACGAGGGATTTCCAAGTCTCGGTTTGAAAAGCAATGACAAGGAGCGCTCTGTGAACATTGCTGGCAGACTGGACAAGTCCGTGATAGTCGTCATCGTGTGCGCTGCCAGCAAGAGGAGCGACGCCGGTTCCATGAGGCTTGCCAACGGCAAACTGGTTAGGTTCCTAGCCAATCCTGGGGCAATGCCAGTCGACGCCATGGATGCGAATTACGTCTATGCGCGCCCTGACGATATATCCGATTCCGGGGCTTCGTGGAGAGACCTATTGCAGGAATACAACCGGGAGTACGAGAGAACAGGGGCCAATCCTAACCGCCTCTTGCCTGCATACAAGCTTTATAGCAATTCAATTTATCGTGAGTTGGTGAATTGGTGCGGCTTAGACCGCGTATTCATCCTCTCCGCTGGATGGGGATTGATTTCTGCCGCATTTCTAACGCCTCAATACGATATCACGTTTTCTCCGAACGCCGAGAAGTGGAAAAGGAGGGGAAAGCGTGACCGCTATAGCGACGCATGCCACCTTCCTGAAGAATTCGGAGGAACTATAGAGTTCTTTGGCGGCAAAAAGTACGCAGGTTTCTTTGCCGACCTTACCCGATCCCTCGATTGCCGAAAAATCGTGAGATACAATTCGGCATCTCCGCCATCTGCCCCAGGATGTGAGCTAATGAGGTACAGGTCCAGGGCCATGACAAACTGGTACTACCAGTGCGCGAGAAAACTCATTGACGGAGAACTGGACAACTAGCCGGTCCTGGCGTTTTCACTAAAGTCAAGCCCAAACTGGTAAGTGTCGCAGACACTTACCACACAAAGCGCCTTCCGCTCATTCGGCGTTGACGTGGGATGCTTACTCGGCGTGACCTGCTAAGAAGCCGGCGATCTGGGACTCATCATCTACTGAAATACCCTCAAGGCGGGCACCTTGGACGGGACGCATTTCGAGGATGCGGGAGGCTCCGGCATTTCTGAGTAGAGTACCGAGCTGCTCCGGCTCCGGGTGCAGCGCGATGATCGTGCCGCCGTCGCCGGCTCCGGCCAGTTTTGCTCCCAGCGCGCCGTTATCCAAAGCGGCATTGATGAGTCGCTCGTTTTCTTCGCCGGAGCCGCCAAGATCACGCTGAATTGCGTGATTCTCATTCATTAGTTTGCCCAGGCGCACCCAGTCCTTTTCCAGCAGAGCTTTCTTGCCCTCGCGCGCCAGGCCTGCAATGGCGTCATACGCTCTTACCACCTCGCGCTCGCCCTCCAGCCAACGTTCACGAATGGGTCTATGGACAACGTCGGCATGGTGCTCAATTCCGGTGTGAGCTAACACAAAAGGCAACTCGGGTACGTGTGACACGAGTGACTCCACGGAAGCATAGGGTTCGCTGTGCACTTCCCGGTAGAATTCTTTGTCGCGGAAGTCCATGTAGTTTAGTCCGCCAAACGCCGGCATATAGAAATCGTGGTAGCCGCAGATGACGCCCATCTCGTTGAGCTCGATACCGCGGGCGGTCTCCGCAAAGAGATACTCGTTCATCGTGCGGCCTTGATAGCGCATGAGCGCGTATAACGCAGCAACGACCAACGATGAGGAGCTTGAGAGGCCGGAGCCGATGGGCACGTCGCTCCAGCACCTGAAGTGGGCTTTCATGCCGAGACACTGCTGCTGGGCAACCACTGCGCGGAGGATGTCGAAGTGATCCCCCCGCTGCTGCAAATCGTCACGCGTGCGGACGGTCACCACACCTTGGTCGGATTCAAGTGTAAGCCGGTCTGCGGGATGAATTGAGACGTAACCGCGCTGGGGAATCGTGCAAGACAGCACACTGCCGCCGTACATATCCGTAGGGTTGCCGATAATGCCGCAGCGTCCGGGAGCAGAGGCGACAACGGTTGCCTGCTCGGTGTCCCTATTTTCAGCCGGTGTCATAACGTAGCCGCTTTGCGCAGCAGGTGCTGCCGCACGAGGTAGCCGTACTTTTCATCGGAGAGCGCGAAGTCTATGAACGCCTTGAAGTAGGTTTCGAAGTTGCCAATGTCGTACCGCACCTCTTCGGGTGCAAGCGCGACGCAGCGCACCAGTTGTTGCTGCTTGATGAGCACCTCGATGGAGTCTGCGAGCCAGAGTTCGTTGCCTTTGCCGGGCAACGTGAGCCGGATCGCTTCGAATAGCTCACGATTCATCACGTAGCGGGGCACCACGGCATAGTTGCTCGGCTCGGTGCCGCGCGGCGGCTTCTCCACAATGCCCTCGATGGCAAACTCGCGTCCGATGGTGTCTTTGGGCATCACGACGCCGTAGCGATGGGTATCCTCCGGCGCCACTTGCTCCACAGCGACCGTGCAAACGGCGCCGCTCTGCTCGTGGCTCTCGATCATGCGGCGCAAGAGATTGCCCCCCTGAATGATCGTGTCGCCAAAGGCCACAACGAAAGGCTCATCGCCGACAAACTCTTGGGCGAGACGCACGGCATCTGCTTGTCCCGTCTGCTGGCTCTGGCGCGTATAGAAGATATGGAGCAAGGTGTCGAAATTCGGCAGCCTGTCGCTCAATTCCAGGTCATCGCTGCCGAGCCGTTCTTCCAAATCGGGATCGCGATCGAAGTGGTCTTCGATAGAGCTTTTCTTGCGGCCGGTAACGAGAAGCACCTGGTTGATGCCGGCCTGCTCCATCTCCTCCACCACATACTGCACCACCGGCTTGCGTCCGACCGGCAGCATTTCTTTGGGCTGAGACTTGGTGGCAGGGAGCAATCGGGTGCCCAAACCGGCAACCAAGATTACGGCTTTAGAGACTTTGGAGCGCTGGGCCATGGGAGTCAATGCTCAATTGAGAATGCCTACGTTACCTTAAACAAGGTAGCGTGGATTTCACAAGGTTGTCAACAGTCAATGTTCGGTCTCGATGTTTTTTTGGCTACTCCTGCTCGTGCTGGCGGCGCATTTCGTCCAGCTTTTCAATAGTTTCTATGATGTATTCGGCTTGGCGTTGCACGCCTTGCTTTGTGCGCTCTTCGCCGGCGTCCCGGTTGGCCTTGGTGGGGAAACCCCAGACGCCGCTCGGTGTGTAGTACTCGGTCGGGATCATATCCACGAATTCGGAGCCCAGGTCGGGCGAAGAGTCGACCACCTTCTCGGTCCGCATCAATTCAGGGTAGGCGTACATGAGCCGTGAGGTCTCGCTCTCGCCGGAGTGCCGGTCCTTGCCCGGACCCGAACCGCCCGCGCCGACGGGCGCGCCCCACATCACCATGAAATCCGGGTCCCACATATTGAGCTCGCGAATAGTCGGCTTGAGAATCCAGTTCCCGCCGTGGGAACTGGTAACGATCATGCGCTTGAAGCCCTGGCGCTTGAGGCAGGCCGCAATGTCTTGCAGAATTGACGCTACGGTATTGGGCTTCAGGCTCAGGGTGCCCTTGTAGTTGAGGAACTCGCTGGAGGTTCCGATAGGTATCGGCGGCAAGAGATAGACCTTCAGTCCGCGCTTTGCGAGCTCTCGCGCCAGCAGGCGGCTGCCGGAAAGGCCGAGCAGCCAGTCCGTGCCGAGGGGCATGTGGTAGGAGTGCTGCTCAATTGCGCCAATGCAGAAGAGCGCCGTGTCGCATCCGCTCTCCTCCAACTCCTCGAACGTGGACGCCCAACTTAAGAAATCCTCATCCTGCAAGTCATCGAACCAGTGATTTTCGCTCATCGTCGCCTCTTTCATTTGTGGCATTTTCTCGACACACGCGGCGGAATCGGAAACTCTTCGCTGCCGCCGCTCCTGTGAACTCTACCAGCATGACTGCAAACAGTGCCGTCATGCCTGACAAAACCCTCGCTATCCCGGCGAGATCGTTCGTCCTTCTCGCGAACACGCTCGCCATCCCCGCGAACTCTCACGTGATCCCCGCGCACTCTCCGTCCTACCCGTTAACTCACTCGTGATTTGCGCGCACTCACTCGTCATTCCCGCGAAAGCGGGAATCTATCCACCTCCCTCAAGACCGCGGGCGCAGGTTGCAAACCTGCACTACCGGCGGATCGGCCAGTTGCGCGCCCGAGTCTTCATCCGGCATTTCCTAGCCCGTGAAAGCAAGAACGAACCGGCTATGAACCGCCAAACTGCACCGGAATCGTCACGCCTTTGAATGACCCATCCTGTGCGTCAAAGTCGCCGACGAGCAAAGTCCCCGTACCCGTGCGCGCCGGAACCGTTAGTTGTGAAGAGAAATGTCCCCACGTCTCGATATAGTCGGTGGCAGTGGCTATGGCACGGGCCAATTCATTGCCCTCGCTATCCTGCAAGATAATGACGTTATTCGCCTCGAAGTGCCGTGAGTACCCGCTGACCGTCAGCGTGCCTTGAACGGTTGCGCCGGGTCGCGGCGCGATGAGCACCGTGTCCTTGGCTGTAGCAGGGAGTATGTAGATTTCCGTGCCGCCGGGAACCACGTCAATCACCAGCCGCAGCGGGTCGCGAAGCTCTTGTACGCGGAACTGGTAAGCAGCCGGTATGAATACATCCACGAACAAACTGCGGTCCGGCGCACGGACGACGTAAACCTGCGTGAACCACATGTATTCTCCCGCCAGTTGAGCGTCGGTGAACGCAGTCTCGGTCGCAGTAGGGAGATGAATCCGCAGCACGCCCTCCCCCGCTGCCTTCTCGATTCGCCAATGCGGCACAGCGCTTGCCGACTCTTGGTCGGTAGCGAAATCGATCACCAGGCGCTCGAAGTCGGGATGTTGCCCAAACCGGATGTCCGCAATACGCGCGTCCGGCCTTGCTTCCCCACCTGTCAACGTTGGCGCTGCCGTAGGCGTGGCCTGCGCCGCCGGTGCCGGAGTTGCCGACGCAGTGGCGCTCATTTCGTCGGACTGCAACGATTCACTTCCCTCCTCAAAAACGCACGCACTCAGCAAAAGAGCAAGCGTAAGTGCCATAAGTCCGGCGATCCAACGCAGACGGGAGATAGTCTTAGAAGGCGCGTTATTTCCGACGATTTGAGAAAGCTCGGCATCGTCATTCCGGTGCAAAGCCTGCCCCGTAACTGGTACGGTGCGGGAACCGAACTTCTCGATCATTTCTGGATTCCGGCCTCCCTCGGAGTGACCAAGCAGTGCAAGTAGCGCCCTATTCGTTAGCCTGATGCCCATGTTATCCCTCCTCGGGACGCGGCCCGTACCAACGGCGTGCCGGCCGGCCGGCCTGGTTGTACACGTCACCGGCACGTAGCGTATAGGTTGCCGCGAGGCGCCGGTCGCCGGTGAACTCACTATTCTCGGCATCCCGCATGGGGTACGGCCCGGATTCAAGGCGCAGCACCGTAATATCAGCGCCGCCGCCAACGCGCAGGTGCCCCAACGAATCGGCGCGGCCGATGGCAGCAGCGGCGTTCTGTGTCGTGCGCGCCACCACGTCGGGAACGTCCCGGCCGAGGAAGAGGAATTTCGACATCACGTCAGGCAGGCTCTGCGCTGTGAAGTGGGACGAATAGGCGTGGAGATCGGTACTAAGCGTATCCGGCAGGAAGCCATCCGCCAACGCCGCGCGCGCTACCGCGAAAGAGAAACTCCCTTGCCCATGGCCAACGTCGAAGGTGATGCCGTTCTGCTGTGCGGCTCGCACGTCCGGCAGCACCGTGCCCCGCTGCTGGTCCAAGATCAGTTTTCCTCGCCCCGTGAAGCAGTGGGTGATGATGTCGCCCGGTTTCAGGTAGCCCAGAATCTCCTGCACCGGTTGTTCGCAATCGGAAATGTGCACCATCATGCGCGTGTTGGTTGCATCGCGTACTTCTGCCGCGCGGCGCAATGGTTCCAAGCCATTGGGACCGCAGATTTTCTCTGCAACGCGCACCTTCACGCCGAGAGCCACGTCGCGATGTGCTTCGACGGCCTTGATTGCGTCTTCAACGCCGCAGTAGGCAAGGTTGAGGTTTTCACCCACGCGCATATCAGTAATGCCAATGCTCGAAATGTTGACGAAAGCGAAGGCCCGCGTGCGGGACTGCCCAATGACGAAGTGACGGAAGCCGGGAAAGTTCGCCCAGCCCGCGCTCCCCGCGTCTACTGCCGTGGTGACGCCGCTGGGCAGGCACGCCTGGTCGGGCAACACGCCAAGATTGGTGCCGCCCCAGTAGATGTGCGTATGCAAGTCAATGAGGCCCGGCGTTACGAAATGATCGGCGACGTCGAGCACGAGCCCAGCGTCGTCGGCTGGGAGGTACTCTTCCAAGGCGGCAATGCGGCCGTGCTTCGTGCCGATATCCAGCGTGGCGTCAATACCCTGCGCGGGGTCGAGAACCCGCCCTCCCTTTAGCACCACGTCAAATGTTGCCATTGCGATTGCTTCTTTCTGTTTTGGCTGCGCCATCACGTCAACAAGTCGATGGGAATCATGGTAGGCTGTGCGGGGATACTCGTCAATGTACGCCAAAGGCTCCGGACTACGCAGTTCGACGCGGAGAATCGTGCTTCGACCCTGCGACGGGCTCAGGGCAGGCAGGCTCGGCACGACCGGGACGGGTGGCCCTCTGTACGAACGGCAAGGGTCATTTTCCGCACTAGGTGAAGTCGAACGTCGCGGCTGGTTTCCCTTTGCCGTGAGCCGGTCGCCGTCATCCGTTCGCCCCCGTATCGCGGTGCGGGGCAGGCTCTGAGCCTGTCGAAGGGCAAGTCCGCGGAATCCAATCCGTTCGACCAATTGGTTCTCGCCCAGTAGCCTAAATTCAGAGAATGACACACGATGAAGATAACCGATATCAAGACTACCGCCGTCCGCGTGCCGCTCAGCGAACCCGTGAAGTGGTCGGGAGGCACCCGGGGCACGGCGCCGGCGCTCATTGTAGAGATTGAGACCGACTCAGGCATTGTAGGTCTGGGAGAGTGCGCCGGACCGCACATTCCTGTCATCCGTACTGCCGTCGATGCCGAGCTCCGGCCCCTGCTCATCGGCCAGGACCCGCTGCGCACCGAATTCCTGCTGCACCGCATGGATGAGCACGTCATCCACTGGTTTCGCACCGGCAATCACGCTATCGCCGGTATCGAAATGGCGTTGCTGGACATCAAAGCGAAACATTGGGGCGCCAGCGTTTCCGACCTGCTGGGCGGCCGCTACCGAGACGCCGTGGAGTATATGGGCTATCTCTTCATTGACACGCCGGAACGGAATGCCGCCAAGGCCAAGGCGTACGTGGAGCGGGGCTTCCGCACATTGAAAGTGAAGGTCGGGCGCAGCATAGACCAGGACGCGGCGAGCATTGCCGCCATACGCGAAACCGTGGGGCCCGACGTACGCATTCGCATCGATGCCAACCAGGGGTGGAGTGTGCCTACGGCGATTAAGGCCATCCGCGCCATGGAGCCGTATGACTTAGAGTACGTGGAGCAGCCGGTAACGGAGCGCGACTTCGACGGTATGGCGCAGGTCGCCCGCGCCGTGGAAACACCGGTTGCCGCCGACGAGAGTTGCAAGACCGTTCTTGACGCGCTGCAACTGGCGCAAAAGCAGGCGTGCAGCGTGTTCGTCATCTATGTATCGGAGGCCGGCGGACTGCTAAAGTCCCGTCAAATCGCTGATATTGCCTATCAGTCGGGCATCACCTGTGCGCTGGGCACGTGGGCGGAGCTCGGCATCGGCACACTTGCGGGGGCGCACCTCATTGCCAGCCATCGCAGCTTCGCCCTGGCAAACGACACGCACTATCCGATCCAGGAAGATGACGTGATCACGCCCCTGTTGCAGATCGATACGGGAATGCTGCGCTTACCGGACGGGCCCGGCCTTGGCGCGACTCTCGATCGGGAGAAACTCGCACACTTTGCCAATTATCCGGCACGTGAGACGGTGTTTGGCGACCCCGAAAGCCCGGAGACAATCCTGCGCCGCGGGCAAATCCTCTGATTGGTGCCATGCCGTGAAGCGAAGACCGCCGAGCACATCACGAACAGAGCTCGGCAAGAACTCTGCCTACCGCGTTCACGATCCTTCCGCGGGCTCCGTCTCTTCTCGGATAAGCTGGTCCGGTCCCGCACCGTACCAGTTGAGCTGGTGCTCTACGCTTGTCCACGGTTCCCAGGCTTCCACTCGGATGCGGCGCAAGGCATAGGGCGTTTCCGCCGACTGGTGCACACCGGGGCCGATGATGACGGCGGCCTCGTACCCGGCATCCTGCACCAACTGTTGTATCTCCTCATCCTGTCGGCCTAGAGGATAGTCGAAGTAGCGCAAGAACCGGCCTAATCGTTCTTCCAGGATTTGCTTTGAAATCACTACTTCCGCTAACACCGCGCCCCAGTCAGTCCGTGCCAGCCGTGGCAGATCAGCGTGATTGATAGTGTGTGATTCCACTTCCATGCCGAAGTCAGCAATTTCAGTGAGCTGGTCCCAGTTCATGTAGCCCTCTTGCAGTTCATGGAACCCAGGCATCACGAAGAAGGTGGCCGGCACTTTGTATTGCTTCAGCACGGGAAACACCGCGTCGTACTGAATCTCCCAGCCGTCGTCAAAAGTGAGCACGATCGGCATCTGGGGAAGCTCCGCTTCCCCAAGGAGTCCCTTCACCGCGTTGTGCAGAGAGAGCGGGCTGTAGCCCGCCGTAAGCATGCCTACCAGTTGCGCCTCGAAGACTGCGGGCACTGTGGCCCGATGGTACATCAGGATCGGCAATATTTTCGAGTTTTCAGGTGGGGGAGGTTCGTACCGGTAGGGTGGCTGCCACGGTATCGGCGCTGCTGGAGGTGGGCTAGGGCTCTCTACCGGCGCCTCGGGCGCATCCTGATACCCCGTCGACAAGCCGAATACGGAGCCGGTTTCATCGGATTCAGTAATCGCGAGTGCGGAGATGGATGGCAGTAGAGGCATTGCTACTGCTCCACTGCATAGCCGTCGGAGCACCTCGCGGCGCGTGCTTGTGCCCTTTTCCTGCCGCACTTGCTCTTTGCTGTTGCGCGCCATTTCGTAGAAAGCCCTCTGCTGATTTTCCAGCGCCTTACTCAACATTAAGCATACTACGCCCGATTGTAGCTTGCACGACGTAAAGCCGCCTGCTTGTGCCGCCATGAGAGCAATGAAATCGGGTTGTAGAATTCCCTCCTGTAAATCCTTGGTACTGCCTTGTTTGGGTAACGGATGCGCAGTTCTGCTTGATTTCACAGGTAATTCAGCCCGCTCTCATGTAAGATTGACACAATATGCCTTAAGTTGGCGGTCTCTGGGGATGGGCCGCTACTCTCTCGTGACCTTGTCGAGATTCGGAGATGGCTTCATGCTCAGGATGTTTCGACAGTTCACCTTGGCACGAGGCAAACAAGCAGGCATGCGATGGCGCGGGCTATTCGGCCTAATCCTTGCCGCGGGCACCTTAGCAACTGCCTGTGGCGCGGGAGCGGCGCCGGGTAGCAACATTGTGACCGACGCAGACTATGCTGCTTGTCTCGACAAGATCCGGAATCAGGCGCTGCCGGAAGTTAGCTACATCTACGACCGCCACGGCACTCTGCTTGCGACCATTACCAATCCGGACGAGGGCCTGCGGATCGTCCTAACTTCTGACGAAATTCCGCCCGTCGTCAAGCAGGCCACCGTTGCGGCCGAGGACCGATTCTTCTATACGCATCCCGGGTACGACATGCGGGCGATTTCGCGCGCTTTCGTGCAGAATCAGCAAGCCGGAGAGGTCGTTTCCGGCGGGAGCACGATTACCCAGCAACTCGTCAAGAATATCTGCCTTACTTCTGAACAGACCTACGAGCGCAAGCTGAGAGAGATAAACCTCGCCGCGCGATTGACGGCAGAATTCAGCCGAGATTCCATCCTCACCTTCTATCTCAACAAAGTCTACTATGGCAGCCAGGCCTATGGCATCGAGGCCGCGGCCATAGTGTTCTTCGGCAAGAACGCGCAAGAACTCACCCTCGCTGAAGTGGCGATGCTCGCCGGCTTAACCGCGTCGCCATCGCGCGACAACCCCTACACCAATGCCGATCGCGCCAAAGCCCGCCAGCGGTATGTGCTTGAACAGATGGTGGTCGCCGGCTATATCACGCAATCAGAATTAGAGGAGGTCTACGACAAACCGTTGAAATACGCGCGTTTGGTGGAAGCGGCTGCCGCCGCAGGGGTTGAAGCACCGCCGGAGAATCCGACGTTGGCGCCGCACTTCGTGCAGTACGTGCGTGAAGAATTGGCTGCACAATACGGGGCTGAGCGGGTACGTCAGGGCGGCTTGCACGTTTACACCACGCTTGACTTGAATCTACAGACCCTTGCCGAGGAGATCGCGCGGCAACACATTGCCTCGCTGGAAGGCTTCGGTGTCTCCAATGCTTCCCTCGTAGCCATACGGCCCAAGAGCGGCGAGATTCTCACCATGGTCGGCAGCCTAGACTTTCACGATGAAGACATCGACGGCCAGGTGAACGTGGCGTTGGCGCCGCGCCAGCCGGGCTCTTCGATGAAGCCGCTCTTCTACGCTGCCGCGTTTGCCAAAGGCTGGACACCTGCCACTACCATCTGGGATATTCCCACGACCATCGAGATTGAAGATGAACCTGACTATGAGCCGCGAAATTTCACCGGACAATTCAGGGGCCCGGTCACCGTGCGCCACGCCCTTGTCAACTCCTTCAACGTGGCTGCGGTGCGTATGGTCACGTTTCTCGGTCTGGAAACGGCCATCGACACCATGCAGAGCTTGGGCATGACCACGTTTGAGGACCGCAGCCGCTTTGGCCCCAGCATTGTGCTCGGCGGCGGGGAGGTGAAGCTGCTCGAGTTGACGAACGCCTACTCCGTCCTGGCACGTGGCGGCACCTACATTCCGGTTTCTTCGATCCTACGCGTGGTCGATAGTCGCGGCAACGTCCTGCAGCGCTATGAGTTGCCAACCGCGGAAGAGATATTCGATCCTCGTATTGCGTACCAAATTACGAGCATCATCTCCGACAGCAAGACTCGGGCAGCGGAATTCGGGCCGAACACGCCACTGGAACTCTCCCGTCCCGCAGCGGCGAAAACGGGCACCACCGACGACAACCGCGACGGCTGGACGATTGGCTTTACGCCACAGCTCGTAACCGGCGTTTGGGTGGGGAATTCCGACGGTTCTCCCACCCTGAATTTGAGCGGCATGCGCGGCGCGACGCCCATTTGGAATGCCTTCATGGAGGCGGCGCTCGCGGATGAGCAGGTGCTTGAATTCGAGAGGCCGCGAGACATGGTGGAGGTAGAAGTTTGCACACGCACCGGCATGCTACCGACACCCTACTGCGGCGAAACCCATGAAGAGGTATTTCTCCGAGAGAATTCACCCAAAGTGGTGGATAACATCTTCCTGCCGTTCCGGGTGCACAAGCAGTCCGGCTTGCGCGCCGGTCCCAACGTGCCGGCATCGCAATCGGAGGTGAGAGTGTTCATGGTCGTACCGGAAGAGGCGAAAGAGTGGGCCGAGGCGGAAGATATGGATAGTGCGCCTACCGAAGTGTACAATCCCCCGCCGCTCGACCCTGTCCTCATCGTCTATCCGCGTCAAGGCGACACGGTGCGCAGTATTTTGGAGATTCGGGGCAACGCGTTCTTCCCCGGCTTTCAATCCTATGAGGTCTCCTATGCCGGACAGGCTAATCCGGATATGTGGGTGCGCATAACGCACTCCACCGTGCCAAAGGCAAACGCTGTGCTTGCCGCCTGGGACACGGCCCAGAACCCCGACGGAGTGTATACGGTGCGTCTAACGGCGCAGGACACCGCAGGTCGGCAGCGAACGCGGACGGTACTGTTCGCAATTGAGAACAACCAAGATTCGCAAAACAGCGAAGATGCGCAGAGCGACGTCGCGGCGGAAAGCCCGCCCTAGGCAGAAGTTTCCCTTTCATCTTGCTATACTATGGATGGTCATCCGCCAGACCGGATGGCTGCATCATAGTGTTGAAATTGCCTCAATCGGAAAAGTGTGAGCCTCCATAACAACGGGAGCACGTACGTGCTTAGGCAGGCAGGCGAAAGCGCTCCAGTCAGCCGGAAATGGAGGGTGTTCGAGGGGTGGCGGCGATGTCACCCGTTAGAGTGAAGGGAGAGCGGCCTTGCCATGGCTACAAAAGTAATTCCCGGCCTCGAAGGTGTTGCTGCTGCAGAGACGCGGCTAAGCTACGTTGACGGTCTCGCCGGCCAGCTAACCATCGGTGGGCACCCGCTCATGGAACTTGCTCCCAACGCGACCTTTGAAGAGGCCGCGTTTCTCTTGTGGCACGACCGCCTGCCGAATGAGAATGAACTTGCGGCGTTAACGGCTCGGTTTCGTGTCGGCCAGCAACTGCCCGACACGACCCAGCACGTACTAGAGGCCGCCGCCGCACGGCATGCGCCGGTTATCGACGCGCTCCGTATGGCCTGCGCGACTCTCTCCCTCGGCGATCCGGATCCCGATGACATTACCCCGGACGGGCAACTCCGCCGCGCGGAGAGAATCTGCGCGGCATTCCCCGTAATCGTGGCGCACTACGTCCGTGTTAGAGCGGGACAGAGCGTTGTCGCGCCGCGGGATGATTTCGGCCAAGCCGCAAATTATCTTTACATGTTGACCGGCGAAGAGCCCCATGCCGATTTCGTACGGGCCATGGACACCTATCTCGTTACGGCCATGGATCACGGCATGAACGCTTCTACTTTTACGGGTAGGGTCATAGTTTCAACCGAATCAGACCTCTACTCCGCGATTACGGGTTCCATCGGCGCTCTTAAGGGGCCTGCCCACGGCGGCGCTCCCGGCCCGGCGCTCGACATGGTGTTTGAGATTGGCACGGCGGACCGCGCCGAAGCGAACATACGCAATCGTCTCAACCGGGGCGAGCGCTTGATGGGGTTCGGCCACCGCGTCTACAAGGTGCGCGATCCGCGCGCCGACGTGCTCTCGCAAGCGGCGGAACGGCTTTACGACCAAGCCGGCGACCGCACTCTCTATGACCTTGCCCGTGCGGTTGAGGAGACGGCGCTGGGCCTCCTGGAAGAATACAAGCCGGGACGAAACCTGCAGACGAACTTGGAGTACTATACGGCTCTGGTGTTGCACGGCGTCGGTCTATCCGCCGAACTCTTTACGCCCACGTTTGCCGTGGGTCGGGTCGGCGGGTGGTCAGCCCACTGCCTGGAGCAACTCTCGCACAACCGGCTTATCCGTCCCTCATCGGTCTACACGGGACCCACAGACCGTCGCTGGATGCCGCTGGAGAGCCGCTAGCACGCTCACTTTCTCCATGCCAGGGTGGCACAGTAGCAGGCGCTGCTCCTAGTATTTGCATCCCTGCAACAGCAGCCACTAAGGTCACTTGACACAAGCCGCACTTCTTTGCAAGCTATAAGGCAGCATCTAAGAGGTGTGTGTTGGGTGCGAACTGGCTACTGGAAATTCAGATTCGCGACGCATGCCCAAGTGAAACAACGAAGGAGAGGAGCAACTCTCATGTTAGCTAAGCGTTATTCACGACGAGCCTTTATTGGCTCTGCCACGGTGGTAGGCGGTGCGGCGTTCCTGGCCGCCTGTGGTGGTACTCCGGCCGCAATGACTGAAGAAGCGGCGCCCGCGAAGGAAGCAGAAGCGCCAAAGGCGGAAGCAGCCCCGGATGCTGAGCCGGTGCAGCTCATCTACCTCTCGCGCGATTCAGCCTCAACCACGGAGAAGGTGCGCGCGTACTTTGACACCTACGAGGCCGAAACTCCCAACGTCAAGATCGAGCTCCAGAACTTGCCCAGTGTTAATGAGGCGGAGACGAAGCTCAGGGTAGCCGCGGCGGCCGGCGTGCCCATCGACTTTCTGCGCTGCAGTTGGGGCTCCTATCTCGACCTGGCAGAAGCCGAAGTGCTTTCACCACTGAATGACTACTTCAAGCGCGACGGCTTGTCTGCCACGGAAATCTTCTTGCCCGCCACGTTGACGCAATGGCTCGACAAGGGCGTGCTGTGGGGCATGCCGGCTTCCGGCAACTGCGACGCTCTGCTCATGAACAAGCAATTGCTGGATACTGCCGGACTGGAAGCACCATCCGTTGACCCGTCGGACGCTTCCTGGACGATGGACAAGTTCCTCGACTACGCCCAGGCGATGACGCAGGGCGACGAACAGTTCGGTCACACGGGTGGGGTTTCCGCGTTCAATGTTTCCGGTATTGCTACCGGCACCTACTTCGGCCAGTTCTGCTGGAATGAAGAAGAGAAGCGCGGGAACATGGATCACCCGGTATTCATCGACGCGCTGCAGTACTGGTACGATATGCGCGAGAAGCACCACGTGGTGCCCACCGCTGACGAGTCTGCCTCGCTCAGAGGCGAGCAGCACATCTGGCAGACTGGCAAGGTCGGCTTCCACATTACCAACGGCTACAAGCCGGCGGTCGAATTCGAGGTGATCGGCGCTGCCCTGCCGTACACGGGCGAAGCGCCAAACACGTCAGGACGTGCCTGGTACCCCGCCATTCTCATGGGCGTCGGCGACAAAGTGGACCACGCTTGGAACGTGATGAAGTGGATGATGTCGGGCGAGAACAGCGTTGGCTACACGTTGGCCGTAAACCACACGATCAGCCCCGTCGCGGCAGTTTCCACGCTGCCCGCAGAGAGGTTGAAGGCAGAGACGGGCTACGACTCGGTTGCCCACGCCAATCAGTCGGCGTACAGCGGCCCGGCCGGCTGGGGCTTGCTGCGCTACACAACGTGGGGTGAATGGCGCGCCGCCATCGATCCGATCTACAAGGAGTTCAACGCGGGCAACATGACCACCGAGGAATATGGACGCACCGCCACCGATCTGCTGAATGCGCTTATTATTCCAGGATAGGGACGGCAGGACGGTCTGCTCGCTTGCCGAGCAGGGCGTGCAGCCAAAGTAAGCTGGCAATGACAGTGAGAGGAAGACTAGCGCTTCGTCTCACTGTCTCGTTTTGTGCGCACTGTGTGTATTCGCCCTGGCCCTCTATCGGAAATGGCAAGAAGGGCGGCCATTGGTGCCGGCGTTGCTTGCCGGTCTAGCAGCTCAATTGCTTCTATATTTCTGAAGAGGCAGCGAAATTCCTAGCTTTACCTCGCACTCTCTATAATGGGTGCAGTACGACCATCCCCTTGCCAATAGCGATTTGCGCGCAACCACGAGGAAGAAAGGGCGCCCACTGTGGATTCACCGCTGTGGCAAAAAGAGATTACTGTCTCCTGGGCCGGCACTGACCGCGTCGTGCCGCTCACGAACTGGGCGGGGCGCTGCTATCCTTCCTTTCCGGGCGGCGACGAGTTTCTCGCGCGTGTATTGGGTCTATCGCCGCAAGACCTCGTGTTGGACGTGGGCGGTGGGGCGGAGCCGTTCCACTATGCATCCGTGGTTTGCGAGAGAGACCTGCGGGGCACGGACCAACGGGCCGGTCGCAGCGCGAAACTAGACCGGCGCTTCGTTGCCGGTGATGCGCAGGCACTGCCTTTCCCGAGCGCGAGCTTCAATTTTGCGTTCTCGCGGCACGTGCTCGAGCACGTGGCCGATCCCAAAGCGGCGTGCACCGAGATGATGCGCGTGGCGGCGCGGGGCTATATCGAAACTCCCTGTGCCCTGAGCGAATACCTGGTCGGCGATCCGACGCACCGCTGGCTGGTGCGTGCGGAAGACCGCACCCTCATATTCACGCCTCGCCCCTTTGTCGAGCATCCCTTTGGCAATGTGTTGCGCTGGCTGCTCCACGCAGACAGCGAACTCTTCTTCCAGTGGGAGATGGCGTATCGCAACGTGACGAACACACAGTTCTACTGGGAAAAACCCTTCGACGTCGTCGTCGAACAAGCGGCGACCTCCGACTATCGGCTTGCAGATCCGGGCCAACTCCTGCGGTCGTACGTCGACTTTGCGCGTAATGGCGTTGCCCACGACTCTACAAACACCGCGGACGTTATTGCCGCCATCAAGTCCGCTCTGGAGTTAGCGCCCGACCATCCGGACGTACAACCACTGGCGGGATTCGCCTACCCACTGCGTTACGCCGGGGATATCCTTCACGCTGAACGGGTTACACAGAATACGCTCGTCATGGGCACGAACGAAGCGTCCCAGCTTGGCGGTGGGTGGTTTGGCGTCGAGCAATGGCCGCCGGCGGTGCGCTGGACCGGCCCTGAAGCGGTCGCCTACATGCGGCGGCAGAAGGAGCGGCAGCTTTCGGTGCGCCTCTTCACCGGGCCGGAAGCGTTGCGCCGCACCGTTACCGGCACTCTCTATGTGAATGAAGCCGCGCACCCGGTGGCACTCGAGGCCGGAACGTGGGTAGACCTCTCGTTTCCATTGCCTGCCGGCGCCGGTGATATTGTTACTGTGGGAATGCGCTGGGACCTGCCGTGGACGCCGCAAGAGGTGCACGGCTCTCCCGATACGCGCCTACTCGGCGTGGCCGTGCACGAAATACGCTTGCATGATGCGAAGCGCTTCATGTTTAGGCGCTGATCTGACGAAGCCATGCCACAAACGACTCCGCACACCAGCGCGCCGGTTCAGCCTCGGCGAGTTCCAGCCACGCGTCGACCATGGGCCGCGCGCGGGTACAACGGACGGTAGCTGCGCCAATCGTTCCATAGCGCAGGAGACCCCTCTCCGCGAGCATTGACTCGATCGCTTCGCGCGCCGCTAGACCGATGCTCGGCCACACGCCCGGTTTCTGCCACCCCGTGATTTGCTCTGCCAGCTCGTCGCGCTGCTCCGGCGCGGCTCTCTGCAAAGCACGCTCTATCAAACGGCTTTCCACGAAATGCACCATCGTGTTGAAGTGGAAGTTCACGCCCAGGAAGCAATAGGCTACATTCCAGTCATAGAACTTCTGCCAGGGGCTTTCCCGCGCAAAGGCGCGCGGGCCCCACGGCCCGGCGCGCGGGCCCGAGGCGCCGTGATCCGCCGTCAGTTCCTGTGCTCGTGGGCCGATAGCCGACACGGAATGAGTCCCATGGTCGCTGCGCACGGCGTCGGGCCGGTGGCGAAGGACCTCGGTGATATGGCCCACGCAGGAAGGCGACGTTGCAATGTTCCAGCGCGCAAAGGTTAGATGCCGCTCGCCGTCCGGCATGCGGCAGAGGGTCGGTACGACAACGGTGCCGTTAGTATCAACCGCAGCCAGGAAACCCTCAATCACCGTGTTTGCGCCGCCCACGACCCAGCCCATGCTGCTCAGCGAGCTGTGGAACATTACGGTGTCGCCACATTGCACGCCAATTTCCTTCAGTGCGGCGGCGATCTCCTCACGGGTAACGTGAATTCCCGTTTCGCCAGCGTCTGACTTCATGTGCGCACTCCCTCCACATTCTCCCAGTCTCGTACGCGCCTATTCTACTAGGGACATGGCAATGCTACTATAGTGATAGTCACGTGCGGGAAACAGTCACCGCGAGCAAATCAGCCATCCGGCTTAGGGACTTTCATGGCGGTGCGCATCCAGGCATAGGAGCTGAAAAGCACCTTCACGAAAAATGGCGCCTTGCCGGAAGGGATCGGTAAAAGTATGTACGGCGTAATCTGGACGTATCCCTGGGACCTGCTCGACGAAGGTGTCGATACGGCTTTGGCGCGGATCGCCAATGAGGGCGGCATGAAGGCGGTTTCTCTAAGCCACAGCTACCACAACGTCAAGCACCTGCGGCCCCACAACCCAAAGCGCAAGCTCTTTGTCGCCAACTCGTCAGCAATCTACTTTCAACCTGATCTCGAGCGTTACGGCACCATCAAGCCCATCGTCGCCCCGCTCGTCCGGGAAGACGACGTGCTGCGCCGCACGCGTGACGCGGTAGAGAAGCACGGCCTTGCCTATCACGCCTGGACTGTTACCTTGCACAATAGTGCACTCGGCACCATCTACCCTGAAATCAACACGCTCAATGCGCTGAATGACCGGGTCCCGCACTATCTATGCCCCAGCAATCCCGACGTACGCGCCTATATTGCGGCTCTAGTGAGCGACATTGCTGATAACCTCGCTCCGGCTGCGGTAGAGCTGGAGTTCCTGCATTTCGGCGGCTTCGAACACGACGTTCACCACGGCATAGGGAGCGTGAAGCTGGATGCGTTCACTGAGTATCTGCTGGGCCTCTGCTTTTGCCCGCATTGCATGGGACGCGCTCAAGCGGCAGGCGTGGACGGCGCAGCCGTGCGGCAGTGGGCACGAGGTCACCTCATCGACTACTTGGAAGGCGACGATTTGCCCCCGCTCGGCCGCTTGGGCGACAACATCGCCGGCCATGCGCTGACATTTCCCCCGCTCGACGGCTACTTGCGCACGCGCATCGATACCGTCATGTCGCTCTGGGCGGAGTGCAAGGAAGCCCTGGGCGGAAAATCGGACTTTGTGCCCATCGTAAACATGGGCGGCGTCTCGCCGGATCAAGCCGCCGTGCTCCAGGCGCTGGACGGCGTTGACGTTGGACGGGCCCTCGATGCCGGCATTCCGAATGAACTCCTCGACTGCCAAGGTTATTCGCTGGATGGTCTTGTTCTCGCGCGCGCCGTCCACGATTTGCAGAGTCTCGTGAACGATCGCGTACCGATCCGCGAGGGACTGCGCCTCATTCCGCCCCAGGTCATTACGTCGGCGGACGTGGCCGGGCAGATTGGAGAGGTGCGCGCGCTCGGCATTGACCGCGTGAGCCTCTACAACTACGGCCTCATGCGGCTGGCAAATCTGCGCGCGGCAAAGCAGGCGCTGGCGTAAGCAGTTTGCGCGCCGCTCTTCTTTCTAAAACATGGTGCAGAATTGTGGAGCGGCGTAGGGGCACGACATGTCGTGCCCCTACAATGAAAACGCTTGATTCACGTATAGCCGCAAAGTTTACGTATTACGCACACTGAGAGGATACACATGGTAAACACTACACAGTGGAAGTACGGCAAGCAGTGGGTATACTCCACGACCTACGACGAAGTGGTGACCTCGACGGTCCAGAACGGGCTACCCATTCACGAGCAGTTTGGCGTGCCCGGGCACATAACAGTAGTTGTGGGACAGATGGGAGAACCCCGCGACGTGCAGGGCAGCGGCTACGATGCTACGTATAGGCACATCTCCGTTGAAGAGTGCAAGCTCGCCCAGCGCTACGGCTGGACGGTTTCCAACCATTCCATGACGCACAACAAGCTGCCCGGCAGCATGGCCGTGCCGGAGAACGCCCGGATCGAGGTAGTAGACGCCGCGCGCCTACTGGAAGAGCGGCTCGGCACCCTCGTAACCACGTTTATTGCGCCGGGGAGCGATCACTGCCTACCGTATGCCTGGCCGCTGGCAGAGGAGGCCGGCTACCTGAGTATGTTCGGCGTACGCGATCGGCTTAACTATCCCGACACGGACTTGATGCAACTCTGCCGCCCGGTGGTCTACCACAAGCTCGACGAATACAACCGGCGTTACGATCCGTACCGGCTCGTGTACCGTGCCCGTGAGACGAGCGGGTGGATAGTGGACTACACGCATGCGGTGCAGGACGAACTCGTAATCCCCAATCGCGAGTTGACGCCAGCGGAGCTCGGAACTCGACTGGAAGCCGTGACGCGGGTTGGCGGGGATGAGGTCTGGCTGGCGGTGCCCGAAGAGGTGGTGGACTACCTCATCATGGCACGCGAGACGACGGTTATTGACGAGCAACGCACGCAGACCGCGATCACGTACCGCCTGGACGCGCCTGCCGTTCCAGAGCGTGTGCAATGGCGCACGGTTACGTTCACCTGCACGATCCCCCGAGAATGGTCGGGCGTGGACGTACAGGTTGTGCGCGAGGGCGAATCTGAACCGGTCGCTCTTGAGCGTATCGACGACACGACCATCCGCTTCAGTCATCGCGTGTACGACGGCCAACAAGTGAGGATCGAACCGAAGTCATAACGGTTGGCCGTAGTTGTGAGCCGCGTTCGGAGCCATCTAAGAACCATACTTGCCGCAGCGCACTGAATCCAGGAGCCACTGCCATGTCGTCTCAGGACCCACCTGCCGCAGCCCTAGCCGAGATTGCGCGCCAGGCAACTGAAGCGCAGGACGGAGCCACCACCTTCCTGCGGCAACTCGTTGCCTGCGAGACCGCAGTGCGGAGCCCCGTTACGCCGGAGTTCCTCGCTGAGACGCGCAAGTGCCGCGGTCTGGTGGCGGGCATGCTCAAGACGCTTGGCTGCGAGGTGCATGAGTGGGATACGCAGGACGGGTACCCTACCCTGGCCGCGCGGCTTCCCGGCAGCGGCGTCGGTAGGTCGCTAACCTTCAACGGCCACATAGACGTTGTCCCCGTGGGAGATACGTCGGCGTGGTCCCGCGACCCGTGGGCGGGGGAGATCGTGGACGGCAAGCTCTACGGACGCGGCACGGCTGACATGAAAGCCGGTCTCGTGAGCATGATTTACGCGGCCA
Organism: Chloroflexota bacterium; assembly: GCA_965216245.1. Taxonomy (GTDB): domain Bacteria; phylum Chloroflexota; class UBA11872; order VXOZ01; family VXOZ01; genus VXOZ01. The sequence continues at coordinate 1,871,079 of OZ244145.1, forward strand.
AGAGTGTTCTGGCCGCCGGTTACCGTCCGGCAGGCGACGTTTGGTTCCACGTGGTGAGCGATGAGGAGCTTGTCGGCTACGGCACGCGGGATTGCATCGAAAAGTTTCCGGCTACTGCCGCCGTCCTCGATGCCGAACCGACCGACCTGACGATCGTTCCCACAGAGGGCGGCTTGGAGCACCTGCGTATCGAAATCAAGGGACGTGAAGCCCATGCCGGCAGCCGCTGGCGGAATCTGGCTCCAGGCGAAAACGGCCCCGGCGTCAATGCCGTGGAAAAAGGGGTGAAACTCGTTACCGCTATCCAGGACTTGGAGCGTCAGTGGGTAAACCGCAAGTCGCACCCGCTCTTTCCGCCCGGGTATAATTCGCTCCTGCCTGCCATCTTCATCGCCGGTCCCGGCGGCGGTCAGGACGGCCAACTCAATGTGGTAAACAATCCCGGCACCATGGCGAACTACTGCGCCATCGAATACAACATCTGGTATTACCCGGATGAGCCGTGCGAGCAGGTGAAAGCAGACTTCGAAGCTTACGTGCTCGCGGTCTGCCAGACCGACGAGTGGCTGCGCGAACATCCTCCGCAGTTCACCTGGGGCCTGCGCCACGTGACCTTCCCGGCATTCGAGACCGCGCCCGACCACCCCTTCATCGAGCTGCTGATGCAGAGCGCGCAAGACGCCGGTGTGCACCCGGAGATCAAGGGATTCTCCGCCGCGAGCGACCTGGCCTGGTACGCCCAAGCAGACATGCCCGGCTGCCTCTTCGGCCCGGGAGGTATCGCGCAAGCGCATAGCCCCGATGAATTCGTATCGCTGGACGACTTCGGGAGGGCGATACAGATCTGCGCCGCGCAACTCGCTGGCTGGTGTGGTGTGGAAAAGGTGTAGGGAATGCGTCGTTGGTTCTAGTCTTGCGTTGGGTCTTTTACATTGGGACCAGGGAGCGCTTACGAGCAAGTAGACCGTCTAGAATTGCGCAATGATCTCTAGCGACTCCGGTTATTCAAATAAGTCATTCAAAAGGCCCAAGACAATAGCCTCCGACCAAGAATCTCGAATGCATGAATCGTAGGTTCCTCACTGCGTGCGGAAGTGTAATTGTCAGGCAATTCGTTGAAAGAATTGAGACAAAAAGAAAGTAAACGGAGCGCTGTGCATACCTTGCATACATGTCATCCCGAACGGAGCGCAGCGCAGTGTCGCTAGGAGCGCGGAATCTAAAATGCTGGGCCCATTGGAGTATTAGAGGCAGGGACCCCAGATTCCGCGTCTTTGACGAAGTCAGCGAACACTGTTCGACGCTGCGCTCGGAATGACATAAGCTTTACAATTGCGATAATTTCCCGGCCAAACTCAGGGTTCTTGTCTTGCTACCTGCGCCTACGCTGAGGCAACTTAGGTCACTCTGGGCAAGCCAAGCGAGGACGCAATTGCAGTAAGGAGTGTTCACTATGGCGCAAGAGCGCAGATTGCCAGAGGACTTTGACAGATTCGAGCGAGAGACCGTGCAACGCGCGACAGTGGGCTTTCCGCTGCCGGACGAATCGAAGGTCGAGATTCCCCTGACCCGTGTCTTTGGCCGGTGTCCCGAACCGAGAGTGGTGATTGTCGCAGGCGTCCATGGCGACGAACTGGTGGGGCCGCATGCGCTGGTTGAGCTGGTGCAGGAGCTTTCGCCCAGCGAGTTGCGCGGCACTGTGGTGTTGGTACCGAGCGCAAATCCGCTTGCCTTCGCTGCCGGACTGCGCAAGGCCCCGGATGATGATCTCGACCTGAACCGTATCTTCCCCGGCAAACTTGGCGGAACGGCGACCGAGCGTGTCGCTGATACTCTCGTCCGCAGGGTCATCGACGGCGCCGACCTGGTGATTGACCTCCATAGCGCCGGTCGCGAAGGCAACTTGGTGCCGCTGAGCGGCTTTCGTGAGGCCCACAACGCGTGTGCTCAACGGTCGGCTCTGGCGGCTGCGGCGTTCGGGCTGCAGCACTATTGGATGATGCGGTGGTCGCCGGGCACCCTGTCGACAATGGCTAACCAGCGCGGTATTGCTGCAGTGGGCTGCGAGGTGGGCGGCCGCGGCGTGGCAAGTCGAGAGGAAATTGACTTGTACAAAGATGGTATTCGCCGTTGCCTGAGGCATCTCGGCATGCTCGATCCGCCGCTGGAGGTCTCGCTGCCCCCAAAGGTGTGGACGCAAGAGCACCTTGCCGCGCCATGCGACGGCTTGCTGGAGATTCTTGTAACGCTGGGCCAGGAGGTCAAGAGCGGAGAGAGATTGGCCCGCGTGCGCGATCTCTATGGAGCCGTGCGTGGCGAAATCACCGCGCCGCGCAACGGCACAATCTTGTACACGCGGGTAATGCAATCGGTGGGTTCCAGCGAGAACGTCTTCTGGCTGGGAGGCGAGGAGGACAATCCATGTTATTCATCCGCTTGAGCCACGGGATATCGAACCCGCCAATAGTGGAATTGTCTGCGCTCGCGCGGTTTGGGCATGCAGTGTGTACGTAGCCCGCCTCGGGCAGCAAGGCAGTGACGTCAGCCAAGCTCTCATAGTAAGAGAGAGGCTTTCCGGCAGGCAGTGACAGGTTCAGAAATCGCTTACTCCTGGACTTGCGCTGCCAGCGACTTGCACAATGGCATCCAGCTTTTCGCCAATCTCGGGGTCTATCTCTGCCTGGGGCACGTGTTCGGCCAATTCATAGAAGCTCTTCTTCCGCATGAGATTGGGCAGGCTGAGCCTCTTAAAATACGTATCGAAGAGCGGCACCAAGAACTCGTCGCTTACTTTGGTGGCATCGTCCCACGGCGACCCTTTGCCCAGAGTTTGAAGCGCGCTGGAAATTTCAATGATGGCCGCACGCATCGATTCCAGTCGCCGTGTGGCTTCAGCTTGGGCAATAAGAGGAACGCCCCTCTGCGCTTCCTCAGCTGACGTGCGTGCGTATGCTTCCAATGTTGCCAGGGAGCAGAGATAGTTTTCAATCTCCCGCCGCCGCCAAGCAAGGCAAGTGACCTGTCCGGTTTCGAGCGTTCCGGCGTCGGGGCGATCGAAAAGCGCTACACCCTTTAGGTTTGGCAGCGCTTCTCTAAGCCCGTGGTAGTGGCTTTGCACCGCCCCCGCACTGTTCCCGACATAGTGCACGTACGGGCGCTCAAGCGCGCGGGACGCTTCTTCGTGACCGAGACGACGAGCGAATGCCTGCAAGATTGAGAGATCGGTAGATCCTTCTAGGTAGAGTACCCAGCCTGTCTGCTCCGCCTGATTGTAATGCTCGTAGCCTATGTCCTTTAGGGACTTCAAGAGCTGGCTGCCCTGGCCGTCGATGCGATGCGGCTTGCCTACGAAGGCGACCACCATATCCTTCCCGGCAGCTTCATTGAGAAGCACTTCCGAGTGGCTTGCCGCGATGATCTGGCTGCCGCTCTTGTCAGCGGCCTCCGCAATTAGGCGATAGATCTGGCGCTGGCGCAGGATTTCAAGGTGCGCGTCCGGCTCGTCCAGCATGAGCACTGCACCGGGGTTGGCATACATGTATGCCAAGATGAGCATAGTCTGCTGTAGCCCCCGCCCACTAGAAGAAAGGTCCAGCGTTACGTCGTTTTCTCGGTAGCTCATTGCAATCTCGCCACGCTCAGTGATATAACGCGGAGGCTCCAAAACCACGCCAAACAAGCTGCGGATTTGCGTTACTAGCTCTTGCCACTCTTTGGCATGCTTTTCGTGGATGTGGAAACAGAGATTGCGCAAGACCTCCGCCGTGCGGCCTTCACCTACACGCACGTTCACCGCACCGTGGTCGAGGCGTGTCTCGGTTGCCGCTAGGCCGGACATAGGTGGTAGGAAAGCAATCTGCACGTTTCCGGCTTCTTTGGGCACTTCCATTCTCTCCGGCGTGCCGCCTGTAGTTCTCCGCAAAGGGCGGCAATAGAATGATTCTTCGTTCGCGTAGTCGAACTCCAACCCACAAGCCCACTGGCGACCATCAGAGACACCTTCGACGATGACATCAATACGCACATTCTGAGTTTGCTGCTTACCATCTGTTCTCCGCACGTCTCGCACGTGGAGACCGTGCCACAGCAGTCGTGCATTTGGAACTGGAATTGAAACGAGGTCCCGACGATTGACGGTGACACCGGGACGCTTTTCCGGGGGGCCCTTCCCTTGACGCTTCTCATTCCACCGCTTAATTCCTTCGTCCCAGAGAGCCAGCGCTTGCATTGCCGAGGTCTTGCCCGAATTGTTGGGGCCTATGAACGCAACAGGACTGCCAAGCTCGATGTCTACCTTATCAAAGCGCTTGAAATTGCGGATAGTCAGTTTGGTGAGCATGAGTCTCCATCACAATCGCTAGCTCTGCACAGCAAAGGGCAAAGTCTGGCAAGTGCATCTTGTAGGCATCGTAACACATAGAAATGCTCGAGAGCCCTTCTAAGGATTGGCGCACGCAAAGGGCGCGTACCCCACTTGTAGATATCCTCAAGCATCTGGAGCGAGGTCGCAGAGACCTGTTGAGAACGAACTATGACCGCCTATCATCAACCTAGTGGAGCGCGTCACGTGATCTCTTTGAAGTACCGTGCGATGTGGGTATCGTAACTTGCCGTGTGCTGGAATGCTTTGGCCGCGAGCCGCATGCGCAGAGCGGCATCCGTCTGCCCGGCCTCCAGGGCGGCGAGCACCGGGGCATAGTCAGTCGGATCGATCATCACCAGCACTGAATCAGCGTTCTTGGCGGCGGCGCGGATCAGCGTGGGTCCGCCGATGTCGATGTTCTCAACGATTTCCTCATGATCGGCACCACTTTGCAGAGTCTCCACAAAGGGATAGAGGTTTGAGGCCACCACGTCCACGGGCACGATGGCGTGATCCCGCAGGGTCTGCACGTGTTCCGGCACGTCCTGCCGTGCCAAAATTCCGGCGTGCACCGCCGGATGCAGGGTCTTCACACGTCCATCGAGGATTTCCGGAAAGCCGGTTACATCGCTAATGCCGGTTACGGGAATGCCCGCTGCTTCTATCGCGGCCTGGGTGCCGCCGGTAGAGACAATTTCGTATCCCAGCTTGGCTAGACCTTCCGCAAACTCGACGATGCCGGTCTTGTCGAAAACGCTCAGAATCGCCCGCATGTGCTCTAACGCCCCTATTTGCATTTGAAAAGATAGATTCTTGCGTACGCGGGAATGCCGGTCATTGGTCTTATGGCGAGTTTCACAGTATTACCCCTCGCACCAGTGATTATACACGTGTTATGGCGGCACCTCCGTCATACGCTTTCCAAATACATACCAACAGCTATAGCGTAATTCGGATTTCATTGAGTTTTAGCATGCGGTATTAGCAAGGCGCACACAGGTGGCAGGGACTCGACGGTCAACTGCGCAAGCAGTAAGATAGCCAAGAATGGGCACCAGAGCCGACCGGTGGCGGAGGGCGTCCGAGCTTAGGCTAACCCAGTTGCAGTTGCCCCTAGGGTATTGTCTTCGAAAACAACCCTCCCATTCCTTTGGATTCGAGTGACAACGATGACCTGCGCCCATACGTCTCTTTCCCAACGCAAATTACAGAGTTCCGGGCGCACAGTTCAACCCAAATGAGGATTTCACCATGACGGAGAAGCGGCTGAAGTTCGTCGTTCCCGGGGACTCCCCACCCCAAATTCAAGGATCGCCACACCTCGACCGGCTTCAGCCGTACGGCGACGTTGACCTGTACCTCGACCGGCCGCGGGACATGGCAGAGCAACTTGAACGCGTGCAGGGCGCCCACGTCATCTTGAATACGCGGGGGGCTATCAAGTGGTTTGCGCCTGCGCTCCAGGCCCTGCCGGACCTGCGCCTCATCGCCACGTGCTCCATTGGCGTCGACTCGTACGACATTGAGGCGGCGCGGGCATGCGGTGTGGCCATAAGCAATCAACCGGGTCGAACTGCGGCGGTGGTCGCCGAGCACATCATCGGCCTCATGTTCGCCGCTGCCAAACGGACGGCGTTTCAGACCGGCGAGCTCAAGGCCGGACGCTGGACACTCAAGCAGAACGTGACGCTCAGCGGCAAGACGCTCGGCGTTGTCGGCACGGGCAACGTGGGGCGCGAGGTGGCACGAGTGGCCAATCTGCTCGGCATGCGGTGTCTGGCGTGGACGTATAATCCGTCGCCGGAGCGGGCACGCGAGCTTGGGGTTGAGTTTGTTGAACTCGATGAACTGCTGCGGGAATCCGACGTGGTGAGCCTACACGTGCGGCTCAGCGATGAAAGCCGACACCTCATCGGTGCACGCGAATTTGGCTTGATGAAGCCGGGAGCACTCTTCATCAACGCCGGTCGCGGCGAGCTTGTGGATACCGCTGCCCTCGTTGACGCCTTGCAATCCGAACACCTGGCCGGCGCTGCTCTCGACGTGTTCGATCAGGAGCCGCTTCCGCCCGATCACCCAATTCTCGGGTGCGAACAGGTGGTCCTTACGCCGCACCTTGCCGACCAGACCCCGGAAGGCATCGAACTGCTGAACGAGGGCGCGGTCTCGAACGTCATTGCCTTCTTGGAAGGGCGTCCGCAGAACATCGTCACCTAGGATCTCGCGTCCCACTTGCAATCGACATTCCCTCGCAAGCGGTTAATTGACACCTTGGAGCCGGGCCATGGATAAACGAATCGAAACGAACCGCATCAACTGGAACGAAAGAACCTCTGTACACGCCGCTTCCGCTTTCTATGACGTGGCGGGCTTCAAGGCGGGCGGAATAACCCTCAAAGCGATCGAGCGGGAAGAGGTCGGCCCCGTATCCGGGAAGACGCTGCTCCATCTGCAATGCCACTTTGGGCTGGACACCATGTCGTGGGCGCGGCTTGGTGCGCAGGCAACGGGTGTGGACTTTTCTGATGACGCGATAGAACTCGCACGCGCGTTGAATGCTGAAATCGGAACGGACGCGCGATTCATCCGATCCGACGTGTACGACCTGACAAACGTCCTTGATGAAGAATTCGATATTGTGTTCACGTCGTATGGCGTCCTGGTTTGGTTGCCGGACCTCGACCGCTGGGCCGACGTGATTCGCCGTTGCCTTAAGCCGGGCGGCACGTTCTACATTGTGGAATTCCACCCACACCTGGCAACGCTGGAACCCTCCGCGAGTGGTGACGCGCGCCCATTCTATAGCTATTTTTGCGAAGAGTTGTTCTTTACGGGCGATGAGCCGTCCTATGCCGGTGACGAGCACATCGCGAGTCCCAATTACGAGTGGCAGCACAGCCTTGGCGAGATCGTCACGGCCTTAGTTGATGCCGGACTCAGGATCGAGTTCCTCCATGAGTTTCCCTTCTGCCACTTTCGAGCGCTGCCCAACATGGTTCAGGGCAAAGATGGTTGGTGGCGCTTCCCGGAGAAAAACAGCTCTATACCGCAGATGTTCTCCATACGGGCAACTAAGCCGCATTCCTAACCGGATTCCCCTAGAAAGACTCCAACTTGGCGAGATGATTACGCCAGTGTCTCGAAGAGGCTTACCGTCTTCTGCTGGGGGCGTGTTTTCAAGAGTGCCGCAACGGCTTGCCAGGCTCGTGGCAAGAATCCAAAGCTAAACCTCAGAATTTGTCCTGCGGCGAAGAGCGAGTAGGTTTCGGCACGGCATCTTTTGCACGGCCGCGCCGCTCGCCCTGCAGTTGATTGACAAGATAAGCGCCTGGATGACGAGGGGGGTAGGAAGGCGGTTCTGAACTTAGCCTGAAACGGCATGTCTCATACTTTGGATATCCCAGCGTATGTAGGAGGGATAGCGTCCTCAAGGGAAGCGTACAGAATCCGGTTAGGCCGGCCGTGTATGCGCCAACGCTGGAGTACCGTTTCCGTTTCGAGAGAGAGGCGTGAGGCTAGATCGTTGATCGTTGGGCAATTGACTACCGATTGCGGCGGCGGCGCAAAAATGACGGGACGTCCAGATCCTGAACTTGCACGTCTTCTACTTCCGGCTCGCTGGTGGGCCGGTCATCAGATGGAGGGGGACGCCTGCCAACACGCTGCGGCTGTTCATCGGGGAGGCCGGTCGCAATCAGCGTCACTTGCACCTCTTCCAGATTTGCTGGATCAATAGACGCACCGACGATGATGTTGGCCTCACTGTCTACTGTGTCGCTGACCATCTCCGCGGCAGCGCTGATCTCCTGAATAGTCATATCGGGACCGCCGCGGAAATTTAGTAGCACGCCGCGAGCGCCTCTAACGGGCTTATCGGAGAGCGGGTCTTTCATCGCCTCTTCCACTGCGAGCAGCATGCGATTCTCGCCGGACCCAATCCCAATCCCCATCATGGCTGCGCCCGCATCCTGCATGACCGAACGCACGTCGGCAAAGTCAACGTTGATGATCCCTCTCGTTGTCACGAGTTCAGTGATTGACTTTACTCCGTTAACGAGCATTTCATCTGCCAGGGCAAAAGCCTCGGTAATTGGCGCTGAATGCGGCACCGCAGCAAGGAGACGATCGTTATGAATAACAATCAACGTATCCACATGCTGTTGGAGCGCTTGCAAACCGGCAGCCGCGTGACGTTGGCGCGGCCTGCCCTCAAACATGAACGGCAGTGTGACAACGCAGACCGTGAGCGCGCCATGCCGCTTAGCGAGTTCGGCAACCACCGGTGCCGCACCGGTACCAGTGCCGCCACCCATGCCCGACGTTACGAAGACCATGTTTGCGCCCTTGACGAGCTGTTCGATTTCCTGCAGGCTCTCCTCTGCCGCTCGCTTGCCGAGATCAGGGTCTCCACCGGTCCCGCGGAGCCGTGTAATACGATCGCCAATGGCGAGTTTCTCGTCCGCGCGCGAGATTTGGAGGGCTTGAGCATCCGTATTGATAACCGAATACGAAGCGCCGGCGACACCGGCTTCGATCATGCGGTTCACCGCGTTGCTACCGCATCCACCCACGCCGATAATGCGAATCTGAATTAGGCCCTGCGCGTCGCGCGATTGCGGGCTCGTGCCTACCATATCTGGAACCACCGGGCGGGGGCGTGTGCTGTCTTTCACAGTCTCTAACCGTTCGGGATCAAAGCCGGGCCGCTTCGACACGGTCTAACACCTCTCTGGCTAGTAGTTGATACGCATTCGCGGCTTTCTTGGCGCCAGAATAGGCATTTACCGGGACGCCCGCTGACGCCGCTTCCAAAATCTTGCTGTTCGTCCCAATTTCCGTGGTAAAGACGCGATCGCCCCAACGTTCATGAAGGTATTGCCAAACCGCTTTTTCTTCACGCAGACGGCGGTCGTACTTGCTCAGCAGCACACCTAAAATCTCGACCTTCGGGTTGAGTGCTGCGGCCTCGGCTATGGTCTCTTGCAACATGTACAAGCCTTGCAAAGAGAAGAAACGCGCTTCGGTTGGAACTATCACACAGTCCGCTGCCACCAGCGCGTTTATCGTGAGCAAACCGAGCGAAGGAGGTGTGTCGATCAGGATGAAGTCGTAGTCATCTCGAACGCGTTCCAAGCGCTCGCGCAAGCGGAGTTCCCGTCCAATAACCGCGGCCAATTGAAACTCTACGCTGGCAAGCTCCAACGACGCGGGCACAACGTCAATCACTATGCCAGCGTCCTCAATGCGGTATATAGGCATTTCCACCTTGCGGTCCCGCAGTGCGCCTGCAATCGAAGTTTCCAACTCTCGCTCCAGACCAAGGTGGGCGGTCAAATTGGCCTGTGCATCCATGTCTACCGCCAAAATGCGCTTACCCATCTGTGAAAGAGCAGCACTCAAATTCGCAGTGGTGGTTGTTTTGCCAACACCACCCTTTTGGTTGGCGCAAGCAATAATGAGAGCCATAATACTTGTTTTGCTGATTCCCTCGCCCAAGGTTTGCGCCCCATGCCCGTAGTGTATCATAACAACTATACACCCACAAATAACCGATTGACTAGCGATTGTGGGTGTATTGTGCATGCGGTTTGTGCCCCAAGTTTGCGCGCCGGGAATGGTATGCTACTAGGCGATCTACATCTCCACGGCGGATTGAGGAGCACAGAGAAGTGCCAATTCCGTAGGATGACTTGTCTCTGCGGTTCCGCTTTCGTTCGGCCCCCATTTCTTGCTCTTAGCAAGTGGTGCGAAGCATACGGTGGATGGGTAGCACCATTCCCCAAACTCGACGGATGTGGGGGCATAGCACCGGATAGCACCTGCGCCACGCTAGAGCGCAAGTATGCAATCCATTGAGGCCTGTCTCGTCGCCCATGACCGATAAACGCGCACTCGATCTTCGACTTTACGTTGTGCTTGACCCGGCATTAGCCCGGGGGCGGTCGGTGGTAGAGATTGCCCGCCATGCTATCGCCGGCGGGGCTACAATGCTACAGTTGCGCGACAAACACTCCACCGACCGTGCCGTCTTGGCCGCGGCAACGGAAATTGCGCACCACTGCCGCACTGCACACATACCCTTCATTATGAACGACCGCGTGGACATTGCTTGGGCGTCCGGCGCGGATGGCGTCCACCTCGGTCACGATGATCTGCCGCCTGCTCTTGCCCGCAAGCTGCTGGGAGAACGGGCTATCATCGGCATGTCAGCGGGAAGTGTAGCAGAATTGAAAGCAGCGTTGCCTGGGCAACCGGACTATCTTGGCGTGGGCCCTATGTATGCGACGCGCACGAAGAGCGACGCCGGTGCACCGGTAGGACCCGCCATGATGCGCACGCTGCGGCAGGCCGCGCCCGGAATCCCCCTGGTGGGTATCGGCGGCATTACGCGGGAGAACGCAGCGGCAGTGATGGCGGCAGGCGCTGACGGTATTGCCGTGGTCTCGGCGGTGGTGGCAGCGCGCGACGTGGAAGCCGCCACGCGCGCCCTGTGCGGTCTATAGCGTGCGAACTATGCGCTTTGTCTCGCTTACCAACGCTGCCTCGCTGCGGATCGCTATGCCGACACCGACCTATCATTGCCCCAGCTATCCGTGCTTGTTTCTAACGCTAGGCGTCGTTTATGCTCGATAGAGAAGGGTATTGTTGCAGTTCCCCGGCTCCTTATCTCTTCGCTTGCTTGGCATAGGGAAGACAACTCGATGACCTCCATGAACGAGAACAATCAGCGTACACGCTATGACGTAATTGTCGTGGGCGCCGGTCATGCCGGCTGTGAGGCGGCGCTGGCGGCGGCGCGTATGGGCTGCAGGATTCTCGTCGTGACCGGTGATCGCGATCGCATCGCGTTCATGCCCTGCAATCCCTCGATTGGCGGCCCGGCCAAAGGACATCTGGTGCGGGAGATCGATGCCCTTGGCGGCGAAATGGGCAAGAACACCGACCGCACCCTGATCCAGATTCGCCTGCTCAACAGCAGCAAGGGACCCGCCGTACAGGCGCTGCGCGCCCAGTGCGACAAACATCTTTACGCCCAGTCGATGCGCCAGGTGCTGGAGAACCAGCAAAACCTGACGATCCACGACGGCTTGGTAGAAGATCTGCTCACGGGCGATGCGCCGGAGGGGCGCCGGATTACCGGTGTGGAAACCAAGGACGGTCGCGCTTTCTACGCACAGACTGTGGTGCTCACCACCGGCACGTTCTTGCAGGGCATGCTGATCACGGGAGAGAAGCGCATTGGCGGCGGCCGCGAGGGCGAAGCACCGGCGCAGCGCCTTTCGCATGCATTGCGACGCTTGGGCTTTCGTCTCCGCCGCCTGAAGACCGGCACACCGCCCCGCGTTCTGGCCGAAAGTATCGACTTTGCGCTCAGCACGCCGCAACCCGGCTCACCGCAGCCGCTGCGATTCTCATTCACGCCTCTGCGAGATGAGGAACTCCGGTGTGATGTGCCGGACCCGGTCTACCCCTTTCAGATTGATACGCCCTGGCGGCGGCAGATGGTCTGCTATTTGGTGCACACGAATCCGGCAACCCACGCTATCATTCGTGCAAACCTCCACCGGGCACCCATGTTCAATGGCGGTATTAGCGGTGTGGGGCCGCGCTATTGTCCTTCTCTTGAGGACAAAATCGTGCGGTTTGCGCATAAAGAGTCCCACCAACTCTTCCTCGAGCCCGAGGGTTTCACAACCCATGAAGTGTACGTGCAAGGGGCGAACACCAGCTTGCCTGAGGACGTGCAAGCAGCCATGCTGCGTACCGTACCCGCTCTGCGCCACGCGGAGATTGTGCGCCACGGCTACGCTGTGGAGTACGACCACGTGGTTACGGACCAAACGAACGTCACATTGGAAGCCAAGTCGGTTGCCGGACTCTTCTTTGCGGGGCAGATTAACGGCACATCCGGCTATGAAGAAGCAGCGGCTCAAGGGCTCATTGCCGGCATAAACGCCGCGCGGCGTGTGCAAGGCAAGCTGCCCATCGTGCTTGGGCGCGACCAAGCGTACATTGGCGTGATGCTGGACGACCTCGTGAGCCAGGAGCACCAGGAACCTTACCGTCTCTTCACTTCTCGGGCGGAGTACCGGCTGCTGCTGCGGCACGACAATGCCGACCTGCGCCTTACGCCCCTGGGTTACGAGATCGGCCTGATTAGCCCCGAGCGCCATTCCGGCGTGTTGGCAAAACGGGAGCAGATTGCGCATACCCTAGACCGCTTGCGCCGACACCGGATTACCCCTTCACCCAGCACGAATAGCACATTGACCGAAGCCGGCGTACAACCACTCAGCAGCCAAACCATGGCGCTGAGCATACTGCAACGTCCGGGCGCGCAATACGCCGTTGTCGCCGCGCTCATGGGCGATCAGACTGACGGGCTCGATCCCGAAGTAGTAACGCAAATCGAGCTTGAAGCACGCTACGCGGGTTACGTGGAACGGCAACAGGCCCAGGTACGCAAGATGGCGCGCATGGAAGGCCTAGCACTACCGCAGGACATGGACTATGAACAACTGCCTTCCCTGCGGGTGGAAGCGCGCCAAAAGCTGGGACAGTTCCAGCCGCGTACGATCGGGCAGGCTGCGCGTATCGCAGGTGTTACCCCGGCGGACATAGCTGTACTGATGGTGCACGTCCGCCGGCATATGGCAAGAGCAGCAGCGCGGTGAGCAGCGATCAGACCAAGCGCGAACGCCGCCGTGTGCGGAAAGCGGCACAAACAAGCAACTGCGCTCACGCCCGCCTGGGGAGGCGTGTCCACACGCTCGTCTTCGCCGTGGGCGTGAGTTTCCTGCTCTTCCTCATTGGCCGCACGGCGAACCACAAGGGATTCCTGCGCAGCCTGCCCGGTACAGCCGTGCCCGATCCAGTGCAATGAACACATCTCATCGGTGGACACGCCGCATTCGCCGTACAATAGCGTACCGCCCATGTCCGGAGGGGTTGTTGCGACACAGGTTCCGTGGGGCGTGCGCAAGAAACCGGTTCCAAATGAGCGGCAAGTATACAATCTGGAAGACGGCGGCGTGCCGGTGCAATACAACTGCACGAATCGCGTTGACCTGATCGCGCAACTCAAGGCTCTGGCCGCCCACTTCGAATACGTCATTGTGGCGTCCTATCCGGACAAGCCGCACCGTATCACACTGACTGCCTGGGGCCGTATACAGACTTTCGATGCCTACGACGAGGCGCAAATCCCGGCTTTTATCGCCGCCTACGCGGGGCTCGACCACCACCCGCGCGGCTTCTAGCGCATGCTCTCTCGACCGCATCCGGTAGACAGTGCGTTTTGTTTGCGCCACGCTGCGGCTCCGTCCGGTCTGGAACAGGCATGTAGCGCGGCGTGTGCGCTTATAATGTAGTCAATGACAACCAAAACCCAGCATGAGGCGCTTCAAACGTGAGTGTTCGCGAACTTCCCTTGGCAGAAATATACCCAAGCGGACCCGAGGCGGATGCGCCCGGTGCAACGGCTCACCCTGGTGAGAACACCCGTGCCCTTGCGCTGCTTCTTGGCGCGGCCTTGGCGTTGATGCTTGTTTGGACGGCAGTTGTGCCGTTTGACAAAGGCCCCGACGAGGCGGAACACTACCGGGTCGCACACTTCATCTATGCGAACGGCCGCCTGCCCGTGTTCGCCTCCGACGGCGACATGTACGGATATGTAGTAAATGCCGAAGAAGCGTTTATATCCTATGCTGCGCTTCCCGGTTTCAACTACGTACTCTCCGCGCTCGCTATGCGGCTCGTCCTGACCGATGATCCGTACGCATTGCTCTACGCGGCACGGTTCGTCTCGACTCTCGCCGTATTGGCGACAATCTACCTAGCGTATCGCACAGCGCGCCTGCTTTTTCCTAAACGTCCCGACATAGCACGCGGCACGGCGCTGATACTTGTGCTCATTCCTCAGGTGACCCTCACCGGCGCGTACGTGAACCAGGATGCGTATACAATGGCGACGAGCAGTTGGGTGGTCTATCTTTTGCTTGCCGGCTGGAAAGAGGGTTGGACCGCAGGGCGCGCCGCATGGCTTGGAGTAGCCTTAGGACTGGTGCTGCTGGGCAGGCTGAATGGCTACGTGGTCATTCCTTTTGCGTTGCTTGTTGCCGCACTCTCGCTGCGTGGCGGCGTCGGTATTGTCCTGTTACGGCTGTTCATCACGGGCTCGGTGGCTACGCTCGTTTCCGGTTGGTGGTTCGTGCGCAGTTACTTGCAGACCGGCGATCCAATTGGCATCCAAGCGGTTTTGGAAGCTTGGCGCGCGCTCGCGCCGCTGCGCCGGGCTCCACGAGAGATCGGTGTGTCTTTCTTAGACATTCTGCGGGGCGATACCCCTTACTTAGTCTTCCGCACTTTTTGGGGCGCGTTTGGGCAACTGGAAGTCTACTTTCTCTGGCCCTACTACGCGCTTCTCGGCCTGCTTACCCTCGGCGCTGGGGCCGGTCTAGCGTGGGGTCTGGTGCAGTGGTTTGCCGGTCCGAGACCTTTGCATGCGTTGTTTGATCGCGAATATGCGCGGAATCAGGCGTTTCTAGCGGCAGCCGTCGCACTCCTCGGCGTGCTTGTGCTTGGCATGGTAGCGCTCGTATTCTGGCAAGCGTGGGCCACGTCGTTTGCCACCCAGGGACGCTATCTCTTCCCTGCCATTGTGCCGATCGTGCTCTTCATTGCGCTTGGCATCACCGCGCTACCGTTGGGTAGAGTGCTCCAGCCGCTGGCCCTTGGGTGCGCCATTGCCTTCTTGTTCGTGCTAAATCTAATTGGTCTCTTTGCGTACACGGTACCGACCTACTATCTCTAAAATGCTCTACCGCGTTTTCATTGTCATCGGAATGCTGGTGTCCGCAGTGTTGTGGGCGGGGTTTGGTTGGCAGGTGCTGGGCAGGCACCATGTCATTCCGTACGACCCGCCGCTGCGGTGCTTGCACGTCGCGTTGCCGCTTGCACCCGGCCATACGCTTTCGCAGATAATCCTCGGGCGCTCGCACGGTCTCAGCGGGGTCGCATTGGCATTTCACACCACGTCGGCTGCGGCGGTAGCGGTAGCAATTCTTGAAGAGGCTCCAAACGGCAAGACTACACCCTTGGCAGCAGCTACTCTGGCACTGCCGGCCAACCATCCCTTCTACACGGTTCACGTCGTTTTTCCCTCTCAACTTGAATCGGACGGCAAGACGTATGCCGTGCACATACGAGGTTTGGATGAACAGGGCGAGTCAGGCGGGGGTCTGGATACCGCGCCGTTGGCGTGGTCGTGCTGGAGCAATGCGTTCGCATACGGCGAATTGCTGGTGGATGGCGAGCTTGCCCACGGCGATCTGTTCCTCCAGCCGCTCTATCAGCGTGGCGCGGCAGGTGCGGTGCAGGCAATTGTGGCACGCTTTCAAGGGATTCGCGTCAGCGTGTTCCCTGCTTGGCTATGGTGGGCCTGCCTTTTCGTCGTACTACTCGGCATGCCAACGCTGGTGATTTGGGCCGCAGGCGGGCGTGTGGGGTCACTGCCCAATCTCATTGCACTGCTCATCGTGCTCCCTCTCGTGGGCCTCGCCGTGTATTGGGGCGATCCTCGGCTGCACCGGCCGGTGGTACAGGCTGGCGAGCCGGCAAGTGTTGTGGAGGCATCAACGCCGACGGCAGTTAACCTACTCCACGAGCTAAGGAAGCAGGCAGTAGGGGAGATTGCGCCGCAGGAAACGTGGGACCGGCATCTCACATTTGCCTTGGAACCGGTTGCGCTTGACGACGGAGAGCGCCGACTAGTGCTGCGCACGAGTGTCAATACCACGGTGACGTGGCGCAAAGTTACTATCCCGCCGGATGCCGTGCTCTCACTTGAGGCCGTTGTGGATCAGGGACAATGGACGACAGACGACGGGCCCATCGTCGTGCGCATCACTGCGACCGCTAACGGCGCAACGCTCCTGGACGTGCAAGAGACTCTCATCGACGAGCAGGGAGAGTCGCATCGGCTAATGCAGACACTCGACCTCTCAGCCCACGCCGGCCAAGCTCTCACGCTGACACTCGCCACGCAGGGCGAGACGCGGAACAGCGCCAACATGGTGATCTGGTCCGGCCTCAAATTCGAGTAAGGGGAGATTTCCCTCTCTCAGATGCGTGGCTGGCCTCCTCACCCGGTGGAGCAGTTGGGGTAGTCGGTTTGGAGGGGTGTATTGCTGGATGGGAAGGGCGAGCCGGTGGAGATGCGCTCGAAGAAGCCGGAGTCTGCAGCGGTGACGTCGCACCAGTAGAAGCCCATGGTTTGGAAGGTAGAGTAATCCGGTATGTGGCGCCATTGTTCCAGCACGGCATCGTAGGCGAAGATGCGGATGTCGGCGCCGTCGAAGCGGCGTGCCAGCATGTTGGGTTCGGGGTGGCGATGGTCGAGGGGTATGGCACTGATGACTTCCACTGGGAAGGAGAACTGAGCGATGACGAGAGGCCAGTCGATGGCGTGGATGAGGCGGCTATAGGGCGGGACCCAGCGTCGGACGATCTGAGGGTAGCCCTCGTGGCGGACGATTAAATAGGTTTGGCCCAGGGTTTGATCGCGAATGACGCCGACGAGAATGACCTGAGAGCCGTCTTTGGAGACCCAGCCAATTCCAAGTTCAAAGGAGTTTTCAGGCTGCCCGTGGATATCGAGGCGGAGCTTGTCGCCCGGAATCTCGGTCGCGGTTGCCGCACCGGTGCTGCCAACAGTACCGGATTGCGGTGCAGTGCCGCCGCCGCCGCCGCCACCGCCGCCAGCCGATGGCGACTCCACCACCAGGTCCGGGTGCTGCTGCTCCGGCACCTCGTCCTCCACCGCCGGGCGTATGCGGAATTTATAGGTGGAGAGTCTCTCCGCCTCGGTCTCGTGCCACACCTCGATGGTCGCTTCGCCGGCCCGGCAGGCCACGAACTTGGCCGGCTGATTGATGGCGCGGCGCCAGTTCACTCTGCCGTCGTCGACATTTCGACACGCCTCTTCAGCGTCCAGACCATCGCCGATGTCCGCGAACCTGGCGCCGTCTGGCGACCCGAAGCCGAGCACGCCGACGTGGTGATTCAGGTACTGGAGGACGTCGGTACGGGTGCGGAACTCAACCCACTCTCCGACCTTCCACTCGAAACTCCCGGGGGCCGGGTCCAGCCAACCGGCCACCCCAGACCCCGGCGGCGGCGGGGTCTGGGGTGGCCGGTCCCAGGTAACGGGACATCGCGAACCGCGTCTCCGCTGACGCCAACTCCACCCTACCGCCGGGCGCCGAGGAGTCCAGCCGGACCAGCGCCGCGTCCAGCGTGTAGTGGGCGTAGATGTCAGCGGAACAGCTCTTCCAGACCTCCACGGTGATGTCCTCGCCCATTTCATCGCCTTCGCAACCGGCGGAGGCCATCGAGAAGTGCGGGTCCCACTCGGTCAGGTCGGCGTGGAAGACCAGGGAGGAGTAGTTGGCCGGGTTCAGGTTGTCCAGGGCAACGGTGGCGGTGATCGCCGTGTTCTGCGGCACCATGTGGCCCGGCGAGAGCACGATGGAAATCGTCGGCGAGGACTGGGCGCGCCCGACGGCTGGCGCGCCGGCCAACAGCAGCAGCACGATAGTCAGAATTGCTCGTTTCATGCTTTTCCCTCCGCCGCCATCGGACGCCCCTCGAGGGAACTTTCCGAATGTGAACGCTACAAGTTATGCAGCTTTAAGTCAAGGTCATAGACTGTTAGCTCTTCGTGAGTGCAGACACAGCGACAGATGGGTTTCACCGATCGCCTGCGAGAGGGCCTGTTACCATAGCTGCCAGTAGATTTGTACCTAGTCGGCGTGGTGGATGGCCCCCCACTTGAGGTACGGTGGCTCACCCGCCAGACATAAGTGTAGGACGAGGTACGCAGGGTGCGAGCCAAAGGCCTGAGAAGCGAGGAGCCCCTGCAGATGCTAGCGCTTTGCATGGACGAAACCTGTCAAGACCCCGAACAGGAGGGGCCACCTGTCGGAAGGGAAGACGGACGCGGGCAAACACTCGTGCAAAGCGCTGCAATCGTGCACTTGAAGGTTAGAACTGGGCGAGACCCGCAACAGCGCCAGAATGTTTATCTGGTCCGGCCTCACGATCGAGTCTGAATCGGGCACGTCTCCCTAGGCCGAATGCGCCCCTCACCCGGTTGAGCAGTTGGGGTAATCGCTGCGTATGGGTGTATAACTGGACGGGATAGGTGGGCCGATGGGGATGCGATCGAAGAAGCGTGGGTCTGCGGCGGTCACGTCACACCAGTAGAAGCCCATAGCCTGGAACGTACCGTAGTCAGGTATGTGCCGCCATTGCTGCAGTGCAGCATCGTAAACAAAGATGCGCACGTCGAAGCCGTCGAAGCGCCGGACGAGCATGTTAGGTGGAGGGTGGCGATGGTCGAGGGGTATGGCGCTGATGACTTCCACTGGGAAGGAGAACTGAGTGATGACGAGAGGCCAGTTGATGGCGTAGATGAGGGGGCTATAGGGCGGGACCCAGCGTCGGACGATGTGAGGATACCCCTCGTGGCGGACGATTAAATAGGTTTGGCCTAAGGTTTGGTCGCGAATGACGCCGACGAGATTAACCTGAGAGGCGTCGCGGGATACCCAGCCGATTCCCAGTTGGATGGAATTACTGGGCTGGCCGTGGATATCTATGCGGAGCTTGTCGCCGGGCAGTTCGGTAGCGGTAGCAGCGCTGGTGCTGCCGACAAGACTGGAGTGCGGTGCCGTACTGCCGCCGCCACCGCCGCCAGAAGACCCACCGGAAGATCTTGTGGAAACCCTGGGAGGTGGCGGAGGATCATAGGTAAGTACTTGAGGCGCACCGCAAATTGCACCGACACCGATTCGCAACCCAGGCCGCTGCAAACCAGGCGGGATTGTATAATCGATCATATTGCACTGGATACCTAGGTACATGAGTGTGGCGATGCCAGCTAAGCTGGGCGGGATGCTGCCAGTCAGTAGGTTGGAGTAGAGGTATAGCTCCTTAAGTTTGGAGAGGTTGCCTAGATTGGATGGAATAGTGCCAGTTAGCTGGTTATTCCCCAAATGAAGGATCTCCAGCTCCGTGAGGTTGTCCAGATTGGATGGAATAGTGCCGGTTAGCTGGTTGTGCGGCAGATGAAGGGACTTTAGCTTCGTTAGATTGCCTACGAAAGTGGGTATAGCCCCTATCAACTGGTTCGCTCTCAGAACCAGAAGCTCCAGCTCCGAGAGATTACTGAGAGTGCTGGGGATAGTCCCTTGTAGCATGTTGTCACCAAGATTTAGCTTTTTAAGCACTGAGAGGCTGCCAATTTGAGAGGGTATATTTCCAGTTAACTGGTTGTTTCTCAGGAAGAGCCGGGCCAGTCTAGAGAGATTGCCAAGTTGCGACGGGATGTTGCCGGTTAGGTCATTGTACTCGAGGTCTAGGTTTTTCAACTCTCCGAGGTTGCCAATAGCCGCAGGGATACTCCCGCCGAGCCCATATCTTGACAGATGGAGTGATGTGACACCTACCGTGGCAACGATAGTGACGCCGTCCCACTGGTTCAGGGGCAGCGTGCCCGACCAGTTCAAAACATCGTCGGGATCGAGTTGGTCCTTTAGGCCCAGCAGCGTCTCGCAGTCTCGAATCAGGGGCGAATTGGAATCGCCGGACTGGGAGGCACAGACGCTTTGGGCGGAGACTTGTCCGCCTGCGGTAGCGGCCAGGAACGCGAGAAGGAGCGCTGTAGCAAGTGCGACGCGCAGGGGTATCCTGATAATAGTCTCTTTTCCGCCAGAGAACGTTTTTAGGAGGGATACAATTGTATCCCCAATGTTAGTCGAAACCGGATTGGGCCGCAAGCCGCTTCGCATGCTCCACCTCCCTGGGTTCACTCTTGAACCTGCAGTTCCTAAATGTACAGGCGACACGTGCGCAGTTGCGTTTGAATTGAGCGCGAGGGTACAAACGCACTAATACTGTGCATTCCTGCCATTGCCATCTGAGCGGCAGGTATCACATACGGCCACTGTTTGGATTTCTGCTAACGCATCTGATTGGTGAGTATTCCATATGATGTAAGGTGATATGACAAGAAATAGATGTGAGATAAACGTTAGTTATGTGAAACAAGCAGACGTGACTACCCCAGCGGCCGTGGGAACGGTCGTAGCTATCCAGGGGTGAGAAGGACTAGAGTGTCTAGTTGGCGTGGCGGACGGCCAGCCAGAGACGGCGGAGGGTCATGCGCTGGCCGTAGATGAGGATGCCGGCGCGGAAGACGCGGGCCGAAAGCCAAAGAAGCGCTAGGCCGCTCGCGACGGTCACGCCCAGACAGAGCGCGATTTCCCAGAGCGCCACGTCGGTCACGCCAAGCCGGATCATCATGGTTGCCGGGGCGGTAAAGGGGATAAAGGTAAGTATCCGCGCGAATGCGCCATTTGGCGCGAGTGAGATTAGCGAGGCAAGAATGAGCGGCGCGAGCGCAGGCAGAAGAACAATCGAGGAGAGTGAAGACGCCTCACGCGCCGAGACCGTGGCGGCGCTGATGCCCGCCATCACTACGGCAAAGACGAAGTACCCGGCCAGGAAGAAGACAACGATGGCCGCTGCCAACCCCGGTGAAAGCTCGAGATCGCCGATATTCGGAAAGGCACTTACAATGCGCGGGACGAACAACGCCAAGGAGGCAAGCCAGACGCCCACTTGCAGCAGGCCGGTAGCGCCCAGTCCAAGCACCTTGCCGGTCATCAAAGCCAGCGGCGAAACCGACGTGATGAGCACCTCTACGACGCGGTTCTCCTTCTCTTCGGAGACGCTCTGCAGCAAGGTTCCGCTGACCATGTAGATCACCATGATCATGATCCACGTCGATAAGAACGGCACCGTAAAGAACTCGAGGATTAGCCCCTCTTCTTCCGCCGCCACGTCGCCCTCGCGCGTAACCTTGAAGCGCATAAGGTTCAGGGGGTCTTGCAGGCGTGCGATCCGGTCTGCGGACAGATCGGCAGACGTCAGGGCTTGCAGCAGGATCGCGCGCATGCGGTCTTCGCTGTCGTCTCCGGCGATGATGCTGCTCAAGCCGCTATCCGTGTGGAGCCACTCTACGCGGCCGGTCTGGAGAAAGTCCGCGGGAATGATGAAGAGGTCGTCTACACTACCCTCTTGCAGCGCGGTGATACCGGCTTGGCGGTCGGCAAAGACTTGAATTTCGTCAGAAAACTGCGTAGCGAAGGTCAGGTCAGTGGAGCGATTGACAATGGCAATTATTCGCCCGCCGTTCGCTCTCTCGCCGCTGGCGCCGTCGCCGCTAAAGAAACCGCGTGCTAACGGCACTGCAACCGCCAGCACCAGCAGGATGACCACCGGCGCAAACGTGATGATGAGGTACTGCTTGCGGCGGAGCTGCCTGCGCACTTCTTCCGCGAGGACGATGCTTATTTCGGACCAGAGTCTTTGCACGTCATTCATCCCTCTGCCAACGGTGCGCTACGGCGGCACATCCTAGCGCGATAGCAGTTCGAGCGCTGCGATGAGCGCCACACCGGCTGCGATCATGCCCCCCATGCGCAGCGTCAGGTCGTGCCGCAGTCGCAACTCCAGCTCCCGCAGGCGCGCGTCCACTTCATCCAGGCGCGCGTCCAGATGGTCTTTGGTCGCCAACGCGCCATAGCCTTCGCTCCCTACGTCCAGCAGGGCCTGGGCTTGACGCTCCGTGAATCCCGCCTCCACGAGCGTCGTAAACGCCCGGTGAGTGTCGAATACGGCCATGAGCATCGCTCCTTCTTAGATTCTTGCGCCCGGGCAAGGTCGGCAGACTCCGCAGGACATGCTATTCGGTGCGGCCCAGGGTGCTAGCAACTCCAGCGCGGCGAGGATGGCCACACCCGCCGCAATCATGCCTCCCAGGTGCAGCGTCAGTTGCAAGCCTAGTTCGCGCAGGCGCGCGTCCAAATGATCTTTGGTCACCAACGCGCCGAAGCCTTCGCGTCCCACGTCCAGCAGGCTTGGGCCTGACGCTCCGTAAAACCTGCCTCAACGAGCGATATAAACGCCTTGTGCGTGTCGAATACTGCCATGAGTCTTGTTTCCTCGCTTTACGCGGTCTAATCCCGTCAATACGAATTGTACGTCATACCGACTCCCGCGTGTTCCTTGTACGGTCGCTCAGCCCCCATAACGCAGCGCCGTCCAGGCTGCCCGCAGGCTCATGCGCTGCCCGTACAGTAGCAAGCCGGCACGGAAGATGCGGCTTGCCAGCCAGAGAAAGAGAATCGCTGTCACGATCATCAGGCCGAGGCTGAGCGCAATCTCGCTTGGGGCTACCTGGCTGGTCGCCAGGCGCAGCATCATAGCCGTCGCTGCAGTAACGGGCAGGAACGAGAGCAAGCGAGGCAGCCAATGATCTGCGGACGTCAGGAACAGCGGCATTGCATAGAACGGCACGGCGAGCGGAATGATGACCAAGGCGGTGAGCGGACCTGCCTCGGTGGTCGAGGTAGTAGCGGCGCCGATGCCCGCCATGAGCGCGGCCGCAATTGCATAACCGGCAAGATAGAACGCCAACACCAGCAGCAAGAAGCCAACGTCGATGGGAATGTCGCCAAGATCCGGCAGAACGCCCGCAAAGCGGGGCACAATTAAGATCACCGCGGCAATCCACACCGACATCTGTATCAGGCCGGCCAGACCCAGCGCCA
This sequence comes from Chloroflexota bacterium, assembly GCA_965216245.1. Classification (GTDB taxonomy): domain Bacteria; phylum Chloroflexota; class UBA11872; order VXOZ01; family VXOZ01; genus VXOZ01. The sequence goes on from OZ244145.1 coordinate 1,894,119, forward strand.
GCACCTTGCCCGTCATGATGGCCAGCGGCGAGGCGGAAGTTAGCAAGACCTCCACCATACGGTTCTCTTTCTCTTCCGAAACGGTCTGGAGCAGAATCGTGCCGTAGGCAATCAGGGTAAAGATCAGCGCGATGGCGAAGCCTTGACCTACCAAGAATGAAACAGCAACCGCTGCGCCGCTTTCCTCCTCTATCGCACCATCATCCGACACCGTGACGCGCTGGAACTGCGGACGGGCAAGTGCCCGCTCCCTGTGCTCGGGCGACTGAGTCTCTCCCAGGAGTGCACCAGTCAGGATGAGGCGCAGTTGCTGCCGGCCGGCTCCCTCATCGTTGGTGTAGTAGTACTCGACATGCCCGGTGGCGACGTAATCGGGTAGGATGACGAAAAGTTTGTTGATCTCCCCGGCTTTCAGATCGTCCAAGCCCGTCGCCGTCTCGGTGTAGACTCGAAACTCCGGAATTTCGCTGAAGTCTACGGTGAGGTCGGTCGCCTGCATGACAATGCCGACGGGCGCATCGGAAGCGCCTTGGCCAGACTCATTCGCGGTAGTGCTTGCGCTGCTACCGGCGGCACCAGAGTCTGCAATGTCATCTTCCACGAGACCTCTAATTACCGGAATTGCAATCCAGATGAGGAGGAGCAACACCGGAATCGCCAGCGTGGCGATCAGAAACCCCTTGCCGCCTATCTGTTTGCGGAACTCGTGCGCAAACACGATGCGAGTGCCGTCAAGCGCTGCGGGCACGACTCACCTCTTCGATGAACATTTCGCGCAAAGAGGGCAGAGCAACTTCAAATCGCTCCACCGGAATACCGTTATCCAGGAAGGAACGGAGAACCGTATTGGGGTCAACGCCATCGGTGAGCATGTACTCAAACTGTCCGTCCGCAACCTTGGCGTTGCTGACGCCGGGCACGTCTGCCGGTTGCCGCGGCGCAGTTACGCGAATGCTCTGTATGCCGCGCGCGCGCTTTAGCTCATCGAGCACGCCGTAGAGCAACACCGCGCCGGAACTGATGAGCACGACACGCTCGCACATCTCCTCTACGTCTTCCATGTCGTGGGAACTGAAGATGATTGAGGCGCCGCGTTGTTGTTGCTCGCTGATGATCTCCTTCATCACCTGCACGTTCAGAGGGTCGAGCCCGGAAAAGGGTTCGTCCAGAATGATGAGGTCGGGCAGGTGTAGGAGCGCGCTGGCAAACTGGGCAAGCTGGCTCATGCCGCGCGAGAGCGCCTGCACCTTCTTGGCGCGGTGTTCGTAGAGGCCGACGCGTTGTAGCATGGCATCGGTCCGAGCCTGCGCATCTTTATTGCTCAGACCCTTTAATCGCCCCAGGTAGCGGAGCACATCACGGAGGACCGCCTTCTGGTAAAGTCCGCGCTCCTCGGGCAGGTAGCCGATCCGTTGCAACGCCTGCCGCGTGGGCGCGCTGCCGAATAACGCAACGGCGCCGGTATCGGGGTGGATGATGTCCAGAGCCATGCGAATAGTAGTAGTCTTGCCGGCCCCGTTGGGCCCCACGAGACCCAGAATCTCCTGCGGCTCCACCGTGAAGGAGACGTCATCGACGACCGTGGTGCGGCCATAGACTTTGGTTACGCCCTCAATTGCGAGTGCGCTTGCCACGAGTAGGGCTCCTGTGTCGCAGGCTTACCGGATATTGTTGGATTGTATTTATTATACCGTGCATAAAGCACGTTTAATACACTTTTCGTAATGCCAATGGTAACACTTGCATATCGAATTAGCGCATACGCTTGGTGGTTCTCCAAAGATCGCACAATCCCGCAGGGAAGAGACGACGGCCCCAGATGTGTGAAGCCGGCCACTCGCTCATGGGATGCTTTGCAGCGCAGGGACGTAGTAATCAGTTCGAGGAGGAATCTCTGGGTAAAGGGCGGGTTCCTGATGGTGGAGACGTTGGCATACTGCTAATCGAACGCAGCTATTCCATCTCCCTGTGAGGGAGTGGGCCAGAACCTGCCCCGTACTTGATACGGGGCTGAGAGTGAATCCAATCAACCCGATCGGATAGCAGCCGACAATTGGCTGAGCCTAGGTTCTGCTTGCGCGGGAGAGGACGGGAGGGCCAGACAGCACTAACGCTGCGGGGCTCAATGTGCCGGCCGTAGAACTTACTCTCTGCTTTCTTCCTCCGCAGCCTGTTCGCCCTCTTCGCCTTCGGCTTCCTCGCCCTCTAGTTCTTCGTCCTCTTCCGGCGTCTCTTCCTCCACTACGCGCGGGTGTTCCGCCCGCACCACGAGATCATTGGGGTCAGTTTGTATCGTGACCCCTACCGGCGCAATGAGGTCGCTTACGAGCACCGCATGATCGAAATCGGCGAGCACCACGATATCAACTTCGAAGTTCTCGGGTATGTCATCCGGCAAGGCAGAAACCGAGACTTCGTTGACATGCTGGATGATATTGGCGCCAAAGTCCACGGCCGGCGCTTGGCCGATTAGGAACACCGGCACTATCGCGCTTACGGGCTTTGTCAGGTCTACCTGCAAAAAGGTCACATGCAGCACGCGACTGGTCGGCGGATCGTGCTGCACCTCTTGCACCAGCACCGGCAGCGCATCTGCCCCATTGACGGCTAGGTCAATAACGCCGGTAGCGCCCACGCTCTGATGCACTGAGATGAACTCACGTCCGTTAATTGTGAGGGGAATCGGATCCATTTTGAGTCCGTAGACGTTCCCCGGGACGTTACCGTCGCGGCGGAGCTGTGACACTTTCTTGCCAAAGGTATCTCGCCTATCTGCTTGTAACTGTACATGTTGTCTGGCCATGCGCCCGTTATTCTCCTGCGTCGTCTCGCGGCCTGCCGCTGCTTGCCCTCTGTTCGGTTACGATAAATAAAGGCACGCTCCTCGTTGCGCTCTACCCTGGGTAGGAATGCGTGCCACCTACCTACTTTACACGCTTGGCAGGCGCACGCCAAGTGCTGCGGTCTGATCCTCAACGACTCATACGGCAGAAGAGACCGTCTAGTGCACACCGCAGGCTATGTGTGAAATCATGTGCAGGCTAGGTGGCATATGAATGGGTGTCAGGTACAATACTCGTATGGGCAAAGAACCTTGTCTTGGACTCCATCACTGGAAAGGGCCTCTGTGAGCAGAGTCAGTATTAGCTCCGAGTTTGATCCTAGTGCGGACTTTGTAGTTCACGAGGGCGACTGCCTTGATCTACTAAGAGAACTCCCCTCCGGTCTTGCAAAGTTGGTTGTCACTTCTCCCCCCTATAACTTGGGGAAGTCCTATGAAAAGCGTCTGGAATTAGACAGCTACCTAGAACAGCAACGCAAAGTTATCGAACAGAGTGTGCGGATACTCCATGAACAAGGAAGCCTGTGCTGGCAAGTTGGGAATTATGTAGATGATGGCGAGATAATTCCACTGGATATAGCCCTGTATCCGCTCTTTGCATCGCTAGGATTGAGATTACGAAACCGAGTTGTATGGCACTTTGCGCATGGTCTCCACTCCTCCAAGAGATTCTCGGGACGATACGAGGTGATACTGTGGTTCACCAAGAGTGAGGAGTACACATTCAATCTTGACGCAATCCGTGTTCCGCAAAAATACCCGCGAAAGAAGTATTTTAAGGGGCCCAAGAAAGGGCAATACTCTGGGAATCCTCTAGGGAAAAACCCAGGTGACCTTTGGAGCATTCCCAACGTCAAAGCGAATCATGTTGAAAAGACCTCCCACCCCTGTCAGTTTCCGGTCGAGCTCATAGAAAGGCTCGTGCTCTCTATGACGGATGAGAAAGACTGGGTGCTTGATCCGTTTATGGGTGTTGGGACTTCGGCAATCGCGGCGCTGATGCACGGGCGCAAAGCCATCGGTGCAGAAATTAAGTCCGAATACGTCCAGATTGCCAAAGACCGAATACGCGCTGCCGAGCAGGGCAGATTACGTATTCGTCCGTTGGACCGACCTGTCTACGACCCTGCCAATCCGGGAGTACAGGTCCCACCGCAGAATGTACACCTTAACCTGCCGTCTGCTCAAGATAGGCTATTTGAGAAACCCACTAACTACGGTGTTTCAGAGGGACCCCCAAGTACCGAATGAGTAGGTTGACTGCCTTCTCCTATTGGTTCGTTCGCTCCACGCCTCTCTCGGAATAGAGCAAATGAGAATCGTTACCTCCTATTCACATCTCAATGGGCTTGAGTTTCTACTAGTCCATAGGCCTCACTTATGGAAAGAGATCAAGTTAGCAATAGCCGCCGTTGATGCTGGAGAGTGCCGTACGAAAGTTTCTGCAGAGAAGACGATGCGCGGTAAAGTACTATATGCGCCTAAAGAGATGAATAGAAGAATGAAAGATCGATTCAAGAACATGAGCTGGGAAGAGAGGCGGACGGGTTATTGGGTTACAGAGGATGCCCGTCTTATTCGAAAGACGATGCACATGTCTCCAGATGAACAGAAACGAGCCATCGAAGAGGCAAACCACACGCCTATCCGATCTTACAATCAGACTGACTTTGTAAAGGAGCGCGTGGCCGTAGAGGTGCAGTTTGGAAAGTACTCATTTGTTGCCTATGACCTATTTGTAAAGCACATGGCGTTTTTTGTGGGGGATGTCATTGATGTAGGGGTAGAAATCCTTCCGATGAAGGAATTACAAGCTAACATGTCTTCGGGTCCTTCATACTACGAAGGCGAACTCTACAACCTGATACGTGAAGGACGTGGAGTACCTGCCGTTCCACTAATACTTGTTGGAGTTGCTCCAGATTAGCTGCATTGCAAGCGGGGTTGGTTCTTACGATGACTGAGAATGCACAGCCGCTGGTGGGTATCATCATGGGATCGAAGTCGGATTGGGAGACGATGCGCCACGCGGTGGAGACCCTACAAGAACTGGGCGTGCCGTACGAGGTGCGCGTAGTTTCCGCTCACCGGACCCCCGATCAAATGTTCGCCTATGCCGAAACGGCGGCGGAGCGCGGCATTGAGGTAATTATTGCCGGGGCCGGAGGCGCGGCCCATCTGCCCGGCATGACGGCAGCCAAGACAAGCCTGCCGGTACTCGGCGTGCCGGTGCAGTCGCGGGCGCTCAATGGCATGGACTCGCTCCTCTCCATCGTGCAGATGCCTGCGGGCATACCGGTCGGCACGTTGGCGATCGGCCGCGCCGGTGCGGTGAACGCGGCGCTACTCGCCACGGCAATTCTTGGCAACAAATACCCCCAATATCGTTCGGCTTATGAAGAATTCCGCCGGCAGCAGACTGGTGACGTACTGGCCCACCCCGATCCGCGAGAGTCGGAATGACTGTCGGCATCCTCGGTGGCGGGCAACTCGGTCGCATGTTGGCCCTGGCGGGATATCCACTTGGTCTGCAGTTCCGCGTACTCGACACGTACCACGATGCGCCGGCCGGAGAATTGGCAGAGCTTGTCGTCGGAGAGAGTTTTGACGATCGTGAGGCGCTCGCGCGCTTTGCGTCCGGCCTTACGTTAGTCACTTACGAGTTCGAGAACGTGCCGGTAGACGCGGCGCGCTATCTCGAATCCCAAGTGCCGGTCTACCCGCCGCCCGCAGCCCTGGAAGCCTCACAGGACCGCCTAACCGAGAAGGCTTTCTTTCGGCAGCTCAATGTTCCTACGCCGGAATTCGAGCCCGTAGCTTCCCACGAGACACTCGATGCTGCAATTCGCAGACTTGGGACACCCGCCGTGCTCAAGACCCGGCGGCTGGGCTATGACGGCAAAGGCCAGCGTATCGTCCGCCAGGCGGCTGACGCCCAGGGTGCCTGGGACACCCTACAAGGGACACCCCTCATCCTGGAAGCGTTCGTGCCGTTCGACCGCGAGGTCTCGTTGCTCTCCGTACGCGGACGAGACGGCAGCACAGCGTTCTATCCTTTAGTTGAGAATTACCATCGGGAGGGCATTTTGCGTCGTTCCATCGCGCCGGCTCCCGCTACTCCGCCGACACTGCAAGCGCAAGCAGAGGAGTACGGCAGGCGAGTGCTCGAGGCGCTGGACTACGTGGGCGTGCTGGCTATCGAGTTCTTCCAGCAGGGGAATGCGTTGCTTGCCAACGAGATGGCCCCCCGGGTGCATAACTCCGGCCATTGGACTATTGAAGGCGCGGAGACCAGCCAATTCGAAAACCACCTGCGCGCCGTGCTCGGTCTCCCCCTTGGCGCCACCACGCCGCGCGGACACTCGGTGATGCTCAATCTTATCGGCACAATTCCCGACCGCGCTGCTGCGCTCGCTGTGCCCAACGCCCACGTGCACCTGTACGCCAAGGAACCCCGCCCCGGCCGCAAACTCGGACACATCACGCTGCGAGGCGACGACGAGGATGTTGTCCGGTTGCGGGCTGGCGATTTGCAGACACTGCTGTAGAGCGCGTCTGATAAGCTCCATCAAACCGTTCGTGCTGAGCTTGTCGAAGCACAGACCGATTGATCCCACTCTTTTGCACCTGGCTCAAATTCAAGTCAAAAACACAATTGGTAAAGTTTGCCAGCTTGCGTCACTGCTGACGACCTACCGGGCAGTGTGAAGCCACTGTTGGGCGAGCTGATATATAGTGAGGAATAGAAGAACCTGCAAGCGAAGCGTTTCAGGAGTGCCCTTATATGGATGTCCAGGTGTACGGTGTTAATCATGTCGGCATCGAAGTTGACGATGTTGAAAGAGCGGTGGCCTTTTACGAGGACGTATTCAATCTCGAAATGTTGCGCGGAGGAGAAGGGGCGGCCTGGTGCCAGCTAGGCAATCACCAGTTTCTCGCGATCTTCAAAGTGGATGAACTGCAACCGGAGCGGTCTCGCCACATCGGCATCATGGTGCGTGATGAAGAGCAGCTAGCGAGCGTTCGCGATAAGCTGCGTACGAAGTACAAGCTCGATGTCATGTCCAATGACTACATTCGCTGCGACTTTCGCGATCCCTGGGGCAACCGCATCCAGGTGGTTGACCTGCATGACGAGTCCTTGGTGTGGCTGCTGCCCTACCAAGAGGTGCAGGAAGCGGGAATTGTCTTTCCGGCTCCGGAGTCTAACGCCACCACCGACGAATGAGAATGAGCGCTACTATACACGCAGTGTAGTATCTTGTCGCAGAATGGCGCCGGGCACTGCTCTCTTCTCGCTGAATTCGGCAAAAAACGCAAAGAAATCCGGTGCGCTGGGCTAAGCTCTCGGCAATAGCCCGCACCAAGGGCAAATGGGCATAGCATTGGGTTGAATCTCTGCTACGGTCCAATGTAAACGTGCCTATCGACCGTGCATGTGCTAAGAATCTACCTGATGAACACGAGTGGCTGAGCGCGCGTGAGCCTCTATCCGACACAAACGAGGAGCATCATATGACCCCGGCAGACGTACGCGATCTCTTCCCCATACTCGCCGAGCGCGCGTATCTCTTCAGCGGCGGGATCGCGCCGGCATCCACGCCCATGCGCACGGCGCTCGACCACCATCTCGCCGCACTCACCCACAATACCGGCGATCTCTATCCGCGCTTCATGGACGAGACTCGCGCACTGCGCGAGCGCTTTGCGACATTGATGGGCGCCGACGAAGACGAAGTCGTCGTCAACGACAGCACCTCTGCCGGATCGAGTCTCGCCGTTAGCCTGATTACTCCCAAACCGGGCGGCAATGTCGTGTTCGATGGCTACCCGTATCCATCCAGCGTCTATCCCTGGATGGCGCCGCCGCGAGACATGCTGGAACGCCGTTTCGTGCAGCCGCGCGACGGGCTAATTCACCTGGAGGACATGGAGCGCGCTATCGACGACAATACCGTCGCGGTGAGCGTTTCGCATGTTACCCCCGCGCAGGGATTTCGCCACGATATCGCCGCGCTGGCACGGATTGCGCACGACCACGGCGCGTTACTCCTCGTGGACGGCGCGCAATCGGCGGGTGCATTGAACATCGATCTCCATGAAACCGGCGTTGACTTCTTCGCCACCACTGCCATGAAGTGGTTGCTGGGCACCGCCGGTGTGGGCTTTTTCTATGCGGCCAAACGCCATCTGGACCGGCAGCCGCCGACGGCGGGTTGGGTGAGCACGACCCGGACCGACCTGGAGCAACTGCAACTGCTGCCCAGCGCGGAGCGCTTCCAGCTTGGCATGCCGAACCTGATGGGCGTCGCCGCAACCCTTCCCGGCATCGCAGTCCTACTGAATACCGGCATGGCAGCCGTGGAGGCCCACGTGCTCGATCTGACAGAGTACTGTATTGAGGGGCTGCAAGAGCGAGGAATCACCGTGCGGACGCCGCGAGATTCCACCCGGCGCGCAGGCGTGATTGCCGCCGAAATCGACGAAGCAGGCGACCTGCAAGCCTACCTGACCGCGCATGGCGTGGACACCTACTTCCTCCGCAATCTCTTCCGCGTTGACCCGCACGTGTTCAACGACCGCACGGACATAGACCGCTTGCTCGCAGGCATCGACGCCTTCCGCGCAGGCCACTAAGGCACGGCCACACCCAGCCATGGAGTGGTTTGGGTTTGAAGCAGCGCGTTCTCGCTTTGAGCAGTCTCAATGGCCCACGATGTACCAGCCTGGTGCAAAGTGCTGAGAATAGTAATGCCCATTCGTTGGGGACGTTCGTGAGGCCCTAAGGAGAGGAACATGCGGGTCGGTCTAGTTGGCGCTGGAAACATGATGCAGATTACGCACCTGCCGTCTCTCTTGCAGATAGCGGATGTAGAACTGGTTGCGCTTGCCGAGTTGGACCGCGCCCGGGCGGAAAAGCTGGCCGCAGCGTACCGGATACCGCGCATTTGCGGCAGTGCCGGGGATCTCGCTGACTACGCCGGCGAGTTAGACTGCGCAGTGGTCGTGACCCTCAAGGAGCACCATGCCGCTGCCATCATCCCGCTGCTGGAAGCCGGCGTGGCAGTCTTTACCGAGAAACCCCTGGCAGGCTCGCGCGAAGACGCGGAACAGATCCGTGCGGCAAGCATGCGCACCGGCACCCCGGTAATGGTGGGGTATATGCGGCAATTCGATCCCGCCGTGCAGCTTGCCAAGAAACTGCTTGCGGAACAGCAAATCGGCGACGTGCGTTTCGCCCAATTTCGCGACTTTGGCGGAAACTCGCAGATGGGCGCGGCGACGCTCCATGCCCTGCCCATCGAACCGCAACCGGACGTGACCGCCCCGGCCTCAACCGCGCGCCCTTCTCCAGAGGAGTCCCTCCAACGCACGCTGGTCGAGTGGATCGAATTGTGGGTGCATGACGTTAATTTGATGCGGCACTTGCTCGGCGATCCCACCGGAGTCCACTACGCCTCGCTGGGACCGCCGCGTTTGGCCGTGCTCGACTACACAACGCATGAAACCGTCCTGGAAGTCGGGAAGTTGGCGTATGCGAATGCTCCCTGGGACCAAGCAGCCACCATTTACGGCACCACCGGACGCATCGAGCTTGTCCACGCGCCGCCGCTGCTCTTCCGCCAGCCGTCCGCCGTCATCCTGCACACCCCGGCAGGTTCCACGCGCCTGGACGTGCCGGTCCGCGAGGCCTTTACTGAGGAAATCCGCTACTTCCTGCGCTGTGTTCAGCAGGGCGTCGCGCCAACACCCGACGCCGCGGAAGGCCTGGCAGACATCGCGCTTTGCGAGCAGATCGTCGCCGCGGCCCCCGCTTGAACGGCCTCAATCTCGCTTGGAAGAGAATTCCGCTCTACCCCGTCCGGCAGTGGGGATAGTCTTCCCGGGCCAGTGTCTCACTGACCGGGTAGGCGGGGCCAATCTCGATTTGCTCAAAGAATTCGACATCCGCCATAGTCATGTCGCACTTGAAAAAGCCCAAGTCTTGAAACGTCGCCTCGTCCGGCACGCGCCGCCACTGCTGTAACTCGGCATCGTAAGCGAAGATGGGATCGTCTTCCTTGGCGAAGTAGCGCACAAGCTGGTTTGGCTCAGGGAAACGGTGGTCGAGCGGCACGGCGACGACCACTGCCGTCGGCACGCTGAAGTCGCGGATTACGGCATCCCACGGGATGTTTGCAATCAGATCGCTATCGGGCGGCACCCAGCGGCGGACGATGCGGCCGTCGGACTCATGACGCACGATGATGTAGACACTGCCCAACAGCTCGTCCCGCAAGAAGCTCACCACCACCTGTTCGGAGCCGTCGCTTGCAATCCAGCCGATGCCGAGTTCAAGGTAGGCGTCCGGCTCATCGTGACGTTGGAGCAAGAGGCGGTCGCCGGGTAACGTCAAGGCGGTAGCGTCAACCGCAGTACCGGTGCTGAATTGATTGCCGTACAGAGTCAAGATTCCTACACCGGCAAGGACTCTGATTTCGCTTGGAATGGTGCCAGTGAGTTGGTTATCGTGAAGTTCTAGCCGCCGCATATTGCTGAGATTGCCAAAGGAATTCGGTATGTTGCCGCTTAGCTGATTCTCGGACAGATCAAGGTACAACAGGTCGGGCAAGTTGCCGATTTCGGGAGGTATGGCGCCGGTAATCTGGTTACCCCGTAGGCCCAACAGCAGCATGCCGGAAATGTTGCCGAGCGCTGCTGGGATCGAGCCACTGAGAAGATTGTCGCTGAGCCGCAGATATCTCAATTTGGAGAGATTGCCAATTGAGACGGGGATGGTGCCCGTAAGTTGGTTCCCCCCTAAGTCCAGCCCATCCAAATTCTCAATCCCGGTGAGTGCAATAGGGATCGGGCCGCTGAGATGATTATTGCCCAGATCGATAGACCGTAGGTTAGCAAGATCGGCAAGCTCCTCCGGTATGCTGCCGGTGAGTTCGTTGGAATCAAGATATAGCGTTTTCAAGTTGGTGAGATTACCAAGTTCCGGGGGTATGGTGCCGCTTAGCCGATTACCGTACAGGTGTAGTTCCTTAAGGTGGGATAGATTGGCCAAGGAGGCGGGGATGCTGCCGGTGAGTTGGCTATCATTCAAGTATAGATACCGTAGACTGCTGAGGTTGCCAAATTCGGCCGGGATGCTTCCGGTCAATCGGTTTTGCCCCAGAGCCAATGTGTACAGGTTGGCGAGGCTACCTAGCTCTGCGGGAATCGTGCCGCTAATGTCGTTCTCGCGGAGTTCAAGATGTTGTAGTCCGGTGAGATTGCCAAGTTCGACCGGAATGCTGCCGCTAAGTTGATTCCTGCGCAAGTTTAGCGAGACCAATCCACGAAGCATGCCAAATTCAGACGGGATTGCGCCGCTGAATTGGTTTTCTTCCAGGTTCAACCCACCTAGAGAAGTCATCCTGCTTAGCGCAATCGGGATGGGGCCGCTGAGCTGATTGAACGATAGATTGAGGTCGTCCAGGTTGCCGAGGTCAGCAAGCGCATCGGGAATGGTACCGCTGAGCAGATTCTCGCTCAAGTTAAGGTGGACAAGGCTATCTAAGTGGCTCAGCTCAGGCGGAATGGTGCCACTTAGTCGATTGTTGAAAAGTCCTAGACTCTCTAAGTTGGCGAGTTGGCCTAGTTCCGGTGGAATAGCGCCGCTGAGACCAGTGTTGCCAAGGTTTAAGATGGTAAGTTTGGTCAATTGCCCTAATTCCGGCGGAATGCTGCCGCCAAAGCTATTGGCAAACAAGACTAGAACCTTTAGGTTCGACAGGTTGCCCAGTTCTGGCGGAAGAGGACCGGTGAGCTTAGTGCTCAGTAGTTCCAAGTTCTCCAGTTTGCTGAGGTTGCCAAGCGCGGCGGGAATTCTGCCGTCAAAGTCCCATGCGACGAAGTATAGGATCGTAACCCTGTCTTCACCGTCGACGGGAGCAATAGTCACGCCATGCCAGTCAAACATTGGCAGGTCCGCGCTCCAATTCAGGGATTGGGTCCCCCGCAGTTCATCTTTCGAATCCAGCAGCGCATTGCAGTCGGCCACCAGACCGATGTTCTCGTAGGGGTTTGGCACGGCCTGTCCGGTGGCACAGCCGAATGGGTCCTCTAACTCCTCACGGGAGAATTGATTGGAATCTAGACGTAATATGCGCAGTCTGGGGAGGGTCTCAAGTGCCGAAGGGACATCACCGCTGAGTTGGTTGGTGGATAGGTCTAAGTACTCCAAGCTGGCGAGGTTGCCTAATGTGTCCGGGATGGCTCCGCTGAGCCGGTTGAAACGGAGAAGCAATTCTTCCAGGGCAATGAGATCGCCAAGTGTTTCAGGAATGCTGCCGCTCAACTGATTCTCGTGCAGGTGCAATTCGCGTAGATTGGTTAGATTGCCGAGGGTAGCTGGGATTTGGCCGCTAAGCAAATTGCGATGCATGTCGAGCGTTTCCAGCCGCGTGAGGCTGCCGAGCGTTGCCGGAATCTCGCCGGAGAGTTGATTTCCAAATAGCCAAAGGTGCTCAAGTCGAGAGAGGTTGCCGAGCGTATCGGGGATGCTACCGGTGAGTTGATTGCCATCCAGATGCAGCTTCTGCAGACCCGTGAGATTGCCTAATTCCGGCGGAATGATGCCATTGAGCTGTCTCTCCCAAAGCGACAGAGCTACGACCCGCTCAATACCATCCACAGAGGCAACGGCCACACCCTCCCACTGCCAGATGGGCGTTTCCACGTCCCAGTCCAGTGGAGCCGAACCGCGCAATGTGTCCTTCAATCCCAGGAGCGTTTCGCAATCCGCGACCAGGGCGGCATTAGTGGCGGCATCAGGCACTGCCCCGCTCGTCGCACAGCCATGATCGCTCTGGGCCCTCGCCGTGCCAGGGAAAGTCATCGGCATGACGAGTAGCGTCAGGCAAACCAAGACGAGGCGCAGCCAGATTCTAGGGTGCATAGCGCCTGCTCTGAGGGTCATTGTGCACTGTGGGAAAATGAGCTTGCTCTCCTATCGGGCTATAGCCAGGTTCAAGAGTATCACTTAGGGCCTGCAGCTTGGGTAGTCGTCTCGTGCGGATGCTTCGCTCAGCGAATAGGCGGGGCCGATCTCGATGCGCTCGAAGAAGCCGACATCCGCCATTGTCATATCGCACAAGTAGAAGCCGAGCGCTTGGAACGTTGCTTGATCCGGTATGCGGCGCCACTGCTGTAACTCGGCGTCGTAAGCGAAGATAGGGTCGTCTTCCTTGGCGAAGTAGCGCACAAGCTGGTTTGGCTCAGGGAAGCGGTGGTCGAGCGGCACGGCAACCAGCACGGCGGTTGGGACACTGAAGTCGCGGATGACGGTATCCCACGGGATGTTTGCAATCAGATCGCTATCGGGCGGCACCCAGCGGCGAACGATGCGGGTGTCGCCCTCATGGCGGACGATGATGTAGACACTGCCCAACTGCTCGTCCCGCAAGAAGCTCACTACCACCTGTTCGGAGCCGCCCTTGGAGATCCAGCCGATGCCGAGTTCGAGGTAGGCATCGGGTTGATCGTGGCGTTGGAGCAAGAGGCGGTCATCGATGAGATAGAAGAGCGTAGCGGCGAGAGGGGTATCGATTCTGAATACATTGCCGTGTAGACCCAGCTCATTCCATCCTTTGCGGTCTACCAGTTCATCGGGAATGCTGCCCGTGAGTTGATTGTTGTCCAAACGCAGCCACAGCAAGGAGCTGAGACCGCCGACTTCCGGAGGAATAGGGCCGGTAAGCTGGTTCCCCTGCAAATATAGACGTTCCAAGCCTGCTAGCTTGCCAAGCGCCGTTGGGATCGGGCCGCTGAGTTTATTCTCGCTTAGGTCTAGTCTCTCGAGATTGGTAAGGTCACCGAGTGAAACCGGAATAGTGCCGATAAGCTGATTATTTCCCACGTCTAGGCTGCCCAGTAGTGAAAGGCCGGACAATTCAACCGGTATTGTGCCGGTGAGTTGATTTCCTCCCAACCTTAGCCGCCTTAAGTTGGATAAGTTGCCAAGTTCGCTGGGAATGTGGCCGGTCAGTTGATTTGTCCCAAGATTAAGACTCCACAAATTAGAGAGATTGCCAAGTTCCGGTGGAATGCTGCCACTAAGTTGGTTGTCGCGCAGCGACAATGTCTTTAGGTTGGAATTGTTTGCAAGATTGGCAGGAATACTGCCGGAAAGTCGGTTGTATGAGAAGTTTACGTATTCTGCGTTGGCGAGGTCGTCGGGGATCCCGCCGGTAAGCAGGTTGGAGCCGAGATAGAGCTCACTCAAGTTGGAGAGGTACTTGATTTGCGGCGGAATGGAGCCGGTGAGGTTGTTAACAGAAAGTCCTAGCACTCGTAGGTTTTGTAGTGAACCAAGTTCAATGGGAATGGCGCCGCTCAGTTGGTTCCAGCCCAGATAGAGATTCTTAAGGTTTTTAAGATTACCGACTTCCTTAGGGATGGGGCCGCTGAGCTTGTTCGAAGACAAGTCTAGGGAGTGCAGTGCGGCAAGGTTTCCTATCGAAGGAGGTATGCTGTCGCCAATCTGCGTATCGGATATGTAGAGCGATTGTAGTTTGGACAGTTGCCCTAACTCTAGCGGGATGCTGCCACTCAGATTGTTTTTGCCCAAGGCGAGTTGTTCAAGATTGGCTAGGTTGCCAATCGATGATGGAATCTCCCCATTGAATTCATTTGAGATGAGCACTAGATTCTTCAATTTGGACAGACTTCCGAGTTGCGGTGGAATGCCGCCGCTAAGAGGGTTAACCGACAGGTTCAACTCCTCAAGACTTGCCAAGTTTCCGAGTTCTGGCGGAATGGTACCGCTAAGTCTGTTAAAAGAGAGATTCAGTACTCGGAGGTTAGCAAGGCGACCCAGTTCCGGCGGAATAAGACCGCTAAGCTTGCTCTGACTGATGCGCAGGACTTGGAGACTAGCTAGGTTAGCGAGTTCTGGCGGAATAGGACCGGTAAGCTTGGTAATAGTCAGGCTCAGTTGTTCTAGCTTGTCAAGCTTGCTAAGCGCGGCGGGGATTCTGCCATTCAAGTCCCATGAAAAGAACACCAATGCGGTGACCCTCTGCTCGTAGTCCACCACAGATAGAGTCACACCACTCCAGTCAGACAGCGGCAAGTCCGCGCTCCAATTCAGGGATTGGGTTCCCCGCAGCTCGTCTTTCAATCCCAGCAGCGTATTGCAGTCGGCCACCAAGCCGGTGTTTTCGTACGGATTAGGCACCGCTCCACCGGACGCACAGCCGAATTCGTCCTCCAAAGCTTCGCGATAGAATTCATTGCCGCTTAGGCGCAGAATGCGCAATTCGGGAAGATTATCCAGGACGCTGGGAATCGTGCCACTGAGTTGGTTGTTGGAGAGATCAAGGGACCTCAAGGCCGTAAGATTGCCAAGGGTGTCCGGCATGCTGCCACTCAGTTGATTGTCGTGCATATGCAATTCGCGGAGGTTGGGCAGACCGCCGAGTGAAGCGGGAATGGCTCCGCTAAGCAAATTGCGATGCAGGTCGAGCGTTTCCAGCAGCGTGAGGCTGCCGAGCATTGCCGGAATCTCGCCGGAGAGTTGGTTTCCAAACAGCCAAAGGTGCTCAAGTCGAGAGAGGTTGCCGAGCGTGTCGGGGATGCTGCCGGTGAGTTGATTGCCATCCAGATGCAGCTTCTGCAGACCCGTGAGATTGCCCAATTCCGGCGGAATGATGCCATTGAGATTCTTCTCCCAAAGCGACAGAGCTACGACCCGCTCAATACCATCCACAGAGGCAACGGCCACACCCTCCCACTGCCAGATGGGCGTTTCCACGTCCCAGTCCAGTGGAGCCGAACCGCGCAAGGTGTCCTTCAATTCCAGGAGTGTTTCGCAATCCGCGACCAGGGCGGCGTTAGTGGCGGCATCAGGCACTGCCCCGCTCGTCGCACAGCCGTGGTTGCTCTGTGCCACAGCCGATTGGGGTTGAGCCACATAGAGGGTGAGCAGCAGAAAGCTCGACCAGAATAAGCACCAGCCAGCCCATGCACGCCGGCGAGCAAGAGGAGAAAGGACTGATTCATCAGGAGCCATAGAATACTTTCCTCACGATTTATGGTTTGTCCTAAGTTTACCGTTTACATTCGGCAGTTGGGGTAGTTGTCGCGGGCGGGTGCGGAAGTTGCCGGATAGGGCGGGCCGATGGAGATGCGGTCGAAGAAGCTGCTGTCGGCGGCGGTCACGTCGCACCAGTAGAAGCCGAGCGCTTGGAAGGTCGGCCAGTTGGGTATGTGGCGCCACTGCTGGATTGTGGCATCGTAGGCGAAGATGCGGTCGTCAGCGCCGTCGAAGCGACGGACGAGCATGTTGGGCTCGGGGAGGCGCTCATCCAAGGGGATGACGCGGATAATCTCCACCGGCACGGTGAACTGCGTGTTGACGACTGGCCAATTCACGGAGTAGAC
The DNA here is from genome assembly GCA_965216245.1 of Chloroflexota bacterium. GTDB lineage: Bacteria > Chloroflexota > UBA11872 > VXOZ01 > VXOZ01 > VXOZ01. Next base: position 1,910,374 of record OZ244145.1, read on the forward strand.
CAACGGGCTGGTAGGCGAGATCCAGCGGCGGACGACGCGGGTATCGCCCTCATGGCGGGCGATGAAGTAGGTCTGGCCGAGGGTTTGATCGCGGATAACGCCGACGAGGACGACCTGGGAGCCGTCTCGGGAGATCCAGCCGATACCGAGTTCGATGAAGGCCCCGGGGATGTCGTTGCGTTGAATGGTAAATTTATCGCCTGGCAGTTCGATAGCGGTGGCGAAGGCAGATGGAGCGTCGCCAGAAAGCTGGTTGCCTTCGAGACGAATATCTTGCAAGCTCTTGAGATTGACGAAAGTTGGCGGGACCGTGCCGGTGAGCCGGTTGTTATGCAGGTGCAACACTTTTAGACCGGTGAGATTGCTCAACGCAGGTGGAATGGAGCCGCTCAATTGATTGTCGTTAAGTCGGAGTTCAGCGAGGAATGTTAGGTTGCCAAGGGCAGCCGGAATGGGTCCGCTCAGTTGATTATGGTCGAGATACAGAACGCCTAAGTTGGAGAGGTTGCCCAGAGCTGCGGGAATTGCGCCGGCGAGTTTGTTCTCCGATAAACCAAGACCGTTCAGGTTGGTGAGATGCTGTAAATCCTGTGGAATAGGTCCGCTTAGGTTGTTCCCATTGAGAAAAAGCCAGTGAAGATTGGACATGTTTCCAAGCTCACCGGGGATACTACCGCTGAGTTGATTATTGTGCAGGTTAAGTATCTCAAGACTTGTCAGAGCCCCCAACTCGCCGGGAATGCTCCCGCTGAGCTGATTCTGATAGAGGAGTAAGTATCTAAGGTGAGGGAGATTGCCAAGTGTGGCCGGAATGCTGCCGCTCAGTTGGTTGTTTTCCAGGTATAGCCATTCCAGATTTGTGAGATTACCGAGCCCAGGGGGGATGCTACCGGAAAGGCGATTGAAGCTGAGAGACAAAGACCGCAGTTTGGTGAGGTTGCCCAACTCCGGCGGAATGCTGCCGCTGAGCTGGTTGACGTCGAGACCGATATCTTTCAATGACGTGAGATTCCCAAATGAACTGGGAATAGCACCGCTGAGATGATTGTTTCCCAAGCCCAGCTTCTGCAAGTGGCTGAGGTTGCCCAACTCCTGCGGGATGCTCCCGCTGAGTTGATTTTGGCTCAAGTTGAGTCTTTCTAGCTTGGTGAGATTGCCAAAGGAGGCTGGGATGCTCCCTCTGAGGTTATTGTCGCTGAGAACCATGGCTCTCAGATTGACGAGGTTCCCGAATGTGGCTGGGATATTGCCGCTGAGAAAACTGCCGAGAAGATATAGCCCTTGCAGTTCTTGAAGGTTACCCAGTTCCGGCGGAATGACGCCACCGAGGTTTTGGTAAGGGAAGCTTAGTATTCGCAACTCGGCTAGCATGCCCAATGCCGGTGGTAGTGTGCCGTTTATTTTCTTTTCATTAATATCCAAGCCTGTGACCCTCTGAGCACCATTGATTGCGGACACAGTGATGCCCTCCCAACCGGAAATCGGTAGGTCAGCGCTCCAATTCAGCGGGGTTGTGCCGCGCAAGGTGTCTTTCAGCCCCAGCAGCGTTTCGCAGTCCCGCACCAGACCGGGATTGTCGGCAGGATTAGAAACGGCTCCGCTCGTAGCGCAGCCATGGGTGCTCTGCGCCAGTGCGGCTTGAGGAAAACCAAGCAAAAGGGCGGTGAGCATCACACTTAACGGCAGCAGGCGCAAGACAACACTTGCCCCCCGTTTTGAAATGTGAATTGCGGTCGGCCCCGTCACATTCATTGTTTTCCTTTCTTTCAACTGCGCCGCACAGGCAGGCGGACTACGTGCGGCAGTTGGGGTAGTTATCTTGTGCGGGTGTTGTGGTGGCGGGATAGGGCGGGCCGATGAAGATGCGGTCGAAGAAGCCGCTGTCCGCGGCAGTCACGTCGCACCAGTAGAAGCCGAGGGCCTGGAACGTCGGCCAATTTGGGATGTGGCGCCACTGCTGGAGGGCGGCATCGTAGGCGAAGATGCGGTCGTCAGCGCCGTCGAAGCGGCGGACGAGCATGTTGGGTTCAGGGAGGCGCTCATCCAAGGGGATGACGCGGATAATCTCCACCGGCACGGTGAACTGCGTGTTGACGACTGGCCAATTCACGGAGTAGACCAACGGGCTGGTAGGCGAGATCCAGCGGCGGACGACGCGGGTATCGCCCTCATGGCGGGCGATGAAGTAGGTCTGGCCGAGGGTTTGATCGCGGATAACGCCGACGAGGACGACCTGGGAGCCGTCTCGTGATATCCAGCCGATACCGAGTTCGAAGGATGCCTCGGGTCTATCGTTGCGCTGGATGCGAAGCTTGTCGCCGGGCACCTCGATGGCGGTGGCGAGGCTGGTAGGGATGTCGCCGCCAAGTTGGTTGCCAAAGGTGAGGAACTGCTCTAGATTAGTGAGATTGACGAGGGTGGTTGGAATCGTGCCAGTGAGTTGATTGTTATGAAGCCAGAGGGCCTCCAGCTTGGTGAGATTACCCAGTTCAGCAGGAATGCCGCCGCTGAGTTGATTCTCGTGGAGATAGAGACGTTCTAAGTCGGTGAGATTGCCGAGGGTGACCGGAATAGTGCCGCTAAGTTGGTTGTTCCCTAGCCCAAGTCTTCGCAGGAAAGTAAGGTTGCCCAGTTCGCTGGGTATGTTCCCGCTGAGTTCGTTGTCATTCAAATCCAAGTATTCTAAGCCGAGTAGATTGCCAAAGGAGACTGGAATAGCTCCGCTTAGATTGTTGTCAGCGAGGGTTAACTGACTGAGACTCGAAAGATTGCCGAAAGTGCTCGGGATTCCACCGCTTAGCCGATTGCCCGCGAGGTTTAGATACTCCAAATTGATGAGATTGCCCAGTTCAGCGGGAATGGCACCATCAAGTTGGTTGCCGCCTAGCTTAAGTTGCTTCAGATAGACAAGATTGCCAAGGACAGGTGGAATCGCCCCGCTGAGTTGATTGTTGGTCATCGCCAAGTAGCGCAAGTTGGTGAGATTGCCAAACGTGCTTGGGATGCTGCCAGTGAGCTGATTGCGGCTCAGTTCAAGAAACTGTAACCCGGGCAGGTTGCCCAACTCAGTGGGAAGACTGCCGCTAAGTTGGTTGCCCGCCAGACGCAACTCATTCAATTGAGTGAGATTGCCAAACGTACCAGGAATGCTTCCGCTGAGCATGTTTCCAGTAAAGCTCAAATACTCTAATACCGTGAGGTTGCCGAGAGCGGCTGGAATTGGGCCGCTTAGACGGTTGCCGAACAATGACAATCTCTTTAGGTTTGTAAGGTTACCTAGCGAGTTTGGAATTGTGCCATGGAGTTGATTCAAGGTCAGAACCAGTTTTTCCAGTTTGACGAGGTCGCCCAATTGATAGGGAATTATGCCTTGGAGTTGGTTGTAATCGAGCAGGAGGCCCTGCAAGTGATCTAGCTTGGCCAAGTCGCTGGGAATGCTGCCGTTCAAACCTCTCTCGGTAAGCCCTATCCCTGTCACACGCATCGTGCCGTCCGTGAACATGAACTTTATCCCGACGCCGTCCCAATTCGACATCGCTAGGTCCGCGCTCCAGTCCAGTGGAGCCGAACCGCGCAGAGTGTCTTTCAGCCCAAGCAGCGTCTCACAGTCCGCCACCAAGCCGGGATTTCTTACCGGATCGGAAACTGCGCCCCTTGTGGCGCAACCATAGGTGCTCTGCGCCAGTGCGGCCTGAGGGTAATAAAGCAAGAATGCGACGAGCACCATGGCGGCGCAGACAAGGCGCAGCCCAACGTCCGCGTTCCTGCGGACTGACGTGACTTCGGCTAGTCGATCTCTCACCAAGAGGATCCCCTTCGTTGCTAAGGCAAAATGGGGGACTTGTATGGGCCGCGCTAGTGAGGAATCTTGCTTGTGTAATCACGGGAAGATCATACAACACAGCTCTCCACTCACGTAGCTACTTGAGTAACACACGCCAGTGGAATTGTCAAAAGGGCTAAACTAAATCAGAGGGTGTTCGCAGGCGGCATGAAAGCGTTCTTGTAGACTAGTGAGCTATCGTACATAGGTGGCTGTGACGCCCCCGTCCACGGTGAGCACTGCGCCGGTGGTCTTGGCGGCGCGGTCGGAGAGCAGGAAGGCGGCGGCTTCGGCCACGTCGGCGGGCACCACGCTGACCTTGAGAGTTGTGCGGTTGCGGTAGAATTCTTCGAGTTGCACGGGCGCTACGCCATGGTCGCGCGCCCGTGCCACCCGGTATGCTGTCGTCCAGAGCTTCGAGTCGTGTACGACCGCATCGGGGCAGATGGTGTTCACGCGAATACCCGCAGCGCCGCCTTCTTCAGCCAGACAGCGGGCCAGGTGCAATTCCGCCGCTTTGGCCGCGCTGTAGGCGCTGTTGTTCTTGCTCGCTACCACCGCGTTCTTGGAGGCGATGAAGAGCAATGACCCACCAAGCTCTTGCTGCTTCATCACGCGAAACGCCTCCTGCGCCACGAGAAAATAGCCCCGGGTGAGTACCGCGTGGATGCGGTCCCATTCCGCGACCGTTGTCTCTTCCACAGGGTACGCGGCAGCCACACCCGCGTTGGAGACCACTGCGTCCACACCGCCGTACGCCAGTACCGCAGTCTCAAAGGCTGCCTTCACACTGGCTTCATCCCGCACGTCGGCGGGCGCAGCGAGCGCGCGGCCGGTACCGTAGGATTCGTTGAGCGCGGCGGCAGTCTGATCGGCCCCTGCCGCATCGATATCAAGGATCACAACGTGCGCGCCGGCGGCGGCGAGTCGCTCGGCGATGGCTTTGCCTATGCCGCTGGCAGCGCCGGTCACGAGCGCCACGCGGCGAGAAAACTCCGCTTCCGGCGGCGCGAGTGTCAGCTTGAGAAGCTCCAACGGCCAGTACTCAATGCTAAACGCTTCGGGGTCAGTCATAGAGGTGTAGCGGTCCAAGGCCTCGGCGCTGGCGATATCGACAATGGCGCGATGGTAGAGGCCCCCGGCAACGCCTGCGCCTTTCAAGTCTTTCCCGGTAGTAATCATGCCCAACCCGGGAATGAGAATGATCCGTGGACAGGGATCGAGCATCTCCTCCCCGTTCCGCGCGTTAGCGGCGAAGTACTGCGTGTAGTCTTGGGCGTATGTGTCAACGCCGCTGCGTATGCGCGCGCTGAGGTCCGATATATTTTCCCCAACCGGGTCCCACTCCACAAAGAGCGGTCGGTGCTTCGTGTGAACGAGGTGATCGGGACAGGCCGCGCCCCGCTGGGAGAGCGCCGCCGCGTGCTCACTATCCACAAAGTTGAGTGCTTCAGCCGAGTCGTCGTAGCGCAACACCATGCGCTGTTGCCGGCTCACCGAGCCGCGAACCACCGGCAAGACGTCCCGGGCAATCTGCCGCCGCTCATCGTCGGCCAACGGCTCGATCCGGTTCGCCCCAAACACACGCTTGCCACGGGCTGCCTCGTCGATTGCGCTCTGGGCGCGCTCTACCACCGCCAACGTACTAACGTAGCACTCGTGCGAAGTCTCTCCCCACGTAACGAGGCCATGCTTCTGCATCAGCACGCAGCGGGCTTCCGGCTGCTGTGCAACCAGGTCCATCATCTCCTTGGCGCTGCGGAAACTGGGCCGGAAGAACGGCATCCAGATCGCTTCCTGCCCAAAGATACGCTCTACCAGCTCTACGGCATTCTCCGTGCAGCAGAGCGAGACAATGGCGTCGGGGTGCGTGTGGTCGATGTGCGCAAACGGCAAAAATGCGTGCATGGTGGTCTCGACGGAGGGTCGGGGCGGGTCGAGGTCCACGTAGCAGTGCGCCAAGTACGTAGACATCGTTTCATCGTCCATGTCGTCAAAGCGCAGCATGTCCTCAAGGGCGTCTTGATAAAGGCCGGTAAAGCCTTCAGGCACGATAGTGGCTAGATCGTAGCCGCTCCCTTTCACGCGCAGCACCCGCACTTCCCGGCCGAGAAAGTCGGTCTCCGTAAGCTTCATGGAGGTGTTGCCCCCACCCCAATTGACAATGGAAGGGTCTTTCCCCAACAACCGCGAGCGGTATACCACTTCCCCTACGCCGGTGTGCTGCGCGGCTGCGTTATCGTCCCAATAGTTCACGATTTGCATTTGCATGGGAATGATTCAGTTGCTCCATGCCTTCGAGTCAAGTTTCGAGGTACAGTGATTGTCTTATGAATGTCACATGAGCGCTCTTAGCACTGCCCACCTGAGCCACCTAACTGTACGTACATACCTCGGCAGTTCTAGGCAAGACCGAGACTCCTGAATATCTGTCTAACTCTCTCTATGTATACCCATCAACACATTTGAACTGAGTCTTGCCTGCTTTTCAATGGAAATTCAGTGGGCTGAGCACAGTAGCCACAACTTTACTCAGACATCTCGGCGTTAATTTGCTCGAGAAACTCGCTGTGAGTATAGAGAAGCGTTTGACCGACTCTAATCATCTCGTCCCGATAGGAATAGTCACTCTCAGACGCTTGCGTTTCATCCGCTGCAAGTCTGTAAAGATGGAAACAGAGCAACGTTCTGTGCATCTCACGAAAAGTGTCAACTGCAGCCTCAGAGCGACGGCGAGCAATTCTGCGTTCAATGTTTCTTAATTCTCGATTGTCGGCGTTCAAGTAGAACGTAATCTTACGTTGTCCTTCCTCGCCGGTCTTAAGAAATGCGCCAACATCCTCTCCGATCCAAGAATTGCTTCCATCTAGAATGGCAGACATTTCTGACCATGAAATGGTACCCTCTGCTGCCGGGACTTCCTCAACGTCCCTAATTTCGTAGTTGGGCTGGGACTGAATGTCTGTGGTCCCACCGTCCTCGAGTTTCGCATCGACAACGAGCCTCGCGATATCGTCAAGCTCGGAACCATCCGGTAACCTAAGAAATGCCATGACTTCGCCTACAGATGCTACTGGCGCATCCTCAGGCACCTTCAACTTGACCCTGAACTCCCCATTTCGAGGTTCACTAGAGCCAGTTACTGGCAAGACTTCAGGTTCAGGGGAGACGATCGATAAGACCGCACCATTGGACAAGACATCATCTCGCGCATCGGACTCAATTGTGATTCTTGAGCCCCCTTGTCGTATGTGGACTGCCCCATTTTGGGAGCGGAATTTTATATAAGTTGGTGGATCGCTGCCTTCGTACGGAGGAGGCGGTGCAGCGACAACGACCCGACACGGTTGCTGCGCATCGAGATGCCAAGCGCTTGCCTGAGAAATCGAAGCAGTGATATGAATTTGAGTGCCGGCTACGAGATCAGCTGCAGGAAACAAGCTAACATGCCATCGACCACTGTCTCCACGAATCTCTTTGACCAGGAGGCTGCCATTATTGGACTGCACACGCAGGTCTGTCCGCCAGTCCCTGACCACATCGTCAGCAGCGTCGGTCAGGAGGTCAACGCGGGTGGGAACACCAGGATACACTCTTAAAGGTGTTGTTCTCGCAAACCTCAAATAGGTTGGAATTCGAAGGCCCCGGAACGCGGGGGCACATCTCTTGCGCTCGCCGGTGGATGATCCTGATGTATGCCTGGATCGTTGAAAGGCCAGAATCATCGGGTCGAGATGCTGCCTGATGGCCTCTTCATCTGAGGCCCCCCGTCCTGCAATTAGCTCTTCTTGTCGTTCTCGCTCGATAGCTCTAAGTTGGTCGATTTGCAGATATATGGCCGAATTAATGGCCTCTTCAACCTGGTCTTGGCTGGCAGTCTTCAGACTCGCGCGATTTGAAGTGAAGAAACTTGCCAGTTCCTCCCAACTCATGTAATCAGTGTCGACCTGGACGATTATGCTTCGGGCCACTTGCGTGAGTTGCTTCTTGCGAAAAGTATCTCGAGTGGTCAATCCCATGTGAGTTTGACCACCTCTTGTAATGGCAATAACCCTTCGGGAGTTTCGGGGGCTCTGATCTCTGTATGGACGTAGGCGGTCAGAGTGCCGGCGGCGCCTTCGACCTTCTCGAACTTGCTCGTCCTGCAAGATCCACCACTCAACCTTGAGCTTCGATCCGGAAGGTAGATCGTGGCGATACACTGAGTGGTGCCGTACGGCAGTCGCCTCCGTTCGCTGCCGCGCTTCCATGGATCCTATTCCGGATACCTCAGGAAGTTCACCCACCCTATACGGGACTCCACGCATTGTTCGCGATACGGGGATTCCTTGCCGTCTATCGATCAGTGTCCATGGCAGAAGTGGGTCAAAGAGCCGATAATTCAGGGTGTAGAATGCATTATTCGTGATCTTCTGGGTAGCGAACCCGCCTAGATTCTTGTAGCCGACGTGCGCAACCAGTGTCCCATGATTAAGTTCGATTTGATCACCGATGCAACCCGAAAACGATGGAACACAGTTTGTTCTGGGATCAATCAAGTACCTGTATACCGCCGCACGTACATTGAGTTCCCTTCGCACTACGGTCCACCCAACAGTGTCATCCAAATCGGCAAGCTGGTGATTGGGATGACGTCTAGACAAGATTATCGTGTAGTCGCACTTGTCGAAAGTTGAAGAGCCTCCCTGACCGTGCATCCCAATCAGGTAAGGCTTTTGACCTTTGTCGCTCTGACCAAGTGCCAAAATTGTCTGTGCAAAGTCTTCAGGGCGAATTCCCAGTCCAAAATCCCGTACTTCGATCGTCGGATCTGAGTCCCGGCGCGCTCCACGCAACGTCACCGTGACCACACTCTTTGCTAATTGGCGTGCAGTAGCTTCATCAAGAAGACGGGCTTTTCCTTGGGGCACATCAAAAAGCAACTCGATAGCCTCTCGTGGATCCAAGGGTTTTGCACCTGACTCAGACACACGCAACTCAATGACCGCTTCCATGCCATTGACAATCCGTTCGACGAGAGGATTGATCTCATCAGCAGATTGCTCAATTGCACCTGAATTGCTCCGGTTGTCTCCGACTGGGTGCCAGTACCTCTCATCCTCCAAGACAGACTCATTCACTGTATTCTTGAGCCATGATTCGAGATGTTCGCTAGATTCTATAGTCAGCAAATCTTTCACAGACTCAATGGAATCGATTCTCACTTCACTGCCTCTCCTCTTGTGTCACCTCGCTCCCATCCTTCAGATCCCCATCGAGATTTGGATGCCTTGAGATACTCGGCATGAATGTCGATAGAGAGCCATTGTCTGCCGAGGCCCTCCGCCACATACCCTGTTGTGTTACTCCCACAGAAGGGGTCCAAAACAACGTCATTTTCTTGTGTCGTAAGTAGAACAAAGAACTCTGGCAGGGCTTTTGGAAACATAGCGGGATGTGCAGCGACACCCTCATTCCGTAGTGCCCGGCGCATCGCGTCGTTTGAGGACGTATTTGACTCAACTAGGATGTTGAGTAGAACCGAAAGTCCATCTTCCGTAAGAAGATTCGGTGGAATTGCGCCACCATTGTCACGTCCCCACTTTTCAGATGCGACCCAGCCTGAAGGTCTAGGACCTCGGTTGTATCGCTGGGTCCTTATTAGCTTTTCCATGTGCTTGGAATAAGGAGCTAGCACATTCCTGTTGGTTGCCTTTGGGTTAGATGTCTTCGAAAGCCACCACACCGGTTCAACAGCATCCTTGACTCGTATCCGTTCAACATTGACCCATTGGACTGGGTTCGGCAACTTGGCCGGATTGAACCAATAGAACTCTTGGGCTAAGAAGAACCGAGGCGGGTTCTTACGGACACGACTTGGAGCACATAGGTCCATGAGAAGCTGGTATTGATAGAGAGATTTCACGGGTAGTCCTGGTCTCCACGATCCTCCAATGTTAAGTACGAGACTGCCGCTAGGCTTCAGAATCCGGTGTAATTGCTTTGCGAACGGCCTGAACCATCTGAGATACCGGTGCTCTGGTTCGTTACCGTATTCTTTCTCCTTAAGCAGGGCATATGGCGGAGAGGTGAATACTAGGAACACTCTGCACAAGTCCTTGGCATAGTATCATAGCAAGAAAGCGCCTTGTGGAGAGGGGAGAGGAAATGGAACAGCCGACGTTTGCCGACCTGGAGTACGCGCAGAAGAAGCGCAAGACCCGGCGGGAGAAGTTCTTGGAGCGGATGGACGCGCTGCTCCCGTGGGCGGAGATGGAGGCGCGGATCGCGCCGTACTATCCCAAGGCGGGGCGTGGGCGGCGGCCGTATCCCTTGTCGGTGATGTTGCGGGTACACTGTGTGCAGTTGTTCTACAATCTGAGCGACCCTGGGATGGAGGACATGCTGTACGAGGTGGAACCGGTGCGGCGGTTCGTGGGGCTGCGGCTGTCAGAGGCGCTGCCGGACGAGACGACGATCCTGCACTTTCGGCACTTGCTGGAGAAGCACCGGTTGGGAGAGGGGTTGTTGGCGGAGATCAACGCGCATTTGGCAGGTCGGGGCTTGCGGCTGCGAGCGGGGACGGTAGTGGACGCGACCATCATCGCGGCACCGACATCGACGAAGAACCGAGAGGGGGAGCGAGACCCGGCGATGCGGCAGGTGAAGAAGGGGAACCAGTATTACTTTGGGATGAAGCTGCACATCGGCGTCGACGCACAGACGGGGGTAGTGCACAGCTTCATCACCACGTCGGCGAACGTGCACGACGTGACGCAAGCGGGAGCGTTGCTGCACGGCGCAGAGCAGCAGGTGTGGGGAGACGCCGGGTACGTGGGGGTGCAGAAGCGGCCGGAGCATCAGGGACGCGCCGTGACCTGGAATGTGGCGCTGAAGCCTGGGCAGCGGCGGAAACTGGCGCCTGAGAGCGCGGCGGCGTTGGCAGAACAGCGCAAAGCGTCGGTCAGGGCCAAGGTAGAGCATCCGTTCCTGTGGGTGAAGCGGCGCTTTGGCTACGCCACGGTGCGCTATCGGGGTCTGCACAAGAACACGCAACGGCTGGCGTTGCTGCTGGGGCTGGCCAATTTGGTAACAGCCGCACGCCAGTTGCCGGCATGACACGGGCGTAGTGCGCCCAAAACACGAGCGGGAGCGAAAAACGCTCCCAGCAGCGCCGAAACACGGGCAAAACAGCCCCACCGAAACGCCAAAACACTCCCCAAAACGCCCCATAATTCCGCACACACCACTAACACCAAGCCTACACAGAGTTGTTCAGACCTTTCCTAGGTCGATCGACTCATCAGGGATTCGCTTCAACAGTTTCCGGGAATCTCCTCGCCACGCCTCTCCTAGCGCCCGAGCATACATTGGTCTGCGGCCAGGTAGCGAATCAAAGAAAGCCGATGAAGCACGATTCAGAAAGTCGTCTGTAATCTGTCTGTCCTTCATGCTTGTCTACAAAGTAAACCGTCGTCGTTTCGCAGACCCATTTCGAAACCTTGATTTTGTTCCATTGACTTCCTTCTGTATTGCCTTGAATATTGCCTCTACCTGGTCATCCGTATATTCATAGTTGCTCTTATTGGCTAACTGACCAATAAGGCGTAGTTTATCAAGTATAACGTTCACCCGTTGTTCGGCAAGTCTCCTGAAGCGCTGTTCCCTAGTTTCACTGCGGTTCAGCATATTTCTCCTCTTAGATGCTAAATCTCATGATTGTAGGTTGTAATATATATATGTAGTTTAAAAGATGAGTCTACAGGTCGAACTACGACCTGTCAAACGTTTCTAATAGCGGTTTAACTATCGCCTTAGATGGCCTAATATTGACCCCATACACTAGATTTAGAGACGAGTGGTTCGTCTACGAGACTATCGACACAGATGGACTAGAACTCTTCGTGTAGCCACGTCCCCTGCCCTGTCTAATAGTAGTGTGGCTGCTGGCGCAATACGGTAAGCTAGGGAAAACGCACGCATGGCAGGAGGATAGAGAGTGCAAACACGTAAACTTGGCAAGGATGGCCCGGCAGTCTCGGTGCTTGGATTTGGGGCGTGGCCGATTGCCGGCAAGTTGGGCCCGGTGGAAGAGCGCGACGCGATAGCGGCCATTCAGCGGGCGGTAGACGGCGGCGTAAACCTTATCGACACGGCGGAAGGTTATGGCGGCGGTCTCTCTGAAGAGCTGGTCGCCAAAGCCATCGGCAAGCGGCGGGACCAGGTCTTTATCGCTACGAAAGTGAGCCCGCACAATTACCGCCGCGACGATCTGCTCGCCGCCGCCGAGCGCAGCTTGCGCCATCTTCACACCGACTATATCGATCTCTACCAGATCCACTGGCCCACTGAAGAAATGCAGTTCGCTGAAAGCATGCAAGCTTTCGATGACTTAGTGCAGCAAGGCAAGGTGCGCTACGCGGGGGTCTCCAACTTCTCCGTGGAGCAAATGCAGGAGTGCTTGCAGGTGCGGCACGTGGATTCTCTGCAACCCAAGTACAACCTGATCGCCCGCGAGATAGAGGAGGAAGTCCTGCCGTTTTGCCGGCAGCAGGGCATCGGTGTGCTGGCCTACGCGCCTCTCGGTCAGGGCCTGCTCACCGGCAGGTATGAAGAAGACCACGTCTTCGGTGCTGACGACATCCGCAGCGGACGCGAGGACTTTACAGGCGACCAGTTCAGGCGGACGATCCGCATGACCAAGAAGCTCGCTGCCTACGCCGGCGACCACGGCCATACGCTCATCGAGCTTGACGTGGCCTGGGTGCTGGCACACCCGGCATTAACCACCGCGTTGATAGGCGCCAAGAGTTCCGCACAGGTGGAAGGCTGGCTCGGCGCGGGCGACTGGATGCTTACGTCGCAGCAAATGGAAGAGATCAATCAGATCGCAGCAGAGGCCGGGACGTAATTGGGCTTGTGAAGGGTGATTTCCCGCTAGCATGAATGTGAGGGGAATGCTTGCCGGCGGATGAGATCTAGGGAGTGCGCGAAAGCAAGCATGAGTGGGGATCTAATGATGGTGGATACGCCCTCACCCCGTATCGAGTACGGGCCAGGCTCTTGCCCGTTCTCGGCCGTGACCTTTGCGAAACCCAATTCCCCTTGACGGGGGAAGGTCGGGATGGGGGTGAAAAGGGCTTCACGGCAAGTTTCCGCACACTTCCCGCCCCCCCCCCCGGATTCCGGCTTTCGCCGGAAAGACGGAATTATGCATCGGACTGGATGTCCGCGCATGCCCCGTACCCCGCGATACGGGGGCTCTCCGGCGGGAGAGGGGACTTCGAGCCCCATTTGCGAATAGGCAGAAGGTCGCGCCTGCGCTACAATTTGCCCGCTAGGAAAGTTCCCAGGCGTTCGGGTCCAGGCCCAAGTCCCGGGCTGAATCGCAGAGGTTTCCCCAGGTGGTCTCATCAATGGGGAGGCCTGTCTGCTCGCGTTCGCGCTGGGCGCGGTACTCCGGCTCGCTGGGAACCAGGACCTCGTCCACACCGGAAGCCGGGCGGCTCGTCTTCACGTGGCTGATGAGGGTTTCCAACTCATCGTAGAAGAAATCCGGCTCGACGAACTGCGCGATGTCATAGGCCGAAATGTGGACGCCGTTACTATCCACGCGCATGTCGCCGGAGGACATGCCCTGACCGCTCAGGCCGCCGCCGAAAACCTCCATCATCATGCTTAGCGCCGTGCCTTTGTGTCCCAATGGGCCACCCAGAGGCAGCACTGCACCGCGGGGTTCTTCCCAATAGTCGCTTGGATTCGTGCTGGGATTGCCTTCCGCATCGACGATCCAGCCTGCCGGCAGCGGCTTACCCTGGTTGGCGGCCACTTTGATCTTGCCATCGGCAACGGTTGAGGTTGTCATGTCCACAAAGAATGGTGGATTGGCACGGCGGGGCGCGGCGAAGGCCAGCGGATTCGTGCCCAGACGGCCGTCTATGCCGCCAAAAGGCGCTACCTGAAAACCCAGCCGGCCCGCATTGACGAAGATCAGCCCCATCAAGCCGGCCTGCGCGACCATGTGCGGATACTCGCCCACTCTGCCGATGTGGCTCGTATTACGCAGCGAGACACTGGCTATGCCGTATTGTTGTGCCTTTTGTATGAGGAGCTTCGTGGCAAAGACCGCGCCCACTTGACCGAACCCATTGTTGGCGTCCACGACCGCGGTACAGGGATGTTCGCGCACGATTTCCGGTACCGCTTGCGGATCAACAACCTGCTCCTCCCGCACGGCGCGCCAATACTGTTCCATGCGCACCACGCCATGGGAATCATGGCCGTAGAGATTGGACTGCACCAGGTGATCGGTGACAATCCGGGCGTCATCGGGACGACAGCCCAAAGCGGTAAAAAATTCGTAGCCGATACGGCGCAAGGCATCAGCGGTAACGTTAGGCACAGACCGCTCCTTTCAGCAATTCACAAGTCGTATCTGAGCAGAAACTTCGGTATGGTTACGCGCAAGCGAGACGGTATTCAGTTTAGGTCTGCGGCGTCACGCTAGGAAAGTTCCCAGGTGTTTGGGTCCAGCCCCATCTCCCGGGCTGAATCGCAGAGTTTCCCCCATGTGGTGTCGTCTACGGGAATGCCGTTGCGTTGGCGTTCGCGCTCGGTGCGGAACTCCGGCTCACCGGGAATAAGTATCTCCGCGACACCCGGTGCCGTGCGGCTCGACTTCATGTGGCCGACCAGGGCTTCCACCTCATCGTAGAAGAACTCCGTATCGGTGAACTGTGCGATGTCGTAGGCCGTAATGTGGACGCCGTTGCTGCTAAAGCGCATGTCACCGGACGACATGCCCTGACCGCTCAGTCCTCCCCCGCAAATCTCCATCATCATGCTTAACGCAAAGCCTTTGTGCCCCAGGGGGCCGCCAAGCGGGAGCACGGCCCCGCGCGGTTCGCCAAAGTAGTCAAGCGGGTTCGTGCTGGGGTTGCCATCCACATCGACGATCCAGCCTTTCGGCAATAGCTTGCCCTGGTTGGCGGCGAGGTAAATCTTGCCGTCGGCGACAGTGGAGGAGGTCATGTCCAAAAGAAATGGTGCGTCGGCGCGGCGGGGTGCGGCAAAGGCCAGCGGATTCGTGCCCAGGCGACCGTCGATGCCGCCAAAGGGCGCTACCTGAAAGCCCATCCGACCGGCATTGACGAAAATCAGGCCGATCAAGCCAGCCTTCGCCACCATGAGCGGGTACGCACCTACCCTTCCAATGTGACTCGTATTGCGCAGCGAGACACTGGCTATGCCGTGTTTTTGCGCCTTCTCAATTAAGAGCTCGGTTGCGAAGGTCGCGCCCACCTGACCGAACCCATTGTTCGAGTCCACTACCGCTGTGCAGGGATGTTCACGCACGACTTCCGGTACCGCTCGCGGGTCAACACGATGTTCTTCCCGTACGGCGCGCCCATACCTTTCCATGTGCACCACGCCGTGGGAATCATGGCCGTAGAGGTTGGATTGCACCAAGTGATCGGCGACAATTTTGGCGTCATCGGGACGGCAGCCCACGGCGGTGAAGAATTCGTAACCAATGTGGCGCAAAGCGTCCGCGGTGATGGTAGGCACAAACGGCTCCTTTCGGCATCAGGTGAGTCTTGAATTTTAGAGCTTTTTCGTGGGAGTGATCCGCCAGGCAGCGCTTGCTGACGCAATTATCCTGCCACAAGCGCGGGCGTCATCGCATCTGGAACCCTACATCCGCCCGCCTCGTTTGCCGCGATCTGGGCCGCGTGGTCACGCTAGGAGAGTTTCCAGGCGGCTGGATCGAGGCCGATTTGACGCGCTGACGCGCAGAGCTTCTCCCAGGTGGTGTCGTCAATGGGAATGCCGTTGCTTTGACGTTCGCGCTCGGTGCGGAATTCCGGCTCACCGGGAACGAGTATTTCCGCGACGCCGGGCGCGGTGCGGCTCGACTTGACGTGGCTGACCAGGGCTTCCACCTCGTCATAGAATAAATCCATTTCCGAGAAGCACTCAATGTCGTAGACGGTAAACAGCACACCGTTGGCGGGTGAGCGCCTGTCGCCGGACGACATGCCCTGACCGCTCAGGCCCCCGGCGCAGAGCTCCATCATCATGCTCAGCGCGTAGCCTTTATGGCCGAGCGGGCCGCCCAGAGGTAAAATGGCGCCGCGCGGTTCGTCCCAGTAGTCCTGTGTATCCGTGCTGGGTCTACCTTCCGCATCGACAATCCAACCTTCCGGCAGCGGCTTGCCAAGATTGGTGGCAACACGGATTTTGCCATCGGCGACGGTGCAGGTGGTCATGTCCACCATGATGGGAGGGTCGGCGCGGCGCGGCGCGGCAAACGCCAGCGGATTCGTGCCCAGGCGGCCGTCAATGCCGCCGAATGGCGTTACCTGAATGCCCAAGCGGCCGGAATTTACGAAGACCAGGCCGATCATGCCGGCCTGGGCAATCATAATGGCGTATGCTCCTGCCCTGCCGATGTGGCTCGCCCTGCGCAGCGACACGCTCCCCAGGCCGTGCTGCCGCGCCTTTTCTATTGCCAAATTCGTGGCCAGGACCGCGCCCACCTGCCCGAACCCACTGTGCGCGTCTACCACCGCCGTGCAGGCGCGTTCACTCACGATTTCCGGTGCACCTTGGGGATTAACGCGCCCTTCGCTCACGGCGCGGGCATACTCATACATGCGCAGGAGGCCGTGGGAATCATGGCCGTAGAGGTTGGATTGCACCAAGTGGTCGGTAACGATTTGAGCGTCGTCGGGACGACAGCCCAGAGCAGTGAAGAATTCTTGGCCGATGCAGCGTAGGGCGTCAGCGGTGACGGTAGGCACAAACGGCTCCTTTTGGCATCAAGAAACTGGCGGCTGAGCGGCTACGACAGTCTAATGGCTGTGATCGAGCGCACGATTGTTCGAGCGAACAGGGGTCGCTAGCTACTGGGATAGGCGGCGACCTTCTCGATGAGGGCATCTACCGCGGCTTCTTCCATAATCAACTGCGGCCCATGGGGGAAGTCTGCGTGCTTTGCGATGCGGCCGCGGCGTTCGAGCGCGCACTCCCAGCCATCATCGTTGTGTTCGGCACGCGTTATCTGGAGAACGTACCCATTGGCAAACGGCACCGTATAGCGCTCGTTGATGCGGAGGCACCAATCATTGGGCAGTTCCCTCCGAAAGGCGCGCCACGGCAACTCCGGCTGCCAGACTTTTCGTCGCACTGCCATCAGTTATGCTCCCTTACTTAATGTACTCGCCAGAGCACTCATCAGACATGATACTGTGCGGAGCTTGCCGCGTACAGTCCTTTAAAGGACGCAGGTTGCAAACCTGCGCTACCGGAAAGCGAGTGAGTCCTTTTGCTCCAGCAGGCCGCGCGGGATAGAATAAAGCAAAGACGCGTTAAGTACTCATCGCAGAAAATGAGCAAGTATGTTTGACATCGGCCTGCCGGAACTTATGATCATCCTGTTGCTGGGTCTGGTCCTGCTGGGACCGGACCGCCTGCCTGGGGTGATTCGTCAGGTGACCGGCGTTGTCCGAAAGCTCCGCTCGAGCTATGGCGATGCTCTGGCTACTTTCAAGGACCAACTCGGCGACGTTCAGGGTGATCTCGACGCCATTCGCGGTGAAATCTCCTCCATCCAGGGTGAATTCCGCTCTACCGCGGAAGACGTACAAAAGGACGTGGAGAAGGTTGAGGGCGAGGTAAAGTCTGCCGGTGTGGAAATACAGCGCGACCTCGACAAGACGACAAAGGAGGCTGCCGGAACACGCCCAGACCAGATCGGGGCGGAGACCAGTGCGCCGCCACTGGCCGTTACTACCGAGACCTCTCCGCGCCCCAATCTGAGCGATCGCGGCGCTGCCTGGACACCGCAAGGAGCGCAAGCCGGCAGCGGTTCGCCGGTGCAGCAAGACCTCTTTGCCGGATTGATACGCAGCCTCAAGGTGCGGCTGGGCGACGACTGGTTAGTCGAGCAGGCGGAAATCTATCGGGACCTCGGCACGCGCGCCGCGCAAAGAAACGGCAGTGCTCGGCAGGACATTGCGGCTTTGGTGCGCACCTGGGCGGATATGCACCGAAACACGCTTCCCGATGGCAGCCTGCAAATCATCGAGACGGGCAGAGATTACCGCGTGCGCATGCGCCAATGCCCGTTTGGCTTTGCCGATACCGACGATAAGGCGCTCTGCCAGTCGTGCGGCGCATATGACCTGGCATTCTTGCAAGAGCGCGCTGCCGAAGTGAAGTGGGAGTCGCATCTGACCGCAGGCGATCCCTGGTGCGAGTTGGTATTTGCAAAGCCGCCCCCACCGCCAAAGCCGGAACCCGCAAATGAGGAAGTAGAGGCAGAACCCGCTGCTACTGCCAATGGGGACAATGCTGTCGCATCTACGGTTTCAGCGCCATCAACGGCACCGCAGCAAGCAACGGATAGTGCGGTCGACTCTGCCCCTGCCGGCGGATCTGAGTTCAAGTCCCTCGCACAGGCGTATGGCAAGACCGCAGAGGATACGGACCAGCCGGAAGCCGCAACCGCGGATACGCCGGGCGATGCGGCGGAAGCAGAAGAGATGCCGGGAGATCGCACTGACGACGCAACCGTTCAGGCGTCTGTTGCGAATCCGTCGGCTGCTGAAGTTTCGGCGGATGGTGACGCGACTAGCAAAGTCGGCTCCGGCAAGAAAGAGGCTACCCCATGAGGGTGGAGACCTTCGTGCGGGGTCCACTGCAAAACAACGTCTACCTTCTGTGCGACGAGTCCAGCAACGAAGCGGCAATCATCGATCCGGGGATTGGCAGTGACGATCTGCTGAAGAACATCGAGGAACAGCAGCTTCGTCTGCGCTACGTGCTCGTTACCCACGCTCACTTCGATCACATAGATAACGTCGCTCTCTTCCGCGAGCAGACAGGCGCAAGAGTTGTGTCGCATCGCGCCGATGCAGCGGTGCTTGAAGAGCTGGCAGGAGTGTCCGCCGATGTGCTCCTGGACGGCGGCGAAGAGTTGGCGCTTGGCAACCTTACCCTCCAGACATTCCACACGCCGGGACACTCCCCCGGCGGCGTTTGCTTCTTGGTGGAAGACCACCTGTTTGCAGGCGACACGCTCTTTGCCGGATCCATTGGCAGGAGCGACTTCCCGGACAGCGATGGCGCGCTGCTTCTCCAAGCCATTGCCGAGAAGATCCTCCCGCTGCCCGATGCGACCCACGTCCTGCCGGGCCACGGTGAGGCAACTACGGTGGGAGCGGAGCGCGCCAACAACCCTTTCTTGCGGGGGTTGGTGGGGTAGGATCCCTTTGACAACTGCAAACACGCCCCGGGTGCTGTCTTCCGGTGGGTGCTTGACGCTAGCTGTCTATGCCAGCAGCTATTGCTTTCGCAGTGTGGTCACGGTAGCAACCCGCCCGTACATCCAGAATGCTAGTGGCAATCCAATCACGGTGAATACGCACAGGTAGCCAACAACCATCCAAATTCCGCTTAGCCACCACCCCACGACCACGAAGTATAAAGCTCGGAGCAAGAACGGGTGCTGCTCCACTTCCTGAATTAGCACATTCCCCTCTAACCGCCACTGGTTTTGCGGTCGGAGGGTCATCATGGTCGGCAAGCGATTGATAAGATAGAGTCCAAGTGGAAGGCCGATTACGGTCAAGTTTATGGCCCATGCGAATACTGAAACGACCAGCCCCAGCCACCATCCAACGAAGATGAAGTAGAGGAACCGCACGACAATATTGGGTGAACTTTGCTGTACGACGGTAGGAGTGGACATGCTATTCCTCCTCCTCATCTTCTTCACTATCTTCCACAGCCGGTACAGGCAGCACCCGCTCATCTCGGGCGTGAAACTCTACGTTGACAATATCGACGTCCGCGTTCACGTCGAAGACTGCAAGGCATTCTGTGGACTCGCCGGGGTTGATTTCATGGCATGAGGAACCGTCACTGCCAAGCACGCGCAAAGTATCAAACTTCCGCCCCAAATCGTCAACGCCAAAAACCGATTTGGAGGATGACAATCTTTGGGGCTCATCATCCAAATTGGTCAGACGGAAGGATACAGATACCAGCTTATTGCCATCTTCACTTGGCTCGATAGTTGTGTATCCTATCTCTAATTCCTCTGGCTCAGACAAACTCAGAATCTCAACAGCAAACACGCCTACTCGAGCTGCGATGTCAGTGGTTAATATGCTCTCAGTCAAGGGAAAAGTGGAATCCACTTCGATCGTCACGGGGGCCTTCATCACGTAGGTCTGGCCGTCGTGGGTGAAGGTAACCCGCGCAACGCTTTGGATAGTATCCTCAATGTGGACTGACGATTCATCCTCGGAGAACACTAGTTCAACTAATCGAGCAGCAGCACCGCTCTGCGCGAATACAGCTACCGGCGTTAGTAGCAGCAGCACAACGATCAGGGGAAGCGAACGCCGAATAAGCGTGCGCATAGAGGGGCCTCCTTGCGGCTCGCGAGAATTTTGTTGAAACATCGCAAGCTGAATGGTAGCAGCAGGCCACAAATGCTACAAGGCGCAATCTGCTTTCTCTGAAGCACAGCCGCTTGGCGCGCGATACGCGGTACAATAGGACGTGCGGATCGCCGCCTACTGCCGACAAGTCACACAGCAACTCATAAATACGGGAAGGATGCGCAGCATGAACAATGAAGAGACCCACGACCACGAGCATAACCAAGGGCGCTCGATTATTGCGCGGCAGCCGTACCGTCCGCCGCCTTGCGAGGCAGACGACCAGGTAGAAGCGGCGGCAGAGCAGCATGCCGGCGAAACTCATGGCGGCGACGCGCACGGCCATGCGGGCGACCACGGCCATGCCGACGAACACGCCGCACATGCTCACGACGAGCACCAGCATGCCACCGAGACAGCAGGGCAGGCCCATGACGCGCGCGGGCATGGTGAGGCCGCCGCGGTTTCGTCCCCCGACGAGCATCGCCGCGCCGGCGCGGAGCAATTTCCTTCTATCGAGTGCGCGGTAATTACGGTGAGCGACTCCCGCACGGAACTCACCGACAAGTCCGGGGCGATCATCCAGTCAATGTTGCAGGAGGCCGGTCACGAGGTCGTCGGCTACCGGCTGGTAAAGAATGACGCGCAGCAAATCACGCAGGCGCTGACCCACATGCTGGCGAGCCGCGCCCGCTTCGTAATGTTGACCGGCGGTACCGGCCCCGGCACGCGGGACATCACAGTGGAAACGGTGCAGTCGCTGCTAGAGAAAGAGCTCACGGGCTTCGGGGAACTCTTCCGCATATTGAGCTATGAGGAGATCGGCGCAGCGACGATTCTAAGCCGCGCCACCGCCGGCCGCATCGGGAACAAATTCGTCGTCTGCTGCCCCGGCTCGTCCGGCGCCGTCCGTCTGGCGCTCAGTGAGATTCTCATTCCGGAGCTAGCGCATATTCTGCGTGAGATGAATAGGTGAGGTACGCTAATGCGAGTGCTTTTTCTCGGAACAGGGGCGGCTGAAGGGTATCCGGCGGTCTTCTGCGAGTGCGCGCACTGCACGACGGCGCGTGCGCGCGGCGGGCGCAACCTCCGCCGCCGCTCCGCGTTGCTGGTGAATGACGACCTCCTGATAGACATGGGTCCCGATCTGCTGGCGAGCATGCACGCCGTCGGTGCGAACATCGGGCGAGTCGCCACCATGCTCATTACGCACAGCCACGGCGATCACTTCCACCTGGCCAATCTCTACATGCGCCGGAGCAATTTCTGCGCCACGACACCCGCGCAGATGGATGTCTTTGGCACTCCCCCCACAATGGAAGCGATTAATACTGCGGCCAATGCGCGCAACCTATCCGCAGAGGAGTTTCATCTGCGCCTCAACACCATCAGGCCCGGAGATTCCTGGCAGGCGGGACGGTATCGCGTTACCGCGTTTCAAGCCGCACATGCGGAAGAATTGGAGCCGGTGATCTTTGCCGTGGAGGAGAACGGCCGCACGCTTCTCTATGCGTCCGACACCGGTCCCTTCCCGGCGGAAACGTGGCAGCAACTCCGGGAGTTCAAGTTCGACTGCGCGGTCGTTGAATCAACCATGGGTATCGGCCCGCCGGGCACCCACCATCTCTCCATGCAGCAATGCGTCGAGCACCATCAGATGTTGGAAAATGAGGGCCTGGTGCAGCCCCACGCGCGGCGCTACGCCACGCACTTCTCCCACAACCGCACGCCGCCGTATCTGGAATGTGCGGAGTTCTTTGCGCCCCACGGCATCGAGCCCGCGTATGATGGCTTGGTTGTTCAGGTGTAGCAAGACTGGTGAAGCGAGTTGCCATTGTATGTGGCAGGTGATGGCGCAGTAAGCGTGGCTAGCTATTTCCGTGCGTACTTCGGCAGGCGCGTGCTGAGGTTGTCGAGGTGCTCAGCACGAACGGAAAGGGTTAAAATTCGATACCATGACCGTCGAGTTGCACTGCTGTGGAGCGCTGCGATCACGTGTTAGCAGCGCGGTGGCAGATGCATGTTTCTCAGCGCTTGGGTAGGGTCTAGAATAGAGGCAAAGGGCTACGGTGGACTTAGGGCTGGTTGAAACGCGATGAGCATATCACGCCGAACATTCCTGCTCGCGGCAGGCGCGCTGCCGGTGCTGCCGCTATTGGCGGCTTGCGGCAGCAGCATTCCCGATGCCATCCGTCCCGGTGGTGATGACAACGTGCCGACAGTGCACGTGGTAGCGCCGAACATCACCCTCATCTCCGCTACCAATCTTATCCGCGCCATTGAAGCCTGGAACGGCGGCGGCATTGAGACGGCCGGGCCGAGAGAACGCTTCCGCATCTCCCTGCAGATCATCAAGGTCCGTGAAGACGGCGGTGTAACCGCCAGCGGCAGTCCGCCGACGTGGACGTACTTTCGCCGCGGCATCGACGCCGAGGCCGCAGCCGGGCGTCCGGCGGACATTGTCATGCTTACCGGCGGCATCTTTACGCTCCCAGGGATTGCCAGCCCGTTCTTTGGGCCGCTCAACGACTACGTGCAGCGCGACCGGGGCTTTCTTAACGAGTTTGTTACCCAGGCGGTGGAGACAACAACGTTTGGGGGGCGGATTCAGGCGGTGCCGGTGGTGCTCGGCGCCGGTGTGATGGCATGGCACCAGGATCGCTTCAATGACACGGACTTGCCGCCGCCGCCCGCAACGTGGACCTGGAATGATTTGGTGGCGATGGGCCAAGAGTTTATGATCGCGGCGCGTAAGCGCAACAAAGGCAAGTGGTGGGCGATTAGCGAGGGTGTCTATACGGCGCTCTGGGCGCACCTCATGACGCAGGCCGGCGGCGGCGTGTTGGACATGAGCGAGGGGCGGCTGAGCCTCACGTCTGCGCAAACTCAGGAAGCGCTTGAGTTGTGGCGCGATCTCGCTTACACGCACCGCATCATGCCGACAAGCGCCGACATGACCTACCATGACATGACGCGCTTGGTGCCGCGCAGCGAGGCCGCGCTCCATCACGCCATGATCTACTCCGGCGAAAACATCGGCCGCGACTGGAAAGTGCAGCACTCGCCGTCGTTTGCCGGAAACGCCAACAGTTCGCTCTACGTGATGGACGTTTTGGGCATCCACGGCAAGTCGATACAGACCGAGCTGGCGTATGAGGCTATCAAGGTGCTCGCGCCCTATGTGGCGGAGCGTTCGATGGTGCCGGCCTGGATTCCGGCCCTCAAGCACGTTGAAAAACCTTCCGGCGAACGACCGGAGCTTGCGATGGTGGAAGAGCGCGTACCCGTGGTACTGGAGGTGTTGCGCAACGGTCGGGGTACGACGACTCTCCCCTGGACGGAGATCGGTACGCTGTTGCAAAGGAACCTCATCCGGCCGCTCTACACCGGCGAACGCACTCTGGCCGATGCCACCGAACGCGCCACCCGCGCCGTCGCCAACGCCCTGCCGGGGGTTTTAGTCTAGTGCGCTATCTCGGACAAGGCCCGTTGACGGCTGGCAATTCGTGAACGCGTGGAACGTAATGCGGCCTTGATTCAGTTTACGATAGATCAGGCTACTAACGGCTCCAGCTTCCCCAGCAGTACCTTTACTCGTTTAATACCGTCCTGTACGAATTCGTCCGTCTGCCAGTTCTCATAGAAGTTCATGTGCAACGAATTGGCTGTGCTGAATAGGCCACGAATTTGAGAGTCGTTCGTCTCGCGATATATTCTATCGATTGCCTCGAAGAGGTACCGGTGTCCGTCGTGTTGCCACCCTCTCTGCTGAGCAACGGCTTTCACCGCATGCGCAGCCGCGCCCCAGGCCTTCTCTGAGGCTTGAAGCTTGTCGCCTTTGGCAAACTCTTCCTCCGCTTGACGCATGAATTGACGGCTAATGCGCACGTGCTCTTCTACCTTGCCGTCTCTGTTGTTGACTTGCCTAGCCACGATATGCCCTCAGTCTAACTGCTGCCTATTTGCGTCATGGATATACTTTATACTATATCACTTATTAGTTAGGCTATTGAGAATACTTAACTGGGCCGAACTTTATCGCCGTAACCGGGCGACTTCGCGCCTTACCTCGATGAAGCAGCGTTGAAAGCGCACGTGGGGGACGGACAGGTTGTAGGTGCGAATGCGTCGGTTGAGCGCGGAGGTATCTTCTCGAAACGTCGCCAGCACCTTCTGCCAGCGTGATTCCGCCGCTGGGCTCGGCAGTTCTCCACCACGGTCGCGTGCATACGCCGACCACGCGCGCTCCAAGCGCTTCATCGCTAGAGCCAGCCCCTCTTCGATCCGTTGACGCTCCTCGGCCCAGGGCAAGCTCATGCCGCTATTGCGCAGGATGTGGCGCGCCATCCACTGCGCCGGTTAGGCAAGCGGGTCCTCGTCCAGTTCGAGAGGTTTGCCCTTGCCGGGCAAGTTCGCGAATTCCCCTTTAGCGAACGCTTCTTGCAGCCGCTGCTCTACCAGCTTGCCCCACTTGTCCATCACGCGTTCCAGCCTGCGGGACGGGTGCCGTCGGCAACTGCCGCGAGTCGTTGGAGGTAGCGCCACCAGCCCTCGTCGTGAATATCGCGCTCTAGGGGAGGCGTAGCGGTGAAACCGGTCTGAAGCAGAATCAAGATCGTGCTTCCTCCAACGTCTTCAAGGGTGATTAGCACGTGGAGCGGCGGAAACGTCCACTGCCGGTTATGCCACGTAAACCCAAAACTTCGGTTGGCGACATAGTCCGTAACTTCCCCGGAGAATACGCTGACCGTGCCGTTTTCGTTGAAGAACACGAACTCCACAGCGCCGCCCGGATGCGGCTCGATCCCCGAGACCTGCGCGAACCAAAGCTCAATCCGATCCGGGTCTGTAAGCAGTGCAAAGACGCGCTCCCGTGAAGCGGCGATGCGCAGCGACATCTCGAGCGTATCTATATCGCGCTCATTGGGAGAGTTCTCAAAGGCACTCTGTGCGATTTCTTCAGGAGCGCCGCCGGCAGTTTCTTGCATGGGACTCCTCTGTGTGAAGTTCGGGCGGCAAGTGCGTCGCCAATGTGAGTATAGCGTGCTTCTGCTGATGTGTAGATTTGGCCGGCGTGCCCAGGTAAGGGTAGGGGCGGTTCGCGAACCGCCCCTACACGCATGGTGCGTTAATGTCAGGGGCTACCTGTAGCAGGTCCTATTCATACACCGTTTCGCCCGTCTTATTGGCGTTGATGAAGTCCCAATCGAGCTCCACGCCGAGGCCGGGACCCTCCGGCACGGCCACGCAGCCCTCAGAGTCCACAGAGTAGAGTTCGTCGCGCCACTTTGGATCGGCGTAGATGGGCGCTTTGGTATGCGGCACATTAGGATGCACCAGGCCCAGTTCATAGTAATTGGTGTTGCGAATCGCCGCCATGCAGTGCCGATGGGCCAAGCCGCCGCCGTGTAATTCTACGTCCAGTCCATATGCCTCTGCCAGCACTGCCAGTTTCATCACGCCCGTAATGCCGCCGTCACGCCCGGTACCGGCGCGCAGGTAGTCAACGGCGCCGGCGTGGATGGCATCGGCCTTGGTCTCCAATCCGCGGATGTGCTCGCCCATCAGCAACGGCGTCTTGATGAACTGGCGCAGCTTAGCATGCGCAAACTGGGAAACCCCACCGCCGCGGAAGGCATCCTCATACCAGAAGTACCGCGCCTCATCGCAAGCGCGCCCGACCTTCAGGACATCATCGAACGTGCCGAACGCTCCAGCGGGGTCGAGCATGATGTCCATGTCATCGCCCACGGCATCGCGGATAGCCAGCACCGCCGCCACTTCACGCGTGATGGGCGCGCCGATCCAGCCGTGAATCTTGAACGCCGGATAGCCGTACTCCTCTTTGCAGTGTGCGGCAAATTCCCCGTAGTCTTCCGGCGTGCTCAGGCCGCCGTTGTCATCGCCGTGGTAGGTGCTGGCGTAGCAGGGCAGGCGCGTGCGCCAGCCGCCGAGCAGAGTTGCAATCGGCACACCGGCCATCTTTCCGGCAATATCCCACAGGGCAACGTCATGATCGCCGGGAGGTGTGGACGTGGAACCGCGAAAGAGGCGCTTAAGGTCTTGCCAGATGATCTCGCGTTCCAGCGGATTGCGTCCAAGCAAATAGTGCGCCGTGCGGTCGTCGATGCCGCCGGGTATCTCTGCGCGCACGCCCGCATCGGTCTCGACAATCAGGATGCTGCCGCCGCCGCCCAAACGACTGCCTTCCTTATAGACCATGTCGAAGCCGTAAATATCTTCCAGCGTGAGGTTCTGAATCTCGTGTATGTAATGTATCACCACAATGCGCGTAATCTTCGGCGCTGCGCCCATATTGCTCTGCTCCTTGCTGCTCCGTGCCATCGGTCAATTTCCTAGTAGGTTACCATCTTGAGCACCTGTCTTTGCACTTTGTACCGCGATTTCTCTTCCATTTGGTCCCTTTTCGTTCGCCAAGCGACCATTGGCGCAGCATGTTCCGGAGAGTGTACCCATCTCCTGCAGCGCATCGCCGTGGCCTACCTTGTCTTTCGCAGAATCACGCAGTAGGCACGTAACAGTGCGCCCCATTTGATCTGGTAGCGCAGGTTTGCAACCTGCGTCCTGAATCACGCAGCAGGCGCGTTACAATGCTCCCCCATTGGATCCGGTAGCGCAGGTTTGCAACCTGCGTCCTGAATCACGCAGCAGGCACGTAACAGTGCGCCCCATTTGATCCGGTAGCGCAGGTTTGCAACCTGCGTCCTGAATCACGCAGTAGGCGCGTAACAGTGCGTCCCATCGGATCCGGTAGCGTAGGTTTGTAACCTGCGCCCGCTTGATGACGGGCAAGTTCCCTAAATCACATTTCCTCCCATTTGGAACTGTTAAGGCTGCGCCTACGATTGACTCCATGGACGTGCTTAGCATGCCGAACAAGGCGGGCGGAGGCCCCTTTCTGTGCTACAATAGGCGTATTCAACCTGCAGATTCACACCATTTAACACATTTTGCATGCGGAGGCGTGGGAAAACATGAGCCAAGCGGAGGAGCCGGCGTCTGTGACGAAGTCGATGTCTGCGACTGAGTCGACGTCTGCGACTGAGCCGGTGTCTACGACGAAGCCGGCAACGACAAGTGAGGTAGAAACCCCTGCGGATGCGCCAGCGGAAGCCGCCTCAACGGAGGCCTTGGTGGACGTTGCCCAAGAGGAAGTCGCGGCAGCCGTCGATCAAGTGGAAGAGAAAGCGGTCTCGCAAGACTACCAGCCGCAGGAGTTCGAGCAGGCGTGGCAGGCGCGGTGGCGCGAAACGAAACTCTACAAGACCGAAGAGGACGAGAGCAGGCGCAAGACGTTCTACTGCCTTGACTTCTTCCCCTACCCTTCGGGTGACGGCCTTTCGGTCGGTCACTGCCACAATTATATCCCCACGGACGTTATTTCCCGCCACATGCGCATGCGCGGCTTCAACGTGCTGCATCCCATGGGCTGGGACGCGTTTGGCTTGCCCGCCGAGAATCGTGCCCGCGATACGGGCATTGCGCCCCGGCTGACCGTTGACCAAAACACTGCCAACTACAAACGCCAGCTCGATCTCATCGGCTGCTCGTACGACTGGGACCGCGAGATCGATTCCAGCGCGCCGGAATACTACAAGTTCACCCAGTGGCTCTTCTTGATGATCCACCGCCGCGGCCTGGCCTATAAGGCCAAGGGCCAACAGTGGTGGTGCCCCTCGTGTCAGACCATCCTGGCGAACGAGCAGGTGCACGACGGCCGCTGCTGGCGCTGCGACTTCTTGGTAGAAAAGAAGAGTCTGGAGCAGTGGTATTTCAGCATAACCAAATATGCGGATCGCTTGCTCAACGATTTGGATAAGTTGGACTGGCCGGAATCTACCAAAGAGATGCAGCGCAACTGGATCGGCCGCAGCGAGGGTACCGAGGCGGTCTTTATAACGGAAGTTGGCGATGAGCTGCGGGTCTTCACCACGCGCGCCGATACGCTCTTCGGTGCTATGTTCATGGTACTGGCCCCGGAGCACGAGCTAGTAGGAAAGCTCACCAAGCCGGATCAACAGGAGGCCGTAGACCGTTATGTGGCCGCCGCCGCACGCACGGCAGAGACTGAGCGCCAATCCACCGAACGCGAGAAGACCGGAGTTTTCACCGGTTCCTACGCTATCAATCCGGTGAATGACGAGCACATCCCCATTTGGATCGCAGACTACGTGCTCGTAACCTATGGCACCGGCGCAATCATGGCCGTGCCCGCCCACGACCAGCGCGACTTCGAATTTGCGCAGAAGTTCGGCTTGGATGTGCGCGTGGTCGTGCAACCACCGTATGAGGTCGATTGGGATGTCTCGGACGCCTACGAGGGCGAGGGCACGCTGGTCAACTCCGGCAGCTTCGACAATGAAACATCCACAGTAGGTGGAGAAAAGATAACGGAGTGGCTGAAAGAGCGCGAGTTGGGCGGCGTGAAGGTGCAATACCGCATGCGCGACTGGTTGATCTCGCGCCAGCGCTACTGGGGCGCGCCCATTCCCATGGTCAAGTGCCCCAAATGCGGCTGGGTGGAGATGCCGACGCCGAAGCTGCCGGTGTTGTTGCCGGAAATCGCGGACTTTCAGCCGACGGGCGACGGCCGCTCGCCGCTCGCCAAAGTGGGCTCATTCATGGCCACCACGTGCCCCGACTGCGGCGGTCCCGCCGAGCGCGAGACGGACACGATGGACGGCTTTGCGTGCTCGTCGTGGTACTTCCTGCGTTTCGCCGACCCCCATAACGATGAACTGCCCTTTGGCTTGGACAAGGCGCGCTACTGGCTGCCGGTAGACCTCTACGTCGGCGGCGCCGAACACGCCACCATGCACCTGATCTACGCGCGCTTCTGGACTAAGGTCATCAAAGACGCAATGTTGATCGACTTCAACGAGCCGTTTGCAAAGCTGCGGCATCAGGGCGTCGTTTTGGCCCCGGACGGCAGCAGAATGTCGAAGAGTCGCGGCAATGTCATCGGTCCGGACGAAATGGTGGAGGCGCACGGCGTAGATGCCTTGCGCGTGTACGAACTCTTCATGGGTCCCTTCGACCAGAACATTAGCTGGAACAGCGAGGGCATTTCCGGGTCTCGCCGTTGGCTGGTGCGCGTGTGGAATATGCTGCTTGGCCGCGTTGAGCAGGGCAGCGATCCTCTGCCCGTTAACAAAGCTGAGCCGGAACTGACGCGCTGGATCAATCGCGTGATCAAGCGCGCCGACGAGGACATTGACGCGCTCAAGTTCAACACGATGGTCGCCTACTTTATGGAGTTCACGAATTGGCTCTACAAGGTCTACACGCCCGAGTTGGCGGCTACCGAGACCTGGAAGCAGGCCATGGAACAGTTCCTCTTCGTGCTGGCGCCGGTAGCGCCTCACCTGGCCGAAGAAGTCTGGGAGCGCTGGGGGCACGAATACTCCGTCCACCAGCAGGATTGGCCGGAATTCGACGAGTCGCTCATCCACGAGGAGACGTTTACCCTCGTTATCCAGGTGAACGGTAAGGTGCGCGACACCATCGAGGCCAGCGTTGCGCTGGATGAGGAAGGCGCCCGCACGCTGGCGCTGGAAAGCGAGCGCGTGCAGCAGTTCCTGAACGGCCAAGAAGTGAAGCTGGTGAAGTTCGTGCCCGGGCGCCTGATAAACGTGGTGGTAGGCTAACACGCTTCCGCGTGGGTAAGAGATGCCTCTTCGCCAGAGGCGCCTCTTCGGCAGGTGGGCCGTCCCAATACTGCGCTCCTTCCGCGACTTGTAACCTAGAGTACTTTTCCTTTGCCGTTTACCCTTGTATTCTGGAACTAGATCGGAAAGTACCTGGCAAAGTTTGCCTTCAGATTTGTCGCTTGTGGGCTCTAGGCAGACTGAAGACACATAAGCCTAGGTGAATGTACGATCCGTTCGCCCTTAGTAGCCTGTCCTGAGCTTGACGGAGGATCGAAGGCGGACTTCGGAGTGAGCAACATTCACGAGACCGGAC
Source organism: Chloroflexota bacterium (assembly GCA_965216245.1). Taxonomy (GTDB): domain Bacteria; phylum Chloroflexota; class UBA11872; order VXOZ01; family VXOZ01; genus VXOZ01. Next base: position 1,940,611 of record OZ244145.1, read on the forward strand.
ACAGTTTCGGGTTAAGAAGGAGCGTAGCGATGCAAAGACGACGTTTACTTCACGGGATCGCAGGTGGCGCTGCCGCTCTCGGATTGAGCGCCTGCGGGCAAACATTGATGAGGACCGAGGAGGCCCCGGCAGTCGTCGGCGAGCTTCCCGTGCTCGGCGAAGCGCCGGAGATCAGCTCGACGACGTGGATCAACTCGGAACCCATTACGCTGGCGGGTCTTCGAGGAAACTCAGCCGTTGGGATTGCCTTTTGGACCTACGGCTGAATTAATTGCCGCAACGATATCCCCGGTCTGGTGGATATACATGAAACCTACGCGGACGATAGCTTCAAGTTGATCAGCATCCATACGCCGGAGTTTAGCCACGAAAAGCAATTGGAAAACGTGCGCAATGCCGTGGACCGGCTGGGCGTGCCGTATCCCGTTGGCATCGATAACGACTTCAAGGTGTGGCGCGCATTCGGGAATCGCGCTTGGCCGACCCTCTACCTCATCGACCGGCAGGGCGACATACGCATGTCGAAGATCGGCGAAGGCCGCTTTGGCATAGTGCGCAGCGCGATCGAATACCTCAAGGAGAACGACTCCTAGACGCCTTGCCGAGAGATCACAACCACTAGGTGCAGCATCCAGTGTTCCTTACTGAATCGAACGGTTCTGTGTGTAGCGGAGTGGCCTTGTGTATCGTTGGGCAGCTTTTCATGTCATTCCGAGCGGAGCGAGGAATCTAGAGACTACGAACACTAGGCACCCCTTCTTTCCAATTCCCAACATAGAGAAACTGTAGCGCGGGGGCTTGTCCCCCGCTCTTCGCGTGGTTCACTTAGAGACGGACTGGTCGTGGCCAATTCACTGAGTGGGAAGCAGGCTCGCGCGTAATACGCTAGCAAAGGGCTGGGCCGCACCCACGTTCATCCGGCAAGTAGAGGTTTGAAACCTTTGCCTGCTTGCATGTATTGGGTCTTGCTGCTTTCATGGTAGTGGCAAATGAACCTGTTGGAGCTACTTGCCGAGGAAAGTCGTACTAATGCCGTTAGAGAAACTGCAATCGTTGGTCGAGACACTCAAAGAGCGTATCGCGGCGCACGGCACCGCGCTCAGAGGCAGCGAGGCGCTTACCCGTTATGTGCTAATTGACCCACTGCTGCGCGGGCTCGGCTGGGACACGGCTGATCCGGCAATGGTCATACCTGAGTACAAGTCGGGCAACGGCAGGGCTGACTACGCGCTCCTTGGAAACGATGGCAACCCGGGGATGATGGTTGAGGCAAAGAGCCTCGGCTCATCGTTGCGTGACGCAGCGCTTTCCCAAGGAATACAGTACTGCCTAGAAAAGGGTACCAAGTATTTCACTCTGACGGACGGCAATTGTTGGGAAATCTACGAGACGCACCGGCCGGTGCCCATAGATGCAAAGAGAGTGGTCGCTTTCAACTTGGATAGGCAGCCAGCGGCAGAAGTATGTTTACAGGCACTGGCGCTCTGGCGGCCGAGTCTGGAATCGGGCAGAGCTTTTACCGGTCGCGCGCCCCTCATTCAACCGGAGACAAGGCCGTCTGCCGCACCAGAGTCGGATCCGATTGCTCCTGAGCCTGTGTCGCCCGTTCAAGACGAGCGTGCATGGCAGTCTCTGTCAGAACTTAGACCAGAACAACGCACTTCTTCACCTATTGAGATCCAGTTCCCGGACGGTTCGCTTCGCCCCATCAAGTTTTGGAATAGAATAGTGGTTGAAGTTGCTCAATGGCTTGTAAACAACAAGTATCTGAGAGTTGACCACTGTCCGATTCCCCAGACAAACAGTCGCGCACGGTACTTGGTGCACAAGGAGCAAAAACATCCGACAGGCAAAGACTTCTACAATCCCGAACAAGTGGAAACTATGTGGGTTGAGAAGGACTATATCATTCCCGAACTTGTGGAAAACGCTCGCACCATCATCAACCATGTGGACCAGGACACGGCGCAGTTTAAAGTGCGGTTCGACTGAACGGCACCGTTTCTGCAAACTTCGTTGTAAGGTCGAGTTGTCTAGAACGGTTGGCTCCGCACGTCTCTAGGCATGACTTTCACTATTGCCGAGTGCATCACAACGCCTTAGCGAGAAGCTCTCAGAATTGAAGCAGTGACGCCTCCTTTGTCTAGGTAGCTCAACTGAAAGGCAGCCATGCGTCTTGCTGTCCTCGCGGATATTCACGGCAACATCTATGCGTTGGAGGCTGTGCTGGCGGATCTCAAGCGCCAAGCGCCGGATGTGGTCGTGGTGCTGGGCGATAGCGTTATAAAATTCCCGCAGAATCGTGAAGTGCTGGCTGCGTTGGATGCCCTCCCACATGTCGGCATTGCCGGTAACATGGAACGGGGGTTGCAGACGCTGCTCGGAGACGAGTGCGCCGATCTGACTAAGTACGACTCCGGTAAAGGTGCCACGTATCTCAAGCAGCAGGCACTCGCAGAGCTCGGCAAGGAGCGTGTGGCGCGGTTTCGGGAATTGCCTGCCGAGCGTTCTTTGTCTCTGCTTGGGGATGAGGATACGCTGCTTTGTCACGGCTCTCCCGGTCATCTCACCGAGGCAATCTACCCCGCGCCCGACGCTAGACCGCCGGGGCCGGACCAGCCAAGCACGTCTGACAACGAACTCAAAGCCAGGCTGCAAGACGTAACAGCACGGCTCGTGCTCTGCGCCCACACCCACCGGCGGGTGGAACGCCGCTATAATGGAATATTGGTGGTCAACCCCGGCGCGGTAGGCCATACGTACGAGCGCAAGCACGACCCACACGCCAGTTACGCCATTCTGACGCACGCGCATGGCGTATGGGATGTGGAGTTTCGCACGGTGCCCTACGATGGCGCGCGCGCTGTGCGTGAGATGCTGGCGGCAGTGCCGCCGGATGCGGTCAGCGCGCGCCGCTACCTGGAACGTATCGCAGAATATGTGATCTAGGAGATATATCCCAGGGATTGTGTTTGTTTATCGCACCAAGAGGCGGGGGACAAGCCGCCGCGCTACGGACCGCTAGCCAGCGGCGATCACAATGTGAATAAAAGAATTCTTAGCGAGTCAGCATGCCGATAACCCGCATCATTACCGATCTTGAAGAAGCAAAGAAGACAGTGCTCAGGCGCAGGCCGTTGGGCAGCGGAGAGGTGCCTGCGTCCGTAGCAGCACGCATTCGCGAGGTTTTTGGGGCCGATCTTACACCCGGCGAGGTAGTTGACCGCATTCTGGCGGACGTGCAGGCCGAGGGCGACACCGCCCTGGGGCGCTACTTGCAGCATTTTGATGGTGTTGTGCCGGAGCCCTTGGAGGTGCCGCCGGCGGAGATCGCCGCAGCACGGCGCCAAGTCGACGACTCGCTTTGGGAAGTGCTGCAGCAAGCGGAGGCGCGAATCGCCGCCTACCATGCGCGCCAGCGGCGCAACTCGTGGCTGGACTTCGAAACCGGCCTCGGTGAGATGGTGCGGCCGCTCCAACGCGTCGGCATCTATTCGCCGGGTACAGAGCGGGTATATCCGTCGTCGGTGCTGATGTCGGTGGTACCGGCGCGCGTGGCGGGCGTGGAAGAAATCATACTCGCCACACCATGCCGGCCTGATGGCAGCGTGCACCCGCTCAAGCTGGCGGCTGCTGCAATCGCAGGCGTGCACCGGGTCTTCAAGATCAGTGGCGCGCAAGCCATTGCGGCGCTGGCATACGGTACTGCTCAGGTGCCCAAAGTGGACAAGATTCTCGGCCCGGGTAACATATTCGTGATATTGGCGAAGCAGAAGGTCTACGGACAGGTGGGTATCGATCAGTTGCCGGGGCCAACCGAGACGCTCATCGTTGCCGATGCCAAAGCCGATCCGGCAGAAGTAGCGGCTGACCTGCTCGCTCAGGCCGAGCACGACCTGCTGGCAACACCGCTCCTCATCACGGATTGCGCCGATCTCGCCGTGCGCGTGGAGAGAGAACTGGCGTCGCAACTGGCAGACCTGCCACGCCAGGAAGAAGCTGCCTATTCGCTAGAGCACAACGGCGGCATCGTGGTGGTGGACGACCTGGCGACGGCCATAGAAGCAGCCAGTGAATACGCCCCGGAGCACCTCTGTCTGCTGACCCAGGAACCGTGGCAATGGGTAGGAAAAGTCCGCAACGCCGGCGGCATCTTTGTTGGCAGCGCCTCACCGGAAGTGTTGGGCGACTACATCGCCGGGCCCAGCCACGTGATGCCGGTGGGCGGCACGGCGCGCTTTGCTTCGCCGCTTACTGTGCAAGAGTTCTACAAGAGTACCAGCATCATTGCGCTCGATCCAAAGACTAGCGCCGCTTTAGCGGAACCCGCCGCCGCGTTGGCCGAGGCGGAAGGCTTCTTCGCCCATGCTCAGGCCGCGCGCAGGCGCGCCCGGCAGACTTAGAGCTCAGCCTGATCGCGTTTGCGCCGATTGTGCGTAGATCCCTAACCCCTCCATGGTGGACAGGAACGCGTTGATGCGGCAATCCCACTCTCCTCGCTCAATGTATGCGCAGGCGTAACGCCGGATTCCTCCTGAAACTTGTGGCTGCGCCTACAGAGTACGTATCATAGGAACAAGCAGAAAAAACCACTAGCCAATAGAAAGAGGCACCCCATGCGAGTGATAACTCTGAAGCCGCAGCCACTTACGCCGGAGAGTTTTGCGCCGTTCGGCAATATCCTGAATATGGACCGCTCCGAAATCGTCTGCACGGAGGGTGTGCTTACGGCCCGCATTACCCACGCGCCGCTGCGCGATCTCAGTGAGGAGCGGCCGCACTTCCTCAACCGCCATATGGAGGAGACACAAATCTTCGTGCCGCTGGGCGGCAAGGACGGCCTCTTCTTCGTTGGGCCGCCGAGCGAGACACCGGATTCCTTCGATCCGGACAAGGTGGCGCTCTTCCACTTCCCGGGCGATCACGCAATCCGGATGCACGTGGGCACCTGGCACGTCGCCCCCTTTGCCGTGACCGAGCCAACAGACTACATCAATATCCAGGGCGACCAAGTAAGCCACTACACCGACGGCTACGACTTCAAGGAGCGCGACAACCTGGTTTTCAAGTTCGACCTGAGCTAGAGGGGCGTAACAATACCGCAGTTGCCGGCATTGGGCCGTAATTCCCGCCTGCGCGGGAATCCATCCTCACAAAGTGCTAGGTCGGAGCGGCACTGTAAAGAGAGCCTGGTTGAATGAATTGAGAATTCAGATGCCGGTTTCGGGAACCCTTGTACCATCGCGAGGACACTGTCGGCAGGTTAAATGGTAGAGCCATTCGATTGTCACCCCGAACGGAGTGAGGGGTCTAGAACGCCACCAGTGGGCAGCGGTCGCAGTGGGCGAGAACTCTAGGAAAGGTCTGAACAACTCTGTGTAGGCTTGGTGTTAGTGGTGTGTGCGGAATTATGGGGCGTTTTGGGGAGTGTTTTGGCGTTTCGGTGGGGCTGTTTTGCCCGTGTTTCGGCGCTGCTGGGAGCGTTTTTCGCTCCCGCTCGTGTTTTGGGCGCACTACGCCCGTGTCATGCCGGCAACTGGCGTGCGGCTGTTACCAAATTGGCCAGCCCCAGCAGCAACGCCAGCCGTTGCGTGTTCTTGTGCAGACCCCGATAGCGCACCGTGGCGTAGCCAAAGCGCCGCTTCACCCACAGGAACGGATGCTCTACCTTGGCCCTGACCGACGCTTTGCGCTGTTCTGCCAACGCCGCCGCGCTCTCAGGTGCCAGTTTCCGCCGCTGCCCAGGCTTCAGCGCCACATTCCAGGTCACGGCGCGTCCCTGATGCTCCGGCCGCTTCTGCACCCCCACGTACCCGGCGTCTCCCCACACCTGCTGCTCTGCGCCGTGCAGCAACGCTCCCGCTTGCGTCACGTCGTGCACGTTCGCCGACGTGGTGATGAAGCTGTGCACTACCCCCGTCTCCGCGTCGGCCCCGATGTGCAGCTTCATCCCAAAGTAATACTGGTTCCCCTTCTTCACCTGCCGCATCGCCGGGTCTCGCTCCCCCTCTCGGTTCTTCGTCGATGTCGGCGCCGCGATGATGGTCGCGTCCACTACCGTCCCCGCTCGCAGCCGCAAGCCCCGACCTGCCAAATGCGCGTTGATCTCCGCCAACAACCCCTCTCCCAACCGGTGCTTCTCCAGCAAATGCCGAAAGTGCAGGATCGTCGTCTCGTCCGGCAGCGCCTCTGACAGCCGCAGCCCCACGAACCGCCGCACCGGTTCTACCTCGTACAGCATGTCCTCCATCCCAGGATCGCTCAGGTTGTAGAACAACTGCACGCAGTGTATCCGCAGCATTACCGACAAGGGATACGGCCGCCGCCCACGCCCCGCCTTGGGATAGTACGGCGCGATCCGCGCCTCCATCTCCGCCCACGGGAGCAGCGCGTCCATCCGCTCCAAGAACTTCTCCCGCCGGGTCTTGCGCTTCTTCTGCGCGTACTCCAGGTCGGCAAACGTCGGCTGTTCCATTTCCTCTCCCCTCTCCACAAGGCGCTTTCTTGCTATGATACTATGCCAAGGACTTGTGCAGAGTGTTCCTAGATTCCTCGCTCTGCTCGGAATGACACTTGAGAAGTGTCGAATGGAACGACATGCTGCCGCAGTTCTCCCAATCCTAGCCAACTGCTGGGTACTCATACAGAGAATCCACTGTCGTAGAAAGTGCCCCAATGACACGCACGGGACAACACTCACGCCAGACGCAAGAGACCAACGTGGCCGTAACGATTTCGCTTGACGGCACCGGCACGGCGGCAATCGCTACCGGTATCGGCATGCTCGATCACATGCTTACCCAGCTTAGTACCCACGGACTCTTCGATTTGGACGTGCGCGCCGGCGGCGACTTGGAGGTAGATTCGCACCATACCGTCGAGGACGTGGCAATCTGCCTGGGACGCGCGCTCGACGCGGCCTTGGGCGACAAGGCCGGTATCACCCGCATGGGCTGGGCCATTGTGCCCATGGACGAAGCGCTGGCCCTGGTCTCCGTGGACCTAAGCGGACGCGGGGCGGCTACGGTGGATGTGCCGCTCACCGGCTATAGACTCGGCGCCCTGCAAAGCGAGATGATAAGCCACTTCCTGGATACGTTCGCCGTCCAAGGGGGGCTGACGCTCCACGCGCGTCTGCTGTCAGGCGAGAACGACCACCACAAAGCCGAGGCAGTTTTCAAAGCCCTCGCCCGCGCGCTTTCACAGGCTGTCCAGCCCGATCCCCGCCGCCAACAATCCGTGCCCAGCAGCAAGGGATCATTGGAATGATTAGACTAAGTCGCGTCCATTTGGAGGAGACGTGATGCTACGCAAGTTTTCGGTGCGGAACTTCCGCTGCTTGCGAGAACTCGACATCGAGCCGTTTGCACGAGTCAACCTAATCGTTGGCGAGAACAACGTCGGCAAGACCGCCTTGCTCGAGGCGCTCTTTCTAAGTCTCAATCCGGGCAACCCGGAAGCCCCCTGGAATGTAAATCATTCCCGGGGTGTTAGGGGAAATCTCGCCGACTCTTGGCAGGAACTAGTGTGGCTCTTTTACGCTAAGCAGACCGCTGCCAGCATTGAACTAATAAGCAAGAACAGCCAAGAGAAGAATAATGCACTACGCATTCGCCTTGTTGAGCCTGAAGAGCGCCTACTGGTACCAACCGAGACAGATGGCGCCGAACAGACCAATGTGGATATGCTCGCAGCCGTGGCCCAGTCGAATGTCCTGAAGCTTGAGTATACCGATCACACGGGGAAGGATTGTACCTCTCAAGCCCACTTGGTGCCGGGAGGGATAAGTTCCTCTTCGGTTAACAATCCTCCGTCAAGCAATGTCGTACTTGTGCTCAAAAACCCCCGCTTCTCAGAAGAACATGCGCAACGCTATAGCGCATTGGTGGAGGCGGGCAGGGAAGAGGAGCTTCTCCCCTCGCTGCAGGCTTTAGACCCGCGCATTCGGCGTCTTGAGTTGCTCTATCCCGCGAACAAGCCGATGCTCTACGTCGACATCGGTCAACTCATACCCCTGCTCTACATGGGAGAAGGACTAGGCTACGTTCTTTCTTGGCAACTGGCTGTAATGACCGCCAAGGACGGCACAGTGCTCATTGATGAGTTTGAAAACGGCCTGCACTATTCGGCGCAAGTGGACGCTTGGAAGGCGGTCGGCGCGGCTGCGCGGCAGTCGAATGTACAGGTCTTCGCAACGACGCATAGCTGGGAGTGTGTCCTAGCGGCCCACCGCGCCTTTGCGGAGAGCGATGAGGACGACTTCCGCCTGCATCGCTTGGAGCGCAGGGATGGTGAGGTTGTTGCGCTCACGTACGACCAAGAGCAACTGGACACTGCTATAGAATTCAACTTCGAGGTGCGCTAGTGGACAGGTCGGCAAGAGATGGCGCGACCCAAGTGAAGATTGAGTTGCCCAAGATGCTCTTGGTAGAAGGGGAAAGCGAACTCCGGTTTATTGCCGCTTTGCTTGGCTGCTTAGATCTTTCAGATAAAATACAGATACTAAACTATGGGGGCAAGCCCAAGTTGCGGCCTTTTCTCTCTACGTTATCTCGTGTACCTGGGTACCCAGACTTAGAATCGCTTGGCATCACACGCGACGCAGACAAGTCTTTTGCTTCTACATTTGAGTCCATCCGCAATGCTCTTGTCCATGCAGGACTCGATGCGCCGGATCAACCCCGAATGCTGACCCTGGGCAAGCCCAGCGTTTCGGTGTTCGTTCTGCCCGATTGTAGTAGTCGAGGAATGCTGGAAACTCTCTGCCTGTCTGCGGTAAAGCATGATCCGGCAACGCCGTGCGTAGAACAATACCTTCAATGTCTTGAAGAAACTGCGAACTTGCCATCGAGAAACCCCGATAAGGCTCGTGCTCACGCGTTCTTGGCCTCCCGTGCAAGGCCAGAACTACGCGTCGGTGAAGCGGCACAAGCCGGGCACTGGAACTTGGATTCGCCGGTATTCGACCCACTAAAAAGCTTTCTGCTAGCGCTATGAGTGAGGGGTGGTTATGGGTAAGGAGGGACCCTCGGATAAGCTACCCGCAGTCCCTAGCCCTTTGCCCAGCGCGCTGTTGCCGCGAGAGTCGTTTGCAAAGCGCTGGGTACGTCGCGGGCTTTTGCGGATGCTGGGATTCTTTCGCCCTTATCGGTTTCCTGCTCCCCACATAGAGCGCATCCTAGTTATCCGCCCCGACCATATTGGTGACGTGCTGCTGATCACGCCCGCGCTGCGCCTGCTGCGCCAGGCGTTTCCTGAGACTGAGATTACGGCGCTGGTGGGTCCCTGGTCGGAGACAGTGCTCGCGGAGAATCCACACATCGATAGGATCGAGACCTGCCGTTTTCCAGGCTTCGACCGCAGCCAACCGCGGCAGGGCCTGCAGGCGTACACGCAATTGAAGCGGGAAGCCGCACGATTGCGCGGGGAAGAATACCAGCTTGCCCTCAACCTGCGTGCGGACTTCTGGTGGGGCGCGGCGTTGGCCGCGTTTGCCGGCATTCCCCACGTGTGGGGCTTCGACGTGCCGGAGTGCGCGCCGTTTCTCACTCACGCGCTACCAGTTCAGCACGACGAGCACCAGACGGCCGCCAACCTCCGCTTGGCGCACCATGCCGCAGCCCTTGGCAGTCCCGCTGAGGATGTTGGCACGCACCTGCAGTTCGACTACACCCGCGACGACGAACAAGCGGCTGATTCCCTTCTGCAGGCTGCCGAAATACCCAATGCTGCCACACTCGTCGCCATTCACCCCGGTTCAGGCGCGGCAATCAAGAACTGGTCGGCCTCCGGCTGGCACACCGTAGGCAACGCCTTGGCGCAAGACGACCGCATACACTTTCTCGTCACCGCCGGTCCCGCTGAACGGGAACTCGCGCAGGCAGTCGCCGCCGGCCTGCCGCCGCCACGCACCGTATTGGCAGGAGAGACCTCTCTGGGAGTACTAGCCGCGCTCTATTCCCGTTGCGCCTTGGTAATCGGGCCGGACTCCGGCCCGCTGCACCTGGCGGTAGCCGTGGGCACACCAAGCGTGACCCTTTACGGAGCGAGCGACCCCGTGCGGTTCGGGCCTTGGGGGTCCGCCGCCCGGCACCGCACAGTCACCACTTCTATTCCCTGTCGTCACTGCGGATACCTTGCGTTGCCCGCGTCAGACCTGCCACGACACCCATGCATGCAGTTCATAGAGCCGGCCACGGTAACGGCTGTGGCGCAAGAGTTGCTGGCGAAGACCGCAGCGAGCGCCGGCGCATGAGCACGGTATTCAAGCGCATGGCGCGACGTGCCGCTGGCGTAGCATTGTGGCTGGTCTGTGCCGCATTAGCCCCATCCGCTCGTTTCCGACAAAGGCATCAACCCTATCGGCCGGAGAGCGTGGAGCGCATTCTCATCATCCGCCTCGATCTCATCGGCGACGTGCTCTTTTCAGTCCCGGCCATCCGCAATACGCGGCAGCAGTTCCCGCACGCGCGCCTTGACGTGCTCGTGGCGTCAGGCACGGCCCCGCTGCTTGCCGAATGCCCGTATGTTGACCGTGTATATACCCTCGACGCGCATACGCTCGCCCACATTCCCGGTATTTTCTCATTTGTTCAGTGGCGGCAGGCCTGGCAGCTCATCCAAGACTTGCGTGCGCAGCACTATCAGCTCTGCCTGAGCCTCTATGGCGTGCCTGCGGCTACCGTCAGCCTGCTGACCGGTGCGCCCCACCGGGCGGGTTTCGCTGACGAAGCGCCGCCGGGTTCTTTTCCTTTGCCGGCAGCGGGCAGCCGCCTGCCGCAGGACCGCCACGAGGTGCATTGCGCCCTCGCCGTAGCGCAAGCCGCAGGTGTTTCGGCGACGCCCGATCGCATGGAAGCGTGGGTGAGCGCGATCGATCGGGCCTGGGCTCAAGAGACATTAGCTGCGGAAGGGGATGCGCTGTGGGTAGCCTGCGGGCACGGCTCCCGCAACGGCTACGCCAAGCGTTGGCCGCAGCGCCACTGGGTCGCCCTCATCAAACAACTGCAGCAGGCAGGCTATCGCGCCGTCTTGGTAGGCGGCCCCGACGAGCTTGATGCGGCGGCGTCCATTGCGCAGGCCTGTGAAATAGCGCCAATGGTGCTCACCGGCAGGACAACGCTCGGTCAACTCGCCGCAGTGCTCGCGCAGGTCACCCTTATGGTCGGGAGCGATAGCGGCCCTCTGCACCTGGCCGTCGCGTTGGGCACGCGCGTCGTCGGCTTGTACGGCCCCACAAGTCCGGTGCGCTACGGGCCGTTCGGACAGCCTAACGCCGTGAAGCGCCATGACATATTCTGCAGTCCTTGCTACCGCCCGGAAACCGGGCAACCGGCAACCTGCCGCTACGGCACGGTGGAGTGCATGGAAAAGCTGGAGCCGGATCAGGTGCTGACGGGAGTGCACGCTGCAAAGGGTCATGAAGGCCAGTAAAATAGGGATTGGGTGTACGACCCGGAAGGCAAACGTTCGTAAGGCGCTCTCGGAGTGAAAGAAGCAAGAGGCAGCGCCCGGTGGGCAAAGAGCACAGGTTTCAAACCTGTGCTACCGGAACAAAAAGCGTCATGCCTCGCGTCTTGGCAACGGCGGACGGGGGAATTCCTGTAGCGCGGAGGCTTGTCTGTGACCGAAGACAATTCTGTCCGGTCGCGGCGAATTCCTGTAGCGCGGGGGCTTGTCCCCCGCCTCCTTGGAAGGGAGTCATGCGGAGCCGCACCCGCGTAGCGTTTTCAAATTGAGCAACGAGAAGCATTGAGCAAAGGAGAGAAAAGGATTATGCGCGCAGCAGTAATGGGCATGCGGCACGGACACATCAGCGAGTTTGTGCGGGCCGCAGAAGAAAACCCGGCAGTTACGCTCGTGGGCATAGCAGAAGACGAGCCGGCGGTCCGCGCTAAAGTGGAAGCCGAGCACAGCGTGCCCGTGTATGCGGATTTCATTGAGATGCTTGAGAAAGAGCGGCCACAGGTCATCGGCGTGGCGAGAACGAATGCCACCAAGTATCAGGCGCTCACCGCCTGCCTGGAACGCGGCATTCATGCCATCGCCGATAAGCCGCTGCTCACAGAGATGGAGCAGCTTACGCAGGTGGAGGCGGCCTATGCCCTGGGCAAGGCGCGGCTTGGGATGATGCTCAGCCAACGCTTCTCCGCCACCCATCGCGCCTTGAAGGCGCAGGTGGATGCGGGAACTTTGGGCGAAATCGTGCACATGTACGGCTTCGGTCCCCACAAGCTGCACCCGGAGACGCGCAATCCCTGGGAACTTGACGCGGCGCAGAATGGCGGCGTGCTGGTTGATCTCGGTGTCCACTACTTCGATTCGCTGCGCTGGTTCTCCGGTCAAGAGCCGGTACGTGTGGCTGCGGCGCAGGGGAACACCCGCTTTCCCGAGCTACCGCAACTCTACGATCACGCCCACGCGCTCATGGAATTCGATGGCGGCATGAAGGGCATCGTGGTCGCCGACTGGCTCACGCCCGACGCTGCGCCCTACCATGGCGACTATCGGCTCTACGTCACCGGTACACGCGGCACGGCGGAGATCGCGACGGCCGGCACACTCGAGCCCTCCGGCCCCAACAAGAGCGGCGGCGTGCGCATGGCGCTGAATGATAAGAAGCCCTTCGACCTTGAAATTCCCCCGTTGGCCCACACGCCTACCAGCGACTTTCTCGATGCTCTTGTCAATGAGCGCGAACCCTACGCCAGCGCGGAAGAGGTGCTCCGCACGATGGCGGTGACGCTGCACGCCAAAGCCGCGGCGGAAACGGGCGAGTGGGTGAGCATACCAGCCAAGTGAGTATTGGGTTACAGATGACTGGGTATTTCCTACTTAGTCATGTAACGGCGCGAGGATAAGCTGATACCGGATCAGGTCAAGTAAAGGCAACCCCATGTCATTCCGAGCGAAAGCGAGGAATCTCAAATGTTTGAAAGGAATTCACCGTTGCTTTGCTCCGCAGCGTGACTAGTAAAGCGGCAAGAAAACAGAGATACTGCGACCGTAACCGCGCGCTACCCCGTGTCGCAACCCACCCGCACACTGCCTAAAGATGGATTCCCGTGAAAACGGGAATGACGGAATGTACACCTAATGCTCTTGAGGTTGATGACTAATCAACTCAACTCAAACTAGAGAAGAGAGAGGTACATATGCGCATTACAGCGGTAGACACCTTCATCATGTGGGGAAATCCGCGTAATTGGGTCTTTGTAAAGATCTCCACCGACGAGCCGGAACTCTTTGGCTGGGGCGAGGCTACGTTGGAGGGCAAGGATGCCACGATTCGTACGGCCATCGGGCAGCTTGGCGAGACCCTAATCGGCAAGGATCCGCTGGAGACCGAGCGCCTTTGGCAGTCGCTTTATAAGGACGGCTTTTGGAAGGGCGGCGTGGTGATCAACACTGCTATTTCGGGTATAGACCAAGCCCTGTGGGACATCAAGGGCAAGCATTACGGCGCGCCGGTCTATCAGTTGCTCGGCGGGCCCGCGCGCGACCGCATCCGGCTCTACACCCACGTCGGCATTTACGAGGCCGACCGCATCGCGCCGGAAGCGCAAAAACACGTGGCGGCCGGCTTTACTGCTCTGAAAACCGGCGCGTGGGCAACGGATGAGCATATGGGCGACTATCAGCACGCGGCGCTCTTGGGCGAACGCATCGCCGTCTTGCGCCAGGCCGTCGGGCGGGACGTGGACCTTATGATCGACAACCACGGCAAGAGCCGCCCGGCGCAAGCCATTCGCCAACTGCATGCCGTCAAGGATAGCCACATCACCTTCTTCGAGGAGCCGGTGCCGCCCGAAAACATCGAGGTGTTTCGGCCCGTGCGCGAGACTGCCCGCGAGCTGGGCATCGACCTGGCAACCGGCGAGCGCTACTTCAGCAAGTGGCAGTACGCGCCTCTGCTGGCGGGCCAATACGTGGACGTGATCCAGCCGGACCTCTGCCACGCAGGCGGCATTACCGAGGTCAAGAAGATCGCCGCGCTGGCCGAGGTGCACCACGTTCTCGTGGCACCCCATAACCCCCAAGGGCCGCTCTCCACAGCCGCGGCGGCGCATATCGGAATGAGCATCCCCAACTACCTCATGCTGGAATACGTGCCCAGCCAACCCTACCGCGACCAGGTAGTGAAAGAGCCGTGGACTATCAAAGACGGCTACCTGCACGTGCCGGAGCGGCCGGGCCTGGGCGCAGACCTCGACGAAGAGGTCATTGCCGCCAACCCGCCCCGCAGCTTTCAGTACTTCAAAAACCTCCGCGACGACACCGGCGCGGTTGTGGATATCTGAGTGCCGGAGACCGGCTGTTTAAGCCGTCTTGGCTCTCAGAGTGTCTGAAATCGCGCTTGTCATGGTGGTGCTTCTATGTCAGTCACCGCGGAAACCGCCAAGGTCGGCATCCCAGGGCTAGCTACCAGAAGCCATCCTTCAACATGGTTGATGCGAGTGCCAGCGCACCTTGCGATCAAGCTTTACCCTGATTCCTACACCTCACCTCTACCGTTTTCGCACCCCACTTGGGAAAGGCTGGCTTTCGCAAGTGCAATGCCCGACCACGACCAAAACTGCATGTGGTCACGCACGCTATTGGTGGAACTCTGTCGTACCTCACGGAATTATCACAAAATTCCGTGGTAAGTATATACTACTGAACAAGTGCAGAGTGCTGGCCTAAGGAGCTTGACTGAAATGCGCGGAGTCGCCGTAGCTTCCCTGTTGTGGCTAACACTCGCCCTTGCCGCTCTAGCGATAGTTGCCTGTTCCACCACGCCGCCGGACCAGGTTGGGCCTACTCAGCGAGTGCCCACGCCAAGCCTAATACCCCAGCCGCTCGTTGAAGGCGGGCCCGGCGAACTGGCTTGGCGCTATGAGATGGGAGGCGCCGTGCGGTCCTCGCCGGCAGTAGTAGACGGCGTGGTCTACTTCGGCTCCTTAGATGACTACGTGTACGCACTGGAAGCAACTACGGGCAAACTGCTTTGGCGTTTCCAGACGGGTGACGACGTTTACTCGCCTGCGGTAGTCGACGGCACTGTTTACATAGGATCGCGCGACGACTACGTGTACGCCTTAGAAGCTCAAACGGGGGAGTTGCTTTGGCGCTACCGGACGGATGACGACGTGGTCTCGACGCCGGCGGTGGCTGAAGGCGCGGTCTTTGTCGGTTCTACTGATGCGCACCTATATGCACTTGATGCCATATCCGGTGAACTACGTTGGCGCTTCAAGACCGGTAATGGCGTGTACTCCTCGCCGACAGTGGCTAACGGCATGGTCTATCTGGATGCAAGTGATGGCTCTACCTACGCGCTGGATGCCGTGACCGCAGACGTCATTTGGCGGAAAGAGGCCGGTACAGGCGACTGGGGACCTTCACCCCCGGTAGCTGGCGGCGTGGTCTACATCGGCTCACTTAACTACCTCTTGACTGCTCTTGACGCCGCTACCGGAGGCCTGGTTTGGGAGTTCATGGATGGAGAGATGTCTGAATCGCTTCCGGTGGTGGGAGACGGCGTAGTACACGTAGGCACATGGTCGGGAAACATCTATACGCTCGCGGCCGCAACCGGCGAGCTTCTTTGGCGCTCAAAGCCGGGAGGCAAAGTAGCTTCATCTCTGGCAGTGAGCGGCGGCACGACCTTTGTCGGCTCGCTTGACAATCACCTATATGCGCTAGAGTCCGAAACCGGAGAACTCCTTTGGGGCTTTGAAACCGGCGACGACATCTTTCCCACGCCGGCAGTGGCTGACGGCGTGGTGTACATAGGCTCGGACGATGGTTATGTCTATGCGCTCGGTGCCAACACAGGAAAGCTCATATGGCGTTATGCAACCGGCGGCGACTTTCCTAAAGCCACAACGGATGGTCAGAGCGCAGTCTATGTTGCCGCGCCCGATGGTCACGTCTATGCGCTGGATGCTGCAACCGGTCGCTACTTCTGGCGCTATCAGATGGAAAGTGCCCCAACTTCGGCCCCTGTGGTTAGCGCTGGCGGGGTCGTCTACGCCGGCTCAGTCGATGGACGTGCGTACGCTTTGGATGCCGCGACAGGGAGAGTTCTCTGGCAATTTCAGACCACAGACTCAGGCGCGTCTCCGGTAGTGGCCGAGGGGATAGTGTATGTAAACTCTGTCGGGTCGAGTCTATTTTATGGTCGCATAGACGCATTGGACGGCACCACCGGGGAGCCGCTCTGGCACTTCGATTCAGATGGCCGTGGGTCCTTTGCCTCCCCGGTGGTCGGCGACGACTTGGTCTATATAGCTAGCTACTACAGGGGACTATTCGCGTTAGACGCCAAGACGGGGGAGGTACGCTGGTTCAAGCGGTTCCCCCAAGGAGTGCGATCTCCTCCCGCAGTCAGTGAAGGTGTGCTCTATGTGGCTGAAGAATCGGGTCACGTATACGCGTTAGACGCGACCACCGGGAAGGAGATTTGGCACTATCAAACAGGAGCGGTGGTAAACTCCTCTCCTTCCGGAGGAAAAGCGGTAAGCGGGCTGGCATCCTCAGTGACCTACCCTGAGCAACTCACGACCCCGGCAGTAGCCGACGGCGTGGTCTATGTCGGTTCCGACTATGGCTATGTCTATGCTCTGGAGGCAGACAGCGGCAAATTGCTCTGGCGTTACCACACAGCCAGAGAAGTGAGCGTAGCGCCATTGATTGTCGACGGCGTGCTGTATGTTTCGGTGCCCAACGGTTTCATCTACGCGTTCAACGCGGAGACCGGAGACATCCTCTGGGGATTTCAGACTGATGGCAGAGTTTACTTCTCACCAAGCATCAGCCGGGGAGTCCTTTATGTCGCCACTGTATACAGCGCTCCGACCTATAACCAAATCAACGGCACTGTGCACGCAATTGTTGCTGCCCCGCCGGACCCGCAATACCAAGGGGAATTGCTCTGGCGCTACGTCTTGAATTCATACGAGGGCGCCGTGGCGTCGGAAACTGAAGGTGTAGTTTACCTCGTATCGGGCTCTAACGGTGTGCACGCCCTCAGAACTGAAACCGGAGAACTGCTCTGGCACTACCCGTCAGAGGCGTATATACGCTCTCTTCCGAAGGTTCGCAGCGGCCATCTGTTCCTGTCTTCCGACAACTTCGTTCACGTGGTAAAAGCTGAGACCGGAGCATTCAAGGCGCTCTATCCGGTGAAGGGTACTGTAAGAGCTGCCTCGGGAGACCACGGCGACCCCGTATTCGTAAGTTCAGGGGGCCATATCTCGGCACTGAATGCTGCAACGGGAAAGCTTCTCTGGCGCTACTGGAATCGCTTCGGGATAACCGAGCCGGCTTTGGGCAACGAGGCGGTTTATTTTGGTGCCAACTCTGATCGCGTGTATGCGCTCGATGCCTATAGCGGCGAACTGGTTTGGTACTTTGAGGGCGAAGGAAAAGTAGTTCCCCCGCGGCTGGTTGACGGCGTTTTGTATGTCGCCTCCCACCACTACTGGGACCGCTATGGATGGGTTTACGCGCTGGATGCCGTGACCGGCGAATTGCTGTGGCGCGTCAATCCCGGCGGCTATCTGGCTTACAGCCTTTTGGTAGCTGAAGGTCTTGTCTATACCGGCTCTAGCGAAGGCGATGTCTACGCGATCTCCGCTACGACCGGAGAACTTCAGTGGCAGTTCCAGACTAAAGGTGCGGTAAGAGAAGCGCCCGTCGTGGCCGAAGGCGTCGCCTACGTCGGCGTTGATCGCCACGTATTCGCACTCGATGCGGCAACCGGTGATCTCTTGTGGCACTTCCGAACAGCGGGCAACGTGATAGCTCCCCAAACAATTAGCGCTGGAACGATTTACATCGGCGATAAGGTCGGCAACGTATACGCTCTGGATGCAAAGGCGGGAGAGCTGTACTGGAAATACCAAACCGGTGGCGAGATTCGACGTTCTCCAACTGTAATCGGAGACCTGCTCATCGTCGGGTCGGACAACGGCTACGTTCACGCGCTTAGAGTTCGAGACGAAGAGTAGGCATCGCGGCTTAGAGAGTGCCGCATAAATATGGAATTTCCGCGCGCAACGGAGGGTTACGTTCGTTGGTGTCGCACACTGAAGGAAGACCGGGGAGTTGCCTCGAGCGGGTTCCGGCCGGACGGCGCATTCTACGCCGATTCAGATGAAAGCTACACGTAGGCGCTGGCTGCGGAAAACGGAGAGTTGCTCCGGAGTTCCTCAGTTAAAAGCGCCGCGCAGTCCTCGCCCGTGGTCATTGACGGCAAGGTCTACGTCAGCACAGAGGATGGCTTCGTCTACGCACTGTTCGCCTTTCATCCCTAACGTCGCATCGTTACAGCTCTTGACGCGCCATCAGTGGTATAAACTTAGTACAGACCTTGAACATCTTGTGTTGGGATGAACCGCTGTGATGCGTAGATCCTTAGTCATTGCCCTGCTATGGCTAGCACTGGCTCTTGCCTCTCTAACACTATTGGCCTGTTCCACTACGCCGCCGGAGGAGGTAGAAGCTCCTCCGCCAGCGCCCACGGCAAGCCCGCAACCCGCGCGGCCGCAGGTGGCTGGCGAACCCGGCAAGTTGCTTTGGCGGCATGAGATTGGCGGCGCGGTGGCGTCTGCGCCGACGGTGGCAGACGGTGTGGTCTATTTCGGCTCGGAGGACCGCCATGTGTACGCCTTGGATGCTGAAACCGGCAGAGTGCTCTGGCGCTTTCTAGCGGAGCGTGAGGTCTGGCATTCACCGACGGTGCATGACGGCACGGTCTTTGTCACTAGCACACGGGGCTATTATGGTGACGGCAATAGCCCGGTGTACGCGCTGGATGCCGCTACCGGCGAATTGCGCTGGCTGTATCGCGTGAGCGGCTTCGTGGGGTCATCCCCGGCGGTGGGTGAGGGTGGGGTCTACGTCGGCTCCAGCGACGGCCACGTGTACGCGTTCGATGCTGATACCGGCGAGTTACGCTGGCGCTTCTTGACTGACAGTAGAGTGTTTGGTGCCACGGCCGTTGGCGACGGCGCAATTTTCGCTAGCTCCGAGAAGGGTTTCGTATATGCCCTGACGCCGGAGGACGGCACGCTGCTCTGGCAATACCAATTCGACGGCGCCGCGCTTTCCGCTGAGGCGGTGAGTGAAGGTGTAGTTTACGTCACGTCAGGGGATGGACACATCCACGCGCTCGTCGCGGCTACCGGTGAACAGCTTTGGCGTTCCCAGCTCGCAGGCGGTTATTCAGTCCCGCCAATTGTGGCCGACGGCGTGATCTACGCGGTAAAGGCTGAAAACCACGTACGGGCGTTCGCCACCACGGACGGCGCGCTGCTCTGGAGCTACCAAATTGACGGTGAGGCGTATAAGTCGCTGGCAGTTGCTGACGGCACCGTCTACATCGGTTCAAGCAACGGCACCGTCTACGGGCTCGATGCACTAGCTGGAGTCTTGGTGCGAGAATACGCGGTGGGAGATGAGGTATTACTCTTTCCGTCAGTGAACGATGGTGTGCTCTACGTCGGCTCCACCGATGGTCACGTGCACGCGCTCGACGCCGCCACCGGAGAACAGCACTGGCGTTACGTAACAGGCAGTGCCGTAGCTTTCTCACCGGCGGAAGTTGGCAACGCCGTCTATGTCAGCTTGGCCGAAGGCGGCGTATACGCGCTGGATGCCACATCAGGAAAGGTGCATTGGTATACCGAGACGGACGAGACTGGAATAACTTCCCCTATTCTGCTCGACAATGCCATTTACGCGAGCTCGGGAAACGGTCAGGTGTATGCGCTGGATGCGGTGAAAGGAGACGTGCTCTGGCGCATTAAACTGGATGACCATGTGACCGCTCCGGCAATACATGGCGACGTAATCTACGTTGGCTCGAACAAGGCCGATTCCAAAGCAAGCCGCGTGCATGCGCTGTCTCGCGAGACCGGGGAAATCCTCTGGCAGTTCGAGGCGGTTGATCAGGGCCACTTCAGATCCCCGCCGGTGGCGGATAGAGATACGGTGTATGCCGTTACGTACTACGGCCGGTTATTTGCACTGGACGCCAAAACTGGGGAAGAACGGTGGCGCAACCATGCCAGGGAGTGGGTATGGTTCTCTCCGGCGGTAAGTGAAGGCCTGGTCTTTGTCACTGGAGAGTGGGGATACGTACAGGCGTTTGACGCTGAGACCGGGCAAGAACGCTGGCGTTATCGCACAAAAAATCACGTGTCCGCTACTCCTGCAAAGACGCGGCTGGCAAGCGGCTTGAGCTCTACGGTAATCACAACTGAGCTCCTCTCGGCGCCAACAGTGGCCGATGGCGTGGTCTATATCGGCTCTGACTACGGGTATGTTTTCGCTCTGGATGCCGCGACGGGCAGACAGCTTTGGCGCCAATACGGAACGGGTGGCGTGTTCCATCTCCCGCCAAAGGTGATTGACGGCGTTGTCTACGTCGGGTCGCGCAATGGTTGGGTGCAAGCGCTCGATGCCATGACCGGCGAAATCTATTGGTCGAACCGGACAGACGGCAGCCTTTGGGACTTTCAATCAACGGGCAACGGCGCGCTGTTCGGCATCGCCGTAAGGGAGCTATATCCTGGGTTCAGAACCGTCGTATACGCGCTGAATGCCCTGCCTCCGGCAACTCCGCTGCAAGGCACGTTGCTCTGGAGTTACCCGCGGGCCGGCGAATCGCCTTCTCCGCCGGTGCTGCGTGACGGCATGGTCTACCTCAGATCGTTCTCTGGGAGGGTCATTGCGCTGGATGCCGTCGGCGGGGAGCTTCTTTGGCAATTTCAGACCGAAGGCTACATACGCGGATCACCAAGATTAGGCGCGGATATGGCCTACATCGGCTCCGACGATGGCTACGTGTACGCGCTGGATGCCGCTTCGGGAGAGGTTTCCTGGCGATTCGAGGCGGGTGCGAGCTATTATTCATCGCCCTTCCCAACAGTGGTTGATGGAGCGGTTTACGTGGGGTCTGCCGATGGCAACGTGTACGCGCTGGATGCGGGGTCCGGCGAACTGCACTGGCGCTTCGAGGCGGAAGATGAGGTTTCAGTTCACCAGGCCGTGGTGGACGGCACGGTCTACGCTACTTCAGCGGGCGGCCACGTGTACGCGCTGGACGCCGATACCGGTGAACTGCACTGGCGTTACAGCATTGGGTTGAGGTCGCATCCTTATTTGGCGATTAGTGGAATGATCTTCGTTGGCGGAGGTCGCGGCACTTTACATGCGCTGGACTCTGCGACGGGCGAGGTCCGGTGGGGTCTTCAGAGAGGTATTTACCAGATATTTCCCGCGCTGGTGGTCGAGGACGTGCTCTACGCCGTTTCGGGTGACGGTCACGCGTACGCATTCGATGTGTTTACAGGGAAAATGCTATGGCGTTACACCTACCGGGCGGGCCATGGCTTGGGATATGTGCCGACGGTGGCCAAGGGCGTCCTCTACGTGGGCTCCGACGATCACCACGTCTATGCCCTGGACGCTATGAGTGGTGAGCTGATCTGGCGTTACCCGACTCGGGGCGACGTACGTTCCACACCGACCGTAGCTGACGGCATCGTCTACGCCGGCTCAGAGGGCGGCTACGCGTTTGCACTGGACGCCAAGACCGGTGAGCTTCTTTGGCGCTACTCAATAGGCGGTGGCATGCAGGGCGTCCCGGTGGTGGATAACGGCGTCATCTATATCAGCTCATACTCCGGCTTCGTATACGCGTTGGAGGCCAGGCCTGGAGAGTGATACGCCAATCATGTAGGTAAATGGGATTATACCGCTTCGGCCAGACCGGGCGGCCGTCCAAAGTGCCTGTTTTTCGCGGCGTTGAGATGGCGAGAGGCCGTTCCTTGTAGCATCTGTTAGATCCCGCAGGTTCGTCGCAGAATGACAGGAATGCTGTACGCGAGGTTGCCCCTTGAAGCGCGGCTTCAGTCTGGCTCCTTGACGCTCCCCTGCCGGTATGTCTTGCATCCTCTCCGTTCATGTCTGTCCGGCAGCGTCCTATATGTTGGTTTGCGCCCTAATTGTGCAACTCTGCCGCAACTCACAGAAATATCACAGAAGATCGGTGGTGGAGTATACTTCTGGACAAGACCGAATTGTTTCATTAAGGAGAACGGCTGAGATGCGTCGGCTCGCCATCCTTGCACTATTGTGGCTGTCACTGGCCGTAGCCGCTATCGTGTTGGTTTCGTGCGGTCCTGAGCCTGCCCGTGACGAACCAGTGCCTCCTTCCAGTGCCTATGAGCCTGGGGAAGTGATTTGGAGTTACCGGCACACGGGCGGCGCCGTGTGGTCTTCTGCGTCAGTAGCTGACGGCGTAGTTTATGTGGGCTCTGCAGACGGCTACGTTTACGCGCTTGAGGCCGAGAGTGGAGATATGCTGTGGCGCTATAAAACCGGGCACTTGGTGTGCTCTTCTCCGGTCGTATCCGATGGCATGGTCTATGTTGGTTCCCATGACCACTATGTGTATGCCCTGGATACCGACACGGGCACGCTCCGCTGGCGCTACAAGACTGACAGTTATGCGGATGCGACACCAGAGGTAACCGGCGGCGTATTGTTCGTCGGTTCCGCCGACGGCAGTGTTTACGCGCTGGATGCTGCCAGCGGTGAACTTCGTTGGCGCTACGAGACGGACGGTGACGTGTACTCTTCTCCGGCAGTAGTTGACGACGTACTCTATGTAGGATCTGGCGATCACCACGTTTACGCGTTGGATGCTGCCAGCGGCGAACTCCGTTGGCATTACTTAACGGGCGGTCGGGTGGACGGAAAGCCTGCAGTGGTTGATGGTGCGCTATTCATCGGATCGGACGACCATTACGTCTACGCGCTGGATGCCGCCACAGGCGAACGCCTTTGGCGTTATGAAACGGGGGGTGAATTCACTGGCTCTCCCGTGGTAGAGGGAGGAGTAGTCTATATCGGCTCACTCGATAATTACGTCTACGCGCTGGATGCCGCTACGGGCGGTTTGCATTGGCGCTACAAGACTGCCGGCAACGTGTGGACCTCCCCGGCAGTGGTTGGCGGCGTTGTCTATGTAGGCTCGGCTGATCACCACGTCTACGCATTAAGTGCCGACACCGGAGAGTTGCTCTGGCGACATCGGGCGGGAGATACCGTTCGATCCTCTCCAGCCGTAGTCGATGGTGTAGTCTACATCGGCTCGGAAGATCACCATCTCTATGCCTTGGATGCCGAGACCGGCGAAAGGACTTGGCGTTTCCGCACCGGCGATGGCGCGACATTTGCTTCACCGACGGACGAGGCCGCAATCTATCTCAGCGCAAATGCTAATCACGGTTATGCCCTTGGGACCGACACCGGGGAGCTCTACTGGCAATTCCACACGCACGGTGTGGCGTGGACGTTGCCTGCGGAGATCGACGGCATGGTTCTCGCCACTTCCCAAAGAGGATTTGTGTACGCGTTTGACACGATGACGAACAGACTCCGCTGGCGTTACCCAACGGATGGTGAAATCCGGTCATCTCCGGTGGCGGCAGGTGGCCTCGTCTTCGCTGCATCACGGGACGGTTACGTTTACGCGCTCGATTCTGCCGAGGTCGGACTGCGCTGGCGGTTCCATACCGGTAGTGAAGTGTGGTCTTCTCCGGCGGTGGCTGATGGCATAGTCTCAGCAATCTCACAAGACGGCTACGTATTCGCATTCCGCGCCATTAGTGGAGACCTCCTCTGGCGCTATCAAGCAGGCTACTACCTGCATACGTCTCCGGCGATGGCAAACGGCGTGGTGTACGTAGGCTCAGATGACGGGTATCTCTACGCCCTGGATGCTGACAGTGGAGAAACGCAATGGCGTTACTTGACACAAAGCGAAGCATGGGGCTCGCCAGCGGTGATTGGCGGTGTAGTGTATGCCGGATCGGATGATGGACACACCTACGCTCTGGTTGCTGCCACTGGTGAGTTGCTCTGGCGCTCCGAGACGGGCGACTTTGTGTTCCATGCCCCGGCGATGGAAGCCGGCGTGGTTTACGCGGGATCGGATGCCGGCTACGTGCACGCGCTGGATGCCGAAAACGGTGAGCTACTCTGGAGCGCCGCTTTTGAAAGTCCCGTGTATGCCTCGCCCGTGATGAAGGACGGCAAGGTATACATCAGCTTAGAGAATGGCTACGTATATGCACTGTTCGCTCATGATCTTGAATTCCCGCCGGAGCCCGAAGCGCCGGCGCGGCCCTCGCTCAGCGACCTCCGCGAAGGTGAGTTGTTCTGGCGCTATCGGACCGACGCCGGCGTCTGGTCTTCCCCTGCGGTGGAAAACGGTGTGGTCTCCGTCGGTTCTAACGACAATCATGTTTACGCGCTGGACGCTGCTTCAGGTGAGTTTCTCTGGCGTTACCGGACCGGCAGCGCTGTGAACGCTCCACTTACGATGAGTGCCGGCGTGGTCTACGTGGGCTCAGACGATCATTTCGTCTACGCGCTGGACTCCGCGAGTGGCGACCTACTCTGGCGCTTCCAGACGGACAGTTGGTTGAATTCTTCCCCAGCAGTGACCGGCGGCGTGGCGTATGTTGGCTCCAACGATGCCAATGTGTACGCCCTGGCTACCGAAATTGGCGAACTGATCTGGAGCTACCGGACCGGCGCTGAGGTGAGTTCCACTCCGGCGGTGGGGAACGGCGTGGTGTACGTAACCTCCCTTGATAGATACGTGTATGCTCTTGACGCCGAGAACGGCGCACTCATTTGGCGGTATGCAACCGGCGCAGGGGTGGACTCATCCCCGACCCTGGCCGACGGTGTGGTCTACGCCGGTTCGCTGGATAGGTACCTCTATGCGCTCGACGCTGACACAGGCGCATTGCTCTGGCGCTACCAAACCGGCGCTGAGATCTGGTCCTCCCCAGCAGTGAGCAACGGGATGGTCTACATTGGCTCCCGAGACAACTTCGTCCACGCCTTGGATGCCGAAAGCGGCCGCCCCCTCTGGCGTTACCGGACAGGCGACCAGGTGAACTCTTCCCCAGCGGTGGCGGACGGCGTGGTCTACGTAGGCTCGTTCGATAATCACGTCTACGCGCTGGACGCTGCGACCGGCGAACTCCACTGGCGCTACCGGACAGGCGGTGGTATCTGGTCTTCGCCTGCAGTGGCGGACGGTGTAGTCTATGTCGGCTCCCAAGATGGCTACGTCTATGCGCTGAAGGCCACGCCCGGCGAGTAAAGTTCTGGACATCGCGACTTTGGGATCGCGCGGGTTTGTTTGCTCGCAGGGTTTCCTGGACGCTCGCCTAGCGCCACGGACGGAAGTAGAGAGGCCGTTTCTCAGGTAGCCTGTTGGTCCTCGCGAGTTCAGCGCCGTCCGGTGGGGGAAATGTACGTGGCGATACACTCGGATAGCGCGACCTGCGCGTTGCCTGCCGGGCATATCTTGACACGCCACTGGAAGGATACACTGGTAGCCAAGAGTAAATGGAAATCTTCCGGAGTACGGATGACATGCCGCGAACAACTGTTTCTGCCGTCCTAGCGCTGCTTATCGCCTTTGCCGCTTCACTGTTGGCAGGGTGCAACGGCGACTATGAGGAAACTCCTCCCAAGGTGTATCAGCCGGGAGAAGTGTTCTGGAGCTACCGGCACGCGAGCCAAGCGGTGTCATCTCCTCCGTTCGTCGTTGATGGCGTGGCCGACGGCGTGGCCTACGTCAGGGCGGACTATGATGGCGTGTATGCGCTGGACGCCGCGACCGGCGAAGTATTGTGGTACTTCAAGTTAGACGGGGGGATGAACTTACCGCTTGAATTGGTAGAAGGCGTGGTGCTCGTTCGGTCTAGTCAATACCAAAGAGCAAATGGGTTCTATGCCATTGCCATTGATGCCGCCTCTGGCGAGATGCTCTGGGATTCCAGAGACTACACCTTGGCTGACCGTGCAGAGTTTGGTGATGGGGCAGTCTACATAAAGGCTTGGGGAGATAGTGATTATTACTTACTCGCTTTCAGTGTAACTACCGGTGAATTATTGTGGCGCAGCGATATAGCGCGTGAAATAGACGAGACTCCGACGGCGGCAGTTGGCGCAGTATACATTGGCATCAGGGAAAAGAGCGTATACGCCTTAAGCACCGCCACCGGCGAACTCGCGTGGCGTTTCCAGTTAGACTATAGGGTTTGGAACCCGCTGGTGCATGTTGGTGAGACTGTATATTTCCATGCAGATGATCGACACGTATATGCGCTGGACGCCACGAACGGCAAATTCCGCTGGCGCTTCAAAGCAGATGACGACGTTCGCTTAGGTAACGTGGTACGCTGGCCTCCAATTGTTGCTGACGGCGTGTTCTACCTTCGCTCGAAATACTCGTACGTCTATGCCCTGGATGCGGCGAGTGGGGAGCTCCGTTGGCGCTTTGAGGCAGGTAATGAGGTTTTCCTCCCTACTAATGTAGTTGATCGATCGCTCTTTGTTACTTCAACTGACAGAAGTCTTTATGCCCTGGACGCGGCCACCGGTGAAGTCCGCTGGCGCACTGAATTCGAAAAATCACCGTATTTGTATCCGGTTTCGGCAAACGGCATCCTCTATGTTTGGCCGGGGGATGGCTACCTCCATGCGCTAGACGCCGCTAGTGGCGAGTTTCTATGGCGGGTAGCGTTGGTCGATCACCATACGGTTTCCAAGGTGATCAATGGAGTCATCTACTTGGGTTTTTGGGATGGCTATATCAAGGCACTGGACGCCACCACCGGTGAATGGCTCTGGCGCTTCCACACAGACGTTACCGAAATCTCCTACCCGGCCGTGAATGACAGTGTGCTATACGTTGGTTTGGGCGCCGACCACGTCTATGCGCTCGATGCTGCGACCGGAGAGCTGTTCTGGCTCTATCAGACCGACGGCGTGGTGCGGGCCTCTCCGGTGGAGGCAGATGGGACGGTTTACGCCACCTCCCAGGATGGCGCTGTCTACGCTTTGGATGCTACCACCAAAGAGTTGCGCTGGCGCTATCAGACGGATGGCACCATCTTCTCTTCACCGGCGGTGGCTGACGGGCTGGCCTACACCGGCTCAAGCGATGGTTTCGTCTATGCGCTCAATGCCGCCAGCGGCGCATTGCAATGGCGCTTCCAGACCGGCGGTGAAGTGCGGTCGTCTCCGGCGGCGGCCGACGGCGTGGTTTCGGTGATTTCTCAGGATGGCTATGTGTACGGGCTGAACGCCGACACAGGAGGCCAGCTTTGGCGCTACCAGACCGGTTTCTTCGTGGAATCGTCGCCGGCGCTGGCGGGCGGCGTGGTCTACGTGGGCTCCGACGATGGGTATCTCTATGCATTTGACGCCGACAGTGGGGAACTGCTGTGGCGCTATTCTACTAACGGGGAAGCGTGGGGCTCTCCGAATGTGATCGGCGGCACTGTGTACGCGGGGTCGGACGACGGCTACGTGTACGCGCTGGATGCCAAGAATGGAGATCTGCTCTGGCGCGCTGAGACAGAAGACTACGTGCGGCAATCTCCGACGACGGTTGGCGGCGTCGTGTACGCGGGGTCGGAAGAGGGCTACGTCTATGGGCTGAGCGCCGAGAATGGAGAATTGCTGTGGTGGTCTCAGCTAGATAGCGCAGTGCAAGCCTCCCCGGTGGTAGTGAACGGCAGGGCTTACGTTGTATCGGAGAGCGGCGCCGCCTACGTGTTGTTCCTCTATGAGCCGGAGCCGCAGTCGCATCCGGAAGGCGAGCTCATCTGGCGTTATCCGACGCGCGATTATGTCGTTTCCTCGCCGGCAGTGGCTAATGGCGTCGTCTACGCCAGCTCATATGACAGTTATTTGTACGCCTTGGACGCTGCTTCTAGCAAATTCCTCTGGCGATACGAGATAGGCCCGTATCCGCAGTCCTCCCCGACGGTGGCAAATGGTGTGGTCTACATAGGCTCTAACGAGGGCTACGTATACTCCTTGGACGCCGTCACCGGAGGTCTCCATTGGCGCTTTCTGACGGAAGGTGACGTGTCTGCATCTTCCGTTGTGGTTGACGGCGTCGTCTACGTTGGCTCGAAGGATCGACACGTCTATGCACTGGACTCGGCGAGCGGCGATCCCATTTGGAGTTTCCAGACCGATGGTCCCGTGAATTCCGCTGCAATGGTCTCACAAGGCGTGGTCTACGTCGGTTCAGGAGACAGCTATTTGTACGCGCTAGACGCTGCTACAGGCGAACTGCGATGGCGGTTCAAGACAGGCGATAGGATTTATTACTCACCGGCAGTAGCGGGCGGTGTGGTGTATGTGGGCTCAAGCGACCACTACCTGTATGCCCTGGATGCTGAGGATGGGGAAGTCCTTTGGCGATACCAAGCCGACTATGTGGGCTCCGCTCCTGTAGTGGCAGATGGTGCGGTTATTGTAGGGGCAGGAAATGACTTGAATGTTGTGGATGCTCGTACCGGTGAGTTCCTTTGGCGCTATCGAACTGATGGTGGCATTACCTCGCCAGAAGTGGTCGACGGCGTTATCTACTTTGGGTCAAATGACAGCCATGTCTATGCCCTCGTTGCCCAGACCGGCGAACTCCTATGGCGTTACCAAACAGACGATTTAGTGAATTCCTCACCTACTGTAGTCAACGGCGTGGTTTACGTCGGCTCTAATGACGGCTACGTGTACGCGCTGAAGGCCCGGCCGGGGAATTGAGACGCATGACGCAGAGGAAGTCGACCCAAAGGGTGTCGCCTAGCCAGGAAATCCGCACATTTTGGGGTTGTTCCATCTGCGTCCGGCAAGAGCCGGGCTGTGCCATTCGGAGTGAAAGTTTGGCAGCGGGTGTAGCCCTGCCGTTTGCCCAGCCATCCGCGACTATGGTCCGGCCCGCGTCTCGCACTAATTGATTGGATCCAAGCGCTGGCAAGTACCCTTATTGCTAGCAATCCGCGGCGCGGCAAGTGTGCGCACTGCCACGGACTAACGTGCGTACTGGCACCGATTGTCCTAAGAACATCCGATGCTGCGGTATAATTTAGAGGAACCGCGATTTCGGAGGGGTGTCCGAGTGGTTTATGGAGATGGTCTTGAAAACCATTGACCGAAAGGTCCGGGGGTTCGAATCCCTCCCCCTCCGCCGCAGATGCTGAAGGACCGCAACGGCGCGGAACGGCGCAACAGCCGAATCGCGCGATCGCTTACACCCGAACCGGCTGAGCCGCTATTCTATACCGCCACAGCCGTGTAGTATCGGAACCAACGCCATCTCCCACATAAGCTAGCTATGATGCCGCGCCGCCGCGCGGGTTTGGCCGCGATCTGGAAGTTCAGCTTGCGGGATAGGCTATAATGAGGATATCTCAGTGCAGTTGTCCGGGACCAGGATTGATGGTTTGGATGGCGCATTGGAGTGCAGGGAGGGGTCGCATAGTTTGGTCTAGTGCGGTCGCCTGCTAAGCGATTGTGGGGTTAATAGCTCCACCGAGGGTTCGAATCCCTCCCCCTCCGCCAACCAAAAGAGAACGGCACCGACTAGTGTGTTGGCGCCGTTCTCTTTATCTTTCGCCGTATTCAACGTGGCAGCGAGACTACACCAGACCTTTGCGCCAGTTCCCGGCAGTAGCTTATCGCCAAGACCCGGCAGCTTGCGCCTACGAGACCGCAGTACGCACGGCCTGTTCGATAACAGGCATCATCTCCGCCACAGGTCTCTGACCGGAAATCGCTTGGCGCAGCGGCAGTGCCAGGTTGCGCCCCAGTGCTTGGCGACCCACTACGGGCGACGGGCTCTCCTGGTCGAGCAGATCCAGGTACTCCAAATACGTAGGAGTGAAACTCGTCACCAGTTTGGCCATGGGGTATTTCCATTGCGGCTTGAAGGGCAGTGTCATGCCGGTGTTGCCCAGGTAGTCCTGTAGCGTTTCCCTGGTGTAGAGGAACGTAAGCAGGTCCCACCCCGAAGTGGCATTATCGGCGACTTCGGGAATGGCAATCTGGTGCGACCAGACCTGTGTCGCGCCTGCCCTTCCACTCGGCCCCTTCGGCAGCGGCAGCCAGTGGAACTGCAGATCCGGATCAACTGACTGTTCCTCCGATTGCACGCGCACAGCGTGATTGATAGCGTCGGCGTTTACGACCGCCATTGACGCGCGCCCGCTCACAAAGAGGTTAGCGGTATCAACGTAGGGCGATGGGTCGCCGCTTACCCTGTCCACGGTCACTAAATCTGCCAGGAACTGCAGCGCTGACTGTGCATCAGCGTTATTTACAACAACAGCGCCGCCATCGGCGTTATTTTGAAAGAGGCCCGTATTGTTGCTGTAGAGCCAAGTCAGGACTTGGAGCCAGTCAGAACTAACGTGCATCCCCGGACGTTGCACGGTATCGCCATCACGCTGGGTGAGTTTGAGCGCAGCTTCGCGCAGGTTGTCCCACCCCCACTGCTTGAAGGCTTCCACGTCTATGGTTATGCCGGCCTCTTCCATGTGTTTGGCATTGATCGCCAACCCGATGGCCTGCGGATCGTCATAAGGAATGGCGTAGGTCTTATCGTCGAAAGTCGCATAGGGCAGCACGCCCTTGACGAACTGTTGCAAATTGACCGTGCGCGGCCAACTCAGGTATTGCGTAAGGTCCCGCACCAGCGACGCCTCAGCCCAACCTGGGAGCGCGCCCATTGGCACGTGCACGGCGTCCGGCCCGCCTTGGCCGGCGGCTGTGGCTTGCGCGAGGCGGTTCTCCACCTCTCGTTGGCTCCCCAAGAAAACCGGTTCCAACGTATTGCCCGTGCGGGCGGCAAAGAGGCTTTGCACGTCGGTAAGCCATTGCTGAGTAGGGCCGGAGGCCCACGTCCAGAAATTCACAAGGCCGGGACTGCGAATAATGGGCCTTGGCCCTTCCACCGGCGTCGGCGTAATTGGAATGAACGCCGTGGGTGTAGGATCGCACGGTCCATCACAGGCGCGGCGGTTTATGCCGGCGCAAGCTGAGAGAAGCGATGTTGCGGCGGCACCGAGACCAAGAGTGCCCAGGGTGCGGAGCACACGCCGACGCGAGTGTTCAGATGGGATGAATTCTGTTTTCATGAGGCGGTTACCTCCGTCCTGCAAGTGCCGCTAGGCGTTCTGTATGCCCTGCAATCTTTGCATATGGTGATGGTTACTTAAGCGAATAGCTTACCCTACCTATTCCTAAGTAGTCTACGCTCTTTGTCGCGGATTTGCCACCTGACGGCACTTCCTTCAATGAGCTTTTCTTAGGAACTTCTTACGTGGGAACGATATGCCTCCAATAACACTGTGCTACGATGAAGTCAAGGCATCCGTACATAGGAGTTGAGGAGAGGGCATATATGCAATCGACTGTACCGTGGCGCAGAGAGTTTCTTTCCGGGGCAATTGCCGCGGTGGCCTTTCTCGCGATCTACTTCGTCGTTCGCTTCATTTGGCAGATTCCTGCACTGCCGGAGGCGGTGATTGAAAGAATTCTTAGCTTTATACCGCCTGCCCTTTTCGAGGCGGTGATTCAGATATTCGGCACCATGGCCAAGACACTGAATTTCTACGCGATACTCATTGGCATGGTTGGCGCGGGCGGCTTGTTGGGACTGCTCTACGGCCGTCTGCTGGCTCGATTTGGCGCAAATGGTAACAGCAGCGGCGGGACGCCAACGGCGTTGCTGTACGGACTCGGCTTCGGCGGGCTGCTGTGGCTGATCCACACGGTGACGATTTCGCCGTTCGTGGAACGCGGCTTCTTCGGTATGGACGCATCCACACCGGTGTTTGCTGGCGTTGCCACCGACATCGTTGCCTATTTGGCCTTTGGAGTTGTGCTTGCGTACGTCCGGCAGCCCTTCGCCGTTGAAACGTCCGAAACGGCCTCTGAGGGCGTGTTGTCCCGTCGGTCGCTGGTGCCCTTGGCCGCTTCCGGGCTGGCCTTAGGCGGCGCCTACGCGCTCAAGCGCTCATTTGCGGCGCAAGCGCAGGCCATCTTCAATGAACCGGTGAAAGAGACTACTCTTTCCGCCAGCGGCGAATCGCTCCCCATATTCCAGAAGGGCTTTGAAGGACTGGAACCCTTAGTTACACCCAACGACAAATTCTATGTCATCTCCAAGAACAATATCGATCCTAGCGTAGACGTAAAGGACTGGAGTCTTACCATCACCGGCATGGTGGACAACAAGATGACCCTGGATTACGATGCGCTAACGGCCATGCCCACCCAGCAGCAATACGCGACTCTGCAATGCATCAGCAACTCGGTCGGCGGAGACCTCATCGGCTGTGCGCTGTGGGAAGGGGTGCCGCTGTGGAACCTGCTGGTCCAAGCGGGCATACAGCCGGGAGTGAAGGACATCGTCCTGCACGCGGCAGACGGTTACCAAGAGAGCATCCCGCTTGAAAAGGCGCAGGACCCCAACGTGCTCTTGGCGTTCCGCATGAACGGCGCGATACTGCCGAACAACCACGGTTTTCCAGCGCGCCTGGTTGTGCCGAACATCTATGGCATGAAGAACGTGAAGTGGCTGACGCGGATCGAGCCGGTAGACCATGACTTCAAGGGCTTCTGGCAACAGCGCGGCTGGAGTGATGAAGCCATCATCAAGACTATGTCTCGCATCGACGCGCCGAACAACGGCGCCACGGTGAGTGTCAAGGTGGACCGAGAAATCTTGATCGGCGGCATCGCCTTTGCCGGCAACCGCGGCATTAGCAAGGTCGAAGTCAGCATCGATGAGGGCGATAATTGGATAGAGGCGGAGCTTGGCAAGGTGCTCACTCCGTTTTCGTGGGTGCAGTGGAAAACTACGTGGGAACCACCGGTAGCGGCCGGCTACACGATTCGGGTGCGCGCTACCGACGGCGGCGGTGAACTGCAAGACGAGACGCGGCTCGAACCCGCGCCCAATGGTGCCTCCGGCTGGCACACCATCAACACGCGCATCAGCGGCATTAGCGATGGGCAGAATTAGGAGAATTGCGCACTTACGTATACGGCTAGTCTCTTAACTTCCAGCGCTTGCGGCTAACGCTCTTGCTGCGCTTTCAACCAAGTAGAAGAGGCGTCCGTGCTTGAGCGACTGCTTACCACTGCGGTCTCTACGCTAGGGCATGAACGCTTTTTCGAGGTTGCTTCTGGGTCACACGAATGCTGTGTCCCAGAAGCATCGTTTTAAGGCAGCATGATCGTGTGTCAGCTTGGCGTTACACGTGGGGCTTAGGCCGGCGATGAGACTAAAGGCGCCCTGAAAGGGAAGGAATGCCGAACGTCTCTGCCATAGTGTCCAGGTCTTCCACGATTTGGGTTGCAAAGGCGATGCCGTCGCGCAGGAAGTGCTCTTTGCGTTCCAGCTCGATCTCGCCGGGCAGGTAAATGCGCTCCACTCCCTTGGCTTTTTCCGATGTACGCATCTGGCGGATCTGGACGTCCATGCGCTGCTTGAATTCGTCCACGGGCATCATGTGGGCTATGTCGAGCGCCATGAAGAAATGGCCCATGGCCTGCGGCGTATTGGGGATACCGCCCCGGCGCACGTCTTGGCCGAAGAGCGCCCCTGTGAGCACGCCGCACAGCGCGTCGAGTACCACGGCAAGGCCGTAGCCTTTGGGACCGCCCACCGGCGCCATGAGCTTTGCCAAGCTGGGGTCCTCTGTGGGTTCGCCGGTGGCCGTCAAGGCCCAGCCGGGGGGAATGGGCTCGTTCTTGCGCCTGGCCAACGCCACCTTGCCCGCCGCGACCACGCTAACGGCCATGTCGAGCATGAGCGGGCGTTCCGTGGCTGCCGGAATCGCATAGGCGATGGGCGTATTGCTCAAGCTGGGCGTGACTCCGCCGTAGGGCGCCATGACCTGAATGCCGTTGGTTGAACAAAAGCCGATGGCGTCGTGGTCGAGAGCGCGCATAGTGAAGTAAGCCGCAGCGCCGAAGTGGTTGCTCTCGCGCACGCCCACCGCGCCGATGCCGAATTGTTTGGCTTTTTCGATTGCCAGGTCCATGGCCTGCACGCCCGCCACTTGTCCCATGGCGTTGCGCGCGCTGATGAGTCCGGTGGCACCGCTGTCCGATACCACTTCCGGCGTGCCGATCGGATCGATTGATCCGACCTGAATCCAGTTGGCGTAGAGCGGGAGAAAGTTGCTGCCGTGGGTAAAGACGCCGGTGAGATCGGCATGCACCAACGATTGCGCCACCTGCGCCGCATCATCCGGCCGCATGCCGACCGTCCGCAACGCTTCGGTATCAAAGGCTTCTATAGTTGCTGCCGGGACACGGACAATTCCAGCTTCATCGGACATGAGTTGTTCTCCTTAATTGTGCAGCTCTTGCGAGTTATCGCGGTTCTTCGGGTACCGCACGTGTTTAACTAGCTTAAAGCTTAGCTTGTAACATTGATGGCATGAGGGGAACAAGGGGAAGGGTACCTGTAGATCCAGTGTGTGTGACCTCTAGTATAGCATTCAGACCACTATGAGGCGGAAAGGACTAAAGGCTCTGCGCTTCTGCGAGGACCTTGCATGGGATGACAGTAGGCCGGCGGCAAGAACGTGTCTCTCCACAACTGCGCAGTCGCTTGGTGATAGACGTGCCAAGAACAAGTGGTTAAACTGCATGCATGGCAAGGCTTGATTGTCCGGCCAATGTGTGCAAATCAGAGGAGTAGCAATGAAACGGTACGCAGTGCTTTTGGCCCTCGCCCTACTTCTGCTTATGCCAACCACTGTCGCTGCTGCGGAGTGCCAGTTCATTCTTGGCTTCAAGACGCTCCGTGATCTCATCGGCCACGAGATCGTGGGTGAGTGCTTAGAAAACGAGCACCACAACCACACCGGCGACAGCGTGCAACAGACCACCGGCGGCCTGCTGGTCTGGCGCAAAGCCGATAACTGGACGGCCTTTACTGACGGCTACCGCACCTGGATCAACGGCCCCAACGGCCTCGTCCAGCGCCTCAACACCGAGCGCATTGAGTGGGAAGCCGACTACGCCCCCGGCGGCGGCATTGCTACGCCGACACCCACGCCTACGCCGGTAGCGACAGCCTCACCAACTCCGACACCCGAACCCACACCCATTCCAATGCCCACGCCCAATCCAGAGTCGATCAGGAAGATCGAACAAGCAATAGCGGCGTTGCCCTGGGTCCAGGATGGCTTGGGGAACGTCGTTGAGCGTCGTGCCAATATCGAATTGTGGGAGCTAGCAGCGGCTTCACCGCAAGTGTTTTGGGCTTGGATAGAATCATTCGCTAGAGACACGAATATCGGCACAAACATAAACAAGCTAGTCCACGTATCTGCTGTGGCCCAAAGCGATGAGTGGGCGGCGCTGCAGATGCTGCAAACGCCATTTATTAAATCTAGGGAGACAACGTATGGCCTAAGAACATTGAAGTTCATGGCCGATCTCGAAACTCTAAGTCCGGGAAGCCTGAGGCAGGCCTTTGCTCACCCCAAGCTACGCAATGGCATCACCGATGATCACATTGTCACCTTCACGCTATTGGCGTTGGGGATTAAGGACCCAGAGGCGGCCGCGGCTATAGAAGCCTTGCCGTGGGTACGAGACGGAGTAGATAGGCCCGAAGACGATACCCACTATAATGCGTACCACCCCACCGAGCACGAGTACGAAGCAGTAGTGAACCTCATCGAAATCGGGCTGAAGTCTCCGCAAACGCTCATGACGTTGGTAAGCAAGCCCTGGGTTCAGGACAGTAATGCCGAAAGGGAAAAGGCAGCATTTTGGCGGATTGAGCAGCTTGCCGAATGGGATTCGGATTCGACTGTGCAGATTGTCGCGATGCCTTTCCTTGAGACGTTTGAGATAGGGGACTACGACATATTGAGAAATCTGAGCGAAGTTAGATACGCCAATGGGGGCTTCTTGAGACATGTCGTCAGCCATCCTGCGTTCGTTGGCGGCATTACTGACGATCATGTAGCGACGGTAAATCTCGTAGCCCTGGAGGTGCTGAATCCTACAGCGGGAGACGAAATCAGTGCCTTTTCTTGGATCCAGGACGGAGTTTCCCACCTAGAACAGAATGCGCTCAATGCGTTGCTTGAGTTAGCCGTGACTGTACCGGAATCACTCGACATTCTGGCGCTGACGGCTTGGATGCGGGACGGCATCACTTTTGACGAAATGTTCTTGCTCTATAGGTTCGGCGGCTTTCCTCAAGATGACGCTATTCGTATTGTCAGCATGCCTTTCTTGGATAGTCCTGATGATACTGATTTCGCCGCAGTTGCCTCCTTAGTTAATTTGCAAGGGTTTCTTGGGACAAAGTACCTCAAGGAAGTCCTGAACCATCCGACCCTGCGCGACGGTATCACAGATGATACAGCAGGACTGGTCGCCGTACTGCATAATGTGTCTAAACATCGCCCGGATCTGCTGAGTGTCCTGCTGGACCCAGAGCAATCCATTCGGGAAAGGCGCACCATCTCGCTACCGCGTGGCGGAGAAACGAAGCTAGAGGTCGTCCGTACGCATCCTGGCTCTCCCCACACAATGGACCTGTTGGAGGAAGTTGTGCGCTTTCATGAAGAGTTCATGCTCGAGGCGTTCCCCAAGCGGTTCCTTACCGCGCTCGTTTTTGACGAACTCGCGGGAATCGCGGGAGAGTCCCACGCCCGAGGAGCAATAACAATAAGTAGAGATGATGACCATAGAATCATTGCTCACGAAGTGGCACATTCCTATTGGTCCGGATTTCCGGTGTGGATTGCAGAAGGTGCGGCAACATTCATGGAACAGGTGGCGGTGAGAGCACGAGAAGGCGTTCCTGTCAGAACGTACACGAAAGGCGAATGCCAAATTGCTGACTCACTCTTGGCCTATGAGGAGTACGAGATTCCGCCCGGAGAAGCGTTCAATCGGGGCTGTTCATATACCTTGGGGTCAGGGCTGTTTGTAGACTTGTACTTTGCGCTGGGAGATTGGGAATTCCGTCAGGGGTTCCGTCGCTTGTACGTAGCTATTC
The DNA here is from genome assembly GCA_965216245.1 of Chloroflexota bacterium. GTDB lineage: Bacteria > Chloroflexota > UBA11872 > VXOZ01 > VXOZ01 > VXOZ01. The sequence continues at coordinate 1,977,533 of OZ244145.1, forward strand.
GGGACGGTCACTATAGCGCGGAGTGTGACGGGCCGAGATCCGGCATCTGCTATGTGGGAGCCGCTTTCGTGAAGTACGCTTCCCCAGAAGCCGCTGCGATTGCCGGACCCATCGTTCATCGCTGGTATTATGGCTAAGGGATACGGACCGCAATAGAGTAAGCGACTGCCTCTTCACTAGAGACGGGATCTCAGCTCGCGTCTGCCATAACCCTAAGCTCTCAGCGATCGATTGCTTCTTGTCAAGAATAAGTATCAATTCTGAGTTGACCAGTTCGTGACTCGCATCCTGGGGCCGGCGTTTCTTGTCGGCATTGTAATGGGCACCCTACTGCCGCCGTTTCCGTTGGTGGTGCTTGCGCTCTTGTTGGTGAGCGGACTCGGTTTGGCGGCAGTGGGTACCCGCACCATTGCGCTGGGCGCTCTGATCCTCGTTGCCGCTGCGCTGGGCATGAGTCGCTACCACGGCACGGCGACTGCTTCTGCCTTCAATCCGTTGGAACCCTATCTCGAACAGACCGTCACCATCCGCGGCTGGGTGGCATCCGAGCCGCTGCGCTCAGACCGCAGCACCCGGGTGAAGTTTCGCGCGGAGGCCCTGCGGATAGGCGACACCTGGCAGCCGGTCTCCGGCCAGGTGTGGGTGACGCTTTCTCCCAGGTTCCCGGCGCGCTACGGCATGGCGTGGGAGGTAGCCGGGCGGCTGGAAGCAGTGGAGAGCGTCAATAGTCCCGGGTACCAGCGCTACCTGGAGCGGCTGGGCGTTCAGGCATTGCTGGCATTTCCGCGGGTGGAGTTTGTGCCTGGCGAACGCGGCCAGCCGATCTTGCGCGCGCTCTACGGGGTGAAGGAGCGGCTTCTCGCCACCATGGAAGAAATCCTGCCGCGGCCGCATGCGCCGTTGCTCCAGGGGATTCTGCTCGGCGCACGCGCGGGTATCCCCGCCACGCTGCGGCAGGCGTTCGATCTCTCCGGCACTACCCACCTCATCGCTATCTCCGGTTTCAACATGACCATCGTCGCCATCATGCTTGAGAGCGTTACGCGCCGTCTCCTTGGCAGGCGGGCACTCTGGCTGAGCATGGGCGGTGTGGTGCTCTATACGATCTTGGTCGGCGCGAACCCGGCGGTAGTACGCGCCGCGATCATGGCAATTCTGCTGCTCTTCGCCGCCACATTGGGACGCGACCGCGACCCCTGGTCGGCGCTTTCTCTGGCAGCGGTAGCTATGACTGCCTGGGACCCAAGTATCCTGTGGGACGTGGGCTTCCAGCTTTCAGTGGCTGCCACGGCCGGGCTGCTCGTGCTATCGGAGCCGCTGCATAATCGGCTGCGCTGGCTCCCGTCGCCGCTAGCGGCGATTGTCGCGCCCACGCTTGCCGCGCAGCTCTTTGTTCTTCCCTTCTTAATATACGTTTTCGGTCGGGTGTCGCCGTTCTTTCTCGTGAGCAACATACTGGCCCTGCCGCTCATTCCGTGGATCATGCTCAGTGGCGCTGTGGCAACGGCAGTGGGCCTTGTCCACACCGCTACCGGTCAGGTCTTGGCATGGAGCGCCTACCTGCCGATGGAGGCCTTTATTCGCATCGCGACGGAGGTCAGCCGCTGGCCGTCGTTTACTATTGCCGCAGGCGGGTTGCTTCCGGCCCTGCTCGCCGCGGTGCTGACGGTGCTGATAGTGGTCTGGACGAGCCGCAGGGTGCAGCGACCCGTCATGCCCCACCGCATCGGGAGTGTTCCTATCTCCTGGACCACCATCTTCAGTCTCGGCACGGTCGGCAGCATCCTGCTCGTAATGTGGGGCAGCATGGCGGCAGAGCTGGGCCGTCAACCCAGCGTGACATTGCTCGAACGTTCCCTGGGCAGCGCGGTCCTCATCGAGACCCCGCACCGTCAGCCGCTGCTCATCGGTTTTCGTGAGCCGCCCAGCCGCTATGACTTGGACCGCTTGCTGCCCATCTGGCAGCGCAACCGCGCGCTCTGGATCGGCGGTAGCGGGACGTTGCCGCCTCGGGATACCATCTCGAGCGCCTTGCTGCATGAAGGGGAACAGTGGGTATTGCAATCTCCGGCCGCGAAAGACCGTTTGCCTTTTGGAGACCAGTATCGCATCGCGCTGAGCGCTACAGACGATGTTCAAATCAATGCCGGAAGCGCACCGGAGACGAAGCTTGTCCGATTTGGCAGCCAGCAACTTGCTATCATACAAGCAAATGCAACCGTACAGCATTTGCAGCCGGTTGAAGTGCTCATCGTGCAAGGCGCAATCACGCCGGCCCGGCTGGCGCACTTCATAGCAACGTTGCAGCCGCGCTTGCTATTGTTGGATGAACCGTGGCTGGATGAAAGTGACGCCCAGTGGAGGGCACGGGGAATTAAGGTTGTCCGGCCTCCAACTCGCGGCTACGTGACGCTCCGATGGGATGGCGTGACGTGGCAGATAGAACCGTCTGAAAGGGAAGAGCTATGATTCGAAAGCTAGCAGTCGTCGGTGGCGGGGCGATGGGCGAGGCGCTCTTGGCTGCCGCAATCGCGCAAGACGTGTGCCGTGCCGACGCGATTGCGGTCGGTGAGCCCATGGCGAGTCGCCGCGCATATTTGGAAGAGACCCACGGCGTTAACGTGGACGAAGATAATGCCGCGGTAGTAGCGGGAGCCGACGTCGCCATTCTCGCCGTGAAACCGCAGCAGATCAAGGAAGCACTGCCACCGCTGCGGGATGCGCTATCGCAGGACGCGCTCGCGGTCTCCATTATGGCGGGCGTTCCACTGGTCACGATCGCGTCGCTCTTGGGACACCGGCGCAGCGTGCGCGCCATGCCCAGCATCCTGGCTACGATTGGGGAAGCCGCAACGGTGTGGACGGCTACTGCCGACACAACACCGGAGCAACAGTCCCAAGCGCAGGCGCTCTTTCGAGCTGCGGGTCTGGAGCTCTTCGTGCCGGACGAGCATTATTTGGACATGGCGACCGCCGTAAACGGTAGCGGCCCGGGATTCGTCTTTCTGCTAATCGAGGCCCTCATTGACGGCGCAGTGCGTGTCGGCCTACCCAGGGAAACGGCTGCGGCGCTCATCGTGCAGACGGTAAAAGGGTCGGCCCTGCTGGCCCAGAACCAAGACAAACACCTTGCAGAACTCCGCAATCTGGTCACCTCTCCGGGCGGCACCACGGCTGAAGGCCTGCAGGCTTTGGAGCAAGGCGGCGTGCGCGCGGCGTTGCAAGCGGCCGTCATGGCGGCGTACCGCCGCTCCCAGGAACTCGCCGCGGCGGATTCAGACAAGCACTGAGGGGTTTGGACAACGCCTCAACTCTTCTTTATTGGGAAAGCATGGGGCAGTGCCCCACTGAGAAAGCATGGGCAGCACCCCACTGGGAAAGCATGGGGCGGCACCCTACTGGGAAAGCATGGGCGGCACCCCACTGGGAAAGCATGGGGCGGTGCCCCATTGGGAAAGCATGGGCGGCACCCCACTGGGAAAGCATGGGGCGGCACCTCATTGGGAAAGCATGGGCAGCACCCCACTGGGAAAGCACGGGACGGTGCCCCAACCGTTCGTGCTGAGCCTGTCGAAGTACAAACGGTTGACGCAAGGCGCGATCGGCAGAGAAGAGTCACAAAACCATTCCAGTCTTCCTGTCGTGCCCGCATTTCCTACAGCCAGCGCCTTAGCCAGTCCACTGCCAGTGTTCCGTGCCACTGGTGTTCGCCTGCAAAAACGTCAAGCGCCAGCCGTTCCGGCGCATCGAGCAGCGCGTAGACCTTCGCGAGCTTTTCGTACGCATCGTGCACACCTGGGAGCGGGAAAATCGGGTCTTCCGTACCCGCTTCGATGAGCAGCGGACGGGGGGCGATGAGCGCACCGACGTCGGCCATCTCCGCGTGCTGCAGAATGCCTGGGATGTAGTTGTCCTCGCAGTGGCGCATCGCCATGATCGACCACTGCCACGTGCAGAAGTAACCGCTAATGACCGCCGTTGTGATGCGGGCATCCATCGCCGTGGCGAAGGTTGTTACCGTGCCGCCGCCGGAGAGGCCCACGCACGCCAGCGTGTCGAGTTTGGTAAGACCGGTTTGGCCGGTATATTGCTCCGCATAGTCGATTACGCGCATGACGTCCCACACGCGCATGCCAACCATAGTGCGTCCGAGCATTAGCGCATTCATGCTCGCCTGGCGGCAGGAGGATTGGCCCGGCGACTGCACCACGTCCTCCATTTCGCGGCGTTCGCCGAACGCGCGCTGCTCCGGCGCAAGCACGAGAAAGCCCTGCTGGGCAAGCTGGCGGCCGTAGTCATGGTTGCAGTTTCTTATGTGCGCCGCTACTTGCTCGTCTTGCGGCTCGCCGATGACCTCCTGCACGCCTGACCCGTGACCGTGCAGGGCGATTACGGTGGGATAGGGTGCTTGCCCCGTTTGCGGTGTTAGCACATAGAAGGGCAGGCGGACGCCGGGCTCACTCGTTATTTCGATCTTCTGCTGGAGGTAGCCATCTTTCTCAACAGTGGCGAGCACCTGCGGCGCGAGATCACCCCGCGGCCAGTTGAAGCCGCCAAGCAGTGTCGCCACCTTGGCTCGCAGCTCAGCTTGCCATTGCGCAAAACCGCCCGGGCCGATGGCAGCGTAGTCATGCATGGGGAGGGTTTGGTCGTAAACTTGGCGCACGTGCGTTAGAGGCGCATACTGTGCGGGTGTGGTCGATTCGGACATGCCGTTGTCTCCAGATAGCTTCTTCGCGATTGTTTTTGGGTTGGCAGCAGTATTTCGCAGTATTATACTTGAACAGTGGTGATTGATACTATTGTAGCTCGTGATGGCAATAGTTGTAATCACGAGAAAAGAGCGTAAAGATCACGAGTTCGGGCAAATTCAAAAACGGTTCGCTACCAATTCACGCTAGGCAATCTTCCTGATGAGCGACCTGATCTATCTCGACCATGCTGCAACGACCCCGGTAGACCCGGCTGTGCTGGATGCCATGCTGCCGTTTCTCACAGAGCAGTGGGGCAACCCGTCCGGCATCTATAGTATTGCCCGCCGGGCAAAGCAGGCGCTGGAAGAGGCACGGGAGGATATTGCGGATGTCTTCTTATGCAGTCCTAACGAGATCGTCTTCACGGGCAGCGGCAGCGAGGGCGCAAACCTCGCCCTGAAAGGCGCGGCGTATGCCCGGCGCGATGAAGGCATGCACATCATCACTACGCAGATCGAACACCATGCGGTGCTGCACACGTGCCATCGGCTGGAGAAGGAAGGGTTCGAGGTCACCTATCTCCCTGTAGACGAATTCGGTAGCGTAGACCTAGACGCCCTGCGCGCTGCGGTGCGTCGGGACACTATCCTGCTCAGTATTATGCTTGCCAACAACGAGGTCGGCACTATTCAACCACTGCAAGAAGCCGTGGTTCTCGCCCGGGAACAGAATGCGGACATCATTGTGCACACCGACGCGGTGCAGGCCGCCGGATGTATGGAGTTGGACGTGGAAGAGCTGGACATAGACCTCATGTCTATTGCCGCACACAAGTTCTATGGGCCCAAAGGCATTGGCGCGCTCTACATGCGCCGCGGCACACCGCTCATCCCCTTGGTCCAGGGCGGCGGACAGGAGCGCAACCGTCGCTCCGGTACGGAGAACGTGCCCTACGTCATCGGCATGGCGAAAGCACTCACGCTGTCCAATACCCACCGCGAGGAACGGAGCGCACATTGCCAGGCGTTGCGCGACCGCTTGATGAACGGCATCTGCGAGCGGATCGAGATTGCCGAACGCACCGGTCATCCGACCCAGCGGCTACCGCACGTCGCCAGCGTCACGTTTGCCAACATCGAAGGCGAGAGCATTCTTCTCAACCTCGATATGCATGACATATGCGCCTCCGCCGGTTCAGCTTGCTCCGCCACCTCGCTGGAGCCTTCGCACGTGCTGCAAGCAATGGGCATTCCGCCACACCGGGCCCGGGGCGCGTTGCGCCTGAGCGTCGGTTACGGGAATACGGCGGAGGAGATTGAGCGCGTGCTGGAGCTATTGCCCGGCATTGTCAACCAGTTCCGTGCGATGGCTGTCGTCTAGGCCCTCGGCAGCCCTTCCAGCTGCGCATACACGCAGTCGCCCGTGGTTTAGACTGACGCGTCCCAAAACATGTTCAACATTGGTCCTATACTCTACGCGCAGTGAAGTGTGTCGGCCACTCCACCAAAGACCTTCGCCGCCTTCCAACTAGCTACCAGGCGGTATAACATTGCGCTGCTGGCACTCTGGTCTTTGCCTTGACCGCTTCAACCGCGGTGCCGTATCATGGCTTCGCTCACAAAGCTTTAGCTTTTGTGAACATTTCTACGATTGCGAGATCCATATGCGGAGATCTCAGTCAGACTTCGATGAGTAACACGCAGCGAAAGAGCGGTAAGGCGTGAACAGGATTCGGCTTGCATATAGGGTAGTAGCCGCCGTAGCGGCGTGGGTTATGCTGTTTACCGCGTTGCCCGGTCAGGTTGCGGCGGCAACTCCCGCCCAGAGTTCCGAAACGGAAACCTGGCAGTGGGCAGACTGCAAGGCACCGTTGAACCCAGCAATCTTTGCGGACGAGAAATTCGGTGTCAACGAGTCATTCCGGGCGAGCGAAGTTGCTAAGAATCTAGGCGCAAAGTGGTCGCGCTTTGTTTTCGAGTGGAGCCAGGTGGAGGAAGATGAGGGCAACTATCAGAAGCTCACGCATCAGTTTTATCTCGGCCCCGATACCCTTGATCGCGAACTTGCTAACGGCCTCAAGATCTACGGTCTCCTAAAGAATACGCCTCCCTTTGCCCAACTTAATCCCGCTGACGGTGTCCGCAGCAAGCCGGACCTAGCGAAGTGGGGACACTTCGTTAGGGTAATTGTCGGCCACTACAAAGACAAGATCGATCATTGGGCAATCTGGAATGAGGTCGAGATATCGCCCGGGGGCGCGAACGCTATCTACAATACGTTTGTAGGCACTGCGGCCGAATACAAGGAAGTGCTGAAGGTAGCCTACCAGGTAGCCAAATTCGCTAATCCCAATGCCAAGATCATACTCGCGCCCTATAGTTACCATCACGACTTGCATGAGGGCGGCGAACAGTCTCTCCCATGGTTAGAAGAGCTTTTTGCTGCCCTCGCAGCCGATCCAGAAGCAGCGGCGAACAACTACTACTTCGACATCTTTGCTATGAATATCTACCGCAATCCGCATGATCTCTACGATAGATACGCCGGCAACATTCCGTGGTCGGTGCGTCCGCCGGACCGCACGAGCGTTAGGGCCAAGCTCGCTGCCGCGGGCATTGACCCTAGTCGCTTCGAATGGTGGATAACGGAAACAAACTTCGTGTCATACGATGACACGCAGGCTGTTGGATGGGATGCCGCGGCCAGGAACGATGGTTTCCGGATCACGATGCAAGAGCAGGCGGCAGCCTTGGTTCAAGCGTATGCGCTTGCGTTTGCCGCCGGGTGGGATACGGTCTTCTGGCACGCCATGAGCGATGACCCGCCCCCACCCCCTGATGAGCTTTGGGGACTGGCGCGCTTTCACAATGATCTCGCCAATGCGGACACAGGCCGCCTGCGGCCCGCTGCTTGCGCCTATCGCATGGCGGCGCGATACATGTCCCACGCTTCAAACATTCGGCTGCACACGCTAGACCGTCCTAATCAGACGATTGACCCGGACGGTACCTACAATCCGAATCCCCGTCAATATGCGCCTCGCTTCGAGTGGCACGTGCAGCAGGTGACTTTCGATCGCGGGAGCGAACGCACCTTCGTGCTGTGGAATTCCGGTACTGATGACGTTTGGGTTACAGTGCAGCGTAGCGCGGGGACCGCTCGGCTACTTGACATGTATGGGAACGAACTCGCCCTGCTGCAGTCGGGCAATGACTGGTTGTTAAACTTGGGGAAAGCCAGCCGTCACTTTTCGCTTTTCGGCGGAGACCCGGCAGGCTACTTCTTTGTGGGTGGCTCACCGGTATTCTTGATTGAGTACAACCCAACGAGCGCTGAACCAGTTGCCCCAAGGCTGGCTGTCGACACCGGCATTGCCGTAGCCGTCCCTGCCCCGGCCTCGGAAGCTGACATCACCGGCGAAGTTGAAGACTACGGGATTGCCGGCGGCCACTTCTATACACAGGCGCGCGGTGACCGTCCAAAGACATTCGGATACTCTATCGTGGATGACACGCTGTGCCCGTGCTATACGCAATTCCTTGCACTAGGAGGTGTGGAGGCGCTGGGCTACCCCGCTTCACAACCTTACCAGGAAGGTCCATTCGTCTTCCAAGCGACCCAGGGCGCCTTATTGCAGTGGGATCCCGCCGCAGGCCGCATGAATATTGCCAATGTCTTTGACATCCTTTCGGCAAATGGCTTTGATGATAATTTGGAGGTAAAGAAGCAGATCCCGCCCAGCTTTGACTGGTCGAGCGACGATGGCAGGCCGTTCGAGGGATCCGGCGGCATCGTTGAGAACCACTTCAGCGTAGTCTTTAATGCGCAGTCTGACGATAGTGAGGCAATGAGCGTCGCCCGCCAGGCACTGCGCGCAACCTACCTGACGAATTCAAATTGGCTCCTGCATTATGGCTTGCCGATGGGAATCAAGGAATTCGGCAACGTGGTTGTTGTCAGAGGGCAGCGGGCCGCTTTCCAGTACTGGAAAGAAGACGTGCCGTGGGCATCTGAAGGCAGTGTGACTAAGGTGCTTGGCGGTGACGTCTATAAGGAATCCGGTCTTATACCGGATTCTGCTGTGGTTCCGATAACTGCGCCTGACTCTCCGTAATCATCCCTCATGTCTACACGCTACATGACACGGGCCCTCAAGTTGGCAAACCGGGCGCAGGGACGCACGTTGCCTAACCCGGCGGTCGGCGCTGTTGTCGTGCGGGACGGCGCTGTGGTCGGCGAGGGTGCCACGCAGCCGCCCGGCCAAGCACATGCCGAAGTGGTGGCACTTAGCCAAGCCGGAGATGCCGCCAAGGGCGCCGAACTCTACGTGACCCTTGAGCCCTGTGCGTTTCAGGGCCGCACGCCGCCCTGTACGGATGCCATCATTGCCGCCGGCATTCGGCACGTGAGCATTGGCGTTCTTGACCCCCATCCGCGGGTAAACGGACGGGGTGTGGAGCGTCTGCGCGCCGCCGGTATCGGGGTGAGCGTTGGCATCAATGAGCCGCAGGCCCGGCGCTGCCACGAGACCTACCTCCACAGCGTCAGAACCGGTCTGCCGTTCGTCACCTTGAAGATGGCTATGAGCCTTGACGGCAAAGTGGCGACGGGCGACAGTGAATCAATCTACTTGACCGGCAATGCAGCGCGCACCCATGTACACGAACTGCGCGATCGCAGCGATGCCATTGTCGTCGGCGTGAATACGGTCATTGCCGACGATCCGCGCTTGACGACGCGTCTCGCGCGCTCGGACGTGTGCCACCCTCGGCGCTATATTCTCGATAGCCAGGGCAGAACGCCGCTGAGTGCTCGGATTCTTGACCCGGATCTCCCCGGCCGGACTACGATCGTTACCACAGACGCGGTTGCGGCTGATCGGCTGCGGCAGTACAGCGCCCGTTGCGCAACCGTTTGGTCGCTGCCGCCCAAAAAAGGGCGTGTGGACGTGCCGGAGTTCTTGCGGAAGCTTGGGGCAGAAGGCGTCCGCTCAGTGCTGCTAGAGGGAGGCCCAACCCTGGCCGGCTCATTCCTAAGAGCCAATTGTGTGCAAAAACTGCTCGTGTTTGTTGCACCTCTCCTGGTTGGCAGTGACGATGTGCCGTCACTTCTCGCCGGCCGAGACGGTAGCATTTTAGGCAACGCGCGGCGGTTCCACTTTTCATCTGTCAGACGTATTGGCCCCGATGTGCTCTTGACGGCCTATCTCAAAGGTGTGGATCTCGACTAGCGGATCGCGCTCAGTGTCGCCGCATGCCGGTATAATCAAATAAAGGCACAGGGGGCCAGCATGTTTACCGGCATTATCAAAGCGCTTGGCACGGTCAATAATGTGGAAGTGACGCCTGATGGCGCACGACTGGAGATTGCGGCCCGGGGGATTGCGGATACCCTCAGCCACGGTGATAGTGTTGCCGTTAATGGTACCTGTCTCACGATCGCGGCACTCCGGCCGCCCGCAATTGCCTTCCAGCTTACGCCGGAGACCCTTTCACGCACGTCCCTGGGCGAACTCTCTGCCGGTGACAAAGTAAACCTAGAGCCCGCGTTACGTGTGGGCGATAGCCTGGGAGGTCACGTGGTGCAAGGACACGTAGACGCCACCGGCACGATTCTGGAACAAGCCGTCGTGGGTGATTCGGTTGTGATGCGCTTCAGCGCGCCGCCGGAGGTGCTCCGCTACGTGGTCGTGAAGTGCTCGATTGCGGTGGATGGTGTTAGTCTTACCGTTACTGCGCTAGAATCGCAGGCATTTGCCGTCTCCCTGGTACAATATACAAAGGAGCACACAAATCTAACCCGCAAGCCGCTTGGGGCCCGTGTAAATTTGGAAGTTGACCTGTTTGCGAAGTACGTTGAGCGCTTATTGCACCAGACTCAGGATTAGCAGTGATTTGGGCAAGCTATGCGGGGGAGCAGAACTGAAGTCAGTATTCGACGCCCACCAGGCGTTTGAAGCCCTTATTGCCGCGGGCTTCACGGAGTGCCAAGCCAAAGCCTTGTTGAAAGTGGGCAGCGAAGGGTACGGCGCGCCGGCAACGAAGACCGATCTGCGAGAGCTGGGGCTGCGCCTAAAGCATGTACTGACGCTGCGGATGGGTGGCCTTGGAGCGGCGGGAGTGGCGATAATCGCTATGCCGGAATTGATACCGCGATAGGTACCATAGGGTGAGGGTGCCACGCTTGCCCTAATTGCTGCGGAAATTGACGCCTTAGCGTGACGCGGCGCACGAATTGAGGATACTTACCAGCGGCTAGGACAATCCGACCGCGCTGCAACACTTCAAGCACTGGATGAATTAGCAGAGAGGCCATGCGCATGCCACTGGCAACGATTGAAGAGGCCGTCGAGGAGTTTCGCCGCGGGAACTTCGTCATCATCATCGATGATAAAGACCGCGAGAATGAAGGCGATCTTTGCATTCCGGCGGAGAAGATCAAGCCCGAGAAGATCAACTTCATGGCGAAGTATGGGCGCGGCCTCATTTGCACGCCCCTCACCGGCCAGCGCCTAGATGAACTGCGCATCCCACTCATGGTGTCGAATAGTAACAATAACACCATGTACGGCACGGCGTTCACCGTTACTGTGGAGTCGCGGCATGGCGTAGCCAGCGGCATCTCCGCCTCAGACCGCGCTAAGACCGTCAAGGCGCTGGTGGACCCCAATACCACACCCAGCGACCTCATAATGCCGGGCCACACATTTCCCTTGCGCGCTTGCGATGGCGGGGTGCTGGTGCGCGCCGGCCACACTGAGGCGAGCATTGACCTGGCCAAGCTTGCCGACCTCTATCCAGGAGCAGTAGTCTGCGAGATTATGGACGAAGACGGCAAGATGATGCGGCTGCCGCAACTCGAGGAGTTCTCAGCCAGACACGGCATCAAGATCATCAGCATTGCCAGCCTTATCGAGTACCGCTACCGCACAGAAACGATTGCACGCCGCGTGGCCCGCAGCCGTATTCCCACGGAGTATGGGGAGTTTACGGCACTGGCCTACGAGAGCACCGCGGACTGGCAAGAAGGGATTGCGCTCGTGGCCGGCACGATTACGCCCGAAGAGCCGGTGCTGGTGCGCGTCCATTCGCAATGCGCCACAGGCGACGCGCTCGGATCCTTACGCTGCGATTGCGGTATGCAACTGCGCCTCGCCATGAAGATGGTGCAGGAAGAAGGCACGGGCATAATCCTCTACCTGAATCAGGAGGGTCGCGGCATCGGGCTGATGAACAAGATGCGCGCCTACGAATTGCAGGATGGCGGTTTGGATACCGTAGAGGCGAATCATCGCCTCGGCCTGGGCGCGGACCAGCGCAACTACGGCTTCGGTTGCCAGGTGCTCAAAGACCTCGGCGCATTCAAGGTGCGCTTGCTCACGAACAGTCCAATAAAAACGGCAGCGCTGAGCATCTACGGCCTGGAATTGATCGAGCGCGTGCCCCTCAGCGTGCAACCAAATAGCGAGAACCTACGCTATCTGCAAACAAAACGTGATAGACTGGGACACGATCTTTCGTTTGCTACTCAAGACACGGAGTGAATGCGCCTGTGGCACGTACGATTGAAGGCACGTTTGAGAGTGGAGACCACCGCTTCGCCATCGTGGCGGCGCGCTTCAACGAGTTATTCGTAGACCGGCTTGTCCAAGGCGCCGTGGACGGCCTGACCCGCCATGGCGTGAAGGAAGAGGCCATTGACATCGCGCGCGTGCCCGGCTCGCTGGAAATCCCGATTACGGCCCAGCGCCTGGCCGCGAAGGGCAGCTACAGCGCCATCATCTGCTTGGGCGTCGTTATTCGCGGCGCGACCCTGCACTTCGAGCACGTCGCTGGCGGCGCGGCCGGCGGCATCGCCCACGTCGCGCTTGCCTCTGATATCCCCGTTATCAACGGCCTGATCGCGGCGGAATCCCTCGAACAAGCCATGGAACGCGCGGGCACCAAGCTCGGCAACAAAGGCTTCGCCGCCGCCATGGCCGCGCTCGAAATGGCCAACCTGCTCAAGCAACTGTAAGTCGCAGTGTTCAGGCGCACGTTTGGGTCCTTGGGACCTCTTCATTCCCTCTACTAGTCCCTACTGATTGGTAAAGCAGTACCATGCTTGATATACATAAACTTATGGCGTCCCTATCCGCACCAGTCTTTCATTCGGAAGCCGATTTTCAGCACGCCCTCGCATGGCACATTCACGAGACAATGCCAGAGCGCGAGGTTCGCTTGGAGTATCCGGTTTCATCGGATGAACAGAAAGCGATGCATTTGGACATCTGGCTCCCAAAGGAGAGGCTCGCAATTGAGTTGAAGTACTTCAATAAAAGGCTGAAGCTGAACTGTGGCGGTGAGATATTTGATCTGAAAGAGCACGCTGCGAGTGACCTAGCACGAAAACACTTCATTCTGGATGTGCAAAGACTCGAGCGTGTCATGGCGGATGGAGATATCCCTGTCAATTTGGGAATAGCTGTAGTCCTAACCAATGACCCTCGCCTATGGGATCCACAGCGCGCGAAGAGAAAGACAAACGACGTTAACTTTCGTGTACATGAAGGTAGACACATTGCTGGCGAATTGATATGGCTTAAGGGCGATGTCCGGTATGAAGGGGAAGCGCCAGTGTGTTTATACGGAAACTATGACATGTACTGGCAAGACTATTCCATTCTTACAGAGGAAGAGAACGGAAAATTCCGGTTCCTCGCGGTTTCGGTTGAGCCCTGAACAGGTGGAGCATGCAGGTCTCCGATTAAACGGTGCCAGCACAATCGCAAGGGTACCTCCCTCATTACATGAATATGTTCGGTAGCACAGGTTTGAAACCTGTGTCTTCGTCGCCACTATAATTCAGCTAACTCAACCGCGGGTTGAAACTGTAGGTATCACTTACACTTATTTGACCAATAGCCTTGTATGACGGAAATAACCCTTTTTCCTGTCTGCCGTTGACCATTCCGTCTACGCTCCTCGATTTTCCAGATGGCTATGTTCTTCTCTGATGCAAGAGTTGCGGTACAGTGGAATTAAGGGAAACGGAGCAGCAGAGGCAGGAACTCAATGACCCAAGGAGCACTAACGCTCTTTCGCTTGGCGGGCATTTCGGTGCGCGTGCATTACACGTGGTTCTTTGCGTTCTTTCTCATCGCATGGTCGCTGCCGCGCACTCTGTTTCCGGTCGGATATCCCGGCTGGACCGATTTGACGTATTGGGTAGTGGGAAGCTCGGCCGCGCTGCTGATCTTCGGTTCGGTGCTCTTTCACGAGTTTGCCCACTCTTTCATGGCGCTCGCTCGCGGCATGAAGGTAGACAGCATCACGCTCTTCATCTTTGGCGGCGCCGCCGTGCTCACGTCCGAGCCGCGACGGCCCAGTGACGAGTTCTTCATCGCCGTGGCGGGGCCCGCGAGCAGCTTGCTGCTTGCCATCATCTTCTTGATTTTGAGTATTACCTTGCCGCTGGATGTGCCCGCACAATTCCTCATCGCGCAACTGGCCTTCATAAACGGCGGACTAGCCCTTTTCAACTTGCTCCCCGGCTTTCCCCTCGACGGCGGCAGAGTATTCCGCTCCATCGTTTGGGCTATCACCGGCAGCATGCGCAAAGGCACGACGGTCGCCACAATCGTCGGACAGGTCTTCGCATTTGGGCTAATCGCTTTTGGCCTTTTCTTCCTCTTTCGGGGTAGCTTCTTTGCCGGTATTTGGTTTATTTTCATCGGCTGGTTCCTGAACGGCGCCGCGGCGGCGAACCGCCGTCAAGTGACGCAGGACGAGGCTCTTCGCGATGTTCACGTTTCCAGCCTGATGCGCGCCAACCCTGCCGTTGTTCATCCCGACGAGACCATGGACCGTGTCGTGCTCACCATGCTCCTGAGCGACGGCGTTCGCGCTCTGCCGGTCGTAGAGGATGGCCGCGTGGTCGGAATCGTTACCATCAACGACGCGAGAAACGTACCGCAGGGCGCGTGGGCCGAGACAACCGTGCGCCACGCCATGACCTCGCCTCCGCTGATTACGGTGGGGCCAAACGAGCCGATCCTCAACGTCCTGGAGGTGTTAGACGAGCATGCTGTCGGGCACATACTCGTGATGGAAGGGAGCGCCCTGTTGGGTGTGCTGAGCCGTGCCGACCTTATGCGCTTCCTCGAACTTTCCCGCGAGTTGGGAGTAAACGCCACGCTCGCCCGGCGCAAGAGCGTGCTCAGACCCGACGACGGTGCTGCAGATTGAAGTAGCAGCGCAGGGCGCGAAGGATGTTGCACCGTACCGCGCCGCCGATAGCCTCATCGCGGCGTTCTTCGAGACCGGAGACAGTGGCGGATTACACGGCAGTCTTTAGGGTAAGTGAGATTTCTAATTGCGCCGGAACTTGCAACAGCCTAGAATGCACGTTAACGTCCACGTCAATAAAGGCATCTCGCATGGAGGGGAACGTCCTCGCCAGGCTAT
This sequence comes from Chloroflexota bacterium, assembly GCA_965216245.1. Classification (GTDB taxonomy): domain Bacteria; phylum Chloroflexota; class UBA11872; order VXOZ01; family VXOZ01; genus VXOZ01. Next base: position 1,992,672 of record OZ244145.1, read on the forward strand.
GGCAGTGGCCCGCGAACTGTCCCTTCCTCGATTTAATTCGTGCCCAGCGATACCGGCGCTGCGTGGCAAGACGTTCTCTACATACAACTGAAGACACTATCAGATAGGACTTGCCCCGTTGAGCGCCAAAACGTCAGCGCCTGAACCGGAAGGTTCCAGTGCGGTAGAGCTGGAGGGCACCCGCGGCAGCTCATGGCCGGGTGCGCAGGTTTTCAATCGCACCTTCGAGGCGCTTTCGATCCCTGCCTACCGCGACATGTGGTTGGGTATGGTGGTCTCCTTTGGCGGCCTGCAAGTTGCGATTGTCTCGCGCGGGTACCTGGCATACGACCTCAGCGGATCCGCCGGCATGCTTGGGCTGGTCGGTTTGGCGACGGGACTGCCTATGTTCTTCTTTTCACCTTTTGCCGGCGTGCTGGCTGACCGCGTCGACAAGCGCCGTCTCCTCATAGGCTCGCAAGTTTTCATGTTAACGGTTGCCGGCCTGCTGGCGCTCCTCATTCACACGGGTTTGATTGCCGTCTGGCATCTCATCGTATTTGGATTTCTGCAAGGGATTGCGTTTTCGCTCGGCATGCCCACGCGATCGTCGCTGATTCCCGCGTTGGTGGGGCGCGAGCGGCTCGGCAACGCCATCGCCTTAAGTAACTCCGGCCGGAACATGATGACAATTGTCGGGCCTGCCATCGCGGGGATCATCATCGTCACGCCGGGGTTAGGCACGGCCGGGGCTTTCGATATCACGGCGCTGTGTTACGGCGTGGCGACGCTCTTCATACTGCGGCTGCCCAAGGGAGCGGGCAGCGACAAAAAAGCGGAGCCCGGCAAGTTCTCCTCGCAGATGTTCGCCGGCTTCAATTACGTGTTCACCGAGCGTACGCTGCTGCTGCTCTTGGTCCTGGCCTTCGTGCCTATTCTGCTTGGCCGACCCTACCAGACGCTGCTCCCCGTCTTCCAGGCTGACGTATTGGGCGTTGACGCGCGCTGGCTCGGTTTCCTGAACGCCGCCTCCGGCGCGGGCGGTCTGCTGGGTTCACTGCTCGTGGCCTATTTTTCGGCAAGCCGGCACGCAAAGTTGCTGCAGACCGTCTTCGGCGGGTTATTTGGTATCTCGCTGTTGCTCTTTGCCAACACCTCTTGGCTACCCTTGAGCCTTGTGATGGTCGGGTTCGTCGGTCTTACGGCAAATGCCTACTTTTCCCTGAACAACACGTTGGTGATGCTGCATACCGACCAGGCCTACTATGGTCGGGTGATGAGCATCTACATGATGACGTTTTCGCTCATGATGTTCGCCGGATTTCCCATGGGCTTGCTCGTTGACCGCTGGGGCGCGCCTCAGGTGGTCGGTATCGCCGGCGCCATCATCATGCTCTTCATCCTGGCGATCTCGCTGGCGGTGCCCTCCATGCGCCGACGGGACGAAGGCACACCGCAGACTGCTCCGCCGAGAAGTGGGCCCGCCCCGCTGTGAGTTGAGTGCTTGTCTTGCTAGGCATGCCTGGATACACTGAATGCTCGCTCCTAGGCGTCGAAGTGCAGCTTTGCACATAGGGCGCGGCAGGATGGCTCGGTCGGATGGAGCAGTGTAATGGGTCAAGCGCGCTCGCATAGGCACTTCTCTAAGCGGTTTGTGCTCATCGGGATTGTCTTCTCAATTCTGATTTGCATTGCTGCGGGTCTCGTCCTTTGGCGCGCGATTCACCGGGATGCAGATTCGGACCGGATGCAGTCTGTTGACATACACTGGGGTTACGCAGAGGACATTGGTCCAGCGCGGTGGGGCGACTTGTCACCTGCATTTAAGGAGTGCAAACAGGGATTAGAACAGTCGCCTATCGATCTGACCGGTGATGCTGAAGCGAGACCGTACGTGCTTGAGTTCCGCTATATGTCCTCGTCGCTAGAGATCGTCAATAACGGACACACGATCCAGGCCAACTATGCGCCCGGCAGCATGCTCATCGTTGGTGATAGAGAGTATGCGTTGTTGCAGTTTCACTTTCACCGCTCGAGCGAGCACACTGTTGACGGACAGCCCGCTGACATGGAATTGCACCTGGTGCACCGTGACGCCGCCGGAAATATCGTTGTTGTCGGTGTTTTCCTGACGGCTGGGCGGCACAACGAGGCATTGCAACAGGTGTGGGCCAACATGCCGGCAGAAAAAAGCAAGAAGCGGCTGGTGGATGGGGTCACGGTCAACGCCGCCGACCTGCTACCCGCGGATCAATCCTATTATAGCTACTCCGGTTCGCTCACGACGCCGCCATGCAGTGAAGGCGTGCGCTGGTTTGTTCTCAGAAGACCGGTGGAGGTCTCCCCGGAGCAGATTGCCCGGTTTGCTGCGCTCTTTCCGGACATTGCCCGACCGGCACAACCGCTAAATGACCGGACGGTATTTTACAGCCAGCCGGCCGACTAGCCGGGTCTCATGGCGCAATGGAGCTGAAACGCTTAGGCTGTAGCCGAGGTATCTTCATCGAGAAGCGTGACTTCATGCTCGGGGGTTGGGACAGGGTGCTTGCTGTCGAACGCCACCAACTTCGGCTGCTCGCGTTTGGCAATGACGTCAGCGGTAACGATTACTTCACGCACGTCATTGCGGGACGGCAAGTCGTACATCACTTCCAGCAACGCCTCTTCCATGATCGTCTGCAGTGCGCGCGCGCCGGTCTTGAGACTTTGCGCCATCTGCGCTGCTTCCTCCAGGGCATCGTCCTGGAATGTGAGTTCGATATCGTCAATCGAGAACAAGTGCTGATACTGACGGACGGGAGCATCGCGCGGCTCGGTGAGCACCTGCATCAACTCATCATGCGTGAGCGCATCCAGGGCCACCGTCACCGGCAGGCGGCCGACGAACTCTGGAATGAGGCCGTACTTCAGGAGATCGTCCGGTGAGATCTGACGGAGGAGGTTCTTTTCCTCTTCGGCACGCTCGGCGGCATTCATGGCGCCGAACCCAATGCGGTTGTGACTGCCAATGCGCTTCGCAATGACTTCGTCTAGACCCTCGAATGCGCCGCCGCAGACAAAGAGAATGTTGGTGGTGTCGATCTGTATGAACTCTTGGTGCGGGTGCTTGCGGCCGCCCTGCGGGGGTACGTTTGCCACCGTGCCCTCGATGATCTTGAGCAACGCTTGCTGCACGCCCTCGCCGGAAACATCACGCGTAATCGATGGATTGTCCGCCTTGCGGGCAATCTTATCGATCTCGTCGATGAATACGATCCCGCGTTCGGCAGCGGCGGTATCGTATTCCGCGGCCTGAATGAGACGCAGGAGGATGTTCTCCACATCCTCACCCACATAGCCGGCTTCCGTCAGGGACGTGGCGTCGGCAATGCAGAAGGGAACCCCGAGGATACGCGCGAGCGTGCGCGCCAGCAGCGTCTTGCCGCACCCCGTCGGCCCGATGAGAAGCACATTGCTCTTGCTCAGCTCCACGTTTTCGTTCTTTTCACCACTGGCCATGCGCTTATAGTGGTTGTAGACCGCAACCGCCAGCACCTTCTTCGCGTGCTCTTGGCCGACCACATACTCGTTCAGGAACTCGTGGATTTCTCTGGGGCTTAGCAGTCGGGACGGCCCGGCGCTACCCTTCAGTTGGCCTGCCGGGGACTGCTCCTCATGAATAAGCTCACGACAGAGGTCAACACACTCATCGCAAATGTACACCCCGTTTTGCCCGGAGATCAGCCGGCGCACTTCTTCTTGCGCCTTTGCGCAGAACGAGCACCGATACTGGCCCCGAGAGTCACGACGACTTGGCAACGCTAATCTCCTTCGTGTTGAGGCGCTGGATTGGTCATACTATCTGCTGGCTACTCCGTCTGTCTCAGGTGTCTTGATTGCGGCCGGCAAGACATCATCGATAAGACCGTACTCTTTGGCCTCTGTGGGGTCCATCCAGAAGTCTCGCTCGCTATCACGCTCGATCTTCGCGAAGTCTTGGCCTGTGTGTTGCGCAATAATCGAGTTCACCTGGTTACGGGTGCGCAAGATTTCGCGCGCCTCGATCTCGAGGTCGGACGCCTGCAAAGGCCGTGAGGCTTGCGTCCATGGTTGATGGATCAGCATGCGCGAATTTGGAAGAGAAAACCGCTTGCCCGAAGCGCCACCGGCGAGTAGTAAGGCGGCAATGCTGGCTGAAAGACCCATGCAGTAGGTCGCCACGTCATTCTTGATGTACTGCATGGCGTCGTAGATCGCCAGACCCGAATGCACGCTGCCTCCGGGCGAGTTTATATAAAGACCGATGTCAGCGTCGCCATCTTCACTCGAAAGCAAGAGCATTTGGGCGATGATGATGTTCGCTACGTTATCATCAACCGGTGTGCCGAGGAAGATGATCCGATCGCGCAAGAGACGCGAAAATATGTCCATGCCGCGTTCACCGCGGTTCGTCGTCTCTATGACGTACGGAATGAGCATGCATTTCTCCTTATATCCACTTGGTCTTCAGAATGTAAGTGCTGTTGTCACGTGCCTGTCACTCAGGGCGGTGCCTTGGGCACGAAAGCCTGCACTCTCGTTTCACGCTAACTATACCCTGGCTGACAGCCAATCTGGAACTAGATTTCGTATTCGCACACTACTTCTGCATCAATTTAGTCTCTAGACACGCTCCGGTTGTTGTTCGAACTCGCGGCTTAGCGCGGCAATCACAGTCTCATGCAAACCGGCTTGGGTCACTGCGCCCGCAGTTGACCTGTACCATTATAGACCGCTCTCCGCGCCTCGGTCACTTTGCTTGGACGAGATGTCCGCAGCGACGAACCGGCCGCTCGCCGAGAGAGGGTTTCCTTTCTCCTGGGGGCCACATGCAGCGGCATTAGGCAGAAACTTCCGTTGCCGCCGTCTCCGGACGCGCCACAGTGGCGTAGAGGTCTTCCAAGTAGTGAGTGGCGGCCACGGCCGCAGTCGTCGCATCGCCGACTGCGGTAGTAATCTGCTTGGTCAACTGCGTCCGCACGTCACCGGCAATGAAGAGCCCCGGCACGCCGGTTTCCATGTGCGGTCCGGCAATCAAGTAGCCGATTTCATCGCGTTCCACCGCTTCTTTGATGAAATCGGTGTTGGGATCGAAGCCAATGAAGATGAATACGCCGTCAGTCTCGTGGACCCATTCCTCGCCTGTCTTGACGTTGCGCAGGCGCATGCCGGTCACCGCGCCGTTATCCCCGACTATCTCATCAGCCACCGTGTCCCAGATGATCTCGGTATTAGGACTGGCCATGAAGCGGTCTTGGATAATCTGCTGGGCGCGCAGTTTGTCACGCCGGTGCACCAGATAGAGCCTGCTAGCGAAGCGGGTAAGGAAGAGGCCCTCTTCCACCGCCGAATCTCCGCCGCCGACGACCGTAATCACACGGTCGCGGAAAAAGGCGCCGTCGCAAACGGCGCAGTACGAGACGCCGCGCCCAGCGTATTCGAACTCGCCAGGGATGTTCAACGGAGTCGGTGTTCCACCGGACGAGATGATCACGGCGCCTGCGCGGTATTCATCACCGTCTGCCGTGCGGACCACCTTCTGCCAGTCGTCCGAATAGACTTCCGTAACCTCAGCAGTGAGTATCTGTGCGCCGAACGCCTGGGTGTGGGAAACCATCTTCTCAATGAGATCGGCGGCGTCGATGGACTCGAACCCTGGGTAGTCTTCGATCAACGAGGTATTGATGAGTTGCCCACCGGGCGCCATCTTCTCGAGAATCACGGTGTCGAGCCGCGCCCGCGCGGTATAGAGCCCCGCGCACAATCCAGCCGGGCCGGCACCAATTACGATGACATCGTGGTAGGAAGTTGCCATTCGCCTCATTCGTCCTTTCAATCACACATTGGCCCCAGGGCACCAGCACACTGCGCAGACTCTGCCTGCCGGCGGAATTCGAGTCACTCCGATAAAGAGTTCAAAACTCGCCGCTTTGCGGGCCCTCCTCTTTCAGAGTACCAAACCCTTAGTCTTGCTGCTATCCATTGCGTTGCGAACCGCGCGTTTTCATCGCCAGATCGAACCGCAACTCTTTCATGGTATCCTACTCCTGGCTGCACGCGGCGGTTTCACGGTGGCAGCCGAGGGCAATTCCCGAATGGAGTTACCTTGTCTGCTGCGGTGAATGCGGCGACACTCCTCGTGTCGCACCGTCCCAGGTAGCGCAGGTTTGGAACCTGCGACCACCCGATGATAGGGGCAGTCCATATGTCTGTTTCTTACTTCGACGAGAAGATGGTAGGACATGACTTTCAATAGTACATAGCAGCGGTGTACGAGCCTTCGTGTACGGTCGTAACTGATCGGCGGGGCACAAGGCCCCGCGCTACAGTGTGAGGGTGTTATCGGAATTGAAGTCCACGAGTGAAAACTTGAGACGTAGCCGAAGGAGCAACGAGATGAGTGAGCAACTACGCGCAGGCGCGGCTACGGCGAACATTACGCCTTGGCTGGGCATCGCCATGCGCGGCGCTTTCCGGGACGTGCACTGCGCTGATACCGTGCATGACGACCTCCTCGCCAAGGCGCTGGTGCTCGACGACGGCGCGCAGCGAATCGCGTTCGTGCTCTGCGACCTGACCATGATGCCGCGCTCCATGATGGATGCGGTGAAAGAGCGCATTGCCGAGCGTTGCAGCATCCCGGCAGACCACGTGCTCATTGCCTCGACCCATACCCACTCTGCGCCCGCCACTGTAACCATAGGGTTCATGGAGGAGCAGACCGAATACACAGCCTGGGCCACGCGCAAGATTGCCGACGCCGTGGAAGTGGCCGTGCGGCGTCTACAGCCGGCCCGCATCGGCTTTGCCAGCGTTTCGGAGCCGCGCATCGCCTTCAACCGCCGCTATCACATGCGCAACGGTCGAGTACACTTCAATCCCGGCGTCGGCAACCCGGATGTAATCAGGCCTGCCGGCACTACGGACCCGGAGTTTACGCTCTGCTACGTTGAGAGCAATGACGGTCAACCGCTCGCCGTGCTGGGGAACTACGCGCTGCACTACGTGGGCACGGATTCCGGTGCGGAGATATCCGCCGACTACTTTGGACACTTCTTCCGCGCCATCCAACACCTGCTCGGCCCGCAAACGGTGGGCCTCCTCTTCAACGGCGCTTCCGGCAACATCAATAACGTTAACGTGTTCAAGTCCTGGCCCCATAGAGGCCACGCGCAGGCGGCGCGCATGGCAAAAGTGCTGGCAGGCCACGTGCTGACCGAAATTCAGTTAATGGAGATGCACGACCACGTGGCGCTGGGCGCGGCGATTGACGAGTTCGATTTCGCCCGCAAGCAGACCACCGACGAGGACGTCGAGATCGCGGAGAAGGTGCTAAGTGGTGACTATACCTATACCGAGGGGCCGTTCTCAGCGGTAACCGGCCAGCCCATCTATCCGCATTGGGCACCGGCCTATGCTCGCGAGGTCAAGGTACTGCACGCGCTGCCGCAGACTCTTACATCGAAGATTCAGGCGCTGCGTGTGGGTCCCGCAGGGTTTGCCGCGCTGCCCGGTGAGATATTCGTGGAGATCGGCCTGGCCGTCAAGGCGGGCTCTCCCTTTGCGCCGCAGTTCGTCATGAGCCTTGCTAACGACTATCTTGGTTACGTTGCGACCGACGAGCAGCTTGCCCTGGGCGCCTATGAAACCTGGCCTTCTCGCTCGGCAATCGGCGGCCCAGGCATCGGCCAGGAAATGGAGGCGAAGGCGCTGGAGTTGCTAAATTCGTTGAATAGCTAACGAGAAGCTTAGCTAATTGCCATGCGAAGCGAGACGTGAAGGTCAAATTCGGAAAACTGCTAGTGTTCTTGGACTGATCAGCGCTACGCTCGGAGGCCGAAGCACGGCCAAGAACCTTGGAGCATCCCGCGGGTGAACGTTTTGAATAGCTCCTCTTATGCCCTAGTAGAGGGCTTCGCAGCAGCACTACAGCTAATTGGTTTACCATAGGGTGTGGCGAGGGAAGTAGGCGAGTAAGAATTTCCCTAGAGTTAGCGGAAGACGTCTATGTATCAGCATCAGCAATATCCAATTTCTGATCTGTATGGGTGGATCAAGAGCGGAGATCTGATTCTGTCCCCCGATTTCCAGCGGGGGGATATCTGGGTACCATCTGCGCAGAGTTACTTCATCGATACCCTCTTGAGAAGTATGCCTGCCCCATCCATCTATATTCGCCTTGTTACAAGCAGCAAAACTAAGACCAATTACAGGGAAGTCGTTGATGGCCAGCAGCGGCTAACCACAATTGTAAAATTCGTCGACGGTGAACTGGTCCTCGACAAGCGATGTAAAGAGTTCACCGGTAAGACCTATGACACTCTCGACGATGAAGATCAGCAACGTTTCCTTGCATACCAGATGGGGGTTGAACAATTATTCGGAGCTGACGACGATACCGTACTTGATGTTTTTCACCGCATCAACGCTTATGGTCTCTCATTGAATAAACAGGAACTACGCCACGGAAAATTTCAGGGCGGTCGAAATGAAGGTGTCTTCCGATTGGCGGTTATTGAGGCGTCTGAGCGTTGGGAAAACCTTTGGGCGAATTACCCTATAGTTAGTTTGCGTGGCCGGGTCCGACTCTTGCACCATGAACTTGTCGCGCAGCTTTTTGGGGTTATTCTTGATGGAGTGATTGATGGGGGCCAACCCAAGATTGAGAGACTGTACGAACGCTACGATCCGTCAGTTCCCAACCACGCAGAAGAGCGATTCGACCAAGTCTGCAGTTTTATAGTTGGTCACTTCTCGGACATTCTGAGGACGAAGCTAGGTTCTGGGCCGCACTTCATGATGATATTTGCCGCAGTTGCACATGCGCTTTTCGGAATACCTGAAGGAGGCATGAAAGGACGATACGCCGGACTGCCTGAAAGAGACCCACGTGCCCTCACCGACATTCCCGCAGCGATAGCGAATCTCCTAACCCTCGCAGATCTTTTCGAGGTGTCTGCAGACGAGGTGCCGAAGCGCTTTACCAGCTATAAATTGGCCATTGCAGGCTCAACCCAAAGAATAAAGAGCCGCAGCGTGCGATTCGCCACATTGTACCAAGCTTTGCTGCCGGATCCCCTATAGCCGTGGCACAAAACCGCCTGAAAGAAGTAGCGTCTGTTTTTCAATCGAGTTCTGAATCCCTTCACTATAAGTTTCTAGAGATGCTATCAGACACGGCGTGCAAGGGATGCCAAAGCGCAGGCTTCGGGCACGCAATCCTAGCGGCGTGGCTGCAAACAAGGTGGAGCGAATTCACCCGCGACCTTGTAGTTGCATCCGTACTTGCAACAAGCCGAACAGGAGAGGATTTAGGCAAGGCAGGCTCTGGCGTAGCGAGTGAGGATTCTGCCGAGAGAATCGTAAAGGTTGCAACTTCTTGTGTTGTCAAGGGTCGTGGCCTCAGTTCGCCTGTTTGGCACGCACCATTGTTCGTAATTGAAGTTAGCGCCCATATAGGCTTGACGAATCTTCAAGAGCTAGAGGCTACTCTTGGCCCCACCGTCATACCGGATCAGATCTCCTCTTTTCGTAACTACCTGGTCCATCCAGGCACGGGAACTCACCATAAGTACGAGCGACTGCAGGCGAAACTCGGAATGCTTGGCATAGAACCAGAAGACCTACTCCGTCAGCAACAGAAACCCGGGCTGCCAGTATTCACCGCGTGGGTCAGAGAACTCCAGAGAGTTGCCTATGATTCGACACGATAGATCCCGGTTGAAGTCTCGTATCCATGCATATGCCGCGAGCTTTGGTGAGGACTTTGCGTCCGAGCTCATTGAGGAGTCGACGGAGGAAGGAAGCGTTGTCCTCGATCCGTTTGTAGGAGCGGGAACTACCGCATTGGAATCTGTCCTATTGAACCGGAATGCGGTAGGCATCGACATAGACCCGATTGCGTGCAGAATCAGCCGGGTGCTCACATCACGATTTGATGTCCCATACTTGGCCGCTGCTACCGAAACCCTACAAGAAAAACTGCACTGCTTCGAAGAATTGCTTGCTTTGGATCCAAGAGTTTACTGCGGCTTGGGTCCTGGCAGCGCATTTAAGTTAGGTTCTAAGGAATTTCGTATCCCCGATGAACCAGCAATTGGCTATTGGTTCGATCCCAGCCACATGGCGATACTCTCCATTGTCTGCGAATTGGTTGCCTGCGAGCCAGCCCCACTTGTTCGCCAGGCCTTTGAGGTCGCGGTTTCTTCTTCCATCATCAGAAAGTGGCCAAACACGCTAAGCTATGCCATGGACATTGATCACTCGCGTCCACATAAGCCACATAGCCCCATTCCACAACCGATCGAATCTCAATTTGCCCTCCTTTGCCGAGTTCTAGGTAGGGTTAGAGACACAATCATAGATATTCAAGAAGGTCTTGCACTAGTGGATTCCTCGGCGACAATTCTTGAAGGTGACTCGGCTAATCAACTATCCACGCTTGAATCCGAGTCCATTGATTTCGTTCTCACATCTCCTCCGTATCTCAATGCAATTGACTACCCCCGCGCTCACAAGTTCTCTCAGTGGTGGCTGTCTCCAAAGACAGCACCTCTAGGAAGATCGGAATACTTGGGACTACGCCAGTCACCGGCAACTAAGATGGAGGGAGACTGCTCGTCACTCATGCCTGAGGCTTCCTATTCCCTTAGTCCTTTTGTAGACATGCCTATCTACAGGACCATCTCGCGATATATAGTTGATCTTGCCGCAGTTGTAGAACAATTACATCGTGTTGCTAGGGTCGGAGCAAGAGTGGTTTTTGTGGTTGCCGACAACGTTATTGCTGGAACAGTTTTGCCGGTTTCCGCAATCATTGAGGAGCTTCTAAAGCACACCGGATTCTCATCCGTAGTAGTAACCGGCCGAACAATTAAGAAAACAAGAAGGCGCTATCCCTTTGGGGCCAACGGTTTCGCTGGACCCATGAGGGACGAGTATCTGGTCACCGGGGTCAAACCGATCAAGTAGCCGAAGCTTAGTATCATTTCGTGGTCTTCGTGCTAAGCCTGTCGAATGACTAAAGCAAGGGTTGAGATACCAAGCCGATTCATGAGATAGTCTCTAAGCTTTCGGAGTTTTATTGTTGTGAGCTTGATGAGATTCATCCACTGATTTGGCCCCACATCAAGTCACCCAAGCTACCTCTGGAGTAATGTCTAGAAGCTCTTATAAAACAGTGAAAGTCGCTTAGGCCAGCCGCACAACAGGGGAGTTAACCCATCATGTTCGACGGACTGCAGATGGGCCTGCACAATATTGCGCTGCTCTCGGATGCCGAGACGCGCTCGATTTCGGCGGAGAATCCGAACGGCGAGCGGGGAGGAGGCGCAAAAGCGGTACCCGCGGATGGCAGCGCGGCTTCGCTGCTCGGCCCGGGTTGGAAAGTGCGGCCCTCTATCAAACTACCGCCGGAGAGCACGACGACGCTCGCTGAGATTGCGGGGCCGGGTACCATCCAGCACATTTGGCTCACCGTGCGGCCCCAAGCGTATCGCAGTACGGTCCTGCGCTGCTACTGGGACGGTGAGGAAACCCCCTCCATCGAGGTGCCGCTGGGCGACTTCTTCTGCAACGGCCACGCCTTGCGCTACGACGTGAACTCCCTGCCGATTGCCGTGAACCCGACGGGCGGCTTCAATTCCTATTGGCCCATGCCCTTCCGCCGCAGCGCGCGTATAATGATTGAAAACGAATACTGGGAAGAGATCCCGGGCTTCTACTATCAGATTACGTACGCCTTGGCTCCGGTGCCGGAGAATGCCGCCTACTTCCATGCCCAGTGGCGGCGGTCTATGACGACCCGCGAGTATCCCGAACACGTGCTCCTGGATGGCGTATCGGGACAGGGGCAGTATGTCGGGACGTTCATTGCGTGGTCGCAGTTCTCCAACGGCTGGTGGGGCGAGGGCGAGGTCAAGTTCTATATGGACGGCGACACCGACCATCCCACGATCTGTGGCACGGGTACGGAAGACTACTTCGGGGGAGCGTGGAATTTCGGCGACCGGACGTTCTCCACGCCCTTCCTGGGCTATCCGCTCTATCGCCAAGATCCGGTCGAAGTGCCGCTGCACGGCATGTACCGCTGGCACATCATGGACCCCATCCGCTTCAAGCAGGACTTGAAAGTGACCGTGCAGGCGCTCGGCTGGTGGCTCAACCGCAAGTTCGAGCCGCTTACGGACGACATAGCGTCCGTTGCGTACTGGTACCAAACGTCGCCCCACGCGCCGTTTCCCACTTTGCCGACGCTCGCCGCACGCTGGCCGCGCACGTAGACCTGTAGTTGGGGCAGACCCCCACTACACACAGCCCTTTGCCAAGTGCCTCGGGCGCCGACTACGGCGTTTGCTGCGCGCGCATCTAAGGTCTGCCTCTCAATTGCCTACGGTAGTTTCTGCCGTTGCTGCGTCATTGCGCAAGACGGTTTTATCCGGCCATAATCGGCGAGGATTCCTGTCAATTAAAAAAGAAGTGGTTGACAGTCTCAAGGTTGCGCAATACTATTACCATAGTCTCGTGGTTTGGCAACATCTTGTGGAAGACCGACGCTCCACCGGAAGACATGCGACTCTTTGCGGCACCGCAAAGAGTGGAAGCGGGCCTGCCATATAGGTGTCGTCATAAAGTTGAGGAAGGAGGTCGGGTATCGAAGGCAGGCATCCGGTGCGGTACCGTGATGTCTCGCACGCGCAAACACCCCGTACAGAGATGACACTTTCATTAAGGGAGAAATCTGTATCGTGGATACAATTGATCGTTCCGTTCGACTTCAACCGACACGCCGCCAGTTCCTCGCGGGCGGCGGCACTGCACTAACCGCAATGTTGCTCGTCGCCTGCGGACAAGCAGACACGGCAATGCCGGCCGATGATGCACCCGCCGAGCAGGAAGCAGCCAAACCCGCCGCGGAGCCTCAGGCTGAGGCTGCCGAAATCAATGTTTGGGTTTGGTGGCCGGACCCAGTGGCTTCGGTCGAGCAGATGGGCGCGAACTACGAAGCCTCCAACCCCAACGTCAGCACGACCGTGGAAGCGGTCTCCGGCTATTGGGATAAGTTGCAGGCTTCCTACGTGGGCGGCGCGGGCCCGGACATCTATCTGATGAATAGCGTGAACTATTTCGCGTGGTCGAACAAAGAGATACCGGCCGACATTACCGCGCAGTTCAATGCCGATCCCATCGCGCAGGACTTTGCCGCAAACGCCTGGAAGACCGGCATCGACTTTTACACCTACAAAGGTGAAAAGATGTTCGGCGTGCCCGGCATGATGACGAGCATCATCACGCTCTTCAATGAGGACGCCGTCAATGAGGGCGGCTTTGCGATTCCGTCCGAGCTTGGCACGGACTGGAATTGGGACTTGCTCCAGGAGTATGCGATAAAGCTCACGGAGCGAGAGGGAGATAACATCACGCGCTATGGCATGTTCGCGGCTGACGCCCTCGAGCAAGGTTGGTTGAACTACGTGCGCGCCAATGGCGGCGACTTCTTGAGCGACGATTTGCGCTGCGTCATCGATGGACCCGAATCGGTTGAGGCGTGGAACTTCTGCGTGGACTTGGCGCTAAAACACCGGGTGTCCCCGTCGCGCGACCAGATCGCGGACTTGAGCCAAGGCATGGCAGGTCGTGGCGGCCACTTTGCGCTCTTTGGCAGCGGCCAGGTCATCTTGTGGACGGCGGCCTCCAATAACGTCAAGTTCCTGAACGAGGCGTGGCCCGGCTCCGGTTTCACCTGGGACTACGGCTACGTGGCCGCTTCGCCCAATACGGGCAATCCGGGCGGCACCACCAACATCGTCGGCTGGTGTGTGAACAGCAACACCAAGACGCCCGACCAGACGTGGGGCGTCTTTGCCAACATGATGACCAAAGATTCCCAGGATATCCTGGCGCAGGCGGACGTGCTGCGACCGGCGCGCGATGACTCGGCCCAACTCTATTACGATCCGGAGGTCACGGACGGGCCCGCGAACCGCATCGCCGCGTTCGAGATGTTCCAGTGGACTACCAACTTGCCCACGCACGATGTCGTCTCCTGGGGCGAGATGCTGGGCCCGATGGGAGTCTGGGCGCCACAGATCTTTGCCGGCGCCGTTGGCGTGGAGGAAGGTTTGAAGAACATGGCGGACGAGACCAACGCGCTCTTCGACGCCGCTATGTCCTAGTCCAATTGCTCTTGTCCAATCAAGGGGCTGTTGCTCAACAGTAGGTCTGGACACAGGCGCGATTCTAAGGCTCCGGCGGTCTTGCCGGAGCCTTAGATGCTGATGCTTGCGTGTGGCGAGATGGGCCGACGGGGGCCATCTCATTTTTAAGATGACTTTGTTAGAAACGCGAGCTGGTGCCTGGGGATGTCTGCGAGCGCTCGCCCCGTATATCGTTGACGTGCATGGGTTTTACCGCTTGGGTATGCTCAAGTTGCGCTGAATGACGGCTTGTTAATTACGCGATTGCTCCGGCTTCATTGACTCGAAAGTAACGGCAGGGAGATGGCTATGCTGGACTACCGCTCGGAGGAAAAGGTCTACGCGTTCGAGACGGCAGAGATACGCGGCACGTTGCGCCCGGGCAACGAGTTTCCCCATCACGGCCTGACGCACTTGGTGCACAAGGCCACCGGCGTTGAGTTCGTACATCCGCTCTACGCTATTCTCAATCTCTACCGCTTCATGCACCGCGATCCGGCGGGCGGGGGCGCCACCGGCATGGACAGCGACCTCGGCAATCCACGCCAGGGCGAGCGCCATATCGAGGCGGACGACAGCAGCGTGACATTGCGTTGGGCATTGCAAGACCCATCTCACCCTGAAATGGCTATCCGCTACGAGATATTGGAACCGGCGACGATTGACATGACCGTCACTGTCACGCCGAACGCAGACGCACACGACTTTGAAGCTTTGCTGGCGTGCTACTTCGATCCGGCGCACGTGCCGCACGTCTACCTGGCGCGCGATAGATTCGAGCTGGAGGATGAGCCGGGCCGTTTTGGCGACGAGGCGGAGCTTGCGCCGGTAAACGTCAACCCGGTGTTTCGCGGCGGCGTGCTGGCTTATCCCCGTGATGAAGATTCCGTTGGCATAAGCGTGGACGGACGCTGGCGGGACATTGCCCGCTTCTCACCGATGCGGCGCTACAAGGTTCCCGTGTGCTTCCAGGCCGACCGCCGGCAGCGTGTCGCCGCCGTACTCATGTCCCGTCCGGAAGATTGCTTTGCCGTATCCAGCGGCTACGATAGTCCCGATGCGCGGGACCGTTTCCACAAGCATAATCCGCTCTATCTCTCGCTCTTTGGCGGCGTGCTGGAACCGGGCGTCGTGCGCACGGCGCGGGCGCGGCTGGTGGTCACGGAACTTGACGAGGATCTCTCGCAGCCGCTGCAAGTCTATGCGGCGTTCCTTGAAGAAACGGGCAACGCATGACAGCGCGCACACCTTCCGTGAAAGGGGGCAGACTCCGCATTCCGATGCGCAGACTCCGCATTGCCGTAATCGGCGTCGGCGCGGACCCCGGCTCGCGGGCGCGGCAGTTCTTGGGGACGATTGCGCGGCTCACAGACCACTACGAGCTTGCCGCCATCTGCGACCGCAGTCCTGACGTTTTGGCTCAGGTCGGCGCGCAATACGGCGTGCCGGGACAGTATGCCGACGTACGCGCGCTCTATGCCGACATGCAGCCGGACGTGGTACTCAGCCTGGCACCGAAAGACTCCCACATTGTCATGGCGCTCACAGCCGCCCGCCAGGGCTGCCACATAATTACGGAAATTCCGGTCGCCCTGACGCGCCGCCACGCCGCAGTTATCGCTGAGACCTGCCGGGAAAACGGCGTACTCTGGGAAGTGGCGGAGCAAGTCTGGCTCTGGCCCAAGGAGCGGCTGAAACGGCAGATTATCGACGCCGGTCTGCTGGGCGACGTCACCCACGCTCGGCTCTGGTACCAAACGGGCCAATATCACGGCTTTAGTGGGATTCGGGCGCTGGTCGGCGCGCCGGCCACGCGCGTGCTGGGCTATTGTGGCGAGGTTGCAACCGAACCCTACACTGCCTACGGCGGAGAGCCCGAAAACTCGTTGAAATGGGATTCGGGCGTTATCGAATTTGCCAACGGCGTGGCGTGCCTATTTGAAAAGCCGCCGCGCGTCTTTCCATCCTCACACCGCACGTTCCCGAACGGCTGGGAGATCGAAGGCACGAAAGGCTACCTCAACCGGGACTTATTCGTGCAATACACAGCGGGTCCGTCTCTAACCTTCCCAATTCAGGAGCACTATGCAGGACAGTCAGGCGAAAAGGTTCTCGAATCTCTCTCCGTCGCCACCGATCCGCCGGTAATTTGGCGCAATCCCTATGTGGAATACGGCATCGGCTCGCCCGACGACGTGTCCAAGGCGGATATCTTAACTAGCTTCCACACAGCGATCACAGAGGGGACACCGCCCCAGTACGGCGTCGCAGGGGGCGTGCGGGACTACGAGCTTTGCTTGGCGGTGCGAGAGAGTGCCGACCGTGGCAACACATGGGTCAACCTGCCTTTGGCCGCGCCAACGGCGGTGGAAGAGCAGATCGAGGAGGAGTTTCTGCGGCGCTACGGCCACGATCCAATCAAGGAGACCGAGGCTCTGCTCGATGCCACGTTTACACGGTCGGCCACCCTATGGCCGGTAGCCCATTGGCTATAAGCCAAGCCGAAACATTCTGACCGGTAGCGCAGGTTTGCAACCTGTGTCGCGGCAGCGGATAGTGCGCATCGACGGCAGGGAAGTCTGAAGAAATGTTGACCGGTAGCGCAGGTTTGCAACCTGCGTCGCGGCAGCGGATAGTGCGCATCGACGGCAGGGAAGTCTGAAGAAATGTTGACCGGTAGCGCAGGTTTGCAACCTGCGTTGCGGCAACGGCAAGCACCCAGCGACGGCAGGGCAGACTTGAAAAGTGTAGACCGGTAGCGCAGGTTTGTAACCTGCGTCGCGGCAACGGCAAATATGCATCGACAGCGTGGAAGACTGGTGAAGTGTCGACCGGTAGCGCAGGTTTGCAACCTGCGTCGCGGCAACGGGAAATACGCATCGACCGCAGGGAAGACTGCAGAAGCCGCACCCGTCAACAGAATTGCAAACTGCATCGCGGTTGCATACTGCGTGACTGGAGAAGAGCAAGGGGATGATGGCGCTGGACGGAACCGTTGCCTTAGTTACCGGCGCTTCCAAGGGGATCGGTCAAGCAATCGCAATCGCGCTTGCAACCGCTGGAGCAGACGTGGGTGTCAACTACCACACCGACCGGGCGGGCGCAGATGCCACCGGCGCAGCCATCGCAGCGGCAGGGCGAAGAGCGTTGCCGCTCCACGCCGACGTGAGCGACCGGGCCGCCGTGGAAGGCATGGTCCAGGAGTTGCAGGCGCACTTCGGCAGATTGGACATTCTGGTCAACAACGCTGCTATCGGCATCGGCCACCAGGGATCCTTCGCCGACTATCCCCTCGACGCTTGGCGGCGGGTCTTTGCGGTGAATCTGGATGGCGTCGTACACTGCACACAGGCAGCCTTGAAGATCATGCTTGCGCAGCAGCCGAACGGACGGCTGCAGCAGTCGGAAGGCCGAATGCTGCAAATGGGAGGCCGTATCGTAAATATAAGCTCATCACACAGCTTGGTTTTTCAGCGCCGCACCACCGCCTACACCGTGGCGAAAGGCGCGCTCAACACGTTGACGCAAGCGCTGGCGGTCGAGTTCGGCCCGCAAGGGATCACGGTAAATTGCATTGCCGCAGGCGCGGTCTCAACACCGGGGTGGCCTGCCTCGCCGCAGGGCGAGGAGGCGTGGATTCGCCGCGCCCCCCGCGCGCGCATGGGACTGGCGGCGGATATTGCCGATGCCGTCGTATTCCTCGCCTCGCCGCAGGCTGACTACATTACCGGACAGATTCTCTGCGTGGACGGCGGCTACGTGCACAGCGTGACACCCATGCCATGATCGGAATTCTAAGGATAGCGCCATGACCCCTGCACCTGAGCCGCTTGACTACTTGCCCCATCTCCCACCGAAATGCGATTACGGAATCGGCGTGGTAGGAGCGGGCAGCATAGCGCGCGCCGGGCACCTGCCGGCCTATCGCAGTGCCGGTTTCCATGTCGTGGGGATCTACGACGCCGATGCGACCAAGGCGGAAGCGCTGGCGTCTGACTTCAATACAACGGCCTTTCCTTCCTTGGAAGCGCTCTTGGGCTCGCCTCAGGTTGACGTGGTGGACATAGCGACGCCCACAATCAGCCATCCGCCGCTCGTGGATGCAGCGATTGCCGCCGGTAAGCACGTCCTCTGCCAGAAGCCCCTTACCTATGATATTGCTAAGGCGGAAGACATGGTGCGCGCCGCCGCTAGTGCGGACGTGCGCTTGGCGGTGAACCAGAACGGACGCTGGGATCAGGCTTTCCGGTCCGTCTACGCCCTCAAGCAGCGGGGCGACCTTGGCGACCTAACCTACGTCCAAATCGATCGGGTCGGTCCTTTGCGCTGGGAGTTGTGGCCGTGGCTGTGGAATCGCCCGCGCGTGCTGATCGTCGAAGACGCTATACATTTCCTGGATATCGTGCGGTTCATCCTGGGCGAGCCGGAGTGGATTTTCGCTGCTGGTTTTCATGCAGGCGACGAGCGCATCAAAGGCGAGACCTCGGCAGTGATTACGCTGGCCTGGCCCGGCGGCGCGCACGGCCTGCTGCTGAACCACGCCGGTATCTGGGACGACGATACCCATGCTACCTATCGCTTCGAAGGGACGGCGGGCGTCGCTAAGGGGACGCTAGGGGTATTCTACAATTTTCCCTATGGCCGTGAGGATACACTCTCTTACCGCAGCGAGCGGTACGGTGATGCGTGGATCGAACCGGAGTTGCAGGGCAAGTGGATACCGGACGCGATGGTGGGCCCAATGGCCGAGCTTTTCGCAGCTATTCAAGAAGACCGCGAGCCGATGAATAGCGGCGCCGACAATCTGCGCACGCTTTATCTCGTAGAAGCAGCGTATGAGTCGATTGCAGAGGGACGGGCGATTTGCCCGCAGAGGCCGCCTGCGCGGTGAGCGCCCCATATACATTACTTCCGCGCAAGCTAGGGGACTAGGCTCGCGCAATACGGGGATTGAAATGAGGACTTACGGTATACGAAGGTAGTCTTGCTACCCTGCGAAGGCAAAGATGGTTTCCCGCTTTCGCGGGAATGACGGACAGAGTGGCTCCTATCCGTGTAGCACGGGGGCTTGTCCCCCGCTCTTGGGTGCATCTTTCAATCAACGCAATAGACATGGAGAAAAGAAATGCAACTGCGCTTTGCCGCTATTGGCATTCATATACATGGTCCTGGGTCCATTCAGGAGATCCTGGCCGCGGGAGACACGGAGCTCGTTGGCATCGCCGAGAGCGACCCGGCGCGCCGGGACGAAGTTTCCCAACAGTACAGCGTGCCGATTTACGCCGACCATGTGGAGATGCTGGACGCGCTGCGGCCGGACCTCGCCACGGTTTGCAATGCGCACCACGAAAAGGCGGAAGCGATATTGTCCTGCCTGGAACGGAATGTGCACGTGCTGGTGGACAAGCCGATGGTCATCGAGCTTGAGGACTTGGCGCGCGTTGAGGAAGCCCTAAAGTCGAGCACCTCCGAATTGCAGATGATGGTTACCGAGCGGTTCGCCCCCCCGTTTGCGCGTCTCAAGGAGTTGGTAGAATCGGGCTTCCTTGGCGAGATTGCCGGGTGCGTCGCCACCCGGCCGCATGAGTTTGCCTTGGCCGAGCGCGAGCCGTGGATGGTGGAGGAAAGCAAAGAAGGCGGGCCAATCCTCGACCTTATGATTCATGACATCGATCTGATGCGCTGGTATTCCGGCGCTTCAGTGCAATCGGTGACAGCCCATCAATCGCAGCGCCGCTGGCGGCAGTATCCGGGCTTCAACGACATTGCGCACGCCATGTTCGCCATGGATTCCGGCATTGTCGCCTCAATGGAGGCGGACTGGCTGACGCCCCGCACGACGCCCTGGGACTGCCGCTTCTTCCTCACGGGCACCGAAGGCGCCGCCGAAGTGCGCAGCCTGCACTTCAGCGACTTGCTCTACTGGCGGCACGAGGAACCCCGCGTGCACGTCCAATTCGGCCGCAACCGTCCGGATTCGAGCGGTCAAGACCTCGTGCGCCGCATCCGGGGCGAAGCGCCCATCATCGCAACCGCTCAGGACGCAATCGACTCAACCCGCGCGGTGCTCATCGCGCGAGAAGCGGCGCGCAGGGGGCAGACTCTATCTCCATAGAGGACGCGCATTTGGACATACCTGTTTGTACTTTGAGAGAGCGTGTGTTTAGCCCGTTGCAGCGCTGAGTACGAACGGCTGTAGGCCGGCGAGTACCCTCCCGTTCGCCCTGAGCTTCGCCGAAGGGTGAAGAGGAATGATAACGTCCCCTCTTCACGACAACGCTGCGCTCACTTGCACTCCGTTCGTACTGCGACTCTTCGTCACGCTCAGGAGAGGCACACTCAGCACAAGAGGGCAGGTGAGATCTGAACAGGCATGCTCAACCCGAACGGCCAAACGATCCCAGAACAGACAAGCTCGACCAAGACCAGACGTGCCGGCAGCGCGCGTCCACTAGTGGACGCCCCGGCAAACTATGATAGGCAAAATGCCCTGCAGTCGCGCTATTCCGAAAGGAGCACAGCACTATGTCCGCCGCCTCACCTCCAAATCCCTTTCTTGAGCGTTTACAGCACGTGTACGTGGCCGTGATTTCCGATGCGCTGGATGCCCTCGACTTGCGGCACCAGGTGATGGCGGAGCGCGTAAGGCCGCTTTATCCCGAGGCGCGGATCGTGGGCCGCGCTCATCCCATCCACTTCCGACCGGCCGAGCGGATTCCCTCGCAGGAGGAATACCACTACATGGAGATCGAGGCCATGGATAGCTTGCGGCCGGGTGAGGTGTACGTCGCCGCGCTTGGCGATGCACCGCCGTGCGCGCTTTGGGGCGAACTCTTCTCCACGTGCGCCCAGGCACGCGGCGCGACTGGCGCGGTGATCGACGGCCCGGTGCGGGACACCGACAAGATCATGGCGATGCCCTACCCCGTCTTTGCCGCGGGCTTCTGCGCCGCAGACGCCGCCGGACGCGCCGAAGCTATTGCCCACAACGTGCCGATTACGTGCGGCGGCGTGCTCGTGCACCCCGGCGACTACATCCTGGCCGACTATGACGGCGCGGCGGTGATTCCACAGCAACACATCGAGGCGGTGCTACAGCCCGCTGAGGAGAAGGTGCAAGGCGAAAACACTGTGCGCGCCGAGCTTGCCGCCGGCGAACGCATGCGCACAGTTTTCGAGCGCCACGGGATTTTGTAGGCGCGGGACTACTTGGCTGATAGTCATGAAAATCAAGTTCGCGCCAGGTAGATTCAATTTAGACTCCAAGAGCGGGGGACAAGCCCCCGCGCTACCGGGGAATTTCCACATATAATCCTTGTAACATCCGCGCGAAAGTCCCAAGATTCACCCTCACCCCAGCCCTCTCCCTTGTATAGACCGGGCACATAGGTTACACCATGAGACATAGGGTTTTTGTAGAAGAGAATGACCATGCCATGGAAGATTAATACAGTCAATGTCGTTGTGCAAAAAGGTTGTGGCCCCGGCACAAGCAAACGGGTTGAACACGAGCGCATTGTGTCGTCTTGAACGTTTTCTTCTCGGACCAACCTATAACATCCATAGATCTCAGGGAGCAAAATGTGTAACCCATGTCCCCGAACAACTGTTACCTATGTCCCCAGTCTGTACACTCCCTCGAGGAGAGGAAGTAATCCACCGCTAGCCAGGCACGAATCTCTCAAGAGAAGGGGAGAATGCGCGGCCAATTCGTTGGGATACCCTATAAGCCCTCTTAGAGCGGCAGGGCAATCGCCTGACCGGTCTGCATGCTGCGGGTGACTGCCTCGGTGAACTCCATGTACTTCACACCGGACAAGGGTGTGGTGTGGGTGACCTTCTCCTGGCCGCGAATAGCATTGATAAACTCTTCCTCCACGCGCCAACCGCCGGCTTCCTCTGCCGGGATGGGGATCTCTTGCAGATCGGCATCGCCGCGCTTGCCGCCGTAAAGCGTATCGGCAGCGACGCGCAAGGTGCCTTCGCTTCCGAAGAGAAAGGCTTCAGGCGCGCCGGCCAGTCCGGTAACGCTGGAAACCTGCATGTGCAGTTGCGCGCCGCAGGCCATGTCGGCCACCACGTCAACGTGTTCGGGCACGCGCACGGCGCGCAGTGAACCGCTGTCATCCGTACGCATCGGCGTAAACGTCTTTCCCATCGCCTGCACACGGGTGGCCTCGCCCACCCAGCGCAAGAGCGCTTCGTACCAGATGCCCATGCTCATGATATTGAAGCCGCTCAGATCGAAGTCCTGCCGCCAGTGGAGGGGGGCGGCAGCATCCAGGAAGTCACCTCCCACACGAACCTCAATCGCAAGCAGGTCGCCAAGGTAGCCGCTGGCGATGAGGCGCTGCAGGGTAGCGTCCACCCGGAGTGTCATTGGAGACGGCACGATTTGCACCACGAGGTGCGGGTTAGCCTGAGCCGCGTCGTACATCTCCCAGGCTTCCGTGGCATTCATGGCCATCCGCGCCTCGCACAGCACGTGCTTCCCGGCTGCCAGCGCCGCGAGCGTTGCCTGGCAGTGAAGGTACGGCCAGGTGCCGATGACGATGGCGTTGGTGTCCGGCGCGTCAACAAGCTCGTTCCATTGCGCATACGTGGTCGGTATACCAAACTGCTCCGCCGCGCGGCCACTGGATTCCGCGCTGCGATTGCAGACGCTGACGATCTCTACACCCGCAATGGCTTGCAGGCCGGGGATATGTCGGTCGCGCGTATTCGCGCCCGCCCCGACAATGCCGACACGAATTGGTTCTGAGCTCATCTTCTTTCGCCTCTATGTATTGCACGTGTGTAAAAAAAGCGCCGCAACGCTTTAGCCCGTTTTTCGCGCTGAATTCCTTCAGCCTTCAATATCGCAACCGAGAAAGACGCGATTGCGCTGCTGGCAGGCTTCCAGCACGGAGAAGCTACCCGCTGCCGGATCGATCACCACGTCTCCCGGATTAGTGACCGCCGCCAGGAGTGCCCCTTGCAACTCTATCGGCTTGCGGTGGGTCACTGCATCACGCGGCACCGTCTCATCCCACACGTCAGGTATGTTGTGGATCTTCCATACCCCCTTGGCGCGGCGCGGCGTTTTTTGCAGGACAACCACATATTCGCTTTTTCGTCGAGTGCGGTAGCCCATGCCGATGCGGCCCTTATCCCACGTAACGAGGTCTACCACCGCAAGTTTCGTATCCGCGAGCCAATGAGTAAAGCCCGTGCAAAGGTGGAATTTATCCATCCACAGGAACAGGTGGCCGCTTGGCATGAGGGCGCGGTCAATGCCCCGGACGAATGAAGCGATTTTCTCGTCGTCCATCTGCCGGAGCGAGGATCGGCCCTTGTTTCTGCTCCGCCCCTCGTTGCCGTAGGACATCTTGTCCAGCAAGCCGCGGTATTGCGGATCGAGAAACGCTACCGGAACCTTATCGGGTGGTAGGAGCGCGAGGAATTCCGATCCCTCCAGCTTCAACCGAGTGTTGAAGGTAAAGTCGTCAGGAAGCTCCAGCGTGGGCATGATCAGGTTACGAACCGGAGAAAAGACTGAGTCCGCTACGGTTTCGGATTCATCTGCTGGTGTTTCGACCATGGAGCGTTCCCTTACGCAGTCGGCGCCTTGCGCGTCCCTTTGGTCCGGCGCTTGTCTGACCGCCGTTGAAACCGCCTGCAAAACGCGGAGGTTACCACCATTCTACGCTGCATGAATCTCCGCAACAACTCAAGCAAAAGGGCGTAACAGGACTTTGCACGGTCTGCGCATACGGGGCGAAGCGCCTAAGTCTCTTCCAGCCGGCTTACCGCACGTACTTCGACCCTTCGTCAAGCTCAGCACGAACGGCTACTGATTCTCAAAACGTCGTCCGCTTAGCCGGAAACCGGAAACCAGACGGGGCTCGACCACGCCGTACGGCCGTCCTCCTGCACCGCGCGCACGTAGTAGTAGACCCAGTTCTCGCCGTTTCCGTTGCTGGCGCTTGGCGAAAGGCGGAGCAGCACATCCAGCGGGTCGGAATCCTCGAAAACACCCTCGTGGTAGTAATCGTCGCCGAAGAAGCGTTGCACGTCCACGCCGTTGCGCACTAGGGTGACGCTTTGAAGACGCTCGCTCCCGGAAACGACATAAGAGACTGTGCGCGGATTATCATCGAGCGCAGGCCCTTCCGCGCCCATCGGCAGGCCATTGGTCTCCGTCCAGAGCGCGATCTTACGGCCTGAAGCCGCAACGCAGCGCCGGGCGCGCAGCGCCTCGAAGATACCCTCCCGCGTGAATTCCTTGACATACAGTCCGCCGATACCCGTGCCCAGGGCGTTCATGCGGAATCGGCTTAGTCGGTTGAGGCGCTGGGAGTTCGTCACATTTGGCTGCTGCGTGTTGAAGTAGTGTCCGCCGGCATGACCGGTGTGGTTATCCCCGCCGCCGATGACGCCCACGCGGTTCGCCTTGGCGAGGCCGTCCTGCAGGAAGCTGCCGGTTGCGCTCGGCGACCAGTTTGGGTCGCACTCGTGCGGGTTGCCTTGGTACTCATAGTTGCCCCAGAGCGAGGTAATTTCTACCACCGGCTCCCAGTCCGCGCTGTGCTGCGACCAATCGTATGGGGTAGCGTCGCGGGCGAGGTGGTGCGGAATACTGAGGGAGGCGTACGGCAACTCTGCTAGCTGCTGCCAGAGTTGGGAAAGCTCTGTTACTTCCGAGCCGCTGCGCAGGATTGGCGGCTCGTCATGGTTGAATAATGTGTTGCGGTGTCCCCACTGCCGGTCTTTGGGCGCATTCCACTCATACGCAGGGATCGATACAAAACGGTCCGGCTCGTGGTATTGGCGATTAGCGGCCAGAATCTCCGCCCACTCGTCCTCCACCAGCATCCTGCCGTTGCCCGACCACGTATGATCTGTCACGGCGCCAAAGTCCATGCCCGCCACGTCGCGGGCGTAGCGGTAGCAGTCGGCGGGCGAGCCGTCGAAGCCGTCGGGAAGCGTCTCCTCGCCCCAGTAGCACGAGGAAAAGTACGAATGAATGTGCAGGTCTCCCCAAACGAGGCGATAGTCTGCCGGTAGTTTTGCCATAGATTTGTTACTCCCGTGTTACTCCCGCTATCTGCAAACTATTGTACGTTTTCTATCAGCAACATGCAGCAGCACAGATTCACAGAAAGCGACGGCGCGTGGGTATGGTTTCACGAACGGGGCTGGAGTAAACTATGGAGAGTGAATAGTCGCACTCACGGCTTGAATTGGCGCAAGAGGAGCCGCAACACTCACTATTCCAGATAGGCACGACGTACGGAACAGAATCCGCACAACGAGGCGATCTATCGCAGACGGAAGGAACACGGCGATGTTCGATCAAGCATTCAAGGATTCCTTTGAGCAGAGCGGGTATACGGTAGCGCGGGGATTGTTCTCACCGGAAGAGGTATCAGCGCTCACCGATCACTATATGTACTTGCGGCAAAATGGCACGTACAAAGGTGATGCTGCCGGCGTGGATGTACCGAACGGCGACCCAGCGGCTGATCCCTTGAGGAAGTTCCCTCGCATGATCCACATGCATCGCTGGGACGACCTTAGTCTGAAATGGATGTTGGACCCGCGCTTTCGCGATGGTCTGGCGGCGCTCTTGGGAGGGGACCCCTTCGCCGTACAGAGCATGATCTACTTCAAGCCGCCGGGCGCGCGGGGACAGGCTCTGCACCAGGACCAGTTCTACTTGCAGGTGCAACCCGGTACCTGCATGGCCGCCTGGCTCGCGCTCGACGACTGCGACGAAGAGAATGGCTGTTTGCAGGTGGTGCCGGGCAGCCACATGTTGCCGGAGCTTTGCACAGAGGAGGCGGACACGGCCCAGAGCTTCACGGACGTCACCGTGCCGCTGCCGGAGCAAGTGCAGACCGTACCGGTACTCATGGATGCCGGCGACGTGCTTTACTTCAACGGCCAACTGATCCACGGCAGCTTTCCAAACGCGACCGCCGACCGTTTTCGCCGCTCGCTCATCGGCCACTACATCATGGGCAGCGCGGAGAAAGTCTCCAAGTACTACCATCCGGTGCTGCGCATGGATGGAAGCGTTGTAGACCTTGGCACCAGCGAGCGGGGCGGCCCCTGCGGTGTGTGGGTGGAGGAAGACGGCCGGGCGGTAGTAGAAATGGCCGTCGGCGAGTAGGCGGGGCGCGTTCTATTGGCTGGGCCGTCTGGAGTGGGCGACATGAGCGCCGTAACTCATTCAAGCCCAATATGGGCGTAGCGGTAAACGGTTTAGAGTGCGATTGGCTCTCTCGTATGACGGGTAGCCGCTAGAAAGAGCCCATTCCAGCGAATCTCCCGCTCACCCTTCGACAGGCTCAGGGCGAACGGTTGGGCTATCCCCTAAATGTAATTGTCGGACGAATACCCCTACTTAGCAATTATGGCAAGACAATTGGCGAAGGTGCACTTCGCCCTTTTCTCTAAACTAGCCGTTGAAATATAGGTAATCCATGAATCAGAAGAGACTTGAAACCGTTCGTGCTGAGCCTGCCTGTCCTGAGCTTGACGAAGGGTCGAAGCATGAACGGAAACGAAAGCGATCCCGTTGCTACTCTAATCGGACTCTTGTTCCGACGAAGAACCCCGACTTCTCGCCAACCGCGAAATCTCCTCCCAATCGTCTCGGCACAATGCCTCTTTCTTCTTGCGTGACCAGCCCTTAATCTGTCTCTCTAGGGTAATTGCTTCCTCACGACTGGGGAATTCCGCGGCGTAGACCAGTTGAACTGGTCGCCTTGTGGTCGTGTAGGAATCACCTGATCCAGAAGCATGTTGGGCAAGGCGGGCCTCTAGGTCATCCGAATGACCGATGTAGTAGGAATCATCAGCGCACTTGAGCATGTAGAGCCAGAAAGCCATTACTACTCACTTTAAATTGAATCCCGGTAGTGATCTCAGGCTTCCAAGAACGCCGTTTACCCTTCGACAGGCTCAGGGCGAACGGTTTCGTATCTATTCCGATTTATGGATTGCTTTTCTTTCAACAGCTAGTTTCATTCATTGGCTGGTTTAGAGAAATAGGTGAAGTACACCTTCATGAATTTTCTTGCCCTGATTGCTACGTAGTAGTATTCGTTCGGCAATTCCACTTGGGAAAAGCCCAACCGTTCGTGCTGAGGTGGCTACGCCAAGTCCCCGTCGAAGCATGAACGGATCACCAATGATGCCTTCATTGCGCCTGCGCCCTACTGTGATCCCAGTTGCAGGCTGGCCCAAATTAGGGCCGTGTAGAACATAAACGGCCCCGTGAATAGCAAGCTATCGATGCGGTCCAGGATGCCGCCGTGGCCGGGGATGAGGGTGCCGGATTCCTTAGTGCCCGCCCCACGCTTGAGGAGCGATTCCACAAGATCGCCGAGTTGCGCTACTACCGCAACGCCAAGACCGACGAGGCCGGCAAGAATCGGGCTAAGCGGGAATGGGGTGAATTGCGCGTAGAGCGCCGCGACCATGACCGCGATGAACGCGCCGCCCAACGTGCCTTCCAGGGTCTTGCCCGCACTGAGGTGTTGGAAGGTGCGGCGGCGGCCGATGCTCTTCCCTACAAGATACGCTCCCGTATCGTAGGCCCAAGTGACGACAAGGGCGAAAATCAGCCACAGTTCTCCTTGCACATAGATGTAGTCGCGGAGGGCGACTGTGTGTCCTAGCAGCCAGCCGATGTACATCGCACCGGCGACTGCCATCGCCCAGCCCGTAAATGTTTGGGCATGATCGCTCGACCGGGGCAGCAGCAATACCCAAAGCGAGCAAAGTACGATCACCGTAAAGAAGAGTGGCGGCAGTACAACCAGCTCCGCGTAACCCGCCCAAATCAAGCTGTACGGCCACAGGAAGAAGCCGAGCGCTAGCGCACCGGCAGTGATGCGGTGTACGGCAAACCCCATGCCGCGTACGAGGTGGAAATACTCCCAAAGGGCAAGGCCGCCGAGAGCGAGCATCCCGAACAGCAGCCAGGGATTGCCAAAATATGCTAACGCAAGCAAGAGGGGCGCGTAGACAACCGAGGAAAGAGCGCGAGTCGCAAATTCCTGCCAGCGAGCACGTTGTAATACGCGGCTTGATTCGCCGCGCTTACTGTTTTGCTTTGCCATTCTGGCTGTTAGTAAGGCCTTCGCTCGGAGCGAGGCCGCCGAACTTGCGTTCGCGGCGGCTGTAATTCGCGAGAGCGGCGTAGAACTCTTTGCGCCCAAAGTCGGGCCAGAAGACCTGCGCGGCGTAGTATTCGGCGTACGCAGCTTGCCAGAGCAGGAAGTTGGATAGCCGCATTTCGCCGGCCGTGCGGATCACGAGATCAGGGTCGGGAAGATTACGCGTGTAGAGGTGCTGCGCGATTGTTTCTTCCGAAATGAGGGAAGCAGGCACCCCTTTTGCGACGATCTCCCGGACGGCATCGACGATTTCGCCGCGACCGCCGTAGTTGAAGCCGAAGTTGATCGTTAGGCGATCATTGTCGCGCGTCGCCTCCTGAAGCTGATCGATGGCAACCTGCAACGATGAAGGTACGGCGTCACGCCGTCCGATGGAGCGGACCTGAATCTGATTTTCGACGATCGCACCTTGTTCACGCTCAATGGTTTCTTCGAGCAGTGTCATGAGCCCGGTGACTTCCTCTTCGGGACGCGCCCAATTCTCCGTTGAGAAGGCATAGAGCGTGAGGATCTCGACACCGAAGTCAATTGCTGCCTCAGCCACTTCGCGCACGCAGCGCGCACCGGCGCGGTGGCCCTCCAAGCGCGGGAGGCCCCGCTGCGCGGCCCAACGCCCATTGCCATCCATCACGATGCCAACGTGGACGGGCGTAATGGGCAGAGGCGGAAAAGTCTCTGCTTCTTCGGGAGCTGTCTCCAGCGATTTAGGTGGGGTTGGCTCCATAGTTAGATGGTCAATATCTCCTGCTCTTTTTCGGCGAGCACTGCGTCAACCCGTTCGATTTCAGAGTCGGTGAGCTTCTGCAAGTCGCCTTGCGCCCGGCGGAGGTCATCCTCAGAGACACTGCTATTCTTCTGTTGCTTGCGTAGTGCGTCTTGTGCGGAGCGACGGCTATTGCGGATGGCAACCCGGGCTTCTTCGGCCCGCTGACGGACCAGCTTAGCCAACTCCTGGCGCCTTTCTGCCGTCGGTTGGGGCAAAGCAATGCGGATGACCGTGCCGTCGTTTGTAGGGGTGATGCCGAGCTCCGATTTGAGGATTGCTCGCTCGATCGCGGGGATAGATGCCTTGTCCCACGGTTGAATGACGATGAGCCGGGCCTCCGGAACAATGACGGTGGCTACTTGGTTAAGGGGCAATTCCGTGCCGTAGTATTCGACGAGGATATCCTCAACAAGTGCCGTAGATGCCCTACCGGTACGGATGCGGGCAATATCGCGCTGCAATGCCTCCGTGGCAAGACCCATCGCAATTTCCGTGTCCTCAAGAATTGGCTCCAACATCGTCCCTCTCTCCTATCAGGGTTCCTACTGGTTCCCCTTGCAGCAACTTCTCCAATGCACCGGGATGTTCCAGCTTGAACACCACAATCGGGAGGCTATTCTCCATGCAGAGTGAGATTGCCGTGCTATCCATCACCCTCAGACCCATGTTGAGAGCATCGAGGTAGGTAAGGTAATCGAATTTCTTGGCTTGGGGATTATCAATTGGATCGCTGTCGTACGCGCCGTCGACCTTCGTGGCCTTTATCAGCACTTCCGCGTTGATCTCCATGGCGCGCAGGGCACCCGCGGAGTCGGTTGTGAAGAAGGGGTTCCCAGTGCCCGCGCTGAAGACGACGACTCGATTGTTTTCCAGATGGTCGATTGCGCGCGCACGGACGTATGGTTCGGCTACTTCTCGCATCTCAATGGCCGTTTGGACGCGGGCATCCAGGCCTTCCCTCGAGAGGGCGTCCTGGAGCGCCAAGGCGTTTATGACGGTAGCCAGCATGCCCATGTAGTCGGCGGTTGCGCGGTCCATTCCCTGGTCTGCTGCCAACTCACCGCGCCAGATATTGCCGCCACCGATAACGACCCCGATCTGCGTTCCAAGGCGTCGGGCAGAGGCAATCTGCTTGGCGATGTTGCGCGCAATACCAAGATTTATGCCATACTCGCCTTTTCCCTTTCCCATAAGCGCTTCGCCGCCGATCTTGAGCAGCACGCGCCTATAGCGGAGCTTAGCCATGGATCCTCTCTGCTCGTGCAACGGTGGGTCTCCAGCGAGAATGGAAGAAGTCACGCTCTTGCCGCGTGCTTCCTACAGGCCTCGCTCGTAGCGACAGAAGCGCCGAACGACAATATTCTCGCCGGTCTTTGCAATGGTCTGCTTAATGAGGTCCGCAACAGTGAGCGATGGATCGCGCACGAACGGCTGGGCCAGCAGCACCGTCTCTTCAGAGTTGCCCTCATAACCTTCCGGCAGCTCTTCTTCGCTTATGAACTCCGGGCTCATGCCGGCAACGTGCAGCGCGATCTCATGTACGAGGTGCTGAAACTCATCGGTGCGGGCCACAAAGTCCGTCTCGCAGTTCACCTCAACGAGCACACCGACGCGTCCGTTGCCATGGATGTAGGAGTGCACCAAGCCCTGCGATGCCTCCCTGCCGGCGCGTTTCTCCGCCTTCGCCAGGCCCTGCTCGTCGAGAATCTTCTTAGCACCCTTGTGGTCGCCGTTTGCATCCTCAAGTGCTCGCTTACAGTCCATAATGCCTGCGCCGGTTTCCTCGCGCAGCGACTTAATGTCCGCGATCGTCACCGTTGCCATTGCTTCGTATCTAACTCCCTCTTCGTAGTCGCGTCACTTTCAAGAAACGGTCTCGTTCGCATCTTATTCAGCGGTGTCCTTATCAGCCCGGTCGTCGACCTCGGCGTCGGGATCGGCAGCCACCGCCTCAATTGCTTCCTCGGCTTCTTGCTCAGAAGTCTTGGCTGTGCGCAGTTGATTACCGCTATTAACGGCATCAGCTATCAGATGTGTGACGAGACGAATAGACTTGATTGCATCATCGTTACCTGGAATAGAGTAGTCCACCAGATCGGGATCGCAATTCGTATCGAGCAAAGCGATAACGGGAATGCCAAGTTTCTGCGCCTCTGCCACTGCAATGTGCTCGCGCACAGTGTCTACGACGTAAAGGGCAGAGGGAATGCGGTGCATATCCCGAATGCCATTAAAGAAACGCTGCAGTTTTGCCAAACGGTCTTGGAGGCGGCCGATCTCTTTTTTCGAGAAACTCCGCCAGGCGTCGTTTGCCTGTTCGGATTCCATCTCTTTCATTTTCGACAGGCGACGGCTGATCGTGGCGTAATTCGTCAGCATGCCTCCCAGCCAGCGTTGGTTGACAAACGGCATACCCACACGGGAGGCCTCTTGTTCGACAATGTCCTGGGCCTGCTTCTTCGTGCCGACAAATAAGATTTCGCGGTTATGCAGCGCAAGGTCGCGGGCAAAATCGTAAGCTTCCTGGAGTCCGCTTGCGCTCTTTTCAAGGTTAATGATGTGAATCTTGCTGCGCGCCATGTAGATATAGGGTTTCATTTTAGGATTCCACCGATTGGTCGGATGCCCAAAATGCACGCCTGCGTCAAACAAATCTTTCAGACTCGCCACGGCCATACGATCACGACCCCTTCTGCACTCCTGTACCCATTAGCGGCCAGGTACACTGCTACTACACAAGTTCTTTGGGCCTACCACGCACTTTAACAAGGTAGGCTAAACTGCTACTCAAACCAGTATACCGCTTTCCCAACTTTCGCGGCAACGTGGATGTGATTGGTGCGGATGCTGTTTCCATTAGTTGTCCATATGTCTAAAGCCGGAAGCGTGGGGAAACCTCTCGGAAACTTCGGCGGCAGCGCAACTTGACCGCGGCCGGCGCCGTCTATCTGCAACTCCTGTAATTCATGTGCTTGGTTCCAGCCACTTTGCCGCCATGTCCGCCACAGACTCTCCAATGCGAAGCGAGGCTGTCGCTGCCGGAGAGGGTGCATTGAGGACGTGGATCATACGCGGTTGCTGCACAATGTGGAAGTCTTCTATAAGCCTCCCTTGCCGGTCTAGCGCCTGCGCGCGTACGCCCGATCCGGCCCGCACCAAGTCTTGGCCCGTGACGGCGGGCACGAGCTTCTGCAACTCCTTCACCATGGCCTCTTTGTGCAGCGAACGGTACATTTCCCCAAGGGCGGTGCGCCAGTAGCGCGCCGCCATGCGCCAGAAACCCGCGTAGCCCAAGATGTCGAGCGTGTCGCGGATACTGACGTCGCGCCAACGATAGCCCTGGCGCTTTAGGGCGAACACTGCATTTGGCCCGACTTCGATGGCGCCATTGATGCGCCGCGTGAAGTGAACGCCGAGAAAGGGGAACGCGGGATTTGATACGGGGTAGATGAGATTGCGAACCAAGAATCGCTTGTCCGGCACGAGTTCATAGTACTCGCCGCGAAAGGGCGCGGTCTTGAGCGGCGGTTTCAGACCGGCGGAAATGCTGACGCGGTCTGCGAACAAGCCGCCGCAGGCGATGACGTGCCTACTCCGCACGTCACCGTGCGCCGTCTCCAATCGCAGCGCGTTCGGTTCTTCTACAATGGCGAAGACTTCACCGCCGGTGCGCACCTGGCCGCCTGCTTGTTCGAATAACTTGCGGTACATCTGCGCTACGAGGCTATAGTTGACGATACCGGCGCTCGGCACGTGGAGCGCTTGTATGCCCGTGGCATGCGGCTCGAGTTCCGCCAGTTCATCGGGGCCAATCATGCGCACATCCGGCACGCCATTGGCGTCGCCGCGGCGCGCTAACTCTTCCAAGGCCGGGATCTGCGATTTCGCCGTAGCCACGATCACTTTGCCGCAGCGGTCGAAGGGAATGCCGTGCTCCGTGCAGAAGGACATCATGCGCTTGGATCCTTCCACGGCCATCCGCGCACGGAGCGAGCCGGGACGGTAGTAGATACCGGAGTGGATCACGCCGCTGTTGTGGCCGGTCTGGTGCTGGGCAACGTCCAATTCTTTTTCGAAGACGGCGATGCCCAAGCCACTGTAGCGCTCGGCAAGGGTACGCGCCGTGGATAGGCCGACGATGCCGCCGCCGACAATAGCAATGTCAAGAATTGAATTTGTGCTCATCGTCGTATTGGACTTCCTGCCAAATGCGCTGCGTGCCGCTGCATCAAATTATACTGTGCCCGCCCAAGGTAAGGGGGCCGGCGATTGAAAGCCCGGCACAAGCATAGTTAGGGTATAGCAGTGCACTTCCAGGGGAATGGCGCTGAGGTTACAATTATGCCGCATTTGGGCATTGAACGTGATTGTGGCGGCTGGTAGTTACGCAGTGTGCTATACTTGCCGCATACGCTCTATAGGAGAAAAGTCTAGAATGACTCTACGAGACCTTTACGAGACTTCAATACAGCTCGGCATTGAGCTTGACGTGCGCGGCGCGGCCGCGCTCAAACGGCAGATGGCGCAGCGGCGCGCGGAGCATGAGGCCCTGCCCGCCTGGCAGCAGCCCTACTACGACCAGGAACGCTTTCGCAATCCCTTTGGCGACGTGCGCATCGTCAACGGGCCGGACGACGTGGAGCTGGAGACGATCCTGCTGGGCATCAACATCGGCATAGACGAACTGCTGCTCGCCGACCGCTTGCGCAGCAAAGGCACTAAGATCGATGCCGTGATCGCCCACCACACCACCGGGATCGGCGTTGCGATCTCTCTGGTCCATGACTTCATGCCGGTAGCTATTGATTTCTTGGCCGGTGAAGGAGTGCCCCGCGCCGAGGCGGAAGAGTGCATCAACCGGAATATCGAGGGCAAATTGCAGGACCTCGAAGATACGGCGCGCATGGGGCCCGACACGGCGAAGCTGCTCGGATTCCCACTGGCCTGCATTCACACGCCTGCGGACTACTATATCGGCGAGGGCGTGCGTCCTGTGATGGAAGCAGCACAGCCCCAGACCGTGGGCGAGGTGGTGCAGGCGCTGATGGAGATACCGGAGGTGCAGAGCGCCGCGCGCATCGGCGCTGAGCCCCGCGTGATGAGCGGCGAAGAGTCGTGGCCCGCCGGGCGTATGCTGCTCAAATTTGGCGGCGGCTACATTCTGCCCCCGGATGCGTACACGCTGCTCGGCAAAGCGGGCGTGAACACCGTGCTGCAGATCGGCTGCGCACCGGCGCACGCTCATGCGGCCCAAGCAGCAGGCGTGGCAATTGTGCGCATCGCCCACGCGGCGTGTGACAACATTGGGATCAACTTACTGCTGGATGAGGTTGAGCGCCGCTTGGGGCCGCTTAATGTTATTCCTTGTAACTACTTTGAGCGAATCAAGCGCAACTAGATCAAGCATGAGTAACTGCGAGTGGTTTCAGCCGACCGAAATTCGCCAAGAAAACACGCAGCAAACAACCGTTATTCCCGCGAAAGCGGGAATCCATCTTCGCCCCGCCGGCAGAAAACCGCTCCGCACCATTTATTGGCCGGGCACTCTAGGGGATTGACGATAAAGGAAAACGGCACAGCGACCATAGAATAGAATGGGCACAGAACAATGACCCTACGCGAACTCTACGAAGCGTCCATAGAGATTGGCCGAGAAGTCGATCCGCGAGGCCGGGAAGCGCTTGACCGCCAGCTTGAACAGCGGCGGCAGGAGTATGCAGCACTGCCGGATTGGCGCAAGCCGTACTACGACCGGGAGCGTTTCAACAATCCCTACGGCGACGTGCGCATTGTGAACGGGCCGGAGGACACGGAACTCAATACCATCCTCATGGGCATAAACATCGGCACGCAGGAGCTTCTGCTGGCGGATAATCTGCGCGGCGGCGGCACGCGGATCGACGCCGTTATCGCCCACCATACCAACGGCATTGGGGTACCGGCGGATACACTCATCTATGATACGGTGCCCTATCTCGTTGACCTGTTAGAAGGGGCGGGCGTTGCCCGCGCCGACGCCGAGCCCTACATCGCGGAAATGATGACCGACCGCTGGAACTACGCCGAGGACTTCAACCGCAACGGCATCGACATGGCGAAACTGCTGGAGTTTCCGCTGGCGTGTATCCATACGCCCGCGGACTTTCATCACGGCCAGGGTGTGCGGGGCGCAATTGAGGCTGCCAACGTAGAAACCGTTGGTGACGTGGTTGAGGCGCTGCTGGCCCTGCCGGAGTTCCAGGGCGCGGCGCGCATCGGGGCGATACCGCGCATTATGGCAGGTGACGCTAATCAACCCGCAGGCCGCACCTTCCACCAGGACGGCGGCGGCTGGCTCTTTCCGGTAGAGGTCATGCCCTTGCTCAAGGAGGCCGGTGTCGGCACGTTCGTCACCATCGGCTGCACGTCGGCCCACCAGCGTAAGGCGCAAGAGCTAGGCATGGCGTGGGTGCGCATGCCTCACGGCGCTTGCGACAATGTCGGCCTCAACCTTCTGCTCGATAAGGTAGAGCAGCGTCTCGGGCCGCTCAACGTCATACCCTGTAACTACTTCGAGCGCATTAAGCGCGCTGGCAACTGAAGTGGGTGTAAAACGGCAAGCGGGGTGAGGCGTTACAGGCCGGCGATGTTCATGGTGTTATCGGCCTTGCCGGTGGAGCAGATGCCTTTGGGCAGCTTCCACGCCGTTTGCGAGGCGATAGAATAAGATGAGGGAGGCTGGTGGGTCAGGGGTGCAACTCGCGCCTTTGCTCGGCGATGACGAACTTCAGCTTCTTGCTCAGACTCAACGTCGGAATCGGGTTGACCCGGAGTTTGGAGTTCGCGGGAGACATCTCTAACGTGAAGTAATGCGCGAGCATCAGTAGGTTGACAGTCAGTTGCAGTTCCACCCACCGGAATCCGAGACAAGTGTGCGTGCCCAGCCCGTACGGGGCATAACCGGGACTGCGATGCTCATTACGCGGAGACTGATAGCGGTCGATATCGAAAGAGAACGGATCGGGAAAGACCTTCTCCATGTAATGTGGAGCTGTCTGCGCAATGTAGATGCGTGACCCTTCCGGTATTGCGAAGCCCTCAACCGCGAATGAATTCATCACGTGTCGCACCGACATTGGAATAGTCGGGTAAAGACGCATGGTCTCCATTAAGACGCGGTGGGTGACGTCAATAGAGTCTGTGGTAAAGTCCTTGGGGCCCGGGTCGCCATTCGCAAACAGCGCCTCGGTCTCACCCCGGATTCTGTCGTAGAGTTCGGGGCGGGAAATTAAGGAGTAGAGCGCGAAGCTAAGCGCATCGCTCACGTACATGCTGGTAATCAGCGGCGCCGCAAGATGGAAACGCAGGTTGGCCTCCGGGAAGAACTGCGGGTCGCTTTCATACAAACTAAGCATGTCATCTGGGAGATCGCGAGGACAACCGGCTCGTTGGGCGGGTGTATGGACACTATGAATCCGCTTTAAAAGCTCCTCAATGCTCTTGGATCGGCCTTTCATGCCCGGGGTACGCATCATGAACTTGGGCAGGATCTTCAGAACGCCCGTGGTGAGCGCCCGTTGCTTGTACGCGATCAAATCGTCGATGAGGTCTTGCGACTCAACGCTGATAAGGAGCGGCGAGATTTGCGCGTTAATCAACTTGAGGCACATGTTCCCACCAGGAGACCTTTGCGAAACCCCTTCCCCCTTGACGGGGGAAGGTCGGGATGGGGGTGAAAAGGGCTTCACGGCAAGTTACCACACACTTCCCGCCTCCCCGGATATCTCTTCCGACGGTATGACGGAGTTATTCAAAGGTCTCCGGTGGGGATGCGCGCACCCATTATGAATAAGTTCACCGTGTCTCAACAAAAGCGAGAGGTTTTGCAGGATGAGGTCATCTGGAGCCGTAAACGGTACCAGTCCCGCCCGCGTCTCTGCCGCTCCGACGGGGAGATCATGACCTATCGACGCTACTGCGCCCAGTTCTATCCCGATCCGAGCGAAAACGGCCGCTCGTCTGCCTGGCTTTGTAGACCTGGATTAGCACCCATCCGGACAGGCAGCCACAGCAAAGTCTCCTATTGCGGTACACTTGTATCGTTTGATAGAGTGATCAGCGTCGCGCATTGGCGTTTTGCCCGGCCAAGCGCCTGAGCTCTATGGATAGCGAGCGGAGAAGAAAACCCCGCAGGGCGGATTGCGACTGCCGGTCGGCGCCGCGCAGGAAAGTGAATAAGGAATTGGCCCATGGTAACCTTACGCGACTTGTATGAGACGTCCATCGAGATTGGGCGAGAGCTCGATCCCAGAGGCCAAGACGCAATCGAGCGCCAACTACAACAGCGTCGCGACGAGTACGCCGTGCTGCCTGCTTGGGAGCAAGCGATCTACGACCAAGAGCGCTTCCGCAATCCCTACGGCGACGTGCGCATATCCAACGGCCCGGATGATACCCCCATCCGCACCGCGCTGGTCGGCATT
The DNA here is from genome assembly GCA_965216245.1 of Chloroflexota bacterium. GTDB lineage: Bacteria > Chloroflexota > UBA11872 > VXOZ01 > VXOZ01 > VXOZ01. Next base: position 2,030,260 of record OZ244145.1, read on the forward strand.
AACATGCACGTGAAGGAAATGCTGCTTGGGGTACAACTGGCAGCGGGAGGGAGGCCGTTCGACGCGTACATTTCCCACCATACGAACAGTGTTGGTATTTCCGCCTCGCTCGTCGCCGACTTCATGGAAGTCAACGTTGATTACCTCGTCTGGGAAGGGGTGCCGGAAGACGAGGCGCACGCCTGCATCTTCGACTTCATGGCGGCACGGCTGCAAGAACACGAAGATATGCACCGCATCGGACCCGATACGGCGAAGCTGCTAGGGTATCCGCTGGCCTGCATTCACACGCCGGTAGACTATGCGCACCGGCAATACATCAACTCGCTCTTTGCGCGCGAAAAGCCGGAGACGGTCGGCGACGTCGTAGAGCTCATGCTGACGATACCGGAGATGCAGGAAGCCGCCCGCATCGGCGCACTGCCTCGCATCATGACCGGCGATCCGGCGCAGCCCGCCGGGCGCATCCACGCGAAGTTTGCCGGTGGCTACGCGTATCCGCCCAGCGCCTTTCCGCTGCTGGCAAAGGCGGGCGTGAACACCGTGGTGCAGGTTTCGGCACAATCGGCATCTGTCGCTGCCTGCCGCGAGCACGGCATTGCCGTCGTGCGCCTGCCTCACTACGCTACCGATAACATCGGCGAGAACCTCCTCCTTGACGAACTCATGCGCCGCCTGGAGCCGTTCGAAGTCATTCCTTGCAACTATTTCGGTCGGGTTGACCGGGCGGGGGATCTCGCTGAGATGATGGCGGCAGGCCCCATTATCAGGGCACAGGGCAACTGACCTTCAGCCTTTGAGGCAAAAAAAAGAGAATCACCCGCCGTCAGGCGGGTCTTCTCTTTAAGTACTCGTGTGAACAGGGTGCGGAACGTTCGCAGTCCTACGGGTTTACCTCGTCGAACACCTCAGTAATCGCGGCGGGTGGCGGGGGTGTCAGGAGGGTGACAACCACGGCGATGGGGATGGCGATGATGAAGCCCGGCGTGGCCGGTTGGATGTCCATGATGCCGCCGGGGCCGCCGGAGAAATAACCCCAAGTGGAAGCAACCACCGTGCCGGAGATCATCGACGCCATCGCTCCCCAGAAGTTGAAACGGCGCCAATAGAGTGCCAGCAGGATAAGGGGGCCGAAGGCGGCGCCCATGCCGCCCCAAGCGTAGGAGACGAGATTGAGAACTGAACTGGGGTTGGAGATAGATAAGACGGCGGCGACGATGCCGACCACGACGAGCAGGAAGCGACCCATCCAGACGCGGGCAAATGCGCCGAGCACGAACACATATCGTTTGGCGTAGGCGTAGCGCCGGATAAGTGGTAGGTCGTCAGTTGCCACCGCCGAGGCCAGCAGCAGTTGCGAGTCTGCCGTGCTCATGACGGCGGCTATTACGGCTGACAGCAGGATACCCGCTAAGATCGGCGGGAAGAAAACAGTAGCGGCTACGAGAAAGAGGCGCTCCGGATCGGCAGTTACAACTTCGAGCCTTCCAACCTCGCCCAGGGCCGGCAAGGCGACCAGCCCCAGCATGAGGCCAAACATGAAAATTAGCGCAGCCCAAAGTGTGCCGATGTCGCGGCTCGGCCGTATGCTCTTTTCGCTCTCCACTGCCATGAAGCGCTGCAGTATGCGCAGAGAACCGAAGCTGCCCAAGCCCCATCCGACTGAAGAGAGCAAGAACGTTACCGTGATGCCGTCGCCCGCGGCGTCCGTAAACGGATTCCAAAATCCGGCGGCCGTGCCTTCCAGCCCCTGAAACGGATCGGAAGTAATGAAGAGCAAAGTAAGGGGCAAGATGATAAAGCCGGCCAGCATTATCAGAGCTTGAAAGACGTCGGTGCGGGAGACGGCGAGAAAACCGCCAATGAAGGTGTAGGAAGCGACAGCGACGAGTGTCACCAGTATGCCCACAATGCCGTCGAGGCCGAACACGGTGTTCAGTAGCTTGGAACCGGCGATCAAGCCGGAACTAATGTAGAAGATGATGAAGAAGAGGGCAATTACGGCGGAGAGCGTGCGCAGCACGCCCCATTTGTCTCCGAAACGCTTTTCAAAGAACTCAGGAAACGTAAGGGAGTTTTCCGCGGCGATCGTGTACCGGCGCAACCGCTTTGCATAGATCGTCCACGTCAACCAGAAACCCACGACGATGCTAAATACCGTCCAGAACTCTACGGCGCCGTTCATGAATGCCAGGGCCGGGAAGACCAGCATCGTCCAACCACTAGTAGTGGACGAGCCGGAACTCAACGCCGAGGTGATGCTGCCCATGCGCCGACCGGCAAGCACATAGTCCGACATCTCCTGCATCTGTCGGCTACGAAAGACCGCAATGCCGATCAGCGCGGCAAAATACGCCAAGAAGACGATGAGTACCCACGTGGTGAACATGCGCTAGATACCCCTCCTCTCGTGTTCCCACTTCCGTAGCGTACAGAATACTAGCTACATAATGTTGTGTCTACCCTTAACAACCGCCACCGCAAGGGCTCGCCGGTGGCGTTCAGACACGACGACAGGCGGATGTGCCTCAAAACCATTTCCGTACCGCTCCTGATCTCTGCTTCGTAGTGGGCAGCAGCAGTGTATGTGGTCGAAAAACACTTCGGTAGCGGCAAGTAGCCAATTACCGAAACAAGCAAACACCCGCCCTGGTGGCGGGTGTCATTTGTATTGAAGCTAGTTGGGTCAGTCCACAGGAACAGGCTTGACTTTTCCGTCTACTTGAACAAGCCTCATCCTTTCTTTCTCTTTCTTGACCGTTGTCTGCTCCTGCTTTGCAGTGTCGCCAGAGCTACCACTACGCCATCCGTCGAAGGTCCGTGGCTCTCTGCCCTTTACCTGTCTTGCAATTCCATTCCGGTCACCCTTATACGTCATCACCAAATCCTGTATGCCGATGCTGCAATTCCGGTTCGTTTAGCGTACTAAACCCCTCCCCTCTTGTTATCACAGCAATATGGGTTCGCCCGCCAACAGTTGCCACTCCTGGCGCAAACCGAGACATGCCGGACTGTAGGTTTACCAAGAACGCTACAAAGTCGACTGCACTCTGCAGGGGTAAGTTCCCATAGTCAAACTCTGTCTCCATTTCATCCCAAGGAAGAACCACATCCAATTTCGATGGTAACACAGTATTAGCAGCGGAAGGCAGTTCAGTGTCAAGTTTAGCAAGCACCTCCTCAAGTATCTTTGCCATTGCGTCAGTAATCTCCTGATAATGCCCGTCAATTACTTTCTTGAGATGTTTTTCAACAGCGTCCCTCAAAGCGCTGTCATAGCCTCGTATTAGTCGCTCGACACTGTCTGCTTGACCATCCCATGTAACTCCAAAACTGCCCGTCGTGAAGTGCTTGTACACCATGTTAGCTTTAATGTCCAGACGATAAATTGAGGGCAGCTCATCAGAAGCACCGTAGCCGCCAACCAGAAAATTCGGACCATTCCAATAATCTTCTGGAAGCAGAGAACCTTGATAGTGTTCCAGGAAGTGCTCTCTCATAAACTGCAAGTACGCAGTGGAGACATCGAGCACATCTCCATAGGGCTGTCTTCTACGCTCTTGAAGACCTAGAAACTCCTCCGCGTAGCTCTTCATTGTCCTATTATTGAGACGCGCGATGCCCGCAGTGACCGCAGCCACAGAAGTCTTGCCTTCGTGGATCTGAAATAGCTTCGTCACACCTCCCCACGCATTGGTGACGACGGGTCGAATACTGGTAAGGTCAAGGGAAATAAGTGGTCGCCCATCTTCGTCCGCTAGCGGGTTTCCTCGTTCGTCCTTAGGCTGACTTAGTTCAAACGGGTCGACTACGTATTCGATGCTGCTTGCAATGCTATCGCAACCAAGTACTAGCCCTTCGCTGGTAGCTAGAGCGATGTTTATTGTCATCCCGTCCTCCGAGACAAGCTAATCCGGTAGAATAGAACAATTATATGAATGTGCTTAGTGTATATCAGCTCAATAGTAAGGCTCTACTCGCTCAACTGGAGTTGCCCTCCAGTGTGGAATAGACTAACTAAGTCCAAAGTAAGGAAACTGGTATACTCCTCTTGTAAATTCAGGTAAATGCTATTCCCCTAACTTAGGAGGTTGTCCACTGTGGGCATGCTCATTCTCACTCAGCCGGGTAACCGCGCGAATACGTATGGACCGTATACGACCGCGGTACTGAAGGCGGAGGGCTTTGCGGACCTCGACGTGCAGCCAATCGGCCAGGAGTCTCTGGCGCGGCTTGATGCATACGACGCGGTGATTCTTACACCCTGTTTGCCAAGGCGTGTCTTCGTCGAGCGGCTAGTGGCCTATGTGAAGTCAGGTGGACGCCTGATCGCGCTGCGGCCTTCGCGGCTGCTGGCGTTGGAATTGGGTCTTGTGCCGACGGAGACCGTTTCCTATCCGGCGTATGTGCGTCCGCTGCCGGGCAATTCGATAAGCGCCGGGGTGCCGCATGAGTCCGTTCAGACCCATATGCCTGCCGACAACTTCGAGCCGCTCCAACTGCCGGAAGGCACGCGGGAGATCGCCCGAATCTATGTCGATGCCGAAGTTGAAACATCCTATTCCGCTATCCTCCACTTCCCTTTAGGTCAAGGGCAAGTGGTGGTGTTCGGCTACGATCTGGCGCAGGCGGTAGCCCTGATTCGCCAGGGCAACCCGGTCCACTACGGCTGGCGCACTCTTGGGTTCGGCGGTCCCTACCGGCCTAACGAGTTCTATACCAACCACCTGGATAACCGCCGCATGCACCTGCCGCAGGCCGATATCCACGCCATGCTGCTCGGCAACGCCATCAATGCGATTGCCAGGAACCCGCAGCCGCGCTTGTGGTACTACGCGACACCCGAGACCAAGAGCATGGTGGTATTGGATTCCGACGACGACTATTCGCCGTTGGAAGCGTTCGAAGCGCTCATGAATGCGGCGGAAGCGCACGGCGGCCACGTCACTATCTATCTCATGCTCGGTCCTTCAAAGTACACCATCGCGACGCCGGAACGGGTGGAAGGCTGGCGCGCCCGCGGCCACTCCTTTGGCATCCATCACAACGCGTTCGACCCGCAGTACGTCAATGAAGAACAGGATGCCGTAATGGAAAAGATCGTGCGGCGCGACACCGATTACTTCCGGGAACACTACGGCGGCGAGACGGTAATCGCCAATCGCAATCACTGCCTCGGCTGGAAGGGGTACGTGGACTTGCCACGCATTTACGAGGACGTGGGCGTGGTGCTGGATACCAACGTGCTTAGCATCCACAATCAGTGGCTCCAGTACACAAATGGCTCCGGTCACCCCGGCAAATTTGTTGATACCGATGGAGAGATTATTGAGGTCTTCCAGCAACTCACGCAGGCCTATGACGACGCGTCTGTCAAGCCCAAGCTTTCATCGGACCCCGTGGGTGAAGCCAAGCAGACGCGCCAGGTGATGGTGGACAAGAAAGAGCGCTACTTCAGTCCGCTCACCATGCTCTCGCATCCCGTTTCGTTCTACACCTATAGCAGCGCCTACCAGAATCAATGCTGGGACTACGCGAATGAACTGGGACTGCCCATCTGGAGCGCGTTCGAATGGGCGGCATTCGTGCGGGCGCGCGACCGGGCGCAGGTTTCTCGTAGTGCCTGGGATAATGGAAGCTTCTCCTGCCAGGTCTCCGGCAGCTCACCGAATGGCAGCTTTACGCTGATGATTCCGGTGCAAAATGGCGAGACGCCGCGTGCATCAGTGGAGGGCGAGGACGTTGACGTAACCCTGCAGGACGCCTACGGCTGGACGTATGCCTTGGTGCCGGTGCCCATCAGTAGCAACGGTGCGGAGTCGCGGCACGTGGTACTGCAAACATGATAGACTCGTCAATGCAGGATGCCTTCAGAATGCAAGAGTGTTCGTTCAACTGACCAAAGTAGTGAGGAGTCTTCAATGGAATTGACGAGAGAAGAACAAGACCTGCTGCAGAACGCCAAGCGCCAGTTTCCGTTCCCAACCCTCGGCGGCTGGTATACCGAAGCGGAAGTAGACGCGATCAACGCCAGCTTGCAGGAGAGCATGGACTGGAGAATAGGGTTTCACGGTCCGGAGGTTACGCAATTCGAGCAAGAGTTCGCGGAGTATTGCGACGTTAAGCATGCGCTTGCCGTGAATTCCTGCGGCACCGGCTTGGACGCGGCCATACATGCCCTCCAACTCGGCCCCGAGGATGAAGTGATCGTGCCCGGTATCACGTTCAAGGCTACGTCGCTCTGCGTCATGGGCGTGGGCGCCAAGGTGGTGCTGGCGGAGATCGATCCGGCCACGTTCAACATTGATCCGAACGACATCGAACGCTGCATGACGCCCAATACCCGCGCGATCCTGGCCGTGCACAACAACGGCCTCTCCGCCGACGTAGATGCGTTGGAAGACGTCGCGCAGCGGCACCCACATCCTGTCCACGGCCCGGTGCCTGTGCTTTGCGACGCTGCGCGCGCAGTCGGCGCAGGGTACAAGGGTACTAAGGTCGGCAAGGCAGGCGCCATGAACATCTTTAGCTTCCAGACCAGCAAGAACATGACGACCCTGGGCGAGGGCGGCATGGTAACGACGGACGATGACGACTATGCCGCGTTCGTGAGTAGCATGCGCTCGTTTGGCAGCACTTTGGACAATTGGGGCACGAACTTCCGCATGACCAAGCTGCAAGCGGTGGCGGGTTCGGTCCAACTCACGCGCCTGGACGAGATGAACGAGGCGCGGCGGCAGCGCGTGGCCGATTTTGTCGAATTGATTGAAGACATCCCCGGCTTGACCCTGCCTATCGAGCCCGAGGGCTACGACCATGTGTGGTATGGCTATACGCTGCTGCTCGATGAGGAGTGGGTCGGCGACCCGCGCGACAAGATGACCGACCGCCTCATCGGCGAGCACGGCGTAGGCACCTGGATCATGAACGCATCGCTGCCGGATTACCACGGCTTCATGGTGAAGATCGGGCACAGGCCGGAAGACGTGCCGGTTTCGACCGATGTGGGTCGCCGCCTCTTCTGCCCGGCAATCCACCCGCTCATGAGCGATGAAGACTTGCGCTACGTGGCGGCGGCTATCAAAGAGAGCATGAACACCGTGGCTGCGGACATGCGCCTGCCGGTAGCGGTGGGTTAATAGGATTACGGCAGGGCTCATGGTCAAGATTCTGACGCACTGCGGTGGTGTTTGATGTCTCTTAAGTTCTTTAGGGACCTATCAGAACGATATGCGGCGAGTCCGTTGTCGCAGCTAAGTTGGCATGTTCGGCGGGTCGCGTGGTGATGTGCGTCCAAAACAGACATAGAAAGTGAAAGTGCCGCCTGTGTCTACCGATAGTGATTCAGAGCTTGGCGCTTTGTGTGCCGAAATCAGGGATGACTTCGCTGGCTTGCGCGCTGATTTGCGGGGCATGGAGCGGCGCATGACTCTGCGGCTGGGCGGGCTCTATGTGGTGGGTGTAGTATTGGTCGCCGTACTAAAACTCATAGATCGAGTGGGCTAGAAGATCATGCGTGGAGCTTGCGCCTCATGGCCTGAAACACGCATGTGACCTAGAACCGGAGCACTAATAGAGGAAGCATTCTACTAATGAAGAAAGCGATTGTTCACCCGCTGCGGTTTGTCGTGGGACCGGGTGTGGTTGGAGACGTCGGAGCGCATGCCGCAGCGCTGGGCACCAAAGCGTTCATTGTCGGCGGCGGTAGAGCTATCGCGGCCATTAAGGACACCGTCACCGGTGCGCTCGATGAACACGGTATCCCGTACCACATCGAGCACGGCAAGCACGTCGATAAAAAGCGCCCGGAAGTGGATGCGCTGGTGGCGAAGGGCAGGGCGCAAGGCGCGGATGTTGTCATCGCAGCGGGCGGCGGGCGCGTTGTTGACGCGGCCAAGGCCATAGCGCACGAGATGGGCGCGTGGCTTATCAGCGTGCCGACCGTCGCATCCACCAATGCGACGGCAACCTTTAGCGCTAGTATCGAAGGCGACGCCGATCGCAACGTGTGGTACGTCGGACCTCACACGGTGATTGCCGACACGCGCATTATTGCTCAAGGCGGCGGGCGCTGGCTGGCTGCCGGTATGGCCGATGCGCTGCCGACGTGGACGGGCGGCCGCATCGCGCGCGAACTCCGCCTACGCAGCGGTACTGAACGCATACTCGGCTTCGATAATGTCTTCCCCACCGGCGCGGCCGTCGCAATTGCGGAATGGACCTACGACACGATTCTGGGTTACGGCGAATCAGCGTACCATGCGTGCGAGCGGGGTGCTGCGACTGAAGCGGTTGACAAGGTCGTGGAAGCGATTGTCTACGGCGGCGGTGTGGCCGGCCCGGCGTGCGGCGGGGTGGGCGGTGAGCACGGTGTGCATCCCGGTAAATCGAAACACGCCACCATTGAGCGGGTGCACGGCGAAGAGGTGGCGTTCGGAATTCTGGTTGCGGTCACGCTCATGCAGCAGGGCGAGGCTGAGGTGCGCAAGCTGATCCGCTTCAACCAGTCGGTCAAGTTGCCCTCGACGTTTGCCGACTTCGGCGTACAGAACGCATCGCGCAGCCTCGTACGCGAGATTGCGGAGGAAATCCTCGGCCCGGGCGGCAAGAGCACCTTCGGCCTGTGGTACGACGTGGACGTAGACTTGCTCACGGATGTGATGGTGGACGTTGACCGCATGGCGCAAGAGGAGCAGGGCCGGTAGCTAATTGTCACCCGTTACGGCATTTCGGCAGCGGATCGGAAATTGTAAACGTCGATCCGAGCTGTGTAGCGCGGGGCCTTGTGCCCCGCCCACTTGGAAGTCGAATTGGGAAAGTAAGATACGAGTGTTCGGTGCCGCTGACAGATCAACAATCTTGATTAGAGGTATCCCCTCACTCCCGTATCGAGTACGGGGCAGGCTCTAACCCTCTCCCCAAGGAGAGGGAACCGGAGGAACGATTTCTTGGAGAGTAGCGCGGGGCTTTGTGCCCCGACTCAGAGGAATTGTAAGAAACTCCTGACCCCGTTGTTATGCAGCAAACCAGAATCTAACCGATTAACTATTGTAAGAGGACGTAAAGGAACGAGATTCATGGCCGGTAAACCGCTCTATGTGATCTTCACGCAGGATTGCGAACAGCTCATGCACAATTCTCTGCACGGCGGGCCGGAAGAGTGGGGCGTCAGCGAACGGTCGGTTACGGGTCTGGCGGATGTCTTAGAAGGGTACGGCCTGAGCGCAACGTTCTTCATCGTGGCGCAGACCGCGGCGGCGCAGCCTGCGCTGTACCAGGACTTGGAAAAGCGCGGTTTCGAAATCGGCTTGCACATACATCCGCAGGACACCGGTCTTGGATACACTGACTATCTCGGCGGGTACACGTTCGACGAACAGGTGAGCCTCTTTGAAAGAGTAACGGACCAGTGGTCAAATGCCATTGGCAAACGACCGACCACCTTCCGGGGCGGCAATTTTTCCGCTAACGATCACACGTATCCTGCACTCGCCGCCACGGGCTTTACACATGGCAGTGTCTCTTCACCGGGCCGTCAATACTTCGATGCCAAGGCTGTGTGGCAGGGCGCAGTTCCCTACGCGCATTACGCCCACAAGGCGAACCGTCTCTTTCCCGGCGACCTTGACTTCTACGAGATACCCCTCACCTGCGACCAGGTGCGGCGGCGCGCGCCGCATCTGCCGATGGAACTGCGCATCGAGGGCGGCGACCCGGCATCGCATCGGCAGACCATCCGCCAAGCCTGGGCGGACATGGCGGAGTATGACGACGAAATGCCCAAGATCATCATGCCCTTCACCCACAACACGCACTTCTACGCCGACACCAATGGCGAGAAACGGTTGGCGCTCGATGCAATCGTGGATGAAATCAACACGATTGCTGAGGAAGAAGGCTGCGAGGTCGTCGCCGGTACCATTGGCAGCGTGTACGCGACGGTGGGGGGTGTTCGAAACTAGCCTGTAGTTTCCCGTAGAATTGAGGTGGCAAGGGCGGCGCGTAGCAGAGCGGGGCTACAACGACGTGTGTTTGCTGAACCTCATGACCGGTCGGGCGCGTAGACTGTAAGATGCAGATGCCTCTTTAGGAATCAGCGGCGCGTGTACGCGTGCAGGACGAGAATTGAGCCGTAGTTAGGGTGCAAGTGCATCCGGTTCTGAGTAGCAGAAGGCTGTAGCAAACAGGAGGATATTCCCATGCGGCAAGTGGTTCAGTCAGGAACACCCACCGAAATGGGCCTTCAACATGGAGCCGCATTTGCGGACATAATTCCCCTGGCGGTGAAACGGTTCGCGCTGGACCGGGGCTGGAATACGGCGCACGGGAGGCGGGTGCTGCGGCAGGTGGAGCGCAACCTAGACAGAGTGTTCCCTGAGTCTCTGGAGGAACTTCACGCCATTGCGGACGCCGCCAATGTGAACTTCGACGATCTCCTTGCCTACAATGCTTGCCAGGAAATCGGACGCTCCCGCGAAGAATGCACAAATGTCGCGCTGGCGGGTACACCCAACGGCACCATCCATTTCAAGTCGAATGACGTGAGCGCCGATATGAAGCAATACCATGTCTTGCAAGAGACTCATCCCGACCGCGGACTCGCCTTCATCGGGGTGAACTACGTCGGTACCACGTGGCTAAATGCGGGCGTGAACGAAGCCGGTCTCACCTATGGCGGCAGCAGCATTCCCAACAATGATAGCGATTGGGATGGTATCCCATCGAATACGCTTCTACGTTATCTATTGCAGTATTCCGACACCGTTGACGCGGTGGCCGACATGGTGGCGCGCACGCCTATTATGAACCACGGCCTCAACCTCATGTTCACCGATCCGAGCGGCGCTGCTATCGTCGTGGAACGCTCGCCCACCCGCACGGCCGTGCGGCGCATGGATAGCCACACCATCTGGAATACGAACCACTACTTGGGCGACGAGATGCAAGACGTGCTGAAGCAGGATGGCGGAGAGGCCGCCCAGAACAGTCTCGACCGCTTTACGGTGCTCGAGCGACTGACCGCGGAGCAGCCCCACTCGCTGGAGCAACTCATGCGGATTGCGCGCACCCATGCCGAGCCCGCGGACATCTGCCGGCACGGCCCCCTGGCACACAGCATCATGGGCTACATTATGATCGCCCAGGAACGCAGCCTGCTGGTGAGCGCGGGCTACCCGTGCGAGAATGAGTTCGAGGCGTTTACGTTTTCAAAGGCGCCCGCAGCCGCAGCGTCCTAGCAATGGGAGACTTGCGCGGGCCGTTGTCGTGAAGCCCTGCTTTTGCTCCTGACGGGGACTGTAGGAACGGGTAGGCCTTGGCTTCCGTCACTCCGGCGGAAGCCGGAGTCCAGGGGCACCGCGAACAAGAGCGAGAACCGTATCGAGTCGGGTTCGGAACTGGGAAATAGACAAAGATGGATTCGCTAGACTCACAAACGAAGGCAACACCTGCTAAGGTGTTGCCATGGGAACACTCGTCACTTTCCATTGAAGAGCGGTGTGAACTGGCCCGGCGCGGACAGTCGTAGGCTGAGCTCTGGATCGCGCGCATCGACCATTATGCGGGAGGTGAAACGAAATGAGTCGCGTACAAAGGGCTACCAAGCGCGATGGTGGGCGCGGCGCTGGGTTGGCGGGAATGCTGCGTTGCGCAAGACCGTGCGAGTACTTGCAATCGGCTGGTCGCCGGAGCAGGTGGCGGGACACATGGCGCGGGATGCCTGGACCGGTCATCTCCCACGAGACCATCTATCGTTTCTCGGGCACTATTGGCGGGCGAGAGTGGATCGGCGCAGTGGGCGCAGTCCGGCCTCCTTCTGTCAAGCGGTTACTGGCAACGTCCCCAATTACAAACCCCCGGCCACTGGGATGACTGATGCTCTTTGGGAGAGGCGGCCACGCGGTGCTCGCCCTGCAAGCGCCACTCGCGCTTGCTCATCGCTGCCCGTCAGCCCGGCAAGGCGGCAGACCCCATCGCCGCTGCCATGCACGATCTGCTCGCGGTCTTGCCTTGATCGACAACGGCACCGGTTGTCATTACCATCTCCATGACTTGGGCATCCAGATCTCATTTGGCAGAAAGGAGGCATGACTATTGCGTAATAGCAGAGCAACTTATCCAACCCAATGAAGTGCCTTGATCACCCTTGACGATTACCGGTTCATCGTGGCACCGAAGCTAACACTCGCGCGGTACATACATTGGGCGCTACATAGCAGAGCACGTGCCCGGTCTCGATGCGGCCGTGTACTGCAAGCATCATCTCGGCACGCTCACGCCCGGATTCAGCGACCACGATCTGCGAACCGTTGCTGCAGCGCCCGATGCTGATACCTGGCTGGCGCTGAGCCGGGCGGGCGGTGAATCATACGTGGAATTGCTCGAACAGGCGCCCCACTACGCCCGCATCTTGGAGCATCCCCCGGGCTTCATTTGCTCGCCGGACGAGGCGCAGCAACTGCTGCCCTTCATGGGCGAGGTCCGCGACTGGCAGCGGATCGGCGGCGCGGCGAATGCGCTAGATGCCGTGCTGGCAAATCAGCCCCCTCAGCTTACTCCGGCGCAACAGCACGAAGCTTGCGGAAAGTACAAGATGTTCCTGGTGCCGCGCCCGGAACAGTTCGACCCGCCCATCAACTTGCTGCCGGAACTCCTGCCCTACTACCCGGTCTACGGCGCGCTGTCGCACTGGTTTCTACCGGCGGCAAAGTTGGCGTGCAGTCTGCTGCGCGATGCGTGGGTGCCAACTAAACCGGCGGCGTTGCCGGTATTGCCAGAAGTAATAGGCCCTCAGCCATTGCTGGAGAGGCTAAACGAAATCGTCAACGCTGGATACCGTGTGCGGATGACCGACGACGAGTGTGCCGCCATGGCAGACGAGCTTTTGGCAGTGGTCTACGAGCTGCGCGACCAAGTGGGGGTGTACTGTCAGCAACTGTCCCACCAGCCGCCGCCTGCAGTGGCGGCGCGACAACAGCGGCTGCGGTATGCGCTGCAGGCTCTTGCAGGAATACGCGGACGCTACGGCATTGCGGTCTTCTTCCGCCACGCCTCGCCCGATCTCTTCGACGGCGAGTGGCTGCGCATGCACCTCGGCGAAGAAATAGAAGCGCTGAGTACGCAGTTCTTCAAGGCTCTGCTAGATGACAAGAGCGCCGATGACGGCCCTATTGTTGAAAAGCTCGGCAGCGCGCTGGACGCTTCTGCTGTGCGTATTGTCAACGGCCTATACGACGCGATTACGCCTCATGACGACATGAGCGATGCCCGGCTCGATGCGCTGATGGCCGTCTGGCCCGAGTACGCCGCGCTGGTGGAAGAGGAATACCGGGCCAAGATCGCCCCGCTATGGCACGAGGCGTGAGCCAAGACAGCAGAAATCATCTCTTGCCCTTCCGCGAGGTCATGCCACCTGCCATTGTTGGTCAGGAAACTGGCGGGTAAGAGGTTTTCTCACCGGTAGCGCAGGCTTGCAACCTGCGTCCGCTGCCGACGTACCCACGCAAGGGAACCCACTTTGTCTGCGGCCCTAGACCCTCACTTAGAAAAGAGCCGAATTGCCCATCCCGTCTATTAGGGAGCGAAGAAACGATAATTTCAAGCAGGCAGCTCAATTGCGAGATAATTGCATTGCCAAGAGGCGGGGGACAAGCCCCCGCGCTACGTTTCGACTGATGTTGTGGGAGCGAGATGGCGAGGACAAAAGCGGAGATAGCATTCTCCTTGGTAGCGCAGGTTTGCAACCTGCGTCCGCCGCCGACATGCCCACGCACGGGAACCCACTTTGTCTGCGGCCCTAGACCCTCACTTAGAAAGGAGCCGAATTGCCCATCCCGTCTTTTAGGGAGCGAAGAAACGATAAATTCAAGCAGGCAGCTCAATTGCGAGATGATTGCATTGCCAAGAGGCGGGGGACAAGCCCCCGCGCTACTTTTGGACAATCGGTGTGGGAGCGAGCTAGCGAGGACAAAAGCGGAGATAGCATTCTCCTTGGTAGTGCAGGTTTGCAACCTGCGTCCGCCGCCGACATGCCCACGCACGGGAACCCACTTTCCCTGCATGTCTAGATTCCCGCTCCGCACCGATTACGGGGCAGGCTTTGCGCGGAAGTGACGCTACCCCTCCGGCTCCCAATCGAAGTCTGCCCGCCGGTTGGAGGAGAGCGAGAAGAACGGCAGTTCGGGTTCATTGCCGTCGCGCCACCAGAGAAAGCCATCCCACTTGTAGGTGGTCCAGCCGTGCTCGACCGGGCCTGGAACGAGGGTGGACAGGTGATTGTTGCGGAGCACGAGACCGCAGAAGCGGTAGAGGCCCAGGGGCAGCATCTCTTCAATCCAGTCCGGCCCAATCTTCACCTTGTCGGCGTTTGCTCCGGCGATGACTCTCAGGCAATCAAGGGCGCCGTCCCGCCAGGCGTCGTGGATTTCCAGCACGCTTTGCGGCACGCCCGCGCGTGCGACGTGCGAATCGGTATCGGCATCCAGCATCACCCACTTTTCGTGCACAGTACTCCAGATTTCGGCTACAAAGTGGCCGTTGTCGTGGAGAGTCGGCTCGGCGGACATCACCCAGAGGCGCGCCGACCAGCCGAGGGCCAAGGCGCACTGTGCCAAGACAACCGCGTAGTGTGTGCAGTAGGCGTCGGGTTGCGGCTGGCCGTGGCCCCGATCGGCGCGCATCCACGCGAGAATTGTCAGCGCGTCCCACGGGCAGCAGCGGCGAAATTCATGCGGCGCCCGGTGCACCCATTGCACGGCTACCCAGGCGCGCAGCGCCAGCATCTGCTCCCACTGCGTCTCTCCGCCCGCAATGATCTCATCAAGCCGCTCTTGCTTGCGCAGTATTTCTAACTTCGGTTCTGCCGGGTCCTGGTGTGTGAAGGGGTAGGAAGGCACAAGTCTGCAAAGCGATGAGGGCAGTGTGTGTGCGTGCTTTGGCGGTTCGTCGTGGGAGGGGCGTGTTGAACTAAGCGCAATGCTATGAAGCGCAGGGCTTACACAGCCGTTCTGAGGAGTAAGCTCGGCTTGCCACTGAATGAATGGACCCAGAACAGGAAGCACCTCTGTGTGGGGGATATCGTCATTCCCGCGAAAGCGGGAAGGTGGATTCACATTTCAAGTGCAACGTTTGTTTGAGGAATACTTCTGCTGGGGTTTGATAGTCAAGGCACTTGCGCGGGGTGTGATTGTAGGCTTGGATAAGTTGCGCAAAGCGCTCTGCGGACATCTCCGCCAGGTCGGTCTTGCGCGGCAGCACGCGCCGCATGCGTCCGATGGCGTTCTCAATGCCTCCTTTCTGCCAGGGGGCGTGGGTATCGCAGAAGAAGGTCTGGATGCCCAAGTCATGGAGATGGTAATGGCGCGCGAACTCGGTGCCGTTGTCGAAGGTGACGGTCTGTCGCCACGCTTCAGGCAAGACCGCGAGCAGATCGTACATGGTGCTGGCGATGGGGTCTGCCGCCTTGCCGGGCTGGCGCGCAGCGATGAGCAAGCGCGAGTGGCGCTCGTGCAGGGCGAGCACCGCGTGGCCGCCTCTCCCAAAGAGCATCAGGTCAGCCTCCCAGTGGCCGGGGGTTTGGCGGTCGGCCGCCGCCTGGGGACGTTCCGCCAGTGGACGGCGCTTGGCAATGAAGGAGGCCGGACTGCGCCCACTGCGCCGATGGGGTCGCCGTCTCGTCTTGCCTCGCGGCAGGTAGTGCCGCCAACTATAGTCCTTGGTGCGCGCCACCTGTCCGTATGAAACGATAGATGGTCTCGTGGGAGATGACCGGTCCACCGGCATCCCGCGCCATGTGTCCTGCCACCTGCTCCGGCGACCAGCCGCATTGCAAGTACTCCAGCACGGTCTTGCGCAACGCAGCATCCCGTTCCAACTTGCCGCCAACCCAGCGCCGCGCCCACGCCTGTTCGTGGGCATACCCCGCTTGGTAGCCCTGCGTACGAGACCCATTGCGTTTCACCTCCCGCATAATGGTCGATGGCGCGCGATCCAGAGCTGCAGCAATTTGCCGGTACGACTGTCCCGCGGTGTGAAGCCGGGCCAGTTCACACCGCTCTTCAATGGAAAGTTGACGATAGTATGTTCCCATGGCAACACCTTAGCATGGTGTTGCACTTCGTTTGTGAGTCTAGCGAATCCATCTGACCTTCCGGCATGGGCGCGGCTGCGTTCACGTCTATCCAGGGCGAATGCTCTAGCGCGGAATGTCCACCACTACGATAGCGCAGCACTATCCTGGAATTGGGGGGAGCGTCGGCACGCCACTGGAGGCCTAACGGCGGCGTGGCGCTCGCACGGCCTTGATCGTCGGTTCCGCCTGGCTCGCCCTGCTGCGGCATTGAGTTTGGAGCGGAGTGCTCATTCGAGAACACCCTCGCTTCTTCTAGGTTAATCACCGGACTTGTAAGCACGCCCTGCGCCGGATGTTCCCGCACGCGCAGGCGCATCACGTACTCACCGCACAACGCGCCTTCCAAGCCGAGGCCCATTGCGCTCCATGACCGTCCACCGTCTGTACTCTTACGGCTGTGCGCGTTGGGTACGCTGGTATCGACCGCGAGAATCCAGGCCTGAGCAGCAGGACTCTCGCAAGCGAAGCGAATGCTGTTTTGTCCCGGAAGCAGCCACGCTTCCGGAATCCTCATGTGGTGCCAGGAAAATTCGCCGGCCAATGGCGTGCCGGGTTCCACGGCTTGGGTATGACCGTTGACCGTGACCAGCAGCGGCCAGCGATTGTCCTGCTCCTCGCGGGCAAAGAAGTAGCAGTCGGCCCACTGGGGAAGAGTCTGTCCCAGCGTAAAGCACACTTGGGCCTGGACGTGCTGAAATAGCTCCTCACCGTGTTGCGTGGAAAACGCTCCCGGCTCATGGGTGATCAAGTGGCTGGCGGCGAGGCGCACCGCGCCCATGTCATCGATGGCGATGCCGCCGTCTCGCGCGCACGTTTCCCAATCAGCCGGTTCGGACCATATCAGCATGGGAATCGACCTCTCAAATGCATTACTCAACCTAGTCTAACTGGCACTAGCACTGTAGGCGAATTGAGTGAGGCCCTTCGGTGCGGCACCCCTGGGTACTACTAGCCCGTTAACGCTCTCAATTTGGGACTTTACTCGTCTCTGAAGTCAAGGCGCGCCTAGGCAGTGGGCAGAAACAGAGTGAAAAGAACATACCCATAGCGAACGTGTCTGCATTAGAAAGTGCAGCCGCCTCTGGCTTGCTCAATCATATAGTTTGTGCCCTCCATGAAGATGGATTCCCGCTTGCGCAGGATTGTAAATGTTGAATAATTCGTTGACAGAATTCGCTTTCCACCAGGCAGCGTTGACCGGTTATGTCATTCCGAGCGGGCAGCGGCCCCGTGCGAAACACGGGGAGGAATCTGGAGTCCATGTCGCACCTAGTCCAATAGGCTCAGCACTTTAGATTCCTCTCTGCGCTGCGCTCCGTTCGGAATGACACGTGTACAAGGCATGCACGACGCTTCGTTTGTCTTCTCTTTATTGAAAATCTGTCAACGAATTACCTGATACCTACAGGAATGACGACAAGTCGCTCACACGGCAGGTACAATTCCTCGTTCGCAGGCGTACTTACTTTAGAGGCCCTTGCTTGTAATGCCAGTCAATGAACGAGTACAGTACAAGTGCGCAAATATGAACTGAGGAGCATTCACCATGGCGGTAGCGGCTATTGCAGAATTGGAAGAGGCCATTGCAACGCAGCCGGTCATCGATACGCACGAGCACACCTTTTCCGAGGACAACCGGCGGCAGCGGTCGCTCGATCTCCTTTCCTCTGAAATGCATCACTACGTCGGCAGCGACCTGGTTTCCGCCGGTTTGACACCGGCCGAACAGGCGCAGATGTACGACCAAAACCGGGACCTCGCCGACCGCTGGGAAATCTTCTTGCGCTACTGGCGCTATGCGCGGACGACGGGTTACGGCAAAGCATTGCATATTGCCTGTCGCGACCTCTTCGGTGTGGACGATCTCATGTCGGCGGCGCCGTCGCTTGACGGCTATCGGCGTGTTAACGAGCAATTGACAGCCTCGAAGCAGCATGAAACGTGGTACCGGCACATCCTGCGCGAGCGCGGGAATATCGTGCTGGCAATCCCTGACGTGCAGTCCACGCAGGTGGACAAGACGCTATTTGCCCCGGCCATGCGCTTCGATTCTTTTATAACGCCAAGCAGCCGCGCCAACGTGGCTGCGCTCGAACGGCAAACCGATCAAAGCATCTATGATCTCGACGACCTTGTGTCTGCCCTGGGCGTTGTCTTTGCCAAGGCCAAGGAAGAAGGCATGGTAACCGTAAAGAGCGGGCTGGCCTACCGGCGGATCCTGAGTTACGAAAACGTGCCGCGCTCTGCTGCCGAGCACGTCTTCGCGCAGGTGGTCGCGGGCACCAGGGCGCAAGGCGGCGGCATGACCCAAGACGGTTTAACCTTTACGGAATGCAAGCCGCTGCAGGACTACATGATGCACCAAGTGGTGCGGCTCTGCATCGAGCACGGTACTCCGATGCAAATCCATACCGGCCTCCACGCCGGCAACGGCAACATCATCACGAATAGCAACCCGACACACCTCGCAAACCTCTTCATCCAGTATCCGCAAGCGCGTTTCGACATCTTCCACGCGGGCTACCCGTATCAGAGCGAACTTGCCACGCTCGGAAAGAACTTCCAGAACGTCTACGTCGACCTCTGCTGGGTGCACATAATTAGTCCCTATGTGGCGCGGGCGACCTTGCACGAATGGCTGGAGACCATACCCCACAATAAGATCTTTGGCTTTGGGGGTGACTATGGGCCTGTGGAACTGGCGTACGGCCATAGTGTGATGGCGCGGGAAAACGTCGCCCGGGTGCTGAGCGAAAAGGTGGAGGAAGGGCGCTATTCTGTAGACCAAGCCATAATCGTTGGCGCCCGGCTGCTCCACGACAATGCCAATGAATTCTTTGGCCTTGGAAAAGAGAATCTTATCCCGTGAACATGCTCGCACTCGGCGGGGGACAAGCCCCCGCGCTACTGAGGAGAAGCGCCTGCGCGTGTACCGGCATGGCTTTCCCAAGGACGAACATGATTATTGACGGAGCGAGAGAGGTCATCTGTGAGTGAGCAAGCCGGCAACGGGGATGTTGGCAGCGGCGCGGCTGCGCAGCAGCCGAACGTGCTCATGATAATGGCCGACCAGATGCGGTGGGATGTGCTCAGTTGCGCGGGCCATCCGATTTGCAAGACTCCCGTGCTCGACGGCATGGCGGCACGAGGTGTGCGCTTTGCTAACTTCTACACCGCGGCCCCGACGTGTACCCCCGCTCGCTACTCGATCTTCAATGGGCGGCATGTCCACGTCCATAACGGCTGGAGCAACGGCTGGCCCACCCAGGATGGCGAAATCTTCCTCCCTTCCATCCTGAAGCACTACGGCTATGCGACGGCCATCGCCGGCAAACTGCACTTCGCGCCAAAGGAAGAATCGTTCGGCTTTGACGATTTTCGTTCGTTTCGCGCCGAGGGTCCGACACCGGAAAGAGGTTACGACGCCTATATGACGAGGAAATACGGCGAGTACACGCGCGATAGGATCGAAGAAGGTACGGGGGGCAAAGGCGTGGGGCGTTTTGCCGATCCGCCGGAGGATTACGATACGAGTTGGATTACTACGCAGACCCTCGAAGCCCTTGATGGGCTTGAGCAGAGCGGAAAGCCGTGGTTTCTCTTTTCCAGCTACCATGATCCCCACTCACCCTTCGTCGAACCGGAACCGTATTTCTCAATGTACGATCGGGAATCCATCCCGCTGCGTACAATTCCGCCCGAAATTCGCAAGCTGCGCAGAGACGCGCGCGGCACACAGGAACGGGCCCACGTGATCGATGATCCGGAAGTAGTGCAAGCGGTTACGGCGATGTACTATGCAGCCACCACGCACGTGGATCATGATATCGGCATCCTCATGGCTGCACTTGAGGAACGCGGCCTGGCAGACAACACGATCGTGCTCTTCCTTTCCGACCATGGCGACATGATGGGCGATCGCGGTCGGATGAATAAACAGGTGATGTTTGAAGGCGCGGCGCATGTGCCGCTCATCGTGCAGGTCCCGGAGTCCATCCACCCGGCACTGACTCCGGGTCGTGTGGTTGACGAGATCACCGGGCAGGTGGATATTGTGCCTACCGTGCTCGAGCTTTGCGGCCTTACCATCCCGCAGGGGGTGCAGGGCAAGAGCCTCGTGGCACTGTGTGCCGGCAACGCCGCAGGCTGGCCCAATGAGGCTTTCTCATCGGTGCGGGCTGCGCCGTTCGTCCGCCAGGAAGCGTATATGGTCGGCAAGAAGCGAATGGTGCGCACGCCTGAGCATAAATTGATAGATTACGGAGCGGACTTCCGCACGCAATGGGCACTCTACGACATGGCTGAGGACCCAGCAGAGATGCACAACCTGGCTGACGATCCTGCGCATAGCTCCGATCTGAGCGCGCTGGCGGCGCGGCTCGATGAGTGGCAGGCCGAAACGCCCTCAACAGTTAGTGTGCCCGGCATGCCCACACCGAGCTACTCGTACATCCCCGCGGAACGCCGAGCGAAAATAAACGCGGCGTGGGAGGCGAACATGCGCCGTTCGGCGGCGCGGCGCTGGCCGCATTAGGCCGTCGAAGTCGCAGTAATTGGGTAGGAAAACTAAATTCGGGGCGTAGTTTGAACTTTGACTGTACCCATATACAAGGCGGCTTGAAGATGCGCTTAGCTGTTCTGCGCACCATTAGCACGTCCCCACATTCGCCCCAACGAGGAGTCACAACGTGAACAAGCAGGCTGGCAACGGCAATGACGAGAGTGGCACCGCTGAGCGGCCGAACGTGCTCATGATCATGACGGACCAGATGCGGTGGGATTTGCTCAGTTGCGCGGGGCATCCGATTTGCAAGACTCCGGTGCTCGACAGCATGGCCGAACGCGGCGTGCGCTTCGCCAATTTCTATAGTGCGGCGCCGATTTGCACGCCGGCGCGCTACTCGATTTTCAACGGCCGCCACGTCGACGTCCATGACGGCTGGTGGAACGGCCTCCCTACGCGGGATGGCGAGGTCTTTCTGCCGTCGATCCTGAAGCACTACGGCTATGCGACCGCTATTGCGGGCAAGCTGCATTTCGATCCGGTGGAGGACTCGTTTGGCTTCGACGACTTTCGCACGTTTAGGGCCGAAGGCCCGACACCGGAACGAGGGTACGAAGCGTACATGAAGGGGAAGCACGGCGAATGGAAGCGCGATAGAATCGAGGAAGGCACGTGCCCCTGGCCGGGCGATCCGCACGGGGGAGGTGTGGGGTTGTTCGCCGATCCGCCGGAAGACAACGATACAAGCTGGACTACACGGCAGACTCTCGAGGCTCTCGACGTGCTGGAGCAAAGCGGCAAGCCGTGGTTCCTCTTCTCGAGCTACCACGACCCCCACTCGCCCTTCGTCGAGCCCGAGCCGTACTACTCGATGTATGATCGAGAGTCCATTCAGTTACCCGCAATTCCACCCGAAACTAGCAGGTTGCGCAGGGATGCGCGCGGCACACAGGAAGTGGCGCACTTGATCGACGATCCTGAGATGCTGCGCGAAATTACGGCGATCTACTACGCGGCGACGACGCACGTGGACCACGATATTGGCATCCTCTTGGCGGCACTCGACGAGCGCGGCCTGACAGAGAATACGATCATCCTCTTCCTCTCCGATCATGGCGACATGATGGGCGACCACGGCCGCATATATAAACAGGTGATGCACGAAGGCGCGACGCACGTGCCGCTGATTGTGCAGGCGCCTGAGACCGTCTATCCATCGCTGACACCCGGACGTGTGGTGGATGAGGTGACCGGGCACGTTGACATTGTGCCTACCGTGCTCGACCTCTGCGGCCTGCCGGTCCCGCAAGGTTTGCAGGGCAAGAGTCTCGCGCCATTGTGCGCCGGCAACAGCGCGGGTTGGCCCAATGAAGCAATTTCGTGGATGCTCGGCGTGCCGTATACACGCCAAGAGGATTACATGCTTGGCAGGAAGCGAATGCTGCGTACCCCGGAGTACAAGCTGATAGATTACGGAGCCGACTTCCGTATGCGGTGGGCGCTCTATGATATGGCAAAGGACCCGGAGGAGATGCACAATCTGGCTGACGATCCTGCGCACAGATCCGTTCTCCGCGCGCTGGCGGCTAGACTCGACGAATGGGAAGCCGAGTCACCCCCACTGATTCATGTCCCCGGCATGCCCACGCCGAGTTATTCCTACCTGTCTGCGGAGCAGCGGGCAGAGTTTAAGGCAGCGTGGGATGCTGGTCTGCGCCGTCAGGCCGCATGGCGTTGGCCGGCGACTTCGACGAAGTCGCAGTAGGCCGACAGGGCAATGAAACGCAACCAGTGGGATTAGACGATAGCGGTGCCGAGAAATGAGGGAATTTGCAGACTTGTGTGCATTGCCTTGGTCTGACCCTCCTACATGTGTGCGGTAGACCGCTGACAGTCTTGATGGAAAGAGAACGGGATGGCTACACCTGGCCTGCCTTGTTCACATGTCATTCCGAACGGAGCGCAGCGCAGAGAGGAATCTAGAGTGCTGAGCCTATTGGACTAGGTGCGACTTGGACTCTAGATTCCTCTCTGCGCTCGGAATGACATAAAGGCTGTCCCGAAATAAAATAAAATCTAATTTTGCTCAATCCGTAGTCTCATTCAATTTGGACATATATGAAGAACCATAGTCAAAACAACGGCCAAAGGGTGTCGTGTACCGTATGAGGAGACCACATGCGCGCACTGTATGCAAATAACCGCGGAGAAACCTACCTGAAAGAGGTGCCGGACCCTGAGCTTGGAGAAACCGGAGTCCTGATCGAGACCGTTACCTCGGTGCTGGGCACCGGATCGGAAGTTGGTAACGTGAGCCGCGCCCGCCGGGCCGTGCAAGAGGGTAGCGATCCCGGTGCGTTGAGTGAACGTGCCATGAGCTACCAATCGGCGGGTCGCGTAGTGGAAGTAACCCCTGACCTAACGTCTCATTACGCGCCGGGCGACCGGGTGGTGGCGGTGGGCGGCGGCTTTGCGCCCCACGCCGAGCGCGCCTTCGTAATTCGGCACAACTTCGCCAAGATCCCGGACGCGTTGGATACGGCGGAAGCGGCTACCGCGAACATCGGTCTCACCGCGCTGCACGCCATTCGCCGCGCGCAGTTGCTGCCGGGCGAGACTGCCGCCGTGATCGGCATGGGGCTGGTGGGCCAGATGATCGCCCAGATGGTGCGAATGATGGGCGGCCAGGCCATCGGCATCGACCTCATCCCATTTCGTTTGGAGAAGGCGCGGGAGTTGGGCATAGACCTGGCATTGCAGGGCGACGCGGACACGCTGGCCGCGGCGGTGGCGGACTACACGTGCGGTCTGGGCGTGGACGCATCGTTCGTGGCTGCGGGCGGCGGGCCGGAGCCGGGCCGCTTGGGTATCCGCTTGGTGCGGCCCAGCGGGCGCGTAATGATGATTGGCGGTCTCGTACCGGACTTCACGGTGGCGCACCCGGACGCCAACCCTCACACGAAAGAGATCGACATTCGCTGGGTGTTCGGCCGCGGGCCGGGCAGCCGCGACCAGGAGTACCTGCACGCCCGCACCGACTATCCCAACCGCTTCGTGCAGTGGGACCAAGAGCGTAATCTCTTCGCGTTGCTGCATATGCAGGCGAGCGGCGGCGTTCGTGTCGGCCCTCTCCTCACGCACCGCTTCCCGTTTGCCGATGCGCCCAAGGCCGTGGACATTCTCATCGAACACCCCGATGAGGCGCTGGCTGTCGTGCTGGAGTATTGAGCTTGGGCCGGTTGCAAGTATTTCGTGAGTTCTAGGGGAAGTGACTACAGCCCAGCATGTTAGTCGCACGCCCAGCCTGCCCCGTATTCAATGTGAGGCGGGATCTGAAAGTGTTGCAGGGCCGCCCATGGTTCGACACACGCTCACCGCGTGCGGTTTCCTGTGCGTCAAACTAATTCTCCCCAAGGACCTCGCGCGTTCGCGCTAAGCGGCTGATCTCTTCCCTGAATCGACTTGGCAGCGCTCAATCGAGCAGAATGAGCAGCCATACAGTGGCAGCAGTAACTAATGAGACCAGTACTGCCGCTGCGGCTATGTCCTTGGCCTTGCGGGAGAGTTCGTGGCGTTCGGTGCCGATGCGGTCGACGGTCATCTCGATCGCAGCGTTCATTAGCTCGGTAATGAGTAGTAGGAGCAACGCGCCAATCATCAGCGCGCG
Organism: Chloroflexota bacterium; assembly: GCA_965216245.1. Lineage (GTDB taxonomy): Bacteria > Chloroflexota > UBA11872 > VXOZ01 > VXOZ01 > VXOZ01. Next base: position 2,054,560 of record OZ244145.1, read on the forward strand.
CTCGACACCGTTTTCCCCCAGCCAGAGGGCAAACGGAGTCATGACCAGGATTATAAGCACTTCCTGACGAATGGATACCTGGCTGCGGAATGCGTCATGAAACCCTCTGAGGGCATGCGTGGTCGCTCGCAATAGCCGGAGGATGTCAAACTCGCTGCTCATCACAAGGATTGTTTTCTCTCTCCACTAAGACCAAAGTGTGGCACACGAGGAGTGCCGCTCCCGCAGAGGTTGCCGACCGGCGTCGGAGTTCGTGCACACTCGCTAGGAGACCTTAGCGTAACTGTGCGAGACCAGTGGTGTCTGGGCTGGAATAAGCCGAATTCCCCCTCACCCCAACCCTCTCCCTGTACAGACTGGGGAGATAGGTAACAGTTGTTCGGGGACATAGGTTACACATTTTGTTCATTGAGGTCTAGGGTTTTTATGCGTTGGACGGAGAAATAGACGTCCCATACGCCGTCGGTTTGGGTGGGTCTGAGCGCGACCCGCTTATGCGTGAAGGCTTTTCCCACACGCAGTGGTCTGCCCTGGAATGAGATGCGACCGGAGACATCCACAGAACGCACGTGGTCGTCGGGGGCGTAGTCGATGGCGGGTAGGGTCTCGGGGAAAGTTTTACCACTGGGTGTGTATCGGCTGACCGGGGTGTCGAGGTCGAGGGCATAGTGTGGGCGCTCCAAGTTGTAGAAGTCACGCCAGGTGTCGAAGGCACGTTGGCAGTGGGGGAGGTCGGTGAAGGTGCGGCCTGTAAGCAACTCGCTCTTGAGCGAGCGGTGGAAGCGTTCCAGTTTGCCGAGTGTTTGGGGATGGTACGGTCTGCTGTGGTGCACGCTGATGCCCAGTTGCATGAGCCAGACGGTGAGGGGAGTAAAGGGATGAGCGCTGTCGCTACCCCAGGGGGAGCCGTTGTCCATCAGCATGGCCTGAGGCAAGCCGTAACGCCGAAAAACGTGGGTGAGGCGGTCTTGGACCGTGTTTCCCTGCTCGTTGGCACAGGCTTGCAACGCCAGGTTGAAGCGGGAATGATCGTCCAGGAGGGTGAACGGATGGCAGCGGTGGTGTTGCACGGCAATGTGTCCCTTGAAGTCCATCTGCCACAGCTCGTTGGGTTCGGCACGTTCAAAGCGCACATAGGGTGTGTGCTTGGCAGCCTCGGATTCATCGATGAGCCCATGTCGTCTGAGAATGGCAGTGATCGTACTCTTGGCAGGCACCCCCGCACAGCCGCGATCCTGCAACATCCTGGCCAGCACATGCGCACCCTTGGTGGGATGCGTCAGGCGCAGTGCTACGACAAGCTCCTCCATCTCCCGGCTCGTCTGTTGCGGACTGGAGTGCGGGTGCCTGGGCAGATCGTGAAGGCTCTGCCCTCCGGCCTGCGCGTACCGCCGCAGCCACTTGTAGCCGGTCTTGCGGCTGATTTCCATGCGACGACACAACTCGCTCATGTTCACTCCGTCAGATTGTGCCAGAGCAATAAACTCTTTGCGCAAAGACATGGGTGTACCCACTTTCCAAGGCATGGTCCTCCTCCATCTAAAAGATTCTCCATGCCTTATGGTGTAACCTATGTCCCCGAACATGTGTTACCTATGTCCCCGGTCTATACACTCCCTCGGGAGAGGGAGCTTTGGCTAGATCCCTCACTCCGACCCTCACCCGAGTGAGAGGGGGTCTCCTCGCCTGTAGGATCGGGTCTTGCAAATATCCCCCAGGGGGTGTTGCGCCAAGCACTCCGTTGTTCAGGCGCGTTCTCTTCGTTTTCACTCGTTGCTAACGCCGTACTCTGTCCGGTAGCGTGGATGGCTTCCCAAGCGCGTCCGCCATGGCGCGAATGTGGTAGGGGAGCATGCCGCAGCATGCGCCAATGAACTCGATGCCGATGCTCTCGGCTTCCTTGGCGTATTCCGCCACCGCGAAGCGCGTTAGCACGCGCGGCTCGACGGTGGTCCAGAGGCCGGGCACGACGATCTCGCGGTTATACACTGCACCCGGTTCCAGCTCGTAGGCCGTGGGCTGCACGCACATGGGCACGTCTATGGCTTTGCGCATGGCGCGCGCCAGCGGCAGCAGAGTCTGGGGCGGTCGGTGACAGTTGATGCCCACCACGTCGGCGCCGTTATCTACGAGCCGCTTGGCCCCTTCCGCCGGCGAGAGGCCGTCGCGTGTGACGTCGCGCTCCTGGTAGGTGAGCGTGACGACGGCGGGGATGCCGGCCTGCTTTACGAAGGGAATCGCCACACTCGCCTCTTCCACAGTATGGAATGTCTCGACAATGAAGAGATCAACGCCCTCGGACACCTGCTGGCCGACGCGCCGGTCGAAAAAAGCTGCGACCTCACAGTGGTCGGCGGCGCTGAGTTGCGGGCGGCGTTTGCCGAAATAGGGGCTGAGGGTGCCGGCCACGTAGCGGTCCGGCCCGGCGGCTTCACGCGCCAGCGCCACTGCCGTGCGGTGCAACTCCTCTTCACGGTCTATCTTACCCACGCCCCACGCCATGGCCTGCAACACCTCGGCGCCCGCCCGGGCAAACTCCCGATGGAGTTCTAAGACGCCGTCGGGATTGTTGAGCACGGCTCGCGGGACGCCATCCTTATAACTGCCAAGGCAGCGGCGCTCTAGTTCCAGAAAGTAGCCGCCATCGCCCAGCACCGGCCCCTGCTCCAAGCGTTCCATAAAGTCTTGTGGCAAAGCGTTACTCCTTTCGATTGATTACAACCTTGTATTGATCCGTTTGAACACCAATCGCGCAGCAATTCATAAAGGCGATTGGTACTTGCCCACAAATCGAATTCTGCGCTGGAAGCGCGCCTGCCCATCTTTGAAGAGCCGCTGCTGTCGGCGGTCTGCAACTGAATTGTGCTCACTTCGCGCCCTTGCTGTGCCATCTCTAGCCTACTCGTCTCCACACCAGATGGCTAGCATACCGCGCCCCGCTCGCGCAGCGGTCGTGCGGCTGCTTTAGAACCGGGTAGTTGGTTCTTCGTTCCGATCAGTGGTTATCGCGTACGTAATCCGCCCTGTATCCCCGAAGGAGACCTTGGAATAACCCCGTCATTCCGGCTTTCGCCAGAATCCAGAGGTGCGTGGGTAGTTCGTGATTGCTCGTCGTCAAGCCATTCTTCACCCCCAACCCGACCTTCCCCGTCAAGGGGGAAAGGGTATCGCAAAGGTCTCCGAATGGGGAAACGTCGCATTGGCCTAACGCGGCATAGGTGCGTGCCGCCGTTCGTGCTGAGCATAAAGCGGCAAACGCGCGCACCGCCGTTCGTACTAAGCATAACGCGGCATACGTGCGCTCCTCCGTTCGTGCTGAGCCTGTCGAAGCATGATCGGCGGAGAGAGTTGTGCATGAACGGTCAATAAGCGCAGTGGGCGGCCGGGCCTACAGCCGTTGACGCCCTGCATGCAGTTCTCGGTCACAATTGGAAGGACCCTAGATTCTGCTCGAGCACGCATTGAATGCACGCCTATTGAGTGATAGGCTTAGAAGCAGCCGAAGTAGGAGCGTTGGATGCGCGGTAACGCTGCAAGACCAAGTTACCGGGAAGAACGGTCGGTCGCTTGGCAGGGCACTTCCCGTGCAGCGCGGTCGGGCCTGTTAGCGATCTGCACGCGCAATTGAGAAACTTTCTTTCGAGCCGAAAGAGCCTCGCATGACTGAACCACTGTTGGCCGCGTTCGCTGAAATCGACATCACTCCCGCCGTAGAGACGACGCAGAACGGTAAACGGATTCGGCGCAGCTTCACCGTGCACGATCCGCTCATGGCACGTCTGTGCGTACTGCGCCAAGGCGAGCAGACCGCGGTTTTGGCGGGCATTGACGTATTCGAGCTAGGCGGCGGCTTCGAGGAGCGAGTAAGTGCCCACTTGGCGGGAACCGGCATCGGCAGCGAGTCACTGCTCTTTTCACCCTCCCACGTGGGCATGTCGCCGATCTCGCATTACGGCGCGTACATTATCGTCTTCGCCCAAGACCTGATCATCAACGACTTTGAGGCGGAGTGTGCGGCGCGGATTGCCGGGGGCATTCGCGAAGCGCTGGACAGACTCACGCCGGTGCGCGTCGCCGTTGGAGTGGGGCACGCGCCGGAACTCACCCGCAATCGCCGGTGGCTCAAACCCAATGGCGCCGTGGAGATGGTGGGGTTGAAGTCGGCGGTTCCCACCAACACCGATTGGCGCGAACAAGGCATCGACGATACGGTGCGTGTGGTTCGCTTCGATACCGTGGCAGGGGAGCAGCTTGGGGCGCTCGTGAATTTTGGCTGCCACGCGCTTTGTTCTGACGATCGTTATGGGCACATTACAGCAGATTATCCGCAGCACGTGGCCGCGGTGTTCCGCAAGGTGGCGGGCATACCGGTCGTCTTTACGCAAGGCAGCATCGGCGAACAGATACCGGTTGAAGCGGAAGGCGCTCATTCCGCCCGCCGCATCGGCCACGCGCTCGGCGCACGGGCGCTCTATGTCTTCGAACAGATCGCGCCCAGTGAGACACTGATGCTGGGAATTCATTGCGGGGAGGCAACCGTACCGGCGCGGTTGGTGGCAGAGGAACCGGAAGCAATGCGCTTAGACCTGCGCAACTCCCGCGCTCGCTACCGCCGGTACCTCTATGAACGCTTCCACGAGAACCCTTCCATTTCGTATCCGATTCGTGTGGTCACGCTCGGCGATGAGCTTGCGCTCGTAGCGCTGCCCGGCGAGATGTTCCATGAAACTGTACTCGCCATTCAAGAGGCGTCGCCATTCGCGCACACGATTGTGCTAAGCCGGGCCTCGCGCGACGTGGGCTACGTGCCGGTGCCCAGTGCGTTTGCCCAAGGCGGCATGGAGCCGGCGCTCACATCGTTGACGCCGGAATCCGAACCGGTGATACGGCAAAGCGCACTTGAACAACTGTACCGTTGCAGAAGGACGGTACTGGCGTAGCCTAGGGGCTGAGGCTGAGCCATGGCGCGGCCAATTCATTCGGGGAGCGGTCCGCTGGTTCTACGTGCCAACGGAGGATGTTGGGAAAAAACGTCAAGGCTGCGGGTCGTTAGACCCACAGCCTTTCGATTTCCCGTACCTTGCATGTGGTAGAGGAATTCAATATCCCTTCGCAGGGAACATTGAAATGCGAGTTGGCGAGCCTTTAAGGGATCGTTGCCTCGCTGAGTAGTTGCGTACTACCAGGAACGCGGTCGATTGAATTCGCGGGGCCGCCGCTCGCCGCGTGGGCGTGCCTGGTTGACATTGAGCGCGCGACCGCCCATGTCCTTCTGGTTGAGGGCGCTAATCGCTGCTTCGGCCTCTGCCTGGGTTGACATCTCGACAAAGCCAAAGCCTCGTGAGCGACCGGTGTCACGGTCCATAATGACGGAAGCCGAGGCTACGTCGCCAAACTCGGCAAACAGCTCTCGTAGTTCATCATCATTCGTCGTATAGGGAAGATTCCCTACATAGATATTCACTGTCGGTTCCTTTTGTCAGACTGCCACCTGACGCCGCCGGTCAGCAGACCCAATCTCTTATTACAAAAAAACATCGTAGTGCAATTTATGCACCTCTACCCTGCACGGCGCTGCCGGTGCGCTACACTTGGAGAGAATAACCGCCACACTTTTACAGGTAGCCATTCTACGCTCCCAGCGATGCGCTAAAATCCTTCTGCGGTATCAACACTCCTTTCCTACAACACGCCTGGAAAGGTAAACGGACACTAATCCTCAAACGAAAAATCGCAATCTGGCGACGCGGTAAGGCGAGACCGCAGACTCAACCTCTTCGCGTTCTATCTAGTACCGACGCCATACCAGGCCTACATACGTACTTTATCTACTTTACCATCTTCTGTGGGTTTTGCAAGTACGTTTGTTAGGGAGTAATGCAGTATTTGACGGAGAAAACTTTGAAGGACACGGCATCTTTGCGCCCTGGTAGTGGAGTGCCGGGAATTTCTAATGGGAGGCAACTGCTGCTCCACAGCGTGCGGGGCTGCGTTGCACCAGGCCACGGGAAGGTCTGCCACAGGAGCAGTGGCGGAAATTCAATGAGAGACGTCTGACTGGAGTGACTAGTCTCGTCTGCGCGATGGACATTTTCAAACCAGCTTGCTTGAAGGCGGGACCCAGGAACCCCACTCTAGCCGATCGATCGCTCGTCTGCTGCAACACATGCTATTTCCCCCTGCCGTGAACGGCATAGTTGCAGCCGTGGTTTTTCCTTGAACCTGTGGTATCGCCATGCTAGAGTGAAGCAGCGAAAACGCAGTTGTGTATGCCACGTCTTGTGCGAGGTAAAGCGTCCACATGACCGTAGAGCGCGCCGACGGCCTGTTTGGGGCTGTGCAGGAGGTCGATGGAATTGCGCGACGCGCTGTGCGCATTCTCCACGCGCGGTTTGGGCTGATTTCGAATAATCGGGAACTCATCAGTAACCCGGAGTTCTTCGAAAGCCGCACGGTCATTCAATCGCTCGTGACGAACGTATTCGCGGTGCCGGAGATTCCTTTTACCGAGCCGCTGGACGCACACTTGTACATTCTGGATCTGCCCCAGGCGACGCCGTCCGTCAGAATTGGCGAACAGGAAGTCTTTGCCGTGGCGGACTTTAGCCGGCTGGAGACGGCATGCTCGGATCGGCGCTGCTCGCTCTTCGGCAACATAGGCTTGTTCTTCCGCTTTGCATTGGCGGTGCTGGAGCGCCGCCATGGGATATTCAGCTTCCATGCCTCGGCCATGTACATTGCCGAGCGAAACGAGCTGATGCTGGTGGTGGGCGGCGCCGGCGCCGGCAAGACGGTGTTCTTGCTGGAGGGGTTGCGGCGCGGCTACCAGGTCTTTAGTACGGAGATGACCCATCTGGAATTTCGCGGGGGAGACGTGGTCTTTCACAAGGGTTCGCTGGTGGACAACATCCGCCAGGGCAACTTCGTTCATGATTTTCCGGACGCTGCGGAGCGGCTCGGACTCGACCTGCCCGCGGTGGAGAATGTTTGGGCGCATAAGTTGGCAGTGGACCTGGCGCCGGTTGCAACGGAGGCTGACGAGTTGGTCAATCCTAGACTCTCGCTGCTCTTCCCCAAGATCGAATCGGGACGTGAGACTGCCGTAGTCTCAGACGTGAAGCCCGGCCCCAAGATGGTCAAGCTTCTGTTTGACAATGCATCCGAGAAGATAGGGGGCACGGCATTGCTCTATGATTGCATCCCTATCGCGGGCGCCGACGCGCCGGACATAGCGGCAAAGCGGTTAGAAGGCATGAACCGCTTGGTGTACGATCATTCCGGTTTGATCATCCGCGCCAAGGACATTCTGGCCGGCACACACAATTGTATGGAAGGACTCTAGGCGAAGCTGAGTGAGTTTAGCGCATTGACAGCCATTGTCATTCCGAGCGAAGCGAGGAATCTAGAGTGGTCGACCTGGTAGAACATCTTACTTGAGAAAATGAGGAGAGAATAGCGTATGCCACAAGCTTGGGAAGGAATTGTCGATCCGCCGGTACGGACACGCGTCACCGAAAAACCGCGCAATACCGGATATACGATGGTGCTCGATAAGGGGCTTGGATTGCATGGCACCACCGATCTCATGCAGATGGCGCATCATGTCATCGATTCCCTCAAACTGACTTTTGGCACCTCGGCATTCTACGAGGAAGACGTGTTGCGGGAAAAGATTGCGCTGGTCCAAGCGGCCGGCGTGGACATCTACCCTGGAGGTACGTTCCTGGAGGCGGCGGTCGCCCAAGGCAAACTGCCGGAATATGTAGTGCGTGCCAAGGCTCTGGGCTTCAACACCATTGAGGTCTCCGACGGCACTATCGAAATGGATGCTGCCACCCGCAGCGACATAGTCAAGCGCGCTTTAGACGCCGGCTTCAAAGTGCTCACTGAGGTGGGGAAGAAGGACCCTAAAGACGCTATTGCCACCTCCACCATGCATGAGCAGATTGCCGCCGATCTTGCACAAGGCGCTGCTAAGGTGATTGTCGAGGCACGGGAATCCGGTCACGGGGTCGGAATCTTCGATGCCGGCGGTGACGTACAGACCGAAATGGTGCAGGAGATTCTGGGTGGCATCAACAACGTAGAAGACCTTATCTGGGAAGCGCCGATCAAGAATCAGCAGCAGTGGCTTATCCTGGAATTCGGCCCAAACGTCAATTTGGGCAACATACCGCCGGAAGATATCCTGGCGCTGGAGGCGCTGCGGTGCGGCATGCGGGGCGATACGCTCAAGCGCGCCCTCGCCGGCACGTGGCCGTAAAGAGCATGCGCCTCGCATGCATTGGGGTAACGGGGGCAATGAGTCCCGGCAGAATGCGCGGCAAGCTTTGCGTTGCTCCGCCAGACCTATAGACAAGCGGTAGGTTCAGTGGGGGATTACCCTCGCCTTGGCCCTTTTCTACCGGAGAGGGGGCTAATGGTCTTGTCGCAGACTTACGCGAAATCAACCGAGAGTTTTCGGTGAGCGAGGCGATCCGCGCTAACCGTGAGGCCTATCTGACGTGGCATCAGTGGACTATGCAGTGAAATACGGCGCAGGAGCCCTTACGTTTGTCCTGCCCGATGCGGTGGACGCGACGGTGATTGAGCCGCGCGCGATTCCCGGCGTGGTTGATCCGGCGGCAGCAGTGCGACAGGCCCTGAGCGACGCACTGGCCCAGGGTACGCTGGCACGGCCGGGTACGACCGCCATCGCCATTAGCGATGCGACGCGTCCGGTGCCAAACGATACTCTGCTGCCGCCGCTACTTGCTCAACTGCACGGAAAAGGCATTAGGGAAGAAGAAATATCTATCATCGTTGGCACCGGCAACCACCGCGCAGCGACGGCGGAGGAATTCCCGCAGCTCGTTGGCGCTGACATCGCCCGACGGTACCGCGTATTCTCCCACGTTTACGACGATCCGGCGCAGCTTGTCCGCCTGGGTGAGACGAGCCGAGGCACGCCGGTGGTCATCAATCGGACGTTTGCTGAGGCGAATACGCGCATCATCGTCGGCATGATAGACCCCCATCAATTTGTCGGCTACACTGGCGGCTGCAAGGGCGCGTTCATCGGCCTCGCGGGCGGCGAGACCATTACCGCAAACCACTCGATGCTCAGCGATCCGGCGGCGAAGCTGGGCGTCTGCAATGGCAATCCGGTGCGTGAGGATATTGATGAACTCACTGACTTTCTCCCGATTGACCTTGTCATCAACGTCGTGCTCAACACTGCGAACGAGGTAGTGTGCGTCTTTGCGGGCGGTCCGCATGACGTGCTTGCGGCGGCGGTGCCACTGGTGCAGGACGTGTGCGAGACGGCAGTGCCTCACTCCATGGATGTGGTCATTGCGTCTCCCGGCGGCTATCCCAAAGACATCAATCTCTATCAGGCGCAGAAGGCGCTTGCCCATGCCTGCGAATTGGTGCGCCCAGGCGGCAGTGTAATTCTGGTGGCAGAATGCCGCGAAGGCGCAGGTGATGATCTCTACGAGGCCTGGATGGCTGCCGCCAGGACGCCGCAAGAGGTGGTGACGCGGTTCGAGCGGGAGGGCTTTCGCATGGGCGCGCACAAAGCGTTCCTCTTTGCCCGCAGCTTGCTCAAGGCGCGGACCTATCTCGTCTCCCGTGGCATTGCGCCCGCTCAAACACATAAGCTCCACCTAATCCCCGCACCAACGATTGAGCACGCGCTGGCGGCGGCGCTGCGTGACATCGAAGGCCGACCGCGCATCGGCATCATGCCGCGAGCCTCCTCCACCATTCCGCGCATCATGGCGCCGGCACGTATATAATTGCGGAAAGCGCAAAGCATACTGGCACAAGCGCTAGGTGCCGTTTTGAGAATGCGTCATTCCCGCGAAAGCGGGAATCCATCTTCGCCATAAACCCTGGGAATTGACGAATCTCGGAGCGACGCTACGTGTCGGTACGACTTCCAGGATGTACACGCCGCCACCGACCGGCTAACTCCAGTCTGAACACTGAGAAATCTCAAGGAGAAACATGATGGCTACAGCGAACGGAACGTCTCCAGCGCAACTCAAGCAGATGTTGGGTGAGACGATAGACTCGCAATTCGATGCGATCACCGGCATTGCCGACCGTATCTTGCGGCACCCGGAGACGGGGTACAAGGAATTCGAGACCGCCGGAGTGGTCGACGAGTGGCTGACGCAGCTCGCTATTCCCCACCATACGAATATCGCCGTCACGGGTGTGAAGGCCGTGCTCGATACGGGACGACCGGGGCCGAGTGTGGCGATTATGGGCGAGTTGGACGCGCTGCCGGTACCGGATCATCCGTATGCGCATCCTGAGACCGGCGCCGCACACGCGTGCGGTCATAATAACCAGATTGCGACTATGCTTGGCGCCGCGGTTGGGTTTGCGCAGTCAGGCGTGCTCGACCACCTGTGCGGCAAGCTGGTCTTCATGGCGGTGCCGGCGGAAGAGTATGTGGAGGTGGGCTTTCGGCAGTCCTTGCGCGACCAGGGCACAATCGAGTTCCTGGGCGGCAAGCCGGAGTTCATTCGTCTCGGCGCGTTCGATGACGTGGATTTCGCCATGCTGGTGCACACGAGCAGCCGCGCTGAAGACGGCATTGTCTGTATGACGGAGACGAGCAACGGCACGGTCGCGAAGCACGTCACATACCACGGACGCGCGGCGCATGCCGCCGGTGCGCCCCATAGGGGCATCAACGCCCTGAATGCCGCGACACTGGCATTCACGGCAATCCAGTTTCAGCGCGAGACCTTCCGTGACGAGGACACCGTGCGCGCGCACTTCATCATCACGCGCGGCGGCGAGGTGAACAACGTAATCCCAGCACTTGTGCAAATGGAGGGCAAGGTGCGCGGCAAGACCATGGATGTCATGCTGGAAGCGAGCCAGAAAGTGGAACGCGCGCTCAAAGCCGGAGCGCTGGCTACGGGAGCGTCCGTGCACATCGAGACGTTTCCCGGCTACTTCCCCATGATTCCCCATCCGCCGCTGGCTGACCTCTATCGTGAAAACGCGTCCGCCCTTGTGGGAGAAGAGCAGATCTCAACGCGAGCCCATAGTACCGGCTCTACAGACATGGGCGACGTGATGCACGTCGTGCGCGCAATCCAGCCGGCTGCGGGCGGCGCGACGGGAACCGGCCATGGGAACGACTTCTTACTCCATGACGCCGATCACGCCATTATCATGCCGGCGAAGCTCATGGCGCAGACGGCGATTGACCTGCTGGCGAACGGAGCGGAAACGGCGCATAGGGTAATGGAAGAAACCAAACCGCCTTTTGCGAAGGATGAATACCTCACCCAACTCCGCAGCTTGGCGCAGACGGTGGAGTATGACGGCACGTAGTCTCATGTTGCTCGGTGCTGCCCGACCCGATCGCCAACCATAGACATTGGAAAAACTGGGTGAGGGATCGACAGCCTGACTGCCCGTCGCTTGGTTTCTACAAGAACCAAGCGAGTTTGCCTAGAGTTACAGGCATTCATTGAACTGTCAGATGATAGCTGTACAATGACTAGGAAAGAGGTTTCTTGCGCTAGCGTCTTTAGAATGTAGTTGCAGTGTACAATGAGTAGGGAGGAATGGGGTCAGCAAGTTCTGTGCCCATAGTTGTGATGAATAAGCTACCAATAGTTCGAAGTTTGTTTAGAGCACTTCGCCCACGCAAGGCTAGGATGCATATCTCCACATATCCAATTCGACACCAAGTGCGCTACTTGGATGGATTGGTGGAGATTAGAATCTCAGATAATTCGGATGCCGATCAGGCTGCAATCCGAGGTGATTGGATCGCAATCGGAAACGATATGCGTAAAGCAATAAAGGGCTTTAGGATACATCAAGGAGCCTGATGCGTGAGTGAGGAAGAGGATAACCAGCTACCTAGCAAGGAAGATAGCGAGGTTCTTCCTAGAGAAGAGGATGAAGAGGCGGAGATCGTTACAAGAGCCTCTTCTTGGAGCGGCCCTCTACCTTCACCAAGTTCACTAAGAGAGTTCGAAGAAATCGTCCCTGGCTCTGCTGACAGATTGATCACAATGGTCGAAAAGCAGGGCAATCACCGCATGGAGATTGAAAAGAGGGTGGTCGATGGCGAGTCAAAACGAGCTTGGGTTGACCTTGTTGCACGCCACTCAATCACCCTCGTAGGAATCCTCGCGAGCATACTTCTTGTCGTGTTTGGTTACACTCCCGCAGGCGTGATATTGACGGGTTTAACCACTTTGTTCGCAGTTATTACATTCCTGATAGGCAAGATACTCGATAGCCTGCTAAACCAGTCACCCTCCGAACCGCCCTCTGGATAAGTGCCCGCATCTATAATCCTCCCTAGTCTTTCAGCACGAAGTAGACCAACACCGTGCAGGATTGGCCGGGCGGGAGTTCGCCCGCAAGCCGTAGCCAGTTGCCGAAGTGCGTTACGCGCGCAATCGTAAGCCCGTCGGGCATTGCTGGGAGCAGTATGCGGGTGCCTTCGTCGAGCCAATGGATACCGTCCGGCGAGATTTGCACTGCTGCGCTTAGCTGAGAGACGCTACCCTTGAGGACGCGAATGAATATGAGCGCCTCGGCTGCCCAGCCGGCCTCGTAGGGCTCGGTGGCAAAGGCGCCTTCCCACGTGACGTTGCGTTCTACAACCGCTGTATAGACCTGGCGCGGCATTTTTCTCATAACCCCTTACTTTGGGACCAACTTCGTAGGGGCACGACATGTCGTGCCCCTACTCCGCGCAAACAAGCGGCGGCTGATTCCGTCATTTCTGCGCAAGCGGTAATCCATCTTCGCGACGAGAGCGAAACTACAGGCCATTCTCAATTTCTCGTGTGGCTCGGCAAGGATGGCTGCGATACCTGTGAGAGTAAGCTATAAACGGTCTTGCTCCGGTAGCGCAGGTTTGCAACCTGCGTCCCCTCCCATTCAGGCTTCAGTCGCGGCCCCACCCTGACACACAGCCTGTGCCGGGTGCTTCTCTTGTTCGCATGCCGCTCTTGGTAGCGCAGGTCTGCAACCTGCGTCCTCCTCCTATTCGGGCTTCAATCGCGGCCCCACTGACACACAGCCTGTGCCGGATGCTTCTCTTGTTCGCATGCCACTCTTGGTAGCGCAGGTTTGCAACCTGCGTCCTCTCTACGTCAGTTCCCCATTCCGCAGCCCACGAGCGCTGTAGACCGCATCTTCGCCTCTTCACGTTCCAATCCTACAAACGGCGTGCATCGCCCGCCTTAAAAGATAGCCTCTACTCCTCTAACGAGAGTACAACAGAATCCAGGTAGAGAAACGCTCGCCTGTCGGTGGCGGTCTCAACGAAGAAGGCGGTGTTGAGCATGCACCACAGATCGGCATCGTTCGGGGCGCGAATCGGCGACAAGTCGGTCAAGCTGAAGACATGATCGTTGCACTGCAGTTCGGCATAATTCATGGTATGCAGGTCGCACGCAAACCGCAGGTAGTGCCAGTTGATCTTGGTCGGCAGCTCATTGTAGCAGAGGCGCTGCTGGGCCTGTGGTATATCTTTCCATCCCCGTGGATCAAGGTGGTAGAAAGAGCGGATCTCGCCGCTCTCGCCCACAACGTGCCGCTGCGGCAACTCGTCGCGGTATTGCCACTGGTAGCGCGGCGTACCCTCCACGGTATTGCAGTAGCGCAAGTGGGGCATGGCGCGCTGTTCGTTGTCCTGCAGATCGAAGAGCACGCCAAAGCCGCCTACGTCGTGATCGCCCAGGGTAAGGGTGCTCGGTTCCGGCTTGAGCGCAAAGTAGCACTCCATTTGGATGCGACCGCGTCTGCGCCAGGTAGCACGCTTGATGGCCACCGCCATATGCCCGGCGCGGGCGCGAGTGGCGAGCTTTAGCGAGTACGTGCCGGAGAGGGCACCGGCAGTACCCGTGTCCCACATCGTTGCGCTGCTCAGCATCGGCGGGCGGTGGTCGCGAAAGGGCGGGAGGATGGTATTCAAGCTTCCTTCGTAGTTGCCGATCAACTCGCTCCAGCCGCACATGCCGTTGTCGAAGTTGTCGGCAAACAGAATACGACCCAGCGGGTCGAATTTGCTCAGAAACGGGTCCGTGTACACATTTGCCATCAGCTACCGTGCTTTCGCAAGACTTTGTAACGCCGCCCTAACGCGCCAATAGCCCAGTGAGGATGCCGGCCTTGTCGTCCGCACTCCGCAATTGCGTGGACGGTGAACCGGCGCACGTGCCCCCTTTAACCTTTGTGGTGCGTATTGCGCATGTAAGAGGCAACGCAGCTTTATACCAGTCCCGCCCACGGATACGCAGAGTATAGCATAGCGTGCCCCGATGCCCGGGATGATGCGGCATCGGCGAAAGAATCAGGTTGCAGGGCTTCGTGTGTAAACACCCCGTCCGTGGCCACGCTTGCGTGAGGGCGGCAGTGGGTTGGTGTGGCGTGGGTAGAAGAGGCGCAGGTTACAAACCTACGCTACCGAGGAAGATGCAGGCGCAGGTTGCAAACCTGTGCTACCGGGGAAGGTGTGGGCGCAGGTTACAACCTGTGCTACCGGGGTAGGTGCGGGCGCAGGTTGCGAACCTGCGCTACTGGAAGAGATGTGGACCCAGGTGCAGGTTGCAGACCTTTGCTAGCGAATTGGGGCAGCGGCTAGTCTACTGCCGCTTCGGTCAGCTCGGCTAATACGATTCTTGTGGGCGGCTCTGCGATCACTGGTGTGTTGACCTCTTGTGCTCATTGCTATACTGAACACGACAGCAATGCGCGCCCGGAAGACATTTGTCCATAGGCAGATTGCCGATCGGACCGCCAAGCGTCGCTGCTGCGTAGAAACCGCCAAATGTAAAAGGAGCAAGACATGATCACCTATGATGACCTGAAAGTCGGCACGTTTATCAATGCGAGCGGAACTGTCACGACGCTCGGCGGCAGTCTCATGCCGACGCCTGTAGTGGAGGCGATGGCGCGCGCTGCCCGCACATTCGTAGACCTCAACGAGCTTCACGAACTGGCGGGCGCGTGGCTGGCGGAATTTATCGGCGTGCCGGCGGCTTTCATTTCGTGCGGAGCCGCCAGTGGCATGCAACTTGCAGCCGCCGCCTGCATGACGGGGACAGACACGGACCGCGTCCGGGCGCTGCCGCAGGTTGCCGGCGGCAAGAATGAGTTTGTCATCAGCTTTGTGGACGAGCACACGTACATTCATCAGGGAATTGAGATCGTTGGCGGCAAGCTGGCGCCCGCGGGAAGCAAAGAGAGAGTTACCACGGAGGACCTCGTAGGCCGCATCACGGAACGTACGGCGGCCGTGGTGCACTTCCTCGGCAAGCAGACCAAAATACAACTGCTGGAAGTGATAGCCGGAGCGCACGAGCGGGGCGTGCCGGTCATGGTGGACGCAGCGGCGCAACTCCCGCCGCGCGCGAACCTTTCCGATATCGTGTCAGCGGGCGCTGATCTCGTTGTCTTTAGTGGCGGCAAGGGCATGCGCGGGCCGCAGGCCACGGGTCTGGTATTGGGGAAACCGGAGCTTGTGGAAGCGGCACGTCTCAACGGCAGCCCGCAGAGCGCGGTGGGCAGAGGCATGAAGGTGGGTAAGGAAGAAATCATGGGTCTGCTGGCAGCGGTTGAACTCTACCTGGCCCAAGACGAGGCGGCAGAACTCACGGGCTGGGAGCAACAGATGCGCACGGTGGCAGCGGCTGTGGACGGCATTGACGGTGTTACCGGAGAAGTGCTGCGCAAGGATGAAGGCGCCAGTTGGGATATTGTGCCGCATACGCAGATTAGCTTCGCGGATTCAAATCCCATGCAGGCCGCGGACGTTGCGCACGCCCTCCGCCAGGGCGAACCTGCCATCGAGGTGCGGCTCAACGAGGCTGGAATCTTGATCAGCCCCATGACCCTGGAGCCCGGCGAAGATAGCATAGTCGCTAAGCGGCTCCGCGAGGTCTTGCAGTAGGAATCGGCTTCGGTGGGCCACACAGGAATGCACCGGCGTCAAGATGCGTCGCTCGACTGACTCGCAGAGGCGATTAATATATCCACTGGGCTCGGCGGGCGACTGCCGGCCACCGCAGCAAACCTGACATGCTAGAATAGCCGCATGGATCCGAAGGATAGCTGCGGGATGGCGCGAATCTTGCCGCAGCATGGTGCGTTTCTCATAGGATGTTGCGGCGGTAGAGCGGCACTTGCCTTGACCGCGAGTCGTTGGTCTCAGTGCCGCAGTTGGCTTCATCTCCAACCTCAATACGGTGAGGCAAGGCAATGAGCAAGGCGAAAATTGGCGTGATCGGCGCTGGTTGGTGGGCGACACAGCACCACATCCCCAGCCTGAAGACGTACGAGAAGGCGGACCTCGTCGGCATTGCCGACATTAAACTGGAGAAGGCCGCGGCCGCCGCCGACTACTACGACATTGGCAATACCTATGACAACCACCGGGACTTGCTTGCGGCAGGAGTCGAGGGCGTTGTCATTGCCGTCCAGCACGCCTATCACTACGAGGCTGCCCGCGACGCGCTGGACGCCGGCGTCCACGTGCTGGTTGAGAAGCCGATGACCCTGACCGCAGCCGACGCATGGGACCTCGTGGAGCGCGCGAACCGCAACGGGTTGCACCTGATGGTCGGTTACACCTGCCAGTTCACCCGGCACGCGCAGGCAGCCCGCGAAATCGTCCAATCGGGCAAGATCGGCGAACTGCAGCTCGTTTCCGGCATATTCACTTCCTGGGTGGAGTCCTTCCTGCGCGGCAGACCCCAGGACTATGCCGAGGCCTTTGGTTTTCCTGTGACCGGTCCCGAACCCAACAGCTACTCGGACCCAAAGATGGCCGGTGGCGGCCAGGGTCATCTTCAAGTGACACACCCGATGGGCATGGCGCTCTGGGTGACCGACCGGCGGGCGGTGGAGGTCTTTGCCTACATGGAGAACTACGACCTGGCAGTGGACCTGGTAAATTCGTTCAGCTACCGGCTGGACAACGGAGCGATGGGCACGATGGCGTCCACCGGCGCCATGCGACCGCACCAACGGCTTGACCAGGGCTTTGTGTACACCGGCAGCAATGGCGTCTTACGCCAGGACATGGCCGGGGGCCGCCTGGAGGCCCAGTACAACGACGGAACGTCGGAGGAGTTCCCGGACCTGTCTGAGGAGGAGCGCAATCCATCGCATTTGCCGTCGCGTGGACTGACAGACGTCATCTTGGGCGAGGGCGAGAATCGCGCTCCGGGCGAGGTGGGCGCGCGGGTCGTCGAATTCTTGGAGGCAGGATACCGGTCCGCGGCATCGGGACAGGTCGTCAAAGTCGATTCTCTGCTCTAAGCGGGCGGTCCTAAAGTCTGCGCCAACCGTTCGTGCTGAGCCTGTCGAAGCATGAAGCGCCCTTAGACACGCTCAGGGCGAACGGATGAGAATGCATGACAGCACCTTTAGAACCACCCCCTAAAGCGCTGTGGGCCGCTGCGGACGACGCCGAGAGGCCCTGGGACTGAGGAGACTTGCTCATGGACAAGTTGGAGTTCGTTGATACACACGTCCATTTCTACGATATGCAGCACCCGGAGCTTGTCTACGGCCACTGGCAGCCCGGCGTACCGCATGAGACCCTGGGGGAGCAGATACAAAGACTCGCCGAGCGGAACTATCTTGCCGAGGACTACATCGCCGAAACTCGTAACGCGAACGTCACCAAGGCGGTGCACGTGCAAGCCGCCATCGGCAGCCCGGACCCGGTCACCGAGACCGAGTGGCTCCAGGCAGCGGCCGACCGCACGGGGTTTCCCCATGGCATTGTGGCGCACGCCGACTTGCGCGATCCCGGCGTAGAGGCAGTCCTAGAGCGGCACTGCCGGTTTCCTAATATGCGCGGCATCCGGGACTTTTCCTACGGGGATTACCTCATCGAGCCGGACTTTCACCGGGGCTTTGCGCTCCTGGAGAAGTACAATCTGGTCTCTAGCATAGCCGCCGGTTGGCAGGACATGGCAAAGCTCCGGGCCCTGGCGGATACGTATCCCAACATCATGATCGTCGTCGATCACACGGGACTGCCCGCGGAACGCACGGACGAGTATTTTGAGCAGTGGAAGGGCGGCATAGCCGTAGCGGCCGCAAGCGACAACATTCGCTGGAAGATATCCGGCCTCGGTATGGCCGACAACAACTGGACGGTCGACAGCATTAGGCGGTGGGTGATCACGTCCATGGAGACGTTCGGAGTCGACCGCTGCATCTTTGGCACCAACTGGCCGGTAGACTGGCTTTGGAGCACCTACGACAGGCTGATAGATGCCTACACGGAGATTGTCTCCGACTTCAGCCGGGACGAGCAGGCGGCGCTCTTCTCAAAGAACGCCGAGAATCTGTACCGCATCTAACGGCGGCCCCGTCAAGGGCTGCGAGAATTCGGTGCCTGGGACTATAGACGGCATTTCTCAACCCTGCCCAGGCTGGATGCGGCAGAACAACTCCCATTGCCGCCTCCCTCATGCGGGTTCTCGTACCTTAGAAGTTGCCGGTTCTGCTTTCGTACTTCGTCGGTTTGCCCAGCGTCGCGCCTTCGTGCTTCGCCCACCAGGCGACCCACTCGATGATCTGGGCCGACGGCACGCGGGGCGCGCCGAAAGTCTCAACGTAGCGCGTCGCGTCGCCGAGCAGCGCCGTTTCTCCCGGTTCGCCGGTGAAAATGGGCGCGACACCCAGACGGTCTCCCAGGCTTTCGGCCACTTCTCGCACGGAAAGCGTATCCGTGCCGGTCAGATTGATCACGTCGGCCGGGCTGGCGCAGAGCGGGAACGAGCGGGCAAGCATATCGCAGGCGTCGCCCTGCCAGATTTGATTGGCGTAGCCCATTGACAGGTCTATCGGCGTCTGCTCCTTCACCTTGGTAGCAATGTCCAGGATAATGCCGTAGCGGAGTTCCGTGGCATAGAAGAGGCGCACGATGAGCGTAGGCGTGCCGTTCTTGGCGGCGTAGTATTCTACCAGGCGCTCTCCGCCCAATCGTGATTCCGCGTATTCGCCCACCGGCCCAAGCGGTGCATCTTCCGCTGCGCCGCTGCCATCAACCGGCATGAACCGGTAGACGTTGCCGGAGGAGACGTAGACCATGCGGGAGGTGGGAAACCGCTCCATGAGCTTGGCCGGCACGAGCGTATTCATCGCCCAGTTGAGGGAGGGCGCGCCGCTGGAACCGAACTTGAAGCCCGCGAGAAGATAGAGATATGGCGCATCCGGCAGCTTGGCGACACTGTCGTCATCCAGCAGGTCGCAAGCCACCGTTTCCACGCCCACTTTGTCCAGGTAGCGGCGCGACTCCGGCGAGGAGAAGCGCGATACGCCAATCACGCGTTTGGCGCCAGCGCGCACTATCAACTCGGCGAGCGTGGGCCCCATCTTGCCCGCCACGCCTAGCACCATAATGTCGCCATCCAGCGCTTGGACCGCTTCACACACCTCCGGCGTCGGCTCGGTCATTTGCGCCATGAGTTCTGCTTCTGTCCGCAACGGCGACAGCAACGTTTGCTTGCTCACGAAATGCTCCTCTAGGGCGGAAGGTAGTTTCCCTACAGTATAGCGCGGGCAGCCTAGTCACTACAGTCAGGTGCGATCGTGCAGACGTGCGGTATTGGGGGTGCGGATCAGGCAATGCTTCTGAGGCACCGCAGAGCTGGGGAGGGGAAAGAAGGGCGCGCCTTATTGCTGCTTCAGCGCGTCAACGACCGCCTGCCGATCGGGAAATCCGCCACTAAACCGCAGCCGCACCTCACCCGTCCCATCGTAGACGACAAGGGCGGGCACATAGCGTATTTCAAAACGGTCGGCGAATGCACTCCCGACGGGCGTATGCTGGCTGAGCCGCACGACACGCGCAGCCTCGCCAAATTCGCGCTCGATCCCATCGACCATGGGGCGGGCCGAAAGGCTGCCCCCTCAGTAGTTGGAGAACACGACTACCAGGACCGGCCGGCCCTTGCCGATGAGCCGATCCAGCGCTGTGATGTTGTCGATGTTCGATTCCCGATAGCGCAGGACCGCCCCTACCGCGACCATTGCAACACTAACGAGCGCCACTAGCGCCAAGCCGGCGGGCATCGGCAGCCAAAAGTAGGCCGCCGCCGCGCTGACAAGGACGGCGAATAGTGCGACTATGATGTAGGAGTACTGGGTGACGTAATGCATTGGACTATGCTCTTCAAGAGTTCTTCATAAAACTGTACAAAGCATCATAGCACACTCTTGCAGTGTCCAATGGGCGGTGATTTTTGAGGGACTAACGTACTTGACTTGAATCAGCGGCTGCTGTAGCTGACGCAACCTGGGACTTCCTGATTTTACTAGCAGGGCGTGGATTGACCGGCTTCTGCCGGTATGAGAGGATGCGAATGGCGGGATATTGCCGCTGCACCCAAACGCATTTAGCGCGAGTCGATGGTACAGTGGTCAAGACTTTTGCCTGACAGAGTAGCACAAAGTGGAGGAGGCTATTGGTCGTGAAGCGCGATATGAATTTGATCAGGCAGATTTTGGAGTATGTAGAGGAACAAACAACAGAGAGAAGGTTTGTAAGGATAGACGATCCAGACTTGCCAGGACACGGCCAAAAGAAGATTGATTATCACGTGGAGCTTTGCAACGATGCCGGTTTTATTCGCACCGCTAGCAACAGCAGGGAGTTAATTCTCGGCCTTACATGGCAAGGGCAAGAGAAACTAGAATCGATGCGCCGGGAAAAGTAAAGCCGCGCCGAGGGAGGCTGGAGCGTCATTCCTGGCTTCTATTCTTTCACTAATTCCACTAGCTTGGCTATCCCGAGATCTGTCATGAACTTGAACATATAGCTAGGCTTTGGGCGGTCATGGACTACGATTCTATCTGCTTCGATATAGCCTTTGTCCCAACAGATTTCAACCAAAGTGCTAACGGCTTCCTCGCCATAGATCGCATCTAATTCGTGCTGTCTGCCGCCGTTTGCAAAGTGCCGCAACAACACCTTGAAAGATAACGGATCCGGTCGCATTCTCAACCTTTCCAACACCATGCTATATGCTACTTAGGATATTCGCCTTGAGCGTTTCGTATTCGGCCTCAGAGATGTGCTCCTCGTCGAACATGGCCTTTGCCTTAGCCAATCTCTCTACAGGATCGCTGGCGGTAGATTCCGCCCCGTTGGCGGGCATGGTGATTTCAGTGCTGCCGCGCCAAGGTCTCGTTCAATCCCATCGACGATGGGACGGGCCACAAGGCGGCCCGCTCAGAAGTTGGAGTACACAGCTAACAGCACGGGCAGTCCCTTGCCGATCATCGTATCCGGCACCGTGCCGCTAAGTACGAGTACTGGTTCAGAATCTGCATTGCAGTCACCCTGGCATGAGAGTTACATGGCTCAAGGTAGCATGCCGCAGCAAGCCTCTGTGGCTGGACGCTGTGGCAACCTGCCTCTTCTACGCCTTGTAGCAGGCCACAGTCTGGACTTGACCCTTTTGTTCGAGAGGCGGGTGGTCATTGGTCTCGCAGAATTCATCGGCTTGGGGACAGCGCTCGTAGAAGCGGCACTGGGCCGGGGGGTTTACCACCGTAGAAACGCCGCCCTTGATCAAGACCGGCGGGCGCGTAACCGTGGGATCGGGGACCGGCACTGCCGAGAGCAGCGCTTTGGTATAGGGGTGCTGTGGGTGCCGCAGTATCGCTTCCGTGTCGCCGATCTCGACGATTTTGCCGAGATACATCACGGCAATGCGGCTGCACATGTAGCGTGCCACCGCTAAGTCGTGGGTAATGTAGAGGTAGCTGATACCCAGCCGGTCGGCCAACTCTGCCATGAGACGCATAACGCCGGTTCTCACCGAGACGTCCAGCATTGAGGTCGGCTCGTCAGCAACGACGAAAGAAGGCTCTACCACCAGCGCCCTGGCGATTGCTACCCGCTGACGTTGACCCCCGGAGAGTTCATGGGGGAAACGGAAGAGAAAGGTACGCGGCGGCGTCAGTCCGACGAGCGCGAGCATCTCGGTTACGCGGTCGAGGCGGTCCACCAGGCTGCCGATCTCTTGCACCTGCAGCGGCTCGGCTATGGTATCGAAAATCGTGCGCCGGGGGTTCATGGATTCGTACGGGTCCTGAAAAATCATCTGCGCGTGCCTTCTAAAGGCCTTTAGCGGTTTGCCGTGCAGCGTGGCAATGTCTGTCGGTTCGCCCGTGCCGTCGTCAAAGATGACGTGGCCGCCGGTGGGGTCTACCAGGCGCACCAGCAGCTTGCCGGTTGTGGTCTTGCCGCACCCGGATTCGCCGACCAACCCCAAGCTCTCACCTCTTGCCAGGGTGAAGTTGATGTCGTCCACCGCATGAACGAAGCGCCGGTTACGCCGAAAGCGGGACGTGGCGGCGGGGAAGTGCTTGCGCAGACCTTCTACCCGGAGCAAGGGGCGGGCATCACTGGAGGGTGTCGGTTGAGCCGTATCGCGCATCGTCCTAATCTCCCGGTGGATTCCAGCAGTCGGCCCATTGGTCGCCGTGGCGCACAGTGGGCGGCTCCTGCTCGGCGCACACGTCCGTGGCGTAGGGGCAGCGCGGATGGAAGCGGCAGCCCGTTGGCAACGCCAGCGGATTGGGCAAATCCCCGGCAAGCGTCGCCAGTTCGTGTTTCTCACCGGTCACACTGGGGAATGCCGACATGAGCGCGCGCGTATAGGGGTGGATGGGGCGCTTGAAAACAGTTTCGGCGTCGCCGTATTCCACGATCTTGCCCGCGTACATCACGGCCACGACATCGCTCACCTCAGCAATCACGGCCATATCGTGCGAAATGTAGAGCATGCTCATGTCCAGCTCTTGCCGGATTTTCCGCAGTTCGCGCAATATGTGGTCTTGGACGATGACGTCCAACGCGGTAGTGGGCTCGTCAGCGATGATGAGATCGGGATCGCATGCCAGCGCCATGGCGATGATCGCGCGCTGTTTCATGCCGCCGCTGTACTCGTGCGGATAGCGCTGGATGTACCCAGGGTCGAGATTCACAAGTTCATATAACGCGCGAACCCGCTCGACCAATTCCTTGCGGGCGGACTTAACGTGTTGTTCCAGCGCCTCGATGATCTGGTCGCCGACTCGGTACACCGGGTCCAGGGCGTTCATCGCGGACTGAAAGACCATGGCAATGCGGTTCCAACGGTACTTGCGCATCTCGCCTTCGGAGAGCGACATGATGTCGGTGCCGTCCAGCACAACCCTGCCACCAAGAATCTGGGCATTTTCCGGTAGAAGCCTCAGGAGGGCCAGGGCCAATGACGACTTTCCGCAACCGGACTCTCCCACTAGTCCCAGTACCTGCCCTCTCTCCACAATGAGGGAAACGCCGTCAACGGCGCGCACTACACCGGCGCGTGTGTTGTAGTGTACGGTCAGGTCTTCGACGGCAAGTAGAGGGGAGCCGTTCATTGACGCCGCAACCTCGGATTGATAACTTCATCCATTGCTCGCCCTACCAAATAGAACGACGAGCAGAGCAGCGTGATGGAGAGGCTAGCCGGAAATATCAGCCACCAGTACTTGCCGACTTGCAGCAGGTAGCCGGCCGCTTCGGTGGTGTGGATCATGAGGCCCCAACTCATGCGTATGTCCAGCAGCCCCAAGAAACTCAAGACTGCTTCCGCAAAAATGGCGCCGGTTACGGTAAACATCATGTAGAGAAACGAGAGCGGCAGAAGGTTGGGGACAATGTGGATGAAGATAATGTGCGCCGGGCCCCCGCCGGCGGCGCGCGCAGCCTCAATATATGGCTTGACAACCACGGCAAGCGCCTGGGACTTCAAGAGAATACTGGCGCCGCCAAATCCCGACAGGATGCCGATGATGAGCGCCAACTCGAAGTGCTCCACCCCGATTAGTGCGCTCAAGACGATGAGGATACTGATTCCCGGCATCATAACCATGAGGTCGGCAAAGCGCATCAGTATGGTATCAACCACGCCGCCATAGTACGCCGCGACTGCGCCGACCGTCGTGCCAATGGTGACGGTGACCACGGCGGCAAGCAGACCCAGCAAGAACTCGGACCGGGCGCTATGCATAAGCTGACTCAGGACATCCCGCCCTAGGGGATCAGTGCCGAGCAGATGGCTCAGGCTGGGGGGCGCAGGCTGGCGGGTCTCATCAAACGCGTATCCGACAACAGGATCATAGACTCTCTCCTCCCAAACGGTGTTCATAAGAATCGGATGGGCAAGGGCGAGCCCCAGATAAAAAACGATGATCACAAGGCCGATTACGCCGATTCGCGTGCCGAGAAAGAGCGACCAGTTCTCGCGCAGGCTCCGCATGGCCAAGGCGAGCCGCACTCTCCTGAGCGAAGGCGCAGCGCTTTGGGGGGCAACGTCCACAGCCACTAGTACCTAATCCTTGGGTCCAAAAAGACGTAAATCACGTCCACGGCCAAGTGGGCGAGCAGTACGAAAATGCCTACGAAGACGAACGCGCCGACCGCCAGGGGCAGGTCTTCCGCTACTGCCGCCGACACCAGCGTCTGCCCCATGCCGGGCCACGAAAAGACCGACTCGATGATGACGCCGCCATCGACGGCAAACGCCAGGCTGAATACCAGGCTGGTCACCACCGGCAGCAGGGCGTTGCGCGCAACGTGCTTGTCACGCACTGCCTTTTCCGGTAGACCTTTGGCACGGGCCGCCAGCACGAAGTCCTCGCGCATGGTCTCCAACATGCTGTTGCGCGTGAGCAGCATGGTGCCGGCAAAGCTAATCAAAGTCAGTGTAAACACCGGCAGGATCATGTGCTTGATGATGTCCCAGGCAAGGTCACCGAATCCGGTCGCCCGCCAAACGCCGATCATCACGCCGACGGCTACCACCAAGCTGCCAAGTTGGATGAGCCGCGCTCCCGCCACTCGCAGCCGCGTCGTGACGACGAAGACGGCAAACACGATGATGGAAAGCGCCAACGCCGTGAGCATCATGCGACCGAATAGGGTGTTCGCGTCGATAGGGGCCTCCAGCCACAGAATTGGGTCCAGGAACTTGCCGATGGGAAACCACCCCGCCTTGAAGGCAAAGAGCCAGATCATCATGAGGGCGAACCAGGGCGTGAAGACCGTGTATAGGGTGACGCCACCGAGGGTGGTTGCGTATTCGGTCCAGCCCCCGCGCTTCCAGGCTATGATCTTGCCCAGCATGAAACCCAAATAGAAGGAAAACACGGTGGCGGTGAAGAAGAGCGCCACGGTGCGCGGCAGGCGCTCGGCAATGACGTCGGCCACGCTGCGGGGGTAGTGGCTAAAGGAAACGCCAAAGCTGCCGGTGAAGACATTCTTGACATAGACGAGGAACTGCTGCCACAGCGGCTGGTTGAGCCCGAATTGGGCTTGCAGCCGCTCCCGGGCATCCGGCGGCAATTCTGGATTCATTGCATACACGTTGCTAATGTCGCCCGGTTGCGCATTAACCAGGAAGAAGACGATGCAAATGAATGCAAACAGAGTCAGCAGTATCTGAATCGTCCTGCTAAGAAGATAGGAAGCCATCCCCGGTCACCACCCATTGCGATTGACTATTGCGCTTCATTATTCACACTCGCGGCTTTGGCGTCAAACTGCTCAGCGGAATAGGGAGAAGAAGGAAACCAAATCCATCCCGACTATCAATGGGATAAGAAGAGTTCCCGATGCGGGATAGTCTATGACTTTTCAGAGGCAGCCAGTTTCGGTTGTAGCTCCAGCAAAGAGAATGCTTCTGTCCACGCCGTTTCATTACTACTATCGATGGAGTGCACGTTGTGAGGACACCGGACACTTCCGCCTGCGGCGACGGAATTGCAATAAGAGAGGCGCTGGACGTTTACAACGTCAGCGCCTCCCAATTAGACGCGGGTTAGCGCCTGTTTCTTACTTGATGACTACTGACGTCTGCATGCCGCTCACGCCTTCCAGTCCGCCGAGAACCTCCGTATACGGAAACTCGACACTAGAGGGCCGATACGAGTCCAGCTTGGGAATGGTGAAGAGCGTCACGTAAGGCAGGTCTTCGGCAAGGAAATTCTGTAACTGGAAGACCTTATCACGAGCGCCCTCGATAGTCGTCTCGGAGAGCAGACTGAATGAAATTGAGTCGAACTCCGGATTGGCATAGCCGCCCCAGTTGTAGCCGCCGTCATTCTCCGGCGCGTGGCGGCCGTTGAAGAAGACCTCCAGGTAGTCTGGGAAGAGGCTCAAGCTCCAGCCCAGGATCCACATGTCCAAGTCTTCGCCCACGGTCTCGCTGAACAGCACGCCCACGATAACGTTGAAACCAGTGAGGTTTGCCCGCACCGGAATGCCGACGTCATTCAACCAACGCTCGATCCAGATGGCAAACGTAGCGCGCAAAGGATCGTAGCCTGCGCTGGGAGCAATGATTGTCAGCGCTGGCACGTCCGAGCCGTCGGGCAGCTTGAGGCCCTTGCCAGCCTTGGCGACGAAGTTGCCGTCTTCGCTGATTTCCGGCTCTTCCTCATAGGTGAAGCCTGCGCTCTTGAGCAGTTCCACGGCCTTCTGCAGCCTTTCGCCTCTGCTCAGGCCTGCGCCGAGGCTTGGCGTATCGGCGTTGTACCACGCCGCATTGCCGGATGGCACCATGGAATACGCGGGGATGGCCGCGCCCTGCAGCACGGTCTGAGTGACAAACTCCTTGTCGATCATGATCGCCACCGCTTGTCGGAACTCGCGGATGCTCATGGGCTCCTTACGCACGTTGAACCCAAGATAGAACATGCCGTTATCCAGATTGGTGACGATATTAAGGTCGCCCGCCGCTTGGATGCGCTCGCGGAAACCTTTCTCCAGCCCCAGGGGGTTGAAGACGTAGTCAATGTCGCCCTTGGTCAGGGCCAGAATGGCGGCATCCTGGTTGCCGTAGATGCTGAACAGGGTGGACTCCACGTGCGGGCCGACCGTATACTCCAGCTCTTTGTCACCGCCGGCCTCACCGAAATACGTGGCGGTGTAGCCGAGCCGCTCGTTCGCCTCCACCAAGGTGCCACTGGCGTACCGCGTAATGACTGAGCCTGTGGCGTAGTAGTTCTCGGCCCTACGGTTCTCAAAGAACGCGCCCGGTTCCCACTTGCCGAACATAAAGCCGCCCAGCGTGGGATCGTTATCAGGCACGTGCGCCATGAGCGCTTCGATCTGAGCCTCAGCTTCGCCGGCCGTCTTGGCTTCGGCGACCACGGGGGCCCAATAGTGCTCCGGCAGAATTGGCATGAAGGCCAGCCCAAACTGCCAGACGCTTAGGCCGGGTGTCTGCGGATTGCCTTCTGCGTCTGTAGACTTGAAGAAAATCTTGATCCGATGGCTGTCAATGGCTTCAATGCGATCGATGAAGGCGGGGTCCACGACTGAGCCAAAGTTGCCGCTAATGCCCATCTCGAGCACAGTGTGCGCCGTAAAGATAACGTCGTCCGCCGTCAGTTCCTCGCCGTCGCTCCACAGGATGCCCGCTCTAATGGGCACCTCGGTGGTCCAGTACTCGGTGCCGTCGACGGTCTCTTTCGTCAGATCCGTCGGGAAGTCAGCCGCTAGACTTGGGACCCACTCGAAATTCTGATCCGAGTAGCCAAAGAGCGCTCCGGTCCAGCCGCTCAGGACGTACTGCGTCCAGACCGAGCCGCCGGGACCGCCGAAATAGTTCCAGAAGTTACGCGTGATCGGCTCCTCGAAGATGCCCATGCTGTAAATCTGCGGGCCGGCTTCTTCCACAGGCGCTTCAACTGCTTCCTCTACGGCCGCGGCCTCCGGCGCAGCCGCCGGCTGCTGCGCCGGAGGCCGCGAGCGCCACCGCCACAAAGGCGGCGAGCACAAAAATGGCCGCTCTCATCCAAAGCGATCTAATCACTGGGATCCCTCCCTTTGCATAACTATTGCTTTAGCAGCATCCCTCGTCGCTTGAGCCCGCGCGGCGTTTTCGTTCTATCACTCCCGCGAAAGCGGAAGTCCATCTCCACGCCTGATCCCCGCGCCGGTCCTGCCCCTCCGAGGAATCGCTGCACCTACACATTCCCCGCCCTCAGTGTACACGATTCATCGCGCCCGTCAAGTATGTGGTGTACAAAGTAACCAGCCCTCTATCGCAATGCCACAAGGCCTAGCGCCGCGCCGTTGCTGCGCGGTCGGTGTTGGTCTAGGAGGCCGCTAGAGAGACCAATATCGGAAAGACAGCGCGCATGGGTGGGCTGTTCCGAAAGAGACCGCCAAAGCGAATGAGACCGGAAGAGCCTCCGCTCATAGAAAAACCCTCCCAAAGAAGAACTTTGCCCAAACTGTCCCTGGGGTGCCAATCTCCTTCTCTCTGGGCCTAGAGCCCCATCCTGAGTAATAATCCCTTCTCCCGGGCAACAGCCCGCTCCCCTAAGCAATAGTCCCCTCTCCCATAAATAGTAGCCCCCTCTCCATAGCAAGAGATATCTTCCATTGGACCGATAATCCCTTCTCCTGGGGGAGAAGGCTAGGATGAGGGCGAATTCTGCTCAATCTCACCCACATCACCGTGGTCGGCAAAGCTGTGCAAAGCCTGTCCCGTATCTAACTCGGAGGTCAACCATAGGGAAGTCTTGCATCTTGCTAGCATGCTCATAGCATGCTATTATCATGCTATGGCGAACCTACAAGTAAAGAACATACCGGACGAACTGCACGAGCGTCTGCGCCGCCACGCGCGTGAGCAAAACTGCACCATGAGCGCGGTGGTGCTGATTGCCGTGGAACGTGAGTTGACCCGCTCGGAGTGGCGCGAGCGCTTTGCCCAGCGCCCTCGGACCGACCTCGGCGTACCGGCGGCAGACCTGCTGCAGGCAGAGCGCGCGCACCGCGAGCGGGAGATCGAGTGACCCGCTACGTTGTCGACGCCTCGGTGGCGGTGGAGTATCTCCTGCGGACTCCCGTGGGCGAATCGGTGGCGGAATTGCTCGAGAGTGCCGTGTTGCTCGCGCCGGAACTGATGGACGCTGAAGTGCTGTCGGTCTTACGCCGCGCAGTGCTGCATGGATACCTTGCGGAAACGCGTGCGCTGCTGGCCGTGGACGACTTGGTCCACTGGCCGGTCGAGCGCATCCCCCATCGCACGCTAGCACCCCTCGCCTGGCAGTACCGCCACAACCTCAGCGCCTACGACGCCTTCTACGTCGCCACCGCCCGCACCCACGACCTCCCCCTCCTCACCGCCGACGCCCGCCTAGCACGAGCAACAAGTATAAAAATCGCTATCCAATTCGTCCGTATAGAGTGATCAGCCCTTCTACTCGGGGAATTCGCCTAGGCGACCAATCCATTAGACACCTTGAGAGGCGGAGTACTATCACTATGCACTGAAGCAGCTAGTTTTCTACGCGAGACCTACTTATCCGGAGGCTCAGATTACTTTATAAGCTATGCTGGCCTTCAAGACTTAAGCTTGTTAGCTAGTCGACTGTAGCCTTCAACTACTACGCCATTCAACGCGAGATTGGGATCAAACCCTATGAGTCTCAGCAGATGTAGTATGAACAGCGCGTCAAGTTTCTCGCATAGCCTCCACAGGTCTTCTCTGTTGGCTGCCTTTCTCTCAAGGCTTTGATTGTAATGGGTGAAGTAGTTTCTCGTGTGGACTACTTGGGAAACAAAACTCGTGGCTTCATCTTGACTGCCAAAGAACTCTTGGAAGGGCTCAATCAAAGACGCCATTCGTTTTCTCAATGAGGGAGCATTGGCATGGTTGAGGTTTCCCCTCACGAGGTCTTCCCACTCTATCGGGCAATTCTCTAAGAGTGAATCCAAGAGTTTCTTGAATTCGCCCTTCGGCATCACAGTATCCTGGCAGCTTCGCCTGTGCAATGTCTCTAACCCCTGCACGAGTCGCAGAAACCTTCCATCTAAGTACTGAAATGGATCTGACCTGGATGAAAAGTAAAGATTGAATGCAGGTTCGAAGGTCTCATAGCTCTCCAACCATTTAGTCAAGATTTCTTCACATTGGTTGGCTACATGCTGGTATGTGAATATGATGTCATACCATCGTATCTCTGGACTTGCATCTGAGCGAGAGCTAGCTTCGTAGAATATATGAATGGGTGAGCGAGGACTCTCGGGACTCTCAGTCTCTCTTTCCAAGAAGCCCGTCATAGAGATAGTTGAAACAGGTTGATCAATTGCCAAGGACAGAAAGTTGCACAGTTTTAAGGCTAGACTTGAAAAGTACTCAATCGGTTGCGGACAGTTCGGCTTAAAAACAATGTTTGATTCTTGAACTACACTAGCTTCCGTAGTAAACCGGCTAAATCCTGGAGGCGTAATGCTGAAACTAAAGGTGATATCTGTTTCATTTTGAAGTCGGAACGAAATGTCTTCAAGACAATGATAGCAAATTGAGCCGCTTTTTCTTTCCAAGTCCCACTGAAGATGGATGCCGGAAACTGAGAGCCACTCGTTGAGTCCTTTCACAGACAGACTTACGTCCGCAAAACTCAGTTCCTTTCCCGGATCGTAGGTACCTCCAATGAATGCGAATCTGGCTTGATAGGTGGACTTGGATTGGCCACCAGCCAAGTTAATTCTACTTCCAGCAGGGAGGCATCTTTCTAGTGTAACGAATCCACCTTGCTCCACTTCACCGACTATTCGACTATAATCTGGTTTATCGCCATCTGGTGGAGGCTCAGTTCCAATGCCCATATCTTGAATTGCAAAACGCTCGTCGCCAAATATCCCTCCCAATTCAAGTGTCACTTTGCCTGAATCGGAGATCCGAAGATTGCCCGACAGCCGATCCTCTGGGTTTGCAGGTAACCAGAAAGTGCCAAGCGTTTCTATTGGAGTCGAAAGGCGCATGGTGAGAATCCTTTCTCGTTGTGGCAGTCACGAGGGTTGTTCAACCAGATTGCAGCGAACACATCAAGAATCCCATATCTAACAGTGCGGCTACATTCGCTCCAATGAGGATTCTTGGCACCGGAGTCGAATCACTTCGCAACGGTCAGTACGCGATCCTTGAGGGACATGACTCGGCCGTCGGCATCGTTGATGCGAACGACCTTATAGGAGCGCTTTAGCGGATCCTCGCGGAGAGCCGCCGACAGGGCTTTAGGACGATTCCAAGGACGCGAGAAGCCAATGGTGATGAGCCACTGGTCCGACTCATCGTCGAACACGACTTCCTCTAGGCGGACATTGTCGATCTCTTCGCCGTCAAAGAGCTCACCAACGTACTCTTTTGCTGTCCGCACCGCTTCTTTGACGTCCATCATGGTCTCCAGCGAATTTTTCATATAGAGCCATTATACCGCCATCTGCCGCATTTTCCGGAAGAGCGCGGGTGCTAGAGTTGACTCTTAACGAGAATTGTACCCAGGTCTGCGCCGGGGTGAGGTTACTTCTTCTTCGGCGGCGGGGGTGGAGGCGGGGGCGGCTTGACCGCGTTCAGGGGTTTTTCCGACTGTCCTTTTGTTACCGGTACTTTCGAAGCACTTTTGGACGGCTGGTTACGTCTACTTGGCGCGAGGTTCGGCTCTTTAGCCATGGCTTACTCCTCGGTTAGTTCAGAAGATTTCATTTCCAAGAATTCTACCACTTCTACTTCATCCCCAGGCACAAGGATGACGGAAACCCCAGTAATGGGTTGGCGCCCCTCTTCAGTCAGCCATTCTGCTTCTGCCATTCTGAAGTGGCCTTGATCTGGGCGGCTCGGCCACTCTTCCGGCCACCCATAGAGGCGGCGTTCTCCTTTCAAGTGTAGCACGACATAGCAGTCAGGATTGCGGGTGAAAGTCGAGTACCATTCCGATGGATATGAGTTCTCTTTGGTCAGTTGGATCCAGCGGAGGAAGCCGTGCAGCGTGTCGTGATTTGAGACATAGACGGCAATCAATGCAACGACTACAGCGATCAGCACGGCAGCGACGATTTCGGAGTCTTCCCTCCAGAAAGGTTCCGTCCCGGTCAAACTTTGAACCAGCGGGATTCCCTTCACGATTGCCTGCACAATTGTCGTGAATATCAAGGCCTGAACAATGCGATCGAATTCGTTGGGCTTGGGGTGTGCTGTCAACGAATGAAAGATAGCAGTAGCCACGAAACCCGGCAGCAAGAACGTGAGTATTGTGACAATTTCGCTAGATGCCCAATTCATGCTACTGCTTCTCTAAACCGTACACTTTCAACGATTTCACTAAGTGCAATCCCGGCTACCTTAGCCAACAATAAGCCCAAGGTACAGCGCCAATTGGCAACTCCAACTAGAGTAGCATCATAGACCGCCGCCAGAAGGTGCTCAGTCCTTTGTAGTTCAGCGATCCCAGTCCTCGCTTACGACAAGGGAAAGAATCACTCCAGGTATATGGCGTAGGTGCGGCTGATTACGTGGCAGCCTTCTTGGATGACGACGATGTTGTCGTGGAGCCAGGCGTGGGGTTCGACGTAGTTTGAGAGTTGGCGGATCGTTTCGGTCTTCAGGTTGTAGGCGAAGGCGCCGGTGCGAACGCGGCCCCGATCGGGGCCAAACACGTCGCAGGCCTGCCTGACGGTCCAGACCACGTAGTCGTTCGACACCGTGGGCATGGCCTCAGTCCGCCCTGCCTCGGCGAGCGCGCGCTGCTGTCCGGTGCCGCGGTCCAACAGGTGTATGCGCGACTTGCCTTCTTCGTAGAACTCCTGCCACACAACGTATTGGCCGTGGATGGACGGGGCCGCGTTGTATTGCCCCGAGGCGAAAAGCAGTGTCTCTGCCCCGGTGGTGATGTCGTAGGCATAGATGTCGAAGGGATTGTCGGCGCAGTTGGAGCAGCGCGACTTGCCGGTTCCCTGCACCGGGCTATTGCGGTTGTCTGCCCAGACGACCGTATCGCCCTGAATCGCCGGCCATTGGTGGCCGTCCGTCGCCATGGCGACCGGAATTTCCTGGCCGCTCGCTATATCGAAGGCATAAATGTCATACTCCCATTGGCTGTCTCCGCCTTCCTTGCGGCCACTCCGCCACACCAGGCGCGAACCTGAGATGCGCAGACCGGACCGACTTGCCGGTGCATCGGTGATGCGGCGGACTTCACCGGTACGACGGTCGAGCAGGAAGATGTCGGTGGCGTACCGGGGCGTCTTGCTGGTGCTTCCGGGAAGTGCGAGCTGCCGTCGTTGGTCCAGCCATGCCACATAGTCGGCAGCAATCACGGCATTCCACTTATGGTGTCCGTCATTGGTGAGTTGGCGTTTTTCTCCGGTTGCGACGGTCACCAGATAGATCTCGCCATCCTCGCCAGTGCCAACGGCTTCGCCATTAGAAGAGTCCGAGATCAAGATATCCGTGCCCAACTCCACCACGCGCAGATCGGTTATGGGCAGCGGCGTCAGATTCGGCGGCCTACTTGGCGAAAGACCGCCGCAGGCCAGGCTGAAGACTGTCACCAGGGCCGCGAAAAGGAAGAATGCCATTCTTGTCCCTCGACCGGATGGTTTCATGCAACTGCCCTCCACTGGGGATAATCCGAGTAAGTTTGCTATCGTCGTACGTGCGGCTTGCATTACGTCCATTGTGGACAACAATCCATTGCTTTGCAGCGTTACAATACACGCGCTACTCGGAAAGCGTAGCAAGTCGCATGATCAGGCCCGCGTTCTCCCCTCCCATTTAAACGCAAAAGCACGCTGGGGTGCAGCGTGTTGGTCACATGCTTTTGCGTTGTGTGGTGGCGG
The DNA here is from genome assembly GCA_965216245.1 of Chloroflexota bacterium. Lineage (GTDB taxonomy): Bacteria > Chloroflexota > UBA11872 > VXOZ01 > VXOZ01 > VXOZ01. Next base: position 2,088,230 of record OZ244145.1, read on the forward strand.
GGGTGAGACTCGAACTCACAACCTAGGGCTTATGAGTCCCCCGCTCTGCCTTTGAGCTACCCCGCCGATCATGCATGCGCTATTTCGGTCTGCCTGTGGGGACACGCACAGGTAAAGCGCAAACAAGTGGGCCCACCTGGGATCGAACCAGGGACCTTCTCCTTATGAGGGAGCAGCTCTAACCGCTGAGCTATGGGCCCTAGCCACGCCGCTGTGCGCAAACGCGTGACTCACTAGCATTATACGGAGCCGTTCCCACGAGCGTCAATTGCGGCGTATGGCGGACAGGCTAGTCGCGCCTGGCTTCTAAACGTGGAACAATTGTGGCAGCGCGAGCGTGGTACCATGCTGCCGAGGACGCCGGCAAGCTGCCGAGGGGGTCGGCATGCCCCCGAGGGTGCCGGCATGGGCGCCTGCGCTGCTTAGCCGATTTGCCCTGCCTTACTATTCACATCAGGCCGCTAGCACCACGTTAAGGGGAGAATTCTCAATGGCTCGGTTTCTGACAGAAGAGAACGTGCGGCAGCTCCTTCCGATGGAGGAGGCGCTGGAGCAGGTGGAGGCCTGTCTTCATGCCTTGGGCACGGGGCAAGCGCGCAATCAACCGCGCCGCCGCATCCGCATGCCCGGCGGCATGATGCACGTGTTGTCCGCCGGTGACGCGGCGCTTGGCGTCTTCGGGCACAAGGTGTACACGACCACCCGACGCGGCGCGCGTTTCCTGGTCACGCTTTACAGCACGGAAGACGGCCGGCCGCTGGCCGTGCTGGAAGCCGGGCTGCTCGGCGCAATTCGCACGGGAGCCGCGAGCGGCATCGCCACTAAGTACTTGGCCAACGCCGATGCGGCGGTGCTGGGCGTGCTTGGCACGGGCCGCCAGTCGCCGACGCAGATTCAGGCCGTGTGCGCCGTGCGGCCGATCACGCAGGTGCTCGTCTACAGCCGGACTGCGGCTCGGCGCGAGGCGTTTGCGCGGGAGATGACGGAATCTTTGGGCATTCCGGTGACGGCGGTGGGCAGCGCACAAGAGGCGGTCCAGGCTGCAGACGTAGTGTCCGCGATCACGAATAGCAAGCAGCCGGTGCTGGCCGGGGCATGGCTCAAGCCCGGTGTCCACGTGAACGCCGCCGGCAACAACATGCTGGTAGAGCAAGAGGTGGATACCGACGTCTTCCGGCGCGCTTGGCTCATCACCACGGATTCCCTGGAGGGCGCAAAGATCGAGTGCGGCGACCTGCTGGCGGCGGTGGAACCCGGCATCGTGCAGTGGGAGGACGTGATCGAGATCGGCCGGGTGGTAGCGGGACGATACCCCATCGCCCGCCCGCCCGAGGCGATTACGGTCTACGAATCACAGGGCATTGCCGCGGAAGACCTTTACGCCGCCGTGCACGTGCTCCGCAAAGCCGAGGCACAGGGGATTGGCGAGGAGTTGCCGTTCTAGGATTCTGTGGATTCGACATAAGATGGAGTATCATGGATATATATGTTGTTTTGGCTCTTGCAGGGAATTGTAATTAAATGGAGAATGTGCCTTGTCTTACCCAAGTCACAGGGAAGGAGGAGTGATGAATAGGCAAGACTGGCTGCTCTTGGTGCTGGATTCAACGGAGAAAGCACTTACGCCGGTTCAGTTGCAGAAGTCATTGTTCTTGTTGGAAAAGACCTTGCCTGATGAAATTGTAGCTGAAGACTACTATGATTTCGAGCCCTTTGATTACGGCCCCTTTGATTCGGCGATCTATCAAGACGCAGAATTGCTGGCAAATCAGCATCTTGTAAATATCGTACCTTCCTCGACTGGCCGGTGGCGTGAATACTCGATCGGAAAAGTTGGTCTGCATCGTGTCGATGAAATTCAAAGGGAGCTACCTGAGAATGTCCAAGAATATGTGCGGCAGCTTGTTCAATGGATTCAGACCAAGTCTTTCTCGGAACTCGTTAGGTTCATTTATGATCGCTATCCAGATTACAAGATAAACAGCGTCTTTCAGGACTAGTTTGGATGACCCTTATCGTTGGAATAAAGGCTAGTGACGGAGTTGTAATTGGTGCTGATGGCGCAGCAACACTTGGTACTGCATCAAGCGCGACAATTCGCCAGCCAGTGAGAAAGCTGTCTATAGTTAGGAATCAGGTAGTCGTTGGCGTTTCAGGACCAGTTGGTTTGGGTCAAAGGATCGTCGCTGAGATCGATGATACTTGGAATAATAGAGAACTCTCAGGTTTGAGTCCGTCCCAGACAATGACCCTGCTTAGGAAGAAACTATGGGAACACATCAAAACTGAAATAGAAGTGGCAGCACTGGCCCGCAATATTCCGGGCACACCTGCTGCCATAAGTGCGATCAGCCAAACGGTAGTAGCGATTCCGTGTTCCAAAAAGCCTTGCTTGTTTCAATTCGATCCCCAAGGAGCACCAGAGGAAGCAACGGAAGATCTCCCTTTCGTTGCCATTGGCAGCGGCCAGGCAATTGCCGACCCATTCTTGGCCTTTTTGAGGCGTATATTCTGGAATGACCGTCTTCCAAGTCAATCCGAAGGTGTATTCGCTGCTCTTTGGACTCTGCAGCACGCGATTCAGACCAGCCCGGGCGGAGTAAGCGAACCAATACAGATTGTTGTCCTGAAGCGTGGAAAGAAGACTGAATTAGAAGCACGAGAGTTAAAGGAATCTGAACTTGAGGAACATAGTGTGGCAATTGCACACATTGAGGAAAACCTAGGACAGCGCTTCACCCAGTCTAAAGACGCTGAATTAAAGCAACCTCCAACTCCACCTAAGAAGGCCTAGATTGCTGATTCGACTTGCCTCTATATGGCACCTAATGCGGTGAATACCGCATGCTATTTACTCGTGTCAGAGTTCCAACTCATCGGAGATTCCCTGGAGCGCCGTTAGGTTTAGAGCGGCGAATTCCGGCAGCGTAAAGCCGATGCCGCTGCAGGTCTCGATCTCCTCGCGCTTGGCGGTGGCGGCGAACGCTTTTTCCTTGTACTTGCGCATGACGAATTTCGGCGTGACCGAAGCGAGCTTCTTGTCAGGCCGCACGAGCGCGCAGGCGATGATGAGGCCGGAGAGATTGTCGCAGGCGTAAAGCGCTTTGTCCATCAGGCTCTCGCGCGGCACCCCGTGCTCGTCGCTGTGGGCGCGCACGGCGTGGATCACGCGGGGATCGCAATTGCGTTCTTCAAGCAGCTTCGCCATCAGCAGCGTATGCTGGGCGGGGTCTTTCTCGGTGGCTTCGTAGTCGGCGTCGTGCATCAGGCCCGCCAGCCCCCACAGGTCTTCGTCTTCGCCAAAGTGCCGCGCCAACTCCCGCATACACGCTTCCACCGCGAGACAGTGCTTCACGAGGTTCTTGCTTTTCAGCAACTCATGGACGAGTTCCATGCCTTCATCGCGGGTCATCGCACTCTTTCTCCTCGTTGCGTTGCGTTCGTAGCTTTTGAGCCGTCCGGGTTAGGCGGTGTCAGGCGTCGACGCCAGTGATTTACGTATAGTCAAACGAGAGTCCGGTTTGCATTCGTGCGTTGCCATTAGCACTGCGCCACTATGTATAGTACCGTATACGGAGACGACCAGACCGAGAAAACTTCCTAACTGCGGAGGTGTGCCGGTGTCTTCAAAAGTGCGTTTTGGTATTGCGGGTATGGACCATTGGTACGCCGGATTTGGGGCGTTGCGGGGCATTGCCGAGCATGAGAGTGCGGTGGTTACGGCGGCGGCGCACCGCAAGACGGCGTATCTGGAAGCAGCAGCCGAGGAATTCGGCATTCCCTATACGACCGACGACTACTACGAGATTGTACGCCGCGACGACGTGGACGTGGTCGTGGCGGCGTGTACTACGGTTGAAGCGCCCGCGCTCTGCCTGGAGGCGGCGCGCCACGGCAAGCACATAATCTGCGTGAAGCCCATGGCGCTGACGCTGGACGATGCCGATGCGGTGGTGGCGGCAGTGAATCACGCAGGAGTCGGTTTCTTCCCGCTGGAGGCTCTTCAAGCCAGTGGTGGCGCGGCGCGGCAGTACGGCCAGTGGTTGCAAGAGGGACGCATCGGGGATCCCATCAGCGCCACGGTCATTCGCCGTGGCGGGTTGCCCACGCAGGAGTGGCCCGGCGTGCACGTGGCGCGCACCTGGTGGCTGGATGCGAGCCAAGCCCCGGGCGGCGGCTGGATCGACCACGCCATCTACGACGTCCACATGCTGCGTAAGCTGCTGCAGGCAGAAGTCGTGCGCGTAACCGGCGCAACCGCGAACTTGGTCCACAAGGATATACCGCTGGAAGACTTCGGCGTGGCGACGCTCACGTTTGATAACGGCGTGGTGGCGACACTGGAAGTCACCTGGTCAAGCGGTCCGCAGGCGGGAATGCACGCGTTTCAGCTCGTCGGTACCGAGGGGCAGATCGCTACCGACGGCATCTCCGGCAAGCTGGCGGTGCGGGGCAACTTTGCGCCCTGGCAGGGCTGGGTGCTCTCCGATAATACGCAGAGTCAGAGCGATAGCAGCATCGAACTTATGGTGGACTACGTGCAGCACGGCACGCCGCTGCCCGCCACGGTCGAGGACGGGCGGCAAAACCTGGCAGTGTGCCTCGCCTTTTACGAGGGCGCTCGCCATGACCGCGTCGTGCTGCTGCCGTAGTGTGCGAAGGCTACTTCAATGGTGTCGCATTGAAGTCAGAGGGGGAAGCTTGGCATCGCCCACGCGCTACGCGAAGGCGTATTTCCTCTCCTCCAGAGGCGCGAATCGCTCCCTCTCCTTGGGGAGATGGCTGGGGTGAGGGGGAATTGCATCGTCGCGGCAATGAATAGAGACATTCAAACACTAGGATTGCGTTCAAGCAGAAGGGCGCAGGCGCAGGTTTGCAAACGTGTCCTGAGCCTGTCGAAGGGCCTGCGCTACCGGGCAGGGCACCGAGAATACCATGTTCTTCATCCCGGCGGCTAGTACGGCGACAGTAAGTAACCGCTCCCACTGCCCCAATTCCGTTGCGTCGTCATACGTCCGGCCAAGTCCGAGACGCGCCAAGCCGTTAGACTTACACACGGTACACCCATGAGCACGGTTATCGCGATTGCGAACCAAAAGGGCGGCGTTGGCAAGACCACTACCGCCGTCAATCTGGGTGCCTACCTCGCGCTCTACCAGCACGCCGTGCTCTTAGTGGACTTAGACCCGCAGGCAAACACGACCGGCGGCTTGGGCATCCCAAAGCGCGATCCCAGCATCTACCACGTGCTGCGCGGTATGGCGCAGGCGCAAGACCTGATCGTGCCTGTCGAGAACGCGCCCAATCTCTGGATTCTGCCCTCCAGCCCCGCATTGGCGGGCCTGGAAGCGGAGGCGGTGGACCTGCCGGAGCGCGAGTATCTCTTGCGCGCCGCACTCACGCCATTGCGCAGCACGTATGCGTATGTGCTGATAGACTGCCCCCCGTCACTCGGCATGCTCACGGTGAACGGCCTCTGTGCTGCCGATGAGGTGATCATTCCGGTACAGTGTGAGTATCTGGCGTTGGAGGGGCTGGCGCAATTGCTGGATACGGTCAGGCGGGTACGCAGCGGGCTGCACCCGACCCTGGGTCGCGTGCAGATACTCTTAACGATGTACGACACGCGCACGCGGTTGGCGCAACAGGTGCGCGACGAGGTCCGCTCGCACTTTCCGGGTCAGGTGTTCGAGACGGTGATCACGCGCAACGTGCGCTTGGCGGAAGCGCCCAGCTATGGACGCACAATTCTCGCATACGATCCCTTCTCAAAGGGCGCCGAGGGCTATCGTCACCTGGCTGAGGAATACTTAGAAGGGTCTGGCAGCGGTGATGGGTCTAAGATTTGAAGTGCCGTTTGTTAGTTTCAAGTAGTTCGTTGACACGTAAGTTTCCGGAGAAGAAAAGTCGCCGCCACTGGATGTGCCAGGTCAATTGTTAGGTTTGCAATAATGGCTGGTCTTTTGCATGTCACTCCGGCGCAAAGCCGGCCCTGTACTTGATACGGGGCTGGAGTCCGGGGAGGCGGATAAGATGGATTCCGGCGAAAGCCGGAATGACGGTGCTGAAAGTGCACTGAATCTGGTGGCAAGTGCCAGACAATGAGTTTTCTTAGCCAATTGTCCGACACTTTCACAGTTGTTCGTCGGTAGGATGTGGAGGAGATAGAGGATTGTGTCTCGCAGAGGTGGCTTAGGACGGGGACTAGAGGCGTTACTGCCGGAATCGAGTCTCCAGGACATACCGGTAGAGCGCATTCGCCCTAATCCGCTGCAGCCGCGCCGCACGTTCGCTGAGGATGATTTGGACGAATTAGCCCAGTCAATCCGCGAGCACGGTATTCTGCAGCCGGTGGTGGTCAGCCGCCAACCGGAAGAGGGTATGTATCAACTGATCGTCGGCGAGCGTCGCTGGCGCGCAGCTAAGCAAGTGGGACTGGCCACGATTCCCGCCCTCATTAGACCTACCGGCAGCCGTGAAGCATTGGAATTGGCGCTGGTCGAAAACCTCCAACGCGCCAGCCTCTCGCCGCTCGAAACGGCTGAAGCTTACGCCGCGCTGATAAGCGAATTCGGCACTACCCAGGAGCAGGTGGCGGCGAGGGTCGGCAAGAGCCGTTCCGCAGTAGCAAATACGCTGCGCCTGCTCAACCTTGCTACTGCTGTAAAAGACGCTCTCGCCACGGATGCAATCAGCGAAGGCCACGCCCGCGCCCTGCTGCGGCTTTCGCCCGAATTGCAGGTCATTGCCTTAGCTAAGGTGGAAGAACGGGGCCTCAACGTACGCCAGACCGAGCTACTTGTGAAGAAGCTGCTTGGGTCTCCGCGCCCTGCAAGTACCAAGAAATCCGATGCTCTCAGCGGTGAGTGGGAAGATTCACTGCGGCGCACGCTCGCGACCAAAGTGGAGATCAAGCGCCGCGGCAAGCAGGGCACCATCCGCATTCATTTCTATTCCGATGAGGAACTCGAGGGTCTGGTGGACCGGCTGCTGACAGAAGAGTAGCCTGGATTACTTGCAGTCTAACACTGCTATCGTGTTTGGAAGAGATCGTTGTCATAATCCGTCATTCCCGCGAAAACGGGAATCCATCTTAGATAATTTCAGCGTACTTATCATTCCATCTCGGATTCGTCTTCTCAACCAACAGAACCTTCCTAGCGCGATTTTACTTCCTAATAGCCATCTCCCTCCTGATGGCGACTTTCATGGGCCTCAAACCAGACCAATCTGTGAACTCCATAGCGTTTCGCAAACCCCTCCACTAAGTCATGTTTGTTTTGCCAGACTCTTCGAACGAGGTTTGAGGTAACGCCGATGTAGAGCGTACCTTTGAGGCTGTTGGCGAGTATGCAGACATTGGGCATTTTTCTTTTGCTACGTCTTTGTTAATCGGCACTTAGCGGAACACATGGATGGCCACTCTTGATAATCTCAGTAGATTACAAGCGCAGCAAATTGCCGCAAGGCTGTCACCTGGTCGTACAAGAAAGCCTAAGACAAGATGGATTCCCGCTTTCGCGGGAGTGACGGACGAGGATGCAGAACTGGCTACTAGTCAAGGAAAGAGTTAAGTCAATCGGAGGGTAGCTGTGCAGGGCCAACCGTTTCGGATTTTTGTACGGGCCGCAAGCAACCTCAATAGTTCAAGGTCTTACTCGTTTCCAGATACCAGCCGAACGCTACAGGCTTCCAATTTGAAGAACTTGTCATTTGGCAGAATCTCAACAAAGAACCTACCGCCGCCTCTAGGGTTAAGGCCTAATGCAATTATGTCCCTATACTCGCCGGATGCCCCTTTCAGCCGATACCAATAGCACCTATCGTGCCCTTCATAGAGGCCGGGTTGGATATCTACCCCTACTCGATACATTCCAGGCGGATACACGGCTTCTTCCAGTGTGGGAGTAGGCGTCGGCGATGGTCCGGGTGTGGGAGTAGGCGTCTGTGATGGCCCGGGTGTGGGAGTAAGCGTCAGTGGTGATCCGGGTGTCGCAGTGGGTTCGATAGCATCGCCGCGCTCGTAGCCTATGAAAGCATCACCGTCTGCATCAACCTCCACGTGGTACCTGATGGCGTTGTCGCCACCCTTGCTCCATTTTGCAGTAGCTTGGCAATCGAGCCGAGTTTCTGTACGGCTAACTTCGGCAATCTCATAGAGCTTGAGAATGCGCCCGGCGAATGGATTCTCGTTCTTTTCGCTTAGGTCAATGATTCTTGGGCTAAGCTCGTCGCAACTTTGGATGGGCAACGCTGATGTCGGTGATGGTGTTAGTTCAGGCGATGGGGTTTGCCTCGACGACACCGTGCTCTGGCGTCTCGGTGTGCTAGTGGGGCTACTTTCAGATGACCCATCGTTTTCCCTGGATGCAGCCATCACACAAGCATACATTAGCACTACGACGATTGCAGCAACCACGACCTTCTTTTTCATTGCACCTTACCCTTTAATCACAATTTACTTTCGTAATTTGGTACCACATAGCGAGAGCGGTGGTCAATCTCTAAGCCCCGCGCCGAGGTCGCGTAGGTGCCTCTTCCATTCCCATGACCCGCCAACCGTATTTCGTTAACCATCGCCGCTGCTGCTTGCTGCCGCCTTGTGTCGCGCGGGGGGAATCAGCACGCGCCATGCCAGGAACACCGCCAGGGCTATGACCGGTAGAAACGTCCATTGGAAGACGAGCAGTCCGGTTGCCAGGCCAAAATTATCGGCAACGGCGCCCAGTGCAGGCCCCAGCAGCAGGCCGAGCGTGTAGTTGGAGGCTTGTACCAACGAGAGGCAGGAAGCCCGCTGGGCCGAAAGGAGGCGTCGGTTGAGGCTTTCCAGCATGAAGGGATGGAGGAGGCCTATCATCACGTAGATGCCCAGCATACCCAAAATGACGATGGGCGTCAGCGTCGCATTCACGAACACCACAAGCGCAGATGCTCCGATTACACCGAGAGAGAGGATCGCGGCGCGTTCGCTGCCCCAGAGCCACGCTCGAATACGGGCTGAGCCAAGCATGAAGAGCGACATCACACAGTAGTAGAACATGAAGAGAAACCCAAGTTGGGAGTAGGAGAAGCCGAGTGAGGCGAGGTAGGGTCCCGCAAAAGGACGCTCCATCAAGAAGTGGACGCGCATCATCACGACGTAGACAATGAGCAGCCCTACGAGTTCGGGGTTGCGCGTAATGGTCAGGACGGTCTCTTTGAGGCGCCCGAAGTAATCACGGGACTTTCCCCGGAAGGTGGTCGTCTGTGACGGTGAGGGCAGATTGCGGGCTACGGTTGGCTCGACGAATGTGAGCGCGATGACCGCTGCGGTCAATAGCGAGGCGGCGCTCCCCCAGAACGATCCGACGAGGCCGGTCTTGGACACGATGAGGCCGGTCAGGAGCATGCCGCTCACCATGCCGACGTTCTCTATCGCCAAGGCGCGCGCTAACAGTGGTTGGGCTCTCCCTTCCCAGCCTGCTGCCTTGATTGAGTCGTAGAAGAGCGCCATGTCTGCCCCGGAAGCAAATGCCGCCCCGATGCCGACCACGATGAATCCCAGCATGAAGACGAAGTAGTTAGCGGCGAATATGAGCACGAGCACACCCCCGCACCCAAGCAGCGCCCCCAAGAAGATGCTCCACTTGCGGCTGAAGCGGTCGGCAAAGAGGCCTGTCGGCAATTCCGCCGCCACGCTGAAGAGGTTGAGGGAGGCCATCAGGATCATGAACCCCGTGAGCGAGATGCCGCGATCCTGGAAGTAGAGAGCGAAGATCGGTAACAGAGTCCCCCAGCGCATTCCCCACGCGTACTTCAGCAGGTAGAATTTCCACACGTTGCGCTCCAGGCTGCGCGTGTGTTCGATAGTAGCGCTGCTGTCTGCAGAATCGAGCATGCAATAACGGCCCCGAATCGATGCCTCTAAAACAGCTAAGTACTCGAACGTGACCAGTGCCGGCACGATTGGCCCAGAGTGAACCCTTGCACGGGGTTCCGGTTGCCCCGCTTATCTTAGGCGGGAAGTGGCTCGGCGGTCTAGAGCGGTGGTTGATAGTTGCGCGGGGCTGCGACAGCGGTTGCCGCCGATTGCCGAACTGGAGGCGTCGGCGAGGCCATCGCATCCTGCTGCGCCCAGCGGAAGAAGATAATTGCCAGCGGCAGCAGCATGAAGAGACCGCCGCCTATCCACATAATCAAGCCGCCGATACGCTGGTCGTCGAGCGCGGCGAAGGCCGTGCCCTCACGCTGCACGAGGTACGCCGTGTAGAGCACCTGGCCGGAGACCGTGATGAGGACCCCCACGATTTTGAGCCCTGCCGTAGCGAAAAAGATATAGAGCAGGCGGCGCGGCGCGGAAAGGCGCGCCCGAAACGGCCATGAGTCGACCACGTTCCACCAGAAGAAGATAGCCGGCCAGAAGAACGTGGTGTGTTCGAGCACGTGTACGATCTCGTCATCCACCGCCGCCGTGTAGAGCAGCGGCATGTGCCAGAGCCAAAGCGTGGCTAGAAATAGGCCGAGCGCAACGTGGGAATGGAGCAGCGTATGGGTGATGCGGCGCATGACGCGATTGCCCGCCACCGTCACAAAGACCGGGCGTTGCAGGAAGGCCGGCAGACCCCGCAGCACCATTACGACCGGCGCGCCAAGCAGCAACAGCGGTGGCACGATGAGCACCAGCAGCAGGTGCTGGATCATGTGCATGGTGAAATACTGCCCGGAGAGCGTATCCACCGGGCCGATGAGGGAAATGAGGAGCAGGGCAATGCCCGTGCTGAACGAGATTCTGCGCCACAACGATGGTGTAGCGCGGCCCCGCCGTTGGGCCTGCGTTACGCCGATGGCATAGAAGAGGCTAACAAGGCCGCAGCTTGCACCAACCGCGAGAGTCGTCAGCGTGCCGACCATTAAACTGAGCGGATGCCAAAGAGAACGAGGAGCGTAGCCAGCAAGAGTATCTCAACGGTGAACCCAAAGAAGAAGAAGCCCGCGAACAGCTTGCTATCGTAGCGCAGGTGCATGTAGTACAAGACTACCAAGGCAAACTTAGTACCGGCCATGACTAGCAGCATCGGTACCAGCAGCGCAAAGGGGATGTCCACGTAGTACGTAGCGACTTCAAATATAGTGAGGATAGTAAGGATGACGGCAATGCGGACGTAATGTCCGGTGGTGGCGTGTGCCTCATTGCTATGTGTTGCGTCTGTGCCCACTCTCTCCTCCTCACAGGTGCCGGCAGCACCGTAGCTTATGACGGGATTAGGTAGATTAGCGTAAAGATGATAATCCAGACAATATCGACAAAGTGCCAGTAGAGGCCGCCCAGCTCCACGTCAAGCGACTTGACCTTACCGAAGAAACTCAGCACCACGAGTGAGACGAGCCAGAGGACGCCCACACCGACATGCGTACCGTGAAAACCGGTGAGCACGAAGAATGTGGTGCCAAAGAGGTTGGTTGTCAACCCGAGGCCCTCGTGCACGAACGTATAGAACTCCACAACTTGATAGCCGAGGAATATGGTGCCCAGCACCGCCGTCAGCGAGAGCCAAATCCGCCCTTTGCGGAGCGCGCTGCGGCTTTCATCGGAGCCTTTGCGCGCACTGTCGGCCCTTACAAAACCTGCGAGCGCGAGCACCATCGCCAAACTGCTCATCAGGAGCACGAACGTACTCTGCGACGTAACCGGCACATTGAGAATCTCATTGGGGTAAGGACCTACAACACTCTTGCCTCGGTATACGAGGTAGGTGGTGATTAGGGAACCAAAGAAGATGCACTCTGAGCCGAGAAAGGCCCACATCAGGATCTTGCGGTGGTTCAGTCCGGTCGTCGTTGGATGCTCTTCCGACGCCTCGTTGGCTAGTGCTGCCTCACTCATCAAGAGATTCTCCTCGAGCTAGTGTTCTTCGGCTGGAGTGGACGCGGGTTCCAGCGACCACGCATAGACTGCAACAATCGTCCACGCTACGCCGAGTATCGACACGGCAATGTGGATCATCAGGCCCGCTGCCGCGATGGTAAGTCCAGCGCCGACCAAGAGCGGCCAGTACGATGGATTCGGCATGTGAACTTCAAGCTCTTCGTCAGACTCGTCCGCATGTTCGGCCACGGCCGCGTTGGCCTTGCTGAGCTGCGCTGCATCGCCGTGTCCGTCACCATACTTGTCGAACCACATCTGATCGCGGTGGGTTACTTGCGGGATTTCATCGAAGTTATGTTCTGGCGGCGGGCTGGGAATTGCCCACTCCAAGGTGCGTGCGTCCCACGGGTCGTTGCCGGCGGGCACGCCCTTGATGTAAGAAGCTACGAAATTCCAGAGGAACACCAGGATCGAGACGCCAATGAGAAAGGCGCTGATGGTGATGAACATGTTCCAGAAGTCCCAGCCCATGCCGGCGGCATAGGTGCCGACGCGGCGCGGCATGCCGTCGACGCCCACGAAATGCATCGGGAAGAAGGTGAAGTTCATGCCCGCGAACATGAGCCAGAAGTGCCACTTGCCGATTCTTTCGCTCATCATGCGTCCGGTGATCTTGGGGTACCAGTAGTAGACTCCGCCCATCAAGGCCAGAATGAGACCGCCGAAGAGCACGTAATGGAAGTGACCGACGACGAAGTAGGTGTCCTGGAAGTGCAGGTCCAACGGCACGGCTGCCAGCATTGGGCCGGTTAGACCGCCGATGAGAAACGTCGTGAGAAAACCAAGTGCAAACAGCATCGGCGTCGTCAGGCGGATGCGGCCGCCGAAGCAGGTGGCAACCCAGTTGAACATCTTGATGCCGGTTGGAATTGCGATGAGCATGGTGGAGCCGGCGAAGGCCGCATCGGCAATGGTGCCCATGCCGGTGGTGAACATGTGGTGCGCCCACACGCTGAAGCCCAGGAAGCCGATCGACACGGCCGCGAAGACCATGGCGCTGTAGCCGAAGATCGGCTTGCGGGAGAACGTGGGCAGAATCTCAGAGGCAATGCCGAATCCCGGTAAGACTAAGATGTAGACCTCCGGGTGTCCGAAGACCCAGAAGAGATGTTGCCAGAGCATCGGGTCGCCGCCCTCGGCCACTTCGTAGAAGTTCGTCCCAAACATGCGGTCGAATTCCAGGAAGATCAAAGCGGCCGTAATCGCGGGAAAAGCGAAGATAATCAGGAAGGACGTAACGAAGGTCATCCAGACGAATATGGGCATGCGCATGAGCGTCATACCCGGCGCCCGCAGGTTGATGATCGTGATGATGAAGTTAAGGGCCGCGGCTACCGACGCGACACCAAGCACCAGCAGACCGAGCCCCCAAAAGTCGATGCTCAGACCGGGGGAATACTCCTTGGTCGTTAGGTTCGCGTAGCCAAACCAACCGCCGTCGGGCGCCTGGCCGAAGAGAAAGCTGCTATGCATGAGAAGGCTGCCGCCAAGGAACGTCCAGTAGCTAAAGGCGTTCAGGCGCGGAAATGCTACGTCACGCGCGCCGATCATCAGCGGAATGAGGAAATTGAAGAACGACGCCGCCATCGGCATGGCGACCATGAAGACCATAGCAGTGCCGTGCATGGTGAAGAGCTGATTGTACGTATCGGAATCGAGGAGCTTACCCTCGGGTGTGGCAAGCTGAATCCGAATGAGCAGTGCTTCGAGTCCGGCAATAAGAAAGTACATAAGGGACGTGACAAAATAAAGCACGCCGATGCGCTTGTGGTCTATGGTGGTGATCCAACTCCAGATCGCCGCCCCAGTGGAGACGCGTTCCTGCGTGCGGACGCCTGCTACTGTTGCCATTCCGACACTCCTCGCTGCACAGACGGGGCCGTAACAAAATCAGCCGATCGAATACGCGGTACCAGCCATCCTATTATTACATGGTTTGTGAGCATTTTCACATACTATTCCTAGCTATTTGAGGGCGGTAATGTACGCCGTGAGCAAGCGGATGTCCTCTTGGCTCAACGCAATCGGTAGAATCATCTCATTGCCCGGCTTCAGGCCTTGTGGATCGCTCAGCCAGCGCGAAACTTCTGCCGGAGTGTTATCTAGAATGCCACTGGCGATATACGAACGACTGCCGACGTGGGTGAGGTCCGGTCCAATGGTGCCTATGGCATCGGTGCCGCGAATTGTGTGACACGTCACGCAGGCACGACTAACGAAGAGCGTCGCGCCTTCGGCAGCATCGCCGGTCACCTCTACAGCGGGCCGCCCTTGCCGCTGCAGCCAGTCGTTAAATGCCATCTCAGACTCGACGACCACGTGAAAACGCATTTGCGCGTGCGCCGTACCGCAGTACTCGGCGCATTGCCCAAGGAATAAGCCCTCTTCCAGTGGCGTAAACCAGATGGTGTTTGTGGATCCCGGCATCAAGTCACGCTTACCCATGAGACGCGGTACCCAGAAGGAGTGAATAACGTCGTCAGACTGAAGCTCGAAATACACTGCACGGTCAATTGGAATGTGAATCTCATTGGCAATAACCACGTCATGATCGAGATAGTGGACTTCCCACCACCATTGGTGACCGATAACGCGCACCCGGAGGGCGTCCGCCGGCGGATCCGCCTCAATTTTAGCCATTGCCTGGTAGGTCAAGATCAGCATTAGTACGACGACAATTGAAGGAGCGAGCGTCCAGGCAATTTCCAGGCGCGTGTTGCCGTGGATTTGCGGGGGGATGCTGTTGTCGCCTTTGCGCGCGCGAAAGCGGAAAATTGAGTAGAGGAGCAAGCCTTGTACAATCAAGAAAATGACGACCGCCAGCCAGGTCAGAGGGGCATAGAGATCGTTGATGACCTGATTATTGTCAGATCGTGGGAAGAGAGTGGACTGCGGGTAGTCCACCGCTCCACAGCCGACAAGGATGGCGATGGCGATCACGCCAATGACTAACCGCGAAAGCCACCAACCCGGTGAATGTCTCGGAGAGTGCATGCTACGCTGCCTCCTTGCGGCAAGACGCATCTCTCGTCGCGTCTGCCCGTGTGCCGGAGGTCGCATTCTTGTGGGATTTGGTAAGACCCCGAGTAAAGAAGCACTGAATTCCAATCCAGTGCCGGCATGCCTCAGCCATTTCTATCGCTCACTCCCATGTAGACGATATCTTTTGTAAGTGGGCTAGGTCTTAGAGTCCGCTCAACTGCCACGGTACTCCAATCAGCAACAAGCTCTCTTACCCTCATCTTATCTGCGTGTGAAAGTAGACACAAAGTCTACCCACACTATTCTAGCCACTCGGTTCTCACGCTACAAGTCGACTCGGCGCCGCAGTGGGAGAAATTTCGGCAGGCTCCATTTCAGTAGCTTAAGGCTCACTTTTCACCGTACCCGCGAGCTGCTGTTTCGCGGCGCACCAGGCACGCTGCGCGCGTATCCACACGTGCAGCCATAGGATGCCGATACTATACGCTCCCACCACGTCGCTCGGCCAATGCACGCCCAGGTACACGCGGGATATGCCGACCAGGACAATCATCGTGAGCATGCCGGCAACACCAAGCCAACGCAGCCAAGGCCGGCGGGCGTGCTGCCAAATGAAGTAGGCGAGGAAACCATAGAAGATTGTAAACGACTGGACGTGTCCGCTGGGAAACGCATAAGAGTCCACACCCAGCGCGGCTAATTGCTCCGCTGCCAATTCCGGTCGCGGGCGTTCGATGAGAGCTTTTAGCATTTGGTTTATGAGATGTCCGGAGATTGCCGCGGCTGTGAGAACGACAGCCTGCTGCCGCCAGCCGAAGATTGCGAGGATGACGACGACTGCGGTCGTCGTTGGCCCCGCCACGCGGAACCACCCTATCGCGCTGATCGCCCGCAGTAGGGGGTCCAAGAACGGGAAGTGCCAGGATTGGATTACCTCGCCTAGCGGCACGTCGAGGGGCAGCGGCTCTCCCTGGCGTGCAGCCGCGCCCAAGCCAAGCGCAATCACAAGCAGAGCGAGTTCCGGGAGCCAGGAACGCACGCTCAAGAAGCAGCGCAGATAGACCTTCAAAGCCTCAGCCATCGGGAGACCCCCGTGGCGGAACATGCTCGGCACGCTTGGCGGCCTCGGCTTCCAGCTCCGCGGCTTTCTCTTGCTGGCCGGTCTTGAGGTAGTAGGCGATCTTCTTCTGGTCGATGAGATTCTGGTTGTATGCGATCCAGTCCCGGTGGTAGGTCTCGTTCACCATGCGGTCCATGATTGCTTGCCAATCTGCGTCGCTTAGTAGCGCCACACAGGGGACGAGGAGCGCCGCCCATGCTGTGGTCAGCAGGAGTCCCCCAATGAGCGTGGGAAAGAACGCTTGCAGCAATCTCGCTAGGGTGAAGGCGTCGCGAAAACTGGCGATGAGTCCGGTCTCAGCGCCGCTGGATAGGCTCTGCGCGATGAGCAAGCCAAGGGGCACGCAGAGTAACAGGAGCACTGCCGCCCCGGCAACGAGGCCCAAATCGTTGCGCCGGCTAACGCGCTGATTGGCCAGTGCCGCGATTGCGCCGGCCAGACTCAGATAGATTACACCGCCGCCAACGATCCAGAGGAGACCTGGCGTGAGCAGAGTTACCCAACGACTGAGGATGAGAGCCGCAACCCACACGCCAGCCGGCAAGGCTATGCCCGCCAGCAAGCCGCTCAGGGCAACGCGCCACGCCGCCGCGTATTCAAGCTGAATGCGATGACGAAGGTAATCGTACACAGAAAGGGCTTAGCTGATTCTTAGTAGTAGTGGACAGATCTGAAGCGTATTTGAGTAGCAATGAGACACAGATTATCTAATACAGGAAGAACAGCTTTCGAGTCTTCTGAAGCCAGACCACTACGGAGCGCCGGCAACAAGTCCAGCAACCTTCGAACATAGCAGTTCCACTCATCATCATTCCAATCAGTTTCACTAAGGGAATTACCTATTCCACCAGATACATCAGTCAATAAGTACGAAACTAACCTTAGGTGATTTGACCCCGTGAGCCACGCTGCACCGAATAATTGCTCGCCAAGTAGGAACAAGGATCCTGCGCGCTTAGCTGAAAGGCATTGCTCAAGCTCCACGCTTTCAAACGCTCGCTCTACAAGGAGCTTAACTCTCTCCCTGACCTGCGAAGACTCGGAACCTTCTCTCGTTTCCCATGCTATCTGCACTCCGTTCAATCTCTCCACCAAACTCTCAATTGCAAATACTAAGGAGCTGACCCCCCAAAAGACGCCGTTCCAATCAGACTTATTCAAATACTCATCAATTCGATATAGAGAAGTCTCGACCTCTGCAGAGACCGCATCCCAATCTCGCTCAGGTACGCCTTCGTCCTCTTGGAATAACCTAGATGCCATTCCAACTACGTGCTGTGAAGCAAGCGCGATCAGTGCTAACCCCGGCGCGGGAGGACTGAAGAGCAAGATCATGCTTCGCATTAGCCTGAGTTTCTCATTTGCAGGTTCAAATCTCTTGGATGAGAAATCTCTTGCAAGGCGTCTCAGCAAGACGCTAACCTTCTCAGATTGGTCGCGAAAGTCTTGTTCTGGCTCAGGTTTCTCTCTGGCAGATGAGTCCCTATTGGCGTTCATTTAGAAGGTATTGTCCATTCCATGGTTCTACACTGCCAGCCGGTTTCGTTGCCGCCGGCTTGTAGTTCTTTTATTCGGAGAGTCGGTCTCAATTGGCAATTCAGAGTATGACTTCCCGGTTGAGGCAAGCAATCTACGAATGTCACGAGCCCAGTTCGGCTCCGATTCGCGCGCTGCCTCCGTCACTTGGACCTGAGAAACCTTGGCTTGAGAAGTCGAGTCAGCCAGGTCTATAGCAAATGCGGTAAGGGAACTCTTCTCAAAAAATAGACCAGGTTCTTTACCTAGCTGCAGTTCTATTTGACTGACAGATTGTTCAACTACCTGAACTCTATCGTTGAGTTGATTTAGGGACTGTTGAATTTGGGCATTTGTCATTGTCGGTACAACGGCAGGCAATTCTTCACTTTTCTCCTGCCTGGATCGAAATTCGTTAGTCTTGCGCAAAAACCCTCCGGCAATTGCAGTAACAATGACAATCGCCAAGAGCAAGGGTAAGAGAACTAGCAAGAACACTAGAGCGCCGACACCGAGGTATTCCATCACACTTTACCTTCAATTCTCTGCTCCACGCTGCAACCAAACGTAGAATAGGTAAAAGACGTAAGCCAAGAAGGAGTATATCACTTGAAAGTCATTCAGTCTGTCCGTATCGACCTCAAGTATCATGTAGTACCAAACACCTATAAGTATAATAGGTGAAATGACCAAGAAACCAATAGCCAATGTGCGAAGAATTAAGAGTGCAGAATTAGCAATTGTCTCAAGCCTGCTCTCTTCTCCAGGCGAACTCCTCAAAAAGCCAGATACCTCTTCAAACTGTTCAGCTAGATTGGGAAATCGCAAGACGGCACCCATGCTGAAAATGAACATTAGGATGACTAGGAAAAGGATTTTCCAAGCTGCAGTTGGCCAATGACCGATCCAGTTGCCCACTACTGGCCATCCCGCCAGATCTCTGTGAGTAGATGCCGCCAGAATCTCTAGAGTCACAAGTACGAAGAGCAATGAAAACACCAAATTTGCAACAAGCGATAAGACTGAGACTCGCATTGGCTAACTGACCAGTACCTTTACCTTGTCATAGAAAACACTGCCCCATTAACTTAACGATATAGGAATGGAACTGCAAGCCTCTACATTTGGAGAAGCTTTGGTTTTCGCATTTGGAGTTGTTATCGCGGCGATGGCTCCCTCCGCAGGGGCTGCGGCTCGCTATGTCCGAGTATTATATTGGCGGCGTACTGCCGGGCCGCGTAGGAGTTGCCAAGTTGCGACATCCGGTTGCAATGTATGCAAAGGTCATTGTGCAGTAGCCATGAGGTGGTTCCGGGCCCTATACCAGGCCCGCGTTGTGCAGGAAGGCCGTCAGCAGGTTGCGCATCTGCTTCCGGTAGTGGGGTTCGTAGCGGGCAAACTCCCGCAGGTTGCGGGCGGCTTCCTCGTTAGCGTCGAACCGGTCTCCCATCAGTTCGTAGTCGCCGGACAGTTCCCGGTTCCACACCTGCAATTCCTCCAGTGTGAGTTGCGGCTCGAACTGGAACCCGTAAGAGTTGCCGTAGCGGAAGGCCATGTTGATTTTGCGGTAGCTCCCGTCGCGGCAGAGCATGAACCCTTCCGCCAGCCGAGTGGCACCCAGGGGGATGGAGAAACATTCCCCGTGAAGGGTTGGCACCAGGGGAATAGTCAGCTTGCCGAAGACCGGGTCAGAGTCGCCGGCGGCAGTAACGTATACCTTGCGCAGCCCGAACTGATAGCCGCCCGTCGGCTCCACCGTGCCACCCAAGGCCGCGGCCATTATCTGAGCCCCCAAGCAGATGCCCAGCACGGGCTTGCCCAGGGCCATAGCCCGGCGCAGGTATGCGCGCTCATGGTGAATGGCGGGGTAATCATCGTTGGCGGACATTGGGCCGCCCAGTGCCACAACGAGGGCCACCTGCTCCGGCGGGGGAGGCGCAAAGCGGTCGAAGGCGGGAGATGACTCGAAGACGTTTAGGGGTTCGAGTTGAAAGCCGTGTTGCTCGAGAACGCCGATAAAGTTGGCGGCCAGGGTCTCCGGCTCGGCATGGCGAATGACCAATGCTCGCTTCATGGGTTGTCCTGGGTTCAGACCTTTACATAACTTCGGCCGACAGCGCAAGAATTACCCCCTCTCCCGGCGGAGACTTTTGCATTACTCCGTCATTCCGGCGAAAGCCGGAATCCAGAGGGGGGTGTGGGTAGACAGGGATTGCTTGTCGTGAGGCCGTTATTTACCCCCATCCCGACCTTCCCTCATGTACAGACTGGGGAGATAGGTAACAGTTGTTCGGGGACATAGGTTACACATTTTGTTCATTGAGGTCTAGGGTTTTTATGCGTTGGACGGAGAAATAGACGTCCCATACGCCGTCGGTTTGGGTGGGTCTGAGCGCGACCCGCTTATGCGTGAAGGCTTTTCCCACACGCAGTGGTCTGCCCTGGAATGAGATGCGACCGGAGACATCCACAGAACGCACGTGGTCGTCGGGGGCGTAGTCGATGGCGGGTAGGGTCTCGGGGAAAGTTTTACCACTGGGTGTGTATCGGCTGACCGGGGTGTCGAGGTCGAGGGCATAGTGTGGGCGCTCCAAGTTGTAGAAGTCACGCCAGGTGTCGAAGGCACGTTGGCAGTGGGGGAGGTCGGTGAAGGTGCGGCCTGTAAGCAACTCGCTCTTGAGCGAGCGGTGGAAGCGTTCCAGTTTGCCGAGTGTTTGGGGATGGTACGGTCTGCTGTGGTGCACGCTGATGCCCAGTTGCATGAGCCAGACGGTGAGGGGAGTAAAGGGATGAGCGCTGTCGCTACCCCAGGGGGAGCCGTTGTCCATCAGCATGGCCTGAGGCAAGCCGTAACGCCGAAAAACGTGGGTGAGGCGGTCTTGGACCGTGTTTCCCTGCTCGTTGGCACAGGCTTGCAACGCCAGGTTGAAGCGGGAATGATCGTCCAGGAGGGTGAACGGATGGCAGCGGTGGTGTTGCACGGCAATGTGTCCCTTGAAGTCCATCTGCCACAGCTCGTTGGGTTCGGCACGTTCAAAGCGCACATAGGGTGTGTGCTTGGCAGCCTCGGATTCATCGATGAGCCCATGTCGTCTGAGAATGGCAGTGATCGTACTCTTGGCAGGCACCCCCGCACAGCCGCGATCCTGCAACATCCTGGCCAGCACATGCGCACCCTTGGTGGGATGCGTCAGGCGCAGTGCTACGACAAGCTCCTCCATCTCCCGGCTCGTCTGTTGCGGACTGGAGTGCGGGCGCCTGGGCAGATCGTGAAGGCTCTGCCCTCCGGCCTGCGCGTACCGCCGCAGCCACTTGTAGCCGGTCTTGCGGCTGATTT
The DNA here is from genome assembly GCA_965216245.1 of Chloroflexota bacterium. Classification (GTDB taxonomy): domain Bacteria; phylum Chloroflexota; class UBA11872; order VXOZ01; family VXOZ01; genus VXOZ01. Next base: position 2,109,089 of record OZ244145.1, read on the forward strand.
CCATGCGACGACACAACTCGCTCATGTTCACTCCGTCAGATTGTGCCAGAGCAATAAACTCTTTGCGCAAAGACATGGGTGTACCCACTTTCCAAGGCATGGTCCTCCTCCATCTAAAAGATTCTCCATGCCTTATGGTGTAACCTATGTCCCCGAACATGTGTTACCTATGTCCCCGGTCTATACACCTCATCAGGGGGGAAGGGGTTTCGCAATGGTTTCCGCCGGGAGAGGGGACTTTCTCGCCTCAGCAAGGGCTATGCAAAATTCTCCCAAGGAGAGGGAGTATTTTCGCCTGCGGGTCCGGGTTATGCCTCGGACTGGAAGTCCGTATGCATCGGACTGGAAGTCCGCGCCTGCCTCTCACGTGATGCGACGGGTCTCCTTAGAGTTGCGAGCGCGGGGATGGGTCTCTGCGACTGGGCGGCGGCGTGCTGCGGCCGAGAATGACGTTGGCGGCGTATTGCCTGCCCGCGTAGGGGTCTTCCAGTTGAAGCATCCAGTCCCACAAGCGGTCCTGCAACCGCTCGCGCACGTCGGTGCAATGCGGATTCTCCGCGAGATTGTGCATCTCGTGGGGATCTTCTTGCAGGTCGTAGAGTTCGTCGTAGTCGAACCCGTTGAAGACGAACTTGTAGCGGCCGTCGCAGATCGTGCGATTCATGAAGTAGAAGATGTTGCCGTGGTCCTGCATGAAAAGCTCGCGGTGCTCAGGGCGGTCTGCGGCATCGGGTTGGCCCGTCAGCAGTGGCAAAAGCGAGATGCCGTGAGCGCCCTGGAGCGGCTCGGCGCCGGCGAGATCGAGGAAGGTCGGCCCCAGGTCGAGAGTGCGCACGTAGTCATCGCACACCTGTCCGGCTTCAAATCCCTTTGGCCAGCGCATGATGTAGGGCATGCGATGGGTCTCTTCATACGGCCAAATATCTTTGAACCATAGGCCGTGGGCGCCCATCATGTCGCCGTGGTCGGACGTATAGACCACCACCGTATTCTCGGCTTGGCCGGATTCGTCCAGGAAGTCCAATACCGATCCGACGTAGTTATCGATGAGAGCGCTATAGGCCCGGTAGTGCGCGATGGATTTGCGGGTGTGCTCCTCATCGATCTCCCGAAACCACGTTTCCCGCGCCCGGCGCACGTAGGCGGGCTTGGGGGCCGACTGCGTCGAAGGCGTGGCATCGGTGTAAAAGCTTGGCGGCACCGGCACGTCGCGCCAGTCGAATCGCTCCGCATACTCTCTGGGCACGATGTAGGGATTGTGCGGGCCGGTAAAATTCATCCAGAGGCACCACGGTTGACTGCTGGATTCATCGGCGAGGGCGCGCAACTGTTGCAAGCCTGCCTCGGCCTGCATTGCCGTGGTAGTGGCTTCAGGAGGCGCGTCCTCCACGCCGTAATGGAGCCAGTAGACACCCGCCGCGTCGTGGAAGCCCCACGTGCCCGGCCTCGGCCCGCTCCCGGCGCTCGGCTTTGGCACGCCGCCCTGCTGCTCGGTGCGGATGCGATGGTCTCGCTGGTACGCGGCCTTGTCGAACTCGCGCTCTTCGCTATCGAAGCCATATTCCACCGCGCCGCGTTCCCAACCCAAGTGGGCCTTGCCGGCGTAGCGCATGCGGTACCCCGCTGCGCTCATTAGCGGTCCCCAGGTGGGCACGCCGTCGCGAATCTCGCGGCTGACGGCATATGGCACGTGGCAATTGTTGAGCACGTGGTGCGCGTGGGGGTAAACCGCCGTGGCGATTGAGGCCCGCGCCGGTGCGCACGGCGTCGTAACGGTGTACCCACGGCGGAACCAAATGCCCTCGCGCGCGAGCCGCTCTAGGTTCGGCGACCAGCCACCCGCCGCCGGCCCCGCCGTGGCATATTGCTGCTGATCGGACATGATAAAGAGGATGTTCGGTTGCTTTGGCATTTCGCTTACCTTCCCTTAGAACGTGTGCACCAAGGCTATGCGGCGCTAAGAAGCTACTGTTGGAGGACTTTCAACTTCCACGGTACCGCTTTTGGCACCGGCTCAGCGACGTGCTTACCGGGTTATCGCCTTACCCGCGGCCAGGTGGTGAGCAGTCCCACGGTTATGCTTGCGGTTATGACGTGCATGACCATGAGGCTGATGACGGCGGGGACGGTTGCGCCGGGGGCGTTTGACGTCAGCATCAAGATGTTCGGCACAAATGAGACAATGAGGAGGAAACCCGCCAACCAGCGGAAAAGCTTGATGGCGTGCTTGGTCAGGCGGGCCAGGATGGCAAAGACGACGGTCGCGCCGAAGACGCCGACCAAGGTGAAGATGATGATGGTGTTCCATTCCGCCAACGCGAGGAAGAGCGGCGAAATGGAGAATATGACCACCATAACGGTGCGCACGATGGCATTGGCGAGCAATGAGAGCACGAGCGCGGCCCCGCCGGCCAGCCACACCCGACTGATTGCGATCCGCTCCGCCCCTGGCGTACTCATGTTGGGCTACTCCTCGTGAGGGCGGCAAGACTGAGGACAATTGCGAATGCAACCAATATGGAAACACGCATGCAGTTATTCCGCAATAGGTACAGGTTGGTTCTTGTACCTTCCGCCAAACCTGCCGGTCTTGCTTGGCCGGAGTGAATTCGCCTACATCCCAGCCCTGACCCTCTCCCTCGGGGAGAGGGAATAATCGGCTCTACGGCAAGGAAATCCCGCTTTGCCCTTTTCCCAGAGAGAGGGAAGAATTGCCCTTAGAGCAACGGACTCTTGCTTTCGGCCTCGGCCATGCAAAGGCCGGTTTTCAGGGCATTGACGCGGGCATTCTTAGCGAATGGATGTAGTGCGCGCGGTTCCTGCTCTACGGATTTACGTTCATGTCGTATTTGCCCGGTGAGATCAGGGATTCGGTCGTCATGGCCATGATGCCGCCGCTGACACCTTTGGTCAGCGCCGAGCGCACGACCTTGATCGGGTCCACAATGCCCTCCGTGATCATGTTGACGAACTTGCCGTTTTGCGCATCGAAGCCCGTCGGATAGCGCTTGCGGTAGATGTCGGCAATGATGGCCTCGGGCTCGTAGCCGCCATTTAGGAGAATCTGGCGCAAGGGCGCCTCTGCCGCTTCGGCCATAATCCTAATGCCGTACGCTTCTTCTTCATCGGATGTCTTGATTTTTCGCAGCACTTTGGCGGCGTGGATGAAGGCGATGCCGCCGCCGGGCACAACGCCTTCCTCAAGGGCTGCACGCACCGCCAGCATGGCGTCGTCGGCGCGCAGCTTCTTCTCTTTCATTTCGCCTTCGGTAAACCCGCCGACTTTCAGGATCGCGATGCCGCCACTGAGCTTTCCAATGCGCTCGCGCATCTTGTTGCGTTCGAATTCATTCTTTTCGTCGGGTAGGAGCTTCTTGACTTCCTGAATTCGCCGCCGGATCGCGACCTCGCTACCCATTCCGCCAACGATGGTAAAGAAGTCGCGGTTTGACCAGATGCGCCGGGCACGTCCCAGGTCGGCCACGGTAATGTCTTCAGTCGTATCTCCGGAGTCATCGGAGACGAAGGTGCCGCCGGTCATGATGGCAATGTCTTCGAGGATGTGCACCATGCGGTTGCCGGCGCCCGGGGCCTTAATGGCAAGTGTCTGGATGTCCCCTTCTTGCTTGTTGACCACCAACGTGGCGAGCGCTTCGGCTTCTACGGTGTTTGCAAAGACGACGAGGCTCTTGCCGCCGACGGACTTCACCGCTTCGAGCGCCGGTATTACTTCGTCAGCACGCTTGAGTTGGCGGTCGGTGACCAGAATGAAGGGCGATTCTATGGTGCAATCCATGCGATCGGGATTCGTGATGAAATAGGGCGACAAGTACCCTTTGTCCCATTGCATGCCTTCCACGTACTCGCGGTCGACCCGATTCATGCTTCGGGACTCTTCGACCATGATTATGGCGTCACGGCCCAGGGTTTCGACAATTTCGCCGATCAAAGCGCCCATGTACTCATCGAGACAGACCACACTCGCAAGCCGCTTAATCTCATCGCGGGTCTCCAGCGTCGTGGTCAGCGCGGTGATCTCTTCCAGCATCACTCTTGCTCCACGCTCGATCCCTCTGCGCAAAGCCATGGGATTGAAACCAGCAGCCATGGCTTTGTAGGCTTGATCGAGAATGGACTGAGCGATCACGGCGGTCGTGGTGGTGCCGTCTCCGGCCTGTTCGCCTACGTGCCACGCCAAATGGCGTATGAGCATCGCGCCCATGTTTTCAAAGCGGTCCGGCAACTCGACGATGCGACGCGCAATGGTGGCGCCGTCATTCATGATTTCAGGCGCGGCTGTGCGCTGGGACATGCTCTCGAGGGCTACGGTACGGGCTTTGGGCCCCAGTGTGACCCGCAGCACGTTGGCCATAGTGTCAAAGCCGCGCTTGAAGGCTTCGCGAGCTTCCGGTTCCAGTAGCAAGCGTTGTTGTGGCATTAATCGCTGTCTCCCCAATCATCTGTTGATTGTGATGTTTTCCGCCATCGCCACAGCGTACTACGGAGATGGTTCATTACTAATTGCATATTTACCCTATAGAAAGGGTCACGTATGTAAGATACACAAGAGAGGCGGCTATCCGCAAGGGGGTATAGAGAAAGAAGAACCGGGGAACCAGCGCTCTTTCGATAGTTGCTGCGCTTTATCCCCGGTTGCTTGGCTGGATAGACCGCGCGCGTGAGCACGATCCTCTCGCTTGTCGTCGCTTAGCTGCTTGCCTCTGCATGCGCGTTGCCCGTCTAAGCGCTCCGGTTACGCACGCAACGGCAAGCTCGAACACCGGCTATTGCAGAATTGCCAGTACGTCCTTTTCGCTGAGGATCAAATACTCATCGTCGCCCAGCTTGATCTCGGTGCCGGCATACTTGGCGAAGAGAATGCGCTGACCCGGCTCAACCGACACAGCTACCTTTTCGCCGCTGTCAAGCGTGCGGCCTTCGCCTGTTGCTACCACCTCACCCTCTTGGGGCTTCTCTTTGGCGGTATCAGGAAGCACGATCCCGCTTCGTGTCTTCTCTTCCAGTTCAAGAGCTTTCACAACCACGCGATCACCCAGAGGGGTAATCTTGGTACTCATCGCTGTTGCCATCCGTAACAATCCTCCAGATTCATCGGAAAAAATACGACCAATGTTTCACACTACTCGCGCACGCTAGTTATATAGACTCCGCATGCAGGTGATAACGCCATTATACTGAGCGCCCCGCGCGCGGTCAAGGCATCATACCCTCAATGAGCCCGTAGACCTAGAGTTACAGACCCATTAGCCGTACATAGGTCTGCGAAAACACCGGGAACAGGGGAACACTAGGTAGCTCTCAGTTGGACGAGGGCCACCACGCGTTCGAGGATTACGGCGGCGACTTCAGACTTGGGCAGCACGGGCAGTGATTCCGACGGGCTATCTTTGCTCAGGATCACGACCTGATTCGTATCCGCGCCGAACCCGCTGTCAGACCGGGAAACGTCATTTGCCACGATCAGGTCCGCGTTCTTCCGATCAAGTTTGAGTGCCGCGTTCTTAAGCACGTCATTGGTTTCGGCGGCAAAACCCACCTTGACGAGGGTGTGCGGGACTTGAGCGAGAATGTCCTCATTTTCAACCAGGGTCAGCGTAAGAGGTTCTCCGGTGCGCTTTGCTTTCTGACTGCGGGAAGTCTCCGGACGGTAGTCCGCTACCGCCGCCGCCATGATGAGCGCATCCGCTCTGGGGGTGTGCTCCCTAACGGCGGCGAGCATGTCGGCGGCAGTCGTGACAGACAAAGTGGTCATGCCCTGCGGCGCAGGTGCGGTAGTAGCCGCCTTGATGAGGATGACGTGCGCGCCGCAGTCCCGCGCCGCTTCGGCCAGTGCAAACCCCATTTTGCCGCTGGAGCGGTTGCCGATGTAACGCACGGGGTCGAGCGGCTCTTGCGTGCCCCCCGCGGTGACTACCACAGTCTTGCCCGCCAGCGGGCCGCTCTTGCCGAGCAACGTGCGCATCTCAGCCATGAGCGCATCCACTTCGGGCAGCCTTCCTTTGGCAACGAGACCCGACGCGAGCCTGCCTTCCAGCGGCTCGACGACGTGAACTCCCCGCATTTTCAAGGTGGCGAGATTCTGTTGTGTGGCGGCGTTGGTGTACATGCCGCCGTCCATGGCAGGCGCTGCGAGCACGGGAGCCTGGGTGCTGAGATAGGTACAGGTCAAGAGATCGTCGGAGAGTCCCTGCGCCATGCGGCCGAGCGTGTGGGCGGTGGCCGGCACTACTGCGAGCAGGTCGGCCTCTTCCGCGAGGGCGATGTGCAGGATGCGGCCGGGATCAGGCGTGAAGAGGTCTATGTATGCCGGCCGCTGCGTCACGCTGGTGAACGAGAGCGGCGTGACAAAACGCGCGGCATCTTTGGTAAGGATAGTCGTGACCTCTGCCTTTGCTTGGGTAAGCTGACTGGCGAGCGCCACCGCCTTGAACGCGGCAATACTCCCGCAAACCCCGAGCAGGATTCTCTTTCCACGTAGAACGCTCATTTTCTCTCGACCTTATGCCAACCGCGTGCCTGCTTTCACTCTACACCAGTCCACCGGAGCAAGGTGGCAAAGCCAGCAAGAGTCATGACAAGCCCGATTTGGAACTTTGGCCTATTCTAGCTCTAAAGAGGCAATGCGGCGCTTTTGCTGGCAAGTGGGTGCGGAGAATTTTCCTGCAAGGATTAAGGGACGTGCAGTAAAAGAAGCTTAGGTGTTAGGCGGTAGATTGGTTCTCCAACGAACGATACTGTTCGCCCTGCCTACGCCTGTTTGAGGCGGTCGTAGATGATACGCAGACCTTCCAGTGTCAAGTTGGGGTCTACAGCGTCTATCACAGTCGTGTGTTTAGAAAAGAGTGGGGCAAAGCCGCCGGTAGCGACCACTTTGCACGCGCCAATCTCGCCATGAAAGCGCCGGACCATGCCTTCGACCAGCGAGAGGTAGCCCAGCATGATGCCGGACTGCATAGCGTGGATGGTAGTCTTGCCCACCACCGTTGCCGGGGGCACATATTCCACGCGGTAGAGGCGAGAGGCGTGGGCTACGAGCGCCTCCGCGGCCAGGCCCAAACCCGGCGCAATCGCGCCGCCGGCGTAATTGCCCTCCGTAGAGACCACGTCGAAAGTCGTCGCGGTGCCAAAGTCGATTACGATGCAGGGGCCGCCGTGCCGCACAAACGCCGCCGCCGTATTCACCACCCGGTCGGCGCCGACCTCTTCCGGCCGGTCGATCTCCACCTTCACGCCGGGCACCGCGCGAGGGTCGACCAAGATAGGAGTTTGGCCGAGGTACTTTGTCGCGATTTCGTGGACGGCGCGTGCCAAAGGCGGCACTACGCTGGAAATGATGATGTTCTCACACCGGCTCACGTCCAGCCCGGCATGCTGCAGGAAGCCGGCAATCTGCACGCCGTACTCGTCGCTCGTCTTCCCGATTTCCGTATTGAGGCGCCAGGAGCCTTTGAGTTCGTTACCCGCAAAAGCCCCTACTGCGATGTTCGTGTTACCGACGTCAACCACGAGAAGCACGAAACTCTGTCCTCTTGATTAAGGCGCGGAGTGCGCCTCTACGGAAACGCCCCGGCCCGGTAGTGAGTTTAGGCAGTCATTGCACGAGCCGAACATCCATCACGCGCTCAGGGAAGCAGAGACGGAAGCGGCGGTCAGCCTCCCACTAGTCTCGCCCTGCCCAAGTGAATTCACTCCAGTAGCGCAGGTTTGTAACCTGTGTCTCCAGTAGCGTAGGTTTGCAACCTGCGTCTCCAGTAGCGTAGAGTTGCAACCTGCGTCTCCAGTAGCGTAGAGTTGCAACCTGCGTCTCCAGTAGCGTAGAGTTGCAATCTGCGTCTCCAATAGCGCAAGTTTGCCACCTGCGTCCGGTGGCCGGAGTCCACAAGGCGCAGAGAAGATGGATTCCCGCGTGCGCGGGAATGACAGGTCGCAGCTCGTCTCTCTCCATGACAATTGTTCGGCTCTGTCTAACCGTCGCTACAAAGTCTATTGAGTCTTGTCCTCCCCGCTGTCAATGCTAACCTGCTCGTCCGTATGCTCTTCTTCCGTTGCCCCAGTACTCACGGCGGAAGTGCTTTCTTGCCCGTGATTTCGCCGGAAGAGCCCAAAGAACCGACCGAGCAGACGCTGCGTATGCGTGCCGCTGCTGGGGCGCAGATGGTGAGCGGCGGCCTCCAGATACGGCTGGCTGATGCGCTGCAGGTAAGCCGGGACGCCTTCAGTGCGGAGTGTGCTCAGAGAGTCACGATAGAAGGAAAAGAGGTGAACGTTGCCAAGCTGTATGCCCGCCTGAATTGCGCCGGCGGCGACCAGCGATGAAACGACGAGCAGCGAGCGGTCCTGCTCGGCTGCCGCTCTATTCATCTCCGTGAATATCTGGGTGAGGCGGCGCGGATCGGGCAGAGCCGCTGCATTCTGTCGAAACTGATTGAGACTGGTGCGCATCTCGTTGAGGGCCAGCGGCGGAATATCAATCGTGTCGGCCATTTGGCCTGACGTGCCTCCCAGCGCTGCCAGCAAGTCGTCAGCAGAGGAAACGTCGGCATCTGCTGCCAGTACGCCCGAGTTCTTGAGCTCTTTGACAAAGGTGTCCAAGTAAGCGCGGGTGCCGCCGGTAACGTCGGCAGCCGCGGCCAAAAGCCACAGGGGCGACCAGCCCACCGCCACCACGCTCGCCAACTCCACGGCGTTGCCCGCCAGCTTGCGCACGGCAAGGTCCTTGACCGCCAGCGAATCGGCAGACTCCTCGCCTGCGACACCGCCCACAAACTCGATGACAATACGCAGCATGCGGCCAACGGTTGATTGATAGAGCTGAGAGCGCCGCAACGGCGGCGGCAATATGAACTCCGAGGTCTCGTGCACCAGCCCGCCCGCGCCGACCGCGGCGGTGCGCACCAGCCGCTCCGGCAGTGTTGCCGCATACTTACCGGCGTCTAGTGTGCCTTCCTGCAAGCGCTCTGCCATCGTTGGTTCGGGAGCTGGTTCCGGTGATGCATTCATCTCTTCAACCTGCCCTTTGCATTGCCGGCGCCTTACCGGTCTTCTCCACATCGATTTCTGTATATACATCAATTATCCTACCACGAGCGGAACGCGGGGCCGCATGTCGTGGATGACGTGTGGCGGCCGCGAAGCCTTGCAATGCAGGTAGGGGCACGGCATGCCGTGCCCCTACAGTTGCGTTGTTGGAGCCGCAAACCATTCCCGCTCTTTTCATGAGGACGGCACCTCGGGAAACAGCGAAGATGGATTCAATTTAGAACCGCAATGATGGTGGCGAGAACTCACCGCAATTCGCAACAATGTCTTAGCATGTGAAATGGTCAGAGAAGCACTTGGTTTACGCAACGCCGCGCGCGCCAATTCCGCTTAAGCGTTCGAAACCCGGTGCGTGAGACAGAGGATGAATCTTTGCTTTCTTGCCACAAGGCAAGGTTGCATGCTTGGAGATAGGACTGGTTACTCTAATTCATTCAAGCGCCAAGCAAGCGCCCACAGCTAGCCTGTATGCCGTTTGTGCTCCGTACTTAGGCAAACCTGTGCTGAGCTCGTCGAATTGCCCAGCACGGGCTCTTCGAAGCATGAACGGCCGTTTCGCCCGGCAATGTATAATCGTAGACAGAAATCCATAGAATCCAGCCACATTACAACAACAAAAAAGGTAGGCCGCTATGGCAGCAGGCGCCGCTAGCCAAACCGCAACCACCCAATCGCTCCGCGAGCAAGGGCTCGACGGTACCCCGCTAAATGGCACGCTGGTGATCGATAATCACTGTCACATCGGTCCCGCACCGCACTTCTACCAGACCTTCAACGACGCTGCGGGCATGGTAAGCACCATGGACCGCGTGGGCATGGACCAGGCGTGTATTTTTTCCTCCATGGCTATCTTGCTCGACATGCGCGGGGGCAACGACATCAGCCTGGATGCCGCCCGGCAGTTCCCCGACCGGCTCCTGGCCTACGGCGTGCCGGATCCCCACGAGGCGGACTTGGTCAGGGACGAGTTGCAGCGCTGCCTGGATGCGGGCGCGGTGGGCATCAAGCTGCATACGGGCACTGCTAACTATCCGTTCGACGGCCCCGGCTATCTGCCCGCGTTCGAGTTGGCCCATGCCCACCGTCTGCCGCTCATCAGCCACGGCGTGGGTACGCCCGATACGCTGCGCCGCATTGCGCGCGACTACCCCGGCGGCCACTACATCGTGGCCCACGCGGGCGGCGGCAGCCCCAGCAAGAGCAGGGACTTGGTGCAGGTGGCGGCTGAGGAACCGAACGTCTACCTGGATACGGCAGCTTCCGTAGGCTACCTGGGCGACTTCACCGCAATGGTGCACATCACCGGCGCGGAAAAAATCCTCTACGGCTCCGATATGCCCTGGACCTGCGCCACCTACCAACTCGGCCGCGTCCTCCTATCCCCCATCACCGACGACGAAAAGCGGCGCATCCTCGGCGAGAACTTGGCGGAACTATTCAAAACCAAGTGCTAGGAAGATGTGTATTCTCTTTGCCGCTTTGACCGGGACTTGGCCGTCATTCCCGCGAAAGCGGGAAGGTGGATTCACATTTCAAGTGCAACGTTTGTTTGAGGAATACTTCTGCTGGGGTTTGATAGTCAAGGCACTTGCGCGGGGTGTGATTGTAGGCTTGGATAAGTTGCGCAAAGCGCTCTGCGGACATCTCCGCCAGGTCGGTCTTGCGCGGCAGCACGCGCCGCATGCGTCCGATGGCGTTCTCAATGCCTCCTTTCTGCCAGGGGGCGTGGGTATCGCAGAAGAAGGTCTGGATGCCCAAGTCATGGAGATGGTAATGGCGCGCGAACTCGGTGCCGTTGTCGAAGGTGACGGTCTGTCGCCACGCTTCAGGCAAGACCGCGAGCAGATCGTACATGGTGCTGGCGATGGGGTCTGCCGCCTTGCCGGGCTGGCGCGCAGCGATGAGCAAGCGCGAGTGGCGCTCGTGCAGGGCGAGCACCGCGTGGCCGCCTCTCCCAAAGAGCATCAGGTCAGCCTCCCAGTGGCCGGGGGTTTGGCGGTCGGCCGCCGCCTGGGGACGTTCCGCCAGTGGACGGCGCTTGGCAATGAAGGAGGCCGGACTGCGCCCACTGCGCCGATGGGGTCGCCGTCTCGTCTTGCCTCGCGGCAGGTAGTGCCGCCAACTATAGTCCTTGGTGCGCGCCACCTGTCCGTATATGAAACGATAGATGGTCTCGTGGGAGATGACCGGTCCACCGGCATCCCGCGCCATGTGTCCTGCCACCTGCTCCGGCGACCAGCCGCATTGCAAGTACTCCAGCACGGTCTTGCGCAACGCAGCATCCCGTTCCAACTTGCCGCCAACCCAGCGCCGCGCCCACGCCTGTTCGTGGGCATACCCCGCTTGGTAGCCCTGCGTACGAGACCCATTGCGTTTCACCTCCCGCATAATGGTCGATGGCGCGCGATCCAGAGCTGCAGCAATTTGCCGGTACGACTGTCCCGCGGTGTGAAGCCGGGCCAGTTCACACCGCTCTTCAATGGAAAGTTGACGATAGTATGTTCCCATGGCAACACCTTAGCATGGTGTTGCACTTCGTTTGTGAGTCTAGCGAATCCATCTTCACTGTCTGCCGAACATTTAGGTGTACCGACGCGGCTTTACTGCACTAGCCAACAACCATGGCCCCGCGAACCAAAGCAGACGCAATAAGGCAACTGAAGCAATGACAACGCGAGTCAAAGAGTCCGAAACCACGCGGGAAGAAGAGGTCAACGTCCACCTGGCTCTAGCGCTCTCTCGCCGCGGCATTTCGGCCAAAGCGGAGCGCCGCAGTCGGCAGGGCGTGCCCGACGTGCGCGTCGCGTTGCGTAGCGGACTGATCCTCCTGGAGTGTAAGTGGGAGGGATCGGAAAAGCCTCTAGGAGACCAACTGCAAGAGAGACGGGCCGATTTTCCTGAGGCGCTTGCCATGCTCGGTGTGCTCTATCCTGAGAGACTGCGGCATGCAGAGGACACACTGGCCGAATTAGAGTCCGCAGAGGACCTTCAATGGTGGTTGGATCACGCACACGGCGCCTCGCCGCCGGGGTTGAGTGTGAAGAGAAGAGGGTCGGTCGCAGATCTGGCGGATCAGTTGCGGATTCTGCCGTTGGAGCTGGAAGGCGTCGACCGAGTCCAGGCCGCTGCCGAGGCGGTTGGGTACGCGTTGGAGCAGGCAGCGAAGCCGCTTGCCCAGCACCAGCGCCTCGCGCGTCGTATTGCCGACATCATTGCCAGCACTGACCAGGAGAAGAACCGCGCAGCCGCCCTGCGCATCGGGTGTCTGGTACTTTTCAACGCGCTGGCGTTCCAGGACCGTCTCTCTGCCGCCAACGACAACGTACCGACGGTCGAAGAAGCGCTGCAGAAGGGCATTCCCGGTCTGCGTGCCGCCTGGCTTGCTATCTGCAATGATATCGACTACGTGCCGGTATTTGAATTGGCGGCGGAACTCCTAGCGGTGCTGGAGGATGGGCCGGAGGACGTGCGGCAACCGGTGATCGCTCCGTTAGTCAAGGCCGTAGATGATACGCGGCGAGTGGAGGGGCACGACCTTTCCGGTCGGCTGTTCCACACGCTCTTGACCGACGCCAAGTTCACCGGCGCGTACTATACATCGGTTCCGGCGGCCACGTTGTTGGCGCGGCTTGTGTTTCACGATTGGCCCGCGGGGGTTGACTGGAGCGACCACGAATTCCCAGCCTCGCTTAATGTGGCTGATCTGGCGTGCGGCACCGGCACGCTGCTCTTGGCGGTGGCCACTGAAGCAGAACGCCGCCATAGAAACGCTGGCGGAAGGAACGCCCCCGCGCTGCACAAGGCCATGGTGGAACATGCCTTGCACGGTTACGACGTGCAACTGTCCGCCGTGCACTTCGCGGCTACCAGCCTTGCCATGCTCAATCCGGAAATCCAATTCGACCGCATGAATCTCTACGTCATGTCGTTGGGAGTGGACGGCGAGCGTGTGTCGCTGGGATCGCTGGATTTTCTGGGTACGAGTGAAGCTCCGGTGCAATACGCATTGTCTCCCGAGGGAGGCAGGGCAGCCTCTGGCGACGTGGCGCAAGTAACCGGTGGCGGCTCGCGCGGCGTGGCAGAGGGCGCGAAAGCCACACTGCCACAACTCGACTTGGCGATCATGAATCCGCCCTTCACCCGCTCGGTGGGCGGCAATCTGCTGTTCGGCAGCCTGCCTGCGGCGGAAAGGCGCAAACTCCAGGACGAATTGTCACGCCGTCTGAAGTCGCGGCAAGCATCCGCCACTGCCGGTCTCGGTGCCGCGTTCGTGGCGGCCGCCGTCCCCAAGCTGGAGCCCGGCGAGGGGCGCTTGGCGCTGGTGCTGCCGCTAACCGTCTGTACCGGCCCCTCGTGGGCGCAGACCCGCGCCCTCATCGAGCGGTACTTCACCCTCGACGTCGTCATCACGTCACATGATCCCCAGCGTTGGAACTTCTCGGACAGTACGGATCTCTCGGAAGCCCTGCTCATTGCCACGCGCCGCCCCCGCCAACCTGCCAAGGCTGATTCTCGCACCACGTTCGTCAATCTCTGGCGAAACCCGAACGGCGTAGTGGACGCGCACCGGGTGGCGCAGGCGGTTACTGCTACCACTCCGGCAAATTTGGAGGAAACCGGCACGGCACTCCTGGAAGTCGACGGTCGGCACGTGGGTGAACTGGTCTCGATTCCTGAATCAAAGTTCGCCCACAAACAGTGGATTGGCGTGCAGTTCGCCCGCGCCGACATGACCCGCAGCGCCGTGCGCTTGTTGGATGACGGGGAAGTTTGGGTGCCAGGCGGGGAGACAACCGCTAGCATTCCGCTCTGTAAGCTGGGAGAGCTCGGCGAAATCGGCCCGGACGTTAGAGACGTGCGTGATGGATTTGAGCCAACGGAGGCCATCACAGCCTACCCGATGGTAGAGGGTAACGACACCGAAAAGAGAAAGCGCTTGTCCGTCAAACCGGACAAATTCTTGGCACCGCTCACACAGCCACGGCAGGGCCGACGCCTCAAGCCGCTTAGTCTTCTGTGGCCAAAGGCAGGCCGGCTCCTCATTGCTGAACGGCTTCGGCTGAATACCGCTAGAGTTGTCGCTATGTCCACAGATACGGCCGTCCTGTCTAACGTTTGGTGGCCGTTCAAAACTGAAATTCACGCGTGGGATAAGGCTTTGGCGGTCTATTTGAACAGCAGCATCGGTCTTCTTGCTCTGCTGGCAACCCGTAATACAACGGAAGGCAGTTGGGTAAAGCTAAAGAAGGCTGATCTCAAAGAGATGCCCGTCTTAGACCTGCGGCGCCTCCCCACATCCCAGCTTCAAGACCTTTCCCGCCTGTTCGATAGCTTGGCAACAGCCGAATTCGAACGTCTCCCGGGCATGGCACACTGCCCCGCCCGCCGCGCCCTCGACGACGGCATCACCCAAATCCTCGACCTCCCCAACCTCAGCACCCTCCGCGACCTCCTCGCCTCCGAACCCGTCATCTCCAACCGGCGCCTGTAGAATCTATTCAAAAGAGCAAGCTTTTTAGAGTGTCATACTTGACGCTCTATATAATGCCGCTTATAATAGAGTCAAGGAGTTTTGTTGAGTAATGGGGGTTTTTATGTCTCTGCCTATACGAACTACGATTGAAGACATTGATGCTGTGTGCGATTACCTTGTGAAGAAGCCGACGGGAGCTACCTTTGCTGAAGCGAAAGCTGTCTTGGATAAGAAACGGCTCGATGGGCGCAAACTGAACGCGCTAAGATTTTGGGGGCTAATTGAGGACGATGGCAATAAAATGAAGATCACTGACCGGGGGCGTCTGTTTGTGAAGGATAGCGGCGCTTCTCGGAGTGAAGCGTTACGTGAGGTAGTTCGCCACGTGCCGCCATACTTAGCGATTGTTGAGCGAGTCATGCACCGTCGTGAGGAATCCATTGCCGCAACCGAGGTGGCGGCCCACTGGCACGAGCACTTCAAGAGTGACGTCTCTGACTCAGAGAAGATTCTCAACGACCAGGCAGTGTGCTTCTTTCAGATTGCGCAAGCGGCTGACCTCGGCATCCTTACGATCGGGCGCAAGGGGAAGTCAACCCGCTTTGACTTTGATAATGACACAACTGGCGAATTTGTCGACGGAACGACCGCAAGTTCACAACAACATGACGAACCAACAGAAGCCTCGGCTGGATCCGATGACATGGTATCCGATGACGATGGCCTAGTAGAAGAAATCGGCGTTAATGAAGACGCCATTAATCAAGAGTGCACTGAGCCAGTCACTAATGAGGCCTATGGCAATCGGGTGTTTATTACGCATGGCGAGAACCACAAGATTCTGGAGCAAGTAAAGGAGATTGTGTCTTATGGAAGTTTTGAACCCGTTGTAGCCATCGAACAGGAAACGGCAGCAAAGCCTGTTCCTCAAAAGGTCATGGATGACATGAGAAAGTGCAAGGCTGCCGTAATCCACGTCAGTGCCGACAGAATTCTTTACGATGAGGATCGTAAAGAAGTACGGCTGATCAATGAGAACGTCCTTATTGAAATTGGGGCAGCCATGGCTCTTTATGGGGGTAAGTTCGTCCTGCTGGTAGAGGAGGGAGTGGAACTTCCCTCCAACCTTCAGGGGCTCTACGAGTGTCGATACGAAGGTGACGAACTGAATAACGCTGCTACTATGAAGTTGCTAAGAGCCTTCAGGGATTTTCGAGAAGGAAAGACCTAGGACTTTACTTGAGGTCGTAACTAAGAAGCTACCACTTTAACAAGGTACTGGCATGAAGAGCATAATCCTGAGCGCTGAGGAGAGTTTGACCGAGCCGGCGCGGCGGCGGGCTGCGGCGGAGGGGACGACTCTTGACGAGCTGTTTCGGCGATGGCTTGCGGAGTATGTTGGGCGCGAACGGCAGGCTGATGCGGCGTTGGCGGCTATTCATGAGTTGCGCGAGGACATTGCCACTGGAGGACGCACGTTCACGCGGGATGAGATGAATGAGCGTTAGTGGCTGATCAGTCACTTGCGTATCGGTCTACCGTCCAAGAAGACGTCCGGTCAAAGAGAAGATGGATTCCGGCTTTCGCCGGAATGACGGAAAACGGGCTCCTCGTGTTACCGTCTCGCGGTCGCTAATTTACGGGCCTACTTCAATAGACGAGTGACGGGCTTGGTACTGCTTCCTTTACCTGCCGTGCTTCGAGCGTCTATTGTGATTAGAGGCGTGGTTCACCCAATGCAGTTTTCATCAGGAGCATTCTATGGAACTCGGGGCGTTTTCGGTTAGTTTGGCGGTGGTGGATATTGAGGCTTCGCGGGCGTTTTATGCGAAGTTTGGGTTTGAGGTGGTGGGGGGTGATGCGGCGGATCATTGGCTGATTCTCAGGAACGGGACGACCACCATCGGGCTTTTCCAGGGGATGTTCGAGCAGAACATTCTAACCTTCAATCCGGGGTGGGACGGCCAGGCGCAGCCGTTGGAGTCGTTTACGGACGTGCGCGAGTTGCAGCGGCAGCTCAAGGCGCAGGGCGTGGAGCTCATGAACGAGGCCGACGAGGATACCACCGGCCCGGCAAGCTTCGTGGCAGTAGACCCGGACGGCAATGCCATTCTGGTGGACCAGCACGTGTAAGGTCCTGCACGGCCTATACACTTCTTTGGCGCGGTAAGGCAATGATTAACAAATATCGGCCTTGCCCCCGTATCAAGTACTGGGCAGGCTCGGACTATGCAAATTGACTCTTAAGGAACCCTACCTCAGGAAGGAACGAATGCCAGGTAGACCTGTGCATTCCCTGATATGTCGGAGGTATAGACCACGGCACGGCCGTCGGGGGTGAACGACGGGTGGGGGTGCGACCACTGCGGTCCGTAAGCATCGTCGGGAGCGGTCTCGCCTGCGTAGGGCTCCGGTTCCGACCACTGGAAGCCTTGCGAGGAAGCCTGCGGGTGGCAGAGTGTCTCGCGCGCGCCGGTTGTCGGATCGATGAGTTGCAGTCCCACGTCGGGCAGCGTGGTGTCGCACACGATTTGCGCGCCGTCGCGGCGTGGCGCGGGATGCCAGCAGTTGAACGCCGCTACGTCCCGTTCGCCGCTGCCGTCGCGCCGGATGGCTTTCAGCGCGTGGGGCCAATAGGTAAAGATGATTTCGTCATTGGAGAGCCAGGCCTCGTGGGTGATCCACTCCTGACGGGTCTGCGCGCGCAAGGGTCGCGGGTTGGAGCCGTCGACTTCCACCAGCCACATACGCGGCAAGTCTGATGAGAAAAGCACCGTGCGTCCGTCGGGACTCCACTGTGCGTGAGCCACAAATTGATCGGTGGCAAAGAGCACGCGTTCGCCGCCGCCATCGGTGCGCACGGCCAGGATGATGTTCTTGCCGTCCTTCTGCGCCGCCAGCAGGATTTCCGATCCGTCGGGGCTGATCGAGCAGTTGCCGAGCCACGACGAGGGCGGCAGGTTCGTGAGCACCGTTTCTTGCAGGGTGGTGGTGTCAACAGCGCGTAACTGCGTGGCAGCGGCGTAGTACACGTGCCTGCCGTCGGGTGATACGCACGCCGACCACGCGGAAACGTCGCCGCTCGTCGTGAGTTGCCGCAACGTGCCGTCCGGCAACTGAATGCCGTAGAGATTGGGCGCGCCCGCGCGATATGACGTGATGATGAGCATGTCGTGGTTGGCGCCGGCCCAGGCCGGATTGAGGAAGTACGGCGCATGATTCACACAAGGCGCGTTGGTCAATTGCCAGATGGTAGCCCCGGTCTTCTCGTCTTGGAGTACCCGCTTTTCGGTGGGTAATTGTGTGGCTATGCTCATGTTCACTCCTCTTTTGATTCTTTCCTGGTTCGTAGTTAGTTATGCAAGAGATTACTCTTGCGTGACATTGTCTAACAGGCGGGATAAGACTTGGGTCGGCCAAGAGGTGCCCTCACCCCGGCCCTCTCCCACGGGGAAACGGAGTTCTTGATCCCGCAGGAGTGGGATTATCCGCACTCAAACTTACTTAAGGAACGGCCTGTGGAGGAGGATGAATCCTAATGGAAATGCCTCCACTTGGAACTAAGAATACACCGCCTGCAGTTGGTCCACGTTTCGTTGCACTTTGGCGATTGCGGCTGCAATATCATCCATGGCGCTCTTCTCGGCGAGGAGGGTGCTTTGGCCGATCCAAGCTGCCTGCTCGTGGCAAAGCCGCTCAGTTTCAGGGCATGGCAGAGCGCGGAAACTGCCGATGGCGCCTTTCACCGAACCGTCGGACTTATCGAACATCGGGTTGTCGTACAACGGCCAAGGATAGCCGCTGGACATACCGACGCCCTCCGCGTGCACTGCTTGGAGGAAGGTCTCACGGTCGGTGCCGAACTCCTCGGCGTTGAGGCGGATGGGGTAGATGTGGTACCCGTGCTGTGTCACCTCCGGCTCAAGCTGCTGCACGGTGATGCCGGGGACATCAGCGAGCATGCCGGATAGATACGCCGCATTGCGGTTGCGCCGCTTCGTGTGTTCATCCAGGCGTTCCAATTGCGGGAGGCAGACAGCGGCTTGGAATTCGTTCATGGGGTAGGCCTGGCCGAGTTCGTGGTGCTCGTACCAGGGCCGCCCGTTCTTGCGCCCAAAGCAGGCCAGCGTGTAGAAGCAGCGCTCCCAGATGGCCTCGTTGTCCGTAGTTGCCAGGCCGCCCTCGCCGCAGGTCATGTTCTTGGCTTGATTGAAGCTATATGAATTGAGGTCGCCCCAGCCGCCTACTTTCTTGCCGGCCCACTCGGTGCCGTGGGCGTGGGCGCAATCTACGATTACTGCTAAGTTATGTGCCTTCGCGAGCGCGCCAAGCTCGTCCACCTGCGCCGGGTAGCCGCCGAAGTGAACGGGCACGATGGCGCGGGTGCGCGGGGTGATGGCAGCGGCCACTGCCGCCGGATCGAGGCAGAGCGAGTTGGGGTCAACGTCCGCAAAGACCACGTCCGCTCCCACGAGCAAGGGCGCAAAGGCTGTGGCCATGAACGTGAAGGCCGGCACGATCACCTCGTCGCCGGGTCCAATGTCGAACGCGCGCAAGCCGATATCCAAGCCTGCTGTGCAGCTCGTGAGCGGAATGCCAAACGCGGCGTCGTGGTAGTCGCAAAAGCGTGCATTTAGTTCCATCACCATGGGCCCATGTCCGGTACCGCCCCAGCGGCTGCTCTCCAGCACCTGGCGCAGCAGGTCCATTTCGCGCTCATCAGATTGGGGCCACGAGGGGAACCTACGCGTACAAACAGGCGTGCCGCCGCGTATCGCTAGCTTTTCCATCGCAAACTCTTTCTGCTTGAGTATTGCACGTGAGAATCGTAGGGTTGTTGCAGGAATGTGCGGGACAAAATACCCGTCGCGCAGGCCCGTTTTGTGTCCGCTGCACCGCTGGCGTAGGCATTCATATCCCCGCCATGGTGTTCTTCTGAGTACCTATCTTAGCCTAATTGCCTTCTATGTACGAAACTACACCCGGCATGTCCTGAGAGGTTGAGCGCGAAGCCTGCTAGGTCTACGATATTAGTGAGCTTCTTTGAATGCGTAGCGACTTCCCAGCGAAAGAAGAGACACTGCCATGACAACCAAGATTGGTATCATCACCGACGTGCACGGCAATGCGCCTGCGCTGCGTGCTGTTTTGGCGGAGCTGGCGCGTGAGGATGATCTATCTTGCGTCTATGGCGTGGGCGATCTCATTGGTGTAGGGCCGGACACCAACGAGGTGCTGGATTTGCTCTTTCGCTTGCCTGCCTTTGCCAGTGTTGCCGGCAATCATGAGGATTGCATTTTGGCGCTGATTTCGGGCGATCCGCCTGGGAGCCCACCGGGGATCGAGGCGCATCACGAATGGGTTGCGGATGGACTCGACCGCCGCTTTCTGCCGTTCCTTAGTGACATGCCGCGGGTTTTATCCCCGCAGCACGCGGGCATGGAGCTCTTCATCGCTCACTACCATCTCGATGCGGCTCAAAAGCTCCTGCCGATTGAACCTGAGCCCAGCCTGGATACGCTCGACGCCCACTACGGCGGGCACTCCGCCGCCGCCATTCTCACGGGCCACCACCATGACGGACACTACTTTCAAACACCGGAACGGCTCTACCTCAACCCCGGTGCGCTGGGCTGCGGTCCGCGGCCGGTGGCGCGGTACGCCCTGCTTACGCTTGGCGAGGATGGAATTAGCGTCGAACGGCGTGAAGTTGCCTACGATAGAGCGCGCTTCTTGCAGTCCTACGATGAGCGCAAGGTACCGGACCGGGAGTTTATTCTGCAGCGCTTTCATGGGCAGACGTGAAATTGCGGAGGCGAATCTTGAAGTGAGGTTGTGAGCGGTTGAGGCAGTATGTTTTCTGGACGTGAGACACATTTAGAGAGATGGAAGTGACGCACGGTCTGCCAAGCGACATTCTCGCGCTGGCGCCGATTCGAAACCTATGCCCGCTGGTCGGTGTCCGAGTGGCAAAGAAAAGATGGATTCGCTAGACTCACAAACGAAGTGCAACACCATGCTAAGGTGTTGCCATGGGAACATACTATCGTCAACTTTCCATTGAAGAGCGGTGTGAACTGGCCCGGCTTCACACCGCGGGACAGTCGTACCGGCAAATTGCTGCAGCTCTGGATCGCGCGCCATCGACCATTATGCGGGAGGTGAAACGCAATGGGTCTCGTACGCAGGGCTACCAAGCGGGGTATGCCCACGAACAGGCGTGGGCGCGGCGCTGGGTTGGCGGCAAGTTGGAACGGGATGCTGCGTTGCGCAAGACCGTGCTGGAGTACTTGCAATGCGGCTGGTCGCCGGAGCAGGTGGCAGGACACATGGCGCGGGATGCCGGTGGACCGGTCATCTCCCACGAGACCATCTATCGTTTCATATACGGACAGGTGGCGCGCACCAAGGACTATAGTTGGCGGCACTACCTGCCGCGAGGCAAGACGAGACGGCGACCCCATCGGCGCAGTGGGCGCAGTCCGGCCTCCTTCATTGCCAAGCGCCGTCCACTGGCGGAACGTCCCCAGGCGGCGGCCGACCGCCAAACCCCCGGCCACTGGGAGGCTGACCTGATGCTCTTTGGGAGAGGCGGCCACGCGGTGCTCGCCCTGCACGAGCGCCACTCGCGCTTGCTCATCGCTGCGCGCCAGCCCGGCAAGGCGGCAGACCCCATCGCCAGCACCATGTACGATCTGCTCGCGGTCTTGCCTGAAGCGTGGCGACAGACCGTCACCTTCGACAACGGCACCGAGTTCGCGCGCCATTACCATCTCCATGACTTGGGCATCCAGACCTTCTTCTGCGATACCCACGCCCCCTGGCAGAAAGGAGGCATTGAGAACGCCATCGGACGCATGCGGCGCGTGCTGCCGCGCAAGACCGACCTGGCGGAGATGTCCGCAGAGCGCTTTGCGCAACTTATCCAAGCCTACAATCACACCCCGCGCAAGTGCCTTGACTATCAAACCCCAGCAGAAGTATTCCTCAAACAAACGTTGCACTTGAAATGTGAATCCACCTTCCCGCTTTCGCGGGAATGACGGTTGGACGCGGGGGAATGACGGTTGGGTGTGCGGGAGTGACGGTTGGGTGTGCGGGAGTGACGGTTGGACGAGCGGGAATGACGGTCGGACGAGCGGGAATGACGGTTGGGCGTGCGGGAATGATTGTCGGATGGGCGGGGATAACGGGCTGCGTGTAGTTTCTTTTCAACATAATGAAACGCAATGATGTGAAACGTCCAAATACAATGGTATGAAACGTCAAACACACTCCGGCTGTAGCGGTAACGGATTGCAGTAGTCGAAAGGATCATTTATGGCAAAGATGGAAACGCGCACCGAGCGCGATTCGATGGGCGAGATGGAAGTACCCGCTGACGCCTACTATGGGGCTTCTACGCAGCGGGCGGTGTTGAATTTTCCCATCAGCGACCTGCGCTTTCCGCGCCGGTTCATCCAAGCGCTCGGTTTGATCAAGCAAAAGGCGGCGGAGGCGAATCGAGAGCTTGGTTTGCTCGACGAAGGTCTGGCTAGTGCCATCATCCAGGCGTCGCAGGAAGTGGCGGACGGCAAGCTGGATGATGAATTCGTGCTCGATATCTTTCAGACCGGCTCCGGCACCTCAACCAATATGAACGCCAACGAGGTCATCGCCAACCGAGCCGTGGAAATACTCGGCGAAGCGCGTGGGTCGCGCACGATCCATCCGAACGACCACGTGAACATCTGCCAGTCGTCCAACGACGTGATTCCGGCGGCTATGCATCTATCGGCGCTCTTGAGCATTCGGCAAGACCTGATTCCGGCGTTGGCGAAACTACAGCGGGCACTGGTTGGCAAAGCAGAAGAATTTATGCCAATCATCAAGACCGGGCGCACGCACCTGCAGGATGCGACGCCTATCCGCCTGGGGCAGGAGTTCCAGGGCTACGCCGGACAGATCGAGCGGGCTATCAAACACCTGCGCCACGCCGAGGACTGGCTGGGCGAACTGGCGCTGGGCGGCACGGCTGTCGGTACCGGCATCAACGCCCATCCCGCGTTTGCGCGCCTCGTCTGCGCTAAGCTGCGCGCGGCGACGGGTTACCACATCCGCGAGACGGAGAACCACTTCCAGTCTCAGAGCGCAATTGACACATTTGTGATGACGAGCGGCATGCTCAATTCGGTGGCCGTGGCGCTGCTCAAGATCGCCAACGACATCCGCTGGTTGGGGTCCGGCCCCCGTGCGGGGCTCGGCGAACTGCTGCTGCCGGAAGTGCAGCCAGGGAGCAGCATCATGCCCGGCAAGGTGAATCCCGTCATACCCGAATCGGTGATCCAGGTCTGCGCGCAGGCGATGGGCAACCACCATGTGGTGACCATCGCAGGCCAGTGGGGATTCTTCGAGTTGAATACGATGCTGCCGGTGGCGGCGTATAACGTGCTGCGGCCGATAGCACTGCTGAGCAAAGCGGCGGCGAACTTTGCCGACCAGTGCGTGAGCGGCATCCAAGCTACGGAACACGGCCCCGCCACGGTGGAACGCGGCCTAATGACTGCTACGGCTTTGGCGCCCTTGGTGGGCTACGACCAGGCTGCCGTGATTGCCAAGACTGCCCACGCCGAAAACAAGACCGTCCGTGAGATTGCCAAAGTCCTCACCAACCTAACCGACGAGCAATTGGACGAAGCGCTCGACCCGGCAAAGATGGTGCAACCGGGACTGAGCGGCATCGCGGCGGGTGGGTAGGAAGGCTTCTCGTAGGATCGCATGATGACACGTTCAGTTGACGTGTTTTGCAGGAGGGATGAGAGCGGAAGGAGGAGGATGGCGCTTTCCAAATAGTCTGCACGTAGTGCCGAAGTTAACAGGAGGTTCTGTAGCATGGCCTATTACGACGATTGGCCCGTTCTCGGTCCCGCGGAGGTTAATCCCCGGCAGCAGCGATTGTTCGAGCAGTACGAGGAGTATCTGCTGCGCTACATCAAGGAGCGCTACGAGACGCGAGGGCACTTTTGGAATCGCGATTACTCAGGCCTGGATGCATATGAGCATTCGGTGGAGCCCAATCGACAGCACTTCTTAGACAGCCTTGGCGGCTGGCCGTGGGACCGGCAGGACTTGCACCTGCGCTTTGAGCCGCTGGCAACAAACTTGGACTTTCGCGTCGAGCGGGTGTACTACCGCGTTTTCGATGGCGTGGAGAGCGATGCGCTCTTGCTGACGCCGCTCGGCAGGGGGCCCCACCCGGGTATAGTCCTGCAGATCGGCATCTACGGCGTGCCGGAAACCGCCTGTGGCTTCACTGAGACGGAACATGCGGGGATCGATAGTTCGTACCACCGCATCGGCGGACGGCTGGCTATGCACGGCTATACCGTGCTCGCCACGCGCATGGTGACCGGGTTTGAACCGGATAAGCTTGCGGGGCGGTTCGCCCCGAAGCTGCAAGAGCTCAAGAGTGCGCAACCCCACGCCCGCATGTACCTCAACCGCCTCTGCCGCACCATCGGTATGGACCTGTTTGGCGTGGAGATGTTTGCGCTTTCACGCGGCGTGGATCTGCTGGAAAGTTTGCCGCAGGTGGATAGCGACCGGATCGGATTCTATGGCAAGTCTCAGGGCGGGCAGTCGGGGCTTTGGCTGGGTGCGCTCGATAGGCGTCTGCAAGCGGTGGTAAGCACGGCGTGGTTCAATGAGCGCTACCAAAAACAGGTGATTCCTTCAGAGCACTACCGGCCCTTTGCGCTCACGGTGGAAGAGGACAAGACCTACCCCCATCTGCACGAATTCGCCGATAGCGACATCGCCTCGTTGATCTGCCCGCGTGCGTTCATGGTGGAGGAGGGGAAGCATGACGGCGCGGTCTATTGGAAGTTAGCCGAGCAGGCGTTTGCCGAGGTGAAAGCAATCTACGAGCGCCTCGGCATCGGCGAGAAGTGCGACATTCACGTCCACGAGGGCGGCCATGAAGTCGAGCCCGAAGAGGAAACCGCGCGGATGCACTCGGTGCAGTTCTTAGACCGCTGGTTGAAGGGTGGGGCGTAAAGCCGGGCAGCCTAAAGCCAAGCGGCATCCATCATTGGCTGCAAGAACGAAGTTCGCCAAACCTGCGCGGGCGCACACACTGAGTTAGCTAATCGCTATTCCCCATTGCTCGCGGGAGCAGGGCGGATGAGCTTCCATTGCGCGGTTTCGCTGAGCACCGAGGCTTCTTGATACGAGACGATGAAGGCGTAGCGCGCATGGTCGGTGCTGTTGCCTTTGGAATGGTGCCACAGCATACCGTGGAAGAGCAGCATCGAACCCGCCGGCAGCGGGACGGGAATGGCATGCTCGTTGGCGTATTCCTCAGGGCTGAGCTTGCGAATGCAAGCCCCGTAATCGACGATTTCGTAGTCCTGCAAGCCCCAGCGATGGCTGCCCGGTACCACCCACATGCAGCCGTTGGCTTCGGTGGCGTCCTGGAGCGGTACCCAGATAGACATCCGCGTCTTACTATGCGTCTTGGGATCGTCGGGTTTCGTGTAGAAGGCTTCGTCCTGGTGCCAGTGGCAGATGATGTCGGATTGGGGCACTTTGGTAACCAGCTTCGCCGAGTGCACGGCGATGCCGGGGCGGACGATATCTTCGATCAGGGAGAGGATGCGTTCATCGCGAGCAAAGCTGCTGATGAGCTCGGAGCGTAGGCCTATTTGAAGTATCCATCCGGGTCGGTTCGCCGTCGTGTCGCCGTGCTCCGGCATGAGGCGCTCGATCTCGTTGTTGAGGGCCGTCACGTCTGCCGGCGGAAAGACATTGTCAAGGATGACAAACCCTTGCTCGTCGTAGGTCTGAAGTTCCGCCGCGCTCAACGCGCGCAACTGCTGGGTTTGCTCTTCTAACGCCACTACCTTCGCCATACATCACTTCCTTCGCGTACCTGCACGAAAAACGCAACCGGCCGCTCGCACACCATGAATGCGCCGGTTTGCCGCGAAACCACTCTCTTTTGTGGCAGACTGCCGGCGAAACACGGATCTCGTACCGCGCCGGGCCACGCACCCAAGTCGGTATACGCCTCATTATACGGGATTGCCAAGTTTTCGCGCACAAGACATTGCGCTTTCACCGGCAGTGCGAATGACTAAGAGTGCCTACCTACCTTACGGAAGAGCGGGGAGCACACTAGCGTGCTCCCCGCTCTTTTGCGTGCACGGCATCGTGTCTTGCTCCCATGCTTCGGTCCACGTGCATCATACGGTTGACAACTCCCAGAGAAGCACGGAGTGGAGCACAGCCGGTACGCGCAGCTATGGCAAGCTGGCTAGTTCGGTTTAGAGAAATGATATTCGCTTAGCCACTCATGCCGCGAGCGCGAAATGTCATACTGACCGGTCCTGATATATGCGATGGCATAGTCCGGCAATTGGCGGGACACCACACAGGACTCGCCTACATACCAATCTTTCCCTTCGATGAAGCTGAAGTCCATGGTGTGCTGTTCGTTGCCGTCGATAACGCTTTTGTCTACGGGAATTACGTGCAGGATGAACCGTTTGGCGGCGTCACTGTTGGCGCACTGGCGCCGAACGTAGGTTAAGGTCCTGCCATTCAGGTAGACATCATAGAGGGAGCGAATGATCAACCGATTTTCTTCAGGTGCTGCAATCTCGACATTGTTGTGCCTAAGAGCGTAAATGATGAAAGGTGGCGTAGAATCGACGGCCAAGTAATTCGCATCGACAAAGTCGAAGAAAGGCTGAAAGTCTGCCGGATCGTGCTGGTACCTTCCTGTGGAACGCCATGACTCGCGTTCAGCAGGCGCCAAAGGCGGCAAGCGAGAGTGCTGCATGTCAATAATCAGTCTTGGTATCTGCTCCTTGACGTCAGAAAAGAATTCGTCACGCATTGATTGGTTCGTATAGTTAGGTTTGGTCAGTGGAACATCATAGAAGAATCGTGTGGGCGCGTCACGATCGGAAAGGAGATATATCCAGGCTCCTTTTCCCCATGCCAATATAGTATCGTCAGGCGCAGTTGCTCCTTGGATCAGATCGCGGAGGCGAACGGCGATGGGCGAGTCCTTTTGAATGACAGACATGCCGGTTTGTCCATATTTGTTGGAAATCCGTTCGAAGTTTAAATGGGGCGAAGCATAGTAGGCTGCGCCAATCAACAGAGCGACGGAAACAAGCGAGGGAGCAATGAGGCGTTGTTCAAGGACGAACCTTACAAATAAGGCTAGGAGAAGCATGGAAACGGGGAGGGCGGTGAGGAAGTAATGTCGGTATTCGAATCCTGACAGTGAAAGGCTAACGACCTCAAGTGGGAGCAGTATCAAAGCAACTATCAAGAGTCCTTTGAATCGCTCAACTTGCACGCGTGCTCTAATGAGACAAGAGAAACACAGAAACCAGCTCGCAATGACCAGCAAAGAGATTGGCAGCATCTGAGTGAGAAGGTACTGTACCACCCCAAGTCTTTCCTGAAGCGAGGCACCGCTATATGCGAAATTAAAGACGATTACTGCGTCCCACAGCGCATTCCATGCGCCTAAATACAGAAAAAGCATCGCAACAGTGATGAGCACACTCCCACCGCCGAACACGGCCCAGGCAAACTTGCGGAGGGAATTGCCTCTCACGAAAAGCCAATAGAGACCGATAACGATCCACAGTGCGACGAGATTTGGTCTGAGCAGGAACGACGCGGCGCCGAGGGCTCCAATGCCAAGATGCAACGAAGCGAAGTGAGGTGGGGAGATGTTGGGCTTGGCCTGATCTTCGCTACGGACAAAGAGATAGAGGGTGAGGAATTGAAAGAGCAGACCATACTGCTCTGTGAAGTTACCGGGTAGATTGAATTTGGTGAAAAAGGCTAGGAAGAGTGCGAGAGCGAGCAGTGCAGGGACGGCGCCAAAACTGTTCCTTAGTGCTGCGAAGGCAAAATAGCATGTACCTAGCAAGAAAAGGGCTTGTATAAGTAAGCCCCCGAAGCCCTCGTGAATAATCAGGCCGATAGAATTTAGGAACACTCTGCACAAGTCCTTGGCATAGTATCATAGCAAGAAAGCGCCTTGTGGAGAGGGGAGAGGAAATGGAACAGCCGACGTTTGCCGACCTGGAGTACGCGCAGAAGAAGCGCAAGACCCGGCGGGAGAAGTTCTTGGAGCGGATGGACGCGCTGCTCCCGTGGGCGGAGATGGAGGCGCGGATCGCGCCGTACTATCCCAAGGCGGGGCGTGGGCGGCGGCCGTATCCCTTGTCGGTGATGTTGCGGGTACACTGTGTGCAGTTGTTCTACAATCTGAGCGACCCTGGGATGGAGGACATGCTGTACGAGGTGGAACCGGTGCGGCGGTTCGTGGGGCTGCGGCTGTCAGAGGCGCTGCCGGACGAGACGACGATCCTGCACTTTCGGCACTTGCTGGAGAAGCACCGGTTGGGAGAGGGGTTGTTGGCGGAGATCAACGCGCATTTGGCAGGTCGGGGCTTGCGGCTGCGAGCGGGGACGGTAGTGGACGCGACCATCATCGCGGCACCGACATCGACGAAGAACCGAGAGGGGGAGCGAGACCCGGCGATGCGGCAGGTGAAGAAGGGGAACCAGTATTACTTTGGGATGAAGCTGCACATCGGCGTCGACGCACAGACGGGGGTAGTGCACAGCTTCATCACCACGTCGGCGAACGTGCACGACGTGACGCAAGCGGGAGCGTTGCTGCACGGCGCAGAGCAGCAGGTGTGGGGAGACGCCGGGTACGTGGGGGTGCAGAAGCGGCCGGAGCATCAGGGACGCGCCGTGACCTGGAATGTGGCGCTGAAGCCTGGGCAGCGGCGGAAACTGGCGCCTGAGAGCGCGGCGGCGTTGGCAGAACAGCGCAAAGCGTCGGTCAGGGCCAAGGTAGAGCATCCGTTCCTGTGGGTGAAGCGGCGCTTTGGCTACGCCACGGTGCGCTATCGGGGTCTGCACAAGAACACGCAACGGCTGGCGTTGCTGCTGGGGCTGGCCAATTTGGTAACAGCCGCACGCCAGTTGCCGGCATGACACGGGCGTAGTGCGCCCAAAACACGAGCGGGAGCGAAAAACGCTCCCAGCAGCGCCGAAACACGGGCAAAACAGCCCCACCGAAACGCCAAAACACTCCCCAAAACGCCCCATAATTCCGCACACACCACTAACACCAAGCCTACACAGAGTTGTTCAGACCTTTCTTAGAAAGTAAAGCAGCGGGCCTTTATGGTCCCAGCGGTCGAGATATGGAATGTCACCTTGCAGGATACCCTTGGCTACGTAAATGAAAATGCAGGAATCGCCTGTACAGTCCGTCACAAATGAGTCGACGGCAAGTATAAGCAGGTAGGCAAGAACAATTACCCAACCGACGCCAAGCAGGCGATTGATCGCATGTGCGGCCACGAACCGGGATCTCATGTTTCACCGTATAGTGTACAAAGAGCCAGACTTCCGATTGAGGCTGCTAGCTAATTTAGGCTCTTGCCTGGCGTAGAGCTCGGTCACTCTAGAGACTTGAGCGGAGGATTTCAAAGAAGCAATCTCCATATGGATTGCCGAGTGCAGTGTACCAATCATAAGCAGTTGCCCTGGTTGTGGTGAGTCGATCACTTTGAAGGAGTGGAGGTATACTCGCCTATCCAAACATGGCGTGAACCGGACGCACTATATTGACCGGTCCTGATAGAGGCGATGGCATAGTCCGGCAATTCACGAGAGACTGCACAACCCTTGCGTAGCAGCCAATCATCCCCTTCTGCGAACGAGAAATCCATGTTGTGGAGTTCGTTGCCGTCAATAACACTCTTGTCGACGGGTATCACGTGTAAAATGAAGCGTCTATCAACGTCAGCCTGACTGCACGCATCGTTTACGTAGATTAGAGTTCGGCCATCGAAGTACACATCGAAAGTTGAGCGAATTATCAACTCACCTGTGATGCCCGCTTCGACTATCGTGTCATCGCTTCCTAGCTTGTAAACGGTGTAACTTGCAAATCTACCGAAGACTATATAGTCTTCTTCCACCAAATCAAATAGGGGCTCGAATTCACTCGGATCATGCAAATACCTGTGATCTTGAGGCCAATCGTGACTCGCGTCACTGTCCAAGGGAGGAAACCCAGGGTAGCTCATGTCGATGATTAGCTTTGGCTTATTTTCCTTGATATCGGAGACAAATTCCTCGCGCAATGACTGGTTGGCATAGTTCGGCTTGATCAAGGGAAAGTGGTAGAAGAACCGTGTAGGCGCATCTCGATCCGAGAGAAGATACAACGCAGGACCTCTGCCCCATACCAGAATGCGATCGTTGGGCTTTGTTATTCCTCGGATACGATCGGCCAAGCGCGATAGATTGTTCTCAGCGTACAACGCATCGCCTGCATACTTCCCGGATAGGCGCGCGAAGTTTGCGTGTGGCAAGGAAGTGAAGGCTATCCCGATGAATAGAGCGACAATGAGCAACTTCAGGAAAATACGTTCTTGTTCGAGAACGAACCACATTACGAGTGCCAGGAGTACCGTGGCTGCCGGAAGCGCCGCTAGGTAGTAGTGCGGCCAGCCGTAACCCGGGAGTGAGATGCTAACGATTTGAAGTGGCAATAGGATTAAGGCGGTTGCCACAACTGCCCTACGGTGGTCTCCCTGAACCCGACCTTTTGCAAGACAGAAAATGCCTATGACCCAGCCCGCAAGAGTAAGCAATGAGGCGAACAATGTCTCTGTGGATAGGTAGCGCACAGACGCAAGCCTCTCTGGGAGCGAGGCGTCGCTATACGCGAAGTTGTAGACGATAACAGCATCCCAAAGCGCCCCAAAGGTTCCAAAAAGGGCTGCTACAAAGAGGAGTGCGCACCCTCCACCGAGGGCCGCCCAACCAAGCTTGCGGAAGGCGGCCCCTCTCAGCAGAAGCCAGTAGATACCGATCGCAATCCAGAGTGCAGCAAGATCGGGTCTGAGTAAGAATGAGGCGGCGCCGAGAGCCCCGATGGTCATGTGGAGAAGGGCAAAGTGAATTAGGCTGATTTCGCGATGTGGCTGTTGGTGGCTCCGGAACAGAAGGTAAAGGGCCAGGAATTGAATGAGGAGTGCATACTGCTCTGTATAGTTACCAGGCGGATTGAATCTGCTAAACAGATTTAGGAAGAGCGCCATTGCAAACAGTGCAGGGGTAGTGCCAAAGGCCTTTCTCAGCAGTATGAGGGCGAAATAGATAGTTCCAAGCAAGAAGAGCGCCTGTACGATCCAAATGCCCCACATTTCGTCAATAAGGAGGCCAACTGCATTGATCAGATACAGCAGAGGGCCTTTGTGGTCCCAGCGGTCAAGGTAGGGTACTTCTCCTTCCAAGATGCCTTGTGCAACGTACATGAAGATCAACGAATCCCCGCCGGGCTTAGCAATGAACGAGTCAATGGCAAGGACAAGAAGGAGGGCAATGACGATCCCCCAGACTACTCCAAGTAGGCGATTGGTCACAAGAGCGGGCACTAACATAGGCTTCATGGTTTGAGAGTTGAGTTGGCGATTGTAGACGTATCAGTTGCAGTTTCTGGTTGGCGCAGCCTTTGACCTTGCGAAACCTACGGTTAGTCTACAGCCAACCACGGGGGCTTTCAAAAGAATGCACATCAGGCGGTTGCCGCACGTAATGTGTGTGAGACCGCTATTTCCCTCAGTCGCGACAACAGGATCACTGCAATTCGGGGAAATGATACTCGTTCAACCAGTCATGGGCGGTCTCGGATGCGTTGTACTGGCCGGTCCTAATGAAGGCAATGGAAAAGTTCGGCAGGTCACGAGAGACGACGCAGGCCTCGCCAACGTGCCAATCTTTCCCTTCGATGAAGTTGAAGTCCATGTTGTGGAGTTCGTTGCCGTCAATAACACTCTTGTCCACGGGAAACACGTGCAAAATGAAGCGATTGGTGGCGTCATCCTGCGTGCAAGGGTTCTTTACATACGTAAGGATTCGGTCGCCTAGGTATACAACGTAGGTTGACCGGATGATCACGTTGCCTTGGATCGCTGCTGAACCTTTTCCGTCATTGCTCCGGACCGCGTAGATCGTGTAATGCGGAGTAGTGTCGACAGCTAGGTAGTTTGCCGCAACAAAGTCAAGGAAAGGCGTAAAATCTTCCGGTTCATGCTCATATCTGTAGGCTGGACGCCAATTGATGCGTTCCGAAGTGGCTAAGGGGGGCAACCGCGACTTTCGCATGTCGACTATGAATTTTGGCATAGACGTCATAACATCGGAGAAGAACTCGTGACGGATTGTTTGATCTGTGTAGTTTGGCTTGGTCAATGGGAAGTCATAGAAGAACCGGGTAGGTGCGTCCCGATCGGAGATTAGGTAGACCCAAGGACCCCATCCCCAAACGAGAATAGGATCGTGGGACTCCGTTGATCCTTGAATTATTTCACGGAGACGCGCTGCCTGGGGCGATTCGGCTCCACTGAGAAACTGGCCGGCTCGCTCGAAGTTCCGGACAAGGGGCGTGAAGTTAGTGTGGGGTGAGGCATAGTAGGTTACACCGAACAGGAGTGCGAAACCCAAGAGAGAGGGCGCAATGAGACGTCGCCTAAATGCCAAGTACACCAAGAAAGCCAAGAGTAGCGCGAAGACCGGCAGTGCCGTCAGAAAATATCTGTTGTTCTTGATGCCTGAGAGAGAAATGCTGATGACCTCAATTGGAAGCAACGCCAGGGCAATGATCAAAAGGTACTTGGCGTCCCCAAGCGGTACCTGCCGCCGAACAAGCAAGATGATGCCGATGCACCAGGCAGCAATGACAAGCAAAGAGATGGGGAACATCATTGCGGTTAAGTGCCTTAAGACCTCAAGCCGATCTTGAATTGAGGCGCCGCTCTGAGCGAAGCTGAATTCGAAGACAGCATTCCACAGCGCATTCCATGCCCCTAAGGCAGTGAACAGACCCGCCACAAGGACAAGCACACTCCCACCGCCGACAAAGGCCCAACCAAGTTTGCGCAGGGAGTCTCCTCGCAGCAGTAGCCAGTAGAGGCCGATAACGATCCAAAGGGCGATGTGGCTGGGTTTGAGAAGGAAGGAAGCAGCGCCGAGGGCGCCGATGGCGAGGTGGAGGAAAGTGAAGCTGGCCCGGGAGGCCGGGGGGCTAGGCTGTTCTTGGCTGTGGAGGAAGAGATAAAGAGCGAGGAATTGGACTAGAAGGACGTACAGTTCGGTGTCGTTCCCTTGAGGTGCCAACCTGCTGTAAGAGACTAAGAAGAGTGCGAGAGAGAAGAGGGCAGGGGTGGTGCCGAAGCCTCTCTTAAGTGTAAGGAAAGCAAACGAAGATGCGCCGAGCAAGAAGGCGCCTTGAACGACCCAGAGTCCCCAGGATTCGTGAATTACAAGACCGATGAAGTTAAGTAGATAGAGCAACGGACCTTTGTTATCCCAGCGATCGACGTACGGTATGTCTCCTTCCAAGATCCCCTTTGCTACATAAATGTAAACACAGCTATCTCCAATTTCTTCGCTGCAGTCATAGATGAACGCGCCGACGGCAGCAAGAAGGAGGTAGGCAAGGATGACTACCCAAGCTGCGACAAGCAGGTGATTGGCGTGAAGCGGTAGGTAAAATCTAGATTTCAGGGTGCAGGCTCTCTTTCGGTATTCTGACCGACATTGCCGAAGGAGATTTCAGCCCCGTAGTGGATTGGCAAGCTCCGAGTCCAGTCTTAATGGGGCAGATCCTTGCTCTTTTAATTGCGTTCGCTACATAGTGCAGTTGGATGACCTCGTCCTAGTGATCGAGTTGAATGTCAAGCTAGCAAGTTGTCGTATCAGAGACATCACTCTCCTACCGAGAAATGATACTCGTTCAACCAGTCATGGGCGCTCTCGGATGCGTTGTACTGGCCGGTCCTGATGAAGGCAATGGGATAGTTCGGCAGGTCACGAGAGACGACGCAGGCCTCGCCAACGTGCCAATCTTCCCCTTCCATAAAGGAGAAGTCCAAGGTCTCTTGGGATCTTCCCTCAATGACGCTTGTGTCATTCGGTATCACGTGCAGAATGAAGCGATTGCCGGCGTCATCGTGGGCGCACGGGCTCTTTACGTAGGTTAGGGTCTTGCCATCCAGGTAAACGTCGTAGTTGGAGCGGATGATCAATTCGCCTTTGGGCATTGGTTGCAATTCGGAGTCCCTTAGTCTGAGGGCGTAAAAGGTGAAGGGCCAGTTCGTTTCGATCGCTACATAGTTGGCTTCGACGAAGTCAAAGAAGGTACCAAAGTCTGCCGGGTTGTGCATGTACCTTTCATGAGGTTGCCAACCAGCGCGTTCTGACCTATTCAAGGGAGCAAACCAATCGTATCGCGAATCAATGATCAATACCGGCATATCATTCTTTAGATCAAGGAGGAATTCGTCACGCATGGATTCAGTGGTGTAGCGCGGTTTGACCAGCGGATGGTGGTAGAAGTAACGGGTCGGCGCATTGCGATCGGCAAGCAGATATATCCGCGCGGCCTTCCCCCACACCAGAACCTTGTCGCCAGGCTCAGTTTCCTCTCGGACACGTGCGGCCACCAGAGATTCTCTATCCTCCACGATTAGAATATTGGCTGTGTATTTCTCCGCAAGCCGCGCGAAGTTAGATAAGGGCAAGGAAAAGTAGAAAGCTCCCAGCAGAAGCGCGACAGTGAGCAGTGTGGGGGCTATGAGGTTTTGTCTAAGGATAAACCATACCAGGAATGCCAGCAGAAGTGAGACGACCGGAAGTGTTGTAAGGAAGTAGTGCGCGTAAACAAAGCCCGACAAAGAGGCGCCTGCAACTTCAAGGGGAAGTAGGATCAAGGCAAGCACCAAGAGACTCTTGCGTGACTCATCCTTTGCCTTTCGTAAAGCAACGTAGCCAAGTCCGATGAGCCAACCGGCAATGACTAGCAGAGATGCCGGAAACAGACCTAAGAATAGACTTTGAACAACATGAAGTCTCTCCAAAATTGAGACGTTGCTCTGTGCGAAGCTGAAGGTAAAGACCGCATTCCAGAGTGCAGACCATGCACCCAATGCCGCAAAGAGTCCCGCTACAAGAATGAGAGCACTACCACCCCCGACTACGGCCCAGGCCAGCTTGCGCAGGGAGCTTCCTCCGATCAGAAGCCAACAAATGCCGATAGCGAACCAGAGGGCGACGAGGTTGGGCCTGAGAAGAAAACAGGCTGCTCCGAGCACGCCAATTCCTAAATGTAACAAGGAGAAGCGAGACTGGGAGGTTTCGTGTGTGGCCTGCGTCTGACTACGGACGAAGAGGTAGATGGTCAGGAATTGAAAGAAGAGACCGTATTGTTCCGTATAGTTGCCTGGCGGCGCAAACCTGTTGTAATAGGCCAGGAATACTGCGATAGCGAACAGGGCGGGTAGAACGCCCAGGCTCCTCCTGAGCAGGAGGAAGGCAAGACCAGTTGATCCGAGCAGGAAGAGGCCCTGAACGACCCATTGTCCCCCTGTCTTGTGAATGACGAGGCCAATGAGGTTGATGACGTAGAACAACGGGCCTTTGTTGTCCCAGCGGTCAAGGTAGGGAACGTCTCCTTCCAAAATACCTTTTGCCACGTACATGAAGATCGCCGAATCAGTGCCAGGTCTAGTGATGAATGAGTCGAGGGCAAGTGCGAAGAGAACGGCAATCACAAGTGCCCAAGCTACGCTAAGGAGGTACTTGGCGAAAGGGAGTGAGAGGTGTGCAGCCTTCATATCTGAGTGTTTACTTGAGGACGTCACACCGCCATTGCAGCGGCGCTTCCCACGTTTCTGCCGCAGGACTAATAGGGCAATGCGATTCTACGGTACCGAAGCAGACTACTTTAGAACTCGCATGGCGAGTGGTTTGCTCGCACAAACGCTTCTTGTACAGCGGCCGCTTCCACGCTCTGTGTGTTTGACACTCGGTCAAATCACCGAGTGGTAGATGCTATCCACGAGTTCCATGGTCTTGGTAGCGTCGGCGAAGTTCGTGTCGGGCTGGCGGCCGGTCTTGATGCAGTCGATGAAGTGGCGGCTTTCGCCAAAGAATCCATACGCGTGATAGCGCGCGTCGTTGCCGGCCACCGTGTTGACGTCCAGCACCGTCGGCTCGCTGTTGCCATCTGTGTAGACCTCGGCGGTATTGTCCGGGTCGACATAGGCGGTGATGCCTTTGCCGTGAATCTCGAATATGTGGCGTCGGGTACCGGCCACCCAGTTCGCTTGCAAGAAGCCGACGCAGCCGTTCTCAAAGCGCATGAGGGCGTTGAAGATGTTCGGATAGTCGGCATATGCTTCGCGCACGTCGCTGGCCACTGCCGCCACGTCGCTGCCGCCCAGCCATCGGCACACGTCTACCGCATGCACGGCATCGCAACTGAGGATGTCGGTTGCGCCGCCGTAATAAGGCAGGTCGCCGGGTGTCGTGAACTGGTGCTTGAGAAAGACCGATTGAAACTGGATGATGGGCCCGCGGGCCTCGACTTGGCGGCGCACTTCCTGCATGAGGGGAATGAAGCGGCGATTGAAGGCCGTCATCGTCAACGCGCCGTACTTGGCGGCGGTTTTGGCCATGCTGCTGGTTTGATACGCGTTGAGTCCGGGCGGCTTTTCCACGAAAAGGTTGTGCCCGCGCTGCAACACGTTAATTGAAATGTCGTAGAGGTGATGGGGCGGCATCAGGCAATAGACGCCGTCCGGTTTCTCCGTATCGAGCATCTCGCGATAATCGGAGTAGGTATTGGCCACGTTGAAGCGCGCAGCCGTCTTTTGCAGCCGCTCCGCGCTGAGGTCGCTAATGGCCGCAATCTCGACGTCTTCCATTTCACTCAAGGACGGATAGTGCATGGCGTTGGCAAGACTGCCCGCGCCGATCATGCAGATGCGGACTTTATCCAGGCGAGGCATCGGTTCCTCCGTGTTTGTGAAATTGTCACTTACCGCTTTCGCACCATGATAGAAGCCGTTCGGGCGAAACACAAGCAATTGCCGGTGTGGCATAGGTGTACACGTCGTGCACATTGCCATGGCGATCAACCGGCCGCGCCGCGGTAGGGGCACGACATGTCGTGCCCCTACCGCCAGCGCATTCTGAGACACGAAGAGGATTCGGCAAGCGTAGCGTTCGCCATTGCGGTGATATAGACTCTATTATCAGAGTTAGTCGGAATGAGGCACGCACAAAGGGACAAAAGGGAGAGACGCTATCGTGGATACCGGTGTCGAGCTCTTGGTGGATGCCCACGCCCAGGTGGGTGAAGGGCCGTTGTGGGATGAGGAGCGGCAGGTGCTCTACTGGGTGGATATTCTGAGTTCCCTGCTTTACATCTACGATCCGGCCACCGGCGAGAACCGCGCGCTGGACGTCGGCCGGCACGTCGGTACCGTGGTGACACGCGCATCCGGCGGGCTGATGCTGGCAGTGCGAGAGGGCTTTGCGTCTTTCGATCTGGAAACCCAGGAGCTAACGCTTATTGCCAATCCCGAGGCGCACATTACCGGCAATCGCTTCAACGACGGCAAATGCGATCCGGCGGGCCGTTTCTGGGCGGGCACGATGACGTACGAGAACCCGACGAACCAAGGCAGCCTGTACCGCCTCGACACCGACCTCAGCGTCCATAAGATATTCGGCGACGTTGCGATCTCGAACGGCATTATCTGGAGTCTCGACCACACGACGATGTTCTACATCGATACCTTGCGCAAGAGTGTGCGCGCCTTCGATTACGCTGACGACACCGGCGACATCTCTAACGAGCGGGTCATTATCAATGTGCCGGAGGAAATTGGGATGCCGGACGGGATGGCCATAGATAGCGAAGGGATGCTCTGGGTGGCGCACTACGGAGGATCGTGCGTGAGCCGCTGGAATCCCAATACGGCTCAGCTCTTGTTGAGGATTGACTTACCCGTTACCCAGGTAACCGCCTGCGCCTTCGGCGGTCAGAATCTAGACATCCTCTTCATTACCTCGGCTGCCCAGGAACTGGACGCTGCGGAGCTAGAGCGCCAACCTCTGGCCGGCGGGCTCTTTTCTATCAAGACGCCGTACCAGGGAGTCCCCTCTTTCAGGTTTGGCGGCTAGAGGCAGACTGAACGCATGAGTTGCGGCATCACCCGAAGAATGCACATGGCCGTTGTTGCCCTCTGAGTTTAGGAAAGGAACTGACAATTGGATTCGCTCGCGCCACGGCAGGATTT
This sequence comes from Chloroflexota bacterium, assembly GCA_965216245.1. Lineage (GTDB taxonomy): Bacteria > Chloroflexota > UBA11872 > VXOZ01 > VXOZ01 > VXOZ01. The sequence continues at coordinate 2,146,808 of OZ244145.1, forward strand.
TATCGGAGTGGAAGATGCGACCTATCTCTATACCGGCGCGGAATCGGCACCGCTGAAGTCGCAGGCACAGGCCCTGGAGCGCTACTTGCAAGAGCGGGCACGTGCCGAGGCCGGGCGGGCGGAGCACATAGAAACAGAAAAACGGTGCAAGCAGCGAGTCTCCGACCTCATGGGATGCGCTGCGGATGACATCGGCCTTGTGGGCAGCGCTTCTGAAGCCATTGTGCTAATTGCCAGCGGCATCGACTTCAAGCCCGGCGACAACATCGTGACCAACGACCTGGAATTCCCCAGCACCGTGTTGCCCTGGCTGCAGATGAAAGAACACGGTATCGAGGTGCGCTTGGTGCGCAGCCGGAACTGGCAGCTTACGCTAGATGACGTCGTTGCACACATTGACGAACATACGCGTTTGGTCACGGTGAGCCACGTGAGTTACCTTTCCGGTCTGCGGCTCGATATTAACCCGATTGCCCGCGCCGCCCACGCTCACGGGGCTTTGCTGCTGGCCGACGTGACCCAATCGCTGGGCGTCGTGCCGGTAGACGTGAGCGAATGTGACTTTGCGGTGGCGAGCACCTATAAATGGCTGCTCGGTATCCACGGCAGCGGCGTGCTCTACTGGAATCGCGCGCGGCTACCGGAATTTGCCCCAGGCGCGGTGGGCTGGTTTTCAGTAGATAATTTCATAAGTCCGGACCGATTCGAGAGATTTACGTGGAAACCAACGGCCGAGCGCTTCGAACTGGGCATGCCGGCGCATGCGGCAATTTACGCCTTGGAGAACGGTGTTCGCTATCTCCAACAGTATGGGGCCGACCGCATCGGCGCGCACGTGGAAGCGCTCGGTGAAGAACTCATCGACGGTCTACGGGCCGACGGCTGGACGGTGATGACACCGGCCGAGCGGGCGCGCCGCGCGGGCAACATTGCCGTGGCGTGCGACGACGCGGCCACTGTCCGCGACGCCCTCATAGAGCAGAACGTGCATGTTTGGGGCGGCGACGGGCGCGTGCGCGGGTCGCTCCACCTATACAACGATAGCGCGGACGTTGCCGCCTATCTTGCCGCCCTGCAACCGTTTGCGCCGGGCCGCTGATGGCGTTTACCCACGAGTTTACGGTCGCGGCTCCACGAGAGAAGGTGGTGAGTTTTCACCGCGAAAGGCAGAGTCTCGCAGCCATCACGCCGCCGCCACTGATCGTGCGGATTCAACACGGCCCGGAGCTACTTTCCCCGGGTGACGAACTCCGCTTTACGCTGTGGCTCGGGCCTTTTCCCATTCGCTGGCTCGCCGTGATCGAATCCATGAGCAACAGTGGGTTTGCTGACAGACAGATTGCAGGCCCCTTTGCGCATTGGGTCCACCGGCATACGTTCTTGGGCAACGGAGATGGACTTACAACGGTTCGCGACGAGATCAAGTACGTCTACCGTCGTGATCTCGTTTGGGGGCCGGTGGGTCGGCTCTTTGTGTTGGGCCTGCCGCTGCTCTTCGCCTACCGGGCCTGGCGTACCCGGCGGCTGCTTGCATAGCACTACACTAGGCTGGAAAGAGCGATCGAAGCCAAGGGGCGTTTAGCTTGCAATCTGCTAGCAGAATGGATCGACCTACCAAGTGCTGAGGACCATCAGGAAGTTGGCAGAAGTGCAATCACCTGCAAAACAGCAGACACCGCAACAACGGCCGTAAGACCCAGACTCAACATCCACTTCATAGTCCGGACTTCACTGCGCAGTTCGGCAATATCTGCTTTTGTTGCCAAGTGTTCATGGTCCCCCTTCAATGCGAGGGTGTCTCCCAATCTGGACAATAGCTGATTCTTCCTTCATTCCGAATCTTAAACAACATCACAGTTCGAGGTCTTTAGACTCCATCCAATAACTGAAAGCAACACATGCTTCTTCTCGTTCAGCTGCGGTAGCCAAGACTCCCCGCATAGCGTATGGGTCTACATTCGGCCACTTTACTTGAACTAAACGTGCGATATTACTATATCGCTGAACTATATCTTCATTTGTAGCAGTCAGTAGGTGCTGGACAATACAATCTGGAACCAAGAGATAGCTGGCATAAAACAGGAATTCGTCCGATACCACGAATTCATACCCCGTATCCATGTATAAAAGCAATAGGCTTGGTGCAGTTTCCGTCAAGTATTCGTAGAGACCAGCACGGTACTGCACGTCAGCACTTTCGGTGCGTCTATTGAGTTGTTCCGCAAAGTAGTGAAGGAGCATCTCGCGGGGCAGCAAGGTGTCCTGTGGCGCGCGAATAACCACCATCTGCGCGCAGAAGTCCTGATAGCCTGGCTGAGATCTTATGGACCTCCCCAGAGTTCCGTTAAGATATTGTCCTACCCGGAAATTGAGCGCTCTTTCCCAACTAGTGGCGGGAGAAGGCACTCCTGAATCGCCGAACTTTTCATTCCACCAGCGCACCATGTACGTTTCTGCTGCCGCCGCTTCGTTTAGGCAACCTTCAACTGACAACCAGCGTTCCTCCTTGGGCCCATCGCGCTTAGCGTTGAAGGCTATTACAATCTCCCATGCAATCACAGCCGCAAGGACCTCAGGCGATTCATCCCTTAGCGCTTCGTTTATGACAATTTCGTTTCGAGGAGCTTCGTGATAGATACCCGACCAGCTTTCAGGGAGTCCAGTCACGCCAAAAGTCAAACTGGGCGCTACTTCAATAAACCAAACATAGAGCGTTTCGCCCGTGGGCGTGGTCTTCATCACCTCTAGAACAAAATTCAGGGTAGGGTCTATTGTCTGCGATGCAACTACGGTTGTCGTTGCTACGGGCGCTGACGTAGGTGCTGGAGAAGCTGCTGATTCAGGCGCTGGCACCCCTGTAGGCGGGGGCTGAACGGCACAACCCGATAGGATGAGGACTACTATCAAGATGAGCCTACGCACAGTACACTCCCAACTTGATTATTCGATAGTTTCTCAAGTGTATATGGGATCACAACCGCATCTTCTCGCCTATCGGTTTCATTTCCCTAGACGGAAGCTGTGACTGTAAGCGCGAAACCTAAACGGATCAAACGCTTGTCTAACATACTAGCATTAGTGCTGTTTTGTTAAAGAGAATGCCGATTTTCTTTAACAAAACTGCCACTTTAGCACGCAATGAACGCTTTGTTTAACAGTGACCACCTTGACAAACAGTAAGACAGGTCACTCTTTTTGCGCACGTGCCTTCTCAAAATCCATCAGTGGATAGGGGCTGCCCGGATGTTGGCCGGGGAGGCGGGCCGGTAGGGGTTCGCCGAGGAAATCTTCCAGACGGGCGCGTTGCTGGGCAACGACCTCCGGGTGTTGGGCGGCCACGTCGTCGTAGTTGTCGCGGTCTGAGTCGATACGATAGAGTTTCCACTGCGGATCGGGCTCTTGGATATTCACCACCGCGTTCCAGGTGTGGTCGCGCACGCTCGCTTCGTAGGCCCAGACGGTGAGTGACCAATCGCGCAGCGAGTCACGTTCGCCGGTGGCGAGCGGCCACATGTTTTCCCCATCCAGTCGGTCGTGGGGCACTTCCAGCCAATTCAGGATAGTGGGCGCAACGTCGATGTGCTGCACAAATGGTGTGACTACGGTGTCTTGCGGCCCCTGCGGATGGCGCACGAGCATATTCACGCGTGTGTTGTACGCATTCATGTGGCGCTGGCTCTTGCCGAATTCGCCGTGCTCATTCATCTGCGTGCCGTGGTCGGAGGTAAAGACGATGATGGTCTCATCCAGGAGGCCGCTGTCGGCGAGGTGATTGAGGAGCACGCCGATCCATTTATCTATGAACGTAATCGAGCCGTAGTACAGCGCTTTGACCCGTTCCTGTTCCGCCGCGCTTAGCGGCTCGCCGCGCGGCTGTATCGGTTCAATGCCCGACCACGGCTCATCCATGTAGGCGTCGGCGTAGGCGAAGGGCGGGTGCCAGGGCTCATGGGCTTCAAACGAGTCGACCCAGAGAAAGAACGGATGCTGGTCGCGGCTGTCATCGATGAACTGAATGGCGCGGCGCATGCACTTGGCGAATGTGAAGTCCTCTTCCGTCTTGCGGTCCTTCACGTTCCAAAGCCACTGGCGCAGCCCGAACGGTACATTGCCTGGATTGTGCGTATACCGCTCGGCCTGGAGTTCCGCCTCGGTGCCTAGGCGGTAGGGGTCGGCCTCCTGCCCGCGAAAGAACTCCCAGTTCATGAAGCCGCGCGTGAAGTTCATCGTGGGCTTGAAGAGGTGGTAGGTATCGGCCACGAGCCCCGTGGCATAGCCTGCGCGGGAGAGCCGCTCGGCCAGAGTCTGTTGGTGCGGCGGTACGCCATGCCAGCCGGGCATCCCCGGCGCGCCCGGCGAGGAGCCGGTAGTGTCGATAGTCCAACGCCAAGGGAAGCCGCGTATGCCGGTAAAGAGCGAGCGCCGCGCCGGGACCGTCGGCAACGCTTCGGCAAACGCGTTCTCAAACCAGACCCCGTCCCGCGCCATGGCGTCCAGGGTAGGCGTCTGCATGTTTTCATGAGCGCCCAGGTGGCGGATGCAGTCAGCGCGGAAGGTGTCGAGACAGATGACGATGCAGTTCACGGGGGATTCTCCCTATTCGGAATTGAATAATGGGATGCCGGGCCTACTCTTGACGGCTATACGTTTGGCCATTTGTACAGTTGGCATTGTAGGAGAGTTTGTAAAGGGCAAAGGGCTATGGCCTAGTAAGCGGTCGGCAAAACGCTCTCTATCATTCCTCGCTTGGTTTTCCAACGTCCTTTGGCCTGTCGGCAGCACCCTCAATCCGAGACACGCGCTGATATATCTCAAACATGTGGTTGCGCATGTCACGGTTGTCTTCTCTGATTGTGTTCTCGCCCTGCCGGATAAACGCAATTATGGCAATACCTACGCTGATGGCAACCAGAATTATGGCAAGAGTTGAAAGCAGGAGGCCGTACTATTCCAATTGTCTCCCTCCTACCACTGCTTATTCGCTGGAGGATGTAGTGCTGCTATCAAGTCACGTTCCTCCAAGTACCTGTTTACTGTGCTGCCATTCACGTGGGCCAAGACATGTGTTGGCTCATAGCGCATGATTTCTTGATTGCTTCTTTGTGCACTCAACCTATCGTTGAAGTTTTCGGTCTCCCCAACATAGATTATCGCCCAACCTGGAGGCTCACCTAGCTTTGCAAGTGCGTAGTTGCCCGGCTCTTTACTGCCTACCCAATCAATGGGGAAGATCCAATAGGTGTAAGATACGCCGGATGACCCGGCCAAGCTTATCGTTGGCCGAAGATCCACCATATGTGTCCTCTCCTAATTGCTCCCTGGGCATGCGCGCGTGCATTTAGTATACAACAGGATTTATTCCGGTAAACTAGATCAATCACAAGGTCATGTGCGCCTTTGCGTCCGCAGGGCGAGGTAGATGCCCAGCAGGACCAAAGCCCCACCCGCAACCTGGAGCAGCGTCAAGTGCTCATCCAGGATGAAGTACGCCAGCACACTCGCGCCCACGGGCTCGCCGAGGATCGCTACAGCCACTACAGCAGCGGAAACGTAGCGGAGGGTCCAATTGTAGGCCGTGTGGCCGAGCAGTTGCGGCCCAAGCGCCAACAGAACCAAGACCAGGTACGTCGCAGGCGCATAGCCGGTGAAGGTCTGTTGGGTCGCTACAGCCGTGATCAGCACTAACAGCGCCGCCATGCCGTAGACGACAGTGATGTAGGGCAGCAGATCGAGCCGCTGCCGCAGGCGCTGTCCCAGCAGCAGGTAGCCTGAGTGAAACACCGCTCCCAGCAGCGCCAACCCGTCGCCCCACAGGGCCTGTCCTTGCACCTGAAAGTCGCTGTACCCAATCAGGATGCCGCCCGTGACGGAGAGGGCGATACCCCACACCAAGAGCGGATGGAGCCGCTCGCGGAAGATGATTACCATGCCGAGGCCCACGAAAATCGGATTGATCGTGACCAGCACGACGGAACTGGCGACCGACGTATACTCCAGCGACGCGATCCAGGCGATGAAGTGCAGACCCAGGAAGCTGCCCGCAATCGCTGCGTGCAGCCAATCGCGTCTGCTCAGGGCAATGAGGTGCGATCTGCGTAACGTGAGTGCGAGCGGCGCCAGCACCAGCGCGGCAATGCCGAGCCGATAGGCGGCAATAATGAGCACCGGCGCGTGCGCGAGCTTGATGAGGATCGAGGCGCTGCTAATGATCGCCACGGAGGCGCTCAGGGCGAGGATGACACGGAAGTACGGCATTGAGAACTAGGAAACTCCTGTGGTACACCACTGTTGCAGAATAGTCGTCCGTGCGCATGGACGGCAAGCCCGCACTTGTCATTCTCAAAGACGATACTCGTGCTCGAATTCGTCTTTCCCGCGCAAGTGGGAAACCATCGTTGCCGCAGCGACGAGGCGGTTACACTGAGGGTAGGGGCACGGCATGCCGTGCCCCTACGTGTCAAGCAAGGATTACCCGAACACTGTGCCTAATGTCCGGTATGCAGCCCAGACCGGCCAGTGGCGGCTTTCAGGGCCACAAAAAACTGCTGGCGCTTCTTCCAGGTAGACAAATCGCCGCCCATTTGGTCAAATAGGGGCAGCTTGGATTGGGATGAAGAGAGAGAAGATCTCGATACAGGCGAGGAAGTTGCGGAAGCCATTCTGCCAAGAAGATGCCCCACACGGTGGAAAAACCGTACATTAGATTGGCCTTGTACCGCTTGACAACGTTTGCTGAGAGGACTATCACGTAGAATGCGACTTCAGAATCACGTAGCCATCGTCACCGGCGCCGCCAATAATATCGGCCGCGCGATTGCGCGGTGCTTTGCGGCGGAGGGCGCCAAAGTCCTCATTGCCGATATCCAGGACGAAGCGGGCGAGGCTGTGGCGAAGTCGATCCGCGGCAATGGCGGCGAGGCGTCGTTCTTTCACGCCGACGTCGGTACCGACGCCGGCAATCGCGGCATGGTGGCAGCGGCAGTGGAACGGTACGGCGGAGTGACGATTCTTGTGAATAATGCGCATTGGGAGCGGCGGGGTTCGATCGAGGAACTGAGCGAGGAAGATTGGGACGCGAGCCTAGCCGTGTTGCTCAAGGCGCCTTTCCTGGCGAGCAAGTATGCCGTGCCGCACATGCGCGCGGCGGGCGGCGGCGCGATCCTAAACCTCAGTTCGGTGCACGGTTTCCAAGTAAGCCCCGGGTATCCCACGTACGAGACGGCTAAGGCCGCGCTCATCCAGCTTACGAAGCAGATGGCCCTCGACTTGGGCAATGACGGTATCCGCGTCAACGCAGTTGCTCCCGGGGCCATTCCGTCAGACGAGATGCAAGAAGAAAATGCCCACGATCCAATTTGGCACGAACGCAATATACTCTGGAATGTTCTCCCCACCATTGGTCGCGCTGAGGACATCGCCCAGGGGGCGCTCTATCTCTGTTCAGCGGAGGCGCGCTTCGTTACCGGGCATACCTTGCTCATCGACGGCGGCTTTTTGCTCGGCTTCAAGGGCCTGGGCGGCACGCGCGTGCAGGAGTTCCTGCAGCGGCACCCGGAGCTCTTGGAGTACGATCTCTCGCGTCCGCTTGGCCCGGCGGCGCACATTCGTGATAAAGATGCTGCAGAGCAGTAGCACCCGACCATCCCATGCCTGCGTGTGGCAGCGCGTTACGTTTCCTAGGAGAAAGGATGCTTTCGCATGAAAACCGACGCTCGTCCCATACTGGTTGCCGACGGCTTTGGCTTTCCTGAAGGCCCTTCATTCGACCGCGAAGGCAACTTCTACGTCATGGAGTGCGATGCCGGCCGCATTAGCAAGGTGACGCAAGACGGTCACGTGGAACTCTTTGCAGAGACGGGCGGCGTACCGTGCGGTTCACGCCTGCACCAAGACGGCCACCTGATCGTGGCGGAGAACGGCTTAGCGAAAATACTCGATTTTGCTCCGGATGGGACATGGTCGGTGGTGGCGGAGTCGTTTAACAACAAGCCGTTTCGGGGCCCGAACGACCTCATTCTCGACAGGCAAGGCAATTGCTTCTTCTCCGATCCGAAAGGCTCTACGCTGGAAAAGCCGGTAGGGCGCGTGTTCCGTGTGGGAGCGGATGGCTCGATTTCCGTTTTCGCCGTGGGTCTAGCATTTCCCAACGGTATCTGCCTCTCCGCGGATGAAGAGACGCTCTATGTGGCGGAGACCTTCACACGTCGCATTCATGCCTTTACGCTGAACCCCGACGGTAGTGCAGACGACCGCAGCCTGTTTGCGCAAATGGAGGGCGGCGTTGGGCCGGACGGCATGGACTTTGGCGCGGACGGCAACCTCTACGTCGCCCACTACGGCAAGGGCGTGGTGGCCGTGATTGCGCCCAACGGCGAGGTGATAGCGGAGTTGCCGGTGCCGGGGAAGAATCCCACGAACGTGGACTTCTGGGAAGACTCGCTCTACGTTACGGAGACGGAGACCGGCGCGGTGTTCCGCCTCGACATCGGCGTGGAGGGCCAGCCGCTCTTTGGTCTGCGGTAAGCAACCTTTTGCCGGCGAGCGTCATTCTGTGCTGAAGGGCGTATCGCGCACGTTGGCCATACGTGGTGAATTAACGACCGGCTAGCCGAGATTCACGAGCTTCTTCTCTCCATGTAGTGCTGGGGCTTGTCCCCCGCTTCCTTACCGGCACAGCATCAAATGCCGCAAGTCTTTCAGCCTCTGCAATTTGCCGAGGAGGACAGCACCTCTATGCAGCGGAAGCAACTCGACGTAGCCTTTATCGGCGGGCCGCAGTACGACGCGCTCTACACACGGTTGCCGCAATTCGAGAAAGAAACCGGCTATACGGTTAACGTCCGCGTGCAACTGCCGCATCCGGCGCTCAACGCGCACATCGACGAGGTGTACTCCACCGGCGCAGCCCGCTACGACGTAATCTCTACCCACGTTAAGTACGTTCCTGCGCAGCAAGAATGGCTGCTGCCGCTCGACGGGAAGTTTTCCGATGAAGAGCTGTCGGCTTTTTCGCCTGCGCTGCTCAAGCTTGCACGGGTCGATGGCGCGCTGGTGCAGATTCCGCGCAACGTGGACGCCCGCATACTTTTCTATCGCAAAGATCTGTTTACGGATTCGGCAGAGCAGGCGCGGTTTCAACGCCAATACGGCCGTGCGCTGCGCGTGCCGCAGACGTGGGATGAGGTGCGGGACGCCGCCACCTTCTTCACGCGGCCGCCCGATCTGTTTGGATTTGCCTTCCCCGGACATTCATCAGGGCTGTTCGGCACCTTCTTCGAGTTGGCAGCCATGGCGGGCGGGACTCTTTTCGATGAGCAGCTTAACCCATCGTTCAATATGCGCGCCGGTCGCTGGGCGCTCGGATTCCTGGCCGATCTCTACCAGCAGGGGCTGACGCCGCGCGACCTGCAGGCGACCTATTTCGATGAGGTCTCGCAGCTCTTTCGCGAAGGAGAGTGTGCGCTGGTTGCCGATTGGCCCGCTTACTACGGCCTGCTGACAGACCCGCAAACCAGCGCAGTTGCAGACGCCTTCGGCGTGGCGCTCTACCCGGTGGGTCCGGCAGGCAAACGCGCCGTGTATGCGGGCGGCCACTCGTTTGCCATCCCCACGTCCGTGAAGGACATGGAGGGCGCGCTCACGCTGGTGCGGTTTCTCACCTCTGCGGAGAGTCAGTACTTGGAGACACAGGCGGGCGCAATCGTGCCGCGCAATGCGGTAATGGCGCGTTTGCGCGCCGAGACTCCCCCCGGCACGATACACGCAACGCGATTGGCACTCCTAGATGAGACGATCCAACACTATATGCTGACGTTTCCGCAATTTGCCGCGTACCCGCAGGTGGAGGAGGTATGCGCGGCAACGCTGCAGGCGGCTATTCAGGGTCAGGTGATGCTGCCGCGGGCGCTTGAATACCTCGAAGAGCAGGTATGCGCTCTTCTGGCGTGAGATCGAGGCAAGCGTGGTATTATGGCAGCGCAACGCGTGCTCCGTACAAGGCCGTGTTGGCATGACCTGTAATTCCTGTATGTGTCCGACATTTGGCTGACAGAATGGGATCATGATACGGCAAGAATTGATGGCTACCTATCGGCTGGTTCACCCATTAGGTAGTTCTGTCACGAACAGTGACAGTTCATGCAGCAAAGACGAGCATGGTAGGCAGCACGAAAACCGTCACTCCGGCGAAAGCCGGAGTCCAGGGGGTGCAGCGAAGATGGATTCCGGCTTTCGCCGGAATGACGGAGCTGAACATCTTCAACCTTCCATGATAATAATTGGATTGACGAATCTGTCAACGAATTAGTCAACACTTACAGGAATGACGGGTTGGTTCTCTTGGAATAAATGATGAAGGTGGCGGGTAGACACTAAAAGGAGAGGTAATTCTATGGCTGATATCAAGGTTGGCGTGCGGCTTATCTGCTTGCGTACGCCCGGCCCGGAAGGGCTGGAGACGGCGGCGCAGATTGGCGCTGACAGCGTTCAGTTGACCGTAGGGCAAGGGGAGTACGCGCCGGAAGGGATCACGGCGGCCGGTATTAGGGAACTGCAGCAGCGCGTGCAAGACTTGGGCATGGTGATCTCGGCCACAGACGGCGGTTTGGACGATTTCGGCGACGCCGAAACGGTCGCAGAACGGGTCGCCCGCACCAAACATCTCCTCGACCATACGCGCGATCTTGGCGCGCCGGCGCTCACCAGCCACATCGGCATCGTTCCCAAGGATGCCAGTGCCCCCCGACGCCAGGTTTTTCACGAAGCAATGGAGCAGATTGGGAAGTACGCCGAGGAAATAGGCATGTACTTCGGCATCGAGACCGGCCCGGAGCCGGCCACCGTGCTGCTGGAGCTTATAGAGTCTATCGATACCGACGGCATCAAGATCAATCTGGACCCGGCCAACTTCATCACGTGGGCGGCGCGCATCGCCAAACAGGAGGGACGCCCCTACGATCGCGGGGCGGCGTTTGCCGAGTCCGACCCCCACGAAGCGGTCTACATCCTGCGGGACCACATTATACATACTCACATCAAGGATTCCGCTGTGGAGGACGATTCCGGCCGCCATGAGACGCCGGTGGGTCAAGGCTGGATCGAGTGGCCGCGCTACCTCAAGTCGTACCAGGACATCGGATTCACGGGCTACCACTGCATTGAGCGCGAGGCGGGAGAGAACCGCGTGGCGGAAACCCGCGACGCCATTGCCTTCGTGCGCGAGATCGCGCAGCAGTTGGATTAGCAGTTGCGTTGAATGGACGTACTCACGGCCATATTGGTACTGGGTGGCGCTGCCGGGCTAACGATGCTGCTGAGTGCGGTCTTGGGTCGCCTCTTGCCGCAGTTCACTTCCCGTCACGTCAAGCCGGTCGTGCAGAGCAAAGACCATGAAGACCTGCCGAGCCTGCGCTTGCCCAACGTCGGCGGCTTGGCGCTGGTCATCACGCTCTGGTGTCTTGGCGGAGTCTGGTGGGTCGTGTGGCCTCAAACAGGTACGATTCTCCTGCTGCTCATCGCGCTCACCACGCTCTTCTTTGCCCTCGGATTCGTTGATGATTGGTTCAAGTGGCGACGGGGCACCGGCATCGGTGAGCGCACCTATTTGCTCGGTCACGCCTTCATGGCGCTCGCCACTGTGGCGTCACTGTATTGGCTGGTAGGAGACTTTGCGCAATCGGCAATACAGGGAGGCCGCGTGCTGCAGGCCCTCAACGTCGTCGGCAGCCTCGGGCTTGGACTGACCCTCTTCTGGCTCTTCTTGCTCACCTTCGGATCGGCGTTCTCGGTCGCCGTGAGCGACGGCATCGACGGCCTGACCGCAGGCATGGCGAGTATAGCCGGTGGCGGCATGCTGCTATCACTCATAGTCCGTGAGGCAAACAGCGAGTTAATTGCTTTTGGGTCTGCTCTCCTGGGTGTGTGCATTGGGCTGCTCCTCTTCAATCAGCCTTCAGGCTGGTCCTCCACGGGCAGCGTAAAGCGGCGCGCGCGTATCTATCTGGGCGATAGCGGCGCCGTGGCGTTGGGTGGGGCCTTCGCGGCGCTGGCGCTCTTTAGCGGCGCGGACGCCGTATGGCTCTTCGTCGGCGGTGTTTTTCTGCTGGACGGCGGTTCCGGCTTCCTGCAAGCTAAAATCGTGACACCGTTTTTCCGCCACTTCGTCCGCTTGCGGCGCTACGCCAAGACACCGCACTTCGTGCCCCATACGGAGTTTCCGCTGCCGTTTACGGCCACGCCGCTGCACCACCACTTCGAGATGCTCGGCATCGGCCGGCTCAGTGTGGTGTGGCTCTTCTGGTCGTGCAGCGTCTTGGCGGCAATCAGCGGCATCATAGTAGCGGCATTTCCACGGTTTCACGTCGTAACGGTTGGGAGCGCGTTGCTTTTCTACGCAGTCTTAACTGGCGGCGCAATGTGGATGACGGGGCGCTTTCTCGGTGCGATGCAAGGGGCGAATGGTACTGAAGTGCTGGCGGTCTGCGCCGGCAGGCCTTACACATTGTTTGGAAAGTCCATGTATCGGGTCGTCGAACTAACCTCTACGCCTCTACCGTCTCAAAGAGACCAGCAAATGATCGCTCTCTGGCAGCCGTGCAACCGCTGGGACGTGCTGGCAAACCTCGCCTACGCCCAAGCCCTCGCGGGAGACCGGAAGACAGCCCAAGAGACGTGGCAGCGCATCCCGGAAGCAAGCCGTAGATTGCGCGGTGAACATCCGGTTGTGGCAACGCTGGGCAATTGAACGTAGCGCGGGGGCTTGTCCCCCGCCTCTTGCCACAGCAAATGAACGCATACTGACCTACAACTCGAATTCCTCGTCGGCGGAGCGTATCCTGAGTGTGCCAAAGGGCCTCTCAGAGTGACAATGGAGAAGTTGGGGCGCGCGCGGGATCTTGATGCGTTTCAGATGTCCGCACCTCCAATGCTCCAGGCTGCGTATCCCGCCCAGCATTGGCAGCGCAATGGACCCAATTTGCCCATAGACAAAAGTCTCCCGTTCCGTTGCGCCCATCTTCGCGGCGTGGTCTTATAGGAACAGGGGCAAATTCGCATGATCAGCGCCGTGACCGACAGGACGATTTCGCCGCGAATCCAGCAACTGCCAAAGGCCATCGTGCCGCATGCGGTGGCGCCTGCGTTTGCCCATTTGCCGGGATTGGCGCTTCTGGAGAGCAGCCAGCCGGGAGCGCTCGGACGGTACTCCTACCTCACTGCCGATCCTTTTCTGCGCGTTGAGAGCGTCGGCGACCGGATTACCTTGCAGTGGCGGGACCGGAGTCCGCAAAGCGAAGTACGGTATGGGCAGCCGTTCGCGGCGCTGCGTGCGCTGCTGGCAGAGCATGCAATGCCGCCTGCGCATGAGGGCCCGCCATTTCAAGGCGGTGCAGTGGGCGCGTTCGCCTATGACTTGGGGCGTCAGCTTGAAGAACTCCCGTCTCACGCCCGCAATGACGTGCCTACCGCCGAGCTGAGCCTGGGATTCTACGATTGGGTACTGGCGCACGACCACCAAACGGGAACTTCCTGGCTGGTGACCACCGGCCTGCCTGACCGCACGGAAGAGTGCGCCTTGGCACGGCAGGCGCAGGTCATGGAAATACTCACAGCTTGGCAGGCACGCAACGACGACCGGGAACATGCCGCCGATCGCTTTCGCCTGACCACTCCCTTAGATTCGAACACGACCCGCGAGCAGTACCTTGCCATGGTGCGGCGGGTCCAAGCGTACATCGCGGCCGGCGACGTCTATCAGGTGAATCTCTCGCAGCGCTTTGCCGCCGGCTGGGAGGGATCGCCATGGGCACTCTACCGGAGCCTACAGCGAGAGAGTCCGGTGCCGTTTGGGGCCTTTCTCGATCTCGGCGATAGCTGGGTAATTTCAGCTTCCCCGGAACGATTCTTGCACGTGCGCAATGGGGCTGTAGAATCGCGACCGATTAAGGGCACGCGGCCGCGTGGGGACACGCCGGCGTTGGACTCCGCGCTGGCGGACGAGCTGCGCACCAGCGAGAAGGACCGCGCTGAGAACCTCATGATCGTAGACCTCCTGCGCAACGACTTGGGCAAGGTCTGTCAGCTTGGCTCAGTGCATGTGCCCGCGCTGTGGCAAATAGAGGGCTATAGCAACGTCTGGCAGCTTGTCAGCGCGGTTACGGGCGAGTTGCGTCCCGGAGCCGATGCTGTTGCGGTGCTTGAAGCTGCTTTTCCCGGCGGCTCTGTAACCGGCTGTCCCAAGATTCGGGCGATGGAGATCATCGAGGAGTTGGAACCGGTGCGGCGGGGCATTTACTGCGGCGCGATCGGCTATCTTGGCTTTGATGGCTCGATGGATACGAGCATTGTGATCCGGACGGTGGTGCTGACGCGCGACCGGCTCTACTTGCAAGTAGGCGGCGCAGTGGTGGCAGACTCGGATCCGCAGGCGGAGTATGAGGAAACGTTGGTAAAAGCCCAAGCCGCGCGGCGTGTGCTGGAGGGGACGGACCCGCAGCAGTGAAGCCCAGCACGCTATTGTTGTGTGCATTATGTGCGGGAGGAACGGCATATCAGCAGCAAAGCCATCTGCTATGTAGACGGGCAACTCGTGCCGGAGAGCGCGGGCGTAATCTCGTCTCTCGATCGTGGACTGCTGCTCGGTGATGGGCTGTTCGAGACGATGCGTGTCGTGGGAGGCCGCGTACTCCAATGGCAGCGGCACTGGGAGCGCCTGCGCCATGGGGCGGGCGTGATCCGTCTGACGCTGCAGTGGACGGCGGACGAACTGCACGAAGCGGTGAAACGAACTCTCCGCGCCAACGAATTGCGCGAGGCAACCGTCCGACTCACCGTGACGCGGGGAAGCAGCGCCGCGCGCGGCTTGCTGCCGCCTGCCGACGCGCTGCCGATGCTTCTCATCCGCGCGACGCCGTTTGTGCCCTACCCGGACCGCCTCTATCGAAACGGCATGCGGGTGTTCGTCAGCCGAACTGTCCGCCGTAACGAGTACTCACCGCTCTCCCATGTGAAGTCGCTAAACTATCTCGACAACGTTGTGGCCCGCCAGGAAGCGGCGGAAAGAGGGGCTGATGAGGCACTGCTGCTCAATACGCAAGGACATGTAGCGTGCGCGACCACAGCCAACATATTCAGTGTGCACGCAGGCCGCTTGCTTACGCCGCCGTTGGAAGCCGGTGCGCTGCCGGGAACCGTGCGGGCGCTAATTCTCGAAGAACTCGCGCAAGAGGTCAACTGCGACGCTGGCATCACCCAGCTCAGCGAGGCGGCACTGCATAATTCCGACGAGCTTTTTCTTACAAACGCGCTCATGGGCATCATGCCGGTGACAAATTTAGACGGTCAGCCTATCGGCGACGGCACACCCGGCCCGCTCACACAAGGATTCCGCACCGCGTACGAGAAGTGGTTGTTGTCGGCTGGAGAGCGGCAGCCTGAGATGTAGACCGAAATCGCTTGCCGGGAATATTTAGACAGATTCCCCGGTTCCTACGTGCGCTGCAGTGCGCTCCAGTTAGCAGGAGACTCTCACTGTTCATGCTGGTACCAAGGGGTGACTTGCCGCCGTCAGCAGGCGAGCAAGGAATTGCCCGTGCGGGTCTAAGAAAAACATAGGGAGGAGGGTGACATGGTTGTCACTCTCCTCCCTACGGAGTGAGAGGGTAAGAGACAGCAGGTAGAATTCTGCTTAGTACGCTGATTGCTCAGCGTGCGCCGATTGCTTAGCGAGCGCCGATTGATCAGCGTGCGCTGTTCGCTCAGCGAGCGCCGAACCAGGCGCGTTCGCGTCGGGCCTGGCACGCCACGCAGAGCGTGGCTTCCGGCACAAACTCAAGACGTTCTGCAGAGATACCCTCCCCGCAGTCTTCGCAGAGCCCGTAGGTGCCTGCTTCGGCTTTCTGCCAGGCCTGATCGAAGGCTCTCAGGTCACGTCGTAGGACATCCAGCACGGCTTCACGATCCTCTTGGATGGCGACGTCTTGCGCCAGGTCCACGAAGTCGTCGTCGTTAGCCGAACCATCGGTCCCACGCGCACGTTCCTGCAAATCGGTCGCTATTGAGTTTGCGAGGAGCGCTGCCAAGGCATCTCTTGCCTCTTGCAACCGCTGCACGCGGTCGACTCGTTGTTCTAGCTCTCTGGCCATGGGTTGTACCTCCTTCACCACACTTTGTCCGCCACATTGGCGGGGCCGGTGCCGTGCCAAGATGTGGGCTGGGTGGGCGCGCAGTGTAACTTCTTTGTTACGTCTCATCGGCCCACCGGGTTGCAACGAGCTATTTCTGCCAGCATACCACCGGATTTAAAGACTGTGAAGCGATTCTAAGGAACTTCTTAGGAAATTTGCCAATTATTAAGGATATTCTAAGAAACAAGCTTCTATTCTAATAACTATAGTCTTTATAGTATTGGTAGAAGGGCAATGAATCGATAGATTCTCTTAGGTTCCCGCTAAAAGGGTTGCAGTCTCAGTGAAGAAGGCTTAAGAAAAGTGATGCTCGGCAGTGCTCTCAGCTAGCGCAGCTTGTACCTCGTGGCCCCCGCCGAGGACACGAAGCAGCGCTAGCAGTGTACTATATGCAATGCCGTTTGGCAGTGCAAGACGCAACGTGGCACAATTACCAACACTATCTGCGGAGTATCTATTCTTATGAGGACGTATACGCTAGCGGTAGCCGGTCTCGGTTCTTTTACGCAACGTGTCCTGCTGCCCGGCCTGTTTGCCTGTGACCGCGTGCGCGTGGTTGGCGCGTTTACGCGGAGTCAAGAGCGTGCTGCAGAGATGCAGTCGCAGTACTCCGATCTGCCGATCTTTACGGACTACACGCGATTACTGGACGCCGCCGCGCCGGAAATCGTATTGATCGGTACGCCTAATGCCTCGCACGCGTCCATGACTATTGAGGCCGCCCAACGCGGCTGCCACGTCATTTGCGAAAAACCCCTTGCGCCGACATTGCAGGGAGCCGAGGCGATGGCGGCTGCTGCACAGGATGCGGGCATCCGCACTGCCGTCAACTTCACCTTTCGCTCCATAGGCGCCGCACGCTACGCCAAGCACCTTTTGGATGAGGGTCGCTTGGGGCGCATCACACACGTAGTTCTCTTATACTTGCAGGACATTCGTCAGGGCGCGGATCGCCCCAAAGTGTGGCGCATGGATGGTGAAATAGCCGGCGCCGGCGCGCTGGGCGACCTAGGCAGCCACGCCATCGATTTGGTGCGGTGGTGGTGCGGTGACTTTGCCACCGTTACGGGACACACCTACACACACAACGTGGAGCGGCAGGGGGGTGCGGTCACCAACGACGATACCGCAGTCTTGCTCGCGCGGCTTACGTCCGGTTTACCGGTGACGCTGCATATCAGTCAGGCGGCTGCGGGGCGCTCCAACTCGTTGCGCGTGGAGGTTTACGGGGAAGCAGCAAGCCTCGTCTTCACTACAGAACGCGGCACGGAGCCCACAGTGCAGATCGCCAGCCCCGGTGAGATTGGCTTTACGCCGTTGCCGATCCCCGATGAGTTTACAGTCGCGTATGAGGCATTTCCGGCATACTGCGCCGGTCGGCTAGTGAACACTATTCTCGGTACGGACTTCGTTGCGGACTTTGCCGACGGCCTCGCGGCCCAGCGGGTGATCGATGCAGTGCAAAGAGCCGCTGCAAAAAACGTCTGGGTAACGCTCCCGCACGTCGAAAGGGCAACGTAGGCTACTACTTTGGCGGTACTTCAGTCTTAGACGGCGGAGTGCTTTCGGCGTCCTCGCTCGCGGCATCGATAGGCCCATCGCTCCGCGGCGGCGCATCCTCACTCCCATCAGTCTCGGCACCCATTTGGGCGATGAGCCACGGCACGAAGAGGCGCATTACGAGCACCTGCATCGCTGCCACGAGGGGCACCGCAATGACAATGCCGAGTATCCCGTAGAGCACACCTCCCGCCAGCACGCCAAGCATCACGAGTATTGGGTGCAGGCCTACGGCGCGTTCCATAATCTTGGGTACAAGTATGTTGTTCTCCAACTGTTGAATGACCACGTACAGGATTGCCGTGGCCAACGCCAACCATGGAGAGATGGTAAGGGCCACGATTATCGCCGGTATGGCCCCAAGAAACGGCCCGATGATGGGGATGATTTCCATGAGACTGGCCCAGGTTGCCAGGGCAACCGGATACGGTATCTTCAGCACAAAGAGGCCGACGAACGTCACGGTGCCGACAAAGACCATCAGAATGACCTGGCCTCGCACCCAGCCACCGGCGCGTTGTGATAGTTCGGAGGCGAGGCTGCGGACCGACGCTGCGCTCTTTGGCGGCAAGAGCGCGATCACTGAACCATTCAGCCGCTCAGTGGCGCTCATCCAGAAGAAGCCAATCACAAGCACTGAAACTACGCCGAACAAGAACCCGATAACCTGAAATGGAACGGCAACCAAGGTACCGACAAGCTGCGTCATGGCTGTGGTAAGGTTCGTGCCGAGGTCTCGCAATTGGTCTTCGTCGAAGCCCAGCTCTACTGATACTTCGTAGAGGCGCGGTAACTCTGCCTCAACCCTATCTAGGAGTATTGGCGTCAACTCGTCAAAGCCGCGCACCTGCACCACAAGCGGTGGGACAATGAGCAAACCCACGCCGGTCAGAGCGAGGGCCAGCAGCAGGTAGACGATCATTACGGCGACGCCGCGGGGTATCTTCCAGGTTTGTAGCTTATTGGCGATGGGCCGAATTGACTCTGCCAGGAGGATGCCGAGGAAGAGCAGCACCAGCACGCTCACGATGCGCGTGGCAATGATGCCGATGAAGAGCACAAGCAAAACCACGCCCGCACCGAGCAGAAAGCTCATGGGCGTGATTCTAATTATGCGTGGTTCAGGAAGGTTGTCCATAGCAATACTGGATTCCAGAGTAGCACGCCGCTCATCTCAATGGCAATTGATTGCATGCATGGCCGTAAGCCATCCGATCAGAGGGATCGTGTGAGTCTGAATGGCTGCAATTTACTTGGCGCAGGAGCTCCGTATTTCGTCTGCCCGTCAGATCACGGGCACATTCTTTAGCCTGCGACAGTAAGCAAACCACTCCTTCCGCCTGCGCGCTCCAGCGGGTAGCCACTGGCACGGTATTCAGAATTGTGGCGAAAACAATACATATGTGCTGACTATAAAGTATTATAGAATATGCAAGTATAGCGGCTAGGGAAAGTAGAGTCGCATCCAATCTGCGCCAAGGCATGGTGAAGTGAAGCGCCGGAGCTGTGAACAACTGGGTCTCTGCATGCAGGCAGCTCCTCTACGCATAGGCGAAAGCGCTCGGCCCACACAACCAAGCAGTGGGCGCAATGCGAACCTCCGTGTTCGCGCCGATGTAGGGCGATTCCCTACGGTGGCCGGGCGCATTGCGCTAAGTACACGTGCTTGCGCGACTTGCTGGAGATTTAGGCGGTGTTAGGCGAAGAACAACAGCCACTAACGGGACAAGGCACTGGTGAATCTGCAGGTTCACTCCCATGGCTTGAGCGAAATCGCTTGGGGATTGTGCTTCTGCTGGTCGTGCTCACGGCTATCGCGTTGGGATTGTATGCGTTGCAGTTGCGCAACACGGCGCCAATCAGCATCACGCCGGTGCAAACGGAGTTACGCGACATAAGAGTGTACATAACCGGTGCTGTGGCGCAACCGGGTGTATATGCAGCTAGCTCCGGGGAACGTGTGGGCGACGTGGTGTCGCGCGCCGGCGGTCTGACGGCAGCAGCCGATCCCGTGGCCATTAATCTGGCGCGGCGGACGCAGGACGAGATGCACATTCACGTTCCTGCAAAAGGTGAAACCGGGCAGGCAGCCGCTTCGAATACAGCCCCGTCGCCTCTGGCTCCGCTCAATGTTAATACGGCAACGCAAAGAGACCTGGAAGCGCTGCCCGGCATCGGAGAGGTGACGGCGCGCAGAATTCTCGCCTCGCGCGAGGCCGACGGCCCGTTTGCGAGCGTGGACGATTTGCGCCGCGCCGGAGTGCGCCCCTCGATCATCGAGCAGATTCGGAGCATGGTCGTTGCTGAGTAGCTGGCACTGCGTGTTGGCCCCGAAGCGTTCTGCATTCTGATGTAAAGCGCTAACGGGTTCACGTACGTACGTACGTGCGTGAACCGGCGCTTGGCCCGCTTTTTCTCCATGAGGGTGCTTAGGTCGTGGCGACCGGGCAACCAGCCGGCCGTTTCTCGCGCCACTACGTTTTGATCTGAAATAGTGACTCTGTTAGCGAACCGAGCCACGGCCTGTGAACTTGCACAGAACTGGAGAGGACGAGCGGGGCTTGCTTTCAGAGTCCAATTAAACGCCAAGGTCACAGCGGACGCAATGATCGTGCAGTGCAATGCGCGTTATGGCGATGCTAGTTCATTTCGTAGGTAGCAATCCACTTATGGCCGGTTGGAGCACTCCCGCCTCTATACTGTCCGGTATTGAAGGAAGAAATGTCGTATGCCGGCAAGTCTTGGACCACTATGCACGTGTCGCCAATGAGCATACCGTTCCACGCGAAAATGAAGTCCTTATTGTCGTGTTCACGATCTCCAAGGAGGCTCTTATCAACCGGAGTCACATGCAGAATGAAACGCGTGTGGACTTCCATTGGATTGCATTGACTCCGAATATAGACTAAGCGGTTGCCGTTGAGAAACACGTCATAGTCAGAATCGATTATCGGTATTCCTCTATCAAGAATTGAATTCAGCCCATCTTCCCGCAAGAGTAGGCGCTGCCAAGTGGAAACACGCGCCCCGTATTGATTGTGAAAGACTGGTTCTACCGCTTGAAATATAGAGTAGTCCTGTCCCAACTGTTCGTGGCGAAATAAACGAGGCTCGCGGTTTTCGAACGCCCGCGACAAGTGAGACAATGTTGGCGCAATGGGCCCAATAGCCAGCATCGCGACTACGATGGCAAGTGCAATCCGACGATACCATGCTGAATAGTCCCCCCAGCCGCGCACCAAGGTCTGGGCACAGAAGTAGCACAGCACAACGAGGGCAGGAAGCGTCACGTGCCGGGGCCAGTCATTGTGAATGCCGTATGAGTACCAAGGTGCAAGCAGAATCACGGCTAGACAGGCCAGCAGCAGCGGTTCACGGCGTAGTGCCGGTCGCAAGAACATGAGCAGGATTACTAACAACAGATAGCCAATGCGACTCACCACTTCGATCTCCGCCGCTACCCGAACCCAGTCGTATCTTTCCCACACCCAGTCACGTGGAACATAAGAGGATTCGCTGGCAAGGTACATCAGTAGAATTGCTGCGAGGGGGAGTGCCGCCAGCACGTTTTGCCAGCGTAGAAAGGGACGGAGGCCATTCTCGATAACCAGGACCGCTACCAGAGGCAGCAGGCCAATGGCTACGAGCGGCGACCAAAACAGACTTGTCGCTACCACTATCCCGCTAATGCCCAGGAACTGCGCGTGCCGACGGAGTTGGACTAGGAGCAAGACATAAAGTGCCCCAGCTATGAAGTGCTGCGGATTGTACATCAGGTATTTCAGCATCGACGAGTAGTCATCGAATTTCCAACCCGGAATCAGATGGTCTATCTCGCCAAAGAAGATTAATATTGCGGCCGCTGCTATTACCTTCCAGCCGTGGTATCCGCGTGTGAAGAGAAGCAGAGCCAGGGCAACCCCGCACCACGTCCAAAGCGCCACCGACCAATTCAACGCTGCTACGCCGAACAAACTCGCCAGTAGACCGGGCACCATGTAGTAGCCCAAGTAGTAGCGCAGGAGAACAGGCAAGTCTAAGTAGGCAGGCAGGTACGTCGGCCAGTTGCCGCGGCTGAGATCGAATAGGATTGCCCGATGCTTCTCCATGTCGGGATTGTTAATGTCGAATACGCCCCCGGCAGCCGTTGCCATCACCCAAGCAAAGGCTATCAAGAGGAGTACCCAAGTAACCGGGCGCAGCGACACCCGCCAGGAACCCAGCAGCGCCTTCCTAAGCGCGAGCGCCAGCAACAAGACAGCCGGCAATCCTAACCACCAGTGAAACCAGCCCACCAACCAAATCATCACCGGTAGCATCAGATACACAATCGCGAGACGGTGCGCGACCGGGAGCTCGGCAGCGGAGTCGTTTGCAACTACGCCGGACCTCATTGCGCCTTCATCGCTAGAGACAACGCTAGGCGACAGGGCTCTGGTCAGCCTGCCGGCTACCTGGAAGAATCGCGCGATCCGTTTGGTCGGGAACTTTGCCATGGGTCTTCCTACGGCTTAGAGTCGCCGGAGAGTCGGTCTACCAAGAGAGACAACGACGTTAGCATACTTCCTTGCGAATGGCAGGAACAAGCCCACCCAAGGCGAAAGTGTGCTTTGTCAAAGCCCAGTTTACTTCGACAATCGTTAAGCCACGCGGGAAATCCTCATCATTGGGATTCGGCAAGTGACTCAGCTTAGGTATCAAGGGTGTTTTCGCGAAGGAATTTCAGCGCTCTTGATGATTTCGATGAAGGAAGCGATAGTGACTCTTTGCCTGCGAGGCATTGAACTAACTTTGCAGCCGCGTGTGTTATCCTCTCTGAAGGGCGCTTCCCGGTTGAGGAGGGGGTGCGCACGACTGGTCATCGGCGTCAAATCTCTGTAAAGCGAGCAACCGCACATGGATGAAATACGCATTGGTATTGTCGGACTAGGTCATCGCGGGCTGCACTGGCTGCGCATGCTGGAGCGGATCGAAGGCTACTGCATTACGGCCCTATGCGATCCGATTGTGGCTCTGCACGAGCGCGCTTTGGACGCGCTGGCAGACCGGCAGGGCGTGAAAGCCTACGCCGGCTATGAGGACATGCTGGGCGATCCGCAGGTGGACGCGGTGGCTGTGACCGTGCGCTGCAAAGAGCAAGGCGAACTGGCGGCCATGGCGCTGGAAGCCGGCAAGCACGTGAATACTGAGGTGCCGGCGGCGCACACCATGGAGGACTGCTGGCGCATCGTGCTGGCGCAGGAGCGGTCGGGTCTGGTCTACCAGCTTGGCGAACAGACCCGCTTCTGGGGCTACATCGACGCCTGGCGCGACCTAGTGCAGTCGGGCAAGTTGGGACAGATCACGTTCTGCGAGGGGCAGTACATCGGCTATTATGGCACGCGCCAGTTTTTTCAAGACCCCGATTCCGGACAGTTCTCAGCAGTTGAAGAGCTATATGAGAATCCCAGCGCGCAGCCGACCTGGCTCCACACCATGCCGCCGATACACTATCTCCCCCACGAGCTGAGTCCGCTCTTGAAGGTGCTCGACGACCGGGTGGTGAACGTGACCGCCATGAGCACCGGCGCGCCCAGCTACTCACACCCTGAAATCGGTCAGCCGGACGTGCAGGTGGCGCTGATGAAGACGGAGAAGGACGCCATTCTGCGGCTGGTCTGCGGCTTTACCCAACCGGTCTCCCACGGCATGGGACACCACTGGTTCCACATCAGCGGCACGGGCGGCGTGCTGGAATGGAAGCGCAGCGGCAGCGGCAAGCCGCTCCTCTGGCTGGCCGACGGCCAGATGCACGACCTGGCGGAGATGGACTGGGGCCACGCCCGCACCGACGCGCCGGCCGAGGCCCGCGGCAGTGGCCACGGCGACGCCGACTACTACGTCCATGTCTCGTTCCGCGACGCCGTGCTCGGCAAGACTCCCCTGGAATTCGACGTCTACCGCGCTATGGAAACCGCCGCCCCCGCCATCCTCGCCGCCGACTCCATAGATGAGGGCACAACCTTGCTCCAAGTCCCCAACTTCCGCCCAGGCCCAGAGCGGGACAAAGGCGATACGCCACAGGCCGAATTAACCGGATAGGGGGTTTTGGCGGATTGCGAGCCACAAAACATAGGTCGATTGGGAAGTGTGCTTCTCTCGAACGACCATCAGGGCTGCTGCCAGTGAAAATTAACTCCAAGGCGACGTAGCATCTCGAAGGTATCGATGTAAGCGACATTAAACTCTAGGCATACGTTAGGTATGGGAATTCGCTTCTTAACGTCTGCGCTATATACCTCTTGTGTGACGACAATTGCACCATTTGCCTTTGCGTATGCTGCCACCCACCCGTCGGCTACCACCGCGAACTTCTCTCTTGCTTCAGGCATGAACTGTACATTGCTCTGGGCCCACAACTGCATCTCTGAGAATGCGTTAACTACAGGTTGCTCTGCTGAAGATACGAACAGTTCGGATGGTGCTTGACTTGCCCATTCCATCAAGAAATCGGGCTCATCCGGTGCGAAGATCTCTGTGCGCACGCGATCAATACTCAACAGGTCCCGCACTTGAGCACAGTGTGCGAGGAGATTCCAATACCCTGGGCAAATGTCATGAGCATAGTAGTTGCGGTGTGCTTGCACGAATACACTCGTATCCAATACGAGCAAGGGGCGAGGCTGGCTCACTAAACTATCACCCCGAACTTCTCTGGGAGCTTCTCGAAAGTAACTCTATTTAGACCGGTTAGGCTATAGGCTTCTTGATAGAGCAGGCGACCTTCCTTAGCCGCGCGTACTACTGCTGTGCCGAAGCGAGGACCGATGCGCCATCTCTGCGTGTTCCAGAAGTCGCCGCCTGCACTAGTGGGCCGCTGTCTCAGCCACACTGTGGTCTTGGATTCCTCATAGAATTCAAGGAATGTCGTCAAGTTGATCAAATTGAGATCTAGCGCACGACGTGCGGCCACCAAAGTGCTCACCTTGAACCGGCGGGCAATTGCCTGATACGGGTCGTCAGTGTTCTTGGCGGTAGGCCAAAAGTCGCGTAGCTCTACTTCCGGCACTAGGAATTCTGCGGCGGCTCGATCGCAGAACTGCTCCGTGGCATTGTCCGGGGGTTGATGATTGTTGAAGCTAGTAAGGCCCGTTTCACCCACAAACAAGTGGGCAAGTTCGTGGGCAAGAGTGAACATCTGCGCCACCTGATAGTCCGCACTATTCACAAATACCAAGGGCGCAAAGTCGTCCACGAGGGCGAAGCCCTGAAACTCGTCAGTGTTTAGCTTGCGGTGGGTACTGTTGCCCACAATCCCCGTAAAGACGACCAGTACACCGGTACAGTCTGCCTGTTCTCTTAGAAGACTAAGTGCGTCAGTCCACGTAGATTGACGTGAGGCCCAATTGCGCTCAAGCTGAAGAGCATCGCGCATCGCGTCGGCTACCTGCTGAGGTTCTGTTCTCTCCTTGTAAGCGCCGACAAAGCTGTGCGGTTCGCTGCCCTCTTCGATCAACTCCTCCCGCATCCAAGCCTGGCGGCGCTGCATTAGGTAGATAGTCTCCAGTAGGTCTGGACTCGGACGCAGCGGCATGTTGTCTCGTCGGGTGCGGAAGTCGGGAATGGGCAACCGATCTTCAGGCGGTTCTGGGAGGTAGAGGAATCCAACCGGCGTATGGGTATGGTGTGCCAGGTTGTCCGCTTGGGCAACGCTGATTTTCCCCGAGTCTTCCCACTCCAAGACACGCTCTAGCTTCACCTGCATCTTGTGCGCCAATGCATCAGGGTTGAAGCGGGCACGTTCCCGTGCCCATCGCAGTACATCGGGCTGTAATGTTATCTGCAGACGGCGGCTCACGACATTTGCTTCCCCACTCAATTAGGGCCATTCAAACCTGGGCCCAGGTAATTCGATGGTACCTCACCTGCGATGGGCGCTCAAGATGAGAAACTCAGGGATTTGAGGGAAGTAAGATAAGACTTGCTAGCCCTAACTGTACGCAAACCGTCCCAGTATCGCTGATGGGCTCTGTGAGATTGAGTTCAACTACCCTCGGCCACCTTACCAAATCTCCGCTTGCCGACTTGGAAGATTTGTCCCGGCTTGGCGGAGTACGGTGCGTTGGTGTCGGTGATGCGGATGTTATCCAGGCGGACGCCGCCTTGTTTGACGAGGCGGCGGGCATCTGACTTGCTGCTGGCGAGGTTGGCGGCGATGAGGGCATCCACGATAGTCTTTGCTTCCCGTAGAGCGTCATTGAGGGCAATTATAGGAATATCGGTTGGGAGCGCGCCCTGGCGGAACATGCGCACGAACTCAGCCTCGGCTGCGTGAGCAGACGCCTCATCGTGGAACTGGGTCACGATCTCGCGGGCGAGGAGGGCCTTCACGTCGCGGGGATTGCGCCGCTCGGCGGCCATGTCGGCAAACATCTCTTCCAACGTCGGCGTCGGAATATCCGTTAGCGTTTCAAAATAATCGCGCATTACGGCATCGGTGAGCGACATCACCTTGCCGAACATATCGTTCGGTTCGTCGGTAATCGCCACGTAGTTGTCGTAGCTCTTGCTCATCTTGCGGGTGCCGTCGGTGCCGACCAGCAGCGGCCACGTGAGGAACTGCTGCGGCGGCAGGCCGTGAGCGGGCATGATGTCGCGGGCTACCTGGAAGTTGAAGTACTGATCGGTGCCGCCGATCTCCACGTCGGCTTCGATGGCGACCGAGTCGTACGCCTGGAGCAGCGGGTAGAGAAACTCCACCACCGAGACGGCCTGACCGCCCCGGTAGCGCGTGGAGAAGTCATCGCGGTCGAGCATGCGGTTCACGGTGTACTTGGCGCAGAGACGCACCACGTCTTCCAGCGCAAAATCCTCGAACCAGGAAGTTTGCCAGGCAACTTCAAGCTTGTCCACGTCCACGATTTTGCCCATCTGGTCGAGGTAGGTCTGGGCATTGGCCTGCACTTCCTCGGCGCTGAGCATCTGGCGCGTGGCGGAGCGACCCGACGGATCGCCGATGCGGGCGGTCCAGTCGCCGATAATTATGATCACGCGGTGCCCCAACTCCTGGAACTGCCGGATTTTGCGGAAGCCCACCGCATGGCCCAGGTGGAGGTCGGGCCGGCTGGGGTCCACGCCGAACTTGATGCGCAGCGGCTTGTCCGCCCGCAGCATTCTCTCCAGGTCAGCCCGCACCACCGCGTCCACCACGCCGCGGTTTAGCAGCGTTTGCAGCGCTTCTTCCGACGTTTGTACCGTCGCCATTGCCCACTCCTCAGGTCTCAAATGCGCAAAAGGACTTCAATTGCTCTGAAGGTTTCACAAGCGATTATATACTGCGGGCAAAGATTGGATGCTCCAGCCCCTGGCAAGAGTTAACAAAACGCTGACGGAATGGATGCATGAAATTACAAGAAGCGACAGCCAGGTTTCGACTGCCGTTCCAATCAGGTTGCTCTGTAACGAGCCGTGAGTGCCCTTGTCAAGGACAGACGTCCTGAGCGGCGCTTGAACCGTCATTCCGGCGCAAGCCGGAATCCATCTTCGCTGCACCCCCTGGACTCCGGCCCCGTATCAAGTACGGGGCAGGCTTTTCGCCGGAGTGACGATTCTCCTGCCGCTTGCCATGTTCGTCTCTGATGCATGTGCAACCACTTCTCGTGCTTGGAGCAACCTATCGCGTAAGACAGCCAATACTAGGACATCATCTCCTGTTGTTTGAAGTTCCACTACTGTCAGCGAATTACCTGACACTTACAATTCCGGCGAAATCCCTGCCCGTGCTTATTGCGGGGCCGATGTCCAGGCATAGAGCAAAGATGGATTCCCACTTTCGCGGGAATGACGGCATTGAACGTCTTCTCCATTCCAGGTATGCGCTGAGTTCACGAATCTGTCAACAAAGTAGCCTGTACTTTCAGGAATGACTTCTGATTCAATCGGAGAAGTGGATTAGACCGAGCTTGAACATCCTAACTCACATGTCGAGCGCGCTTCGCCGCAAGGCCGCCAAGAAAAGTGGTTACCAGGAACGCAAAGAGCATGCCGAGGGGGAACCACAGCCGTGCAGGATAGAACACGTAGAAGGAGTAAACGGCCCAAAGGGATAGCAGTCCGCCGATGGCGCTGGTGATGGCAAAAGTGCTCCCCTTTGCCACCTTGGCTCCAATGAAGCCGCCCACTAGTCCGCCCAGGGCAGCGGCAAGTATCACCAGCACCAGGCCGTTCGTCTCAGCGGCAGCCACCCGCAGCGCCGTGGCTTCAGGCGTTTGGGGGGTCCATCAATTCCGGTGGCGTGGGATAGAACCAGTCTGCCGCGACGCTTCCAAGAAAGAAGACAACGTTGGCTACTAGTACGCCGAGGACTACTGCCAGGATTTTCCGCATGAGCGCCTCTCTTCCGGTTGCGGGGGTATTACTTCCATTATATCCGCCGGAGTTGCCGGACCTAAAGGCAGAGCGGTCACTGGGATGGGGAGTAGAGTGGCGGACGGTTGATGAGTTGCCGCCGTAAACCAGAGGCTGCGCCGTTCGCGGGAGGGGCTGGATTCAACAGCATGCAGGGAAGATGGGTTCCCGTTTTCGCGGGAATGACGGCATTGAGGTGCTGAATGAGGGAATTAATGGGGGTAGCATTTCCCATGCGGGGGACAAGCCCCCGCGCTACGACACATCCGCCTTCCCATCAGGGTTCTTGACTAGGCACCGCTGCCTCACTTGGCGGCACTCTTTGCTTAGTGGGAAACACTGCGGGAGACAAGCCCCCGCGCTAGGGTAACCACAAGTCTACCGAATTGGTGTTTCTTGCCCAACTTCGCGGGAGACTGGGCGCAGGTTGCAAACCTGCGCTACCGGATGCAGGTCCGTACTATGTACTATTCAGCTTTCGCTTCCGGGGCTAGGTGGAAACCTTTGGGGGACAATCCACCGTGCTAGGGCACGTTTGCATTCCCCTCTAGGTTGTCAAATTGGCGCTGCTAACTTACCTGGAATCGCTTATTGCACTAGCGCGGCCTGCGGCGCACCTACATGGCGTGCAAAGCGTGCACCACGGCGTCGGTTACCTCTTGCGTGGTAGCGGTTCCCCCCAAGTCGGGCGTACACACGCCGCCGCTTGCCGTCACCGATTCCATCGCGGTCATGACGAGTTCCCCCGCTTCATGCTCGCCTAGGTAGTCCAGCATCATGGCCCCCGCCCAGATAGCCGCCAGCGGATTGGCAATGTTTTTCCCGTGGATGTCCGGCGCGGAGCCGTGCACCGGCTCGAACATGCCCGGGTAACGCCGGGTAGGATCGATATTTGCGCTGGGCGGCAGCCCCAGACTCCCCTGCAGCGCGCCGCCAAGGTCGGTGAGGATATCGGCAAAGAGATTCGAGGCGACGACCACGTCGAATGATTCAGGACTGGTGACGAACCGCGCAGCGGCGGCGTCTACGTGGTACTTGCTGGTGGCGATGCTCGGATAGTCCTGCGCTACCTCTGCAAACACCTCGTCCCAGAAGACCATGTTGTACTGCATGGCGTTGGACTTGGTGATGCTCGTGACGCCGGTGCGGCCGTGGGTCTGGGCGTAGTCGAAGGCGTAGCGAATGATGCGCTCCACCGCCGTGCGCGTAAAGACGATGGACTGCAACGCCACTTCGTGATCGGTGCCCACGTGGACGCGGCCGCCGACTCCGGAGTACTCGCCCTCGGTGTTCTCTCTCACGCAGACGAAGTCGACATCTTCAGGCCCCTTGCCACGCAGAGGGCCGTCAATGCCGCGCAGCAGCTTGATGGGACGCAGGTTAACGTATTGCCGAAAGGCCTTGCGAATCGGCAGCAGCAAGCCCCAGAGCGAGATGTGATCGGGTACCGTGGGGAAGCCCACCGCGCCGAGATAGATCGCTTGGAACTGCTCCAGCGTCTGCAGCGCGTCCGCCGGCATCATGAGGTCATGCTGCAGATAGTATTCGCAGCCCCAGGGGAAGTCGGTGTAGTTGAGCCGGTAACTACCGGTTAAGGCACCGGCGGCATCGAGCACCTGTTTCCCCGAGGCGATGACGTCCGGTCCGATTCCGTCGCCGCCAATTTCGGCAATCTCATACGTCTGCATGCGGGTTTGTCCTCCCAAATCGATAGTAAAACGTTGTTACGAAGCTATGTGCTGAACTGCGCAAGCGATGGCGTTTGCCTCCCGAAGGGCTGTGGTTGATGCTTTTCGTCAGAAACCTCGCGAAAATCGTAACTCCACAGCTCAGCGTCGATGAGCGACGTCCATGCTATTCTATACGGGATATCGTGCCTCGAGATCTTTCCAGACTTGATTACAATTGAAACTGCGTGGCCCATGGATAAGCACACACCCTATTATGAACTCTTGGAGGCAATCCGCCAGTCCGGTTGTCCCATATGCCGCTTGGCAATCCGCAGCGGCGACCGCTTTCTGGAGACGTATTCTTACGAGCACGTCAACGACATTGAAATCCGGGAGTTGGTGCGGGCGGCAAAAGGCTTCTGCCACCATCATACCTGGCGACTCTTCCACGAACACAGCCCGTTGGGCACCGCTCTGACCTACTTCGATATTCTTGGCGAGGCGTCCCAGCAAATCGCCTCCTCTAAAGAGCAGCAGGGCTACTTGCGCAGCCTGGCTGCGCGTGCGCGCAAGCGGCTAACGCCTCAGGGCACGTGCCTGGGTTGCGATGCGCAGAGCAATGCCGAGCAGCGCTATCTAGGGTTGTTGGTCGAGACCCTGCGCGGCGATCGTGAGGCTCAGGAAACCTACGCAGATTCGGACGGCCTCTGCTTGCTCCACCTGCGCGCTGCTCTGGTTTCGCGACCCTCGCGCGACGCGACAGACCTGCTATTGCGTGTGCAGGAGAAACGCATCGCCGCCGTGCGCGAGCAGATGAGCGAGATCGTGCGCAAGGCCGACTATCGGGTGAAAGACCGCGTGACGCCGGAAGACATCGACAGCTTGCCCGCGGCGCTGGCGCAGGTGGTGGGACAGGAAGCGCTGGACTGAGCCAACTGCGGGCGTGTACCAAGAGGGAAGGTGGCCCATGAAGTATGAACGTATGCTGCCGGCAGAGATTGAGCAGCAATTGCAGACGCGGCCCATCGCCATTCTGCCTTGGGGCGCATTAGAGTGGCACGGCTACCACCTGGCGGTCGGACAAGACGCGTTGAAAGCGCAGGGCATCGCCGACCGCTGCGCCGAGGCGGCGGGAGCAATCTCGCTGCCGGTGGTGTGGTGCGGCTTTCAGACCATGAAGCCCCACGCGGGTTTTAAGCACACGCTGGAGTTCCGCGATGAGACCGTGCGCACGCTGGCGCGCGAGTACTTGGAGCAACTGGACGATGAAGGCTTCAAGGTGATTGTCATCATCACCGGGCACTACGGGCCCCTGCACGTGCGCGCGCTCAAGGAGGTGGGCGAGTGGTATCAGCAGCAGCATCCCCACCTACAGGTCTGGGTGTTGGCGGAGTATGAGGTGGTGAAAGACCTCGGGTACACTGGCGATCATGCCGCGAAATGGGAGACCTCGATCTTCTGGCACCTGCATCCTGAACTCACCGACATCAGCCGCTTCCGTACGGATCTCACCATGAAAGAGCAGGGCGTCGGCGGCGAGGACCCGTCCGTGCACGCCTCACCTGAGCTTGGCGAGATGATAGTGAACGCAATCGCTGAGCGTGTGGCCGCGCGCTGCGGCGAATTGCTGGCTGATGTGCATAACCGGAAAGAAGCGAGCCACGCGTAAAGCGGGAAGACGCGGATGAGAGAACCTGCCGGTGAAATCTAAGGGTGTGGGATCAGCGAGACTCCGTTCATCCTTCGACAAGCTCAGGGCAGGCAGGCTCAGGACGAACGGAGTCTGGTTCTCTTGGAAGGCTGTAGGGGCGGTTCGCGAACCGCCCCTACGTACTCACAATTTTCACCTAATGGGATGCACATTGGTCCGTTCGTGGTGAGCGCTTCGATTAGCTCAGCAAAGGCTTGTCGAACCATGAACGGCAATTGGGTTCTAATTGCTCGCGCACGTATTCAGGGGCTATTCATTCAAAGGAAATACGTGGCGGGCCGAACGAGGTTTCGAGTCATTCACGGCAATTCAAATTTGACCCGCATCACAACTTGCCCGCGCAGGTGTCGGCGGCCCACAGCCCTCGTCCTGCGGCGCGAGCCTCTGCCTCCGCTGCTTGGAACATCTGTTGGTACCGATAGGGTTCATTGTACGTGAATTCTCGCGCATAGCCCTGGCGAATCATCCACTCGTTGAAGAGCACGTCGTCAACCCAGGCGTACGCCAGCAGCCGATCGTACCTATCGCGCCGACCTTGCGACGCGTCGAATTCCAAGCGCACGGCCTTTCCAGCGAGCGACTCCTTGGCCTTGGCGCTGGCTTCAGGGCCAAAGCACTGTACGGGCCTCCCCGGCGCATTCGTTTCCGGCGCGTCTATGCCGATCAAGCGCACAGACTCGACTACGCCACGCATGCGTACCTTGATAGTATCGCCGTCCACAACCGACACAACGGGGGAGGTACCGTCTGGATTGCCACACGTCCTCTGCGCTACAACAGCAATGAGTAGCGCGATAGTGAGTAGGACAAGAGTGCGCCCGCGCAATATGCCCCCCATGCGCCTCCTCATGTAACGCCGCCTGCGTGCTTTCACCAACTCTCAAGCCTCCCACCACAGATATTCAATTGCCAATAGTAGCAGCAATGTGCAGATGCGGCGTGAATGGGCGCCGCAAGCCCCGGTTAGATTCACCATCTGTGCGAAGGGAGTTGAAAACGAGGGCACCGATCCCGCGCAAGCCCCGCCACCGGTTGAGTGTAGGCCGCCTCCTATGGAAACGCTGGTGTAGCCGCCCACTCGCCTTATGCCATGAGATAGGGCCTCGAGTTTTAGGAATCAGTTGAGAATCCCCATTGACAGTCTCTAGAGTCTTGCCATGCCAAGAAGCCCCGTACGCCGGCGAGACTTTACACTGCGATTTCGAAAGTGCTACCGTAAAGATTGAGCAATACTACAACGAATGAAGTAATGCGGTGGCGACATGGGCGGGAGTCGGCGTGGCGCGCCGCAAGGGACGGGGCTCTTGGCTTTCCCAATGGATACCTTTGCACAACTTGGGTCGAATGTGCAGAGTCCCCTCTCCCTCAATGGAAAGGGCTAGAGCCTGCCCCGTACTTGATACGGGGGGTGAGGATGGACTCTATCCATTACCCTTCGATCCTGCCCGCTTGGTCGAGATGTGCAAAGGTCGCCAAAGAGACTGTTTCCCACCTGCATCATACTTTCGATACGTACAAGAATTGAGAGGCTTTAGAGCATGGCTGTCAACGGAACTCCCCAGACTGACGACTTGGTTAACGCGCTGCGCGTCGTGCAGGACCCCGATCTGCATAAAGACATCGTTACGCTGAACATGGTGCGTGAAATGACCTACGAGAAGGGCACGGCGGCCTTTCAGTTGGTATTGACTACCCCCGCGTGCCCGATGAAGGAGCACCTGGAAAACGAGTGTCGGAAGGCGCTGATGGCCGTGCCCGGCGTACAGGCCGTGGAGATCGATACGCGGTCGGAAGTGGCCAAGCGCATGTCCCCCGAATCGGCGGAATTCTTGACGGACGTGAAGAACGTGCTCTTCGTTGGGAGCGGTAAGGGTGGGGTCGGCAAGTCCACCACCGCCGTGAATCTGGCAATCGCTCTGGCGCAGACCGGCGCTACGGTGGGGTTGCTGGACGCCGACGTCTACGGCCCGAATATCCCCATGATGATGGGATCGGAGGCGCAATTGCGGGGCGCGGGCAGCAAGGTGATCCCCGCTGAGGCCTACGGCATTACGCTCATGTCCGCCGGATTCGTCATCAAGCCGGAACAGGCCATGATCTGGCGGGGCCCAATTGTCCACCGCTTGCTCACGCAGTTTCTCAGTGACGTGCACTGGGGCGAGCGCGACTACCTGGTGGTGGACCTGCCGCCCGGCACCGGCGACGCGCCCCTCAGTTTGGCCCAGTCCATTCCCGGCGCGGGCGCTGTGATCGTCTGCACCCCGCAAGACGTGGCCCTGGCCGACGCCCGCAAGGCCATCGGCATGTTCCAACAACTGCGCGTGCCGATCCTGGGCATCGTGGAGAATATGAGCTACTTCCTCTGCCCCCGCTGCGACGAACGCACGGAAATCTTCAGCCACGGCGGTGCGCGCCAAGCGGCCGAAGCGATGGGAATGCCCTTCCTGGGCGAGGTGCCGCTAAACGTCGCCATCCGCGAAGGCGGCGATAGCGGCAAACCCATCACAGCCACCCAACCCGACTCACCCCTGGCCGCTATCTACCGCGACGTCGCCGGCGCAGTAGCCCAACAGATCAGCATCGTCGGACAAGAAGCAGTGGTGATCAACTAGGGCGTGCTGCCGTCAATCTTGCAGATTCAATAGGTCGAAGTATCCCCTGCGCAGTAGGTTTTCGCGGGCGCGTTCGGCGCTATTGTACGCATCCTCGTCACTGCTTCCAAGACCTGCCTTTATGATGTGCTGTGCCGTTTCGATGTTGATATAGAAGGTAGAGTCATTGATAACGTCGGTTAGCTTTGCAAAACACTCAACCACCTTGGTCGTATGCCCTGGCAGCATCTCTTCCAAGGCTTTGGCAACTATCGAAACCGCCTGGAAAGTAGATCCTCTGGTAGCGTCCAAGACCCTTGAGAATGCATTCAAGCGCCACTCTGCTTCCAGGCAATTGGCCTTTAGCAAAGCGGAGTAGTGAACTAATTCGTCAGAATCTCCTAATTCTAGCCGCCATTCGAAGAATTCAACCAACCTACATTTCAAGTTTTCGGGCAAGTCATCCTTTGTATTCTCAAGTTTGAGTCCAAGGTGGTCGACTAAGTTCGACCAGCGCTTGCGGTCATGTTCCGTGCCCAAATAAAAGCGCTCCAAGAGACTAACCTCACCTTTGAGCGGATACAGATCCCAAAGGTAATACATGAACAGATGCTGGCCGAGATAGTCTGAGAACTCTCTATCAGATTCGTCTCGTCCCTTGATTTTGGTCAACTGCTGGACTCCGATTTCGTAGTCCTTGCCAAGTTCTTCAAATGCCCGGACATTGGGGCCAAATCTACGTAAGTAACTGCCGAATGCCACCTGCCAGGCATCTGGCCTCTTCTGGGGAAAGATGTCTGACTTGTGATCCAGTGCCCAAGTTTCATCGAAACCAAGTAGACGTGTGTAATTCGCGCCAAGAATTGCACGTTCCGGCAACGTCAGTGGAAATTCATTCTCAAGAGCAAAACGTTTCAAGAGAATTGCCTTCAGCTCGCCGAAGTCGGTTCCCGGATCGTTCCTCTTGAGCCAAAGCCCAAAGTCCATCAAGTACTCCAATGCACGACTCCGCGTATTGTTGATGGCAGTGGTGAGATAGTCATTGCTCCCAATATATTCCGGATCTTCCTTATCCAATTGCCAGTCGTATTGAGTGCAAAGTAGCTCTAGGAGCTTGGTCAAACGCCCTTTGGTAGATATCGGCGCATCGACCTCCTTCTTTGTGCAAGTGCGTACGAGATCACCCACCGCTTGGCGTGCTCTTGCCCAATTGGGGTTAGACCGTGATTGCTCACCACGACCAAAATCGTGCTCGCGTTCTTGATCAGGATGCGTAAGCACCCATTCGCAGAATCCCAAGCATTGGTCCAACCTACTGAAGTTTCCTTCCTCAATCTGCTTGGCCATTCCTTCGACTATCGTTCTCACATAGAGGGGTCGCTCAATTCGATCTCGATTGTCAACCCAAAACTGGATTCGGTCGGGATTTGGCAGAATGCTTTCCTCGAATGCTGTTTGAAACGCCTCCGCCAGCCCGTCAATACTGATTTCCGTAAACGAACCATCCGCTTCAGTTTCGAAGGGCCGCTCCTCCTGCCAAGCATTGATGTAGTTAAGGATGTCCTGGTCACTCTTGGCCGCGAGTTCTTGAGAAATGATGGGGCTTCGGCGTAAAACGAACCCAGCCTCAGTTTCACTTATGGGCAAGTAGTCTTCATCGGATATCTCTTCATTGGCATTCCTTTCTAGCTCTTCAAAGTACTCCAGGAATTTTCCAAAGAGGACAGAGGCGAACGGTCTGAGCTGCATCCTATGAAAGCGTCTCTGTCGCTCAGCGAAGCAGCTGTCAGTGAACCGATCACCATAGTACTCCTTGAAGCTTTCCTTGGATGGCCCCTCAAGAATCTTGCTGAAGATTGGGGTAAGTTGATTAGAACTGAGCAGCTCGTCGCCAAAGCACTCTAGTGCCCGCCTCACCATCAGGTTGAACTCATAGTGGTACTCGGTGCGCCCATAGTCGCCGTGCGAGAGAATAGATTCTAGAATCCAAGGCTTAGTCTGCTCTGTTGGATAGTGCGCGTAGAGATGTTGTCTCAGACGCTTGAAGAGCTTCCACCGCTGCTTTCGAAGTTGCTCATCTAAGTCTTCAATAGATTCCGGATCTTCTTCATATACTTGCTCGCAGGCAGAGGTCATCGTGTAGATGAGTAGCTCCTTGGGTTCACCATAGCCCTCATACTTGCCTCTGAGCCGTGGATACCAGACTTCAGAGTGGTCTTCGCCTCCGTCTTTCTCGATCTGATCTTGGTGCATCCCAAGATATGTCATCCTCGTCACGGCACCAATCAGGATACAAGCTGTCTTGAACGGTTCCTTCTCGATCAGAGGCCGAATACCTGTAGTAAGTATGTCGCGGTAGTCCCAACTCCTAAACCGGCAAATGGGCTCGAGATGGCTGAACAAGCTATCCGGATCCTCTGTGTAGCGTGCTCTTTTCTCCTTGTCTTTGGGATCGGGTTGAAACCCAATGAGCGCTTTTGCAAGTTCCAGTGCGGCTGATGTTTGATTTTCTGCAGTCCAATGGCTAAAGAGGCTGGGAAATCTGTGGGCAAGGCCATGGAATTCTAGTTTTGCGTATTCGAGCATCTTCCCCTTTAGTCTCGCCGTTTGGTTGCCAGGTAGGTTTAGTGCAGCATCTAAGATTCCGTCATAGACCCATGGATTGTCAACTGGTGGTAGCCCGTTTAGAATTCGCACGACTTCATGGGGAGCATATCTTGCCACTCGCGACAAGTATCGAATGGGCACCCAGATTGGGAACCTTGACTGGTCTTCGCCAATTGGCTCTGAATCAGGTGGGTGGGAAAAGTAACCCTCTTCATCGAGGATAGGAATCCACTTTGCGTCAGAAACATGCTCGAAGAAGAATGAGTAGTTCGCCCCTCTGCGCTTAATAAGTGTGAGCAATCGCTTAACGTCACTTTCAAACCTGTCCGGCTGAGCGAGGATTGATAGGATTTCCTGCTGATCTTCTGCAGTAATTGGCGCGAGAAGGTCGATAACAATTCGCTCAAGTGCTTCAAGGCTACGCATGAATACATCGAAATCCGAGTCGAGCTTGTGATGAGCAAAGCCCTCAAACCTATCCCATAGATGGATGAGTTGGTCTCGCTTTGCGTCCTGAATCTCTTTGTCAAACAGTTTGGTTAGCGGGTCAATTCGAGCTAATGACTCTTGAATTTGCTCTCTGCGAGTTGGTTGTCTATTGCGTTCCAAGTAGCCATCGAATTGTACAAGGGTCCTATCCAGATGGACATTGATTTCTTGCCCCTTCCATCCTTGGGCGTACTGTTCCTTGTCCTTCTCAAAGCGTTGACGCAGATTGTCCCGCCAACCCTTGAAGCCATGCGACCCAGACTGGGAACCAATCCCTAAGACTCGGGGTAGTTTTTCTATGAGTTCTCGCAGTGACTGAGCCGCTTGGGAGATGCGATCAGGATTGTAAGGGTTGTTTAGGGCATAGAGGGCACCTAGGTACCAGCGGCTGAGGTGGAATCGATCTGTTTCCCTACTGCGCAATGCGCTAAGCACTTCTTGCTGCCGCAGGGACAGCTCTAGCGCCCCCGTATTCTTCTCAATCGGGTTTTCATTCTTCATGAAGGTTCACGTACATCACTTTGCGGGATGTTGATCTTCAGGTTATGCACTTGCTCAAGAAAACGGAAGAGCCACAATGCCTTCCGACTATGCGGCTCTACACTTGATTCTATCATAGGGAAGATCAAAGTTACGGAAAGCGATTCAAGAAAGCGAGTTCTCCAATCCTGTTTCCTGGTGGATTGCTAACTCGCGCCGGATTTGCCTAGGAAAACCTGGGTGAGGATGTCGGTTTCGCGGATGGAGTGGGGGGTGCCGGTGAATACGACGCGGCCTTTATCCAGCACGTAGGCGCGGTCGACGATGTCCAGCACGCCCTTGATGTTGTGCTCGACAATCACGATGGTCGTCTTGAGCCGTTCGCTGATTTCAGACACGCGCTCAAAGACCTCTTTGACGACGATGGGCGCGAGGCCCAGGGTCGGTTCATCCAGCAGGAGCACATCGGGAGCCGCCATGAGGCCGCGGCCCAGGGCGAGCATTTGCTGCTGCCCGCCGGACATTTGGCTGGCCAGGTCGCGGCGCTTGCTCTGCAGGATGGGGAAGATCCGCATCACTTCGTCGAGACGGCGGTTCTTTTCCGCCTTATCTTTCAAGGAGAGGCAGCCCATCTCCAAGTTTTCCTCGATGGTGAGATGCGTGAAGACGCGCCTACCCTGCGGGACGAAGGCAATGCCCTCTTTCACGATCTCATGGGTCTTTGCCGCCAGTCGCTTCCGCCGCCACAGGACCTCACCGGCCACGACGGGCGCAAGTCCCATGACGGCCTTGAGCACCGTAGACTTGCCGGCGCCGTTAGGGCCCATCACGGCCACGACCTCGCCCTGGCTTACGCCCAGCGAAACCTCATCGAGAGCGACCACGGCCCCGTAGTGCACGGATATGCCGGAGAGCTCGAGGATCGGAGGGCCGTTAGCGTCTGGGCCGTTCGCGTCGGCGACAGCGGGCGGATTGGGGATCTGCGCTTCGGTTGTTTCTTCGGGTGTGTTCATTGGGTTATCCTGCGTTGAAATCCGCGGGCGCTCGGCCGGGGAACGCGGCTAGTACCCCTGCAAACTGTTCTTGCTCTGATGGTTCGCCCTCACCCCCGTATCAAGTACGGGGCAGGCTCTAGCCCTCTCCCTCATGGAGAGGGAACAGGATCGGAGCTTGGGCATTAACTAGGGCTACGCATCTACCGTATCAGCAAATTGCCAGTATCAGGCACTTGTCAGCAATTTGCATAGAACACTTCTTGGCTATTGCCAGCTTCAGGTATCCGCCTGTATTCGGCACTTGCTACCACGATGTATCCAACTAGCATCAAGATTCCGTCTGGATTGGGTTGATTCTGTTCTACACGCCCAAGTACGCGTCGATTACCTTGGGTCGGCTCAAGACCTCGTCGACGGCGCCCTCCGCGAGGAGGCTGCCGCTATCTAGGATGATAAGGTGGTCGGAAAGCTCGCGCACGATATCCATGTTGTGGGAGATGAAGACAATAGTGTCGCCTTGTTCCCGCATGCGGTTCATAATTCCTTTCACCTTCTCCACCATCTTGGGAAAGAGGCCGGCAAAGGGTTCATCAAAAAGGTAGATATCAGCCTCCATGGCCATGGCGCGGCCGATTTCCAGTAGTTTACGCTGACCGTAGGACAGGTTCATGGCGAGGGCATCCCGCTTTTCCCACAGGCCGACAATGTCTAAAATGCCGCGCACCTTATCCCGTTGCACCGGCTTTACGCGCTCAAGCAGGGCGGGAAAGAGCCGACGCTCGGTCAAAACCACCATAAGGTTATCCCACACGGTGACCTGGTCGAAGAGCCGAACCTCTTGAAACGTGCGGGTCAGGCCGTGGGCCGGGTTTTCGTGGGCTTTCACCACTTTCAAGCTGACACCGTCTACGACTACAATGCCTCCGTCCAGGGGCAGCACGCCGCTGAGGAGGTTCACCAGCGTGGTCTTGCCCGATCCATTCGGCCCGGCGATGCTGGTTAAGCCCTTCTTGGGAATGGAAATGGAGAGTTTCCGCACCGCTCGCACGGCGCCAAAGTGTTTAGAGATACTATCCGTCTGTATGACGTAGTGGTCGTCGATTTTCTCTGAACCGGGTCTCATAGCTTGTACCTCCCAACCAGGCCCTGGGGCCGGAAGAGCATCAGCAGCACCAGCAGAATGCCCAGCACGACGAGCCGGGCCTGACCGACGTGCACGGTAGGCAGAAACGGTAGGAAGCGCATACCCTCTTCCAGCAGCACGAAGGCCATGGCGCCCAGCAGCGAGCCCCAGATGGTGGCCAGCCCGCCGAGGATTACGATGGCAACGAGCAGCATGGATTCCAGGAGAATGAAAGAGTTCGGGTCTACGAAGGTCGTCCAACTCGCGAAGAGCCCGCCGGCCAGACCCGCCATCATAGCTGAAATGGTCCAGACCGCCAGCTTGTAGTGGGTGGTTTGGTAACCAAAGACCGCAATTGCTTCCTCGTCCTCACGGATGGTGGTCAGTACCCGCCCAAATGACGATGTCACGATGAGCCAGGAAAGCAGCACGATGAATGCGAGAAACGCGAGGACGAACAGGAGGAACTCTAGCTCTCCATCGAACGTGAACCCGCCTACCGCAGGCCGGGCTACCTCATGAATGCCGAATGCGCCGCGGGTGAGGCCGCGCCAATTCAAGAAAACGTTGAAGCTGATGATGGCGAAGCCGAACGAAACAAGGACGTAGATATCGTCCCGAAACCGGTTGAACACCACGCCTACGGCAATGGCAATGACCCCGGCGAGCAGTGCGCCCACAGGCAGCGCCGCAAAGAAGGGCCAACCAAAGGTAGGAATGGCCTCGGTGCGCAGTTGGTCGTATTCAGCTTTCGACGTGAGGATCGCGACTGTGTAGGCGCCGATGCCAAAGAAGCCGATGTGGCCCACTGAGAGTAGGCCGGTAAACCCCACAACGAGGTTCAGGCTGACTGCCAGAATTGCCCAGATCGCAAAGACGGTGCCTACCGTGATGGCAAATCCGACTCCCTGCCACAGCATGAAACCAAGCGCCCACGCGATGATCAGCAGATTGGCCCACAGTTCCACATTGCTCTTGGCGGCCGCCAGGAGTTTCTGGGGATTGCCAAGAAGCCGCGTGGACTTTCCGCTGCTATTTGCGTTCGTTTGCATGCGCATTTACTTCCTCGGCAAGAGGCCTTTTGGCCAGAACGATAGAAACAGAATCAAGAGTATGAATGAGATGACGTCTCGCCACTCGCCCGCCAAGTCCCAGATGCCGAATTGTTCGATCATTCCCAGCACGAATCCGCCAACAATGGCGCCTTGCAGGTTGCCAATACCGCCGACCACGGAGGCGATCCAGCCTTTCAGCAAGAGCAGTAGTCCCATCCGGGGTTGAATAGCCGTATCGTGGCCGCTCAAGATGCCTGCCAGGGCCGCGTAGACCGCGCCGATGAAGAATACTACGGCGATCACTGTAGTGGTGTTTATGCCCACCACCTTCGAGACCTCTTCATCATCGCCGATGGCACGCACCGCCTTGCCGAACGCGGTCTGCTTGAGCAAAAACTGCAAGAACAAGAAGCCCAAAAGCGCTACGCCGACGGTGAACATGTTAAAGCCTTTGATGCTCGCCCCGGCGATGATCCAGGGATCGCTGCCGAGGGCTTCAGGCAGGGGACGCGGCGTGCTCTCGAAGACAATGCTGGTAAAGGCGGTGATTGTCAGCAGGATGCCAAGCGTTGCAACCAACATGATCAGGGGCGACCGCGACCGTTCCCGCATGTACACGTATAAACCTCGGTAGAGGGCAAGACCGACGACTCCCGCCAGGAAGCAGGAAACTCCCCAACTAAGATACAGCTTCGAGTCGGGAGCATTGGCGATAAGGAAACCGCAGTACGCTCCCAAAGCCGCCGCCGCGGCGCTGGTGACGCTGACAGCCGCCAGCAAGAGACGGCCGGCAACGATGCCTTGATAGGCCTGGTACAGTGCCCAGGTCAAAGCCGCAGCCACGCCGATTCCGATCACGGGGCTGAGGGTGAGGTGCAGATCTTTGG
The DNA here is from genome assembly GCA_965216245.1 of Chloroflexota bacterium. GTDB lineage: Bacteria > Chloroflexota > UBA11872 > VXOZ01 > VXOZ01 > VXOZ01. The sequence goes on from OZ244145.1 coordinate 2,188,543, forward strand.
GATACGTAAGCACGACACCCGTGTAGACTCCTGCGGCTGCCGCCAGCACTCCGCCGACGCCATACAAGATGGATCGATTAACACGCGACCGAAAGCGGGGGTACATGCTTTCGTAGAGTGCCCAGGCGACGACACCGGCGGTCACCGCGGCGTAGAGGACGTTCACGAATACGTTGTTCACTGCATACAGCCCGCCGAGGGTCTCTTGCGACCGCAGGTAGAAGACGCCGTATGCGCCCAGCGCAGCCGCCGCTCCATAGTACAGATCGAAGAACCAGACGGTGCTATAGACCAGAGTAAACCCCAACGCCAGCAGGGCGTACACCGCCCCCACGGACAAGCCGTTGAAGGCAAACTGCAGAGCTTGGTCGGGAGACTCGCTGATCTTCCAACCGACGTAGGCTGCAGCGGCCGCTGCTAGAACTATTGCCAGGAGGTTATTCAGGCTAGGACGTTGGGCAATCAAGTGCGTTCTCTCTAAGCGGATATTACGTAGGTGTAGTGGTCACACGGGTCCTGACGTGCCGGTCTCTGCCAAAGGCTCCCTGACTAGCCGATTCAATACTAGGCGTGCAGTGGCGATGTCGAGCCCGATGGTCAGTTCGTCCGGAGCGCTAGCCAACCCAATAGTACAGGGAGCAAGCAACCGCTTGCCCGGAGACTTGCGTTTTTCGGCCAAAAGCCTTCCAAAGGACGGTTGGCGTTGTGGCCGCTCATCCTGCGCTTGCCGAAGTATGAAGGTGTGAAGGGTCCGGCAAGAGTTGCGCGCGAGCGGCTTTCTTGCAAGCATGCTACGCATCCACACTGAGGCTAGGCGCCCCTCCTATTCGGTCGGCGCGCTCCCCAACACCTTGTAGCCGTGATTCTCCGCCGTTCTCTCGGCAACGGGCAGGACCTCCACGACCAGTCTGGAGAGGCCCACCACCTCTCCGTCGGCGTCGAAGCTGTAGTCGTTGCCGATCGCGCCGCTCCAGGTAATCTCGTACATGCAGTCGCGGAAGCCGTCGGCGTCCTGGTCATCGCCGGTTTGTTTGAGACATTCGGCGGCGATGTACACGTTATCATAGGCGGAACCGAGGTGCCACGGCAGCGTGACATAGTCGTAACGTTCCCGGAAGTTGGCCAGGACCTCTCGGGCTTTCGCATTGTCGGGGTGCAGGTCCGCCGTGATCGCTTTCATCCCGGTGGCGTCGTCGCCGGCGATCTCCAACGATGTTGTGCCCACAGATACCGTCTCGGCGTAGATGGGGCCTTGATAGCCTAACTCTCTCACCTGCTTGATGATCACCCCGGCCGCAAACTCGGACTGCGGCGCCAGGTGAAGCGCATCCGGTTGATCGTCGAGCAGTTTGCTCAGTTGGGTCCGGAAGTCGGTAACGTCGGACGCGTACGTCTCCTGGGACACCACCTGTCCGCCCAGTTTAGTGAACTGAGCTGCCGTGGTGCGGCGCACGCCTTCGGCGTAGTCGGTGGCCTCGGTGATGGTGGCCAACCTGCGGACGCCGTCAGCCCACATCAGGTTTCCGGTGGCGACACCGACTTCAACGTCGCTGATCTGGGTACGAAAGATGTAGTCGCCCGCGTTGGCGATGTCCGGGCTGCTCGCCAGCCCTGAAAACAGAATAACCCCGTCGGCCTCCGCCAGCGGGGCAACTCCGAGCATGGCGCCGCTGCAGGAGGTTCCCAGGATGATCTTCACGCCATCTACGTCTGTCAGCTTTCGGTAAGCGGTGACCGCTTCCTTGGCGCTGCACTGGGAGTCCTCCACAATGAGTTCAAGCATCCGACCACCGATGCCGCCTGCGGCGTTGATTTCGTCCACGGCCATCTGCTTGGCGCGCACGGCCACATTGCCGTAGGTCTCGCCAGGGCCTGTGAGCGACTCCATCACGCCTATCCTAAAGGGCCCTTTTTCACCGCCTCGCGCGTCTTGCTCCGTGTCCGCGGCGGCGCAGCCAATGACAAGCAAAGCGAGCAGCCATAGCGCCAAGAGCCAAATAAACCGTTTCCACGATACGGGCCGCATTGCGCTCTTTTCTGTGAGGATACTCTAGGGTATCTAATCGGGTAGTTACTCTAACACCATTAGCGTCAATCCGGCAAGTATTCGGTAGAACATACTAACCCGGAATACGAGCAGTCGACAATGATTCTCAGGGAGGCAAGGTCGCTGTACAGACCTTTAGCGGTGATTGCGGAGCGCAGAGCGTCCACATGTTCTGCACGCAATGGTGTGCGCTGACACGGAGAGCGCCAAACCGTTCTTGCTTCGACAAGGACTTCGCGAAGCTCACTCAGCAAGAACGGTTTGGCAAGCACTTCATCATGAGCGGTCTTGTGGTAAGTTCAAACCGCGCAACCCACGGGTGATCCGTAAACACACCGCAATTGCAATATGCAGTGGCCCTACTCCGTCGGCGCGCTGCCCAGCACCTTGTAGCCTTGGTTCTCCTCAGTCCGCTCGGCTACGGGCAGGACCTCCACCACCACGTTGGAAAGGCCGACGACCTCGCCGTTCTCATCAAAGGTGTAATTCTCGCCGATAGCGCCGGTCCAGGTGACTGCGTATAGGCAGTCTCGCATGCCGTCAGCGTCTTGATCGTCGTTGGTCTGCTTGAGGCACTCGGCGGTGATGTAAATGTCATCATAGACCGAGCCGATGTACCAGGCCAGCGTCACGTAATCGTAGCGCGCCCGGAAATTGGCCAGCACTTCCTGGCCTTTGGTGTTGCTAGGAGAAATGTCCGCCAAGATGGCCTTGGTACCCGCGGCAGCATCACCGGCGATCTCAAGCGCCGTGGCCCCAACGGGCACGATGTCTGCATAGATTTGGCCCTCGTAGCCCAGCTCGCGCACCTGCTTGATGATGGTACCGCCGGAAAATTCGGATTGGGCGGCCAGGAGCAGGGCATCGGGGCTCTCGCCGATCAGCTTCGTAAGCTGGGTCCTGAAGTCGGTGGTATCGGAACCGTAACGCTCCTCAGCAACCACCGTGCCGCCGCGCTTTTCGAATTGCGCCACGCTAGTGCGGCGCACGCCCTCGGCATAGTCGGTGGTCTCGGAGATGGTCGCCAGATTGCGAATACCGTCCGCCCACATGACGTTGCCGGCGTCAATACCCAACTGAGCGTCGTTCATCGACGTGCGGAAGATGTAGTCGCCCGCGTTTGCAATGTCCGGGCTCGTTGCTAAACCGGAGAAAAGGATCACACCGTCGGCTTCCGCCAAAGGCGCGGCGCCCAGCATCGCGCTGCTGCACGACGTGCCGAGAATGATCTTGACACCGTCAACGTCGGTCAGCTTGTTGTACGCCGTAATGGCGTCTTGCGCGGCGCACTTGGAGTCTTCCACGATGAGCTCCAGCATGCGGCCGTTGATGCCGCCCGCGGCGTTTATCTCATCCACGGCCATCTGCTTGGCCTGCAGGGCCACGCTGCCGTAGGTCTCACCCGGGCCTGTGAGCGACTCCATCACGCCAATTCTAAAGGGCGCTTGCTCACCCTCCTGCATGTCTTTGTCTTCGTCCGTGGCGCTATCGCCGCCACATGCAATGACCAGCGAGGCCAGTAGCGCCAGTGCTGCCAGCAAAATAGCTCTCTTCCAGTATAGAATTCGCATGGCATACTCCTCTCTGAGAATGCGTACGATACCCATTTGTCAGCTACAATAGCATCTTCCCGTCAATCCCGCAAATGATTGGATTGGGCTTTAGTGGTAGTGGTGAGACCTTCTAACAGTCCCGCTTGCTTGGCGACCTATCAGGTGCTAGTCTGCATATTAGGTGGCACTCTCTCGGGAGCAAAGACTTGGCTAACAATTATCCTTCGTTCAGGGAAACATCCTCCGTAGATTCATATAATAACGCTCTCTTGATGTGGTGCCTCTATCAGAGGGGAGTTCATGATGTTGACACATTTGCGCCTGGAGAACTTTAAGTCCTGGGAGGATACCGGAAGAATTCCTCTAAAACCAATCACTGGCTTCTTTGGCCCCAACAGCTCTGGAAAGACTAGCCTCTTCCAAGCATTGCTACTGTTGAAACAAACGGAAGAATCCCCGGACCGCAGAATCGTATTCCACTTCGGCGATGAAAGAACCCTCGTGGACTTGGGAGACTTCGAGAGCGTTGTGCATATGCATGAGAGAGAGAGATCACTGAAATTCTCATTGGGCTGGGAGGCAAAACGTCAGTTCTTGATACCAGATGTATATGTTAAGGGAACTGTAGCCGAAGGAGACGAAATTGGGTTTGAGGTAGAGACAAAGCAGAAGAAAAGTCAGTCTGCGAATTCAGTGGTGTTGGAGAACATGGTTTATCGGATAGCCAACCGAATATTCGGCATGCGGCTCCTACCTGATCAAGAGGGCTATGATCTATTTGCCTGCGGATTGAATTTCAATATCTCAAGACAGATTGACGAAACCTATCTTCTTCCTTCAAAGTTCTATCACTTTCCGTACTGGGCAAAAGAACACTTTCAAGGCGATGATTTCCTCTTTGATCTAGAATACGGGATATCATTGCTTTTTCGCGATTTGTACTATCTCGGTCCGCTTCGTGTTTTCCCGCACCGTACTTATGTTTGGTCAGGCGCACGGCCCTTCGATGTAGGTCCTGCTGGAGAAAATGCAATAGACGCAATTCTCTCCTCCCGGGAGTTGTATTTTGAAAGATTGCCAGAGTCACGCCAACTCACTCTTCAAGAGTATGTCGCTGCGTGGCTTCAGAGACTAGGGCTGGTTCATGACTTTCGTGTCGAGTCGATAGCTGAAGGAACGCGATTGTTCGAAGTCAAGGTCCGAAAGACGGCTAGTTCGCCGGAGGTTTCGCTCACGGATGTGGGCTTTGGTATCTCCCAAGTGCTTCCAGTGCTGGTTCAGTGCCTTTATGTACCTGAGGGATCAACCGTAGTTTTGGAGCAGCCGGACATCCATCTGCATCCCTCAGTCCAGGCAGATCTTGCCGATGTCTTCATAGATGCGTGGGAGCAAAAGAAAGTGCAGGTATTGTTTGAGAGCCACAGCGAGCATCTGCTTCGCAGGCTTCAGCGCCGCATCGCTGAAGGTGAAATTCAGCAGGACGATGTCGGACTATTCTTCTGCTCGACGGACAACGATGGCGTCTCGAATCTGAGTCAACTCGAAGTAGACCAATTTGGCAACATTTCTAATTGGCCAACGGACTTCTTCGGTGACCAGTTCGGTGAGATTGCCGCTATGAGCAGTGCTGCATTGAAGAGGCAGGTAGAGATTAGGTGAGCATGAGGAAGCCAGAGATGGTCATTGATACCAATGTTGCTGTAGTAGCAAACCAAAAAGCAGAACAAGCTAGTCCTGAATGCGTGCTTAGGTGCATTGCTAAATTGCTGTACCTTCGAGATGAGTGCCGCATCTTGTTGGACAATGGAAGTCTTATCTTGGATGAATACCGGAGACACCTTCATCCCTCAGGTCAGCCGGGTGCAGGTGATTCATTCTACAGATGGTTGCATGACAATCAGGCACAATCGGAGCATTGCCGAAGAGTTGAAGTTGAACCTCACTCAGATCGTGGATTCGAGAATTTTCCAACCGATCCAAGCTTATCCTCTTTCGATCAGGATGATCGAAAGTTTGTTGCGGTAGCACTGGCGAGCGGGACCGATCCCAAGATACTTAACGCATCAGACAGGGATTGGTGGCAATACCGTCAGGCATTGCAGGAACACGGAGTCGAGGTAGACTTCCTGTGTCCTGAATTAATGGGGGAGTGACTATAAGTAGTGTCTTTCATTCAGCGACATAGCATTAGGCCATCGGAGCACTTGAAGTCTAGGCTCTGAACTTCGCCAGCAGCTTTTCCACGTGTTTCCGCACGCTACTGCGGTCTGCGCTGCAGACTAGGCACGTGAACGGGAATTCGCCGGTGGCGCGGAAGCGTTTGGCGTTGGGGTAGTGGAAGTCGCCGGTGCGGGTCATGAATTGTCCCCACCAGCCGTAGGTGTAGGCGGGGCCGGAGACTCGGCAATCCTCGGACCACTCCGGTGGGAAGAGCGAACGAAACGGTTCAAACGAGTTGATCCAACTGCCGCACTGCACTATGTGAATGTCCGGTCGATCTCTCTCAAGGTCGTCCAGGAGTTTCAGCAGCGATCGCGCCAGGGTCTGCATATCCCGGAAGGGCGACCGGGGCTGCAGCACGTTCGTGAAGTGGATATGGACGACATCCTCCGCATAGTCGCGGCTAAAGCAACCGTAGGGCGTGGGCGGAATAATCTGCCCCGCACCCTCCCAGAGGCTGCCCTTGCGTTCCCCGGCGAGGCGTTCCTCCATAGTCGGGAAGAGCAGCGCGTAGGCGGCTTCTTCCAGCGCTTCGGTGGTCGCGTCGGCGCGGTGACGATGGAATAGCGCCTTCAACTGGTCCACTAGCGCATTCCACTCAGGATCGTTGTGGCCCTGTGCCGGGTGGTGCTCCCCATCCCAGAGGTGCGTGCGCCGGTAGATATCGACGCGAGTGGTAATCAATTCCTCGAACGGGCGCTGCTCGGTCTGCAGCAGCCGGTGCACGTACCAGACCTTGAGTTTCACGCACTCGCGATCGTAGTTGCGCCGGATTTCTAGCCGTGTTGGCATTATTCAAACTCCTGGCGAAGGCTTTCATGCGCTTCAGAGGCGAGTGAAAACACCCCGGAATGATAAAGGATTCCCCTCACCCTGCCCTCTCCCCTGTACAGACTGGGGAGATAGGTAACAGTTGTTCGGGGACATAGGTTACACATTTTGTTCATTGAGGTCTAGGGTTTTTATGCGTTGGACGGAGAAATAGACGTCCCATACGCCGTCGGTTTGGGTGGGTCTGAGCGCGACCCGCTTATGCGTGAAGGCTTTTCCCACACGCAGTGGTCTGCCCTGGAATGAGATGCGACCGGAGACATCCACAGAACGCACGTGGTCGTCGGGGGCGTAGTCGATGGTGGGCAGGGCCTCGGGGAAAGGTCTACCACTGGGCGTGTATCGGCTGACCGGGGTGTCGAGGTCCAGGGCATAGTGTGGGCGCTCCAAGTTGTAGAAGTCACGCCAGGTGTCGAAGGCACGTTGGCAGTGGGGGAGGTCGGTGAAGGTGCGGCCTGTAAGCAACTCGCTCTTCAGTGAGCGGTGGAAGCGTTCCAGTTTGCCGAGTGTTTGGGGATGGTACGGTCTGCTGTGGTGCACGCTGATGCCCAGTTGCATGAGCCAGACGGTGAGGGGAGTAAAGGGATGAGCGCTGTCGCTACCCCAGGGGGAGCCGTTGTCCATCAGCATGGCCTGAGGCAAGCCGTAACGCCGAAAGACGTGGGTGAGGCGGTCTTGGACCGTGTTTCCCTGCTCGTTGGCACAGGCCCGCAGCGCCAGGTTGAAGCGAGAGTGATCGTCCAGGAGGGTGAACGGATGGCAGCGGTGGTGTTGCACGGCAATGTGTCCCTTGAAGTCCATCTGCCACAGCTCGTTGGGTTCGGCACGTTCAAAGCGCACATAGGGTGTGTGCTTGGCAGCCTCGGATTCATCGATGAGCCCATGTCGTCTGAGAATGGCAGTGATCGTGCTCTTGGCAGGCACCCCCGCACAGCCGCGATCCTGCAACATCCTGGCCAGCACATGCGCACCCTTGGTGGGATGCGTCAGGCGCAACGCTACGACAAGCTCCTCCATCTCCCGGCTCGTCTGTTGCGGACTGGAGTGCGGGCGCCTGGGCAGATCGTGAAGGCTCTGCCCTCCGGCCTGCGCGTACCGCCGCAGCCACTTGTAGCCGGTCTTGCGGCTGATTTCCATGCGACGACACAACTCGCTCATGTTCACTCCGTCAGATTGTGCCAGAGCAATAAACTCTTTGCGCAAAGACATGGGTGTACCCACTTTCCAAGGCATGGTCCTCCTCCATCTAAAAGATTCTCCATGCCTTATGGTGTAACCTATGTCCCCGAACATGTGTTACCTATGTCCCCGGTCTATACATCCCCAAGGAGAGGGTTTAAGATGAGACTGCTTTTGCGCCTCAGGGGTATGGGAAGGATCTCCTGGTGGATGTTTGCATAGTCTCTTGACATACTTTGCGCGCCGCTTGGCGCTCGTTCCGCGCGGCTCAAGAGCGCACCTCTAGGCGCCGCACTCTGCCAGTGACGCTTCTCGTGAGCGACGTGCTATCTACAACTTTCACGCTACGGTGACCGGCAGACCCATCTCAATGGACTGCCGGGCCGCTCCGATGAGGCGCATCGCCTTCACGCCGTCTTCACCCGTTACGATGGGCGCGGCTTTGCCTGCCGCGCAGTCGAGGAAGTGGCTGATTTCCAGGTAGAAGCGGTCGTGGCCGCCGATGTCAGTCTCAACTCGCTCGGTAACGTGGTCCAGACTAAAGCGGCTGCGGCCGGTCTCGAAATCGATAACGATAGCGCCGCGTTCGCCGTAGACTTCGACGCATTTCTCCGTGTGGGGCGACGACCAGCTTCCCTCCATAGTGCCCACCACGCCGTCCACACTCTCCGCCATGAATACTACGGTATCGGTACCGGCTATTTCCTGGGCAAGGGCCCCGCCCTTGGCATAGATTTCCTTCATTTCCCCAACCAAGTACCGGAAAAGGTCTACATAATGCTGACCTGATTCCCAAAGGATGCCGCCGCCCCGGGCGGGGTCCGCCAACCAGGTGCCGGCCATGAGTTCAACGCCCGCGAACCGGAGACGGAAGTGGTGCAGCGGGCCCAGCTTGCCGGCATCTATCCACTCCTTGGCTTTCGCAATCGGAGTATAGAAGCGGTTGCAGAAAGCGGTCATGAGAATGACGTTGGCGCTGCTGGCGGCGGCAACCATAGCCTCGCCCTCGCTCACGCTCATGGCCAGAGGCTTCTCGCAGAGCACGTGCAGACCGCGCGCCGCTGCGTGCTCGGCAATTGCGCGATGGGAGGGTGGCGGCGTACAAATGCTGACGGCATGCAGTTCCTCCGAGCGCAGCATGTTCGCGTAGTCAGTGTATGCCTTGGTATCGTACTCCTGGGCCCGCGCCTCCGCCACGGCCTGAATCGGATCGGCCACGGCCACGATTTGCGCCCCCTCGTTCGCGGCATAGCTGCGCAGGTGGGAGTGCGAGATGGCGCCACACCCGATTACGGCTATACGTACCATGGTTTTGTCTTTCTCCGTAGTGTTGCGCGGGCGCGTTTCTTGCGCGCTTGGAGTAAACTTCGCGTGCGTACTATTACAAGGTAGCTGCGTCTATTGCTTTCGACCCACCATCAGACGGGTGAGCAAGCCGAAATTTGCCGGTTCAAGGGCAAACGTCTCGCGAATCAGCGGCGGTGCGGCGGCGAATAGCGCTCTCAGTTCGCTCACCTGAGCGGGCGGCGTCTGCTGCCGGGCCACCCAATCGTCGAACTCCAGCATCTTCAACCAGGTGTGTGTCACGGCAAAACTGAGACCTGCCTCCTGGAAGAATTGCTGCCACTCGTCTCTGCTCCACTCGCGCACGTGGGAAGGATCGCGCAATTGTTCCACGATGTTGATCCAGCGGTCCGTAGCAGGATCTTCCGGCGAGGTGTTGTCGACGACCAGCAGCCGACCGTCTGCGGTCAGGACGCGGGCAATTTCCTGCACGACGCGCGCCGGATTGTGGAAGTGGTGTCCCGTGTAACGGCAGACGACCAGAGAGAAGCTCTCATCGGCAAACGGTAGGCGCTCGGCATTGCCCACGCTTGCTTGGAAGTGCTCGATACCGCGAGCGCGCGCGTTGCGGCAGGCCGCCGCGACCATCTGCGGCGTAATGTCGAGACCGATGATGTGTCCCGCGCAGCGGGCCAGCGCGAAAGCAGCATGTCCCGCGCCGGTGCCAAGGTCAAGAGCGCGGGCGTGCCGATCAGGCCCGGCCTGCTCCACCAGCCAGGCTAAGTCCTCGCCCTCCGCAAACACCGCGCTTTGGCTATAGGCTTCAGCCGCGCGGCCGAATTGTTTCTGAGCCTGCTGGTACATAGTCTTGAACTTAATCCACCTTCATCTTTACGTCGGGTCTTTCCGACGCCGCTCGATCGCGCGCTCCACGCCGGTGCTAATCGACGATGTCATTTGCGCTCGCGGCGGTTGTAATGGGGCTGCCAAAGGGGGTCAAGATGTCTGGTAGTGAAACTCCTTGAATCTGCTAATCGCATAGTAAATGATGCGCCGTGCGCTGGGCAATGGGAACATGACACTGGTAAGGTGCTATGCTAGAATCGTGGCTTGGGTGAAGCGAAAGTCACACCCAACGCCGGGCCGAAGCGGTGGTTACGAATATCAGCAACCTGTCAATAAGGAGTGGTTCTTGATGCGATGGCGTTTACGCGTTCCTTTGGCGCTCGTCGCGATTCTTTTCTCGATGGCATTGATTATTGGTTGTGGTGGTGAGGAAAGAGAAGCATGGAGTTGGGATGAAGAACCACCAACGCCAACGCCTGATACAAGCGTAGTCACGCCAGTTCCTACTCCATCCGGCCCGGTCGACCCAGATTCTATTGAAGTGATTGTGGATCTGAGCGAGGGTGACGCTGAGCGTGGAGAAGAGATCTTCGAGGAAAAGGGCTGTGTGGCCTGCCATAAGATCGCGGAAGACGGCCCCGGCGGGGAGGTTGGTCCTGTGCTCGCCGGCATTGGCGACGTAGCGAACCGACCCATGCTGGCCGCGGACATTGCGAACACTCCGGAAAACATCTGGCGCTGGGTCCAATTCCCGCAAAAGATCAAGCCCGGCACGGAGATGGCGCCCCTGGGGATGGATGGCCAAGAGGCCGCCGACCTCGTGGCATATCTCCAAACACTGAAGTAGGGAAGAAGGCAAGCTGTTGGCTGAGTCTCATGCGTCGGGACGCAAAGGGTGCGAGGCTTGATGCATAAGCTTGCGCGCTTGGCTTTGGCGATCATCGCGATTTTCCTCATATCGGCACTGGCCGCAGCCTGCTTTCCGTGGGATAGATCGGATTCGGCGCCTGCGCCCGTAGCGGAAGCTACGAGAGTTGCACCGGATGTTACCCCCACCCGTACGCCTCCCGGTGAGATTCCACCGCCACCGGAGGACTTTCTAGAGCGCGCCGATGCCCAAGAGGGAGAAGAGCTCTTTGAGGAAAAGGGCTGTGTCGCCTGTCATAAGATCGCGGAAGACGGCCCCGGCGGCGAGATTGGTCCTGTACTCGCCGGCATTGGCGATGCTGCGAACCGACCGATGCTGGCTGCAGACATTGCGAATACACCGGAGAATATCTGGCGCTGGATTCAGTTCCCGCAACTAATAAAGCCGGGTACGGAGATGGCGCCCCTAGGAATGGATGGGGAAGAAGCCGCTCACCTGGTGAAATACCTCTTGACGTTGAAGTAGGGAGTAACGCACGCTGTTGGCTCACTCTCGCGTGTCGCAATGCATAGGGAACGAGGGATGATGCGCGGACGGGTGCGCCTTGTCAGGGGGCTAGCGGGAGCGTTGCTTGCGGCGGCTCTTTTCGTGGGCTGCTTTCCGTGGGATAGATCGGAACCGACGCCAACGCCTGTGCCTCCTACGGCTCCGCCCGTGGCGACGAGTCCGGTGCCGACGTCCACTTCCGCACAAAGCGCAGCCAGTGAAACGGCCACGCCGGAGCAGACACCGACCCCTCGGCCTACCGCAATCATAGTTACGCGCACTCCCAGGCCGCTGCCCACCGTGCCGCCGGACTTGCTGAGCCAGGGTGATGCAAGGCTGGGTCAAGAGCTTTTCGAGAGCAAAGGGTGCATCGCTTGTCATCAGATCCGGGGTGAAGGCGGCGACACCGGCCCGGCCCTCGACGGCATCGGCGATCGGTCGCGGCGGCCGATGCTGGCGGGCAGTCTTGATAATACGTCGGAGAATAAGTGGCGCTGGATTATAAATCCGCAACTCGTCAAGCCCGGTACGGCCATGTCTCCGCAGCCGCTCAATCCCGAAGAGGCTGCCCACCTGGTGGCATACTTGGAAACCTTGAGATAGGCGGGGGGCCGGGCGGCCACTTCTCTTCTTGGATTGAGATGAGCATTGCAAACAGGGATGGCCGGTACACAGCCATCCCTGTGGTGATTAAGGGATTCAAGCACGCTCTCATGAGTTAGAGGCGCCCGTGGTTTTCCTCTGCTATGCCAAGATCAACCTGACTCTGGAAATCCTCGGCAAGCGCGCCGACGGGTACCACGAGGTCCGCACGGTCATGCAAACCGTCGGACTGGCAGACCGGCTGGAGGTATCGGCGGCGGCGGATCTCTCGTTCACGTGTTCCGACCCCGCGCTGGCAACGCCGGACAATCTCGTGTACCGCGCCGCACGACTGCTGCAAGCGGAGTACGGCGTGCGCACAGGTGCCGCGCTCAGGCTGGAAAAGCGCATTCCAGTGGCCGCCGGTTTGGGGGGCGGCAGCAGCGACGCAGCAGCGACCATTGTCGCGCTCAACCGGCTGTGGAATCTTCAACTATCCCTAACGGAACAGCGGCGGCTGGCAGCGGCGTTGGGTTCGGACGTGCCCTTCTTTCTCACCGGCGGCACGGCGCTTGCCACGGGGCGGGGCGAGCGCATTACGCCGCTGCCGCCGGTGCCACAGTACTGGGTCGTGCTCGTCCTGCTGTCCCGCGTGCTGAGCACGGCGGCGGTCTACCAAGCCGTAAGCCCCACGGACTACACCTCAGGCGTCGCCACCGCAGACGTTGTAGCAGCGGCGCAGCGCGGCACATTCTCACCGCAAGCCGGTTGGCACAACGCCCTCGCCCGCCCCGCCCGCGCGCTAGCGCCGGAGATCACGGCAGCACAAAACGCCTTGATCCAGGCCGGCGCTCAACACGCCCATGTCTCCGGCAGCGGCCCAACGGTCTTCACCGTGTGTGGAGACAAGGACACCGCCCACGCGCTCGCCGATCACCTCCAGGAGCAGGGCCGCACCACCGAGATCGTCCCATTCGTTCAGTCCGGTTGGGCTCGGGGCGAAGCGGGCGCGTAGAACCGGGAGCCAGCGGGGCTAATGGGTACGCATGGTGGTATGGATGCTGCAGGGATAAGGATTCACCAGCCAGGGTCTTTCGATTGCCGCATTAAACGGAGTGATGGGTTTGCACGGTCAACAACCGAGCATCGTGCTGGGCTTGGCGACCGGTCGTGCTGACGTGGCTAAGCTCGGGCCCTGTCGAAGCATGCACGGAAGTGTGGGCATATGCCGGATGTCACCCATGCCGCGTTTCCCCCGTTTACACTTTCAGGGCGAGCGGGTTGGTGCTCAGGGTGAACAAGCATTTGCGACTAGGGCGGACTGACGAATGTGCGCAACGGAGCTTCCCAAGAGAAAGAGCGCATGACCCCTACCGCTCTTCCTCGGCAACTGCCGGTTTCTCGTGGCTTGTGGTACATTTGTCGGGAGCAAGTCAAAGGAGCGGCCAAGATGAATGTCATCTGGATAGTTGCCGACACCTTCCGCAGGGACCACGTAGGCGCCTACGGCAATCCTACGATTCGAACGCCTTCTCTCGATGCGCTGGCGGCCAGGTCAGTCAGGTTCGACGGCCACTATGCTGCCGGCTTCCCGACCATGCCCACGCGAGCAGACCATCATACGGGGCGCTGGACGATGTCCTTCATGGGTTGGGAGCCCCTGCCTGCGGGGGTGGACACCATAGCGGAGGTGCTGGCGGATCACGGCTACCATACCGCGGCATCGGTGGATACCCCCTACTATCTACGGGACGGAATGAACTACGACCGGGGGTTTCAGTCCTTCTTCATGAACAGGGGCCAGGACACCATGTGGTCCCTCATCCCTCAGCCCGGCTATCATAATGAATCCCTCGACGTCCGCGAGGCTTGGCGCAACGAATCGGACCGGAATGCCCCGCGGACGTTCATGACTGCCATGCAGTGGTTGGAGCGACACTACAAAGAGGACTTCTTTCTTTACATAGACACCTGGGACCCGCATGAACCTTGGGATGCGCCGGCTTACTATACAGAGCTCTACTGGCCCGGATACGACGGTGAATTGGTGCTGCCGCTGTATGGAAACTGGCATGACGCGCCGGGCTACAGCGAGGAGCAGGTGCGGAAAGGTCACGCCACCTATTGTGGTGAAGTCACTATGGTCGACACATGGCTGGGTTTCTTGCTGAAGTCCGTCGAGAACATGGGCTTGACGGACACGACTGCCATCATTTTTACCACAGACCATGGCTTCTGCTTTGGGGAGCATGGCGGCCTTTTCGGCAAGATGCACGCGGATACGTACCCGGACGGGAGCCTGCGGCCCTATGGCGAGCCGGGATCAACGTGGACCCACTCTCCCCTCTACGAGGAGCTTGTCCACTTGCCGCTTCTGGTTTACGTGCCTGGCATATGCCCGGGAGTATACAAAGGCCTTAGTTCCGCGGTCGACGTCATGCCGACCGTACTTGATCTGATGGGCGTAGAGATTCCGGCCTACGTCCAAGGCAGGTCCCTAGTGTCTGGGATGCAAGATACTGCACTGCCAGGACGGGAATACGTAGTAAGCAGCATTCCCTTTGCCAACCCTGGCGATCCGGTTCAATCTGTTGACAGTTTGCTCCGTACCCTTTCAGACTATCCGGTGACCACCATCACGGCGGGAGAATGGAGCCTGCTCTATAGCCCGCAAGCCGGTCTATCGGAACTATACAATCTGAATTCCGATCCGAATCAGCTTGAGAACATAATCGGAACGCATCGAGACGATGCCAGAGAAATTCATCGTTTCCTGGTTGACTTTATGCACGAAACTAGCGTGCCGGAACGACTACTGCAGCCGCGCTTGGAACTTCGTGCTTAGATGCGTTGAGGTTCAAACCCCTTGCTATCCCGGTTCTGGCTGGGAAAGTCTGAAGGTAAGAGAGGTCTTTCCCAGTAGGAATCCAGAATCCCGGCGAGCGTCCGCCGATACCTTACTCGCTCGCGAAGGCCATCCAACCGGACAGGAGCGCACGAAGGCGACCGTCATTTCAGTATGAGGAAGCAATACGATCACATTGTCGTCGGGGCGGGCTCGGCAGGTGCGGTCTTGGCGGCCCGATTGACCGAAGATCGTCACCGGTCGGTTCTGCTTCTCGAAGCCGGGGAGGACTATCCCGCGCTGGATTCGATGCCGGACGCGGTAAAGTACGCCTACGGGATCGACACCTCGCTCTGGGCTAGCGGCCACTTGTGGGATTTTCGCGCCAGGGCCACGGATGCAGCCCAGATAGACGTCCCGCGCGGCAAGGTAACCGGCGGTTCCAGCGCTATCAACGATGCACAGTTTCTTAGAGGTATGCCGGAGGACTTCGAGCGTTGGGCAGCGTGGGGAAACCCCGAATGGGAGTTCGAAAAGGTCTTGCCCTACCTGAGAAAGTTAGAGGCGGACCAGGATTTCCAAAATGAATTCCATGGCTCGGACGGTCCTATCAGTTGCCGTCGGTACCGGCCTGACGAATGGGGGCCGCAACAGCACGCCTTCTATCAGGCATGCCGAGACGCCGGTTTCCCCGACTGCCCGGACCACAATCACCCCGACGCCACCGGCGTTGGGCCACTAGCATTTAACATTGACGGCCGCGTGCGGGTGAGTACGGCAATCGGCTACCTTAACCCCGTGCGCACGCGACCGGGGTTGACCGTCAGGCCCCACTGCCTCGTCCACCGGATCATCTTCGAGGGCAAGCGAGCGGTAGGACTGCGCGTAATCAGCGGCCATGAAGAGTTTACCGTCTATGGCGAGGAAGTCATCCTCTGTGCCGGCGCTATCGGCTCGCCACATATCCTTGCGCTCTCGGGTGTTGGACCGGCGGCGCAGTTGCGGCAGTTGGGGATAACCATAGTACAAGACCTCCCTGGCGTTGGGCGCAATCTTCGGGACCACCCGGACGTGCCAATGGCCTGGCGCACGCGTGCAGGATTCCCCTTGAACACCGATCAGGTCGCAACGGGTACTGTAACCCTACGGTTTACGGCCTCGGGTTCGCCTTTCAAGAATGACTTGGTCATTTACATGGGCAACTACGCGGCGGCAAGGCCCATGCGGGGTGTGGATCAGCAAAATCCGGTAGGCATAGGGGTCAGCCTGTGCCTCTACTTGGCCTTGAGCCAGGGCGAACTCCGCATCCAATCTGACGACCCCAGGCACTCGCCTTACCTCGACTTCAACCTGCTGGACGACCCCTACGATCGTTCACGGCTCCGTGAAAGCCTCAGGACGTGCGCCGACCTGTTCAAGCATGCGGCCTTCGGTGAGATAGTCGACGAGCGGTTTGCGCCCTCAGACGAAGTCCTGGATGACGACGATGCCCTGGATTCCTGGATGCAGCGTGAGGTGGTAACTGCCCACCACGTATCGAGCACGTGCAAAATGGGGCCCGCAAACGACACGTTGGCTGTGGTGGACCAATACGGCAAGGTTCAAGGCGTCGAGGGACTCCGCATTAGCGACGCATCGATTATGCCCGATACGGTACGGGCGAACCTCAACCTTACGGTGCTTGCTATGGCGGAGATGACCGCCGACTTCATCAAAGCAAGTTAACCGTGTGGCAGAGCTTGGCATGCCGCCACATGCGAGAGCCCGAGAACCTGACCACACCGCTGGCGTCACCACTGCCGGCACCTTCGTGGTGGCCCCTAAAGTCAACAGATGAGACCGTTCGCTTGCAGACCCAAAACAGACCACGTAAATGGGCAACGGATAATTCTGATGCATTTCGCTATTCATTCAGAGCAAGTGATGTATAGAGAGATCTGTCAACCAAGAATGCCCTCCAGCTCCATACTATCTTCCCGCACAAGTTCGTAATCGACCGGCGTTTCATCGTACTCCTCAACCATTTCGGATGAGATAGGCTTTCCCATCGCCTTCCTGATTGCATTGAGAAGAGCCGACTCTCTAGCGCGGAAGTGTCGATCAAAATCGCTTGACCACAAGTGCTCGGGGTCAATGAGATGCGAGTCTAGGTAGGTGCTCAACGAGTCTTGCGAAACGCCTTCCGATGTGATGCGATTTAGGTATGCCGCAGGCGCCTGGCCGCCGATGCTACGATTTGTTCGTGCTGTGAGGGGCGTCTTATTGACTATCGAGTCGCAGCGCGCTGCCTCTATCCCCTGCTCGCGGCACCATCTCTGGGGAAAGATGTGATGAATGTCAATCCTCTCGTCGAAGTAGCCCTGTATCGACGACTCCTCGCCAGTGATCCAATCACAAGCGCCTTCGCGCAAAAGCAGTGCGTAAATACCCTTATATGCCGCGCTATTTCGGGTGCGCAGTGTAAGCAGTCGGGTCGGAGCGAACTCAGCGTCATAGATCGTCCCTGGCTCTGGCCCTTCGTCTCGAATCCACTTCGCGACCTCTGGAAGGTCACGGGCAAACCGCGTCTCAACTGAACCACCATACAATTCTCCAAGGACGCCGCACCAATACCAGCGCGCGAGCTTTTCCCTAGCAGGCTGCGGCTCCCAATCACTGTCCAGTACTGTGAGAATCGCGGCCATCGGGATCAACTGGCTGCCATAGGGCAGAAACTTCGCGTCGTAAAGGCGCTGCCCGTGGAGGAAGCGCGCCGTCCTCTCGAAGCCTTTCATCAGTGGATCCGCCCACCCCTGGTACTCGTCAAGACTAAGTCGCAAAATGTCTGCGCGCTTACACCCCACTCCCGGCACCCGGTCCGCGCCCGTGCCATCTCGGATGGCAACCCGCCGCCGCTCCAGGGTCGCGAGCAGCGTTATAGCCTGAAGAAAGTCCGTATTGGACACGCCAGCGAGTATCGACTGGGAGTGGATCGTGCGCTCCCGTTCCTCCCAGTCTGGCCGCAGTTGGAAGTCGTCAGCTGCAAAGATTGCGGTTAGCAGCTCGAAAACGGTTAGTGTCACGCCTCCAGTGTTCACCTTCTCAAATACTTGGCACACAGCCTGTTTCGGCGTGTCCTTTCCAAGCTCAATTACTGGCACCTGGTACAGCTGAATGCGCTTGACGATCTTCTTTTCAAACTCGTTCCACAGTTCTATCTTCTCTCTGTCGTAATCCCAGTATTTTTCGAAGCCCACGCGCCAGTCGCTCGAGTCGAATGCCTGGGACAGCGGAAAAAGCATCGCCTTATACTCTAGATCGGGAGTCGAGTAGTCCTCTTCGACCTTGCGCCCAAAGCGTTTGATCTGACGGTCCGCGGGCAGCGAGACCACCGCGTCCTCACGATCAGCAATCGGGTCAAGAGCCAGCGCCATCCTTATGTAGTACCAGCGCTCGATTGTTCGTCCGTGCTGGTCGCGGGTGTGAACTGGCTGGTCAGGACGGAGAGACTGGAACAGCGAGGTTATCCGCTGCTGGCCGTCTAGGATCAGCCGCTCGGCCTCCTGCTTTGGCCCCGGCGCACCCTCAAGCGGGCGTTGCTTGAAGCGAACGCTATCGCTGCCGACCTCAAGCATCATGACCGCACCGATAGGGTATCCGAGGGTGATGCTTGAGAGAAGGCTCCGCACGTGTTCGTCGTCCCACACCCAGCCTCGCTGAAAATCGGGAAGTTGTGTACTCCCGTCCGATGAACTATCTAGCACCCCTTGGAGGAATTCATTTTCGATACCGTAGCCCATGTAATCCATCGTGTGCCCTCTTGCGTTGTCGTTGCCAGTCGAACTGCTCGTAACATCCAATGTATTAGATGCGGGTAACGTCGCGCAACCTGCGTGTTTACTTTTGACGACTTTACACTATGTCGGTTTTGAATTGGCAGCGGCAGTATCCCACAGGATGAGGTGGCTAACTATGGAGTTCTGCGACCGGTAACTCTGTCACCAGCTAGGCGAGAAACCTATCCAGACCGTCTACCCGAAGCTGCGTTACAACTATCGCGGTCGGGAGTAGTGGGCAAAGTCTCACGTGCCTTTGTCGTCGACACACTGAGGTAGCTGGGCTACCATTCTTAACGCACGACACAATGAACCATAAAGTCGATGGCATTGCGCTCTTACGACTTTAGTGGCTCACCGGTATACCGAACTCTTTTCACCGAGAAAGCACAGCCAGAGACTGAGCACGCTGGAATTCGGCAAGTGCCACCGCTGTGCATAACAGAGACCTAGCTAGATGATGAGGACAACCGTTCACACTCTACGAATCTCAGCATCGGTGCTCTTGACCGGTCTTTGCTTCCTCTTGGCCGTAGTTGAGGCACATGCGTGCTCGTGCGGGGATACGCCCTCCCCATCTGTGGCATTGGCGCAGAGCGCCAAAGTGTTCTCCGGTAAAGTCGTGCACATAAGCGATGGCGGCGGCAGGGAGAGAGAGCCCGCTCTGCTCAGCGGTTACATATCGGTTGAGTTTGAAGTCTACGCCGTCTGGAAAGGCCCGGCCTATGCCACCATGTTCGTCGAGACGGCATGGTGGAGTGGCAGTTGCGGGGTGGAGTTCTATCTCGGACAGGAATGGCTAGTCTACTCCTATGACGGTGTAACCGCGCACCCTTGCAGCCGAACACGGCCCTTGGAGCTGGCGCAGGCAGACATTGACGAACTTGGCGAGGGCCAAGTACCTGTGCCGGGAACAATCGAGCCCTATCGACAGTCCGGTTACCGGATTGAGCGTACACGCACGCAGGCCGCCGTGGCCGACGCACCCACACCCGCGGCAAGCTCTTTGTGGGATTTCATTCCCGCGTGGCTGAACTTCGTACTCCTCATAGTTGTGGTGGTAGCAGTGCTGGGCTGGGTGCTGCGTGGGACCAGCCAGAAGGGTTAGGGCTGTCTCCGCGCTAGGCAGACCCTTGCGGTCCCGCCCGCAGTCGCGGCAACAGCACGGCGACCGGCCCAGGCGCTAGTCCGCAGTACTCGCTAGCAGATGTCTAGAGCGACTATTGCAGAAGAAGCGCCTTGCCGCTATTGAAAAACCGCTCGCCTATGCCCGAAACGGCTTGCCGGTGCGGCGGAGCTCTTTCGTCACCGCGATCTGGCAGGTGACGTAGGCGCTTTCGGTCGGTCTGCCGCGGTGGTTCATGTCGCCTGCGGAATAGCCGGGGCGGGCGTCGCCGATGGTGCCGACGATGAGATTGGCGTGTTCCATGGTCGTATCGTAGCGATCGGCGATGAGGCCCACCATATCCACCCACGCCGCGCGCACGGCATCCGTCCAGGTCCGGCCCTGACCGCTGGTGAGGTATTCCTCGGCGCACTCGGCCACGTTCGTGGTCTCGACCACAGGGCTAGAGGTCGAGAATCCCGGCGAGCGGTCGACTCTAATCTTCACGGCCGTGTCTATCTCTACGCCGGTGCCGGTGAGTTCACCGTCCGACATGCGCGCGTGGGCGTCGGCCAGGGTCAGCAGGCCGCCGGGCTTCTGCGCGCGAATGTGCACGGTGCTGCCGGGGCGCGTTGAATTGAAGTCCATGTTGCCGCCGTGGTCGATCTCATAGGGGTCAACGGATTCCAGCATCACCACGCCCACCATGGGGCGTTCCGGCACCACGAAGTCCGGGGGAAAGTGCACAAGTCCGTCGCGGACGGGCGCGATGAGGCGCACGCTGCCCCAGATGGGGCCGCCGTTGCGATAAAAGCCGTAGGGACCCACCTCCATATCCAGGATTTCGATTGCCACCCAATCTCCCGGCTCGATGCCCTCGATGAAGAACGGCCCGCCCGGCCGTGAGTAGCGCGGCGTGCCGACTTCCATGACTGCGCCGGGCTTGAGTTCGCCTTTTATCTTCAGGTCTTGGTCGTGGCCGCCGACCGTCTCGATGACGACCGTCTCGCCGAGCCGCAAAGTGCCTCTAAGTTCATTGCGCTCGGGATCGTCGGGCCCGCTGTAGTAGGGTGTACGGGTGAAGCGTCGCATGCGAATCCTCCCGCTTGCGGTATTGTTCGGCCGCATTATGTGGTACTCACTATGAGCGAAGCCGGCCGGAACTCTTGAAAAATTCTCCTTACACTTTAATCTTATGCCGAAATCGTATATGCGCCTAGTCCTTTTGCGTCGAGACGCAGGTGGTTCTTAGCGATTTTTTAGGAAGCACAAGTTGGTACACCTAAGCTGTACCTGGATAGCGGTCATTCGCTTGACAGAGGCGGAAATTCCGCCCTATACTTACGGCAATCCTCAATGTTGCCGGAGGAGATAGTCCGGTGGTTTGTACTTAATGAAGCCTGCGAGGCTTCATTAACGTTAAGGGCGTGTAGCTCAGCTGGTTAGAGCGCACGGTTCACATCCGTGAGGTCACAGGTTCGAGTCCTGTCACGCCCACCTAGAAATGCCTTTCACACTCTATTCCGACCCATTCAGCCGCACAGAGCGGGGATTAGAGTGGATGTGATGGACGAAATGGCGTCCAGGAAGTTAACGAAGGTTGCAGAGAAGGCCGTTGCCAAGTGGTCCGGCGCAAAGCCGGTCCTCCTCTCAGGCGGCAACCCTCAGATTGCCAAGGCCGACGGCGATGCTCCCGTGCAGGCCTATATCGCGGCCATGCCAGGCTGGAAAAGCGATCTAGGCCGCCGCCTTGACGCGCTCATTGCGCGCGAGGTGCCCAACGTGCGCAAGGCCGTGTGATGGAATTCGCCCTTCTATGGCATCGAGGGCCAGGGTTGGTTGGTGAGTTACCACGTTTTCCCCCGTTACGTAAAGGTGACTTTCTTGCAAGGTGCGTCGCTGGAACCCGTTCCACCCGGTTCAGGCAAGGTCAAGGACCCGCGCTGGGTCGATATCCACGAGGGTGAATTCGACGAAGAGCAGATGGCCGAGTGGATCCGGCAGGCTGCTGCCCTGCCCGGTTGGGATGGGTTCTGACGTCATGTGAACTGCAATTCATGGTCATTTGCAAAACGGGGCGAAGGTTTCTTTAGGCCTCTTCATAGGCGAGGGGGTGCGCGAACGTGTGCAGCAGTGCGCGGCACGGTATTCCCGGCCTAGTTGGAGACCTTTGCATAACCCTTGCCGCATCGAGAAAGTCCCCTCTCCCGGCGGGAGAGGGAGTAATTCTTGCGCCGCTGGCCAGAAGTTACGCAAAGGTCTCTAGTTGGGAGAGATTCGGAGGATACGATCCTGCCAAGCCGACTGTACGACGTGTCTGAGGTCCTTTGGAGGCCCATGTGGGTCGCTCGACCGGCTAACTATCGTGGATTCTCCACGCGAGAATTTCGCAGCACAGTAAACTTAGGCCCATTGCAGCAGTGGGCGTTGGGCAATGTGGAGCGAGGTGTAACTCATGGCTGCGGAAAGCGCGAACGAAAACGTCCGCTACGAACCCGATGAGAAACCTCCCCGCTTAGTTACCATTGGCTCCGGTGTTCAGGCTGCCATCCTAATCCTAGTGCAGATAGTGTTGAACGTAGTCATTGTGTCCCGGATTGCCGGCCAGTCTGAAGGATTCATGAAGTGGGCCGTGTTTGCGGCTTTGCTCGTTAGCGGAGCCACCACCGTGCTTCAGGCCGTGCGGGTCGGTCGGTTCGGGTCAGGGCACGTGCTAATGATGGGCACGTCAGGAGCCTTCATCGCCGTTTGCGTCGCGGCGCTTAGGCTCGCGGGTCCGGCCACAATGGCGAGCCTGATCGTTGTATCGTCGCTTTTCCCGTTTCTTTTGGCGGCGCGCCTCTCATTGCTGCGCCGCATTTTCACGCCGACTGTGACCGGCACGGTGATCATGCTGATCGCGGCCACGGTGATGCCGATTGTATTTGATTCGCTCAAGGTCGTGCCCGAAGGGTCGCCGCAAGCTGCTGCTCCGGTGGTGGCCCTAGTTACCCTCGTTGTTGTGGCGGGGATGGTGATGCGCGCACCGCCAACGTGGCGGCTTTGGTCGCCCATCATCGGTATAACGGTGGGATGCCTCGTGTCCATTCCTTTTGGAATTTACGATTTTCAACAAATGCTGGATGCGCCGTGGATCGGCGTGCCTTTTGACTCTTGGCCGGGACTTGATATTACTCCCGGTGTTGAGTTTTGGGTGTTGCTGCCCGCATTCGTCGTGGTTACCTTGGTTGGGGCAACCAAGACCATCGGGGACGGGGTGGCGATCCAGCGGGTATCCCGCCGTAACCCGCGCGCTACGGACTTTCGCGTCGTGCAGGGCGCGTTGAATGCTGACGGCGTGGGTATTTTGTTGTCCGGTATTCTGGCGACGGTACCGAATACCACCTACTCATTCAGCATCTCACTGGCCGAGGTAACAGGAGTCGCCGCGCGGCGGGTGGGCGTTGTTGTCGGCGTCATTTTCGTCGTACTGGCATTCTTTCCAAAAGCTGCAGCCCTGCTTATCGCCATTCCCTTGCCTGTGACGGCTGCCTTCGTTACCGTGCTTGTCGTGTTGCTCTTCGTGCAGGGCATGAGAATCGTCATCCAGGACGGTATCGATCATCGCAAAGCTACCGTTATCGGCCTATCGTTTTGGATCGGTACAGGTGTCCAGGGCAAATGGATCTTTCCTGAATTGCTCGGGGAAGGTTTCCTGGGGGTGCTGCTGAGCAATGGCATGACCGCAGGCGCTATTGTTGCAATTCTCTTGATGGTATTCCTTGAAATCACGCGGCCGCGGCGCAAGCGGCTGCAAGTTGCCCTCGAGAGTGGGGCTCTGCCGAAGATAGAACAGTTTCTGCTGGGGTTCGCGTCTAAGGGCGGGTGGAATGACACTTCAGCCGAACGATTGACCTCGGCGGGTGAGGAGACGCTCGCAATCCTGTTGCAGGAAAGTGGCGGCGCCGAGGCTGCTGATGCGGCGCGGCGCTTGACTATCAACGCCCGCATGGAGGGCGGATCGGCAGAGCTGGAATTCGTGACCTCGCTGGAAGGCGAGAATGTGGAAGACCACCTGGCGTACTTGAACGAACTGCCGCCTGTACCGGACGAACGCGAGGTGTCGTTCCGTTTGCTCTGGCACTATGCGTCCTCCGTGCGGCACCAGAAGTATCACGGGTTGGACATCATCACGGTGAACGTCGAGGGTTTGCGCTAGAGGCTCCCGGTAAAGGCTCGCGCTAGATACGCGCATCTTGTCCGCTCTGGGCATTTGGCAACATCATCCCGGTGAGTCTCACTTAAATCTTAGAGCGGACCATTTGTCAATAAGCCATGCCCATTGAGATTTTCGAACAGTCCCCCGCTCTGCTGGGCAGCTACGGCGACATTCCCATCTCGTTCACCGTCGATTCGCAGTATCGGGTTGAGGAACTTGACCGAGGTCTAGGCGGCTGGCGGCTTACGGAAGAACGAGTAAGGCCGACGTACGTTAAAGACTACGATGAAGGCGGCGAACGCCCCCTCCGGTGGCTGAAACGCTGGGATCTTGCGAATTGGGCGGTCCTGGCAGCTATGAGGAATGGGTCGCGGCTTGGCGGCGCCGTCGTCGCCTGGAATACGCCCGGCGTAGATATGCTGGAGGGACGCGACGACCTGGCGGTGCTTTGGGACTTACGCGTTCATCCGGACCACCGCCGAGAGGGCGTAGGCTCTCGTTTGTTCCAACATGCCGCCGCATGGGCGCGGGCCAAAGGGTGTCGGCAACTCAAGGTCGAGACGCAGAACATCAACGTGCGGGCGTGCAAGTTCTATGCGAAGCAGGGCTGCTATCTCGGGGCGGTACACGTCGGCGCATATCCAGAGTTTCCCAAGGAAGTCCAGCTACTCTGGTACCTAGGTCTTTAAAGTCCTATGCCACCTATCTTGGTCTTAGCTCTGAGTAACTGCTAATGGCGAGACGTCAAATGTCGCCATGGAAAAATGGCTTACTCAATGTTGGCCCCTAGAAATGGAAACTAGCAGCTAAAACATTACCGTGGCTCAAAGTTCAAAGCTCTCCAAAGAACACTGGAGCCAAGCAGATCTCGACACTAAATTGTGCTTCTTTCTATTCCTCCTCTCGACTCTTCATTGCTTCCCTTATCCAAACATTCCAACCAGGCACCCCTGGGCTTGGGCTATTCAACTGAGGTAACACCCGAATACCATGGATTTCCTGGAAAAGACCTTCAATGGCCCGAATTGCGTGAATTACTTGACCATTGGTTGGCTCCTGCAATTCGTGTGCCCACCGGTTTCGAGCCCTGCGAGCTTCCTCGATATGGCTGTAAAGATCATGTCTAATTCTGTTTTCCAACTCCAATACTTCCGTCATTACTGATGCAGTGTAGTCCCGCCCCTTGAGTTTTTTCTTCCGCGGGCCTGTCATACGATCCGAACCTGTCGTGTCATTCAGTAGCCTCTCCCAAGCAGTGGAGACGAGTTGCTCGCATACCGCCCATGCCAAAGTTATCGCCTCTCCCAACCGCCCTTCAGCGAATCTACCTCCGGCGAGATACGCTGCCTCGACCATCTGAATGAAAGCAGCGTCATTAAACAAGAGTATTTGGTCGAACAACTCCAAGGAGTGGGTAACGACCTCAGTGTTTAGAACCCGGCGGGCATAGGGTTGTTGACGAGGTATTCCGTAACTATTGTTGAGAACATTGCGTTCAAGGGCACGTCCATAGATGGTGTGTCCATACCGAATGCAGTCATCGAACGTTAGTCCCTTTAGTGTGTCCGCTGCAGTGACGGGCAGGCCCATCCCGCTGCTACTTCGCGTGAGCAACCACTCTGAGGTTGCTAGGCACAACTGATGGACATTCATTGCTTGAGCTCTTAGAACTGCGAACCTCTCGGAATCTAGGACTGCATCCTCCGTTTCCTTGGGTGCTCTGTGAGGTATTCCCGGTCCAGGAGTGTCATATCCGGGAATCAAGGTTTGAGGAGCAATTGTCCACGATGAGAAATCAAACAAAAAGGTACCGTCGCGCTGCACTCGTACCTTGATGCTAGAGCACAAGTCTTTCTCAACGACTACAGCGTGATGGACTTGGGGATTCAACTTTAGGATTGACGCGCTTTCGGGCATTTCGCCTATCCAAACTGCCGGGATGCGAAAGTAACCTTCGACCGCGGGCGTGACTTTGTCCGTCTTTATGTTTGGGGTTTTCGCTGGTTGTCGATATACCGAATCATTATCTGCCTGCCGAGTTGCTCTGGGTATTTTGTCCATTCCTTATCTCTCGTTTTGGTTACAAGGCTAGTGGCTTAGACGCAAACAGATCATTAACATAGGCGCACCCCAAGCAAACTTGGTTTAATTCCCTTAGTCTGGCCTAGACAATTAGGCAGGCTGCGCTGGCCCCCCGGAAGTTCAGGGCAAGAACATAGGTCAAATAGCACCTACTGTGACTGTCAATAATCTAATGTGCAATGCCAAGAGGCCTTCCTAGAACAATATCACTTGCCTTGATCCGAGGTTTGCAGCGCATTTCATTTGGTTTACTCGCACCAGGGCGGCGAGTAAGTACTATGCTTGTTCAATACTCGCCAGAGTCGAGTGCCTTTCACCCGGCAGTCAGGTCTTCTATAGCCTTCCAGCCGTAGGCCATCTCTATAAGGTCTGTGCCGCCAATTGTGATGGTTTTTTGCTCGACGTACTCTCCTCCCATCAATTCGTAGAATTGCCGGGCCGGATGGTTGTCCTTGAGTACCCGCAGCAGCATTGAATCTATGTTCTGACTGATGAAGTGACGGGCCATCGCCGAGAAAAGCCTGCGACCCACGCCCCTGCGTTGATGTCCCTTCAGCACGTAGATGGCGAAAAGCTCCCCACGGTAGAGTAGGTTGCCTTCACGCTCCGGGGCGCCGTATGCGAATCCGACTATTTCGCACTCTTCGGTTTCCGCTACAAGCATGCTCGTAGCGGGCCGGTCTGCTGTGAGAGCTTGCTGCCACATTTGCTCTCTATCCGCATACGAGAGGCCGGCCAAGAATTCGGCCGGCAGGATGCCGGCATATGCGGTGCGCCACGTGTCCACGTGGACTCGTGCGATGGCACCGGCATCTATCGGACCGCCCTCTCGAATTCGTATCTCCAAACTCTCGTCCATTTGCTAGAAGTACGACCACCGGACGAAGAGTTCGCGGGCCAGCCCCCTTCGTCCGATGGTCTCCATGGAGGATATTGTCGTCATCCCGGGAGCGTGACTTTCAATTCCATGTATTCGCCTTGCACAGACTTGGGCGTAATGGATCCCCCGTGCTCCCGCACAATATCGCTTGAAATGCTCAGTCCCAGGCCCGTCCCTTTTTCTGATGGTTTTGTAGTGAAGAACGGGTTGAAGATCTTCTCGAGTGTCTCAGGCGACACGCCGACGCCGTTGTCCCGAATGCGTATCTCTATCGTATCCTCTTTGCGTTCGGTCTTGAGCAAAATGGAGGGGATATACTGCGTGTCTCCTTCGCCCTGCACCATGCGGTGTTTCTCAGCAGTCGCGTGGCATGCATTGCCGACTATATTCAAGAACACGCGGCCGAGACTATCGGGGTCGGCCAGAATTGTGCCCGCGTTTGGATCGAACTCCTCCCACAGATCCAAGTGAAAGTCCGGGTCGAGCGCACGGGCGCTGTGGACGGCGAGTTGGGCGCGGTCGCTAAGTAGCTCGTTTATGTCGACGGCCTGGGTACTGCCGCCGCCCAGTCCGAGCATTAGCATGTCGCGAACGATGCGATCTGCGCGGTCGCCGTGGGAGCGTATGCGTTCCAGGTTGCTCGCAAGGTCATCGGAAATGCCGTTTATGAGCGCGCGCGTATCTGCATTCAGTTCGTCCGCAGTTTCGTCGAGCGTCTCCTTCAGGTCGGCGAGCATTTCCTCCGACGCTTCGGAGAAATTCTTCATGAAGTTCAATGAGTTTCTGATTTGGTGCGCGACGCCAGCGGTTAACTCGCCCAGCTCCGCTAGCTTCTCTCGCATGAGGATTTGATCCTGCGCCTGCTGCAGCTCTCCTAGCACTCTCTCGAGTTCCTCATTCTTTGCCTGAAGATCATCGGCGAGTTTTGTGACAAGGTCCAACTGCATGGCCTTGACAGAGCGTTTTCTCAGTTCCTCGAGCGCGAATGTCAATTCGGTAATTTCATCGCGGCCCGTTGGCTCGACTCTGTAGTCCAGATCGCCTGCGCCCATGCGGCGTATCCAGACTTCCAATGCCACCGAGCGTATCCCAATGCGTATCAAGATGAACGTGGTGAATAGCAACAGCGCCAACTATGAGCAGCCGAGTTCGTCCTGTTGAGATCGCCTGTGCCGCTTCATCCATCGCGCCAGCGGCTGAGGCGCTCACGTCTGTGCTCGGCGCGTTGACGTCGGCAGGCGGCGCCTTTGCCCTTTCCTCATTGGCCTCCAACAGGATTCTCTGACTCTCGGCAACACTATTGAAGGAGTGGTTGGTCAATACAATGCCCAAAACCGCCAGCAGGATAAGCAGCAGCATGCATAGATTTATCTGGGTAGTATTGCGGTTGAGACTAAACTTGGACAGAGTGAACGGCTCTTGCTGGGTAGGCATGCAAACCTCTAGCAGATGAATTGAATGCGCCTGTCGCTCCTTGAACCACAGGCCCACTCAGTTTCGCGCGACCGGAGCGACTCGCTTGGTCCCTTCTTCTCTTCTGTATTCAGGGAGAATATCGCATAAATCGCTGGTCGAAAGTGCGAGGCGACGCCATCCATGGTGAGGGAGGGTAACGATCCTCAGGGTGCGGCGTGGCGTGCGTACCCCAGGAAGAGTCAGGCCACCATGCCCAAGCCGCGTCGCTACGGATTTAGTATACCAGTGGACGCTTTTTGGCTCATGCTAGTGCAGCCGGTGAGCAAACTCCGCATCGCAGTAGTCCGCGCTATGGCTGAACTGCTGATTCGTAGCCCCACTCTTCCACTAGGTTGTGTTGACACGTATCCGTGAATTCCCGCGCACGGGGGAATCCATCTTCACACGGCGCCCGTGACTGTTGCTACGCGGGGAAACAAGCGGTCGCGTACATAGGAAGTTTACTTGTCCAGAAGCCGTTGCGCGATATTCTTAGCTTCGTCGAGGCTCTTGACAAAGTGCGCGGCGGGGACGCGGTGCAGAACGTTGAGCGCCCGCAGAGTCGCGGCGGGCGAGCCGGTGAGGCCCATGATGATGCACTCGGTGTCCTCGGCGATAGCGCTATCGATCATTTGCTCGACCACCAGTGCGGCGCTGTCGTCTACGTAGACCGTATCGGAGAAGTCGAGAATCACGACCTCGTGGTCGCGGATATCCACGCTGATGGTATTGATTAGCTTATTCGAGGAGGCGACGTAGAAGCTACCCCTGAGCGCCACCAGGCCCACTCGCGCGGAGAAGGCATCCGCCTCTTCATCGCTCTTTTCACTCGCAAGGAAACTCTGGTCCAGCAACGGCACGGAGATCACCCTATCGAGCTCCAAGCGCTCGAACTGACGCGCGCCGGCCATGCCGGCAGCAATCAGGCCGATGGCGACGGCGGTGACGAGGTCAACGAAGACGGTGAGCGCCAGGGTGATCAGCATGACCAGCAGGTGCTCCCGCTGGACGCGGTGAATCCGCTTGATGAATCGCCAATCGATGATGTCCCAGCCGACCTTCATCAGGATGCCGGCAAGTACCGCGTGGGGAATTGCCTCCACGTACTTGCCGAGACCCAACACGAGCGCCAGCAGGATTGCCGCCCGCAACGCTCCCGATACTTGCGTCTGGCCGCCGGCGCGGATGTTCACCACCGTCCCCAGGGTGGCTCCCGCGCCGGGCAGTCCTCCAATTAACCCGGCAACCACGTTGCCGATACCTTGGCCTACCAACTCGCGGTTTGGGTCGTGACGAGTGCGGGTCATAGCATCGGCGATCAGGGAGGTGAGCAGACTGTCGATGGAGCCGAGCAGCGCGAGGATCAATGCGGGTTCTATGGCTCTGACCAATAAGGAGAGGGAGAACACCGGCAGTTCAATTTGCGGCAAACCGGTAGGAACCTCGCCAATGACCGGTGTGTTCGTTAACCACAGCACGCCGAGCAGCGTACCGGCAACGAGGGCCGCCAATGTGGGTGGAAAATATCTCCGCAATTGCCGGGGCCACAGCACGCCTACCACGAGGGTCACGGCGGCAATGGCGAGCGCACTAAAGTTGACGTTGCTCATTGCGTTCGGCAAGGCCCGAACGACCCCAACCGGTCCGCCCGTGGCGCCGGTCGCGCCCAGGAACGGCAGAGTCTGCAAGAGCATGATGATGATGCCGATGCCGGACATGAACCCGGATATCACCGAATACGGCGTAAAGGCGACGAAGCGGCCGATGCGCATCACGCCCAGCAGGATCTGTATGAGGCCGGCCATGATGACGATGGTGAAAGCTTCGGCCAGGGTGTCGGCGTGGGTGGTGACGATAACCGCCATGGCCACGGCCATGGGGCCCGTGGGACCCGAGATTTGAGACTTCGTTCCGCCGAAAACGGTCGCGAAGAAGCCGACAGCAATTGCCCCGTAAATGCCGGCAAGCGCTCCCAGACCGGACGCCACACCGAAGGCCAACGCTACCGGCAGGCCCACCACGGCAGCGGTAATGCCGCCGAATAGGTCGCCCCGAAGTGTTTGCAAGTTGTAGGTCACTATGGATCTTCCAAAGGAATTGAGCGGAGTGCGCTTACTGCAAATCCTTAGTAACCGATCTTGCCGCAAGACACCCTAAGGAACGGCGCGGCTGCTCGGATGTCTGCCAGGAGGTAGCAGTACCGCACCCTACCGGGCCCTGCTGGCGGGCTCTCACGACTCTGCCAACGGCAGCATCTCTTATAGTTGGATAATGTACATTCTAAGGCCACCAATAAGGGCCGCCAGACATTCCATTGCGAGAAAAATGCTACCACAACAGAACAGGCGCGTCAGGGCTAGTCCAGCGGCACGAGTCGCTCAGCATGAGACCCGGTTAGTGGGGCCGGCAAGAGGATTGCCCCATAGATCGACGGCACAAAGTGCAAGGTGGGTAAACACCGTTCCGCGCTTGAGATTCGAGCGCCTCGTGTGCGCAGAGAAGCAAGGATTCAGCGGACTAGCGCCACCACGAGCGCGAGATGAGAAAGACCGCGTCAGGCTTCGTGTTCCAAGTGCCGCAGTTGCTCGTCGTGCCCCACCAGCACAACCCTATCGCCCGATTCCATGATCGTTTCGTCATCCGGTGTGAGCAGCAACCTGCCGTCTTGCTTGCTTACCGCGAGCACTCGAACTTGATGCCCTGTATCTAGTCCGGTAATGGTTGTTCCCACGAGCATCGAGCCGGGCACGACGGCTATCTCGGCGATTCGGGGATTGACGCTGGCGCGATCCACGAGACTATCGAAGTAGTCTGCCGCGAGCGGCTTGATGGCTGAGAGCGCCATGCGCCGCCCGCCAATGCTGTAGGGCGTGACGACCCGGTTGCGCCCGCCAACCTGAGCTTCTCTCTGGTTTCGACGGCATCGGCGCGGGCGACTATGGTGAGATTGGGGTTGATGGCCTTTGCGGTGAGCGTAATCAGAACATTGTCGCTATTGCTGCCGGTTGCGACGATGAGGCCCCGGGCACGTTCAATCCCCGCTTCGAGGAGAGTCGCATTGTGGGTGGCATCTTTGCAGATGGCGAGGAGACCGTCCTCCTCCGCAGCGGCTATGGCGGCTTCAGTGCTGTCAACGACGACAACGTCCACGTCTTCTCCGTGAATCGCGGCGGCGGCTTCACGGCCCACTCTGCCGAAACCACAGAGTATGAAATGGGCTTCAACCGCATCGATCTTCTTTTTCATTCGTCGCCTCCGCATGAATACTCTGAGCACCTCGTCCTCTACCACGGTCTGCACGGTAACGGTAAGTATGTAGAGCATCAACCCCACGCCGGCCAGCATGACGAACAGATTGAAGAAACGACCGAGCGGCGAGAGAGGCCGCAACTCTTCATACCCTACAGTAGTCATAGTGAGCACTGTCATATAGACAGCGTCGAAATAGCTCCAGCCCTCAATGAGGACAAAACCGGTGGAGCCGACAAGAAAGATCGCGGCCAAGGCCAACCCGCCGCGCGTAAGCCGGCTGGCAGCGATTACACTTAGCAAGTTGTGTAGACGTCGTCTAGTGGCCAAAGCGTTCGTCTTGAAAATCTACCAGCGCTAAAGACTAACCGGCAACACCACGACGGTTTCACGTCTTGCTGCCAGGAGCCATCAATGGCCCAGATCGTGAAGTATCGAAAATGACTGAAGACGTTTGACCATGTTCAATGCAGTTTCTCTGGCAAACGCTTAACTGCTACCCGCATAGTCTATGATTGACTTTGTTCAAGGTACTTCATCATTTCCCGCAGTAAGTCGTTGTAAAGTCTCTTAAGGTCGTCTAGATCTCTGCCTTCGTGCCTCCATTGGACACGTAGCACTTCGCTATAGAACTGCCATCTACATTCGTGCGCGTCAGTGTTGCTTTCAACGCGCAAACCGATGCCTTTACTTTTTTTTCTTTGAAAGTACGTAAAGCCGGCCGAGAATGTGGTTGACATTGTCTCCAATTGAGCTGGCACGGTGACTGAATCCAGCAAAGACTCTAGAGATGGTGAGCCCTCATGGATCCCAAAGCTATAGCGCTGTATTGGCAGTCCTTCAGTGTCGGTTCCATCGATCTCTATCGATGCGTTCGTGATGCCAAATAGGTCCGTGAAGCTCCAGGCCTTGGCAGCGCAGTATTCATAGAACGGACTCAAGACAGACTCGACAAGCGACTCTGAAGAAAACGCTTGACTCCCAGTTCTAGCATGGGATTGCTTAAAGAGTGCGATCTCTTTGTCGATGTCCTCAATGTCGTCTATAGGCTCTCCTCGGGCGGCCTTTAGATGAAGTTTGAGGGCGTATTCGCAGCACTGCGCAATGTAGTTAATGAACTCCGTTAGGTCTTCCGTCTTGTCGGCCTGTTCGAGTCTGTCAAGATACTCCTCTCGGTTATTCTGCCGGATCATTGCCACTGTGAATCCGTGCTTGATGAGGATCATGTTCATCATTAGCCGGGCCATGCGTCCATTGCCATCATCGAAGGGGTGGATACGCACAAAGCGGTAGTGGAAGGTGGCGGCGACGATTATCGAGTGTTCGCCCCCACGCTCTCTGGCTCGGTACCAGTCCAGGAGGTCGGTCATTGCCTGCTTCACTTGCTCAGGCGGCGTGAAGTAGTACATTTCGCCGGTCGACGTTTCTACATTGTTAGGCTTGGTCTTGTAGTCGCCGATTGAAATTGTTCGCCGTACCACTTGCCCGTCCGGGGTTTTTGCCTCGGTCTCATAGGGCTCTTTCAACAACACGCGGTGGAGATTCCGGATGAAGACCTCGTTGAGTTCTTGGTAATCCTTGACCGCAGCCTCAATAGCCTGTACCGCGCTGTCGTGCCCCTCGATGTCTAGGTGGTCGCGCAACGGCTTGCCATGAGCAGTAAGTCCGTGAAGAATGAGGCTGCGCGTCTCGCCGAGGGTCAGCGTGTTGCCTTCAATGGCATTGGAGTTGTAATTCGCCTCGAGCCGCAGCTTCTGCTCAACCTGAGCAAGGACGGTTGGCGGCAGCGGACGCAGCCTATCCAGCTCTTCCTTCAGCCTCGTGATGGCCTCAAGTACATCGACCATTTGACGTTCGTTTTCCTTTTCTCAAAGGTCATGCCTGCAACTTCTAATCGCGAGCTTCTTGGAGCAGATGTGGCAACGGACTTTCAAGAAACTCTCAGTGCCTCCCTAGCCCTTGGATTCCATATCATTATAAGGCTTGATGAAGATGGTTCGCCCATTGAGACAAAGTACGGCGGCTGCCAGGGGCG
The DNA here is from genome assembly GCA_965216245.1 of Chloroflexota bacterium. Lineage (GTDB taxonomy): Bacteria > Chloroflexota > UBA11872 > VXOZ01 > VXOZ01 > VXOZ01. The sequence goes on from OZ244145.1 coordinate 2,222,163, forward strand.
GGGAGAGTTTGAGTTAAGCCCTGTTGTGAGTCGCCGAATCAAGGGGCCAATTGAAGCCTTATTAACCCCAAGGTTAAGTGATTAGGTACCACAATCTCTCTTTTTATCCTTGCCCGTGCCAAAAGACAGCGGGCGCAGGGTTGCAAACCTGCGCTACCGGTGCGGAACCGGCTGGACCCGCTGTCTTCACGGCGATGATGTTTTGTGAGTTGCTTAACTGCCCTTTGCGCCTGTGATGTCGCGGCGTTGGAAGAGAGTGAACGTCAACGCGCCGAAGACGAGTGAGTAGGCGGCTAGCACGAGGACGGCGTGGAGGATGTCCGGCTGTGCCGCGTCGCTGCTGCCGTTGATCGAAATGGAGACCTCACCGTAGCTGGCTTGCAGCACGGTCGTGACGTTGGGGCTCAGCAAGTATTCGGAGATGCGCTGGAACCAGTCGAAGTTGTTGAGGATAGGAGAGGCCGTGGTCTCGATCAAGTAGTAGACCACGAAGGCGGTGATGCCTAGGGCTGTGGACGAGGTCAACGCCGTGGCGAGCAGCGCCAGCATCACATAGGGGAGGAAGCTAAAGAGCAGCGTGCCCATCTTGATTGGGACGTCGAGCCATTCTGCCGAGCCCTGGAGCGAGTCACCTTCCAGGCCGAACAGCCCTATGAAGAGGCTGCTTAGCGCGACCGTAGCTGCGGCTACGACCAAGCCGGCAAGCGCTGTCACCATAAGCGCCAAAACCTTTGCCAGCATGAACTGCCACCGACCCGTGCCCTTGGTCAGCACCGTCCGCAGCGTGCCCCAGCCGTACTCGCCCCCCAGCGCTGCCGCGGCCAGGATGCTGACGAGAATGAATAGAGTGCCCTGCATCAGCGTAAATGCCAAGAGGATGCTATTCGGCAGCAAGACCGCATAGCGGGTAAAGTCGCGGCCTTCATACTTCCCGGTTTGCGCCACCATCTCACCTCAATCGGGATGCTTATTCGCTTCGGTTCCGCGTAGTCGTGCATTTGGCAGTGTACGGGCTGAGACTTGCAACACAGAAGACGAATCTGGGGCAACCAATCGGAGAAGAGCAAGTCGTCGCAAGGGCCTCATAGCTTGCATGTATGTCTTCTAATGCGGACTGAAGGTCATTGCAGCGCTAGAGTGCATTCTGCAGACCTAGAGGGCACGCATCTGCGATGCTATGGAAATGGCAAAGTTTGCAAGCAAATTGAAGTGTTTGAAAGGATGGTGCTAACATGTGCAATTGCGGTGCTGGTTGGGATCTCTGTGTTGATGGGTTCACTTACGATCTGCCTCAGACCGATACGGAATCACTTGTCTAGGTAATGTGCATGCGTCAAATCTGAATCAGACACGCAGGAGAGATTGAAATGACTGTGCGGGTACCGACCTTACAAATGCTTGCTATAGTGGCAATCCTACTTTTCGCCGCATCCCTTATGCTTTCCGCTTGCGGGGGCGATGATGAGCCCAAGGATGACGTTCCTACGCCGGCAGCAGTACCTTCGAAAGACAGGCCCCAACCAACTGTGGCGCCTACGGTAGTCAGGGCCACGCCTACGGCGGCCCCAACGACCGCTCGAATGTCACTGGACGAATACACTAAAATCTGTAGCGGGTTGTCTTTGGACGGAGCTATAGAGGAAGAAGAGGACTTTACCTACCGAGACATATCGGAACTCTTCGGGGAATACATAGAGCTATTCGAGTCTGTGGAGCCGCCAGCAGAATTCGCAGTCTGGCATCGTGCGGTCCTCGCCTATCAGAGAGCCGTTAAGAAAGCGACGGATGACTACCCGGCGCCCGAAGATGAAGAGGTATCGGACGAGTTTCTTCTCGAGGTTCTGTTCCCTGCCGGGCTTGAACACCAGGCTGCTATTGATGCGGCTGTCAGAGGCATGGTGCCTGACGTCCGTGATCGATTGGTTGCGGCTGACTGTATAGAAGGCGAAGTTACTGAGGCGGTAAGTGTTACCGAGCTCACGGTAGGCAAGACTGAAGAAGCAGTATTGGACAAACCGGGACAGGCGGCCCGCTTCTCCTTCCTGGCGCAGCAAGGCGAGCGTTATTTGATTGAGGTGGTCAAAGGAACCGTGCCCGACTTTGCACTGAATATGCCCTTCTCGGAGACGCATCGAGTTGTGGATTTTGTCTTTGCAGAAGGGAGACAGACGCTATCAGTAACCTGGGTAGCGCCGAATTCGGACACCTACTTCGTGCAAGTGTGGGCCGATTCTGAAGATGGCACCGGCTCCTTTACCATCACGGTGCGGATCGATCCCAGGCCAGACAGGCCGTCGAACGTACAATACGCCTGGGAGGAGTCGGCAATTCGCGTCACCTGGGACGCTGTAGACGGCGCGGCCTACTACAAAATCTACTATGACGACTTCTTCCCTGAAGGATGTGGTGTGGATGAAGACGGCAAGCCTAGGTTTTGCGAAGAGTTGGCCTCACGCGTGGACGGGACGTCGTTTGTCCACACAAGCCCCGAGACCGAGAAGAACTACTACTGGGTCGTAGCTTGTAACAACGAGGGCTGCTCCGATTTTCGCAATGAGGCAGCTCCGCCGCAGGAGGCACGCCCAGCCGCGCCGACGAACGTGCGACACGCCATGGAGGGTTCCGCTATTCGCCTAAGTTGGGACGAGGTGGACGGAGCATCCTTCTACAAGATATTCCACTTCTTCGTTGCGGTCTGCGACCTGAGACTTGTGGGCCGCTCCGGCTTCTGTGAGGAATTGGCCGCGAACATAGTCGGAACGACGCATTTGCATGCCAGCCCTGACACCAGACCCAACCTTTACTATTGGGTAGCAGCCTGTAACAAGGGAGGCTGTTCGGAGATTGATCGCAGTAATCCCCCGGTAGCAATTGAAGATCGCTCGACTAGAGCCACCAGAGCGCCCACGGTCACGCCGAAACCAACAGCTGTTCCCGCGCCTACTCCCGCGCCTGCGCCGACTGTCTCGCCCGCGCCTACGGCCACCGCCGTTCCCGGCACTGCGGCTACGGTGGTGCCGACGCCCGAACCCACCGCCGCGCCGGAACCAACTGACGCCGACCGTCCTCAGACACCCACCAATGTGCGGTACGCTCTGGAGGGCTCGACGATAGAAGTGAGTTGGGGGGCTGTGGATGGAGCGAATTACTACAAGGTCTACCACGACGACTTCTTTGACTCCTCTTGCAAGTTAAGCAGGGACGGCAGTCCTAGCTTCTGCGACGAATTGGCTGCAAATGTGGTAGAAACGTCCTATGTCCACGCCCAGCCAAGTGGCAGTGGTAATTACTACTGGTTGGTTGCCTGCAACCAAGCGGGCTGTTCCGGTGTGGACTCTAATAACCCGGCAAGTCCGATAGAAGCTCGGCCTGGATCCCCGACAAATGTACTGTATGCCAGGGAGGGTTCAACGATACGTGTCACGTGGGACGCGGTGGATGGAGCGAATTACTACAAGGTCTACCACGACGACTTCTTTGACTCCTCTTGCAAGTTAAGCAGGGACGGCAGTCCTAGCTTCTGCGAGGAGTTAGCCGCGAATGTCATGGAGACGACGTACATCCATACCGAACCCGATGAAGACGAGAATTACTATTGGGTCATTGCGTGCAACCGCGGGGGGTGTTCGGATGTCGACTCCGAGAACCCGGCAAGAGAAGCTGAATAAGGGGAAAGCGCCTCACGCGGCGCATTCGCGCCAAGCGCAGGAGAAGTGGATTCTGTAGGTATGATGGCGCCTTGTCTTTACCAAGCCGCTTGGGTCGTGCCCCGCACCTCTATGCGCAGCGCAAGCGGGCGAGCGGACTTGTGAGATGCTAAGTTGTCAATGCTACCTTGTATCCGCCAACAAGAACGGTCGGTTCACTGGGAGGGAATCCAGCGAAAGTGAATTGAGTGAGGTGACTTCCTAATGCCCTTGCCGCTGCCGCCACGCCGATTCTGCAATGCCCGACTCTCCGTTCAATAGAGTGAATATCGAGTAAGTCTACCCTCGCCGCAAGGCGCGGCCGGGGCGGGCACCGGTGGGGGCGCTGTCTGCGATGACGGGCGTGCCGTTCACGAGCACGTGCTCGATGCCCATGGGGAACTGGCGTGGGTCATCGAAGGTAGAACGGTCGATGACGGTAGCCGGATCGAAGACCACGATATCGGCGGCCATGCCGTTGCGGATGATGCCGCGGTCGTGCAAGCCGAAGCGCTGCGCCGGAAAGCCGGTGAATCGCCGAATCGCGTCTTCGAGCGTAAAGAGACCGAGCTCGCGGGTGTAGTGGCCGAGGTAGCGCGGGTAGGTGCCGTAGGCGCGCGGGTGGGGTGAGCTTCCCATCATGATGGCATCGGTGGAGCCCATGTGCGCCGGGTGTTTGATCACCGCCTGCACGTCAGCCTCATTGCCAAAGTGGAACGTGAAGCCGATATCCAGCGCGGTCTCATCGAGGAGTCTGAGCAGGAGCACGTCAGGCGCTTCGCCGCACTCGTCGGCCACGTCCGCCAAGCGGCGGCCCTCCCACTGCCTGTACTGCTCCAGTCCGATATGGGTGATCTGCATGCGGGCATAGAAATCTCGTTCCCGGCCCTGGATTTCGTCGAGGACTTGCGCCATTACGTTGGGTGAGCGCACGCGCGCCAGCATGGCTTTTGGCCCATCAGCGCCCATCCAGAGCGGCAGCACGAACATCCCAGTGGTGGAACCGGCGGGATAGCAATACGCGTCGTAGGTCACGTCCAGCCCTTCCGCGCGGGCTGAATCCACCAGCGCCAGCCGTTGGCTGCTCAGCCCCCAGGTGTGGATGCCGGAAATTAGGTAGTGGGCGATGTGTACCGGAATATCGGCCTGGCGTGCCACGTCCAGCGTCTCGTGAACCGGATCGAGAAACTGGTCCCCGAGATGGTAACGCATGTGGGTGTTGTAGACCCCGCCGTATGCCGCTACGGCTTGGCTGATGGCGACGAGTTCCTCCAACGTGCTAAAGACGTGCGGGTGGTACGAGAGGCCTGTAGCAAAACCCACGCAACCCTGTTCCATAGCCTCCGCAGCCAGACGCGCCATTTGCCTGAGGTCATCCTCCGTGGCGGCGCGATTTTCCCAGCCGATAACCGCAAGCCGCAGCGCGTTGTGCGGTACCTGGTAAGCGACGTTTACGGCTACCTTCCGGTCGAAGCGGTCCATGTATTCGGGAATGGTCTGCCAAAGCTCCACGTCCCGCGGCAGACCGCCGTTGATGGCGCGGTAGAGTTGCGTGGTCTCGCGCAAGTGTTTTGGCGACATCGGCGCGTAGCCAAGACCGTCGGAGCCGAGGATCTCGGTGGTGATGCCCTGCGCGACCTTGGGGGTATGGTCCGGTTCCCGCAGCAGGATGAGGTCTGAGTGATTGTGGACGTCAATAAAACCGGGGCAAACCACTTTGCCTTGGGCGTCGATTACGGTCTCCGCTTGGCTGGAGGCCAACCGGCCCACTGCGGCAATGCGGCCTTGAGTAATCCCCACATCGGCGCGAAACCACGGGTTGCCCAGACCGTCTATGACACGGCCGTTGCGAATGATTAGGTCGAAGGTCATAGTTTGCGCCCTGCGGCCTGCACGTACTCTCGCCTCGGTATCATGACGGGCTACCCAGCACTTCCTCTAGCTGTGCGAGTAGATGAGGAGCTCGCTCTGTCGCAGCGTCCCAGACCAGCCGATCGCTGGTAGTCATGTAGCCGTGGATCAATTGGCGACGCATGCCCGCAATCTGTCGCCAAGGGATTTCTGCGTGCTGTGCCTTAAGTTCGGTCGAAACGTTTAGAGAGGCCCCACCGATGATCTCTATGAACCGCTCCGTAGCTGCGCGCAGCCCAATGTTTTCCGCTGCAGTGTACTGCTCCAAAGGGATACCGGAGACCAGGGCTACCGCCTTCCTTGAGGCATCGACCATGTGGTGTATACGTACGCGATCCTCGTCGGTCATTATCCGGACTCCGTTCTACATAATCGATACCGGAGACTCGTGCAAGTCCCTTATAACTAGCATACCATCAGGTACTGCAATGCAGTGCTAGCAGGCCGCACCACTATGGGAGATAGCGTTTCGGAAACTTGGCGACGACGGTATAGTTCGGATCCACCACGTTGCCTACGCGGGTGCGTCCCACCTGGGAGACGACTTGGAAGGCTTCCCAGAGATCGAAGCCGTAGTCGCTGGCGAGCCAGCGGATAAGTTCGACGTGAGCGATGCGATAGGCATCCATGAGGGGACGCGCGTTGGCCGCGACCATGATCCACTCGTCGTCTTCAAAGCGCGGCCAGCCGATTGGCTCGCCACCCTTGCAAACTTCGACCTCCACTTCCACTTCCGCCGTCGTTTCCAGCGCCACGCCACAGAGCTCACCATCGCCCTGGGCAGCGTGCACGTCGGCGAATTGCAGATAGGCGCCCTTTACGAAGACAGGCAGGTAGACCGTCGTACCGGGCTGCGTCTCGACGCAGTCCATATTGCCGCCGTGGTTGGCGGATGAGAGTGTGCTGATGTGCTCGCCGAAGCGCGGAGCCACGCCGATACAGCCGAGGAAGGGTTGACAGGGAATAGTGATGCTCCCGAGTTTGCTTTCGGGCAGTTCCAGCGTGGCCGTGTGGTTCGCGTGGTCGAGTTCCCAATGGTAGTACTTCTGCGGCAGGGGTTCGTTGAGACCGGTCGGCCCGCCGGGGTAGTCCTCCACGCCCAAGTTGCCAAAACCGGGATTGAAGCGCGAAAATGCCCAACTGCGGTTCAGGTCGACGCGCCGGATGTGGACGCGCAAGACGTCGCCCACTTCGGCCTCTTCCACGTAGTAGGGGCCGACCTGCGGGTTGGATTGGCGAAACTCGGTATCGGCACGGGCCTGACGCAATTCCTGCGGCAACTGCTCGCCGTTGCTGTCCCAATGGCCGGCGTCAACTGTCTGCACTATCACCCGATCGCCCGAATGTATACGCAGCGCCGGTTCGTTCGGGGCGAACGTATAGTAATAGATGCTCGGTTCATGTCGGTGTACGGTAGCCATGCAATGCACCTTTCTCTGAAAATACGGGTCAGCCACCCATGTGACGGTACTCGTCTACGTCAATCTCAACCGCTACGAGCGCCGGTTGGTTTAGCGCCAAGGCTTCCTGGAGCTTAGGCGCGCATTCGTCTTCACGCTGAATGTGGACGGCGGGCAGGTCGAATGCGGCGGCGAGCTTCAGGTAGTCAGTGTGCCCGAAGTCGTTCTCCCGTCCTTCATATCCACGCTCCTCCGATTTCATGCGGATTAGGGCCAGTGTGAAATCAACCAAGACAATAATCAGGAATGGCGCATCGCTCTGCGGCACAAGACGCTTGACAGTTTCCAATTCACCGGCGTACATCAGCAGGCCGCCGTCACCGGTGACGCAGACCACAGGACGATCCGGATAGCAGAGCTTGGCAGCGAGGGCCGCCGGCACGCCGAAGCCCATGGTCGAAAGGCCGTTAGAGACCAGAAACGTTTGCGGTTGTGTGCTCTGCCACCATTGGCATGAGAGCAGCTTGTGCGACCCCACGTCGCAAGTAAAAACCGTCTCCGGCGATGTTAGCTCACGGAGCGTGGAAAGCAGAACTTGCGGGGCAACGGTTGACTTTGTCAAAGACGCCGACTTCGTCAATGACGCGGTGTCGCTGCCCGTGTGCTTCGGCGCGAGCCAGTGCCGAATCTTCTGGCGGCAGGCCGCTGCCGCGCGTGGCCCCCACTCTCCTTGGTGGGAGAGTTCCGGGGTGAGCATACGCACCGTTGCATCTAGGTCGCCAACCAGCACGTAGTCTGCGCTGAAAGCGGAATCGACTTCGGTGTGCGCATGGACCGCAATCGTGGTCGCTTCCGTCTGCCAGGGATGGATGAAATCGGAGCCGTCAAGTCCAACCGCCAGGATGCAGTCAGCCTGATTGAGAAACTCATCAACGATTGTGTAGCCGTACACACTGTGGATACCGGCAAAGAGCGCGTGGTCTTCGGGAAACACTCCCTTGCTCATGGGCATGTTGATCACCGGCGCGCCCCACTGTTCCGCCAGCGCGACAATAGACTCTTGTTCTAGTTGGTGGTTGGTCTCCAGGCCCAATACGATCACCGGCGCATCGCAAGTTGTCAAGCGCGCGAGCGCCGTGTGTGGCAGGGGCGCCGCGTTCAGTATGCCGATGGGACGGGCCGGGATATGAAGCGGCGTGTCGTCCATCGTCCGGCGCGCCACGGCTGCAGGCAGCGCGAGGTGCACCGGGCCGGGACGTCCCTGCGCCGCTACCGCCCAGGCGTAGGCAAGCGCATCCGCCACGTTGGCAGGTGTCAGGCGTACGTTCCACTTGGTGATGGGACGCAATAGCTCCAGCAGAGGGACATTTTGGTGGGTAGCAAATTCGACAGTGGGGTCTTCGAAGTCGGCGGTGATGATGATGAGCGGGACCCGTGCTAGATACGCATCGGAAACGGCATTGATTATGTTCGTCGCGCCGGGACCCAAGGTCGTCAGGCAGACCGCCGGAGCCCCGGTAAGGAGGGCAGTATTTTGTGCTAAGAACGCGGCGGTGTTCTCGTGATGGACGAGCTGGAAATCAATCTCCTCCGCGTAACAGGCATTGATGAGATCCACATTCTCGCCGCCGGTTATGCCCCAAAAGCGTTGAATGCCCTGCTGACGGAGGAATCTGGCAATATACGCGGCGACAGTTTGGCTAGGAGGCTGTGGAATCGCAGTCATGAGAGCAGGCAAGATGATGTATAAATAGTGAAGGAGACCTGCATTTAGCTTGCGCGTCGCCATGTGCGTTGTCAACTTGAGGCAAGGTGCAGGGCTTGAGACAAGCTGCGGGAGGCGGTAGTATAGCTCTACAGCGTTTAATGAACTAAGGAGTGCAGTCTATGCGTGTCGTCTTGCTCAAGGATGTGCCCGAATTGGGTCAGGCAGGCCAGGTAAAGGATGTTGCTGACGGCCATGCGCGCAACTACCTCATTCCTCGCGGCTTTGCACAAATGGCGACCAAGGGCGCGGAGCGCTTGTGGGATGTACAGAAGGAGGCCACGGTACGGCGCGCTGCGACCGAGCGGCAGGAGGCCGCGGAAACCGCCGCCAAACTGAGCGGCGCGACCGTTGTGGTCACAGCGCGCGTCGGCGAACAGGACCGCCTCTATGGATCTGTTACCGGTCAACATATTGCCGATGCCATCAAAGAACAGACTGATTTCGAGATTGACCGGCACGCTCTTGAAATAGAGCAGCCGATTCGCGACCTGGGTACCTATACCGTTTCGATCAAGCTCGGATATGCCGTGGAAGCGGCGATTTCGGTGGAAGTGCAAGAAGAGGAAGCGTAAGTGGCGTCCGACTTCGTCGCAAACACCAATACTGAGCGTCTGCCCCCGCAGAACATAGAGGCGGAGCAAGCGGTATTGGGCAGCATGCTCATCGATTCTGAGGCCGTCGAGCGTGTTGCGCAGTTCCTTCAGCCTGAAGATTTCTACCGGCAGGCGCACCAACACATCTTCCGTGCGGGGATCGCGCTGTACGAGCGCCGTGAGCCGAGGGACTTCGTGACCGTCTGCGATGAGCTGCAACGGATGCAGCAGCTTGATGAGGTCGGCGGCGAGACTTACATTGCTTCTCTAGTCAATGTTACGCCGACGTCGGTGCACGCGGAGCACTACGGGCACATTGTCGAACGCTGCGCGGTGATGCGGCGCATCATCAGTGCCGCTAGCGAAATCGCTGCGATTGGCTACGATACGCAGCTCGACGTTGAAGATGCTTTGGATCGGGCGGAGCAAGTGCTCTTCGGTCTCGCCCGTCACGCCGCAGACCAAGACTTCGTGCATATTCGCCCCATAGTGGACGAATACTGGGAAAAGCTGACGGGTGCCCGGCACGGCGAACAGGCAGCGCCCGGCATTCGTTCGGGGTTCAAGGGCCTCGATCGTCTCACGGCCGGATTGCAACGATCGGATCTGATCATCATTGCCGGTCGGCCCTCCACCGGCAAGACCACTTTGGCACTTAACATTGCAAGTAAGCTCGCTATCATGGAGCCTAAAGTGCCGGTGGGCATCTTCAGCCTGGAGATGTCCGCCGAACAGCTCGCGCAAAGGTTTCTCTGCATGCTCGCCCGAGTTGACTCTCACCGTCTCCGTTTGGGCGAACTGACTGACAGAGAATGGGAGAACCTGACCGGCACGGTTGGAGCTTTGACTGAGGCGCCGATCTACGTGGATGACAGCGGCTTTCTCAATTCCATGGACTTGCGCACGAAAGCGCGACGACTCCAAGCGAGAGCAAACATCGGCCTGCTCGTCGTGGATTACCTGCAACTCATCCAAGGCCGCCGTGGCGGCGAAAACCGCGTGCAGGAAATCTCTGAGATTTCCCGCTCGCTCAAGGCGCTGGCACGCGAACTCAATATTCCCGTGATCGCGCTCTCGCAGCTCTCACGCGCCGTGGAACAACGGGAGAATCACCGACCGATGCTCTCTGACCTGCGCGAATCGGGCGCCTTGGAACAAGACTCCGACCTGGTGATGTTTGTTTACCGCGACGAGATGTATGACGAGGACTCGCCGCGCAAGGGGGAGGCGGACATCATCCTGGCCAAACACCGTAACGGGCCTACGGGAACGGTGACTCTTAAGTTCCTAAACCAGTATTTCGCGTTTGAAGATAAGCCGGAGCCGCAACAGACGAACGGCGCGCCATTCTAACGGAGCCCGCGGCTGCGGATTGCCGGTGCCGGTCAATTACGTGCGGTCTACAGCCAAGGTGCGTCGCGTGATGGCAGAATGAAAAGAGTGCCCGGGCGAATTTTGCCTACGGTGGGCCGGTTCCAGCTATCCAGGCCGCGTAGGACGACGGTAGGTTCCATTCCATGAATACGATTCGCATTGGGCTCGCGCCACTGAGACAGCCGGATTCCGTGCTGCATGGCGTCGAGAAGATTGACGCTGTGCTCGCCGCGTGCGCGGACGAACAGGTTGGCATCGTTTGCTTTCCGGAGGCCTACCTGCCCGGGCTGCGCGGGGCGAGCTTCGACCTGCCGGCTGTAGATCAACCGGTTATGGAGGAGGCGCTCAAGCGCCTGCGCGCTGCCTGCCGCGCCCATCACGTAGCGGCGATTGTCGGGCTGGAGTGGGAGAGCGAACTGGGGCTGGAGAATCGCGCCGTGGTGATCTCCGCTGCCGGCCGCGTGCTGGGTTACCAGACGAAGAGTCAAATCACACCGGGCGGCGAATCGAGAAACTACGTGCCGGACGGCAAGCGGCGGATCTTCCGCACCGCGGGTGCCGTATTCGGCATCACTATCTGCCATGAAGGGTGGCGGTACCCGGAGACCGTACGCTGGCCGGCCGTACGCGGCGCGCGCATCGTCTTCCAACCGCAGGTCACCGGCAGCGACAAGCAAGGCAAGGTGCTCACCACGTGGGGCGAGTCCCTTTATGAAAAATCCATGCAATGCCGCGCCGCAGAGAATGCCATCTACTTTGCCAGTGTCAACCAAGCCATGCGCTACCAAAATTCCGCGACAAGCCTCATCGACCCCCAAGGCAACCTGATCGCGTCCGTTCCCTACGGCAAAGAAGACCTCCTCATCGCCGACGTGGATTTGACCAAGGCGACGCGGTTCTACGCCCGCCGCTACAATCCGGCGTGGTATCCGGAATAGGGTCTGGCGATGCAGTCTTAGGAACCTATACCGTGTGACTGCATGTGGCGTGGCAATCGGCTGCTAATGGTAACTGAGAGTTTCGACTTTCATTCAGGGTGGAATTTCTCAATAGGATATTCTATAATGTTACCGATAAGGTAATGAAATAGGATAGCTGTGTGGATATAGCCTTTCAATCCAAAAAGCTCGAACGAGCCTTCAATTCCTGTAGAGAACTAACCAAAACATACGGTGATCGCTTGGCCAAGGCCATAATGGTGCGTCTTGCCGTGCTCGGGAGCGCACCGTCATTAGCAGAGGTACCCACAGTTCCCCCGGAACGGAGGCATCAGCTTAGCGGTAGGCACAAGGGGCAGTTTGCGGTTGATCTAGTTCATCCACATAGACTCGTCTTCATACCTGCCAATAATCCGGTTCCATGTCAGAGTGACGGCGGGATCGATACCGGCGGTGTGACGGCGATAACCATTCTTGAAGTGGTTGACTATCACTGAACGAAGGGTAAGAAAGATGACTACGCCAGCCAACCAGTATAATCCGGACTATGTAGTTCCGCCAGGCTGGGTCTTGAATGACTATCTTGAAACGCGGGGCATTTCGCAGGCTGAATTTGCACGTCGCTGCGGCCGTTCGCCCAAGCTTATCAGCGAGATAATTGCCGGAGAAGCTTCCCTCACGCCTGAGACAGCACTGCAATTTGAGAAAGTACTAGGACTAAGCGCGAATGTTTGGTTAGGCATTGAATCCAATTATCGGCTTCACCAAGCCCAAGCGGTCGAATCTAGGAAAGCACTGGAATATGTTGAATGGTCGAAGACATTCCCCATTAGTGAACTGGTGAATCGAGGTATCGTAGAAACACCGTCATCGGACGCGGACGCCGTGTCGAAGCTTCTCTCCTACTTTGGTGTCGCATCAGTGGATGCGTGTCAGGCCAAATTTAGAGAAATGAGAGTCGCATACCGGCACTCACCAAGTTTCGATAGTGATCCATCGGTTCTTGAGACGTGGCTCCGGTTGGGAGAGCTTGAGGCCGTACAGGAAGAGTGTGCAGGTTATAGCAAGACGGAGCTCAGGCAGGCTTTAGGGCGCATCCGAGAACTTACTCGGGAGCCGTTTAATGAAGCGATAGCAGAGGCTGAGATACTATGTAGGAGTGCGGGAGTAGCGCTTGTCTGCGTCAAGCCGTTTTCCAATATGGCATTGAGTGGTGCTGCTCGTTGGCTATTGCCGCACAAGGCTCTAATTCAATTGAGCGCACGCCATAAGACCGACGACCATCTGTGGTTCAGCCTATTTCACGAGGCGGCTCACATTCTCTTCCATAGTAAACAGCACATCCACATTGATTCAGGCAAAGGCAAGATCACAGAACTTGACGCTGAAGCGGACAAATGGGCGACCAACTTCCTAATATCCCCTGGAGACTGGAAGCAGTTTTCGCTTCCGTCTAGATTTAGCAAGGCTGCCGTGCGCAATTTCGCCGCGGGCCAGGGAATCTCACCGAGTATCGTCGTGGGCCGACTCCAGCACGATGGGAAAATTCCTTGGAACTACATGAACGACTTGAAGACAAAACTCAAATGGAAGTGTGACACGTAGGGACGGAATTGAACCTAGGGGGAACTCTAAGATGTTAGTTGGAAGAGCGTGGCAGGTCGGCTGCGGTGAGAATGGCTTCTTCTTGCGCGCGCATCTTCATGTGGTCAGCATCTTGGGAATGAGTGTGGCCCAGCAGGTGCAGAAAGCCGTGGACGAACAGGTAGGCGAGTTCGCGCTCCTCGCTGTGGCCGTAGGCTGCGGCCTGCGCTTGGACGCGCGGCATGGAAATCGCAATGTCTCCCAGGCATTCTCCGCCGTCCGCCGGTAGCGCAGGTTTGAAACCTGCGTTTTCTAGCGAGGTATCGCGTTGGGGGAATGAGAGCACGTCCGTGGGGGCATTCCGGTGGCGGTAAGTGCGATTCAGCACCTTTAGGCGTGCATCGTCGGTAAGCAATACCGTGACCTCGACAGACGCGGGCGTGTTCGTAGCCGCGCAGGCTACCTTGAAAACGCGCTCAAGCAGCGCGCGCTGGGCCGGACAATCAGCTACGTCTTCCCACAGGATCGTCAGCATGCCGCGTCTGATCGCGCGCCGCCGCGTCGGCGCCACGCCTGATGATAGACTGCCAAGAGCTTTGACGTGGCGCCGGACCAAGAACGCTCCTGCTCCGCCTTAGCGCGCAGCACGTGCCCCAACCGGCGACGGTGATCGATGTCATCCAGGAGCCCGCGCAACTTTTCAGCCAGGGACTCCGGATCGCCCACAGCCGCGTAGACGCCGTGTTCACCGAGTATCTCCTGTGCCACCGGTGTCGCAAACGTCACCGTGGGCAGCCCGCAGGCCATGTAGTTGAGCAGCTTGCCGTTCCCTTCGGTCTCCGAGAGTTTCGGGGAAACGGCCACGTCGCCGATTGCCAGGTAATAGGGCGCCTCGGCGTAGGGGATGCGACCGGGAAAGGTCGTATGCTCGGCAATGCCCATGCGCTGGGCGACACTTTGGTAGTAGTGGTGTCCCGGGTATCCCATGATCAGAAAGTGGGTCTGCGGACGCACGGCGACGAGGGACTTGGCAGCCTGCAGCAGGTGTGAAATCCCTTGATATTCCGCTAGAAGGCCCAGGAAGACAACCACGTCGTGCTCCGGCGGAATCTCGAATTTGCGGCGGAGCATTGCCGCTCTTTCTGCCACGGCGGTATCCGTCCAAACCGGCTTGAACTTTGTGGGATCGACGCAATCCGCCACCGTCGTCACACGTTCCGGTGAGATGGCAAAGTCGTCTACGAGCAGGTCCGCCGCGTTCGCTGAACTGGTGATGATATGGTCCGCAAAGCGATTGATGCTCCGTTCGGCACGGTCGAGCAGAGGCAGCAGCGGACTGTTCTTCCTAAGGAAGTTGTGGTCGATCATCTCGCGGGTCAGGCTGCCTTGAAAATCGAAGACGAGGGGGGATCGGGTGGCTTTGCTGACGATACTGCCGACGAGCGCGCCTTCGTGTAGATGCCCGTGCACGATGTCCACGGGACGCTTTCGGGCCCATGCCAGCGCGCGGGCGGCCAACAGGGCGTCGAAGTAGAGCTTGTGCCAGTGCGAGCCGACGCGCACATCGCCGTGCCAGGGAATGCGGGGGATCCGGATCACCGACAGGCCGGGAGGCGTTGTACCCGTGTGGTAGGTAGCAATGGTGAGGTGGTGCCCCCGGGCCTGCAAGCCGCGCGCCTCCTCCAGAATGCGCACATGGCAGCCGTAGTCGGCGAAGAACGAAGTGGGGGCAATCTTCAGGATGTGGTAGCCCACGGGTCAGCTCCGGGTCGGACGCGGTTCGCGCAAGAGGCGCCACCGCAGCCGCAACACCTCCCGGATTGCGCGCAGAATCACGCGTAGACTGCCGCCGGTATTCTCGCCGGCGTGACGGGGCAGATGGCTGATGGAAACTTCCCCGACACGGAAACCGGCACGCTTGGCTTGGACGAGAATCTCAATGTTGAAGACCGCGCCTGCCGCCTTTACGTCGAGTGTGTCCACCACCTCGCGCCGAAAGATCTTGCTGCCGCAGTCCATGTCGTGCACCACGAACCCAAAGAGGGTGCGGTTGAGGAGGTTCCAAAGCAGCGCAAAGAACAAACGATGTGAGGGGTCTTTGCGTTGAACGCGATGGCCGACCACGACGTCGTAGGAGTCCAGTGCCTTGAGCATCGGCACAATATCGGCCGTGCGGTACTGTGAGTCGGAGTCGCGCCAGCCGACGATCTCCATTTTGGCAGCCTTCAGTCCTGTCCAAATAGCAGAACCGTAGCCGCGAATCGGCTGATGTATGAGCCGGATGCGCGCATTCTCTGACTGGATCTGACGGACGATATCCGCCGTATTATCCGTGCTGTCATTGTCAACGACAATGACCTCGTAGTCCTGCGCGACGCGTCGCAGGGTTTGTACACAGTCGTCCACCGTAGATGCAATGTTGTCCGCCTCATTAAGTGCAGGCAGCACGAGGGAGACGGTTAATGCGGGCATCGCGGGTGCTTTTGTAGACATAAGTGAATTATACTACGCTTCCATAACGAGGCAAATCACAAGAGAATTCTGTCGAACCGGTTCTTCTGTTCATCTTGGATCTCATTGAGCGCATGTAACCCCATTGATATCGCGTAGGTTATCGCAAGCCAAGGCCTTGGTCAAACAGTTGGTTCCTCCGTGCGAGTGATACTCCATTAGAAGATGTGCCCATACGCCTAATACGCTCCCTTGCCGCGCAGCACGATCCAAATCGTCTTCCAAAGTATGATCAGATCGAGGAGGGGCGAATAGTTCTGGATATAGTATAAGTCGTACTGCACGTTGTGATGCAGAGGCAGATCGCTCCTGCCGTTGATCTGCCACCAGCCCGTCATGCCCGGTGCCACGGCGAGGCGCTGGCGCTGCCACGGCTCATAGCGTTCAACCATCCACGGCAACTCCGGACGCGGCCCTACCAGGCTCATCTCTCCTTTGAGCACGTTGAAGAGGTTGGGGAGTTCGTCCAAGCTCGTCCTACGCAGCAAGCGGCCCGTACGCGTAACCCGCGAATCATGTCGCGGCTTGTATATTTCCTCCAGTTGCGCCCCCTGGGCGATTTTTTCCTCGATCTGGCGTTCGGCGTCGGCGACCATCGTACGGAATTTGTACATCATGAAGTGTCTGCCGTTTTCGCCGACGCGGCGCTGCCTGAAGATAACCGGGCCCGGAGAATCGAGCTTTGTAGCGAGCGCAATGACAATCATGAGCGGCGTCAACACGACAACCGCCAGGGTGGCAAGCACAAGATCGAACACACGTTTCACCACCCTGTCCAAGCCCGTAATGGCCGGATCGCGAATGCCGATGAGGGGGATGCCGTTCAGGTCTTCGACTTGGGCTCGTGCTGTTGCCAATTCAAGCAGATCGGGCACGATGCGCACCCGCACGGGGAGCGCAGCCAGCATTTCCACGGCCGCAACCATCTGCTCGTGTTCTCTTGCAGAGAGAGCTATGATCACTTCTTCGACACGCTGGTCTGCCACGAGCCGGGGCAGATCAGCCACTGTACCCAGGAGATGAATACTGTCGTCATCCGGCTTGTCGGCAGCATCGAGGCCGACGACACCGAGGGGCTGAAGGAACATCCAATGCCGCTCACGGAGTAATACAATGATCTCTCGTGCAATTTCACCGGTGCCGATTACGAGCACCGGTCGTTGTGCTTCCCAGTCCGCCAGCACCGTGCGGAGGACTAACCGCACTATCCACCGCAGGTTTACGAGCAACGCAAGGTTTATGGCGTAGAAGTAAACGGTTATCAAGCGGGAGAAGAACTCATCGTAGAAGAAGAGGAAGGCACTAAAGACCACGGTGGCGACGGTTACGGCGATGAGCAGGGATTGCACTTCCAGGAAGAAGCTATGGGCTCGTCGCTCGTCGTAGACGCCGAAGTACCAGAGGAAGAATGCCCAGATGAGCAGCGTCCCTACAAACACGCTGGGAGCGAGGAAAACCTGGCTGGCGGCAAACCCTGGATTGCCAAAGGGAACAGCCGGCAAGGTGCGCCGCAGCCAATCTGCCAGCAAGAGCGCGCCCATTGTTAGGAGCAGGTCGAGAATGAAAATCGTTGCGACGAACTGAAATCGCGACTGCTTAAGCACAGATACCGATACTCCTCTGCATCAACCTGGTCGCCCTTCGCCCGCCGACGTGTTGTGAAGAACGCTCAAGTAGAGTTCTCCGGTTAGGTCCAGCATACGCTGCCGGGAAAAACGAGTTTCCACAGCGTGCAATGCACTTTCTCCAAGCTCTTGTGCACGCGCGCTATTGCGCAGAAGCTCGTGGACGTGGGTTGCCAGTGACTCTACATCTCCAACGGGCGCAAGCATACCTGTTCTATTATGCTCCAGAATATCACTGGTGCCTACTGCGGCCGTTGCAACTATTGGCTTTGCCAATGCCATCGCTTCCAGGATACTGAACGGCATGCCTTCCCAGCGGGAGGTGAGCAGGAACACGTCAAGCAATCGTACCAAGCCGAGGGCGTCGGCGCGATAGCCGAGGAAGTGCACCTGTTCCGACAGGCCGAGCGCTGCCGCTTGGGCGCGAATGGTGCTCTCCTGCGGGCCGCCGTGACCGATCCAAAGGAAGTGCGCGTCCGGCAGGCCGGCATGGAGGCGTTGAATGACCGCCAACGTGTCTTCCGGCGCTTTTTGAGGAATGAAGCGCGCGAGTGTGCCGACAAGCGGCGCGTCTTGCGGAATGCCGAATGCCGCACGATCGGGCGAGTCTTGAGCGCGTTGCTGAATCTCGCGTGCATTCACGCCGTTCTCGATGAGCGTTACACGGTCCTCAGAGGCCAGCCCGTACTGGATCGCCACGTCGCGCTCAGAGGCCGAGAGCGCCACGAGCCGGTCGGTAAGGCGCCCGGCGAATCGCTCCAGACTCAAGTAGAATTGCCGCCCCAAACCGGTACTGCCGAGGAAATAGAAGCCCTGGGGGGAATGGATAATCTTGGCGCCGGTTGCCATGCGGCCCACGACTCTGCCCAATATCCCGGCTTTCGAGCTATGGGTATGGATGATGTCGAATTGCCCGCGGCGGACGAGTCGGTAGAGGATGCCCGCGGCACGCGCATCCTGCCACGGCCGCACGGCGCGTATCATTGGCACCGGCAAGACCGGGATGCCGGCCTCGCGCAAGTCCGATACGAATGAAGTATCTCCTTGCGCTTCCGAGCGTACGAGAGGACAGGCCACTGCTACGTCGAACGTTGAACTGTCCAGACCGGTGGCGAGGGTGTAACCGTGGCGCTTGGTGCCACCTATGGTGGCCTCAAGTACGTGAAGCACACGCACGCGCTGCTGATTCATGAATGGCTAGTCTGCGGTAGCGGTTTTCGTAGTTGCTGCAAGGGGCATATCACGTTTGAGGCTATGTGGGACAAGCCCTGTGAAACTCTATATTAACATACCATACGGCGGGGCGCTTCACGCCGCAAGCAGGTGGGACTCAAGTATTCGACTGGTATTGGCAGCTTGATCAGGCAAGCCTGCAAACCCCCGGCTTATCTCTATCCAAGCCGGGGGTTTGCAGGCTTGCAGCGCGTAGTCCGACAGCTTGTAACCGAGCCTACCTCTGCGAGCATATCGAGCTAGAGTTGCCACGAGAAGGTTGCACACCGGCCTTCAAATGGACTAAGACTAATCCCAAGTAGGAGGTTCAACCCAAATAAAGATCCATCTTTCCCATCCTCACGATCCTCCAGTAAAATATTGACCTTCGGCATATTCATTAACACCATCAGGAGTTACCTAGGGCTAAGGGCGTCCCATTCTTCAGGGGTAAGTGGGCGAACACAGAGCCAAAATCCATCTTCATCAATAGTACAATCTTCATCTTCAGGAGGAGTTGCCGGTGTTGGCGTTGGTTCCGGCGTTGGTATAGGCGTTGGTACCGGTGTCGGTATAGGTGTCGGTATAGGCGTTGGTACCGGTGTCGGTATAGGTGTCGGTATTGGCGTTGGTATAGGTGTCGGTGTCGGGGTTGGTGGCGGTGGTGGTGGTGGGCCTACAGGCGTAGGCGTCGGTGTCGGGGTTGGTGGCGGTGGTGGTGGGCCCACAGGCGTAGGCGTCGGTGTTGGTGGTGGAGTTATTGGCCCTGTAGGCGTCGGTGTTGGAGTGGGAGTTACGTTATCGATGGGAGTTTGACTCGAACCGTTTGCCGTGAGTGTAAGCGCGAATTCACTTATGCCCTCTTCATTCTTGGGCCTAATCTCGTATTCATAGAGAACACCATCTTCAAGCCCGCACTGTTCATAGCTAGCGTCGGACACCGTCGCAAGCACGGAGAACGTATCTTCACCGGAGACTTCGGGCTTGCGACGCGAAATCTGATAGCCGGTAACCGCACTCGCCTCTTCAGTTGTTCTGTACTGGAATTCCCATCTGAAGCTAGCACACGGTCCCGGCCAAGGGCTACTGAAGGCAATTCCGGACGTAGGATTAGGAACAGAGCTACTTGTCGCTCGCGCAGTGGCAGGCTGAGGCGTCGGGGTTGCAGTCGGGGTTGAAATACCACCGCCAGGCGTGTAATCAGGCTCCCACGGGAAGCGCTCAGAATTCAGGCGCTGCTGCAGGCCGTTGGGGCCGTTGATCCAGGTATGGTTGCCGTCGGTGAAAGCGGTGTGGTTGTCCGCATTACGCCAGACCAACAGCCCGCCGGTGGTGGCTTGTGTACTGTCTCCATTTTCGCTGAAATGCTCGTTTTCCAAGCATTCGCCCACAATTTCATGACCGATGAGGTCGCGCAGGGCCTTGAAGCCTAGGACGAACTCGCAATCAGCAGCTACAGCCGATGCAAGCGTAAGTGTTATAACGGCCAGCCCAAGCAAGAGTCCGATGAAGGTGCGTCGCAGGCGTGTCTGCATTGACATTTCTCACTCTCCCATGAGTGAATTGCCAGATTTAGGATACTTACAGGGGTCTGTGATTCAAGAGACTACAGTTCCATCGCAATTTTAGAGGCTGCTACAAGTTGCGTCAATGCTGTGCCTTGCGGGTGTTGTGTTTACTTAGGCACATAATTCCCCAGCAGGTTGATACGGCAACAACTGCATGCCGCTCTTGTCCAAGTGGCGCCAACAATGAGAACAGGACAGGGGCGGCAAACCTCGGCCGGGCTAGCCTTGCCCGTCCGACGTACTGGTCTGCTTACTGCAGGCGGCGTAGACTGCTACGGTCCTTTTTACCATGGCGTCGGCACTGAAGTGCGCGTGTACACGAGCGTGCCCGGCTTTTCCCATCTGCCGAGCCCGCGCGGGCTCTCGTATGAGTGCCAGCAACGCGCCGGCCAAGGCAGCGGGATCGTCGGGCGGGACGAGTAGCCCGGTTACGTTGTCTTCCACCACCTCGGGAATCGCGCTCACGCGTGTCGCCACCACCGGTTTAGCCGCAGCCATGGCTTCCAAGAAGACCAGGCCGAATCCCTCCCATCGCGAGGCGAGCACAAAGCCGTCGGCTTGGGCGAGAAGGCGGTCGACATCGTGGCGGACGCCAAGAAACTTGACGTTTTCCGTGACTCCAAGCTCCGCGCTTAGGCTATGCAGCGACGAGAGATAGTCTTCTCCACCGTGTTGGGAATCGCCCGCGATCCATAGTGTGAACTCGGGTTCCTCCTGCAGTACGCGGGCCGCGGCGTGAAGCAGAGTTTCATGACCCTTTTGAGGATCGAGTCGTCCGATGCTGATGAAATGTGGCTTGGACTTTGCCTCAATAGAGTCTTGTAGATCCGGCGGTGCATTCTGGGGCAAGACAATGCCATAAGGGATATGCACGATGCTCGGTGCGGGCACGCGGCCGTGAGCGCGCATGAATTTTCCGACGTGCTCCGAAATGACGACAATGCGGGAGTTTAGACGTGAGATCAGGCCGTGGATAGTGCCAATCGTCGGATTCAGGAGCGCGCGTTCGTCATTATGCTTGGTGCTGACAACAGGCACAGAAGCAAGCATGCCCGCCACCGCTCCCATGGCATCAGCCTTGAGGAGGTGAGTGTGGATAATCGCAAAGTTGCCCTCTTTGATGATGCGCAGCAGTTGCCAGAGGGCATGCGGTAGAGACGCTTTACCTAGCGGCACCTGGCGCACAGTCCCCACGAGTGGCGCGAGTTCCGACCGCATCGCAGGGTCTTTGAAGAAGACGACATCGCTTTCCCAGCCGTGCGCCGCGAGGCCCGTAACCAGGGTTTTCAGGTGAGTCTGTGCGCCTCCAACCGCAAGCGAGGTGACAATGTGAAGAACCTTAGGCATAGGCTGTATTGTAGCGTTAAGCGCCGGGGATGGGCCGTCTGCATTGCCACACCTCGCTGTCCGGAAGGACTTGAAAGAATTCCGCTTTCCGCCAGCAGGTTGCAACGACCATGGGTGCTTGCCCTGAGAAGCGGCGACTGTGCGAGTCTTGGATTAAAACCCACACCGGCCCTTGGGGGAAAGGGCCGGTGTGGGGTGGTGCGAACAGGAGGAGTATTCAAGAAGAAAGCAGTATCAACAATCCGAGTTGCTGAGAATTAATGGGAATCCGTAGATGCCGCCATACGTGAATTCAAAGGGACTCAGGCGGCGTGGTAGTGCCGCAATAAGACGGGAGGAAGTGGGAATGCTGTCTGTTAACAACAAAAGAGCTTCCTTGGCTTTGCCAGCCAAAAGCTCTCTCTATCGCCTACGAGGTTAGCTGTCGGGTTAGGGTGGAAAGAGTCACCCTCCGCACGACGGCGGTTCACCCCAAAGTGCCGGGTCCCCCGCTCCGATATCGGACTTGGCGCGTTTCTTCAGTGAATACAGGATACCATGGGTTGCGCTTGAATGCAAGTGCGAAATAGCGTGGATGAGCCCAATAATTCAGATTTAATTCGCTTCGTAGCGGAAGCCAAGGCAAGAACGTGGGAATCTGCGTGCCAGTCGGGACCCATCCGGTTCCGATAACAGGCTAGCTGTCACGATAGACCTGGCTTAGCCATGGTCGGGCGGTGGCTGAGAGTTGAACATCCCCCAGCCAAGGCTTGACTAGCAAGTAAGACTTGCTGTGCCACAAGGGGCTGACCGGCGCATCTGTTGCCACACGCTGCTCGATAGTAGAAATAGTTGCCAGTCGCCGGTCCCTGTTGCGCTCGCCACGTGCTTCCAGCAGGAGCGCGTCCACTTCTTGGCTGACGTAGCCGCTATAGTTCGTCAAGCTGTTTGAACGAAAGAGCGGGTCGAGTACAGCTATCGGGTCCGGAAAGTCGGCATGCCATGTGAAGAGAAAGAGCTGGTATGGATTATCTCGCCTGTCAAGATTGCTGACAAAGGTAGTCCAGGGCTCGCGCTGGATACGAATGGGCGCGCCGAGATGTTGTTGAAACATGTTGATCAGCGCTAAGACCTGCGGCGGCGCGGGACCGCGCGTGCCCGGCACGGTAAACGTAATCTCCGGCAAATTGCCTACGTCGCCGTATCGAGAGTCAGCCAGGGCTTGTCGTGCCTTGGAGACATCGAAAGCTACCGATGAACTCTCGCCGGATTGCGCCAGTGAAGGCAGGAGGAGCGAGTTGGCCTTGCCCACGGTTAGAGAGAATATCTGCTCGACGATGGCAGCACGATCGATAGCCATGGCGAAGGCTTGGCGCACCCTCTCGTCATCGAAAGGCGGGATGCGGTTGTTCATAGCAAGGTACGTCATGTCGAGGCCGTCGTAGACATTCAGGTCTTTATTCAGCGGATTGTTCCTATCGAGAACCAGCGGTATGTCGTTTGCGCCTACATAGAGAATGTCAAGCGTGTCTTGCGCATACCGATCGAGCGAATCCGCATCGACGCCACCAGTGATTTCTATGCGATCGAGCAACGGTTCGAAGCCATAGAAGTCTTCATTTCGGGCGAGGGTGAGCACTTTGCCGGGGACCCAGTCGACTACGGTAAATGGACCGCTGCCCACCGGCGGAGCATCCCCCACGATCCCTCCAGGTGGCTGGACATAGGTAATGGGATGGGTCAGTCTAGCCGCAAATGCAAGATCGATTTCAGAAAGCTCGACCTCAAGGCTACGTGTATCGGTGGCGCGGATGCCGCTGATGTCTCTCGTTAGTCCGTTGCGGTAGGGGGATACGCCTGATATCTTGCCGAGAAGCCGGAGCGCCGCCGGCGATTCGATCTGTGGGTCGAGCAAACGCTGCCACGTCTCCTTGAGGATTTCTGCCGTGAGCTTCGCTCCGTCATGGAAGCGAACGTCCGACCGCAAGGGAAATTGGTAGGTACGACCGTCCGGAGAGATTGACCAACGCTGCGCTATGTCTGGGATTGGCTCGCCTTCAGCATTTAGCGTGACGAGACCGCTGTACATGTTCACGGCCAACTGCGCGTCCAGGTCGTTCTGCAGTGCCGACGGGTCGAGATCGTCAGGCAACGGCATTTGGATGCGTACCGTCCCGCCGGACCGGTCGTCGCCGCAGGCCGCGAGCAACGGCATCAGTATTCCCGCGAGAATGCCTGAAAATGCGCCTGCAATTAGGGTGCGGCGTTGCACTAGTCGCTACTCCCCGTGCGTGTGTGCGTGGCCCGCCAAAAATCAGCTTGGCAGAAAGGCGCCAAAGGCGGCTCTCTTTCAGGGTGCATGCTTGTATGCGGCCAACTGCTTTGCATGGTGTTTTCCCACTGAGAAGACGAGAATCTTCGTGTCACTCTCCTGCAAGAATGCCGTACCACGCTTAAGACGAGATGAGACGAGGCGAGACAGATGCCATTCCATGCCGGCTGGAACGACGCAAGCACAACGAACTGGTTCTGCACCGGATCCTGTCCGCATGCCGGCTCATCAGAGAACGAGGCAAAGCCATAGTTAGAGGTCTGCCTTCTCGTAAGCGGAGAAATGCGTGGAGACTCCCCAAGCGCTTTTCACAAGAGCGCGGTCATTGCTCCTCTCGTATAATATGCGCTGAGAACCCATGCTGTCGAGAGGAGAAATGCTTGATGCTCTATCGAACGTTGGGACGTACGGGTCTGCGGGTATCGTTGCTTGGCATTGGCACCGGCGGGCCGAGCAACTTTGGACAGAGTACTGGCGTGCCGGAGGCAGATATTCATCGTCTCGTAAAGCGAGCGCTCGACGTTGGGGTGAATATCTTCGATACCGCCGCTGGATACCGCGATAGTGAAGCCATCCTGGGACGGGCGCTTAAGGGTGTGCCCCGCGACCGCTACTACTTGGCTACGAAATTCACCCCCGAGCGCGAAGAGGAAGTCGTTAAGCCGGAGGACGTGGTGGCTTCGGTAGAGCGCAGCCTAACCCGGCTGCGCACAGATGCTGTCGAGGTATTGCAATTCCATGGCGTGCGTCCGCAGCGGTATCGAGCCGTGATGGAGCGCCTACTGCCCACGGTGCTGAAGTTGCGGGACCAAGGCAAGTGCCGTTGGATCGGCATCACTGAGCAATACGGCGAAGACGGGGGACACGAAACGCTGCAGATGGC
Organism: Chloroflexota bacterium; assembly: GCA_965216245.1. Taxonomy (GTDB): domain Bacteria; phylum Chloroflexota; class UBA11872; order VXOZ01; family VXOZ01; genus VXOZ01. Next base: position 2,246,874 of record OZ244145.1, read on the forward strand.
GCTGGAGGACGACTACTTCGCTACCGCAATGGTGGGCTACAATATGCTCAATCAAAGCGCCGACCGCTTGGTGTACCCCCAATGTCTGGAACACAACGTTGGGGTCTTCATCATGTTCGCCGTGCGGCGCGTGCTCGCCTCGCCCGCGCGTCTCGAGCAGACTATCGCCGATCTAAAGCAGCGGGGTCTCGTTGCGCCGGATGCAGTACCGGATCGGCAGCCCCTTGATTGGCTGATTCATGGAAATGTGGATTCCATAGCAAGCGCTGCGTACAAATTCACCGCAATGCACCCAGCTGTTAGTACTGTGTTGAGCGGTACCGCCAATCCGGAGCACTTCGAGAGCAACCTGCGCGCGCTTGAAGATCCCGTGTTGCCGGAAGCCGACTACGCGCGCCTGCAGGAGCTCTTCGGGCACATCACCGATCCTATTGGGAATTAGCCTCGAGCCGGCATAGTTAGCTTGCCTGTGGCGGTTTACTCCCAGCGACCGAAGTGAGGAAGCTTTCTCGTCAGGGCGAGCAGCGGACGAGCCAATCCGGGTACATGGGGCGCGACCGGAGCATCCGGGTGGCCCGTGTCTTCTGCCCGCTGCAGGTCTTTATAGAGCATGTAGGCGGCGGGCATGAGGAGCGGGCGAATGAGCTGAATGGCGGCCCACGTGAGGTCGGGCAAGGCAATCAGAAATAGTGCCTGTTGCGCAGACGGAAGCGCGAGGAGCAACCCGCCTGCCAGGAGTCCCAGCGGGAGCGCGATCGGTGCGCTTGCGAGCACGAGCGTGCCGAGACAGACCCAGAAGGAGCGGCCGCTCAGACGCCACGACTCGATAGTAGCAACTGTTCCCGGCAGATCGCCGTGCACGGCAAGGAAGGGCGCCAGCATGGTGCGTGTGTGAATAGCAAGTGCAACACCGCCCGTGGCAACCCACCAGATACCGTCTGCAAACGGCTGGATACTTCCCCCAAGCGGGACCACGTCTTGTTGTCTGGCATGGAGCCAGACCAGGACGCTGAACGGTATCCAGAAGATGAGGCTCGTATGGGCATTGGTCCAAAGGTAGCGAAACACCCATAGCAGCCCCAGCCGGCTTGCTTGCGCGACACCGATCTCGCGTCCCTGCGCGTGGTATGCCACCATCACCATGACTGTGAGCGCCCCAAGCACGACCGTAATGGAGCGCAGGACATAACGCAACGCATGCTCCCAAAAATTCGGCTCGGGGTTGAGCAGGGCCAACAGTGCGACGAGCAACGACGGCAAGACGTAAAGCGCAGTGAGCAGTGCGTACGTGTTTCGGTGGCGATTCGCGAGAAAAAAGCCGCGTGAGACGTAGCGCCATGCAGGGCTCGAAGCAGCGAGAAATGTACTCAACGCACCGTAGTCCTCACGTGTCTTGGAAGTTCGATTCCCCTGAGAAAAGGGTAGCATAGGGCTGGTGGGTGCGGGCACGTGTGCTTAGGGTCGTGGCGTTTGTTGCGCGAGTTGCATTAGACGCCCAGGCAGAGTCCTTGTAACCGCAATGAAGAGCCCCTGCATGCGAAGAGCAAGGCGTAGACCTTAAGTCGGATCATCAGTCTTGTTTTTGCGATTTATGATCTCCGCCAGGCGCGACCAACTCTGAATTGCATGCGGGCGTCAGGAATGGCGGGCAATGGTGTGTGGAAAGGGTATAGAATTGTGAAGCCATCGCGGGCTTGAGGGGATGTTGAGAGTGATCCTGCCGGAGTGCGGCTTTTACGAGAGGATGGGTTACGCGATCAATGACGACGACCGGCCTTCCCAATAAAGAGGGAGAAGCGCTACCGGTACCGGAAAGTCGGCCGCGTATGCGCCCCTGTGTGGTAGTTCATTATCACGAAGTGGGTTTGAAGGGCCGCAATCGGCCGTTCTTCTTGAGTACGCTCGAAAATAACCTCCATCGTGCAACCGCTGGGTTGGGCGTGAGGCAAGTAGAGCGCGCCAGCGGACGCATCTTGCTCTGGCTGGAGCCGGATGCTCCCTGGGAACTCTTGAGCGAGCGCATCGCGCGCGTCTTCGGTGTGGTGAATTTCGCGCGTGGGTATGCAGTGAGACCGGCGCTCGATACCCTGATACCGGGAGTACTGTCACGGTTGCCGGAGGCGGGCAATTTCGCCACCTTTGCCGTGCGCGCGCGGCGGGCATTCAAGGACTTGCCGCTCTCTTCACGTGAGATCGCCGTAGCCTTGGGCGCGGCCGTCCAAGAAACGAGCGGAGCGGGCGTAAATCTCAACGCGCCGGACATGACGATCTATGTAGAGGTGCTGCCGCAATTTGCGCTGTTCTTCTTCGATAAGGTGCGCGGCCCGGGCGGTCTGCCGGTGGGCTGCAGCGCACCGGTTACCGTGCTGCTCTCCGGCGGCATTGATTCGCCGGTGGCCGCTTGTCGCATTATGAAACGCGGTTCCCGCGCCGTACTTGTGCACTTTCATTCGTTCCCGTACCTCAATAGTGCCTCGCAGGAGAAGGCGCGCGAGTTGGCGCAAATCATTAGCGGTTACCAGGGAGATACTGTGCTCTACCTGGTTCCGTTGGGCGAGATTCAGCGCCAGATCGTGGTCGCATGCCCCGCGCCCTACCGTGTCGTGCTCTACCGCCGCTTCATGGTGCGCATTGCCGAGGAACTGGGCAAGAGGCGCGGCGCGCAAGCGCTTGTTACCGGCGATAGCCTGGGTCAGGTGGCATCGCAAACTATCGAGAATCTCATTGCTGTCGAAGATGCCGCCACCCAGATCATGCTGCGCCCGCTCATTGGCATGGATAAGCAAGAGATTGCTGACGAAGCCGAGCGCATCGACACGTATGCCCTTTCCATCCAGCCCGATCAAGACTGCTGCGCGCTCTTCGTGCCTTCCAATCCCTCAATCCACACCGATTTGAACGGCATCCGCAAAGCCGAATCGGTGCTGGACGTGGAGTCGCTTGTACGGCAGGGAATCGCCGAAACAGAGATGGTGGAATACCAATTGGCCGATAGCGTTGGGCTGAGAACGGTGCAGTCTTCACAAAAACGGGTCATGGCTCCATGACAGTTACGATACGCGGGTTTTGTAAGTGCCACCGCTGACCAACTCGTTCGAGGTCACCTTCTGCGACAACCAGCGCCCTATCCTGATGAGCCCGGATAGCAAGGTCATAGTCACTCTGATTCAGAATTGCGGTGACCGACTCAGGTTTCTCGTCAATGGAGACCCTCAAAGTTATGGCCCCAGCTATTTCACTCTCTTCACGCTTCAACCTATGTACAAATCCAAATAGGCGCTCATCCATAATCGGCGCGCGGTTTCGAAATGACCGGGCAGCTTCACTCAATATCGGAGCATCATCTTGAGCGAAGCGGAAGACTTCCAGCGGCGTCTTCTGAGGAAGCGTATAAGACCAAACCAGACTGACATCCAAAGACTGAAACGGCTCGACTAGCTGAGCTAACGCCTCACACAGATTGGCACTTGCACCATGGTTTACAGCTTCAGTAAACGCGTCAGTGTCTCCTCCAACTGCTCTTTCGGTTGCGTTCCGCGTAGCTAACAGGGCTTCGGCCAAGCGCCTTGTCACGCGCCGCTCAATTGGAACGTCATCGTAACTTGAGTCAGGGAATAGAGGTGGCTGCGTAGGTGGCGGAACTACCGGACTCAAGAGTGTAACAACAAAGCTACCTTGTTCAGTTTGTCCCAGGCGGACTCGGTCTAAGTAGTCACTGGCATCTCTGTTCGCGCCAGCACGATAGAGTGGTCGTGGATGATGTAGCGAACACGCCGCAGCCAGGAGCATGTCACGCGCGCCTCCCACAAGGTTTATCCCGTCACTCATTGTCACACTGCCATCATAGTCTCCAACTGCTCGCACCCGAATTACGTCGCGGTCAGCAGTAACCAGCACGCGGTAAAGAGAAACCTCGTCTGTGTCTGCGACTCTGGCGAAAACCTCGATGAGCTTAGATGTCACACTGGCGTAGTCACCGAGGTTCTGCGTGCGTGGCAGAATTATTTCTGGCAAGCCATCGGCAGCGTATACGTCGGAGTGATCGCCAAAAGTGTCGACTTTGACCCAGCCTGCACTTCGGGCATAGGCCGACAACGCCACCGGTGAAACCGCAAACAGAGCATCCCTGTCAAGCATGCTGGCCCTCATTGAATTCCCCCTGTCCTAGACTGTTCCATCAAGTCTTTCAGACTTTCGACGGTGAACAGGTTGTCTTCTGAAATTGAAATAGTGACGGATGTTCGGTTGGTCGATTCCGGTTGTCCCTTAAGATTCACCCAGAAGGCTCGGCGCCTCAGAACCAATTCATTCTCAGTGATGGACATCCATTTGCTTTTTTCGCGCGGCAAGTCGAGTACTACGAGCAGCCGGGGAGTTTGGGTCTCACCCCGCAGCAAATCGTAATTTCGGCGCTTCAGCGGGAAACGATAGAGGCCATTCTGCTGGTCGCCAAGATTGACAGTCGCTTTCAACTGAATGTCGATGGCGGGGCGCATTGTCCCGCCTGCCCTTATTTGCAGATCGACGCCGTCTCTATCAAGGTTAGGTTCAGTAGTGGTATAGCCTGCCCTTGCCGCCACCGCCTCCGCATAGACGCGCGATAGTGCTTCTTCTTGGTCAGAATCAGATAGCAGAGAGTCAGTCATGCAGCTTTGGATGTGCCGTCAGTTGCTTACGCCCATTCTTGTTATTGCACGTCTAGCTATAGCATATCATCTAGTTTGAGAGGATTGTACGACTGTCTAGTCGGCAACGGAATCTGTGCTGATTCTAGCCCCGGTCTTTTGAATCAAGACATTCAATCAGCGGCAGCAGGCGTTCGTAGAGCTCTGCCGTGGCGCGGGCGTCGGCCAGGCAGTAACGGGCAATTGAATCCCAGTCGCCGTCGGCATAGGCTTTGGGCACCGCACTGCCTGTAAGACCCGCCTTAGGGTCTTCTATGCCGAACTGGTGGCACCAGAATTGCAGGGTGTACGGCGCGGTAGCGCGGTGAAAGGTCAGCGCTTCCAGCAGGTCGCAATGCTGCTGAAAGCTGTACCGGTAAGGCATGAGATTGCGGGACGGACGGACGCCCAGCACGGCGGAGCGCAGCATGAGGATCGGGCAATCGAACGTCCGGCCGTTATACGTCACTATGGTATCGGAGCGTTGTACGAGCTGCCAGAACTCAGTGAGGATCTCCGCTTCGCCCCCGTGAAAAACACGCGCGCCATCGTAAAGGGCCTCCCACTCGCGCGGCCCGGTGCTGTTGTTCACCAACACCCCGCCGCGCTGCTCGCCGGGCATCCACATGCCGATGGCAACGACCTGCGCGGTACCGGGATAGAGCGCCAATTGCTCCGGAAAAGCCGCCCGCTCTACGTCGTCCCGCGCCCGCTCCAGCAGGTAGTCTTGAATCGCGGGCATGAGCCCTTCCCACGGTAAGCCCACCGTTTCGACGTCTATGGCTAGCGGCTGTGATGCCATGTGGGGTCAATTCTCCTTGGGGTGAGGATCGTCGGCGCGCAAACACCTCAGGTGTTCGAGACGCATGTCGGCGCTTGGCATAGTATAGCAATTGGGAATATTGTGGCTACACCTGCTGCTTGTCACGTTGGAAAACCTCACTTTGCTCTCTTTGGAAAACGATAATTCTACTGTCATTTGAAAGTGCCATTTCTACTGTCATTTCGAGCGGAGCGAGAAATCTAAGGCGCTTGCCTCAAAGAAGACCTGCTTGGTAAGGGGCATTCTAGACCACTCAATTCGTTCGGGGTGACAGCCGAACAGTCTTGCTCGGAGACTGGCCCAACCGACGCGCTGCATAGAGACTCTTTCCAAGGAATCCGCCAACGTTCGCTAGGCCCAAGTTGACACGGGAGAACCGCCAAGAGCATCTCAGGATGAAGCAGCATCGGTCTGGTTATCGCGTTCCCAGGCGCGGAGTTCGTCCTGACTGCATTGCAACTTGTGAAGGACGCCGAGGAAGCGGTCCATGTCGCTCTGCGGGCCGAGGAACGTAGCATGTGGGAGGCAGAGGGCTTCTTCTGCGTAGATGCGCTCAGATTCCGGGCAGTAGACCTTGCGATAGTCGATCTCCTTACCGTAGAAGGAACAGGTGAAGGGATGCCCGGTGCGTCCGAAATTCATTTCCTGGAAGATCGGATTGCGGTAGACCGGATGCGTGTGGCCCGTGTGAACCCGCAGCCCCTCAGCGTTCAAGGCTTTGATGACCGTGTCGCGCCCGATATCGGCAAAGTGCGCGCTGTGGTATTTGAAGTGCCAGAAATAGAATCCCCAGCGGGTCACACGGGGATCGCGGAAAACCGGGGTGAAACCCTCAATCTGTTCGAGCTGTAGCGACACGTAAGTGACGTTTCGCTCGCGGGTGGCGGTTTGCGCTTCCAGGCGAGCGAGCTGCGCGTTGCCGATGGCGCCTTGCCATTCGGTCATGCGTAGATTCGTGCTGGGAATGTGGTGCTCGTAGAATGGGCGGCCCGGGAAGCGTCCGATGTTGTGAAAGGAGGATGCGTGCTGCGCGACCTCCTCCCGGTTCGTGAGGACCATGCCGCCTTCGCCGGTGGTGAGGGTCTTGCCCATCTGGAAGCTAAAGCCTCCGCAATCTCCAATAGCGCCGGTGCCGACGCCCTTCCACTGTGAGCCGTGGGAGTGCGCGCAGTCGGAAACGATGGCGATATCGTGCTTGGTCGCGATGGCTTGCAGCGCGTCCATATCACAGGGCATGCCGCCGTAGTCCACGGGCATGACGGCGCGCGTCTGCGGCGTAATGGCGGCCTCCACTGCCGCTGGGTCGATGGTGTAGTTGCGGGGATCGCAGTCTACGAAGATGGGAATTGCATTGGCCTGCAGTACGGCGGAAGCACTCGCCACAAAGGTAACGGCGGGGACGATTACCTCGTCCCCCGCCTCTACTCCCACCGCCCGCAGGGCCGCTTCGAGCGCCACGGTGCCGTTGGCCACGGCAATGCCATACTTGGCGTCTTGGAAGGCGGAAAAATCACGCTCGAACCGTCCCACTTGGGAATCATCTTGGTCTGCGTATCCGCCCCGCCACCAGATGCCGCTATCCAGCACGCCTTGCAGCAGCGCGTGTTCTTCCTCGCCGAATACCGGCCAGGACTTGCCAAGCGGTTCGGCAATAGCGCGCGGGCCGCCAGTCAACGCAAGATTTCCCATACAGATTTACTCCCTGGTTACGTCGTGGCCGCGCCGCACGGTGGCAACGCATCGATATCCCAATTCTTGGGGCTGATTCTCAGTGCATCTGTCTAAGATGAGCGAGCTGTGATAGGCAGCGAGGAAGAATATCGCCACATCGCTGTGCGTGCCGTGTGCAGCGCGGCGAAGGTCGTTCTGACGCTGGTGCCTTGCGCTGTACTCTCTACGCGGGCCTACACCGCTACCGGCGCACGGAGGTCGGTGAGCACGTCAATTGCGGCTTGGCGAATCAAGGGTTCGCTGGAAGGCGCGATAGCAGCGAGATTGGGCTCCATGCCGCCCTGATCGAAAGCTTCCGGCGTGGGCACGTAGGCAACCTCTCGCGTGGGACGACTGATGACGACCGTGTGCCGAAACGGCGATGCCTCCTTGATGGCAAGTGCGGTCTCGTGAAACAATTCGCCCGGCATGTGCACAAGGGCGGTGTCGCCCAGCGTGACGACCTTGATCGGGTATCGGATGGTAGGATTCTGCTCGTACCACTCGTAGAGGAAGCGATGGTAGCGATCATGCATCCGCTTGAAGTTGAAGCGCATCTCTTCCGGCTCCTCGGGCATCACGCGCGCTGGAATATCCACTTCGCGGAAATGCGTCTCCATCGTCGGCGTGCTATCGGGTTTGATCTGCTCAAAGACATATAGCGCTTGGGCACCGACTGAGCGGCCAATGCGGCGCGCGGCCCAGCCCTCGCGCTCTATAGGCACAACGTCGCCCAAGCCACCTTGGGCAAAGACAATCGGCAGTCCCGCAACCTCGCCGAAGACGTCCGCTACGTAGCGAGGATAGTCGGCGGAGATGCCGCCGTACTTGTCGGTAGAGCAGAGCGCATGACAGCCGAAGTTGATGAATGCGCCGATAGACTCGCCGTCCAAGGTATCGAAGCGGAGCACGCTGACTTCGTCGTCTTTCCCTTGCTCAATCCATGCGGGATCGGGCGGCGATTCTTGGCGATTGAAGACCATGTGCACGGTGCCGTCCGGCTTGATAAAGCGGCGGTTGTAGCACACTTCAGGCGCATGACCGCCGCGTGACGACATGCGCACCGGCACGAGCTTATCGAATGCGTCCTGAATGCCGTCGGCGATACGGGCGCTGATTTCGTCCTCGTAATTCTCGATAATGAGGTCTTGGGCGAAGATCATGATGTACGCGCCGTAATTGGAAATCGGTGTGGAACCGATGTGAGAAGGGCAGAAGAGCGTGGGAAAGGGCGCGATGCCGCGGGCTTCTAACGCGTCGGCTACTTTCTCATCAAATCGGATACCGAGCTCGAAGCCGTCTACAGCCACGATTGCGGCGGTGTACTCTGAATCTTGGAGGAGCAGGATGCGCGCCTTTAACGGGTCGTAAATGGGATAGCTGCGGTCCTTTTTCTTGCCATTGGTGGCATGTCGGTCCTGGTCGGGAGTGATGTCTACGGCGGTAAAGGCAGCGTGCAAACCATTGCTCACGAGTGCTCTCCTCTCCGATTCATGTGCGTACGTTTACTATATTACCTGTGGATGCTCAATAAGAAAAGATGAATGGGACTCTGCTGGTTTCGAGCCGATGTCGCCCTGGCTTCGAACAGCTAATTTGGATAGAGACTGAATCCAGGGATGGGCTTGATCTTGCGCTGCAGACACGCCCCACTGTATTTGCATTAGTGCTTCCCTTGGGCAACCACAGCGGTTCTTTGTTGCTCCCGCGATTCACCTCTATCAAGGTGAAGTAGGGGCACGACATGTCGTGCCCCTACTAGCGTGCGGTACTATCGGATCACAAGTCCCAAGCATCGATACTCCCAGAGTTGGAAGTGCAAAAGTGGTCGGTAGCGCAGGTTTGTAACCTGCGTTTCTCGCCAGTGGATAGGCAAAGAGAGGGCAAAGTCGCACCGCGACCGCAGACGGAGGAGGTCGGATGCCAAATGCGGGGCTAGCCCGCCGGCAACGTGGCGTAGGTGCCGCCTCCCAGCTGCCTGCGTGCATTCAACTTCCTGCCGCTCGCTTATAATGGAAAAGTAGGACGTTTCACCTGGAACACAGGAACAGCACTTTTGAAGAAGCGTGTGGTGGTGCTGGGCTCCACCGGCTCCATCGGACAACAGACCCTCGAGGTGATCCGTGCAAACCCTGACGCCTTTACCGTCGTCGGGCTAGCGTCCGGTCGTGACGTGCGCACGCTGGCGGCGCAAATTGCTGAGTTCAAGCCGCAGGCGGCGTATTGCGTAGACGGCAGCGTGGCGCGCCACGTCGGCGCAACTACGCGAGTTTTCTCCGGCGACGACGGTATTACGCAGCTTGTCGAAGCGGTCGAAGCCGACACTACGGTCGTGGGCACGCCGGGGATGGTCGGCGCGCGTGCGACTATGGCTGCGCTTGAGCGTGGACAGGACGTGGCGCTGGCGAATAAAGAGACCCTCGTCATGGCCGGGGACCTGGTCATGCAGGCGGCATCCGCCAATGGCGCCACCGTATTGCCGACCGATAGCGAACACAGTGCCGTCTGGCAATGTTTGCGGGGTGAAGATGAGGCGTCCATACAACGACTGATTCTTGCCGCATCAGGCGGCCCTTTCCGCACGGCGTCAGCGCAAACGTTGGCAAACGTAACGCCGGAGCAGGCCTTGCGGCATCCCACGTGGTCTATGGGGGCAAAGATAACCGTTGACTCTGCCACGCTACTAAACAAGGGCCTGGAAATCATCGAGGCGCATTGGCTGTTTGCATTGCCGTATGCGAAGATCGAAGTGGTGATTCATCCGCAGAGCATCGTGCACGCGCTGGTCGAGTTTGTGGATGGGGCGGTGAAAGCGCAGTTGAGCCACCCCGATATGCGCTTGCCGATCCAGCACGCGCTGAGCTATCCGGAACGTTTGCCGGTACATTGGGGCGGTCTCGATTTCGCGCGAGCGCCGGTTTTGGAGTTTTTCGAGACAGAGCGCGCGCGGTTTCCTTGCCTTGAGCTTGCCCGGCAAGCGGCGGAAACCGGCGGTACCGCGCCCACGGTGCTTTGCGCCGCTGACGAGGTTGCCGTTGAGCTCTTCTTGAAGGGCAAGATAGGTTTCTTGGATATTCCACGCCTGATTGCACGAGCGTTGGAGTCTCATGCGAGCACGCGGGTAGAGTCGTTGGACCACGTGCTCGCCGTGGCCGTAGAGACTAGGCAACGACTCTTGGAGGATTCTACAACTACCTCCGCTACACTGGTGAAAGCGAGAATCCAAGGGGGCGGACAGGATGGATTCCCGCTTTCGCGGGAATGACGGACTTGCTGATACCAGAGCGGGAATGACGGACTTGCTGATACAAGATATGAATTGGGACGTTTGATGTTTATCACGATCTTTGCTTTTGTCTTCGTCCTCTCACTGCTAATACTTGTCCACGAAATCGGGCACTTCGCGGCAGCGAGACGCGTGGGCATCCGTGTGGAGGAGTTTGGCATCGGTTGGCCGCCGCGGCTCTTCTCGCGACGCATCGGCGAAACTCTCTATTCGATTAATCTGCTGCCGTTGGGCGGCTTTGTGCGCATGTATGGTGAATTCGGCGACGCGCAACCGGGCAGTTTCATGAGCAAGCGGCCGGTGGAGCGGGCGGTGGTGGTCTTGGCGGGTGTCGCTATGAACTTCCTGATCGCGCCGGTGCTTTTCACGCTTGCTTTTATGCTTGGAGAGCCGGTATTTACCGATCGCATCTTCGTGCAGGAAGTGGTAGCGGAAAGTCCTGCCGCTGCGGTGGGGCTCATGGAAGGCGACCGCATTCTTGCGATCAATGACGTTGCCATCACGACGATGTCTCAAGTGCGGGAGCAAATAGGCGAGGTGGAAGAAGGCACGCCGATTCGCTTATCCATTGAACGGGAAAGCCGGCAAGAGACACTGAGCGTGATACCCACGTACAATCCGCAGATCGAGCGCTTGGCGATTGGAGTCGTGCTATTGCCGGAGCACACGATCAAGCGCTATTGGCCGTGGGAGGCGGCGTGGCGCGGTATCCAGCGGACAGGCGAGATGTTTGCGCTCATCGGGCTGGGTGTTGCCAGCCTGGTACAGGGCTCGGAAGAAGCGGATCTGATGGGCCCGGTGGGCATTGCGTCACTGACCGGGCAAGTGGCCCGCTCCGGCTTCTCGCGCTTGCTTACGTTTACGGGATTCTTGAGCATCAACCTCGCAATCATCAATTTGCTTCCCTTTCCCGGTCTCGACGGCGCGCGGTTTGTGTTCACTGTGGTGGAGATGGTGCGCGGTCGCCCTGTTCCTCCCAAGCGTGAGGCCGCCATCAACTTTGCCGGCATCATCATATTGCTCACCCTCACGGTACTGATCACATACCGCGATATCGTGCGTCTCATGGGATAGTATTCTGTGGTTGCTCTGCGCACTGTGCTACAATGTGCAACGCAGTCCGTTCGAATTGGTGTGCGCAACGAAGGGGATTCACGTGTGTCGCAGGTATTCTCCTTTCGGATTCCGCAAGCAATTCACTTTGGCCCCGGCGTGTATCATCAGCTCCCTGCACTCGTGCGTGCGCACGTACACGAGCGTGCGGCGACAACCGAGCGCATCCTGCTGATTACCGATCCCGGTCTCGTGGCTGCCGGTATCGTTCCGGTGGTTGAGGAAGCATTAGCTGCTGCTGGTAGCGAAGTTGTGCGCTACCAGGATATTCCACCGGAACCGCATCTCGATGACGTAGAACGTTGCCGCTCGTTTGCTGCTGAGCGGGGTGCTGCAGTGGTCGTAGGTGTGGGCGGCGGCAGTGTGCTCGATGCCGCCAAGATCGTGGGCGGCTTTGCGGCGAGCGCGAAGCCTTTGGCTGATCTACTCGATCGTGAAGACGAGGACATGGCGCCGGGGCTGCCGATCTTTCTCCTGCCCACCACGGCGGGTTCAGGCGCTGAGGCTACTGCCGGCGCAATCGTCTCGTTTCAAGGGCGTAAGCGCCGCTTGGTCGGGCGCTATGTACATCCCGTGGTTGCCCTCATCGATCCTACGTTCACGCGCAGCTTGCCGGAGAGTGTCACGGTTGCCAGCGGGTTGGATGCGCTGACACATGCCATAGAGTCCTATGCAGCGCGGCGTGCGAGCCCAATGAGTCAACTCTATTCACGAGAAGCCTTTCGCCTAATCATGGCGTGGCTGCCGCGTGTACTGGCGAGTCCGCACGATTTGGATGCGCGCAGCAAGATGGCACAGGCGGCACTATATGCCGGCATTGCCGTGGCAAATGCCGGCGCTGGGGCGGTACATGCGCTCGCGTACCCGTTGGGCGGTCGGATCAGCGTGCCTCACGGCATTGCAAACGCGATCTTGCTGCCGCATGTGTTGCAAAAGAACATGGCCGCTGGCCCGGCGGCCTACGCTGCACTCTGCGACGAATCCGACCCGTGTGGCGCGCAGTCACAAGGAGACGGTCTGCTTAACGCAGTGCAGAGGCTGCTCTGCAAATTGGAGACACCGACGCGGCTTGCCGAGTTTGGCGTGCAACAGAACGCTTTACCTTCGCTAGCGGAAGAAGCTCACGGTATTCGCAGACTGTTGGATAACAATGTGCGCGATTTCAGTCCCGTGGAAATTGAAGCGCTTTACGAAGCGGCCTGGTGACCTCGCCTCGTCTACGGTAGTACCGCATGGCGAGAAAGGAAAGAGTATTGGCGGGGCTATGCCTCTTCTGCTCGACGGTGGTTAGGCGGCGCGATTATTGCCCCAATACCTGTCACATCGGTTCGGTGCTCAAGAGAGACTTGGGACAATCTGCGGAGCACCAGTCTGGAGAATTCGACTGAATGTCGATCCGAAGTTGCTACCACGCCCCTATTGGTTCACTCTTTCAGCCGCCTGATGAACGATGGGACTGTACTCGCTACCTGAGGAGCGTATACAATCTCTCTAACCGTGTAAGCGCAACCACTAACCAACTCCGCCCATGACTGTACAGCAACGACAGCCCTTAGTCATCGACCTTGTCGCACTGGCGAGCTTCTTGCTCATCGTGCTTGTCTTCTTTTGGAAGTCGGTCCTCGGACGAGGCGTAATCGGCAGCTTCGACTTGGTCACGCTGTTTTACCCCTACAAGACCTATATCCGCGAGTTAATAGGCCAAGGTGAGCTTCCCTTGTGGAATCCCCTGGTCTATCTTGGCGTTCCTCTGCTCGCCAATATCCAGACCAGTGTGCTCTATCCGCTTGATGTTCTTTTCCTAATGTTCTCGTTTCCGACGGCGCTCACTTGGAGTGTGGTGCTGCACATCTGGCTGGCGCTGGCGGGGATGTATCTCTTCTTACGCTATGGGTTAGGCACGACGATTTTCGCAGCATGGATTGGCGCCCTGTGTTTCGGCCTGGGCGGGTTCTTGCTGCCGCACATTGGGCATCTCAACCAGGTGCATACTGCCATTTGGCTGCCCTGGATATTACTCTGTGCGAGACGAGCGTGTGCACCGTCTACCGTTTGGATACTCTTGGGCTGCATTGTGACTGCGCTTAGCTTTCTGGCAGGGCATACGCAGGAGTTTTATTACACGTTCGTGGCCGTGGGGTTATTCTGCGCCTACTTGGCATTTGCGTTGCCTACTGAAATGACGTCGCGCTGGTGGGCGTTAGTCGTGCCGACCCTCTTCGTCCTCATTGGGGGAGTCTTAAGCGCAGCGCAACTCTTGCCGACGTTAGAAGCCGTAGCGCAATCTTACCGTCTGGGTGGCGTATCGTTGCAGGAAGCGGCCGCGCAAGCGCTGCATCGAAACGAGCTTTCTCTCTTTCTATTGCCCGGCTACTGGAAATCGCCGCCAAGTCTGGAGTCGGCAGGGTACATTGGCGTTAGCGGCGCAGTACTCGCCTTCTTTGGTATCTTGCAGATCATGCGGCAGCGCTGGGTGCCGTTCTTTCTCCTTCTCTCCTTGTTCGCATTCATCTTGGCGCTAGGCACCTATACGCCGCTCTTTGGCATTCTGCACCAGGTGCTGCCGGGGTTTTCATCGTTTCGGGTTGCCGGGCGGTGGCTTTTTCTCGTCAGCTTTGGCCTCTCGGTGCTGGCAGCGCTGGGCGCCGACCGATTGCGGGACGATCTTCGCCCGGGAGAACGACGCCACATTTCACTGCTATTCCTTACGAGCACCTTGGCGGGCATGTTCTTCTTGCTTGCATTCATCGGCCGCATGTACCTTGTTCGCTCGCATCAGGCCTTGCCCGAGCCCAAGGTGGTGATGCTTTGGGTGATCGTTGCGCTAATCACATACACGACTATTCTATTAGTGCTCAACCACGGTTTAGCGAATACGCTATCGTATGTGCTGCTTGGCGCGCTTGTCGTAACCGAACTCTTCTTCGCCTCCCGCCCGCTTGAATTCAATCAGGTGATGCCGCCCGAAATCTATCAGCCTTCAACGGAAACTGAACAATTGTCGCAGCACTGGCGTGACTCGCGATATGTCAGCATGGCGAAAGAGCGCTTCCCCTTGGTGGATGAAGAGTTGCGCAAAGAAGAGCTTTTGGAGTCATTGCCCGATCTATGGGCGCGGCTTGCACTGCAGTATAAGCGGTACAGTGACGAGCTTCGCACCAACCTAAACCTACGCTTAGGCATAGCCAGTGCCGATGGGTATGACGGCGGGGTACTTCCTACCCAGAACTACGTGCAACTGCGCACGGCCCTGTTCGAACGTTCAGATGTGCCTCCGCACTTTGCCTTGCCGGACGTTGATCTGAAGCAGGTAGACGCAACTCTGTGGGGATTGCTCAACGTGCGTTATCTCGTCACTGATCATCAGCAACGAGAACCGGGACCCGGATGGAATCTCGTCGGTCAATTGAGAGAGGGCGGTCCCCTACTCTTCGAGAACGAGGAGCTTCTACCGCGGGCCTTCGTGGTCTATGAGACGGTGGTGGAGGATGATCCGCTGCGGCTGCGGACTATTGACGTAGCACGCCAGGCGCTTGTGGAGCGAACGATTCCCGAGCTTGTTGGATCTACCGGCCAGCCCGTTGCAGCCACGGTAATATCTGAGTCCCCCCGACGAGTCGAGATCCAAGCCTCCACGTTGCAACCGGGTCTGCTTGTGCTTTCAGATGCCTTCTACCCGGGTTGGACGGCCACAATTAACGGAAATCCGGCAGAAATACATCGCGTTGACCTGGCATTGCGCGGTGTGCTGCTTCCCTCCGGCGATCACACTATCGTATTCCAATACCAACCCCGTTGGTTTCAGGTTGGCGTTGTTATGAGCCTAGTCGGCTGGCTTGTCGTGCTGGCACTGCTCTTGCCACGACTTATGCGCCGGGGCCCTAGACGCCTGTAACTTTGTTGCATTCGGCAACTTTGTTGCATTCAGCTTGGCAACGAAATTGAAACGGCTGCCCCCTTTGGTTGCGCGGCTAGTCGGGTGGAGTTGCGCTCTACCTAGTCTTGACTTGGCGGAAACTCTCCTCTTGGCCGAATCAAGCGCGCTCTCAGAAAAAGCAGTGCTACGGCAAATTGCCTAGGAATCGCGTTTCCTTGACCTGCTGCATTCAAGCAACGCTTCTTCCGTGGCGTATCCCCGCAATTTCCACGCTCTCTGCACGCGATCGGAGGCAATTGCAGGACTTTATCAACTGCGGAATTTAGGTGAAATTGCCCACAAACGGTGGCGCTTTCACAGACGCAGAAAGTACCGCGCTTAGGAAATGCCCTCGACATTGCCGGCGTCGTCGATGGTCATGCCATCTGCGGCGGGTACCGCGGGCAAGCCCGGCAACGTGAGGATATCGCCGGTCAAAGGGACAATGAATCCCGCGCCTGCGGCAAGCTTGACCTCGCGCACTGTGATAGTAAAGTCCTTTGGTCGGCCAAGTAGGCGGGGATTATCGGAGAACGACGACTGGGTCTTGGCCATGCAAATGGGAAGATGCTTGTGATCGCCGCGCTGAAGCTGCCGCAATGTGCGGTTGGCCGCAGGCGCGTAGTTGACCTTTGCTGCGCCGTATATCTCTCGGGCAACAGTGGCAATCTTGTCCTTGAGCGGCATGTCGTCGGGGTAGAGCAGCGCAAAATTGTTCTCCGTTCCCCGATCAAGGAGATGGAGCACTGCTTCCGCCAAGGCCTTGCCACCTTCAATGCCGCTGGCAAATACGTCTGTCTCCGCTACGGGCACACCTTCAGCCTCGCAAAAATCCGAGACGGCGCGCATGTCGTTGGCTGTGTCTGAGGGAAAGCGATTGAGCGCGACGACGACGTCGAGACCAAACTTCTTGATGTTCTCTATGTGCTTCTGCAAGTTGGCGAAGCCGGCCTGCAAGGCGGCCGGGTTTTCCGTCTCCAAGTCGGCCGGGCGCATGCCCCCGTGGAGTTTGAGTGCGCGCACTGTGGCAACGAGCACGACTGCCGCAGGTGTGAGGCCGGCGCGACGACACTTGATGTTGAAGAACTTCTCAGCGCCGAGATCCGTGCCAAACCCGGCCTCCGTGACCACGTAGTCGGCGAGCTTCAGCCCGACGCGCGTGGCAATGATGGAGTTGCAGCCGTGGGCGATGTTGCCGAATGGCCCGCCGTGGACAAGCGCCGGTCCACCGGCCATGTTCTGTACGAGATTCGGGTGAATTGCCTCGCGGAGGAGGATCGTCATGGCGGTGTGGGCGTTCAGGTCAGCCGCCGTGACCGGCTTGCGGTCGAACGTCTCGCCCACGACGATCCGGCCCAAACGTTCCTTTAGGTCGGCAAGGTTGCTGGAAAGGCAGAGGATCGCCATGATCTCAGAAGCGGGCGTGATGTCGAATCCGCTTTCCCGCGGCACGCCCTCTGTGCGGCCGCCGAGGCCGATGACGATGTTCCGCAACGCGCGGTCGTTCATATCAATTGTGCGCCGCCAGGTGATCCGCCGGGGATCTATGCCGAGTGAATTGCCCTGGTGCACGTGGTTATCGAGTATGGCGGCGAGCAGGTTGTGCGCCGCAGTAATGGCATGGAAGTCGCCGGTAAAGTGCAGGTTTATCTCGAGCGACGGTTCCAACGTCGCCTTGCCCCCGCCGGTTGCGCCGCCCTTAATGCCGAATACCGGACCGAGCGACGGCTCGCGCGTGCACGAAAGGGCGTTCTTTCCCATGCTAAAGAGCGTCTGCGCGAGGCCGACGGTGACGGTGGTCTTGCCTTCTCCGGCCGATGTGGGGGAGATCGCCGTCACAAGAATGAGCTTGCCGTCCGGTTTCTCCGCGAGTCGCTCCAAGACCTGGGTGCGTATCTTGCCCATGAGCGGACCGTAACTACTGAACTCGTCGGACTGCAGGTCGAGACGGCCTGCAATTTCGGTGATGGGTTGCGGTGTGTACGTGTCGGATGCGCTCGGCACGATTTTTCTCCTATGGGTCTGAGTTCCAATGCTGTGTCGTGTCAGGTGATTCTGTGGAGTTTCGGCCAAAACCTTTGCTGCGATCCTCCGCCGCACCGAGACAGAGGATTGTCTCCGTTCCAAAGTGATGAAACGTCACGTAAGGGCTTCTCAATGTTGGCGGAAGTCACCACCATGACCCAGCGGGCAATTGCGCTAAACCTCATAGCCCTAAGGAGACCTTTGAATAACCCCGTCATTTCGGCGAAAATCGGTATTCAGAGCTGCGTGGGAAGTTCCCGATAGCTCGCCGTCAAGCACTTTCACCCCCATCCCAACCTTCCCCCATCAAGGAGGAAGGGCTTTCCCGATGGTCTCCCTTAGGTGACTGCCATCACTGTGCTTGGTTCCGGCCGCACGCCCTGGCGCAAGAGCGTGTGGATGGCATCCTCAGCTACCTGGAGCGTCCGATCGATATCGGCATCAGTATGGGCAAAGCTGACGTGGTTGCGCTTGATATTCATGGGCAACTTGAAGACGCCCCGTTTGATGCACTCTTGGCGGTAACGCACGAAGAAGCCGGCGTCATTCTGCAGCAGGTCCGTGAAATTGCGTGCGGGACCATCCATAAAGTAGGTAACGAATATAGAGCCAAACCCTTCGACGACGGCGGGAACGCCCGCGTTGTCCATTACTTCTGTCAATCCTGCGCGTATCCGGTCGCCCAGGCGGAAGATTTCTTTATGTACGTCCTGTGTTTCCATGATCTCGATGGTAGCGAGGGCCGCCACGGTGCCGACGGCGTGACCGTTATACGTACCGGCAAAGAACGTATCGCCGCCGGGGGTCGTATTGAAGCGCGCCATGATTTCTTTCTTGCCGCCAACGGCTGCCATCGGGAAGCCGTTGGCAATGGCTTTGCCCAGGGTAGTGAGGTCCGGCGTAACGCCCGCGATTTTCTGGTAGCCGCCGAGGTCGTGCCGGAAGCCGGTAATGACTTCGTCGAAGATGAGAACAACACCGTGCGCGTCGCTGAGTTCGCGCAGCGCTTCCAAGAAGCCCGGTTCCGGGCGCACGCAGCCGATGTTATGCGGAATTGGCTCCACGATGATGGCGGCAACCTCGCCTTCGTGCGCCATGAGGGTGTCTTCTACCTCATCGGCATCATTGAAGGTGCAGATGAGTGTGGCGTCGGCGGTTTCCTCCATCATCCCCGCCGAGAGCAGGTCTCGCTTGCCAATCATGTCAGGGGAACTGATGACGTTGCGCAACACGGCATCGTGCCAGCCGTGGTAGCAGCCCTGGAACTTGATGATCTTCCTGCGCCCGGTGTACGCGCGGGCGGCGCGCAAGGCATGAAAAGTCGCTTCCGATCCGGCATTCGTAAACAGGACTTGCTCGATTGACGGGACGTGCTCAACAACCTTCTTGGCGAGCGCGATTTCCTGTGGCGTCGCGCCGACGCCGTAGAGGTCCGTCTCCCACAGCGCTTCTTCAACGCGTGCGACCACTACGGGATGCACGTGACCCAGAATGAAGGGGCCGAAGGCGGCGTGGTAGTCGATAAACTCATTTCCATCCACGTCCCAAATGCGAGCGCCCTCGGCGCGGTTGAATACCAGCCGGGGTTCAATATTGCGGATAGACGTATGGACGCCGCCCGGGGCATACGCCTCGGCTTCGGCGAAGAGTGCTGCACTTTGCTCCGTTCGTACCATTGCAGTATCCTTTTTGGCTCTGAAAATTCGTTATCAAGCCCTAACCAATGCGTAGCTGTCTTAAAAATTCTGTGCCAACTAGCACCATAATAGCGGAAAATCTCGTTGCACACTGGCAAAGGCCGGGGGTGTGGAGCGAGCGCAATTGAGATGTGGGTCGCGGTCTAAGAGGGTGTTTCCAAAGGTGTTGTCTGCACGAGTAACGTTCGCCCCCGTATCAAATACGGGGCAGGCTCTGAGCTTGTCGAAGGGCAGTTCATACTTCGACAGGCTCAGCACGAACGGTTTTCATGGGCTTTGCAAACACCCTCTAAGACCTGCTCCGGCCCATCAGCGGGAGAGCACAGTCCGCTCCCGTTCCGCCAGCGGCAGGTATACGCGCGCACCGTTGGACGCATGCGAGGCGTAGACCGCAACCGCGAGTTCGAGCGCGGCCCGTCCCGCGTGTCCGTCGGAGCGGCTGGGACGATCTTCCTCGATGCAACGGACGATCTCTTCCACGGCTCCCTGCATGCCGCTGCGCGGGTAGGCGACCAACGGGAAGGGCCGCTTTACCATGGTGCGCGTCGCAGAATCGAACGTGAAGAACTCTGCATCGCTGTTGCTGAGGCGCAGGCGGCCGGCGGTGCCGATTGCGTCGATCTCGAACAGCGGGCCGCTTTGGCCGTCAATAAAGCCCATCGCACCGTTGTGGAACCCCACGTAGGCAGTGCCGCCGGCATCCAGTGCTATATCGGCGCCGGACGCGAGACTGCCCATCACCCAGGCCGCCGTACTCTGACTAAAGTTCAGCATCATATCCAGCCAGTGGATGCCCGTATGCACGAGTTCACCGGCGAAATGAGCCGAGACGGTGCGCACATTGCCGATCCGGCCCTCTTGAATGAGCGCGAACGCCGTTTCGTAGTAAGGGTCCCAGCGCCGCGTGTGGTTGATGACGAGCTCGACGTTGTGTTCTTCGCAGGCCGCAATCATGGAGTCGGCTTCGGCGAGACTGGTGGCAATGGCTTTCTCGCAAAAGACTGCCTTTACGCCCGCTTGAACCGCCGCTTGTGTCACCGGCGCATGCAGCGGCGCGTGCGTACAGACGCTCACGATGTCAAGGTCTTCGTTCTGCAGCATCTCCTCATATGACGCATACGCTGCAATATCGCCGAACACGGGCCGCCATCGCTCCAGATATGCCGCAGTCTTTTGCGAGTCGATGTCAGCCACGGCACAGACGCGTGTCTGCGGCACTGCCGCATATGCATGCGTATGAGAGTAAGGCAGCAGCATACGTCCCGCGTAGCCGGCTACTTCATCCTGAATGCTGCTGGCTACGCGCCCCAGACCGACAATGCCTACGCGGTACGTCGCTGCCATGAGCTGCTTGCCCTCCTACCGGACTACCGTATTTTTGCCGTGTGTCTCTCAATGTCATGTATCTTACACATTTTGCACTCTACCTTGCACACTTCCTCGACCAAGCTGCCTCCAACACGGGGATGGACGTTGATTAGAGATTCACACCGTACATAAGACGCACCGACCACGAACTAGCCCCAACACTTGCAGACCGTTACAATGATTGTGATTCCGAGCGCATCTTCCGCACGAGCCACAGGTCAAAGAGGTGACGCCACTAACGTGCTTCCTGAGCGAACCAATACTCCATTACAGTCATTCCGCATCGGCCTTGCGCAGATCAACCCGCACCTCGGGGATGTCTCGCGCAATATCCAGAAGCACCTGGACGTGATTGCCCAGGCGAAGGCGCAAGCCGTAGACCTGCTCGTGTTTCCCGAGCTTTCCCTCCACGGATACTTCTTGGAAGACCTCGTGCCGGAGACGGCGTGCCGGTTGGATGAGCCTCGATTGGAGCCGCTCTTCGCCGCCAGCGGGCGCATGAGCCTTCTCTTTGGCATGGTTGAGGAGTCCTCCGACCACCGCTTCTACAACAGCGGCGTGTACGTGGAAGCCGGTCGGGTGCACCACGTGCACCGCAAGGTGTACCTCGCCACCTACGGCATGTTTGACGAAGGGCGTTACTTGGCGGCTGGCGAGCATCTGCGTGCTTACGACACGCGGTTTGGCCGCTGCGGTACGCTGATTTGTGAAGACTTCTGGCATCCGTCGGCGGTGAGCATCGTGCATGCCGACGGTGCCGATCTGATCCTCGGCATCTCGAGCGGTCCCGGGCGCGGGGTGTCCGGCGAGTCGCAAGACCTGCGCAGCGCGCAGACCTGGCACAACCTCAACAACCTCTACGCCCGCATGTTTACGAGTTTCGTTGCCTACTGCAACCGCGTCGGCTACGAGGACGGCGTCAACTTCTGGGGCGGATCAGAGGTGGTCGGGCCTGACGGTTCGGTGCTCGTGCGCGCGCCGTACTTCGAGGAGACGCTGGTTACGGCGGATATCTCCGCCGATGCCTTGCGCCGCCAGCGGTCGCTCTTGCCCTTGCTGCGGGATGAGCGGCTGGACCTCACGTATCGCGAGTTGCGCCGCATCTATCGCGAGCGTTACGCATGATGAGAGAATCCATACCGGGCCTCATTGCCAAGGCGCGTAACGCGCTGGACATCAACCTGCCGCTCACCGAGCAGATTCTGCAAAGTTTCATCAGGAATGAGGTGCATAAATTCGGCTTTGAGCGCGCGGTGCTGAATCTCTCCGGCGGCATAGACTCCGCGCTCTCCGCCTATTTGGCCGCCGGGGCCTTGGGGCCGGAGAACGTGCTGGCGCTGTTGCTGCCCTATCGAGAATCGAACCCCGATAGCCGGAGCGATGCCGAGGCTGTGGTGACGGAGCTGGGCATACCATCCAAGCTCATCGACATTACGCCGCTGGTGGACCCTTATTTTGCAGAGTTTGCCGAGATGGACGCGAAGCGGCGCGGCAACGTGATGGCGCGGGCGCGTATGATCATCCTCTACGACCACTCCGTCGAATTCGACAGTTTGCCGCTGGGCACGAGCAATAAGACCGAATTGCTCTTGGGCTATAGCACGCTCCACGGTGACATGGCGAGCGCTGTGAATCCGATTGGCGATCTTTACAAGACCCAGGTGCGGCAATTATCCCGCCATTTGAAAGTCCCTGAGGCAATTTTAAAAAAACCGCCGAGCGCAGACCTGTGGCCGGGGCAATCGGACGAAGGCGAATTAGGGTTTTCGTATGAAGACGTTGACCACGTGCTCTACTTGCTGGTGGACGAGCGCTACCGCCCTGAAGAGCTGATAGCGGCCGGAATCGACAAGGAGTTCGTGGATTACGTGATGCGGGTGGTGCAGTCGACGCAATACAAGCGGCGTCCGCCCATCATCGCCAAGCTCTCGCAACGCACGATCGAGCGCGACTTTCGCTATCCGCGCGACTGGGGACGCTAAGGAGGCCGCCTCTTACGCAAATAGCGTCCCTTTGCGAAACCTGGGACGGAGGCGAAGAGTCCCCTCTCCATTGAGGGAGAGGGTCAGGGCGAGGGTGGATTTTCCTTAATTCGGCCTTGCCCCGTCTGCATGGAGACAATATGCAGAGCTTAGCTGCAATTGAAACGGAAGTTTCCGTGGTCCGGACCTGCAGCAAATTGCCAACATAGTCTGCTCTGCATATGCGTAGCGCAGGTTTGTAACCTGCGCCGGCTTGCAAGCGAATCGCAAGATGTGCTCGCCGCGAATAGAACCGGTACGGTCCTTGCCTTAATTGGGTTACGTAGGCGGTGGTAATGTGTCTCTGGCGGCGGGATTGAGAAAGGCGTGACCAGGACGATGCGCGGCCTGCTCTACGTGGTGGCTACTCCCATCGGCAACCTGGAAGATATTACCCTACGCGCTGTCCGAATCCTGCGCGAGGCGGACGTGATCGCTGCCGAGGACACGCGCCACACGCGAAAACTCCTGGCGCATCTGGACATTCACACGCCCCTCACCAGCTTTCACGCCCATAGCGGCACTGCCCGTTTGGAGCGCATTCTCCGTACCTTGGAGGAAGGCAAGAGTGTGGCGCTGGTCACGGATGCCGGCACGCCGGGCATTGCCGATCCCGGACAGCCGCTCATTGCTGCCGCCGTGGAGAAGGGAATTCCGGTTGTCCCGGTGCCGGGACCGTCGGCAGCCGTTGCTGCCGTATCCATTGCCGGATTTCCGGGGAGCATGTTCTGCTTTCTGGGATTCTTGCCTCGCCGCTCGTCGCGCCGCACACGGCTGTTGGAAAGCGTGGCAGACTTGCCGTTCACGCTTGTGATCTATGCCTCGCCCTATCGCGTCGTAGACGACTTAGAAGCATGCCAGGCGTGCCTCGGCGATCGCGAAGTCGTGGTCGCGCGCGAGCTGACCAAATTCCACGAGGAAGTTCTGCGGGGTACGATAGCGGAGATGATCGCGCACTTCGCGCAGCATCAGCCGCGCGGCGAATTTACCCTGGCGGTACGGGGTGTGGGCGTGCGCTAGGGAGCGTATAATTCGCTGTGATACGTCTTGAGGGAACCGGACAATTTTGGCTTCGCGTGCGCACGGCATAATGTGAGCGGAGCGGTAATCTGCACGTTGGAAGTGACCCCGTAGGGGCACGACATGTTGTGCCCCTACGCTGGATGCGCTGGCATTAATCGGGCTCGCGAGAATACGGGACGCGGCTAACAGCATACCAAATGACAAAAGGGAGCACGTACGCATGAATGAGAAACTGGCACGCGACGGCGGCACACCGGTGCGCACGGCGCCATTCCCCACCTGGCCGGTCTGGGATGGTGCGGACGAGAAAGCACTGCTGGAAGTTTTGCGTTCCGGAGTGTGGGGGCGCAACGCCGGCACGCATGTGGTGGCATTCGAGGAGGAGTTCGCGGCCTTCCAGGGCACAACGTATTGTATTGCGGTGGTCAACGGCACGTGCGCTTTGGAACTAGGACTGCGCGTGCTGGACGTGGAGTACGGCGACGAGGTGATCGTGCCATCATACACGTTTGTCGCCACGCCCGCCGCACCGCTCTTCTTGGGCGCAATTCCCGTGTTCGCCGACATCGACCCCGACACGTTCGAGCTCGATCCCGCTTCGGTGGAAGCCGCCATTACGCCTCGCACCAAAGCGATCATTCCGGTGCATATCGCCGGCCAGCCGCCCGATATGGACGGCATCCTGGCGGTTGCCGCCAAGCACAACCTGCGCGTGCTGGAGGATGCGGCGCAGGCCCACGGCGCTGCCTGGCGCGATCAAGGGGTGGGCGGCGTCGGCGATCTCGGTAGTTTCAGCTTTCAGTCCAGCAAGAATCTCAATGCCGGTGAAGGCGGCGCGATTTGTACCAATGACCAGGAACTGGCCGAGCTGACGTGGTCACTTATGAACGTGGGACGCTTGCGGGAAGGCGCCTGGTACCAGCATGAGCGGCTGGGCTGGAACTACCGCCTCAGCGAGTTCCACGGCGCGCTGCTGCGGGCGCAACTCACCCGCGTGCCTGAGCAAATGGCACGACGCGAGGCCAACGCGAGTTACCTGGATACGCATCTGGCGGAGATTCCCGGTATTACTCCGCAGTACCGCTCGCCGCAGGTGACCGGTCACGCCCACCACCTCTACATGTTCCGCTATGAAAAGGCGGACTTTGGCGGTAACGACCGCGCGGCGTTTATCAAGGCGCTCAGCGCGGAGGGAATCCCCTGCTCTCCAGGCTACGACTGGCCTTGCCACGAGCAAAATGCCGTCAAGAACTCAGTACGTGACATCCTGCAAAAGCTTGGGCGTACGGACGATCCGCCCGACCGCCCCCTGCCCAATACCGACCGCATCGCCCACGAGGAAGGCGTCTGGCTGCCGCAGAGCGTGTTGCTCGCCTCTGAGCAGGATATGCAGCAGATCGTCGACGCCGTGGCGAAAGTGCAACAGGCGTTTAGCATGGAGAGAGCCGCAGAGCGGGTGTGAGCGGTTGAATTTGCTCGTTGAGGCAGCCGCACCTACCGTTCGTGCTGAGCTTGTCGAAGCATGAACGGGGAGAATGCCACTTTGACCCGCCAGGCGAATCCGTAATCGTTCACCCTTCGACGCTGCTCAGGGCGAACGGAGCGCTAAAGATTGATAGTGCGTAGCGCGGGGGCTTGTCCCCCGCTAGGGGCGGCGCACAAGAGAGATTGTATCCACTTTTCCCGTTCATGCTGAGCTTGTCGAAGCACGAACGGGAAGAAGATCATCTTGACCCGCACTCGAATTTGTAACCGTTCAACCCTTGATGCTTCGACATGCTCAGGACAAGCAAGCTCAAGGCGAACGGCGTGCGCCGACGGTTGAGAATGTTTATTGCCTTTGACTGAGACTTTGTAGCGCGGGGGCTTGTCCCCCGCCTGGTTAGCTTGCACTCGACCAAATGAAGATGGATTCCCGCTTTCGCGGGAATGACGGCGCGGATTGCTGCCTTTCACACGGGAAATGGCTAGCCGCCGCCGTTGTTGTTACCGTAGCCTAGCTCGCGCTGAGCACAAACTTCGTGCCGTCCTCGACCGTTGCGGTCCAGACCAAAGTGCCGTCTTTCATCTGGGCGGAAATTGCGCCGCCGTTGACTGTGGCGTTGCGCCATGGTGTGTTGGCGCAGAATGTTAATTCGCGGGCGGTCACGTCGTCGCGCAGCTCACTCACGTTGACAGTGCATGTGGCACGGTCTGCGCCGTTGGACGTAACTGTTACTGCGGCGGCCCGGCGCAGCAGCGTGTATTCGACCACTTCTTCGGGTACCGTTGCCCACAGATCGTTGCCCCACAGCGCCCGCACTTCGCGCAACCGCGCATCCAGGATGGACGGCGTCATGCAGCGGTTCCAAAGGCCCGGCCCGT
Organism: Chloroflexota bacterium; assembly: GCA_965216245.1. Lineage (GTDB taxonomy): Bacteria > Chloroflexota > UBA11872 > VXOZ01 > VXOZ01 > VXOZ01. The sequence goes on from OZ244145.1 coordinate 2,272,884, forward strand.
TGGCCTTGGGGAGGCGGTCTACGACGATGTGCGAAATGTCCACCAGCCACAGGCCGCGGGTGGTTTCCTGCCTGAGTTCGCCCGGGAAGGCGTCGCGGGTGTGGTGGTAGAGTGAGACCGATGGTTCTTGGAGCCATCTTTCCAAATCGCGTCCGATTGTGCCGCGCATGATCGCCCACTCGTCGTAGTCGGACGTATTGAACGGGTAGCCGATACTGAGAATGCCTTGATACCCGGCTTCCTTGGCCACGGGTAGTATCTTGTCGGCGATGCGCAGGTTGCCCCAGTAAGCAAAGAGTCTTACCGGCTGTCCGGTCGCCTTCTCCAGTTCCCACTTGCTGAGGCGCACTTCCAGATCGAGGTCGATGCCGTCCTGGTCGGTTGGCACGTGGGTGTGGGAGTGGCTGCTGATCGTCCATCCTTTGTTGATCAGAAAGCGCAGTTGTTCCGGGTTCATGTAGAAAACCTCGCGCATCGAGGTGCCGCGCACCAAGCGCTGCTGCCCCAGGTGTCCGCTCACGGTGCAGACGTGCCCCGGAATGTCGTGCTCCTCGTGAATCGGAAACGAGTTCACGATGGCGTCAAGAGTGCCTTCGTCGTAGGTCATGGAGTAGACGAACTGGGCGTCGTACTTCCAGGGTGTGATATCAACGCTAATGTCGGGTGCATCGCTCATGGGAAACTCCTTGACTAGATGGGTGTTGAGTAATGTAGATTGTCTTATGTGATTGTTGTTCCTCACTACAGATATGCCAACTTACCTTGCCCTCCTGCGGGAGCGCAGCGACTCTTCCACAGAAGGTTCACCATGCTGTCACTGCGGTTCAACACACGTTTCCCTTCCGTTCATTCTTCGACAGGCTCAGCACGAACGGAAAAGGAGGCACAGGCCGGTAGATGGGCGTCAGGTTTAGACGCATGTGGGCCGATCTATTCAGGCTAGCCGTTTGCGGAAATCGCTACGCTGTTTAGTCCGCCGCTCCGCAGGCCCGCAGGACCGTTTCCTGCGTGATGTAATCATGCTCCTTTGTGTAAGGAAACTCCATTTCGCCGCGGATGCACGCGGCCAATTCCACCAAATCGCGCTCGTAGCGAGGGATGTTTTCGAATGGGACGTCCTGCCAGCCGGCCTCGTAGCCCCCGCGCGGCTCATTGAGGAAGAGGCGACCCGCCGGCGGTTCCAAAGGCGTCAGGACGATGCTGCCCTGACTGCCGCAGACGGCGAAGTGCCGTCGATCTTGCGAACCCATCTCCAGGAGCGAACTCTCGATGATGCCCATCGCCTCCGCGTACTCCATCACGGCAACGGTGTTGTCCGACATTTTAACGTCATACTGCCCGTCCTGGCGCAAGAAGGGCGTGACCTTCTCCGGTCGGCCCATGATCAACGTAATCATGTCGATCAGGTGGCAACCCAGTTCGAGCATGATGCCGCCGGGATAGTGTTGTAGCCGTTCCCGGGTGGCTGGATCGCTCGCGGAATTGATGCCGCCGCGCACGTAGTGGACGTCGCCCAGCCAGCCTTCCCGCACCGCCTGGCGCACGAGGTCGAAGCCGGGATTGTAGCGGAACATATACCCCATCTGGATGATGAGGTCTTGCTGCTCGGCCTTCGCGAGCAACGCCCGCCAGACGGCGAGGTCCGTGCCCGCCGGTTTATCCAGATGAATGTGCTTTCCGGCATCAATGGCTTTCTGACTCAAAGGCAGCAACTGGGGTACTTCGCTCTCGACTGCGATCATCTGAATAGATGGGTCGTCGAAGACTTCTGATTCTTCGAGCCAACGTAAGCCCTGCCAGTTGGCCTCCTGCTGCCGCTGCTGACGCCAGGCAGCGTCCGGTTCGCACACGCCTACCAGTTCCCACTCAGGAAATTTGCGCAACACGTTGAGCTTGCCCAGCGCATGCGAATGGCCGGTGCCGAGCACGGCGCAGCGAATTGGAGTCACGGTCTCATCACCTCACTCTCGTTTTGCCCACTATTATGCTTTGCTGTCAGTATACTGGGCGTGTAGACAGGGCACAAAGCTAGGGTAGGCGTCGGAGCGGCGCGAAACCGTCAGCCAGGTGCGCGGCGCCGCTAGCCTCTGTATGGTATAGGATAGGGTTGGCTGAGGCCTGATACCTCTGCCATTGGGAATGGAATTGCTAGGGTTCACACGAAACTGAGTCCTAGGATCAACACACGGCAAGGAGAGATTCATGAAGCTTGTAACTTACGCGCAGGACAGCGGACCGCGGGCGGGTCTGCTGGATGGAGACCACGTTTACGATCTGCAGGATGCGGCTGACGCATTTACGTCACAGGCCGGTGCGGTTGGTGCAAAACTGCCTAACGGCGTGAAGGAATTGCTGGAATTGGGCGACGTTGGCTTGGCGCAAGCGCGCCGCGTACTGGGGTTTGCGCGGGAGCAAGGCGGCAGCGCGCCGTTTGCCCACGGTGCAGGGGATGTGAGTTTGTTGCCGCCGATTCCGCGGCCGGACAAGGTGCTTTGCTTGGCCGGCAACTTCGCCGATCACATTCGTGAAGGCGGCGACGAACCGCCGGAAAAGGCGCACCAGACACCCCGCTACTTTTGGAAGCCAAACTCCGTGCTCGTGGGACAGGATCAACCGGTGCGGTTGTGGGAAATGACTGCCAACGTTGACTGGGAACTCGAGCTTGCCATCGTCATCGGCAAGTCGGGCCGTGACATTGCCGCCGCGGACGCGCCAAAACACATTGCCGGTTACACGATCTTCAACGACATTTCTTCCCGCGATCTCAGTCTGCCGTGGGAGCGCGAAGAGCGCGAGATGGACGACTACTTCGACTGGCTGAACGGCAAGTGGTTCGACACCCACGGCCCCATGGGTCCGGCCCTCGTGACGGCGGACGAGATTCCCGATCCCCATAACCTCGCCATGTCGCTCAGCGTCAACGGCGTGGAACGGCAGCGCGGCAATACCGGCCAGATGATCTTCAACTGCTTTGAGTTGGTCGAGTGGATCACGCGCATCGTCACGCTGGAACCCGGCGACGTGATCTCCACAGGCACGCCCGCAGGCGTCGGCGCGGCAGCCGGGACATCGCTCAAGGACGGTGATGTGATCGAGGCCACGATTGAGCGGCTCGGGACGTTGCGCAATCCGGTTAGCGGCTGATCGGGAACAACGAAAGCACTCCCGGTACCGCGTGTCAGGCGCAAACGGTCTACAAACGAGCGCACGATTGCATCGTTCGTGGTGAACGTGCTGGCCCGTTCGTCCTGGGCGTGTGGTTCCATTCGTCCTGAGCATGTCAAAGGATGGGCGGGCACGCTTGTCAGACACATGTACAGTTTGTGGAAAACGGAACGATCCGTTCGTCCTGAGTGTGTCGAAGGATGGGCGGGCACGCTTGTCGGACACATGTACAGTTTGTGGTAGACGGAACCATCCGTTCGTCTTGAGCTTGTCGAAAGATGAACGGATGCACTAGTCAGGCACGCTTTGCAGGAGGCTTTATCTGTGTAGCTTGCTGTAGCAGGTGGGATCGGTAGGAGTGAGGCAGAGCTCACCCTCACCCAGCGGAGACCCCCGTATCCGGGGTACGGGGCATGCGCGGACTTCCAGTCCGATGCATAACTCCGTCTTTCCGGCGAAAGCCGGAAACCAGGGGAGGCGGGAAGTGTGCGGAAACTTGCCGTGAAGCCCTTTTCACCCCCATCCCGGTCTTCCCCCTTGCCGGGGGAAGGAGTCTCGCAAGGGTCTCTTCTATGGAGAGAGAATGGGAGAGGAAATGCTGCGCCCCCCGACCCGCGTCGTGGAAATGTCTCCTATAGGGACTACGAACCACGGTTCGTGGCATGAGTTGGCACGCTGTACAGCCGCGTCGTCTCGCGGTCACACAGAATATGGCTTTATTGCGAGGAACCGGCACTAGCCTGCGATTTGCCGCTTATGCTGACTGCAGCCTGTTCGCGTTTGCGCGGCTATGGGGGCACCGCCACCATAAGGACGGCGTGGGTGGTAAAATGAATCTAAAGTAACCCGATAGTGGAAAGCGAGCGTGAAGAGTAATGGGTGTATGGAGGTGGTCGCGGTATATTCTGGCCGGTGTGTTGTTGACGCTGGCGCTCGGCGCGTGTACGCCGAGCATCCCGTTTCTATCGTCGGGCGACGAAGCCGGTCTTCAAGAACTGTTGGATCGTGGACAGGAAGCCTTGCAGAAGGGCGACCTGGAATCAGCGATGGACATTTACAACGAGGCCGTCGATAAGTACTCGGATAACTCCCACGCCTACCATCAACGTGCCATTGTGCACGCGCAGAGCGGTGATATCGCCAGTGCGCTGCGGGATATGGACCGCTCAATTGAACGCGATCCCGAAGATGCCAGTCACATCTTCTTCCGGGCCGGAATCTTCCTCAACATAGGAAACTTGCAGGGCGCGCTCGAAGACCTCACGCGGCTTCTAGATCTCGATCCGAGCTTTGTTGAAGCCTATCTGGCGCGCGCTTCAATCTACTATGCGCAGAACCGCCTGGACGAGGCGATGGCAGACGTCGGTACGGCAATTCAGCTTCGTCCCGACGAGGCGGAGCTTTACTTCCGCCGCGCTAGCCTGCGCTTGACACGCAATGACTACCAGGGCGCTATTGACGATTTGAGCAAAGCGGTTGAGCTCAATGCTGAATATGCTGAGGCATTCTATGTGCGGGGCCTCGTGCAGCAAGTGGAGGGCAACCTGGAGGCCGCGCTCGCCGACCTGAGCAAGACTGTCGAGCTGGCGCCGGATCAGCCCCAGCCCTACGTCGCGCGTGCGGGCATCTTCCAGGAATTGGAGCGATATGACGAGGCGCTGGTAGATCTGCAGCAGGCGTTAATCATAACCCCGCAGAATCCGGAACCGTATGCTGCTCGCGCCGACGTATATCGTGCGATGGGCGAGCTTGCGCGCGCGCTCGATGACGCGAATCGTGCCATAGACTTGGCGCAGGACGACCCGCGCTATCTCATTACGCGCGCGGCGATTCTCGCCGCTCAGGAAAATACGACGCAGGCGCTGCGAGACCTGGACCGAGCCGTGGAAATGGATCCCGGACTGGCGCAGGCCTTCCTACAACGCGGTGAAATATATGAAAAGCTTGGGGAGAAAGAGAAGGCGATAGAGGACTTCTCCCGCGTGCTTTCTATTCCTGCCTCGAATCAGATGCTCGAACAGGCTCGCACGGCGCTGGAGCGGTTACGCAGCTAATTGACATAACAGAGAAGCGTAAGCAGTACGAATCCCGTTGCCGGGCGGCACCGCTGTAGGCGCCTTAAGCGCTCTCGTTCTAGTATCGCCTGGATCGCACGGGGTAACGGAAGGCCGCTACGGCACACGTGCCGCGGCCTCTCTCAAATGTCCTCAAACTCTGCTGCCGTGAAACGTCATACCGTCAGATTGGCCCTGGCTGGCGGCATTCCGCTGGTGTGGTGTAGCTCCCAATGCGGAGAGGAGCCCAAGGAGTATCCCCAGCAGGACGCCGATGCTATGCACGAAGAGACTGTCAACGAGGCTATGCGCGGAGAAGGCGGCCAGGCTGCCCATTAGTCCCAATGCGAGTATGCGCCCCCAGGTGTCCGGCGCGCGCTGCCACGTGCCCGCGGCCAAGCGCCAGGCAATGCCCAGGAAGAACAGAAAAGCGACGAAGGTCAGCAAGCCGCCTTCTGCCGCCAGATTGAGGTAGTAGTTGTGAGCGTGGCCGACGCCGGTCGGCCAACCGGGTAGGGCGTAGGTTACATATGCCTTGGGATAGTTGCCGATGCCTACGCCGAGGATGGGGTTGTTGGCGAACATCTGCCAGCCGGCATACCACTGCGAAACTCTCTCCAGAATGGCCCAGTTATCGGCATTTGGACCGGCGCGCAACTCTTGCACCAAGCGTGAGCCGTATACGAATAGGTCCGTGAAACGCGCCAGTATGGCTTCCGGCAGTATCCCAAGGACAAGGACGGTCAGGGTAGCCGTCAAGCCGCCGTATGCCAGCGCAAAGGCGCGCAGCCGGTTGCGTTGGCTTTCGAGGAGCCAGACGACGCTGAGCGCCGCCAACGTCCCAAGCCAAGCGCCGCGTGAAAGGCTAGCCAGAATTCCGAATGCGAACGCCAGGCTAACGGCCCAGCCCAGCAGTCGTAGGCCGGGCCGGGGCGCGGCAAGCGCGATGGCTAGCGCGATGGGCAACATGAGCGCAAGGTAGCCTCCGAACGGGTTAGGTTGTTCGAAGGTGCCGTGGGCCCGCATGAGAATGCCTCCGGCGAGAAAGTGCGGCGGTCCGATGCGGAACGCTACTTGGATCAAGCCGATGCCTACCTCGGCCAGCGCTGCTAACAACAGTATTACCACCAGCGTGGTGAATACGCGGCGGTTGCGCACGGTGGTGGCAGTGACGACGTAGATCACGAATAGCTCAGACCACTTGCTGATCTCTTTGAGGCTTAGCAGCAGACTCTCCGCAGAGAGCGCAGAAAGAACCATTGGGATGAGTACGATAGTGATAGGTATCGTCAGATACGGCAGTGAGGGCGCGCGCCAGCGTCCAGCGAGCATGCCCGCGAGCCAGGAAAGGCCGATAAGCATAACTAACGGCTCGTTTACGGTAATGTCTACGTTGTCTGGCAGGCTGATGGTGCGCACGCTGCCAAAGGGAACGGTGAGAAGCAGCATCCCAACGCCGACGGCGGGATGGGCAAAGACGGCTAACGCTCCGGCGGCTGCCCCAATGCTGATGAGCGCCCACAAGGGAGGCAAGAACCACGCCACGAGGAGCACGGCGAGCACGCCGGAGAAGCCGAGCACGCGCCATCTCTGCGCCGTGACGTGTTGGTGTAGTTGGAATTGGTTGGAGAGCGCCGTGCTGTATTCAATCATGACTTTCACTATAGCATGGGGCGGTTTGCCGCTTGAGCCGCGCTTGTGGGGAGCATGGCGGACGCCTATGGCGCGCCGTAATTGCCGGTTGCCAACGCAAGTGGTTGCGTGACTTTGACAGCCGCTAGGATGAGGCTAAGGTTGAGAAGAAGCACCCTCGTCCCGGCCCTCTCCCTCTTTGGAGAAGGGGACTCTGCGCCTCCATTCGGGTTTTGCATAGGTCTCCCCACGAGGAGGGAGAGGAACCATTGCTTCCGTTCGGGATTGTGCAGAATTCGCACTGGGGCATAGGCACCCGGGCGCTGAGTTTGAAGTAGCATCCGGCAAGTGAGCCCTTTGATGGAGTTGAAGCAAGAGCCGCTTCGTTGGTGGGACGTTGCCCAGGCCGTGCGCGGGCAACAAATCGGCCGGCGCGTGGTCTATCGGACGGAAGTCGATTCCACCATGGAGGTCTGCCATGCGCTGGCACGTGCAGGCGCCGACCCTGGTGTAGTTGTGGTGGCCGATGCCCAGACTGCCGGTCGGGGCAGACACGGCCGTTCATGGCTCGCGCCGCCATGCAGCAGCCTTCTCTTTTCCATATTATTGCGGCCAACCTTGGCTCCCGAACGGTGGCCGCACGTCATGTGGCCGCTGGCGGTGGCCTTGCAAGAAGCCATAGAGGAAGTAACATGCTTGCGTGCCGCGATTAAGTGGCCGAACGACCTGGTGGTGCAGGGTAGAAAGCTCGGCGGCTTGTTGGCCGAAGCCACGAACCACGGCGTGGTGGTCGGAGCAGGCATTAACGTGAATTTTGCCGGTGCAGCCCTCTCACTCGACCAACCGCTCACCACGGTCGCGGATCAACTGGGACGCCCGGTTTCCCGCGAGGTGTTGCTTATCGCGAGCCTCCGGTCGTTTGAGCAGTGGTATGGTCGGTGGCTGGCGGCGCCGGACGAGGTGTGGCAGGCTTGGCGTGCCGGTTCGTGCTTGATCGGGCAAGAGGTGCGGGTTAGCGTTGGTAGGAGAGACTATGACGGAACCGTTGTAGACCAAGACCGCGACGGGTACCTCTGCGTGCATGCCGACGACGGGCAGGTGCGGCGCTTTGCGGCCGGCGATGCGCACGTGCGGCTGAGCGACTCGGAGTTGAAGTAAAAAGCGCGTACGAGCGGCTCGATGGGTGAATTGCCATTTGTCGATCAAGTCGGGCAACGTGGTGACGCGGCAGTGCGTCTGCGCCTTTCTCTCGTAGCGCAGGTTCGCAACCTGCGCACGCCAGGCATAGGGCCAACTGGGCTATGAGGGTAGCCCCCACTTTCCCTGCCGCAGGTTACCGGCAGCTACGCCTCCGCCTCGGCCTCCGACGGCTTGAACTCGATCACAACACGGCGTTCGTCGCCGGTTCCGGTGGAGTGGGTTTCAATGGCGTCGTCCTCAGCCAGGGTGATGTGGATGATGCGTCGTTCGTGAGGCGGCATTGCTTCCAGTGTGATGGCTTTGCCATTCTCGCGGACGAGGTCGGCCAGCCGGCGCGCCATACCGATCAACAATTCCTCACGACGCTGGCGGTAGCCGCCGATGTCTACTACCACGAGATCATGCTCGCCAAGCTGTTTCGTCAGCATCAGGTTGTAGAGGAATTGAATTGAGCGCAGCGTGGTCCCGCGTTTACCAATGAAGGCGTCGGTGCCCTCGCCGGAAACGTCAAGGCGGAGGGGTTCGGTGCCGGTCACTTCGATTGTGACCGTACTGCCGAGATGGTGGAAGAACTCGCGTAGGAGCTCTGAAGCATCATTCAGTTGTTCCTCAGAGAGCGGCAAATCCTGAGATTTCGCCGGCGGCTCGGGGGCGGCCGGTTCTTCAGGCGAACCACCTTCATCGGTCTCTTCAGCGGGGCCTTCCGGTTTCAACTCCACCAGGACCCGGGATTCCTCTGCGCCAATACCGAATAACCCCCCGGTGCCTGCGCTGAGGACTCGAACAGTTACGGCATCACGAGAAGCCCCAAGTTGCTCAAGGGCGTCTTGTATTGCATCTTCGACGGTCTTGCCGGTTGCTTCAACGCTTTCCGCCACCTTTTTTATTCTCCCTCTTGCGCGACCTTGATTTGCCAGTGTTGGGCGCTTTAGCTGCAGCGCCGTTGCCCTGGTCGTCTGCGTCATCCAGGCCGAGTTCCTGCATTGTCGTCTCAGTAAGATCAGGTATTGCCGAGCGGCTCACTCCACCAAATGATAACCCACCGAAGAGTCCGCTGGGGCGCTCTGCGGTCTGCTCCTCTTGAGGCTTCGCCGGAATCTGAGGTGTCTCGGATTGCTTTCTCGCGGCGGTAGCCGGCGGCTTGGAAGGCGCTTGGGTTGCTTCGCTCTTCTCGCTGGTATTGTTAGCGGTCACCGTTGCCTGCGCAGTTGCCAGTACGTTTAGGCTCTTGTCCCGCATGATCACGAATTGCTGGCCGATGCTGAAGGTGTTCGATATCACCCAGTATAGGGCAAGTCCCGCGGGGAATTGCATGGCGAAGAAGACGATCATGACGGGCATGAACTGCATTACGTTCTGGATCATCTGCTGCTGCGGGTCGGTCACCATTCGATTCATCATCATGCGCTGTACGACCCACTGGGTGGCGCCTGCGGTGAGTGCCAGCACGCCGGGCAACCCGGGCAGGCCGAAGGGCAACTCGATGCCCGGCGGCAACCAGACGTCCGGCTGGCCCAGATCATCGATCCAAAGGAATGCCATTTCCAGGCTGCCGCTGTCTCTCGTTACGTTGATGATGGCCCAGTAGAGCGCAAAGAGGATGGGGAGTTGCGCCAATTGCGGTAGGCACCCCATCAGCGGATTGACCCCGTGCAGCTTATAGAGCTCCATCTGCGCCTGCGCCATGGCTTGACGGTCGCCCTTATGTTTTTTCTGTAGTTCCTTGAGGCGGGGCGACAGCAACTGCATGCGGCGCGAAGAGCGGAGACTCGTGACACTGAGGGGGAAGAGCACAAGGCGAACGATGATGGTAAAGAGGATAATGGCAACGCCGAAGCTGCCGGTGAGGTCGTTGAGTTTGAGCAGCCCGCTCTGCAAGCCGCCGACGAGGATGTCGTTCCAAAGTGTGCTAAAGAGTTCCACTGAAAGTTTTTTTCCCTAAATTCGCCGTGTTTCCCGGTCTTGTCTCGTCGCCGCCCGATTGGCGTAATTCACGATTTGTGCCTACTGTCCGCGGGCGCGGCCTTGCGGGCCGGTTTCCCTTGGCTCTTGCTACGTCTGCTGCGTGCGGCTGCCCGCCACGGCGTCCCTCGTTGCGATTTCGGGCACCGGATCGACACCGCCGGGATGAAACGGATGGCACCGCGCGATGCGCTTGATGCCGAGCCAGCCGCCCCGCAGCAGCCCGTGCTCCGCAATTGCGTCGTAACAGTACTCGGAGCACGTGGGTGCGTAGCGGCAGCTAGGCGGAAACAGCGGCGAAATTGCCAGCCGATATGCCTGAATGAGCCGCAGTGCTACCACGCTGCTGAAGGACACGTTTCGTATTCTCTCCGCTTCAACCTCATGCGAGACTGTGCCAGTATACCCTACGGTTCATGCGGCCTGTACTCCGGGGGCAGCAGGAGCGCACGCCTGAGCACCGCGCATACGTGTCGATTGAGTTCCCAGAAGGAGGCTTGGGCGGCGCCCCGCCGAGCAATGAAGATGAGATCCATCCCCGGTCGGACGTGTGGATAATGCGTGCGCATAGACTCACGCAAGCGCCGCCGGACGCGGTTTCGGGTTACAGCATTGCCAACACGCTTAGACGTAATGAAACCACATCGGCTGAGCGTGAGTTGGTTTGGTTTGACGATTAGTCTTACGGTGTGCGTCGATTTCATCGAAGACGGCGACCACGCTTTGCCCTGTGCCAATACGGCAGCAAAGTCCCGTTGTTTCTTTATCTTCTCCGTTTGGTTCAATCCTCATGCAGCGGCTTTGCTTTGGCAACGGCTTTGCTGCGGCAATGGCTGCGCTACGGCGAAAGAGTTCATCGATTCTTGCTTAAGCCCTCCCGCGTGGGGCGCGAGAGACTCACGCGCATTAAACGGAAAGGATTTAAGAAGGCCGCACAGGCTCAAACGGTGAGCTGCGTGCGCTGCTTTTCGCGTCGGTTCTTGAGTATCCGTCGTCCCGCGCGCGTAGACATGCGCGCGCGAAATCCATGTCTTCGCAGCCGACGCCGCACTTTGGGTTGGTATGTTCTCTTGGGCATCCAGAAATATCCTTCTATCCTTAACCTGATTTTACTATAGCATTCCGCTGATTCCACGGTCAAAGCGATTTGAGCTGCCATGTTGCTCAGAGGTGCATCTTGTTTCGCAAATTCAATCCCCTAACGGGCAACTCTCGGCTTGAATACCTTGGCGGGCGGATCGGCGCGCGACACTGTGGGCGGCCGACTCTTGGTGTGGTCACTCCTAGGAGTATACGGCGCACGGGATGGATTCTTTTCATTCCGATTGGAGTGTAGCGGAGTGAGGAATCTGAAACGCGGAACGTGCTCCGCCATGTTAAGTAAAGCACCTTAGATTCCTCTCTCGGTTTGGAAATTGTAAGTGTTGACTAATTCGTTGACAGAATCCCTTCCCCACTTGGCAGTGTTAACTGTCTATGTCATTCCGAGTGCAGCGAGGAATATAGGGTCCAAGCCATACATAGATTAATAGGCTCAGCACTGTAGATTCCGCGAACAGGGTTCGACACTGCGCTGCGCTCCGTTCGGAATGACATGTGTAGTAGTCATACACGGTACTGCGTTTAGTGGCTCTTGTATTCAAATCTGTCAACGAATTACCTGACACTTACAGGAATGACAAGCTACCGGCACAGTTAGGGCGACGAGGCCGAGTGTGTAATTGCGGCGGAGCATTTGCTTCTTCCCCGCGAAAGCGAAAAAGCACGCATCCACTTTCTTGGACGTCACGGGTAATTGCAGCAGATCAAGGAGCAAACCAAAGCTCCGCTCGGCCCAGTCTCGCGGTACGCGGTCGTAAGCGCAGCGCTATTCTGCTGTGCGAATTACCAGATAGGTGATTGGCACGTCACCGCTATTGCGCAAACCGTGGCGGGAACCCGCGGGCGCGAAGAGCGCGGCCATCGCCTCCATGGGGTGTTCGTCCTCGCCGAGCGTTGCCATACCGCTGCCGGATATGAGAAACATGATCTCTTCGCCGCCGTGTTCGTGCGGTGGGTGCGCTGCCTCACCCGGGTTGATAGACGAGAGATGGAGCTGTAGCACCTCCGCACCGGTTTGTTCGCCTACGAAGGGCAGGGAAAAGCCGCGCTCGTGTACGCGTTTACGTGCTTCGTCCCACGAAATCACTACCGGCTGTTTCATAGCAACTTCCTTTCACGCTCTATGCGTAGGCCTGATGATGTTTATTATGACGTGCGACCCTTGCTTTAGAGTCTGCAGCCTCGGCTTAGCCACGGGGAAAGAACGTGTCCACGAGCTTATCTACGTCCGTTGGCTCGCAGGCATACTTTTCCATGAAGCTTTCATGGAGGCGCTCTTCGTGCTGCGTTGGCTGCCGCAGTGGCAAGGGAATCGTTGTGCGATCCTTGCCGCCGGATTCCAGCGTTGCGATGTCCATCTCCTGGTCGAGGCGCGCGGCAGGCGCGCCATACGCCGGCTCAGCATCCTCGCGCACCGCCGTAGCGATACTGAGCAATTCGTCGGCTACCTGCACTTGGTTCTCGGTTAAGGGATATCGGCGGAAGGGGTTTTCCCAGGCGATGCGCCGGTCGGGAAGCGTTACTTCGAGGCGTTCGAGGACTTCGATGCCGTCCCGTTCACTGGTTATGCGCTGTGGCAGGACCGGAGAGCTTTGGGCGCCGGTGAGCAGTTCGTCAGCAGGCACGGTATGGACTTCATCACCCACGATAGTGCCGTGGGTGCCGTCAATTTGCGAGCAGCGAAACGCGCCGCGGCCGAGCGACCGCGCGTGTATGACGTTGGAATACGCGGAGAGCGCCGTTACCCCGTTGGCAAAGTCGATGACTCCAATCGATAGCTTCTCGCTCTCTTGGTGTCGCAGCATACGGTCTTTGATAGGGACGATAGGGCTAGTGTGGGAGACGCCCATGATTGCCGTAGGGTCTGCGCCGGCCCAGATACGCAAGAGGCTCATGCCGTGATAACCGCCCTCCTCGAAGATGCGGTAGATGCGGCTGACATCGCCGATGGCGCCGGAGTCGATGACCGCCTGCCTCAAACGCATGAGTGGCTGGCGATAGTAATTCTCCGCCACTTCCAGCTTCACACGATGCTGCCGGGCAGTCTCGATCATGAGATCGGCCAAGGGCAACGTGACCGCGATGGCAGTCTCCACGATTTGGTGAATGCCGTGTGTGGAAAAGAAACAGCTTAGCGCGTGGTGCGCGTTCCCAGGCACGACAATGTCGGCAATGTCGAGTGTTTCGTGCTTGATGAGGTCGCGTGCTGAGGTATAGGCTTTACAGCCATAGCGGGCCGCGACCTCCTGTGCCCGTTCCTCCGTGGCGTCGCATACGGCAACGAAGTTAAACACGTCGTCCAGCGCGCTGATAACCGGAGCGTGCGCGCCTGCGCCCCGTCGTCCGGCGCCGACGAGAGCGATATTGAGACGATCCATGGTTGCGGCCTCCTCTAGCATACTAAGGAGATGTCACGTATAGTCACGGATAAGAATTGTCCGCGCACGACCAAACTGCGGGCATGCACAGCCTAGCCATGCTACCGCTATTCTATAGTAGGCTGGCACCCGCTGGAAAGGAGATGAGAGAGGTTTATGTCTGATTCCATGCAGATCGAGGTCACGCGCGGCGCTCTCGTTGAGAGCGTGCATCGGGCGCACGCTGTTGTGGTGGATGCCGCAGGGAGCGTACACTACTCGGCCGGCGATCAGGAGCGCGTGACATTTCTCCGCTCGTCGGCAAAACCGATTCAAGCGCTGGCAATGGTAGAGAGCGGCGCTGCGGAACGCTTTGGCTTGAGCGACCGAGAGGTTGCGGTGACATGCGCATCCCACTTTGGCGAGCCGTACCACGTGTCCGCTGTGCAGAGCATTTTGCAGAAGATCGGACTAGACGAAACAGCGCTCGCGTGCGGCACGCATGCGCCGACCCATGCGCCAAGCGCGGAGGCGCTGATCCGTGCCGGTGAGTCTCCGCGCAAGATCCATAATAATTGCTCAGGCAAACATGCCAGCATGCTTGCGCTCTGCCAACATGCCGGATGGCAGATTGAAGGATATACGGCGCCGGAGCATCCGGTGCAGGTCCGCCTTCGCCGTGTCTTGGCGGAAGTATCCGGCGTGCTGCCGGATGACGTTTATGTTGCCGTAGATGGATGCAATGCGCCTGTGTTCGCCATTCCGTTACTGAATATTGCGCGCGCATTTGCAGTTCTTGCCAATCCCGTAGGGCTCGCGGCGGAGCGCGAGGCTGCGGCGATGCGAATTTCGCGTGCGATGCGGGCCTATTCGGAGATGGTATCGGGCACCAATGGCTTTACCACGAACCTCATGCGCGTGGCGGGCGACAACGTGGTGTCAAAGAGTGGCGCTGAAGGCCTGTTTTGCGCGGGTGCCTTGTCCCAAGGCTGGGGCATTGCAGTCAAGATCGAGGACGGCGACGCGCGGGCGCACCCTGTCTTGGTGCCGGAGCTCTTGCAATCGCTAAACGTCATCAGCCCCGAACAATATGATCGACTGCGCGAGTTGCACTCGCCTGTGGTCTTCAATACCGCCGGGGTACGAGTGGGCGAGGTACGGCCGCGCATTAGCCTAGCGGGCTGAGAGTCGTCCAGAGGAGCAGCGCCACTGCAATTGCGCCCACGGTTCCAAATTCGAAGACCGCCGCGAAGCCAAGTTTCTTGGCATGGTGCGCGCGTGCTATCCCCAGCACCACGTGGGTGTGCAGCAAGAGGGCGAGCGCCTCTTGAAACATCGGCAGAGGCCAGTAGAATAGCGCCCAGGTTACTTCCCCCGCGACCAACGCAATCAACAAGCTATACGTTTGGGTGGCGGCGCGTGGCAGACCCTCGCGGAATAGAATAGATATGCTCGCAGCGAATGCAGTAATCGCGACGAGCGCGGACTGCAATGCCACATGCAGACCCCACGAACTGAGTGTTGCGAAGAGCATGAAGAGGGTGATGTAGACGATTGCTTGATTGGGCCACGTTGCGAATCGCGTGGCAAGACCGAAGCGATTCTGGTGATAGTCCACGATCGTGAACAGAAAGAAGATTCCGAACAGCGCGCTTCCAATCAAGGTGGCGCGTTCGTCGGGAATAGCTCGCCAAAAGAGGGAACTGGCTAACGTGAGCAAGAGCGGCGCCACCATCCAACCGGAGGCATCGCCGCGGGCTGAAACTACTTGACGTAATGCCGCAGTGACGACACCGAGCAGCACTACGACGGCAATTGCCAACAGCGGCATGGTCGCGCGCAACGTGAGCAGGACGCCTGCCGTGGCAATCGCGCTGAGGACTATGAGGCGGTCGAACTGGAGTCGTTGGTACCAATCTTGCACGATGCGTGTCTACCCCCAGCAGGCAGCATAGCACGTTTTTGCTTTTGACTCGCTGTACTCCCAAGGCTATACTTTAGGCTAGCCAGAGATGCGAACATTCTCTTCGATTCCAGAGCGGCGACGTAGCCAAGTGGTAAGGCGAGGGTCTGCAAAACCCTTATACAGCGGTTCGATTCCGCTCGTCGCCTCCAGCAATGTTTGCTAGCGCACAGATGCCCTGAAACGTGCAAAGAAGCGCCCTTCGAGGCGCTTCTTTCTTTAATCATAGTTACTGAGCTTCGCCCGGATATCAAACGAATTGGGTAGCGGCGAAGCATTCCGATTACTGCAGCACATGCCTGCTACTACAGCAGCACATGCCATGCTGCCGCAGTAAATGCCCTGCGCTGCTGTGAAGATTTCGACGAACCCCCACTATCGCGGCACCGTGTGCGCGACTTCCTCAGTATTCCAGTCCTCGAACGCACAATTGCCTGCTACGCGCAGTAGTCTTTTTCACCCAATTCCCGGGACGAGCAGGACCTGCTGCCAGGGCGGGATCAGCAATTAAGTGGTCTACACCAAGAATGACCGCAGCACGTGGTGAAGCGCAATCTGCTGCTGGTGGATACGATCGGTGAGAGGGAGCAGACCCGGTGTCTCAAATCCCACCACACGCCGAATGACGCCGTGCCGCCGGAGCGTCGGTTCCAGAGCGCCGGAGCGGCTGGCGCGGGCGGTTCCGGGGTTGGACACCACGAGCCCGCTGCGATTGTAGTTACCGTCCACGTGGTCGCCCGCGCACACGGCGTGCCCCTGCGACTCCAATGCATCCAGCAGGGCGGCGTCATCGGCGACGATCTGCGCAAACAGCGCCCGGTCTCTAACTCCGCTCTCATACATGTAGAAGCATTGTGCGGACACGTCTTCATGCAGGGAGATGAGAAGCTCTGCCTGCTGCCGGCGGAAGAAACCCAGCACGATTTCGTTTTCGGGTTGGGCCGTGGGCCGTTCGAAGTGGCGGTTTAGGTCTACCACACCGTTGCTGCGTATACCCCGCGCAAAGCCGATGGGGTTTATGAGGGGCAAGAAGAGGAAGCGGATGTGCTGCGTGAGAGCATGATTGGCTTCATTCTCCCAGAATTCAAGGAGTGCAAGCGGTCCGGCAATCTCATCGCCGTGGGTGCCGGCGAGGATGATGGCGCTCCGAGGGCCGTGCCCTACCGCGCCGGCGAATATCGGAAAACGGAGGCCGAATCGCTCCACTTCGCCAATTTCGGTTAAGGAGAATTGGGGGAAACGAGTGGCAAGCGCCCGGTAGCGGTGTACAAGCTCCCAAACGCGGTTCGGATCGCGGCGGGGCATGGGTTACGTGCTGTCCTGTCGCCCTTGCAAGGCGCTGGCAATGGTGCTCTCGTCAGCATATTCGAGGTCTGCACCGGTTGGCAGGCCGCGCGCGAGGCGTGTGATGCGCGTAGCGAAAGAGGCGGAAACTTGTGCCACATAGCTTGCGGTGGTATCGCCCTCATGGTCGGCGTCCATCGCGAGGATCAACTCCTCCACGGGATGCGCCCGCAGCCGCTCAATGAGTTCGGCAATCTTCACGTCTTCCACATTGCGGCCTTCCAGCGGCGAGAGTGAACCATGGAGAACGTGGTAGAGACCGGCATAGAGGCCGGTGCGTTCGATAGCCAAGAGATCGAGCGGCTCCTCTACGACGCAAATTCGGTCTTGTTCGCGGTCCGGGTCCTGACAGATAGGGCAAGGATCGCGCTCGCTAAGGTTATAGCAGCGAGAGCACCAGACCGTCTGGTCACGCAGGTTTACGAGAGCTGTTGAGAGGTTGCGGGCAAGGTCCGGTGACGAACGCAGGAGGTAGAATGCGAGTCGTTGCGCTGTGCGTGGGCCGATGCCGGGCAGTCTGGATAGCTCCTCGATGAGCCGCGCTACTGGTGCGGGCAGGCTCATCCGTGCCATCGCTAGGCTGACTCCTTGGGTGAGAATTACGGTGGGACTAGGTAAGACCGGGGATATTCATGCCGCCAGTAACTGCCGAAAGCCGACGGTTGGCAAGCTCTTGCGACTTGTTCACGGCATCATTGACAGCGGCGACCAGCAGGTCCTGCAACATGACCACGACCTCTTCGTCTACCTCGCCCTCCGGCGTAACGGCAGACTCGAGCACATCGGGAAGGATCTCGATAGCGTAAACTTTTTGATGGCCGGTCATCACGACCTTAACTGCCCCGCCGCCCGCGGTGCTCTCAACCGTCTCATGACCTAGTTCTTCCTGTATTTTTGTCATCTTTTGCTGCATCTGCCGCAGCATCTTCATTGACATGTGCAGTTCTCCTCGGTAGCGGCTGTCTATTCCCAGCATACCAGAAGGGCGATGGGCGCGGATAGGCGGGGGCGCCGTTCTTTACTTTTGCGGCTGGCAGTGACTATAATGGTGCCAGGCCACATAGACTGTATGAGCCGGATTGTGGCTATGTGGGATAAGGCAACGCGTGAAAAGGTTAAGGGTAGCCAGTGCAAGAATCACTAACGCAAGAATTACCAACGACTGAAGAGCCAATGACGATGGAGTCCCTGATGGGGGCAATTGAGAGCTCCATTCGCACGGTGCGGCGCGGCGACGTGGTTGAGGGCGTCGTGGTGCAGGCTGCCGCGGACGAAATCATGGTGGATATCGGTCTCAAGGCAGAAGGTATCGTCTCCGGCAGGGAACTAGCGCGGATGGACGAAGCGGTCGATATGAGCGTTGGTGAGAAGGTGCTGGTGTACGTCGTCAACCCGGAGACTGCTGAAGGACATGCCTTGCTCTCCATTCGGCGGGCAATGGCAGAGCGCTCCTGGCGAGAAATCGAAGAGCGCCATAACAACGGCGAAATTCTTGAGACGTCCGTTATCGACGCCAATAAAGGCGGCGTCATCGTGGATATCGGGCTGCGTGGGTTCGTGCCTAGTTCCCAACTCGTTTCGCTGGAACGGCCGCCGAACCGCGATGCGAGCGAAGAAGACCTGCTGGCCCGCCTCTCCGAGCTAATCGGTCGGTCGCTAAAGTTGAAAATCATCGAAGTAGACCGCCGCCGCAATCGGCTGATTCTATCTGAGCGCCTAGCAGAGCGTGAGATGCGTGCTCACCAACGGGAGCAGTTGCTTACAGAGCTTGAAGTTGGACAGACACGGGAAGGCGTAGTCAGTAACCTCTGCAGCTTCGGCGCTTTCGTGGACTTGGGAGGCGCAGACGGCTTGGTCCACATTTCTGAAATCTCCTGGAGCCGGGTGGAAGACCCAAGTGAGGTGCTGGGAGTCGGTGAACGAGTTGAGGTCTGCGTCCTTAGCTTGGATCACGAGAGTAAAAAGATCGGTCTTTCCATCAAGCGCACGCAGAAAGATCCTTGGGAAGGAATCGAGGAGCGGTATCCGGTGGGCATAGAAGTGCCTGGGGTTATCATAAAGATAGCACCGTTTGGCGCGTTCGTGCGTGTCGAAGACGGAGTCGAGGGATTGGCGCACAATTCCGAGATGTCTCCGGAAGGCCGTGATTTTCTGGAAGAAGGGCAAGAGCTTACATTCCGGGTACTCAGCGCCGATCCCCAGCGTCACCGGATGCGGTTGTCTCCTATTGACCTAGAAGAGAAGCTGGCTACCGCGATGGATCAAGCAGGAGTGGAGGAAGATACAGCGCAAGTCGAATCTGAAGATGAGCAAGGAGACTTGGAGAGCTAGCGGGCAGGCCGCCCTTCTGATCGGACGCGAAGCCGTGAAGCGTGTACCGTAGCCTGCGACAGTGGATCCGAGGAGAATTGTCGTGAGTCCCCCGTTCGACAAGATTACGGAACGAGCAAAGCGGGTTCTCATGCTTGCCCGGGAAGAGGCTGGTCGGTTCGACCACAATTACATCGGCACCGAGCACTTGCTGCTTGGGCTTGTGCGCGAAGGTGAGGGCATAGCGGCAAAAGTCCTCCACGAAATGGGTGTGGATCTCACCAAAACGCGCAGTGCGGTGGAGTTTATCATTGGTCGGGGCGAGGGCGCGGAGGCAGGGGACATCAGCCTGACACCGCGCGCAAAGAAGGTAATCGAGCTGGCAGTTGAGGAGGCCCGTCGGTTGGGTCACGAGCATATTGACACGGAGCATTTTCTGCTCGGCCTGGTCGGTGAAGGTGATGGAATTGCGGTAGGCATCTTGGAAAGCCTGGGAGTGGACCTCTCCAAAGTGCGCAGCGTGGTGCTTGCGGTTATAGGAGGGGAGCATGTTGAAGGCGACAAGATCGGCTTCACACCGGGCGCCCAAAAGGCACTCGGGCTTGCGGCTGAGGAGGCGCGCCGGCTGGGACACGCCAACGTTGGCACCGGGCACTTGCTCCTTGGCCTCGTGCGCGAGGGTGAGGGTATTGCAGCGAGTATCTTGCAAGGTGTGGGCATGAACCTGCAAAGAATGCGACAACAGGTTAGGCAAGCGGTGAGCCAAGGAGAGTAGTTGTGAGTCCTCTCTACGACAAGTATACGGAACGGGCGAAGCAAGTTCTCATGCTTGCTCGGGAAGAAGCAAACCGCTTCAACCATAATTACATTGGCACCGAGCACCTGTTGTTGGGCCTTGTGCGCGAGGGCGAGGGAATAGCGGCAAAAGTCCTCTACGACATGGGTGTGGACATTACCAAGGTGCGCAGCGCCGTGGAGTTTATCATCGGTCGGGGAGAGCGCGTCAACGTTGGTGAGATCAGCCTGACACCGCGCGCGAAGAAGGTCATCGAACTTGCGGTTGAGGAAGCGCGTCGGCTGGGACATAACTACATTGGCACCGAGCACCTGCTGCTCGGCCTGGTCCGTGAGGGTGAAGGGATTGCGGCCGGCGTCTTGGAAAGCCTGGGCGTGAGCCTGGAAAAAGTACGGCAGAAGGTCATCCAATCGGTGAGCCAGCAACCTTCACGCCTCACCCAGGAGAGTAGCGGACGCCAATCAACCTCACGCACCCCATTGATCGACCAGATGGGCATTGATCTCACCGCTGCGGCGCGTGCGGATAAGCTTGATCCGGTTATCGGGCGCGAACAGGAAATCGAGCGTGTGGTGCAGATACTTTCGCGCCGCACCAAGAACAATCCGGCCCTTATCGGAGAACCGGGCGTCGGCAAAACGGCAATCGTGGAAGGGCTGGCGCAGCGGGTCATTGCCGGCGACGTGCCGGAAACCTTGCTAGGGAAGCGGCTGCTTACGTTGGATATCGGCGCATTGGTGGCCGGTACGAAGTATCGCGGCGAATTCGAAGAGCGGCTAAAGAAAATTCTCGAGGAGATCCGTGGCTCTGGCGATTGCATGCTCTTTATCGATGAGCTGCATACGCTTGTGGGAGCCGGGGCAGCGGAAGGTGCGGTGGACGCCGCCAATATCCTCAAACCCACCTTGGCGCGGGGAGAATTGCAATGCATCGGCGCTACCACGCTGGACGAATACCGCAAGTATATCGAGCGTGACGCTGCGCTAGAGCGTCGCTTCCAACCTGTGCACGTGCGCGAACTTGACATTGAGGAGACCATTGCGGTGCTTCAGGGCGTCAAAGAACGCTATGAGGAGCACCATAAGGCGCATATTACCGATGAAGCTGTTAAAGTGGCCGCGGAGATGTCGGGTCGCTACGTGACCGATCGCTTCTTGCCTGATAAGGCAATCGACTTGATCGATGAAGCGGCTTCACGCGTTCGTATCCAGCAGGCAAACACCTCCAATGCGCTGCGCAACGCGGTGAAGGAGCTCGACGGGATCGTGCGCGAGAAAGAAGACGCCATTGAGAGCCGCCAGTATGACGAGGCGGTTGGACTCGGCGAGAAAGAATCGGAACTGCGCAAGAAGATCGAAGACCTCGAATCGGACTGGCCGAACGAAGAAGAGAAGTGGCCGAATGTCACGAAAGAAGACGTGGCCACCGTGGTCTCCATGTGGACGGGCATCCCGGTGACGCGCATCGCCCAAGAGGAATCTGAACGACTGCTCCATATGGAGGAGAACTTACACCGAAGTGTGGTCAGCCAGGAAGAGGCCATCAGCAACGTATCCAAGGCGGTGCGACGCGCGCGTGCCGGTCTCAAGGACCCGAAGCGACCCATAGGCTCTTTCATCTTCGTCGGGCCCACGGGTTCCGGCAAGACGTATCTTGCTCGGGCACTGGCAGAGTTTATGTTTGGCAGCAGCGACGCCATGGTAAGGCTTGATATGTCGGAGTATATGGAGAAGCATACGATATCCCGATTGGTCGGCGCTCCGCCCGGCTACGTGGGCTATGAAGAGGGCGGTCAACTCACCGAAGCGGTGCGGCGGCGCAGTTACTCGGTAGTGCTCCTGGACGAGATCGAAAAGGCCCACCCGGATGTCTTCAACGTGCTGCTCCAAATCATGGAAGACGGGCGGCTAACCGACGGCAGGGGCCGCACGGTAGATTTCAGAAACACGATCCTCATCATGACTTCGAATGTTGGCGCGCACCTGATTAAGCGTGACGCCGCGATTGGCTTCAGGCTGGAGTCCGAAGATCTCCGCACTGAGGGGCAGTTTTACAAGGAAATGCGGGAACGCGTGATGGCGGAGATCAAGAAGACGTTCCGTCCTGAGTTCCTGAATCGCGTGGACAGCGTGGTAGTTTTCCGCCACTTGTTAAAAGAAGACATCATAAGTATCGTAGACATTCAACTGGCTGAGTTGCAGGCACGCCTCACCGAGCATGAGATTACGCTGAAAGTCACCGGCGATGCCAAAGAATTGTTGGTAGAACAAGGCTATGATCCCGATAATGGCGCGCGACCCCTGCGGCGCGTAATCCAAAACTTGATTGAGAATGAGCTCGCAGAAGGCCTGCTGGCGGAGAAATTCCACGCGGGGGATATCATTACGGTAGACCGCGACGGTGAGGAATTGCGCTTGGAAGTGCGCATGTTGGTGGAGCAGGCGTAGATCGAAGAATTCACTTTGTGATCGATGAAGAATGGCCCGGCAAATTGCTGGGCCGTTTGCGTTTCTACTGCTGGAGACTTTGAATAACGCCGTCATTGCCGCGAAATGCCTGCCCTGTATCACGTACCGGTATCCAGAGGTGTGTGGGCTGTGTGCGTTGGCTTGCCGCGAAGCCTTTTGCACCACCATCCCAACCTTCCCCCGTCACGGTGGAAGGGGTTTCGCAAAGTTCTCCATTTGGAGAGGAGTCTCTCTCGCCTCGGCGAGGATTTCGCAAAGGTGTCCGCTGGGAGTGCCGGCAGCGCATTCGCTACAATACACGTGTAGGCCCCGCATGGAACGCGCAGGTCCGATAAGAGCAGAACAGAACCGCCACGGAGAAGGTCGCTCGTGAGCAAGGCCAAGAGCGTTTTCATTTGTCAGCAGTGCGGTTCAGAATCCCCGAAGTGGGCGGGGCAGTGTCCTTCTTGCCAAGCCTGGAATAGCTTTGTAGAAAATGTGCAGAGGGAGGGAGCCGCGGGAACACGGCGTTCTGGCATGCGCACGCCAACCGCCGCTCTGCAAGCGCGGAAACTCCAAGACATACCTGCCAGCGATCTCATCCGCATTCCGGTGCCGATCGGCGAACTCCACCGCGTCTTGGGCGGCGGCTTAGTGCCGGGGAGCGCGGTGCTCCTCTCCGGCGACCCCGGAATCGGAAAGTCCACGCTCTTGCTCCAGTTTGCAGTAGCGTTGGAGCACGCCGACCGGCCTGTGCTCTATGTGTCGGGGGAGGAGAGCGCGGCACAGATTCGCATTCGCGCGTCACGGCTCGGTCTCGACCCGCAGGAGCTTTACGTACTCGCCGAGATTGGTCTAGAGGGAATCCTGGATGCAATTGCGCAGGTGCGTCCCGGCCTGGTGATCATCGATTCAATTCAAACGCTGGTTAGCGCGGAGCTATCGGGGGTACCGGGCAGTATCGGACAGGTACGCGAATGCGCTTCGCAGTTGGTCGCGCTGGCCAAACAGACGGGAGTCACGCTTTTCTTGGTCGGCCACGTGACCAAGGAGGGCACCGTGGCCGGGCCGAAGACGCTGGAGCACATGGTAGATACGGTGCTGGCCTTGGCCGGAGATCAGCACCACAACTACCGCATTCTGAAAGCCACGAAGAATCGCTTCGGGTCTACGAACGAAGTGGGCATATTTGCCATGCGGGAGCAGGGCTTGGCGGAAGTTTCCAACCCTTCGGCAGCGTTTCTGGCAGAGCGGGAACCACTACCGGGGTCTGCCATTGCCGTGCCGCTTGAGGGTTCTCGTCCGCTCCTCGTCGAGGTGCAGGCGTTGGTGACGTACAGCCCGCTGGCGGTACCGCGACGCATGGCGAACGGATTCGATCAGAGCCGCCTGCACATGCTGATTGCGGTGCTCACCAAGCGCGCGGGCTTACGCTTGGCCGACCAGGACGTCTATGTGAACGTGGTCGGCGGCCTGGAATTGGACGAACCCGCCGTAGACCTGGCGGTTTGTTTGGCAATCGCATCCAGCGTCGCTGACGTCGCTCTGCCGGGTGATATGGTCTCGATTGGAGAAGTCGGGCTGGCAGGCGAACTGCGGAGCGTCTTCAAGTTGGAAGAACGCATCCTGGAGGCGACCCGTCGCGGGTACAATCGGGTGCTCTTGCCGCGCACCGGCACGCTTGCTTCGCTTGGCGAGGACGGCCTCGACCTCTCCCGCGCTGAGAGTGTGCGACAGTCTATCCGTCTCGCCCTGGGAAAAGCGCAGGGAGCGAGCCGCAAGGGCGATGATGGAGGCGCTCGCGAAGGCACAGAGGAAGCCGCTGTGCGCCGGCAATGAGGTGTGGACGTGATACCGTGCCGAGAGTCCGGCAGAGTAAGCGTACACGCTGCAGGAGGGTGTTTGCAAAGATGCTGGCGTGCACTTCAATCCCGTTCGCCCACCGTATCGAGTACACTGCGGGCTCTGAGCGTGTCAAAGGGTCACAAGACGTCCGTTCATGGTTCGATCTTTCGACGAGCTCAGGACAAGCAGGCTCGCGACGAACGGTTTTCTGCGGGCGTTACTAATGCTCCCTGAAGGAGGCCTGCGCGTGTGAGGAATACCAGCTTGGCGGCAATTATTGTGGGTGGCGGTAGTAGCAGCCGCATGCAGGGCCACGACAAGCTCTATGCTCCACTGGGCGGACGATCGGTGCTTGCCGCCACGGTGGAAGTCTTTGAGTCGTCAGCGGCGGTTAGCACGATCATACTCGTCGTGGCTGAGGAGCGCGTAGGATTCTGCCGGGAGCTTGCCCGGAAGCGCTCCTGGCGTAAAGTGAGTGCAATCTGCGCGGGCGGGACGAGCCGGAGCCAATCGGTGGCGAACGGTCTCCAGGCGCTGGACGACACTCCGGCAGCTTACGTGGCCGTGCACGACGCCGCGCGTCCGTTCGTGACCCCGGAGCTTATTGCGCGTTTGCTTGCTGCCGTGCAACAGCACGGCGCGGCGGTGCCTGGGATACCCTGCGCGGACACCATCAAGCGTGTTGATTCGAACGATTTTGCACGTGAGACCCTACCGCGCAGCGCCTTGCGCGCCATACAGACTCCCCAAGTCTTTACGCGCGCACTGCTGGAACGCGCGTACAAGGAGCACCATGCGCACCTCGCCGCGTTCACCGATGACGCGGCCGTGGTGGAGGCTACCGGCGCGCCTGTCCACGTCGTGCCTGGGGACTATGGTAATATGAAAATCACCACGCCAACGGACTTAGCATTCGCTCAATGGCGTGCGCACAGAAGTGTGCGCCCGCAGCGGAGCGATGGAGGCGCGTAGTGGAGGCAGCGCAAACCGATACGTCGCCTGCCGTTCAAGATGAGGGAGAGGCCGCTGCATTAGCACCCGCGGCCCCCGCGCTTCGCATCGGTATTGGCTACGACATTCACCGCCTTGCTCCTAACCGTCCCTTGATTCTTGGCGGTGTACACGTTCCCCACGATCAAGGTCTTGCGGGGCACTCCGACGCCGACGTGCTGGTGCATGCCATCATCGATGCGCTGCTCGGCGCTGCGGGGCTGCCAGACATCGGACGCCAGTTTCCCGCGGAAGATCCGCAATACGAGGGTGCCGATAGCTTGCAATTATTGGGCAGTGTGCGTAAGCTACTGGCTGAACAACAGTGGCGTGTGATAAATGTAGACAGTGCAATTCTGGCGCAAAGGCCTCGGCTTGCGGGCTTTATTCCCAAGATGCAGGCCAACATTGCCCGAACGCTTGGAGTGGCGGCAGTGACCATAGGCATAAAGTCCACTACCACCGAAGGACTAGACGCGATCGGCGCCGGTCACGGTATCGGCGTGCATGCCGTGGCGCTTCTGATGCACGATCCCTCGCTGCAAGACTGCGCGTGTATTTCGCCCCGCTAGGGGCCTTGTGTGATTGCGCGCGGGCACAAGCTCACCACGCGCAATCTTGGTCGATAGAAGCGCAGTGATGTAACGAGGGAATTTTTGTATGAGCATTCTCCGTGCGCTGCGTCAGGACATTCGTGTAACGCTCGAACGCGATCCTGCCGCGCGCAACGTAATCGAAATCATCTTGGCCTATCCGGGCGTGCACGCGATTTGGTTCTATCGCATTACGCACGCGCTTTGGCAAGCGGAAATTCCGGTCCTTCCGCGCTTTCTCTCCCACGTAGCCCGCTTTCTCACCGGCATCGAGATTCACCCGGCGGCGATACTGGGTCCAGGGCTCTTCATCGACCACGGCATGGGTGTTGTGATTGGCGAGACCGCTGAAATCGGCAGAGACGTTACGCTGTACCAGGGAGTGACTTTGGGAGCGCAGACGCTGCATTCCGGCAAGCGGCACCCCACCTTGGGCGACAACGTCGTGGTAGGCGCGGGAGCAAAAATCTTGGGGCCGGTGATGATCGGTGAAGACTGTGTTATTGGCGCCGGCGCCGTCGTTGTGAACGATGTGCCGCCACATGCTACCGTGGTGGGTGTGCCGGGACACGTGGTGGCAATGCGCGACCCCCATACCGGAGAGAGCGCGCGGGTGGTGCAGCCCGATCCAATGGCGGAAGCGCTCTACGCGTTGCAGAAACGCGTGGTGGATCTTGAGGCACGGCTGGCACGCTTCGAGGATGATGGAACGATAGCAGAATGTGAGGAGACGCTGGAGACATGCCGTGACGCTTAGTATTTCCAATACACTCGGCAGCCGAAGAGAGCCGTTCACAGCCCTGGACGGCAAGCAGGTCAAGATGTACGTCTGCGGCATGACGCCCAAGCGCGAGCCGCACGTCGGCCATGCCCGCCTTTTTGTGGCGATGGACATGATCCGGCGCTACCTTGCGTACTGCGGGTACGAGGTGCAGCACGTGCAGAATATCACCGACGTTGACGATAAGATCATCGCGGCGGCTGAGCGTGAGGGAGTTACGGCCGAAAAAGTGGCGCAGAAATACACGGACGCCTACGACGCGGTGATGGGAAATCTGAATGTCTTGCGGGCGCACGACTTTCCCAAGGTCACGGAGACTTTGCCGCAGATCATCGCGATGATCGAGGGGTTGATCGAGAAGGGGGCTGCCTACGCAGCCGAGGATGCGGTCTACTTTTCCGTTTCCGGTTTTCCGCAGTACGGAGCGCTCTCCACTCGCACTGAGGATAGCGGCATCCAAGCGGGTGCCTCGGGGCGCGTTGACGAAGATCCGGGTAAGCGCGACCCGCGCGACTTTGCCTTGTGGAAGCCGGCGAAACCCGGCGAACCCTGGTGGCAGAGCCCCTGGGGGCAGGGGCGACCGGGCTGGCACATCGAGTGCAGCACGATGATCTACGCCACCCTGGGCGAGCAAATCGATATTCACGGCGGCGGCGCCGACCTCATCTTTCCCCACCACGAGAATGAGATTGCGCAGAGCGAGGCGTTCACGGGGAAGAGTCCGTTTACGAAATACTGGCTGCACACCGGTCTGCTTACCATCAACGGCCAAAAGATGGCGCATTCGCTCGGAAACTTCGTTACCATCGAAGATATCCTCGACGAGTACAGCGGCCCGGTGCTGCGGCTCTACCTACTCTCTGTCCACTACCGTTCGCCCCTCACGTATACGCCGGAAAGTCTTGAGCAGGCACGGGCCGGAATGGCGCGTTTTACCGGCGCTTTGCGCGTGCAGACCAGCGGGAACGGGAGCACAGACGCAGAGCTTGCTCGGACAACGCAGCAGGCGGAATCCGGCTTCTTTGCCGCCATGGATAGCGACTTCAACTCTGCCGGCGCAATGGGGCAGATCTACGAACTTGTGCGCGAGATCAACCGCCTGGGAGCGGTGGCGCAACCCTCGACACTGCAGGCCGCCCAGGAAACGCTGGTGACACTGGCCGACATCTTGGGCATCGACCTGCAAGAGGTCTTGGAGTTGGAGATGGCGACCGG
This sequence comes from Chloroflexota bacterium, assembly GCA_965216245.1. Classification (GTDB taxonomy): domain Bacteria; phylum Chloroflexota; class UBA11872; order VXOZ01; family VXOZ01; genus VXOZ01. Next base: position 2,300,639 of record OZ244145.1, read on the forward strand.
TGACGGCGATGCCGGAGGGTTCATCGATCTGCTCGTGGAATTGCGGGCCGATCTGCGGCAGGAGAAGCAGTTTGCGCTGGCGGACAAGGTGCGGGATGAGTTGGCGGCATTGGGCATTTCGCTGGAGGACTCGGCTAGCGGAACACTGTGGCGGCGGAAAGCCTAATAGTATTCGCCATGAGCCACGCAAGAGATCAACACGCCCGCCGTATGCGTACAGGCATCCCGCTCTAAGCAGCTCTGGCAGAACACCTGCCTCCCAGAAAAAGCACGGAGCGGGGGACAAGCCCCCGCGCTACTAGGTTTCGCAAGACTTCGCCGCGCCATTTCGCCCTGGACGACGGAGGCTATTGCTCCCACCGGAAAGCTAGGTTGCCGGGCCAACCTCCTTGCCGTTCGTGATGAGCTTGCCTGTCCTGAGCTTGTCGAAGGATCGAAGCACGACCGGTATGAACAGGGCACGATGCTGATCCTCATCACTCTTCCTCGAAGATGTGCCGGATGCTTTCCCCAAAGCTTTGCGCCTCGTCGTCGTACGTAGCGAATGGGTTCGGCATTTCCAGCACCCGGCCGTGCGCGGCGATGGCTTTCCAGTCCAGCACGTAGGGAATAACGTCCCAGCTATTGTTCGCGGCCACGTCTTGCCAATCGTCCACGTAGTCGTAGGCGAGAAAGAAGAAACGGCGGTCCCACATGAGGTTTTCCAGATTTGTTCTCAGATCCTGCCAGGGGATGGCCGTATCCGCGCCGGCGGCGGCAAGCGCGCGCAGTGCCAGGCTGCGACCGTGGGCGCGGGTATCGGACGGCGCGTGCGCCTCTGCCGTGTAGACGGCGTCGCTATCCGCCCAGTAGAGGTTCCGGTGCCGCTTTGCAAGAATGTCGAAGAGACTCACCGACGGGTCTATTTGGTGATAGGAGAGATCGAGCTTTATCAAGTCCGGGTCGGTCCATGCCTTGTCGGTGCCGGCGTAGCGCTTGATCTGCTCATGCTTGGTCACCCAGTCCAGATACCCGTCGAGGCGTGCTGGATCCTGCTCAAGCTCGTCCAGCACCCAGGCCCAGTTTTCAAGAGTCCATTCCGTATCCGCGTCCCGCCCCGCAAAGCGGTGCTCGGCTTCGCGCAAATAGCGGCGTTGCACCTCGATGGCGGGAATGTACTCATCATCCACCGTGCCAACGGTCCACTTGCCGCCGGTGGTTGCGGCTATGCGGCGCAAGTCGCGCACAGGGTCGGCAAGCACAAGCTGCGGGTTCCACCCTTGCTCGAGCAGTTGGGCAACTAGCGCTGTAGTGCCGACCTTCAGCGCGGTCGCGTACTCCGAGCGATTCACGTCGCCGACGATGACGTGCAGGCGACGGAACCGCCGATCCGCAAGCGGCTCGTCGCGCAAATTGATGATAGGTCTGCCGCCAAAGCGTACCCGGTGACTCACGTCAATTGTCACGAATTGCGCGCGTTGGGAGAGAGCAAAGGCTGCCGGGGTGTCATCGCCGCGTGGCAGCAGGCAGCCGGCTCCCGCATAGATTTGGCGGGTGACGAGAAACGGGAGCATGCCGTCTACCAGACCGCTGTCATAGGGACTCTGGCGGATACAGTAATTCTCGTGGTAGCCATACGTATTGCCGAAGTAGTCTGTGTTGTTCTTGACGAAGTAGGCCTGAGACTTGAGTCCGGCAACTTGGACGGCTTGGTTGACGATATTCTCACCGGCCCGCTCGTGGGCGACGATATCCGTCAGAGTGCGGCACTCGGCGGTGGCGTGCTCCAGGTGGCCGAGGTCTAAGTACATGCGTCCACCGTTGAAGAGAAAGCCGCCGTTTCCCGGCACTTCGCCCCACTCGCGAGGCGGGGGATCGATGAGGCCGTGCCTGCACCCGCGAAAGATGGCATCCTTAACCAACACTGCCGCCCGCACCGGTTGAACGCTACCCACACAGCCGTATTCGATTTCGGTGCCAAAGAGGGCATCTTCCATGCTGGCAATCCTGAAAGAGCTGACTAATTCGTTGACAGTTTCGTAAATCCGGTTCGCATCTATTGCAATTAGAACACGTTCAACGCCGTTATTCCCGCGAAAGCGGGAATCCATCTTCGCCGCAGCCGCTGGACTTCTGCCCGTACTCGATACGGGGCAGGTTCTTCGCTGGAGTGAAGATTCACGTTCCGCCCGCCACGTTCGAATTTAGAACTTGAGGAGTCACGGCTCGTGACTGCGCTATCTAATGGCTAAGGCAACCGATATATGGGCATCAGTTCTTGCCGTTCCATATTCCCATGCTATCGGCGAAATATCCAGCACTGCAATTCCATTGGAGGTTTCGACGCCCTGCGCTTGCCTGTTGCCACGGCGGTGGGTGCCGGCGCTGTGACGGTATCGGTTTCGGTGGTAGCGCTAGAGGTACGTATCCTTTGCCATACATGAGGTGATTACGTTTAGCGATAGGGCTCGAAGCTTGGATTGTGACTCAGGTATCGGCCAGGGACGCAAGCCACTGGGCCGATCACTCGTCCCGTAAGCCATTTCTGTAGGATTCATGCGGGGCAAACTATATAAAGGGCTACGACGACTCTGTGGAGTGCGTCTATTGTGCGCAACTGAATGGGTCTTGGCTACTCTCCGCCGGGCTGAGGTGTGGGATCGGGCACCTCGCGAATAATGCGCTTGATTTCTTCGTCAAGATCGTCGGTTTCGGTCTTCTCCGGAGCCTTCGTAGGCGTTTCCGTGGGCGCCTCGGTACCCGCCACAGCGGGACGAAAGCTTTGCCGGACAGAGTCTACCCGCGCTGTGCTAGTAGGACATTCCGTCTGCGGCTTGTATCCAGCATACCAGGTCACGTATCACCTCCTTGGCGCACTGCTTGGCGGAGCTCCTCGATTGATTGACAGGAATCGAGCATCTGTTGTTGGCTTGCGACAGATGATCCCCACAATTCGGGGAGCGGCAGAGTGAAAGCTGATCCATTGTGTTGAAACGTGATCGATCCCCATTCCATTTCCGTAATGTGCTCGGCAAACTTGGCAAGACAAGCGGCGCGGACACCTGCGCGCGTGCCTGCAGGGGCCGTTGTTTCCGCCTGTGCAACGGCCGCATCCGTCACGACACGCCGCATCCGACCGGCGCGCGTCAGCATATGATAGAGACTTACGTCGGGATCGATGAGATGGTAGGCCAAATCGAGCCTGAGCACCGCCGGGTCTTCCCAATCGATACTCGTGCCGCCGCTGACTTGAGCGAAAAGCGCCAGCTTTGCTACCCAGTCGAGACGGTCGCGCAGTTGGGTTGGGTTCGCTTCGAGCAGGTCGAGCACGGCGCCCCACTCGTCGAGCACCCAAGTTGTCTCGGCGTCCCTCTCATGGTAGCGCTGCGCGGCTTCCCAGTAGTGGCGTTGGATGTCAATGGCGCGCATAGTCGTGCCGTCAGCCAACGCGAGGGGTTGCTTCAATTCGAGGTCGCGGGAGACGGTTTGGAGCGCTTGCACCGGATGCTGGAGTTGCAGACGAGGCGCAAGGTGCTCTTCTACCAGATCGAGCATCAAAGCCATGGTTCCCACGCGGAGTGCCGTGGCGTACTCAGAGCAATTGGCATCGCCGATGATGACGTGCAAGCGGCGGTATTTCCGCGGATCGGCATGGGGCTCATCGCGCGTATTGAATATCGGGCGCTTGGTCGTGGTGTTGATGCCGACGTCGGTCTCGAAGAAGTCTGCCCGCTGGCTAATCTGAAAGCCGCCCGTGCGGCCGGTTGCCGTCTCAATCGCTGCTTTGCCCGCACCCGCATAGATCTGACGCGTGACGAAGAAAGGAATGCATGCCGCAACCAGGTAATTCAACGGAACGGCGCGCTTCACGAGATAGTTCTCGTGGCACCCGTAGCTGCGCCCGTGGTAGTCGGAGTTGTTCTTCACAAGGCGCACGTGCGAATCATTTCCGATGGCGGCGTTCCGCGCCTGCTGGGCGCGAAAGACCACGCGCTCACCGGCCTTGTCTTGGGCAACGAGGTCGTGGAGCGAAAGACAGGCGTCCGTGCAGTACTCGGGGTGGTTGTGGTCGTTGTAGAAGCGCGCGCCGTTGGCAAGCACGGTGTCGGCAAGGAGTTCCTGTCGGGAGAGTTGCTTGCTCTTAGCGTTGCTGTCGCGCAGGTCGTGTGGGTCTTGGTCGAGGCGGTCGACGCGTGACCCACGCAAGTCTAAGCGCGGGTCCTCGGCGGTGTAGTCCCAGCCGCGAAAACATTCTTCCAGCGGCGCGCTGCGCACGAGCATGGCTGCTTCATAGGCAAAGTCCACTGCTTGCGTGCTGCTGGCGCAGAGCATGCCATACTCGGTCTCAATGCCCACCGGGCGATTCATGAATAATTCCTGCCTTTACGCTTGTGGAATCTAGTATAGCAAGCCGCAGTGCGCCACGATGGTGCAGGCGAGCCCGCGCGCTCTAGTTTTCCAATTCCGCAGATTGCCCCCTCTCCATTGAGGAGGCTGTCTCATAATTCCGCTACAGAGCACGACAGGTCAAATGAGGAACGCAGCCAAGTGGCGTATTGTATTGACAGAGTGGTAAAAGTGATGGAAACGGTATTTTGAAGGCTTGATGCGACGCCCAGAAAGCAACACAAGTCTATCTCAAGACCTCACTTAGCTTCTCTGCACGGCAGTATACCTCGGTAAGGGCAATTATGAGACAGCCTCATTGAGGGAGAGGGCCGGGGTGAGGGGGAATTATCGCAGTGTTAGAGAATGAAGATTGGATGCTCACAGGGTCCGCCAACCGCCATTTGGCCGCAGGTTACAAACCTGCGCTACCGAGAAAGTCGAAGTCTTGCAGCTAATACCAGTTGCAGTTTTGGAGATAGGTATCAACGCGATTTGGCTGATCCACACGCAGGATAGGCCTTGCTTTGGGTGCGGAGCAGCGTGATCCCCAAAGCTATTTCGGGTCTTGCGGGCCGATGTCGCCTTCCGCCAGCAGGCCGTAGAGCTCCGGCCGCCGAAAACGGGGATGGAAGACGCCCTGCGAACGCCGCTCGGCGAGGAGTTGCATGTCGAGATCGGCGGTGACCATTACCTCATCACCGGCCTCGTCCGGCGAGGCCGCCATCAGTTGCCCCAGCGGATTGTAGATCATGACCATGGGATTGCCGTAGTACGGTCTTTCGCTGTCGGGAGCGGGACCGCAGGCATTAATGGCGACGAGAAAGACCCCGTTGTCGATGGCGCGTGCCGGAAAGGTACGGCCGGCGTAGTCTTTCCACGCGCGGTTGCGGCTAACATGGTCGGGCGGGTCGCTCCAGTCGCCGACAGACCACACGTACGGAGCGAGAATCACCTCAGCGCCTTGGAGCGCTACCATGCGGCCGGACTCCGGCAGCCAGTTGTCGAAGCAAATGTTGACCCCGACTTTGGCGGGGCCAATGTCGATCACCGGTGGAATGCCGCCGCCGCGCCAATAGCCCACTTCCGCCGGTGGGATGTGGATCTTGCGCGACTTGCCGATGTACCCGTCCGGCCCGACAATAACGTAGGTGTTATAGACGATGTCGCGGTCGTTCTCGGCAATGCCGGCGGCCAGCATAACGTTGTGCGTGCGCGCCAGATCGACGAGCGCCTGGGTGGAAGGCCCCGGCACCGGTTCGGATGAATTCCAAATGGCTGAAGTGATGGAGTAGCCGGTCAGGCCGAGCTCCGGAAAGCAGATGAGATCGGGATCGTCCGCCTTGGCGCGCGCAACCCAGGCCGCGTGATGGTCGAGGTTCTCCTGCGGCGACGCCGGTTCGCTGCGCAACGAGACCGCCGTGACGCGAAAGCTCTGCATGTCTTGTTCCTTGCACGTGAATGACCGCTGTACTATCTCTGTCGCTGCTTCCGTCAGCACGAGAGGCATGGAGCCGCTCGTGCTTCTAGCATGGCATACCCCTGTCCCGCCTGCAACGAGATCGAAAGGTCCCGCACGGTCAAATCCGTATCTTCTAGGATTGGGATGTCGTAAAGTTTACCAGTTGTAGCGAACAAACACTGCCAACAGCCTTAGATCCCAGTCTGGAGTTCAATATCCCGTGAGCGTGTACACGATGTTTAGGAGTTCGAAGGGGCTGAAGTGCTTGTAGAGCGTGCGAACCTGCTGACTTGCGCCGGTGAGTGCCGTAACGTCACGCGCGGTGCGGTCGGTGAGAACGATTAGCGGAATGGCCGCGAACACGGGGTCACAAAAGAGTGAGGTATAATCAGGCACCGTGTCGTCAGGCGCGAGGTCGGTATCCAGAATTACAAGGTCAAGACGTTCGTCGTGGGCCAGCGCGCTCAAGGCCTGCAGGGACGACGCCTCGACAACGCTCGTGCGCTTGTTCTCAATGGCAGCGCGGACGAGTGCTCGCAGGTGCCATTCCACGGCGACGACGGCGATTGTCTTGTGCCGTCCCTTTGTCTCAGCGGGCACGTGGGGCTGCGGGTTAGAGCTATCAGGCATCTAGGACTTTCTCTTATTCCTTACAAATGGACAGGTACTATCCCATGCTAATCAAGGACTTGCATCCAATAGACCATGATATGCTTTCTTTGCCGGTAATTCACGCGAACCATGATTGCCGCATACTGTCCTGGTAATTGACCTAACCGGCAATCTGACAATTTCCGGATTTGGAATAGGAGTTTACCGTCCGTACATAGAGTAACGACGAATGGTAATGCTGCGCTATGTTCAACGTGTAGCGTGGGCAAATTGAATTGGTATAAGATGGAGTGCGGGCATGCACACTGCACAGCCGTAACCGGAGGCACTACATGGCAGAGGCGTCGCGTACGTACGAATTTAATCTCGATCGATTTTTCCCCGAAGACGTCTTTTGGCGCATCACTGACGTACGGGTGGACAAGCCCGAAATCGTGGCGCTGGAGCAGCGCTCGCGCAAGCGCCGCCGGCAGTTAGCGCCGGACGGTAAACTCGTCATCTTGGCGGCGGACCATCCCGCCCGCATGTCCACCGCCACGCCCACCGACCCATTGGGAATGACGGACCGCCATACGTACTTGGGCCGCGTGCTGCGGCCGTTGATGGGTGACTTGGTTGACGGCCTCATGGCCACACCGGACGTTCTAGATGACGTATTCATCGTCAATTACCTCGTAAAGCAGGGCGGCGGGCCGAGCTTCTTGGACGGCAAAGTCTTGCTGGGTTCGATGAACCGCTCCGGGCTTTCAAACACGGTATTCGAGATGGATGACGATATGAGCGCCTACACCGCCGACGGTATCGCCGAGGCGAACCTGGATGGAGCCAAGGTGCTGTGGCGTCTCGATCCGAATGAGCCGGGCTCCGGCAAGACTCTCATGTATATAGCGGAGGCGGTCAGCGAACTGAGCGCGATGGGCCTGCCGAGTTTCCTGGAGCCGCTGCCGGTCAAGCGGACGGAAAACGGTTACCAACCGGTCAAGGACCCCATCGAACTGCTCAAGCAGATCGGCGTGCTGTCGGGTTTGGGCGGCAATACGGCGCGCACGTGGCTGAAGATTCCCGTGTGTGAGGACTACGAGCGCGTGGTGCGGGCGACGACCATGCCGCTCTTGATGCTTGGCGGCGCGTCGCACAATGATCCCGAACCGACGATTCGGGAGTTTGCCCGCGGTCTCACCGGCGGGCCGAACGTGCGCGGGGCCATGGTAGGCCGCAACGTGCTCTATCCGGGCAAGGATGATCCCCTGGCAGTGGGCACGGTTATCAGTGAGATTATTCACCACGGCATCAGCGCTGACGACGCCTTGGGCAGGCTGCCCCGATATCGCGATCAAGATATCGATATGCTGACAAAGTACGCACTTGCGTGATGCGAGAGGAGTAAGAAACCTTCCATGCCATCCACTTTGCGCGGCAATTTGGCAGTGGGTCAATCGGGTGGGCCTACCGCTGTCATCAATGCAACCCTGGTGGGCGTGTTGCATGAGGCGGGCAAGCATGCTGCCATTGAGAATATCTATGGCTTGCGGCACGGCGTTGAAGGCTTGTTGAAGGAAGACTTGATGGACTTGGGAGGGGTAAGCGAGGAACTGCTGGAGCGCATCAAGCATACGCCGGCTGCCGCCTTGGGTTCCTGCCGCCGCAAACTGCGGCCGGACGACTACACGCGCATCCTCGAGGTGTTTCGCGCCCACAACATTCGGTACTTTCTCTACAACGGCGGCAACGACTCTATGGATACGAGCCAGCGCATCGCCGACATGGCCGAGCGCGAGGGCTACGAAATCCGCGTGATCGGCGTGCCGAAGACTATAGACAACGATCTTATGTACACCGACCACTCCCCCGGTTACGGCAGCGCCGCTCGCTACTGCGCCATGTCAGTGCGCGATATGGGACGGGATGTCGAGGCAATGGCAGGCTACGATAGGGTTGCGCTCTACGAGAGCATGGGGCGCCATGCCGGATGGCTGACTGCTGCGAGCTGTTTGGGCAAGGCGGACGAGATCGATCCCCCGCACTTGGTGTATCTGCCTGAGGTCCCGTTTAGCGAAGAGCGCTTTCTTGATGATGTCTCGCGCTGTTTCGTGAAATTTGGGTTTGCCACGGTGGCGGTGGCGGAGATGTTGAAGACGGCAGAAGGCGAGATCGTGGGACTGTCTGAGGCTACCGTGAACTCCGATTCCTTCGGCCACATCATTGTCGCGGGGAGTGCCAACTACCTGGCGCGGCGCGTGCGGGAACGGTTGGGGATAAAGGCGCGGGCAAATCGACCCGGCACCTTGCAACGATCTTCGATGGTCGCTGCCTCCACGGTGGATCGCAAAGAGGCCTATATGGTCGGCCGGGCGGCAGTGCAGGAGGCGATTGGCGGGGCCGGCGGCGTCATGATCACCCTGGAGCGTACGAGTAACGATCCTTACCAATCCACGACCGGTACAGCGCCTCTGGCGGCAGTAGCGAACGCCGAGAATTGTGTGCCCCGCGCCTTCATCAACAAGGACGGCAACATGCCGTCTGAAGCGTTCCGCGACTATGCCTTGCCGTTGATCGGAGACTCGCTGCCGCCCGTGGGCCGCTTGGCCGTGCACCCCGTTGAAAAACGGACAATGGTGTCGACATAAGAGTCCGAATCCGGCTGGAAAGCTTCTCGGACTTTCACAGAAGTTGGTGGCGGGAAGCGGCTAATGTGACGTACTCCGGTTGGATGAAGGAGCGCCATTCGACGTGTGGACCGTACCCCAAGCTCTTGCGCTGCTTACGTTGTTCGCTTATGCGGTCGTTGCGCTGCTTGCCGTCGTAGGATTGTGGCATTTCCTGGCGCGAACTGAATCCCCTTTGCCCTTGAAACCCTCGGCGCGTTTGTGGGCCCACGTCCAAGATTCTGCGCTCGGCCTGGCGTGGATCGTGTCCCTGGTGGCGACCCTCGGCAGCCTGTACCTCTCCGAGGTCTCCCACTTTCCGCCCTGTACGCTTTGTTGGCTGCAGCGCATCGCCATGTATCCGCTGGTCATCGTCCTTGGCATCGGCGCTCTCCGCGATGATCGCGCCGTGCGCTGGTACGCGCTGCCGCTGGCTGGCATCGGCGCGGCTCTCGCCTTCTACCATGCGCTGGTGCAACGAGTGCCCAGCCTGCAACAGGCGACAAGCTGCAGCGCGGATGCTCCTTGCAACGCCATGTGGGTGCGCGAGTTTGGTTTGATTTCTATACCTGTAATGGCGCTGGGCGCTTTCTTGCTCATTGCCGGACTGCTGCTGGTTGTCTCGCTGGATGCTACTCACGAGAGTCCGGGAGACAGATTGGCAACGGACAAACACTAACTGTCAATTGCTCTTAGGGCCAAGCGCTCCGATCTATGCACATAGTTTGTCCGGCGCGCGGGCATAGGGTACCATGAGGAATGGCGCATCACGCCGGTGATGCCGGGGTACGGTATTTCTGCTAGACTGAAGGCTTGGTTTAGCTTGTGTTGAGGGAGGCATCCATGCCAGTTACAGCCGTGGTTGGAGCCCAGTGGGGTGATGAGGGCAAGGGGCGCGTAGTAGACGTATTGGCTTCGCAGGCCCATATGGTGATTCGCTACCAGGGCGGGGATAACGCAGGTCATACTGTTGTCAACAACCATGGCAAGTTCGCGCTGCACCTTCTTCCCTGTGGGGTATTCTACCCCCACGTGCATAACGTGCTCGGCGCCGGCATGGCTATCAATCCGCAGTCAGTCCTCACAGAGATGAAGTTGCTGAATGACGCCGGTGTGGAGACTCCGCCCAGCCGCGTGCACATATCGGAGCGGGCGCAGGTGGTGATGCCGTATCACGTGCTGCTCGACGGCTTGGAGGAAGAAGCGCGCGGCAAGAACGCGCAGGGCACCACCAAACGCGGCATTGGGCCTTGCTATACGGACAAGGCGGCGCGCGTGGGGCTGCGCATTGGCGATCTTACCGATGCGGCGCACCTGCGTGAGTACTTGCGCCACATTTTGGATGTTAAGAATCGCCTCCTCACGCGAGTATACGACCACGATCCGCTTTCATATGCGGATATACTCGAACAGCTAGTGGCGTGGGGCAAAGAGCTTACGCCGTACATTAGGAATACCCATCCGTTGGTGCAGCGGGCGTTGCAAGAGGATAGGACAATTCTCCTGGAGGGCCAGCTTGGAGCGCTGCGTGATATTGATTGGGGCATTTACCCGTACGTCACGTCCTCGTCGCCAATCGCTGGCGGCAGTGCCACCGGCGCAGGTGTACCGCCGCACAGAATCAAGAATATCATCGGTGTGGTGAAAGCCTACACGACGGCGGTCGGCGAAGGCCCGGTGCCGACGGAGCTTACCGGCGAGATGGGCGAGACCCTGCGGGAAGTTGGCGAGGAATACGGTGCTACTACCGGACGGCCGCGCCGCTGCGGCTGGTTCGATGCCGTGGCCGTGCGCTATGCTGCCGAACTCTGCGGCTTCTCGTCGATTGCCGTCACCAAGATTGACGTGCTCGACCAACTACCGACGCTCAAGGTCTGCGTTGCCTATGACGTGGACGGTACGCGCCACGAGACGGTGCCGGATACACGAGTGATGGCCCGCGCGCGGCCCATTTATGAAGAAATGCCCGGTTGGCAGGAGCCAACCACCGGCGCGCGCATGTGGCACGAGCTTCCACCCAATGCCCAGGCATACTTGGAGCGCATTAGCGAATTGGCCGGCGGCGTTAGAATCTGCATGGTGGGTGTCGGTCCCCATCGCGATCATACGCTGACAGTAGACCTGCAGCATTCGGAAGTGGCGTAGTGTATGTTTTGCATTGGCGCCATTGCGAGTAGAGATGCCCTGCGACAGGCTCAGAGCCTGCCCCGTACCTCGATACGGGGGCGAACGGCAGAACGGCAAGGGGAATTAGACCGTTCGTGCTGAGTTGGCATGTCTTGAACTTGTCGAAGGGTCGAAGCACCGGACGGTAGGTCGAGGTGAGTTTGGGGATAGCTTGTAGTGTGCACGCATTGCCCGCCAATATTGGCGAGGGCGGGGCGTAGAATGCTAAACGTGAGTGAGCAGAAGGAGGACGGTACGAGATGGCGACACAGCAGGACATTGGCTTTGGCGTAATTGGCGCCGGGGGCATAGCCGGCTCCCACACGCAGGCAATCAAGGACGCTACGGGTGCGCAGTTGATCGGCATCGCCGATATGGAGCCGCAATTCGCCGTGGGCCTCGCGGGGAAGCATAACGTCACGGCCTACGGCTCCGTGGCGGAGCTCCTGGCCGACGATACGGTGCAAGTGGTCAACATTTGCACGCCCACCGGCACCCACGCCGAACTGGGTATCCAAGCCGCACAGGCCGGCAAACACGTGATTTGCGAGAAGCCGCTGGACGTAACTCTTGAGAAGGCCGACGCGCTCATCGCGGCATGCCGCGATAACAACGTGAAGCTGGCGGCGATCTTTCAATCGCGCCTCCATCCGCTCTATGCCAAAGTGAAAGAGACCATTGCCTCCGGCCGTTTGGGACGCGTCTTCTACGCCGACGTGCAGCTCTACTGGCTGCGCACGTCGGAGTATTTTTCCGGCGGGGGTCCGGTCAGTTGGCGCGGTACGTTCAAATTTGACGGCGGCGGCGCTTCCATGAACCAAGGCATCCACAGCATCGATCTGCTCCAGTGGATCATGGGCCCCGTGGAATCGCTGACGGCCCAGATTGGCACTTTTACCCACGATATCGAGACGGAAGACCTGGCCGTGGTGAACGCACGCTTTGCCAGCGGGGCGTTCGGCAGCATGGTCTTCACCACGTCGGCCTATCCCGGCCTCGACCACAACTTCCACTTCTTTGGCGAGAAGGGCAGCATCTGCCTGACCAACGCCGGTGTCGAAACCTGGCGCATCCAGGGCGACCGGGAAGAAGAGGAGGAGCAGGAGATGAAGTCCGGCTACTCCGCGCGCATGACCGCTGCCGCCGACCCCACGGTCAAAGGCTGGAACGGCCATAAGGTTCAAGTGGAAGACATGGTGCAGGCGATCCACGAGAACCGCCCGCCGGCTATCACCGGCGACGAGGCGCGCCACGCGCTGGAAATCGCCGTCGGCATCCAAAAGGCCGGCAAAATCTCGCCCGCGCCGGTGACATTCCCGCTGGGGTAATTGGCTCGAAGGAGCGCAATACCGTCTACCAATATCACCACGTGCAGTAGCAATAGCACACTGTACGTGGTGATGTAGTTTCTTCAAGTGTTCTACAAGTTCGCCAGCATGTACCCAGCTATTGTCCCCATCGATTCAACCGCAGTTCGAGCCTGAGAATCCGAGACGGAAGGTAGAAACGGTCTCCCGTGGCCTGTACCTTCTCTATTTCGCAATGAATTGACTGAGCAAGCTAACTCAAATAAAGCGCGCTCCATGCGCCGATGAGACAATTCGCCTAGCCTCTGCTTTTCAGGGTCCTTTGGAGTGGCCATGTCCAGGGCAACGAAAGCTAGTCCAAGCAACCCAGGAAGGTTAGTTTCCGGTGCCTGCCCGTTTCTTTCCAAAAGGACATGCTTAGCAACTGCTTCAAGCAAGTCTTTACCTGTACCAGTAACCAAAGCTGCATCTAATACGCCTTGCTGGGCGCGTCGCACATACGCTTCAAGCGCTTCGGTCAATTCTACGCCTTCGAGACTATCAAGGATAAGGGGTGAGAGGCTTCCATCTGACCCAAGGTCATAGCCTACGCTACGGAACGCACCTTTAGCGTTCTCAATTGCTTCTGCTCCCACGTAGTTGCTAGATGTGGGGCGGAATCCCCCGATTCCTTGTATGGCTGAGATTATGTCGGCCGTTAAGATCTCGCCTGCAGAGATGTTGTGTCCAAGCGCCCAGCTCAAGACGCTGCGCAGCCGCTTGGCTTTGCCCACAGTCTGACCCTTTGAACGAGGGTCTGCATCCGAAAGTCCTGCTCGTTGGATATAGAATTCCAAATCTGAGTGGCTTGGCTCTCGCTTGATTTCTTCCCGAGAATCATCAATTAGCTTTGCTACGGCGGCGACAATGGCGTCAGAAAGTGGCGCACTCGATTGCATTCTGGCGAAATCCCCCTTGGTTCTGAATCTCAAGTGTTAGCTTAAATGGTAGCATGTCACGAGTGTACTTTGGTGCCATAGGTTTTAGATTCCTCACCGAGCAATTGTCCTGGTCGCTATCCGGCAGTGGAAGGTAGTTAGACACTCTTTGCAAAAGCTTTGACCTTGGGATATTGCCTCTTTAGCAGCGTTCGTCTAGTCTAATGCGACATTAGATTGAGCTTGCGCTGGTAAAGGAAGGCGTTGCCCCGCTTGCCAACCAGGCGGATGGCTCCCATGTGGCGCAGGCAGTAAGCGATCTTCTGGCCTTGGCCGTGGCGTAGACCGAGGCCGGCGGCAAGCTCGCTGCTCGTAAACGGTTCCGGCAGCGTCGCAGGCAAGAGGGCGGCAAAGTCGGCTGGTCCGCTGAAGCGGTGTTGGGACTCTACGCCGACGAGAATCTGATCGTGGATGCTCCAGCCGCGGCGGCGCCAACTGCCGCGGCCGTCATGGCAGCGCGTTTCCTCAACCTCAACGAGTAGTACATCCAGTGAGAACTGCGGATTAGCAACGAGTCCGGGGATGCTCACAAGCTCGTCGAAAACGTCGAAGACACTGCCGCGCTTCGGCGAGCGGCGGCGGCTGAGCACGGTTGTCCCGTCCCGATCCAGGCGCACGATCCACTTTTGCGCCGAGATTGGATGCACCAAGCGCACCTGGTGATTCTGCAGAAGGGCGGAGAGCTTGCGCTTCAGCGCGCCGAAGTTCCGCGTCTGAATCTCGATGAGTTCGTCGCCGTGTACCAGGTCCGCCACGTAGCCGTCTACGGGCTGTTCCGTTCTATCGCCGGGCGCGGCGTACCAAGCCTTGAGCGCCGCGTGCAGCGACTTTTCTTGATACGTGCCGATTGTAGGAGTGGGTGAGACTGTCATGCAGCTCTTGACCTGATATTGTGCTCATTCATACGGTGCTGGCGTGCTCGTGTGCACGGCTATAGAGAATAGATGAAAAGCCGCCAATCCACGAATTTAGAGCCAGCAGCAACTCTGTCCGTCATTCCCGCGAAAGCGGGAAGGTGGATTCACATTTCAAGTGCAACGTTTGTTTGAGGAATACTTCTGCTGGGGTTTGATAGTCAAGGCACTTGCGCGGGGTGTGATTGTAGGCTTGGATAAGTTGCGCAAAGCGCTCTGCGGACATCTCCGCCAGGTCGGTCTTGCGCGGCAGCACGCGCCGCATGCGTCCGATGGCGTTCTCAATGCCTCCTTTCTGCCAGGGGGCGTGGGTATCGCAGAAGAAGGTCTGGATGCCCAAGTCATGGAGATGGTAATGGCGCGCGAACTCGGTGCCGTTGTCGAAGGTGACGGTCTGTCGCCACGCTTCAGGCAAGACCGCGAGCAGATCGTACATGGTGCTGGCGATGGGGTCTGCCGCCTTGCCGGGCTGGCGCGCAGCGATGAGCAAGCGCGAGTGGCGCTCGTGCAGGGCGAGCACCGCGTGGCCGCCTCTCCCAAAGAGCATCAGGTCAGCCTCCCAGTGGCCGGGGGTTTGGCGGTCGGCCGCCGCCTGGGGACGTTCCGCCAGTGGACGGCGCTTGGCAATGAAGGAGGCCGGACTGCGCCCACTGCGCCGATGGGGTCGCCGTCTCGTCTTGCCTCGCGGCAGGTAGTGCCGCCAACTATAGTCCTTGGTGCGCGCCACCTGTCCGTATATGAAACGATAGATGGTCTCGTGGGAGATGACCGGTCCACCGGCATCCCGCGCCATGTGTCCTGCCACCTGCTCCGGCGACCAGCCGCATTGCAAGTACTCCAGCACGGTCTTGCGCAACGCAGCATCCCGTTCCAACTTGCCGCCAACCCAGCGCCGCGCCCACGCCTGTTCGTGGGCATACCCCGCTTGGTAGCCCTGCGTACGAGACCCATTGCGTTTCACCTCCCGCATAATGGTCGATGGCGCGCGATCCAGAGCTGCAGCAATTTGCCGGTACGACTGTCCCGCGGTGTGAAGCCGGGCCAGTTCACACCGCTCTTCAATGGAAAGTTGACGATAGTATGTTCCCATGGCAACACCTTAGCATGGTGTTGCACTTCGTTTGTGAGTCTAGCGAATCCATCTTCTCTGCTTTGGGCACAATTGTTGCGAGCGTGGAATGGCGTCTCGCAGGTTCGTTCACCAGAGACTAAGCGGGGTCCGTGAGCGAGAGAACACTGAAGTAACCGTCGATGAGTGATGATGGCAAGACATCTTAGATTCCTCGCTACGCTCGGAATGACACCAGAAATCAAACGACTCTGGACCATCCTGACGCCTTGTGAGAAGCCGTTTACTCGATACATAACAACGCATCATAGAGTCACCGGTTGATTGGTCGCCTCATTCAGAAAATGACGCGAGCACGGCGTCCCAGGCTACCTCGGAAGCGAGCACACCGAGGACGTACTCATTCAGGCCTTGGTCGTAGGCTAATTCGTTCGTGGTCACGGCGTAGAGCACGTCACCGTCGGAAATGGTGTGCAGCGGTTCGATGGCTCGCGCCATTGACGTATGCACGTGGCGGGCGAGTTGACGGAGCGACCACCCACCCAGGATTTGGTTCGTGACCACCACGGTGAGGGTTGTATTGCCGTGTGGTGGCGGCAGTCCGGCGTCGGCCACCCGCGGGCGCTCGCCGGTACGCGGGTCCAGTGAGCCGCGTACCACGTGTCCCTGGCGGTCTACGATAGCGCCAACCGCGTTCACCACTGTGAAGACGGCGACTTTAACACCCTTGACTTCACGAAACGCGCCGCCCTGGCCGGCGTGCTCGCTCCGGTAGGGTTTCTGCAGCCACTTGCCAACAGTCGCCGAGCGCCCCGCGCCCCGTGGTCCCAGCGGGAAAACACCGGATCGCGCTGCTTTGAGCGCCGCGCGTCCCAGGGCTTTATCCGGGTAAATGGCATTGTCGCGCGGGCCGTAGTCGTAGATGATGGCGCCGGAGACAAGGGCGATATTGCCCCAGTGGGGAGAGTAGTTGCGCTGGGCGAGCAGTTCGGCTGCCACGCCCGTGGCCGCTTCCAGGCCGTAGAACGAGCCGCCGGCCAGGCAGATAGCGTCCAGCTTGCCCTCCCCGTTTTGCAGCGCCTCGGTATACAGTGTTGCATGTGCTCCGCCGCGAATGTCCACGGCAGCCACGGCCCCATGGTCGAAGTTGAAGACCGTGCAGCCCGTCGGGCCTGCCTCGTATTCGGCAATACCGATTGCCAGGCGCGGAAAGTCGAACGTGAGCGTCGGACCGCTAAACTCGGTCTGCGGCACGAGTGCAAGGGAGTCGTTTGAGAGCAGGGGCGGTTTGGTGTCTTGGTCTGACATGCGCTTACCTCTTGCAGGCACTAATTCGCGCTCAGTGAATGATGAATCAATGAAGGGAATCTAAAGAACGGGCAGGGCGAAGAGCGCGGGCAGCTCGTGTCCCGGAGCGCCGCGCCTAAACTGCGACAAAAGAGAGGTGCTCCCAGGGTTCAGTATCATTACGGCATCGATGAATCTCCACTAGAGCATCATAGCACCCAGCGCGTTCAGCAGTGCTCTGCTAGCGCAGGCCGATCCAATCCTTAACTGTGAAGGTCTTTGACTGCAAGCTGCCGTACGATTTGCTGCATGGCGTCGCCGTACCGCTGCTGGGAGAATGCCTTGCTCCGCTCTTGTGCCGCCGTGCTGAGGCGGGTGCGTCGTTCGGGGTCTTCTATGAGCTGCTGAGTGGCAGCGACCAGGTCGGCAACTGTATCCCAGAGAATGCCGTTTTCGCCTGGCGTGATGACTTCGCCTACACCGCCCTTGCCGACTGCCAGCGGCACCGCGCCGGCGGCCATCGCCTCGACGACGCTGATGCCAAAGTGCTCCACGCGCAGCGGCTCTTTCTCCTCGTTCACGCCGAATCCGGTCGCATGCCAGTAGAGGCTTGCCTGAGCGGAGAGATTCTGGAGTGTGGCGAAGTCCGCGTTGGCGTGAAGGGTCACGGGTAGGTCCTGAGCCATTTTCTGAACTTGGGCAAAGAAAGCGCGGTCTGCCGGTTTCTCACCGACGGTACCGACGAGGTGAAGTTCCCAGTTCTGCACCCCACTGGCGACCAGCGAGCGAAAGGCATCTATGAGCACGTCTTGGCGCTTGCAATGCTCGCCGACGAAGAAGCGTCCGGTGGAGAGGATGATGGGACGCTTGACACCGGGTACGAAGCTCGTGGTGTCAACGGGCGGATAGAGGAACTCGCTCTCCGCGTCCCAGAAGCGCCGGAGCCACGAGGCTGTAAACGTCGAATTGGCCAGTATGAGGTCGTAGGTGTCTAGGTAATCCATCTCGGTTTCTTCCAGTATCGTCCGCGCCCGTAACATTAGCCGGGGCAGATTGCGCTCGAACAGGCGCCTGGAGAAGCGGCTGAAGGTAGTGCCTGCGGTAACTTGGCTGATGGCAATACCGAGCGGGCGGCGCTCTTCCGGTGTGGACGGATCAGGCTCCACAACCTCGCTTTCGACATCGATGGTCACGCGTTCGGCCTGGCTCAATTCGGATGGGACCCGTAGTGTGAGCAGGCGGAAATTGCCTGCAGACGGTGCTATATCAACACTTGCGATCTCTGTGCCCTGCGTGGCAAAGCGGGCGTGAAGCGGAGCCGTTCCGACAAAATTACCAACCGCAAATTGCACGGTTACGCCACGCCTGCCTCCGGGCACGGAGAACCCGGCACGACGGCCCATGGAACGGTACCAGCCAACGTCTACCAATTCCATACCGTAGAATCCATACTCATAACGCACCCGGCCCAAGCGAGCCGCGCACCATTGGACGAGATGTTGCGTTAGCTTCGCACGCGGCGAAAGGTCGCGCGGGAGCGGAAAGTAGATGAAAAGGATGCTGGCGGGCGCGCGGCTTGGGATGTTGTCCATGTGCGAGCCGTTAATGAAGAGGTCGTACTCCGCAGTAAGCGCTTCAATTTCTGAGTATGGGAGGTCAGGGATAACGCGCAGCCCAACGTTCGCGAAATCAAGATCGAAACGCTGGGCGACCGCTCCAAGATCCGTAGGATTGGTAGTGATGAACGTAACGTCGTGGCCGTCGGCGGCGAGCGCCTGTGCGGCGGACCCCGTTTGCCGCTCGCCACCGCCCTGCGTCTGCAGCCATCGGTTGAAGATTCCTATGCGCATAGCAAAGAAATAGTGATCGTCAGTGGAACCCGAGAATTGCGGAGATAGCGCGATTCTACACGTCTGCACAGGTTTGGGCAATCCAATTGGGTGAATGCGGTTGTAGTGGTGCGAGGTTGCCGAGGCGGATGGCGTTTCATATGAGGAGGTGTGTGACGGACGTAAGGAGGATGCCGTTGCGGTGGTCGCCAGCGGTGATCCAGTGATCCGGCCGTGTAGCGACTGGAACCGGCAGTGGGATACCGTCGACCGGCGCGGATCTCAATCCCGCAGTGGTGTGGTGCCTGCGTGCGTGGGCCGAAGTAATGTTCATCGAAACGAGTCTTTGGTCGCGAGCTGGCGCACGATCTGCTGCATGGCGTCGCCGTAGCGCTGTTGTGAGAATTCTTTGCTCCGCTCTTGCGCAGCCGCGCTGAGGCGCGCACGTCGTTCGGGGTCTTCAATGAGCTGCCGAGTGGCGCCGATGAGTTCGGCTGGCGTATTCCAAAGGATGCCGGCCGCACCCGGTATAATTATTTCGCGCACGCCGCCTTTGCCGACCGCCAGCGGTACCGCGCCCGCAGCCATGGCCTCGACCACACTGATCCCAAAGTGCTCCACGCGCAGCGGCTCTTTCTCCTCGTTAATGCCGAAACCGGCCGCGTGCCAGTAGAGGCTCGCCTGGGCGGAGAGTTCTTGCAGGGTTGTAAAGTCCGCGTTGGCGTGAAGAGTCACAGGCAGTCCCTCTGCCAAAGACTGAATTTGGGCGAAGTAGGCTTGGTCTACCGGTCTCTTGCCAACGCTGCCGACAAGGTGGAGGTGCCAGTCCCGGATGCCGCTGGCAACGAGCGCACGAAAGGCCTCTACCAGCACGTCCTGACGCTTGCTATGCCCGCCGACGAAGTAGCGTCCGGTAGAGAGGATGATTGGCTGCTTATCGCCGGGCGCAAAGTTCGTTGTGTCTACAGGTGGATGGAGCACATCGCTGTCCGCGTCCCAGTAGCGCCGGAGCCACGTTGCCGTGAAGTCCGAAATGGAGAGAATGCGGTCGTAGGTTTGCAGGTGTTCAAGAGCCGACTCCGCTAGGACTTCCTGCGCTTGTGTTGCCAGACGTGGCAGGCGGCGCTCGACGAGCCGTGTGTAGAGACGGCTGAGGGTTGTGTCTGCGGTCACTTGGCTGATGGCAATGCCGAGCGGACGGCGTTCTTGCGGAGTTGCTGGGTCCGGCTCTACCACGTCGCTCTCCACGTCTAAGATTATGCGCTCGGATTGGCTCAGTGCCGGTGGAACCCGCAGCGTGAGCATGTGAAAGTCGCCTGCCGACGGCGGTACCTCTAAGTCGGCGAGTTCCGTGCCCTGGAATGAGAAACGCGCGTGCAGCGGCTTGTTTCCAGCGAAATTACCAGCCGCTAACTCAATAGTCATAGCCCGTCCGCTGCCAGGCACAGAGAAACTGGCGCGGCGGCTCATGGCGCGGTACCAGCCGTCGCCAACTGTTTCGTTGCCGTAGAATCCTTCGTCAAAGCGTACGCCGCTCACGTGTGCTGCACCCCATGTGACGAGTTTGCGGGTCAGAGTAGCAAGTGGCGATAGGTCACGAGGACGGGGAAAGTAAATGAAGAGGATGCTAGCGGGGGCGCGGCTCGGGATTGCGTCCATGTGCGAGCCGTTGATGAAGAGGTCGTAATCCGCGGAAAGCGCTGTAATCTCAGAGTAGGGGAGGTCCGGCACCACGCGCAGCGCGACATCGGCGAGATCAAGGTTTAACCGTTTTTCGAGTCCTGCGAGGTCCGTGGGAGTGGTAGTAATGAACGTGACTTTGTGGCCGTCCGCGGCGAGCGCCTGTGCGGCGGCCCCAGTATGTCGTTCGCCGCCGCCCCGCGTGTGCAGCCACCGGTTGAAGATACCTATGCGCATAGCAAGGTTAACTCTTACCCACGTGGATGCCTGAATATTAAACGTTGGAGCGATTCTAGCGTAAAGGTGCGCAGAGCGCCGCTCACTGCGTGCCGAAGCGGTCGGGAGAAAACGGCCGCAGCGGAGCGAGGTCGCCGCCACGAATGGCGTTGCACATGAGCTGAGCAGTAATCGGGGTGAGCAGGATGCCGTTGCGGTGGTGGCCGGCGGCGACCCACAGTCCCGGCCGGTGCGCAACCGGCCCCAGCAGCGGCAAGCCGTCGGCGGGCGTGGGGCGCAGGCCCACGCCGAAGTGGTGCACCCGCACGTCCGCGAGACCGGGCGCGAGTTTGTGCAGCACTTTGACGTTGGAACGCCACGCCTCCGGGCGTATTCTCGCGCTCGAACCCCGCGTCCTCTTCCGTAGCGCCAACTACAATGCGCCCGTCCTGCTTTGGCGCCAAGTAGCCGCCTGCGCCGAAGGCGACTCGCTGCAGCGGACGGTTGTAGGTCTCCAGCACCATCACTTGGCCCCGGGTTGGTTTCAACGGCAGCGCAATGCCGAGGAGATCTCCGAGCAGACGGCTCCAAGCTCCGGCGGCAATCACAACGTGGTCGGCGTGCACGGGCCCGGCAGCAGTTTGCACCCCGGTAACGCGTTCACCGGAGGTGATGAAGCCATGCACGGGGGTGTACTCGTGAATTGTCACACCCTGGGCCACGGCCGCCAGTGTCAATACATGCATGAGTTGCGGCGCGTACACGTGGGCGTCGTCCTGAAAGAGTACGGCGCCGCGGGCGATTGTGTTGAGCAGCGGCTCTTCCCGGCGCAACGCCTCGGCATCGAGCCAGGAGACGCGCTGACCTCGCTCGGCAAGTGCTTTAGCCCGCCTGGAGAGAAAGACCGCTTGCTTCTCACCGAACACGACGGTGAGCGCGCCGGAACGCGTGTAGGTGGCGTCCAGGCCGGTGGCGGCTTCAAGCTCAGCCGTGAAGTCCGGATAGAGTCGGGCCGACTGCACGGAGAGATTGAGGACGTGGTCGCCGCGGTCTCCCTCTACGCCGGATCCCAGTATGCCGGCGGCAGCGATACGGGCCTGGCCGCCTACGCGTTCCTTCTCGAATACGGCTACCCGCACACCGGACTTTGCCAGCGTGTAGGCAATGGCGCAGCCGATGATGCCGCCACCAATGATGGCTACCTCAGTTGTCATGGGTGAAGTTCATTCGGTTTCTTTCGCTTCGGACGTTTGGATGATTCGTGTTCGCCCGTATTGACGCCATTGGGAGCAGCAACGTCGGAAGGTATACCATCATCCTTCTGATTGCTGCCGCCGCCGACCATGCGGACGATTTCGACCACGTCGCCCTCTTGCAGCATAACCTGCCGGTGCTCGTCGCGGCGGACTACCTCTTGGTTCACGGCAACGGCGATGAACCGCGCCGGCACGTCGTTCTCCTCAAGAAAGGCAGACAGCGCCGTGCCTGAGGATAACCGGCGTTCTTCCCCGTTTACTGTTATGCGGATGCTTTCCGCTGGCGCTTGAATGTGCGCAGGCGGGGTGGCCCCTTCTTCCCTCGTCATGAGGATTGCACCTGTCGCGGTCCGGTTAGCGCATCGATCAGGCGGCGAGCGGCCGCAGAGGTGTCGGTTGCCCGGAGCAGTGCGCCAATCACGGCCACGCCATGCGCGCCGGCTGCCATCACTGCCGGCGCGTTCTGCGCCGTGATGCCGCCGACGCCGATGACGGGGATGTCAATTTCCGCCTTTACGTCGCGCACCAATTGTGGCCCCGCGGGTGCGCGTCCCGGCTTGGAGTCCGTCGCAAAGAGTGTCCCGACTTGCACAAAGTCTGCACCTAGGACCGCACGCTGGGCGGCGCCGGCGACGCTGTGCGCCGAATACCCCAACAGCATATTCTCCCCCAGTATTTGCCGTGCAGACTCGATCGGTAGCCCATTTTCAGGCAGGTGCGCCCCATCTGCGCCCACGGCGAGGGCGACGTCCACGCGGTCATTGACGATGAGAAGCGCGCGGCCTTGAGTGACCCGCCGGAGATACCACGCCAGCCCGAAGAGGTCTCCGGCAGGCAGTCCTTTTTCCCGTAACTGTACGACGTTCACTCCGCCTGCAATGCCCGCACGCACCCGTTCTACGAGCATCCTCGTAGACTCGATTTTCGCTATCTCAAGGCTGCTAAGACCCCTGAGCTCCGGCACGTTCGCCACCGCGCTAAGGTCCGGCGCGTCGAGGCGCGTGATGAGCGTGAGACAGGGGTATGGCAATTGGGGTTTCATGCGGCGTGAACGAGTCGCGCTAGGCGTGGACGACTCCAGCTACCGGACTGCTGGGCGTGGCGAATTTCTGCTGCGCTATGCGCCCGGCAAGGTAGGCTTTGCGGCCGGCCTCCACGCCGAGGCGGAAGGCTTCCGCCATGAGCGACGGGTCTTCTGCGCGCGCAATTGCCGTGTTAATGAGCACGGCGTCCGCGCCAATTTCAAGCGATAGTGAAGCTTCGGACGGCACACCGATCCCGGCGTCCACGACGACGGGTACGCTCGCCTGCTCGACGATCAGTTCGATCTCTTCCCGCGTAAAGATGCCTTGACCGGAACCGATGGGCGAGCCGAGCGGCATTACGGTGGCACAGCCCACGTCTTCCAAGCGCCGCGCCAGGATGGGGTCGGCGTGGATGTACGGCAGCACGACAAAGCCGTCTTTGACAAGCGCCTCGGCGGCATGGAGCGTATCGACCGGGTCCGGCAGCAGCGAATTCGGGTCCGGCTGCACTTCGAGCTTTACCCAGTCCGATCCGGTCAGTTCGCGTGCCAGCTTGGCCGTAACGACGGCCTCGTCTGCGGTGCGTGCGCCGGCCGTATTCGGCAGAATAGTGTAGCGCTCCCAATCGATGTGGTCGAGGATCGTCTTTTGCGTCGGATTGCTGAGGTCGATGCGCCGTATCGCCACCGTGATGATCTCGGCCCCCGACGCCTCGATTGCTTGAATCATTTCCTCAGGCGTGCGGTACTTGCCCGTACCGATCATCAGCCGCGATGTGAATTGCTTTCCCGCTATCTCAAGCGCGTCTGTCATTTTCGTTCCTTTTCCACATGTTGCACGTGGATGAGAAGGAGTCTGCCGGGCATGCGCACCCTCTCTTCCCCGCAAAATACAAAAACCGCTTCACAGAGGGAGAGCGGTTTGCGGCAGTGTCTTCGGGTTCTGCCGCTTCCCTCCGCTGGCATGATCCAGGTCAGGTTCCAAGGGTTGCCCCGCTCGCGAGCAGAGACTCTCAGCCATGCGGCTCCCCTAGCGGCCCTAGTGGCGGAATACGGTATGCGCCAGTAAGACGGTTCCAGTATACCATGCGGTGCAGGCGTACTGGGAGTGCGTATAGAATGAAACGACAGAGTGCGAAGGAAGTGACCGGTGGCGCTTGTTTGCGTTGATTGCGCACCTGCCGCATTGTTCGTACTCAAGCGTTGGTTGTGGCGCGGGATATGGATTATCAATAGAGGAGCGGTGTATATGGATATGGTGAACATCGGCATTGCGGGTACGGGAGGCATAGCGCAATCGCACGCGAGGGGGTTGGCATCTGTTCCCCAGGCGCGGATCGTGGCTGCGGCGGACGTGAATGAAGCAGCCGTGCACGCGTTTGCGGCTGCGCATGACGTGGCGCACGTCGACACTGACTACCGCGCCGTTCTGGACAACCCGGCGGTAGATGCGGTCATCATCTGTCTGCCCCATGCGCTGCACGGTGAAGTCGCGATCGCTGCGGCGCAGGCCGGCAAGCACGTGCTCTCCGAGAAGCCGCTGGGCGTATCCGTAGTCGAGTGCAGCGCCATCATCGCCGCCTGCGAAGAGGCCCAGGTGAACCTCATGGTCGGTCACACCCACCGCTTCATGTTGGAGCACCTGCGGGCGCTGGAGTTGCTACGCGAGGGGGCGATCGGCGATGTGCTCCATATTCACGACTCCATCACTGGCGCTACCCGCCATAAGGACCTGGGCTGGCGCGGGGTACGCGCGCTGGCCGGCGGCGGTGTGTTTATGGACAACGGCGTACATAGCGCGGACCGGCTGCGCTGGTGGATTGGGTCGGAGGTTACGGCTATCACCGCCAACATCGGCCACTACGGCGCGCGCACCGAGGGGGAGGATTTCGGTGTGGCTCACCTCGAATTTGCCAACGGCGCGAGCGCGACGATGGAAATCTCGTTGATTGCGGCTCCTACAATGGGACGCTGCCGCGCCGAGGTGACGGGTTCAAACGGCGCGATGGAGATCGCGACGTGGCGGCATCTCAAGGTAGCGAGTGCGGATGACCAGGAGTGGGAAACACTGACGTTCCCACGAGATCGCAGCCAGTTCGTGCGGGAGGACGGCGAGTTCGTGGCGAGCATCTTGGAACAACGCGCGCCGCTCGTCACCGGCGAGGACGGCAAACGGGCCGTGGCCATCGTGCAAGGCATCTATCAAGCGGCAGAGAGCGGCGAGCGGGTGCTCTTGCACGGATAATCCAAGTAAACAAAACTCTACATTCGTCAGGACAAGCTTGGTCGGCTACGGGAGGGCCGACCTCGGAGGGCCGTCATTCCTGTAAGTGTTGACTAATTCGTTGACAGATTTCGCTGTTTGATTCCCTTGCCAAGATCTAGAGTACCCCCGTCTCCGTCATTCCCGCGAAAGCGGGAAGGTGGATTCACATTTCAAGTGCAACGTTTGTTTGAGGAATACTTCTGCTGGGGTTTGATAGTCAAGGCACTTGCGCGGGGTGTGATTGTAGGCTTGGATAAGTTGCGCAAAGCGCTCTGCGGACATCTCCGCCAGGTCGGTCTTGCGCGGCAGCACGCGCCGCATGCGTCCGATGGCGTTCTCAATGCCTCCTTTCTGCCAGGGGGCGTGGGTATCGCAGAAGAAGGTCTGGATGCCCAAGTCATGGAGATGGTAATGGCGCGCGAACTCGGTGCCGTTGTCGAAGGTGACGGTCTGTCGCCACGCTTCAGGCAAGACCGCGAGCAGATCGTACATGGTGCTGGCGATGGGGTCTGCCGCCTTGCCGGGCTGGCGCGCAGCGATGAGCAAGCGCGAGTGGCGCTCGTGCAGGGCGAGCACCGCGTGGCCGCCTCTCCCAAAGAGCATCAGGTCAGCCTCCCAGTGGCCGGGGGTTTGGCGGTCGGCCGCCGCCTGGGGACGTTCCGCCAGTGGACGGCGCTTGGCAATGAAGGAGGCCGGACTGCGCCCACTGCGCCGATGGGGTCGCCGTCTCGTCTTGCCTCGCGGCAGGTAGTGCCGCCAACTATAGTCCTTGGTGCGCGCCACCTGTCCGTATATGAAACGATAGATGGTCTCGTGGGAGATGACCGGTCCACCGGCATCCCGCGCCATGTGTCCTGCCACCTGCTCCGGCGACCAGCCGCATTGCAAGTACTCCAGCACGGTCTTGCGCAACGCAGCATCCCGTTCCAACTTGCCGCCAACCCAGCGCCGCGCCCACGCCTGTTCGTGGGCATACCCCGCTTGGTAGCCCTGCGTACGAGACCCATTGCGTTTCACCTCCCGCATAATGGTCGATGGCGCGCGATCCAGAGCTGCAGCAATTTGCCGGTACGACTGTCCCGCGGTGTGAAGCCGGGCCAGTTCACACCGCTCTTCAATGGAAAGTTGACGATAGTATGTTCCCATGGCAACACCTTAGCATGGTGTTGCACTTCGTTTGTGAGTCTAGCGAATCCATCTTCTCTGCGTGCCCTGGACTCCGGCGGAAGCCGGAGTGACGACCCTAAGGGCGAATTCTTCCCTCGTAAATGGCCAGTGCCGTCTAACACATTCGTACCTATACGCCTCCCTGTTGGCCTTCTCTGCCCATTCTAGTGCCAATTCTGTCAACGAATTACCTGACACATACAATTCCAGCGCAAGCCGGAATCCATCTTCGTGTAGGGTAGAGACCTGCTCCGCCCAGTGCGCAAGGATGGCTATACCTAGGAGTGAGGATTTAACAGCCAGGGCAATTGACAGCGCTGTGATAGCGGTCACCGTTTCGCCAGCATCTGCGCCACGGCGCACGTGTCGCAGCGCTTCTCGCGGCACCAGGTATGGTAAACGTGGAGCAGCCCCTGCTGGCGCGCGGCAGTCATGGGCACGAATTTTGGCGGCAAGCCGAATACGCCGTCGCGCATGCTCCGGATGAGGCGGTTCGAGCTGGCGGCCGGCGCATGACGCAACGTGGTGACGGCCCAGTCGGATACGGCGGAGTCGCCGGTGTGCTCGCCAAGAGCGAACATAAACGGCAGCAAGACGTTCGTGAGCACTTCGCGGGCGCGCTCCGTCCCGATCAGGCTCTGGGCCGCGCCGCGCAACGGCACCCCAAAGTCACAATGAGTGGCCCAATAGCGTGAGCAAGACGCCGGAAGCGCGAACGCACTGACCATCTGTTGGAGTAGCTGAGTCTGATCCGATTCTTCGCGGAGCGCTAGGCAGAATTGTACCGGACCGGTCTCCGCAAGCCGCGCGCAGAGGTGTCCTGCCGCTGCCACGCGCCGCGCCGGGGCGTTCGTGGGGCGCACGCCGCCGCGCACCCAGGCTGTGGCCGGCAGCGCCGATTCCAATTGGTAGTTCTCCCACAGGCTTTCAAGCTCCTGCAAATGCGCATGGTCGGCGGCGGTAGGGGCACGGCATGCCGTGCCCGTGCGCGGGGAAGTGTCGCGTTGGGAGGGCAGCAGCCCCGCCGCGCCGAGAAACAGCGCCTCGCCGCGCAGAGCCGCATCGGCCTTAACGTTCAGAATCGCCTCAACTACCGGCCACGGCAAGCCCGCACTGAGCTGGCGGAACGGCTCGCGGTTTTGGCTGTAGCCAAGGGCATCGAGCAGGGCTGCATAGAGCGCTTGCTCCGGCCCAATTTGTTCGATGGCGGCCAACATCTGCGCCGCTTTCTTGCGCATGCGGCGTTCGCCCAACGTTGCGAAGAGCATACCGACGGTCATGGCGTCGGACTTGGTGTGGAGGTCGGAACAAGGCTGAAACGACGGGAGTCGTTGCGCCACATACTGCTCCGGCATACCGTCAGGAAAGCACGGCGACAGCGCCAGCGTGCGCAGCGGTCCGCCGCCAATCAACCCGTCGTCTTCCCACACCACGTGGAGCATGACGTGGTGGTAGGCCGGATCGGAGGCGTGGCCGTGGGCGCGCCAAGCGGAGGCGGCAGAATGTACTTCTATGTGACCGTAGCGCAGCCGCCGGCCGTCCAGCGCGATGATCGCGTCGAGGAAGTCTGGCCCGGGACCCAGGTTGCGCCGTCCTGGATAGACAACTTGAATCTGCTCGCCAGCCGTGGTGCGCAGGAGTGTTGCACCCCAGGGACACGCCTGCCAGAGCTGCACAACATCTTCTTCACTATGGGTTTCAGTTGGGGCAAGCGTAGGAGCGGCGGTGCTCATGGAGGATTTTAGTATTCAAGACATGAAATATTAACTATAGCTACTATAGCACGATTGGCGAACTAGCCTTTGGCACCCTTGACGGTTGCGAAGAACATCACATGCGGGGCCGTGAATGGAGGTCTGCGTGTAGTGTGCGGAGGGAAGAGCTTGTTAAACGCGCCGGAGCAAACCTGCGAATTGCAGATAGAGGGGATCTCTCAGTTCTGGCTGCCTGGAGGAGAAAGCACGTGCGAGGAGACACGTGCGTTCTCGGGGCCCAGATTCACCACCGAAACCGATCGTCTACGTCCTTCAGCGCTGCGTCTAGCTCCTGCTGCACCCGTGCGTTGCCGTCCTCCAGCCCTTGCGCAATGGTCATTTCTCTTTTCCAGATAGAACTGGCCATGCGCTCGTGTATGTCGAGGATTGCCCGCGCGCCGGGCCCAGACACAACAGACTGGGCCCGCGCCATTTCGTGCAAGCTGTGAAGGCGCAAGGGATCGCCCTTGGTGTACTCCGGGCTGTGGGCCACCGAGCGGCGGGCCGGCAGGCTGCCGCGCACGTCGTTGAAGCGAAGGTCGTTCTGCTCCATGAAAAGCCATTCAAGGAATTGAAAAGCATGATCTGGGTATTCGGAGTTGACGGGCATAATGTGTGCGCCGCCGCCGCGAAAGGCTGCGGGTGATCCGCCTGGGGCTACCGGATACGTATCCACGCCCAGGTTCATATCGGCGAAGGTCTCCACCCACTCATGGGATTGGATGACATCTATCCCGTCAGTCCACATGGCGCAACGACCGGTTGCAAAGAGGGCTTGGTGCGGCTCTTCGCCCTTGAGGGCATTGATAGCGTTCGGCCCGCCTTGGAGGTCAAGCAAACGCAGCGTCAAAGCGAAGGCGCGCGCCATCTTCTCGTTGTCGATCGTGGAGGTGAGTCCGTCTGCACTGAGCAGTTGACCGCCTTGCTGCCAGTACGGCACCATCCACCACGCAAATGAGCTGTTGCCATACCAAAATCCGAGGCGCGCGGTTTTCCCGTCTTTCTTCATGCGCGTTAATGCAGTTGCCGTTAAGAGATCGTCCCAGTTAGCGGGCGCCCTATGCGGATAGAGGTTGGGTTCCACGAAGACGGGGCCGTAGCTGGTTGCCTCGAACACGTCCTGGTTGTAGAAGAACGTAGTGACCGTGGGCGCCCAGGGCATGCCGAACCAGTGACCCTGGTAGACCGAGTCAGAGACTTTCCCGTACCAGGGGTAGACCACATCAAAGGCAACTCCCTCCCAGAAGTCCTCGACGTCCAACCCCGTAGCCTTGAGGTAAGGTGTGATGTCCTTGGCAATGCCAATCAGTCCCAGTTCTTTCGGCAAGTGTGCGCTTATGTAGGCGATATCCGGGGGCTCGCCGGCGGCCATCGCTGCTATGAGCTTACTGGGGATATCGTCGGAGTTCATGGGCAGGACGTGCGCATTAGGAGAGACATATTCCTCGTTAAACTCGTTGATGATCTCTTCGCCAATGCCCTTCTCCCAGTTGCTGCCATCCAGTTTAGGCGCAAAGAACCGGAGGCGTACCACTTCAGAATACTGTGGCGATGCCTGACTCGTGCCTTCGGCATGACGTGCCTGCATAGCGGCCAGCGTACTTTCTTGCCCGGCAGCGGCAAAGAGCGCCACACCTGCCGCGACTCCTCCGCTGGCGAGCAGAATGCGCCGGGTTACCTGTAACGCCGTACGACTCTTCATTGGCAACAAGGTCCCCTGGATTGAATGCAAGAGTTACCACGAGAATAGATGCCTGAGAATACTCAATTCAATTTAGCGCTATTGTTCTAATGCACTCAAGATATGCCGTTCCAAAACACGAGCCGCACGCAAGGGACACATCCCCGCGTGCGGCTCCATGCGTTACTCTTCAAAAGCGTCGCTCGATTAGAAATCGACGACAGAGTTCTCCAACGCCTCGTCCAGCGCCTGCTGCACCTGCGTGTTGCCGTCGGCGAGCGCTTCCGGCACCGTCTTTTCGCGCTTCCAGATGGAGCTTGCCATCCGCACGTGAATGCCGATGATGGCGCGTCCGCCCGGGGCGCTGACCACCCACTGGGCGCCATCCATCTCGCGCGCGCCCTGGATGCGCAACGGGTCACCCTGGGTGAATTCCGGGCTGGTAGCCACCGACCGGCGGGCCGGCAAGCTATCGCGCACGTCGTTGAAGCGGCGGTCATTGGGCTCCAGGAAGAGCCACTCGAGGAACTTGAACGCCCCGTCCGGGTTGTTGGAGCCTTCGGGCATGATGTGCGCGCCGCCGCCGCGATAGGCCGCGGGCGAGCCGCCTTCCGCCACCGGATACGTATCCACGCCAATGTTGATCTTCGCGAAGTTCTCCTCATACGCCTCGAAGCGGGTGATGTTCATCACGTCGGTCCACATGGCGCAACGGCCGGTGGAGAAGAGGTGTTGATGCCGCTCGTCGCCCCTGAACTCATTCATGGCGTCCAGGCCGCCCTGCAGGTCGAAGAAGCGCAACGTCAAGTCGAACGCGGTAACCATCGTCTCGTTGTCGATGGTGGACGTCAACTCATCATCGCTGAGCAGGCGGCCGCCCTGCTGCCAGAAGGGCACCAACCACCATACCAGCGAGCTGTTACCGTACCAGAATCCGAGACGCTCAGTTTTGTCGCCTTCTTTCTTGAGCGTGCGCTGGATTGCCGCGTCGAGCTCGTCCCAATTCGACGGCCCGCTGTCCGGATCGAGACCCACTTCTACAAAGACGTCTTTGTTGTAGAAGTAGGTAAAGACCGTGGGCGCCCAGGGCAGCCCGAACCAGTGGCCGCGGTAGGTCGAGTCGTAGACGACGCGCGGATAGTAGTCATCTGCGTCGATCACCGTCGAGGCCTTGACATAATTCGTGATGTCGGCGGCGATGCCGCGAACCCCAAAGTCCTTCGGCAAGTACGCGTCGATATATGAAATATCCGGTGGAATGCCGCCGGCGACCACCGTGGGCAGCTTGTTGATGGTGTCGCCGTAGGTGGTGACAATCACGTTGACTTTTTCGTTGGGATTGGCCTCGTGGAACTCGTTGACGATTTCCTCGCCAATGCCCTTGACCCAGTTGCTGCCGCCCATGTCGATGGCCCAGAAGTTCACGGGCAACATCTCTTCCATCGGCATTTCTTCCGCCTTCATGTCGTCGGACTCGGGTGCATCCGCCGGGGCCGCCATGCCGGCCTCACCGCAGGCAGCGAAGAGTAGCGTAGCACCGACCGCTGCGCCACTGCCTGCTAACATGCGACGACGCGTTGTCTGCAATGCGATATGATTCTCCATCTGTTGCGAAACCTCCTGCCAAGTAGGCATTATTTCGAACGCAGACACTGCCTTGTGAGATGACGGGCCACCAGTCCGACCGTACCTATTGCCATCTCCACCAGGAGACTAAAGCATGCGCTGTAGCTCCTAGACGGCTTGAACGAAATTGTAGCGTGATTAACGACGTGGTGTCAAGGGTATGGACACTGCGATATCCGCTCGAAGCAGCGATTTCTCAACGGACGGCAATGAATGAGAGGCGTTTACGTGGCCTGCTGGAGCGCCGCGATTTCACTTGCGGTGAGCGCGCGCCCGTACACGCGCACATCGGCCATACTGCCGTTGAAGTGGTCGTGTTGCCCGAGGCCGATGCGGAGCGGCCGATCATTCGTAAGGTCGCCGGGAAAGTGCGTCGCGCAGGCAGACTCCGCCACCTGGATCCCGTCTACGTAGAGCCTGAGTTTGTTCGATTCCCGGACAGCGGCCACGTGCCGCCAGCCGGGGGCAAGGGCGTGGTCGTAGGTCACGTTCGCACCGGCGTCCAGCGCGTAGACGCGGCCCGACGGCAGCGTGCCGCCGAAGAGCTTGCCCTCAAAAACTGCCATCGACCACACCCGCCGGTACTTCACGTCCGGCGTGGTGTCCAACTGTCCCGTATTGGTCCAAGTGGCGCCGCCTTCGTAGCGGTAGACGTTTGCCAGCGGCAACGTGCCCGCGTAGAGCTTGCCGTTGTAAACCGCCATTGCCATGACTTCCTTCTCTTCTTCCAGGCGGCCCACGCTCTCCCACGTTTCCTTGCCGTCCCAACGGAACACGGTGCCATTGGGCCAGGTGCCGACGTAGAGTTCGCCCTGATAGGCGGCGAATGAATATACCTGGGTGACTCCTTCTTGGAAGCCGCAGGGCGTCCACTCGGTGCCGCCGTCGTAGCGAAAGACGCCGCCGCCTTCGTTACCCGCGCCGTAGAGATGTCCCTTGAATACGGTGATTGCCATCATACGGCGGCCGGGCGTGCCGCAGTATTCCCACTCTTGTCCGCCGGCATAGCGGAAGACGCCTTGGCTGTAGAGCGGTATGGCGTAGAGGTCGCCGTTGTACACGGCCATGCCGGCGATGGAGTCGGCGCCTTCCAGACGCCCGCAGTACTCCCAGGTTGCATTGCCCGTGTAGCGGTAGATAGCGCCGCCGGGATGCTTATTTGGCGAATCCTCCAGTGCCGAGCCGCCAGCCTTATAGCGGGAGACACCTCCGTAGAGTTCGCCCTTGTAGACTGCCAACGACGCGACCGTGTTACATGGGTCGGGACTGCCGCAGTCTTCCCACGTCTGACCGCCCGCGTAACGGTACATGTGACCGGATTCGTCCGCACCCCATTCAAACGTTCCCGTATAGAGGTCGCCGTTGTAGACGGCCAGGGAGTAGACGCGCAGGTTATTGCCCGGCCGGCCGCAGTCGATCCATGACGGTTCTTGCAGGCCGTCGTCGATGCCGAAGTGCAGATTGCGGTGGTGTGCCTGCGCGGCGGTGACTCCGGCGTAATTCAAGGTACCGAAGTTCAGGCCGGTGCGCGTGGCGGGATCGAACTTGCTGAGGATGTCGCCGTGCAGGTTGGCGCCGTCGGGCGGCAGCTCCACCCAGGCGGAGAGGGTGAAGTCGCCGCTGCCGAGTGCCAGCGATTCGTTGGCCGGCACTTCAACCTGCGCGGCACGCCCGTCGAAGCCCGCCGCGCCATAGTCATTGCCGTCCCGACCCACCGCCGCGAGATCCACGCCGCGGTTCACGCCGTGGTTGCCGTTGCCGGACGAATCCCGGCAGTCGCCGTTGAATTGCCAGTGTGCCAATAGATCGGAGTTGATGCTCATACAATGGACTCCATCCTGTGTTTGCTTGGCGGAACCTTAGCTTTGCTTAGGTCTCTCGTAGAAGGAGCGAGCGAGGCACTCTTCCCTCCGCCCCATTGTATTCCTTCCTGGGCGCCAGCAGGCGGGCAGGAATTGCCACTGCGGCCCACTCATTTCAAACCAAACCTCTGCAACCGTGTCCACCGCTGCGCCCACGCCAGCGCTACGCTTGCACCCACTGCCATGGTTCCGGCGAGCAGGTTGAACAGGATATCTACCGGATCGAAGACGCGGCTTGGCAGAATCGCCTGGATGCCTTCGTCGAGCACGCCCAGTGTTGCGGTCGCCAGGACGGCGAGCAGGGGCGGCAACGGCACGCGGCGGCCGTGGCTCGCACGCTCCGTGAGCGCCTCGAAAATGAGGATGCCCACCACGCCGTACTCGATGAGGTGCGAACGCTCGGTCGGGACCGTCATGCGGGTGAATACCAGCAGGTAGGCGGTCGTGACACCAATGGCAACGGCGACTTCCGCGCCTCCCGGCCGCACCTTCAGCGCCTGCGTGAGGATGGTAACCGCCACGAGAAACATGCAGAGGAGGAAGAGGCCGATGGAGATATCCAGCAGGCCCCGCTCCCGCAATGTTTCAGCCAGCGTTTGCGCCAGACCCAGGGTGGCATAGATCGCTACCATGACAGCCAGCACCCACAACCACAGGCGGCGCTCTCGACGGGACGAGAAGAGAGTCATGACTGTTGGATTTCCTGGTGCAAATAAGGAACGTGTTGGGCAGAGTCACGAGACGCTTCCAAGTGGAGACCTGGAATGACATCGTCATTCCGGCGAAAGCCGGAATCCAAGGGAGGGGTAGTGCGCGGTAACTTGCCGTACAGAGTAACCACCCCCCCCCCATTCAAATCTTCCCCCGTCAAAGGGGAAGGGGTAGCGGAGAAGTCTCCGTGTGGGGGTTGTGCCTTCCCTTGCAATGGTCAAACTACTATGGCTCGTGAAGACTGTATCACAAGGTTTATTGGAGAAAGACGCCTTCGTCGAGTGTCGCTTGGCAATGAAACTCGTGCTCAGGGTCGGCTGATAGCGTAAGTAAACGCGCTAGAGCGCCTGCATAAATAACAAGCTCTCTAGCGCATTACATCACCATATCCAGGTTTCCACCCGCTGGATTGGCATAATTGGCAAACTAGCGTGCACCGAAAATCACTTCACCCCGCCGTTCGCTGCTCGGCTTTTGCCAAGTACCACGGCCAATTGCAGTATGCCTGTGCTTGATGCCTACTCCAGCGGCAGCTTGACGCGCTCACCGCCCAAGCTGGCCGACCGCTCCGCCGCGAAGATGACCTCGTCGATCTTCAAGGCGTCGTGGATATCCACTTCCGGCTTCTTGTTGTTCAGGATGCAGTCGATGATGTGGTCCGTCTGTGGCTGGAAGGGGTGGTGCGCGACCTCAGGCGTATCCGGCATGATCGTCTCGAACGTTGCCCAGTCGGTCTGCTCGGTCATGCGCTCGCCGATGAGGGTCTCCGAATGGAACTTATTGCCCACCAGCGTGCCGCGGTCGCCGTGCAAGCGGACGTTGAACGAATAGGGGTTGTTACCCTCCAGGATGCAGCCGACTTTGCCGATGCGGCCGTCCTTGTAGCTAATCACGCTGAGCACGGTGCCTTCCCAATCGAAAGTCTTCGTGAAGTTGCCCCAATGGCCCACCACGTGATCGACCTCGCCGGGCATGAATTGGAGCAGCGCGTCTACCGCGTGACAGCCCGCGGCCGCCAGCGCGGAACCGCCTTGCTCCCGGGTCTTCACCCAGGGGTAGCCGACGTACCACTGGGGCCAGTTGGCGCTAAAGTAGTCGCACTCGCCGTAGAAGATGTTGCCGAAGGCGTTGGCCTTGATGAGTTTGTGCACGATCAGGAAGTAGGGGCTCCAGTGCAATTCGAAGCCCTCGCAGGCCACCACGCCGGCTTTGTCCACCGCCGCCACGATGGTCTTCATATCTTCCCAATTGAGCGCGGCGGGCTTCTCGATCAGCATGTGCTTGCCGGCGTCCGCCGCCGCCAGCACCTGCGACACGTGCTTCTCGTTGGTAGAGCAGATGTAGACCATGTCCAGGTTGTCCTGCTTGAGCATCTGCTCGTAATCGGTGTAGATGTGGGCGTTGGCGAGCCCGTGCTCTTCCTTGGCGTTCTCCGCGTTTTCGCGGCTGGCGCTGCAGAGCCCGACCACCTCTGTATGGGGATTCTTGACCAGGGTATCGATGTGCTGGTGCGAGACCCAGCCAATGCCGACCACACCAACCCCAAGCTTTCCATCGTCTGTCATTGCAAATCCTCCCAAATTTTCAATATACTCAAGACGAAACTTGGCTACAGTACAGCGTATTCTCGGCTGGCTGTCAAGGTGAACAATTGAAGAGAACGCCCAAATTGCAGCGCTGGAGATGTGCTTCTATTGTTCCAGGAGTAGGGGAATGTTTTTATCAAGTACTAGCGGATTGCAATGAAGCGAGCATTCAAGTGGAGTGAAAGGAGCTGAGTGGGCAACGGGGCTGATCATTGTCGTCCCATTGGTCTCAATTGGGTACTCATATCGACATCGCGATAGCTCTGCAAGTACGGCCCGATCTTCATTCACAGAAGTCTAGTCCGCGGAGATCGAAATCCTGCAAGCGCTCGGACAAAACTGCTGGCACACATCCACTAAGGTAGTTTGCATAAAGATATAAGTTTACTAGGTTCTCGAGGTTCCCAAGCTCAGGCGGTATCGTGCCGGTTAGGTAATTGAACTTCAAGTCCAACACTCTCAGATTGGTCAATCCACCTATTTCAGGGGGGATACTGCCCTCTAGGTTGGTACAACACATGCGT
Organism: Chloroflexota bacterium; assembly: GCA_965216245.1. Lineage (GTDB taxonomy): Bacteria > Chloroflexota > UBA11872 > VXOZ01 > VXOZ01 > VXOZ01. Next base: position 2,336,625 of record OZ244145.1, read on the forward strand.
AGACGTCTCAACTGTTTGAGATTGCCCAATTCCGCCGGGATGCTCCCTTCGAGCGGGTTCTGACTGAGATCCAAGCCCCCGAGCTTCGCTAGGCGCCCAAGGGATTTTGGAATCCTCCCACTGAGTTCGTTATCCCTGAGGTTCAGAGTTGTAAGTTCCGTGAGGTCTCCAATTTCCGAGGGGATGGGTCCGCTGAGGGAGTTCGATCTAAGGTCCAGCCACTTTAGACTCTTAAGATTTCCTAATTCCGATGGAATCTCACCGGTAAGACGCTGCCAATTGAGGCGCAGTTCCACCAACTCACTCAGACTGCCTATTTCCGGCGGAATGACTCCTGTCAGGGCATTGCTCTCGGAATCGCCAAAGTGCAGTCCGCGGACACGTGGAGGTGAGCCCTCTACGAAAATCCCTTGCCACTGCTGGATGGGAATTGAGGCTTTCCAATTCAAAAGAGCCTGCCCGGCCAATCTGTCCCGAAGCCTGAGCAGCGTCTGGCAGTCTCGCACTAAGCCCGAGTTCCAAGGATAGACATCTGCGCACGCCGCAATGTCGGCGGACGTGTCCGTCCAATCCGAGTGCTCCGCAACTAGCTGCTCCGCTGACCCCCGCACCAGGCGCTTGATGGTTCCGTCTCTCACAAGAATGTAGAGCTGGAAACGGCCGTCTTCTGACACTGAGAGAATGGCTAGAAGTAGGCCGCCTGGCGACCACGCGGTCTCGACGACTCTCGGTAGCCCCCCTGCTATCGCTTCCTTCAAATCGCTGCCATCTGGGCGAATTGTGTATGCAAGTCCACCGCTCCAAGAATTAAACCAGACTTCTTCCCCATCTGGCGACCACATCACCGGGCCGTATCCAGTGTCTTTGTGGTCGGCCGTCACGTTTCGAAGGTCCGAGCCGTCCGACCGCACGACGTAGACTGTAGGGCCTATGGAGTCAGGGCCCGTCCTGTGAAACCCTGTAAAAGCCAGCATGGAGCCATCGGGCGACCACGCCGGTGCTTGTGGAGCGCCATCACCTGCCGGAGAGCCATAACTAGTAGACGCTATTTGGACCAGCGTCGATCCATCGGCCTCAGCTATGTATATGAAGGGAAGAATATTCCCGAACGCCACATCCTTGGCCTTGGGGCCCACGTAAGCCAGCCGGGTGCTGTCTGGCGACCAGAATGCCGGTCCACAATAGAAAGCGTTAAGATCGCCAATACGAGTGGGCTCTGACCCGTCCAGACGAACTGTGTAGAGACCATTTCGCTCGCGTCCTTCCACTCTGGGCTCTGAGCCAGCAAATGCCAGCCAATTGCCGTCCGGTGACCACTTGGCCCCTTGCCGTGTGTCTTGGCATTCAACTCTGACCGAAGGTGAAACCACTTGCACGTCGGAACCATCAGCGTCCATGAGAAAGAGCCGATCGCCGTAGTATTCATCAGATACAGCGCGATTGCTGACAAAGGCTATCTGCTGACCGTCCGGCGACCACACGGGATAGGCGCTGTGATGGCTATTGGGCTCATTGTAAGACTCAAATGGTGTCAGCCGCCGCACATCGCTGCCATCAAACGCCGCAGTCTCTATAACCGAGCTGTCCTGCGGCACAAACACGCTATAGGCAACCCGCGAACCGTCGGGCGAAAGCGAAGGCGCAAAGGCTCCAGGGCGCTCCCAATCCCCAAACTGGGGTGCTGTCTCAGGGAAGGACCGCAGTTCCAGGCCGGCGCTGTCAACTACGTAGACACCCAAGAGCCCGCCGCTCGAGAAGAGTATGTGCTCCCCGTCCGGCGCCCACGTCAGGCTTGTGGCTCCATCGGAAAGTTGAGCAGCCGAGTAGTCCCATTGCGATGTGAAAGGAGACGTACTTCTCTCGGGGGTATGGTCAATCACAACTACAGGCGAAGGATCAGAAACAGTTTCGCAACCTCCAAGGGAAGTCGCCAGGAAGAGCGCACTCCCCAGCAACACTAAAGCCACCCTCAACCCTTGCAGACCCAACCTGCCTAACCACATTCGTATGTTTGCCCTCAAGTGATTCCTCTCATGGCCAAAGGTGTGCAGACAACGTGCAGTGCCTAGATTGCCAGTGCGTCCAGCGGATGCTGCGTGCAACCAAGCACTTGCTATGTGTTCACAGCAAGCTCACACTCATGATATTACTCGTTGGCTTGACAATTGGCACCTTTTGTAACGCGATTTTGCTCACATTTGTGTCCAAGTAGTATGGATTCGAGTGATTTGTATAAGTATATGGAGAGCGTCAAACCGCGCTATTCGGGAACGCTAGTGCCATACCTCTGCTTCAGGTCACGAAAATGAGAAGGGCGACCACAATGATCGCCCTTCTCATCAGCCTATGTTGGCAAAGCTGCGCCGACCGTTAGCGTCCGTGCCGCACGAGCATTGCGCAGTCCCTAGAAGTCCAGCACCGAGTTTGAGAGCGTCTCGTCGAGAACGATTTGGGTCTGCTCGTTGGTCTCGGCGATGGCTTCCTGGATGGTCTTCTCGCCCTGGTAGATCGCGCGCGGCAGCGCCACGTGCAGGCCGAGGATCTCGATGCCGCCGGGAGCGGTCACCACCCAGTGCGCGCCGGCCATCTCGATGGAGGCCTGCAAGCGCAGCGGGTCGTCCTTGGTCCATTCGGGGCTGTTCGCGACGGCCTTGTGCACCGGCAGGCGGCCCTTGGCGTCGTTGAAGCGCAGCTCCTGCGGCGCGTCGTAGAGCCACTCCAGGAAGGCAAAGGCGCCATCCGGGTTACTGGAAGCGTTCGGCATCACCTTGGAGCCGCCGCCGCCGTAGGTCGCGGGCGTGCCGCCGGGAGGAATCGGCTCCACCGCCAGGCCGTAGCTGAGCGCCGCAAAGCCCTCGCGGTAGGCGGGGAAGTTCGGGATGTCGTAGATCTCGAAGTACATCGCCAGCTTGCTGTCGATGAAGATCTGCTGCGTACGAACGTCGCCGCGGAACTCTGCGACGGCGTCGTAGCCATCCTGCTCGTCATACATGCGCACTGTATGCTCGAACGCATTCACCATCATCTCATTGTTCATGGTGGACGTGCTGTCGTCGGCTGACGTCAGGTCGCCGCCCTGCTGCCAGTAGGGGATCATCCAGCCGGCAAGAGAGCCGCCGCTGCCCCACAACGGCACGTAGCCGAGACGGGCAATGTTGCCGGCCTCTTTCTTGAAGGTCTTGTTGATGGCGTCGTGGAACTCATCCCACGAGGTGGGCGGACGCTCCGGGTCGAGACCCACCTCGAGCAGCGCGTCGTTGTTGTAGAACAACGTGCGCACGTCCGCCGACCACGGCAAGCCGAAATGATGGCCGCGGTAGGTAACGTCGTTGAGAATGCGCTCCCACATATCGGCAGTGTTGATGATGGACGACATCTTGACCATGTCCGTGATGTCACGGACTACGCCGTTCACTGCCATGGTCTTGGGAATGTAACGGTCCTCGAAGGCCAGGTCGGGCGGCGCGCCGCCTGCTACCGCCGTCGGCAGCGTATCGCGCAGGTCTCTACCGCCCTTGGGTATGGTGGTAACGTTGTAGGCCTCGAATGTCTCGTTGAACTCGGCAACGAGCTCAGCGCCGATCTCCTCATTGAAAGAACCCCACGCCGACGTGAGCGACCAGTAAACCACCTCGGTGGCCTCCATGGGCGCTGCGGGGGCCTCTTTGGTCTCAGCCTCGGGCGCTTCATCCTCGGGCGCGTCCGCCATCGGGGCCGCAGGTTGTCCGCACGCGGCCAGCAAAGCCGCAGTGCCCGCAAAGCCGATGCCGGTTCCGAGTATTCGCCGTCTTGAGGTACGCATGGTTGGCCTCCTCTGCGCAACTGCAAAAACTCGATTTGCCTCTGATTTCCACTCTTGCAAGAGATGGATATCGAGAGACGGTCTGTCAACAATCTAAATAACACTCTATTGACCATTAGTCAAGTCATAAAGCGCCTGTTGCAGCCTTAGAATTGGCCTGAGGCGAGTGCGGCGCAGTCATTGCAATCCCGCGACGAGAGGGTAGGGGCACGACATGTCGTGCCCCTACGTGTTACGAGGGCATGCGGCGAACTTATCCTACGGCGACTCTCCTCCTACCTATCAAATCAGCGTATTACCTGAGAGTCTTGAGTCTGGCAAGAGACTTAACCCAACGAAGGACTTAGCCCATACCCATTGGTGTCGGAACATTGGCTCTTATACAGGTGCCAGTTGAGGGGCTCTCAATTGAGGGGATGTGTTCTCTAACGCCCAGCGCACAGTGTGTCCGTTTCGGTTCGCGTCCTCCCCGATCCACCAGTTCATAGCTAAGACTTGCGGGGACTCGAACTCTTCTGCCGCAGCGTACGACTGAGACCCGCCTAGGACATTGGACCCATCCTTTGGCTCCACTCTTAGACCCAATGAGACTGAAATCATCACTCAGTGACCCGTTGAAGACGCTGGTCTCCCAGGAGAACCTGGTCCAGGACCGGAACCGGGCGTGGCCCTCGCGATGGTCGGTTCCATCGTCCAGGTCGAAGCCCACGGTTTCACCAAAACTGGGACAGTCATGCTTCATGCTCTTCTTCCTGGATGGGATGACTCCTTAACCGACATCGTGGGAAAGCCATCACCAATGGCTGTCGCACCCACAGCCACCTAGAACAACCCTTGGAGATTCTCCCGGAGGTTCCGCCACCACCCCCGGTCCGATCCATGGTCCGGTACGAAGTGGACTGCGTATGTCCCGTCCTCCTCCACTTTGAGCCGCCCAGCCAGGGTCGCCACGCGGCCCGGGGAGATTGCTTCGAGGACCTCCGACGGGTCGAGGACGTTAACTCGCTGCACGTATTCGCCCCGATTCATCTCCACCACTAGCTCGTCGGCGTCTTGGAACACGACCGTGCCACTGACCTTCACGCATTCATCGCGAAACAGGTCGCCGGCCACCGCAATCTGTGCTGGGGTGGGGATACGGGGAGAGTCCAAGGAACACGGCTTGACGCGCGGCGATACCACGTCGAGGCTGAACAGGACGACCAAGACCAACGCCCCTATGCCCAACAGGCTTACCACCCATATGAAGCACCCGCGGAGGCACCCGCCGCTTTTCGGTTCCTCAATCAGTCTTTCTCCCCTGTCCTGTTGATACCCGCCCGATGGCGGTGACGGCGCACCTTCCAGAGAACTGCGCTGTGAATCCGGCTCACGCGCTATGTCCTGGATTTCGTCGGCGGTCTCCCTGTGCACGGCCTTCCCGGTATCCGGCGACTCCAATTGGAGCAGCTCAAGCTCTGCCTCGTAACTCAGTCCCGCGGCCGCTTTCGCCGCATCGCCCGACCGTCCGGTCAGCCACCATTCCGGCGCGTGCATGAAACCGCGATAGGCCGCGTCCAGGTCGGCGCCTTGCAGGGAGGATGCGCTGCCGGATCCGAACCACGGCGGAGCCGAGTCCGAGACGTTGAGCCATGGCTGGGCCACATTCAGCGCCACGGCATAGGGCAATATGGAATCAGCTTTGTTCCGGGCATCGGGCGGGGCAGGTCCGGCCATAGTCTCTTGCCAGCCTAGCCACTGACTTTTCTCATGCGCTCCCCTCTGCGTTGTCGGCACCATGCCCGTTGGTATCGACGGCGCCATCATCAAGTATACGAGGCCTGTGAACGCGCCGATCAGGGCGTTCGCCCACCACTGGTCCAGCCATACAGCCGCCCAAAGTCCGCTGCCAACGCCCATCAAGGCGCCGGCCAGCATTCCCCACCCGATTGCATCGCCGAAGTTTTCCCTCCTGACTCGCACCGGATTGTCATGGAAAAGGCCGCGATGCTGCAGGTAGTCCCCTATCTGGTCGCCGATGGCATCCTCGCGCTTCATTATCGCTTCATGGAGCGCATCAACCGTCGTGGCACGCATCGGCATGCTTTCGCATATCGTTCGCTCCCAGTCATACTGTACGGGAGCCTGCCAAGACAGCCGATACAGGAAACCGATCGTTGTTCCGATGGCCTCGATTCGCAGCGTGCCGCGCTGGCACATCTCGATGATGGAGGCCAGCATCGTCGGGTTCCATATCATGTGGCCTCCCAGCGCAGATACCGCCGCCGCGGGCATTGAATCGGGCTGCAGGGTTCCCGAGTACCATGGGGACCGATGCGCCTCCGTCGCCTGCGGGGGCCGATACTTGGGCCACAGCCGCAGCACGATAATGACTAACTGCGCCGCGACTACGCCTATCGTGCCGAAGCCCAAGAACGCCTGCTGCCTCCGGTCCAACTCCCGGAAGTCAGGAAAGCCGATTGCGGCGATTGCCCCGCCTGGGTCTATCGCGAACAGCAAGCCGATGGCGGCTAGGGCCGCCACTGCTGTCACCACACTCACAATGGCCTACCTTCCTTCTCGGGTCGCACTGCCTGCTTGACTCCGCCGGACAACCGCCCTTCAAACTACTATCGGAGAGCAGCAGTCGCCAGGCGATACCCGCGCCCAGCCGTGTCGGAGTCCGTCCTCTGGAGGCTGAGGACGGCGGCGTTGCTATTCGGGACAGCGACTACGGCCACCTTGGCCGGTGTCCCCTTCCACAGGACAGGTCGGGCATGACGGTGCTGCCGTTCCTGGCTAGAATGACCCCTCCCCTATAAAAAGCGGGGAAACATCTTCTATGCTTTCCAAGTCGCCCGCTGCCGCGGCTGTAGCAAGACATGTGGTCATTGCCTATTCTCAAATTCTACTATGCCGTTCCCATTCGGCATCCTGACCGGCTCTCTTGCTTTTCTACATGATCTGTAATCTCGGTCAAAGTCGATGCCGCCCAGTTGCCGTTGAGGGCGGACTGAAATCTAAAATTCCTCGCTGCGCTCGGAATGACACTAGGTTGCGACGAAGGATGTGACGGCTCCGTGTAGCGCGGGGGCTTGTCCCCGCTGCCTCACATAGATACCGGACACCAAAGCGAGTGCATATCTTCTGCCAGAGACCCTAACCCGCATGCAACCAGGAGAAGGGCGATCAGCACGGGCAGCGCCGCGACACAGACGGGAGGGGACGCGCGAGCATAGCGAGCGCGGTGGGGGCCCACCACCCCCAACATACACCCGACACGCCGACACACCGCTCGCGTCCGACTAAAGCCACTGCTTCTGGCCGGTAACGTAGATATTCTGGAAGTCTTCATCCGACTTGGTCAGGTAGATAATGCCTTCCACCAACCCAAGTACGCCAGCCGCCATCAGAGCAGCATAGCCAACCACGTACATCAAAATCCCAATGACGATGCCAATGCCGAACATTCCCAAAGCTATGAATGCACTGCCCACAATCGTAGCCAGCACTAGGCCGCCGCCGCCAACTGCCAGCTGTATTATTGCGGGCCTCTTGATGCCCAGATAGAACTTGTGGACGCCGGCCCAGCCAAGGAATATCCCCAGCAGCCCGGCAACCACCTTGGTCTTCTCGGAGCCCATCACGCCCTCGAGAGCGCCGCCAATCCCGCCGGCGCCGGGGGCCGGCGTAGCACGGTAAATGGCTACAGCATCGCTGTCCTGCGCCTCGAAATCCACCCGCATTCCCCGGTTGGGAATGGCCTGGTCTTTCCATTCGGTCCCGACAAAGTTATATCGGTTGCCGTCATCCCCTGTGATCAGTCCCGAGTTGGTTTGAGCGGAGTAAGCTAATACTTGTCCATTCATTTCCTGTTCTCCTCTTGATCGGCGTCAAATATTGTTGCCGGTGTGCGTCTATTATTGTTTGCCGGTAGACTTCCTGTTGAAGGCGCTTCTGAGCTGCCCCGGTCCGATAGCTGGGGACGTCGAACTCCAGGATGGCCGAGTGGTGGAAGCTCAGCCTCCGTCTGAGCTTCCCGGGGCGCGAAGCCGCTTACGCCCCGTCGCGCCAGTATATCCGGTATTTCCCATATTGGGAGTCTTCAGGCTCAAAGGGCAATCCAAACGAGATGGTATCATAATAGTCAGGTTCTGCAAGGCCAGTCAATCTCCGGTCTATCCAATAACGGATGCGATTCTTGCCGTGAACCATGTTTCTTGTCCATCTTTGTCGTCTTCGGGCCCCCGCCAGTGGGGTGAAACCGCATTGAAGACAAGCCGACTCCCTGGAGCGCTCTCCCTCTTGGCAAGGTCGTGGTTGTACCCTCCCTCAGCTTGGCGCCGGCGATAACCGGCCGATACGATCCAGCTCTCCCTGGAACAACCTTCGAGGAACCGACACCTCGGACAACTGAAAGATCAATCGCCGGGAGTGCCGCACCAGACGGCCTCCCGTCTTGATCACCTTGACCTTCACACTCCGCAGCGACCAGTGCTTGACCGCCTTGGGCAGACACAGCCGTCGAAGGAAGTTCCCAAGATTGTACGCCAGGACGAACACAGACAGACGCACCCGGTTGGCCACGAACCGATGGCACGACAGCCGAGTCCAGTTCACGGCGTACTTCCCTTCCTTGATCCACTGCTCGGCTGCCCTTGACGCCTATTGTGTTCGGGAACGTAGAAATCTACAATAACACTGTCAAGATAGACATATACACCGACGGCGTTGCCGGGACTGGCGTCGAGTACGTATTCGCAATGACCCTGACGGCGAGGGTGAGTGTGTTGGGTCTCATATCCTGACCGGCCGGGGGCTCGTGTGGACTACGCCTGGATGGCCTGAGCGACTCGCTACATCAAGTTTACTCTACGAGATTTCGCAATAGAGTATTATTAGGCACATCCACAAGTGGCAACTCCGAATCGCATCATCTGCTTGAAAGGAAGCGTTCCATGCTTGATCTTGCCATTATCGGGCTCAGCCCGCAGCACCCGCGTTCTTTTTCCCAGCTAATCAACGAGGAGAATCCCAACGGGGAAGGCCTGAACGGCGTGGCCCGCATTTCGATGCTCTGGGACCGCGACCGCGCGGCGGCTGAGGAATTTGTGGCTGACCATGGGCTGGAGACCGTGCTCGACGATCCTACTGCGGCGATCGGCAAAGCCGACGGTGTGCTGGTGCTCGAAGACCCCGGCGATACGCATCTGGAGTTGGCGCGGCCCTATTTGGAGGCCGGTGTGCCGACGTTTGTGGATAAGCCCTTTGCGCTGAGCGTAGAGCATGCGCAGGAGATGATAGCGCTTGCCCAGACTCACAATACGCCCCTCATGTCGTCGTCGGCCCTCCGCTTCGCCCGCGAAGTGCTGGAATTCAAGGCGCAAGAGAAGGAGCTTGTCGGCGACCTCCGGGTAGCCGTGGCAACCGGGCCGAACGAACTGGTCTACTACGGCATCCATGCGGCGGAACTTTTTTACACGGTGATGGGTCCCGGTATCGCGTGGGTGCGCAACGAGTACACGGATGAGTACGATATCGTCCACGTGCGTTACGCCGACGGCCGGGCCGTCACCATGCAGATAATTCGCAGTGCTCGCTACGGGTTCTTGCTGAACGTCTACGGCACGGAGGGCAAAGCCGAGATTGCCGTGCGGGACGCCAATTTCTTCTATGCCGAGCAGATGCGCGCCGTTGTCCGCATGATACAGACGCGAGAGAATCCAATTCCCCACGTGGAGATGCTGGAGATCATCGGCATGCTGGTCGCGGCCAGACAATCAGGGGAAACCGGCGAGCGCGTGGATCTTTCAACCGTGCTCTAGTGTTTTAGCTACTTTGTATTGATGAATGAAGAAACGGTAGCACAGGTTTGTAACCTGTGCTCAACTCCTCGGATTGGCGTGATAGCCCCGCATCACGGGAAGATTGCGCAGGTTGCGCGTACGTCCCGAGCGAACCTACGCTACCGGCGCTCTTGCCCATCAATGTAAGCTTATCGAACTACCTGCTCAAGAGCACATAGTGCCCACAAGGAGAAATATCTTTCATGCGCATCGTTGATGTTGACGTCATTCCCATTGCCATTAGCGATCCCCCGTTACGCAATTCTTGGGGCGTCCACGAGCCCGTTGCACTCCGCTCAATCGTGCGCCTTACCACGGACGATGGGTGCGTGGGTTGGGGCGAGACGTATGGCGGTGAGGATATTCTGCGGAAGCTGCAGGGCGCTGCTTCGCTTGTGAAAGGCCTGGATCCCGCGCTTTTCAATCGGTTGCGTATCCTTATCAACAACCCTCCGGTCTTTGCCGCGTACGAGACGGCCATGCTCGATCTGCTGGGAAAAGCCGGCGGCAGACCTGTCTGTGACGTCCTCGGCGGCAAGGTGCGAGATACCGTGCCTTACTCGGCGTATCTCTTCTATAAGTACGCGGGCGACGACGAGTGGGGCGAGGCCATGAGTCCGGAGCAACTCGTGGCCCAGGCGGAGACATTTGTGGATCGTTACGGTTTTGAGACCCTCAAACTTAAAGGGGGTGTGCTGCCGCCGGAGGCGGAAGCCGAGACGATGCGTCAACTCCGCGAGCGCTTCCCCCAGCACCAATTGCGTATCGATCCGAATGCCATCTGGTCGGTTGAGACGAGCATTCGCTTTGCGGGCTGGGTGGAGGACCTCGATCTGGAATACTATGAGGACCCGGCGCCGGACCTGGCCGGCATGGCGGCCGTGGCGCAGGCAACGCCGATCCCGCTGGCAACGAATATGGTGGTAACGGCCTTCACCCATATCGCTCCATCTGTCCAGATGGATGCGGTGCAGGTGGTGCTGGCCGACCACCACCACTGGGGCGGCATGCAGGCGTCGCTCACACTGGCCAAGATTTGCGAGACTTTCCGCCTCGGTATCTCCCAACACAGCAACAGCCACACGGGAATCTCGCTGGCGGCAATGACTCACTGGGCCGCGGCAGCGCCCAATCTGATTTACGCTTCGGATACGCACTATCCGTGGAACGAAGAGGACGACATCGTGCAGGGCGGGCCGTTGCAGTTCGTGGATGGCACCCTTCCGGTGCCGACCGGACCGGGCTTGGGCGTGGAGGTTGACGAGGAGCGGTTGCAGGCGGCGCACGAGCGCTACCTACAGAACAAAGCCGGGGGCCGAGACGATGTCTCCGCCATGCAGGAGCGCGATCCCACCTGGCTGCCAATGCGTCCGCGGTGGTAAGGAATCAGTCTCTTATGAGAGGCGTTTGATGGCCGCACGCTCGTGTCCGGCTTCCCAATATTTCACGAGGGGAAACTGCCTAGAACTTATCTCATAAATACATCGCTCGATGTAGACCTGCCCTTCGACAGGCTCAGGGAGAACGGAAAAGGCGAGAATCCGTTCGTGCTGAGTGCTGCGCGAAGCCCTTGTCGAAGCACAAATCGGCTATCGAACCGATTTATGAGATAGTTCTAGGCACACCTTGATCTGTTTGCCGCATGTACCAGACGCGTTCTCCCAATTGCCAAGGCTTTTCACGCTGAGCGCCAAAGCCGTCTGGCGTGAGCGCCAAAGCCGTTCGCCCTGAGCACACAAGTCGTTCGCCCTGAGCACACAAGCCGTTCGCCCTGAGCCTGTCGAAGGGCAACGGCGTAGGATACGAGATCGCATAGACTGTCCGTGCTCCGTTCATGCTTCGACAGGCTCAGCACGAACGGGCAAAGGATTTCGGCACCAAGAGCTAGGCACCACATAAACAAAAAAGCAGGAGAGCCCTGGAATAGCTGGGAGTGGCAAGAGTGCAGGTACACGCGCTGGGTGTGGACGCCGCCGTGCGTTGACAGGGGTGTATCCTTGCCCCATGCTAAGGCATGGGCCACGCGTTAGATGAGCACTGACCAGCCCCGCAAATTCGATGCCAAATTGAGATAGAAAGTACTGCCCGTTCGGTTCACCGACTAAATAGGAGCACATTACACATGGCTAACGGCAAGTTACGTGTCTGCATTGTTGGCACCGGTGCGCGGGGCAATGCCCACGCCAAGGCGTGGCAGGAATCCGGTGAGGCGGACGTGGTCGCCGTGGTCGACGTGCTGGCCGACCGTGCGCAGGAGCTGGCGGCGGCGTACGGTGCCCCCCACGTCTTTACCGACTATCATGAAGCGGTGCAGCGCGACGATATCGACGTGGTCTCTATCTGCACACCGGCCTTCTATCACGAAGAGGTGACGGTCTTTGCCGCCAAGCACGGCAAGCATATGCTGAGCGAGAAGCCGATCGCCATGCGGCTGGATCAGGCAGATCGCATGATTGCCGCGCTGGAGGCATCCGGCGTCGTCTTTGTGATCAACTTTCAAAGCCGCTTCGGGGACGCGCCCGCGGCGGTGCGCCAGTGTATACGCGACCGGGCACTCGGCAGCCCGCTCATGTTTCGCATGCATTCGGCCACCCACATTCGGCCCAAGCTGGCCATGCACGACATGGATCGCGGCAACGGCGGCCCGCTCAACGACTTCATGACCCACTTCTTCGACTACTGGCGCTGGCTTACGGACACAGACCCGGTGCGGGTGAGCGCCCACGGGTTTACGTTTGCCAAAGACCGGCCGGAGATTGCCCACTTCCAACACAAAGCGCCGGATACGGCCACGGTTGCATTGGAATTCGGCAGTGGCGACCTGGCCGCATTCAGCATCTCGTGGGGCTTGCCGCCGGGCGTGCAGCCGCAAGGACGCATCGATGATATTCTCGGGCCGCAGGGAGCGCTAGCACCGAGCCGCCCCCGAGACGGCTTCAAGATTCTCCGCGAGGGCGGTGCCGTCACGGAGTTCGGGCCGTATAGCGGTGACAGCCAGTTGCTCTTGACCCAGCACGCGATACGGGCGATTCGGGGCGAGGAGCCGGTGCAGGCGAGCGCGGAGGACGCGCGCATCGCCCTGGCCGTAACCTGGGCGACATATGAGTCGTTGGAGCAGAACGGCGATCCGGTAGATATTGTCCTCTAGGATGGGACTGCCTCAATAGGCAGACCGCTGCCCAGTCCGCAGCCGCAGTCTCTGTTTACGCGTTAAGCACAGAGGCGGGGGACAAGCCCCCGCGCTACAAGGACCGTCGTGTAGAATTGGCCCTGGTGCACAGTTTCGGCTTCACATCACCCAACCATAACGTATGCGAACATCCAACTCACGAATGACACTGGCGCATGGCCTCAACTGACAACGCCGCTCAACGCTCCCCGCTCTCGGAGCACCGGTACCTCAAGCCGCTTGTTCTCTTTCTGACGATCTTCTTCCTCAACGCCACACTGGGTGCGCCGGGCCGAACGCTCTTTCCTGTCTACGTTGAGAAAGTGCTCGGCGGATCGCCAATTCTTACGTCCACGCTCTTCTCGGTCCAGAACGTCGTGCGCATTGTCGTGCTCTTTGCCAGCGGTTTGCTGGCGGACCGTGTGGGGGCGAAGTACATCCTGTTGTTGGGCATGACGGCGGTGAGCATCGGCGGGCTCATGTTCATGGTGTCCGACACGCGGCTGCTCGTGTTGTTGGCGCTCTTGTATGGCGCTCTCTTTACGCTGCGCACCACCTCTTCCCGCGCCTATCTCGCTCTGGTTGCGCCGTTGGGAAGTATGGGCTTGATGGGGGCGCTCTACTTTACCGGGCCGACTATTGGCAGCGCGCTGGGCAACTTGGCAGCAGGCCCAATTGCCGATCAGCTTAGCTTTCGCACCTTGGGCATCGTGATGCTGGTGGGGAATCTCGTGCTTGTGTTCTTCGGCGTGATTTTCCTGCCGCCAATTCGGTTGGAACAGGTGCAGTCGATGTCCGCGTGGGAGATGCTTCGCTCCTACCAGGTCTTGTGGCGGCGGCCGCTTATCCTGCGTCTCATTGGGATTCGCTTTCTTCCCACCTGGTGGCTCGGCACGAGTTCGGTGATGCTCCCTCTGCTCATCTTCCGTCTGACAGACTCGGTGACGGCGGTTGCCTTGTATGCCACCGTCGGCGCGTTGGTAACAGGGTCTACCGGCCTCGTGGTCGGTTGGCTTTCCGATCGCATTGGCAGAGCCATACCGGTGGTAGCGAGCAGTCTCACGCTCGCCCTCGGCCCGTTTGGCTGCGCGCTGTTCGTGGATAACGCCCTGTTGCTTGCCGTGTCGGCGATTTTCACGAGCCTGGGGGGTCAGTGGCTTGCCTCGCTGATGCCGTCGCTCGTGCGCGTGTCGGGAGATGGAAACGAGCAAGGGCGTCTTACCGCCGTAACTGAGGCGGCGTGGACGTTCGGGAACCTGGGCGGCACCATGGCCGCGGGTATTCTGATCGGCCTGGCCGCGCCGATTCCGTTCGTGCTCGCCGGCGTGCTCAACTTCGGCACGGTGCTGCTGGCCCTCCAGGCCGCCCGCATTCTGCGGGGCACAGACATTCTGAGCTCACAGTAGCGCTGCATTAGACGACGCCCAGGCGTACCGGAGCGGAGCGTGCCGCATTGCCCCACCCAAAATTGTGAGTGGCAAAGCGGACTTTTGCCTCTTAAGTGGTTGACAAATCGGCGCATTGTCATGACTATGGATTTAAGAGATGTTTTTTTGATAGACTTACTGCCGGTTGGCGGTAGCAGGCGGGAGGTAGGGTACACGGTGACAGATTAGTGAGCAGGCACTCCTGCTCTTTGCGCGAAGTGCCTGCAGCTATAGCGGCGTGTGCGGCAATCCTCACGTCGGAAGGAGGTAGCGGTCATGGTAAGCGCGCAAACGACATTGCGGCAGGGCTGGCTGGCGCGGGCGGTGCTCTCCGGCTTTGTTGCCACCGTACTCATGATTCTCGCCGCCGTGGTCGCGTACGGCATAGCCTACGTGCTGGCAAATATCGAGCCCTCAGAACAGGCAGGCGCCCAGACGTACTCCGCCTGGTTCAAGGGCTTGACGGATAACATCATTGTCGAGTACACCACGGACATATTCTACGCCGCAATCGCGATCCATCTGGCCATCGGCTTGGGCTTTGCCCTTATCTACGCGTACTTTGTCGAGCCGCGCATACCCGGCACGGACGTAGGACGCGGTCTCGTCTTTGCATTCTTCCCGTGGGTACTGTCCCTGGTGGCATTCCTGCCGCTCGTGGGCGCCGGATTTTTCGGTCTCGGCCTGGACGCAGGCTTTCTGCCAATTCTCGGCAATCTGGTTCTACACATTGTGTACGGCGCCGCGCTGGGCTTGGTCTACGGCTCTTTTGGCGACACCGTCGACGCGGAGAATCCCGACTCTGCTCAGGCTACGGCCGCCGACACCGCAGCCATGGGGTCGTCGGAGCGCATGGCTGCCCGTGGCATTGTGGCCGGCATCGTGGGTGGCGCCGCTATCGGCCTCATTGCGGCGGCAATTGCGGGCATCAGCGGCTCTTCGGAGATGATGAATCTGCCGTTGGCGGCCTTTGTGCTCGTCTCCGCGGTGATGGGCGGCACCGTCGGCGCGTTGATCGGCTCGCTGGTGGGTTTGGAGCAGTCTACGGCCTGAGTAAGAGGAGAGACCTTTTTGTTCGGCCATTCCTCCAGCGTAACCGTCAAGAGCTTATTAATCTTGCGCTGGCGGTAGACCCGTAGCTCCACGGTGTCACCGGGCTGCTTGTAGGCGTCGATGTATTTGCTCAGGTCGTTCAGCTCTCTGACCGGTATGTCGTCGATGCTGACGATAATGTCGCCGTTAGCGCCGGTTTCAAAGATGTCGTTGTTGAGCATTGAGCCGGGCAGAATGCCATAAACGATTACGCCGTAATCAACGGGAAGATTACATTGATTGGCGAGCTGCGGCGTGATGCTGGCGCCGTGGATGGGGAGCCAGGCGTGCTTCGGCGTCTTGCCTGCCAGTAGGTCGGGTAGGATGCGTTTGATTAGGTCAATGGGCAGCGCCAACGCGATGCCGGCAAAGTTTTGCGTGGCGATTGCCGTAGTGATGCCAATGACTTCACCGCTCTTCAAGTCAATGAGCGGCCCACCGGAACTCCCGCGGTTTATGGCCGCATCGCTCTGAATCATGCCCGTAATGGTCCGCCCGGAGAAGGCGTAGGGACGCCTCAGGCCGGACACGTGACCCGAGCTCATGGTGTTGCGGTAGACATAGAAATGACTGCCAATGGCGATGACTTGGTCGCCCACTCTGACGGCAGCGGAGGAGCCAAGTGGGGCGACGACGAGCTTGTCCGGTGGGATGTTGGCTTGCAGCAATGCAATGTCGGATCCCGGGTCGGTGGCTATGACTCTTGCCCCGAGCGGCGTACCGTCATCAAGCGTAAGGCGCAGTTCTCTGCCGTCCTTTATGACGTGATAGTTCGTCAAGATGTGGCCCGCCTCGTCGATCACAAAGCCGGAGCCGGCCTCTCCATAGGGCTGGCCGATCCCGACAGAGTCGGAGTCCGTTGATATGCGCACGACGCTCCCCTTGAGCCGCTCGTACACGTCTGCTATCAGATTCTGAGATGTCTCCGCTACTACGGCCGGCGGCGTCGGCGTGGGCGGCTGTGTGGCGATGGCGGTAGGAACCGCCGTGGGCATGGCGGTGGGTATGACGGTAGGCAACGGTGACGGCTCAGCCGTGGGCGCGACCGTGGGGAAGGGGACGATGGGCTGTTGGTCGCTCGTCGCACTGGCGCGGGTGGTGGGAGCGGCGCCAGCGCTAGTCTCGGCAGCGCTCGGACTATCCAAGAGGCGCATGACGCCTATCACCGTGAGCGTGGTCCCAGCCGCCACGACGAGCAGTATCGCGGCAATTGCGCCGGGAACCATGAGGCGACTCCGCCACGTGCGCTTGCGGCCTTGAAAGGGGTCGTACGGCTTACTGCCCACCGCTCCCCTCCTGCGGCAAGCGCACGGTAAATGTATTGCCTTCTCCCGGCGCGCTCTCGACCGATAGCGTACCGCCGTGCTGCACTATCACGTCATGCGCGAAGGGCAGGCCCAAACCATGGCCGCTGCCAGAGGTGGCGGTATGATGGAATCGCGTAAAGATGTGCGGGAGATCGTCCGGCGCGATGCCCGCGCCGGTATCGGTCACCGCAATCGTCGCGGTATCGTCTGAGCAATGCAGCGTTACGGTTACGGTCCCGCCGTGCGGCGTATTCATGCATCCATTGTCTATGAGGGCGGCCAGCGCGTCGCGCAACCCACCGGGGTCGCCGTGAAGCCGCGGTGTGCACGGCAAGTGGCTCGAAATGTGCAGAGAGTTCTCGTACTGTTCGCGTTTTTCCTGGCAGAGGCTATAGAGCAGCGGCGCCAGCGACACCTCTTCACGCTTTAGATCGAGTCCTTCTTGCGCGCCCACGTAGAGCGGCAGATGGCGCACCCAGCGCTCGAGCGCTTCCGTTTGCGCTTCAAGCCAAACGACCACGTCGTCGTAGGCTGCCATCCACCCGCGCGGTTCGCTATGCAAGAAGGTCCCCAGAATGCGGCGCTGCCGTGGCGGCAGCTCAAGCGCACTCGAATCGCGGGGACGCAACTCACTGCGCAGAAAGTCGTTGAGGCTGTGCTGCTGCACAATCATTCGTCCCAGTTGATGCTGGATGTAACCGGCGCACTGGGCGCGGAATGCTGAGGCCTCGCCCGCAGCCGCCTCGGCGAGCACAACGCGATCGAGCAAGTTGTTGAGGCTTTGCGCAAGCCACTGCGGTTCTTGGAGATGTCCTGGTGACACGAGGCGCTCATCCTCTTCGCCAAACGCCCGAATTCGCGCCGTAGCGCTCGCCACGTCTTCGATTGGTTTTGCGGTAATGTGCGCGATTAGTAGGCCCAGACCCACGGCGAGCAGCAGGCCGATACCGGCGCCAACTACCAGAACAAGACGCAGGTGAGAGAGAGTCTGCTCGACCGGAGCCAGCGGACGCGCCACTTGGAGCATGCCTTCCGTTTGTCCCGGCAAGAGTACGGGAAGCGAGTAAATGCGGAACCGCGTGTTCGCGTGCTCAACAGTTTCATACGCGAGTGCTTGCGGCCCCGCGCCGGTCGCGCCATAGGCGCTGTTGTCGAGCGGTCCGGTGCGGCTGCCGACCGATTGGGCGAGCACCCGGCCGTCAGATGCTTTGAGTTGAAAGGCCGACCCCGTTGGCGCTACCGCCTCAAACGGTTCTGTAGATACCGGCAACGTGTTGCCTACAAGTGGGGAATCCGCAGACGTCAGAAAGTAGTCGTGCAACTGCTGGCCTTCTGCGGCCAGGCTCTGATCGAGTTGCGCGTGCAAACTGAACGCGAGCACGCCATACGTTGCCAGGCTCAAGGCGGAGAGAGCGACGGCAAGTACCGCTGTTGTCACTACGGCAACAAAGAGCCGCGTGGACATAACACGCCTTCCTCAACATTAAATCCTGAAGCAGCTCCTCGCGCCGCTTAGATTTAAACCTACCACAGTGATGTGCGCCTGATAAGTAGAATTACGCGAATCTTCTGCCTCAACGTGGCCCACGCGGAGGGCGAGCCGTCTCCGGTTTCCAAGTGTTGGCGTGCTAGAATGAGACAATCACGAGTGCCCTCATTGGTATATATGCCGGGATCATCGCCTGTATGTCTTCTGTCGATCCGCCGCTCGCGCCATCTTTTCACTTGGACAGCACAACCATCGACGCCATCTACGGCCCGAACGGGCTATTGGTGCGCGCCGGGTGGGAGCATCGCGCGGGACAACACGACATGGCGTCTGCCATCAGTGAAGCCCTGGCGGAACGCCGTCACCTGGTGGTAGAGGCCGGCACCGGTGTGGGAAAGAGTCTCGCTTATCTCATCCCGGCGGTCTTGGCCCGGCGCGCCGATCCGGACTGCGGCCCGATCATCATCTCTACGGCAACCAAAGTGCTGCAGGACCAGCTCTTCTTCAAAGACGTGCCTGCTGTGCAGGAGATCCTTGCGCCGTTTGGCATTACGTTCGACGCCATCGTGGCCAAAGGGCTGGGGAACTACGCCTGCAAGCTCAAGCTGGATGAGGTTACGGGCAGTCTCATACCGCCGGAGGGACTAGCGGGGATGACGGCGTGGCTGGGGGAGACGACGACCGGCGACGTAGACGAGCTACGCTTCACGCTCTCAACGGAACTCCGCGAGCGCACTATCGCTACCGATACCGATTGCATCGGACGGCGCTGCCGCTTCTTTCACGACAACTCGTGCTGGTATTACGCCATGCGCAAACAGTTGCAGCGAGCGGACATCGTCATTTGCAACCACGCATTGCTCTGCCTCAGCACATTGGCCGAAATCCTGCCCCCGCATGCATTTCTCATCATAGATGAGGCGCACCAGCTTGAGAACTTTGCCTACGCGGCGTTCACGGATACCCTGACGCCGCGCAGCATCACGCGCCTCATTCCCGAAGAACCGGGCCTGGAGGGCCTGCGCGATGCGCTCCAGCGTGGGGTTGCAACGTACTGGGAGCAGTTCACGGCCCTATTGCTGAATAAGGGTCGTGGCGACTGGGGAAGCCGGCAAGTTGCGGTGCCGGAACCCCTGGAATTCGCCGCAGAAGCGGTCACCAGCGTTCTCAATCGCTACTATCAACACCTCAGAGTGCGCTTGCCGCAGATGCCGAGTGAGGAGGAAGAGGCGAAGCTGCAGAAGCACATCGAGCAGGTGGATTCCGTGATCGACCGCGTGGATCGCTTCTGTGCACCCACGCTGCGGGGTGCGCTCCGCTACGTCGAGGAGGGGCGCATCGGCATCCAGTTGCACTACACGCCTATCGACGTCTCAGAGCACCTTGCCCAGGTGGTCGAACGGACACAGGCAACAGTGTATACGTCGGCGACGCTGGCTGTGGGCGGCAGCATGAAGTTCTTCGCCTCACGCGTGGGGGCCGGCAACTATCGGGAAGCTACGTGCGATAGCCCTTTTATCTTCGAAGAGCAGGCGCTCATCTGGGCGCCGCGGCCGCGCGAACTTTCCGAGCCTCCCTCGCGCTGGGAGGGGGAGGCAGCGCATGCCTATCTTGCGGCCTTGGTCGATCGGTTGGAACGCCTGGTGGTTGCCTCCCGGGGCAGGGCCTTTTTGCTCTTCACCAGCTATCGGGCGCTTGAACACTGCTACCGGGAGCTATCGCGGCGCGTCGGCGATCAGATGCTCTGCTTACGCCAGGGGGAGATGCCGCGAAGGGAACTGCTGCGCGTGTTCCAGGAGGACGGCAACGCGATACTCTGCGCCACCAAGTCATTCTGGCAAGGCGTGGACGTCCCGGGCGAGGCGCTCTCGGTCGTCGCCATCGACCGGCTGCCGTTTTCCGCGCCTTCACCGCTTTCTCAAGCCCGATTGGATGCGGTTACCAATGCCGGGGGTAACTGGTTCCGCGACTTGATGCTGCCGGAAGCCGTCATCGATCTGAAGCAGGGCTTTGGCCGACTGATTCGGAGTCCGGAAGACAGCGGCGTGATGGTGCTGCTGGACGCGCGCATCCATACGAAGTTCTACGGCAAGATGATCCTGAACTCACTGCCCCCGGCGCGGCGCGCGGGCGACTTCACCGACGTGGAGCAGTTCTTTCGGTAGGAAAGGACATGCCGCTTGCTTGGGAGGACGAAAGTGCGCTGCACGAACTGACGATTTCGCTTGAGTGCTTGGTGCACCCCGTTCGCGCTGAGCATGGTCGAAGGGTGAGCGGCTGGGGATATGGATAGTCGGCTCCGGGCACTCTTCGTTCCGTTCGTACTTCGACAGGCTCAGCACGAACGGTCAATAGACCTGACGGCAGGCCAGATCAGCACTAACAAGAAAGCGACCCGCAGGCGGCTATTGCAGTTCGGGCAAAGGCGGCATGTGGCGTTGCGCCCAGACGGCGATGTCTTGCGTGAGCAGTCGTTCGACGTTGAGCTCCACCTTGCGGTCGGCGAGGAGTTGGCTGAACGCCCGTAGCTGTAGTTGGGACAAGGCGTTGGGTTCTATCGGGACGTCGTCGGCTTTTTCCAGGACTTCGATGATATGGAACCCAAACGGCGTCTGAATCGGATCGCTGGTTTGTCCGGGTGCCAGCTCGAAGGCTGCCAGCTCGAAGGTGGGGGTCATGACGCCCTTGGGGAACCAACCCAGGTCGCCACCGTTTTCTTTCGCGCTGGGATCCAATGACATTTCCGCCGCAAGCTCGGCAAAGTCCTCGCCGGCCTCCAGGCGTTCCTTGGCGAGTGCGGCATCTTCTTCAGTCGCGATCAGTATGTGGCGGGCATGGACCTGTGACTGGCTGGCGGGCACGGCGGCAATGGCGTCCTGTTCCAAGCGCTGCCGCCACCAGGCGTCTTGAACGCGCTCAGCGAAGGTCTCACGCGACATACCGGTACCGGCAAGATAGGCTTCCACGCGGGCGTCCATGGCAGGCGTTGGCGTGGGTACAATCGGGGTTGACGTAACCGGCGCGGCGGTAGGCGACGGGGTTACGGGAAGGGCCGTCGCCGTGGCTGCGGCGGATTGGCTGCTCAAGAGCTCTGCCCGCATTAGCATCTGATCGGACTGCCGTATCTCATCATCGGCGGTCACCGGAATGATCTCAGGCGCGGGAGGAGAGATGAACGAGAGAATGCTGTTGCGCAACTGCGCTTCGCTAAGCGCGCCGAGGTAGGCTGCAGTGGCTTCCTCCCGCTCGGCTTCCGAATAGGTATAGCCGCGCGCAGCGGCTTCTTGGCGTACGATAATGGCCTCGACCATCTGCTCCAACGTGTAGCTGGGCAGGAACTGCAGTTGTTGTTCTTGTTGTGCCAGCAGCCGGCTGGTCGCGTTGCTCAAGGTGGCGGGGTCTTCTGCCGCTTCGCTGACGAGTTTAGGGAGAATCTGCTGCACCTGACGCGTGTAGTAGACACGGTGGGCGAGTTCTGTGCCCAACGCCGTGGCATACGTGCTGGCGGAGATGTTGGTCGTCCCTACCCGTGCCACGGTAGCGCGTGCTTGGAGCACGTACTCATTCAGGTACGCATAGAGCAGAATGAGGACGATGAGAGCGGCAACGAAGCCGGCGCCGGCTATTACCGCCCGCCGCTTTATCGAGTCCTTCTCACGCCGCGAAAGGTGGGCGCCCCAGCCAAAGATCAGCGCCTGCCCCTCTTCCGCCGGATGCTCCAGAGGACGGGCGATTATGCGTTGGGCGCGTCGGCTTGACTGACCGGACTTTCTGCGTGGCATGGGAAGACCTTGAAGTATGAGGCGTCAGGAGGCAACTGGGTGGCAAGCAATCGCTCTGTCGCAGTTGTCGCGCACCGCTATTCCTGCTTCCGAAGGGCGGGCTTGGCGCGAGCGCCGGCGCCGATGTGAAAGCAGTTTGCCCGGTAACGTACTACGCTGCAACTCGCATCAGCGCGTTTGGCAAGGAGCAGACGCCCTGGCTGATAAAGAAGAGCGCTTAAACCTTGACACACACTGCGGCGCGCTGCCTTTAGCAACTGTTAGCGGGCCGCGGCAATGGCGGGCTGCTTACCGTGTGCGCGTGTGTTCCGGCGTGTACGGCAACAGCGCCACTGTGCGCGCTCGTTTGATGGCAACCCCGAGTCGGCGCTGGTGCTTCGCGCACGTGCCGCTTTGGCGGTGCCCGATGATCTTCTCGCGATCGTCCAAGTAATTCCACAAGATGTCAACGTTCTTGTAGTCAATGACCTTAATGCCATTGCCGCAAAAGTAGCACGACCGGCGACGCCGCGGACCCCGACCGCCCGGCCCTCGCCGGCGCGGCGGGCCGCCGAAACGACCTCCGCCGCCACCACCGCCGCCACCGAAACGACCTCCGCCTCCGCCGCCTCCGCCACCACCACCGCCGCCACCACCGCCACCACCACCGAACCGTCCCGGCGGCCTGCCTCGTGAACCACGATCATCTCGATCAATCATCACTTATCCTCTATTTGCAGTGTATCTGTCAGAATTCATGGGAAATCGTGGGGAAATATTAGAAAGGAAGATCATCAGGATCGATCTGCTCTTCCTGTTCGGCAGGCGCCCCGGCTTCCGCCATGGCCTCGCCGGACATGCCTTGATCCCGCCGCGAGCCGAGCATCTGCATCTCGAACGCGGTGACGGCTAAGCTAGAGCGTTCCTGGCCGTCTTGGCCGGTGTAGGTATCTAGTTTCACGCGTCCTTCGATGTAGACCTGTCGGCCTTTAGCAAGGTAATTCGCGCAGGTCTCCGCGAGCTTATTCCATGCAGTCACGCGAAACCAGTCAGTCTCTTCCTGTTGTTCACCGTCGCGGCCGCTCCAGCGGCGGCTGACCGCCATCGAGAAATTGCAGACTGGCGTACCGCTTGCGGTATAGCGCAACTCAGGGTCGCGACCCAAGTGTCCGATGAGCATGACTTTATTCAGGCCGGCCATGGTTACTCTTCCTCGCTTTCGGTTGCAGCGGCGGCTGTGGGTTCCGGCTGCCGGTCCGGCGTGAGGGGCGGCAGGCCCTCAGCACGCACGGTGAGGTAGCGGATTATTGGCTCCGTGATTAGGAAAAGGCTTTCGAGATCGCGTATAAGCGCCGGGGCATCGGCGTTGAAGTGCCAAAGCACGTAGTAGCCGTCGGTGAGGTGCTTGATGGGGTAAGCGAGACGCCGCCGCCCCCACGTCTGTCGCGCGACGATTTCGCCGTTGTGTTCAGTGATCGTGGAGACGATGCGACCGGTGAGAGTCGCGAGGGTATCGGTGTCGATCTCCGGGTGGAAGATGACGACAAGCTCGTACGGACGCATGCAGAGTTTTCCTTCCTCTGGGTTTGCCTCCGGTCGGGTGCATCGGCAGGGTGAACTTTAGGCCCAGCCTGCACATGCCGGAAGCAGAAAGGTTATTATCGTGGTGCCGAGGACCGGAGTCGAACCGGCACGAGCGTTTAAGCTCCTGGGAGTTTAAGTCCCATGCGTCTTCCATTTCGCCACCTCGGCTTGATGGACGCACTCTTTACTGCGGGCGAAGACGCCTCACTCCCAACCAGGGGACGCAGGTCCTTGACTATCTTTCCACATTATATGTTGCTCCGTATGCGCCCTGCAACCAGGGCAGGTGTTTTATGGCGAGTCGGCCACCTGGTTACAAAGGTTAAGTGCTGCACTCTGTCATTCCTGTAAGTGTCAGGCAATTCGTTGACAGATCTTCAATAAAGAGAAGATAAGCGACGCGTCGTGCATGCCTTGTACACATGTCATTCCGAACGGAGCGCAGCGCAGAGAGGAATCTAGAGTGCTGAGCCTATTGGACTTGTTGCAACATGGACTCCAGATTCCTCTCTTCGCTCGGAATGACATAATCGGTCAACACTGCCTGGTGGAAAGCGAATTCTGTCAACGAATTACTCAACACTTACAATTCCGAACGAAGCGAGGAATCTAGAGTTGCCAAGCGAAAAGCGCAACGCCTGATCAGGTAATTTCTAACTCCCGTAGACTGTTTGCGACGAAAGGTGATAGGCGCTGTGGCGCTTGTACTGCCCGCGTTCATGCTTGCTTGTGAGGCAGGCGCAATCGAGAGTGCCATGCGGGGTAGTAGCGAGGTGGTGAAGGCTCTCTTGGGGCTAGCTCTTCGTGGGAGTGATGGAAAGCGGGAGCGCGCTAAAGCCGCGCCATCCAGAGCGGGGGACAAGCCCCCGCGCTACGAGGATTATCGCTCTTCAGTTCACTGCGACGGTGGCAGCCACTGCGATAAACACAGTAAAGCAGATTCTAGGTTGTGCGCCCTAGATTCCTCGCTGTGCCTGCAATGACTAGAGACGTCAACTAATTCAAAACGACCGAATCGCGCTAGAGCTGCACCTGGACGCGCACGAGTCGGGCGTACGTGCCTGCAGTGCCCACGAGTTCGTCGTGAGTGCCCAGTTGGGTGACGTTCCCGTCGTCGAGGACGATGATTTTGTCCGCATCGCGGACAGTGGAGAGGCGGTGCGCGATGACGAGGGTGGTGCGGTCCCGCATAAGCTCGGCGATGGCCGCGCGCACTTCCCGCTCGTTCTCCGTATCCAGGTGGGACGTGGCTTCGTCCAGGATCAGAATAGGCGCTTGTTTCAGCAGCGCGCGCGCAATGGCAAGCCGCTGCCGCTGCCCGCCGGAAATTGACGTGCCGCGTTCGCCGACGACTGAATCGTAGCCGCGTGGGAACCTCCGAATGAACTCGTCCGCGCTGGCCATCTTTGCCGCTGCCTCGATCTCATCATCGGTGGCGTCAGGCCGCGCGAGGCGCAGGTTTTCGCGGACGCTCATGTTGAAGAGGTAGATGTCCTGGGAGACAAGCGAAACACGGCTGCGCAGGTCGTCGAGGGTGAAGTCTCGCACGTCGTGACCGCCGAACGTGATCCGTCCTTGCTGCGGGTCCCAGAAGCGCATGAGTAGGTGCGCCACGGTGGTCTTGCCCGCGCCGGAAGGCCCGACGAGAGCGACGGTCTGGCCGGCTTCGACTGCGAAAGAAACGCCGCTCAGCGCCTGGGGCTCGCCGGGGCCGTAGTTGAACCATACGTCATCGAATGTCACCGCGGGCACTGCGGCCGCCGTGGGTGAAACGGCGTGACCGTCAGTCACGGGCATTGGTTCGTCCTGCACGGCAAAGACGCGCCGACCGGAACCGAACGCGTTTGCCAATTCCTTGACGATGCGGGCTATTTCGGCCACCGGCGTGAAGCAGGTCAGGGCAAGCATCGTCGCCACCGGCAACGCCGCGGGCGCCAGTCCGCCTTCGAGCACGAGATACGCACCCAGCATGAGCACGACGAGCCCGCCGACCGCTTGGATTCCTTCGATTGTTCCCTGCTGGAAACCTAGTTGTTTGCCATAACGCACCTGCAGGCCGGTGAGCGCATCGCTCTTGTCGTGGATTTCCTGCAAGCGCCGACCGTCTTGCGAAAAGACCACGACCTCGCGCAGTCCCTGCACGCTGTCAGACATGTGGGCGTTGACCTCGCCAAGCTCAGTGCGCAAGCGATTGCCCAGCCGGTCGGTATGTCGTCCGATGAAGTGCGGGCTGAGCGCCACCAGGATGAGGAAGGGCACCAGCACCAGCGCGAGCAGCCACGACATGTTGAGCAAAAAGACCACTGCCACGAGCGGCACCATGATGGCAACCAGGATCGGCCCGGCTGCATGGGCGAAGAACGACTCGACCGTCTCGATATCCGACGTGACGATGCTCGTAAGGTCGCCACTGCGGCGGCTGTACATATAAGCGGGCGCGAGGCGGTCAAAGGTGTCGAAGAGCTTGATGCGCATGTCCGCCAGAATACGGTACGCCATGTCGTGCGAAATCCAGGACTCGATCCAGGTAAAGAGTGACACCGTTACCGCAAGGGCGATCACAATCGGAATCATGGGACCCAGGCCGCCGTCGGTCGCCACGCGGCCGGCGAGTATGGCGCTGGCAACGCCGAGCGCGATGGTAGCCCCAGCCTTGACCAGACCGCTGCCAACGGTGACGGCGAATTCCAACCACTCCGGGCGAATGAGCCGCATCAGCCGGCTGCTCGTTTCCCAAGCGCCGATTGCCACCGGCTCGATAGGTTTTGCGTGCGCGTCGCTGCGCAGAAAGTGACCGTCCTGGCTGGCTGGGTCGTCTGCCACGGGCGCGGCGGAGCCTGGCGCGCCGCCTGCGACGCCGGCTGCTACGGAATCTCCATTCGTCGCGGCAGAAGAGAACCCGATACCCTCTTGCTCATCCTCAGCGCGGGTCGGCAGCCGCGATTGCGCCGCCACGAGACGCGCGTAGACCCCGTCGTGAGCCATGAGATCGCTGTGAGAGCCCAGCTCGACGCAGGCCCCTTGGTCGAGCACGATGATTTGATCGGCGCCGGAGACCGTCGAAAGGCGGTGGGCAATCACGATCGTCGTCCTATTCCGCATCAGCCGTTCCAGTGCCTCTTGGATGACCGCTTCATTGCCGCTATCGACGTGGGAGGTAGCCTCATCCAGGATGAGGATGGGCGCGTCCTTGAGGATTGCCCGCGCAATGGCAAGCCGCTGTCGCTGGCCGCCGGATAGCTTCTGGCCGCGTTCGCCAATGATCGTGTCGTAACCGGCGAGCAGTCTCGGAATGAACTCATGGGCATTTGCGGCTTGCGCTGCCGCTAACACCTCTGCGTCTGACGCCTCAGGGCGGGCGAGGCGAATATTCTCCAACACCGTGCCGTGGAAGAGATACGTGTCCTGCGCGACGATAGAGACCTGCCGCCGCAAGGTTTCCAGCGGAAGGTCCCGGATGTCGTGGCCGCCGAGCAGGATGCGTCCCGCTTGGGGATCGAAGAAGCGCAGTAGCAGATTGGTGACCGTGGTCTTGCCGGCGCCGGAAGGCCCAACGATGCCGAGTGAGGAGCCGGCCGGTACGCCAAAGGAAACTTCCCGCAGCGCCGGTTGGTCGCCGCTCTCGTAGGCGAAAGTCACGCGCTCGAAATCCACGCTGGGCTCGAGTGTTGCTTCATTGGCAATGGTTGCGCCGGTGCGGCCGTCTGCGGTGACCCGGTCGGCAGCATCCGTGACCTCCGGCTGTTCATCCAGGAGCGAGAACATGCCGATGGCTGACGAGGTACCGAGCAGACCGGTGTGGTAGAGCTGATTGAGTTCGCGTAATGGTCGGAAGATCTCTACTCCCAGGAAGAGCACGATCATGAGGGGCGTCAAGTCGAGCGTGCCTTGATCAACGCGAATCGCACCCCAGGCGAGCACCGACGCGGCGCCCAAACTCATGAAGAGCATGCTCACGCCGCCGGACGCTATGTTTATGCCCAGCACCTTCATGGTTGTGAGCGAGAGCGCGTGTGCGCGGTCGGCAAGCATGCGTCCCCACTCCGCGCTGCGGCCGAAGATCTTCAACGTGGCGAGCCCTTGGATGGCATCGATGAAATCTGCGCTCAGCTCTCGGTTTGCTTGCCAGCGTCCGCGGCTGGCGCGGTACGTGGCGCGGCGGAAGAACATCGGCGCAAGGAAGGTGAGCGTGGCAAAAAGCAGGAAGATGAGGGCCGAGTGCCAGTCAAGGATTGTCATGAAGATGAGAATGCCAACGGGGGCCACACCGGCAACCACAAGCTGCGGCAGGTAGCGACCGAAGAACGTCTCAAGCTGCTCCACCGAATCCACAGCCTTTACCACCACCTCACCGGTGCGCTGTTTCTGCGTGAAACCGGGGCCGAGACGCAGCAAGTGGCTATAGAGGGCAGTGCGAAGCTTGACTTTCATTTTCGCCGCCGTCTCGTGGGCAATGAATTGTTGCCCCATCGTGAAGACGATGCGCAGCATGGGCAACGCGAGTACGCCGAGCAAAATCGGGATAATCTTTGAGAAGGGCTCACTCTCGAAAACCATTGCCACCGCCGTACCCGAGAGGGAAAGGCGCGCCACGCCGGTAGTAACAGCGCCCAGACCGAAGAGGGCAGCCAAGGCTATCCGACCACGAACTTCCTTCGTCAGGCTGGCGAGACGCCAACTCGTGCTTAGGGAATCAGCCTTCTGTACTGTCGCCATTGCTTGCCTCAATCAACACTGTGCTTCTGCAAATATTGAGAAGTGTTCCTAATAGTGGGCACTTACTATACCACGATTTACAATAGCACACAAGCGGCTTGAATCTAGGTTTGGAGACCCACTGCACTGCACATGACCTCTTTGCGCGGCAGGGACTAATGAGAGTTCGCTCCTGCAATTCAACGTATCGTTTGATGTGCTGGGCGAATGTGCCAAACGGCGCTGGCAGTCCGAGGGAGATGTCCCAATGAATTACTGGAATAACGCCGTACGGTCCTCCCACTCTCTCTCCAAGGTGCGGTCTAAGAGTAGAGAAAAAGTGTGGTTGCAGGGCAAAGAAAAACCGGGAGGTATATCCCGGTTCATCTTCTCTCGTTTCGATAAAGCTTATTTGACTGTCGGAGATAGGTAGTTAGTAAAGGGGATGGTCCTTCCGCAACCAGTTTACCGGCTCTAGGGATTCGAAAGGCTCCTCGTCATCAGCGAGATCGGGCTCAAAATCAGTGTCGTCGTAAATCCCCTTGATCTGGTTTGAATCGAGATGCCGCATGTCTACTAAATCGTCAAAGAATCTTTCAAGCACCTTGTAACGGTCATACCATTCGCCGGGGTCTTCGAACTTCTCAGCCCATTCTGCAAAATAGATGACAACATCGCGAACCGATATTTCGTAGATTGTCTTCCGAATACACACATAGTGGCCGAATTCTTTTAGCCATCTAATCCTCCTACCCGTCTCCGTTCGTGAGAGCCGCCTTTGATTTGCAAGATAGGAGGTATAGATACGAAGGACAGAATCCACATCGGTGCTACTCGCCATCTGTTGCCTCCTCACCCTGGCAGATGAATTACTTTACGCAGGACACGTCCTTAATTCTAAGCGAAATCTAAGCATTCGTCAACCGTCTGTAGGCCGGAAATTGCCCTCAAGTTGGCTTTCCAAGGACCGTCTTCCCGTTGCAGGGATGCGTTACCGTGCTGCCTGTGTCATAGTTAATTGGAGTGTTTTGCTCACGAATGGCATTGGATAAGAGACCTGATGAGTGGTATTACGGCTTCTTCGGAAGTTGAGAACGCCCCCGAGGCAAAGCCTGACGGCCCCACGTTGCCGGAGTCTCCTGAGCCGCAGCCGACCGGAATTCGCTTCTCCCGACGCACCAAAGTTGTAGTAGTAATGGTGCTTATCGGGCTTACACTTCTATTCGTGTATGGCGTACGTGCGATCATTTGGCCGTTCATTTGGGCGGCGGTGTTGGCCTATCTGTTGGCGCCGCTCGTAACATGGCTCTGCCGGCACTCGCGCCTCCATCGTTTTTGGGTGACGCTCATACTCATGGTTTTCTTCCTTGGCGGCATTGTCATGCTCTTCACGTTCGGCTACCCACCGTTGAGTCGTGAACTTGAAGGTCTCCGGCTCAGTCTACCCAGTATCGTGAGCAATCTAGAGAGTACCGTCGGCGAGTTCGCGCAAGTGGATCTTTTCGGTCTTGAGGAAGTGATCGGGACTTCCGGTGAGCTCCTTGCAGGCGTCTTGGACTCCGCCACTTCCCAGATGGTTGATGCGGCGCTCGAAATTGCGTTGCACGTGGTGGAACTCTTGCTGAAATTCCTGCTCTGTCTCTTCACTACGTTCTACCTGTTACTTGAATCGAATCGCTTTGGGGCATGGGCGCGACGCATGGTACCGGCGCCGTACCGCAACGAGATGGCGCGTCTGGGCGGTCAAATTGACCGCATGCTCGGCCGCTTCATTCGCGGTGAAGTGATGCTGGTGATCATCATGTCGGTGGCGACCTATATTGGATTGAAGCTATTGGGTATGCCTTATGCCCTTGTCTTGGCTCCCGTGGCGGGTGTGCTGGAGTTGATTCCTTTTATCGGACCGTTCATGGCGGCCACGCCGGCCGTCTTGCTCGCGCTCGTCTACCCAAGCCCCTTCGGTTGGTCGCCGGTGGTCAACGCGATTGTGGTCGCGGTCATGTATACTGTGTTGCGGCATCTTGAAGACTATCTCATCATCCCAAACGTCGTCGGTCGCTATGTGCAGCTTAACCCGGTGCTGACGATATTTGCTATTCTATCTGGCGGGGCGCTCTTCGGTATATCCGGCATGCTGCTTGCAATCCCGGCGGCAGCAATCCTCCGTATTGTGCTCAACTACCTCTATGTGAAGCTAACTACCTAGGCCTTCGTATGCGTGTACGCCGCGCAGACCTCAGAGATATCGACGCTTGTATACGGCTCGATTCTTCCTATCAAACACAGAACGTTTGGGCTATGGAGACGCGCTGGGAAGGCAAGCGCAAGCTCTCCGGCTTCCAGGTGCGCCGCCTGCCGCGCGTGCTGACGTTGCAGCCGCCGTTAGACCCGGATGACTTGCACGCTGATTGGCGCAACGGAGATCTCTTCTTGGTGGCAGAGGAAGAAGGCGTGATCGTGGGGTATCTGGACATGGTCTCGCCCCGGCGGCTGAGCAACGGTCTCATACAGAGCATTGTCGTGCGGCCCGACCTGCGCCGATGCGGGGTGGGTTCCGCCTTGCTGCGCACTAGTCTAAACTGGGCCAAGCACAACCGGTTGCAAGGGCTTTGCATGGACGTGCAGTCGCGAAATTATCCGGCCATTCAGTTTTTGCACAGGAATGGGTTTGTTTATAGCGGATACAATGACCGCTACTACCCGACCCAAGACGTGGCGCTGTTCTTCGTCTACCGCCTCGGCCACACGTAGAGAATAGTGGCCGGTTGGGAAACCGGGGTCCGGGTGCGGAGAGAATTGCGGGTTGGTCACGAATAACTAATGTCGTTTGCGATCTTGCAGCCGCGGCTGAGGAGCGAATTGCTTGGTGAATGACGAGAAGACGGTAAATATCGGCTTGATGGGCCTGGGGGTGGTAGGCAGCGGTGTGCTGCGCATCATCCACGAGAAGGCCCGCATGCTGGCGATGGCAACGGGTCGTGATCTCCGGGTCAAGAAGATCCTGGTACGGGAGAAGGCGAAGATTCGGGGGGTCGACGTGGAGCCCGCGATGCTAACCACCAATCCCAGCGATATCTTGGACGATCCGACGATTCACATCGTGATCGAACTGATAGGCGGCGTTGAACCGGCGTATACATACGCCAAACGCGCAATCCAGGCCGGCAAGCACTTGGTCACGGGCAACAAGGACGTGATGGCAATGCACGGGCCGGAACTCCTGCGCCTTGCCAGCGAACAGAACGTCGACATCTACTATGAAGCGAGTGTCGGCGGCGGCATTCCTCTGATCGGCTCGTTTCGTTCAGACCTTGTGGCGAATGAGATTCGCGAAATCTATGCCATTATCAACGGCACGACGAACTATGTCTTAACGCGCATGTCGCGCGAAGGCGCGGCACTGTCTGAGGTGCTGGCGGCAGCGCAGGACTTGGGCTACGCGGAAGCCGATCCAACGAAGGACGTGGAGGGTATCGACGCGGCATTCAAGCTTGCAATCTTGGCGTCGCTTGCATTCCATACAGAGGTCGACCCCGCTGCTATCTATCGCCAAGGCATCATGCAACTTGAACCGGCGGACTTCCGCTACGCGCAGGACCTTGGCTACGTCATCAAGCTTCTTGCTCTCGCGCGACAGGACGACGTCGCGCCGTTGGGGCGTGTGCGCTATGAGGCGTCGGTCTACCCCGCGCTGGTGCCCCAGGACGCCCCACTTGCCAGCGTTGACGGTGTGTATAATGCAGTGTACGTAGTGGGCGATTTGGTGGGAAACGTGATGTTCTATGGCCGCGGCGCGGGATCGGAGCCGACAGCCAGCGCCATTGTCGCCGACGTCATCGACGTGGCCCACAATATTATTAGCGGCGTAACCAACCGCGTTCCTTATACCATCGATTCCACCAAGACAATGAAGCCGATAGATGAGATCGAAACCCGATACTACTTTCGACTGTGGGTTGCCGATCGGCCGGGAGTGCTTGCCAAGATTGCGACTATCTGCGGAGAACATCGCATTAGCATTGCTTCCGTGATCCAGAAAGAGGCAGACCCGGTCAACCAGACTGCTGAGCTCGTGTTTACTACCCACGATGCATTTGAGCGGGCAATGCAGGCTGCCGTGCAAGACATTGCAGCGCTGGACGTGGTGGCGAGGGTAGCGGGCTTCCTGCGCATTGTGGACGTGGGCGGGTCAGCGTGAGCACCGGTGTAAGGGCACGAGAGGGAGAATGTGGACGATTGTCGCGAAAGCGCTGCACCGTCCATTGCGGCGAAGAACGCTCCGGCGTATTCGGAAGTAGGGAGTATGGATAGCCCCGGTTCAAACAATACAGCGCCTGCCGGTCGGAACTTGCTAGCTCACTACCGTGAGTATCTTCCGATTACGGAACGGACTCCGCTCATCAGCCGCGGCGAGGGCTTCACCCCGCTGGTCCGCGCCCATGCTCTAGAGAAGCGCGTGGGGTGCGCCGAGCTATGGTTGAAACTGGAAGGCTGCAACCCGACCGGTTCATTCAAGGACCGCGGCATGGTGATGGCCGTGGCAAAGGCGCTGGAGGAAGGCGCGGAGGCGATCATGTGCGCCTCCACCGGCAACACCAGCGCGGCCGCAGCCGCGTACGCCGCCGCTGCGCAGATCAAGGCGGTAGTAGTGGTGTCACAGGGGAAGATTGCCTTAGGCAAACTTGCCCAGGCGCTGATCTATGGCGCGGTGGTCATCGGCATTGACGGCACCTTCGACGACGCCTTGAAGATCGTGCGTGAAATTACGGCACGCAATCCCATTACGGTGGTCAACTCCATCAACCCCTATAGGCTCCAAGGACAGAAGACGGCTGCTTTCGAATGCAGCGACGTGCTGGGCGACGCACCGGATATTCTGGCCGTCCCGGTCGGAAACGCGGGCAACATCACGAGCTACTGGATGGGCTATCGGGAGTACCGCCGGGCGGGCAAGACAACGCGTCTGCCGCGCATGTGGGGCTTTGAAGCGGAGGGTGCGGCCGCTATCGTGGAGAACCGCCCGATTGAAAACCCCGATACCGTGGCGTCGGCGCTGCGTATCGGCAACCCGGCCAACTGGCAACGCGCCGTGCGCGCCCGCGACGACTCCGGCGGTCTGATCGCAACGGTGAGCGATCCCCAGATTTTGGAGGCCTACCAACTCCTGGCAGAACGAGAAGGTGTCTTTGCCGAACCCGCGTCAGCGGCTTCTGTGGCCGGCGTCCTCAAGATGGCCGCTGCAGGCGAGGTAAAACCCACCGACCAGATCGTCTGCGTGCTCACAGGCCACGGTCTCAAGGACCCCCAAATCGCCTTGGACGTCGCAAAAGACGTGATTCCCGCCCCCAATGACGTGCGCGAGATCGAGAAGATTCTCGCCCTGCGGTAGTTGCGGACAGGCTAGCGCGGGCAGCGGACCCTAATGACTATCGGATATTAGGCATTTCGAAGCTCAAAGGGTCCGCCAAACTGGACTAAATCAAGACTCTTCACGACTATGTCCACTCTGACGATTTGGGCAGCCTCCTGACCTACATCTACCGGCGGAGGAACTCCGCGGGGAAGCGAGCGTTTAGCTTTCCGGTAACAAGTGGAGTTTCCAGGCCCCTGCCGTTTCAGCGGGCTCTTTTCGTATGTGGCGGCCGGCCATTGTTCGTGGTGCGGCGAGGCAGCTTGTCCCGAGAGCAGGATTCCAGTCGACCTGGTTAATCTAGGATCCTCTTCTGAAATTCTAGCTTCTGCCATCCAGGCTTTCCTGTATGGATTGGAGGATAAGGCTTATAGCTGGGCTAGTAGGACTTCTGACGGGAATCCTAGCGCTAGGCGTGGTGGCGGGAATGTTCGGGATGGATGCGAGGATCGAGCGTGTTGCGGTGTAAACAAGGATTGGGCGACTAGCATCGTGCATTGTAGCGGTCGCGATCTATCCTCTGGGCCGGGTTTCTCGGCGGTCAAGTTGTTGGCTCCGGAACAGGCATGGTAAGGATAGTCGACCAGGTGGGCAGGTGGCTGAATGCTACATAGTCCGGTATGAGCGGTGAGAGGCTGAGGTTGCCTTGCCATCGGCAGAGTCTTACTTGAATGTAAACAGGCCTTAGTTGAGCCTTCATGTCTCAAGAGCAATTCATCCTGTCCGACTGGGTCGATAGACTGGCACTTTGCTTGCAGGACCTCGTAAGTTACGAGAGGTCGCTGGAAAGCGAGCTCTTGATCTTGCGGCACCGGGGCGAGATGGCGTTAGGTCTACCGGGAAGGTTCCGCGACGATTCCAAGAACAGTATTCTGGAACGAGTTTCAGGGTACTCATTGTTCGCCCACAGGGAGTCACGCTCAAATTCTGAGTATCGGCAGACTGTATCCCAGAAACTGAGTACCTTACTGGAGGTCTTGCTTGAGCATCCAACAATTAGGGATGCTGCTGATACGTCGGATGAAGAATGGGTCCTGGGTCTCGACCTAGCCGTATCACGCATATCTGACCATCAGATGTTCTTCATGTTGCAGGGTCTGGTCGACCATGCCCTTGAGCATACTCCCCAGACAACTGCCAGTGCCCTGGCTGAGATGATGCTCAAGGGCGAAAACCATGACCTCAGTTCATACTCAATACTTCTCTTCCGTGGTTTGCACGTCGAACGAAGGCACGACTTCCAGGGAGGCCTGTCGGTCATTTCATTTGAAGAAGCGCGGCAATACCTGTCAGATTCCATGGCTCAATCCTTGGTCGAAGAAGGCACCGATGTCGGTCGTGAACCACTAGGCGCTGTGGTTTCCGAGGTAAAATGGGGACCTGCGATTGTCCCTGCCGGTTACGACATGAAGGCAAACTGGCCTGATAGGTCTAAGACCTTTCGTGATGATGCGCTCCTGTTGGTAGACCTCCTGGCGGTGACTCATGGACTGCCAGTGGTCAGTACAGGAAGGCATACAAAGGTTGTGGAGCGCCAGGTCGAGCATCTTGTAGGTCGGATCCCATTGTTCCGCTCCTGGATGCTTCGTGATCTCTCGGGTGTTGACACATCAAATGTAAACTCTTCCACCACTCCTACTGTTTCCGAAGATCGATTGTCGGACTGTGCCCAGTTGCTTTCCAAGATGGACAAAGACGACGTCATATTGAGATTGGCCTTGTCGCGGCTCTCCTCATCACTGTCTCGGATAGGAATGCATGCGGCCTTTGACAGGATAATTGACGTGGCAATTGCGCTCGAGGTCATGCACCAGCTGGACGCGTCACGAGGGAAAGGCAGTCAGCTTTCTCGCCGTGCCCGAAATCTCGTCGGACAGAATCGCAAAGACAGGAATTGGATTAGGAGAACTGCTGAATCCATATTCAAAATGCGCAACGACATTGCGCACGGGAGACTGCCAGAAGACACATCTCAAGCCCACCTAGATGGCCTAGAGTTGGCCCGTCGAACGCTGGCCCATCTGGTCCGCTGTGGTCGACCCTCTGATTGGGAGAAGCCTAATTGCAGCAACTAAGGCCGAAAGCAGAAACGGGCCTGACCGCCACCACTGCGCTGCTCATTGATTAAAGGCGACTCCCGAGCATAGCCTAACTAAGGGAGCAGTTGGCGGCAGCAGTGCGGCTGTGATCTGGTCGTGGCATAGTCGAGCCATTGCAAGAGCTAAGCCAATTTGACCGCAGCAATCGGATAACTGTTATGTTCACCTAGCACGAGAGCTGTTCTTTCCGCACGTCGTCGCGGTTTGCTTCGCTCGTGCGGCCCATGGCGCGGTATATTTGGGCGCGGATACTATAGACATCGCGCTCATTGGGGCCGGATTCCGCCGCGGCATTGGCGTCGGCCAGCGCCGCATCCAGCCGGTTCTTGGCGAAGTAGACCTTGGCACGCCCCACGTAGGCCCAGCTTGCATTGTCGCTCAGTTGCAGGGCTCTGTCGGCGTCGGATTCCGCCGCATCGAGGTCGCCTAGGCCGATCCGAGCCAACGAGCGGGTGTCGTAGCACTCCGCGCATTCGTCGTCGAGTTCAATTGACTTGTTCGCGTCTTCCAGGGCCTTCTCATACTCGCCTGCCTTGGCGTAGGCCCAAGCGCGCGCGTTGTAGCCGAAACTAAACTCCGGCGCCATGTTTATCTCCTGCGTCGCGTCGGTTATAGCATTCTCGTACTGCTCGAGTGCGAGGTAAACGGCAATACGCGCCCGATAAGCGCCGGGGGCAGTTGGCACCATTTCCGTTACCACGTTGGCATCCGCCAGTGCGTTCATACAGGAACCAACCTTTATACCTAAAAACGCCCGCACGAGGTACAATTCCGGTTGGGTTGGATCGAGGAGTATTGCTTCATCGGCGTCCTCGAGCGCTCTTTGGTAGTCTCCCATCGCCTGGTAGATCTTCGACCGTGTCAGATAGCGGTGGGCGGATTCGGAATCTAGAGAGATCGCGTAGCTGGCGTCGTCCAATGCCGGTTCCAGATCGTCCTGCAGCAGATAGACGTTGGCGCGCAGGCCGTAAGCATCGACCATACCGGGATCGGCCTCGATGAGTGTGTCGAGATCCTCCAGAGCCTTGCTAAAGCGTTCCAACTGTACCGCCACGATCGCACGGAGAAAGCGGTACCTTGGCTCTTCGCCGTTCAGCTCTACGGCGCTGTCCAATTCCCGCATGGCGCCGTTGAAATCGGCTTCTTGGATGTATTCAAGCGAGCGATTGAAGTGCTCTTGCGCTGCCGCTTCCGTCCC
Source organism: Chloroflexota bacterium (assembly GCA_965216245.1). GTDB lineage: Bacteria > Chloroflexota > UBA11872 > VXOZ01 > VXOZ01 > VXOZ01. Next base: position 2,373,483 of record OZ244145.1, read on the forward strand.
ACCGCGCATATTGGCGACTGTTTGTTGTTGCAGGGGTTGTATGAAGCGAGGGTAGATTACGAAGGCAATCAGAGCCACGACTGCGATTATGCCGACAACGACAATGCCGAGGGTACGCTCGCGCTGGGTCTTTCGCCTAGAATCTATATCTTCCGTGTCCGCGTCTTGCGGGCCGCGCACAGGCCTGACGTCATCTTCATTCTTGTCTGGGGGGTCTTGCTCGCTCATAGTATCCTCCACGTCATCGTGATAGGAACCGCGCCGTTGTCATTCTCTTGCTATTTTAGGAAATTCTACCCACGAGGTCACGTCCAGGCCGCAGTTGGCGGCTTGACCGATGCGCACGTCGCCATAGGCGCTGATAAGCATGAATCCTTCGTGGTAAGGCACGTGCAATTCGCGAGACAGAAGAGCGGACATGTCGGCCACGGCTTCTCGGGTGGCGATCTCCAGAGTCTCGCCGTGCCCGTAGGTGATCCAGGATTCATCCGTCTCCCACCATACCTTTTCCCAGCCGGCATCTTTGACGACATCAATTTGCACCGTAACGTCGGAGGAGATTTCGATTGCGCCGCCGCTGGATTCCGCATCACCCATAGCGGCGTGTACGTCCCCCAGGCCGAACTGCGCGCCCGGCACCCACACCGGCAGGTGCACCACCGTGCCTTCCTTGATGCTGTTGCAGTCCATATTGCTCCCGTTGATGTCGGGGTCGGCGGTAAAGACCACTCGATCGGGCAGCGCGGTGCCCACCACGCCGACCATGGGACGCGCCGGCAGGCGAATGCCGTTATCCATGACGAGCGTATTGTCTTCCACGTCCACAATTATAATCGCCGGTGACTCTGCCGCATCGGCCAGAATGCCGGACCCCGGTGTAAAGCGCAAAATGCCGGGGGCCACCAACGCGATGTGCTCGATGCGAACATTGAGTCCGTCTCCAGGCATAGCGCCGCGTACAGTGACCGGTCCGCAGGCGGGATTCGACTCATGGGTCTTGCGCACGGAGAGGTAGTAGTCCAGGTCTTCACGCCGCTTGATCCGACCGGTCGATGAATCGTGGGTTTCAAGCGTGAGTCGGTCGCCGGACTCGATCTCAGCTATCGCCGGGAAGTCTTTATCGAAGCTATACGTATAGTGCTCACGTGCGATCCGCAGCATCGTTCGCCTTTCATTGCCGATCAAGGTGTCCCAAGGTCCGTTGGTACAGCCAAATTGCATTCTTCAATGGGGACAATAGCACAGATTCTTACTCTATGCCTACCGCTATGCATCGTTCTGCGCTGGACCGGCACGGGGTGGGAGGCGTGTTTGTCGCTCTTTGTGCGGCTTGTCTACCATTGGCGGCGAAGTAGCGGCTGCCTGCCGGTAGTCGGCCGTTGCTGCAGATTTCGATTGAGAAGGAGCAGTCACAATGGCAAGTAAGATTTGCCATGATTTCCCGCACGGGCGCAGGCTTGCGGGACAACACGCGTGTCTTGCAGACTCCCGTCGCTGTGTGTCGCCTTCCCTCTGCTAATGGGACTCAAAGCATCTCCTCGCTACGTCGCGTGGTATAATACAGGCAATAAGCTAACTGATTGACACTCAAAGAAGGACAATATATGTTGTCTCCGCGCTACCAGTGGCAGGTAGCGTCCCGTGCCCCGGATTCCCTCCTAGAATCGCTCTCGGCGTACCATCCGCTTGTCGTGCGACTGCTCTTCAACCGTGGGTATACAACATCCGAGACAATTCGGGCCTTTCTTGACGGCGACGACGCTCGGGAAAACGATCCGTTCCTCCTGAAAGGCATGGATGTCGCTGTTGACCGCATACTGCGTGCAATTCGCATGGGCGAGTGCATCGGCATATTCGGGGACTATGACACGGACGGCATCACCGCCGCCGCGCTTCTCAGACAGGCATTGGAGCAGCTTGGAGGGCACGTTGTCGTCCGGTTACCACACCGCGTCGAGGACGGCTATGGCGTGTCGAACCGTGCCATTGAGGAATTTGCGGCGCAGGGTGTCACGCTGATCATCACCGTGGACTGCGGCATCAGTGCGGTAGAGCCTGTGGCGCTGGCGGCAGAGCGGGGGATGGATGTGATCGTCACCGACCACCACCAGCCGCCAGCGCATTTGCCCCTTGCGCACGCCATTGTCAATCCCTGGCTCCCCGACTGCACATATCCATTCAGGGATCTCTGCGGCGCCGGCCTGGCGTATAAACTCGCGTGCGCGCTCCTTACCTCCGTCGGTATCGTTGGCGATCGGGAAACCGCCGAACTGCGTGCGTTCGCGGCGCTTGCTACCGTCGCGGACGTGGTTCCCTTGCGCAGCGAAAATCGTGCCATTGTCGTTGGGGGCATTGCGGCGCTGCGGCGAACCGACCATGCCGGATTGCGCGCTCTCATGCAGGTGGCCGGCGTGGACCAAGCGGTCGTCAGTAGCGGCAATATCGGCTTTGCGCTGGCTCCACGTCTCAACGCGGCGGGCCGGATGGCGCATCCTCGCCTTGCGTACGACCTCTTGACGACGCGGGATCATGCACAGGCACAGGTCTTGGCATCGCAGTTGCAGCAGCTCAATCTGGAGCGCCAGCGGGAAACCAAGCGCCTCATCACCGCTGCGCGACTACAGGTGGAGGCGGGACAGCAACACGAGGTGCTGCTCTGGGTGGAGGGCGAAGACTGGCCCGCCGGAATCATCGGTCTCGTGGCGGGGAGACTCGCCGAGGAATTCGGTAAGCCGACGCTCGCCGTCGCGGTAGGCGCGACAGAGACAGTAGGCTCCTGCCGCAGCATACCGGGCTACGACATTGCCGCCGCGCTTGCCGTGCAGGGAGAATTCATGCAGCGCCATGGCGGGCATCCGCAAGCAGCGGGCTTTGCCGTGGCGACCGACCGGCGCGCCGCACTGCGGGCCGCGCTGCAAGCTGAAGCGCGTGCGCAGCTCGATCCGGCAGAGACCCGGCCGCGGCTTTCCATCGACTGTCAGGTGTCGGCCCAGAAGATGGACCTAGGGTTACTTGAAGAGATTAATGTACTCGCCCCCTTTGGCGCGAGCAATCCGGAGCCGCGCTTTCTCAGCCGGGGCCTCACGTTGAGCGGTGCGCGCATCGTCGGCACCGACCACCTGAAGGCCACGTTTGCCGTTGGTGGAGGTTCCGTCACCGGCATTGGATTCCACATGGCGGACCGTACCGAAAACCTTCGGCAAGGGCAGGTGGTCGATGTGGTATATTCGATGCAGGAGAACACCTGGGGCGGGTTTGCGCGCCTGGAGTTTCACCTGCAGGACATGCAGTTGGCCGACCATGACCGAATCGCATACAGCAAGTGAGGCCATGTAGGACTCTCTCATGGCACTAGCACCTTACACAGCGTCACCCGAAGAGACTCAATCTAATACGATTGAGGGGTTGATCGCGGCTGTATCTGCGTATAGCAGCGAAAATCCTGACCTCCGGAAGAAGGACCTCAACCGTGTCAGGCAGGCCTACGCGTTTGCCGCGCGCGCCCACGAGGGGCAATTCCGCAAGTCCGGCGAGCCATTCACCCAGCATCCTCTCTGCACCGCCCTCCTTCTCTCGGAAATCCGCATGGACACCAGCACCATCTGCGCCGGTCTGCTCCATGACTGCGTGGAAGATACCGACGTAACTCTGGACGACATTCGCACGCAGTTTGGCGTCGACGTGGCGTTGCTCGTGGATGGCGTCACAAAGCTCACCCAGCTCGACTTCCTGAATCTGGAAGATACCCAGGCCGAAAACCTGCGGAAGATGTTCTTGGCCATGGCGCGGGACATTCGGGTTGTAATCGTGAAGCTCGCGGACCGTTTGCACAATATGCGCACGCTCGCGTACGTCGAGCCGGAGCGCCAGCGCCGCAAGGCCCAGGAGACTCTCGATATCTACGCCCCGTTGGCAAATCAGTTGGGGATGGGGCACTGGAAATGGCAGTTGGAAGATGCAGCATTTGCCGTGCTGCATCCGGACGTCTATAAGCAGATCGAATCTATCTTGGCAGAGAGTTCCTTGACGCAAGACGAAGTCCTGCAAGAAGCGGTGCAAACCCTGACGCGAGAGCTTGAGGAGGCCGGAATTCAGGGGGAGGTGAGCGGCAGACCGAAGCACATTACGAGTACGTGGTTCAAGATGCAGCGCAAGAGTGTCGGCATCCAAGAGATTTATGATCTCATCGGCGTGCGCGTGGTTGTGAGCACGGTGCAGCAGTGCTACGGGGCACTTGGGCTTGTGCATACGTTGTGGAAACCGATTCCAGGCCAGTTCGACGACTATATCTCGGTTCCCAAATCCAATAACTACCGCTCGTTGCACACTGCCGTGATCGGGCCGCGCGGCCAGCCGGTCGAAGTGCAACTCCGTACCCAACACATGCATCAGGAAGCGGAGCTTGGCGTTGCCGCCCATTGGCGCTACAAGGAAGGGGAACGAGGCGCGAACGTCGATGAACGCCTGGCCTGGCTGCGCCAGTTGATAACCTGGCAAGAAGAGCTTTCGAGTGCGCGCGAGTTCGTGGAGACGGTGAAAGCGGATATCTTCGAAGACCAGGTCTTCGTGTTTACGCCTCGCGGAGACGTGAAGGACCTGCCGGCCGGCTCTACGCCCATTGACTTTGCCTATCGCATTCATACCGACGTGGGACACCGTTGCCTTAGCGCTAAGGTCAACGGCCAAATCAAACCGCTCTATACGGAGCTTCAGAATGGCGACGTGGTTGACATCCAGGTGAGCAAGGCGCCGAAAGGCCCCAGCCGCGACTGGATCAATATCGTCAAGAGCAGCCATACTCGCGAGCGGATTCGCCAGTGGTTCAAGAAGCAAGAGCGGGCCGAAAACGTCACGCGCGGGAGAGAGATGCTGGACAAGGAAATCCGACGGTTGGGTCAGGGTGACTTGAGCAGCGTCGATGAGGCCCGCGTCCGGACGCTGTGCAAGTCGTTCACGTTCAACTCCGCGGATGACCTCTTTGCGGCCATCGGATACGGCGCAATTTCCACGCAACAAGTGGTGATGAACTTGAGCCGATCGGGAGAGCAGCCTGCACAGACTGCATTCGAGCCGGAGACGCTGCCTGCGGAACCGCGTACCGACAAGACTACGGGCACGGTACAGGTTATGGGTGAGGGCAACATGCTCACGCGCCTGGCGACCTGTTGCAAGCCGTTACCCGGCGATCACATCGTCGGCTACATTACGCGCGGACGCGGCGTTACCGTTCACCGCCGTGACTGCCGCAACGTGCATAGCGCGAAGGACAAAGAGCGCTTGGTGCCGGTGGATTGGGGAGATCAGGTTATTAGTCATGAGACCCGCAATTTGCCGCTCCAACTGGCACAGTGCTGTGGCCCGCAAACGAGTGACAAGATCAAAGGCTACGTTGTGGATGGCAGCGTGGAGGTGCACCGCAGCGACTGCCGCCGCGTTCGCCAACATGGGCCGCCGGGAATGCAGGTCAGTGTTTCCTGGTCGCGCACGAGCAAGCAACAGTCGCTCTACCCGGTTGCCCTGCGCGCCGAGTGTGTGGACAGACCGGGGCTTCTCCGCGACATTAGCGCGGTCGTGACGGAGGAGAAACTCAACATCAGTGCCGCGAACGTCAATACGGACGGCGGCGCAGCGACGATCACGTTTACGGTTGAAGTTACCGGAGTGGGGAGACTGGCCGGCCTCATGGCCAAGATCGAGCGTGTTGGCGGCGTGGTCGGCGTGCAGCGTGACGTGCGTACCGATCGTCCTCAGCAAGGAAATTGACCGTCGCTGCGGCTGTGCTGTGGCCGGTACGGCGTAGCCGGACTTCCTTGCTGCATCGACTGGGGGGGCCGTGGCTTAGTCTAGGTCCAGCGCATGGGGATTGAATCCCGCAATGTCGAACATAGAGAAGGCGTAGCCGCTGGTCTGGCCCGTGAATGACGAGGCGGTGAGTGGCGCGGCGGGGGTCTCCAGCGCCATTTGCGCGAAGTACTTGCTGACCGGCGCAAGTTCTGCCAGCGCTTCGAATTCGTGGAGCGCCAGGAATTCAGCCCGATCAACCTCCACCTCGTCACACTGAGGGCCGCCGCCGAGGTCTTTGAGGGTGAAGACGATGTAGACGTTGCTATCGCGTTGAGTGAGACTGTTGCGTGCCGCCAGCACGCCTTGTACTTCCGTGCGGACGCTGGTTTCCTCGAAGAGTTCGCGCACGACTGCTTCCTCGAAGGGCTCGTCCTGCTCGACGTAGCCCCCCGGAATGGTCCAACGGCCCTTGCCGGGGTCTTGCCCGCGCCGAATAAACAGCACTTTGTTATCGCGCACCACAATGCCGCCCACTCCGAGGGAGAAGGTGCTGAAGTGGATGAAGCCGCACGCCCGGCACGTCGCGCGTTGACGCCCACCGTCGGGCTGCAGCGACAGCGATTGGCCGCAGCGGGGGCAGTAACGGAAGTGGTTCGGTACTGTAGGTAAATCCGCCATGATCCACTTTCATTCGGTGCTGACGATATTACTCTCTCGATCATATGGTGCTCCACAAGCGCGGTCAATTGCAAGAAGATCGTTTTTGCACGGGACGGCAGTTGCAGGGAGATGCTTGACAGCCAACGGGAGTCTGAGGAGCGGCGCATGCGTCAGATGGAAGATGTGGAAAGGAGCAGGCGTCCGCGTTGGTTTACAATGCCAGGTGAGGCCGGGCTTCCTGTCCTCGTGAAGTAGGGAGCGCTCGTGCGCGAGGTCAACGCAGAGTCACTCGGCTGCGATGCGCGATAGCGGCGCAGTATGCAGTGGTGCTACTAAACATAAAACACAGGAGCTAACGCATGGGAGACATTTGCTTCGGGATGGGCGAGAAAATTGTGTTCATCGGCGATAGCATTACCGACTGCGGCAGGCGCACGGAGCAGGATGGGCCGTATGGAAAGGGCTACGTTAGCCTTGTGCGGGCTTTGCTCCACGCGCGCTATCCGGCGCACGGGCTGACGATCGTCAACCGTGGGATCGGCGGCAATACCATACGCGATCTAGCGGCGCGTTGGCAAGAGGACGTACTGAACGAAGCTCCGGATTGGCTCTCGGTGAAGATCGGCATCAACGACGTGGGGCGTCTCATCGCCGGCAATCTCGCCGACCACGTGGGGCTCGACGAGTACGAAGCAACGTACCGGTCGCTTCTCCAGCAGATTCCGGCAGTTGCTAACGGCAAGCTCATTCTCATGGAGCCGTATGTCATAGCTCCGGCGGGGCAGGGCGATCCGGCAGCGAAATCAGGTATAAGCCTGGCGGAAGTGCAGCAGCAATTCAGCGCTTTTCGTGCCAGCGGCGCGCGGGAGGGTGCGCTCCTCACCGCCGGCTGGATGCACTTCCGGGCCTATATTGACTCCTATATTGAGGTAGTGCATCGTCTCGCCGCGGAATACGACGCGATTCTCGTCCGCACCCAAGCCGCCTTCGATGCAGCAATGGAGGCACAGCCTCCCGCGGCCTGGGCAGCGGACCGCATCCATCCCGACTTGCCCGGCCATGCTGTGATTGCCCGCGCGTTCCTGGCGTCGGTAGGATACGGCGACATTTGATGCGGCGATTCTGTACACTCCGGTTGAGAAAGGTATGGTTGAGAGAGAGAGTTGGGCGAAGCCGGGAGGGTATCGCCTGAGTGATTGCCAGAGGCCAATTGAAAGAGTGTTCGATTCCGGGGAGTAAAGGGAGGGTCGTGTGAGCATAAAGCTACGGGTCGGCTTAGTGGGTGTTGGTGGCAATGGCGGCCGGTTCTTGGAAGCGTACGCCACCAACCCCCGCGTTGAGGTTGCAGCTATTTGCGATGTCCGCGACGATCACCGCCAAGCCATGCAAGCACAGTATAGCGTGCCGTATGGTTACGCAGACGTTGCAATGCTGCTGCAAGACGATGGGGTAGACCTGGTCTCAATTCATGCGCCGGACGGCCTCCACGCGCGTTTCGCGCTGGCTGCGCTCGACGCCGGCAAACACGTGTTCGTGGAGAAGCCCATGGCAACCAGCATTGAGGACTGTCTGCAGGTCGTTGAACGCGCGGATCGCGCCTCGACGCGAATGGCGGTTGGGCACGTGCTGCGCACACGGCCGTACTTCCGCATGGTCAAGGAGATGGTGGACGCGGGAGAACTCGGCACACTCTATGCAATGCGTACGCACTACCTCACCGATGCGATGCGAAGAGGTCCCGCATTCCTGGACAAAGCGAGAGAAAGCTACTCGCCGCCGATGCTCACGATGGGCGTGCACCCCGTGGACCTGATGCGCTGGTACGGCGGTGACATTGTAGAGGTGCAGGCCATGGAAAACCGGGGCCTGGCGATGCAGGGCACCGGCAATCCACTCGACGAATCTGTGACGGCGGTGTACCGCTTTGCCTCCGGCGCAACCGGCAGCATCACGGTGTGTTGGGCGTCGAACTACGTATTCGACTCCTTCTACGGTCTGGAAGTCCACGGCAGCGAGGCCAGCGTGGTCTGGGACAAAATACATGGCAAGGAGCCGCACAAGGCGGTGCCGCTGCCTGAGCCGCCGGAGACGGGCCGGGACGGATACGCCGCAGAGGTGGATTGTGTGGTCGATAGCCTCTTGGATGAAACGCCGCTCTTTTGCGATGTCCACGAGGGGGCCCGCAGCGCTATCGCGTGCTTAATGGCCATTGAAGCCGCAAAGACCGGCGAGACCCTGGAAGTGCCAAATCCGTAGCGTCAAATCTCCGCGAGCATAGCAATGAGCAGCGCAGCGGCAAGACTTGGTACAATTGACGTAAGCGACGAGAACCGAACGTGCCTGCCAAGTGAGTGGAGTGAGACTGATGGCGATCATGGATACCCACGAAGCTTTTAAACTCTTGCATAGCGCGGGACTTGACGAGGAGAAAGCCGAAGCGATAGTGCGCGTGGTGGGCGTGGGGCAAGACGCCCTAGCGACAAAGGTTGACCTGGAAGCGTTAGCGCAGACGACCAAAGCCGATCTGGAAGCGTTAGCGCAGACGACCAAAGCCGATCTGGAAGCGTTAGCGCAGACGACCAAAGCCGATCTGGAAGCGTTAGCGCAGACGACCAAAGCCGATCTGGAAGCGTTAGCGCAGACGACCAAAGCCGATCTGGAAGCGTTAGCGCAGACGACCAAAGCCGACCTGGAAGCGTTAGCGCAGACGACCAAAGCCGATCTGGAAGCGTTAGCGCAGACGACCAAAGCCGACCTGGAAGCGCTGGAGTTGCGTTTGCGGCATGACTTGACGCTACGCTTGGGGGCGATGGTGTTCGCGGCCGCGGGAGTGCAAGTGGCCATCGTCGGTTTCCTGCTCGCGCAGTTTCTGCCCAATTGAGCAACACGGGCTCAGTTTGTTTGCTCTTCCTACGTGTACGTTGTCGCTGGTCTTGCCGGCCGTAACGCTGAGCTTCATTCTCCCACGTCTTGAGCTTGGCGGACCCGTTCATGCTTTGATCGTTCAAGAGGATCGGTACAGGCAGGCTCAACACGAACGGACTGGGGTTAGGCGAGATGCGGAAAGTAGGGCGGGGGCTTTTCCCCGCTCCTAAGCGCCGGCAGGCCCAGCAAACCTGCCAGAGACTGACAAACGCCTGTCAACTTGCGAACATGGAGAAAGCCCGGAGAGTATCTTACTCTCCGGGCTCTTTCGTCTCTAGACTGGTTTCGTGCTAGACGATGCGTGGAACCGTCAGCCTACAGGTTGGCGGCGTTCCAATCGTCAACGATTATCTGGCAGTCTTCCTCCGCCTTTTCCAGGGCCTGCTTGGCGGTGGTTTCCTCCGCGCCCCACCACGGACTCATCGCAGCGGCGTAAGCGTCCCGCAACACGCCATACTGCGGATGCGGGAAATACGGCTTGGCGTAGTCGGCTGCCCGCGCAAAGGCCAGCAGGTTCGCCGGATCCGGCGAATCCGCTGACGGGACGAAGACTTCCTCGGCTAGTGATGAAATGGACGGGATGATGTTGCCCTGGCCGCCGGTCCAACCCAGGTGTTCCGGCCCGACGAGGAAGGACAGGAACTCGGCTGCGGCGTCCAGCTTCTTGGTGGTGGCCACCGTGAAGATTTCCTCGATGCCGAAGAACGCGCCCTTGCCTTCTTGGCCGTCTGCAACCGCTGTCGGCTGCTCGACAATGTCGAAGTTCACGCCGGCCTCGTGACGCCGCAATGGCTCCAGACCCCACGTGCCGTATACGGACATGGCGACTTTGCCGTTCGCAAACGAGTTGAAGAACTGCGCGTCATCTTGGCGGTTATAGTCCTCAGGCCGCGGGCCGACCTCATACTTGTCCCAATTGTCCCGCCACCACTCGACCGCTTGCAGTCCCAAGGGCCCATCCACCACCACCTGGGTGCCGGAATCGTCCATGAAGCCCTGATACATGCCCGCGATCCAGTAGGCGACGTAGTGTATGGTCGCCACGCCCCAGATCTTCTCATCGGACGTGCTCAGGCTGTTGGACACCTTCTGCGCCGCCGCCAGGCGGTCGTCAAACGTGTCGCTATCTTGCGGATAGGGCACGCCGGCCTTGTCGAAGAGGTCCTTGTTGTAGAACCACGCCGTAGTATTGATGCCGATCGGCGCCGCAATCAATTTGCCTTGCCAGGTAAGACCGTTCAGCAGCGTCGGGTTGAGCTGGCTCATGTCGTACTTCATGCCCTTGAGGAGCTCGTTGGCGTCGTACAAGATACCGGCAAAGGGATGTAGCCCCACACCAAACCAGCCCAAGTCCGGTGCTGCGCCGCCCGCCACCGTGGCGAGGAGCTTCGACCTGGGATTGCCGCCAAAACTGCCGGCAACGTCCAGGGTGTTTACCGTGACACCGGTCTCCTTGGCGTTGTAGGTTTCCAGGATCCACTCCAGCCAGCGGGTCTTGCCGGCCGAATAATGGGGCCACAGGAAGGTGACTTCCGTCGCCTCCATCATCGCAGGCTTTTCCGCCTCTGCGGCCATCTCGGCGCCCTCTGCCGGGGCCATTCCGGTCGCACCGGTCTGGGCGCAGGCAGCCAGCAACGCCGTGCCGCCGACCAATACCGCGCCACCGCGCAAGAACTGGCTCCGTGAAATGCGCTTATCGCTAAGCATGCAAGACCTCCTATTTTGGTCTCTCTCCGCTACTCTCACCCTACCTCATCTCGGTATATCACCAGATTGATAGTCCTTACTATGTTAACACATTGCTGCATTGAATTCCTGCACGTTACCGCCCAGCCTTGCTGGCATCTCTTGCTGGGAAAGTATCGGCCGGTGCGGTCACTCCTGCAACGTGCGTATCATGGCGATTTCGTCGCACTTCGAGAACTTGGGACAGCGGTAGCACTCCTGCCATACCTTGATGGAGAGCGTATCCCGTTCTACCCGCCGAAATCCGCACTTGCTAAAGAACGTGGGCTCCATTGTAAGCGTGAATACGGTCTTGATGCCCAGTTCGCTCGCCTCTGCCACACAGGCATCAACCAACTGCCGTCCGATGCCCTGCCCTTGGTACTCCGGCAAAACTGCCAAGCCACGGACCTCGGCGAGGTCTTTCCACATCACGTGCAGCGCGCAGCAGCCGGCTACCTTGCCGTCCTGCCGCCAGACGACGTAGTCGCGAATTCCCCCGTAGAGTTCCGCCAGCGAACGGAAGAGCATGCGGTTCTGTTTGGCGTAGTAATCGATGATCTGCTTCATGGCGGGCACGTCCGTCACTTGCGCCCGCTCAGCCGTGCCGGTATTGACGAGTCGTAGGGCTGCCATGTTGCTGAATCCTCTAATAGCTACCGCTGCGCTTGGGAGATTGGGAGAAGAGCCTTCTTTACTATCGTAACGTATACGTCAACATGGTGAAAATGTGAAAGGTACGCTTTTTTAGACGGTGTTGCCGCAGAAGGAAGAGGTTCGCGCAAAAGGATTCCGGTACGTAAGATTCCAACTCTGTAGAAACCGACCGCGAGCTTGGAGTGAACTCCCACCGACAAGGATCTTTATTACGGACGCCCTAGATTCCGCGAACGCTGTTCGACGCTGCGCTCGGAATGACATGACCTAAGGTAATGACATGATCTAACGTAATGACACGGTCCATTTGCGCAGCCTAGAGCCTGCCTGCGCTCTCATGCTCAACGAGTACCCGACGAATGTCGTCGGCAAAGGCGACTTCCGAGTCATCCTGCGGCGCGTAGCCAATCACTTTGCGCGCATTCGCGATGCTCCAGAAGGCGCGCGCATTGTTGGAAACACCGTAGAATATCTGGAATGGGATGCCGTGTTCATTCTCGATTTCCTGGGTCTCGATGGATTTCACAAAAAGCTGCTGCAGGTCGCGCGGGCTGATATAGGCCCCGAGGTTGCGCTTGTAGGCCGTGAGGTTTTCTGAAGCGTTCTCTGCCGGTATCGGCCGTGGCGCGCCGATCCGCACCTGCACGTTCTCCAGCACGCGCCCCTGTGTGCCGGTGGCGAACAGAAATCCCAAGTGCTCGTAACACGCTTTTGCCCAGCCGTAGTAATTGTCTGAAAGGGGCGGCGCCGTCACGTCCAGCATCTCCAGTTTGCGCTGACGCAGCAGATGCTCGTACCAGTCGGCGGCGTGGTTCGAACTGGCAACCACCACCCGTCGCACTCCCTCTTCCAGGCATGTTTGATAGACGTGAAATGCCAGGTCGAGGTTCCCCCGCTCCGCATAGTAGTCACCGTCATTCATCGATCGCCCCGGCTGGCGATTGAAGGCCAAGTGCACGACGGCGTCTGCCCCTTTGAAGAAGCTGCGGTACGACTCTCGGTCCGAATCGCGGAGGTCGGTTACGTGCACGCCCTCCACCAAAGCGCCGTCGCGGGTATGCTCTCGATTGTCGAGTAAGACCAGGTCGTATCGCTCGCGAAATGCGGGCAGAAGCTGGGAAGCAATATAGCCCGCGGCTCCGGTTACGACCACTTTCAATCGTGCCATACGGTTTCGTCCTTCATCTCACTAGATAGCACTGCTGTGACAGTCTCATTCTGGATCGGCGCCGATGAGATCCAAAGCGGAAACCGGCATTGATGCCGTCATGAGTTCGTTGGCGCTCAACGTGTTACGGGCCCTAGGTGAGAGATACCGTCTGTCCGGTCTCACCCGACTCATAGATCGCGTCCACGATCCGCTGCACGACCAGCGCCTCTTCCGCTTTGACCAGCGGCGGCGTGCCCTCCTTGACGTTTCTCACGACGTGGGCAAACTGCTCGATATGGGTACTCTCTCTGCCTTCCTCATGCGCAGGCGTGCAGTCAAGCAGTCCGGCATTGGGCACCTCTTTGAGAATCTTCAGCGGCCGCAACGTGGCGCCCCCTTCCGTACCGCAGATATAGGCGTTCACCTCGTTTTCGATATTGAGCGCCCAACTCGTCTCGAGGTTGATGACGGCGCCGGTATCGAAGCGAATTTGCGCCGTGGCAAAGTCTTCTACGGTATACCGTTCCGGATCTACGGGATTACGTCGGGTATACAAGCCCGGTCGCTTCGCCAGTTTTGTAAAAACAGCGCCCGTAACTGCCGTGGGCGCTGGATGCCCCATCAGCCACAGCGTGAGATCGAGCGTGTGGACGCCAATATCGATCAGTGGACCGCCGCCGTTCTTGTCCTTCTCAATGAACACGCCCCAGGTGGGAATGCCCCGCCGCCGCAACGCCAGTACGCGCGCATAATAAATCTCGCCCAGCTCGCCTTGCTCGATGAGGTGCTTGAGAAACTGTGCGCGTTCGCCAAAGCGCGACTGGAAGCCGATAGTGAGCATCTTGCCATTCTGCTGTGCTGCGGCGATCATCTCTTCGCCCTCAGCCGCATTCATCGCCATGGGCTTCTCGCAGATGACGTTCACGCCCGCGTTCAGCGCAGCCACCGACGCGGCGCAGTGCAGAAACGGCGGCGTGCATACGCTTACCAGGTCCAAGTCTTCCTGTGTGACCATCTCGTTGTAGTCGGTATAAACCTTGGAAATCCCGAATTCGTCCGCGACCTCTTGCGCACGGGATTCATCAATGTCGCTAATGGCAACCACGGTAGCTTCATCAGGAATCTTTGCGTACCCCGGCAAGTGGGCGCCACGGGCAATGCCACCGGCTCCGATAACCCCAACCCGCACCTTTGTACCCATTGCACTCTCCTCTTTGAATTCCAGGCAAATTGCGCGCTAATCTAGTATACATTGACGCAGCCCCAGCCGCCCCGTACGATGACTTTAGAAGCAACGATGGGAAAGCTCATGATTCTCCTTGCCGGCGGTACAGTCTACACGCCTCTGCAGCAGCTCCCGCAGACCAGCGTCGCCATTGACGACGGTCGCATCGCGCGGGTGGCCCCCGCTGACGCATTTGCGGACTTTGCCGGACCTGCGGAGACGATCGACGTATCCGACTGCATCGTCTGTCCCGGCTTCATCGACATGCACGTGCATGGGGCCTTAGGGGCCTCATTCAGCACGAATGCAGTGGAAGACGTGCATAAGGTCTGCGCGTACCGGGCAGAGACAGGCACAACCGGACTGCTCGCCACGGTGGGCACGGCATCATGGGAGCAATCGGTCACGGCGTTACGGACAATTGTGGATGCCGCGTCTACCCCCATCGGATCACAGCTTCTCGGCGTGCACATGGAGGGGCCCTATCTCAGTCCCGACCGCCGGGGAGCCATGCGCGTAGAACTTATGCGCGCGCCCGATCGAGACGAGGTCACAGCGCTCCAAGACATTGCGCAGGGGATGATCAAGGTGATGACCGTCGCGCCGGAGCGTGAAGGGGGCTTAGGGCTAGTAGAGCACCTCGCCTCCATGGGCATTGTTCCCGCAATCGGTCACTCCGACGCCACGTTCGCCCAGGTGGCGGCAGCAGTCGCCAGCGGGGTATGCCAGGCGACACATACGTTCAATGCAATGCGTCCGCTCCACCATCGCGATCCCGGCACCGTCGGCGGTGTGATGGCGCACCCGGAAATCACCGCCGAGTTGATCGGCGACGGCGCCCACGTAGACTCTCAAGCAGGCAAATTGCTCATTGCGGCGAAAGGCTGGGAGCGCGTGGCCCTCGTTACGGATGGGGTAGAGTTCTCCGGTTTGCCGCCGGGTACCTATCAAAGGGCGAGCGGCGTCACGGTAACGGTCTCGGACGTGTTGGGCACGCGGGACGATGGTACGATCACGGGAAGCGCGTCGTCAATGAATCGCAATGTCGGGGTGTACGTAGAAGCCGGAATTCCTTTGCCCCACGTGCTGGCTATGGCTAGTCTTGTTCCGGCCGGGCAACTCGGTTTGAGCAAGCGGAAGGGCACAATACGCCCCGGCGCGGATGCCGATATCGCTGTGCTCAGTAGGGACTTTCGCGTCATGCTGACGATAATTGGCGGTAAGGTCGTGTACCGCGCGCCGGAATTTTCACCAGGGTAGTAACCATGACGGGAATCGGCGTAGACATTGGCGGCACTAAAGTCGCTGTGGGTATTGTGGACGATTGCGGCGACATGCTGGCGACGGCACGCGGGCCGATCGTAAAGGATTCGCATGCCACGATCATGGAGAGCATTTGCACTGTCGTCGACGACCTGCTCGCGCAGGCGGAAGCGCAACCCAGCGCAATTGGTATCGCCGTGCCCGGCACAGTTGATCGCGACCGGGGCATCGCGGTATCTGCGGTCAATGTCGGCTGGCGAAACCTGCCGCTTGTTGCGCTCTTGCGGGAGCGGTACGATCTGCCGGGTGTTATCGCGAATGACGCGAATTCGGGTGCCTGGGGCGAATTTGTGTTCGGCACGGGCAAGTATATGCAGAATTTGGTGTATATTACCGTTGGCACGGGCATCGGCGGCGGCATCATAGATGCCGGACGAGTGATGCGAGGGCAGGGATCTGCCGGCGAAATCGGTCACATCCTCGTTAGTCCAGGCGGCCCGCTCTGCAACTGCGGCGTGCACGGCTGTTTGGAATCGCTGGCTGCCGGGCCCGGCATCGCGCGGCGTGGCCGCAAGGTGGCGGCTGCCGAACCAACGGACATAGTCCATCGCCTCACCGGTGGTAACATTGATAGCTTGACAAGTTTCACCGTGCACGACGCCGCTGAAGCGGGCGATCCGGTGATGCAAGCCGTGCGCGACGATACGGCCCGCTGGCTTGCCATAGGCTGCCAGATTTCCCAGCAGCTTTTCGCGCCGGAGTGTATTGTGTTTGCCGGTGGCGTGATGCAAGACGGCGGAATCCTGATCCAGGGGACTCGCGACTGGTTTCAGCGTCTTGCGGGGAGCCCGCACCCTGACATAGAGTCCTTTATCCGGCTCGCCGCGGAGAGTGAGCATGCCGGTATCGTGGGTGCAGCAGCGCTCGTCCTCCAACCGGAGGACTGAGCATAGGGGTTGTAGCAAGAGCTTAGCGTAGTCACCCATGCGGCGTGGGATCTCCAATGCACGGTGCGCACTTGCTGCCTACGCTAGTCTTTCGCTATCCCTCTACCGTGTCGGTCCTTCGGCTTATTGCCAACACCAATAGCCTCCGCCTTTGACGACCGCCTATTCCTTTTCAGTCATCGCTTTCTGACCGACTGTAGCGCGTAGGCACTCCGGCGCAGGAAACGGTGAGCGCCAGCAGAGCCATCGCGCCACGCGGCAAAGCAACGTTGTAGCCGCCCGCCCGTAGCTGCCACGGTCGATTTGCACAGACGGTATCACCCGTAGCTACTATGTAAGGGAAAGCCCGATGATTCGATTTAGCCATACAGTGATTCCTTATCCCGCATCCCGCGCGCGCGGCGAGCATTGTTCTGCTCGCTCTTTTGGCCGCGCTCATTCTCATCGCCTGTGGGCCGCGCGGGGAACAGACCGGCGCGCTCGAGGTGACCGTTGTTTCTGTGTCACCCTACCCGGCAACGGTGGGAGACGCCGTGATCACCCTGGAAATTCACGATGCGGACGGTAATCCGGTTGAAGGCGCAACCATCAAGGTAGAAGGCGCCATGACCCACGCGGGCATGAAGCCGGTCATCGTAGAGACCGAATCCCTTGGTGCGGGCAAGTACGCCACCCAGAACTTCACGTTTTCGATGGGCGGCGACTGGGTTCTTATCGTGCGCGCCACGCTCGCCGACGGCAGTACGGCTGCGCAGCAGGTTGATCTGAAGGGCGTGCAGGGCGAGATGAAGATGGAAATAAAGTCCGACACAGCCAAGGAAGGCAGTTAGTCGTGGCTGCATTGCGGACTTCACAGACGAGACAGCGGGACCTCCTCAACCTACCCGTTGTCGGACGCTTCCTGCGCTGGAAGCATGCCCGCACGTCCATGCAGGCAGTGCTCCTGGCAGTGTCGGCCCTGATCCTCTATGACGGTTTCTGGGGTCCACAGCTTGCGTCAAAGAACCTCACGGGCGTGCTCCCGTGGGTGCATTGGCGCGGCTTCGTGGTGTTGGCATTGCTGATAGCAGGCAACCTCTTCTGCATGGCGTGCCCGTTCATGCTGCCCCGCCGCTTAGCCAAGAAGCTCCTGCCCGCCAATCGCCCCTGGCCCAAGTTCATCCGCAGCAAGTGGCTGGCAATTAGCGTGCTCTTGGTCTTCTTCTGGGCGTACGAGGCCTTCGACCTCTGGGAGAGCCCGTGGCTTACCGCCTGGGTAGCGTTGACGTACTTTGTGGCGGCCTTCGCTATAGACGGCATCTTCCAGGGCGCAGCTTTCTGCAAGTACGTCTGTCCCATCGGACAGTTCCACTTCATCCACAGCATGGTGTCGCCGCTGGAGGTCAAGGTGCGCCAGCCTGCCATCTGCGGCACGTGCACAACGAAAGACTGCATCAAAGGACGTTTTCGCCAAAAAACCGAGATATTTGATGCCCGTCGTTCCGGCGAAAGCCGGAATCCAGACGACATGGTCCAACCCTTCCAAGCGCCAGGACGACGCCTGCTCCGTCATTCCCGCGAAAGCGGGAATCCAAACCCCAGAGTAAAACACGAACAAGCGCTAGAGCCACTTCTGCTCCGTCATTCCGGCGAAAGCCGGAATCCAGATCTCAAGCAGCAACGTGGCCAAGCGCCGTTGGCGTCATTGCAAACCTTGGAGAAGCGGGGAAGCTCCGCCCCAGCCGGACTTCAACTTGTGCAAACCGGCTGCGAGCTGTGGCTCTTCCAAGAACGCAAGGTCGGCAACATGGACTGCACCTTCTGCCTGGACTGCATCCAGGCCTGCCCCTACGACAACGTCGGCATCCAGTTACGCGCGCCAACCAGTGAGTTTCGCCGCTTGCAGGAGTGGCACTCCGGCGTGGGTACGCTGGTAAAACGCACTGACATAGCGGCGCTGGTGATTGTGCTCGTATTCGCGGCGTTCGTAAACGCCTTTGGCATGGTGGCGCCGGTCTACGCCCTGGAACAGTGGCTGGCCGCGCTGCTCGGCGTCCGCAGTGAGCCGTTGGTGCTTGGCGTGGTCTTTCTTGTGGGGCTGATAGCGCTCCCGTTCGCGCTCGTTACACTTGCCGCTTGGTCGAGCCGCGCTCTTGTCGGCGGAACCGAGCCGCTGGGGTCGACCGTAACGCGCTACAGTTTCGCCCTCGTTCCCATTGGTTTTGGGATGTGGCTTGCGCACTACGGCTTTCACTTGTTTGTCGGCGCCCTAACCGCTGTTCCCGTGATGCAGAGTTTCTTGGCTGCCATTGTGCCCGACTCCTGGCTGGTACCGCTGGAACTCCTGCTGCTGGAGCTCGGCATGCTCGTCTCTCTGACCATCGGTTACCGCATTGCGAAAGAACAGCAAGGCGCAGTGTCGAAGGCTATCCGCGCTCTCTTGCCGTGGGCAGTCCTGATTGTTGCTCTGTTCTTTACCGGAGCCTGGCTGATGACGCAACCGATGGAGATGCGGGGCACGATTCTCGGATAGATCGCGCAATGCCCAAACGCAATAGTACGTTAGCGCCTAGAAGGTAGAGAAAACAGCCCAATGGCAGCCCGTCGCTCAAAATACTCTTGGCTCATGACCGGACCTGGGAAGAGTCATGGCAGGGCCGGCCATATGCGCCCGCTCGCGCTTGGGGTTCCGCTGTCCACGCTTCCGGCCCCGTTGGAGCACGGCGCGTTGGGCGTGTGGGACGAGGTGGTCGTGGGAGCGGTCCTGATCGGCTGCGCCATCGCGTACGCGATTTGGTTCTACCTGAGCGGTAGGAAGGAGAATCCACAGGACAAAGAGTAGGTAATGCCACGAGTTGCCAGGCATTATTCCAGAATGAGACTTGTCCAATTCCTCAACAGCAATTGCCGCCCTCTCACTGCCGTAGAAGAAAGCAAGACTTCGAAGGTGTCATTCCGGCGAAAGCCGGAATCCATCTTCGCTGTATCCAAATACCTCAAACTCATGTCAAGTGCGTGGCAAGCTTCCCACATCAACGCTCAAAGCGTAGGGGCACGGCATGACGTGCCCCTACGTGTCATGCGAGAACAGGCGACGGCAGCGCTTAGGTCCAGTCCGAACATGCCATTCACCCGGAAAACTAGGAGCGCCTACCGCGCTACTGCCGCAGCAACCTCTGCACTCGCCTTCGCCACGTAGGGTGCCATGTAGTACTTGAATTTCTGCGCGTAGGCATCCAGGTCTTCCAGGTTGCCGCCGTCGCGCAGGGAGGAGCACATCTCGTAGGCCACCGTGCCGGTGTAGCCTTCCGCGATGAGCGTGTCGAAGAATGTCTCGTAATCAATAAGCCCTTCGCCCATGGCCACCCCCAACATGCGCGCGGGCTCCGCGACATAGTTCACCAGCGCCGGTTCGTAGCGGTAGCGCGGCAGAGCCACGTAGTCGGCCACGGTGGTGTACGCCATGAAGGGTGTCATGCGGCGCACTGCCGCTGCCAGCGCCTCGCCGTGCAAGCCCTGCACGGCGGGCGACCAGGCGTCGAAGGCTGCTCGGCAGTTGGGGTGGTCTACCTCGCTGAGGAGTTGATACATGCTTTCGTAGTCGACAGCAAAGTCGTGATGATTCTGGACCGTGAGGACCACGCCAAAATCGGCTGCCATCCTCGCTGCTTCGCGCAGGCCGGTGACGACGCTGGTCCATCCCGCATCGTAAGAAATACCGGCACGTTCGTAACCGGTGAAGACGCGAATTGCAGGGCAATCGAGATCGCGGGCTAAGGAAGCCAGTTCGGCGATGTAGACGATCTGATGCTCCCAGAAGGGCACGTCGGGCCGCTCCGGCCCGACGGTAAAGTCGTTGTAACCTGCCAGAGAGTGCACGCTGAGGCCGTGTTCGGCTAGCAGCGCGCGCAGGGCTTGCCGTTTCTCAGGCCGGTGCGACGGGTAATCGAGCAGCGAAAGATGGGGGCGCTTGGCGACCAGCATCACCGCTTTGAACCCAAGTGCCGCCGCGCGCGGGATGAATTCCTCCAGTGTCAGCCGTTCTTGCCCCGGCCACACTCCCGCATAACTTACCGAATGTAATGCTAGTTGCATCGGAATTCCTCCTAATTAATCTGCCAAAGTTTATTGCCGTATTGGTCGATCTCCGCGCGTAGCATTGTCGAAAATCACATACCCTCTTCTAAGTAGGGCGAACATCCTCCGTCGGTTCACCGTTGGTTCTAGCGTCCGGCTCTTCCTGTCCATTCTCCGTCAATGTTGGGTTTTGGCGCACTGCTTGCCGAGTTGCAACGGCAGTATTGCCTTGGGTTTCGGTCTCGGTCGCCGGGCCGTCCGCGCTGCCGCGTGGAGAGTCGTCAGTACCGGCTTTTGCGCCGTGTCGGGGCGGCTCTCCGTTTGCCGGGGCGTCGATTTCTCGCGATGCGTCCGGCGGAGAGGAAGCCTGATCGCTTGCTGCCTGCGCAGCCGCCTGAGGGGACGTGTCGGCCGCTTGCTTGGGTTGTGGAGGAGGATCTGCTTGGCTGCCTTCCGTTGCTGACGGTTGAGCGACGCCCCGGACTTCGCCGGAAATGCCCGCGCCGTCGGGGTTGCTGCTCGCTGCGGGTGGAGAATACGCGGGGGCAGCGCTGCCACCGACTTCCAGCGCAAGCTGGGCGACGCGCAACAGGTGCGTCCGCAAGACATCGTTTTCAGAACGCAGCGTGCGCAGAGATTCCGCCTCGAGTTTCGCCTGCATCTCCTGGGCCAGAATGGCTGCTTGCTGGGCCAAGGCCGTTTCCATCTGCTTTTGCTGCGTCAGGTCGCGCACCACACACAGAAACTGATCGTCCACCAGCGCCGCGATGCCGCCCGCGAGCACCTGACCGCCAACCGGATGGCACGTGAAGCGCTGCGGCTGGCCGTCACTCTGTACGCGCTCGATGGCGGCCATCATCTGTGATGCGAGGTCAACTGAAAGTGCCTCGCGTGCTCTGGCGCCAACCATACTCTCCGCGTCTTGGGGCCCAAAGCTCTCGGCGGGCTTGCACTCAAGTATCGTGCCGTCGGCTCGCAGGCGCAGCACGAGATCAGGCAGGAGCGTGCGCAGCGCATGCACCGATGCCTTGGCATTGGTTAGTGCCGTAGCTTGCTCAGAGTTCAGTTGCTCAAGGTGCGTACGCAGCGCTTGATTGCTTTCCTCACTCTCCTGGAGCTGTGCCATGGCCTCCTTGAGTTCGGTCGCGTCGCGCAGGAGGCAGAGCACGGTGTCCTTCGCATACGTTGCAATGCGCACTGCCAGCACTTGTCCACTCTGTCGCAAGAAAGAGAGTTCTTGCACCTCGCCGCTTTCCAAAGCCGATTCCGCCGCAGTCACCAGCGGCGTTACGTCATCGCCCTGAAAAACGTCTTCCAGTTGTTTGCCGGCGAACATGTCCTCGTATGCTGCTAATTGGGTTGCGGCCGGCGGCTTGAGGTCTTGGATCGTGCCTCCGCGCGTCATGCGAATGAGCCAATCACCCGTCACGCGGCGCAGTGAATCTGCCGCGCGCCGCTGGGCGTCCAACTCTTGGAGCGTATGCGCATGTGCCGTGCGGTCCCGGATGATGCACAGCGCCTGATCGGCGGTGTGCACAGTCACGTAACCCTCCAGAATCACGCTGCCGTCAGTGGCGGCGTAACGCAGGCGCTCCGTCTTGCCCGCCTGGAGGACCCGCCCAACCGCGGCCATGACGGCTGCGGATTGATCGGACGGCAACACCGCTTGGATGTTCTTGCCCAAGAGGTCGCTCGGCATTGCCGAAGGGCCGAAATCGGCGGCGGCCTTCCAATCCGTGATAGTGCCGTCACTGCGCATGCCTACCAATAGCCCCTCGGTGGCGTTGCGCAGCGCGCGATGGCTGGCCTGCAGGTCGCGCAAGGCGAGTGCCGGAGCAGTAGCGGGTTTTTCATCTGCGGTGCCAGGTGCGAGCGAGGCTTCTGCTGCAACAGGCCTGACCGCTTCAGCTTCCCCTGCGGTCACCGTGGCACGGTGGTCGGTTGCTTTCAAGGAAATCCCAGCAATAACGCAGAGATAACTCGCCAGGGTTAGGCCCTGCGCAAGCAGAAGCAATTCCTCAAGTTGCCACGCGTTGAGCAATGGAAAGCGGGCCAGAGCAATAAGGGTGACAATGAAGGCCAATAGCAACCAGCGGGCAAAGGGTTCCGTGCGCCATCTACCGTTTCGCAAAATCCCCGCCATGCCGATGAGCGTAAGCGCGGCGGCGAGCAGAAGTTCCGGCTGGGCCGCCAGCGGCACGAATGGCTGGCCCAAAACCCAAACGACGTCGTTGGAAGGCGGAAATGGAAATACCAATGAAGCGACAGTAACGATAAAAGCGAGTGTGGCAGCAGCGAAGTAGATACCCCCCGGTTGAGCGGTTGAAGGGCGGTCCTGGCTGCTCGCGAGGAGACTCAAGCCAAGGAAAAGACTAAAGAAGAGAGTGGGAAGGAGCGCGCCCCGCAATACGGAGGCTGCAGTTAGCGGCGAATCGGCGGCGCCGAAGAAGCCGGTGTACGCCGCGAAGTGGTACAGGTGCAGTGCGGCAGTAACCCACAGACCCGCACTGATAAGCAGGAAAGCGTCGCGCTGCTCCGCATGGAACCGCTGCAAAGCGAGCGCGCCGGCAGCCAGCGCAATCGCCACCGCAATGATTATGCTAAGAGCGTAGGTGGCCTCACCAAAAGTCGCGAAGGATCCGATGCGGGCTACATAGACTATTACCAAGATGATAAAAGCAGCCGCATACGCTGCGGTGCGCATTGGATTTTCTTGCAATACTGCCGCCATGTGAATTTGCTCTACGAATTTGTAGCTATAACGGCAGCGAGGCTGCGTTTATTGCGACACCGCTACGTGCTGCGCCCGAGATCCCGGTCGCACGGAGAATAGGTAGTTTTCATTCCCGGCACATGCTTGAGGTGATTCGGCGTTCGATTGGCGGTCCGACCGGTGGCCTAAGCTAGCAATCGACGTCTTTGCCTTCGCTCCCGAACACGGCCATGCGTTCATCCTGCTCGATTCGCTCAATGCCCGCCGGAATGAAGTGAAATTGAAGCGCCCGGCGCCGGCTTTCGCTGCGATTTGCCGGTGTGCCGTGGTGCATGAGTCCATCGAAGAAGAGCACGCCGCCCGGTTCGAGCGGCACGGCCACGTCGCGATTGAGATCGAGATGGTCGTCGCAGATCTGCCAGTCGCGCCGCCGAAAGTGCACCATCGGCCCTTCTTTGTGGGTACCGGGTTTAACGTGCATGCACCCATTCTCAAGCGTGGCTTCATCAAGCGCCGTCCACGTGCCCACAATCGGCGTGCCCATCGGCAGGTTGAAGAAGGCGTGGTCTTGGTGCCAGGGTTTTTCGCGTCCGATGCCGGGCGGCTTGCTGAGGGCTTGGTCCGCAAAGAGTTCCGGCTCGGCCTTGATCAAGCGCCGGACGACGCGTTGCAGGTTCGGATGGTCCGACATCGCTTTCATTCGCGGTTCGAACTCCACGAAGTGTTGCAGCTTGCGCACGCAATCAAGCTGCTGCTCCGGCGGCAAAGTGCGGACGTACTTCTTAGAAGCGGACTCAAACTGCACACCCCGGAACTCGGGGTACTTGCCGGTCACGAGATCAATAAAGCCCGCAATCGCTTCTTGGATCTCCGCGGGCTCAAATACCTGCTGAATGACGAGGTAGCCGGTCTCGCGATAGAATGTGACGTGCTCGTCAGCGAAGTCGTCGATGTGGGTAATCCCAGTGGCGCAATTGTCGTAGCGGTAGAGCTGTTCGTTGTACTGCAGGGCCTCGTGTTCGTCGAACTTGAGCTCTTCGGCCGTCGCCTGTTCCTGTACTTGTGCCATGGTGTTGTCCTCGCGCGGGAGTGAGCCAGGGGAATACAGATTCGCCTGAGTATGATGGTAGAACTGTGCCTGCCTAGTGTCAAGCTTGAATCTCGGTGGAGCTCCGGCGAGCGCTCGCCGCCAATTTACTGGTATCCCGGCGGACTTCGTAGCCACGCTTCCTTACATAGCAGGCACAGAATTCCCGCGTCCGCTCGACCGCGGCGCGGGCCTGCAACTGCAACGTAGGGGCACGGCATGCCGTGCCCATTCGCACCCAAGCTCCATATTCCTCCCAACTGCTCAGACTGCACAGCCCTTGCCCGTCATAACACGAACGCATAGTTGATTCTCGGTGGGTTTGCCGCACATACTCGCTCCGACGGCCAATCCGACCAGCGAAAGATCCTACGCTGACAGTTGCGGCGAATTGCTCAAAGCCATCCCGATGGGGTTGCCGGAAACCGTTTCCCCCAATTTCCGGAGTCCGGTTAGCGCCGGGGCGACGGCAAGAACGGTGAAAGCTTCATCCTGCCTCAGCATAGGCGGGGAAGTACTTCATCATTTGATACAATAGAACGACGGCGATCTGACCGGTCTCTCCCTAGCAAACGGCACACCACAAAGTTGAGGCCGTAGCATCAGGCCCCGCGTGAAGCGGAACATATCCAATCAAGACAACATTGCTCCGAGTACGTTCTCTGTGAATCAACGACACATCCGCAACTTCTGCATCATCGCGCACATCGACCATGGCAAGTCCACGTTGGCGGACCGGCTGTTGGAGAAGACCGGCGCGCTCGACGCCCGCAAGGTCGTGGAGCAGTCGCTCGATTCGATGGAACTCGAGCGCGAGCGCGGCATTACGATCAAGGCCAAGGCCGTGCGCATGCTCTACGCGGAGGCAAATGGCCAGACCTACGAATTGAACCTGATCGACACACCAGGGCACGTGGACTTCGCTTACGAGGTGTCGCGCGCGCTCTCGGCGTGTGAAGGCGTGCTGCTTGTCGTGGACGCCTCACAGGGCATCGAGGCGCAGACGCTGACTAATCTCTACCAAGCGCTCAACCACGACCTCACCGTGATTCCCGTAATCAACAAGATCGATCTCCCCAGTGCGCAGCCCGATATGGTAGCGGCAGAGTTGGAGAACCTCGGTTTCACACACGAGGAGATGATCTATACTTCCGCCAAGACCGGTCTGGGTACCGATGAGGTGCTGGCGGCAATCGTGGAGCGCATCGCGCCGCCGTCCGGTGCTGAAGCAGCGGCTACCCGCGCGCTCATCTTCGATTCGCACTACGATCTCCATAAAGGGGTTGTTGCGTACGTGCGTGTGGTGGAGGGCGCCCTGACGGCCGGTCAAGAGATTTTGCTGATGCAATCCGGCGCGCGTTCCGAGGCGATGGAGATCGGCACCTTTCGCCCCCATCCGGTCAAGGAGACGGGCCTTGCCACCGGCGAGGTAGGCTACGTTGCAAGCGGCCTCAAGACACTGCGCGAGTGCCAGGTGGGCGATACGATCACGGCGGCGTCCGCAGCGGCGGCACAGCCCCTTCCCGGCTATCAACCGGCCAAGCCGATGGTATTCGCGGGGTTCTATACGATGGAGAGCGAGGACTACGAACCGCTGCGCGACGCTCTGGATAAGCTCAAGCTCAACGACGCGGCGCTGACCTATGTGCCGGAAACGAGCCCGGCGCTCGGCTTTGGCTTTCGCTGCGGCTGTTTGGGACTGCTCCACCTGGACATCGTGCAGCAGCGGCTGGAGCGCGAATACGGTCTGGAAATCCTTACCACTCTGCCGAATACCGAGTACCGCGCCGTCACCACCGGCGGCAAGATCGTGGCGGTGGATACGCCGGCGCAGCTACCGGACCCGTCGGATCTCGATCGCATCGAGGAACCGTGGGTCGAGCTAAATCTCATCACACCGTCCGGTTACATTGGGTCCATCATGGACTTGTGCGAAAACCGGCGCGGCGCGTTCAAGGCGCTTGAATACTTGGACGAGCGGCGCGCAATTCTAAAATACGAGGTGCCGTTTGCCGAGATTCTTACCGACTTTTACGACCAACTGAAGACCCGCAGCCAAGGCTACGCCAGCATGGACTATACGGTGACGGGCATGCGGCCCGGCGACTTGGTGAAACTTGAGATTCTCGTGAACGGCCAACCTGTGGATGCCCTTTCCAGCATCATTCCCCGCGATCGCTCGCAGCAGGTCGGACGGGGCTTGGTCGAGGAACTGCGCAAGCAGATTCCGCGCCAGCTCTTCGAGGTACCGCTGCAAGCCGCCATCGGCGGGCGCATAATCAGCCGGGAGACCATCCCGGCCCTGCGCAAGAACGTGCTCGCCAAATGCTACGGCGGCGACGTGACCCGCAAGCGCAAGCTGCTGGAGAAGCAGAAAGAGGGCAAGAAGCGTATGAAGCGGATCGGCCAGGTTGAGATTCCGCAAGAGGCGTTTCTGGCGCTGCTCAAGGTGTGAGGTTTTACTGCGTGCGGAAGTAACACCGTCATTCCAGCGAAAGCCGGAATCCATCGGCAGCAAGCGCGGGAGGAGGTAGAAGTGAGCCAAAAAATGGGACAGTTTCGCTCCGGTAGCGCAGGTTTGCAACCTGCGTCCGCCGTCGTCATGCCGGCGCTACCCAGAAATACAGAGGCGGGGGGACAAGCCCCCGCGCTACAGCGGAGAGAAACAGCACTTAGTCCGACATACAGTTGGTAGACGCAGGTTTACAACCTGCGCCTAGCTGCCAAAAGTCAATTCACCAATTCCAAAGCGCAGCCTGTGGTAAGGGCTCTGTCGGTCGCTTCAACAGCAACAAAGAACTGACCCTCTGCGTTGTCGTTACTGATGATGGAATCAGACCCTCCTGTCAGGTCCCGTAGCCGTGCCCAATAGCAGGAATTCAGGAACCCAGAACCCGCTCTACTCTTTACAAAAGGTGCTCGCCATGGCTTGTCTCCTTACTCAATATCTACGACCCTAGTGACCTTGCACGTCTCGTGGTCAACAAATGCTTTGGCCGTGTGGGTCACTGTCCCTCCGAAAGCATTCTTGTGCGTGAACCGCATGGTGATGTAATGCTCGCCATTGGTGAGTACGCCAATGCGGGTTTCCCTGGCTTTGAAGCTATCCGGGTCCGTTAGATAATCCCCTCTTTTGATTTCTCGCTCTAGCCACTCATTGTGGCCGTCCCAATCCGAGAGACAGTGAAAACCTTTGCGCCGTTCCTCTGTCAATGTTGGAGTTGGTTCCGGTCGTGGTATGGCTGTTGGCTGAGGCTTTGGCTGAGATGTCGGCATAGGGCTAGGTATTGGCGTGGGTCGAGGTTCTGTTTGAGCTGGCGCAGGAGTTGAAGGCGCGGGAGACGAGACCGCTGGTGCGACTGGCGACTCAGTTGTGGAGGAAGAGTCCGTATCCAGCGCGTACAGGTAGCCGTCACTTGAACTGACGTAGACTACGCCGGCCATTACTACCGGCGAGGAACCCACATTCCCTCCCGTCTCATACCGCCACAATAATTCACCAGTGTTAGCGTTCAGCGCGTACAGAAAGTTATTATCTGAACCGACATAAACCACCCCGTCAGCTACTGCCGGCGAGGAGTTCACATCGTCTCCTGTCCCATAGCGCCATAGTAGCCTACCGGTATCCGTTCTCAGCGCGTAAACGTAATTGTCTTCAGAACCAAAGTAGACGATGCCGTTTGCCACCGTCGGTGTGGACGCCACTTTGCCCCCTGTGCGATACTTCCACACAAGTTTGCCTGTGTCAGCTTCCAGCGCATACAGGTAATGATCATCTGAGCCGACATAGATCACCCCCTCGGCGAGCGCCGGGGAGGAAACTGCGGAGTTCCCTACTACATAGCTCCATGCCACTATGCGGTTAGGCGTGGCGGCGCTAATGGCGTATAGGTAGCTGTCTTTCGAGCCGACATAGACTACGCCATTTGCTACCGTTGGCGAGGATTCCACGATGCTACCCGTCTCATACCGCCACAGCCGATTGCCGGTACCTGCATCCAAGGCGTAGAGATGATCGTCAGCGGACCCGACGTAGACAACATCATTGGCTACAACAGGTGAGGAATCAACTGAATTGACCCAGCCGTCGATCTCATACCGCCACAGCAGTTTGCCGGTTTCTGCCTCCAGCGCATAGACGTGACCCTGTAGCGTGCCAACGTAGACGACACCTTCAGCCACCGCCGGCGAAGATTTCACTATTGTCCCCGTCTCATAGCGCCAGAGAAGTCTGCGGGTATCGGTATTCAGTGCGTAGAGGTAGCCGTCTTTTGAGCCCATGTAGACAACACCATCCACCACTGTGGGTGAGGATTCGACATTATTGCGCGTCTGATACCGCCAAAGCCATTCGCCGGAGTCAGTATCCACCGCATACAGGTAGTCGTCATTGGAGCCGATGTAGATTATGTCGTTCTTTACGGTCGGCGAAGAGTTTATGTCGTCCCCCGTCTCAAGACGCCACAGCAGCCGGCCGGTGTCTGCGGCCAGGGCGTAGAGATAGTCATCGTCCGAACCGACGTAGACGACTCCGTCCACCACTGCTGGCGAGGAATCTACCTCATCATCCGTCTCATATCGCCACAATAGGGTGCCAGCATCAGCGTCTAGCGCATAAAGGTAGTTGTCATCCGAGCCAACATAGACAACGCCGTCCACCACTACCGGCGAGGAATCCACATTGCCCTCTGTTCGATAGAGCCACAGCCGGTCGCCGGTGTCGGCATCCAACGCATACACATAGTCATCATCTGAGCCGAAGTAGATAACGCCATTCGCTACTGTCGGGGAGGAATCTATACTCCCTCCTGTATCCATACGCCAGATAAGGTCTCCTGGCTGAGAAGCTCGGATCTGGCCCGCCTCCGAGGCTTGTGGCGCTTGAGTTTCACGACTGTACGGCACAGCCAATACGGCAACGAGCGCAGCGACGCTCAACGCGACTACTTTCACACTAACCAACCCGTTCATTGTGCTGGAATCCTGTTATGTTATGTCCATTGCCCGGTGCTGGCGCACATTAGCAATGCGTTGTTATTGATTGCACGGCTCCCACAAAGCCGCGCACGTCCCATACTGCCGTAAGCGTTTCGTCGTCCCACGTCCAAACTCGCGCAACGAGGCGGTCTGCCGTGCAAAGTTTAGAAATATCCTCAGACGACGAAGGAGAAAATGTGCCATCTCCGTCTTCCGACGGAGTCCACTCGCTTGAGTGAGCTTCGTCGCCGTCAAATCTCAGCGCCACCAAGCGCTCTTCATTACTTCCTACGTAGGCATCCCAGTAAATGAATAGTTCTAGTGCTGGCTTCCCAGAGTAAGTTCTGCAGCGCACTAATATATACGCATCGTCATCGTCATAAGGCCATTCAGCATCGTATTGGCTGGATGCTAGCCCTACAGCAGACCATGTTTCATCGGTGAGTGGGTCTGATCCAGAATCATGAATCCAATTGCCGGTGTGCGCTCCGGTCCCGTCTACAGCTTCAGGATTACATGTATCTATATAATCCGGCTCCCAAGGGAACCGCTCCATATTGAGCCGCTGCTCTAAACCGTTTGGACCGTTTATCCACGTGCGATAGCCATCCGTAAACGCTGTCCAGTTGTCGGCTTTGCGCCAAACCATCAGTCCGCCCGTGGTCTGTTGCACGCTGTCGCTGATTTCATTATAGTGCTCATTCTCAAGGCATTCGCCTACTATGTCGTGGCCGATAAGGTCGCGGAGTGTATTAAAGCCAAGAACGAACTGACAATCCGCGGCTGCAACGGTGCTCGCCCCCATAAGAGCCAACAGGAAACCAAGTACAAAGCCCGCCAAACACCTGAACATGCTACCTCCCTTGCGACATGACAATCCGCCAGTGCCGCAAGAGTATACCTGTAGTAGGTACGTTTGTAAAGAATCTTGCTACTGTAAAGCTTGGGCCACGCTCAAATAGAATTCGGCCAGAACATGAGGTAGATACAGATATTTGGCGGATGAATTACCATAGGTTAGGTAGAAGATTCGAGAAAAAGTTTGCATTCAAAGGTTCTTTAGTTGGAAGCGTAGGAGGAGCATGACCAATTGATTGAAACACAAGAAGCGACGAACACGAAGCAAAATACCGGCGCGGAGTCCGTGCGTTGGGACTTGGCGGACCTTTACGCCGCGCCGGACGATCCCGCGATAGAGTCGGATTTCAAAGCAGCGTTGGCGCAGGCAGAGGCGTTCCAAGAACGCTACAAAGGCCGCATTGCCTCAGGGAAGATCACGCCGGACGAGTTCTTGGTAGCGGTTGAAGAGATCGAGCGGATCTTCATGGGTGGTCATAAGGCCATAATGTTCGCGCATCTGGTCTTCTCGGTGGATACGTCCGACCCGGCACACGGGGCCTTGCTGCAGCGCACGGAGGAGCAGGTCACCGCGGTGCAGAACGCGCTGCTCTTCTTCGACGTGGAGTGGCGGCAGGCGGACGGTGCCTTTGCCCAGCGCATCTTGGCGCATCCGCCGCTGGCACGTTACGCCCACTCGCTCGCGCACGAACGGGTGTTTGCGCGCCACACTCTCACAGAAGCCGAGGAGAAGCTCGCCGCCGAGAAGCGCCTCACGGGAATTAGCGCCTTCCAGCGGCTCTTCGACGAGCGCACCAGCCGCCTGCGCCAGACCATGACGGTCGACGGCGAGCGCAAGGAAATGAACGAGACCGAACTCCTGGCCCTGCTTTACCACGAGGACCGCGGCGTGCGGCGGCGTGCCCAGGTCGCCATGACCAAGGCGCTGCAAGGCGATGCCCACATTCTCACCTTCATCTTCAACGTCGCGGCGCAAGAGAAGGCCATTGAGGACCGCTTGCGGGATTTCCCCGATCCGATGTCGTCGCGCAACATGGGAAACGAAGTTGACGACGCCACGGCCCACGCCATGCTCGACGCGGTGACGCAACGCTATGACATCGTGGCCGATTACTACACGCTTAAGCGCCGCATGCTGGGCTACCGCAAACTCTACGACTACGACCGCTACGCGCCGGTATTTCCCACGCCGGAAGGCGGTGTCGGCTTTGCTGAGGCCAAGGCGCTCGTGCTAGATGCCTACCACGCGTTTTCTCCTGAATTGGGGAACCTGGCCGGAGAGTTCTTCGAGAAACAGTGGATCGATGCTGCTGTCTTACCCAGCAAGCGCGGCGGCGCGTACTGCCAGCCCTGCTTGCCGAGCCTGCATCCCTACGTTTTCCTCAACTACACTGGCAATCAGCGCGACGTGATGACACTGGCCCACGAGCTCGGCCACGGTATCCACGCCCGCCTCTCCCGCGAGCAATCGTACCTTGAATTCGGCACGTCTCTGGTGGTGGCGGAGCTTGCAAGCACGTTTGGGGAGATGCTGACGTTCCACGAGCTCATGGAGCGCACCACCGACCCACGCGTTCGCTTGACCTTGCTGGCGCAGAAGATCGAGGATTCGTTTGCCACGGTCTTCCGACAGGCGGCGATGCACCAATTTGAGTACGGGCTGCACACCCGACGCCGCAGCGAGGGTGAACTCACCACGGAGACCATCGGCGAAATCTGGATGGAGCAGCAGTCGGCAATGTTCGGGGACTCCGTGGTGATGACGGAGAACTACCGGCACTGGTGGGCCTATATCCCGCACTTCATCCACGTGCCGTTCTACGTTTACGCCTACCCCTTCGGCGAACTGCTCTCGCTCTCCCTCTACCATGCGTATCAGCAGCAAGGCGCGCCTTTTGTGGACGTGTATCGCGGCATGCTGGCGGCAGGCGGCAGCGAAACTCCCGCGCAACTCATGCAACGCGCCAATATCAATACCGCCGACCCCGCTTTCTGGCACGGCGGCCTGGACATAATCCACGACATGGTGCAGGAGGCAAAGACTTTGGCAGAAATGTAAGGGGATTGAGTGCGTAGCACTAGGAATTGGGTCTGAATCTACGCACGTGCCAATGTAACGAAAGAAACTCTTCGCCCGATAACTGTGTTTACAATAATTGCCTTGTGCTCTTCAGGCTTTAGAATCCAGTCTGGGCCTACCCTAACAGAGTGTTTGTCCAATCTCGGGGACAACTTCTCGCCGATGAGAAAATAGCCTATCGACACTCTTGATTGTGGAGTTTCAAGTCCATGCTCCACATCGCAGACTGAGCGAAGATACTCCAAGAATGGCAGTGACCGTCGCAATTGCTCTTTCGATTTCCGCTTATTGCCCAAGGTCTTCTCTAGTTCAACAAAGATGACGTGGTCCGTATCATTTGATGCGAAGAACAGCAAATAGTCACACTTTTGATTCCATGGGCCTTCCTTCAAGGCCAAATGACTAAGCTTTTCGACACGTACAGCTAAGATGGGTACAGGTAGATTCTCTAGTGCAACTTTCATCTTCGAATTCGGGTCGGTCTCTTCGAGGATGATTCTGCCGCCTTCCTGAGGCTCCAGCGCACTTTGATTCAGAAGCTTTGCCAGCTTGCGATCCAGCGCCATCTCACGCTTCCACGTCTTCTGCTACTCGCGATGCTAGTTCATTTGCTACGGTGTTTATGCGATCAATGGTTTCGTCAAAAACCGGCATATCAATTCCGAATGTATCCACTTCACACCGACGCAATGTCTTCTCTTCCGCGACATATGCCCGCACGGATTCTGGTTCTAGAAAGTCATCCTCTCGATACTTTAGCTTATTGATGACTTGCCCTTTGTCCGGAAATGGTCTGCTGAGCATGATGAGGTTATTAACTTCCTTAATGAGATAGTCACTGTGCGTGGTTATCAGCACTTTCAAGCCGGCCCGCACACACCGTGCCAGCAAGCGCGCGAGTAGGATCTGATTGGCCGTGTCAAGATGACTTTCCGGCTCGTCAATGATGAGAAGGTGGTTATCCCGCGCGACGTGCCGCAAGAAGAAGTACAAGTCTGACAGACCGCGCGCGGACGATGACGCTCGGTGCAAAGGTATGGAAAAACTCCGATCCTTACGAGCTTTTGACCTGAATTGGATGTCGTCACCATTACTCCTGTAGTAGCCATCCATCATGTCCTTGATATCATCGAAGAGCTTGTCCTCGTAAAGTGCACTTCTCTCCCTTTGAAGATCTCCGATACTTCTGGTGTAGTCAATATTGTCCTTAATTGGAAGCGCGTACCGGCTGGTGAAGGTATCTATCAGAGAAACCGATGAAAAACTCTTTCTGTTCTTGTCATCCCGCATCATTTGCAGCCAGTCAACCAATCTATTCTTCGTGAAGTCGAGTTCTTTGTAGAAAAGCGAAATACCAAAGCGTTCGGCAGACAGAACGAATGGAGTAATGACGAGTTCCGGAAAAAGGAAATGAAGGTAGAGAGATGCGAGACACTCTACAGTCTCAGAATGATCCCATTGCCTGTTTTCAATGTTACTTCTGGCTAAGATCAAAGACTCCCCGTCATAACGAACCGAAATAGCGACTCCGGCTGGAGTTGTCATTTTGACAACTCTATTCCCCCTAGGGAAGTCACCACTCAATGCCACCTCAATTGACGACTCTGCGAAAGCATCATTTGGCGAACTAAAGACATCAGCCAGAGCAACTTCTGAGAAAGCATGGGCCACGGCCCCAATCAGTAAGTGTCGCTCCTGATTGAACGTATTCCATTCGACACTTCTTCTAGCCTGACCAAGTTCCATTACCTCGGTAGCGAGTCCCTCTACTACTAGTGAGTGCACTGAGGGATCCTGGCGGGAGTACTCGTCCCCCGTGAGGAAGTATTCAACATCTGGCCAAACTCTCCACATCTTTAGGAAGCCATAGAGCGTGTACGCCAGGTATGTCTTACCGGAATTGTTACGACCGGCAATTATCGTGAAGTCCCCCACCTCCAAGTCAGCCTCCACAATCGGGCCGACTTTGCTGAAGCTAAATGTCATGGGAGTTGACAATGAATTATTGTTAGAAGTCATTGCGCCTCTCCTTCCAGGGCGGCAACGTGCAAAAGGAGGTAGACTCTGCCTTGCTGCATGTTCAGCTTATCAGGTTAACGATTCAACTCTAGCGCCAATGCACAACCTAGCGCGCAATAGCTTCCTTGTTCAGCCGCGTGAAGAATTGCTTCATGAGCAATTTTGCGGCTTGGTTCATGAGGCGTTGGCCGACGCGGGCGAGGGTACCGCCGGCTTGGGCGTCGCCGGCTACGTGGATGGTGGTGACGCCGGGCTTGTCCTCGGTCAGCGTAAAGGTTCCTTCGCCTTTCACAAAGCCCGGGGCGCCCTTGCCTTCCACGATCATGCGGTAGCCGTTGGGAGGGTCGCGGTCAGCCACCGCCACCGTGCCCTGGTAGCGGCCCTTGATGCCGGCCACGCCCACGTTCAGGGTCGCCGCAAAGGTATCCTCGCCGGTCGGTTCCAGCTTCTCGCAGCCAGGGATGCACGCCGCCAGCACGTCGGGGTCCTGCATTAGTTCCCAGACGCGATCTTTCCCCGCCTTGATCGTGAACGTGCCTTCTACCTTCATGCGACATCCCTTTGCTCGGTATCCTTGGCTTTTTGCTATCCCAATCATACCGCCAACCATGATCGGCATCCTAATGTCTTGAAAGGCTTGTGCCATTCCAATCTTTCAATGTTACAAGGCTGTCGCTACCATTATTCATTGGATACGCCCGACCGTTCCTACTTCGACCCTTCGCAGGTTCAGGACAGGCAAGCTCAGCACGAACGGCTGGGCTTCGCTCAGGTGCTGCTCTTGGATAAGCCCAACCGTTCATACTTCGACCCTTCGACAGGCTCAGGACAGGCAAGCTCAGCACGAACGGCTGGGCCTTGCTCAGGTGTTGCTCTTGGATACTACTACTAATCCGTTACTTCAACGGCCTCCGGAAGGACCGTCCGTTGCTGTCGGCAGACAGACTTTGGGTTGGTCAACTTGCTGCGAACGGACTTCTCAGCCACTTGTGACTCATAAATGGCCTCATTCATAAGTGATAGACACGTGTGTAATCATGGCGCAATTGGTATACTAGACCAAATATTCTGGAGCATGCAGGCACGCTTTGCGTAGGGGGTAGTGGTATGCCCAATGGGATAACAGTGACAGTGAATGGCGCACGTCACACTAGCAGTGTCGAGTCGCGCACGTTGCTGGTGCACTATTTGCGTGACGACTTGGGACTCACCGGCACGCACGTTGGTTGCGATACCAGTCAATGCGGCGCGTGCACGGTGGTTGTGGATGGCGCGGCGGTCAAATCCTGTACGGTGCTTGCGGTGCAGGCGGACGGCACCGAGGTGGTCACAATCGAAGGCCTGGCGCAGAATGGCAAGCTGCACCCGTTGCAGGAAGGCTTTTGGGAAGAGCACGGGTTGCAGTGCGGCTTCTGTACGCCCGGCATCATTATGACCCTCCACCAGGTGTTGGAGGAAGAGCCGGACCCGAGCGAACAGGAAATCCGGCACAAGCTGGCAGGCAATATCTGCCGCTGCACCGGCTATCAGAACATCGTGAAAGCGGCCCAATTTGCCGCGCAGCGAATGCAGGAGCAGGCTTAATAGCGCTTGCGGTTTAGGCGGTGCGCGAGAGATGACCGGAGGCAGACTCCACCCGCTGCGCGATACACGGTGAAACAGCAGCAGGCAGTCCGGTTGTCATAGATGGAGGCCCTCTGCCATACCGAATTTGCAGACACAACCGGAAGTGCCCGTAGAGTAGAATAAACGTAAGAACAGTCCACCCAGTAACGGCGTCGGCCAGGTGCGTAAGTAAAGGAGCGAGGCGATGATCGCGGGCCAAGTATCGAAATTGATCGGTGCGCGCGTGAAGCGCAAAGAAGACCCTCGCCTCATCACGGGTGAGGGTAAGTTTACCGATGACGTCATTCTGCCGGGCATGGCATACATGGCGGTGCTGCGCAGTCCGTATGCCCACGCGCGTATCCTAAGCATCGATACGGCGCAGGCTGCCGCACACCCGGATGTGTTGGGAGTAATGACCGGTGCGGAGGTCAACGAGCGCTGCAGTAAGCCTTTTCCGCTCTTTGCGATCTTGCCGGACATGAAATATCCGGAGCGCTGGCCGATGGCGGCGACGAAAGCGAATTACGTTGGCGAGCCGGTTGCCGCCGTGGTTGCCAGTTCGCGGGCGACAGCGCGAGATGCAATTGATCTCATTGAGGTAGAGTACGAGCCCTTGCCCGTCGTGACGGATATGGAGACGGCGCCGAATGCAGACCAGCCCGTCATCCACGAGGAGTTGGGCACCAACCTCTGCTACGAGGCCACCGGCCTGGCGGGCGACCCCGATCGCGCCTTTGCCGAGGCCGACGGCATGGTCGAGGCACGAATGGAGCAGCCGCGCCTCATTCCGAATCCCATGGAGACGCGGGCAACAGTGGCGGACTATGAGCGCAGCAGCGGCAACGCTACTTTGTGGGTCACGACGCAGAACCCTCACATCGAACGCATGGTCGCGGCCCGGATGCTGGGCATGGCGGAGAACAAGCTGCGTGTGATTGCCATCGACGTGGGCGGCGGTTTTGGCTGCAAGATCAATACGTACTCCGAGTCGATTATTGCCATTTTGCTGTCGGAGCGCGTTGGCCGGCCGGTGAAGTGGGCGGAAGACCGCACGGAGCATTTCGTCTCTACGAGCCACGGCCGGGGCCAGGCCCAATACGTGAAAGCCGCCTACAAGAAGGACGGCACCTTGCTCGGCATGAAACTGAAGATCTACGCCGACCTGGGTGCGTACGCTCAAGTGATCTCCCACGTGATTCCCACGCTCACGCCTTCACTGGCGCCGGGCGTCTACGGTATTCGCGACATTGGCTGGACTACCTACGGCGTCTACACCAACAAAATCCCCTATGACGCCTATCGCGGCGCGGGACGGCCGGAGGCGGCGTATATTATCGAACGCGTGATGGACTTGATCGCCGATGCGACGGGAGTAGACCCGGTGACGGTGCGGCGTAAGAATTTCATCCCCAAAGATGCTTTCCCCTACGAAACCCCAACCGGCATGATCTACGACACCGGCGACTACAATGCGGCGCTGGATAAGGCGCTGGCAATCGCAGACTACGACAACCTGCAGGCGGAGCAAAAGAGCCAGCGCAAGGCCGGCAAGATTGTGGGCATCGGCGTGACTGTGACAACCGAGGTCTGCGGGTTCGGGCCCGCTGCCGCCATGGGCGGGCTGGGCGGTTTCGAGAGCGCCACGGTGCGCGTGGACACCATGGGCAAAGTCACAGTCCTCACCGGCGCATCACCCCACGGCCAGGGCGAAGAGACGTCTTTCTCGCAAATCGTAGCCGATGATCTCGGCGTGCCTTTCGAGGACATAGAGATTATTCACGGCGATACTGGCATGATCGCGCGGGGTGTCGGCACCTTTGGCAGCCGCACGTTGGTGGTGGGCGGCACGGCAATACTCAAGGCCAACGAAAAGATCAAGGAGAAGGCCACACGCATCGCGACGGCCCTTCTGGAGGACAAGATCGGCGATACGCTCGATCCTCAGCTCGTCACGCTCGAGGACGGCATGTTTGCCGTACAGGATATGCCCGACCAGTACGTTACCTGGGCCGAGGTAGGCGCCGAAGCCTATGACGGCCAGTTGCTGCCGGCAGACGTGGAACGCGGCTTGGAGGCAGTCTCGTTCTGGGAGCCGCCGGGGCTTACGTTCCCTTTCAGCGCACACATCGCCGTGGTTGAGATCGACCCGGATACGGGTGAGGTCTCCCTGAAGCGATACGTCTCTGTTGACGACTGCGGCACGGTGATCAACCCCACGCTCGTGGAAGGGCAAATCCACGGCGGCTTGGCACAGGGCATCGGCCAGGCACTGCTGGAGCAGGCGGTTTGGGACGATGAAGGCCAGCTTGTCTCCGGTTCGCTCATGGACTATGCAATGCCGTTTGCAGAGGAATTCCCCATGTTCGAATTAGACCGCACGGTGACGCCAAGCCCGGTCAACCCCCTGGGTGCGAAGGGCATTGGCGAGATGGCGACCATCTCTGCCACGCCAACGGTCGCCAATGCGGTCGTGGACGCGCTTTCGCCCCTCGGCGTTACACACGTGGATATTCCCATGACTGCGGAGCGCATTTGGCGGGTGCTTCAGAAACATGGCCGTAGCCGGGAAGGAGGCCGCTCATGATCCCGCAAGCGTTTGATTACTATGCGCCGACGTCGGTTGCCGACGCTCTGCGGCTGCTCAGGAAACATGGGGACGACGCGAAATTGCTGGCAGGCGGCCACAGCCTGCTGCCCATCATGAAACTGCGGCTCACCACGCCGCAGTGCTTAATTGACCTGGGCAGAATTCAGGAACTGCGCTTCATCCGCGAGGAAGACGACGGCGGACTGACCATCGGCGCGATGACAACCTATCACGACCTGATGCACTCGGCGGCGGTTAAGGCGCGGGTGCCTGTGCTCGCCGAAGCAGCGGGTGAAGTGGGCGACGTGCAAGTGCAGAATAAGGGCACCATCGGCGGCAGCTTGGCCCACGCCGATCCGGCGGGTGACTTGCCCGCTGTGGCGCTGGCGTTGGGTGTCGAGCTTGTTACCGCCACGCCGCGCAGCAGCCGCATCTTGGCGATCGATCGCTTCTTCCGCGATCTGCTGACCACGGCGCTGCGGCCTACCGAGATTCTGACTGAGATTCGCGTGCCGGCCCTCCCGGCTCGCACCGGCGCTTCCTACAAAAAGCTGCCGAATAAGGCCTCCCACTACGCCGTGGTGGGTGTGGCGGCAGTGATTACCTTGGATGACGACGGTGTATGCACAGAGGCGCGCGTGGGCGTGACCGGCGCCGGCCCAACCGCGGTTCGGGCGCGCAATACGGAGCGCATCCTCAAGGGCAAACACATTGATGCGGCCGTGATCCGCCGCGCCGCCAATCGCTCCGCTGCAAACATCGAGGACCTCAACGACGACCTCCACGCCTCAGCAGAATACCGCGAACATCTAACGACGGTATTCGCCGCACGCGCCATTGAGGAAGCGCTGTCAAGAGTTGGCTGACGAAAATCACGCTGGCTTGCAGACGTTTGGGGCGTGATATTCATCACGCGACTCTGTACTTGAGCGACGGTCTATGCCCGTCTCCTTTGCTGATTCCTGTTACGAATAACTCGAAACCATAGTCTTGCCTACCGATCGTTTGAGAGTAGACATGGTGAGAAAACAGGATATGCTGGATCTAGAGGTGTTGGGCAGTGGTCAGATTCCGTCCATAACACCAGCTGTTGGTAATTTCTTGGCAGAGGCTGCGGGAGTGTGTTTAGAGTCGCAGGACCACTTACCGGGTGTCCAGCTAGCCGTTACCGGATACCGAAACGGTCACTTTGTACTTTCATGGTTGCCAGTCGCTGAGCAAGCCCTCAGGTCATGGGGACACGCCGAACGTGCTACGGAATTCGGTGCCGAGGCTGTCGCAATCTTGATGGCCAAGAAGGTGATAGGGTTTGCTGTGATTGAGTGCTCACGTAAAGGCACAGGCTTCGATTATTGGTTGGGCATTAGGTCTGGGAGTACATTTCAACGCAAAGCACGACTAGAAATATCGGGTATCCGTCGTGGCGACGAAAGCACCGTCCGAACAAGAATGAAGCAGAAATTGAAGCAAACTGCACAGTCCGATGAGATTCGATTGCCAGCATACGCAATTGTGGTTGAATTTGGTGAGCCCTTGGCACAGGTGCAGAAGAAATGAGTGCGGTTAACGATTTCCACCACCGTGCAATGGATTTCGCAGGCCATGCGCTGACAGAACGTTTGCATGGAAATCTGGAGCAGGCTAACAAACTCTTTGAGCAGGCGCTGGGGGAAGAACTTGCCGCGATTGAGGCATTGCCTGAACCGGAGGAGCCAACATACTCCGTGCTCCACCGGAGTGCCGCGACTTTGGCGATGGACTGCAATCGTCTGCGTCAGGCCGAACAGATTGCGGCCAGTGCTCTCGCGCATAACCCGCACCCAGAGATTGCTGAAGAACTACGCGATCTCTTGGAGCAGATCTACTTCCAGAGACACCTTTCTCTGCGAGGAGTTGAACTGGGAGTTGATGAAATGCAAATGAGTCTATCTGGCCAAGAGGTAGGATTCGGCTTTGTAAGATCTAGTGAGCTATTGAAACGGATCGAAACCTCCTCAAAGTTGATATACCGCATTTTTGAGAGGAAAAGGGGCCAGCAATTCAAGGAGAGAGGAGGCACAAGTAAAGGACTTAAGGAGAGTCATCCAATATTCCTATCTGTTCCAAGAGCGGCCAGTTATGCGGTTACCTTGAAGTTAGGCGGCTTAGTGGGTCAAACCTCTCTTTCAGGATTGTCTGGCGCAGCAGATGTAATTGATGAGTTTATGGATTTGATGGGGCTAGTTAGCAACAAAAAGGTTTCTGAAGTAGAGAGCCGAATTAACGACCCCGCATACTATAGAAACTTTCTTGCTCTTGCAAAAGAAATAGCCCCAGACGGCGCACAGATCCGTCAGGTAGGGTTTACGGCTCTGAGAAATGGCAGGGAGAGTGCTGTGGAGGTTAGGATTCCGCAGTCAGAATTCCCCTCACCCCACACTGAAAAGTCATCATCCGGCAAGGTTGAATCAGTTGAGATTAGAGGTACTTTGCGTTTCGCGGACGCCATTCGTGATGAAAGCAACAGAATCAGGATAATTGATGAAGGCGGTAGATCTCATACGGTGCTTGTCCCA
The DNA here is from genome assembly GCA_965216245.1 of Chloroflexota bacterium. Lineage (GTDB taxonomy): Bacteria > Chloroflexota > UBA11872 > VXOZ01 > VXOZ01 > VXOZ01. Next base: position 2,414,359 of record OZ244145.1, read on the forward strand.
AAGGGAATGATGAACGACATCGTAAGTCCACATTGGGACTCGAAGGTGCTAGTTAGAGGCATACGTAGCCAAGATGACTCCACTAAAGCCGCTACGCTTGTTGAAATTTCTTCTTTGGAGGAGGACGAAACAGAATAGGATGACCTGAAACACTAGTTAAGAGCTAAGGAAACTAAACCAAGGTCTTCCCACTAGAGAGACTGAAGAGATTACGTTTAGTCGGTCCCAGCCGCTGTAACAGTCAGGCAACGCAGTAATAGGCGCTCTGCTGGTAGATGTCCGCGGTCTATGGGAGAGGGTTTCATAAGGAATGGTGCCAAGGCCGGTACTCGTTTCTTGGTCATCGGGAAAAGATTCGGCCTGGGCGTTGCACGTCCTGCGGCAGCAGCCGGAGCGGTACGACGTGCGGGGCATATTCAAGACGGTAACGCCCTATTTCGGGCGCGTGGCGATTCAGGCCACACCCATTTGCATGCTCCGCGTGTAGGCGGAGCGGCTGGGTTTGCCGCTCTACGAGATTCCCATTCCCTACCCCTGCTCCAATGAAGAGTACGAAGCGGCGATGGTGGACTTCCTAGAGAGAGTACGCGGTCTGCCGCCGGAGTTGACGGCAAACACCTTCGCCTTTGGCGATCTCTTCCTTGAGGACATTCGCGCGTACCGGGAGTCCAAGCTCGCGGGCACGGGGTTTGACGCCATCTTCCCGGTCTGGGGCATGCCCACGGCGGAATTGGCGCAGACCATGCTGCACGCCGGACTCACGGCGATTGTCACGGCAGTAAGCCCGTCTTCGCAGCTCGACCGCAGCTTTGCTGGCCGTTGGTTCGATCAATCGTTTCTCGACGACTTGCCCGCCGGCACCGATCCGCTCGGCGAGAACGGCGAGTTCCACACCTGCGTCGTGGCCGGGCCCATGCTCAGCCGACCGATCCTGGCGCGCCCCGGTGAGACTGTCGGCAGGCCAGTCAGCCGCAACCACGACGGCACCGGTGGCACGGTCACTGCATGGTACGCCGACGTGGTGCTGCTGGAAGAGTAGGGCGCCAGTCCAAAGGAACCTAAAGTATCACGGGACCACAGCTATAGTCTGCGCGGATGGCTTTCCTTGACACGTAGAGGCACGACATGTCGTGCCTCTACCCACTGGTGCGGTCAATCGGCCTCCCGAGTCAAGCAGGCGCCAGCGGCAGTTCCAGAAACTCCCCGAAGGTCTCCAGGTAGCGTTCGCCGCCGAAGTGATAAACGTCGTCGTGATTTGCGCCGCGCACGATATAGAGCTGCTTTGGCTCATTGGCCGCTGCGTAAAGGGTATCCGCGTGTTGCACCGGGACTTGCTCATCGCGGTCACCGTGGATGATGAGCACAGGCGCATGGATCGCAGTGAGGTGCTTGCGGTTGCTGTAGCGTGTATAGAGCAAAGGCCGCAGCGGCAGGAACGGGAACTGTACCCGCGCCATGTCCGGCGTGGACGTGAACGTGGATTCCAGAATTAGCCGGTAGGGTGGATTCTGGGTGGCCAGGTGGGACGCTACGGCCCCGCCCAGCGACTTGCCGAAATATACGATGCGTTCGGGGTTGACGTCCTCGCGACTCCGCAGATACGCGAGCGCATCCTGGGCGTCTTGGTAGAGTCCGGGCTCCGAGGGTCTGCCCGCGCTGCGTCCGTACCCCCGGTAATCGAAGATAAAGAAACTGACGCCCAGCCGGTCGTGCAGCAGCTTGATGTGCTCCACCCGTCCGGGGTGGGATAGGTTGCTGCCGTTGCCGTGAAACCAGAGGATGGTCGTGTCGGTACGGCCGGGAACGAACCATCCGTGCAACCGCTCCCCCTCGCCAAACCGGACCTCTTCGTAGGCCAGGCCGAACTCTTCGGGTGTGCTGTGGGTCTTCTGGTCGGGAAAGTAGATGAAGGTATCTTCCAGCCGCAGAACGCGTGCGAGAAGGAGGAGTCCAGTCAGTACGAGTACGGCAATGACAATGCTTTCAACCATTTTCCGCATGATTCTATCGGCGTCTTGCACGGATTGGCATTTGATTTTAAACTCATCATACTAAAGGAGGATATAGCACGTTTTCTTGTAGTTCGTATAATTGCATGTGCGGATTCTAGTCTCATTTCTAGATCCGACTCTATGGAGAGTTGAAGGTAGCGGGACGATGGTGCCTAATTTGGAGACAGTTTCCAATGATTGGCGGAACCTACCGGCCTACACGGTGAGCGAAGCGGCAAAGTTAGCGGGTACGACAGCGCCAACTGTTCGACGGTGGTTCTGGGGTAACGAAATCGCGCCCGTGTTTGGTGAACAGTCGCGTCCTGCAGAGCAACCTGTTGCTATCTCTTTCCTCATGCTGGCCGAGATTGTGGTGGCGGTGCAGTTTCGCCGCAGTAACGTAAAGCTGGATACCATCCGTCAGGCACACCAGTTTGCGCGTGAACACTTTGAGGTCGCGTATCCTTTTGCTTTCAAAGACTTCGAGGTGCTTGGCGGCCATGTCATGCATGAATTCGCGTTAGAGAGCGGCGAAGCGGCCCTATATCGCGCGGTTGATACGGCGGGTAGGCAAGCGGCATTGCCTATGGGGGTAATAAAGCGAATACGACAATTGGAGTTCGTTGCAGAGCAGGATTTTGCCGCGCGGTGGTTTCTGCTCGGTCGTGACATACCTGTAGTAGTGGACCCACGCTTCGCCGCTGGTCGCCCCTCCGTGGCGGGCAGTGGTATCCGGGCCGAAACCATCCTCGCGAGATTCTTCAGAGGTGGCGAGAGCATTGATGCGCTTGCTGAGGACTTCGAACTCAACTCCAATGTGATCGAGTACATCATTCGCAACAAGCAGGCGCTTGCGGCGTGATCCTCTTCTTCGATGAGGACATGGGTACAGCTATCCCTAAGTTCCTCAGAGGCGCTGACGAGGATGTGGATGTTCTGTGGTTACGCGCGCGCTTTCCCAATGAGAACGACCCACGCCGCCAGGACATTGGATGGCTTGAGGAAGCCGGGCGAGAAGGCTGGCTGGTCGTCTCATGTAACAAGAGCATGCTCAAAGTGGAATATGAACGGCAGGCGGTAGTACAGCACAGCGTAGGGGTCGTGTTCTTGGCGAGCAGCCAAATCGGGCGGCTCCCCATGATGAGTGCCATACTGCGGAAATGGGATTGGCTCAAGTCGCTAGACTTGACCGTACCACGCCCATTCGTCCATTACCTATACGCAAGCGGAAGAACCAGGCCCGCTAAAATCTAGCACGGCTTGGCTCTTCCCTACGCGAAATCGTCGCGGTGTTTTCGCTCGTAGTGTCGCCTTACCCCCGGTCGGGGATGTTCCAATTGGCGAGCCACTGGGAGTCCTCCGGCGGCGCTTCGGGGCCGTTCTGCATTGAGGTAAAGTTCTTGAGCTCGGGGCGCACTTCGTCTTCCCAGATGTCTTCAACCTGCGCGAATGTCAGCGGCGCGCGGGTGGGTTGCACCCGGTCGTATTCAGCCAAGAGTTCCTTGGCAGTGTCGCCGATACTTGCCACGATGTCGGCGTTCATGCGTTCGCCCGCGCGGCGGTCGGACTCGTAGGCGTCAGCGCCCATGGCAAAGTGCGGACCGGGCGCATCGGCCGGCGGCAGGCGGGAAAGGTCCACGCCCTCCGGCGTCACCGCCCATAGCAGCGACGTTTCGCCGCGGCCGGCGTGTCCGCCGATGCCTCTGTCGTCCTCGAAACGCGATTCCTTGGTACCCATGCCGATCGGCATATGGCAGTGCAATCGGGTTGCGACGTGCCGCTGCATGATCTCCAGGAAAACCGGAAAGTCCTGAGTGTGGGGTCCGGCGTGGCCGGAGAAGATGACTGCCCCGTGAAAACCGAGGGTGTCCACGGCGCGGATGTGGTAGCTCATGTTCTTGAAGAACATCCACGGCGGCACTGACGTCAGCCACGTCCGCGTATTGCCTATGGTGCGATGCCCCCAAACAGCGGAGGTCCCGGATTCGTGACAGTGCCAGTACACGGCCGGCATCACAATGCCGCCATACTCCTCTGCTGCCGTGCGCATCGCACCCGCGGGCCGCAACGCATCGCACCCCAGCGCGTTCTGCGGCCCATGCGGCTCGCACAGCCCGTACGGCATGTAGACAATTGGAAACTCCGCAATCGCCGCCTCCAACTCATCCGGGAACATTAATTCCCAACGTACCTCTCGTGGTTTCATGGTGCAAGCTCCTCTTGGTGTACCAACTTGTCCTGTACTGCGAGAACTTAGTTGCTTGATCCCGAACTAGAATCTTGGTCGGCCCGACGAGGTTTAGTCAAACAGCGTCGTGCCATCGGATGTTATAGCCTAGTGATGCCAAGACACTACAGACGGCTTCCCTCAAGAAGATGGGTTGAAACCGCCAATCGGGTTGTCCTTCTTCCGTAGCATACCTAGAGCGCACGGGATAATCTCTCGCAGAACGGAAAACCTCCTCCGCTGTCTCCCATCCTGGCCATGGAGAGCTACTGTGCCGTTGCTTGCGTATTGAGTAATCTTCTTCAATTGCTTTCTTCATTTCGTCAGACAAAAGCGAGAATAAGTCGTCTAGCCAATGAATCTGGGGGGCCGCCTTGTCGCCATGCTCGCACTCGTAAGCATACTTGAGCGCCAATTCCGCCGCTTGTCCCGCAAGGACTTGGGCCGAAAGCGTAATACCTATTGAGTATGAATTGGAAGGAAGCTCAACGACTTTGTACGGCTTGCCCTGGAGCACCATATCTTGGCCAGTCGATTTGCCACCTTCCTTAGCCTCGACTTGCCGTCTCTCACTCCCGCGAGTGTCGAGGTGCGCGGAGCTTTCTAGCATTCCAACGATATACAGTAAAGTTAGGGGCGACTTTCGATTCGCTCCTCTTTCTGATTTAGACTTCGGATTCAGTTTCGGGTCCATATCCTTACCAATCTCACTAGGCGAACCAACAAATGGCTTGTTACTTCAAGCAGCCCACTGGGCATATCCTGCCGTGACAGTTTGTTCACCCACAACGATGGGGGCCGACCAAGGCGGCTCTTCATACTCTCCGGCTATCTCAAGTATCTTCTGCGCTCTGGCGTTGACGGTGGCTAAGTCCAACATCCAGGACCTAAGAATCGCAAGCCCATGTAACCCTAGGATGAAGTCACCGAATCTGGCTTGGTCGGCCATGGCCGGGTCTCCTTTAGCTATGGCGCTCACTTCCAGCGAAAGCTTTAGTCAATAAGGTCTGAGAGCGACCTGATGGTCATGTCCGGTCGGACTGTAGTCCGGTCCGGTAGCCCGCCTCCGCGTGCATCCACCCAAACGGCGTAGATGCCCACCTGCTGCGCGCCGCGAATATCGAACTCCAGGTTGTCGCCGACCATCCAGGCCTCGGTATGCCCTACGCCCAGAGACTCGAGGGCGTGTTGGAAGGCTCTCTCTTCCGGCTTACCGATCCCAAGCTCGCCCTCGATCTGAATGTGGTCGAAATACTTTGCCAGGGAGAACCGCTCTATCTTAGCTCGCTGCATCTCGGCACTGCCGTTTGTAACCAGACCCAAGTGGATGCCTGTCTTCTTTAGCTGTCGCAGCGTCTCGATGGCTCCCGGAAACGGTCGCATCGCCTCATCATTGATGTGATTGTACCGCTCAACCATTCGGGTTATGAGCCGCGAATCGGAAAAATTGAAACGAGCGAAGGCTGCAAGCAAGATGTCTCTCCCGGCTTGTAGCATGTTAAGGCGACCCAGGCGCGCACGCTCCATGTCGCTCCAATACCAGTCTCGGGCTTGAAGTACGGCAGCCTGGATCTCTTCTGCAGGCACGTCTCCGAGAATGTCGGCAGACTCGCGGCAGAGCTGGAGCCACGCCAAGTCTGGATCGCTGTACCAGTCCAGAATCGTGTCGTCGAGATCGAGAAGAAGCGCTTTGGGCAGATCCTTCATGTGGGCAATTATAGTTATACAGACAGGATGAAGCTAGGGGAATGGTCGCTCAGGTGCGGGTTGAAAGCGCGGTGACACACCACCTCGGCGTTCGGCTATACTGCACAGAACAGCGCCGCTCCAAGCAAGTACGTTTGTGCAACAATGTAGCGAGTTACGCGAAGGACTCATCGGTGGTCTTGCAGCAAATTGTGATTTTGAGTGGCGCAATCTGACCGATGAAAGCTCCAAGCAAATTAGTGAAAGAGGATAGATGAACATGGCATCCCTAACGTTCGATGCCGAAAACAGCGTTTACGACTTTGAGACTGCGGAATTGAAAGGCTCCTTGCGGGCGCAGTCGCCGGACCCGCAGGTGGATATTCGGCACGGGATTAGTCAGCTTGTGCATAAGCCGAGCGGGGTCTCCATCATTCATCCCAAGTACTCGGCGCTCAACCTCTTTCGGCTGTTCGCGACGCATACGGGTCTGGGCGAGCCGCGTCTGTTCAAGCGCACCGTTAGTGTGGACGGCGACACGCTGACCGTGAATTGGGGTCCGGCTGATGAGCACTTCGCCAGCATCGAGGCCCGCTATCAGGTCAAGGAACCCAACCTCATCGACCTGACGATCACGGTGTGCGCCGAGGCGACGTATGAGAGCTATGAGATATTTCTTTCCAACTACTTCGACCCGCCGCTGCTAGCACACGTCTACCTGGCCACCGACCGCTACACCCGCGAGCCGGGGACCGAGGAGCTTGTTGCGCCCCAGGAGAACCCCATCTTCAAGGGGATGGGGTTGGTGTATACGCGGGATGCGCACGCGGCGCGGCGCTGCGTGGACGGCCGCTGGGAACGCAAGGAGATGGGACATCCGACCGCCCAGTTTCGCCCGCAGCGCGAATATGCCGTGCCGGTGGCGTTTCAGGCCGATATGGACAAGCGGGTGGCTGCGGTGCTGATGTCGCGGCCCCAGGACTGCTTCGCCGTCACCAGTGGCTACAACACGGACGATCCGGAAGACGCCTGGAAGGTGCAGAACCCGCTCTACCTTTCGCTCTTTGGCAGTGACTTTGTGCCGGGCACGGAACGCACGGCGTACGTGCGGCTGGCGATAACGCCGCTGGATGACGCAATGTCGCAGCCGTTGGCGCTCTACCGGCAATTTCTGGCAGACGTGGGATGAATCACTGAGGGAGCAAGGGATTCCCCCTGGCCTTGCGCAGGCTGCTGAATAAAGTGATATTGGAGTTCGGCCAATCGACAGTCATTCCTGTGCAATCGAAAGCTAGTGGCGAGGAGAAGATGGATTCCCGCGAAAGCGGGAATGACGGAGGGGGGCGGGAATGAAGGAGAGGGCGCTCGCAAAACATGGGAGAGACGGAAAGGGGCGAGAGAACTCTAGGAGTTGATTGATTCGTTGACAGAATCCGCCTTCCAGTAGAAAGCGTAGGTAGGGCATGTCATTCCGAGCGAAGCGAGGAATCTAAGATGCCTGCTGTACATAGTTTGACAGGCCCAGGACTCTAAATTCCTCACTTCGCTGCGCTCCGTTCGGAATGACATGTGTGCAAGGCATGCACATCGCGCGGCTTCCATGCTCTTTCATCCCAACCTGGCAGGCAAGATTCTGACATTTGCAGGATATTGGGTAATGAGGCGTGATGGACGGAGTCCAGTGTTCCCTTTCTTGGAAATGACGGAGATCGGCATTCCATTGTTAGAGTAAAGTCGCAGCAGAGCAATAAGGACTACACGAGATGAAGAAGCTACGTATCGCCGTTATTGGCGCGGGATCGGGGCCCGGTGCGCGGGCGCGCGGGTGGATAGAGACCGTGGCGAAACTCACCGACCATTTCGATCTTTGTGCCATTTGCGACATCAATCCGGCGGTTGCTGAAGAAATATCGGCAAAACACGGCGTGGCGCAATCCTTTACCAATGTGGCCGCCACGCTGGATGAGGCCAAACCCGATCTCGTGCTCATTCTCGTACCGACCGACGGCCAGTCGGCGGTTGCAGTTGAAGCAGCCAAGCGCGGCATCAACATCATTACCGAAATACCCTACGGCATCACCCTGGAAGTCGGCGACGCCCTCCGCGACATCTGCCGGGAGCACGGCGTGGTCTGGGAGATCGCGGAGCAGGTCTGGCTCTGGCCGCAAGAGCAAATGAAAGGCAAGATCATCGACTCCGGCTATATCGGCAAGGTTTCCCACGCACGACTCTGGTACTCCAGCGGCAGTTACCACGGCTTCAATGCCGTGCGTATGCTGCTGCGCGATCCGGTCAGGCGTGTGCTGGGCTATGTGGGAGAAGCGGAGACCGATCCCTATCTCACCTACGGCGGGGAAGAAGCCACGACCGCGGTCTGGGAAGCGGTGTGGATAGAGTACATGCGCGGCACGATCTGTCTCTACGAGTGCGCGCCGCGCCCGTTCTCCCGGCACGCTAAGCCGAATCTCTGGGAAATCGAGGGCAGCAGCGGGCACATCTCCGGCGGTGACGTGGTGCGCTTTGATGGCGATCCAGGCCGGCCGCAGAAGATTCAGCAGCAAACCGTGGAAGTTGGCGGTGAGGCGGTGCTGGACTTCATGTACCTGCATGGCGCGCCCGACTTGCGCTGGGAGAATCCCTTCAAGACCTACCGCGTCGGCAGCCTAGACGACGTGGCAAAAGCGAGCATTCTCACCAAGACCCATGAGGCAATTGTGGAAGGCACGCCCGCGCAATACGGGCCGCCGGGCGCCCGCGCCGACTTGGAAGTCTGGTTCGCCATGGCCGAGAGCCAGCGGCTGGGGAACACCTGGGTTGACGTACCAATGCCGGGCCCTACGGAGTTATCCGAGCGCATCGAGCGCACCTTTGTTGAGAAATATGGGCACGATCCCATCGCCGGCAGCCGGGAACTGCTCGACGTGACTATAGACCGGCACGGGGTCTGGTGGCCGGCGGCGCAGTGGCTATAAAGATGTTGCCTAGGCGTACAGCCGCGTGGTGCCCGTTCAGGACACCAAACATGCGCTGATCTAAAGGTGCGGGGTACTTCTCGAAGATAAGCGAGTTCTTGTTTCCATCCCGTAACACTCTTGTGAGCATTAGCCAATCTACGTACAGGCTTTACTTTAATGGTTGGCGTCGATGGTTGAGGGCTCACAGCTTTCGTCATTCCGGCGAAAGCCGGAATCCATCCTCTCTGGTTTTCCTGGACTCCGGCTTTCGCCGGAGTGACGAGCAGGTTGCCACACCTAACCCATCAATTAAGGTGGCATAATCGACTGCGCTGCTTTTTATGGGAATCGCTGGCCCAAGTTTGGCCCTTCCCGCTTGCCTTCTCTTACCAAATCAGTCAGCGAATTACATGGCACCTTTGATTCTTACCGCACCAGGCGCCGGAACGGTTCGCGTTTCGTCTCGGCCTCGAGCAACGTGTCAAGCTCGCCGGCCAGGGCGCGTTTGACGACCTGCAGCGACTCCTCGGCTGCGGCGGCTGTGATGGCGATGTCCTCATCGGAGTGCGCCAGCGTGGCGGTGAACGTCATCAGACAGAAGACGCCGCGCTTGACCATCTCCTGAATGAAGAGCGTTTCGATGGGCTTCTTGAGTGCAGGGTACGGCAGATCAAATTCGAGCGTTGGCAGCGTATGGACGCCCGTGACTGAGGCGGCGATGCTGACCGATTTGATGGCATCCTGCAGCGCCGCCTTGACCATTTCGCCTATTTCCTTAAAGCGCGCCGGGCCGTTGCGCCGCTTGAGCTCGGTGATTGTTGCAATCGACGCCGCCAGGCCGACGGCTTCGCTCCAGTACGAACTCGACACGAACATGCGGCCGGCGGGCTCCATCGCCTCGCGGGAGCCGACCACGCAGCCCATGGCGTAGCCGTTCGACATGGACTTGGCAAAGGTGGACATGTCGGGCGTCACACCGAGCCACTCTTGTGCGCTGCCCAGGGACAACCGCCAGCCCGACGACACCTCGTCCAGGATGAAGAGCGCGTCGTTGGCGTGGCAAAGCGCCTTGACCGCTTCCAGATAGCCGGGTTTGGGAGGTTGGGAGCGCATCGCCTCCATCATCACCGCCGCCACCTCGCCTCTGTTTTCGGCGAATAACTTTTCCAAGCTGTCAAGATTGCCATAGGTGAATGGGAGTGCCGTGCCCGCCAGCGCCCGGGGCACGCCGATGGGCTCGATGCCGGCGAAAGGAAAGTCGCCGGATTCGGGATCGACCAGGTAGTTGGCGGACTGGTACCAATCATGCCAGCCGTGGTAGCCGGAAAAGAGAATCTTGTCTTTGCCGGTGGTGCCGCGCGCGATGCGGACGGCCACGGCGCAGGCCTCGCCGCCGCCCTTGGTGTAGCGCACCATCTCGGCGCTGGGAATGGTATCTACCAAGATCTCGGCGAGCTCGATTTCCAGCGGACTGTTCAAGCTATACAGGCTGCCCTTGTCGATCTGCTCCTTCACGGCGGTGTCCACCACGTCGTCGGCGTGACCCAGGATGATGGCCGTCACGGCGTTCACCCAGTCAATATACTCATTGCCGTCTACATCCGTGAACCGCGATCCCTTGGCGTGAGCGGCGTAGATCGGACTAATCGGATGGGCGAAACTGCTCGCCCGGCGGCTGATGAGTTGCGTCCTCCCAGGGATGAGCTGCTCGGCCTTCTGGTAGAGGTCCAGGGACCGCTGTACTTTGCTCTGCGTCTTGATCACATTCAGGCTTTTCTATTTCTGGGGATGCTTGTCGCTACTTCACCGGAGGGTGCAGCAAGGCAATCCACGCTGCCGGTGCATCGGCAGTCTACCCTTTTCTGCCCGTAATCTCAAGATTAAAAGAAACCACAGTTCGATGCGAAGCGCCCTAACGAGTTTTGGTGTTCCCTTTGCCCGGGCATGGACAGGCGCGCTCGCTATGACTTCCCTGAACTGCTGGAGAGTTTTGCTGCAAGCGAGTGCGAGAGGATTTCATAACTTTTTACCAGAGTGTCTTCCGTGCCAAATCGCCGGGTCAGTGCACGTTGACGTTCAAGTAGCATCAGCAGCGCCCTTGTAGTTGCTCGCCTCCATGAATACGGCGCGGGCGGTCAAGAGTTGCTCAGCGTAGAACTGCGCATCGGTGCTGCCCCGCGCCTGCAGGGATGCGACTGCGGCGCTAAACTCGGCTTCGCCAGATTCTACCCGGCCATCGAGCAAGGCCGCTAGCCCGATATACCCTTCCAGCATCAAACGGCCCTCCGGGTCCTCGCCATGCTCTTGATTGTAGGCATGAGCTGCCCTAAGCACTTTCAAGGCCTCCACGTATTGCTTGTGCGCCATGAGTTGGGCACCCAGGAACCAGTAGGTGAACGCCAGTTGCGCGGCAGTTGGGTCGAGTTCATGCAGTTGGCGCACGCTGTAGCGGGCGAATATGAGTCCCTGTCCCATCTGCTCATCTGAAATCGATATTCCCGGTTCGCTCCACCCGGGCCACGTGAAAGAGGCAACGTTGGTCGCCATGCGCTTGGCCGCGAAACGAAGATCCTTGGCAGCGGTTTCGTCTTTCCCATCGTGTGCGTGTGCAGCGGCCAAGCAGTAGTGGATGCCGGCACTGCCGAAGTGCAGCACCTGCTCAATTGATTTGGCCCTGTGGTAGCAATTTAGAATGAGGTCTCCGAACGCCGCAGCAACTGTTTGCGTATCTCCAAGGGCAAGCACGTATGCGCTAGCCGCAAAGAGGTCTTCTTCCTCAATGTGGGCTTGCACTGATTGGTAGACTTCTTCACGAGTCATGAGTGCTTTTGACCTGTGGCGTCGACAATAGGGAAGACTCGGTTTCCGATAAAGCACCTACATTGGAAAGTCACGTATCGGGCCCCTACCTCTTTGCATTCTCAGTTTTCCTACTGTAAAGGTGAGCGTGCCCAAACGATCGCACTACGGAAATTGTCCACCAGTAATACCTATGAGCCTTGGAGATCTCCCGGTCCCCGCCATTGCATACCAATAATAGTTGGAGAACTCCCGGTTCCGTCATTCCCGTGAAAACGGGAATCCATCTTTTCTGCGTGCCCTGGACTCCGGCTTTCGCTGGAGTGACGGCAGTTTGGCATCGAGATCTACGGGGAGTCCCCCATTATGCTCAGTCCGTTTGCAGCGCTTGCACCGCCACACGATAGAGCGTTTCCAGGCCCTCGTGGGTGGTATCGGAGCGAAAGTGCGGGTCCCAAGTTAGGTCTCCGAGCGTATCGCTGATCGTCAGGAGCGCTCCCATCTCAACGCCCCGGTATGCCGCCACGGCAAAGAGTGCCGCGGCCTCCATCTCGACGGCGAGCACGCCCGCCGCCTGATAGTGTTGCACTTCCGCAATGGTCTCCCGGTAGGGCGCGTCAATGGTCCAACTCGTGCCGACGCTATGCGGCGTGCCGGTGGCCTCCAGCGCGTCTACCAGCCGAGCAGTAAAGGCCGCTGAAGCGTGGGTGTACGTATCCGGCGGCAGGTAATGGTGAGACGTGCCTTCATCCCGGATCGCGCGGTCGCAGACGACAATATCGCCAATTCCAAGGTCCCGCTGGAGGCTGCCCGCCGTGCCGATCGAGAGGAAGCGCCGTATTCCCTGTACGATTAACTCCTCCAGCACCACGATTGCCCCTGGTGCACCAATCCCAAAGCCACCGGCGACGGCAATCCGGTTGTCCGTCTCATCTAGTGAGTGCAACTTCACTATTGCGCCCTGTTCAGTGCTCGTAGTCTGGTGTTGTTCCAGGATATGCGCCAGTTGGGAATTCTGGTAGCAGAGAATGACTGCTTCCGGTGGCGGCAATGCTGAAGCACTTCTGTTCCTATGGAAGTACTCCATAGAGGCTTCCGGGGTGACTAACGCCTCTTCACGGTGTTTGTTTGGGAAGTTTGGATACGGCATGGGGCTTCTTGAGAACACTTATTGTGTGAGAAATCCATACATCGACTAGCTTAATACATATCGCTCACAATAGGCTAAACGGGACTTTGCCCAGATGCCGTCGCACCAATCATTGCAGTGAGGATTTCAAGCACTTTAGGCACCATGCTTTTCCGGTAGCGTAGGTTTGCAACCTGCGCGCATGCGATAGAGGAGCTATCAGTGTAAGTGCGACCACTCCTAGGGACTAGCCTGCCGGACTCTCCCCCTCACCCCGTATCAAGTACGGGGCAGGCTCTAGCCCTCACCCTCGATGGAGAGGGAACAAGACGCGGTCATGAGGGATGGCGGATAGCGTCCCTGGCCTATGGTCGGACTCAGCGGGTGCCCCTGCCTAATCCTAGAACGACAGCAAGGAGCCGAACTTTCGCGCTGCAACCTGCGTTCGCGGTGAATTCATGCTTTCCGCACGAAAACCGGACTGCACCACGCCATCTCGCCATCGTACTGGGTGACGCGCACGAAGTAGGGTGTTACGTCTTGGCGAAGGGGTTCAGGGTCCTGGAACGTGAACGCCGCGTCGTAGGGAGCGCGCTCCTCATTGTCGCGGCTGATGCGGACCTCGCTGCCCACGCCGGTAGTGACCGGGCGTATGAGTTCGTCTTTGTCGGCCAACTCGTCTAGGCGCACCGTAAACGTGGCGGGCGCAGAGGTGAAGGTGAGAGTCGTCTCGGCAGTGCCGTCGAGTTCCAGCGCCACGCCGTCCCAATCGCCGGATGTCTGCGAGACCCAGCGTACGCTCTCCTCATTCTGCTCAAGGATGCCTTCCGCCGGATCGTCAAAGGCCCAACCTCTTGCCGAGAGAATGCGGCCTTTTTCCACACGCAGGCTGCCATCCCAACGCAGGCGGCGGGTGCGGTCTTTCACGCGAGAGCCGCGCCAGCCGACGCGAAGCTTCGTGGGCAGGCCGCTTTCCGTCTCCACAAGCGGATGAGAATAGACCACGCTCGTGCCCCGCAGTACTTCCACTTTCTCCAGCGGAGCGGTGCCTGCTACTTTGACGTTTAACACTGGTGGCCGGGTGGAACAAAAAACCTCACCCATGGGGTGTCCGTCGGCGGTCAAGTTAAGAATCATGCGCGCGCCGGTAGAGGCAAAGGTATGGCGGGCGCGAATGGCATCCCAAATTGACCGGCGCTGCAGGCTGGGCGCATAGGCGCCGAGCAGCCCGCCGCGTACGCCGAACATGCCGCCGTTCGTGGGACGGCTGGTGCCGGGGCGTCCGGTGTGATCGTCGCTGCCGGCCGCAAAGCCCGTGATCAGGCCGCGCTCCAGGGCCTCCTGCCAGACCCACTCGAACCAGCCGTGGGCGGAGGCAATTTCGATGAGGGGCATCACCTCCGAATCAAAGTAGTCGAGATTGGCGCGCCGCCCGCCGATATGGGGAATCATGATTACGTCGTCCAGGCCGCGATAGAGATCGACCAGTGTCGAGACCGGGCACTTATCCTCCCACGGCCCCGGATCGCCCGGCACCTGCCAGTGGGACGAGCGGTGCAGCGGGCCTTCATCGCCGAGAAAGTGCACATTGTGGTCGCCGCCCGCCGGATGGTTGCCCGACCACTCGTAGCCCAGCAGCGTGAGGAAACGTCCGGGTTCGTTATAGCGCTTTACGATTTCCTGGAGCTCATACCAAAACTCGGCCGTGATTTGAAAATCGTTGCCCTGGATGCCCAGGAAGTCGACCCCCGCGTGGTCGCGGGCGTAGGTGAAATACTCGTCCGGACTGCCCGTGCCCACGGTTTCTTCGGTCTGGGCGTGCATGTCGCCCCAATAAAGCCGCAGGTCGGGCGCGTGCTCCTGCACGTGGATGGGATTGCTGAGGACGAAAAAGGCCGGGTCCACGCTGCGCGCCTCGAGTCGCGTGATGCCGGTATCCTCGAGCGTCAGGCCGATAAAGCGGTAGGTGCCGCCATCGTGCTCGCTAAAGGTATGGGACAACAGCGGCTCGGCCTGGAGCGGCAGGTAGAGGCCCACCGCGCCGCGATAGCCGGTGGCCGTGTTGCCCCAGGCGTCGTCGGCGCGCACCAAGACTTCAAACTCCTCATCCACGGCGACCATGCTCGGCGCTTGGGCCACCAGGTGCGCAGCCGGCCCTGCCACGATGCGCACCACCGGCGCGTCCGGTAGCTCGCGAAACTGCAGCGTGCCGAAGTTGTCGGCAAAGAACTTGAACTCAAATGTGCTCTCCACGAACGTCTGCGCCTGGCTGCCGGGACTTCCCCCGGAGCGGTCGCCGAGCACGAGCCAGATATGCTCGCCCGCTTTAAGCGTGCCGTCGTTTACGTGCACGTGGATCGTGCGCCGCCAGGGCCGCACGTGGTTTTCCCGGTCGAAGTGCACCCGCAGCTTGGCGTTGCCGTCGGTAAAGACCTTGCAGTAGTTGGCTGCGGTGGGGTCGGTGAAGTTTGGCGCGCCCCAGTCGCAAACGCCCCGCATGACCAGGCGCAGGTTGGAGCGGTCGTCCATGCCGTATGTGCCGACGGTAAAGGTAAACGTCCACGTGCCCCAAGACCCGGCCGCCACGTCGGCGGTCGGCTCCAACGCAACCGTACCGCAGTACTCACGCAATGTCGCTGCATCATATTCCGGTGGCATGATGTTTCGAAGTTCCCCTCTCGTTAATTATGGTGTCTCTGGAACTGCATCCCCGAAATGGTGGAGTAGCAGTTTTTGCTGGAACTATACTCTGTCTTTCACCTTTCGCCGTATGCCTTTCATCAGTCCGCGTCGTAAGTCCTCTTGGTTCCCCGCGTGCTGAGGCCTACGTGCAGGCTATTTTTGTTGGCAGGCTTCTGCGTATACCGCCAGGGTGTGTTCGGCGATGCGGGGCCATGAGAACGCACGGGCGAAGGCTTGGGCGGCGGGGGCGAGATTCTCCGCCAGCGCGCGGTCTTCATAGAGTCGGCGGAGCGCGCGGCTCAGGGCCGGTGGGTCATCGGGAGGCACGAGAAGCAGGGCGTCGCTTTCCTGCATCTCCGGCGACGGCTGTTTGGGGTAGGTGCTGACCACCGGCAGGCCGTGGGCAAGCGCGGTGAGCAGGCTGGTGCGGCGCAGCGACGCCCCGTCCGCAAAAGGCAGGGCCATCGCGTCGCAGGTGGCGAGTGCGCGGGAGGCGTCAGCCGCTTCCAGGTAGCCCGTGCTGAGCAGAATGTCTCCCATGTCCAGGTCCAGCCTGCGGATGAGGCGCTCCAAGTGCTCCTTATAGACGGCGTTATAGGGATCGCTCTCACCCAAACTGCCGCCAATGATGAGCGCCTGCGCGGGGATATTCTGATCGCGCAGGATGCGCACCGCTTGGAATAGTGTGTCCAGCCCTTTGGTGAGGTTGACGAAGCCAAAGAACCCCACCAGGTAGGCGTCCGGCGCAACGCCGCACTCTGCGCGGAGCGCTCGCCGTTCATCAGCGGTGATGGGGACGACGGGAACGGCCGGCCCGACGCCGATCTGGTGTGTCGGCGTCTTCTTCGTAGAAGGCACGCCCGCATCTATCGTAGCGCCCCAGTGCTCCCGGTCTTCGCGCGTGGTGAAGATAAGCGCGTCGCTGCGACGACCCAGCATGTGGGTTACCCAACGGCGCAGCGGGCCTGCTTTAGGAAAGAGATAGGGCACGCGCAGATCGTGAAACGTCGTAACAATAGCTGGACGGCTTGTGCGGCGTCGGAGGTACCAGGGCAGCAGGTTGATGGCAGGCTTGAGGTCGAAAGCGGCGGTTTGGTACTGGATGTGCACCACGTCGATCTGGCGTTCGCTGATGATCTGTTGCGCGATACTCCAGAAGGGAAAGCCCCACGTTCCCACCACGGGATGAACCGTGGACTCCGTACTGGCGCAATCTGAGCCGGTCAGCACCTCGCTTGTTACGTCAAGCGCGCGCAATTCGGACCGCAATATCGCCGTGTAGTCGGCAATGCCGCCCTGGTTGGGTGGGTATTCACCTGTGATGTAGAGAACGCGCATTGGTGTTAATGGGGTGGTCCCGTTCATCCCGATCGGCGTGAACATCGCTTTGGATGGCGCAAGCCACTTGCCCGGCGGCTTTGAAGAAGCAAAGGTCACCTACATTATACGAGACGCCGACCTCGGCCGGGAAAGCCGGTAAGGTACCAAGCGGTCACGTGGGCAAAAACATTGGCGTTCTGGCGCAAGATGGGGTGTTGTCTCCACAGTAGGGATCTCAAGGTCTGGTCCGCCGTGTAAACGGCGAAGAGGAGGCCGATGACGCCCCGCAGAATTAGGGCAACCAAGCGGCCCCGTTCCTTTGCCAGGAATTTGTGGCGACTGAGGTGGAAGTTCAGGGCGCGGGCAATCAGGTCTTGATCGGCGCTTTGGCTGCGGTGGTGCCGCACGTGAGCATCAGGGAGATATGCAACTTCCCAACCTGCTTCCTTGATACGCAGACACCAATCAGTCTCTTCGAAGTACAAGAAGAAGCGCGGATCGAACCCACCCACCGCCTGCAAGACCGCCCGCCGCACGACGAGGCAGGCGCCCACCACCCAATCTACCCGCGCTTCTTGGGTCTCGTCCAGATCGCGGCAGTAGAACCGTTGGAGGTCCGGCGTTTCCCCAAGCCACCACTCCAGTGGGGTGCTTTGGAGGAATGCGGTGGCCAAGGTATATGAGCGGCGGCACGTGGACTGGGTGTGCCAATTGGCGCGATTGGAGCTGTCGGGCGCGGCGATGTGGGGCCCGAGCAGCCCTACGTGCGGTTGCCGGGCAAGAAAGTTCTGAATGGCAGCGAAGAATCCGGATTGGACGCTGGCATCCGGATTTAGAACAACCACCGATTCTCCTTGCGCCGCCAGCATGCCCTGGTTTGCCGCTTGGCCGAAACCCTTATTCGTGCTGTTAGCGATCAGGCTCACCTTGGGGAACTGTGCTCGTACCATCGCGACGCTGCAATCCAGCGATGCATTGTCTACGACGATCACCTCGCCCGAAATGCCGGCGTTTTTTATATCAGTTTCTACCGAGCTTATGGCCTTAGCTAAGAGGTCGGCTACGTTGTACGAAACGATAACGACCGAAACGGCGCAGGTGGCTGCAGGCAGTTCGCGAAACTCCTGCCACACTTGCGTGGTGGGGTCTTTCTCCAAGGCCGCAAGGTGACGGTACGTGCGCCAATCGAAGTAGGCCATTGCGGCACTGAGCGTAAAACCCACCCAACCTCCGGCGAATCCCCGCCAGGTAAAGAAGTGGCGGTTGAAGGCCCGCAGCGGTTGCAGGACATGATTGCGCAGGCGCACCCGTTGCCCCTGGAGCCAGAGACGGCGCGCCTCCAGTTGCGCATATCGGTGATGCTTGGCTACAAACTGCCGTACCGAGGCGTAACTGTAGTGGGTCAGCGGCTCGGTCAGTTGCTTATCGGGACCGTCGAGCAGCACGAGCTCGTGCACCAAACGGTCCGGATCATAGCGGCCTTTTGCGACCTGAAATAACCTGAGTTGGTAATCGGGGCTCCAGCCTGCGTATTGCAACCAGCGTTCTTTCAAGAGATTCTTGCGGGGAATCCAGTATCCTGACACCGTCTCGTCCCGCACCGCAGTTCTAATCTCCTCCGCGAGTGCAGTAGTTACGATCTCATCGGAGTCGATGAAGAGCACCCATGGGGTCTCTACAAGGGAAAGAGCGTAGTTGCGCTGGGCGGCGAAACTCTCGAGTTTTCGTTCTAGCACGCGGGCGCCGTGTCGTCGACAGCGGTCACGTGTCTCGTCTGTGCTGAAGTCATCCACTATCAAAATGCTGTCGACCCAGGCGAGGGGAGTGAGACAAGCATCAATCTCGGCTTCCACGTTACGCGTGAGCACCACGGCCGTTATGCCGGTAGGAGTTGGCTCCGAAGACGGATTCCCGCCCCGTATCGAGTGTGGGGCAGGCTGTGCACGGGAATAACGGAATTGCATATTCAACGGGGCCACCGGGGAATGCTCACTGATGACGCTCGCCCCTGAGTGCTAAAGCCAGCACACGGAGTCTACTCTGCCAGCGGTCGCGGAGTTCCCAGCCGGGGTCCGGGTTGTCGTTTCCGTGCAAGCTGGAGTCCTTGCCGCTTATGCGCGGCGTTAGGAATTGCGGGAGCATCGTAAGAAGCTGCCACAGGGCACCTACCGCCACGATGCCGCGGGCTGCCCACTGGTAGCGGCGACTGCAGTGCTTGGCGAAGAGACGGAATCGACTGCGGTGCAGCTCCACGAACATGCGTCCGGCCGCCTGTTTCGTGCTTTGACCTTCGTGGTGCACGACGCGTGCATCGGGCACATGCATGATTTCCCACCCCGCTAGTTTGATGCGGCGGCACCAGTCCACTTCCTCGCAATACATGAAGAATTGTTCGTCAAGCCACCCCACGGCAGTGCACGCTTCGCGCCGCACCATCATGCATGCGCCGAGGGGATAGTCCATCGCAAAGGGCTTCTCATGCAGGGCAAATGGGTAGCGGCCGTACAACCGAGAGTTGAGAATGCGGTGGTTGAGGGGAAAGAAGTCTATGAGCGCCATGGCGAGCGTGGGAAAGCGAAATGCTGCGTGCTGATACCTGCCGTCGGGGTAAAGGAGCGTCGGCCCCACCACGCCAACGTTGGGATGGGCACTGAGAAATGTTGCGAGGGCATCCAAAGCGCCGGGGAATAGCTGCGTGTCCGGGTTGAGCAAGCAAAGGAAGGTGCCACGCGCGGTTCGTAGCCCCTGGTTGCTGGCTACGGCAAAGCCGCGATTTTCCTCATTGGCAATCACCTGCACGTGGGGAAACTGCTCTCGCACCAGCGCCACGCTGTCGTCAGCGGACGCGTTGTCTACCACGATCACTTCGTCCGGCGGGTGCGGCTCTGCGGCTATGGACGCCAAACAGCGCGCCAAGAGCGGGCGTATATTGTACGAGACGATGACTACCGATAAGCTATTGCGGCTCGTTTGCATACCGCCTGACGCTTCTCCTACGTGGGTTCCCAGGCAAAGCTGCCAGCTCGAAACGCTGTGATCGATCCGGCCCGGAAGCTCAACCCGTATTGCAGGATTTCCTAACGGGCGCTTGTCTCTCTACGCCAAGACGCCGGCACTATGCATCGGGATCGCATGAGTTCCTTGGCGTTGGCGGTTAAGAGTCCTGTTCCTTTAGTGAAACAGCCTCACTGCTCAGGCGTCAACACTGCCTAACACAAACTTGGAAGGCTCAAGAGGAAGCCTGTGCCTGCTTCGCGCACGCTGCGATTGCTTATGCACTGCTCGAGGCGGGAGTTGCCGCCGCCGCAAACGTGAACTCTTTGAACTCGTTCTCGCAGGGGCGCCCATGCGCGATGAGCATGCGGCGCTCGTCGGGAATCATGATATAGCCGATTACGCTGTGCGCGAGCGGCCCGTGCTGACAGATGGACGTCGGATCGGCGTGCGCGCGCGCAATGGCAATCACCTGCTCCAACGAGTGCGGCTGTTCGGCAGTGAGTTGCTGGAGTAGGTCATAGCGGCCGTGGCTGTTGGCCATGAAGGCCTCGTTGTCAGTGCGCAGCATCGGCCGCACGTGGTCGACCAGGCAATGGTTGGAGGTCCAGATCGCATGGTCGTCGAGGCGGCGCACGCCGATTGCCGTGGGTGTGCGCTCAACTACCGCTCCGTTCCCTGCGGGATCGGTAAAGGCCAGATTGTGGCCGTGGGCCATGATGGGCGTGCCGTCAACCAGAGCTATCGCGCCATCAACATCATCGGGATACTGTAGAAAATAGCGTAAGGCTATGTTGGCAGGAACACCGTAGTCCCAGTCTGAGTCAGTGTTGGGCAGGCTGCCGCCGCCATAGGTAAGACCGGCCTCATTGATGCCTCCGTTCATCCACACCGTACCGGCCCACGTGACGCCAATAAAGTCATGACCGGTTGCGGGATGCGCTTCCAAGTAAACGTGGAACTTAAGGACTTCGAGGCTCACGTCGTTGGACTTGTAGTGCACGATGCCGTGGTCAGGGGTGACGAGCACAAAATTCGTACAGCCGACTTGCGTGCGCCTCAACTCTTGACAGGAATTGTATGCGAGCAAATCTGAAAAGGCGACACCCGCGCCATCGGCTATGCCGTGTAGCTCCTCCAGCGCCTCCGGAATGACATTCTCCATATTGCGTTCCACTTGCGCTAGCACCCGCGCTGTGTGGTCGGCAGGAAATCTGCCTTCAGGGACTACATGCTGAATGGCCGCCGCAACCAAATCGGCAAATGCTTTCCCTTGCTGGAGACCCATCTCATACGGTGTTCCACTCAGAACTACCTTGCGCATAGCAATTCCTCCTCTTCGACTGACGAAAACTGCCGCTACCTACCTCGGGAGCATCGTGTATCGCTTGGAAGCCGCTCTACCGCCCTCGTCGCTCCCAGTTTAGTGGACGCTTGTAGTTCATGGAAAGGCACTGTCGATTCAGGCCGGAATGAGGCTCTCCGGGATCGCTCGTTCCTGATGTGCCGCAGCGCAGACTACCTTGAAATTATCAACTCTCAGCGAACAATCATGTTCTCAGAGGAAAGTTGGTTGAGGGTATTGCCACAGAATTACGAAGAGGTCTCTTCAAGCGCTTCCGCCGTGCGGTGAGTGCGGATGTATTCGAGGCTGCGGCGGTACTGGTCTTCCGTGATGAATTGCTTGGACATATAGAGGTTGAGCATCACTTCGAGGCGCAGAATTGGGTAGAGGGTATATCCGTGTCGCTTAAGGCGCGCCGCGCCGCCTTGATCGCGGTCCACGAGGACGATAGCGTCGCGCACGATCAAACCCGCCTCTTGCAAGATAGCCGCCGTTTCCAAGATACTGCCGCCGGAGGTGATGAGGTCGTCGATGATAAGGACGGTCTCTCCCGCAGCGTAGCGCCCTTCGATGCGGTGCTCTCCTGCCTCGCTGCGTGCGTAGATCATGGGGACATCGGTCGCCAGGGAGAAGGCTGTAGCGAGATGCAGCCCTCCAAAGGGAACACCTGCCACAAGGGTGAAGGGGCGAATTTTGGGATTGCGCATAGCTTGGCCGGAGCTTGTCTCCTGCGCGATAAGCTGCGCGGCGGCGCGCAGCGAGTGTGGATTGCTCACCAAGACTCGCGGGTCGATATAGATTGGCGAATGCACGGTCGTGCGGCCTAGCGTGTAGTCGCCGAAGCGCACGCCGCCTAGCTGGAACATGTTTTCAGCAAGCCACAAATTTGAGACAGGCTGCTCCACGTCAATCCCTTTCCGCGTGGATAGAATAGTTGTCGGAAACACTATTATCCTTCAGCGGCAAGGCGAATGTCAATTGCCGCTCTGCTGCGCGAGTGGGGCCGGCGGACTATTGCGTGTCCCGCACTTCCGCAATTGCGAGATAAGAAAGGCCGAAAGGCAGATTGCGTCGCGCCAGCCACCGGGCCTCGGCTCGATGCACGGCGACAGTCAACGCATTGAGCACGGCCGGTACAGGCAGGAAGTCGCTTTGGGATTCTTCCTCTCTAGCATTCTGTGACAAGAGTTTCGTAAGACCCCGCACGATCAATGCGGGCGGAAAGATTGAAGCGAATGTAGGTGAGATACGAAGAAGCCGTAGGCCTGCACCCTCGATTGTTCGCCTGAGAGACCGCTCGGAGTAGCGCCGGAAGTGGTGGAGAGCTCGGTCGTGCTTACCAAAGAGCGCTGGGTGCGCGGGCACGGTACAGAGGAAGATGCCGCCCGGTCGCAGCACGCGGGCACTCTCGCGGACCGCGGGCGCATCATGGCGCAGGTGCTCCAGCATGTCGGCAGACACAATCAGGTCGAAGGCATCGTCAGCATATGGGAGCGCCGTGGCGCTGGACTGAACTAGGTTACCAAGGTTGCGCTCCGCGCAGAAGGTAAGCGCTGCTTTCTCGACATCGATGCCATGTGTTTCTCCATAGGAAGAAAGCATTTCGAGGACAGCGCCGGTGCCACACCCGATGTCGAGGATGCGCGGGCCGGCAGGGAGCCGCGTGTCAACAGTGCCCAGAGCTGCTTGCAAGAACAGGCGCTTGGACTTGAACCACCAGTAGCGGTCTTCCAGCGCAAACATCTTGGCATACTCGTCGCGTTTCACCGTAGCTTCACCTAACCCCTAAATGCATTGCCACATCTACAATGTTGGTCGTAAAGAGCCCTGGCGCCAAAACACTCCTGCGGAGTTCGGCCGGCGATCTACCGGCTAGTTTGGGAGATCAGCGAGAATTTCGGTCCCTCAGCAACTAGGATGACGGCCGCTCCGATGGACTTTGCCACCTGGTCTGAAGGACACCGAATCCGCCGGACCCGCAGCGAGCCGATTCTTGCGCCGCGGCAACGCCGCTGCACACTCTAGTATGTATTGTACGGCATTGGGCTAAGGACGCGTACGGGTCAAAATGCTAGGGAAGCGTGTGGCGGCAGAGTGGGTTGCCGGTAGGAAGTGCGGCGACTCCCGGCAGAAGAGCAGAGAGAGTGAATGCTCCGGGCGCGCTGAGACCGTCTGGAAGGATGCCGGGCGTTGAAGAATTCGCATTGCACCTCCTTACGGCCGGCAAGCTAAGATAGAGACGTGAGCGCAAGCGGAGGGACCTGACTGCGTGCCATGCCCGCTGCCAGGTGATGATTCGGCGGCAAAGCGCCTAAAGACGAAAGAGAACAATGAAGACACATTCGACACTCCTCGGTGTAGTGAGCATACTCGCGAGTGCTGTGGCCTCTGCGGCCTTACTGGTGCTGGCGTTTCCTCCCTATGACTATTGGTTCCTAGCGTGGGTGGCACTCGTGCCGATGTTTCTGCCGCTGGCACTTCCCACGCCGCGCCCCCGCGCTGCCCGGGCCGCCAGCGCATTGACCTTTGTCCTCTTTATGGGCGTTCTTCTGTGGCAGGCATTCCCGCCCGGTCTCACGAGCCGGGCGTGGCGGGGCAGCGACTTCCCGCCGATTCTCTTTCTAGATTCACCGGCGTTGTTCGTGAGCGTCATCCTGCTCCCGACTCTCTTTGTGATTTTCTATTTCGGGCGCGTACCGATCGGGCCGCCAATCTCGCTGGCGCAGGTAAAGCCGTACTTCTGGCTCCTGCCGCCCGCTGTGTGGACGCTCACTGAGTACGTCCGCTACCGGTTGCAGCTTGGCCACATCTGGGGCAATCTCTTTACAACACAGCACACAGCACCGGCCGCATTGGTGGTTACGCGGTTTGGCGGCCCGTGGTTACTGACGTTTTGCATCGTCCTGGTCAATGTCCTCATCGTGGTTGGTCTCGCTCGCTTGCTGGCGCGCCTTCCCGCGAGAGCTGCAGGAATGGCCGCACTGGCAATTCCAGTCTTGCTGGGCAGCTTATTCCTTGGCTCGGCAGTGCAGGCATTCGCTGCGCAACAAACGGATTCTACCGCCGTGCAACAAGCACAGACTGAGCCGCGGACGATAGAAGTGGCGCTCGTGCAGCCCGGCATCGACATGTCCGACTACTACGATATGTCGGTCCGGCAGGGCGTGCGCGATTACTTCGCGCTGGCTTGGAGCGACGTGGAGCAACTCTCACGCGAGCAAGCGCAGGGCGCGGACCTCATCGTCTGGCCGGAGGCAACGGTCTGGCGCGATGTGCAAGCCGACCCTGAAGCCCGCGACCGCCTGGCGCAGTTCGCACGTGAGATGAATGCATATCTCTTTGCGCCCTACTTTGTGGACACTGATCCCCGCGGCTTCCGCAATGAAGCAGTGCTGGTCTCTCCTCAGGGAGAGTTCCTCGGCGTGTACGCTAAGAGACATCCCATAATCTTCGTGGGAGAGGAAAGCGTAACCGGCGGCGCGCATCCGGTATTCTTCACGCCGCTGGGTACGTTTGCCACGATGATGGCGTACGATTCTGACTTTCCCGACGTGGCGCGAACGCTAACGTCCAACGGCGCGCAGCTCATTGCGGTCACGAGCCATGACTGGGTGGAAATGAGCCCGTTTCAGGTGGCGGCCGGCGCACTACGCGCCGCTGAGAATAACGTGACCATTGTAAAGGCGGATTGGCGCTACGGCAGCGCTGTAATCCTGCCTAGCGGTGAAATCATCGCCAGCACTTCTGCGTTGGAGCCGGATCGCACGGTACTCCGTGCCACCGTTCCCGTACCGGAGGACTCCGGCACGCTGTATACGCGCACCGGCGATTGGTTTGCCGTGCTCTGCGCTCTGTTCGTCGCGGGAATGCTTGTCCGATCGCTTTGGGTACGGCGAACTGCAGACCGCTAGCAAGGCGGTTATCGATGGGAAAGATAATTCTCACCGGCAAGCAGAGCGACTTTCTCAAGATCGTGGTGGCTGCCGCCGGACGCGGTGACCTGGAGGCGGTGCAAGCCTTGGTCGAGGCCGACCCTCGCTGGGTGCAGACCGTCGGCTCTCACGGGCGCACGATGCTGTGGGAAGCGGCGTATGGGGGCAAGCAAGCGGTAGCGGAGTTTCTGATCGAACGTGGCGCCGACGTGAACGCCAGCGCCTGCCACTACAGCCAGCATTACGTGGAGATCAGTTGCTACTGCGTGGCGAGGGTCAAGGAGCGGCATGATCTTGCCGATTACCTGCTGGCGCGGGACGCTATTGTTGACGTCCATTCCGCAGCCTATCTGGGCGACACTTTGGCTGTCCGCACGTTTCTCGATGATGACCCCTTGCTTTTGGAGCGTGGCCGACCGCAGCACGATTCTCAGCGCCAAGAGGGGTCTCGGTTGGTCTACGACCCCATGCCCAGCACGTGGGCCACGCCGCTCACCTATGCGCTCAGCGGCGGTTGTAGCGAGACAGTTGCAATGCTGCTGGCGCGCGGCGCGGAAGTTCGCTCGCACAGCGCGCGTATGCTAGGCATTGCGGTGGGCCGCAACCGACTGGACTTAGTTCAGATGCTTTTGGAGCACGGGGCCGACGCCGGTCAACTTCCGTTAGGGGACCCCGCCAAGAATCGCGCACTGGCGGAGTTGGCAATTGCTCACGGTTATGACGTCAATGCCGGCCGCCCTGGCTGGCCGCCGCTGGTGGTTGCCAGCCGTGGCGACAAAGGAGAACATCCGGAGAAAATACAGGCGCTGCTGGAGCTTGGGGCGGATGTGAACGTCCGCGACTACAAAGGCAAGACGGCGCTCCACCGCGCCGCCACCGCCGGATTCCTCGGCAGCATGGAGGTCCTGCTGGCTAACGGCGCGGACATTAACGCCGCAGACCTCCAGGGTGACACCCCGCTCTTTGACGCAGTGCGCGCCGGTCAGGTCGAGGCAGTAGCCCTGCTGCTAGAGCGCGGCGCAGATGCAATTGCAGAGAACAAAAGAGGCACCTCTGTACTCTCAACGGCAAAGCGCATGCGCAATCAGGACGCACCCGAAATAACCGCAATGCTGGCGGAGGTTTCTTGGCCGATTGGCAAAGGGTAGCAAGAGTTGACGGAGTCTCGTTGGCTCGATCTGACGGTCACTTCTTGGGAAACTCTTGCCCTACCTACTCACTTTGGGAGTGCGCCAAAGTAACTGGTACGGCAAAACTGGAAATCTGAGTAAAGGGAATTCCCTAGGAATCGCCATCTTTACCGGCGTGAAAACTTTCCCAAAAGACGTCTACTACGCGATTTGCTATTGCTTCCGGATCGTTATCAATCTCTTTGGATGCTTCTGTAGTCCTTGGATTCTCTCCATCGTCATTCGGTTGGCCGGTCCGTGGATCATCCATCATTGCCTCCTTTGAAGCGTTGAAAGTAATGTGGATTAATTGCTGGATCGAAGTAGTGTTTGCGTTTGATCCAGATGAACCCGTCTCCTTTGGAAATCAGCGCCACATCGATCGGCCCACCGACGGTCTCATGCTCCTCGGAAACTCTCCTCTTGAGAGATTGTAGGCCAACCAATGCTTCCGCTACTGCAGGCAATTCGCTCTTTGGCATCTCAGCAATAGTTCGTAGGACGGGTAGCGCGTATTCGTCACGCTCCATACGCCTTATTTCTTGATAGAGACTTCGCAATGCGTCTTTCAGACCCCGGGATATCCTATCGTCGGACCCTTCAATAGTATCAGCCAAGAGCCTAGATAACATAGATTCAAATATGTCCAGCATCTTTCTTCTGTACGATGGTTCGGCCCCTTCCATGAAACCGTGGACAACTTCCTTTTGTGCATACGGCAGAATCGATGCTCCAATACCTTGGATTGCTATGGTCGGCTTTTCAAGTCGATACGATAGTCGCCCATTGAAGCCAAGGACTTCTAAAGATACAACTGCAGGAAATATTTCCCTTTCCCCGAATCCGGCAATCACGATGCCAGAACGGGGCCATCTTGCCGCACCTCTATCTATCCGAAACCTGCTTGCCTGTACATCAATAAACTGGATAAAGTCCTCAGTGTATTCTTCAATTGTGTACTTGCTATCTGTACCCAAGTAATCCCTATACAGCTTGATCACTGTTTCCCATGGCACATCTCCAAGGCGTGTATTGCCGTAGAACATTATGCCAACTGGATGGTGTTGTGAAAGAGCAAACAGTTTGTTTGCTGACGTAAAGATCTTTGTGACTTCCCCATATTCGCCGTCCGCAAGAGAGACAGCACTGTCAGCAGCGAGAGCTACTGCTTCCTGGTTCATGACTGCAATCTCGGCGGTCACGAAGCCCTCCTTCAAACGCTCTTACTCTACTAACTGGCTGACTGGCCCTGGCAATTCTTTCTTGTTTGTACTCCTTCATTTAGAATCAATAGTACACTCCCGCGGGCACCTCTCAAAGCGCGATACGGCTATAGGTACGGAAAAACGAGACGCACTTTCTCTCAATCTATTGGAATCACAGAAGGACTCTTAGATCAGATACGGGCCGTAGCGTTCCAGCGCAGCCAGGATGCCGTTCTCCGATACGTCGGGTGCGATCCAGTGGGCAATGGCTTTGAGGTCGGGGTGGGCGTTGCCCATGGCGATGCGCAGCCCGCATTCCTGGAGAAACTCAACGTCGTTGGGACCGTCGCCGATGCCGATGATCTGCGCAGGCGTGGAGCCGAGCAGGCGCGCATAGCGGTGGACTGCGGTCGCCTTGGTGCCGCGCTTGTGGGTGACGTCCACACCCCACGTTTTACCGGGCTCATACGGAAAACGCGTCACGTGCACCGGCCTATCCGGTGGAAAGAGCTGTTCAAAGCGCGGCAGGTCAGCCGTGGGCACCGGCAGCACCGTGATGCGTGTAATGCGCCAGTGGCGGATGTCCGCCACGGCCTCAACCACTGTCGTGTCGTCCACGGCGGAGAAGGAATACGGGCTCTGTGTTACGGCGTCCAGCAACGTGTGGGCATCCTCCGATTCCAGATAGATGCAGTCGAGCGTCTCCAATGTCTCTGCCCGGAAGATGCGGGCACCGCCGTCGGCAACCTGCGGTCCCTTGAGACTGAAGCGTTCGGCCATGGCGGCAACGTAATGAAAGTCCCGGCTGGATATGAGGCTTACATGGCACTGCTGCGCCACGGCCGATAGCCCTGTGACCACTGGCGCCGGAGGCGGCACGCCATAGGGCGCAAGCGTGCCGTCGATGTCGGTGAGCAATGCCCGATAGTGCGTTCCACTTGGTTGCATCGATTGCGTTTCCTGTCACTGTCCTTGGGGATAGATCGCAGACATCACCTTCGCGCGTGGGCACTTTACCGCGTGGAAGAGCGTTTGGGGCCGTCATTCCGGCGAAAGCCGGAATCCATCTTAACTACGCCCCCTGGACTCCGGCCTTCGCCGGAGTGACGACGGGAATGCGCCTCGAACTTGGAACGCGGAGACCCGCAATCGCTCACCTACAGACTTCCGCCTAGAAAATCAGGCTAAATCAACCCGCTGCACTGCACTCTCCAAGGCAGCGACAAAGCGGTCGACCTCGTCCTGTCCCATCGGCGTCGATAGAGCGCCCAGCCCCTCCTTAGAGACAATAATCCCCGCATCCAGCAGGCCGCGATGCAGGCCGCGCAGTCGGGCCTCCGCGACCGGCCCCTTGGGGATACTGCGGTAGTTGACGATTGGCGCATCCGTAGGCACGACAATGATGAGCGAACCCGTCCCGCTGATCTGGCCGGGCACGCCCGCATCGGCAAAGACCGCATTGGCGCGGGCGCGCAGATCATCGCCCAAGGCTTCCAAGCGCGTGTACACATCCGGCGTGAGTTGGGTGAGGGCGGCAATGCCGGCCGTCGCGGAGAGTGGGTTGCCGCTGTACGTGCCGCCGGAGGCGAGCGCGGGCGGTCCCTCGGTGGGGTCGAGCAGCGCCATGATCTCGGCACTGCCCCCTACGGCGCCAATCGGCAGTCCGCCGCCGATGATCTTGCCAAAGACCGTGAGATCTGGTTCGCCGCCAAAGCGGGCGGCCCCGCCCTGGTAACTCACCCGAAAGCTGATCACCTCATCGGAAATCAGCACGATGCCGTAGTCGCGGGTAATCTCGCGCAAGAACGCGAGAAAATCGTCCTGGGGCAGCGGAAAGCCGGAACGGTTGCAGAGCGGGTCGTAAAGCAGCGCCGCTATTTCTGCACCGTGTTGTTCGAGCAGGCGGGTCACGGCTTCACGATCGTTGTACGGCAGCGTTAGCACGTCGGATTCAACCGAGTCGGCCAGTCCGCCGCTGCTGGCCACGCTGTGGGGGGCGTCCGCCGGGCCCCACGAGTCCGGTTGCGAGGAATAGCTGACCTGCACATAGTCGTAGTAACCGTGGTAGAAGCCCTCGAATTTGGCAATCCGGCTGCGTCCCGTGAATGTGCGCGCCAGCTTGACCGCCAGCATCACGGCCTCGGTACCGGAATTCGCAAACCGAATCTTATCCAAAGCGGGGACGCGGGTTACGAGCAGACGGGCAAGGTCGAGCTCCGGCTCCGCCGGTTCGGAGAAGGCCGTACCGCGCTGCAGTTGATCGATGATGGCGTTGTTAATTATCGGGTTGGCGTGGCCGTGAATCAACGCGGTCATGTTGTTGAGGTAATCGACGCGCTCGACGCCCTCGACATCGGTCAGGTAGCAGCCGTTACCGGACTGGGCGTAGATAGGATACGGTTGATAGTAGTAGTGGAGCCGTGACGTGCCGCCCGGCATGTACTGAGAGGATTCTTCGAAAAGCTTGACAGTTTCGCTGGACAAGGATAGAGATTCTCCAGGGTCGGTCGCAACTCCCCCTTGGCTGTGCCGCTGGCCCATGGCCGCCTCCTCGGTGCTTGCAAGGTCTTGTGGCGATGATATACCCAATGGCGCGTACGCACAACGAAACGACCGCGATTTTGGCCGTGAACGAGCCCAAAAGGCGAGGCGGTTCGGGGAGGGGGAGGGGTCTGGCGCCGGACAAAGGCTTTCATCGGAGGTATCTCTCTAACTCTATGTGGCGCTCGTACTTAAGTAGGCGGCCAACCGTATCAATTCGTGACTACAATTCGGTTGACCGGGCTCCAAGAGCGGGTCTATGATGATGCCACATCGTCCTGGTCGTCTCCTTTTGCCCCTGGGCTCGCATTCTCGCCGTATTCGTGCTTTTTGAGGCTGCTTTTCTACAATGGGAACGTCGCAGATTCCGCGTTACACAGACACAGTTGTAATTGGCGGCGGTACGGCCGGCGCGGCAGTGGCGGGTCTGCTTGCGGAACGCGGCGACCGGTCGGTACTGCTCCTGGAGGCCGGCCCCGACTACGGTAGCCTCGCGGAGGGTCGGTGGCCGAGCGACTTACTGGATGGTCGCGTGCTCGCCAGCACCCACGACTGGTCCTTCACGAGTGCGGCGGCAAACGGTCAACCGGGCCACGCGCTACAGCGTGCCAAGGTGATCGGCGGCTGCTCGGCGCATAACGGCTGCATCGCCATTTGGGGAAGCCGCGCCGACTACGATGGCTGGGCTACCGCGGGCAACGATGGCTGGTCGACCGCAGAGGTGCTTCCCTTCTTCCGGCAGGCGTCGGCTCGACTCTGCGTGCGGGATTTCGCGCCGGAGGAGGTAACCCCGCTCCACGGCGCGTGCCTGGAAGCCATGATTGGCGTCGGCATGCCCCTTTCAACCGATCTCAATGACCTTGATGAGGACGCCGGCGCGGCGATCGCGCCGATCAACATCAGGAACGGCGTCCGCTGGAGCACGGCGCTCGCATATCTCGACCCGGTGCGCGACCAAGGAGAATTGACCATTGTGGGCGACGCGCTGGTAGAGAAAATCAACCTGCAGGGCTCGCGGGCAGCTTCGGTTGATTTCATCCGCGAAGGAGAGAGGATGACGGTTGAGGCGGGGGCAATCTATCTATGTGCGGGTACGTACGGCTCCCCCGCCATTCTGCTGCGCTCCGGCATCGGCCCGGCAGATGAATTACAAAAGACTGGGATAATTACTAAAATCGACCTTCCCGGAGTTGGCCGCAACCTGCACGATCATCCGGGCGTCAGCATGACGCACCAGGGCACGCCGCTCTTCGATTCCTTGATGACAGACTGCATTGCCGCCGGTAAGACCGTCTTCACGGAGCAAAGCCTTGCCAAGGCGCGCAGCAGCCGCTGCAACGAGGCATTCGACCTGCACGTCGCCCCGCTCACTGCAGCCGGTCCGGACGGGGACGGACGCTGGGAGTGCTCGATGTACGTGGCGAACATGGCGCCGCGGTCCCGCGGTCGGCTCACGCTGCGCGACAGCGATCCTAGCAGTAACCCGGCAATCGATACCGGCTACTTCACTGATCCCAGTGACAACGATCTGGCGGTGCTGTTGGATGGTGTTGCGTTGACCAGGGAGATCGCGCGCCAGCCTCAACTTGCTGAGTTGATCGGCGATGAGCTAGACGAAACGGCCGGCATGGTTACCGCCGAGGACCTCCGTCGCAACAGCGTCCACTACTTCCACCCGGTCGGCACCTGCAAGATGGGCCCGGCCTCCGACCCCGCGTCGGTAGTGGATGCGACGGGCAAGATCCACGGCGTAGAGAGTCTCCACGTCGTCGACGCCTCGATCATGCCCACCGTCCCAAGAGCCAACACGAATTTGCCGACGCTGATGCTCGCCGAACGAATTGTCGCTGGGCTCGACTAGGGGCGTCTGTACAGGGTTTTGTACAGCCTGGCAACCCCGACCGTACGATAGCTAGAACCTTCGTGCTGAGATTCAACTCAAAACCCCACTCATTGAGGCCACCTGTCAATCCGTATACGTATAGTACATTCGTCTGGCCGCCATGGCTCCCTTGACCCACGCTCGTCAGTTTAAATGACCCACCCGCACTACCAGCGATTCGTTCCTTTTCGATCTCAGAATTTTCCTACGAAAACTACTAGATTCTCTCCTGAAAGTGATGTATTGTGAAATTATAATCCAGGGAACACGACGGAAATATTGGGCCGCCAGAGTATCCAGGTAGCACAGTGAGAATGCCAATGTATGCTTCCCTTCAGACGGCCAATGAAACGACACTACCCGGGCCTATGATGGCCGGTCTGGGTGATGTCCGCATATTGCACCCCCCGGGGACCTTCGCCTTGTCACCGGCAAGTCTGATTTCGGTCCAAGCGATAGTGGGAAACCAGGGCCTGCTCAAGGGCATCGGGCTGGACTGGGGCACCGGGAGCGGGTGTCTGGCGATCACAGCAGCCAGAATTGCCGATGTTTTTCACGTGGCCGGGCTGGACATCTCCGAGACGAGTGTGGCAATCGCCCGCCAGAACGCCTCATGCAACGCCGTCAACGACAAGACGTCGTTCTTTGTCTCCAACTCATACTCGCCAGTGGACTGGCGCGTTCGCCGTGCACTCGATTCCCTGGTGAGGCGTGTGGACTTCGTGCTTGCAAATCCACCTGCCAGCGAACACGACGACGGCTTCGGTTTCCGACGAGAAGTGCTTAAGGGGGCGCGGAAGTACATGGCAGCGGGTGGCGTTGTATTACTCGGCGGGTCATCTCGTTATGGCCAGAGGGCTGAGCGACTGTGCGACGAGGTGCCCGAATTCAGCTACGGCGGGGTTATCTCAAGCACCGGCTGGGTCCCGTTTGATCTTGCCCGACCGGACTACCTGCGATGTCTGCAGCAGTACGCGGCGGAGGAGGAACGCGGAGGTCTGACCTACCGCTTCCAATGCAACGCTGTTCATGCAGGAGAGCCGATCAACGCACGACGCGCACTCTCGCTCTTCGTTGCGACCGGCCTAATGCCGTTCATGGATTGGCAGATGCACCTGTTCAAGTACAACCGGAATTAAGTTGGGCTCCGACAGTAATACACGTCGATCGAATTCGGCTGTGTGAACTCTCAAGTTGCGCCCCAGTCCTTTGTTGGTATTGTTAAAATGCTAGAATCGTATTCCCAGTAGTCCTCCTTCTTCAGACTCATCGGTAATTCGAAGCCTTACAAACTCGTCCAGATCGAAGTCAGGAGAGAGTTCGTCGAAAGGCAACGTGTCAGAGTTGAGGGTGCAAACATACTGAAAGCCCCGACTTTCGGCCTCACTTTGAGCCAATTCCAGTGCCTGGGCAACTTGCCGCTCGTCGACGCCGTCAAAGATAGTGCTATCGTGAATAAGCAAGCCCGACATAGGCTTTTTGGTCGCCCATGTCTGTGCAAGCATGAGGTCGTAGCAGAAGATCTTCATGTTGTTAATGCCCTGACTACCCGAACGCATTATTTCCACATCGAATTTAAAGCCAGTGTCGGCTACATCGATTACCAGATTGCCCGGGGCACTATACAGTTTTTCGGAGTTTGAGTTGAATGAATTGATAGCTCTCTCTCTGGAATCTCGCCTTTCCTCGAAGTCTATTCGTGCGGCCTGGAGAAGAAGCTCCCTCTCTACCCTTAGCTGGCTCTTCCCCTCCTCGAATCGTCTGAGGTTGTTAATCCGAATACTGATGTCATTGCGCCTAGAAACGCTTTCCAGATGCAATTCCTGCAACTGAGTGTACTCATGCAAGGCACCGTGAGACTGTAACACTGCAAGCAACTTTGCTCGCCTATCAATCGCAGCCCGTATCTGGAGCTGGCGCTGGCTTCTATCGAATTCGATCCTCTGAATTTCGGAATCCAAGTAAGCTTTACGGTTTGCCAAGATCTGCCTATGGAATTCCTCAACTTCATCAATACGACGCCGAACCAGGTCTGGCATAGTTATACCTAGTTCTTCATAAACTTGAAGTACTTCTGCCATGTCTGGTTCTTGGTCTACCTCAAGAGAGTCGCGATAGAGTTTGGCGAGTCTGCCATCTACGAGGTTAGCATTTGATAGTTGCTGGATGGTGGCGGTGAGTTCATTAGCTTCTTGTTCAATCTCTTGAAACTCAGGATGCACACGAAACCTAAGCAGTCTTTCCGATCGCCGCTGGATCTCGGAATCTAAGCGCGCTCTTTCTGCTTCAAGGTTTCCAATAGTACCCACCATGCCCTCCAACAACCCCTGTTGAGCTGCTTGCTTAAGATCATTGAGCAGTTTCTCTTTGTCCTTTAGTTCCTGCAGTTGGCCAGCGTGCCCCCAGGCCAGACCTAGCAGGTAAGCGTTGTTGACCTGCTTGTCCCACTCCTTTTGGGCCCTGTAATGGGTGAATGGAGAGGCAAAACTATCTCTGCCACGCCGAACTAGGTATGAAAAGAGGCTTCTAAAGGTCGGATTATACTTGGAAGTCGGCTCTGGTTCTTTAAGTCCAAAGAGAAGTTGCCCTAGTATTGCATTCAATTCATTTACGCGCAGAATGAATGTTCCGTTTAGGCTTCTATTTGCGGCACTAAGGCCGCTAATGTCTCCATCGAGCTCAACCCGGCTGGGCCTGTCAGTGCTTCTGGTAACAATGAGTTTCCTATCATTTAAGCGCATTTCTAGCGTGAAGCTCCACCCTTTTAGGTGCTCTACCATCAGTCCACTGTTACTACGGGCTTGCGCGCCAAGACAGAAATGGATGATTTCAATCAGAGTAGTCTTGCCCAGACCATTCCTAGAGTCCGTCCTCGTGGACTCCTTCGTTCGGTCCGCCAACACAACATTGAATCCAGGCTGAAGTCTGACCTCTCTAAATGAAGCCATATTGCAGCGAATCGCAGTGATCATCGCGGCGTCCTAACGATGGAGTATTCTACGAAATCTATAGCTCCAATGGCATAAAGATAGTCTAGTGCCAGGACAAAAGTGCTGAAACTCCCAACTTCTTGTTCACTCTTGACTGATTCCCAAAGACCATTCAAAGTCGATGATGTCTCTATGCGGTCGAGCAATAGTGCGCCTATCCCAACTATTGAACGGCTGGTAGTTACATGCTTATTCGGCAAGACCGTCATTTTTCAAATACCTCGCACCGTTCAAATAAGTAAACCAAGACCGCTAGTCCTGCAGATTGAAATTCTATATCTGTTCTTCCTTGTGCTGAAAACAACCTCATCGCCTCAAATAAGGAATCACCCTCCAGCCCGGTTTGCTTTTGGTGATGATACTCTGCTACAAATCCCGAAGTTAATCGCCCTACAAAAGTGATATCAATTCCACTCATTGATTCAACGAATTGTTGAACCTGACTAGATTGAAGAAGTCCAATACTGAAGAGATTCCGTACCCGTTCAGTCAGTCCGTTGCGGTTCATTTTTTCCAACGGCGGAATTACAGACATTGAAACTGATGACATCCCTTTTCTGTTTACTAGCGCTTGAGTTATAGTCTCTAATTCTGCGAAAGTTACTTTTACCATTCCTTGCGCTAGCAATTCGCAAAACCTCGTCTCAGTGTCCTCTTTCCAGCCCCGCAGCATATCTGCGGTGTAAGTACTATCTCTTGCATCGACAAGTCGATGGTGGTTTCGACACAGCAGAATTAGGTTTGAATACTCATCCCGTTGTCGATCTGAAAGGTTTGGATTAGACCTCGGGCCAAAATCACTACTTGCTTCTATGTGGGCGATCTCTCCGAGAATGGCGGATTGGTCACCGTTGCTGGCTTGCCGGACTAACAGTTCGCTACAGTCCGGAAAACAGCAGAAACCACCTGATCGCGACCACAATAGAAGTAGGTCGGCACGCCTGTATGACCTTCTACGGTTGGGCATCAGCGCTAATCGCTCCTTCGAAATCTTTATCGTTGCGTTGGGTAAATTGCCCACTTATCCAATCGACTTTAGCTGAGAATGCCTTTAAAGGCCTCCAATCAGCGCGATACTCGCTCCCGCACGCTATGACGATAATACTCTCTTTTCGTCAGCCAAGCTGCGGTCTTTAGATCCCAATTATGCAAAGGGGTTTAGGTAATTGGTGCTGCACTCATTCGCAGGGATGCGATCACAATTTGGGCATCTGCAGGCTCCGCCTAAGTCTATCTCGGTCATTTTACTTCACAACGAGGACCCCAAGCGAACGGAAATATACTAGGAACAATTGTGTTCCGCCACTGGTACTGTCAACCCATAGGCGCTCAGGTTTGTGGGCATTCTGACCGGAAAGGGAGAATTCTTCTCGATCCGATCTCTGTGTGTGAAGTTGGGACTGAATTGCTTCATATGATTGCTAATTGGGGGCTGACGCACCGCCAAGAGTGTTTGACAAGCCGCATGTTGTAGGTTAGATTCGCCACAACTTACAAGATTAGACCGGGTGCCTGGCACAGGTTGCGCATCAGTCAAACATTCCACGGACGTGGATTACCACAAGGAGAACGTCATGATAGTAAATCGAGACCAGTTTATGGATCAAGGCTACCTGATTTTCCGCAATCTTATTCCCGCGGACAGACTGGAATCCATGCGCGCCAGTTGCGAGACGATGCTGGAGCGGCAGAAGGTGAACTGGGCGCGTGAGCGCGGTCCGGATGATCCGCCGGGCGGCGAGTATGAAAAGGTCCGCCAGCCGCGCGTCATGATGAAGCGTCCGGGTCTCATCGACGCAGAGACCGCCAACGTCGTGGAAGAGTTTTGGGTCGCTGATGAGACCCTGGAAATAGCTAGTCAGTTGCTTTGCGAACCCGAGCCTTGCATTACCGAAATGATGATGATGTGCAATCCGGTCCGCGATTGGCCCGGCGGCACCGGCTGGCACCGGGACATCCATCCCGTGGACATGGCCCCGCTGGATGCACTTACAGCAGACCTCATGGAGAACGGCCCCAGATATACCCAGTGGAACGTGCCACTTTATGACGACAGCGTGTTGTGGGTCATTCCCGAAAGCCATCGCAGGCGCAACACCGAGCAGGAGAATGCCGAGTTGCTCAAAGACCGCGCCGCGCCGGTTACCGGGGGCATTCCGGTGGAGTTGAACGCCGGAGACGGTGTTATCTATATCAACTATCTGAACCACACCGGCAGCAATTACACTACAAAAAAGCGGCGCACCCTCCATGGCGGCCACGCCATTTACGGAACGTACCCGGAAACCGGCTTTGTCGAGAGTCTGGCTCCTTGGGCCCGTGAGCGGTTTGAATCCTACGCCGCACGCGGCGAGCGCATGAAAGATGCGACGGAGGAAGCACTCCGCGCCGTCATCGCAAAGGATGATCCCGCTTACCGTGCCGCTTTGGATGCTCTGCAGCCGGGCGCAGGCCCCTACGGCAGAACTACACTAACGATTTGCTTGTCCAAGGTGGCGTTGCAGATGCGCATCCTGAAGGACCCCAATCACGGCCCGCTGGACGATCTCCATCGGTGGGTTGAGGGAGAGCACGCCATTACCCTGAATTGGGGACCGGACTTCACCGCACGCTTTACCGCTGAGGAAGCGGCGACCCTGTGGAGCCGGTTCAAGGGTATGGATGCCGCGCTTCAGAGCGACGTGGATGTGTTCGAGCCTGCATTTCAGGCACGGCCCATGCGCTACTATTTCAATGAACTGCCGGACGGCATCGACACCGAGTCGTTCATAGCGAGTTGGCGCACCTAGACCAAGTATTTCATTTCGGCTTGGTAGAGCGAGTCAAGACTGCGGCACCAAGACGCGCGTATTCGGTGTTGCAACTTCCCCCGGACCGGTCAGTACGCGTCTTGGCGTTAATGGCACTCTTGACTAAAGCAACACACCACAGGGTAAATCCATCGATCTTATGGATTGAAATAGGTCGTCAATTCCACACTGTGCAGGGATGGGCAGGGAAGGCGCCCACACACCTTGTGACACTGTTGTGTGACTTCTGTGTAGCATTCTTGGCAAAATGCGCGGCAAGAGTTTACATGTTGGCGAACTCCAGTCGGTGCCTATGTATACTTAAAGGTGTTCGTTGCACGAAGAAGTTTGTATAGGAATCTATTTCGGTATCTCAAAGAGGAGGACATCAGTGCTTAGCCGGATACGACGCGGTATTGCGGTTTTGGTGGCTACAGCGGCGCTCACGGTCGCTGTTTCCTGTAGTGTGCAAGTGATTCAGCCCCCGCCCGATCCCGCGACTGCGCCCGCGGAATATACCCAGTATTTCGTGGACCAGGCGATTGCCTACTACGAGGCACACGGACTTGAGGCGACCGTTGCCTTTTACAACTCGATGGAGAGTGTGGATGGCGAGTGGTACGTCTTCATCGGTGATGAGAACGACGTGATGATTGCGCACCCGACCGTGCCGCAGAACCGTGGGCAGCGCTTCCAGGACCTTCTCGGTCCAGATGGCTATCCCGCGGGAGCACTGATCGCCGGTGCTGCTACCGAGGAGGGGGCCTGGGTTGACTATACGTACTTGAATCCGGCGGCGGAGTCGATCCAGTGGAAACACACGTGGACGATCAGGTATGACGGGCTAATCTTTGGCTCCGGCTGGTATGAAGAAGGCGTGTCGAAGTCAGATCCGGCGGCGTACACACAAGCCTTCGTAGAGCTGGCTATTCGGCTCTATGACGCGATAGGGGTTGAAGACACGGTAGCGTTCTACAATACGCAGGAGAGTATTGATGGAGCGTGGTACGTCTTCATCGGTGACGAGAACGTTGTCGTGCTTGCGCATGCGGCTGTTCCGAAGAACGTTGGGCTACGCTTTGATGAGATTCTGGGGCCGGGCGGCTATCCTGCCGGCGCGCAGGTCGCAGCAGCGGCCGTTGAAGGGGGTTCGTGGACAGAATACATGTACATTAACCCGGCGGCGGGGGCATTCCAGCTCAAACATTCATGGGTAGTGCGGCACGACGGACTGATCTTCGGCTCCGGTTGGTACGAAGACGGCGCGTCCAAGTCCGGTGCGGCGGCGTACACCCAAGCGTTCGTAGAGCAGGCAATTCGGCTCTATGGCGCTATAGGGCTTGAAGACACGGTAGCGTTCTACAATACGCCGGAGAGCGTAGATGGAGCGTGGTACGTCTTCATCGCCGACGAGAGTGACACCATGATTGCGCATGCTGCGGTACCCGCGAACGTCGGGCTGCACGCAAATGAGATTTTGGGGCCGGGTGGATACCCGGCGGGCACGCAAGTAGCAGCTGCGGCCACGGAGGAGGGAGCATGGACAGACTACACCTACATTAATCCTTCCACAGGCGCGTTCCAGTCGAAGCATACGTGGGTAGTACGGCATGCCGGACTGATCTTTGGCTCTGGCTGGTATGAAGACGGCGCGTCCAAGTCCGATCCGGCGGCGTACACTCAGGCATTCATCGATCAAGTGATACGGCTGTATGACGCGGTCGGACGCGAAGCCACGTTTGCCTACTACAACACGCCGGAGAGCGTAGATGGTGACTGGTATGTCTTCATTGTCGATGAGAACGACAACACCGTGGTGCATCCCACTCGTCCCGAACTTATTGGCAGCTCTCCCAAACAACGCGTTGATGTTCGCGGCAAAGAGTATGGCCTTGAGCTCGTCGAGGCTACAGAGGACGGTACTTGGGTGGACTACTACTTCTTGAACCCGTCCACCGGCTATGAGGAGCAAAAGCATGCCTGGGCGGTTAGGCACGACGGGCTAATCTTCGTCTCCGGCTGGTACGAGCGAGCCGAAGCAGAAGACGACGCTACATACACCCAGTCATTCGTGCACCGTGCAATGCAACGGTACGATGCCCAAGGGCGTGAGGCTGCGTTCGAGTACTTCAAGTCCCCGCAGAGCGTGCAGGGTCAGTGGTACGTCTTCGTCCTGGATGAGAACCAGGTCACCATCGTGCATCCCAATCCCGAACACATAGGCCGCACCAGGGAACAACGGATCGATGTACGAGGCTATGACCACGGCGCTGAATTCCTGACTGCGACCGAGGAAGGCAAGTGGATAGACTACGTCTTCCTGAACCCGGAGACAAACAAGGACACGTTGAAACATACGTGGCTTGTCCGTCACGATGGACTGTTCTTCGGCTCGGGCTGGTATGGAGAGGCAGAGGAATAGCGCTGAACACTGCATGGCGCCATGCCGTGTTGATGTGGAAGTTGACCAAGGCGGCTGGCAGAACTCTTGCCGGCCGCCTTGGTTGTTTGGCCCTGCCCCTGCAGAAGCATGCGGGGCGTCACACACGACCGTCCAGAGCCTCTCAATATCTCCGGTTGCGAGTGTGTTTACCGGGCGCGCGTGCATCGTTGAGTCGCCCATGAAGACTGCCCGGCTGCCGCGACACAATGTATGGCGCTTTCTTTTGCGGCCTGCTGCAACGCTGCTAGGGGCATGCATACGCTGCCTTCGCTATAATGTGACCCACATAGTCTGCCCGATGACGGCTACGAGGTGGGTGGCTGCATCAAGGGCATAGACAGGGCAGTACCATTGGTGTGAATGAAGCGGCCGCAATTGCGGCGAAAGGTAGTGCTGATGGCTGACGGGCTGCTGGCCGGGATAGGGCGCGCGACGATTACGCCGCCGTTAGGAACATGGCTGTGTGGGTTTGCCGGGCGAGAGCACGGCTGCGACACAGTCCTCGACGACCTTTACGCGACAACTCTCGTGCTCGCCAACGATGAGACCTCCATAGCGATTATTACCTGCGACGTCTGCGGCCTGCCAACTCAGCAAGTCGTGGCCTTGCGCGCACTAATTGCGGAGCGTACGGGCATTAACCCTGCCAACGTCCTCATCAACACGTCCCATACGCATTCAGGGCCATTTACGAGCATCCGGGACGACATGCTCGCTCACGAGCGGGCGTATTGCACCACGCTGATTCACGCTATTGCCGGTACGGTGGAACTAGCACAGCAAAGTCTGGAGGCGTGCCGCATTACGCACGGGGCAGGCAGTGTGGCGGTGAACGTGAATCGGCGCCTCCTCAGCGAGGCCGGCTGGGCAGGCATGGGCGAGAACCTGGGCGGCGCTATCGATAGGACGGTGCAGCTACTGCGCGTAGATACGTCGGAGGGTGAGCCGCTTGCTGCCCTCGTACACTACGCGTGTCATCCGGTGGTGATACAACCGCCCAGCGTTGCCGTTTCCGCGGACTTCGTGGGCGTGGCGCGCGGCCTCTTCGAAGCCGCCAGCGGCGCGACGATGCTCTTTCTCCAAGGCGCGTGCGGCAACATCAATCCAATCGGGCAACGCGCCGAGGTCGACATGCGGGAGCGTCTCTGGGGCGTGGGCAGCGCGCTGGGCGCAGAGGCGCTGAAAGTGTATTCGCTCAACGGACTGCACATGGCCTTCGCCGAGGGGGAACCACTCGCTCCCACACTCGGAGCAGCGCAGGAGACGCTGACGCTCGATCTACATACACCCAACGAGCCGCCGGCAGCGTTAAGTGGGCGTACCCCTGCCCTCCGCTACTGGACGCCGCCGCTCGCGGAGGACGGGAAGGTCGAGTTCGAAGTGCAGGCGCTCCGCATCGGCGACGTGGCCTTGGTCGGCGGCGCGGGTGAGGTTTTCATCGAGATCGCGCAAGCGGTGCAGGAACGCTCGCCGTTTGACCATACCATGTACTTGGGTTACACAAACGGCGACGTCGGCTACATCCCCACCGCCGCCGCCTATCCCGAAGGCGGCTACGAGGTCGATAGCGCGCACTTCCACTACAATCTCCCCGCCGCCGTGGCCCCGAACAGCGCCGGGCGCGTCGTAGACACCAGCGTAGCGTTGTTGGAATCGCTACACGATGGCTAGCGGTCAATCTGGCTTGTAGGGACCACTTTGAAACGAATGCACGAGGTAAACCATGTTCTCACTTGGGGTAATGACCGATGAAGTCTCGCAGGATTTTGCGCATGCGCTCGACGTGATCGAGGAGTTCGGTGTGCGCACCGTTGAGTTGCATAGCATGTGGGACAAGAATGTCTGCGATCTGGACAGCCACGAGCTGACGCAGGTATTGCACATGGTGCGGCAGCGAGGCCTTGCCGTGTGCGACATTGCTTCGCTCTTCCTACGCTGTCCCATTGATGATTTGGACGCCTACAACGAGCACATCACGGTCTTGGAGCGCTCAATCCAGATTGCGCCGCTCTTCGATTGCCAGCTTGTGCGCTGCTTTTCGTTCTGGCGCGAAGGCGATCTCTCTGCCCACTGGGACTCCATCCTCGAGCGTCTGGAACTGCCGGTGCGCATGGCGGAGTCCGCTGGCGTGACGCTGGCATTCGAAAATGTGCGCTCGTGCAACATCGGTACCGGCGCGGAGACTGCGCGCTTGATGG
This sequence comes from Chloroflexota bacterium, assembly GCA_965216245.1. GTDB lineage: Bacteria > Chloroflexota > UBA11872 > VXOZ01 > VXOZ01 > VXOZ01. Next base: position 2,456,635 of record OZ244145.1, read on the forward strand.
AGACAGTCAACTCGCCAAACCTGCGGGTGATCTGGGACCCGGGGAATGCGTACGTTTCCGGCGAGGCGCGGCCCTATCCGGACGGCTACGCGGCGGTGAAGCCCTGGATCGTGCACGTGCACGTCAAAGATGCGGTGCTGGGCACCGACGGCAGTTCTGTATGGAAGCCCATTGGCGCGGGTAAGGTGGACTACGCGGGACAACTCAGGGCACTGGCGGACGACGGCTACGAAGGCGTGGTGTCGCTGGAGACCCACTACTACCCGGAAAACGGCACACGCGAGCAGGGCAGCCGCGAGTCGTTTGCCGGTCTGCAGGAGATTTTGTCCGAGCAGGGGATTGTGCCCAGCTAGGCTCGAGACGACGGGCACGCGGTATGATGATAGTTTCGTTACAATAAGAGCGTGTAGCTTCAGTATCCCAGGGAGAGTGCGCCATGAGCACGACTGTCGGGTCATCCAGTCTAACGCTAGACGAACAGTTCACGCGGCAGTTTGCCGGATCAGCCGCGCGCTTCCAGGAAGCCGTGAACGTATTTCCGAATGGCGCAACCCATGATGGCCGCGCCCAGAAGCCCTTTCCGCTCTATGTCGAACGGGCGCAGGGCGCGTATAAGTGGGACTTCGACGGCAACCGCTTCATCGATTTTCTCGTGGGCCACGGCGCCTTGATTTTGGGTCACGGCCACCCCGATATCGTCGAGGCCGTGACTGCACAGATGCAGCGCGGCACGCATTTCGGGGCGGCACACGAACGCGAGGTCGAGTGGGGCCGCTGGGTGCAGCGGCTCGTGCCCTCCGCCGAGCGCGTGCGCTTCACGAGTTCCGGAACCGAGGCCACATTGATGGCCCTGCGGCTGGCGCGCGTGTATACCGGCAAGAGTAAGATCATCAAGTTTGAGCACCACTTCCACGGCTGGCACGATTACGTCGTGGTGGAAGCGCCGCCAGAACCGCCCCCTGCAGGAGTCCCGGCTGGCACGGCTGACTCAATGCTTGTGCTCCCGGTGCACGACCTCGACCGTCTTGAATCCGTCTTGCGGGATGACCCCGATATTGCCGCCGTCATTATGGAGCCCACCGGCGCTGGGTACTCCTCGTATCCGCTCGACCCTGATATTCTTGCTGCCGTGCGCAAACTCACGCTCGACTACGGCGTGCTGCTCATCATGGACGAAGTAATCACCGGTTTTCGCTGTTCGCCGGGTGGGGCGCAAGCGGCCACCGGCGTGATTCCCGATGTCACGACACTGGCGAAAATCCTGGCTGGCGGTCTACCCGGCGGGGCCGTGGCGGGACGCGCCGACATCATGGCCCACCTCGAATATCGTGATGTACCGGAGTGGAACGCCCGCAAGAAGGTCCGCCACCAGGGTACGTTCAATGCCAACCCGCTTTCGGCCTCCGCCGGTGCAACCGCGTTGGCCATCGTGGCCGAAGGTTGGCCCGCTCGCCACGTGAATGACCTGGCGGCCATGCTACGGGAAGAATTCAACCAGGTTATGGATGTTCACGGCCTAACCGGGTGCGTCTACGGGACGTACTCAATGTTTCACATCCTGCTCTATAACCCCCACAATCCTCACGAGAAGATTCGCCTCGCGGATTTTGGCTCGGCAGAGGTGCCGCCATTTAGCGCCATGCGGGACGCCGATCCGGCGATTTACGGCAAAATGAAGCGTGGCTTGCAGGTCAACGGCGTCGATCTGATGGGGGACGGCGGGATGCTCTCTACTGCCCACACCGAGGAAGATGTGCGCGAAGCGGCTGCGGCTTTCGACCGCACTATCGGCCTTCTGAAACAAGAGGGCGTGATCCCCGGTGTGCGGTAGGACAACGACTGCAAGGCAGGTACGGTTGAGGCCCAGTTAGAAGTGACCCTGTTTCAATACCTTGTCCAGGTCAGGGCACTTATCGTCAAACATGAGTTGCACACTGTCAACCAGACGTTGGAATACGTCCGCATGGTATCGAGAAGAATTCAGAAAAGTAACGTATTCGCTTCTGTTTTGTTGTCGTTCTCTCGCGGTCCGATACGCTTGCCGAATACTGGAAGGGATACGTTTGGCTTTCCTCGCAATTAGAACATCATCAATCTGTGTAGACACTATGGAAACTGGGGACATATCTAGGTAGTCACAGACAAGAAAGTAAAGGGACGACGGTACTGCAATCTTGAGGTCCCGGCTGGTGGCAACTGCTTCTTGAAACATGGTCTTATCTAGATTTGTCTTACACTCAATGCACACATATCCGAGATGGGATTCCACGCGCTCACTGTCCTCGAAGTTTTCGTTGAAGGATGTCATGATGTCATTAGGTAAAGGCGTTTACCAAGAATAAAGTCTTGGTTCTTAGTTCGAAGAGTGGGGCGGCCGCCTGCGCCAGGACTGGTAAGTGACGATGTGAAACTTAGACCAGCGTACGTATTGCGTGGGCCAAATTCAAGACTTCTGTCTGCCAAGTTCAGTGCTCGGTAAAGCAGTTGAGGCAAAAACTCCTCTAGAATTGTATTGTCTAGTTTGAGTTGGCCTTTCTGTCTGTAAAGGAAGTCTTCGGGACTGTCGAATACGAGGTCAAGCTCAACAAAGTTCTTATAGTGATTAGTCGCATAGACTAGCTGCTTGACCGCATCCTTACGTCCAATTTGCACATTCTCAAGCTCGCTAATCCATTGCCTATAGCGTTGCAAAGCCTCGCACACTCTCGATTTATCGGCTTCAGGTAGTCGTTGATTATTGAGTAGCGCTTTGAGTTTGTCACTGTGTGGCGTTGGCAGGTTTGGCGCAGCGCTACTCATGCGGATACTCCCCTTTCCTTCACCATCATTACGTCCTTTCTAGACTGGTATTTTTCGTAGGATATTCCGTCAAAATAGGGTGTGCCGGTAATCTCACTAATTTGGGAGACTGCATCGCCAAGTAGGGCATGATTGTCTTCAGGTACGGTCTTCCGTGCTAAAGCGAGAGCTTGTAGCGCGATATCTCGTCCTAGCTTGGTAGTAGATTCAAAGCCACTTTGTTGATCGTTTCTCTGCAGATTCAGAATGTCCTCGCGAATCGATGTGCCAAAGCGATTCGTGAATACTCTATGCTGACGAAGAATAACGTCGAACATCCTCGAACCATGCGCGATTTGCGCAAGAATGTCCGCATTGTAGAACGTGGCACCGAGCACTTTGGATTGATAACCAAGAATCATAATGGCTCGACCGGATGGTTTTAGAACCCGAGCTAATTCGTGTATCGCATTAGCCATGTCAATGCAGTATTGGACAACAGTGTAGAAGCGATTGCTTCGATTAGCTCGATTAGAGCCTATTTCCGATCGCGCAACCCGCAGTAGATTCCAGCCGAGTACTTCTACTGAGCGTCTATAGTTTTGATGGTAATTGAAGACGTTGATATAAGGCGGCGACGTTAAGACAAAGTCAACAACCTTGTCGTCCAATGGTAAGTTTCTGGCATCCTGAAGGTCTACCTCTATCCTCTGATCTGAATAAGGAAGGTTCCGTACTAACTTAGATAGAGCCGCGTACTTGCCTTGCACAAAACTATTGGTGACGTGACTGTTGTGAACGTCCAGAATCACTACGAGTGCATTAAGCAGAATCTTCGCAGGGCGGCTTAGATTCTTACCAATAGACACCACCCTCCGTTCAATGTCTTCAAGCGGCGGCTCATCCTCGCGTGAAATAGTAATCGGAAACTCAGAATTGACTTGGCGCCGCAGTTCACTTATTGTTGTTTCGCGCTCCATGGGATGCACGTTGGCAATTTCATAGAGCTTGCTGAAACACCAAGCGGAAGGGTTAATCTCGTACCCAAAGGCAGCCAGTTTCGCTAAAGCCGCTTCGTGCAACACTGTCCCGCTGCCAGCAAACGGGTCAAGTACCGTTGAGCCAGTGTCACAATAGGCTTTGAGCAAGTATTCGATTAGCTGAGGAGAAAATTGACCGCGCCAGGGAAACAGATTAGAGCGCCTCTTATCCTCAATGTTTAGCAGCGATTGTGAGAGTGGCTTAGTAAAGTCCTTCACAAGAGTGTCTTCCAGAATTTGCGACCGAAGATAACCGTTCCCAATTATACTATTCCCTAGAGATTGGAGAAGTATTGAGATGAACGCTTCTGCGAACGAACAGTCCTATGGCGGGCCGGAACAAGAAATCTTCAAGCACGCGTTCTCCGATCCGATTATCGAGAACGAGATGCTGTATCCGGCGCTGACGACGCTCGATGACATATACGAGGCTAATGCCACTCTGCTCATGCCGGTCGAGCATTTCTTTACGGCGTACGAGAACCTGGAAATCGAGTCGGCGGAGTCGCTGGTGCTCGATGGCGGGGCTACGCACCTCTTGCGCGTTACGTACACCCTTGGCGGCGCCACGTATCACGGCTACGCCTATGCGCCTGCCGCCCCGCAGACGGACCGGCCGGCCTCGCTGATCATCCCTGGGAGCGGTCTCAATTGCTCCGAGCCGATCTACCGCAAAGATCCGGCGAGCTACCACGACGGCATAATCGACGCGCTGGGCGAGGGCTTCATGAACTACGTGTTCATTAAGCCTAACGAGGACTGCCTGGCCTTCCACAACGGCGAAGGCAAGGTCAACGTCGCCTTCTTTGTGAATTGGCTGCTCAACAATGCCACCTCCTACTCCGCGGCGTACGTCGTGAGCGCCATGGCCATCACCAAGTACCTCCAGGGGCGGCATGAATCTGTGGTGGTTGCCGGGCTTTCGCAAGGCGGCGGGGCGGCACTGCTCACGTCTCTGCAGTCGCAACCCACGGCCGCGGTCATTGCCTCCGGCTTTTCCGTAATCATGGAGCGCATCCACTGGTCGGGGCACAACCAGATCATCATCCCCGGCATCGGCCAGGCCTACAGCAATGAGAACGTGCGAGAGAAAATCAAGGCTTCGCCCACGCAGTTCCTCTTCACCTACGGCAGGCAGGAACACGTGATCTACCGCCTTGAGGCAGAAGAGCACTATAGCTGCGACTTCCTCGCCGACTGCTCCAATGTGCGCTGCGAATCCCACGACGACGGCCACATCTTTCATGTTGACATAACAAGCGACTTTTTGCGCGGCCTCGGCATGTAAACGGCTGGTTTAGGCACGTGCGGAGGCGGCGCTGTGGTCGCATGGGGAAGGCACGGCTAGTTATGACCGGCCCGTATCGTCGCGGCGCAAGGCGATGGGGTTGAACGGCAATGAGTGCGATAGAGCACTATACAGACGAATGGACTCCCCTCAACCCCGCAATCCTGGAGGCGCACCGACCGGGTTCCAACGCGGTAGTGGCGGCGAATTGCTCGCCAGCGCAGGCTACGGTAGGAACGTGGCAGTGCGTGGCGATGCGAGTGAGCCTCGGCCCCGAGGGGTTGTGTGAGGGCGATGCCCTGGTCGTGCAGTCTGCGACGCGCGGCTTGCAGTCCTGGCCGGTGTTGCAGCACCTCATGCCGGCAGAGGCGGGATACACCACTGCCGAGACCGCTTCGGGAAGGCGCGTGACCTGCGTTGTGGCCGGGCAGCACGTGCGCATGGTCGCGGCAGAGCTGCTTCCCGCCGGAGACACTCTCTGTCTTACGTACGGCGACCGGCGCGCCGGCGGGCCGGGCATCAAGATGACGCTGGCGGCGCTCCGCCAGTGGTTTCGTATTCTTTACGTGCCGCAGAATGGCGCAGGTGCCCGCGAGGTGGTTGCAAAGCCACCGTACGTTGACCTGCTGCCGGCGGCGGCGGTCGGTCTGGACGTCTTGGCCCCAAGCCATGCTCGACGAGGAGAGGAATTCACGCTCGTCGTTAAGGCGGTAGATGAACATGGCAACACGGTCGCGCCATTGGCCGAACCCGCAGCTATCTCTCCTGTAATTGGCGTCGAGTGCCCTCCCAATATCACCCTAAACGAGTGCGATCGCGCTGTTCGACGCACAACCGTACTGCTCACCGAAGAGCTGCCGCCCACCGGGCGGTTGCGCCTCGTCGTTCGCCAACCCAATAGTGGCACCGTAGGATTCAGCAATGCGGTGGAGGTGCTCCCCGAAGATAACCCCTCCGACCGCATCTTCTGGGGCGATTTGCATGCGCATACCTCTCACGGCCACGCGTACGGCGAGATCGAAGACCTCTACCATTACGCGCGCGATGAGGCGCGGCTCGACTTCGTAGCGCATGTGGAGCACTACACGCGCGCGGGCGAGTGGCTGCACCCGTGGTGGCGGCGGCGCTATCCCGAATGTCAAACGGTTGAAGACTTCGTCCAGCGCTCCTGGCAGGAGCGTCTGGCGCAGGCGCGGAAGTTCGATGCGCCGGGTCGGTTCGTGCCGTTGCTGGGTTTCGAGTGGGCGCACACCACGGGGCATCTCAACGGCTTCTTCCCCGGTTTGGAGGCGCCGCTTGTCTATCCCACGAGCTTTCGCGATCCGGCGATGACCCCTGCTCACCTCAAAGCGCTGCTTGCAGGACATGAGTGGTTCGGCGTGCCCCACCATACCGCCTTCCCGCTGGGTCGGGGTACCTTGGGCGGGTTCCGTTGGGAACTCTTCGATCCTGAGACCATGCCCTGCGTGGAGATTGCGTCCAAGCAAGGGAACGGTGAGTACTTCGGCGCGCCGTACGCGGCGCTGCCATCGGGAGTAGGGGGCACAATACGCGAGGGGTTGGGAAGAAAACTGCGCTTTGGCTTCGTGGGCGCAACGGATACGAATATCGCGCGGCCGGGCTCGTTCACGGCCCAGGAAAAACGCCAGCGGCTGCCGGGACTGACGGCGGTGTTTGCGCCTGCCCTGGAGCGTGAGTCGATCTACAACGCAATCCGCCAGCGGCGTTGCTACGCTACCCTCGGCGGCAGACCTATCTTACGCTTCTCTATCAACGGCGCGTTCATGGGCGAGTCGTTGCGCTTGGCACGTGCCGACACCGTGAAGCACATCGTGTGCGACGTAGCCGGCACGGCAGAGCTGGAGCGCGTGGAATTGATCAAGAACGGCGAACCGTTCTTTCAGTTCGTTACCACGGACACCGGCGTCCACAACCGCACGTACGACTACCGCGAAGAGTTCCCCGACATGAACCCCAGCCAAGCAGGCGACTACTACTATCTGCGCGTGCAGCAATTCGACGGCGCCCTCGCCTGGTCAAGCCCCATCTGGATCGACCTGTAAGGGTGGACGAGCCTCAGCACCTTGCAGTAACGTACTGTGTAAGGCCCAGGCGGGCGGTCACCCATTCCCCGTGGCACTCAGTCGCAATGCCCTGAGCATCTAATGCCAATCACGAGAAACACCGTTGACGTAACAAAGTTCAATCAGCAGTTGCAACTGCCCTATGCGCTGCGCGTACAGGACTTTCAGATGGCTATGCAGGATGTTTACGATTTCCTGTATGACGTCAATGCCCATCTCATCGGTAGAGGACTGCAACGGCTCGACGACATGTTGCGCCCCGCGATACTATCGGGAGTTTTGTCAGACATGCTGACGGCCAGTCTTGCAAAACACTCCCGAGTGCTCAGTGAAAACCAATATCACAACGGTCACCCAGACCTCGTTGTCCAAGGAGTCTATGCCCGTAATGCTGTCAAGGCTGGAACGGAGGGTGTGGAGGTGAAGACGACGCGGAAGGCAGGGGGAGCTGTTGATACGCACGGGGCGCGCGACCAATGGATGTGTGTCTTTGTCTACCGTGTGGACATGGAGTCCGAACCTGCGATAGATCGCCAGCCGATGACATTCACTGAGACCTATCTTGGTCACGTAACCATTGAGGACTTTCGCAAGAATCCGCGAAGTGAGCTTGGGACTCGAACCGCAACGCTCCATAGGGATGGCATTCGGAAACTCCGTGAAAGCTGGGTTTACCGCTTGGACTGACGCTCATTTGGCGAAAAGCGAATCAGCTTCGGAATTGCAGCGGTAGCCATGTCAAAGTAGCGTTCATCCTTCTCTACGCCAATGCTTGCATAGCCAAGCATTTCAGCGGCCGCTAAAGTTGACCCTGCACCCGCGAATGGATCGAGGATGATGCCTTCTCCTAGCGGTAGTACAGACCGTACTAACTGCCGGAGAAAAGACTGTGGCTTCAGGCTTGGGTGAGGGGCTAAGTCACGTTCGGCTTTGCGCGTGGGTGCCGATACTATCACGTCGCCAAACGGTTTGTCCTGACTAGGTCGGCGAAAGCCACCGGTCTTCCACTGCCGAAGATTGTCCTGCACTCTGCCTTCAATGGGTTTGCGGTACGTAAGCCACGGCTCCCACATGGAACGGGGCATGACACTAACGCCTGCAAACTCATTGTGGGCCGCTTTCGGGCGGTCGCCCCCCCGCATCGTCATGGTCAACCGTACAACCTCTCCCCGTCGCTCTAATCCGGCCTCTGCTAGCGCTGCTGACACTAAGTACGAAACAAGGGGGTTGGACGCCACGATCACATGGGCGCCCGGAACCAGTTTCGGTAGCAGTAGGCGCGCCCACACGAAGAAGAACGCTTCAATGTGCTTGAGTTGCTCATCACTTAATGTAGTAAACCGGGGCACTGGAGAGCGAATATGGCCGTCGAATGAGGGCGGAATTCGCCATACGCCGCCTCTTCCCTTGCGGAGTTTGGCTTGCTGCTGGACCGTATACTCGTGCAGGCCAAACGGGGGATCAGTGACAACAGCGTGAATGCTGGTGTCTGGTTGTTGCTGCAGCCAATCAAAGCAGTCGGCGTGATGCAGTGTTGCGCGCCCAAATGATACCGGGGCTTTGAGAGCGCGCGTGGCCGGCATCTCCTGTTGTATGGAGGAAGCCGCATCATGGCGGAGCGTGTACACTCCCCGCTCTTCTCGGGTAAAAAACTGCGGCGTGTTCAATCTTAAATAGGACCTAACGGAGGAATCCTTGACCGGACCGATGACTTGTGATACTCGATCTCCTATCTCCTTAGCCGTCAGGCCCTTTGAGGTGAACGACATCACCTGAAGTATGCCGTCACGTACTTGTCCGGGTGCACGTCTATTCTGATCCTGTTCCATAGTATTCACTAGTATGGACGTCTGGACGTCTTTAGTCAAGGGAGGTGTGAGTGCCGTTCCACTCGGTATCGTCGATTGCTCGGCCAAGGTGGCAGCAGGATCAGGGTAAAACGACGAATGTCTCAAGGGCGACGAAGACGAAGAACACGGCGGAGAGGGAGCTATTGACGTGGAAGAAGGCGGTGTTGATGCGGGAGAGGTCGCGGGGGTTTACGAGCAGGTGCTCCCAGGTCAGCAGGGCCGCCGTGGCCGCGATGCCGAGCCAGTAGAACAGGCCGAGACCGAGTAGCAGGCCCACACCCGCCAAGCACAGAGCGGTGGCTGTGTGGGAAAGGGCGGAGATGATGAGCGCTCCTGGGATGCCGAACCTGGCAGGCACGGAGTAGAGGCCCTCACGCAGGTCTATGTCGTAGTCCTGGCAGGCGTAGATCATGTCGAAACCCGCCATCCAGGTTACTACGGCCGCTCCCAGGAGCACCGTGCTCCACGCGAATTCCCCGGTTACCGCAATCCAGCCGCCCATGGGGGCCATGGAGCCGGAAACGCCGAGCGCAAAGTGGCTCAGCCACGTGAAGCGTTTGGTGTAGGAGTAGGCCACCAGCCAGAAGATTGCCACCGGCGAAAGCAGCGCACAGAGCGGATTGAGCATGGCCGCGGCCAGTACCATTATCGCCAGGGCCACGATGCTTGCGCCCCACATGAATTGCGGTGTGAGAATCCCCTGGGGCAGGGCGCGAATGGCGGTACGCGGGTTGCGGCTGTCAAGGTGACGGTCGATGATGCGATTGAGCGACATGGCCGCCGTCCTGCCCGCGGTCATGGCTACCGAGACCCAGATGAACTGCCACAGCGTCGGCAAGCCATCCGCTGCCAATAGCATGGCGAGATAGGCGAACGGCAAGGTAAACGCCGCGTGTTCGATCTTGATTGCTTCCAGGAACACCGGCACTTTGCGTATGACAGACACCACGGAGGTTGAAGTCGCGCTCATGTTATTCCACTACCAAGTCCAATTCCATAAGGCTATTCGTCTGTTAGCATTTCCTCGAGCAGAGCTTCCATAGTTGCGATCGGCAGCGGGCCGACAAACTTTGCGATGATCTTACCGTCCGGCGTGATGAAAAACGTCTCGGGTATGCCGGAAACCCCATACTCAATGGCGATTTTGCCATTTGGATCGGGCCCGCTGGGGTACGTTTGCCCGAATACTTTGCGGAATTCAGCCGCGGCCTCTTCGGAATCCCAGAGATTTATGCCGAGGATAACAACGCCGCGGTCCACGTAACGTTGATGGGTCTCTTCCAGCGTTGGCGCTTCGGCGCGGCACGGGGCGCACCAGGAGGCCCAGAAATTGATTACCACCGGTTGGCCGCGAAAGTCACTCAAACGCACCACGCGCCCGTCGCTGAGCGTCAGCGTAAAGTCCGGCGCGGGGCGGTTATCCATGCGGATGAGTTTCGGCTCCAGGTTGATGCCGGGCGAAAAGCCGGCCAGTTGCCCGCTCTGCGTGAGCACGTAGAAGAGGAGCGCCAACAGCCCCGATATCATCGCGACAAAGAGCGGAATGAGAATAAACCGCAGCGGTATACTCCGCGGAGCCTTAGGCGCGCTCACTGCACAGTCTCCCAAATGTGCTCGATCAGGTAGGGAAGTTCATTGCCGCGGAAGACGGCATTGCGCCCATCGAGACGCTCCTGTCGGGGAGGGCTGTAGACGCTCTGGTCCCAGATATGCGTGTCCGTGACAGTAACCTGAACTTCATACGGCGGTTGCAGCGCCCAGATCGGGGGGAGAGAGGGAGAAGCAAGCGCGCCGCGAACCGATTCATCTAGCTCAGCGCGTACCGTGGCGGGAGGGCGCAGCTTGGCAGCTTGAAAGCCAAACCCCCACTTCGTCGTGCACGTTCGCACACCCGACAGTAATGACTCCGCCTCGGCGCAGGCGTGATTGTCGCCACTCACCAACACCACAGGTACATTCCGTGTGCCGCACAATGCAGCGTGGATGCCGATAGTGCCGAGGTCTTGTCCGTTTATCAGGACGCGCTGAATGCTCGGTGCTACTGTTTGACAGAGCACCCCGCCCCAGGCGCCGGCCTTGGCGGGGTGGCCGAGCAGGACGGCGGCATGCGCGTTGGCAAGCTCGGCAAACCGCACCTGTTGTTGCTCGCCAAAGACATACGTTGCGCCAGGATGCAGCAGGTCTTCGTGAAACGGCACAAGACCCGTGGCGTCGTGCACAATGACCTCACTTGCGCCCGCCCGCTGCGCTCCGGTGACCGCAGCCTGTATCTCACGCGCCATCAACGTGCGCGCTTCATCGTAGAGGAAGGATGCCTCCCCGTGTGGGTCAACCTGGTTGCGGTGTACGACGCCGGCAGTACCGGCGTACAGAGCGATGATTACGACTTTCATAGGGACATTACTAGCTAGGGACGGTGGATATGTGCAAGAACTGTGCGCTCGACATAGCATTATCCAACGGAGGCGTCAGGCAGATTACAGATTCAATTGGATGTAACTGGCACAAGACAAGGGATTACGAGCATGGTTGCGGAAATGCGTGCGGAATTTAGGACCTCCAATGGGCGCGATACACTAGACTACACGATTACATGGTAGGCCCGATCCTGTGGGGAGCGAATTCACGATGTCCCAGGATTTCCGTAGCCGTAAGCAGCCCGTTGACGGTGTCGAGTGTGAGGTCGAAAAGATCCTCGCCAAGCTCGCGGATGGTGGCGTTGCCTTCCAGCACCGGCACGCCGGAAAAGTCGATGTTGTCCTGCATACGCTCCACAGTCTGCGGATTGGCGCACACTTTGATGACCGGCGCGATCGGATTGCCCAGCGGCGAGCCCCGCCCGGTGGTGAAGAGGCAGATCTGCGCGCCGCCGGCCATCATGCCGGTCACCGATTCCGAGTCAAACCCCGGCGTGTCCATCACCACCAGTCCTTTCTTGCTGGGGGCGTCGGCATAGCCGATCACCTCTTCCAGGACGGTAGTGCCGCCTTTGTAGATGCAGCCCAGGGACTTCTCTTCGATGGTCGTCAGACCGCCCTGAATGTTGCCCGGGGCTGGATTAGCCCCCCGAATCGAGACACCCATCTTGAGCGCGTCGTTTTCCGCTTTGCGCACCACGGCGATGAGCTGCTCGCCAATTTCCGGTACGCGCGCCCTTTGGGCAAAGATGTGTTCGGCGCCGATGAACTCCGCGGCCTCGCTAATTATCACTGTGCCGCCGGCTTCCACCAGCATGTCGGAAACCACGCCCACGATGGGGTTGCTGGACAACCCGCTGGTGGTGTCGGAGCCCCCGCATTCGGTCGCCAGGACGAGCTCTGAGAGTGGGAATTCCTCCCGCTGCATAGAAGAAAGCTTGGCTGAGAGTTTTTGCGCCATCTGCGCGCCTTGTTGGATAGTCTTGATGGAGCCGCCGGCCTCTTGTATCACGATGAGCTCCACCGGCTTGCCTGTCTTGGCGATACCCTCGGCAATCAGGGGCGCTTCCGCCGTCTCGCAGCCAAGCCCGACCACGATGACACCCCCGACGTTCGGATTGCTGCCGGTTCCTACCATCGTGCGCACGAAAAGGTCTGCATCCGCTCCCAGTTGGCCGCATCCGTATTGATGTGTCGTGGTAACCGCGCCGGGCACGAGTTCCGTAATGCGCTGGCCCACGGTAGCCGAACAAATCACCGAGGGCAGGATCGCCAGGTGATTGCGCACTCCCACACGACCGTCGGGTCGGCGGTAGCCTCGAAATGTCTCTGCACGTGCCACGGTGTTTTCCCCCTCTTCCGGCCTTGTTTGGTATCAAATACAGTCCATCTCGCTTTGCTTTCCCTCGTATTGTACTCTTCTTGTGGATTTAGTGTTACCGCACGAATAGCACCTGCACGATCGACAGAAAACGGCCCCGCCTCTATGACGCACGTATGACGCACGCGCCTGCGCTCTTGGGAGTCGAGCACAATGCTGTGGAGTGCCGGGAATGGTAATTGAGCCGAAGTAGTGTGATGGTCCAAGAGGAGTATTCTTGCAGGGATACGCTGCTATTAAGCGAAAACACAGGCATTTCTCGCACAAATGGGAGGTAATTTGACATTAAAGTGCATGTAGAGTACGGTGAATCACTGTGCTATTGCACACTTTTGCTTGACAGCACGCACGAAGTAAACCGAGACTCGGCAAGAGCGAGTGTAGTTTGCCGGGTGTGTAAAATCATAGTTTGTTGAACGAGGAGACTGCATAGATGCCCAAGCACGTAATCTTCAGCGAAGATGCGCGTCATGCCTTGATGAGCGGCATTGAAAAGGTTGCCGATACGGTTCAAGCCACGCTCGGCCCCAAAGGGCGCAACGTGGCGTTGGGCTATCAAGATAAACTCCCGATCGTTACCCACGACGGAGTCACTGTTGCCAAAGAGATCGAGTTGGTCGATAATTTCGAAAACATGGGCGCTCAACTCATGGTACAAGCCGCGAGTAAGACCAACGACGTTGCCGGGGACGGCACGACTACCGCCACCTCCGTTGCCTACACGCTCATCACCGAAGGGAATCGCCACATCGTTTCGGGCGCCAACCCCATGATTCTGAAGCGTGGCCTGGAGCGAGCCGCCCGGGCCGTGGTCGAATCGTTGAGAAAGTCTGCCACGCCGGTGACGGGCAGAGAGCAGGTGGCCGAAGTTGCCTCCATTTCCGCTGGGAATAGCGAAATTGGTGAGCTCATTGGGGAAGTGATGGATAGAGTTGGTAGAGACGGTCTCATCACCGTGGAAGAGGGCAGCGGATTTGGCTTCTCCGTGGAATACGTGGAAGGAATGGAGTTCGACCAGGGACTCCTTTCGCCGTACTTCGTCACCGATTCCCTCCGAATGGTTGCGGAAATCGAAGACCCGTATATCCTGATTACCGATCGGAAAGTTGAATCCTTAGAGGAACTTCTGCCGATCTTGGAGCGCATGGTGCAGAGTGGCGAGAAGAATCTGGCAATCATAGCCTTGGAGATGGAGGCTAATGCCTTGGCAATGCTCGTCACCAACAAGTCCCGCGGCGTACTGAATTGTATAGCGGTAAAGGTACCCGGCTACGGCGACCGACGCAAAGAAATGCTGCGAGATATTGCGATCGTCACCGGGGGCAAGTTAATTTCTGAAGAGGCCGGGAAACGCCTCGACGAAGTGGAGATCGAGGATCTTGGCCGCGCTCGCCGTATTGTCTCCAGTAAAGACACCACAGCTATCATCGAGGGACACGGCGACACCCACGAGATCGCTGTGCGTGTGAACCAGATCAAGTCGCGGTTGCAGGATGGAGCGCCGGAGTTTGATCGCGAGAAGCTGGAAGAGCGTGTAGCGAAGCTCTCCGGCGGCGTAGCAGTCATCCACGTGGGCGCGGCCACTGAGATCGAGATGAAGGAGAGGAAAGACCGCGTCGACGATGCGCTCTCGGCCACACGCGCCGCGGTGGAGGAAGGGATTGTGCCTGGCGGCGGCGTTGCACTCATCAACGCTAGTGCTGCGCTCGATGGCTTGAAACTAAAAGGCGATGAAGCCGTGGCGATACCGGTAATGCGCGAGGCATTAAAGTCGCCGCTCAAGCGCATCGCCCGGAACGCCGGACTGGACGAAGCGGTGATTGTGCAAGAGGTACAGCGCTTGGCAGTGAGCCGACGCAACAAGAATATGGGCCATAACGTGCTTACGGGAGAATACGTTGACATGATAGAGGCGGGGATCATCGACCCGCTCAAAGTAACACGCTCAGCAGTAGAGAACGCGACTTCGGTCGCATGTATGGTGCTTACGACCGAGGCCCTGGTCGCCGACGTGGCGAAGGATGATGTTATCGTGCAGGGAGCGCCCGAGTTCTAGTCGCAAGCTATAGACAATGACAGCTTTGGCCCCTCCACGCTGGAGGGGCTTGCTTTTTCTGTCTGCGCCGCTTCTTGGACTCTCGTCCGCCGACCCCGAGCCTCTCGCGGGCGGGACACACGTACGCGTGCGCAGTTGGCTGCGGCCTTGCAAATCGCCTGTACTAGCGAATGGCAGCCTTCCCGTAACGCAAAGGCTTCGACGTTACTTGAGGCGAGATCAAGGGATAACGGTTTTGAAGCTAGCAAAAACCAGAGCGTGTTCGGTAAGAACTGGTGATACTATGTAGTCAAAGGCTGTAAGTGCCGCTACAAAGGAGTAGAAGTCATGAATAAGCGGGCATTGCTGATTGCTATTGGCTTGATCGTCGTCGTGGTTGGTGGGGCAGGAGCCTGGTGGCTTGGGTCGCCCCTATTCCTCAATACGGTCGTCGAGGAGGAGCTGCCGTTCGAGATTCCAACCGCGGAAGAAATGGACAAGATGTCTGAAGATGAGCGTGAGAAAGTGGCCGCGGATGTAATGGACGCGGCAGCCAAGATGCCGGACAAAGAGATGGAAGAAGAGATGCCGGAGCAGGCGCAAGACGCCCAACCCGCGGTGGTAGCACAGGGCCAGTTCCGCGATGCGGATGACTTTCACAAGGGGGCCGGCACGGTGACGCTCTACCGCTTGGCGGACGGCACGCACCTCTTGCGGTTCGAAGACTTCCGCGTGACCAACGGCCCGCAGCTTCACGTGCTGCTGGTGAACCATGCTGATCCTGCCAGCCGCGCCGACATTGAGGAGGGGTACGTCGATCTGGGGTCGATAAAAGGAAACGTGGGCAGCCAGAACTACGAGATTGCGGCTGACACCGCCATAGATTCCGTCAAGAGCATCGTAATCTACTGCAAGCCCTTCCACGTCATCTTTGCCACGGCTACGCTCAGCAGCGACGGGAGTTAGGGTGGTTTGGCGCTAGATAGCATTCCTGTAGCTTCCTCGAATTGCGCTCACAGATTGATCACCGAGGAGGCAACGCGACGAAGGCCGATGCGGAGGCATCAATGCGCGACAGTGACGTTGGCGGGAGGCCGATTGGGATCGCTTAGCGGGAACAAAGCTGAGTGATCGGTTGATCTCTCGCAAAGGACGTAGGGGCACGGCATGCCGTGCCCCTACTGTTTCGTCGCTGCTGCGGTAAGCTCGCGCGCCGAGAACGGAATGCCGCAAGGCATTGCGTCGCGTCGAACGCAGGAGTTTGCAAAGCAGGCGTTGCAAACGGTGCCGGAGCGTGGGTAGGAATTCCAATCCGCACCGATGGGGCGCAGGTCTGCAACCTGCGCTACCGGAGTTTAGGCAATCGGAACTGGTGACGGCGCAGCGAGGGCCGGAACCGGCAACGCTTCCATTAGACCGACGGCCGCTATTGGCAGAGACTCTCCAGCCAGCTACCGATTGCGCCCAGGCAGTACCAAGCTCCCGCTCACGCCGGATCAGGCGCAGGCGATTTTGCGGGGGCGTTAGCAGTCTGCGGCTGCTCAGCGTGGCGTTCCAGCGGCCAGAAGAAGAGCGCCGTTGCCGAAGCCATGATCAAGGCTGCGGTAAGAACGTGCGCCACCCGCAGCGGGTCGGGCAGGCCCATCAATACCTGCGCAAAGCCCAGCGTGATTTGCAGCGCCAAAAGCGCGATTACGAGGACGCCGATCATTCTTGCATTGCTCTGGTCCACACGTATGCGCCAGCCCGCCAGCAAAGCCAACGTAATGGCGAATACGTACGCGGCGTAGCGGTGGCCCATGTGCACCTCTTCCAGGACACGAGGCGAGCCGCCGCCGCCATCGCAACTCAGGATGCCGTGGCAGGCAATGCCGGCCGCCATGCCGACCACAAACGCGCCGGAAACCACGACGAGAAGCCCGGCGGAGAAGGCGGCAATTCCGCGCCACTTGGGGAATGCACTGACGCTGAGCGATTTGTTCTGCACCTGCACCGCGCCCAATACGGTCGCGGAGATGAAGAGCATGGAAATCGTTAGGTGGGAACCTACGAGCAGGGCCGGCAATTCCGTAAGTACCGTCACCGCTCCGAGGACTATCTGCGCCACGAGCAGACAAGTGATCACAAGCACGGTAGGACGAATCTGGCGCATGCGGCCTTGGCCGAACCACGCCTTGACCAGCACCCAGATCACGCCGACAGTCAAGAGCAACGCCAACAAGCGATGAACAAACTCAATGACCGCCGCTGTTTCGAACGGCGGAATCACCTGACCTGAACAGAGCGGCCAATCGGGACATCCAAGTCCCGAGCCCGTCGCCCGTACCACCGCTCCCCATAGAATGTGTATGAGGGCCAGCGCAACGACACTCCACATTACCAGCTTTGCTTGATTGTCACCACGCTTCAATGCCTTCGTCATGCTTCTCTCCTTCTGCGTAACATCTCAAATTCAGTATATCATTACGCTCACAATTGAAGCATCAGCGCAAGACCTCAGTGAGTTGCCAGGCAGGTACATCCATGTCATTATCTTGGACAGAGCCGCCGCCGGAGAGTAGAGAGTAATGTGGAGGCGCACGACATTCTGTTGGTCGTGATCAGTGTGTGAGGGTCGTGCGCGCAAGCTTGTCCCGGTAGTTTATGAGAATGGGCCTACAACGTAAGGAGCATTAACTATGCCGGAAAGTATCAAGATCGTCGCACTTGAATCAGCGCACACCCACATGAACAGTCTAATCAGGCAGACGCAGGAGTTGGAAGGCGCCGAGTTTGTCGGCTTTGCCGATCCAAAGCCGGAACACCGCGCCCAGACCAAAGAGCGCAGTGGACTCGGCGACGATATGGTTTTTGCCGAATATGAAAGGCTCCTTGACGAACGCCAACCGGACGCCGCGATCATATGTTCCACGAATGCCGATCACGTGAAGTACGTGGAGGCGCTGGCGCCGCGGGGCATTCACATCATGCTGGAGAAACCGTTTGCCGCCAGCCTCTCAGATGCCGACCGCATGATTGCGGCGTGCGAGAAGCACGACGTGACCTTGATGGTCAATTGGCCGACCGCTTGGGGTCCGGCATTGCGGCGGGCGCGCGAAATCACTCAATCGGGCGTGCTCGGGCAAGTCTTTCAGATTGCCTTCCGGGGCGGGCACATGGGGCCCACCGCCGATTTCGATAGTTGGTGGTACCGTCCGCAGGATGGCGGCGGCGTGCTGCTGGACTACTGCTGCTACGCGGCTAACGTCTTTACGTGGATTCTCGGCAAGGTGCCGCGCCAGGTCTGCGGCATGGCCGATACACTGGTTAAGCCGGTCAAGTCTGAGGACAACGCGGTGCTGCTCCTGCGCTATGACGACGCGCTCTGTGTCAGCCAGGCCACCTGGACGCGATTTGGCCCGGAACCGATTCACGGACCTGTCATCAATGGCACAGCCGGCAGCGTGACCGTGATCGGCAGAAACCAAGTCAAGCACTGCACCCAGGAGAATCCGGTCGGCGACATCATTGATGTACCCGATTTGCCGGAACCCCACATGCAGAGCGGGCCGGCGTATTTCGTCCACGCTCTTCAGAACGGCACGCCCATCGAGTCGCCGTGCGACGCGGCGTTCAACCGGGACGGACAGGAAATCCTGGAGGCGGGCAAGATAGCGGTCCAGACCGGCGTTACGGTGAATCTGCCTATTTTACGGGCCTAGAGTCCTAACACATATCCTGCTATCGGATGAAAGAGAGGGAATGCCATGCGTTCCCTCTCTCTGTGTTTGAGGACGAACTCTCTAAGGAGCCGACGAAAGATTCTGCAATTGCTTCTTGGTTGCCAAGATAGTTTGTTAGCCCAAGACTCGTCTAGACTTCAGTGAGATTCGTCCAAAGCATGTCCAAGTTCGACGCGATGGAATTGGAGGAGCCACAGAGGGTCTGCACTCCATTCGTGCTGAGCACTTGGACAAGTCAGTGCTGAGCTTGCCGTAGTGGTCAGCACAGGCTTCTCGCAGCATGAGCGGAACATTCATGTGCGCTTGCTACGCATCTTGCCCATCCATATACCCCCCAGTGGTATAATTGTAGGAGAGCATAGTTGCTCGCTGCGTGGGTCGCCGGTGCGCCAATAGTCTTAGCCGGCGGTAAGAGACGAGACATAATGGGAAGGCTGCGGGCGGGAAGTGCCCGCTGCATCAAGAGGATTGATCCGTGGCGGTTACTGAGCATACGCAAGAACAACAATCGATCTCGCTGGTCGTGCAGGGTATGACCTGCGCGGCATGCGTTTGGCGGATCGAGGAAGCCGTTACCCGAATTCCGGGCGTGCGCGAGGCAGCCGTAAACCTGGCGACGGAGCGGGCGCGGGTTACCTATGACCCGGCTGTGGTTACGCCCGCCCACATTGCCCATGCCGTGACGGACGCGGGCTATACCCCTGCGGTAGTAAAGCGCACGTTGCGCGTGGGCGGCATGCAGGACGCCTCGGCGGTCAGCCGCGTAGAAGCAGCCCTCAGGGCCGTGCCGGGAGTCCTGCGAGCGGACCTGAACCTGGCGGCAGAGAATGCGTTTATCGCCTATCTCCCTGACGTTACGGACGTGGCTGCACTGAAAAGTAGCGTTGCGGCGGCGGGATATACGCTGGATGCCGTGGGGCATGAGCCGGAAACCGCCCTCGGCGGGCCTGCGCAGGCAGCCGGCAGCGCCGAGCAGCGTGCCATGAAGACGCGCTTGGGCATCGCTCTGGCGCTCTCGCTCTTGGTCCTGCTTGGCAGCATGGGCAGCGTGCTTTTCCCCTCTCTGCGCGGCTGGTGGGGCGAAAACCCCTATCTGCTCTGGGCGCTGGCGACACCGGTGCAGTTTTGGGTGGGCTGGCGTTTCTACCGGGGGGCATGGGCCACACTGAGGCACCTCACTTTTGACATGAACGCGCTCATCGTCATGGGCACCAGCGCAGCTTATTTCTATAGCGTAGCGGCCGTGATGGCGCCGGGGTTCTTTATCAGCCAAGCAGTGGATGGCGAAATGCCGCTGTATTTCGACACTGCGGCAGTCATCATTACGTTGATTCTCCTTGGGCGCTATCTTGAGGCGCGCGCCAAACGGCAAACCGCTGCTGCAATCCACGCATTGATGGACTTCCAACCGCAAATGGCGCGCATTGTCCGTGAAGGCACACCCCACGAGGTGCCGGTCGCCGAGCTAGCCGTGGGCGACGTAGTCCAAGTGCGACCGGGCGAACGGGTGCCCGTGGATGGTCTTGTCTTGGCGGGGCAGAGCGCGGTTGATGAATCGATGCTTACCGGCGAAAGCATGCCCGTAGAGAAGGAGCCCGGAGATGAAGTCGTCGGCGGAACGCTGAATACGATCGGCGCCTTCACGTTCCGCGCCACGAGGATAGGAAAGGACACGGCGCTCGCACGCATCGTGCGCTTGATCGAAGAGGCACAAGGCTCCAAAGCGCCGCTGCAGCGACTGGCGGATCGTATTGCCGCGCGCTTTGTACCCGCGGTTATCGCGGTTGCGCTGGTGACGTTTTTCGCGTGGTATCTTCTGGGGCCGGAGCCGGCGCTTACGCGGGCGCTGCTGGCTTTCGTGGCGGTGCTCATTATTGCGTGCCCCTGCGCATTGGGACTGGCGACCCCGACGGCAGTCATGGTCGCGATGGGCGCCGGCGCGGCAAAGGGCGTGCTGGTGCGCGACTCGGAAGCCCTCGAACGCCTGCACAACGTGACGACGGTCGTGCTGGACAAAACAGGCACGCTCACCCAAGGCAAGCCTGAGGTTACGGACGTGATCGCTGTTGACCGGATGGACTCCGGCTTGCGCCGGAATGATGAACCGGGAGACAGCTCCCCTCAAAGCAATGACAGCGAATCCGCAGCCGAAATGCTGCGGCTTGCCGCCGCGGCGGAGCAGGCGAGCGAGCACCCGTTAAGTCAGGCGGTGGTGCGCGCGGCACTTGCCAAGGCACTCACATTGCCGCCGGCCAAGGAATTCATTGCCGCGCCGGGACGCGGTATCCGCGCAGAGGTGACAGGCAAGTTGATTCGCGTGGGCAACCAAGCCTACATGGAAGAGAGCGGCGTTGACTTAGGTGAGTATGCGGCCCGTGCCCGATCGTTTCACGAAGAAGGCAAGACCGCTCTATTCGTAGCCGTGGATGGAATTGTGGCGGGTGTGATCGCGGTAGCCGATACGCTCAAACCAAGTGCCGCGCCCACAATACAGACCCTCCGCGAAAGAGGACTCACAGTGATGATGCTCACGGGTGATGCGGCGCGGACCGCGCAGGCGATTGCAGGGCAGCTTGCTATCGAGCACGTCTCGGCGGAAGTCTTGCCCGGACAAAAGGCGGCGGCAATCGAAGCGCGTCAGGCAGCAGGAGAAGTCGTCGCCATGGTCGGTGACGGCATTAATGATGCGCCGGCACTCGCCCGCGCGGACGTGGGCATTGCGCTGGGGGCCGGTGCTGACGTGGCGCTGGAAGCTGCGGACATAACACTCATGGGTGACAGCCTTAGCGGTCTTGAGACGGCCTTTGCGCTTTCCCTGGCCACGCGCCGCACGATTTGGCAGAATCTAGGCTGGGCGTTTGGTTACAACGTGGTGCTTATTCCAGTAGCTGCGGGCGTGCTATATCCCTTTATCGGAATCGTGCTGAATCCGATGCTGGCGGCAGCGGCAATGGCGTTTTCCTCTGTGTCAGTAGTCATGAACTCCCTCCGTTTGCGGCGGCTGTAAGGCTTCTTTTAGGGTAACTGTGGGACTGAGGCAAGACGTTGTTCAATTCACTTGAGTGCGTTTGAGGGTCGTCATTCCAAGCGCGCCATAGCCCCGTGCTTGACACGGGGGAGGAATCTAGAAATCTAGCAAAGTGCATAGATGGAGAGTTAATGGCCCGTGCATTGTGCGGTGTGGGGGACAAGCCCCGCGCTACAGCTATTGCAAGAGCCAAGTGTGAAGCGGCACGGGCAGACGTGCAAGGGTCGAACGCTTATTGGTCAAGATCCTAATGGAATTCACACGGAAAATTGCGTACGATGGACGAAGAATACGAAGGCTTACGCCTTGCCGACGGCAAGACGCCTGGAGCACCCCCACTATCGAAAGGAGCACTATCATGGCCAAGTGCGCGACCTGCAATGAATCGGTTGACCCCGCGACTGCCGAACACAAAGTGGAATACCGAGGCACAGTCTACTACTTCTGCTGCCGTCACTGTCTAGCAGCCTTCGAGCAGGGGCCGGAGCGGTACGTGAAGGCGTAGCGGCGAGTCTGAACAGCAGTCAATTCCGCTACTGGATGCTCCCCTCACGCACTGGCGACTCGCGTGAAGGCACTCGCTCCTATACGCGAAAAGGCAAGGCATTCCTAGATTCTTAGCCTTTTCTTAGGCTGGGATTCCCGCGCGTTTGATCATAGTTATCCTGTGCATTCCTTCGTGCTCCGTTTCCTTGCATAGCAAAGAATGCCTGCATTTGCCCGCAAACGGCGCTCATTTGCTAGCGCCGACTTATGGCGGCGGCGTTTCCCCTCTTAATGCTTGACAGACCGCGCCACTGTGTAATGATGGATTCTATACACGGTGCCGGGTGGAGCGAGAGATGTGGGGGATGAAGGCGCCTTAACAGTTTAAGCACTGCACTTTGGCGAAAGGAGCAGAGCAATGCTTACACGTCGATCGTTACTTGCCAGCACGGCGGTGCTCGCCGCCGGCTGCGGTTCGTTAGGGAATCCACTTGCACCGCCAAGCCCGCCGCAAGATGCTGAGATAAATGTGGCGGCATTCACGAGATCTGTGTATCTCAACTTGCCGTACGGTGAAGACAGTGAACTTCTCGGTGCCGAAGATAGGTACGAACGGGCGCTGGCAGCGCTCGCGGAGGATGAGGATAACGCGTATGGCCCGGCCCGAGGCGGGTACTCGCTGGCGCTGCGGTTTGTAGAGAGCTTCTACCCGCCACGAGAAGTGTCCGATGAAGGGCCCATGACGGATGAAGAGATCGAAGCGGACCGCGCGGCAAGGCTGATCTCAGTTGCCGAGACTCTAGAGCTACTTGATGCGGACCTTGTGACTGTGTGGCCTGAGCAGGCGCGGTGGTGGGGCGAGAACGGGCTCTTGCTGCCCTTAGACCGTTTCAGCGGCGCCGGGGAGTCTGAGCTCAATCAGGAATTCTTCCCCACCGTGCTCAATCAGTACCGGCGAGACGGTGCGCTCTATGCGCTGCCAGTGGACGCGATGCCGCTCATGCTCTATTACGACGAGGAATACCTCGCGCTGAAAGGCGTGCCGCCGGTTGACGCGAATTGGGATTGGGACGAGCTAGTTAGAAATGCCGTTGAGCTCACGGCGTCCAGGCCGGACGGCACCGTGGTGCGCTGGGGCCTGATTGCACATGCCAGTGGGGTCTCTTGGGCCCTGTGGCAGAACGAAGCGACCTTATTCGATGCAGACACGCAGCAGTGCCGCCTGCCGGAACCGGTGGCGGTTGAAGCCCTGCAATTCGTGCACGACCTGCTGCACAAGCACTGGGTCTCCCCGCTGGCAGAGATGAGAGACCTGTGGGATTACTCCCGGAGAACGCCGCCGGCCATGCTATACGACTACCCTCCCATAGTTCTCAATCAAAGGAGGAACTTTCGCATGGCGGCGCTGCCCAGGGGCAAGGTGCCCGCAGGGCCGGTACGCACCAGTCTTGGAATCGGCATTGCCGCCAGGACGCAACGCACGGAAGCGGCGTTTGTGGCGCTGAAAGGGTTCACCCGTGCTATGCAGGAGCACGTGGCAATTCCTGCCGGTAGGGAGGCGGTCGCGCGCTTGGCAGACATCCGCCCGGACATTAGTCCGGAGGAAGTTGCAGCAGTGCAACACTCTTTGGAACACGGCCGCGAGTGGCCGCAGCACGGGCTGACGCTGCAAATCATGTATGAATTAACGCAGGGCCTCGGGCGCGGCGACGACGTAGCGACCATTGTCAATCAGGCCTGCTCCCTCGCGCACGAGTATTAGTGGGCCGGCTAGCTGTCGTTCCCCGGCGACTGGGATGGGGACAAGACCATGAGGGGGATTGAGCGCAGCGTCGAGGTTGCATTTGGAACGAAAAGGAACAGAATAATGCTTACGCGTCGTTCGTTGCTGGGAAGCTCGGCGGTGCTCGTCGCCGGTTGCGGCACGGTGGGGACTCCGGTCTCAACATCGCCACCGAGCGCCCCGCAAGAGACCGAGCTGAACGTGGCAGCGTACACGAGATATATCCACCTCGTCGGTCCATTCGGTGAGGGTTCGTTCTATCAAAGGCCTGAGGACAAGTACCTCCAAGCCGCTGCGACACTTGCAAGAGACGTGCAGAATCCCTACGGGCCCACACGCGGTGGCTACCAGCTCGCGTTGCGGTTTGTGGAAGAATTCTTCCCATCACGTAGCCAGACCGTGACCCGTGAAGAGGGTGCGACGGCAGAGGAGGCCGCTTCAGAGGGCGCGGGTACTGCATTTGACGAGGAGGTGGCGTTGGACGATTTCGCGGGAGTGCTGGATGACCTTGACGCAGACCTCGTGACCGTGTGGCCGGGGGAGGCTCGTTGGCTGGGGAAGCACGGGCTATTGCTGCCCTTAGACCGCTTCAGTGGCGCGGAGGAGTCGGCACTCAACCGTGAGTTCTATGCGACCGTGCTCAATGAGTTTCGGAGAGACGGCGCGCTCTACGCGTTGCCAATTGGCGCGACCCCGCTCATGCTCTACTACGACGAGAGGCACTTCGCTGCACAGGGCGTGCCGCCGGTGGACGCGAGCTGGGATTGGGACGACCTCGCGGAGAATGCAGCCAAGCTGACGACTCATAGGCAAGACGGCGCCGTAGCTCGCTGGGGGCTAGTAGCACATGGAGAATTGGTCTGGTGGGCGCTGTGGCAGAATGAAGCGTCGTTGGTTGATTTAGACACGCTGCAGTGCCGTTTGCAAGAACCGGCGGCGGTCGAAGCCTTGCAGTTTGTGCATGACCTGATACACAAGCATCGCGTCTCTCCAGTAGCTTCCCCGCGGGAATTGAGGGACTTGATCTGGAGAACGCCGCCTGCGATGCTCTATAACTACCCTCCGTGGATTCGCAATCAGACCGGATATCGCATGGCGGCGCTGCCCCGCGGCAAAGTGCACGCGGTGCCGGTCAGAGCCGGATTTGGGCTCGGCATTGCCGCCCGGACGCAGAATACAGAGGCGGCGTATACGGCGCTGAGGGGTTTCGCCGACGCCATGCAGGATCAAGTGCTTGTACCAGCCAGTAGAGCGGCCGTCGCGCGACTGGAGGAGATCCGCCCGGACCTGAACACGGAAGAAGTGGTCGCGGTGCAGCATTCGCTGGAGCACGGACGCGCGTGGCCGCATGAAAGACTGCAATTGTACGCCATGTTCCACACGATGGCGCATCTTGGGCGCGGCGACGACGTAGCCACGGTGGTGAACGCAGTATGCTCCCTGGTGCAGGAATACAAAGAGTCGGGCAAGCTGCCGCTCCCCTGAGACTAGGGTGCGAGCCAGGCAAATTGGGGTATCCAGGGCAGCGTTTAGGTGGAACCCGGAACGGAAAGGAGCAGAGCGATGCTTTCACGCCGTACGTTACTTGCAGGCACAGCCGCTCTTGCTGTGGGCTGCGGGCGCGCCAAGCCACCGGTTTCCAAGCCGGTGCAACTGAACGTAGCGGCGTTCATCGGGTTCGCGACTGTTGAAATACGCGGGCTGGGGTGCCATGAGAGGGTGTACCAAGATGT
Source organism: Chloroflexota bacterium (assembly GCA_965216245.1). Classification (GTDB taxonomy): domain Bacteria; phylum Chloroflexota; class UBA11872; order VXOZ01; family VXOZ01; genus VXOZ01. The sequence continues at coordinate 2,482,260 of OZ244145.1, forward strand.
AGTAGACGCCCTTGAGCGAGATACGGAGAGTCCGTATGGAGCGACACGCGGCAGGTACAGTCTTGAACTGAAATTCATTGAGGAGTTCTTTCCAGCGACCAATTTTAGGACGCCGCCGGATGTCGCGCTTGACACGGTCGCGGCGTTGCTCGATGAACTCGACGCAGACCTCGTGACCGTGTGGCCGGAACTCGCGCAGTGGCTCGGCCGTCGCGGCCTCTTGCTGCCCTTGGACCAATTCAGCGGAGCGGACAAAGAGACTCTTGAGCGGGAGTTCTTTCCGGTCGCTCTCGACCGCTACCGCGCAGATGGCGCGCTCTACGCGCTGCCGGTAAGCGCCGCGCCGCTGATGTTGTACTATCATGCACGGCATTTCCGGGAGCGCGGGGTGCCGCCCGTGGATGCTAGTTGGGATTGGGACGATCTCGTGGAGAACGCGATCAAGTTGACGACGCACACAGATGACGGCGCCGTGCAGCGGTGGGGGTTGGTAGCTCACCACCAAAACATCTGGTGGGCACTGTGGCAAAACGGAGCGGATGCGCTTGATCCTGATGCACTCGGTTGCCGGTTGCAGGAGCCGGCTGCTGTCGAAGCTTTGCAGTTCGTGCATGAGCTAATTCACAAACATGGGGTTTCACCTCCCCTCGGGCACATAGAGCTTTATGACATATTCAATTCAATGCCCCCCGCGATGAGATATGCGTACTCACACGACTATCTCGATACGGGAATATACCGCATGGCGGCGCTACCACGCGGCAAGGAGTACGCCGTGCCGGTTCAAGACGGCTTTGGGATCGGCATCGCCACGCGGAGGCCACGGACGGAGGCGGCATTCACGGCCTTGCAGGGATTTACTAACGCTATGCAGGGAAATGTGAAAATGCCCGCAAAGAGGGAGGCAGTCGCGGGGCTAAAGGGCTTTCAATATAGCCTGCAGCCGGAAGAGATAGCAGCGGTGGAGCGGTCGCTGGAACATGGGCGTCCGGTGCCGCTGGACATCTTGCAGGAAATCGCCATAGGCGTATCGCTAGAGTCCATTGTGCGCAGCGAGGACGCAGCAACCGCGGTGAACAGAGCTTGTGCCGCCGTGCGGAAGCGTCAGCAGAACGGCAAATTGAGTCCGCCAATACCCCTAATGCCGAATCCAAGGAGGTACTGTGAGTCGGCAAGGTGACATTCCCGCGCGCCAGCGGACAAGCCAAACTTGGCCCCTCACGCGCGTGTGTCACCAAGGAACGCCGTGCGGCACCAGGCCTCAGTCTTGGGAGAATTCAGGAGCGTCCTATAGGCACATGGACAACTCTATTTGCCGGGCAAGCCACGGAATCCACAGGGGGAGATCCTACCGCTCTAGACCCGATAGCGGAGGACAAGCCCTCGCGCTACGGATTCTCTTTGCGGGGCCTCGACTATACCCGAGTGAAGTTTACCGAATTGAGTACCGTTCAACCCTTTTGCCCACGTGCCGGACTTAAGGTGACGAGTGCGTATTCGCTAAGTTAAGTCCGGCCCGATCATGTCCAGGGGCGGGGTGGTGGTGCTGAGCAGGCGGTCGGTGAGCAGGCCGTGGTGTTCGCGCATGCGGGCTTGGGCGGCGGGATCGTGTGCCAGGTTGCGGAATTCGTGGGGGTCTTCCTGCAGGTCGTAGAATTCGCTGCCTAAGTCTCGTCCCCAGTAGGCGTACTTGTAGCGATTAGTGATGAGCGCCGTGCCGCGCGTGACGCGGTCGCCGTGTATGTAGTCGGATAGCGCCATGCCGGGCAGGTTTGCCTTGCCTTCGATCACCGGACGCAGGCTGGTGGCGGCCATCGCCTCGGGTATCGGCACACCGGCGTAGTCGAGAATTGTCGGCGCGATCTGGAAGGTCTCCACCACGTCCTCCACCACCGGTGTGCGCGCGTTACCGGCCGGAGGTACGACGATGAGGGGCACCCGCGCCGACGGTTCCCAAAACGTGCCTTTGCCGCTGCGCGACCAATCGCACATGTGGTCGCCGTGGTCGCTCGCGTAGATGATGAGCGTATTGTCCAGCGTACCGGCGTCCGCCAGCGTTTGCACCAACTGACCCACCATGTCGTCGATCATGGTGCAAAGACTCCAGTACTTGGCAATAGCTTTGCGGATGATGCGGTCGTCCGGCTCCTTGGCAAAGCGCCCGCCGCCGTTCTGCAGGTGCTTGGGCTTGTCGCTATCGTCGGCGAGGTAGGTCACCGGCATGTCGACCTCGGCGGGGTCGTACATGCTGGCGTAGGGCTCCGGCGGGTCCAGCGGGCCGTGGGGGCCGCAGATGCCGCACCAGGCAAAGAAGGGCCGGTCGCGGCTCTCGCGCATGAAGCCGGCGGTGTTATTCGTAATCCACGTGTCGATATAATCTTCCAGGGGCAGTACGTTGGTGATGGCCGTCATCTCTTTGTACTCAGGTTGACGGCGCTGGGCGTATATCTTCTCATAGCCGCCGGGGTGCCGTTCCTCCAGCCAGGCGGCGTAGAGCGGCCCCAAAGGTCCCGGCCCAAAATGCGTGCCGGAGGATTCCGTCCAGCGGGAACCTTTGCCCTCGGTGAGGATCGTGAAGCGGAATCCCTTTGGCGGCCACATGTGAATCTTGCCGAACGCGGCGGTATAGTAGCCCGCCATGTCGTGGAGATGTTCCATGAAGGTCAACTCCGACGGGGGCAGACCCGGTGTGCGGTCGATGGGTACCGCTTGGAAAGTTACACCGTGTTGATGGATGTAGCGTCCGGTCTGGATGCACGCGCGGGCAGGTGTACAGATAGTGTTTTGGGTGTAGGGGCGCGCAAAGCGGGTGCCTTTGGCGGCCAAGGCATCGATGTGGGGTGTCTTGACCTTTTTGTTGCCGTAGCAGCCGAGCGTATCCCAGCGCTGCTGGTCGGTGGTAATGAGCAAAACGTTCGGAGCTTGCGCCATGAAAGTGCCTCCTCATCTGGTGTTAGAAGCAAACAAGCCATCGTGTCGTTGTCGATTATATACCCTGAAGCCACTTGGTTAATCAGCGCGCAAAATTGTAACGTGCGAGGGTTTGGCAACCCAGGTCGTTCGCCAGCGCAACCGCCCTGCTAAGTTGGCCGACAACCACCCCGAGTTGCGATGCGCCATTAGCGTCAGGCATCTCAACCGCCTAGTAGTCGTCCTACTAAGAATGCCACCAATGAGCTTGCTAAGCGTACAAGCAGTCGAGAAAAGTGAGAAAGTGGCAGGTTCCTTTGGGCTAGCAAGAGGTATACTTTAACCTGAAGCCCAATAGTGACAGGAGAGGTCGTTTGTGGCGTCCAAAATTGCAATGGATCACTTGAATACAAGCTATCGATTTATCGAACAAGCGCAAGAGGAATTTGAGAAGGGCGACATTCTTCAAGCTTCGGAGAAGGCCTGGGGTGCAGCAGCACGAGCCGTCAAAGCTGCTGCTGAGCAAAGAGGCTGGGAGCACAGGAGCCATAGGCACCTCTTTGAGAGCGTGGCTAAGATTGCAAGCGAGACTTCAGATGGCGAATTGAGAATGCTCTTCTCAGCGGCGAACACGCTTCATCAGAACTTCTATGAGGGTTCGCAGAATGAGGAGTTTGTCCAAGACAACATTCAGCATGTGCTGGCGCTAGTAAACAAACTGACAAAGTTCGTGGTCGAATCCTAAGGAGAAGAGAGTGTGAACCAGTTTCTTGTAAGTCAACTCGAATTGGATGACCCCAATTGGTCATCCAACACTGAGGTCATACAGGGGTCGCATGGAGAAATCACCGCTGTCAAGATTACTCTTGTTGTGAAGCGCCGTACGCGTACTGGTCTGGCCAGAGTGCTCTATGATCGGGTCTCCTTAACCTTTGACGCAGTGGAGGAGGCCACAGAGAAAGCGTTTGCACAAGCTGCAAGCCAATTCGGCATCGTCGCACCGCAATAGGTGCAAAGACAAGTCGTTCCATTTGAGCGAGAGGCCGGGCGGTAAGGCACACAAACCCGGATTGGCAAGCGGCTGGTTTTCTACCTCAGAAAACAGGTAGTTACTAAGTGTAAGTAAAGGACAGAGCCACTTCCGGCTTGGCTGCTCTTTCCCGGTGTACTCTTGCCGGGATTGTTTATTTTGCGCCGATCCGAGTGGTCGAATTCTGCTAATTCGGTGAGAATACGCCGCTTGCTGGGTTTGAGATCGTGTGTTAGCATACGGGTACTCCTCGGTATTATCTGCCCCTAATTTAAGGTTTCGTATGGCTTCCCCGGTGAAGCAGCCCCGCTCGCGACGCGTGGGCGTTCGCAAGCAATCTTCTTCGGCCTCGGCTGCCTTTAAGACACCGCGCTTGGAGGCCCTTCTCACGCCCAAGAATCTCAGCGCCACAGGAGTCACGAAGTGGCCCTCAGCTCCGACATCTGCGCGGCGCCCCCGACAGCGGCGCATACCTACCTCGGCACGAATGTTTTCTCTGCGGCGCTTGCTGCCCGCGTGGCTGTTGCGGGCACTATTCATGATTGCCGCGATCAGCGCAAGCTGGCTCACGCTAATTTGGGTCATGGTCACGCAAGATCCCGCCCAAAGCGGCAGCCGGGTGGTCTTCGTCGTCAGCGTCTTCATCACCATATTCGTCACCAGCTTACCCATAATGCACCGCGTCTTTTCGCGGTTTGCACCATCGCGCTTGCAGCAGGGCAATCCGGTGCTGGTTGCCGGTAACTCTTTTCTGCTGGCGAGCATCATCGTGGCAAACTTGAGCCTGCTGCTCGTGGGAAGCTGGAACGTGGCGATGTTCGTTTTGATCGCTGCGATAACTGTTGTGGTAGAGTTCCTCTTCCTCGCGCGCAAGTAATCACGCCCGAAGGAAATCCCATCGGATACTATGCTTGAGTCAGATGACCTCGCCCAACTCTACGATCTTGAATACGACGACTGGGACGAGGACAACACGTTCTGGCAGAGCTTTGCCGTGCGTACGGGCGGTCCAATCGTCGAGCTTGGCTGCGGCACGGCCCGCGCCCTGGCCCCATTGGCGCAACGCGGCTATAGCGTTGTCGGCATCGATTCTTCACGGGCCATGCTGGAACGCGCAGAAGAACGGTTCCAAGCATATGGCATTGACGACGAAGATTTCCAGCTTGCGTGTGAACCTATGGAGTCCGCCGCGATTTCCGAGCCGGGGCGCCTCGTCTTCTCGGCGCTGAACGCCTTCGCCCACTTGACGACGCCCCTCCAACAGACTCAAGCGCTCGACGCCGCCCACCGCATGCTCCACCCTGAGGGGCTGCTCGTGCTCGATCTCTTCAATCCGCTCACCCAGGAGTATGACGAACGCGATCGCATGGTGACGCTGCGCAACGTCTTGGCAGACCCGCGGACCGGCGCACCCATTCAGCAATTTGAGGTGTGGGAAGTGGACCGCGAAACGCAGGTGGTGCAGACCACGTATCTTTACGACCACTTACAGGCCGACGGCAGCATTCGCCGCACTACAACCACGTTCCCCATGCGATACTCCTACCGCTATGAGATCGAGGCAAGGCTGGCTCAGTCGAACTTTGCAGTCGAGAACGTCTTCGGCTCGTATGAGGCCGATCCGTTTACGGGCAGCGAGGAAAAGATGATCTTCGTGGCCCGGCCGCAACGGTAGAGTTGGGCTATAGTTGCACGTCCTTCAATATTAAAACGTTGGCTATGATTGTGACAGACCTTGTCTTTCGGTGATTACGACAAGCGCAAGAGATATCAGGCGCCGTCATTCCGGCGTAGGCCGGAATCCAGCATCGCCACATGCCCTGGACTCCGGCGAAAGCCGGAGTGACCGGTAACTTCCGACGACCTCTTCCATATTCATTCTTGGGATTGTCACGGCTGGAGGACCCGTATTTGACACACGAGTCTGTGGGGAGATTCGCTTTCGCGGCCTTGCCTCTCCATTGCCCAAATTTCCGGGGAACTGCCTGACACCAACAATTCCAAGTACGCCACGGTCCCCTACCGGAGCAGTGCCTTTGCGTCATTGGGAACGCGACCGTCGAACGTGCTATTCTGAGTGAGAGCTTTTCCCTGAGTGCACTGTATTAGATGTGAAGATAATCTCCTATGGCAACAAAAATCGAACGAAAGCCGGACTGGATCCGTGTCCGCTGGAAAGAGGGCGACCAGTACCGCGAACTCAAGCAGATCATGCGCGGTCTGGACCTGCATACTGTCTGCGAAGAGGCGCGGTGTCCGAACATCAGCGAGTGCTGGAATTCGCGCACGGCGACGTTCATGATCCTGGGCGATACCTGCACCCGCGCGTGTAGTTTCTGTGCGGTAAAGAGCGGCCGTCCCGCGGGTTTGGACAAGATCGAACCCATCCGCGTGGCCTGGGCGGTGAAGCAGATGGGGCTGCGCCACGCCGTGATTACGTCCGTGGCTCGCGATGACTTGGAAGACGGCGGCGCGCAGATCTTTGCCGAGACCATCCGCAAGGTGCGGGAACTCAACCCGGATTGTTCTATAGAAGTGCTCATTCCCGACCTGGCCGGCAAACACGACGCGCTGAAAGAGGTGGTGGCCGCCAAGCCGGCAATCCTCAACCACAACGTGGAAACCGTGCCCCGCCTGCAACGCCGCGTGCGCCCCAAAGCCCGCTACGAGCGCAGCCACTGGGTGCTGCGCACCGCCAAGCAGCTCGACGCAGACATTCTCACCAAGTCCGGCATGATGCTCGGCTTGGGCGAGACCTGGGACGAGATTGTGCAAACGCTCACGGACATGGCCGCAACGGGTGTGGACATATTCACCATCGGCCAATACCTGCGCCCTTCCAAGAAGCACCAGAAGCTGGAACGCTACTACCGCCCCGAAGAGTTTGTCGAACTCAAGGATATCGGCGAGTCCCTCGGCATCCGCCACGTCGAGTCCGGCCCCCTCGTCCGCTCCTCTTACCACGCCCGCGACCAAGTGGAGACACTGCAGAATAAGGCAGAGTAGCCGAAATCGTGGGTTGTAAGTTTCAAAGAATTGAGAAGTGGAGGATTGATCACTTCGCAATTCACATTAGATCTCCTGAACTGAGGAAGCAGGTATGAATCTGATCAATGACATTCAAGAGGCGGCAGTTGATTCCAGTGTTGACTTATCCACATTGCTCCGGAAGTGTAAGCTCTTGGCTGCCAGGATACGCAATGATGACCTTGCAGGCTGGGTTGACCATGAACTAAACGGCTACCCTTCGGCGGACAATCTCCCCCCATACAGGGTCATTAAGGTACAGTCATTTGGCAATTTCTACGGTCCATTTGGAAGAGCTCAATTGGGCGTACCAATACCCAGTGTTTCACTTCCATCAGAGTACCGAGAATACGCAACTACTGAGTACCTTATGGAAGGGGCAAGCTCCCTGTCGGCTTCGCTCGAGAGTAATTCTTCTAACCCAAATATCCAATATACATGGTCCCCTGACCTTATAGCCTACGTGGGTACGAACATTTATAAGGGCTATACATGCCTAAGTGCTTGGAAAAGCTTTTCTCGTCACAACATCACGGGGATACTTGACATTGTGCGCAATAGAATACTGGACTTTACCATTTCAATTGAAGCCGAAATCCCGGATGCAAGTAATGCTTCGTCACTTGCTGCAATCTCTCCAGATAGGTCGCAGCAGATATTCAAGACCGTGATCATGGGAAGTGTTGGAAATTTGGCTTACGGTAGTTCTGATTTTTCTCAGGCGACAGAATTGCATGTGAGTACAGGGGACTTCTCTGGTCTAAGGGAATGTCTAGAAAAATTGCGGGTATCAACCGAAGACATTGATGAACTGGAAACTATACTACAAGAAGACGGCCCGCCTGAACAGAGTGGCGCATTTGGTTACCGAACAGCCCGATGGGTCGGAAATATGGTTTCCAAGGCACTATCCGGAACCTGGGACATTGGTACATCGGTTGCAGCCGATGCACTGAAGAAGGCTATTTTCTCTTACTATGGTTTGGGTTAAGCAGTGGTTGAAGAATTCGATATGCTAGTCAAAACTAACATGGAATTCTCTCAGGTAGTTCAATCAACCGAGTTGAGGCGCAAGTGGAATGTCGAAGCAAATAGCCTTCCTACTTGATGGGGAATAGAGACCAGCTTACTCTAGCAGGCCAAAACTAAATCCTCAAAGAGTCTTGATCTTTGTTAGTAGTTCGTTTGCTGTTTCAGAAAGTAGCTGTGCCCGTTCGATTAGGAAATCATGGTAGTTCTCCACGCTCCAATCTCGCTGGATGCGGTCACTACTATAGTCATCCGTTACGAATCTCTCAGGAATTAGATGGGAACGAAGTAGATCCGACTTGATCTGAAACTGCTGGATGTATTTCCAAGGCTCCTTGCCTGATAGCTTGCTAACATTTGTGCGTTCATTCAACACAGTAATATTGGCTATAGCTTGAATATCATCTTCATCGAGATTCTGCTGTTTGAGCACTCGACGAGGATAGATGTGGTGCCATTGGGGTTGAAAACCAGTAGAGACTATGGCGCCTGTATTGTCAAAACTAATGCGTGTTTCACTTACCCAATCTCGGGCGCTCCGGTCAAAGAGCATAAGATAGAGCATGAGACTTTGGAATCTATTGCCTGCTCGGTCGTAGCGGCTTAAGAACTCTTCTTCGTCGATCTCATTGGATACTCGCAGTCGTTCCAGCAGTCTATTGAGTGATGATTCAAAGTTTGGAGAAGACTTGATGGCGCGCACATCTTCGTCCAAGCTCGTGAGAGCGGATCCACTATAGCGACCATCTCTATTTGCGAGCAAAAACCAATACATCGCTTGGCCGAAGAGGTAATCAGGCTTGCCGTTCCAGTGGTCATGAAGTACAAACAACGGTATCAAGCTGTTTGAAGAAGGTAGTAAGTCAGACGTTAGGATGCCCAATTCTGCGAGTCTCTTTAGCACATCAGTGATGGCAATAGTCGTCTGTTTCCATACTGTTGGCAAGTTGCCCGGATCCCAAAAGCTGCTTGGCACTTCTTTTAGACGGGCACGTCCATATCCAATTCCTGTCATAGTCCGAATGAATACACCGGGATCAAGGTCCCACCCTCTATCTTCAAGGTCGGTAAGAAAGTGCAAGTAGTCTTCTCTTACCCATTGAGGGTTGCGCACTGCTGCGAGGGCCAAGACAACATCTGCCTCTTTTACTCGCGTGCCGGCGCGGTTCAGCCTAGAGAAAATCTCGGCAACATCTTCAATTTCGTGAGTGATCTTGATAATAGGGATTTCGCGTGCCCGAATCTGCCAAATTCGCTGCATTCGACCATGTATTAAAGCGAACTTTAGCATTGCTTCCTGCATATCATCCGTTAGTTGGTTCGCTAGCTGTTGGGCAAGGAGGGTCAGATCCTCAACTTTAGGGGAACTGAGAATACGGCGTATCTCGACCCATCTAGGGTCTCTTTGACGGACAGGATTAGTGAGAGCGAATTCAAGGGAATCTACTCCTTCCTCGGGCAGCAGGTTGACCATCACGTTGTAGCGTGTGAGAGCCCTATTCCACCCTTCAGCGTCAGCCCACCAATATGGTTTCTGACCGCATAGGATACAGAGAGCAGTTATGCGCTGTTGACCGTCAACTATCCAGAGCGAAGATTGTGCACCTTCTGCAGTTCTAGATTGTACGTATTCGGAGGAGTTCCAAAGAAGAAATGACCCAACGGGATAGTCGCGATAGAGGGACTCAGCCAAGAGCCTTACTTGTACAGGATCCCACACAAAGTCTCTCTGGAATTCTGGTACGTCCAAGCTCTTGCTGACTGCCTGTCTTACAATTTCATGTACCTGTATTTGTTCAATCGCCATGGGTCATCCTAGTACTCATTTGCATTCAACTCTTAGACAATTCTTGGAGCGGATTGCCTCTTCCCGTTATAGATAGTATCCTTATGAGGGAATAACCACAGACTGACTCTAGCACAATTGACTTCCTACAATCATGGTGAGAGATTAAGAGGCAACGAAACAGCCCACGGTCTTGGGATTATGCGTTTACTACCTAAGAAGAAATTAAGAGGATTCTTACAAAAAGGACACGGCTTTGGCGAAACAGATTCAGTCCGCGCCACAGATACCGGTACCGCGAGAGCAAATTGCTGCGGTCTGCCTGCGGTATCACATTCGCACGCTGGCGCTAATTGGCTCCGTATTGAGCGAGGACTTTTCGTCCAACAGCGATGTTGACGTGCTCGTGGAGTTCGAGCCGGGGCGGACGCCCGGATTCTTTGCGCTGGCACGGATCGCGCGGGAGCTTTCACCGCTCTTCGGCGGACGCGAGGTAGACCTGCGGACCCCGCAAGATCTGTCCCGGTATTTCCGTAATGAAGTAGTCAACACGGCATATCCGGTCTATGGAAACTCGTGACCGCGTGAGAATTCAGCACATGTTGGAGGCGGCCAAAGAAGCGCTAGCATTTGCCCATGAGAAGGAGCGCGACGACATTGAATCGAATCGCATATTGGCGCGCGCACTTGTGGAGTGTTTGCGTGTTGTGGGTGTGGCTGCACGGCAAGTTTCGATAGAGACCCGCCAACAACATCCAAGAGTTCCATGGCAAGATATCATTGGCATGCGCAACAGACTAGTACACGAGTACTTTGACGTCAACTATGACGTCATTTGGCAAACGGTGACAGCAGAATTGCCCAATTTGGTTGAAGTGCTGGAACAGCAAAAATTTGACAACACAACAGCCCCATCCATGCGCCTTGATAGACCTGGGCATGGTGCCGTATCGTGACGCCTGGGAGTTGCAGCGGCGCTTGGCGGCGGCGCGGCAGACGGACGCGATCCCCGACGTTGTGCTGCTGCTGGAGCATCCGCACACCTACACGATAGGTCGCAGGGGAGATGACAGTGAGGTGCTCGCCTCACCGGAGCACTTACGAAGGCTAGGTGCGACCGTGGTTGAGGTGGATCGCGGGGGCCTGGCGACCTATCACGGACCGGGGCAACTGGTGGGATATCCCATCCTCGACCTGCGGCCGCGCAACCGCGACGTGCACCGCTACCTGCGGGACCTCGAACAGGCCCTTATCGACACGTTACAGGAGTGCGCCATACCGGCGCAGCGCATCGAGAAGAAGACGGGCGTATGGGTGGGTGACCGCAAGATTGCCTCCATCGGCGTACGTTTCAGCCGTTGGATCAGCAGCCACGGCTTCGCTCTCAACGTCACCACCGATCTCAGCTACTTTTCCCATATTGTGCCCTGCGGCATGCCGACGGTTACGATGACGTCTGTTGCACAGGAGACGTCCGTTGCACAGGAGGCCGACACAGTAAATATGGCTTGGCTCCGCGAGCGCATAGCGCACCACCTGGCGCAGGTCTTCGCGCTTCGCTACCTGGACGACTTTCCACCCACGCTGTGCGACATGCTTGCGGCAATTCAAGAAGATAGAGTGGAAGCGCTGCGGTAATTGCCACGGCCGCAGGTCTTCCGCCGCTACCTTGCCGCAGTCTTGCGCGGGGTGTGATTTCCTCAAGAGCCGTTCATGGTTCGACCCCGCGGCAGGCTCAGGACAGGCAGACTCACCACGTACGGAATCTGTGCCTACTAACCACGAAGTGGGGGCCCATACGCCACGCACGGAATCCCCGTACACCCCGAACGGGAGCCCCGCTCTTTTCGAATGGCCAATCCGGCTAGGCATGATCGTCTGGAGCGCAGTTCACTGCCCAATCGCAACTTGCTCGCAGCCAGCATGCGGGGTACACTTGCGCTCAATGCAGCGTTTTCAACGAAGTCAGCCTTCACAGATCGAGCGCAGCCCATTGCAACCACGGCACGGTCTTCTTCGATGAAGCCGTCATCCGCCCATGTCTTCACCCTCTCGTGGGCTGCAATGTCTGCCTTCTTCGTTATCCTCTTCTTCAATGTTGGCGCTGCCAATCCGCCGCGCGCGCAACTGCCGGTCTACGTAGAGAGCGCGCTGGCAGCGGCGCCAATTGTCACCTCAATTGTCCAATCCACGTTTCACATCGTCTTTGCGGCGATGCTGCTGGTTGGCGGCTTTCTCGCCGACCGTTTCCGTCCCAAGCGGACATTTGTCATTGGCTTGCTGACACCTGCCGTTGCCGGCTTCTTGCTGATTGCGCAGGAGGTCTGGCAGCTCGCGCTCGTAGCGGCGCTCACGGGCGCCTTCTTTGCGTTGCACGCTGCCGGCAGTCGGGCCTATCTCGTGTTGGCGGTGCCGCTCAAACGCATGGGACTGCTCGGCAACCTCTACGAGCTTGGGTTTACGTTGGGCGCAGCTCTCGGCAATGCCGCCGTGGGCATTATCGCCGCGCGGTCCGGCTTTCCACTCGCTGGCATTATCATCGTAGCGTTGGGATTTCTCACCGCTCTTGCCGCGCAGCTTTGGCTGCCATCGGTCAAGCCGAAGGTAGTGAGTGCCACGCCCATAACGCTAGGGAGCTACTGGCAGATGGTGCAGCGCCGCTCGGTGCAACTCTTGCTCCTCTTGCGCGCTCTGCCGACTATCTACTGGGCCACCGGGCAACTGGTGATCGGCATTCAACTCTTGCGATTGACAGAGTCTCCCGTAGCGCCGGCGCTTTTCTACGCGGCAAGCCTCTTGGCGATTGGCACCACCATGATGCCTGTGGGCTGGGCTGCCGATCGATGGGGCAGCGCGCACCCGGTAGTCGCGTCTACTGTGCTGGTGATTGTCGGGTCGGTGTTGGCGGCAATATTCATAGGCAATGTATGGGGGCTGGCCTGTGGGGCCTTTGTGGGGCACCTCGGCGCGTGGTGGCTCTCCGGTCTCTTTCCGCTGCTCGTTGCTGAAAGCGGAGCGCACGACGAACAAGGCCGATTGACTGCCGTCACGGAGATGGCGTGGAGCCTTGGCGCGGTGGTGGGCGCTTTGGGAGCCGGCGTGCTCTTGACCCTCCACCTGAGCGCGCCGTTCTTGATGGCGGCATGGCTGAACATACCAACGCTTTTCGTCGCCATGCTCGTCGCGAGCGGCGGGCACCGGGCTATCTCCAAAGAGCCGGTCGCAGCGAGAGAAGCAGGATAGCGCACGAAGGTTAAAAGGGAGGAAAATGTAGTAAATGGTCTCAAAGTTGCACGCGCGTATGGGCAAATTAGGCACGTGGCGGCCGGTCCTGATAATGTTCGGCCTGCTCTTCCTAAACCTGACATTCATGAGTCCGGCGCAGGGCCTTCTTCCGGTCTTTGTCGAGAAGGTGCTCGAGCGGTCTCCCTTCTTTACCGCGATTGTCGTCTCGCTGAACACGGCGGTCTATGGCGTCATGCTGTTGGTCGGCGGAGTGCTGGCCGACCGTCTGGGCGCGAAATGGACGTTAGTTCTGGGGTTCTGCGGGGCGATCGCGGTGGGTCTTATGCTGCGATTGGAGTCGGCATGGATGTTGCTTATCATCGCGCCGGTGTACGGTCTGCTTTTCTCGTTTATGACCACGGGGAGCCGCTCGTACCTAGCGCGTGCCCTGCCGTTGACGCAGATGGGCATCGGCGGCGCTCTGTATTTCTTGAGCCTCATCGTCTCTATGGCGGTTGGCAGCGCAATAGGCGGCAGAATCGCGGATACGGTGGGATTTGGCACATTGGGCCTGATTTCCATTATCGCCGGTGTTGTGCTCGTGCCGCTGACTGCCTGGTTGCTGCCTTCCGTCCACGCCGAACCCGATAAGACGGAGTCCGGTGACGAATCTCCGCAGAACAAAGCGAGGTTCACGGACTACCTAGTCATGTTGCGCGACTCTCGTATTCTCGCCCTCTGCGGCCTGCGCTTCTGTGCAACGTACTTCTACGGCACAATGAACCTGCTCCTGGTGTTGCAACTCTTTCGGCTCACAGAATCGGTAACGTTTGTGGGGCTCTACGGCAGCGTGATCCTGTTTATCATCGGGCCGACACAGCTTGTAATCGGCTGGATTGCGGATAAGCGCGGCCGCGAAGGGCCGGTGCGCATGGCAGCCGTGCTCGTGATGGGTGGCGCCGTGCTCATTACGCTCCTCATTGATAACGTTTGGGGACTGGCCGCCGGCGGTCTTTTGGCTAATATGGGCGCCTGGTGGTTTTCAGGGCTCTATCCGAAGCTGGTGGCGGAGGCCGGCCCGCCGGAGGAGCAAGGACGCCTCATCGCCATTACGGAGTTCTTCTGGGCTGTGGGCATTTTGGCGGGTACGCTTATCTCCGGCGCACTGGTATTGGTCTTTCTGCAACTGCCGTTCATTGTCTGCATAGGGGTCACGATTCCCATGTTCCTGTTGGCCTTGCTGGTTGCGCGGGGTTACCATCGTGCCCCCGATCAAAACCCTGGCGCTACAGGCTGATGGCAGTTGGCTGGAATGAGTGCAACTGCTCTTAGGGGTGTATAATTCGGTAGCGTACCGTCGCGAAACTGCATAGGGATGGGCAATGCCATGATCATCGACGTTCACGTTCATACACGCCTGGGGCCGGACCCCGAGGGATTCCAGTACCTGCTGGACCAAGCAGAGACTCTCGACGTGACGCTCTGCGTGAATAGTCTGAGCCCGAAAGACGGCACCGGCATGCCTTATGATCCGACCGAGGACGAAGTCAAGCGTTGCAATGACTGGACCGCAGAACTGGCCGCCGCGCATCCGGCGCGCATAATTCCGATGTGGTACCTCAATCCGGCGCACGGCGAATTCGCCTGTCGGGAGCTTGAACAGCGCGTGGCAGCGTATACAGGTCTTCAGGGAGTGAAACTCTGGGTAGCAGTGCGCTGCAACGACTCGCGTCTCGATCCCATCATGCGCCTTTGCGCCACCCACAAATTGCCGGTGCTGCAGCACACGTGGTTCAAGGTCACCGGCAATCTGCCCGGAGAGTCCACGCCAATGGATCTGCGTGTCTTGGCATTGCGGCATCCGAATGTTTGCTTCTTCTGGGGCCATTGCGGCGGCGACTACGAATACGGCGCCAAGTGCGGGCGCGGCCTCCCGAACGTTTTTATGGACTTGGGCGGCGGCGAAGCCATGAGCGGCTACGTTGATATACTTGTGGAGCACGAGACCGCCGATCATATCGTCTTTGGCAGCGATGCGCCGGGGCGCTCTCTCGCGTCCCAGCTTGCCAAAGTATACGGCGCGGATCTCAATGACGAAGAGCGTGAGAAGATCCTCTACCGCAATGCGCAGGCTATCTTCGCTCGCCAGGAAGTAACCAACGGAGCGACGTCATGATTGATGCCAACGCGTATGTGGGCAATTGGCCGTTTCGCCAGTTGCGTTACACCACACCGGCAGCTCTGCTCGGCAAAATGGACGCGCTCGGCATCGAACGGGCCGTGGTGTCGTCGCTGGAGAACGTCTTCTACAAAGACCTGCTTGCAGGTAACCGAAATCTCAATGCCCTGGTGAAAGCGCACGCGGACCGCTTCCTCCCCGCGTTCACCATCAATCCGACCTTCCCCGGGTGGAAAGAAGACCTGGAGATTTGCGTGCATGAATTCGGCATGCGCGTCATGCGGCTGCATCCGAACTACCACCAATACGCGCTTGACGCAGCAGAAGGCACGGCGGTGCTGGAAGCAGCCCGCGCGCACGGGTTCGTAGTGATTGTCACTATCGGTATGGAAGACACGCGCCACCACCACCCGCTGATTAAGGTGCCCGACGTGCCGAGCGGGCAGGTGGCAGCGGCCGTCTCCGCTTTTTCTGACGTGCCGTTTCTCGTTGCCGCCGGTTCGTTCTCAGCGCAAAACGCGGTATGGGCGCAGTCCACGCACACAGGAAACCTCAATATCGAAAATTCACGAGTGCAAGGGCCGGTGGGAGATATTGAGAAGCTCTGCGAAACGATGGGCGCCGACCACGTGCTCTTCGGCACCAATTTGCCGCTGCACGTGCCCGAAGCTGCGACGATGGCAATTGAGCATGCCAAGATCAGCGCTGACGAACGCCGGATGATCGTGCAGGGCAATGCCGCGCGCCTGTTCGGCCTTTGATGTAGGCGACCCTAACGACACGAGCAGGGCCTTCGCTTCTCCTACTTCGAAGGTGCTGCCGCGCACTGGTATGTGTTCGCCCCGACCGCCAATCCCGTTCGAACTGAGTCTGTCGAAGGCCAACGGGATGGGCGCGATCTATGTCAACGGCGACGAATTCTGTTTTCACACACGGCTCATGCTGCGACTCTGGATGTGCCAGGCAGATAAGAACGCAGGTTACAAACCTGCGCTGGTATGTGTTCGCCCCCGACTGCCGGTCCCGTTCGGACTGAGCTTGTCGCAGGCCAACGGGATTGGCGCGATCTATTTGCATTCACACACGGCTCATGCCGATGGCGACGAATTCTTTTTTCACACACGGCTCATGCTGCGACTCTGGATGTGCCAGGCGAGAGAGGACGCAGGTTACAAACCTGCGCTACCGGAAGGAAGGGAGAGAGCAGTTCTACCGAAGGGAAGGGAGAGAGCAGATCGCGACGGCAGTAGAGGCGGCAAGGAAAGCCTTTCTCCCAAGTGTGCGATGGTCTTTGGACAGCCTGCGACCTTAGCTATGCAGGCTAGGAAGACCGTGATTGGGCGTGGAATTGGGTGCCGACTTGGTCGTCAGTAAGTAGTTGGCGCAGGACGGCGTGCGGCTCGCGGCCGTCAACGATGTGGGCGGAGGGCACCCCTTCCAACGCATCCAAACAGGCAGTGACTTTGGGGATCATACCCCCGGAGATCGTGCCGTTGCGGATAAGTTGCCGTGCTTTAGCAGCCGTAAGGGAAGGCAGTATGTCGCCGTCCTTGTCCTGCACCCCCGGGACGTCGGTGAGCAAGAGGAAGTGACGAGCCGAAAGCGCCTTGGCAATATCGCCTGCCACAGTGTCGGCGTTGATGTTGAGAAGCTGTCCTTCTTCCGTGATGCCGAGCGGGGCAATAACCGGCACGGCTCCGGCTTCCCCCAGGGCCACAAACATCGAGACATTCACCTTCTCCACTTCACCAACAAATCCAAGTCCGGCAGGATTCTTGCGCGGCCTCGCCAAGATCAATGTGCCGTCCGCGCCGGTCAGGCCGATCGCGTTGATCCCACGCGCGTTGAACATTGCCACCAAATCGCTATTCACTTTACCGGCGAGGACCATTTGCACCAGTTCCAGGGCATCGGCGTCCGTGACCCGCAGGCCCTGCACGAACTTTGCTTCTCGGCCTAAGGTCTTCTCCCATTCCGTCACTGCCTTGCCGCCGCCGTGCACGATCACGGGGAAGACGCCGGCTTCCCACAACGCATTCACGTCTTCGCAGAATGCCTCGTGATGAGGCAGTACGTTGCCCCCAATTTTGATTACCACAGCCTCTTCGCTAAGTGTGCGGAGTCGCGACAG
This sequence comes from Chloroflexota bacterium, assembly GCA_965216245.1. GTDB lineage: Bacteria > Chloroflexota > UBA11872 > VXOZ01 > VXOZ01 > VXOZ01. The sequence goes on from OZ244145.1 coordinate 2,499,577, forward strand.
TGTTCCGATGAAGTGTTCATATGCTGCCACTATCGTCTGCTCCTTTGCGATTGTGTCCCATCATTTTGATAGCACTTCGGGGTTGACGCAGAAGTGGGGACGTTCTCCCTGCAGAACGCGGGTGATGTCCAGGGCGAGAGTCGTTGCCATCCGTATCATCGCCTCTTCGGTATGCGCAGCCATGTGCGGGCTGACGATGACGTTCTCCAAGGCAAAGAGAGGGTGGTCTGCAGGCGGTGGTTCTTGCTGCCAGACGTCAACCGCCGCTCCGGTAATCTGGCCTTCCAACAGCGCCGTGGCCAGCGCCTGTTCATCCAGGATGCCGCCGCGCGCGCAGTTGATGAGGATGGCCGTGGGCTTCATCAAGCTGAGCTCGCGCGTCCCGATGAGATCGCGAGTCTCAGGTGTCAGCGGCGAATGCAGAGAGATGTAGTCGGCTTCTTGCAACAAGGCCGAAAGGTCTGAAACGAGTTCAACCCCCCGCAGGCGGGCATCATCCGGCGAAAGGTACGGATCGTAGGCGATCACGTGCATGTCAAGCGCGGCGCGGCACATGCGGGCGACCCGGCTGCCAACCCGGCCCGCACCCACGATCCCAAGTGTCTTCCCATAGAGTTCGAAGCCAATGAGGCGCGTGCGTGACTGGAAATCGCCGTTGCGCTGGGCGCGGTCGCCGAGCAGCAACATCTTGCTCACGGCGAGCATCATCCCCAGCGTGTGCTCCGCCACCGATTCCGCGTTTGCGGCGGGAGTATACAGCACCGGAATGCCGCGCGACGTAGCATACGCTACGTCCACGCTATCTACGCCGACGCCGTGCCGGGAAATGGCGCGCAAAGAGGGCGCGGCGTCGATAAGCGCCGGCGTTACTTTGGTGAGGCGAGCGACCAGGGCGTGGGCGTCACGAATTTGGTCTGTCAAGGGGATACCGCCGGCTTGGCTTGCTTGGCGCACCGTTGCGATCTGCTCCAGAATCGCGATCCCTTGCTCATGAATGGGATCAGCGAGGACGATGGTATAGGCCATTGGCTCTTTCCCCCACAGAGGCGATGCAGCCCAGATTTCACGCGCGATCAGCGCCAAATGCATGCTATAATGTAGCAGAAGTTCCAACTCTCTGCCAGGCATGGCGCCATTGTTCCGTCAGTGATCGCTAGCTGTCTGGACGTGTGGATTACACACGCAGGTCTCTGCGTGCTTTATTATTTGTAGGCAATACTGCGCGCCTGCAAGAATATGGATGTGTAGCCTGCGGGGGCCGGATTCAGCAGGAATGAGAGAGTATTGACGGCTAAGGAGAAGACGAGCGCATGGCGCGAGTCGTTCAGAAATTCGGCGGCAGTTCGGTAGCATCGGCGGAGCGCATCAGGGCCGTGGCTGCGCGCCTCGCTGCTGTCCACGATGCCGGCAACAACGTGATCGTCGTGGTCTCCGCCATGGGAGACACCACCGACGACCTCATAGCCCTCGCGCATGAAGTGTCCCGCACGCCAGGGGGCCGCGACCTGGACCTGCTTCTCTCGACCGGTGAGATCGTTTCCTCTACGTTGCTCTCGATGTGCCTCCGCGACATGGGCTACGATGCTGTCGCGCTCACCGGCCAGCAAGCGGGGATTCGCACCGACTCTTTCTATTCTCGCGCGCGCATCGTTGACATCGACCCTTCACGGATGGAACAAGAGCTCGCCCAGGGCCGCATCGTCATTGTGGCCGGATTCCAAGGTGTAACCCACGACCTGGATGTAACCACACTCGGGCGGGGTGGTTCGGACACCACCGCAGTCGCCATCGCAATTGCGGTGAAAGCCGCCACCTGCGAGATATATACCGACGTAGACGGCATCTACACCGCCGACCCGCGCGTAATCCCCACCGCACGGAAGCTCAGCCGGATTGCCCACGAGGAGATGCTGGAGATGGCAATGCTCGGCGCGCGCGTGATGCACGCCAGGGCGGTAGAGCTGGCAGAACTCTTTGACATGCCCATCGTAGTGCGTTCATCGTTCAATGACGATTCAGGTACAGTGATCACGCGAGGAGAGGATATGGAGAAAGACGCTAAACGCATTCGCGGCATCGCAGTAGATACCGACGTCGCCAAGATTTCTGTGCTCGGCATCCCAGACCGCCCCGGCATTGCCCACGGGCTTTTTCAACCCCTTGCCGATGAAAGCATCAACGTGGACGTAATCGTGCAGAACATCAGCCATGACGGTATAGCCGATATCTCTTTCACGGTTTCGCGCGACGATCTGGCTAAGACGCTGGAGTTAGTCGAAGTTGCCTGCCAGGCTTTGGGCGCATCCGACGTGCTGCACTTTGCCAATCTGGCAAAGGTGTCGATCGTGGGCACCGGCATACAGAGTACTCCCGGTGTGGCCGCACGCATGTTCGGCGCACTGGCAGAACCGGGCATCAACATCGAGAGCATAACGACGAGCGAGATCAGACTTACGTGCCTCGTGCATGAAGACGACGCTGTGCGGGCAGCCAAATCCCTGCACCACGCGTTTGAGCTAGACCAACCGGAAGAGTAAACTAAAAGTACTGAGGGTACGCGTGCTGTTGCCCTTGGACGCTCGGCGGCGCCGGGCGACTGTGACCGGAAGACACTGTAGAGAAGCTACGCAGGCGGTATTTCGATGGTCGAGATGGTGATAGAGAAGGTGGGCAGGAATCCAGCCAATCCGACCCGGCTGGTTGTCCTGCGCGAGAAGGACCAACAGCGTTATCTCGTGATCGTAATCGGCATTGCCGAGGCCGATTCGATTGCGATCAAGCTCCACAAGCACAGTTTCTCCCGACCGCTAACCCACGACCTCCTCAGCAGCGTCATAGAGATGCTCGGCGCTACAGTGGTTAGTATCCTCATCAACGATTTGGCGGATCGCACCTACTACGCGCGCATCGTGCTCGACCACAATGGACGGCACATCGAAATCGACGCGCGACCTAGCGACGCGATTGCCCTGGCAGTGCGTGTCGATGCGCCAATTCTCGTCGCGGAGAGCGTGCTGGATGCTGCGAGTTTTACTCCAGCGAAGGAAGAAGAAGGCGATGGCGAGTCCGGACGGGAAAGCGCGCTCGATCCTGAGCTTGAGGAACAACTCGGCGTCTTTCGCGAGTTTATAAACTCCCTCGACGTCGATGACTTGGAGAAACCGAAGCAGGAGTGAGCACTGCGCGGACAAGAAAATTAATCTGAGCGAGTTCGCGTCCCGTAACATTAAGTGGCGGGGCGTGTTTGCCTTAAAGACTTGGCGATATGCTTATCATGTCCAGAGCAAATTCGTGGTGAGGTCTTTGGGCAATTGCAGCATAAAATCCTCTAGGGTACACGGGAATCAAGCTCTACGTTCCGCGAATTCGCAGCCCGGCAGTGGAGGAGTTCCAGGGTTGACTTCCCGGAACTTTCTATATAATCGAGGATCAAAAAGCTTGGCAGAAACTACCTCGGCTGAAGATATGATCACCCGCGTGTCACTAGCAACGATGTCGCTATCAGCTAGTATTACTCCGGTATAGTCAATCTCTATAACCAGCTTTTGCGTTGATTCGTCACGGTATCCACTTTGCAGTGGTGAGAGCTCAATGTCAGCATTGCGACCGTTTTTCATGCTTAGCGGATAGCCAATATAGGACTTCCTGTTCTTAAGTGTAATCTCAACGAACATGTCCGATCCGAGAGCTTCGGCGATAAGTGCTCCAAGTTGGTCGCCTCTCTCTCGCAGACTTAATGAAGCCTGCTGCTTCGTCGTAGAACGCCAGCTCAAAGAGCAACCAGATCAATCCTAGGGCGATGCCTGCAATATAAGCGCCGACGTAGAATCCGAATGGTGAAAGCGATCCCCATGTTTCAGAGATTCGTAGAACCCAATCTGCAGAAGCAAAAATGTGCCCAATAATCGAACCAAGTACATAGGGCACACCTACGAGACCATAGCCGACAAGTGCAGACTTGAAGAAGAGATGGTAGCCGGATTCGTGGGGTATCGTCAAACGGGTGCGTTTTGAGGCCGTAAGGAAGAAATATCCAATTAGAGCGGGAAAGAGTGTCGATACTAGATCCATCTAGGACTCGGCTACAGTTGGACTATCCTTTGGTGAGTACTCTGCCATTGGCCCAAGTTCATTGAGTTCTCTGATTTTTTCGCGAATTGTTGGGTTCTTGAACACGTCTTCTGGCTTGACATACAGTCCCCCATTTCCATCCGCATAAACCTTAATCTTCTTCTCTTTTTCGCCACTAGATTCAAGCATCTTGCACATTCCAATCTGCTTTTCCCCAGGACACCCCCTTAATCCTATTCTCATTCGTAGTATTGTAGCAAGTCATCGACGACCAACTGCGCACAGACCCCAGGTTGCTTCAGGAATTTACCAAATTTCCGTCTACTCTCTCTGCTGAACACACAACACTGTAGTGGATTGATCACCGATTGATCGTTGGCCACAAGTGTCTTGGAGATATTTACCTCAAGCCGTCACGTGCTTGAGGAGTTTCCCTAGAGAGACGGAATCTTGCGCGAGAAGCCGGCGCAATGCGCGGCCGGAGTCCGAATCTGAAGAGGCCAACGCAACTGCGGCTTGGAACTCGGCTGCTGAGAAGTCACCTTCCGGTTCTGACAAGAGTGCGTCTCGAATTCTCAGCCTCAGCGCGTAGCAGTCAATCTGTTCTCCACTTGGCAGCACGACCGGCGCTGTGTAGACGCCCGTAGCAGCGATGAAGTCTTGCACGAATTCAGGCACCGACGTCGCACCGGCGGCGCTGCCGCTGCCTTGAGCATATTCTGTACGAACACTCGTTGATGAGAGCGCGGGGTCATGGTATGCGGGCAGCGTGGTCAATGCCGCGATACGCTCGCGATACATGCGATTCTCCTTCTGATCGAGCAAGAAGTCCAGTGCCTGGGTACCGTGCGTGCCGCGTTCTGCGACCAGGAATCGCGCCAGCGAAAAGAGCCGGTCAAGGCTGGTTTTTCGATCGGTATAGTAGCGTGGATCGAGTATCTGCTGAATCTTGTCGTAGCCCACAACGAACACCAGCTCCCGCCCGGGCGCGACGATGGCTCTGTGCAGCGCCTCGGCCTGGTCAACGTAGAGTCCGCGATTGCAGAGCACAACACCCACATTCGGCCGCGATTGTGTGAGCGATTCGAGCATGCAGAGACGGTCTTCCAAGCACGCGCCGGTAACCTCCTCCTTATCTACAGTGTGAATCGCGAGCAAGAACCAGACTGCGTCTATGTTCGGTTGCTGCAGCGCGCCGTCGCAAAGGCTGAGGTGCGCGTACGTTACCGGGTTAAACGACCCCGCCACCACCGCTACGTTGCGGGCTGACACTTCCTTTAGCCGCCCAATGGCTGGTGCCCCAGGGGGTACAACTACGCGGGCTTCAGGGGGCGAAACGTGTGCAAGTGCGGCGACGTGCCTGGCACAGGCACGTAATCGCTGCACGTCATACAAATGATTCTTCACCGCCTCACTCTTTCATGTCCCCAGCAATGACGGCTCTTGCGTAGCGCGAGGGGTTGTCCTTCGCTCCTTGCGCCAAGGAGCGGACACCGCATGGGGCCTGCTGCTTCGCCTCTCAAATCTCGCTGCTCCTCGGAATCGTTGCTTTGGTGCGTGCTCTCCCAGACATCCGGCTGCTTGGCGCAAGCCTCAACACCATGAGAGAAATCGCGGTTGAGGACGGTAGTAGGCAGAATAGCGGGATAGCGGCTCCGGGGCAAGAGGCGGAACGCGGTTCATTGCGGGGCATCTCCCGTTGCATCCGGTGCTGTATACCCAGCAAAGGCAGCACCGCTATAATGAGAGTCTATGGTGACAACGCTAATCAAATGCCGCGCAGACCGGCCGCAGAGTCCTCCGCTTTAGCAACGGTGGACTAATAGTTGCGAAAGAAGAGAGCGGCCCAAGAGTCCGCAATGGCAAAGTACGCGGATTTTCATCCCTAAGAAGGCGGACACATATGGCTGACGAAAGCAATTTTACCAACCAAACTCCTTCAATCACACTCTCCGCCGGCTCGCTTTATACGTATGGTTTGGCGCGAACCTTTGAATTGATGAAGGGCTCCGCGTTTGACGGTGTGGAAGTCATCGTTGACGATCGCTGGGATACCCGCCAAGCGGAATACATCAATGCACTAACCGCGCAGTGGGGCATTCCTGTTTGCAGTGTACACGCGCCGTTTGGAACCATACCGGAAATGGGAGCGGACTATCCCGGCACGCTCAGGGCGACGATACGCTTAGCCGAGGAAGTCGGCGCGCGCACGGTTGTCATTCACCCTATTTCGCGAGGCACGCCTGACCTTGCTGAATGGCTGCTGCAGAACCTCGCCGACCTGCAAGCACAGACGCCATTGCTGCTCACTGTCGAGAATATGCCCCGCATATTGGTGAAACGCTTGGGAATCTTGCAGCGGGACGTTCACGAATTCTGGTACCCGGAGGCCATGCGCCCCTTTCCGGCGCTGACGATGGATACGACGCACTTTGGCGTATCGAAAATCGACATCTTGGAAGCGTGGAAACAGCTACACACTACGGTGCGGCATATCCACCTTTCGGACGAATACAATGGTCGGGAACACCTATTTCCCGGCGAGGGCACGCTGCCGCTTGCGGACTTTCTTAACGAATTGAGCCGCAGCCGCTTTGGGGGCAACCTCGTGGTGGAGCTTCACCCCTATGCACTGCATGCGGGCCGCTCTGATGAGAAGGTGCGCGACCGCATCCACCGGGCGTCTGCCTTTTGCCGCGAGCACTTGCACTTGGAAGCAGCTCAAGCAGAGCCTGCAGGACAGACGAGCAGATAGTCGTTGCTCTGAGGGTTGGCGATGACTCTGCGGGTCACGGTAAGGTGATTCGGCAGCACGAGGCCGGATCGCCGGGAAATAACCCTCATCCTAGCCTTCTCCCTCGGGGAGAAGGGACTTTCTTCTTCTGCCGCAGTCTTGCGCAGGACGCCGCCAGCGTGGGCCCGTAGGTTTCCAGGATCTCTAGCCGCAGTGGCACTCCCGTCAATCCTACGCAAGCGGGAATCCATCTTCTCAGTGCTGCGGAATGGCACCGTCAGAAATGTCTTACCAAGAGAAGCCGGAATCCCTCTTCCCTAAATCAATTGGGGACCGTGTCTCCATCAATCGAAGGCCCTGGGCTCGCGCTATTACCGCTCGGACGCCAGTCGCGCTACTCTCGTTTGCAAAAAAGAGACTCTACACGGCAACTCGTTGCAGTTGGTCCACGTGGCGGCGCACCTTGGCAATGCCCTCCGCAATATCGTCCATGTCCGACTCTTCCGCCAGCAGGGTCACGTGGCCCATGGCGATGCCCTCTTCCCTAGTGACAAGCTCGGACTCCGGACAATCCATCACGCGGAATTTTCCCGCGCCGCCGACAATGTCGCCGGATTCAAGGTCGAGCATAGGATTCTCATAGATCGGCCGCGGGTGGCCGCCGGAGACCGGCACGCCCTCCGCGTGGGCAGCGCGTAGGAAGGTCTCTTTGTCCGTGCCGAATTGCTCCGGCTTTAGGCGGAACGTATAGATATGCATCCCGTGCTGGGTGACCTCGGGCGGAATCGGCGGCGGCTCGATGCCGTCTATTTGCGCCAAGAGGTTGGAGAGGTATTTTGCGTTGCGGTTGCGCTTCTTCGTTTGTTCGTCGAAGCGTGACAGTTGCCCCAGCAGAATTGCCGCCAGGAACTCGTTCATGGGGTAGTGGCCGCCCAACTCGTAGTGCACGTAGCCCGGTTCACCCTTGGCTCGGCCAAAGCTGGAGAGCGTATAGAGCCAGCGCTCGGCAAGCTCCTCGTGGTTGGTGGTGAGCATGCCGCCCTCGCCGGTGCTCATGTTCTTGCCGCCGCCTAAGCTATAGGAACTGGCGTCGCCCATGCCGCCAAGTTTCTTGCCCTTCCACTCCGCGCCGTGGGCATGGGCGGCATCGACGATGATCGCCAGGTCGTGCTTGCGGGCGATTTCCTCAAACCGTTCCATGTCCGCCGGGTAGCCGCCGTAATGCACCGGGCTGATGGCGCGCGTGCGCGGCGTAATGGCCTCTTCGGTGCGATCAGGATCAAGGCATAGCGAATCCGGATGAATATCTGCCATTACCGCAGTCGCGCCGAGGTACATAGGCGCAAATGCAGTGGCGATGAACGTGAAGGCCGGCACGATCACCTCATCTCCTGCGCCGACACCATATGCCTTCAGCCCGATTTCGAGACCGGCGGTGCAACTGGTGAGGCCGATGCCGAATCGGGCGTCGTGATAGGCGGCGAACTGCTCCTGCGCCGCGGTCTTCATGGGCCCATGGGCCGTGCCGCCCCACGTTCTACTCTCGAAGACCTCTTGCACGTTGCGCAGTTCGCGTTCATCGTATTGCGGCCACTTCGGCCAGCGCTTCGTGCCGTCCCGAACCGGTGTCCCGCCATGCAGGGCAAGTCGCTCCATTACACCCACTCCTATTTGTCCAAATAGTCAGAGAATCTCGACACACGTCAGTGCACAATTCATGCCGGTAATCCTAGACGCAATTATATACCCTTTGGCCGGAATTGTGCTCCTGTCAAACGAACGAGGGAGTAGCTTTGTGAGCTGCTCCCTCGTGTCGAACCGACAAAGCGATTAGCAACCTTAACCGGTTACTACGCCTCAGACGATCTGCTACTCCCGATGCTCGTCGGGCCGGCGGTCGATAATCTCTTGGAGAATTCGCGCCGATTCGCGCAGGCCTTCAGGCACGGTAAGTTCGCCTCTGAGCGCGCTGTACCACGGCTGCTGCAGCGGCCCCCAGGCCTCGTTGAACTCAGGCAGGCGCAGGAAGTTGTGGCCTTCCTCGGCCCACGCCTGGATGGCGTCCTGGACGTTTGTGCCTTCGAAGCGCGACGCCCACCCGGGGTGGGAGGCGTGCTCGATGATGGAGGGCCAGGACGTCCAGCCAAAGTACTCGGAACCGGTAGCGCCCTCATCCGAGCCGAGCCACTTCAGGAAGTCCCACACGGAATCCTGCACTTTGGAAAGACCCATGACGGAGTGGGCGTTGCCGACGACGGTTGCCGTGCCGCGCTCACCACGGGGTGGCCTGGTCACACTTAGGTTTTCACCCAAGTGCTGCTGGGAGGCGTTGTAGCGAAAGACGCCGTTGAACTCCATGGCGATGTGCCCAAGCTCCAGAATGCCGATACCGGACCGGCCTGCCAGAAGCTCTCTGACTATCTCGCTCGGCGGTGTGAACTCATGTTTCAGGTGCAGGTCCACGTTGAACTGGGCGCCGGCGTGCGACTTTGGATCTTCGCCGTAGAGTACCCTGTTGCCGTCTTCGGTCAACTCCTCTCCGCCAAAATTGAGCATGAACGTACTGGCCATGTAGAAGAGGCTGTTTTGACCGACCCGCACGGCCCAGCGGTTGTCCTCAGGCTTGTGCAGCTTCTGACACATGTCGATCATGTCGTCATAGGTCCACTGCCCGTCCGGATAATTCAGACCGGCTTCATCGAAGAACTGCTTGTTAAAGAGCACCAACTCGCCGCCGGATTGGGTGGGGATGGCGTACAACTTGCCGGCCCAGCTCCAGGCTTTGATGTCAGCGGGATAGTAGCGGCTGATGTCGATATTGTCACGCTGCATCAACGGTATGTGGTCGACGAACATGCCGTTGAACCCGCCAAAGAAGACCCAGTTGACCTGATTCATTGAAATGTCCACGTCGGCCGTGCCGGCGGCAAAGGCTGTCTTCCGCCGGTCCCAGATGCCGCTATACTCACCGGGAATTACGTTGAACTCGACGTTCAACTCCTCTTCGGCCAGATCGAGCGTGGCCAGGTACGGCGCGTGGCGCCCGTCAGACTCGGTGAAGTACTCATCGATGTTGATGACGGGTATCACGGCCTCGGGCATGGCCTCTTTGGCCTTGGGCTCCTCAGCCATTTCTTCTGCGGGCGCAGTTGTGGCAGCCGGCATTGCGCCGCAGGCAGCGAGCGCCAGCACACTAGCCATGCCACCGGCGCCAATGAACAGGCGCCTACGCGTAAGCAAATTCGATCGTGTCTTCATCGCAAATGACCTCCTCCGGTCAATGGCGTACGTACACTGTAGCTGTGCGTTGCTAAGCCAACTGAAAACGAGAACGAGGACCGGCTTAGAGCGTCACAGCCCTTGGGAAGCGCTGATTGTGTGGCCTCCTTTCGTCAAAATGCTCCAAACACACATCTTATCAATGCTGTATTGTAGCACAGTACCGCAAGAATAACTGTGTCAATAATTCTTTTTCGGAATCTTACGTGCCATCCTCGTCCGTGAAAGTGCCCGTGCGCGGACATTCGCGTTGGCCGAATGCAATTCTGCCTGCAGATTTGCTTTCGCAAGAGCTTGGATGAAGGATTGTTGGCGGCCATTGGTTGACAAGGCGTTCGCCAGCGCCTATGTTCTTTGCAAGTACCTCGGATGAGCCATATCGCGTTAAAGGTCCCACCAAGAGAGAGTCTGTTCTATGGCACGCATGCAGTTCACCGTCCGCGCAGGAAATCACGCAAGGCGGCATTGTCCGGTTTGGGTCGATGGCGAAGGGCTCGATCCGGCCCGCGACTACGTCGTGGTATCAGACGAGAGCAAGGAAACGCTCCCCGCACAGGCAGTGCAAACCGCAGACGGCCTCCGTCTGGCCTGGATTCTGCCCGCGCTTGCCGCTAATGCCAGCCGGTCGTTCACGCTGGAGGAAGGCGCGAAGGGCGGTCTGGATTCCCGCCCCGTATCGAGTACGGGGCAAGCTTTTCGCGGGAATGACGACGCCGTGACCGTGGCTGACGGCAAGTACGGCCTGGACATTCACCTCAATGGCGAGCTCTTTACCACCTATCACCATGCGGCCAATCACAATAAACAGTTTCTCTATCCCGTGATCGGCCCTACGGGCAAAGGTATGACGCGCGGGTACCCCATGGTCTCTGATATTCCCGGCGAGAAACACGACCACCCGCACCATAAGTCAATCCACGTCGCGCACGGCGACGTAAACGGCGTGGACCTCTGGAGCGAACTCGACGCCCACGGCTACCAGCGCCACGACTCTTTTCTCCCTGCCTTTGGTGCGGGTACCGCCTTTGTAAACGGCCCGGTCTGCGGCGCGTTTCGTTCACGCAGCTACTGGGTAAGCCGCAACGAACGGCCCGTGGTGGCGGAAGAGAAGCGCGTGGTGGCGTACGCCGCTGGGCCGGATGCGCGCATTCTGGACATCGCCGTGACTCTCCACGCCACGGAAGGCCCCGTGCGCTTTGGCGACACAAAAGAAGGCGCCATGCTCTCCGTGCGGGTAGCCAGCAGCATGGACGCGGATGCGGAGGGAACCATCGAAAACGCGTACGGCGGCAGAGGCGAAACCGAATGCTTTGGCAACCGCGCCCAGTGGATGGATTACGCGGGGCCCGTGGACGGCAAGACCGTGGGCGTTGCGGTGTTCGACCACCCCTCCAGCTTTCGCTATCCCACCTACTGGCACATGCGCAATTACGGCTTGATGCATGCAAACCCGTTCGCCTGGCGCGAGTTTCTGGGACACCCCGGCGTGGACGGCAGCTACGTGCTGCCCGAAGACGCGCGCCTCAATTGCAATTTCCGCGTCTACCTCCACACCGGCGACACACAAGACGCCCACGTCGCAGACCGCTACCACGACTTCATCACCCCACCGGTGGTGGAAGTAGAGGGGTAGAGCGAGCTTCTACCCGCGTGACGTGCTCCGGGGCGACGGAATGCCCTGCGCGGCAAGCCTAAGTATTGCTGCAGTACGTAGCGTCATAAGTGCTTTGACCCTCTCTCAGCGTTTGACTATTATGAACTCTGAAGATAAGTACCTATGATGTACACTGCTTCCATACCCCAATGCAGAAAAGCAGAGAATACAAGCACTCAGTCTGACGGCAAGGACGCACAATAGATGGACTTCATCGACGAAGTACGCACGCGCTCGAGCAATTTCGCTATGCGAATTGATCACCTCGATACCGAAGAAGCCACCAAGCAAGCGCTCGTATTGCCGTTCATTCAGATGTTGGGCTACGCGATATACGATCCAACTGAAGTCGTGCCTGAGTTTACCGCTGACGTGGGGACGAAGAAGGGCGAGAAAGTAGACTACGCGATTTTGCAGGACGGGAGGCCTGTGCTCCTCATCGAATGCAAGACCTATGGCACTACCCTCAACGAGAAGATCGTCTCTCAGCTACTGCGCTATTTCCATACCACTGAAGCCCGATTCGGAATTCTTACAGACGGTATCGTGTATCGATTTTTCTCCGACCTCGATAAAGACAACAAGATGGATCAAGAGCCCTTCTTTGAGTTCAACATTCTCGACTTTACCGAAGCACAGGTTGATCAGCTAAAGCGTTTTACGAAGGCAGACTTCGACGTGTCCGAGAACGTCAACGCCGCAACAGAACTAAAATACACGACGAAGATCAAACGGATGTTCGCTCAGGAACTTCACAGTCCCTCAAAGGAGTTTATCCAATTCATCCTTAAGCGCGTGTATAGGGGGAAGGCAACTCAGAAGACACTAGAGCGATTCAATTCTCTTGGGCAGCAAGCATTCGCGCAGTTCATCAGCGAACAAGGGTCTGCGCCCCCGGTTATCCCGTCGCCCGTAGAACCTGTCTCTCCTGAACCGATTGTTCCCGACAGTGAGGAAAAAGAGTGGCAGCCACTACCAACTCTGAAGCCGGCAAAAGGTGCCCTCAAGCCTACAGGCATTCGGTTCCCTGATAGTTCTCACCGTCCTATCAAGTATTGGAAAGATATCGCGACAGAAGTTACCGGCTGGCTCGTGCAAAGCAAGACTCTGCATACTGGTTCTTGCCCAATTCAGCGTGCCGATCTTTACATAGTATCTACTGAGCCTATCCATCCAAGTGGCGATTCGTTCAGGCAACCCCAACAAGTACATTCTGTCTATGTTGAGACCAACTACCGTGCCTTCAGTCACGTAGAAAATGCTTGCATCATCGTTAAGCATGTCGGTCAGGACCCGGCGCAGTTCGCGGTGTGCTTTGACTGACTAGCATTGGCGTCGCGCCGTTTTCAGAGCGCGTGCGTGGAGCGGAAGGAAGGTAGGAATTATTCGGCCAATTGAAGTTGGACCCCGTGAGGGGTACCGGATATGGCTCCGGTACTCAGACGGCGCTGCCGGGGAAATCGATTTGTCGCATCTGGCAGGGCGTGGAGTGTTCGAGGCATGGAATGACCGCACCTATTTCGAGACCGTGCACGTTACTCAGGACGGAGGGATTGCCTGGAGGGACGAGATTGAGCTTTGCCCTGACGCACTTTACATGCGGCTGACCGGTGCAACGGTTTCGGAAGTTATACTGGGTGCTGATCGCCTCGTCTATGATGTTTGACCGGTATCGCTACTCCTTTGCATCGCCGACTTGCATTGCGTTGTACTGGATTCCGGCTTTTGCCGGAATGACGGAAAGGGCCGCAGGTTGCAAACCTGCGCTGCCGGAGCTAGAGGGACGGATGCTCGTTCCGTATTGGCATGGAGACACGTTGTTTACCAGAGTCACGAGGAAATCCTATGGCACAAACTGACAACACGTATGCCGTAACGCGAGAAGAAAACGTTCCCGTGCCAATGCGGGATGGCACAATTCTCCGCGCTGACGTCTATCGCCCCGATGCAGCCGGCGAATTTCCCGTGCTGTTGTGCCGCACGCCCTACAACAAGAGCCCGCACGGTCTCAGCGAGGGGCATGCCGCGCGGGGCTATATCGCTGTGGTGCAGGATGTGCGGGGTCGGTATGCGTCAGATGGCGAGTTTCGCCCCGGCTTCTACCGCGGCGACACCTTTGATGCTACGGATGGCTATGACACGGTGGAGTGGGCCGCGCGCCTGCCGGGTTCCACCGGCAAGGTCGGCACCTTTGGCAACTCCTACAACGGTTGGACGCAGTGGGAACTTGCGCCCACCCGACCGCCGAGTCTCGCGACCATGTACGCCAGCGGCATTACCGCGAACCTGCTCGACCGCGAGCTTGGCGGCGTGCTGCGGCTCGGCCGCGTGCTGTGGTGGACCATAAACTCGCTGGCGCCGGACCTGCGCATCCACCTCGGCGATACCAAAGGGCCGACCACCAATGCGGACGCGGAACGCATTTGGCTGGAGCAGGACCGCAGCAAGTGGCTCTGGTATTTGCCGCTGCTGGACATTCCCGATGACGTGCTCTCCGGTATGAAGCCGCACTTCCACCACTGGCTGACCGACCATGCTCAGGACCACTTCGGCTTTCTGCAAAAGCACCATAACGTGAATGTGCCGGCGTTGAGCATGACGGGCTGGTACGACCAGCAGATCGGCACAATCAAGCAGTTCACCGGTATGAAGGCCAACGGCATGACGGCGCACGCCCGTGACAACCAACACCTCATCGTCGGCCCCTATACCCACACCACTGCTGATATGAACCGCAAAGTGGGGTCGGTGGACTTCGGACCGGCGGCGGTGCGCGATTACTACGAAATTGCCGACGCCTGGTTCCGCGCCTGGCTCAAGGGCGACCCCAGCGGCATCGCCGATTGGCCGCCGATTCAGCTCTTCGTGATGGGCGCGAATACGTGGCGCGGCGAGAACGAGTGGCCGCTGGCGCGCACGCAATACACCGACTTCCATTTCCACAGCGGCGGCGAGGCGAATACGCCGTTTGGCGACGGCGTACTCTCGCGGGAAGCGCCTACGGACGAGCCGCCGGACGAATACACGTACGATCCACGCGATCCCGTGATGACCCTCTACACCGGTCCCGGTCAGCAAGAGCCCCACGACCAGCGTGCGCTGCAGCACCGGCGCGATATCCTATCGTATGCTACGCCGCCGCTGGAGACGCCGCTGGAGGTCACCGGGCCGATAACGGTGAAGCTATGGGCGGCGTCATCCGCCCGCGATACGGACTTTGTGGTCAAGCTCATCGACGTGTGGCCGGACGGCTTCGCGCAGGAGCTTTGCCACGGTATCGTGCGCGCCCGCTACCGGGATTCCTATACGGAACCCACGCTTATCGAGCCGGATGCGGTCTATCAATACACGATCCAGGTGAATCCGACGAGCAACCTTTTCAGGGCCGGCCACCGCATGCGCATCGACATTTCCAGCAGCGACTTCCCCAACTTCGATCGCAACCACAACACGGGTCTTAACGACTACGCCGACGCCACCCTGCTCTCGGCTCAGCAGACGATCTTCCACGACCACGGCAGGCCGTCTCACGTGACGCTTCCGGTGATACCCTGAGAGTGTGTTCCGTGATGGCCGTACGTGCCTTTACGTGATGGCTGTAAGCGCCTCTAGTGGTGAAAGTCTCAAACCGTTCGCGATGGTGAATGTCTCTTACCCTTCGTGGTGGTGAGTGTCTCAAATCGTTCGTGGCGGTAAATGTCTCAAACTGTTCGTGGTGGTAAGTGTCTCTAACCGTTCGTGCTGAGCTTGTCGAAGCATGAACGGTAATTTGCCAACTTGAAGGGGGTACCGTTTACCCTTCGATCCTTCGGCAAGCTCAGGACAGGCACGCTCAGGGCGAACGGTTTATGACTAGGGGAATTCGTTCGGCTCAGCCTTCGACTTGCTCAGGACAGACAGGCTCAGGGCGAACGGTTGCAGACCAAGAGTATTCGTTCGGTTCAGTTTTCGAAATACACAGGACAGACAAGCTCAGGGCGAACGGACTATTGTGCAAGTTAACTGCATAGACGACTATTTGATTGAGACAGCAGAAAGGATTGGAGGAGCTTAACATAATGCGTGCCCTCTATTCGAACAATCGCGGTGAAATCTATATCAAAGAGGTGCCGGAGCCCGCGCTGCAGGGGTCCGGCGTGGTGATTCGAACGCTGGCCTCGGTCTTTGGGGCCGGTTCCGAGATGGCGGGCGTCGGGCGGCGGCGCAAGGCGCTGCAGGAGGGGCAAGACCCCGGCGCGTTCTCAGAGAAGGCCCACAGCTATCAGTCCGCCGGAGAGATTCTGCAGGTGTCGCCTGACTTGCAAGACCGCTTCCAGCCGGGCGATCTGGTGGCGGCGGCAGGCGGCGGCTTCGGGTTTCACGCCGAGCAAGGGTACGTGCCCAAGCATTCGTTTGCCAAGATTCCGCCGGGCCTCGCGCCCATTGAGGCTGCGACGACGAACGTCGGTCTCACGGCGTTCCACGCCATCCGCCGCGCGGTGCTGCTGCCGGGCGAGACGGCGGTGGTGCTCGGCCTCGGCATGGTGGGGCAAATTGCGGCGCAGCTTGTCCAAGTGACGGGCGGTCGGGCGCTCGGCGTTGACCTCCATGAGTTCCGGTTGCAGAAAGCCCGTGAACTCGGCGCGGCGGCGACGGCTGGCGGCAGCGACGACGAGATAGCCGCCGCAGTGGCTGACTTCACGGACGGCAGGGGCGCGGACGCGGTCTTCATCGCGACCTCGGCGCGGGTGCGCGGTCCGGCCTCCCTGGCCGTGCGGCTGGTGCGGGAGAGCGGGCGTGTGCTGCTGATCGGGCGCGTAATCTGGGACTTCACGCCCACGCACCCGGACGCCGACCCCCACACCAAGGAGATCAACATCCACTGGGTGAACGGCCGCGGCCCCGGCAGCCGCGAACGCGACTACCTGCGCGGCGAGGCAGACTACCCGTCTCGCTTCGTGCCCTGGGACCAAGAGCGTAACCTGCAATCCCTCCTGGATCTCCAAGCTGCCGGTAAGGTGCGCGTCGGGCCGCTGCTCACCCACCGTTTCCCATTCGACCAAGCCCCCCAAGCCGCCGAAGTCGCCATCAACCTCCCCGCCGAAGCCCTCGGCGTCGGGTTGGAGTATGTCTAACGGCAGGGCGGTCTCCCACAGGACTTGGCTGGACTTACAGGTATTGTCATGCCAGAAAGTGTCAGGTAATTCGCTGACAATGTGGAAACGTGAAACGGCAAGAACTGCTGGCTACCTATCGGCCGCCTTACCCATATGTTATTTTTGTCACGAGCAATGACAGCTCATGCATCAAAGACGAACACGGTAGGCGACACGAGAATCGTCTCTCCGGCGAAAGCCGGAGTCCAGGGGGTGCAGCGAAGATGGATTCCGGCTTGCGCCGGAATGACGGACTGAGGCGTTTCGTCTAATTCTTTGTGAAACGTGAATAGTAGAGTCCGTCAACGGAAGTGTGAGCACATTCAATAGTGACAGCCAGAGCGTAGCGCGGGGGCTTGTCCCCCGCGCTACGATTGGTGAAATGGCGGGATTGTGTCGACAATCAGAATTAGCTAAGAATTCACGTTTACTCCCGTGCCGGCCCTCAGGCCTGCTGGTACTCGCGCGCGACGGAACAGGCCTCGTTTATTACGCTAGCCACTTCATCGCCACGCACGAGACCCTTGACAACGCTGTCCATGGCGAACAGCGCCGGCACGTTCTGCGGCATGCCGCGCCCATGTTCCATTGAACGCTGGAGCGCCGCGATTTCTTCGGGTCGGAGGTCGGTCCGATGCTCTCCAAGTCGTGCCACTGCTTCCCTCTCTGCCGGCACGTCCACGCGCGTTTGGAGGGCGTGAACAAGCCCCTTCAACGCCGTGTACGCCGTTTCCGCATTCTCCGTCCGGGCGGCAATCGCAATTCCCATGTCGGCGAACACGGGCACAGCCTGCACCTTGCCGCGAGGCAGCGCCGCCAACCGATAGTCGCCGTAACTTGGGCGCCACGGGGGCGGTGCGTAGACCATTGCGGGCGGAATCTCCCAATTGATCGTTTGCGGCGAGACGCCGTGCGAGTGTATCAACCCGCGAATGAACTGCAAGGCCTCAATCGCCGCCGGTTCCTGCAACCGGCACTGCAAGGTGTCCGGATCAACCGCCTCCGCCTGGTTTTGCCACAGCGCCCACCAGACTTGATTGCTGTGCGCGCCTAAGCCCCAGCGGACCGGGGTACCGTCCTCCCGGCGCCTCGTCAACTTCACTGCATTTTCTACTAAGTCGTCCCAGTTCCAGCTACCATCTGTCGGAGGAGGGACTTGCTCCCGAGCAAAGTGCTCAGCGTCGTAGGAGAGCATCAGCGGACGGGCATCAACCGGCAGAGCGTAGAGCGCCCCGTGCCGGAACTGCTCGATAGCGCTCGGAAAGAATGCCGCCTCAAGTTCTGGGTCGGCCGTGCCCATAAACTGGTCCAAGGGCAGCCAAAGGCCACTTTCCGCCAACGCCTTTGCGTTTCCGGCATGGACGGTGACAAGGTCGGCTTCGATCTCTTCGAGCCACGCTGGATAGTCACTCGGAATCGCTGAATACTCTACGTAACGCAGGGTTAATTGGTATCGTCCGCGTTTGGGACCATGCGGGTTTTCTTCGTCATCTTGTAGGGCAGTTATAGACTGTTGGAGTATCTCCTTAGGGCGTAATGTTCCAAGTCTGTCACTGAGACCGAGATGCGCGCCCGACACCCAGTTCAATGCAGTCGGCTGTGGTGACCCCGGCGCTGAAAGCGGAGACTTGAGAAAGCCACACCCCGCCGTTATTGCCGCTGTTCCTACAATCAACGTTCGGCGTGAAAGCATCGCACTACTCCATTCGTACCGGTTCTCGCGACAGTCGCCTAAACACACTCAAACCGATTGGATACCGCAGAGCGCCCCAGACAGTAGAAGGTTTCCTCTCCGAAGGCGCTCTGCATATCGCTTACCCGGCTTGCGGTTGTGCCGTCAACACCAAGAAACCCTATTCACCAGGGCAAGGATGGTTGGGAATAGTGCAACCACAGCCCTCGTAAGAGGTCCATGATGGGCACCTCTCTCCCGAGAGACAATGTACGCCGTGGTGCGTCCGGACATACGGCCTGCTGCTAGGGGAGCAATTCTCGCCACACGCCCCACAGTAATTGTCGGAATGCGTCTCGCAGAAGTAAGGCCCCCAACAGTGACTGCTGGCAGACACCGTTACGGCAGCGAGACCGGTAAGAACGGCTGCGCCGCCCGCTGCTCGGGCGAGTCTGCCAAGGAATCCGCGTCGGTTCATGCCGGCTTTCGCCAGGCCGACGCTCGCGTTCGCAATCAGCTTATCCATGGATATACCTCCATTGTCTACTCATTGCGTCTCTGATGCGACTGTTGCGCGGGATGTCGTCCACACTACGTGTGCGAACGTCACGCGCTCCCAGTCTGCGGCAAGCTGCCGGCCGTCGCATCGGTAGCGAGCAGCTCGCCTAGCACATCCACATTGTTCACCACCCCCTTTCCAGCGATTTTGCCATCGGCATCGACCACGAAGCCGTACGGCGTCCAACTACTGCCGTACAAGTCGGCTATCTCATGCTCCTGCTGGATCACCAGCGGACACGAGAGCTTGAATTCTGCAATCATCTCCCGGTTCTGCTCGTGGCTGCCGCCGCTTACGAGCACTAAGCGCGCGCCACGTTCCTGGATGCGGTCCATCTCCCCATTGAGGCTTCCAAACAGTTCCTTGCAGGGCGGGCAGGTGGGATGGACGAACAGCACCAGCAGGCGTTCGCCAGCCATGGTCTCCAGGTCAACCGCCCCATTGAGACCCTCTCCCTGAAAGAGCGGGGCCTTGCTCCCGACAGCGATACCGTTCTCACGCTCTTCCCCGACGCGTAGGCGCAACTCGCCAATCTGCCGCATGAGGCCAATGACCACGAAGGCGAGCAAGCCAATAAGTACCCACTGTAGTAGGTACGATGCGAGCCAGATGCCTTCCATGCCTTCTGCCTCCTGATCCACTTTGGCGACCGGTTTCCGTTGATGCTTCGACAAGCTCAGCACGAACGGATACGCGAATGCTCACCATAGTGTGTTAGAGCCTAGCCCCTCCGCCCCGCCTGGGTTCCGGCGAAAGCCGGAACGACGGATAGTTGCTTTCCTTCAATATGATTGGGAAATAGTGCGCAGCCGCAGCAGTTCGGCGGCGACGAAGGCCACCGCCCACGCCCCGACCACGAGCACCAAGACTCCGGCCACGCCGCTGGCGTCCCCCGTGAGGCCGGCCTCCACTAACCAAGTTGCACCGGCAGTGGTCGCCAGGAGAACAAGCAATGTCAGGATGACGACCTGCTTGATAATGGTGGCTTTGCCCAGCGGCTGATGACCCGCGCCGAAGCAGTAGCAGTCGATCCCGCCCCGGCCCTGTGCTAACGCCACGGACGAGGCTACGATGAATGCTACCACTAGGCTTACGCCCAACCACACACCCCATGCCACGGCAAAGCCCGTGATGAGCAAAGTGCCGCAGAGAAGTTCCAATACGGGGATCGCACCACTCACCGGCTGGAGCGCGCGCACCGGCACGAGACCAAATCCCTGCACCGCCGCTTTGAAATCGGACAGGTGCAGCAACTTGGCGGCTGCAGCAAGAAGGAAGACACCACCCACCAGCAGTTGAAGCGCAAGTACGCCAGTTGCAAGCATTAGGCCGCTCCTTCCACATCGTGAAGGCTCATTCAGATGAACCTTCAGTATCCCCTACCCCTCTCACGTACATTTGTAGTAGTTCAAATGTAGCATACAATTGACCAAAGTCAAGCAATAAGACATCGAAAATAGTAAAAACATGTCACATCCGCAAAAAACCTCCGATTACTCTTACAGAGCACGTAGCGGGCAAACACGTCAGGCGTCCGCCATGCTTATTTTCCACTTCCGTTTCCGGCTAGCGCAGATTAGTCCCAATGCCCTGTGTGCGGTCGCCAATAAAGAGACGCCTACAGCGAATGCGTAGTATCCTAAGGGAAGAAATCTGTTATCCGTCCGAAGGCAAGAGTCACGCACGGCTATGACTGTGGAACAAGTCGGCATACTCGCGTGACTCTTGTGTCTACGAAAGCGAGTTAGCGGTTAATGGTTAGTCACAGAGCTAACCAGACTTTAATACTTCGGTTCAGATTGGTTAAGAGCGTAAGACTGCATGCGTGCACAGGGTTCGGTAAATCGCAACCGCTTCGATGAACTCTATCTGGCGACATACGCCGACTTGACGGGCGACCGCTATACGGTGCCGGAGGTGGAAGCCATCGAACGTTTGCTCGAGCTGCGGCCGGGGTCGACCTTGCTTGACCTGGCGTGCGGACAGGGCCGCCATCTCATTCACCTGGCGATCCAGGGTTATTCCGTGATCGGGTTGGACCGCTCGGACGTGCTCATGCGCCAGGCATACAAGGACGGGCAGATACGCGGCTTGGACGTCAACCTTGTGCAGGGCGACATGCGCGCGCTGCCATTCGACTGCGCGTTCGACGGTGTCGTCAACTGGTTCACGGCGCTTGGCTACCTGGAGAGCGATGAAGAAGACCAGAAGGTGCTGAACGACGTGGCGGCGGTACTGCGTCCCGGCGGCCGTTTCGTGATGGAGATGGCTAATCCGATTCAGACCTACCAGAAGCAAGCCTGGGAGGACTCGGAGATGGCATCCACCGGCTACGCCATGGTGAATCGGAACCGCATGGACTACGAGACGGGATGCCAACACACGAGCCGCGTTATCATTACACCTGATGGCGAGCGCATCGAGCGCGAACTCAAGGTGCGCGTCTACCTGCCGCATGAACTCGAGCGCATGCTGAATATTGCCGGCATGGAACGGCTCGGCTTTTTCGGCAGCCTGGATGGTGAGCCGCTGGCGCCGGAAAGCAGCCGCCTTATCCTCACCGCCAGGCGGATGGCATAACTGGACGAAGTAGATGAGACCGGCGCATCGGTGAAGACTAGTGGTGACAAACAAAGAAGAGTTGATGCGGCGGTACGCGAGGGATAGATGATGCAGCGGCCTATGGTGTGGAAATCGCTCTTATACGGTGGCGGCATGGGACTAGCGGTGCTGCTGCTGGTCGGCATTCCCAGCGGCGTAATCCCGAACCAATTCTTCGTCCGCCCGCTCGATGCGCGGCCCACGGACTACCTCTTCCTTGGCATCATTACCGCCATGGCGGTTGCGCTGGGTGCGACGTACGGCGTGCCGACTGTCTGCCGGCCTCAGGATGCGAAAGCACTGGGCAGCGGGCTGCTGCTTTTCATCGGTGTCGGCTGTCCGATCTGCAACAAAGTGGTGCTTGCCTTAGCAGGCGCCAGCGGCGCGTTGACCTACTTTGAGCCGATCCAGCCGCTCTTTTCGCTTGGTTCTATTGTCTTAATGAGCGTCGCGCTCGTAATGCGCGTGCGCGACATTAGACGCTCGACAGGAATTGGACAACCTGCGGCTGCAGCGATACAGCCGTCACCGCCGCCCCGCCAGTGACATTGTTTCCACTCCTGAGTTAATGCCGTATCACGCTAGGTGCGACTATGTCGCTATTTCCATCACGAAGGACTATATGACGATGGGACGATCCAGACACGCTCTAGCCTATTTGCTTCTCTTTGCGCTCGCGATGATTCTCGCGTTGACCGCGTGCGCAACGGCCGAACAGGCAACCACGCCGAGCCCATCGCCGGTACCCACCGCCGAGACTGCTCCGGCTGCGACGCCTGGGTCTACGCCCACACCGGAGGCGTTTCGTCTCACAATTTTACATAACAACAATGGTGAATCGCAGTTGATCAATGCCGGAAGGGGGCTTGAGGACTTCGGCGGCGCGGCTCGCTTTGCCGCGTTGGTGGCGAAACTGCGGCAAGAGGCCAAAGACAGTGGCAGTGGCGTACTGGTGCTCTCGGCCGGTGATAATTTTCGAGCGGGACCGGAGTTCAGCGCCAGCCTGGCGCGCAGCCCCGCGCCCTTCTACGACATCATTGCCCTCGATCTGATTGGCTACGATGCAATCGTGCTGGGAAACCATGAATTCGATTTCGGCCCGGACGTCTTGGCAGATGCAATTCGCGGTTCCTCAGCCCAGGCCCCATTCCTCAGCGCCAATCTGGACTTTAGCGGTGAACCGCGTCTGGCCGAACTGGTAGCTACAGGGCGCATTGCCAGCAGCACTATCCTTGCAGTTAACGGCGAAAGCGTCGGCGTTATCGGCGCCACCACGCCGGGGCTGCCCTATCTATCTAGTCCGCGCAACGTGCGGGTGGCGCAAGACGTGGCGGCGGTCGTCCAGCGCGAAATCGACGCGCTGCAAGCGGCGGGCGTGAACAAGATCATCGTTGTGAGTCACTTGCAGGGCATTGCCGGCGATCTTGCGCTTGCTGCCGCGCTGCGTGGAGTGGACGTATTGATTGCCGGAGGCGGCGATGAGCTGTTGGCAAATGCAGGAAGTCTGCTGCTGCCGGGAGATGGGGATGAGATATTCGGCCCGTATCCGCTGCTGGTCCCGGATGCTGACGGTAGGAACGTACCGGTGGGGGTTGCGCCCGGACGGTACACCTATGTGGGGCGATTGATTGTTGAATTCGATGCAATTGGAGTTGTCACTGCGGTTGATCCCGCCAGCGGGCCGATGCGCGTAGTAGGGGGTGATTACCCCGATGCCGTGGAACCTCATGCGGCAGTGCAGGAGCAGGTAGTGGCGCCGGTGGCGGACTTCATTGGGGCGCTGGCACGTACTCCGGTTTGTATCACCGAAGTGCCCTTGGACGGTCAGCGGCGCGCCGTGCGCTCGCAGGAGACCAATCAGGGCAATCTCATTGCCGACGCTCTGCTCTGGCAAGCCAATGTATTGGCCGACCGCTACAACGTCCCGGCGGCGCACGTGGCGCTGCAAAACGGCGGCGGCATTCGCAACGACACCGTGATCCCGGCAGGCACGCTGTACGAATTCGATGTCTTTAGCATGGCCCCGTTCACGAACTTCCTTGCAATCGTCCCGGACGTGTCGGTGGAACAATTCAAGGAGATTCTCGAGAATGCCGTTTCGCGGGTTGAGCACGGCGACGGCCGGTTCCCGCAGATTGCCGGTTTCACCATGACCTGGGATCCGAACGGCACCGCCCAGGTGCTCGATGACGACGGACAAGTGGTCACGCCCGGCACGCGCATACGCAGCGTGCAACTTGCCGACGGCAATTGGTTGGTGCTGGAGGGTGACGTGGTGGCCGATGCCGGTCCGGTGCACGTGGCGACGCTTGACTTCCTCGCGCGCGGCGGCGACGAGTATCCTTTCCGCGATGCGCCGTTCGTCACACTTGGGGTCACCTACCAGCAGGTCGTTGCAAACTACATCGTCCAGGGGCTCGGCGGCGTCGTGACGGCGGAGCGCTATCCCGCAGGCGGCGAAGGCCGCATCCGTTCGCCTTGATCCAGGCCGCGGGCAAGCTTTCTCTCCCCATGAAGTAGCAGATGGGTTGGTTCCCTTCTCGAGGGAACCAACCCATTGTGCATTCTTTCTCATACGCTTTCGAGGAGCGGGAGAAGCTTACCCTGTAGAGCAATTGGGATAGTCGTCTCGCTCGGGCTCAGTAGTGGTCGGATAGGGCGGACCGATAGTAATGCGCTCGAAGAAGCCTTCATCGGCAGCAGTCACGTTGCACCAATAGAAGCCGAGTGCCTGGAACGTCGGCCAATTCGGTATGTGCCGCCATTGCTGGAGGGTGGCGTCGTAGGCGAAGATGCGGTCATCGCCGCCATCAAAGCGACGCGCGAGCATATTCGGCTCAGGCAAGCGATCATCCAAGGGTACGGCGGCGAGCACTGCTGTTGGCACCGTGTACTGGGTGTTGACGACATTCCAGTCGATGGCATGGATCAGCGGGCTGGTGGGCGGGACCCAGCGTCGGACGACGCGGTTGTCGCCCTCATGGCGGACGATGATATAGGTCTGGCCGAGGGGAGTGTCGCGAATGACGCCGACGAGGATGACTCGAGAGCCGTCCATAGAGACCCAGCCGATGCCAAGGTCGAGAGTAGTATCGGGTTGATTGCCGGTTTGGTCGTCGGGCAGGTCGTGACGCTGTAATACTAGTCGGTCGCCGGGCAGTACAGTGGCGGTAGACGCGCTCGTAGTGCCAATGACGGGATTCGGCGTGGGTTTCGGTCGGGCTGAGGCTGAGCGTGGGGCTGCGGGAGGGGGCTCGACGCAATGCGGCGAGACGTTAATTTCCAGCCCTTCTATCTGCCGCAACGCCTCTGGCACGTTCTGGCTGATACTGTTGCCATGTAGGAGCAGTTTTTCCAGCATCGTTAAATTCCCAAAGCTGGCAGGGATGCTTCCGGTTAGCCTATTGCACGAAAAGTTGATCGACACCAGATTAGTCAGGTTTCCGAGTTGCGTTGGGATTTCACCGGTCAACCGGTTGTCATTGAGCCAAATGTGTCTGAGCGATGCCAGGTTGCCGAGCTGCGTGGGAATCGTCCCACTGAGTTGGTTTTTGTCCAAGAGCAAATACCACAGGTTGGAGAGGTTGCCGAGCTGAGAGGGGATGGCGCCGCTAAGCTGATTGCGGGAGAGAAGCAAGCCGGTGAGATTGGTGAGGCTACCTAATTGACTAGGGATGCTGCCGGTAAATTCGTTATCGTCCAGACGCAGCGTCTTCAGGTCAGTCATGCTGGCTAGCCCGGTCGGAATGTTGCCGCTCAGCTTGTTGCCATGCAGGTCTAGCACAGTAAGGTTGGCAAGGCCGAGAATTGTGGCGGGGACTGAGCCGCTGAACCTGTTGCGATCAAGATTTAGAGTATCCAAGCTGGAAAGATTCGCGAGCACCGCGGGAGCGGCGCTGAATTGATTTTCGCTCAGTGTCAGCCTTTCCAGGCTGGTGAGGCTGCTGAGACCGGAGGGGAGGCTGCTGAGCCGGTTGCCAGGCATATCCAAGAGCACAAGGTTGGTGAGGCTAAGCACCTCTGTGGGAACGCTTGTGAACTCGCTCCCCAAGG
Organism: Chloroflexota bacterium; assembly: GCA_965216245.1. Classification (GTDB taxonomy): domain Bacteria; phylum Chloroflexota; class UBA11872; order VXOZ01; family VXOZ01; genus VXOZ01. The sequence continues at coordinate 2,525,335 of OZ244145.1, forward strand.
ATAGGTGCTCCAGGTTGGTCAGGCTGGACAGCGTCGAGGGAACACTACTGAGTCGGTTGCCGCCGAGCTTCAAATCCACCAGATTGGTCAAGCTGCCCAGTTCGGTCGGAATCGTGCTGATTTGGTTGTCTTCAAGGCCCAAGTACATCAGACTGGTCAGACTGCCCAGTTCGGTGGGGATACTGCTGAAACGGTTCACGCCCAACTGTAATGTAGTTAGGTTAGAGAGGCTGCCCAATTCGGTGGGGATGCTGCTGAGCCGATTGTCACTCAAGTTCAGCGTTTGCAGGTTTGCAAGACTGCCGAGTGAAGCGGGGATTGCGCCACTGAGCTGGTTTCTTCCTAGAGACATGTACTCTAGGTTTGAGAGGCTCCCAAGGGAGGAGGGGATAGTCCCGCTGAGACGGTTGAAACTGAAATTCAGACGTTCCAGATTAGAGAGATTGCCGAGGGTGGATGGGATGGTCCCGCTGAGACGGTTTTCGTGTAGTTGCAAAGTCTCCAGACTTGCGAGGTTGCCGAGTGCGGATGGGATGGACCCGCTCAAACGGTTGGAGCTCAAAGACAGAACTGTTAGGTTAGAGAGATTTCCCAGCTCCCGCGGAATGCTGCCGCCAATGCGGTTGTCTTGCAGAACTATGCCCTGCAGGTTGGTGAGATTGCCCAACTCTTTGGGAATGGTCCCAGTAAGCAGGTTTTCACCCATAGTCAGGTGTTGCAGATTGGCGAGGTTTCCTAGTTCTTTGGGAATGCTGCCGCGGAGTTGATTGTCCGGCATATAGAGGGTCTGTAACCCAGAGAGGTTGCCAAGCGCCGCTGGCAGAGAGCCGTCAAGCTGCTTCTCCCCGAGGGCTATCACTGTGACCCGCTGCGCGCCGTCAACCGTGGTAATGGTGATGCCTTCCCAACTGGACATCACCAAACCTGAACTCCAGTTAAGAGCGGCCGTGCCGCGTAGGGTGTCTTTCAACCCTAGCAGCGTCTCGCAATCCGCCACCAGACCGGGGTTATTCGTAGGGTCGCTAATTGCTTGTCCGGTTGAGCAGCCATGGTCCACTTGGGCCGGCGCCGTATTGACGCCAAGCGCGAGCAGCACGAGCAGCATTAGGCCAACCGAGAGGAAGCGCAGCCCGGTTGCCGCCGTGTTCCTAGATGCAGTTGCAGTAGAGGTGCGTCGGGTGCTCACGGGCGACGTTCTCCTTGAGTCGGTCTATGGCCGATATTTCTAATCCGAGAACTATCCAATAAAGTATGACAACTCTTGAACATGTATGTACAATTGTATTTGTGGAAAAGTGCCTCGTCAAATAGGTACAAAGATTCCAGCACGCCTGCGATTGTTTGAATGCGCTAAAATTGAGAAGACCTCCACTCTTGGAGGTCTTCTCAATTTACGGTGTTGCCGGTGTATTGGCGTGCGTCTTCTCTTCTAGATCAGGTGATGCGCTGCCGTAATGGATGGTACCGGAAGACTATTCGATAGTTATCCGCTCGGCCTTGGTTTTATCGTCTTTGGCGCGGGTCTCGACCCGGATTTCTACGCCGCGGCGGATGAAGTCGAGGATTGCGTTCGCCTTTTGGCTAAGCGTCTCCTGCAAGTTCTCAAACGCGTCGCCGGGCGAGTTGCGCACCTCGATCGTGACGCGGAAGAATGGCTGGTCCGCCGGGCCCTTGTGGGCATCACCGTTGCCGTTGTTGGGTGTGTTCTCCATGACAATGAACCCCTTTCTTGTCGGTGCTGCCGGGTGGTATGTGCCGCACAAACGCACTCTATTTGCGAGATCTTTCGGGCGTCACTCGCTTATCTGTCCGGTAGCAACTGGTTATCAAATCTCTTAATGCAATTATAACCATATCAAGCGATATGTTGCAAGAGATTTCAAAGATATTCTTTAAAGAAATTCATCTCTACGTGTAGAGTCCACCAAGAAGACGCTTATTTTGCGAATAGATCGATCCTTACGGCTTCGACTCTGGCGAGGACTGCCGCCGCTTCTTGCTCCAGGGAAAGTTGGCTGGTGTCGAGCACGATGGCATCGGGCGGTTGTGCAAGCGGCGCCGTCTCTCGACTGCTGTCAATCTGGTCGCGGTCAGCGAGGTTCCGGGCAATGTCGTTGGAGGAGATTTCCGTCCCCCGTCCTGCGAGCTCCTGTTGGCGGCGCTGGGCGCGGGTGGCGAGATCGGCCTGGAGAAATACTTTCACCTCGGCTTCCGGACAGACCACGGTGCCGATATCGCGTCCCACCATCACCACGCTCTTCTGTCGGGCCAGGCGCTGTTGCAGGGGAAGCAGCGCGGCACGCGCTTCAGGCTGCGCTGCGACCTGCGACACATTCGCATCAACTGCGGGCGAACGGATCGCCCAGGTGACGTCTTCAGTGCCGAGCAAGAGCGTGAACTGGCGGTCATCGGCGGGTCGTGTTCTGGCGCGTCGCCTACCGGGGACAGTAGGCGGCATAATGCGGACATCCAGCTTGCCTGCGAGCGCAGCCAGCGCGGGTCCATCTTCCACGGACACCTGCCCGCGCAAGGCAGCCAAGGTCAGGGCGCGGTAGAAAACGCCGGTATCTACGAAGAGGTAGCCAAGCCGGGCAGCGAGGAGGCTGCCCAAGGCGCTCTTGCCCGATCCGGCGGTGCCGTCGATGGCGATCGTGAGGCGAGGTTCAGTTTTGGCCACGATTGCGTGTTCCAACTACGTCGCTGACGTGAGAAGGGTCATCGCTCCCTCGTGCATTCGAGGTGGCGGGAGTCTCACCCCTGCTGCGCGACGCGGGTGCAAAGGCTTTGCTTTCCAGGTCTGGGGATTGCGGCGATTCGCGCCAGTGCGCGATCTCGGCTTCAGTCAGCGATCGCAATTGCCCTGGGCCTAGGTTTCCCAGACTTACCGGCCCAATGCGGATGCGGATCAGGCGCGCGGCGTGTTTGCCGATCGCCGCGAGCATCTGGCGAATCTGCCGCTTGCGCCCCTCGGTAAGGGTCAGCGAGACCCACGTGCCTTCGCCTTCGCGATCCATAATTCTAACGGCGACCGGCTTGAGCCGATAGCCGTCAATGGTCATCGGCGCTCGCAGCGCGGTCCGCTGTTGAGCGGTCAACGTACCGTACACGAGGACATTGTACTGTTTCTCGCCACCGTAACGCGGATGCGCGACGCGATTCGCCCACGCGCCGTCGTCGGTGAAGAAGAGCAGTCCTTCGCTTCGGCTATCCAGACGACCCACGGGTACCAGGTGCGCGCAGTTGGCGGGCAGCAGGTCGTATACGGTGCGCCGGCCATGGGGGTCGCTGCGCGTGGTCAGGAACCCGGTAGGTTTGTGCAGAGCCAGGTAAGTGGACGCAGCCGGCGGAGCGACTTTCCTGCCGTTCACCAATACTGTGTCGTGCTCGGGACTCACCTTTGAGCCAAGCTCCGTAATTGTCTTTCCGTTTACGGTTACCCGGCCCTGGGTAATCAAACGCTCTGCATGGCGGCGGGATGCCACGCCGCAGCGAGCAAGGTATTTTTGTAAGCGTTCCTGCATGTGCTTAAGTATACAGGGTCTTGATTGCATGTCGGCGGCCGACCAAAACCGCCCTGCGCCACTTGCTCGAAGATGTGTGAAGTTTGCCCGCAGGAGCGTTGACATCACAAAATGCCAATGACCTCCTATGCTAGCGGCCGTCTCCTCGCGTTGACAGCGTCCGCAGCCGCGTGCTACGTTCTGCCCGTTACCTTTAATAGAAACCTGAACGAAGCACAATGGCAAGAGAGGAAAATTCATGAAGATACACCTTGGGTGTTTCAGCCGACCTTGGACCAAATATGCCTTGGAAGTTTCCATGGAGGGCACGGCGCAGGCGGGTTTCAAGCACTTTGGATTTATGACAGCGGGGGATGGCGCGCCTTTGCCTCCCAACGCGTCCGAAGACCAGGTGGCAAACCTCGCCGGCTTGTTGGAAAAGTATGATTTGAAGAACCTGGAAAACTACACGAGCATCCCCTGGGGGGATGAAGCCGTCGCGCGCTCGGCGTTGCACAGCTACGTGGACAACAGCCATACACTCGGTGCGCGCTTCATGCACAATAGCGGCACGAATGACGAGGCGCTCTACGATCAGTTTCTGCACCTCATGGAAGATGCCGCCGAGTATGCCAAGAGCAAAGGCATCGTGGTGATGATGAAGCCCCACGGTGGTGTGACGGCAACGGCGCGGGGATTGGTGGCGCTGATGAAGCGCATTCAATCCGATAATTTGAAGGTCTTCTACGACCCCGGCAACGTGCTCTTCTATACCGGTGAGCGGCCTGAAGACGATTTTGAAGAACTCGCGCCGTACGTGGCAGGGATGTCCATCAAAGATGAGACCGGCGGCGTTAATGGTTCGGTGGACGTGACGCCAGGCGACGGCGATGTTGATTTCAAGGCGCTCTTTACGATCCTGCGCGACCACGACTTCGACGGCCCCTGCATGATCGAGCAACTTGGCGGCGGCACCATCGAGGAGGTCCACCACGAAGCAACGCGCGCTCGTGAATACTTGCATCGGCTGTTGGATGAGCTTGGCGCCGAGGTAACCTAGTAATGACTGCCGATCCCATTTGAACTCGGCAAAAATGCAGAAATAATGTTGGATGAAGGGAGTTGAGGGACGCGTGGGAAAACTGGATGATATGGTAGCGATTATTGGCGGCGCGAGCACCGGCATGGGCGCGGCGACGGCGCGGCTCTTTGCCCGGGAGGGAGCGGCGGTGGTCGTCGCGGCGCGCAGCGCCGACAAGCTGGACTCACTTGTAGAGGACATCACCGAGAGTGGCGGCACTGCGCTGGCAGTGCCAACAGACGCAAACGACCGTGCTGCCGTGGCCGCCATGGTTGAAAGTGCCCGTGAGCAGTTTGGCAGGATTGACGTGCTGGTCAACAGCGTGGGTACTAACATCAAGAACCGCGCGTTTACTGAGATGCGTCCCGCGGACTGGGACATGATGATCGCGCATAACCTTACCGTGGCCTACAACCTGGTAGACGCGGTCCTGCCGGTGATGCGCGCGCAAGGAACCGGTACGATCATCCACTATTCGTCGGATGCCGTGCAGAAACCCAACGTGGTCTCCGGTATTGCCTACCAAGCGACGAAACACGGCGTGCGGGGATTGGCGCACGGTACGATGATGGAGGAGCGCATGCGCGGCATCCGCGTTTCCGTAGTCTACCCCGGCCCTTGTGAAACGCCGCTGCTGGATAAACGGCCGGAGCCGCCGCCGCCGGAAGCATTCGCCAAGATGCTACAACCGGAAGACGTGGCGGAGGCGGCGCTCTTCATCGCCTCGCTCCCTCCCCGCGCCTACGTGCCGGAGCTTGTGCTCGGAGCAAGCCAAATGTAGTGGCTGTGGTGTATGCCTGCTGCTGAGATCAGTGGCTTGAGCGGACTATCGCTTCCTCGTCTCCGCGAGTGATTTAGGGCGAACGCCTCCGGTCGTCGATGAATCGCCGCGCGGCAGTGAATAGTCCCGCATCTCTCCACATCGAGCCTCCAATGACTGCACGTGAAGCACCAGCCGCCCTCGTCGCCATTGTCGGGGCGACGGCTGTGGGCAAGACCGCGCTCACTATGGCTCTGGCGGCGGAGTTTGACGCCGAGATCATCAGCGCCGACTCGCGACAGGTTTTTTGCGGTCTAGACATCGGCACGGCAAAGCCCACGAAGACGGAGCGTATGCAGGTGCCCCATCACGTCATAGACGTGGCGCCTGCGGACAACACCTCTTTCTCTTTGGCAGTGTGGCGCGAGCATGCGGACAGTGCGCTGCTGGAGCTCGCTGCACGACAGAAACGGCCATGGCTCGTGGGAGGGACCGGACTATATATTCAATCAATAGTGGACGGCCTTGAACTCCCTGCCGTGCCGCCTCAGCCCAAGCTGCGCGCCGAGCTCGAACAGACGTTGCAAGACGAGGGCATCGACGCTCTGTATGCACGCTTGCTACGCCTAGATACCGAGGCTGCGGCGCGGATTGATCGGCGCAATCCCCGGCGGTTGATTCGCGCCTTAGAGGTTTGCATCGTTACCGGCAAGCCGTTCTCCGCCCAGCGCACCCGGCGCCCGCCGCCGTATCCTGTCTTGCAGATCGGTCTGCGCACTGAACGCGACAGGCTCTATCAGCGCATTGACTGCCGTGTAGACCGCATGATCGCAGATGGCTTTGTGGATGAGGTTGAGCGTCTGCTTGCTGCGGGCATCACAACCGACCTGCCGAGTATGCAGAGCGCAGGGTACCGGCAGCTTGCCGGCTACCTGCACGGCGAGTGTTCGCTGACGGAGGCTATACAACAGACTAAGTACGCGACGCACCAACTCGCCAAGCGCCAGGAGACTTGGTTCCGCAAGCAGAAGGGCATACAATGGATTGAGATGGGGCCCGACGCTGCAGTGTCCGTGCGGGAACGGATAGAAGGCTTCTACAGAGAGTGCAAGCGGCAGCGCACCTGCCTCCCACCATAAGGAGCAACAGGCAGTGGCGGTGAAGGATACGCATAAGGCGTTCGAACGCCTCACTGATGCAGGTTACAGCAAGGAGATGGCAGAAGCCTTGCTGGAGACCTTGGGCGATTCATGGGACGAATTAGTTACCAAGCCCTATTTGGACACACGCCTAAACGACCTAGAGGGACGATTGCGCGAACAGGAACTGCGCATGCGGTTGCATCTTTACGCCGTGGCGATTGTGGTTATTGGCGTCTTGGCGACGCTGGAACTGATACCGCGTTAGGAAACCTACTGTAGATATCGTACCCTTGCGCGTACCGCAATATACAAGCCATAGCGCTGGTGAAGAATCGCTTCGCTCTGACGGTGAATGCAATCTAGCTAGAGAGTGAGGGCAGCAATACGCTGCTTGTGGCGGCGGTCGGGCCGGTATGTGCATGTCTCTGCTGAGCGGCAATCAGGAGTCATTCGCTTGAAAACCCGATAAAGCTGGATGGTGTATGAACAGTTTCCTATCAGCGCGGTGGCAAGTCGCCGCGCTATAATATTGCTGTTAATTTCAGGGGAAGAATTAGAACTAGGAAGCAAACGATGGCACAAGACTTGAAATTCATGAAGATGCACGGTACGGGAAATGACTTCGTCGTTGTAGATACCCGAGCTAACGGTGCAAGAGATTGGGCAGACCTTGCGTCAAAGCTCTGCGACCGGAATTTCGGGGTTGGCAGCGACGGCCTCTTGCTGATCGATGCCGATGAAAAGCAAGGTTATCGCTTCCGCATGTTCAATCCCGACGGCAGTGAGGCCGAGATGTGCGGTAACGGTATTCGCTGCTTTGCCAAGTACCTCTACGACACGGGAGAAATTGGCGAGGGTTGGCTGGAAGTCGATACGCTCGCGGGAATGCTCAAAGTCAACGTGCATCCGGGTGACAACGAGCACTTCTCTGTCTCAGTGGACATGGGCCCGCCCTTTCTCGCCCCGGCGGAGATCCCGGTGCAGGCCACCGCTACCCCAGTTAAGGACATGCCGCTGCGTGTGAACGGCACGGACCTTTCCATAACGGCGGTCTCGATGGGCAACCCGCATGCGATAACGTTTCTCGACGACATAGAGTCATTTCCGCTCACCACCATCGGACCGGAAGTAGAGCACCATCCGGCGTTTCCGAAGCGAACGAATTTTGAAATAGCCCGGGTAATCGGGCGCGACCGGATTGAGGTGCGGGTGTGGGAACGGGGCGCCGGCCCCACGCTGGCGTGCGGCACCGGCGCCTGTGCCACGGCCGTGGCTGCTCGTTTGCATGGCTTGACGGACGAGACCGTCACCGTCGGTCTGCCCGGAGGCGACTTGACGATTTCGTGGGACGGCGAGGGTCGCGTCTTGATGCGGGGGGCGGCACAGACGGTATTCGCCGGCACCTGGTTGCAGGGGGACTAGGGATGTCTGAAAGTACGAAACGCGTACTTCTCATTGTTCTTGCTCTTCTGCTCGGCATCGTGTCAATTGCTCCATTTGGCCGGATTAACCGCAGCGAACGCGCCGGTGTGCTCGCTGCAATAGCCACGGCTATTGTCGGCCTTATTGCTTTCATGCGCCGCGAGACGGAAGGCGAATTGCTGGGTATTCCGTATAGCTTTAGCCCGCCTACGCTGGAGCGGCTCAAAGGCAGACTGTGGAATGCGGAGGACCCGCGCGTCTTCACGCCGCACATATTCGGCTGGGGTTGGAGCGTGAATTTCTACCAGATTTGCAAGCGCCTAGGCCTGATTTCTTAACTATTTTCTCTACGATACAGAACAAATCTCATTGCTTTGAAGGTCATAGCGCATGGGCACGCTCGTTGGTGTTGACATCGGCGGCACGTTTACCGACGTGGTCGTGCTCGATGAGGCCCGCCGCGAACTGCAGATCGGCAAAGTTGCCACCACGCCTGACGATCAGTCGACCGGCTTCATTACCGCCCTGGACGGTCTTGGAGTCCCATACGCCGATATTGATCTCGTCACCCACGGCACAACCGTAGCCACCAATGCCGTCTTGGAACGCGACGGGGGACGCTGCGGCCTGATCGCTACGCGTGGTTTCCGGGATATTTTGGAGCTCCGCCGCCGCGACCGACCCCACATGTACGGCCTGACTGGGACGTATGAACCGCTCATCCCACGCGACCGCCGCCTTGAGGTAACCGAACGCATCGCCGCCGAAGGCACCGTGCTGACTCCGCTATGCGAGGAGGAAGTCTTAGAGGCGGGAAGACTGCTGGTGGCACAATGGGTAGAGGCCATCGTCGTCAGTTTCATGAACTCCTACGCGAACCAAGAGCACGAGCTGCGGGCGAAGGAAATCTTGCAGGCCGAGTGGCCGCACCTCTACGTCGTGACGTCCAGCGAGACGCTGCCGGTGTTCCGCGAGTTCGAGCGCACGAGCACGGCAGTCGTCAATGCCTACGTCCAGCCGAACGTAGGTCAGTATTTGGAACGGTTGGAAGAACGGCTCAGCGAGCGAGGATACGCCAGCGATCTCTTCATCATGCAGTCGAATGGCGGCATGATGTCCGCTGCCACCGTGCGCAGTTTACCCCTTAACACCGTGCTTTCCGGTCCCGCGGCAGGTGTGATTGCCGCCACCAGAATCGCCGCCGAGGATGGATTCTCTAATCTCATCACCTATGACATGGGAGGAACGAGCCTCGACGTGTCGCTCGTGCAGGAGGGCAAGCCTCTCCCTTCCAGCGGGATGGAACTAGAGTTTGGCATTCCCCTCATGGTCTCGATGATCGATATTCATACGATTGGCGCCGGAGGCGGCAGCATAGCGCGACTGGATCAGGGGGGCTTGCTGCAAGTGGGGCCGCAAAGCGCGGGCGCCGAGCCGGGCCCGGTCTGCTACGGCAAGAACGGCACCGCGCCGACTCTTACCGACGCCAATCTGATTCTTGGCAGGATCAACCCCCACTACCCGATTGCCGGGGTAGCGGGAGCTTCATTCGACGTGGCCAGCGCTCGATCTGTGATAACAGAGACTATCGGCAAGCCGTTAGGACTCTCCACCGAGCAGGCGGCACAGGCGATTGTAACGGTCGCGAACAACCGGATTGCCGGCAGTCTCCGACGCGTGTCAATTGACAAAGGCCACGACCCGCGTGACTTTGCGCTCTTCTCCTTTGGCGGCAGCGGGCCGTTGCACGCCGGTTTTCTCCTGCGTGAATTGAGCATTGGGCAGGGCATCGTGCCGTACTTTCCCGGAATCGCTTCAGCGTGGGGATGCGTAATTGCCGATCGCCGGCATGATTTCGTGACGATGCAAAACTGCCTTCTCAGCGAGCTTGACCTAGCTTCCTTGGAGCGGACGTTTGCCGACCATCTCGCAGCAGGCGAGGCGATGCTCGCCGGTGAAAACGTGCCTCTGCAGCGCGTCAACGTTGTCCGCGAAGCCGACATTTCCTATGAGGGACAGACCCACGTCATTCGCACCAACTTGCCGGCGGCTGAACTCAGCCACGACACCATCGCCGCCAGTTTCCGCAGCGCCTACCTGCAACACTATGGCCGCGTAGATGAGGGCTTTGGCGGCTTGGAGGAATTGCTTGCGCAAATCCCGATTCGCCTGCTAAACGTCAGGACGGCCGTCATCGGCGTCCGCACCGACGTAGCGTTGAAAGACTTCATAAGAGCACCGGAGACAACGCAAGCGGAGGCGCGCAAAGAGGAACGGCTGGCGTATGTGGACGATGGTTTTGTCACTTGTCCGGTATACGATCGTGCCAAACTGCCGTGGGGGGCTGTGTTGTGCGGCCCGGCCCTCATCGAGCAGCCGGATACCACGGTTTGGCTGGAGCCGTGGTGCCGCGCCACGGTGACTGAGGGCGGCAGTTTGCTGATGGAGGTAACGTGACATGCCTTTAGACCCCATCACCTTAGCGGTCATTCGCGGCGGCTTGGAGCAGATTGCCGATGAGATGGACGCCACCCTGGAGCGCATGGCGTTTTCTCCCGTCATATCGGACGGTTTCGACCGCGCCAGCGGCATTTACCACGTGCGCGACGGTGAGGTTATCATGCAGGGGCCGCGCGGCTTGCCGAACTTTATTTGCGTGATGGAGTTCACTGTCCGCTCCGTAATCGAGCGGGTCACGAATATCGCCGATGGCGATGTCTACATCGTCAACGATCCCTACATGGGCGGCACCCATCTGATGGACGTGAAGATGGTGAAGCCGTTCTTCTACAAAGGAAGGCTTACGGCGTTTCTGGCAAACAGCGGTCACTGGCCGGACATCGGCGGACGGGTCCCCGGCGGTTTTTCGACGAAAGCAACGGAGATCTATCAGGAGGGGTTGCGCCTGCCGCCCGTGCGCATAATGGATAAGGGCAAGCTAAATCAGGACGTGCTCGACATCATCCTCCTCAACGTGCGTGTTTCAGCCGAGCGCCAGGGTGACATCATCGCAAAGATCACCGCGCTCAACCTGGGTGCCGACCGCCTGACAAAGCTCCTTGACCGCTACGGAGAAGCCACCGTCTTTGCAGCCGTCGACGAGATGAAGGAGCGCTCTGAGCGCCTCATGCGCAGCCACATCGAGACCATCCCCGATGGCACGTACGAGTTTGTCGACCATATAGACAGTGACGGCGTAGACTGGCAGCCGCTCAAGCTTCACCTGATAATGACGGTGAGCGGCAGCGACGTTCACGTTGACTTTTCTCAGAGCAGTCCTCCGTGCCGCGGGCCGCTCAACAGCGTCTTCAGCACGACGCTGGCCGGTGTGTTCATTTCCTTCAAGCATACGTTTCCTGACGTGCCAATCAACGCGGGCTGCTTTGCGCCCTTTACGGTCAATATACCGCCGACGACGTTTCTCAATGCGCAGCCGCCGCGTCCGGTTGCCGGATGCGCTGCCGAAGTTTGCCAACGCGTGATCGATGTTATGTTGGGCGCGCTGGGACAGGCAATTCCCGACAACGCCTACGCTGCGCCGATGGGTACGGTGACGAACCTTTCGGTCGGCGGTGAGAATCCGGGAAGAGGCTACTATGTCTTGTATTCGTTTATTGGCGGCGGCTACGGGGGCAACTACCTCACTGACGGCCTGACGAACGGCAACCCCACCATCGCGGTCGCGCGCACGCAGGCACTGGAAATCTTCGAGTTGCGCTATCCGGTGCTCTTCACGCGCTACGCCATTCGCGAGGGTTCGGGAGGCGCGGGCAAGCGGCGCGGCGGTTACGGCGTCATCTTCGAATTTCAATTGCGGCACGGTGATGCCAGTGCTTCGCTGCTCGGGGAACGGGGGCGGTTCGCGCCATTCGGCATCCTGGGCGGCCAATCTGCGCAGTCGGCGGAACACGTGTTCACGTTGCGGGGCGAAGAGTACCGCCCGGAGCACATTACCAAAGACGAAAACGTGCACATGCAGGCAGGCGATGTGCTCTGCCTGATGACACCGGGTGGCGGCGGCTACGGCGATCCGTTCGATCGACCGCCGGCGCTCGTTCTTCAAGACGTGCGGCGCGGGTACTACGACCGCGCGACGGCCATGCGGGAATACGGGGTTCGGATTTACCCCGATGCCTGGGTTGTGGACAAGGAATCCACGCGCACGCTGCGTGACCGCAGCCGAAAGCCAACCTCGGCAGAATGATTCTGTTCCTAATGACATTCCGAGCGGATCGAGGAATCTAGGGTTCAGAGCGAAGAGGTCGGTATACTCTAGTGTTTGGCAATTGCGTTAGAGAGCGGGGGACAAGCTCCCGCGCTACGCCTGTTAATTGCTATGTGCCCGCTGCAATTCTGCGCCTGAAACGGGAAACCACTGCACGCACGTTTGAGCGTCTTGAAGAATTCTCCCAGGTGTGATGGTGCCTGGTTTGTCAGAGACCTAGACCCGTTGCTCCGCCCAGATAGACAAGGACAATACCTTTAGGCGAGTTGATTAGATCCGCGCCTTAGGGGCGCGCGCATTGATTGATCACGAAATGACGCTCCGGCGGTCGCCACGCGTCCGCCGTTGCATTTCGCCTCTAGCGGTGTCCACCAGAATTCGCTACAGTATAGGCAAGCACCAGCATTGAAGCGTCGGGTCTGGTTGCAGGAATTGCCGCCGGAGAGGAGTGTGCGCAGGTGAGAGTGTGGGGCAAGGCTCTTGTAGTCTGTGTGCTAGCGGCTGCGTTGATCGGGTGCGGCGACTCTGCGCAAGAAGAGGCAGCGTCTTCGCCCACGGCCGCAGCGACGGCGCAACCTTCGCCGACTTCTCAACCGGTTGCGGAGTCAGCGCCAACAGCCACATCGACACCAGCAACTGGCACCGCCTCGTCGCCTACGGTACAGGCAGCGCCGGAGGAGGCCACACCGGTACCTCCTACGCGGACGCAAAGCATCATCTTCTATGACCTTACGGAAATAGAGAAGACCTGCCCGGGGTATCAGGAGTTCACGGGATTCCGTCAAACCGTTTCCCAGGTCAAGATAACGTGCACGGGCCCTGGTGTGGAGACAGTGTACTTCGTTGACTTAGATAACTTGGTGGTGACGGGCATACGCGTGCCGCTGCTCGAACAGGAAATACCGTAGTTGGATGCAACCCCTGGCTGGGGATTGGTTGTGCAATTGCTACTTGGGGCGTGTCGTGAAGCTGCTGTGCGGTGTCGTTTTTGTGCTGCTTGCTGTGCTGCTAAGCGGCTGCGGCCGCCAGCCGGAAGCTGAAGCTACGCCTCTGCCTACTCCCACTCTAGCTCCGCAACCCACGCCGTCTCCTGCTCTCGCACTCGGCTTACGCAAGCAGGGAATCGTCTTTCACGATCTCACCCAAAGCGAGCAGGTGTGCCCCGGCTTCGCGGAGATTCTCGCGCCGTTAGAACTTTCCACGGAGAATTTCTCGGACCAACCCATGGAAGTCGTGCGGCAAGTGCGGCTGGTCTGCACCAATGAGGAGAAGGGGACGGTCTACTATATAGACCTTCAGAATAAGACGATCACCGTCACACGAAAGCTGCCGCCAGTCCCGGGAATGCCGTAACTCAATGGTCACGCTCTGCCGCCAAGGCATACTGCTGCTCAGTCTACTTATCCTGCTAGCTGGCTGTCGGGGGTCGCCGCCAGAGTCTACACCCCAGCCTACTCCGACAGAGGTTGCATCCGAGTCGCCACAGCCGACGCCATTGCCCCAGTCCTGGCCGGCGGGCGTGCTCTTCTACGAGCTCGAGGAACCGGAACAGACTTGCCTCGGCTACCAGGAGAATCTGTCCTTCAGCGACACCATCTCGCAAATCAAAATCGTCTGCACGCAGCAAGGTGTGGAGACTGTGTATTTCATAGATACAGAGACGCAGACAGTGACTGTATTGCGCATACCCATACCTCTGACCGTGAAACCGCAAGAGTAGCCCAGCTATTGCGCAAGGCGACGACCAACGGAGAGCAGCAACATGACGGATGAAGTGCCCAAAATGCTACAAAGCGTGTTCCAGGGCCCACAAACGTCATGACGCAGGACGCGTTGGCTCTTTATACAAAATACTACGTGGCTACAAGCTACGAACGGCTGGAATTATTCACGCTCGTGGCCGCTAGCTTTGCCAGTCGACGCGCGCTCTACCCGGGCAGTTTTACTCACGTTACACCCGCCTTCGTCTATCCGCACACGTGTTTTGTGGATACGGAAAGGCGCGCTGAGCGATTCTTTGCAGATCCGGTTGTACGTGACTATGTGAACGAGCGGAAGGTGTATTCGGAAGAGCCGTGCATCCGCTTTCACAGGGCTGACTATGTGCGGGAGTTGCCGGAAGCTGAGGAGAGCTACGATCTCCTCATTTCGCAGTACGCGGGATTCGTCTCGCAGCACTGCAAGCAGTACCTCAAGGTCGGCGGCATGCTCTTAGCCAACAACAGCCACGGCGACGCCAGCATGGCGTGGTTGGATCAGGATTTAGCGCTAGTAGCGGCCATCAATCGCCGCGGCGAGCGGTTTAGCTTGGTTGAGACGAATCTCGATTCCTACTTTGTGCCAAAGCGGGATCGGATAGTCACGCGGGAGGATCTGGAACGGACCAAGCGCGGCGTGGCGTATACGCGCAGCGCCTATGGATACGTCTTTCGGCGAGTGCGGTAGCGCCACGCCCCATCAAACCGGGCCTAGGCGTGCGGTGAAAGTGCTCAAGCCATGCGTGGGGTCAGAGAGAGCCGGGTGATCGCGTGAGCGTAGCACATTGGTTCGCAACAGTTCTTGTTTTTGAAAGATTCAAGAGAGAAGCGTGTTATGCGCCTGTCTATAGAGGTAGAAGCACGTACTTGAACCCCCGGGCTTACTAGTGAGTGGTCTCTCTACTGGAGTGACAGAGTGCGACCGGGCTAGGCAGGGCAGGATGAGCAGTAGCTACTCTGCGATTACGAGCGCCGCTAGTTTGTGAACCAGCAACTTGACACGCTGGATACCACGCCGCACGGAATCGTCTGTTTGCCAACCTTCATAGAAGTTTTGATGCAGAGAATTAGCTACGTGAAAGAGATCATGGAGCTCAGGGTCTCCGGTTTCCCGTGAAACTCTTTTCAAGTTATCGAAAAGACGTGCGTGAGTGTTATGCTCCCAGCCTCTTTGCTCGGCAGTGGCTTTCACAGCCTGCGCCGCTGCACCCCATGCCTTTTCCGATGCTTGAAGCATATCGCCTCTATTGAACTCTTCTTCCGCTTGCTCGATGAATTGGCGGCTTGTTCTCATGTACTTCTCTACGACCTTGTCTCTCCCATTGACCGCCATCATAACCTCCAAGATAATCTACTCGCTCTCTCATTGTACCAAGCACCGCAACACTGTAACACTCCTGGTGAAGCAATGAGGCAAGGGTGACCTGCTTAGGTAGGGGGTTTCTGAACCGGAGGACAGTTCACGTGAGCGGAGGTCGCCTACAGAAACTGCTGTTCAAAGGAAGAGATTTGGTGTAGGTTCGGTATCCGCGCTGGCCCAGACTTTGCGAATGCGATGGTTGAAGCTATCGGCGATGTAGAGGTTTCCGGCAATGTCCGCCGCTACGCCGAGCGGGTAGTGGAGTGTAGCCTGACCGGCCGGCCAACCGTCTCCGCTAAAGCCAAAGAGCGCGCCTCCCGCCACTGTGTCGATGCTGCCTTCCGGTGAAACTTTGCGAACGCGATGATTGAATGTGTCAGCAATGTAGAGATTGCCTTGGCTATCCACGGCAACGCCGTATGGAGCTCGTAACGTGGCTTGCGTGGCATTGCCGCGATCGCCGTTGAAACCGGAACTGCCGGTGCCCGCAACCGTTGTGATTAGGCCGTAGGTATCCACCATGCGAATGCGGCGATTCTCCCGATCTACGATGTAGAGCTTGCCTTCGCTGGAGACGGCCACGCCACGAGGGCTATTCAAGCGGGCAAGCGCGGCCGGCCCGCCGTCGCCGCTGTACCCGACCGCGCCTGAGCCGGCCACGGTGGTGATAGTGCCGTCCGCCGCCAGTTTGCGCACCCGGTGGTTGCGGGTATCGGCAATGTAGAGAGTGCCGTCAGTCGCCACGGCAACGCTGGTTGGGTAAGATAGCTCTGCCGCAGTGCCGGGGCCGCCGTCGCCGCCGAAACCGGACTCTCCAGTGCCCGCAATTGTGCTGATGATGCCGTCGATAGTCACTTTGCGGATACGGTGATTGTAGGTGTCGGCGATGTAAAGCGTGCCGTCGGAGTCGAGCGCGACGCCCAGCGGTGTGTGCAAACGGGCGTCGCGGGCCTGCCCGCCGTCCCCGTCAGCGCCGGCTTCCCCGGTGCCGACGAGCGTTGTGATTACGCCGTCCGGTGCGATTGTTCGAATCTTATGGTTGAAAGCATCTGCGATGTACACGTTGCCCGCAGTGTCTATGGCGATGCCGGCCGGAGTGTTCAGCGTGGCTTCCACGGCCTGGCTGCCGTCGCCGCTGCTGCTCGCAATGCCGTTGCCCGCTATAGTGGTGATGAGGCTGAAGCGAGTGACCACGGACTCGTGGAGAGGCTGCTGGACA
Source organism: Chloroflexota bacterium (assembly GCA_965216245.1). Lineage (GTDB taxonomy): Bacteria > Chloroflexota > UBA11872 > VXOZ01 > VXOZ01 > VXOZ01. Next base: position 2,541,801 of record OZ244145.1, read on the forward strand.
GCGGCTGCCTGGAGCGCGGGGAGACCGAAGATGAGCAGCGCGAGAGCGGCGCAAATGAAGGCAATGAGCGCACGAGCAGTGTGCGCGGGGTTGGCAAAAGAGCGTTGCGTTTGACGAAACATAAGCGTTTGGCAAATACTGTTGACAGATACTCTCACGTTATCCAGGTTTGCGTTGACTCATTATACGCCAAGCATCTGTGGCGGCCTACATGATTGGCTCTCGTAGGGTGGTGAATGCTGATGTATAAGCGCCTTGTCGTCGTTGTATTGGCCGCTTGCATTTGCCTATTGTTAGCGGCATGCGGAGAGGACGAGCCGGACGCTGCCGCTCCGGCTGAAGAAGCGCGGCCGCTGCCTTCCCCGCAGATTACCCAAACGGCCGTTCTCACAGCAACGGCACTCCCACCAACGCCTTCGGCGATCCCGCCGTCGCCTTCGGCGATCCCGCCGTCGCCTTCGGCGATCCCGCCGACGCCGACGGTTGAGCCAACGTCACTTCCCGCTACCCCAGACGTTTCGCCCACGCCGACCGCAACGCCTGTTCCTAGCCCAACGCCGGATCCTACACCTACGACGGTACCATCTCCAACGCCACTCCCTAAACCCGTGCCGACTCCAGCGCCATCACCAGAGCTCACGCCCATGCCGGAGGCAACACCCATGCCGGAGGCAACACCTGAGCCGGTCGAGATGGCAGCGCTCAACTTTACCGGCGTTCGCGTCGTGCTGCGCGAGCCAAGCCAGGTGCAGGCGATCTTCTCGCTGCGCGATCAAGAAGGCAACCCCGCCATCCTGCCTGCGGCAGAGCTGCAGCAGGCGACGCGCATTTTTGAGCGCGGTGCAGGTGTGGACGTGTGGGAAGAGGTCGACTACACGGAAACCAACTTATTTGTGCACTCCGCAGAGCGTTTTGCGCTAGAGGTGGTGTTCGTCCTCGACTTCACGCGCAGCATGACCACGTGGCAACTGCCGGACGGCACGGCGGGCAGCACCCTTATGCGTCAAGCGTTGGAAAGCGCCCTCGACCGTTTGCCGGAAGCGCACCGCGTCGGCGTGGTTGCCTTTCACGACCGCTCTGCAGAGCCGGTGATTATTGCTTTTCCCACGACCGATAGAGACCTCATCCGGACGGATGTCGCCCGATTTGCCGAATCCGGTTTCGACTCCGGTTCCAGCCGCCTTTGGGATGCAGTCGAACGTGGCCTTGACCTGTTTTCAGCTCAGGCAGACACGGCTGCCGATGTAACTCGCGCTCTGGTCTTTCTCTCGGATGGCAGGGATACCAGCAGCCTGCGCGAACGCCACGAAGTTGGGCTACTCGCGCAGGAGAGAAACGTGCAACTCTACCCGCTTGGGCTTGGTGATGTCTATCAGGAGTCGGACCTGCGCGCCCTGGCAACAACGACGAACGGCGCCTACTACGCCGTAGCCGAGCTAGCGCAGCTTGAGACGCAGTTCATTGCGTTGGTGAATGATTTTACCGGTCAATACAAGCTCAGCTATACCACGCTGCGTCGCGACGGGGAATATGCGATTCGTATCGAGACGACTCTAGACGGCGTTACCGGTGTCTTCACCAGTGAGGCGCTGCCTTTCGGCGAAATCTATAGCCCCGATACGCAAGGACGCATCGCGGTCGATCCGCTTACGATTGATGTCGAAGAGCAGATCGCAACTACATTCGTGCGTGCGCTCCACGTACCGCGCAACATTCAGCACTTTCGCTTTACGCTCGACATCGACCGGCCTGTCACAGTCTCACTCGTGTCGGCGAGTGCAGGCGGCTTACTGGAAGGGTGGGAACTCTCGCCACCGGATGACGTGGGCTACTGGATGGCAACCGGGCCGACGCCACTGCCGTTCGGTAATTTCGGCCTGCTCTTTAAAGTGGTCGTGACAGACGTGGCCGCTGAAGAGATTGCCATACGCATTGTCTTCGATAACAGCGCTTATGCCGGCAATAAGCAGTTCGTCGTGGTTTCCGGCGGCGCCGAGGACCGACTGCCGCGAATTGCTTTTGCCAGTTTGCGTGACGAGAATTGGGAAATTTACGCTATGAATGCCGATGGCAGCGACGTGACGCGCCTGACGGAGGATCCCGGTAACGACGTGGCTCCTAATTGGTCGCCCGACGCGCGGCGCGTAGCGTTTGCGAGCAACCGCGCCGGGAACTTCGATATCTATGTGATGAACGCCGACGGCAGCGAGGTGACGCAATTGACAGACGACCCCGGCGATGACTTTGCACCCCGCTGGTCGCCGGACGGCCGCAAGCTGGCCTTCTACAGCGAACGGGCCGGCAACGTCGATATCTACGTGATGAATGCCGACGGCAGCGGTCAAACGAGACTCACTGCGGACCGCGGGCGCGATCTAGCGCCGTCCTGGTCGCCCGATGGGGTGAAGATTGCGTTCACCAGCGACCGCGAACGGAACTTCGACATTTTTGTCATGAATGCCGACGGCAGTCGGCAGACCCGGCTCACGAGCGACCGGGCAGCGGATACGGCTCCGGCGTGGTCGCCGGATGGGCATAAGCTGGCCTTCACAAGCAAGCGCTCCGGCAATTGGGAAATCCACACGATAAACGCCGACGGTAGCGAGTTGAACCGGCTTACTACCCACCCGGCCGACGATTTCGGCGCAGCCTGGTCGGCAGACGGCAACAGCCTGGCCTTCTATAGCATCAGAAACCTGAACTACGAAATCTACGTGATGAACGTCGCCAACGGCAAAGTCACACGCCTCACCGACCACCCAGCCCTCGACGCCGATCCGGCATGGTCTCCGTAGCTAGTATTTCTTGGAGCTTCTGCGAATGTAGACCGTTCGCGCTGAGCCTGTCGAAGCGCGCACGGCGATCAAGCGCGATATGGCCCCAAGAGACCTGCCGCCTCAAGTTAGCCTAACCCCATTTGGAGCAACCCTTCCAAGTACCTCAAACTACCCCTCTCCCTTCGTTTCGTGATACCGTATACTGCGACTGTTTTTCATTACGGGAAATCCGCACTTTCCCATCAGACTACGTCTGCATAGAGGAGACCTTTGGGAAACCCCTGGCCGAGGGGCGTATACCTCTCAATGGCCTGGTTCAATGACCGGAATGTCCCTTCGTCGGACCTGCAAGTCCCCTCTCCCAAGGGAGAGGGTTAGGGTGAGGGAGACTTCTTTCCGTCTGAGACCAATCCCACCGGTTACGCAAAGCTACGCAACGGTCTTCTCTACGACATGCTGAGGACGCGCGTACACGAAAGAGGATGAACCAATGCGTTTTGCGAATCGGATAGCCAAATTGCCGCCGTACTTGTTTGCCGAGGTTGATCGGCGCATTGCGGCCAAGCGGAAAGAGGGGGTGGACGTTATTTCGTTGGGCATCGGTGACCCGGACTTGCCCACCCCGCAGCACGTGGTCGATGCCCTGTCTGCCGCCGCGGCCAAGCCCTACACCCACCAGTACCCGGAATATGAGGGCTTGCCGGCGTTTCGGGAAGCCGTGGCAACATGGTACGGAAACCGGTTTGGCGTGAAGCTTGACCCTGAGACCCAAGTGGTCTCGCTCATTGGCTCCAAAGAGGGCATCGCCCACTTTCCCGTGGCGGTGGTGGACCCCGGCGACGTGGTGTTGGCTACCGATCCCGGCTATCCGGTCTATAACACCGGCACGCTCTTTTCCGATGGCGAGACCTACTACGTGCCGCTGCGGGCGGAGAACGACTTCTTGCCGGACCTCGCCGCCATCCCCAATGACGTGATAAAGCGCGCCAAGCTGCTCTGGATTTGCTACCCGAACAATCCCACCGCGGCGGTGGCACCCCGCTCGTTCTTCGAAGAGTGCGTGGCATTCGGCAAGGAGCATGACCTCATCATCGCCCACGACGCGGCCTACACCGAGGTATGTTTCGACGGCTACAAGCCGCTGAGCTTCTTGGAGGTGGATGGCGCCATGGACGTGGGCATCGAGTTCCACTCGCTCTCCAAGACCTACAACATGACCGGCTGGCGCATCGGCATGGCCGTGGGCAATACTGAGATTATCGAAGCGCTCGGCCGCGTGAAGACGAATATCGATTCCGGCATCTTTCGGGCCGTGCAGGAAGCCGGCGTCGTGGCCCTTAATGATACGCCCCAGTCATGGATCGACGAACGCAACGCCATCTATCAGGAGCGCCGCGACTTGATCCTGGACACCCTGGAGTCCATGGGCCTGCACGCACAGCGGCCGCAGGCCAGCCTCTACGTGTGGTCGCCCACGCCGGCGGGCATCTCGGCAATTGACTTCTCCGTGCGGCTGCTCGACGAGGCGGGTATTGTCATCACCCCGGGCGTCGGCTTCGGCGATGCCGGCGAAGGCTACTTCCGTATCTCGCTGGCCTGCCCCACCGACCGACTGAAAGAGGCACTGGAACGGCTCACAGCGGTTAGAATCTAAGTGTAATCTGCCTTGCAGGTCTCGGCTCTATACGCTAAGGAGCGGGGGACAAGCCCCCGCGCTACATTGTGGCTCTAGTGGTCATCTTAGGGAGTGAAGTGACAAGGAATCTAGGCGCGAGTTGCTAGGGGTAGAGGCACGGCATGCCGTGCCTCTACGTGTCGTGCAAGGACAACTGATCACGAGGCATGGAGGGGTGGGCGGCGCTTGAAACGAGGTGAGATTTCGCTCGGGCTAGTATCGCTCTGGGCACAAGGGATTAAGTACAGGTATATAGGAGCGAGTCATGAACACCCCGCCTGAAACCTTTATCCGCGTTCAATCTACGCTGCTGGAATCGTTTGTGAAGGACTGCTTTGTGGCGGTTGGCATGGCGGACGGGCACGCGCAGCAGATGGCCGGGTGGCTGACGGCCAACGACCTGCGCGGTGTCTTCAGCCACGGCACGCGCCAGACGGTCGCCTACGTCGGTCACTTCCAAAGGAAGGATCTCAACGTTGCGCCCAATGTGCAGGTGGTGCGCGAGACCGCGGTGACGGCTACCGTAGACGGCGATGGCGGGTTAGGCTACTTTCCCTCGTTTGCGGCGGCTAACCTGGCGGTGCAGAAGGCGAAAGAGCACGGCGTGGCTAACGTGATTACGCGCAACCACGGGCACTTTGGCGCGGCGGGACTCTGGTCGCGCGTGATCGTGAGCGCCGACCTTGTAGCCTACGTGACCTCCGGCGCGCAGTTGCAACTCCAGCCCGGCGCGCCGCATCGCCACGCCGCCGGTGGTTCCCCCATGAGCTTTGCCGCTCCCGGTGGCGAGGAGCCGCCGATTGTAATCGACTTTGGCGCGGTCCATGATCTCTACGACGGAGAGCCGCACGTAAAGGCCATAGAGATTTTGGCGCCCAGTGCCACCTACCGCAGCATCGGACTCGGCTCGTTCTGTCAGATTCTCGGCGGGTTTCTGTGCGGCGTGCCCTCCGCGCCGGAGCGTGCAAACCGGGAGTGGCAGGGCGCGAACCAAGGTTCGTTTATGACCGCCCACGACGTTAGCCACTATATGCCGCCCGACCGGTTCAAGAGCGAGGTGGACGACTACATTCGCCAGGTGCGTCAACTTGCACCAATTACCAACCAGTCGGAGGCGGAAGTCGGCGGCGGCATGGAGGCGAAACGCGAACGCCAGTGGCGTAAAGAGGGCGTGCCCGTTGGCCCGGAGCACGCGAAGGCGCTGCAGGAATTGGGGCAAGAACTAGGAGTAGACTTACCGTTCTAGGGGATGAGCCCAATTTCCGTGGTGGTAATGCGCAGCAGTACTTAGTCTAATTCATTGGTTGCTGGCACCATCAATACATTTGTCATTCCGAGCGAGAGCGAGGAATCTAGAGTGTCTTGCAAAAGCCTCCCAATAGTAATGAGACAGCATCCCCGTTGCCCTGCGGCTTCGATGGGAACCGGCTAAGTTCAACGGATACCCCTCACCCTAACCCTCTCCCACGTGGAGAGGGAACAGTCACTTCCGAACAAGGCTAATCGTTGCTACCTTTTGTTGGTAGTAATGAATCTGTGGTAGGTCGAAAGTGTGGCATGATGGTGCTGTGGATATGTTGAAGCGTTTGCGCGGTTGGTTGAGAGGTGGCAGACGTGGGCGAATCTCTGTTGCAGCTCTCTGTGCGCCATGTGCTCCACGAGCCGAATCCGCCGCACCTGCCGTATCGGGAAGAGCACTTCGGCTACGTGCACCTACCGGTAAGTATTCCGCCGGAGCAGGCGGCGCTGGTGCTGGTGGACTGCTGGGACCAAATCATCGTCGAGAGCTTTCAGGAGCGCGCCGAACGGATTTGCGAGACGACGATTCGCCCGGTATTGGAGGCGTCGCGGTCGATCGGCATGACGGTAGTTCACGCACCGTCGCCGCCGGTGGCCGAGAAGTTTTGCCAGTTCCGGCCGGAGGACGCGGCGGACGAGGAAGCGCCACCCGTTCCGGTGCAGGATTGGCCGCCCGCGGCTTTCGCCCATCGACAGGGGGATTGGGCGCACCTGCAGGCCCGGCGCAGCGGCCTGCACCAGGAGCAGCTTGACCGCATCGACCGCGACCGCTCCATCCATCCGGCGGTGTTGCCGCAGGCAGGCGACTTCGTGATCGCCACCGGCGATCAACTCCACCGTATTTGCCGCGAGCGCGGCATCCTCTACCTCTTCTATGTGGGTTTTGCCACCAATATCTGCGTGCCGGACCGCGATTACGGCATGCGCGCTATGCGCGATCGCGGCTACGCGCTGGTGCTGGTTCGTGACGCCACCACCGGCGTTGAGGCTGGCGACACCTATCCGATACTTGCAGCCACTAGTGTGATGATTCACCAGTTCGAGCTACGAGACATTGCGGGTACAATAACGTCCGATGCGTTCTTGGCAGCCGTGGGGGCTCTAGAGACGGCTCCTCCCGTCCAGGCGAGACCTTAGAGTGCTTGGGCTGCTCAATGTCTTCTTGATAAAGTAGGCGCGACCCTCGAAAGAAAGCCGTAGCGCGGGGGCTTGTCCCCCGCTTCTTGGCGCAAGAAGGAAACACCATCGCGGGCAAGGCGCTCTATTCTATTGACAGTCCATGGCAGTGGTGCTGGCCTTGCGCAGGCCGTACAAAAGGATGAGAGTGGCGGCCAGCCTTTTCAATAGTCACCACCCGAGAGCGGGAGTACGCGCGGCGAGGAGAAGATGGATTCCCGCTTTCGCGGGAATGACGGACGGGACTGCTGTTATTCTGAGTTGGCAACTACACAAGACGTCAGCGTTGGCAACTACATAAGACGTCAACTCGCCCTAGCCCATATGTGTAGGAACATGCGGTCTGTAGATGCGGTCAAGAGTACCATTCGCTTGGATTTTATTCCAAGAGAGACTGCGGCTGCTTCGTTGAATTCAGGACTCAACTTGGTCCAGCCAGCGCACGAATCCCTCCGAGCACCAGTACGCCGGATCACTCTCCGCCAGCGCGATCCATTCGTCTACAACCGGTCTAATGCGCATGTAGCGCAAGCGGGCAGAACCGATCGTGCCGTAGCGCAGCAGGCCCTTTTCCGCGAAGAGTTCTTCCGCGATCAGGCGCTTGCCGGTGCCGATGCCGGCCCAGATGCCTGGGCGCGTCCACCCGCGCACCTGCGCCAGCAGGGCCCCACGCCGGTCGGGCGCGGCGCGCGCCAGCGCCCGGTGGGCGAGGTGCGTTTCGACGAAGTGCACCATAGTCAGGCGCTGGCAGTTGACGCCGATGAGGCAGTAGAAGACGTTCCAGTCGTAGAGTCGCTGCCAAGGGCTCTCTGCGGCGAACGCGCCAGGGCCCCAAGGACTCTCACGCAGTCCCGCTCTAGCGTGATGCGCGGTGAGTGCTGCGGCACGCGCTCCGATGGCCGACACCGAGTGGGTGTAGTGGTTGCTGCGCTGCGCTTCCGGTCGTTGGCGGAAGGTTTCCGGTATCAGGCCGCAGTACGTGGGTGTAGTTGCAATGTCCCAGAGGTCCCAAACGCGGCGCTTCTCGCGCTCCTTGCGCCACTGGCTCAGCGTCGGCACGGCAACAGTCCCGGCAGGACCCACCGCGTCCCGAAAGCCGTCGATCACGGCCTCCGCGCCGCCTTCCACAGTACCCATGCTGCTCAATGAGCTATGGAACATCGCGGTATCGCCTTGGCGAACGCCAACTTCGCGCAGCACGGCGGCAATCGCTTCCCGCGTGACCCGAACTGACGGATCGCCCGGCTCGTGGTCCATGTAGCCCCCGGCCGCTGCCTGTACCTCTACGACAGCCTTCAGCCGTTGCGCAGCGTGCTCCGCGCCATTCCTTGACCCCACAGTCAGCGTCCTTTCCCGCTCGGCCTAGCAACATCCTCTATCGAGCAGCGTTGTCTCGATCAGTGCCGTCAACCTACGAGACTGCTCGCCGGTGGGACGATTTCGTTAATGGCGGCGCATTCGTCGGCGGTTATCTCAACCTCAAGAGCCCCGAGATTGTCCTGGAGTTGCTCTAGTGTGCGCGGGCCGATGATGGGAGCGGTGATGCCCGGTTGCGCCAGTAGCCAGGCGAGTCCAAACTGGCTCAAGGTGACGCCTCTGGCGGCTGCCATCTTTTCTAAGGCTTCGAGAGCGTCGAAAGTCGGCGCATACGTTGCGGTGCCAAAGTCCATGCTGCGGTCCGCAAAGCGCGAGTCGGCAGGAGCGGCTTCGTCGCGGCGGTACTTGCCTGTGAGCCAGCCGCCGGCCAAGGGGCTGAATGGCACGACACCAATGCCGTACTTGCGGGTGAACGGCAGCACCTCCGCCTCGATGGCGCGGTTGAAGATACTATACGGAGGTTGCTCAGAGACAACGGGCGCGAAACCGAGGCGATCACTTGTCCACATGGCCTCGCAGAGCTGCCAACCGTCGAACTTCGAGGTGCCGAAATAGAGAATCTTGCCCTGACGCCGGAGGTCTTCAAGCGTGCGGAGCGTCTCTTCGATGGGCACTGTGGGATCGGGCCGGTGGAGCTGGTAGAGGTCGATGCGGTCGGTGTTGAGCCGCCGCAGGCTGGCATGCACCTGCTCCATGATATGGTAGCGGCTGGTGCCGCGGTCGTTGGGGCCCTCTCCCATGGGGTGGAAGACCTTGGTTGCCAGCACCACCTTGTCGCGGCAGTCTTTGATGGCGCGACCGACGATTGTTTCGGAGTATCCCCTGGGCTCAGAGTAGGCGTTTGCCGTGTCTATCACGTTGATGCCGGCTTCGAGCGCGGCATTAATCAGCGCCGTCCCGTCCTCCTCAGAAATACGTGTGTTGAAGTAGGCTGTGCCCAGCCACAACGGCGAGACTTTGACACCGGCACGTCCCAGATTGCGATACTCCATGATTCTGTCTCCTTTTGAATTTGGTTCTTGCTTTCCTATAAGGATAGCGTCTTAGAGTGCTTTGCGCTAAGCGGCGACCGCTGGGAGTGGGACATAGGGGAAATGCAAAAAGCTTGTGGCCCTTTTGGGCCGCACTCCGTATTAGACTCTTAGCAGTGGGGCATTCGCCCTAGACGGGTAGGGGCACGGCATGCCGTGCCCCTACGCTCTCGTGGCTGCGGTGCGCTCTGGCAACTAAGCCCGCGTCTCAATTCAGAAACGACACTAGCGTGCCTGCGGGTTTCTATTCCCACAGACACGCTAGTTGTATTGCCTAAGCTCTTGCGCGTGATGAGAGCAAGTGCGCCGCTTATGCTAAGAGCGCGCTTGGCTCATGTCACTGTCGGTGCTCTAAGCAAATTCCGCGATGAAGTCGTCCATCGCCGTCTGGGCTTGATCCTCGAAATTGCGCATACCTTCAGCAACCGTGACCTCATTGCGCATGATCGCCTGCAGGTTCTTGCTCGTGATCGGGAGGATGGCGCCCGCGCCGGGCACACTCACGACGAAGCGGGCACCAACCATCTCATCAATGGCGAGCTTGCGGAGCTTGTCATCGCCAATGTAGGCATCGCTCTGCGCCACACCCTGGCGGACCGGGATGCGGTCCATGGCCAGCGACCAGCGCAGGTTCACGTCGGCGCCGTACATGAAGTCGGCCCAGGCGAAGCCGCCGTCGGGGTTGCTGCTGCCGTTGGGCAGGCAGAACGCCCAGTCGCCGGAATAGGTGGCTGGCAGGGCGGTGCTGGAATCCAGCGCCGGATATGGCCCAAAGTCGTAGTTGAGGCCTTCGGCGTAGGGCGCCATGGAGGCACGGGTAGCGTTGGTCAGGTACATGTAGGTATTGCCGCCGCTGCCGTACTCTTGCAAGCGGTTCTCGAAGGTGCCGTGGAACTCGCGGACCTTGTTGTAACCACCCTGACCGTCAAGGACTTTCTTGAGCCAGGTCACGGTATTGATGGCAAGATCATTGTTGACCTGGATCTTCGTCCGGTCCGGGCTGAGCATCTCGCCGCCCTGCTGCCAGTAGCCGACCATCCAGGTGTGGATGCCGCCGGAGCCGCGGAAGGGGTCCCAGCCGAGACGGGCGATGTTGTCGCCCTCGGTCTTGTGCACCTTGAGCAGTGCTTCGTCCATCTCATCCCGGGAGGCCGGCGGTGTTTCGGGATCTAGGCCCGCTTCCAGAGAGTGGTCTGCGTTCAGATAGATGATGCGGGCGTCGATGCTATAGCTGATGCCATAGGTCTTACCCGCCCACTGCATGCCCTCGTACTTCCCCGGCCAGAGATCGTCCAATGGCACATTGGCAGCGGAAGCAATATAGGAATCGAGCGGACGGACGAGTTCCAGCAGACCCCACTGGGGCTGGATGTACGACTGCGTCTTGGAGTTGTCCGGCGCGACACCCGCCGCTACCACGGTGGGAATATCGCCAAATCCGCCGTTGCCGCGAATGAGCGGCACGAGCGTGTAGTTGGTGGTCTCGTCGAATTCCGCGCGGATTTGCTTGGGGATTTCCTCCCTATCGAAGTCCCACGGCTTAATGCCGGTATACCAGAAGACGACGGGCTTCTTCTCCATCATCGCCTCGCCGGCGTCGCCATCGCCTTCAGGCGCGGCTGCTTCCTCCATGGCTCCGGTGCCTGCTTGCGCGCCGCACGCCGCGAGCAATGCGCCCGCGCCGGTCAGGGCGGCAGTGCCGAGGAAATGTCGTCTGGACAGTGATGCCATCAAGTCTACCCTCCTGGGTAAGAACTACAACAAATCAACCTGCGCACCCGTACGGAGCACTGCGCATAATTTTCCGCAAATAAACATACCACTCTACGCAGAACTCTTTGCAGAATGCTTGTCCTACATTTTAGCATAGAATGCACGTTAATTTGCAATATACAGTTGCAGTGGTTTCGTTTTGCGAAAGTCTGATAGAGACGGGGTTGCACTGATGCCGGTTAGAGCGGAGGATAGGGTTCTCGCGAAATTTCGAGTTAACCAAGTAATTCAAGGCATGCTCTGAACACCGGAGCGACCTAGGTGCTAGCCATCCTTCAGCTGCATGTTGAGGAATGAGGTAGGGGCACGACATGTCGTGCCCCTACCAGCGTATTCGGTCTGATGCAGCGGTGAGCTACCGATGCATTTTACGCTCTTACCGCAGACAGCCGCCTTTGTTGATCCAGCCCTGCACCTGCTCATCGGTCTTCGCCATACCCTCGGCGACGGTCAGCGATCCCTCCACCATGGCGTCCCAGGTGGCGCGCCACTCAGTATTGAAGTCGCCTTGCTTCAAGAGCTGCGGCACCGGCCGGCCTTCGCTTGCCATCTGCTTGTAGACTGCGGGGTTCTCGTAGGGATACAGCGTCAAGGGCTCCAGATTCTTGTTGGCCGTGAAGCGGCCGTGACCGGTGGCCGCGACCTCCGGCAAAGCGTCGGCGCTCACCGTGTACTTGAGGAAGGCCCAACCACCATCCGGGTTCTTGGCGCCTTCGCCGATGAAGATACCGATGGGCGTCATGACGGTTGCGCTATCGCCGTTCGGCCCCTTTGGTCGCCCCGCCATCCCAATCTCAAAGAGGTCGTTGGCTGTGATTCTCTCCTCGAACTGGCGTACGCCGCCGGTAGCCCGCTCGAACATGCCGAGGGTGCCTTCCAGGAAGTTGCCGCCAATCACCTTGTGCTTGGCAAAGAGGTCAACGCAAAACTGCACCGCATCAGTAAACGCAGGGGTGTTGAACGCGGCCTGCGTGCAACCTTCATTCCACAAGTCTGCGCCCCACGCCCAGGCATAGTACGGCAGGTATGACGTATACATCGGGTAGATCCGCAAGCCGCCAAACGCAATGTCATCGCCTTCGCGCTTGGTGAGTCTGACTGCGGCATCCAGCGCGGCGTCCCATGTCCAGTTGCCCTCGTCCTCGAGCTCGGCGGGAGTCTTCAGGCCAGCCTCAACGAACTTGTCATTGTTGGACCAAATCGGGTGCGCGGTGAGCAGCCACGCGAGTCCATAGGCAATGCCTTTGTACTTGAGAATGCCGGCCTCGTAAAAGTCATCCGGAGTTACCTCAGTGTCTTTGGCTAAGAAGGAATTGATCGACTGGATTATTCCAGCATCGGAAAACAGTCCCATCCAGCCAAAGTAGCCGTAAATGGCATCAAACGTGAAACCGGCAGCCATGGTAGTAGTCGCTCTTGCGGAAACTTGGTCGAATGCGGAATCGGTTATTTCCAGCTTATATTCAGGATGCTTTGCTTCGAAGTTAGCGAAGATGGTAAGCCAGGAATTGATCCACGTCTGGTTCTGGCCCCGCAGCACCATGAGCGCGCTTACGGTGGTCGGCGCCATTGTCTTGGGCGATGATTCCTCAGTCTTGGCCTCTTCTTGCGGTGCTTCACCGGATTTCGTCGCCGTGGTCGCCGCACCGCACGCCGCCAGTGCCAGCATGCCCGCGCCGCTTGAGGCTCCGCTGAGCAGGATCCGGCGTGTCATTCGCCTGCGGTCGTTTACAATTGCTCTGCCTCCTACGTGCTTGACTGAGCTAATTCCCACAAAAAAGTATGGAGTTATAAAAGCGAGACTGTCAAGTGATAAAGACAACAGTACTCTTAGATATCGTCCGTTTCGACCCCGTCATTCCCGCGAAAGCGGGAAACCATCTTCTCTTCGATACGAGCCCTGCAGGTTAGAGTGATGGAGGTTGTTTCGAGTACTTCAACAGGAACCTCAGGAATGAGGTAGGGGCACGACATGTCGTGCCCCTACCAGCGTATTCGGTCTGATGCAGCGGTGAGTTACCGATGCAATTTACGCTCTTACCGCAGGCAGCCGCCTTCGTTGATCCAGCCCTGCACCTGCTCCTGGGTCTTCGCCATACCCTCGGCGACGGTGAGCGAACCCTCCGCCATGGCGTCCCAGGTGGCGCGCCACTCGGTATTGAAGTCGCCCTGCTTCAGCAGTTGCGGCACGGGGCGGCCTTCGCTCGCCATCTGCTTGTAGTATTCGGCGTTTTCATACGGGAAGAGCGTCAGCGGTTCCAGATGCCTATTGGCCGTGAACCGGCCCTGGCCGGTGGCAGCGACTTCCGGCAGCGCGTCGGCGCTCACCGTGTACTTGAGGAAGGCCCAACCGCCCTCGGGGTTCTTGGCGCCTTCGCCGATGAAGATGCCGATAGGCGTCATGACCGTAGCGCGATCGCCGTTCGGCCCTTTCGGCCGCGGCGCCATGCCGATCTCGAAGAGGTCGCGCGCCGTGATCTTCTCCTCGAACTGGCGCACGCCGCCGGTGGCGCGCTCGAACATGCCCAGGGTGCCCTCGAGAAAGTTGCCGCCGATTACCCTGTGCTTGGCAAAGAGGTCTACGCAGAATTGCACCGCGTCGGCAAACTCCGGGGTGTTGAACGTGGCTTGCGTGCACCCTTCATTCCATAGGTCCGCGCCCCACGCCCAAGCATAGTAGGGCAGGTAGGACGTGTGCGTGGGGTGGATTCGCAAGCCGCCAAACGCGATTTCATCACCCTCGCGCTTAGTGAGTCGCACGGCGGCTTCCAGCACGGCATCCCATGTCCAGTTGCCCTCATCTTCAAGCTCGGCCGGGGTCTTCAGGCCAGCCTCAACGAACTTGTCCTTGTTGAACCAAATGGGATGCGCGGTGAGCAGCCAGGCGAGGCCGTACGCCACGCCTTTGTACTTGAGAATGCCGGATTCGTAGAAGTCGTCCGGGGAAACCTCAGTGTCTTTCGCCAGCAGCGGCGTGACCGGCTGGATGATCCCTCCGTCCACAAACGGCCCCAACCAACCGAAATACCCGTAGATGTCGTCGAAGGAAATACCGGCCGCCAGGGCTGCGCCCGCTTTGGTCGTGACTTCCCTAAACCCGGAATCGGCGATTTCCAGCTTGTATTCGGGGTGCTTGGCTTCAAAGTTGGCAAAGATGGTATTCCAGGAGTTGATCCACGTCTCGTTCTGGCCCTGCAGCACCATGAGGGCGTTGACGATGGTTGGCTCCATAGCCTTGGGAGCTTCTTCCGCCTTGGCCTCTGTTTCAGGAGCCTCACCGGCTTCCGTCATCATGGTCGCGGTACCGCAAGCCGCCAGCGCTAGCATGCCCGCACTGCCCGCTACTCCTTTGAGCAGGTATCGCCGTGTCATTCGACTGCGTTCGCCTTGCATCGCGTTGCCTCCTAAGTGCTTGATGATGCTACTACCAATGTCAAGTATGGTGCTGGAAATGCGAGACTGTCAAGCAAGGAAGGCGTCTTTTCCTCAGACATAGTTCAGCTCGAGCCCGTCATTCCGGCGGAGGCCGGAAACCATCTTCGGTGGATAAGGACCGGCTGCCGGAGGGGGGCAGGCTTTCCGCCACATCGATGGGGTGGTAGGGGCACGGCATGTCGTGCCTCTACCACCGAGCCCCCGCAGGTTGCAAACCTGCGCTACTGAAGATGATGGCTCGCTGATGGGTGTGGCTGAAGGAGAGCGTGCTTCTTTGTGGACATGGCGGTGCTATGGTAGACTGCCGCTGCGCGGGAAGTAGCTTACTCGCGTGAAGAAATTTCGTCTCAACTGACGATTTGTACGATTCTCGGTATACAGTCATGAAAAATTGAGGTGAGTGCCTGATGGCGTGGGATGGCAGAGTACCAATACTCCTCATTGGCGGCGGCATGATCAGCCAGGACGTGATCATCCCGACGATATTTCAAGAGCAAGATCGCGGCGTGGTGGGTGACGTCAGTATCGCGTCGCGGCGTGCGAGCACGCTACGCAAAGTACGCGATCTCTTTCCTGACTATGCGTTTCGCGGCTATCCCGATCCCGATGCGGGCGATCCTGAGGCTTCCGTCCCCGATTCCTACAAAGCGGCCTTGGACGACCTCGACCCCCACGGCGTGGTGATGGTGGCGACCCCCGACCATCTCCACACCGAGATGATCCTAGCAGCCATCGAGCGCGGCCATCACGTGGTGGTGCAAAAGCCGCTCTGCTTGAAGGTCTCCGATGCCTACACCATTCTGACCGCCGCTGAGAACAAGGGCATTTACGTTTACACCGATTACCATAAGCGCCACGACCGCGCCATTCGCGCCGCCCAGCGCTACTACCGGCAGGGACACCTGGGCGAGATGCTGCACGGCCATGCGTGGATCGAGGAGCGGCGCGAGATGCCGCTGGACATCTTTTCCCTCTGGGCGGAAGAGAGCTCGCCGTTCGAGTATATTGGCGTGCACTATGCCGATGCCTACTACTTCATCACCGGCCTTAAGCCCGCCCGCGTGTGGGGTTTCGGTCAGAAGAAATTTCTGCCGACGCAGGGCCAGGACGCTTTCGACGCGGTACAGGGTGTGATCGAGTGGACTGACGGCTCGGTGCTCTGGGTGCAGACTTCATGGGTCTGTGCGGAGGCGAATAGCGCGCTTACCAACCAGGGGATGCAGCTTTCGGGCACGCAGGGCGAGTACTGGGCCGACCATAAGGACCGCAAGTTGCACTTCGTCACCCAGGACAAAGGCTTCGAGCACTTCAACCCCAACTTCTTCAAGCAGTACGAGCCCTGGGACGGCGGGGGCACCGAATATGTTGGCTACGGCTACGACAGCGTGATGCAGGGCGTGCACGACGCACGGCGCATCCTGCACGAAACCGAGGGTCTGGATGCGCCGCAGGCGCTGCAGGCGCGGCGCGGTATGCTCGCTGAATTTGCCAAGACCCGGCCCCTGCCGCAGCAGGCCGTGGTCGGTACCGCCATCGCCGAGGCCGTGCGCCTCAGCATCGACCACAACAACCGCGCGGTGACCTTCGATGAGTTGCTCTATCCGGTGTTAGCGTAACCCTCCAATTTCTCGTGGTTGGTTTCCCTTTCCCGTGGAGCCCATTGGATTACCGGGGTCTAAGGTTCGGTATCCCTCTCCATTGAGGAGACCTTTGCGTAACCTTTGCTGAGGCGAGAAAGTCCCCTCTCCCGCCAAGAGAGGTTTAGGGTGAGGGTCAGCCCAGCTAATCCAGTCTGACTACATCGGCACTCGTAGTTTGCTGAACCCTCGGACTGTCAGAGTTGCGCCGTGTAAGAGCAACACAGTTCCCTTTCCTGGCGGGGCACAAGGCCCCGCGCTACAAGACTAAAGACCCTACCAACGGCCCAAAACGCGAATCGGATCTCCCAATCCCTCTTAAGTTATTCGCCTACGGATTCTGAGGACAATAACCATGTTTTCGTACCGCAATAGCACGAAACAGCTCACCGACTGCGGAGTCGATACTGCCGTTATTAGCGTTGGGTCCACCGAACAGTGCGGTCCGTGCCTGCCTTTGCACATCGACACTCTGGTTGCGGAGTACTTTGCACGGGCGTTTGGCGAACGGCTCGACGCCTATGTGTTGCCGGCCCTGCCGTTCAATACCGCTGGAGAGCACGCGTCGTTCCAGGGCACCGTCACGCTGCGCCCCACAACCGTGATGCTCGTGTTAGAGGAGGTCGTCGCCGGGCTGCGGGCCCAAGGCTTTCGCAAGCAGGTGCTCACGTGTGGGCACGGCGGCTCGTACTGGCTGTCGGCCTTCATCAAGCACATTAACCGGCAATGTTCGGATATTGTGGTCGTGAACGCGCATCAGGGAGGCGCGCGCATCTGGAAAGAGGCACGCGAACATGCCGGCCTTGCCGGTCGCGGCGAGGTGCACGGCGGCGCCGAATCCCGTGCGCTGGCGCTTTGCCTCGCGCCGGACTGCGTGCTGCCTGGCTCATTCGGCAGCACGATACCGGAAGACGAACAGGACTACATGGACGACATGACGTGGGAAAAGATCGCCCCGGATGGTAGTTGGGGTGAATATAGCGAGGACGATGCTGCCTTGGCCACGGCTGATGTTGGTCGCGCCCTCTTGGAATACTTCGTAACGCACCAGGGCAAGTGGCTGGTAGAGCATCTGGCAGGTGCGTGCGCTCGCAAAGGAATACCGGCGTAGTTGCACGGTGTGCGCCAATTCCCGCGCTGCCATGGCATGTTCTGGGAGAATACGCTGTGAATCTTTAGCGGGATTCCTTTCGATTAGTTTTCCTGTCCACAGCCGTAGACGGGCAACCACAAGGGTTGCCCCTACAACGGGTAGGCGACAAGCTCGGAGAAGAGTCCACGCCGGAAGCGGAGGGAATGAGGATTATTTGTCCTGCCAAGATTGTCCTATGGGCATAGAAAGCGGGAATCCGTCCAACAATAGCCCTTGCCTAAAATTGCGTCGCGTAGGGGCAACCCTTGTGGTTGCCCTTGCATTGGGTATGCTCATTGCACAGAGAAGAATTCGCGAAGGAAACGGCGGGAGAGAGGATTGTCGCTCCAACCAAGACTGTCGAATGAGCTTTGAAAGCAAGAATTCGTCCACCAACATTTCTAGTCCACGATTGTGCCACAGAGGGCAACCACAAGGGTCGCCCCTACACCGGGTAGGCGACAATCACGGAGAAGAGTCCACGCCGGAAGCGGAGGGAATGAGGATTGTTTGTCCTGCCAAGATTGTCCTATGGGCATAGAAAGCGGGAATCCGTCCAACAATAGCCCTTGCCTAAAATTGCGTCGCGTAGGGGCAACCCTTGTGGTTGCCCTTGCGTTGGGTAGGCTCATTGCACAGAGAAGAATTCGCGAAGGAAACGGCGGGAGAGAGGATTGTCGCTCCAACCAAGACTGTCGAATGAGCTTTGAAAGCGGGGATCCATCCATCAAGATGTCCTGTCCATGATTGCGCCACAGCGGGCAACCACAAGGGATGCCCCAACGCCAGGTATGTGATAGGCCGCAGCGGGGAACCACAAGGGATGCCCCAACGCCAGATTGGCGCTTAGGGCGAATGCGTTGATGCCGGCTTATTTTTCGTGCCCGCGCCTTGTATGCGCGCGGCGAGGATGCCGGCCAGCAGGCCGAAGAGGTGGCCTTCCCACGAAATGTAGGCGTCGGTTGGCAGCACCCCCCACACGAGACCGCCGTAGAAGAAGAGCGTAACCAGGGCGATGAGGATCGACCAGAGGCTGCGGTCGTACCAGCCGCGCGCCACTAAGTAGCCGAAGTACCCAAAGATGAGACCGCTCGCGCCGATGTGGTAGGCCGTCCGTCCGAAAAGCCACAAGGCCGTGCCGCCACACAGGATGATGAAGAGCGACGCGCCGAGAAACGCTCGCCTGCCCCGCAAGACAACGAGCCCCCCAAGTACGAGAAACGGGAGGGTGTTCACCAGCAAATGGCCGAGGTGGGCGTGCAGAAACGGACTCAACGGGATGCCGCGTAGACCCATGAGGCTACGCGGCAATATGCCCCAGGTGTTGAGCTGATGCCCCGTTAGCAGGTTGGCTATTTCTACGGCCCAGAGTAGTGCGATGGCTCCCAGGAGGAGAAGTAGATTGGTCTTGAGCTGTGTTGCCATTACGCATCACACTGTTGGCGCTGGTTATTTGGGGCAAATCACTGCTGGAGAAGTAACTGCTGGCAGCGCTGCGGCAGTATTGTGAAAGTGTAGGGGAAACATCCAGCGTTCAGTATCCATCCATGCTTCGACGGGCTCAGCACGAACGGATACTTGGCCTCCGGCGGTCTCAATCTCAATCACTTTTGCGAGCCAGCCTGAATCGACCGTATGATCCAGCTTGTATCGACCGTACGACCCAGCTTGTATCGTCCTCACAAGCCAGCCGTTGTCGACCGTATGCGCCAGCTTGTTCCGAGCTTGTCAATGGATCGAAGGGTGAACGGACTCCATTGCTTAGATAAACCCCACTTCCGTTCGCCCCCGTATCGAGTACGGGGCAAGCTCTGAGCTTGTCGAAGGGTGAACGGCCACTCAAGTCACAGGTCTGCTACGAGCCGCCTCTGCCGGGGTAGGTTAGTTCTGCCACGCCGGACTTATCGAGCTCGCCCAGACCCATGTCAATCATCTTGTCGTACTGGGCCTTCGTTGCCTGAGCCAGCGGCAGGGAGAGGCCGGCGTCTGCAGCCAAGTCCAGCGCAATGCCGGAGTCCTTAGAGGCGTGGGCAGCGGAGAAGTAGCACTCGTGGTCGCGCGCTTCCATGTCTTCACCGTCGGTCTCCAGCACCCGCGAGTTGGCGCCGGTCTGGGAAAATACCTCGCGCAGCAGCGCGCTATCGAGTCCCAATGCTTCTCCGAGGCCGAGGCCCTCGGCCAGACCCGCGGTGTTGATGTTCATCACCATATTCACAAGCGCCTTCACCTGGGCGGCCGTGCCGGCCGGGCCGATGTAACGCAGCGAGGTACTCATAGTGTCCAGTAGCGGTCGTGCGCGGGCAAAGGCGCCCTCATTGCCGCCGCACATGAGGTAGAGTGTGCCGTCGCGCGCTTGGGTGATGCTGCTCGCCATGCAGGCCTCGAGGCTCTGGGCGCCTGCCTTCTCTGCGCGCTGCTCCACGTGCACGTGGACCTGTGGCGTAATGGTGGCGCAGTTGACGAAGAGTTTTCCGGCGGCGTTTTGCAGCAGGCTGTCGCCCTCTTCCGCGAAAATCGCGTACATAGCTTGGTCGTCGGTGACGACCGTGATGATAGTATCGGCGAGACCGGTCACCTGCGCCAGTGTGTTGCAGGCTTGCGCGCTGATTTCCCCGGCAAGCTCCTGGGCGGCGGCAGAGTTTACGTCGTAGACGGCGGTGACGGCATAGCCCTGGTCGTTCAAGTGACGGGCGATGTTCGCGCCCATGCGGCCGACGCCGACGATGCCGACGGTAGTATCGTTTGCTGCCATGACTCTCTCCCTTTCGTACTAATAAAGAGCCGTCCGGCCAACTTAGTAGTCAGGCCGAACGGCAAGTACAGTCTTTCCTTCTGCGTAGCTTAGCCGGATAGCGAACCGTGCAACTCTTGCCAGTCATCAAGAGCGTTGAGGGAGGCGGCATCGGTGATATTGCCATCGTTGGCGAGGCCGGTGGCATCGCAGATGCCCCCTACGGTGTCGCCGTCATGGTTGTAGCCGAGAATAGCCGCATTGCTCGCCTCAACAGTCTCGGCGGAAATGCTGCCGCCGTTCTGGTCCACGACCCATTGCTCGAACTCAAGGTAGCTCGGTTTGTTGGAGCGCAGGTAGGCGAGTGCCGCATCGCGGTCGACGTTGAGGCCGTCCAATACCATCTGGTCGAAACCGGCGCCGCACTCGTCATATTCGTCGTGCAGCCTGCCATTCGCGGCCAGCGAAACCTTCAACCACAGACGGGGCAGGTGCACTGCTCCCAGGGGGCCGGCTTCACTTGAACCAATCAGGGGTACGAGCTTATCTGCCATGACAATTCCTCCTAGATCGCTGCGGTTGCGCAACGAATTCCGAACACAATACATCCTAAAGTATCGGAGTCACTATAGCCGCCCAGCGGTAGCACTGTCAACACCGGTAGGCGCGATTGCCTCTGTTACCGGCCGCTCCGGCAGTAGATCGTTACCCTTCTGGAAATCGCGATGCCGCTGCTCTCAAACCTCAAGGTGCGGCTGGATGAGGTCGTCCAGGGTCTCGCGGCGGCGGATCAGACGAGCGTTGCCATCGTTTACCAACACGACCGCAGGTCGCGGCACCAAGTTGTAGTTGCTGGACATGGCCAGGCAGTATGCGCCGGAACTGGGCACGGCGATCAGGTCGCCGGGGTTGAGCTTGGGCATTGCCACGTCCTTGAAGAGCACGTCGCCGCTTTCGCAATAGCGACCGGCGATGGTCACCGTTTCCGCCGGTGCGTCGTGCATGCGGTTGCCGACGAGCACCGTGTACGCCGCATCGTAGAGCGCCGGGCGAATGTTGTCCGCCATGCCGCCGTCCACGGCCACGTATTTGCGCACACCGGGAATCTCCTTGCTCGACCCGACGGAGTAGAGGCCCACGCCGGCTTGCCCCACAATCGAACGTCCCGGTTCCACGATCAGGCGCGGCAGGTCCCAGCCCAGCGCGGCCATGCGGTCTTTCACTGTGGTAGTCACCGTCTCTGCCAGAAGCTCGATGGGCGGCGGGTCGTCGGCGCCGGTGTAACGTATGCCCCAGCCGCCGCCGGGCGAAAGCTCTTGGACGTTGAGGCCGTAGGCGTCGGCCATCTTCTGCGCAAATTGGATGAGCAGGTCGAGGGTGTCCACGTAGGGATCGATGTCGAAGATCTGGCTGCCGATGTGGGCGTGGATGCCGATGAGGTCCAGGTGCGGCGCGGCTTGTGCGCGCGCTACGGCTTCCTCCGCTTGGCCGATGGGCAGCGCAAAGCCGAACTTAGAGTCGAGCGCGCCGGTCTTGATGTAGTCGTGGGTGTGCGCCTCGACGCCGGGACCGATGCGCAGGAGAATCTGCGCCTGCTTCCCCGCTTCTCCTGCGATGGTATTGAGCAGGTCGATCTCGTTAAAATTGTCCACCACGATGCGTCCCACGCCGACTTCCAGCGCGTAGGCCAGTTCTTCCGGCAGCTTGTTATTGCCGTGGAAGTAAATGCGTTCCAGTGGAAACTCAGCGGCGAGGGCGACTGCGATTTCACCCGCCGAAACTACGTCCAGCCCCATTCCCTCTTCGGCAGCAATCTTGACCACGTGGGGGTCCGAATAGGCTTTGCTGGCGTAGAGCGGGAGCGCGTCGGGGTAATTGGCATTGAGTGCATTTACATAGCGGCGCATGTTGGTGCGCAGGGTCGCTTCGTCATAAATGTAGAGCGGCGTTCCGAACTCTCGCGCTAACTCCGTCACCGGCACACCGCCGATGGCGAGCACTCCGGCGTCCGAAACCTCCGCCGAAACCGGCAGCACCTGGTCTGCTACTTCAATCATCTAAGCTTGGCTCCTAATTGATGGAATTGGTTCAAGGTCGTGAGTTCAATAGTATCGTATTCTGTGGGATAGGACTTTGCCAAGCTGCGTCTTGGCGCAAAGCACCTTGGGCAATTAAATCTGATGAAAGAGTTTGACAGTGTGTGGCAAGACTTCATTCTTGAAGCTATCCAAATGGATGTACATGTCCTTGTGGTAGGCAGCAGGATCTAGCTACTATGGGCACGTTACACTCCACTTCTACGTGGTTTTCCTGGCTGAAGATTTGTTGGAGAATCACTATGAGGAGTGAAGCGCAGTAGATCCCAAGCAGTTCTTACAGGGAGACATTTGCTCTCGCGACAAGAGCGGGGGACAATAAGCCCCCGCGCTATGCTTCAGATGAGGTCGTGAGGAGTGTAGTGTTACAAGGGTTCTAGGACACGCGCATTGATTTCCGTTAGCTACACGAAGCCTTCTGGTTACGCAATGAATCCTCCGTGTGAAAGACAGGCTGCGGCCGGCTCTGAATAAATGAAGTGTCAAGTCAGCCTAGATGTTCTCAACAACCACCTGGCGGCTGGCGAGAAGTGACTGTATTTCATGACGGACGAGTCTCTCCTCTATGGCTGAGTCGTTCAATAGGCACAGCAGGTTGAGAGCACGGGACCATACCTGCACCTCAAAGGCGTCTTCAGGCTCTTCTAGGAAGAAGGCGGCGTACTCAAGGAGCCACTTGGATAGCTCCTGATGAGCAAGTTGGCTATCTAGATACGCTTGGATGCGCCTAAACAGTTCTTTGGAAGGCTCCATGTCAATGCTTCCTGCTAGACGCGGGAACACAGAGAAACCGCATCGGTTCGTTCATCCCACTGAAATTCGAGCGCACTTCAATGGTATGCAATTGTACGCAAAGGCCGCAAGAGGCGAGCTAGATCAAGTCTTGCGCGCGGAGTATCTAACGCCACCAGCGGCCAATCAGGTGCCCGGGACAGTATCATAACTCGTAGCATACTACGAGCGCCTCCATGACGACCAGAAGCGGCCCGTTGCAATCGTCTTCCAATACTTGCAGCCAAATGGGAAGTTAGGTGCTAGCGGAAGACCGGACCCTAAGTGGCTTCGACTGCCTGACGGCACAATCATTGCTGCGAAGTCGCGTTGAGTGGGTTAACTGCATAGGCGTGCATTTCGAGGGCGACTTTCAACCTGATCGCTCTTCTCTGCAATAGATGAATTCGCTCAAGCTTTTGCCATTCCATTAGTACAGGCTCTAAATTGAATCGAGGCTAGCCGCTTGGCATAGCAATAGAATTGTGTAAACCGGAGTGGGTGGCGAGGTATAATTCTAGTAGATTTCCGGAGTATTTGGGAACAACCGACGCGCACATAGGAGAGACCGGTCATGCACACGCGTGGGATGGGGCTATTTATCTCTCTGTGCATGCTGATTGTTGTGCTTGCAGGCTGTGCCACTACACCTGGGGCGTTGCCGTCTGGAAAGACTGAGGCAGGGGAAAGCACTGGCGCGACAGCCGGAGAGCAGACTGTCCAGAGCGCGGATTGCCCGGTAACGACGCCCGTAATTGCGACGCCACCCAGTCCGGCGGATAGCGGTCGAGATTCTCTGCCGCGCGGCATGTACTTTGTGAGCGCCGACAAGCAGATTTGGGCGCCAGCTCTGGAGTGGCGGCTAGGGAGCCAGAAGATACTTTGGCTCAAGCCGGTCGGATCGCGGTTGACAGTACAAGGACGACGTCTCGACGGTAATGCCCCGCCGCTTTGGGCCAACATTCCCACTGGATACGCCGGTGACTTTCAAGGAAGCACCACCTTCATAATTCCCACGGGGGGCTGCTGGGAGGTCGAGGCCCTCGCCAACGCCAGCATGCTACGCTTTGTACTGTACATAACGCCCCGGCAACAGCCCGAGACAGCTCCTTCGTGTGCGGGCATTGACGACGTGGTGCGACTTGATAACGTCATTGTCGTCGGTAACATTGAAAGGCGTGTGCTGGATCCAAGCGGTCGCTGGGCGTGGCAGAGCGTACGTGTGATACGGAATCTTTACCCCTATTCGCTATATCGGGAATCAGCAGGCGTTGGTGTCATGCTCACGGTCCTGCAGGACGGCGCGCGCGAGCCGTTGCTTGCGGCGGGAGACGACTACGTGCTCGTACTGCACGGCGATCCACTGCAAATCGTCTGCCCGCATCAGACCGTGGCAGCGGTAGACAATGAACAGGAACCGGCCCGCGTCAAACTGCCAACAACGGGAACATCATTGTGGTCGGGAGAATCGGTGCCTGAGATCGAAGCCCAGATTAGGGCGGCCCATCTCCAGTAATATGAATCGTGCGGCGGGTAGGTGGTGACAAGGGGTCCGGCCGGAGCTGGTGATCCCTAGGTGTTTCACTTCCGTCCGCGATCCGGTTGTTGGCGTGGTTAGTGTGGTTGGAAGCCCCTGCTCTGGCCACGCCCTAGGCGCAGGTTGTAAACCTACGCTACCGGTCTCGTGCAAGGCGCAGGTAACATGCTTACGCTACCAATTGCGTGCAAGGCGCAGGCTGCAAACCTGCGCTACCAATCCGCGCTAGGCGCAGGTTACAAACCTACGCTACCGGTCGCGCGCTAGGCGCAGGTTACAAACCTACGCTACCGGTCGCGCGCTAGGCGCAGGATGCAAACCAACGCTACCGGTCGCGCGCTAGGCGCAGGTTTACAAGCCTACGCTACCAGTCGCGTTGCAAGGCGCAGGATGCAAACCTACGCTACCGGTCGCGCGCTAGGCGGCTCCTATTGGGCCTCTATCGGGACGAAGCGGTGTTGTCTCAATAGCGAGCGGTTTCGCGCACAAGATTCGTGCACAAGATATGGATACCGCAGTCGCCAATTCGCATTGCATGTTTAGGCAACTGTCGACGGAGTAATATCCAAGGTCACCACGTCGGTCTCCGACAGGCGCGGCAGGGTGACGATCGTGTGCTTGCCATCGCGCCGGACGTTCACGGTTTGGCCGCTGGCGGCAGATGCCGCATGCACGGAGAGGACGGACTTGATTGTTACGTCCGCTAGGGTCACCGCTTCCGGTACGTCTACCCATGCGCTGCTTCTCGGCCCGCGCCCAATGCCGTCGCCCAACGGCCGGGTCACAGGGCAGTTGACGAGAAAGATCTTGATTTCGTTGCCGTCTTTGGTATAGGCGGCCTCGACGTTAGGCACTCCTTGCAGGCGCAGGTCGGCGGCATAGCCGATGAACATCAATATACGCATCACCATGCGGCCAAACGAGCGCGCACCGCGCAGCAGGTATTCGGCAAACGGTTCATGGTTGCAGTAAGCGATTTGGCCGGCGCCGAAACGCCCGAATACCACCGCCGGCATGTCGGTTTCCGTGCTCCAGCGCGTGCCGTGGCTGTCCCAGACCTCGTCATGAGGGACGACGACAGGCTTGAGGGAATAGGCAAGCTCGCCAAAACCCGGGAAGTTGCGCAGCGGCCAGTGGCCGAGGGAACATGCCAGTTCCCAATCGGGGATATTCCAGTCATGCGGGGCATGGATGTACCAGCCGTCCTGGCGCGCGAAGCCGTGGCTTTGGCGGTTGGCCAGGATGATACCAAGTTCGCGCTGTAGGTTGTTGGCGCCGGTGACGAGCATGCGCCCGCCGTTCTCCACAAAGTCCCGCAGGAGTGGGAGCGATTCCGGCCTGAGGTCGCCGGGGTGGGCCACAATGACTGCTTTCAAGCCGGTGAAGTCGTTTGCTTCCAAAAGATCGTCGCAGAGCAACCGGAAAGGAAAGTGCTGCTCGCTCAGATACTTGTAAGCGCCCGCCGTGTCTCGGCTAAAGCCATGCACCGATGGCACGTTCCCTACCGCCACCTGCTCTTCAGAGAAGAGCAGGCCGACTTCTGCGTACGTCGTCGCCTTGGCGCGTGCTTCTGCGAGCGGACCGATCTTCGCGAAGGTCGTTGCTACTTTTTTCAGCACCGGTTCGCCAAAGAACCCCGTGCGTATGTCCGGCGCGCCCCAGAGCGTCGTTGCGTCGGCGCCGGCGATGAGCGCGCTGGCAGCTTGAAACGTTAGCTGGCTCTCGCTAACGCCTGCGTACGATACATTGTCCCAGCAGAAGGCAATTTCCACGGGACGGCTCTTTGCCAGCGCCCGCAGGCGGTGCGTCTGCAGGGCCGGTAGAAAGAAGTTGGCGCCGGTAGCATCGGATTCGCCGAAGAGGTAGTCATCGTGGGTGTAAGGCCAAAAGGCGTTATGGGTAAGTTGAATGTCCTTGCCGCTGGCTTGGATGCGTTCCTTCACCCCTGCGAGATAGGTTTCTACTACGTGATTGCCAAAGGCAGCGATGCGGGAGCGGTGTTCTGCCCCAAAGCGGCGCGCAAAGCCTCGGCGATGGCCTTGCGGAGCGTGCCTCCTTCTTGAATTGGGGCGAGAACCCGGCGAGCGCATCGGCACGGCGGGAAAGGGCCCGCCGGAGTGTTCCTCCCATGCTTGCCGACAGTGTTCGCAGAAGCACAGCATCCGGTAGTGCACGATGTCCAGGAAGAGGCGCGAGAAGGTGTAGTTGGCGAGCAACTCTTCAAGCATGTCGTAGGTGTATTCGCGGTAGGGCGAGTTGAGGCAGAGCCAACGCCAACGCGTCGGCCGACCGGGCAGCGGCTTTCCCTCGGCATCATGGCTGCGCCACTCTTCTTGCGTGCGATAGGCGTGCTCGTCCCAGCGCACGGAGTAGTAGAGGGCCGGTTCGATGCCGTGCCGGTGGGCCTCGTCGGTCTGGGCCGCAATGAGATCGAAGTCGAGCGCCGGGTGGCGCAAGCCGACTTTGGTGTCATAGTAAGCGTGACCCCAATGGCACTTGGCTTGGAGCAGCACCGCGTCGGCGCCGATGTCACGCAGTGCTGCCATCTGTGCAGCCGGATCCACTTGCGAGAGCGTGTGCGGGCCGTAGGGCCCAAGATGGTTGTCGATAAGAACGCGTTTTGGGCCGGCTTCTGCCATGAGCTTCCTCCCATGTTTAACGCAACGGACACGCGTGTCGATTACGCGAGTGTGGTCGCGCTGCGCGAGTGTGGTCGCGCTGCGCGAATGTGCTCGCGATGCGCGAATATGCTCGCGGCGAACGAGGACACTTGCTGCAGCTATGGAAAGCTGTTGTTGGGTACTCACTCGCTGCGAGCGCCCCCGGTAGCCAACGTTGCTGCTGCGGTTCCCTTCAATGCTACTTGTCTAGGAGTCTGTTGCCAAATTGCCCTGCACCTGCGTTTGGGATCGCCGCTAAAGGTGCTTACTTGGAGAATCGTCCCTGCAAGGGGGTATTATAGGCACTATAGAGCAATCAGCCCGTTTCGGAGACTGTTGAGTGAACGTCAACCTGCCCCACACCGCGACAGATACGGATAGTCGCGACCGCCTGCTCTCCGATTTAAGGCAGGCGGTCGCGGCAGAGATCGCGGCGACGAAATCGCGAGTGGCTGTCTTTCGCGCCGAAGTCTGGTCCGGCAAGCTGCACACGGAATCCGAAAGAAACCATGTATACACGTTTCTGCTCGATACGGTTGTGCCGATTGCGGACGACATGCCGGGGGAACTCCACGTCGGGGGGAAGGTGTATCCCTGCCGGATTGTTGCCGTGGAGGGGCTGCGCGTCTCAGTGCTGCTGGCAACTGCTCCCGCCCGTGTCATCGAGCGTGCCACGCTGGTGGCGCTGCCGTGGGTAGCGCTTACCCGGCTCCAAGAGGCGCTAAGGCGCTGCGGGACGCAAGGGCGCTGCGCGAGCGAAACCACCGCTGGGCTGGGATTGAGCACGGCATTTTTTGCCGGAGAGTCTGCCGAAACGGAGCAGATTGCCGATGTGGCGGCCGGACAGCCGGCACTGTCGCTCAACGAGGGACAGCAACAGGCGTTAACAACGGCGCTTCAGCGCGCGGTTACGGCTATTGCCGGTCCCGCAAACGCAGGAAAAACCCATCTGCTCAGCAGAGTCGCGGCGGCCTGCCTCGATGCCGGGCAGCGTGTGCTCCTGCTGGCTCCGTCCAACCACGCGATAGACTCAATGCTCGGCACGCTCGTCGAGTCTGACGCGAGCACAGCTTACGCCGCCGGTGACCTTCTCCGGGTCGGCTGTAGCGCTGATCCTAGAGTGGGGCAAGAGATTCGGTCGCTTACTCCGGAGCTTGCGGTGAGTCGCCTCAGAGCGGAGCGGGAGCAGGAGCTTGCGGCTCTGGTTGCGGAGCGCACGGCATTGGCGGAGCGCGACCAAGCGCTTCGTGTCTTGCAGAAAGCCGTAGCACTGGCACAACATGCAGCGAACGAGCGCGATGCTGTTCAGGCAGAGGTGGATGCGCTGCTGGCGAAGCAGGAAACTGATGAGCCGCAGACCATTGAAATTGCCGGCGTGCAACGCTTGAGAGAACGGTGGAGTCAAGTCTGGCAGCGAGCAATGCTTCTTACCGGGCGTTCGGCTCGCAGCGTCCGGAGCCTCTATCGCGAAGATTTCGAGCGGCGGCGGCAGGAGGCATACGTCCACGCCCAGCAGCTTGCCGAAGCGCAGCGACGACTTGAAGGAAAAGTGGCTGCAGCGGCGCGCCTCCAAGAGAGTTTTGACCAACAGCTTGGAGAATACGGTCTCGGCGCGGACAGTGTTGACGAGGCGTGCCGGGTTTCGGTAGCGCGCCTGGGTTTACTGGCAGAGAAGCACGAAAGTGCTCTGCGTGCGTTGGAGAAAGTGCCGCACGCCGTCCGTGCAAGAGCACGGCTTGTGGCGAGCACGGTGATCCAAGCGCTTGTAGATGAAGAATTTGAGTTTGGGTCATTCGACGTTGTGCTCATTGACGATGCCCACCGCATTCCTTTGCCGCATCTTTACTGGGCGGCCGGTCTTGCGAGGTCGCGTCTTGTCATTACGCTGGAAGAGTCGGCGCTGCAGCCGTGGTACTGCGCGCAGCAGGCGGTTGCGCAACGCTGGCTGGGACGCTCGGTTGCCGCATACATGGCAAGCATCGGCGCGCAGTCTGCCGGATGGGTAGCCAAACTGACGGAGCGCTATGCGCTGCATCCCCCTCTTGCCCAGGCAATGTTGGGTTGGTCCGACGAGACGAGCGGCGGCGGGAGGACGCAATTGTTGCAGGTGAAAAGCCCTCCGCAGAGGCAGCGCCGCAGTGTTAGACGGCGCTTGCCGGTACGTGGGCATACGGTGCCCCTGGAGAAGGCACTGGCGAACGAGAGCCCGTTGGTATTGGTTGACACCAGTGGACTAAAGCCGTGGTGTGAAGTGATCCCCCAGCAAGGGCGCTTGAATCTGGGGAGTGCCTTGGCAGCGATTGCGCTCGCGGAACGGCTGCTCCAAATGAAATCCAGCGTATCTATCGCGCTCATCACGCCGTACGCCGCGCAGGCAAGGCTGCTTCTCCACTTGGCGCGTGACCGCGAGGTCGGCGCGCGAGAGCGCGAGGCCGCCGGCGCTGTCGGCATTTACGCGCCTCCTTGCTTGCCTGACCGGGGGGCGGACGTCGTGATCCTGGATACTGTAGAGACACCGGGGCGATTCGCTTGGTCTGCCCTCGACGATTCGCGTCCCGAATCCCAGGCTAATGCCTTCTTTAATAGTGTGTGCACCCAGGCGCGTCAGCGGGTGATGGTGCTTGCGCATTGGAAACACGTGCGCGACTCTTTCGGGACGCGTGCGTTCTTGCGGCGCATGCTGGGCGAGGCCGTGGACGCGGGCTGGGCGGTGTCCGCTGCCAATCTTGTGCAGAGCGAACGGGCAGGCACGTTACCGCGAGGGTCAGTGGCATCGTCTCGCGCCAATGGAACGAGCGGTAAGAGTCCCCGATCTCAGAACGGCTGGCGACTCTTGTTGCAGGACCTGCAGGGGGCAGAGCGCCACGTCGCTCTATGGAGTCCGCAACTGGCGCCTGCCGCTGTAGAGCGGGTGTTGGGCGGGCTGCCGTCTGAGCTCTTGGAGAACGGCGCAGTACGGGTTATCACACTCCCCCAGGAGCAACGCGGCGGGACGAGTATGCAGTCGGCCGAGGCACTCAAGCTATGTGAGCAGATAGGTGCGGCGGTAGAAGAACGCAGCGGGCTGGTAGCCAATCTTGTGACCGTGGACGATCGGCTTGCGTGGGAATGTACGTTTCCGCCGCTTGGGGCCGGCGGCCGCGGCGCAGAGATGCGCCGTGTGGAGAACGCGCACGTGGCTCGAATATTGCGTCAACTCTTGTCGTCCCCGCCTACCGATGCTGCTCAGGATGTCGCGGCTTTCATGCCTTTCACTGAGGCATCCGGCTTGATGGCGCGTACGGTTGCTCAATCTCCTGATCACGCGCTGCCGTAACCAGTGACCGGGTAAAATCCGTGCAGTGTGCGCCTGCATTGAAATGCCGCTTTTCACTGATGTGGAATATACCCGTAGTTGGGCAACAAGGCCGGTGCAGCCGCCTTCGCATGGATAGCCAGTAGGTGCTGGGACTTCGCACGAGGAGTCGCAGGTATACAACCTGTGCTGTCCAAGAGGTGTGTGTCTAGCGCTACGGAAGTCGTGCGGCGGGCAAAAGAGCGGGGGACAAGCCCCCGCGCTACAAATGGGGTTACGTGCCCCTGCAAGTCAGCGTGCTTGCTCGCAGGCGCGGCAGACGAAAGAGCGGGGGACAAGCCCCCGCGCTACAAATGGGGTTACGTGCCCCTGCAAGTCAGCGTGCTTGCTCGCAGGCGCGGCAGATAAAAGAGCGGGGGACAAGCCCCCGCGCTACACCTGGCTATGCGCTAACAAGATCAAGTATCTCTGAGGGGGCGGGCGCCTACTCTTCCGCAAAGTCGGCGAGGGTGGGCTGCTCGACGGCGATGTAGTCGCGGCAGGCCATGATGATCGAGGCCGTGCGGCTGCCGGCGTTGAATGAAATGCGTTCGTTTTCCAGCAGGCCGCGGTCTACGTAGGTGGGGAGGTCGAGCACGCTGCCGAACGGCGGCACCGCGCCGACCGGCAAGCCGGTCAATTCGCGCAATTCATCCGGCGTGATCATGCGCAGATTCTTGATGCCGAATGCGCGCTTGAAGGCGCGTGTCCCCACTCGTTTGTCGGCGGGCACCACCGCCAGCACCATTGCCCCGTCTGCGGCGAAGACGAGTGCTTTGGCCCCTTCACGCAGGGGCGTGCCGCGTATGTCGGCCGCTTCCTGGCTGGTCTTGACGGGTGCGTGTTCTTTGAAGGTGAAGGGTACGCCGCCACTGCGCAGCAGCGCCTGAATGCGCTCGGTTACTGGAATTGACATAAGATTATGGATAACTCGCTAGACTTTGAGGCGGTTTGGGGGATGCATGCCGGCTCGGCGCTTCGTGCCGATAGTATACCACCGGTCGGATAGGCAAATTTAAAGCCACATCGGTGCACTTGGTAATAGCGGATGCATAACGTTTCTGCTCCGGGCAATGCGAGATCGGACTCTTGTTTTGGCGAAACCGCACTGCCTTGGGAGAAGGCTACGATTGGCAGTTGGGGTGGTCGTCCCGTTCGGGTGTCCCGCTGGCGGGGAACGGCGAACCGATGGTGATGCGCTCGAAGAAGCCGGCATCGGCAGCGGTCACGTTGCACCGGTAGAAGCCCATGGCCTGAAACGTAGCCCAATCCGGTATATGGCGCCACTGCTGCAGCTCGGCATCGAAAGCGAATATGCGGACATCGTCGCCGTCGAAACGGCGTGCGAGCATGTTGGGTTCAGGCAAGCGATGGTCCAAAGGGATAGTTCCAATCGCCGCTACCGGAAAAGTTAACTGCGAGATTACAATGTCCCAAGGAATGACGTCCACCATTGGACTGTAGTGTGGAATCCAACGGCGCACGATGCGGGAATCGGCTTCATGGCGAACCACGGAATAGGTTTGGCCGAGGGTTTCATCGCGGATGAAGCCGATGTGGTATTGTACCGAGCCGTCTGCGGAAACATAGCCGATGTCTATAAGCGTGGTAACGTCGATATCATTGGCGCCGCCGTCATCGCTGGCAGAGCTTGGCTGTTCTTGGAGTTGGAATGGTGGAGGCGGAGAAACTGGCAGCAAGGTGCGATTCTTAGCGTGTGAAACTCTGTAGTATTCCGGCTGAAAGGGCTCTTCTCAAGGTTTCAACGCACTCCATAGAGCCGAGGAACACGGGATGCTGCTTCGTTCCGGATAGGCAACTACCTGGCGCGGCAGTTGATGAGGCGTATTGAACGGTGAAGGCACGGGCCCATGGGCTCGTGCCTTCGTTGGATTGCACAGGTACTGTTTTAGCGTTCGAAGGGTCTCGGCTACAAGTAATCCACGGGCTCTCTATTGTGGCAGTTGGGGTAATCGTCGCGTTCGGGAGTGTCGATGACAGGAAACGCCGGGCCTTCGTTCATGCGCTCGAAGAAGGTGGCATCTGCTGAGGTAACGTCGCACCAGAAGAAGCCCATGGCCTGGAAGGTAGCGTAGTTCGGGATGTGGCGCCACTGGAGCAGACCCGGGTCGAAAGCGAAGATACGGACGTCATCGTTGTCGAAGCGGCGGACGAGCATGTTGGGTTCTGGGGCGGTGTGGTCGAGGGGAATGGCGGAGACGACGTCAACGGGCACACTGTACTCGGTGTTGACGATAGCCCAGGGGATTTGATAGACGTACAGGTCGTAGGGAGGTATCCAGCGGCGGACGATACAGTTGCCGCCTTCATGGCGGGCGATGTAGTAGGTTTGGCCGAGGGTTTGGTCGCGAATGATGCCGACGATGACGCGGGCGGAGGCGTCATGGGCGAACCAGCCGATACCGAATTCGATGGTGGTGCCTGGGATGTCGAGGCGTTCGAGCCAGAGGAGGTCGCCTGGGAGTTCGTAGGCCATGGCGGCGGCGGTGTTGCCGACGAGGTTTTTGACGGTAGAGCCGTCCGGAGGACGTGGAGCGCAGCCGTCAGCGGAGCGGGAGCCGCCGCCGCCACCACCTCCACCACCGCCACCGCCGCCACCACCACCGCCCCCGCCGGCGTTAGGTGCGGTACCGGGAACTTTGTCGGGATTCTGCGGCGGATCGTTATTGTCCTGCGGCGGATCGTTATTGTCCTGTGGCGGGTTGTTATTGTCCGGTGGCGGATTGTTGTCGTCCGGTGGCGGATTGTTGTCATCGGGCGGCGGATTGTTGCTAGTGTCCGGTGGATCACCACCTCTGACTTTTATGTTGAACAAAGAGACGGGCCCCATCACCCTTTTTAGTCTCTTCTTCACTTCGTAGGCAATACCTATGCTTACGTTGCCTACAGCGTCTGGATCCAACGTGACCGTAACGGAGTTTCCATGATACTCGTCCCACCAAACTTCGCCTTCGTCCTCGCAGTCATTGTCGTTGTTCTTATCGCCAGTCACGATGTGATGGTTGGTTTCGCTTAATAGAACATAGCCCAGGGATGTCCCAGAGGAGTGGACAAGCAAGCTGTCGCCACATTCGACGCCACTCAAGCTCGTTGGGTCACCCGTAAAGCCTAGGGTGAACGACTGGCTCACTCCTGGGGAGACTGACAAATAGGCTTGATCGATAGTGTTGTATTCGAAGTCGCTAGAGGTCACGGTCAAGGTGAAGTTACCACTGCCCAGCGTGCTCCCCGCGCTGGCTGCCATGATGGCGACCAGCAGCGCGCCGGCGGGGATGATGCGCCACTTGATGCCTGTGAGCCAGTTCCACAGAATGGCCAGCAGAGTCTGCGGTAGCCTCTTCGCCGGGACGTTCGGCAGCTTGATCCGTGCCAGCCAGCAGAATAGGATTACGAGATAAGCGAGCAGGAGTAGTCCAGCAAGGGCGACTCCCCGCCTGCCGTCTGCTAACCAGTTCAGCGGAGTAACTGTCATCTTGCCTGATTTCATGGAAATTGCTTCCTCCGGTAATCTCTCTTGATCGGGGCTTCGGGAGAGCGAGTTCAAAGGGGTTTGGCGCCCATTACTGAGCGAAGTATTCTTGGATTGACAGAAGATACTAGAAGGACCTGGGGTAGATTGCCTGATACAGAGTCAATAGGAATTCGCTCAGATTTACGATCGGGAATACCCTAGGAAATGAGATATGAGTAGCATGTTGGACATGAGGGAGACAAAAGCGTTTGGGGGTTGACAAGATAGGGGAAAAGTTAAGCGCAGATTCGGTTAGATATGCCGGGAATGCTTAAACTTCAATCTTTAAGCAAGGAAAACGGTAGCTAGATGGCGAAACTAGGGGGAAAGCACTTGGAGTGTTTTTCATTTTAACATAAGGGCAGTGGATATGGCAAGAGATGGGCTACCTCGGCATTGAGGGGGTTTGGCTTGACGGTTATTGAAAGCAGCGAATTCCGTGGTGGCGTAGGCAAACCTTAGGTGCGACCTTGCCGATATTCCTGCTTTCACGCTCTTTTGCTCTCTTCCCTCGTATCCCGCGATGTCAGAGGAACGCAGTCTTCCCCTAGACCGTGCAGAAGCAGCAAATCTTCGCTGCGACCGCAGCGGCGCTTGGTGTTGGCAGGGCACGAGCCCATGGGCTCGTGCCTTCGTTAGCATTGCACGTGAAATGTATTGGCGTCGGAGGGGTCTCGGCTATAAGTAATCCACGGGCTCTCTATTGTGGCAGTTGGGGTAATCGCTGCGTTCGGGTGTATCGATGACAGGAAACGGGGGGCCTTCGTTCATGCGCTCGAAGAAGGTGGCATCTGCTGAGGTAACGTCGCACCAGAAGAAGCCCATAGCCTGGAAGGTAGCGTAGTTCGGGATGTGGCGCCATTGGAGCAGACCCGGGTCGAAAGAGAAGATACGGACATCGTCGCTATCGAAGCGGCGGACGAGCATGTTGGGTTCTGGGGCGGTGTGGTCGAGGGGAATGGCGGAGACGACGTCAACGGGCACACTATATTCGGTGTTGACGATAGCCCAGGGGATTTGATAGACGTACAGGTCGTAGGGAGGTATCCAGCGGCGGACGATACAGTTGCCGCCTTCGTGGCGAGCGATGTAGTAGGTTTGGCCGAGGGTTTGGTCGCGAATGATGCCGACGACGACGCGGGCGGAGGCGTCATGGGCGAACCAGCCGATACCGAATTCGATGGTGGTGCCTGGGATGTCGAGGCGTTCGAGCCAGAGGAGGTCGCCTGGGAGTTCGTAGGCCATGGCGGCGGCGGTGTTGCCGACGAGGTTTTTGACGGTAGAGCCGTCCGGTGGACGTGGGGCGCAGCCGTCAGTGGAGCGGGAGCTGCTTCCACCGCCGCCGCCGCCGCCACCACCGCCGCCACCACCGCCACCACCGCCGCCGCCACCACCGGCGCTAGGTGCGGTACCGGGAACTTTGTCGGAGTTTTGGGGAGGGTTGTTGTCCTGCGGAGGGTTGTTGTTCTGCGGAGGGTTGTTGTTCTGCGGAGGGTTATTGTTCTGCGGAGGGTTGTTGTTCTGCGGAGGATCAGGCGGCAAAGGAACAACACCGGAAACCTCTATCGTCAAGCTGCCTGCCCCTTTCACAATAGTCTTGAGACCTTTCCTCACCACGTACCCTACGCCAACACTTGCATTCTCTTCAGCGTCTGAAGCTACTGTCGCTGTGACCGTCTTCGCAGTGTCCCAGTCACCCCCCACACAATGACCGTCGCCATCGTCGGTGCCGGTGGAGAAGTAAGAGGATTGTGGCTCAAGGTCGAACCAGTGTAAGAAATACCCGCTCGAAACCCCGACAGACACAGTATCACCGCACTCCACACCGGAAAGACCCACGGGGTTCGCGCTCAGCTTTATAGTGTACTCCCCACTTTTACCAGGGGAAATCTCCACTGTGGACGGCGACACAATTACGCCAACTCCGTCACCCTGGGTGCTGCCCGCGCTGGCTGCCATTACTGCGAGCAGCAGCGCGCCCGCGGGGACGATACGCCACTTGATGCCCGCGAGCCAGTCCCACAGCATCGCCAGCAATGTGGGCGCCAATCTTTGTGCCGGTACGTTCGGTAGCTTGATCCTAGCGAGCCAGCAGAAGAATATAACCAAATACGCAAGCGTCAGCAACCCGGCAAGCGCCAGGCATCGCCTGATTCCTGCGAGCCATTTCCTAATAGTAGCCATCGTCCATCCCCCTGCACATAAGAGAGTCCTTCTCCAAAATTTGTTTTTCCTAAGTTGTGGGCGTGTTAGTGCGAGAAAAAAGTTTTTGGGCCTGGGCCATAAGTTGGTTGGCGTGGCGTCAGTAGGTGGCTCCGACTGACGGCGAGTGCTTGAAACGATGTTCAAGAGACGCTAGAGGAAAATGCGATCTTGCTGAGAAACTAATCTGAATTCCAAGGAAAAAAGAGCACGGTTGCGGTAGGACATTCCGGCACAAGCTGCGTGTGCAGGCCGGATACCGATGCAAGAGGAAGTGAATGAGGCTCATGATCTTTGAATGAAGAGGCTTGGCTGAGAGCAGGTGCGCGCACTGGCGCAGACGTGAAGCCGGCGTTACCGCCGGTGCGGCTTAGGATATTGGCAAAATAATTGAGAAAAGGAAAAGCGGGAACGAACGCGTGATCGGATACCACCTAGGGTCTGAAGCCCAAGAGAAGGATGGCCCGTCTACCTCTAGAGGAGAATCGTTAGAATGAGTAGCTGAAGCAGACTCAATTCAGAAGAGAAAAGCGAAAAAGGCAGAATGGAACGTGCAATAGTGGGGCTGGTATCATTTCGTCAAGTACTATAACACAGGCCGCAAGTGAGAGCAAGCCCCCGGGTCAGTTCGCCGTCAATGAGCAGAGCAGCCTAACAATATGCGGCGGCGGGCATGTTTTTGACGATTTCAGTACTTGCTGCGTGACTTACACTTAGAGCAAGCCCGCGGTGAGCCCGCCGTCGATGTGGATGACTTGACCGGTGATATAAGAGGCCACGTCACTCGTGAGGTACGAGACGAGCGCGGCGATCTCCTCCGGTCTGCCAGCGCGTTTGATGGGCAGCTTCTGCATCAGGCGGTCCATCAGGTGCGGGGGGATGTCATGGGTGAGATCGGTTGGGATGTACCCCGGCGCAATCGCATTGACCGTAATGCCTCTGCTGCCCATTTCCACGGCAGTGGAACGGGTGAATGCGACCACACCGGCCTTAGCGGCGGTGTAGTTGGCTTGGCCGGGATTCCCCACCATCCAGCCGACCGAGGTTATGTTTATGATGCGCCCCCAGCGCTGCGCCAGCATAGGCCGCAGGGCGGCACGGGTGCAAAGGAAGGCGCCGCGCAGGTTGGTGTCTACGACAAGGTCCCAGTCGTCTTCGCTCATTTTGAGGACGAGGGTATCTTTGGTGATGCCGGCGTTATTCACCAAAACGTGGATGCTGCCGAACCGCTCCAGCGTGCGGTCGAAAACGGTTTTGACCGCGTCTGCGTCCCGCACGTCGCCGCTAACCGCCAAAGCACTGCCGCCGTCATTCTGGATTTGTGCTACGGCTTCGAGCGCGGCCTCCTCGTTTACCTGGTAGTTAATCGCTACGTTTGCGCCGGACGCAGCGAGATTGAGCGCAATCGTGCGCCCGATTCCGCGCGAGGCGCCGGTCACGAGTGCTGTCTTGCCAGAGAGGTGTTGTGCCATGAACTCCGCGCGTTGTAGCTGAGCTACTTTGCTGCTTTGGACGTTGGACTGCCAGCCGAGACAGTAGATACGGGGACGCGCTCCTCCCTGCGGTGACTGCACGCCTCGTGGTGGCAGGTTTTGTGCTGAACTTCGCTGCTATGCCTTCTCGGCGACAACCTGCAGCCAGTAGCGGGGGACCGTTGTCAGATTCAACTCTCTGATTGCTTCCCGTATGCCGTGCTTCAGCACTGCCGCACCCACGTCCAGCGGCACGCCGGGCAAGACCCCCTCGATGAAGAGCGAATAATCGCTAATGTCCTCTATGCTCTCCAGGGTCATTTCAACTTGCTGACACTCGAGGTGGGTGACAGTGAAGCCACTCTCGCCGAGCAGAGCCTCATATTGTTCGGGCGAAATCCAGCGCATAGCGGTGGTCTTTGCATTCTTGACAATCTTGACATTGGGATATTCTCGCCGCATCTGTTGCACCGCGCGCACGATCCACAAGCGGTTTGTTTTCTCTGTGATCGGGAGATAGGCGCCTTCGAAGAAGGTCGTGTTGAAGGCCAACACGCCGCCCGGATTGAGCGCCTTGCCGATTTCCTTGAAAACGGCGTGCTTATCTTCTATCAAGTGGATTGCATTGCAGAAGAAGAGCGCGTCGGCGGATGCGACAAGCTGCGATACGTTCTCCGCACTGCCGTGGAGAAACTTGACCATGGCATTCGTAACACTCTGCCGCGCCTTTTCCAGCGCCAACGGGGAAGGGTCTATTCCAAAGACCTGAGCCTTCAGGCCGAGATCCTGCACTTTAGCCAGGACCAATCGCGTGATTGCACCGGTGCCGCAACCAAGATCGACGATGCGCCGCTGTACGTTCGGATCCAGCCGCTCGAGGAAATTCAGAGCGGAATCTACAAGGTGCGTGTTGGTTTCACGATAGAAGTCATGTCGAGCAAACGGCTCAAAGGAGTAATCTGATCCTTGCGTACCACCCATAGAAGACCTCTCTCTCTCCGGCACAAACGCTCTCAATCCACTGGAGCGGCGCCGGATACTTTTCCTCTTCGCAGTCGGCAATAAACTCGGCAGCCGACTCTTCCACGGTTTCTGCGGTCAGTAGCGAAACCTAATTCCTCATCCTACCCTACCGCAGTAACTTCAAACGCGTAGCATTGTCACCATTATACGGGTTTTCCGTGCAGAACGGACAGTCCCCAACCGGAGTTGTCCTTGGCGCCCAATGCCTAGAGCAAACCGGCCTGGAACGCAATGCTACAATGGGTGCGTGGCCGCGCGCAAGGTCGGGCAACGAGAGGCCCACCGAATCGCCTAATGGTAGTGTTGCGCGTGAAGTAGCAACGTGTTCGGGCTGGGTGCGTTGCCTGCAAAAGTGGATCATAGGAGAGGATAGGCGCATGAAGATCCGCTCGATAGAGGCCGTTCCGCTGCGGTGGCCTGTGCAAGGAAGCGGCCGCGAGCGACCATCGGACTACGGGACGCATGACGAGGCCCACGCCGTTATCGTGAAGATAGAGACGGATGACGGGCTTGTCGGTCACGGTGAAGTGCATCCCGGCTACGGTTATACGCGAGGCGCGTGCTGGTCTCTAAAGGCTATTGTAGAGCGAGAGCTGGGGCCGGAGATCATCGGCGAAGACCCCACGCGGCCCGAGTATATCTGGGAAAAGATGTACAACGGCCCGCGCCTGGGCATCGCGCTTACCTACGGCCAGAGCGCGCCGCGCATGGGCCGCCGCGGTGTAACCGTTTGTGCCATGGGTGGCATTGACATGGCACTCTGGGACATTTTTTCCCGGTCGCTCGGCGTGCCGATCCATAAACTGCTGGGCGGCGGCTACCGCTCTCGGCTACCGACGTACGCGAGCGGCGGTCACGCGGCCGCCGAGGAGGCGGGAGATGAGGCGCTTGCTTACATTGCACAAGGCTTTCGCGCTGTAAAGATGCGCGTGGGCGCGATGGATGCGCCGCGCATAGTCAAGGACGGCATTGCGCGCATTCGAGCCGTGCGGGACGCTATCGGGCCCAAAAACAGGATCATGCTCGACGCCCACGGTTCGCTCAATGAAGGCCAAGCGATCCGCTTGGCACAGGCGGCTGAGGAATATGACATTGACTGGTTTGAGGAGCCGGTGAGCAGCGATAACTGGAAGGGCATGCGCCGTGTGCGCCAAGCAACGTCGATACCCATTTCGACCGGAGAGAACGACTTCACGCATTTCGATTTCCGTGACATAATTGCCCATGAGGCGGCAGACATCCTGCAACCCGATTTGGCGGTGGTTGGCGGATTCACGGCGGCGCGGCGCATCGGTACACTGGCCCAAGCTGCAAACTTGCAGGTGGCGCCGCACATTTGGGGCTCGGCACTGCTCTTCTATGCCAGCTTGCAACTGGCGGCGGCCCTGCCAAATTGCCCGGTAATCGAATTCCGACAGGGCGGCAATCCGCTCTTTTGCGACCTCATTACGCCGCCGCCTGCGATTGATAGTGAGGGCTATGTGACAGTCCCTTCAGGGCCGGGCCTGGGTGTGGACATAGACCTGGAGGCTGCCAAGCGGAGGTTTCCGTTTGAGGGAGATTAACGCCGACTACATGGATTTCGACAGGATCTGCGTCTCCGATGAGATTGCA
Source organism: Chloroflexota bacterium (assembly GCA_965216245.1). GTDB lineage: Bacteria > Chloroflexota > UBA11872 > VXOZ01 > VXOZ01 > VXOZ01. The sequence continues at coordinate 2,582,085 of OZ244145.1, forward strand.
TCTACTGGGCGGGTAGCAGACTCTGGCTTTGGAAGCACGATATCCGTGTCTCAATGGCAGAGGCCGATTGCCTGCTAAGGAGAAGAGGAAGCTTTGGCAACCCTAACAGGGACGATACACGACGCGACTACGGGCAACTCGCTGGCGGCGAAGGTCTCGGTGCAAAGCAGTCATGGCAGGTTCCTCGCGCCTGACAATAGCTTGGAGACCGTCGGCACGACTAATCCGTTCTTCTATAGCGACGGCACGTTCACACTGGAGTGTCCGCGGGGACAGGTGGACGTGCACGTGGAACGCGGCACGGAATATGCGCCGCTCCACATGACCGTTGACCTCCCGCTGCAGGGCTCCGTTAACCTTGAATTGCCTCTCCAGCGCTGGATTAGCCTGCCCTCTCAGGGTCTCTATCCCGGAAATACGCACATTCACTACCGCGAATTCGAGGCCCGACCGGAGGAGCGCCTGCGCTTCGATTCCACAGTAGAAGACCTCACCGTAACTATCGTCAGTGTGTTGCAGCGCCAAGAACTGGATTATGCGACCAATCGATTCCCTGTGGGCCGCATGGAGCATCCCACCGTGCCGGATCACGTGCTGGACGTTGGTGAAGAGGCTCGCCACAATGCAACCCCGTGGGATATCGGCTACGGTCACGTGATGCTGGTGCGATTGCAGGAACAGGTCGAGCCGCTCAGTCGCGGCGTGCTAGTGGACGAATCGGCGCCGGACTATCCGCCGCTGATCGATGCGTGCGCTACGGCGCAGGAGCAAGGCGGCGTGACGATTTGGTGCCACAACGGCCAGGGTATGGAGGCGCCCATTGCCGCCGGCCTGGGGCGTCTGGACGCTCTAAACCTCTTTGACCCCTATTGGTCGGACCCGGAGTACGACCTTTGGTACCACTTGCTGAATTGCGGATTTCGCTTGCCGGTGAGTACCGGTTCCGATTGGTTCGTGTGCTCGGCGAACCGGGTGTACGTCCAGCTTGAGGACTCTTTCTCGTATGACTCGTGGCTTAGCGGCCTCAAGAGCGGCGCTACGTTCATTACCAACGGCCCTGCGCTCACCCTGCGCGTTGCCGGCCAACCGCCGGGACAGGTGGTGGATCTGAGCACAAGCAGGCGCAAGCAGGTGAATACCTTTGTGCGATGGCAGGCCCTGCGACCGGTGCAGCGCATCGAGCTGGTCTGCAATGGGGACGTGGTGGCGCGGGAGGAGTATAGCGAGGGTCTGCGCGAAGGTGTCTTACGCGCAAGACTGACAGTGCCCAACGATAGTTGGATCGCCGCCCGCTGCTGGGGGCGTCAGCGCGATAGCTACGGCCACGCCCAATGGGCCCACACTAGTCCGGTCTACGTGCAAGCGGGGGGATCGAATCCGGCGACCAGAGCCTCGGCCGAGTTCTTTGTGGAGAAGATCGAGCACGCGATTGCGTGGGTTGCGACGAAGGGCCGCTTCGACCACGATGACCAACGGCAACGTATGCTGGAAATCTTCAGCACGGGCCGCGAGCAGTACGCGCGGCTTGCTCGCGGATAGGCGCAATGACAGTTCATGTCAATCCTGTAAGTGTCAGGTATTTCGTTGACAGAATCCCCTTCAAACTCGGCAGTGTTGGCAGATCATGTCATTCCGAGCGGAGCGAGGAATCTAGAGCGCCTGACCACTTTCCTTCCCGAACTCGCTCTTCATTGTGACTGTCAGGGGGCAGCGCGGGAGCTAAAGGCCTTCTTAGGGTAGCGTGCCTGAAGTGCAGAGCGGATGGATTCCCGCTTTCGCGGGAATGACGGTCCAGGATGCCGATTACTTTTCGCACCGATGGCGACCACGCAGTTGTAGGGAAAACACGACCTAAATGCCTTCGCGCCGGTCTTCCCAGGCGTTCCAGTAGAGTTCCTCAATTTCCTCCAGCGTCGGTTGGCGGGGATTGCTGGCGACGTTGGGGTCCTGGGAACCGTTAGCGACAAGCTGCGACTGTCAGGGGGCAGCGCGGGAGCTAGAAGGCCTTCTTAGGGTAGCGTGCCTGAAGTGCAGAGCGGATGGATTCCCGCTTTCGCGGGAATGACGGTCCAGGATGCCGATTACTTTTCGCACCGATGGCGACCACGGAGCGCTTGGGACAATTGCTCCTTGGTCACGCCCGCGTCTTGCAGAGAAGCAGGCAAGCCGACTTGGGAACGCAGCGCGGCGAGAGCGTCGATGAGAGAGGCGATGGGCCTGTTGGAACTATCGAGGCCAAGGCGTGCCGCCAACTCTGCATACAGCGCTCCGGCGGCGCGCGCATTGTAGGCGACTATGTGGGGCAGCAGGATCGCATTGGCGCGGCCGTGGGGAATGCCGAAGGCCGGCGTGATCTGGTGCGACAGGGCGTGGCAGAGGCCCAAACCGGCCCGCATCGTAGCGCCTGCCATGGTTGCCGCCACGTGCATCTCAGCACGCGCCGGCGTATTTCCCGACTCCTGAACGGACGCGGGCAAGTGCGCCATGACTGCGGCTATGGCTGCGCTTGCCAATGCTTGCGTCAGCCGGTGGGATTCCCGGCAGGCGAAAGATTCGACTGCGTGCGCCAGCGCGTCGTAGCCGCTGTCCGCCGCCACGTGGGGCGGCATGGTGGCCGGCACTGCCGCGTCGAGAATTGCGGCATCGGGAGGGCCGGTGAAGAGAATGCGCTTGACCGGCGGCTGCGCGTTGTTGTCCGTTATCACGGCTCCGCGGCTGACTTCCGAGCCGGTGCCGCTGGTGGAGGGAATGGCGATACAGGTCATTTGCCCGGTCTCGCGCGGCGGGGGATTGAAGCCTGCGGCCACGAGCTCCGGCACTGTAACGCCGGGTGTCTCGCACGCGGCGCGAATGGTCTTGGTGACGTCCAGCGTGGAGCCCCCGCCCAGGCCGACGATCGTATCCGGCGCAAATTCCTCGGCAAGTGCCACGCCCGCGGCGCAGGTCTCCTGCGATGGGTCGGGTTCGACGGCGTCGAAGATAGCCGTCGCTGCGCCCGCCTGGCGCGCCAAGCCGCACACCCGCTCGGTGAACCCCAATTCCGTCATCACCGGGTCCGCCACCACCATCACCCGCTTGCCGCACAACGTCGGCAGCACGTCTAACGCGCCATCCCCAAGATGGATTTCGGTGGCAATCGAAAACGACTGGATGTCCACGAGCACTGCTCCTTCAGAAGGTGGTGTCGCCGCGACCACAAAAGACCTACGGGAAGCAAATCCTCCAAATAGCACGAAATGACCAGTTTCTATGTGGGTCTCACTGTTTCCGTAGTATACGGTATTCCTTGACGAAAGGGAGACTGCTCCAATACGCTGGACTTTGTGTGTTGGGATGACGCATTGTAGCGCGAGTTAGTCTTGGTAGTGCATTGAGCCACAGCGCAAAGATTTCGAAGGGCGCGGTCGCTCTGGTACCATGAATTCAGAATAGTGCGTTGGAACGTAGGTGTCTCTCTGTCCTAACGGGAAGTACTAGCTGTAATTAGGTAGCGGAATTGTCCACAAGCCGGTGAATATGATAGACCTTGCCCTATCTCATGGAATTCAGTCCCTGACTGCGTAGAACCGTCATGATTACCTCACTCCGCCTAGTAAATTTCAAGAACTTTGCCGACGAGACGCTCCGACTTGGCCCTTTCACCTTGATTGTGGGGGCTAACGCTACCGGCAAGAGCAATATTCGCGATGCTTTTCGATTCTTGCACGGAATTGCTCGTAACTATACTCTAGCGGAAATTGTTGGTGGAAAGTACGGCGCGGAATGGCGGCCAATCCGTGGTGCCCCCAATGAGATTATCCGCTTTGGAAAAGATGCATTTACTCTTGAAGTCGAGATGCCAGGGACGAGATCCCTTGCTACTCACTTTGACAGCGTACACTATCGTATCGGCATCAAACGAGAGAATGAAAGTGAGAGCCGACTTCGAGTCACAGCCGAATCAATGGTCATTGATTCCAATAACCGCGATTCACCATTATCGGGAACACTTTATACCACCGACCAACATCGGGATAGTAACATTGGCGCGCCTGAAGAGGATTTTAGGCTGCGTCTCCACATGCCTGAGGCTAACGATCCACTGGAAGTTTCGTCGGATCAACCTGGTCTTGCGCAGATTGCCCAGGCGGCTTCTGAGGCGCTCCAGGCGATGCAGGGCGAAGTCAACGAGGACGATTTACCTGATAGAATTATTGCTTTGGCAAAAGCGAATGTCGGAGCGCTTCAAGGTATTATGACGTTTGCCAAGATGCGCTTCCTTGAACTAGCGCCGGAACGAATGCGGGAACCCGCCTTCCCGGACACAACAAGACTGGGCGACTCGGGCGAGAATTTGCCGGCAGTGCTCAAGAAAATCTGCGCTGATACCAAGCGCAAGGACGTTCTACTATCGTGGTTGCAAGAACTTACCCCTATGGATGTAAGAGACCTGGAATTTCCAGTGGACTTCAGTGGCAAAGTGAATATTCTGATCCAAGATGGCAATAAACAAAAGTTTTCAGCCTACAGTGCATCAGATGGCACGCTGCGCTTTCTCGGCATACTGGCTGCCCTGCTAAATGAGGAGGACGACGGACTGTATTTCTTTGAGGAGATTGACAATGGATTCCATCCAGCGCGACTGCACCTCTTGCTCGACCTCATCGAACGGCAGACAGCTAAGGGAAAAATCCAGGTTGTTGCTACTACGCATTCGCCTGACGTGCTGAATCTCATCAATGACACCACATTCGAGAGTACGGTTGTAGTGTATCGCGACGAGCAATCCGCAAATGCCACTATCCAGCAGGTATCGGAGCTTCCCAATGCCAGAGAGTTGCGGAAGTCCCAGGGCTTGGGGCGCCTCCACACCGGCGGTTGGATGGAGAACATACTGTCCTTTGCGGAGGCGGATAGGGAAGAAGAGAAGGGCGGAGAATGAGGGTTCTCCTGATCCCAGAAGACTTCCGCAACGACCAGCACATTCTGAAGCCCATCTTCAAAAGGCTCTTCAGTGATCTTGGGAGGCCTTCGCTGCGCGTTGAGATTTGCCTTGACCCATTGCTTGGCGGCGTCGGAGAGGCATTGAAATCGGAACGCTTGAAGGAAATTGTGCAACAATATCCAACGATAAACATCTTCATACTTTGCATTGATCGCGATGGTGATGTGGGGAGACGCAAAAGGCTGGACCAGATCGAAACCGAGTTCGGCGACGCCTTCTTTGCAGAGAATGCTTGGGAAGAAATCGAGACTTGGGTACTAGCTGGGTTGAATCTGCCTGCAGGCTGGAGTTGGCAGGAAGTACGCAAGGAAGTCCACGTCAAAGAAACGTATTTCGAGTCGCTTGCTGCCGAACGTGGCTTGGCCGATGCCCCCGGCGGGGGACGAAAAGAGTTAGGTAAGCAGGCCGCGCGTCAAATCGGCGAGATACGGCGGAAGTGTACCGAGGATTTCGATTCCCTTGCGCGACGGCTCGAGTCCGTGGTTTAAGGTTACATACCCAGTAGCTATGTAGGTTTACCTTGAAAGGACTGCAGATGGCTACAACTACTCCACGTAGTGCACCGACCGCGGACGATTCCATAGGAGAAAACGGGCTGCTCCGTGTGTCTACGCTCACGGAATTGCAGGAGCAGGGGGTTGTGACGGCGACGGGGCGGGGGCATACCATTGCCGTGTTCTGGCACAACGAGAGCGCCTACGCCGTGGACAACCGCTGCCCGCACATGGGATTTCCGCTGGCGAGGGGCATCTGCGAGGACGGTGTCCTGACGTGCTACTGGCACTACGCGCGTTTCGACCTCGATTCCGGCGGCGCGTTCGACATCTGGGCCGGGGACGTGCGCACCTATCCGGTAACCGTGCGTGAAAATGCGGTATATGTGGACCTGCGCGAGACACAGAGTGCCGACGAACGGTACGAACAGGAATTGCCGCGCCTGGAGAAGGCCCTGGAGCAGGGCATTGCGCTCAATCAAGCCAAGGCCGTGCTGGCCTTGGGCGACCTGAAGCCTGCGGACGCGACGAAGCAGATAGTCGCTACCACTGCCGATTTCGGTCTGCGGCGGGGTTCCAGCCGCAATCCGGGCGGTTGGGGTGACGGTCTTACCATCCTCACGGCCATGGCAAACTTACAGCCGCTCCTCTTTGCGGAAGATCGGCCGCTTTCCCTCTACCACGGTACGCGCCGCGTGAGCAGCGACGCCATGAACCGTCAGGAGCGCATCATGCTCGATCCGCTGCCCACGGCGGCGATTCCCGATGAGCGTCTGAAGCGTTGGTTCCGGGAGTACGTCGAAGTGCGGGATGCGGACGCGGCTGAGCGTACGCTGCGCACGGCGATTGCGGCGGGCTGGTCGCCGGAGCAGTTGCTCGACATGCTGGCCGCCGCTGGTACCGACCACTACTATCGCGACTTCTCACACGTCATGGATACGCTGGCCAAGGCGGCAGAACTCTTGGACATCATCGGCTGGGAAAACGCCGCAGACGTGCTGCCGGCCCTCACCAGCCAGTGGGCGCAGGCCACGCGTGAAGAGGAACGGAATGCCTGGCTTCGTCCCGAGAATCTTGTGGCGCTAGTGGTGGCGGCAGAGACCGAGCTAGATGAAGCCGTTGACCTCACGGCACAGCCCACAGGCGGCTGGAATGAGCGCCTTGTGGAGGCGCTGCTCGGCGACGAGCCGCAGCGCAGTATCGAGACGTTGCTGGCGGCGTTTCGTGCGGGTCTGGCCTTGGCTGACGGAGCGCAGGCGCTGGCGTATGCCGCGGCGTTGCGACTTACGCGCTTTACCATCAGTAATGAGTTTGGTGATTGGGATACGGCGCTCCACCACTTCACCTACTGCGCTTCCCTTGCCCAGGTGGCCAAACGCGCACCGTCTATCGAGCTGGCACGCGGCGTGCTCCACGGCGCGATGGTGGTGTATCAAGCGCGCTTCCTCAATATGCCTGCCGCGCGCCTGCCAGGTGCACGTGCGCTGGCCGAATTGCCAAACGACCCCGCCGTTTTGCAGGAGCAACTCCTGGAATACTGCGAGCGGCAAGGCGGTGTTGATGAGGCCGGTGCGATTACGTATCGGTATCTGACGCTCGGCCATGATCCGGCGGCGTTGATCGCCACCCTGGGCCACGCCGTGCTCTGCGAAGACCCCGGCTTTCACGACTTTCAGATGCTGGAGGAAGGGGTGCGCCTGGCCCAAGACTTGGCTGAGGCCGGCCATACCGAAGCCTCTTACCAGACGTTGGTCGCTATCGCCCGCTGGCAGGCGGCCCACGCCCCCACGCGCCGCGCCACCACGCAAACCTATACCATCGCGCGGCGCCTTCACCGAGGAGAAGCAGTGTATGCCGATTCCGCCGATGGCGAGGATGGGTATTGAGATGAGGGACTTGGCAAAGCAGATTCTACCGCCAATCGCTTGCTTGGCTGCTTAACCTAGTGGATGAGCTGCGCTGCTCCCGACTTAGGAGAAGAGGGCAGTCACGAGGACTGTGCCTACAGCGGGAAGAAGAGGGCAGTCACGAGGACTGCCCCTACGGCGGAGAGAAGAGGGCAGGCACGAGGATAGTCCCTACGGCGATTTGGCGCAGGTTGCAAACCTGCGCTACCGGCTGCCTGGAATCTCTGTTTGCTCCACGTTTAGTATCCAAGCGCATGCCGCAAGAGCGCTGGTAACCGTTTGCCTGCTAGCTTCAGTTCTCGTTCTCTATGGTTTACATATGGTCTATCCCTTCAATAGTTAGTGGCAGGTACGATAGAATAGATGGAAAGCGGGGCCGGATATGGGCTCGGCTCAATGTAAATTTGGTCGCTGCAAAGTGAGAGACAGGTATGGCTGGAAAGACGCTGTTTGAGAAGGTTTGGGAGAGTCACCTGGTGCATGAGGAGCCGGGCGCGCCGGCGCTGCTCTACGTTGACTTGCACCTTGTGCATGAAGTTACGTCGGCTCAGGCATTCGAGGGGCTGCGGCTGAGCGGACGAACCGTGCGACGGCCTGCCCTGGCCGTAGCGACGGTAGACCACAACGTCCCTACGACGAGTCGCTCAGAGTCGATTGCCGACGATATATCCCGCCGTCAAATCGAGACCATGGAGCAGAACGCGGCGGAGTTCGACCTCACGTTCTATGGTTACCGCAACCCGAATCAGGGCATCGTGCACATCATTGGGCCGGAACTGGGTTATACGCAGCCCGGCAAGGTGATCGTCTGTGGCGATAGTCATACCTCTACGCACGGCGCGTTTGGGGCGTTTGCGCTCGGCATCGGCACCTCGGAGGTGGAGCACGTGCTCGCCACCCAGTGCCTGATACAGAAGAAACCCAAGACGATGGAAGTGCGGGTCGACGGCACGCTGCCCCAGGGCGTCACGGCCAAGGACGTTATTCTCGGCATCATCGGGCACATCGGTGTGGAAGGCGGCGTAGGACACGTAATCGAGTACACGGGTGAGGTCATTCGTTCGCTATCCATGGAAGGCCGCATGACCGTCTGCAACATGTCAATTGAAGGCGGTGCGCGCGCCGGGATGATCGCGCCCGATGAGAAGACGTTTGAATATCTAAAGGGGCGCAAGTATGCGCCGCAAGGAACCGACTGGGAAGTGGCGCTCGCTCATTGGCGGACGCTGTCAACCGATGCCGACGCTACCTACGATAGAGTCATAGAGATTGATGCCGCCACCCTCGTGCCCCACGTAACTTGGGGAACGAATCCCGGCCAGGTCGTTCCCATCACCGGCTCTGTGCCCAATCCGGGCGAGATGGCGACACCGGAGGAGCAAGCCACTGCCGAGCGGGCGCTGACGTACATGGGATTGGAGGGCGGCACGCCCATCCAGGACATTCCTATTGACCGCGTCTTTCTGGGATCGTGCACAAATGCGCGGCTGGAAGACCTGCGGGCGGCGGCGGGTATCGTGCGCGGCAAGCAGGTGCATCCTAATGTGCGGGCGATGGTGGTGCCGGGCTCGACGATGCTGAAACAGAAGGCGGAATCAGAAGGCTTGAACGAGGTCTTTCAGGCCGCGGGCTTCGAGTGGCGTGAGGCCGGTTGCTCTATGTGCTTGGGGATGAACCCGGATATTCTTGCTCCCGGCGAGCGCTGCGCTTCCACCTCTAACCGCAACTTTGAAGGCCGCCAAGGCAAAGGCGGACGCACCCACCTCGTGAGTCCGCAGATGGCTGCCGCCGCCGCAATTGCGGGCCGTTTCGTGGACGTGCGCGAGTGGTGAGGAAGTCGGTACCGTATCTCGCCGCGGCGAGCGAAATGATGACGTGGCAGGCCTTGATTTGCAACTAGACCGAGACTGATCTGAACGCTGAACAAGACTGGATTGTGCAAGGAATTAGGAATGGAACCATTTGTAAAACACACAGGCAAAGTAGCCGCGTTGGATCGAGCGAACGTCGATACCGACCAGGTCATTCCGAAGCAGTTCCTCAAGCGGATCGAACGCACGGGATACGGCCCGTTTGCGTTCTTCGACTGGCGGTACTTCGAGGACGGCACTACCCCAAACCCGGAGTTCGAGCTTAACGATGCGCGCTACACCGGTGCCACGATCCTTGTCACCGGCAGGAATTTCGGCTGCGGGTCATCGCGTGAGCATGCCGCTTGGGCGCTCAAAGAGTATGGATTTCTGACGATCATTGCCCCCAGCTTTGCCGACATCTTTGCCAATAACGCCGTGGAGAACGGCATGCTTACGGTGGTCTTGCCGCCGAAAGACGTGGCTACGCTCACGGAGCGCGCACAGAATATTGTCGACTACCGCTTATCGGTGGACTTGGCAAATACTACGGTCCAAGACGACCATGGGTTTACGGCGTCGTTTGCGGTTGATGCTAACGTTCAACACCGGCTGCTCAACGGCCTGGACGCGGTAGGCTTGACCTTGCAGCAAGAAGAGGCCATTACGGCTTTCGAAGAGCAACGCCCCGGCTGGCTGCGCGCGTCCTGAGGACGGATTTGAGCGTACTCTGCGGTGAGTGGCGCGCCCCTCCGGCTTCGCGTCAGGGTTCTCGATTCTTGCCCAGAAGGAATCGCGGGCTGCTCTGCTTCCATCCGCGTATCTTCATCGTCGAGCACACACTCTTGATTCTTCGCTACGCTCGAGCAGATGTTCTGCTGCACCGACGACTGGGTAGGGGCACGACATGTCGTGCCCCTACGTGCCGCGCAAGCCTTAGTCGGAATCCGGAACCCGAGGTCTAGATTCCTTGCTTCGCTTGGAATGACTGCTTATCGCGGCAAACAGAAGGCAGCCTAGCGTAGCGCAGGGGCTTGTCCGCCCGCTGATTGACGCGCATGCCGAACATTGAATTGTGTGTTCTCATGCTGGCAGGGACTCTAGATTCCTCCCCAGTGTCAAGCACGGGGCCACGGCGCGCTCGGAATGGCAGTGTGGTGGAGGATTCACTCATTCGGTGGACGCAGCAGGGACGCGACTACCGATCCGCTTAACAGTACCCCAACGACGGCCAGAGAGTAGAACGGCTGCTCGTGGAAGGCGGTTGCTATCACCTCGATTGTCTCGAGTACGGAGGTAAAGAGGTGATCTCCCTTCGGCACGCCGTGAAAATCGCCTACGACCATCTTGATGCCCACAAAGATGAGCACGAGACCGAGGCCCACACCGAGGTAGTGGAACCGGTCCATCAGGTTCGCGAGCAAGAAATAGAGGGCGCGTAGGCCGAGAATTGCAAAGATGTTCGCGGAGTAGACGATAAACGGTTCACGCGTGATGGCGAAGATCGCCGGTACGGAATCCAAGGCGAAAACCACGTCGGTGACGTTTACGACGAGCAGCACGAGCAAGAGAGGCGTCGCCAGCCAGCGGCCGTCGAGCTTTACGATATAGCTCCCGCCGTGATAGTTGGCAGTGCTTGGAAGGATTTTGCGGAAGACGCGGACGGCGAGGTTACGCTCGGGATCGGTATCTTCGTCGCCCTTGAGCAGAATGCGAATACCGGTATAGATGAGAAAGCCGCCAAAGACGAAGATCATCCAATGGAATGCAGCCAAAAGGGCGGCACCGACAAGTATGAACGCGCCGCGCAGGATGATTGCGGCAAGAATTCCCCAGAAGAGCACGTTATAGCGATACTCGTTAGGCACCGCGAAATACGTGAAGATGATCAGAAAGACGAAGAGGTTATCGACGCTGAGCGTCCACTCGATGAGGTATCCCGTGATGAACTCGGTACCGCGTTCGGGCCCGGCAAAGATAAACATGCCGGCGGCGAAAACAAGGGCAAGACTTACCCAAATGCCCACCCAGGTCGCTGACTCACGCGGCTTAATTACATGCGCGCCACGATGGAATACCACCAAGTCGAGTATGAGCAAGGTCACGACGGCGGCGGTGAATCCGATCCAGAGCACGGGCGAGTTCAAAGTTCCGAACATCAATGCGTCCTTAGTTGGTCTATGGGCAAGTCAGAGTTCAATCTCCCCGCACGCGACACAATTAAGGCACCGGTGTTACGGTGCCGATTTCCCCTATCGGGAAGAGAGAGAGTGCGCTTGAGCACGTCTCCTATAGTATCGCAACAGAAGCATTAACGTCACATTCAGGAAGTCTTGGCGCGCATGCAGGTGAAACTACTGAACGGGATCTCTCAGTGCCCTGTAGAAAGTACGACCATGGATCTTGGTGAGTGTAATATTGAAAGTGGTACTTGCAATTGTGCACAATCCAGTAGTCTTTACACCGCCACTTTCACGCCACGAAGAACTGAAACACGTACAGTTTCGATGTTCTGAATTGTAACAGGCTACTTGGCAAGAGCTGTGCTTTTGTGGCTCGCCTATCCACTTTCGCGTACATTCTTGACCAAGCCAGGCGTGGCCTCTTGAGGCGAACATGTAATTTGCAAGCAGGCTGGGCAGTAGTTATCTGTGCTTCCCGGTGCCGCATGGTACTACTCGGCGTCTTCGTCGCGGCCTAACTCCATGGCATCGATTAGGCGCGTGGCGCCGATGCGGACGGCGAGTGACGCGAGTGCCGGACCCTCGATAGCAGCCAATTCCTCCAGACTTTCGTCGTCGGCGATGCTCACGTAGTCCACGTGCGCCAGCGGTTCGCCCGCGAGCACCGCTTGCATGGCGGCGCGGAGAGCGTTGGCGTCGCGTTCTCCGTCAGCGAAACGCTCTGCCGCTGCTTGCAATGACCGATAAACGACTATTGCCGCTGCACGCTCATCCGTATTCAAGTGGACGTTGCGGCTTGCCTGGGCGAGACCGTCGGGTTCGCGCACCGTATCCACCGGCACGATCATGGTGGGAATGTCGAGGTCGCGCACCATGCGTTGGATGACGCGGAGTTGCTGGGCGTCTTTGCGGCCGAAGTAGGCCCGTTGCGGCTTCACGATGTTGAGCAGCTTGCAGACAACCGTTGTGACGCCGCGGAAGTGTCCGGGCCGCGCTGCCCCCTCCAAGCGATTAGTAAGGCTCTCTACGTGTACGAAGGTGCTGAAGTCGTCCGCATACATCGCGCCAGCTTCCGGTACGAAGACGGCATCCACGCCCCATTCTTCGAACATGGCAAGGTCGCGCGACAGGTCGCGGGGGTAGGTAGCGAGGTCCTTGTTAGACCCAAACTGCAAGGGATTGACGAATATCGTGGCCCAGCAGTAATCATTTTCCGCAAGGGCGGCTTGTACCAGCGCCATGTGGCCCGCGTGCAGGTACCCCATGGTGGGCACCAGCCCAAGGCTGCCTTGGACTTCTTGCCGAGCGGCGCGAACTGCTGGGATGGTGTGCAGAATCTGCATGCGAAAGTGTTTGGCGGTTACCTGGCGGCGTGTCACGCCTTTATTCTCGTACATAGCGCGTCTTTTCACCCTGCGACAGGCTCAGGGCGAACGGGATCTAGTTCTCGTGCGCAGCGGGCCTTTTCACCCTGCGACAGGCTCAGGGCGAACGGGGTTCAATTCTCGTGTGCAGCGCGCCTTTTCACCCTTCGGCAGGCTCAGGGCGAACGGGACTCTAGTTCTCGTGTGCAGCGCCTTTTCACCCTGCGACAGGCACAGGGCGAACGGGATTCTATTCTCGCGCGAATAGGTCTCGCGCGCATAGGAAGTTCCCCTTAGCCTTCGTCAGAGGTCGGGACCAGTGTCTCTTTACGCAAGGCGCGGGCAACTTCGTTAGGGAGCGCAAAGCTGTTTGCGCGGGTAGGAAACGTGCCGGCTTCAACGTCTTGAACATATGCATTCACGGCAGCCTGCATCTCGTCACCCAACGAAGCGTATGCCTTCGCGTGTCGCGGATGTTCGGGGCGTGGGTTGAGCCCGAGCAGATCATGCAGGACTTGTATCTGCCCGTCGCAATGCACACCTGCGCCGATGCCGATGGTGGGGATGGTCAACGATTTGGTGACCTGTTGCGCGAGCGTCGCCGGAATGCTCTCCAGGACGATAGCAAACGCGCCTGCGCGCTCGAGGGCGAGGGCCTCGTGTTGAAGTTCTTCTGCTTCCGCTAGTGTGCGTCCTTGGGCGCGGTAGCCGCCCAATTGGTGGACCGACTGCGGCGTAAGCCCCAGGTGACCCATCACCGGAATACCGGCGGCCACCAAATCTGCCGTTACCGCAATAGTCTGCTTGCCGCCTTCCAGCTTCACCGCCTGCGCGCCGCCCTCTTGGACCAGTTTGCCGGCATTGAGGAGCGCCCGTTCGTTGGAAACCTGATACGAGAGGAAAGGCATATCGGCGATAATCAGGGCGCGGCGTGTGCCGCGCACCACGGCCTGGGTGTGGCGCAAGATATCGTCTACGGTGACCGGCAGGGTATTCTCGTAGCCCAGCACCGTATTGCCCACGCTGTCGCCAACCAGAATTGCAGGCACGCCGCCCGCTTCTACAAAGTGCGCCAGCGGTGCGTCATACGCCGTGAGCATCACAATCTTGCGCCCTTCCGCCTTCATCTGCTTGAGATCGGCGGCGGTCACGCGCGCGGTGCGCATGATGTCCCTCGGTTTCTTAGCGTTGCGCCCAAGAGAGACCGCAACTCTCGTTCGATAGCATCTTTGCCAGCGGCATGATCTTTGCCAGCGGCCGCGTCTTTGTCGTCGGTGGATGCGAGATCATTGTATAACATTGCAAGGGCCATTGCAGCGTACGTGAACGTATACTGCGGCGCAGTATCTGCAATGGCTTCAAGGTTTTTCTCCACCGTTGCCCAATCTCCACGTGATACCGGGCCGGTGAGGGCGTCAGTTGGACCAAGTCGGCGGAGGTTGTGCAAGGTGCCTTGCAGCAAGGGCAACAAGGCCTGGAGCGCTTCTGCCTCAGTCTTCCCTATCGCGCGCCAGAGCGCGACACCGGCATGCGTGAGGGCCACGGTATAGTTTGAGACCAGCACCGCAGCGGCATGATAGGCGGGTCGCGCATCCGGCGGCACATAGCCCCACGTGCACTCCAGTGCGGCAGCGATGGCTGCAAGCCGACCAAGGAGCGGCTCTTCCGCTTCAATTGCCACGAATGTGCCGGGCATATTTGTAAACGCCGCTTGAGCGTCCGGGAGCGTCTGCAGTGGATGGAACGCGCCGGGCAGAGCACCATGTTGCTCAACCACAGAGAGCACGGAGGCAGGTAACGCGCCGCTGCAGTGGACGACGCCTTGTCCGCGTTGCCAGGTTACTGCGCGGGCGACTGCGTTGATGGCGCTGTCGGGTGTGGTAATGAAGACGAGGTCGCAGGTGTCTGCGACAGTCTGGGGTCTCGCTGCTACACAGTTGGGAAGCAAGGCAGCGAGCGGCTCGGCATGGGCGGGGGACTTTCCCCCTATGGCACGGACGTTGTATCCCCGGTCTGCGAGAAGGCGCGCCAGACCTGTTCCTACGCGCCCGGGCCCGATCACGCCGATTTTCATCACTCTCGTCCTCGAACAGCGATGCGCTGTATGAAGGGGAATAAGTCTAACTGCATCGCCAAGCTCAATACCAAAAAGGACGGAAGAACGCGTGCGGCTATCACCGGATCATAGCGTCGATGCGGTCACCGATGACTTCAAGCGTTTGGATGGGGAAGGTGCCCGTTTCAACGATGTTCTTAAGATCGGCAAGGAGGGTCTTAATCTCTACGATCTGCTCTTGTTGTCCCACAGAACCCAACTTGGCCGCAGCATTCAGTGAGCGCTCGACTTCGGACAATTCGCGCACCGCGAGTCCGCTTTGGCGTTCGCTCAGATGCACGCGCGCGCGGCTAATGCGCACCGATGCACGCAAGAGGTGGTTCTGGAATTGCAGTACGGAGACATTCTGATTAAGCGTCTCAGCTTGCTGCTCGACGCCGGAAACGCGCGTATCCATTGCGCTTGTGACCTGAGCGGCGTTCTGCGCCCGGTAGGCGGCAGTCTGTATGGTGGGGCGTTCCTGCCAGAGCAGGATGCCGAGCGCCAGTGCTGCCACGCCCACTGCGACGCCAATCACAGCCAGCGCCAACGTTATAACTCTAATGTAGCTTCCCAGACGGGTGGCTAAGGAGTTTTTTGCATTTGCCATGCTAGGGTCTTGCTCCTAGAACAGAGGTTGTGAACACAGGGTATTCTGCCCTTTAAGCATACCAAAAAGCGGCCTGCGGGCGTACAAAACGGAGGGAGCGTGATGAGAAGCCTGGGCGAGGTTCTGATACATCGCTCCCACGTGAGCCGAAGTCCGGGAAGATAGGGAGATGAAGAACTCGCTCGTTGGCTTGCGCCGGCGCAGGCACGGCACCCCAATGCTAGGGATGATGCATGTGCACTGAAGGGGGACAAGCCGCCACACTACATTGCTGCTGTCGATTCATCTGAGAGAAACGAGCGATGCGGTAATATCGCTACTCGTCGTCTGCCTTCAGCGGCATGGCGTAGAAGACTTGCTGCGCCACTTCCTCAAACCCTAGGTCGGGATAGAGGTGACGGCCGATTGGGTTTTGGGTCAAGGTTTCAATGCGTGCCAACGTAAGTTGCTGGTCGCGAAAGTGCCCAAGGCAGTGTTCGATCAGCATGCGTCCGATGCCCTTGCCGCGAAACTGTTCGTCTACCGCCATATCGGGGATTTGGCCGACGCTGTTGGTGTGGTTGATGCGCGTTGTTGCGAACGCAATTACCTCACCTTTGTACTCGGCCACAAAGCAGTCTTCCGGATGGTCGGTGAGGTCACCGGCTACCATAGGCCATTTGCGCTCGCCCCAAGGCACCGGCAAGAGACCGGGCCAGGAATTCTCGATGTTGTGCTCTATGCTCACCCCTGTGAAGGCGGCGATGGTGAGATCCTTGACCCGCACCTCATCTTTCGGTTGATATGTGCGTATGCTCATTTCCTTCAGGAACTTCTCGTCAACTGGCATTGCTCACCGTCCAAGTGTCCTTAGTTTTCTTTGGCTTTTTGACCCTCGCTGGTTGAAGCAGTGTGCTGCCTCGGCTGCAGTGGCGATTCGTAAAGACGTCGCCACGTACTCTGACGCCCAAGGTGCATTGTTTTGCGTGGCCATGTCCGGTTTGTTGAATATTTTGCTGAACCATGCCGAGCGGGGAACAAGCCCCCGCGCTACAGTGGGAAGCCGCGCCGAACAGGTGACCGGTCCCCGCCCAACAATGGGAAGAGTCATCCCAAACGCCATTTCCGCTTTCGCGGGAATCTATCCGCTCTGTCTTCCTTGGACTTGCTACTTTCTCAAGCGGCGCGCACGATCAAGTGGAGACTTCTCCATCAAATCACAATTGACATCAAGCGAATACGACGCAGTATAAAGCGCCTACGGACATTCAAGCGATCAAGTGCCTATCAGACGCCTCTGCCGCCGTCGATCACAAGTGTTTGACCGGTTACCCAGTCACCATTGCAAATGAGGTAGTGCGTTGCCCCCGCGATATCCTCAGGCGTGCCCAGGCGCTGCGTAACGGTGGATTGGCGAATCTCCTCATTGCGCTCGGGGTGACCTTCCGTCCAACGCGTGTAAATGAGACCGGGCGCAACGCTATTCACAAGTATTTCCGGTCCGAGGGCGGCGGCCATAGACTTCGTAAGAGCAATCATGGCGGCCTTGGACGCGGCATACGGCACCGAACTACCGCCGCCGGTTAAGCCGGCCACTGACGATATGTTGACAATGCGGCCGCTGCCCTGTGCCTTCATGATGGGCGTGACGGCGCGGATACCGTAGAAAGCTCCCTTCACGTTGACAGCAAAGATACGGTCCCAAACCTCATCAGTCAGCTTGTCGAGCTCCGTATGTTTGATGAACTGCGTGTATCCCGCGTTGTTCACCAGCACGTCCACCCGTCCAAAGGAGTCTTGGGCAAACGCCACCATCTCTTTGACCTTCTCTTCGTCGGCTACGTCAGCCTTGAAGGTTACACCCTGGCCGCCGGCTGCCGTGGCATCACGGGCGGTCTGTTCGGCCTCTTTCTCCGACCTCGAGTAATTGACTACGACAGACGCTCCCTCACGCGCAAGCGAAAGGCAGACAGCGCGGCCAATGCCGGTCGCGCCGCCGGTCACGATGGCACATTTCCCTTCCAATTGCATACACTTGTCCTCCTTAGCGAATGATAAACCACAGGCCGACTAAGAGAAGCAGTCCAATCCAACAGTTTGCCAGCATCAACATACGAGCAGCAAAGGCGTTGGTTCTCACAATAAAGCCGGTTACCACACAGTTAATGATAATCAGCAGCAGAACTCCGAGCGGAAGGCGGAAGAGATAGACCTTGTTGGCCACGAGATCGGCTTGGCCCTGGGCGTTGAAGAGAATGGGCAGCCGTTCCGGGAGCTGCGCGAAGACGTTCAGGATGGCGCCGAGTAGGGCTAAATTGATCAGCACGGCAAGAATGAACAAGAGTATGAACGCCTTATCCGTCCAGAACCGATAGGAAGGCGCAAGCTCAGACTCTAGGTTGCCGCCGGTTTGCTCTGCCATCTCTTGTCCTTGGCGGTGGCTTGCGTTACTCGATCAGGCGAGCCGCCTTGCAGCGCATTAAAAAGAATTCCTCCTCACCCTAGCCCTCTCCAACGATGGAGAGGGAACTCAGCACATTCCACCCAGGTTACGCGAAGAGTTCCTTATGTTGCAGCCTGCACGAATCGTGTGTCATTTTGTCTCAACGCAGAATCGTAGAAGGCTGCAAGACCGCCAATTCTCAATAGAAGCGCCGAAGGCTAACGGGAGAATTGCAATCAAGCGAATGCACTGGAATCTCCGGTGTTCTTGCTACACACTGGCACCTACCGGATAGACCGCTGCGCACCAGTCGCCATACTTCGGACTGCGGTTGCGCACCGCCTCGAAGAAGACCTTCTGCAACTGCGCGGTGACGGGACCAATCTCGCCGCTGCCGATTACCCTGCCGTCCACCTCGCCAATGGCGGAGATTTGGGCGGCTGTGCCGGTAAAGAAGAGTTCGTCGGCAATGTAGAGCTCAGTACGCGCGATTCGCCGCTCCACCACTTCAATGCCGAATTCTTCCCGGGCCAGGGTCATCACGGCATGGCGCGTGATGCCTTCCAAGATGTTGGAGTCTGGCCCGGTGGTAATGAGCTTGCCGTCCCGCAGCATGAAGATGTTCTCGCCCGGGCCCTCCGAGACCGAGCCGTCGCCGTTAAGCATGATGGCTTCGTCGAATCCCATCTCCTTGGCTTGGGAGGTAGCCAGGGCCGAATTGATATAGAGGCCCGTCACTTTCGCCCGTGGTGGGATCACGTTGTCGTCAATGCGCCGCCAGGGAGAGATGGTGACGCGGATCGGTTTATCCAAGTCCAGGTACGCCCCAAAGGGCACGGTGAACATGAAGAAGTCATCCGGCACGTCTTCTAACCCGCCGTCGGCAGACTTGCGCACCAGTGAAAGACCGACCTGCTCAGCGCTCTTGTAAACAAGCGGGCGCACGTACACGTCTTCGCGGTAGCCGCACTTTGCAATGAGGTCGCACGCCAGCCGGGTCAGTTCTTCCGGGCTGAAGCGCAGCTTCATGCGTAAAATGTGTGCGGAGCGGTGCAGGCGTTCAAAGTGCTCACGCGCGCGAAAGAGATAGACCTGCTCATCCTCGGGTACCCAGTAGCCCCGAATGCCTTCAAAGCAGCCGGTTCCGTAATTGAGCGCGTGAGTCATGATGCCCACTTTGGCTGCAGAAAGCGGCACCACATTACCTTCGAAAAACGCGTACGGTTCGCCCACAACCGACCTCCTCATTAGCCCATTAGCGCATTTTCTTATGCTTTATCATGCTACATTCGCCAAGGCAGCGCAAACGCCGTGCAGCACGGCATGCTAGTGACGGGCCCTTGCGGTAGGCGTTTGCATTTAAGGATTGTTTGAATCACTGTTATGCGCGCTAGCGGTACGAGGCTGCCTGGAGCCGGTACAGTTCGGCATACTCGCCTTCGGCGGACAGCAGCGCGGCGTGCGACCCCTGTTCGACCAAGCGGCCCTCCCGCAGCACCAGAATCCGGTCCGCCGCCATGTGCTGCACGGCAGCGCCGAGACGCAAGCCCGTCAGTTGACTAAGGTAGTCGCCAAGGGCGCCATCTAGGCTGCGAATGATAAAGGCGGCGAGGAGTATCAATAACCATGGGAGTATGGAAGGCCATAGGTCAGTCCGGTCGGCCAGGGAGCGCGGTAGAGCGTCGATGAGTTCGCTGAGAGCCCACACAATGAGAGGTGTGGTGATACCTGCGGCAAAGCTCTGCACCGCGAGCAATGTGCCGACTACGGGGACTTCCTTGAAGCCAAGGGTGATGACATAGCCAATCCCTACGCTTGTGGCCCGCAGGCGAGCAACGGGCTCCCGAATCCAATTCGTATGAGGCGGAAACATGATGATTCCAGTGAGGTACGATCAAGAAGGACCTGTGGCTGAACTGTCTGTTTGAGCTTGGATAGCACAGCTTCTATTGCGTTTCCGCCAACTTGGCCCAATCATTGCGTGATGACTGACCCCGAGTTGCGGGAATGTGTGCTACCCAATCAACGCAGCGGAGAACGTGCTGCGTAGAGGAGAAGTGCAGGGGCGCATTGCTGATTTGCTGGGCGACAGCCAGCGGCTGAGCAAGAGGCGCAGTGGCCTTGCTTTTCCTCTAACGGAAAGCCGATCAGGTGGGGGGTTACTTGGGAACGATCACGTTGACACCAACCTCATAAGAAACCACGCCTTGTACATTCTCTGCAGTAGTGAGCAGGAAGGCGCGCGTCTCTCCTGGGAAGAGATTGCTTACCTGGCCGGTTGCCATGCCGAGGACACCGCCCGCGGCATCGAGAAATTCGCCGCCGAGGAAGAGGCTGTAGGGACGGTTGCCGTTATTCGTCACAGTGCCGCGCAACACGTGAAGATTGCCTTCTAGCGTGTACTGAGCGGTGCTAAAGCTGATCGTACGCTCATACTCTCCGCCGCCAACCAGCGTGCCGGTAAAGCGGAGTTCCAGCGCTGCGGGCTCGGCGAAAGGATCGCTGGAAAGGAGACGTACCGCGCGTGTGGATCCCGGCAGCAGTGTAACAACGTCGCCGCTGGCATGGCCGATGACTTCGCCACCGGCGTCGATCACGAGTACATCTATACCGCTTGACACGCTAACGTTAGCATCGTTGCGCAGGCGCAAGTAGACACGTAAGTTCCCATGGGGCGATGAGATTACTGCCGGCGGACCCACGATGGACAATTGATCGGCAACGCTATCGGCAAGAATGCGCTCTATGGGAAGACCCGGCGGAGTAACCGGCTGCGGCGGAGGTGGTGGCGGAGGCGGAGTCTGCTGTCCCGCAGGTGGGAGTGTGGCACTGGGCGGGGCAGAGTCCAAGCTGGCTGCAGCGGCGTCTAAAGGGATGGTGGCGGCTTGCGGAATGAGGCCGGACTCCTTCGTAATATCTCCACCGAGCACTACCGTGACGTCCCCCACATTGGCCCAGGGCACCTTTACTTTCCAGTATTGCAGGGCAACACGCTGGGCGCGCATGACGATCATCGGCCCAAAGTCTTGAATGGCCAATGGCAGGCCGGAAAGTTGCAGCCAATTGGGGTTACTAAGAAAACGCTCTTGCAGCGCGGCACGCGCCGCGACTAGCTCCGGCGTGTCACCGGGCTGGGCCTCGAAGATGCGGGTGAGATGACTTCGGATCGTCCCTTCCCAGTCATTGATGGGATCGTCTGACGACCAGTCGAAGCTCTGGGGAATCTGCCGAAAGGCTTCGAGCCAGCCGTCATAGTTTGCATCGTGGAGCAGGTCGAACGTGTTTGCGATGTTCACGCTGCTATTCGCCGAATCCCACTGTAATAGGGCTCTTTGCGTTGCCTGGTATACAAAGCCGTTTAGAATGAAGCGCCCTGAAACCGGATAACCCAACTCCGGCACACCGCCAAACTGCTGAAAGCCGGTCCAGAAAGAAATGCCGCCATTGTCCGTGATGGCATAGCCCCTGCCGGTGTCGCTACCGGTCTGGGTATAGTACCATCCGTTGTTTACGGCGATGTCGGGGTCAACTGCCTGCGCCGAGAGTGCGGTGGGAGACCACAGAAGGAGCAGGAGTGTAATGCTGCTGAAAAGGCGAGTGTATCGCTTATACATGTCGTTGATTTGGTACAGTGTTAACAGTAGTAATCTCTATCGTAGCGGAAGTTGCAAAAGCTGACAACGCAGTGTGCTACGCACGATTACGAGATTCGGAAGTCTCTTGGCGGCGAAGAGATACTGCAGAGCGACTTCAGAGGCATTGCTTGCCGCCGAGAGTCCGGGCGTGCGGTAGCCCATCGACGAGAGACGTAGCCTTTTGCTGAGTAGGTGGTGTATTGCGGTGGATCGCTTGTCTCCGTTAGGTAAGAAATGGGCGGACCGCAGGCGGACGCGAAGAGCAGCATAAATAGCTTTGAACATGCCGGTCAAGATCGGCTTGGCTAAAAATTGAATTGCCTGAACAACGAATCTTGGAGGATACATGGGCCGTGTACCGCGAGCGTGGATGAAGCCGCTCGATAAAGATTACAAAGCGAAGCCGCTACCGGTGCGCAAGCGGCGGCCCTGGCAGGAGACTGCTTGGGGCCGCGTGGTGATGGTCCCAATCCACCGCCTCGACCCTTACGTGCGCTGGTCGGAGCTTGTAGATCGCATGGTGCACGGGGTGATGTTGAATACTGATGTCTTCAAAGAAGTGCATGAGGACGATTCGGCGAACCTGCAAGCGCTCACGGTAGTCTTGATCGTCGCCGTGGTGCAGAACATCAGCCTGTTCCTCGTAGGGTTGTTCTGGTTCGGATTCTTTGGCTCTGTCGTTTTTGTCGCCAGGGCGATGGGCGACGCGATGGTGTCCTGGGTCATTTGGCTGATTGTTGCGTATGCGCTGTGCAAAGTGCTCTTCCGCAGCCGGGCAGGTTTTTTGCAGGTGTTTCGAACCCTTGCCTATGCATACGTGCCTGCTATTTTCTTGTTTTTCCAGGTAATACCGCTATACGGCGTCACGCTTGCCGCACTGACCTACTTGGCACTGATCGAATACGGCGTGTTGGCGCTGCGCCCGGCGCTGAGAGGATCGATCGCCAAGGCATTCCTTGCCAGTTTCATTGGCTGGACCGGCTTGCTGGTCGTGAGCCTAATCCTCAGCGAAAGCCAGCTTTTCAGTCTGATCCAAGAGTGGATCGCAGAGCAGTGGTTTTGAGTAGAGGATCTTGGGTTTCTGCCTGCGACCGAATTTCCACATTGGCATAGGCCTCTTGAGAAGAGGCGACCGGTGCCTTGCCCCCACTCCTACTGCCTGCGTGCCCTGGTCATGCTCGGCCCGATGGCTCATGCATGCAGTCGTCCCCCGGCGGCACGCATAGAAACTTGACGAGCATCGGCTATGTTGGATGCGGGCGCGTGAAAGCAGTGTGGGGAGACAGTTCAACGCCCCAGCCCGGTGCTTCCGTCAGAATTACCTCACCACTCTCAGGGAGCGGCTCGCCTGCAAAGAATGGATGGATGGGTGCGATCTCCGTGCCGTCGCCGCTGCCAAAGATGAATTCGGCCATGGGGCACACGGCGTGCGCCGTGACGAAGGCATAGCTCATCACGCCGCCGATGTGGGGGATCACTTGCAGGCCGTGGGTCTCCGCCATGGCAGCCACGCGCCGCGCCGCGGTGATGCCGCCGCACCAGGCGAGATCGGGTTGCAGAATGTCTGCGCAACCCCGCTGGATGAGGTCGTGGAAACCGAAATGGGTGTATTCGTGTTCGCCGCAGGCAATGTGCAGCCAAGGCAGGCGCTTGCGTAGCGTGGCGTAGCCGTCATAGTCATCCGGGAGCAGCGGCTCTTCCAGCCAATAGATGTCGTATTCACGCAGGCGTTCGGCCATGGCGATCGCATACGGTACGTCCCAGCCCATCCAAGCGTCGACCATGAGGAGCCTGTCCGGCCCCAGCGCGTCACGGGCGGCGGCAACCTGCGCTTCATTTTGCCGCATGCCCTCAGCGCCGTCCCACGGCCCATACCGCATGAAGACTTTGTTCCGATTGAATCCCAGACGTGCATAAGCCTCCGTGCGGTTGCCGCTGGCATAGAGAGACACACGCGGTGGCTGAGTCCCAGATCCCTTCGTCTTGCCTCCGAGGAGCACGTAGACCGGTACGCCTGCTGCCCTGCCTTTGATGTCCCACAGCGCGTTGTCTATGGCGCTGAGTGCCATGATTGGCAGTCCCTTGCGCCCGTAAGGAAGCGTGGCGCGGAACATGAGGTCCCAGAGCAGTTCAGTGTCTCGGGGATCGCGGCCGACGAGCAAAGACTTGAGATGGTGCTCAATGATGTGACAACTGGGCGCGCCGCCGCCACCCACGCCGATGCCCACAATGCCGTCATCGGTAGTGACTCGAGCGATAGTGCGCGGCACCATGCCCTGCCAAGAACTGCGCGTTTCGGCATATTCCGGATAGGGCGACATGGGGCTTGCCATGCGCTCTGCCACGAGCCAGCTAGGGCGCTTGGGGGCTTCCGGCAAGAGAGCTTCGATGTCGACAATCTTCATGATGGTCGTGGCGCTTTTCTCCCATGCCGGAGACCTTTGCGAGGATTCGTCATTCCGGCGAAAGCCGGAATCTAGGGGAGGTGTAGTGGGCGGGAGCTTTCAAAATGGCACTTCTCACTCCCATTCCGACCTTCCCATAATAGAGGAAAGGGGTTCGCAAAGGAATCCTCCTCGATTTGGATAACAAGCCCGTACACCAATCGAAGCCCATTGACCCGGTCGGCACGGGAATCCAAGTCCTATTCTCCCGTTCCCAGACCCGCAGAGCCGGGCGCGGCATCTGCGTTGCTTTCGGACGTCGGATGTGGGCGTTCCAGTGTAACTTCCGGCGCAATCTTGTGTCCCCAACCGGGCGCTTCAGGTGGGCGTACCCGGCCGTTTTCCGGCAAAGGCTCGCCGCTGAAGAAGGGCTGCACCGGCACAAGTTCGCTGCCGTCGCCCGCGCGGAAGATGAACTCAACCAAAGGCGAATTGGCATGGGCGAGGCAAAAGTGATAGCTGGCCGTAGCGCCCACGTGAGGAATGACGTCGATGCCGTGGGTCTCTGCCATCTGCGCCGCGCGGTGGGCCTCGGTGATGCCGCCGCACCAGGCGAGATCGGGCTGCAGAATGTCGGCGCAGCCGCGTTGGATGAGCTCGTGGAAGCCAAAGCGCGTGTATTCGTGCTCCCCGGTGGTGATGCGCGTCCAGGAGATGCGGCGGCGCAATTCGGCGTAGCCGTCGTAATCATCGGGCGGAAGCGCTTCCTCGATCCAGTACACGTTGTACGGGCGCAAGCGCTCGGCCATTCGGAGCGTATAGGTGACGTCCCAGGCCATGTAGCAATCGAGCATCAACAGCATGTCGGGTCCCAGCGCCTCGCGCGCATCGGCCACGTGCTTTTCGTTCAGCTTCATGCCCTCCACGCCGTCCCATGGGCCGTAGGGCATGGCGACTTTGTTGCCCACGAAGCCTAACGACGCATAGACTGCCGACTGGTTGCCGGTGGCGTAAACCGGAATCGCGGGTTTGGTTGCACCGCCCAAGAGTTTATAGACAGGCTGTCCGGCGGCCTTGCCCTTGATGTCCCACAGGGCGTTATCAATGCCGCTGATGGCCATGATCGGCAGCCCTTTGCGCCCATACGGGAGCGAGGCGCGGAACATCTGGTCCCAGAGGCGCTCCGTATCGCGAGGGTCTTGGCCCACGAGCAAGCGCTTGAGGTGCTGCTCCACGATGAAGCAACCCGGATTGCCGCCGCCGCCCAGGCCAAGACCCTCCAGCCCGTCATCGGTCTTGACGCGCACGATAATCGGCCCCAGCGGCCCCATCCAGAGCGCCCGGCGCTCGCCATACTCCGGATAGCGCGACATGGGATTGGCCACCCGAATGTGCGAGAGCCAACTGGGCGGCTCAGGCGGCAAGTGGGGAATGAAGGCTTCAACTTCAGTGATTTTCACGGGATCGCACCTCTGTTCGTTGCGTATAGGACGCCGGTCAGTAACATGGGTTTTGGCCTGTGGTAGTGTCTATGATAACCGGCTGGACCGGCATGTGTCAGCGCGTGACTTGGGATGGGAGGCAAATCCTGGCCGGACAGCAGACAGACGCGAGTGATAGAGGACCAGGTCGCCGCCACACGTTTCGTGTGAAACGCGGAGGCGTCGTACTCTATCTGCTCGCGCTGGTGGTGACGACCGCGCTGCTCGTGCGGTTTCTCTATCTGGATGGGCGGCCGTGGTACGGGAACTGGCCGGCGGTTATCCTATCGGCGCTCTTCTTTTCGCTCTTCGTCGTGGGATTTCTCGTGGCGCTGCCGCGCCGCGACTGGCGGCAGGCGGCGTTGGGCCCGGCATTTCTCATTGCGCTCTTCACCGAGATGTTCGGTATTCCCTTAACCATCTACCTGCTGAGTAGCGTCTTCGGCTTCTCAATCGGGCTGGATGGCAGCGAGGGCCATCTATGGGCGGTATTGCTCGACCGGTTGGGCTGGGTGCCGTTGCGCGTGGGTGTGCCAGTGCTGAAGTTGGGCGGCAGCGCAGTCGTTGTGGCGGGGTTGGTGCTGATGGGCTGGGGCTGGTGGCACGTGTACCGCGGCCGCGGCGCGCTGGTGACCCATGGCCTCTACCGCCACGTGCGCCACCCGCAGTACGTGGGCTTTGTGCTGGTGATGGTCGGTTTTCTTATCCAGTGGCCGACGCTGATCACGCTGCTGATGTTCCCCCTCCTGCTGGCAGCGTACGTCCGCCTGGCAGCGACGGAAGACAGCTTTCTCGAACAAACGCAAGGCGATGCGTTCCGCGGGTATAAAGAGACCGTACCCGGCTGGCTGCCGCGACTATGGTGAAGGAGAGCTTGCAATTACATTGATAATGCTGATGGTTTCACAGCGGCGTTATAGAACACTATCGTCCACTGGCGCGTGACTGTGCTCGGAGGGCTTCTGTATCCTCTAGGGAAGAGCGTTGCGAGCGATGCTCGTCAAGAGCCGTTCGTGCTGAGCCTGTCGAAGTATGAACGGGTCCTGGGGTCCAATCCGATAGATGTAGGAGCGTTACCAGTTCAATGTGGCGGCCTCTTTGCAAAAGGAATGACAGGATCGTTACTAGCCGATCTTGCAAATTGCACAGACATCAGCGGAATTGGAAAACGAACGGGTAGAGTGGGGACAGCTTAGAATGCGGGCCAATCTCATGCAGGTCACGAAGCACGTCATTGAACGCGTATTACTAAACACCGTGCTCGTAGTTGCAATCCTTTCCGTGCTGGGCTGCGGCCCGCCTGGGACGGCACCGCGCGAGGGTGCGGCGACGCCATCCGCGCCGGTAGAAGGGACGCCTCTTGCCTATGAAGCGGTGCTCTGCATCAACGAGGCGCGCATCAACGTGCTGGTCGCCGATACGCCACAGGAACGGGCCGCGGGCCTGAGCGGATACCCCGGACTACCGGAGAACGTCGGAATGCTGTTCGTATTCCCGGAGCCGCGGCAGCCGTCATTCTGGATGAAGGGGATGGAGTTTTCGCTCGACCTCGTCTGGATACGCGAAGGGATTGTGGTGCAAATCGATACCGCGGTCCCGCCCCCGCCCCCAAATACGCCGGACGACCAACTCCCGCGCTACCACCCGACCGAACCGGTCACGCACGTGCTGGAACTAGAGGCCGGCTCAGCAGCGCGCTACGGCATCACCTTCGGCGATCATATAGTTATCTGCCCAGATAAGACACCTTCCGCAGACACCGATGGCTGAGGAGGTATTGGGAGACATGTCCCAAGCTCGGAACCTGGAAGAGGGAGAAGTCAACCAAAACACTTGCTACAAGAAAAGGTTGGCGCTGGTTGCATACCTGCGATACGGGAAGGCAACAAGCAAGCTTAGAGTCTTCAAGCTAAAGTCTTCAAAGAGTGTCTAGTCCGGAGGGTTCGCCGGTATTAGGTTACCGTCCTCATCCGCTCGCACTAGGGTGCGCAAGTCCGTGCCGTCACGGGCAACGGTGTAGAGTTGCGGGGGAATGTTGCCGTAGGGGTTCCCTGGAACGTAGAGCGCGATACGGGCGCCGTCCGGCGACCACGCTCCTACGCGCCATGCTTGGTCAAGGGGATTCTCAAGCTCCACGCGGCGCGCGTTGCTGCCGTCACGCTCGACGATGAAATAGTGACTATCGGAGGCTATCAGCAGCTCCGACCCGTCCGGCGACCACAACACTTGAGAAACTTGCCACTCCGCGCCCTGCGATTCCAGCACCTGAGTTAGATCGGTGCCATCGGGACGCACCGTGTAGACGCCGACGGGCGCTCCCTCCTCATCGGCCATCACGAAGGCCAGAACGTCCCCGTCCGGCGACCACGAAGGCAAGACCGGCACCCAGTATGACTGTCCCGACCCGGTCGCAAGCGGTTCCAGAAACGGTACATTGCCAACAACCGGTCCGACTACCCGCGTCCACTCCGCCCCGTCGGCCCGAATCGTGTAAAGAAGAACCTCCTGATAAGCCGCCAGAAATGCCAAATGCTCCCCGTCTGGCGACCACAGTTGCGGGGCCACCACAATGGCGACGTAGTAGGTTTTCTCCCTTAGCGTAGGTGTCGGTATCGCTTCTCCCTGATCTACCTCGGATCCATCCGCCACTATGGCATAGAAAAAGGTACTTTCCTTCCTAGTCGCAGGTGTCGTAATTTCTTTCTCCTGCCGTACATCGGGCTCGTCCGCTGCCATCGTAATGATCTCCCCATTCTGCCAACTCCTGATACGAGTAGCTGACCAGAAGGAGATGCGCTTTCCATCAGGCGCCCAGACCGGATAGTGATCAAAGATGTCGTTTCGTGTAAGCCGCAGTTTCTCGGTGCCATCCAGGTTGATGACGGCGATCTCATAGCCGAAGTAGTTCTCCCGTGCTGGATCTACGTTCGGACCTTCCGGTCGAAACTCGCATGACGTATACACCACCCGCGTGCCGTCTGGCGATACATCAAAGTAGAAGCCGTACGGAAAATTGTACCGTGGTTCGCGCTTCTCTATGGGATATCTGGGATCCGCGTCCACGACCGTGCGCAAACTGGTCCCTTCCAGATCGACCACCTGTATCATCCCGAGATAATCGAATATGAGATGCGTGCCGTCCGGCGTCCAATGAATGACCTGCTCGAAATAATAACCGCCCTGGCCTTCAAACATCGGACCACAAGGGCCGTCTGAATGTCTAATAATACTAACATTCCCTTTCTCAACCTTTTCGGTGTTTGAATCTTCCAAAGTCTGAACGGTGTTTGTCTCACAGCCGGCAAGACCGGCGGCCAACGCCAATATGAGCAACCCCAGCAACAACGTCTGAATTCGATGCAATGGTATGCGCACTGTTAAACTCCTCAGCTCCTGGGTCTGATAGATCGCGATGTTCTCGACAATGTCTACGATCGCGCTGTGCTGTCGGGCTGCCTAGATGTTGACAAAACAAGCCAGCAATTGCAAGCGAAGAGTAGAGACCAGTTGCGAATGTAAGGGATGCGAGTTACCAAAGTCTAGGCAGTTTGGGGTTGCTGTCTTACAGGCCGGGCGCAGGATGCAGCCTTAGCTGCATAATTGGGAGCCAGTATTCGTTTTCCGTAATAGGTGTAGTGGGGCTCAATAGGAAGACCTCAGCGCTATTTGCCGCGTCGCTCGAACAACCCATGAAGCGTTCAGGTTGCGGTATGAATCTCGCTGTAGCGCTGCGCGTGTCATCCTACTCTAAGGACAGGGCACCCTTCGAGAGCACGTCCTTCACGCCGGCCTGGTGATTGGCGAGGCGGGCGAGGGTGAAGAGCAGGTCGGAGAGGCGGTTGAGGTAGATCAGAATTGGTTTGGAGAGTGGCTCTTCTTGCGCAAGGGCAACCGC
The DNA here is from genome assembly GCA_965216245.1 of Chloroflexota bacterium. Lineage (GTDB taxonomy): Bacteria > Chloroflexota > UBA11872 > VXOZ01 > VXOZ01 > VXOZ01. The sequence goes on from OZ244145.1 coordinate 2,611,389, forward strand.
AATGCGTTCGGTACGGCGGCAGACGGCGCGGGCGAGGTGGAGCGCGGCGGCGGCGGGCGTGCCGCCGGGGAGGACAAAATCCGTGAGGGGAGCGAGTTCTGAGTCTGCCGCGTCGATGGCTGCCTCTAGCGTCGCGGCGTGTTCGGGCGTGATGCGTGGAATGGTATAGGCCCGTGGCTCGTGCGGCGTGGCTACGTCCGCGCCCATGATGAAGAGTTCGCTTTGGATACGCTGGACTAGGGCCGCGAGGGCGGATGCGTCATTCTGAGTGGGAGAGCCCGTGCTGCTTCTTGCAGGATCGCCGGCTGCATTTGCCGTCTCTTCATCGCGCAGGTGGACGACTGCCATGCCCAGAGTAGCGCTCAGCTCGTCGATGGTGCCGATGAGTTCCATGCGGAGGGCGTGTTTTGAAACCCGCTCGCCGCCAAAGAGCGACGTGGTGCCGTCGTCACCGCCGCCGGTGTAGATGGGCATGAGGTTCTGTGTCCTCCCGAATTGAAGAATGCTGATTTTCAAGGGTTGATGGGAGCGGTTTTCCCGTTCGTACTGAGCTTGACGAAGGGTCGAAGTACGAACGGGAAACAGACGTGCGGAATGTTGAAAAAGGCATTCCAGCGCGGTTGGCCGTTCAACAGGTGATGGCAAACGGCGGTGCTTTGCAGGGACCTTGCTCCTACGCTGTTCACCCTTCGGCAGGCTCAGGGCGAACGGCTTGCAACCTGCCAAGGCCCTTTCTTGCACCGCTCGCCCTTCGGCTAGGCTCAGGGGGAACGGCGGTGCTTTGCAGGGACCTTGCTCCCAAACTGTTCACCCTTCGACAGGCTCAGGGCGAACGGCTTGCATTCTGTCAAGGCCCTTTCTTGCACCGCTCGCCTTTCGGCTAGGCTCAGGGGGAACGGCAGTGCTTTGCAGAGAGCTTGCTCCTACGCTGTTCACCCTTCGACAGGCTCAGGGCGAACGGTTTGCAACCTGCCAAGGCCCTTTCTTGCACCGCTCGCCTTTCGGCTAGGCTTAGGGGGAACGGCAGTGCTTTGCAGAGAGCTTGCTCCTACGCTGTTCACCCTTCGACAGGCTCAGGGCGAACGGCTTGCATTCTGCCAAGGCCCTTTCTTGCACCGCTCGCCCTTCGGCTAGGCTCAGGGGGAACGGCAGTGCTTTGCAGGGAGCTTGCTCCTGCGCTGTCCACCCTTCGACAGGCTCAGGGCGAACGGTCATGTGCTGTAGACAAAGAGGTTCTCTCGCTTCGCCAAACAGAACTGTTAAGCTTCGTACGATGGGGTTGCTTGAATGCCCCGTTACTCCGATGCTGCCGTGCGCAGCATGTCGCGCATGCGATGCACCAGGGTCAGTCCCTCGTCCCACGGCCGTTGGAAGCAATTGCGTCCGAAGATGAAACCAGTAGCGCCTGACTGCACAGCGAGGCGGGCCTTCTCCAAGGCTTCCTCGTCGCTGGCGCGCTCGCTGCCTGAGACCAGTACCAGGGTTCTGCCCGCCGACTGCACCGCCTTGGCGAGCGCCTCGTCGGGCGTGACGTTCATGGTGTTGTAAGGCGCGGGCGAGAGCTTGTCCTTCTCAGGATCGATCTTGGGCACGTTGATCTTTACCACGTCGGCTCCAAGTTCGCAGGCTACGCGCGCGGCGTAATCAATGGCGTAGAAGCTGTCGCGGCCGCCTTTGGCCTCCATGTGCTTGCCGCGGGGGTACGCCCACATGATCGTCGGCATGCCGAAGCGGTCGGCGTCCTGACGCACCTGCCGCCACTGGACGAAGTCCTCATCCTGGCGCGACGATCCCATGTAAAGCGTGTAGCCAATCGCATCGGCACCCAGGCGCACGGCGTCCTCGACTGTGGCATTGAGCGGATTAAGGGGGGCGTCATCGGGCGGGATGTTGGTCTTGCCGTTGAGTTTCACCACCAGCGGCATCCGGCCGGCGTATGGGCGCATGTACTTTAGGGCAGTGCCATATTGCAGGGCTACTCCCGAAAAGCCGCCCTCCAGCGCCAGCCGCCAGATGTAGTCGGGGTCAAGGGCAGCGGGATTGTCGAAGAAGTCCGCCGGGCCATGCTCCATGCCGTGGTCTACCGGCAGGAGCATCATGGTGCCATTGCCGGGACCGTAGCCGTAGAGCAAGCGTTGCAAGCGCACGTACTTCCCCGGACTTAGCTCTAGATCGTCTAGCGTGATCCGACGGTTTTTCATAACACTCGCCATGACAGCCCCCTAAAGTTATCGCCGTGAAGGCTCTTCAAGATCACCTATTACCCAACTCACCGAAGTCGCGTTTTCCGTCGCCATTGTTCTACGCCCCCTGGAAATTGTGCCGCTCTTGCTGGAAGTTGCGGGGCATGGCTGTAGTAATGTCCGGCCCGATTTGCCCATTGAAGACCGTGCGCAGCGCCAAGTGGCCCCCGGGAGAAGTCATGCGCCTAGCAACGGCTGGTGTTTCAAGCGATGATACCGCAAAGCGAGTGAGACACAGTGCTTCAGAGCGTCCACCGGTAGCTCGTCGGTTTCGCAAAATACAATGGCCCTGTTCCCCTCGAACGTAAAAAAGCCCCTGTAGAGTGACTTGAACGTTTCAACCAACGAAGTGTTGCAGTTGAAGTACAGCGCGTACTGGTGCGGCGACTTCTGCTTCCAGTCCATTCTGATCGTGCTACCGCCTTTGGTGAGGTAGCTCGGCTCTCCCCACTTTAGGGTTTCTTCCACGGCAGCAACGCCCTCTGTATTCTGCTGCCGCTTCGAAGACGATCCGCCTCAGCCGCAGCATCTTCTTGCGCATAGGCTCCGGGTAACTGTCGAATACTTGCGCCACATTAGGGTTCTCGATACTGTCCATGCCCGACGCCGCTGTCCTCTTTCGCATCCTGCAAACCGCTTTCACTCATGTGGAGTGAGAACTAAGAAGCCGTACCCTCCGGCTATGAAGGAATACCCGTCACAGCCTCTTAGAGGGTGAGTGAAAAGAGTATCCTCCTTCATCCTTCGACAGGCTCAGGACGAACGGATACTGCCTTTTCTGGCGGATGTTTGTTTCTTCCGTTCGTGGTGAGCCTGTCGAACCATGAGCGGCGATTGGCTGAGAACTTCTCACACACCCTAGTAGAGAGTTGTGTGTTGCTTCACTGCTGCTTCCAACTGCGCCAGAGACTCCGGGGGCACGTTAATAGCGCCTAGTTCCGCTTGGGATAGGATGCCGCCGCCGTGAAAGTCGCTGCCGCCGGTGGGAATCAAGTCTAATCGCTCTGCGATGCCTAGAATTTCCGCCTGTTGATCCGCCGTGTAGCCGGTGTAGTAGGTTTCGATGGCGTCGAGGCCGGCCTTTGCAAGCTCGGGCACGAGTATGTCCAGGTCCACTTGATCTGCGCCTTCCACGTTGTACGGGTGCGCAAGCCCGGCCGCGGCCCCGGCCCGGTGCAGCAAGGCTACGGCTTCATCGGGCGCGAGCTTTGGCTGGTCCACGTAGGCCGGCATGCCGTGTCCGAGGAATTTGTCAAAGGCTTCGTTCGAGTTGACCACGTAGCCTTGGGCGATCATGGCCTTGGCAATGTGGGGGCGTCCCACCGCGCCGCCGTCTGCGCGCTGCAGGATGCCTTCCCAGTCAAGCGGCATGTTGAGCGCGGCCAGCTTCTCTACCATCCGCTGTGCGCGATAGAGGCGGCCGTCCCGCTGCCGCGCAATTACCGCCTGCAGCTCCGGGTGCTCCGTGTCCACGAAATAGCCCAGGATATGCACGGATTGGCCGTGCCACATAGTGTTGAACTCGATGCCGGCGATCACGCGTACGCCGCATTCCTGACCGGCCTCCTGCGCAGCGGCGACGCCGTCGGTGCTGTCATGGTCGGTAATGGCGATGCAGTCAAGCCCCGCCTCATGCGCCATCCGCACGAGATCGGCCGGAGCAAACGCGCCGTCTGAGGCCGTGGTGTGCAGATGTAGATCAATGCCGGGCATTTGAGGTATCTGTTTCGTCGGATTGCTGTGATGTTGTTGAACTTGGCCGCTAAGGCCCGCCGTTCCTATAATACACTACGGCCTGCGCCGTGAAGACTTGAAGCGGCCCACTGCAAGACTGCCCGCCAAGTGCCAACGTCACTCTAGTACCAAAGAGCGGGGGACAAGCCCCCGCGCTACGGTTCATCCAGAGTATTAGGTGTGGCGGCGGCTGGAGCACGCTCCTAGTTTTGATCTTGAACGAGCAGCTTTGCGCACACTTTCCAGCCGGCGAGAGCGCTAGTCGAGTCGAACGGGAACACCTTCCAGCAGGCCGGCTTCGTGCATGGATACCCACTCGCCCATGAAGGTGTCGTTCCAGGTGTCGGTGAGGGGGTGCTCCATCATCTCTTGGAAGATGGGCCAGAAGATGATGATGCCGTCGGCGCCGTCGCGAAGGGCGGCGTAGGCGGTCTCTACGCTCCTGACGAGGGCGGCAGTGACGTAGGGGCGGTTTTCCCAGCCCGCGAACATCTGCACGCACTCGCGGACGAGCTTGGTCGGGTCGCCGCCCATTTGCTTAACCGGCTCGCAGAAGGGGAGGATGTGGGTGGCGCCCGCCTGGGCAACGGCGGCAGCCTGGGGCAGAGAGAATACGGTCGTGCAATAGGTCTCGACGCCTTCTTCCGCCAAGCGCCGGAAGGCCCCGAGCCCGTTTACGGTGCAGGGAATCTTAATGATGATCTGGTCGGACATCCGTGTGAAGAAGTGGCTGACGTCGAGCAACTCATCCGTCGAGTGGCCGTCGACTTCGACCACCACGGGCTTGTCGGTGATGTCGAGGTAGCGCTGGACGACGTCCTTGATCTGACCGTATTTCTTCACCATGTCGTTGAGGACGACGGTGTTCGTGACAATGCCGGCGGCGCCGCGGTCCATCCAGTGCTTAAGGTCTGCGGGGTCGCCTGCCAGCCAAATGGCGGGGCCTCTGCCGACGCGCCGGGCTTGCATCACGGGGCCGGTTACTACCGGTTCCACACCGTTCGTGCTGATGTTGGTCTCGGTTGCCATGATGCGCCTCCAGCGTGTCGTCTTGCGGTTGCAATCGGATTTCCCAAAGTATGACACATGTGGATTTAGCCGAATTTCTTCACATGGTGCCAGCTACGTCTTCCAAGCAGCCTTAGACCAGTGCGCTCTCAACCTGCCCGCCACCAATGGCGGGGCCGCCTCACTTTATTTGAAGGTCAATGTCCCAGCATCTCTCGGAGTACCGGCGCGATGTGGGTGGCTATGCGGGTCATACCTGTGTCGTTGGGATGTACGCCATCTGGAGTGAGGGATGTGTCGTTGGGGCCGATGATGGTAGTGCCGTCAATGAGGCGGATCTGCGAGTCGCCGGCGACGCGTAGCTTCGCGACGACCTCGTGTTCTGCTTCCCGGAGCGCAGCCACGGTGACGCCCCGCGCATCGGGCGTGGTGTCGGTAAAGTCGCCGTGGCAACTGAGGATGCTCATAACCAGAATCGGCGTGGTCGGATGCCCGGCCCGGATGAGTTCGATGAAGTTGCGGAAGGTCTCGCGCCAGGCGGGGGCATCGAGCCAGGGCGAGACGCGCAGGTTCACGCCCATGAGGATGCTCAGCACGTCAAAACGCATCGCCGCCAGCGATTTTGCCACACCGGGCTCACCGCGCGCCCAGCCCCGGAAGCCGAGATTGAGGGGCTCCACTCCCGCCAGGCGTGCCGCCTGCGCCACGTACGTCATGCCCGGGTCGGTCGCCGTCCGGCCTTGCGTGATGGAATCGCCGTAAGCGGCCCAGACGTGCGGCGCGGGATCAACAGGTGAGAGGGTGTGACCGTCCGGTACGCCGAGCGTAATCGGCTCTAGACGCGTGACGTATGGCAGGTAGAGCGTGACCGTCTGCGCACCGTCTGCCGGCAGCGCGAATTCGACCCGAATCTCGCCCCCTGGATTGCGTTGGTTGTTGCTGGCGACGCGTTTGTCGTTCAACCACACACTGACAACGGCCTCTTCTTCAGGCTCATGTCCGGGGTCCCAGGCGCGGAGCGTGATCTGCGTGGCGGAGGAAGAGAAGACCAGGCGGACGCCAGCGGTGGAGAGCGCATGCTGCCACGCGCCCACGGGGTAGGTTAGGGTTTCCGCCGGATCGAGGCGCGTAGTCTGTAACCGTCCGTCGGCTATCTGGGCAAAGGGCGCGCCGCGCAGAAAAGGGAGCAATTCTTCACCGGAATACCAGCGCATGGGGAAGAGTCCTCCTGGTGGCGCGTGGTGCGAATGTCACTTTAGACCTCAGTCACAAATGTCCTTGGGAATCTCTGGCATGTCGAACGGATTGGGATGGATTACAAAGAATCCCCTCACCCGTGCCCTCTCCCTGTATAGACCGGGGACATAGGTAACACATGTTCGGGGACATAGGTTACACCATAAGGCATGGAGAATCTTTTAGATGGAGGAGGACCATGCCTTGGAAAGTGGGTACACCCATGTCTTTGCGCAAAGAGTTTATTGCTCTGGCACAATCTGACGGAGTGAACATGAGCGAGTTGTGTCGTCGCATGGAAATCAGCCGCAAGACCGGCTACAAGTGGCTGCGGCGGTACGCGCAGGCCGGAGGGCAGAGCCTTCACGATCTGCCCAGGCGCCCGCACTCCAGTCCGCAACAGACGAGCCGGGAGATGGAGGAGCTTGTCGTAGCGTTGCGCCTGACGCATCCCACCAAGGGTGCGCATGTGCTGGCCAGGATGTTGCAGGATCGCGGCTGTGCGGGGGTGCCTGCCAAGAGCACGATCACTGCCATTCTCAGACGACATGGGCTCATCGATGAATCCGAGGCTGCCAAGCACACACCCTATGTGCGCTTTGAACGTGCCGAACCCAACGAGCTGTGGCAGATGGACTTCAAGGGACACATTGCCGTGCAACACCACCGCTGCCATCCGTTCACCCTCCTGGACGATCACTCTCGCTTCAACCTGGCGCTGCGGGCCTGTGCCAACGAGCAGGGAAACACGGTCCAAGACCGCCTCACCCACGTCTTTCGGCGTTACGGCTTGCCTCAGGCCATGCTGATGGACAACGGCTCCCCCTGGGGTAGCGACAGCGCTCATCCCTTTACTCCCCTCACCGTCTGGCTCATGCAACTGGGCATCAGCGTGCACCACAGCAGACCGTACCATCCCCAAACACTCGGCAAACTGGAACGCTTCCACCGCTCACTGAAGAGCGAGTTGCTTACAGGCCGCACCTTCACCGACCTCCCCCACTGCCAACGTGCCTTCGACACCTGGCGTGACTTCTACAACTTGGAGCGCCCACACTATGCCCTGGACCTCGACACCCCGGTCAGCCGATACACGCCCAGTGGTAGACCTTTCCCCGAGGCCCTGCCCACCATCGACTACGCCCCCGACGACCACGTGCGTTCTGTGGATGTCTCCGGTCGCATCTCATTCCAGGGCAGACCACTGCGTGTGGGAAAAGCCTTCACGCATAAGCGGGTCGCGCTCAGACCCACCCAAACCGACGGCGTATGGGACGTCTATTTCTCCGTCCAACGCATAAAAACCCTAGACCTCAATGAACAAAATGTGTAACCTATGTCCCCGAACAACTGTTACCTATCTCCCCAGTCTGTACACTCCCCGAGGAGAGGGTTCTCTCTCTTGCGCGCCTTTATGTGCGGTAGTCGCTGTTGAAGATGACGTATTCGGTGGTGAGGTCGCAGCCCCAGGCGGTAGCGGTGGCGTCGCCGTCGGCCAGGTCGAGTATAAACATTGCTTCCTTCTTGTCCAGCAACGCGGAGGCGGTGTCCTCGTCGAAGTCGGTGGGCGTGCCGTTGCGGAAGAGGAGGATGTCCTCCAACCAGAGCGATGCAATGTTTGGATCGAATTCCACGCCGCTGTAACCCGCCGCGCACATGATACGTCCCCAGTTTGGGTCGGACCCGAGAAAGGCGGTCTTCACCAAGCTGGAACTCGCCACACTGCGGCCGATTATGCGGGCGGCTTCTACCGTGGCCGCTCCGCGCACTTCCACACCGAAGATCTTCGTGGCGCCTTCAGCATTGCGCACGATTCCTTTTGCCAAGCACAGCGCAACCGCGCGTAATGCGCTCTCAAAGGCTGCGCCGGCCGCGCCGCCGTCGATTTCCGGTCCCCCTGCGGCGCCGTTTGCCAGTGCCAGCACCGTATCGTTGGTCGAAGTATCGCCGTCCACACTGATCATGTGGAAAGAATCATCCACGGCTCTCTTCAGCGCTCCTTGCAGAAAGTCCCTGGCGACCGGAGCGTCTGTGGTGAGGTATGCGAGCATAGTGGCCATGTTGGGATGAATCATGGCGGCGCCCTTGCACATGCCGCCCACTGCGTAGGTGATGCCGTTGGCTTCGAACTGGGCCGCGGCTTCCTTGGGCCACTCATCGGTGGTCAGCATGGCCGTGGCCGCTTCGAGGTGGCGCTCTTTGGCCGGCGCAAGCCGGCTGATACCGTCCCGGACAATTTCCATGGGCAGTTGGCGGCCGATCACGCCGGTGGAGCAAACGAGAATTTCTTCGGCATCCACCCCAATCTGCGCTGCCAGCAGTGCCGTCATTTCCAGAGCGTTTGCCATGCCCTGGTCGCCGGTGCAGGCGTTGGCATTGCCGCTGCAGTAGACGACGCCGCGAGTCACGCCGCGATGCATGCGTTCTTGGTCGACGAGCACGGGTGCGGCTTTGACCTGATTCTTGGTGAAGACACCGGCGACAGTCGCGGGCAATTCCGATACCAGACAGCCCACGTCACGCTTTTCAATCGTCGCATCGAGTTCTTTGATGCCGCAAAACACACCGTCTGCAAGAAACCCGGCCGGGCGTGTTGCGCCCCCGGCAACCAGTCCTTCCGCGAGATCTTCTGTCATTAAAACTCTTTCCTCAATTAAGTTGTGGTTAATCGCTCATCCGTCCGATCGGGCCATGCGCTACACCCAACTGCCGTCCTTGCGAGAGTTCCTCCCGTTTACGGGCAGTGCTTTCCGCTTGCGGGCACAGCTCCCGTGCAAGGCATTGGGCGGCTAGCGGCAACGGAAAAAGGTAGGCGCAAACTGCTTGCTGCGAATTCCCCTATGATGATACACGAGACCGCTATGGGCTGCGCGGTTGTAGCGGCATATAGCGTGAAGTGCGCGGGCTAGAGGGCAGCCAGGGGTATCAAGCGGGCGTGACTTGGAGAAAATCGGCTAGCATCTCGCGCGCGTTTTCTCTAATTGGCGGGAAGTGACTAAAGCAAATGGTGGTAAAGTCCACGTCGAGGAGTTTGGCGAGCGATGCTCGGGCCAATTCAGGGTCTCGTGTAAAGAGCCATGAGGATGCCTGCATCTTGCGAAACCGGAACTGCAGCGCATCGCCGACGATGAGAACTTTCGACGATTCAACAAACAGGCAGATGCTTCCCGGGGTGTGGCCGGGCGTGTGGATGACGCGGACCTGCTTGACTGAAGGCAAATAGTCGCCGTCTTCCAGAGGATATTGCACGTCTACCGGAGGACTATTGATAAAAGAGACCGCAGAAGGCACTTGTGGGAATGCTAGGCGTCGTAGAAAGCTTGGCGCAGGTTCGTCGCCGCAAACAATTCCGACTTCGGTTCGGTGGATCGCCACTGGCGCGCCTGTCGCCTCAGCTAGTTCCGCCAGCCCGCCGGCATGATCGGGGTGACTGTGAGTCAAGGTAATGAGCCGCACCTGCTCCAGCGCGATGCCGAGCGCTCTTAAACCCGCTTTGACGGGTTGCAGGCTTCCCCGACTGCCTACGTCAACCAGCACAACCCCGTCATCCGCTTGCAGTACGGAAACACGCGCTCCCAGCGAGCGCACTTGATGCATGCCGGGTGCGATTGCGAAAGGTCCTAATATTGGGATGTCCCGCACCACTTGCATGCACTCCAATAGCGTTTTGGCACATACGCACTCCAAGGTCCGGCACCATGTGACGCCTAGAAGCCGTAACAGGTTATTCTAATTTCACGGTACCACAGTGCGGTCGAGTTTTCAGAAACCGAAGCACTGCGTATAATACGCCGTAGAATACGCATAATCTCTACCCAATAAAGACACAAGGAGAGTGGCATGCAGACGCTGAACGATCTCTTGGAGACTGCGGCAAGTCGCTACGGAGATTCGCCTGCCTTAATCATCAAGCCGGGCATCCGCGTACGCTGCTGGCAGTACCGCGAGCTTTGGGAAGCTTCCGGCCGGGTCGCAGCATTCTTACAGCGTCAGGGCATAGCTAAGGGCGACCGGGTGGTCATCTGGGCGCCGAACCGTCCGGAGTGGGTAGTGGCGCTCTTTGGCTGCCTGCGGCTCGGTGCGATTGCAGTGCCGTTCGACATTCGCAGCGCGCCGGAATTTGTCGCCGCGGTGCTTGGGCAGACGGAGCCGAAGTTTGCCTTTGTCTCTCAATTTACGCCGGAGAATGCAGAAATCGAAGCATTGCCGCACCTGAACATTGAAGACCTGGAAGACGCGCTGGAGGGCGACAATGCCGAGCCTCCTCGTGTCGAAGTGGCGGCGGACGACATCGCCGAGATCATGTTCACGTCCGGTACGACGGGTGCGCCCAAGGGGGTGATTCTGACCCACGGCAACATCATTTCCAACGTGGTTGCCGGTTGCCGGGAAGTAATGCCGCAACCGCACTGGCGCTTGCTCTCGCTTCTACCGCTGAGCCACATGTTGGAGCAGACGGTGGGTCTCCTTGCGGTGCTGTTTGGTGGCGGAAGAATTGTCTACCCCGTCAGCCGCCAGCCGAGCATTCTGGTGCGCACGATGCAAGAGAACGGCACCACCAGTATCGTGCTCGTGCCGCAGGCGTTGGAACTCTTCATGAACGCCATCGAGCGGCAGGCGGAACTCACCGGGAAGAAGGAGCAACTCGCGAAAATTCTCCGCATTGCGCCGCGCCTCCCAGTCTGGGCGCGGCGGAAGCTCTTCGGTCAGGTGCACCGTCGCTTCGGGGGCAAGCTGCAGTTTGTCATGTGCGGCGGCGCGCGTTTAGAACCCGCCTTGGCGGAGAAGTGGGAGGCGCTGGGCGTTATGGTGCTCCAGGGCTACGGCACGACTGAAGCGGCGCCGATCATAGCCTGCAACAGCTTTCGCTACAAGAAACTAGATGCGCTAGGCAAAGTGCTGCCGGGCCAGGAAGTTAGAATTGCGTCGGATGGCGAGATTCATACGCGCGGGCCTAACGTCACGCCGGGCTACTGGAACCAGCCGGAGATTACACAGGCTTCCTTCGAGGACGAGTGGTACAAGACCGGCGACTTGGGTTATATCGACGAAGATGGGTTCCTCTACTTCAAAGGCCGCAAGAAAGACTTGATCGTGCTGGCCAACGGTCAGAACGTCTACCCGGAAGACATAGAGCCGCTCTTGCAGAACCTTGAGGCCGTGGAGGACGCGGTTGTCGTCGGAATGCCCAGCCCGAATGGCGGCGAGGACGTGCATGCTGTGTTGATCACTAGCGACGGCTCCGATGGCGGCCCGGTGATAGCGGCAGTCAACTCACAATTGGCTGCCCATCAGCAGATCAGGGGTTTCAGCATCTGGCCGGACGAGGAGTTCCCCCGCACACACACGCTCAAAGTAAAGAAGAACCTGGTGCTGGAGCGTCTTATCGCCGATGCGAAAGGGCAAACGGATACCGTCGCAGCACCGGCAGAAGCTCTCATGGAAGCGCTGACTCCATTGGAACAGTTGATCGTACGCATTAGCGATGATTCAAGTGCAGGAATTAGTGCTGAGAGCGTTCTCGGCACCGACGTCGGCCTGGATTCTCTCGGCCGTGTGGAGTTACTTTCCGCCATCGAACAGGAGCTTGGCGTTTATATCGACGAGACCCTGGTGCATCCGGAGACGACCATTGGAGATTTGGAAGCATTGCTGGCGCAGGGCAGCGCAAGTGAGAATGAACGTTTTCCAGGCTGGAGCAGAACGGCGTGGTGCCGGGCAGCGCGCTCTGCGCTGCACTATGTAATCGTCAGACCCGGCATTGCGCTGCTCTACCAAGTGCAGGTCGACGGAAGAGAAAACTTGGACGGTCTGTCGGGGCCGGTGCTCTATGCTGCAAATCACAATCTGCACGCGGATGCTGGCATGATTCTGGTAGCTCTCCCGGCGAGAATGCGCTGGCGGCTTGGCATTGCGGCGGCCGCCGACAACTACTTTACAACGGTTTCGTGGCAAATCGTTAGCCCGCTGTTGGGGAATACTTTTCCCTTTGCGCGCCAAGGCCCGGTGCGTCGCAGCCTAGAGAACCTAGGTAATTTGCTGGACGGCCGGTGGTCGGTGCTCATCTATCCGGAGGGCGATCGGACAGACGGGGAGATCAAGGCGTTTAAGCCCGGTACCGGCTTCGTTGCCATGGAGTCGCAGACGCCAGTCGTGCCAATTCGAGTCAAGCTCATAAAGCAGGGCATTTTCGAGGGCGCAACATTTCCGACGCGCGGCAAAGTGACAGTGCAGATCGGCCAGCCGATTGTCTTCGCGCGCGGCACCGACTATCTGGAAGCAACGGAGACGCTCGAACAGGCAGTGCGAGCGCTTTAGTTCTATGTGATTCGGCGATGTTTATGCAAGGGAGCCTTCGATTCCCAGCGGCGCTCAAGCGAATCCTCGTTGCCTGAGGATCCGGTTAGGAATCCACAACTGTTCGTACTGAGCCTGCCTGTCCTGAGCTTGACGAAGGGTCGAAGTATGAACGGCGCATAGCGTGCGATCTAGCCGGAGTTCAGGGCATTGGTGGCGGGACAATCATGGCTTCGGCGGCACCGACCGAGACCGCTGCTACGGAAACAGCGGCTTGGTTTCCAGCGACGCGCTTGAACGCCACAGGCAACCGTTCGTGCTGAGCCTGTCGAAGTATGAACGGTTGCTGTTCCCTACGGAAACAGCGGCTTGGCTTCAAGTCCCATCGTTTCCGGCAGACCGAGCATGGCGTTGGCGTTCTGCAGTGCTTGGCCGGACGCGCCTTTGACCAAGTTATCAATGGCGGTGGTGACAATGAGATGCCCCGTGCGCTCGTGCACGACCGGATGGATGAGGCAGTGGTTGCTGCCATAGGTCCACTTGGTCTTGGGTGAGACCGGGAGTACCTGCACAAACGGCTCGTCGGCGTAGCGCGCTTGGTAGAGTTCGTCCACGGCTTGCTGGGTAATGGGGCGAGCAAGCGTCGCGTAGCAGGTGGCCAGGATGCCGCGGGTCATGGGAATGAGATGCGGTACGAACGTTACCTGCACGTCAGCTTCCGCTACCGCGCTTAGTTCCTGCGCTATTTCCGGCATGTGGCGGTGACCCTGCAGGGCATAGGCCTCAACACTCTCGTTGACTTCCGAATAGTGATTCGTGAGTGTCAGGCTCCGTCCGCCGCCCGAAATGCCGGACTTGGCGTCCACAATTACGGCAGGTGGGATAAGACCCTCAGCCAAGGCCGGCGCGAGCCCCAAGATAGCTCCGGTAGGGTAGCAGCCGGGGTTTGCCACGATCTTGGCCTGCCGCACTTCATCCCGATGCAACTCTGTGAGACCGTACACGGCGGAATCAAGATACTCCGGACAGGGGTGCTCCTGGTACCACTCTTTGTACGTGTTTCTATCATGGAGTCGGAAGTCCGCGGCAATGTCGACAACGGGTATGCCGTCTCGAATGAACGGAAGCAGGGCCTCCGCCGATGCCTTGTGCGGCAAACCGGAAAAGACGAGATCCACGCCGGTCGTAATCTCTTCTGTGATCGTCATTGCGCCGAGATCACCATCGGGAAAGAGATCGGTGAATGGGAATACCTCGGCCAGGCGCTTGCCGGCTTGACTACGCCCGGTCACGGCGACGATCTGCATCTCCGGATGCCAGGCCAGCAGCCGGATGAGCTCCAGTCCGGCGTAGCCGGTGACGTTTAATATGCCAATGCGCATCCCAATACTCCAGGTCTTTGCAATTGAGTGTGCAGTCGATTCACTTGATTCCAGGTGAGGCTAAAAACTTGCATTGCGAACTCTAGATTGCTTTTTGCTTCGTTTCGCAGAATGACAGTTCCGGCGTAGCGCGGGGGCTTGTCCCCCGCCTCATGGAGAAAGTTGCGAGCGCCAAGTCGTCCAAATGCCTAGATTGCCAACTGCACTACAAGGAATACAAATAGGCAGCGCAGTGGGAGATAGACATTTAGTATAGCGAAACACTCCAGCCGCGTAAACGCTAGCGCGTGGCGAGCATGACGAGGATGAGTGCCGCCAGCCCGATGCGGTACAACGCCAGCGGCCAGAGGCGTCCGCGTTGCAGGTAACGCAAGAAGAGGCGGATACAGGGATAGCCCACAAGCGCGCTGCCACCAGCGCGCTGAAAAAACCGACAACGAAGATTGTCCCACCGTTGCCGCTTAGGGCTGCACTATCAAGGTGGCGCGCTTCCCACACGCCGGCGCCAAAGATGATTGGGGCCATTAGCAAGAAGGAAAAGCGTGCCGCCTGCACCCGGCTCAAGCCAAGTAACATACCCATGGTGATGGTGCTGCCCGAGCGAGAGACCCCGGGCACGATCGCCAAAGCTTGCGCCAGGCCGATGAGCAGCGCCTCCCGCCAACCGAGGCTGTCGCACGCCCGCCCGCCGGTGTGCCGAGCATCTACTACCCAGAGTATGATGCCGACCCCGGCAAGGGTACCGGCGATGATCCAGGGGGAGCGCAAGACCGTAGCGGCAGCTTCTTCGAGCAAGAGCCCGGCGACTACCGCGGGAAGCGTGGCAAGCACGAGCAGCCACGCCAATCGGCGCTCGGGATCGGCTTGGATGTCCCGCTCGCGAATGGAGCTTAAAAATGCACCCGCGAGCGACAGGACGTCACGCCAGAACACCAGCAGCACGGCGAGAAGCGTGCCAATGTGGAGCGCCACCGCGAACGGCAGGCTATTCAGCACCGGCGACGACCACCGAAACGCCCAGGGCAGGATGGCAAGGTGGGCGGAACTGGAAATCGGCAGGAATTCGGTAATGCCTTGTACTATCCCCAGGATCGCGGCGGCGGCAACGTCGCCATCCCACCAGGCTGCACCCATGGCGGCAATCCAGAAGCTCTGATACGGCATCATGGGGCTTTATTCCCGACTGGGTACGCGCCCAGCAACAAGACACCAACAACGCCGGCCTCGGCGACGAGTCGCCACCCAGATGTTTCGGTTGCTGCTGCGTGAGAGTCCGCCATCTCGACCGTAGCAAGAGTTCGCGGTGGTGCCCCTTCGGAGACGGCGCCAACGGTGATGCATGCGTTGAGCGATTGCGCGCTCGCGCCACCTGCAATTTTCTCCATGATAGTCTGGCGCGAAAGACATCGCCAAGGCATGATTCTGCAATCTCCCGCAGTCCTGCTGTCGCTGCTACGAGTATAGTCTCTTTGGCGGCAGGTGTGCGGTGGGGGGTTTTCTAGGAGAATTTCCCGTCGCCTCTACGATGAGCCTTTTGTGTTTTGTCAGCCATGCAGGGGCAAGTGCACGTATTCCTATCGCCCTTGCGGCGCAGGTTGCAAGCCTGTGCTGCCGCAGGTTGCAAACCTGCGGCTACTGAGGATGGTGTGCTTGGCGCATTGTCTAAGGAATGCGTAGGGCAACGCTGTAGTCTCACTATTCACCTGAGCGTCGTCTAAGCGTTGCGGCGCGCTTGCTCCATTTCCCTAATCCTGGAGACAAGCGCCGCATCTCCGGCAACCACTGGGCCCACCTGTGGCTGAGTTACGGCAGTACCGGCAAACGTCGCGACGACTCCACCGGCTTCTTGTACGATCAGGAGCGCGGCGGCCATGTCCCAGGGCTCGAGCCGATGATGAAAGAACCCACTGAGACGACCGGCAGCCACGTAGCATAGCGCAAGTGCGGCGGAACCTATCAGGCGCAATCCCGCAATCTGGGGTCTCAGCGCTACGGCCAGCGCCAGGCTATCGTGGGCGGCCTGATCATCGTGCCCCAGGTCGAAACCCAAAAGCGCATTATGCCAGGCGACGTCGCGGCGCACGGCAATAGTGTTGCCGTTCCAGGTGCCGCCCCGGCCTGCCTCCGCCACGAACAGGTCATCCAACAGAGGATCGTACACGACGCCTACGACCGGCCGTTTCCGTTCCACGAGCGCAATGCTTACGGTAAATAGCGGAAACCGGTTGGCGATGTTGAGGGTGCCGTCTACGGGGTCGATCATCCACGTCGGTTCATCGGAGAGCGGACGGTTGGACGTCTCTTCGGTAAAGAGCCGATGATCGGGAAAAGCGGCGCGGATGTGAGCTTGAATCAGATCGTTTGCAGCCAAGTCGAGTCCGGTAACGAAGTCTCCCCGGCCCTTAGTCTCGACTATCGCAGAGTCGGCCAGATTTGCGCGTAAGAACGCTCCGGCCTTCTGTGCGGCGGCAACCGCGACCACGCCGGGCGACCGTTGCACGTTCAGTTGTTGCCTTTCCGCACTAAAGGTTGCCTATTGTCGCTTCTTTGTGGCATGGAATTCGGTAGACGACAATCAGGCTTGTTTCCGCCCCATGTCGTGTCAGTGGCAAGGTGCGAGCAGGAATTGCGGGCCGGGCCGCGGTCCGCATGCGAGATTAATGGCAGGTCTCCGCACTGGCCGCTATAGTCCCAGCTCCTGTGCCAGTCTCTCGGACGTTAGGACATCTTGCCGGTAGCGCAATGCCTGGGGTGCGCCGTATGCGCGGTAGGCAGCGGTGGTCCGGCCGCATGCTGCGAGAAACGCTGCCATGCCGACAGGCTCACGCTGATGGTCGTGGGGCGTCCAGAGCACCAATTGGCGGGGAGCAATCAGCGCCGCGACGTCGCAGATGTCGAACTCGCGCAGTACACCGAACAGAAACCACGATGTATCGTAGGCGTAGTGCTCATTCTCCACCAGCCACCGGTAGGAAGCCAGGCACTCGTGGGCGACGACCCCATCAACTCGCTGGTCCAGGGCGGCAGTAAACAGCGCAACCAAAGCACCGCCGCCGCGTCCGCCGAGCACAACGTGCTTCGCGGCTGTAGCTGGGAGCGTCGCGAGCGCATCGATACCACGCATAACGTCCTGCACGCGCATGCCCAGCAGTGGGCGAGCCTGCAGAAGGCCCATGTAGGCGACTTTGTGGCTCGTGTGCCCGTTGTCGCTCGTCCGTGGATTATCTGCCACCGGAAATCCCGTCTCGCCGATTCCCCTTGGGTCGAGCGCCAAGGAAGCCACCCCGCGCACTGCCAATGCATCGAGTAACACCGCGCTACTCTCGGAATCTTTGCCTGCGTCATCTATCCAAATGAGCATTCTTTCTTCTTGGGCACCGACCGGAGTCCGCAGTACGCAGGGAATCAAGATACCCGGTTCCGATTCGAACACGAGGCGCTCGCGCTGCACGCGTTCGCTCGAGTCAAGACGCACACGCGTCAGATCAAAGTCGCCGGCCAACGGAGAGGCGGAGAGCACACGGTGCACGCGCTCTCGCACGATCTGTTGATACTTTGCGGCTTCACTCTCCGAGCCTACTGCGGGCAGCGCCGGGTCTAGGTCGGCCAAGAGCTTGCGGTTGAGCGTGAAGACTGTCTCGCTGCCCAATTCATAGACGTTGCCTGATTCCGTGCACCAGAGCGTTTCGTCCGGCTCTAGCGTTATCTCCGTTTCGTCGCTTCCTTCTTCTTCCTTATCGAACTCACGGTTGAACCACGCATACGCTGCTTGGCGCATGGGCAAGTGGTATCCGTGATTCTGTTCCGCCACAGCCAAAGAGAGTTGGTCGGGCACACCGAGCGCCGTGTAAACTCGCTTTGCACTCTCGACACTGCGGCGCGCGCCCTCCAGAGGAAAGTAGTCTCCGGTGGCAGCGCCCACGCATTGCGGGCGCGGCGCGATTAAAGACACATAGTCTTCGTGGTCTAGGCCCGCGGCAAGTTGCCCAAAGAGATTCTGTTCCGCGTCCTGAGGGCCGACGGTATCCAGGAGCGCGGGGAATCCTGCGATGTAGCAGGTTGGCATGGCCGCTGTCACCCGGTCGTCGAAGGGCACGTATTGCGCCGTATTCGTGCCGCCGCCCGAAACACCGGTGCAACCGATGCGCGCCGGGTCCACGTCGTCCCGCGAGAGCAAGTAGTCTACAGCGCGGACACTATCCCAAATCATGAATTGGGCGAGATTGATCCCCAGCAGCAGGCACTGCGCACCCACGTTGCTGTGCTCGCGCGTGGAGGATCTGAAGGCCGAGTCTTTCGTCACCGGGTTCCAGTACTGCCAGCGCTCGCCCTGGCCGAGCGGATCGTACGCCAACACGAGATAGCCCTTTTCGGCAAAGCCGGCAGGCGTGCGCTGATAGCTATCGTATGCCTTGCCGTTCCGACTATGTCCTAGTGGAAAGAGCATGCCCGGATAGGGTGCAGAGTGCTGTTTGGGGACATAGACAAGTGCGGTCACGTAGAAACGGGGACGGCTCTCGAAGATAATCTTCTGGATGGTGTAATGTTCTCGCTCTAGCTTTCCAACCGCGCGTGTGTTGAGCGGGGTCCTCTCCGGAAACGGCCCAATGGCCTGCTCAAAGTCAGACATTAGTTGCGCGCGTCGCTGCTCCCATTGCTCCGGGGTCCGTACTGCCGCACGAGCCTTCTCGGCATGGTCGAAAAGCAGGTGGGCTTGCTGAATCAGATAGGTGTGGAGCATATCTGCGGGGATTGTGTCAGCGGCGTACGGTGGGCTTGAAGTTGCCATCGGGCATCATCCCTTCTTGCGGTACACGCGAGACCGTCTTCTTGAGGCGAGTATAGGGGAAATCCCCTCATGTCGTCAATTGGAGCGGAGGGGCCGCAATGAGGTGTAGGTGAGGGACCGGCCTAGCGCTGGCGGAAGATTCGCTCCATATCCATGCCGGTGAGATTACGAATGCCGACGACGGTGTAGAGAATGGCTATTGTGAGGATAATGATTGCAGGCACAGAGATCACGGGGAAACTCAGGGCCGTCATCTTGCCCAGCTCCTCGTTGAAGGCTGTTGTCCCAGGCGGACTCACCACCACCAGGCGCGCCAGAAAGTAATTCGATACCGAAGAGAGAAAGAATGACGCCGCCACGATGAACGTGGCGTGCACGAGGCGTCTCTTGTAGGGCGCTCGTGTGCCGCGCTCGTCGAGTGCGGCGTTCACCGCTGCGCTGTCGATTACCTTGTTCAGCAGGACGGAAACGAGCGAGAAGCGAGTCTTGAGCGACCCGAGCACGGCAATGCCGATGAAAAGCGGGATGGCTCCCTCCTTGACGGCAATCCACTTGGGATCGAGCTTGAGCAGCCCAATGCCGCCCGTGAGCAGAATGCCGACGACGCCGACAATCGGAAGAATGTTCAGCGTACGCCGTTGGGAGTAATCGAAGATTCCGTAGGCCAGAGGGAACGCCAGCGCGACCAGGAGACCGTTCACGGGCCCCAACCACTGGTCGCTGCTGAACCGCATGAGAATGACCACGGGGATTACAATGTTGAAAAGCAGGCTGACCAGCGGATTCTCACGTCGCGCGGGCGTGCTATTTTGCGCAGTGCTATTCATTGAAGGTTTGCCTCTTTTGTGTGGCAACGTTTCCATCTATGATAGTACAACCTGGGGCTATGGCGGGCGTGTAAATGAGGCATTACCATATCTTTTTGACCGGCTTTGAATAAAGGGAAGACGTGGGCGAGTGTTCTCCGGACGAACAGGCAGAAGTTCCTTGCACCTGCAGCTTCCTCCGTTCGTCTTGAGCTTGTCGAAAGGTGAACGGAGAACTGAACGGCCGCAATTGAGAATTGTCGATTTTGCGGTGCCTGACAGGGCGCTGCCGGCGCTAGCACGACTTAAGTAAAGATGGGTGGTCTTTGTGTCGTCACAGCATGCGGCAATTGACCCGGAGGGTGTGGGTGCGATGAGCTTGCTACAGAAATTGGAGCGGCTTGAGGAGTATCAATTCACTTATGGTACGGCAACTGGCTGAGGTCACGCTCAAGAGCGGGCAACTGATGCAGTGTCTGCTGGTTGAGGAACCGGAGGCGCGCTGGGCGGAAGACATTCGCCACCTGCTCGTCCACAAGCGTGAGCACGTGCACTGGCACATTGATCAATGCGTTGCGGGGCCGCTCGACGCGCTCGAAACCCGCTTCTACCTCGGTGTGGTGGATGGTGAGGCCATCGGAAATATCATGACAGTGGAGCACGGCGGCATCGGCATCCTCGGCCATGTCTTTACGCGTCCCGAACAGCGGCGCAAAGGCATCGCGAGCCGTATCATGACTGCTCAAATGGATGATTTTCGCGAGCGCAACGGACGGGCGCTCACTCTGGGAACCGGATTCGATTCTCCGCCCTTTTGGATCTACCACAGCTATGGCTTTCGCAGCATAGCCGAGGGCAGCGGCGCAATGTGGTATTGGGGAGAGCCGGAGCAGGCAGACGAACTATGGCGTGCTGCGCTCACCGGCACTGCGCCGCCGCGTTGGGAGCACTGGCCGCTGGTAAACCTGCTGTGCGCGCAGCCCCACGGCGACCGTCTGCGCCACGCCGCGCGGCGCGTCTGGGGCCAGCGCAGTTTCGAGGGCGACTTCATGAAGTACAAGCGCGAATTGGATGCTGAAGACTCATCCATTGCGGCCCGCCTACTGGAAAACGAGGCCGGTCTGGTGGTGGGTTGGGCGAGCGTGGAAGACGATCCGCTCTGGGGCGGGGCGGCAGCATTGCTCGATCTCTTCGTGCATCCGGCAGCATGGCAAGGGGCTTCAGATCTGCTGACGGCCTTGCCCTTGCCGCCCGAGCCAATCTTCGCCTATGCCGATAAGGACTCGCCAAAGAACGACATCCTCCAAGCGCATGGCTTCTCACTCCAGGCCTCCTGGCCGGAGTGGCTGCCCGTAGGCGGCGAACGGCACGGCGTAAACTGCTGGCTGCGGCGGTGAAGCCTAACTGTTCGGCATGAGTCGACCAAGCGCTGGGCTTCGTGTCAGCATCGCTTAGCCGCGTTCGGCGAAAACCGGTGCGAGCATGTTGTCTACGGGCGCGAAGCTATCGGTGAGAATGATGGCGGGGCGGCTATCCACGTACTCCCGCAGGCGTGTGGGGTCCAGTATTGTGCTCACCGGCCCATCCGGCAGCAAGCCGCCCACCTCGTTATGCAGCATCGCCTCAGAGAGCGGCTGCTTCCCTGCTACCAGCACAAAGGTATTGCGGCCGTCCTGTTCCCAGCCGGGCCCGTCGGCCAGCAGATACACGTGCGGGAACACCTGCTCCAGGGTCAGGATCAGCGAGGGTAGGAAGACCCCGTGCTTGAACGTGTCCACCACGTTTAGCATGTAGAAGCCGTCTGGCGTTAGGAGGTCGTGCACTATTTCGGCAAATTCTCGGGTAGTCAGATGGTAGGGCACGGAGAGGTCGTTGAACGCGTCGCCGATGATGGCATCGTACTGTCCGGCCTCCAGGCGTTTCACCACCAAACGCGCGTCCTCGTTATAGGTCTTTACGCGCGTGTCGCGAGGGAGCCCCATTCTCGCGTGGGCCATTTCCGTGACTGCCGGATCGATCTCCGCCACCTCGATCATGGCGTCCGGGTAGACCACTTCCAGGTAGCGAGGGAACGTGTAGCCGCCACCGCCGACGGAAAAGGTGCGGATGCCGGTGCGGCCGCCGGCGATATAGGAGATGAGTTCGGCATATATCTTTACATAATCATAATCTAAGCGCGTGGGGTCTTCCAAGATGCTGTAGCTGTGGATGAGGTGATCCAGCACTAGGCGGCGCTGGGTGACATTTTCTTCCAGCTTGCGTTCTGTCACTCGAATGCAGTAGTAGTTGGTTTCCACGTTGCAGGGCGCGGCGAACGCACCGCGGGGTTGCAGCGCCAAGGCGTCTTGCGCCAGATGCCGGACGTAGCTAAAACCTAAGGGCAGATTGTACGCGTTGCGACCATAGCTGTAGAGGCTTAGCCCAACGAGAATGAGGACCCCGCCCCCCAGCAACAGCCGGCGGTTCCAGAGGTTGCCGAAGATCACGGCCACCAGCAGGAGCAGCAACGCTACCAGCAGGATAATCGTGCGCGTGCCGAACCACGATACCAAGAAAAAGCCGGTGGCGAACGTGCCGGCAATGGCCCCGACCGTCGAGAGGGCGTAAATGCGCCCTACCACGCCGCCGGAGCGGCTCAGATCTTCCAACGTAAGCCTGACGACGACCGGCGTGATGGTGCCCATGAAAAGGCTGGGCAAGAAGAAAACGGTTGTGGTAAAGAAGAGGATCTTGAGCATGAGGTGCACGGGCAGGTCTTGTGCAATACTGGAGATAATCGCCGTCATCGGCAGAATGGTCAGCGTAAAGATACTGGAGAGGAGAAAGAGCGCCCCCAGCGTGGTAACCGCCGGAAAGCGGTCGCCGATGCGCCCGCCGACATAGTTCCCCAGGCTAATGCCGGCCAGCATGACTCCGATGACGCTGGTCCAGGTGTACAGCGAGACCCCCAAATAAGGGGCGACCATTCGCCCCGCAGTGAGCTCGACGACCAGAGTACAGAAACTTGCTATGAAAACAATGATGCCCGCCCGCCAGGTTCCGCTCATGGGAGTGCCCTTTCGCTGCAGTGGTACGTGGTTCTTTTCGCTGTGTAGTGAGAGCGTCGCTGTGAAGAGCAGAATCGCATGATCCCACTAAGAGTTGTGTGGGAAGTTCTCAGCCAAGCGCCGTTCATGGTTCGACAAGCTCACCACGAACGGCAAGAAAGAAAAATCCCTCGGAAAAAGCCAGTATCCGTTCGTCCTGAGCCTGTCGAAGGATGAATGGATACTCTTTTCACACACCCTCTAAGGTACTATTGTAGCCGCCACCGTGCCCTGCTCGCATCCCCGCATGTGCTCGGCTACACTATGCTGAGTGGGGGTTCACGCAGTTGGGAGGAAATGGCACGGCATGATGGGCATTACGGCGCGACAACGTGAAGACATGATGACGGTGCTGGCGACGGCCTTGAAAGCAGTAGACCCCGCGCAGGCGGTGCGCAACTGCGTGCGTCGAGAGGGCACGCGGTTAGAAGTTGGAGACCGCACGTACGACCTGGACTCTTATAGGCGCATACTCGTCGTGGGTGCGGGCAAAGCCAGCGGACCCATGGCGCAGGCGCTGGAAGAGATTCTTGGCGACCGCCTCGAGGGCGGTGTGGTCAACGTCAAGGAGGGCTATGCTGTTGCCACGCAACGGATAGAGATGATTGAGGCAGCACACCCCGTGCCGGATCAGCATGGTTTGCGGGGCACCGAGCGCATTCTGCAGTTGGCGTCGGGGGCAGGTGAAGATGACCTCGTTTTTTGCTTGATTTCCGGCGGAGGTTCAGCGCTCATGGAGTTGCCGGCAGGGGAGATTACGCTGGACGATCTCCAGCAGCTTACCGACCTGCTCCTGCGCAGCGGCGCCACCATCAACGAGGTGAATACGGTCCGCAAGCACATTTCCCAGGTCAAAGGCGGCGGGCTGGCGCGGGCGGCGGCGCCTGGCACACTGATCGCCCTCATCCTCTCCGACGTAGTTGGGAACCCGCTCGACTTCATTGCATCGGGGCCTACCGTGCCCGATACGACCACCTTCCAGGACGCATGGGACCTCTTGGGGAAGTTCGGCCTGCAGGACGCCATTCCCCAGAGAGTGCGCGCGCAGCTTGAGCGCGGCCTAAGTGAATCCATCCCGGAAACTCCCAAAGAGGGCGACCCGATCTTTGCGCGCACGGCCGGTATTCTGGTCGGCAGCAATGAAATCGCGGCCCGCGCTGCACTGGACGCAGCAACGAAATTGGGGTATAATTCACTCTTGGTCACCACCTGGGTGGAAGGGGAGGCGCGGGAAGTTGCCAAGGTGATGGCTGGAGTCGCCAAGGGTCTGATTCGTCACCACTCACCACTCCCTCCACCGGCGTGTCTCATTTTCGGCGGCGAAACTACGGTTACGGTGCGGGGTGAAGGCAAAGGCGGGCGTAATCAAGAGATGGCGCTTGCCGCATCACTCGCTCTCGATGGCTGGGAGGATGTCGCGGTGATGGCGGTAGGGACTGACGGCACCGACGGCCCAACCGACGCGGCCGGCGGTATAGCGGATGGCGCGGTACTCGCACAGGCGCGAGCGCTAGCCTTAGATCCGTTGACATTCCTCACCCACAACGACTCCTACCACTTCTTGCAGCAGACCAATGCCCTCCTGGTTACCGGGCCGACGAACACCAATGTGAATGACCTGATCCTCGTCTACGCCTTTGGCTAGGGCGATAGGATCGCTTCCTCGCTCGTTTTTCTTCCCAGATTTCCCTCCTCTATTCGTTCAGGCAATGGCAGGTAATCTCCGCATGAAACTGCAAGAAGAATCTCTTCCCCCACTCGACACATCGCTCCTCCCTCGCGCTCCCGCACAACGCTGGCACTCAGTCGGCAGGCGCAGCGACTTGCGGCCGTTATCCCAAAGCCGCAGCCATCGGATGCTTTTGACCGTTTGTCTTGGGATCGCAATCCTCTTGGTCGGTGGCGGCGGTGCAATGTGGTTCTTAAGTCGAGATAACGCGTCCGGCGGTCGTGTACCTCTCGCTCAGGACGGCGAAATCGTCCGCATTACACCTGAAGCGCCTGCTTCTACCAGTCCCCCTTCTGCGAGCACGCCGGTAGTATCGACCACGCCCGAGTTTCATATCGTGCAACCGGGCGAGGTGCTGAGTACCATTGCAAGCAAGTATAATACGACTGTGGAAGTCCTGGCTGAGATCAATGAAATTGAAGATGTCGACGCGATCAGGGTTGGGCAACGTATCCGTCTTGTGCCTGCAGAGCAATGATGCCGGAGCGACGAGAGTTGGCGCCAAGCGTAGTATCTACCATGGCGTCCTCGCAATCGTATTGGCGTTGGCGCTCTGGCTGGTCGCCGTTGACGCGGCGGGCGCGGCATCGGGCACGCCGTGGCATTCCCAAACCGATTCGCTAACGGGGGAAGCACTGCCTGTCTGGGAGTTCTGGTTCAATGCCCTTGATTCAGAGACATGGGCGGACGATCTGCAGGTGTGGGTCACCACCAACTTGCCCTGGCTGGTAGCGCCGCACCCCACTATTGCTAACTCAGGTCTGGCGGCCAGTTCGCTAGGGGTTCACCGGACCATTGACGGTGGAGAGACCTGGGCCCACCTTCCAGGAATTGTGGATCCGGTCATTGCCATAGCCTATAATACGCAGAATGCGCAAATTGTATACGCCGGAACCGAGTTGGCCGGCACCTACCGCAGCGAAGACGGCGGGCTCTACTGGCGCAGTATCAACACCGGACTACCCAGCGACCGTCTCGGGCACGTGGCGGGCGCGGTGCACATTGCTACCGATCCAACGCAGTCCGGTACCCTTTATGCCGCTACGACGACTGTGGGCGGCCTCTACCGATCGCAAGACGACGGCGCCAACTGGCACCTGGCGAATAGCGGCTTGCCGGAGGAGTCCATACTTGGTCTTGCCGTCACGGAAAGCGGGTCAACACGACTGTACGCCGCCACGCCGAGCGGTCTCTATCTGTCGAACAATCGCGCGGATGGATGGTCCCTGATTGGGGCACTGCCAATAGAGACGGCTCAGCAACTGCTCGTAGAGCCCAATGCGCTGGGGAATCTGCTTTTGGTGGCAGAAGACGCGATCTATCGCTCTACGAATGCCGGTGTAACCTGGGTCGTTCTCGACATCCCGGCTGAAGTGTCGCCCATCCGCGATGTCATGTTTGCTACCAGTGGGGAGAAATCCCTTCTCCTCGTGGCCGGAGAAAACGGCCCGTACTGGCAGTGGTTTTCGCCCGCCACACCGCAATCGCCCCCGCAAACAGAATCAGATGATGCGACATATAGCGAGATCACCGGACATACAATTAGAGAGCCCTTTCTCAGTTTATTCAATACGCACGGCGGCATAGTGCGATTCGGTTTTCCCCGAACCGATGCCATCGGCGAGGATGGCAAGACGGTACAGTACTTCCAGCGGTCTCGATTGGAGATCGTGACGGACGAGGATGGCGATCGCGTGGTGCAAAGTCCGCTCAGCTCAATTTTGCGATCCGGCGGGACTTCAACTGCCAGTTCCACGCAGTCGGATTCGAATTCCACGCAAACGCAGTATGCCGTTGACCAGGTGTTCGTTAGCTACTACACCAACAATAATGGTGGTGAAGCATTCGGCAGCCCAATTGCTGCGGCAGCGGATGAGGTGCAAGTGAACGGGGTTACGCTGTATACGCAATACTTTGAGTTCGCTCGGCTCGAGCATCATCCAGGCGCCACGACTCCAGTTCTCTTGGGTTTGATCGGTGACGAGTACTTGACGCAGAAAGGCTGGTTGGAATAACGGCTATGCGGCGCACTCGCATTGTTGCCACAATTGGACCGGCGTCGGCGAATGAAGAATCGCTGCGCGCCATGCTGCGGAGCGGCCTTGACGTAGCGCGCGTAAACTTCTCGCACGGCACCCACGAGACACAGGCCCAGACAATTGAGTTGCTTCGCCAGTTGGCGGCCTCGGAAGGCGCTAACCTGCCAATCATTGCCGATCTGCAGGGCCCGAAAGTGCGTGTAGGCACCATTGCCGATGCGCCGCTGCGGCTCCCGCCAGGCGGACAGCTAATTCTCACCGTAGACGGCGATGATACCGATGCGGCAGCGCGCCAGCGACTGCAGGATTACGCCAAATCGGTTGACCCCGAAGCACTCAGCAGCGAAGTGGCGCCTGTGCGTTTCGCCGGGCTTGCTGCGGAAACACGACCGGGCGACACCATTCTGCTCGACGATGGACTGATCGCGGTGGAGGTGGTAGCGATACGCGTTGAATCGGGACAAACGGCAGTCGTCACGCGCGTGGTTCGCGGCGGTGAACTCGTGAGTGGCAAGGCTGTTGTCGTGAGGGGCAAGAGTCTCAACTTGCCCAGTCTCACCGCGAAGGACTGGGAGGACGTGCGCTTTGCCGTTGAACAAGAGGTGGATTGGGTAGCGCTTTCCTACGTACGTTCGGCCACGGATGTTGAAATTCTGCGGCAACTAATGCTGAACTACGGCGCGAAGATTCCGATAATTGCAAAGATCGAGACCCAGGAGGCAATCGCCAACTTCGACGACATCTTGTCCGCGGCGGACGGCATCATGGTGGCGCGGGGAGACCTGGGCGTGCAAGTGCCGCCGGAAGAGGTGCCGTTGCATCAAAAGGCCATCATTCAGAAGACGCGCGTACGGGGAAAGCCGGTCATTACGGCCACGCAGATGCTCGAGTCAATGATGCAGCATCCCGTGCCAACGCGGGCAGAGGCCAGCGACGTGGCGAATGCAATCTTGGATGGCAGTGATGCGGTGATGCTTTCCGGAGAAACTGCCGTCGGCCCATATCCGGTTGAGGCCGTGGCGGTTATGGCCCGCATTGCAACCAGCGTCGACCCACACGTGGAGAGTTTTGCCGCAATTGACGCCAGCGATGCCACCGACGCGATTGCAACCGCGACGCATCGCATAGCGGAAGAGCTGGGTGCTACCGCGGTCATTGCCCTCACGCAATCGGGATACACTGCCCGCATGCTGGCTCGCTTGCGTCCCCACGTGCAACTGCTTGCGGTAACGCCTGACTTGTCTGTGTGGCGCCAGCTTGCCCTTAGCTGGGGAACGGTGCCATTGCTGGCATCAGTGAAGTCGGACACCGATATGGCGATGCGGGAGGCCGTGGCGCTGGCAAAGCGTGCAGGCCACGTGAAGGACGGCGATACGGTCGTCTTTACGGCGGGCATGCCGTTTGGCGTGGGCGGTACCACAAACTTGATTCGCATCCATGAGATCGGTCAGCCATTGAGTCTCAAGAGTGACTAGAGCTAGTCTCATAAATACATCGCTCTGTGTAGACCTACCCTTCGACCCTTCGTCAAGCTCAGGACAGGCAGGCTCAGAGCCTGCCCCGTACTCGATACAGCGTATCGACACGATACGGGGGCGAACGGAAAAGGCAAGAATCCGTTCGTGCTGAGTGCTGCGCGAAGCCCTTGTCGAAGCACGAATCGGCTATCGAACCGATTTATGAGATAGCTTCTAGACGTTCTCGTTTACATCGCAAAAGACTTCTCTCGAGGGCTTGCGCGCAAGTTCCCGTCCTGAGCGATACTCAACGGTAAGCTAGAGTCGCATTGATGCGGGTCACCGCAACTAAGAGTTGCCGCGCCACCATACGGAGCGAGAATATGCACCCGGGCACTCAACCCCTGGGGGTCTACCTGCAGCAAGGGAGCTGCACGACACGCAGCGCATACATCCTGGAGATTCTGGCCCACGCGGGCGTTCCTTTCACGCGTGTAGATGCAGCCACGCTGCCGGACGCGCTGCAAACACTGAAGATCATCATCCTGCCCCACCACGGGGTCACAACACCGGAAATGGGCAGGCTCTATGGTTTCGTAGCGGCCGGCGGCGCTCTGATTGGACTGGGCGGTACGAGCGGCCTGGACGACCTCTTCGGCGTGCGCACACAAACCGGCGCTCACGAAGCGTTTCTCCAGGTCACCCAGCCGAACCATCCGCTGGTGCGTGATCTTCACTCGTCGCTGCACGTTTGGGACGCCGTTACGGCACGGGCGGCGGGCGCTACCGTGCTAGCCAATCTCTGCGATGTCGAACAGAAGCGCATTGGCGTTGGTGTGAGCGTCTACCGACTCCAACAGGGGTTGAGTGTCTACTGCGCGGCGGATTTGCCCTGGTGCATCCTGCACATGTTGCAGGGAAAGCCCGTGCAGCATGACGGCGAACCCGCGCCGGACGGCACGGCGCAGATCGACGAGGGAATTCTTAAGTGCGACGACGGCATCGTCTTGGACTGGGAAGTGGACCGCACGTCCGATACTGAGGTGCCGTACTTCCGCGAAGCCGTCGGCGACGAACTGCGCGCCATCCTGCTGCGCAGCATCTTCTATTGCGCGCTGCATACCGGGACCGCGCTCCCGTTGCTCTGGTATTGGCCGGGCGA
The DNA here is from genome assembly GCA_965216245.1 of Chloroflexota bacterium. Taxonomy (GTDB): domain Bacteria; phylum Chloroflexota; class UBA11872; order VXOZ01; family VXOZ01; genus VXOZ01. The sequence goes on from OZ244145.1 coordinate 2,640,357, forward strand.
GCTAGAAGCGGTGGCGCACCTTTCCCACGACTCGGACAACAATGTCCTCGACCGTGCATTCCAACTTCTGAAGAACACGCGACAGCTCGGCGTCCACTCCACGTGGTGCATTCAGTACCCCGGCTACACATCTGAACTCTATGCGGCGGTCGCGGCGTACGGCAGCGAACTGTGCCTCCACTACGACGCATTGTCCGGCGAGGAACCTACGCGATGGAATTATGGCGATATTGTCTTTCAGTGGGAATTCCTGCGGCGGGAAGCCGGACTCGACGTAATTACGAGCAACAAGAACCACTACACGCGCTGGCAGGGCTGCCTGGAGTTCTTCGACTGGCTGGAGCAGGTGGGCATTCCTCTCGATCAGTCCAAAGGCCCCTCCAAGCGCGGCAACACGGGCCATCTCTTTGGCAGTACCCATCCCTGGTTCCCGATGGATCCGGAATCGGGTAGAGTATACGACGTACTCGAAGTCAATCTCTTGACACAGGACATGGTGCACCCGGTCGACGATCCGGATGCGCCGATCGGCCAGTTTGCGCCGTACAGCATCGCTGAGCCGCTGTTGGACCGGGTAAAGCACCACTACGGCGTTGCGCATTACCTCTTCCATCCGCACCATGTCTTCCGGCCCGGTGTGCCGACGGCTATGGCAGACGTGGTGCGATATGCGCGGGAGCAAGGCTTGCCGTGGTGGACAGCGCAGCAGATAAACGATTGGGAGCGCAGCCGCCGCTCGGTGACATTCGGCGACGTGAGCGAATCTGGAGCCAGACTCCACGTCGGCGCTCCTCTTGATGAGGCCACGCTCCTCGTGCTGGTAGCCGATAATTGGCAGGGGGATGTTCTCATTGACGGCCGGTCGGTGGCTGCACGGAGTGTTGAGCGCTACGGCTTTCGGTTCCAGGCGGTTACGCAGACGTTAGATGCTGGAGAGCATCAGGTGCGGTGGGATGGAGCCGTTTGACGCGAGAGGGCGCCTGCGGCTGCCAGACAGTGTGTCTTGCGTGAAGCGCCACCTTTCAGATGCGCGTGAGCCACAGACTTTGTTCTGCGACTTTCGCATGTCATCCCGACCGGAGTGAGGGGTCCAGAGTGTTGTCGGTTGGGGATGGTTGCCTTGCGCGAAAATGTTAAATTCCTCGCTATGCTCGGAATGACAGTCGATGCGCACCTCGCGCTGCCGTAACACATTTACCTATTTCCCAGCCAGTTGGAGCATACAAGTGACATCAGGCATCCCGTGTTGTCTGCACGCATTGAACAGCAAGCAATTGCCTCTCCGGAACCAACTGCAAAGTCTAGCAACTTGCTTTCCAAATCCGGTAGGATAGAGCGGGAGAAAGTAGATGCGCATTGTAATCGGCGCCGACCACAACGGACTGGCCAGCAAGGACACGGTGAAGCAGTGGCTTGAGGCTGCGGGTCACTCTGTGGTTGACGTTGGCCCGCATCAGCATGATCCGGACGACGATTACCCGGATTTCGCTCGCATGCTGGGCGAAACACTGCAGCGCGGTGAGGTGGATCGCGGCATCCTGCTCTGCGGCAGCGGCGTGGGCGCAAGCATTGCGGCGAACAAGATGCGCGGCATTCGCGCGGGCCTCTGTCACGACGTGTATTCGGCACATCAAGCTGTCGAGCATGATAATGTGAACGTGCTGTGCCTCGGCCCTCGTGTGGTGGGCCCAGCGTTGATGGGGGAGTTGGTGGCGGCATTCCTGTCTGCCGAGTTTACCGGTGAAGAGCGGCACGTCCGCCGCCTTGCCAAAGTGACGGCATTGGAGCAGGCGGAGCGAGATGCTGGTCTGGGTAAGCCGGAGGAGTTGGAGGCGCCGTAGGGTGCGTCGTTTGGTGATTTGTTGGCGCCTTGACGGTGTGGCTGTTGCGCGTGGGATGGTATGAGCGGCACGGAGAAGAAGATGGATTCCCGCTTTCGCGGGAATGACGGATTGACAAGCGGGAATGACGGACTAACCGGCTGAAGTGACAGATTGAGCGACAGGAATGACGGACTTGGCCGGTAGGAATGACGGATTGGGCGGCTGAAGTGACGGTTTGAACGGTGGGAATGACGAATCGGGCGATGTGTATCGCTGATAGTGATGGTAGGGTTACTGCTTGCGCTTGGCAAGAATGAAACTGTTCTCTACGTTTTTACTCGACCGAAACATTTACCTGGCAATAAATAGGAGGAAACTATGGCGGAAAGAAATAGACTCGTGCAATTGCAGGACTTTGACCAGAGTGTGTGGTTGGATAGCATCAGTCGGGGCCTAGTGCGATCAGGCCAACTTCAAGCTCTAGTCGATAACGACGGACTGCGGGGGATGACGTCGAACCCTGCCATATTCGAGAAGGCAATCAGCGGCAGCGATGACTACCGCGACCAGTTGCGCGCGCTCCATGCCGCCGGGAAGAGTACGACGGAAATCTACGAGGCGGTCGCGATAACCGACATCCAGTCTGCCTGCGACGTGCTGCGACCGGTGTACGATACCAGCGACGGCGAGCACGGCTTGGTCAGTCTTGAGGTGTCGCCCGAACTCGCCTTCGATACGGAGGGCACAATCGCTGAGGTGCGCCGCCTTTGGCAGCAGGTGGACCGCCCGAACCTGATGATCAAGATTCCGGCAACTGACGAGGGCGTGCCGGCGGTGCAGCAGATGCTCACCGAGGGACATAACGTAAACATCACGCTGATGTTTTCACTCACCGACTACGACAATGTGGCCGAAGCCTATATATCCGCTCTGGAAGCACGCGCGGCGGCGGGCGAGCCCATCGACCGGATCGCTTCAGTAGCAAGCTTCTTCGTGAGCCGCATCGACACCTTGGCTGACGAACTGCTCGAGGCGCGAGTCCAGGCCGGCGAAACGGGTGCGCAGGAACTCATGGGTCAGGTGGCGATCGCCAACGCGAAGGTTGCCTACCAGCATTTCTTGAAATTCTTCAAGTCCGAGCGCTTCCGCAAGCTGGAAGCGCAAGGCGCGCGCGTACAGCGCGTGCTGTGGGCGAGCACCAGCACGAAGAATCCGGCTTACTCAGACGTGATGTACGTGGATACCCTCATTGGCCCGCACACGGTGAATACCTTGCCGGACGACACCATGGACGCGTTCCGCGATCACGGCACGCTTGCCCAAACGGTAGATACGGGTGCGGCAGAAGCGCAGGCCGTGTTGGATGCCCTTTCAGCCGTTGGTGTTGACTACGAGGCCATGACACGGCAGCTCCAGCAAGAAGGCGTGGACAAGTTCGTACAGCCCTACCACGCTCTGCTCGAACGGATAGAGCAGGTGTGCGCAGAGCTGGTCGCCGCTACATAGCAATGGCAAGGCAAACCGACACCGCAGACGCTGCAATTGCGCAGTCGTTGACTACGCTCGCGCAGACAGACGTAGGCGCACGCCTCTGGCAGAAAGACGCCGGTCTTTGGTCTGACGATCCGCAGACTCAAGCGTCAATTCGCAACCGCTTGGGCTGGCTGAACGTGGTGGCGGACGTGCGGCGATCCGGGCTGGAGGAGATCGCCACCGTCGTCAACGCGGCACGGGCAGAAGGCTTCAACGATGTTGTAGTTCTCGGCATGGGCGGCAGCAGTCTCTGTCCCGATGTCTGCCGCGCTACCTTTGGCTCGGCGCCCGGCTGGTTACAGCTTCATGTCCTCGATAGTACTCATCCGATCGCTGTGCAGGCGGTGCATGATGCCGTCGACGTGAAGCGTACGCTATTCGTGGTATCGAGCAAGTCCGGCACTACCGGCGAATCGAATGCCTTCTTCAGCTACTTCTGGGATCAGGTTGCGCAGTCCGGGACCCCATCACCCGGCGTGAATTTCATTGCCATTACCGATCCCGGCACGTCCCTGGATGAGGACGCCACGGCGCGCGGCTTTCGTCACGTCTTCCGCAATCCCGCTGACATCGGCGGCCGGTATTCGGCGCTTTCGTTCTTCGGCTTGGTGCCCATGGCCCTCATCGGCATGGACGTGGCCGACTTTCTTGAGCGTGCTGCAACAATGATACGGCGCTGCGGGCCGAACGTTGCCGCCGTAGATAATCCCGGTTTTGTGTTGGGGGCACAGATTGCAACCTATGCCCGGCAGGGGCGAGACAAGCTTACGCTCGTTTGCGCGCCGGAAATCAACACGCTGGGTTGGTGGCTCGAGCAGCTTGTGGCCGAGAGTCTCGGCAAACAAGGCGTGGGCGTGGTCCCGGTGGAAGGCGAGGAACTTTGCGAACCGGAGATGTACGGCGCTGATCGGGTCTTTGTGCACATTGGTCTGTCAGGCGCAGGCAAGGGCAAAGTGGCGGAGCAGCTCAAGTCGCTGGCAGCGGCCGGACACCCGGTTATCCGTCTGGAGATGACGGATCGAATGGACTTGGGGCAAGAATTCTTCCGTTGGGAAGTGGCAACAGCGGTCGCCGGCCACCTGCTGGGCGTCAACCCCTTCGACGAACCGAACGTCAAAGAGAGCAAGGATAACACCGCCGTACTCTTGCAGACATACCGGGAGGATGGCGCGCTTCCTGACGAGAGCCCGGCTGTCGCTAAAGGTGCTCTAACCCTCTATGGCGATTGTGAGGGTGAAACGGTTGCGGAAGCGTTGCGCGGGTTCCTCAAGCACGTGGTGCCCGGCGACTACGTTGCGCTGATGGCGAATCTGCCGCAGGACAGCGCGGTCCATGACCGTTTGCAGGCAATCCGCCACGCGCTTCGCGCCGCCACACGAGCGGCCACCACGCTGGGCTACGGCCCGCGGTTCCTCCACTCCACGGGACAACTGCACAAAGGCGGCCCCAATGCCGCAGTTTGCCTACAACTTACTGCCGGCATCGCCGATGACGTGCCGATACCCGGTGCGCCCTATTCGTTTGGCACGTTCATCCAGGCGCAGGCCCTCGGGGACATGCGCTCCTTGCAGGGACACGGGCGGCGCGTGCTACGCGTTCACCTCGGTGCGGACTACGAGCAGGGTCTTGCTGAAATCGAGCACGTGCTGACCAAATTGAGCTGACCCAACTAGGCCTATCGACTGACCGATTTCACAGCCTATTGCATTCCAGTTTCTCATTCCCACCCAAGCAGGAATCCAAGGGTTTCAGGACTAGCTATCAGGCTCCTCCGTTGGCAAAGGCGCTTGTTGGGGCTGCGATGTGTGAGCGTCAACATCACCTCGCCCAACGACGAAGCCGAGTATCAAGAACACTACGCCAAGGAAGAATCCGACGAAGCCAGCGAACAGGGCAATTAGCCCGCCGCCTATCGCTGCGCCGACTGCCTCCGCGCCAGACTCGGTCTCAGACATGATTCTTCCGCTGAAGATGATGGTGGACAATGGCAGCGCGAATGAAAAAGCAGACGATAGGAAGAAAATCGTCCGCCAGGCCTTGCCCGCCGATCTAGATTTAATGGCGATGAGCAAGCTCAATGCAAATAGAGCAAAGAATCCAATTAAACCAACATTGCTACCATTGCTATCCTCGGCGCTGGCGAACATAATTGTCAACAGTATGCTGCCCAACAGGGCGATTATCAGACCGCCAACTATTCCAGCCACAAGCCGACCGGTGTATTTCAACATGGGGACAAGGCCTCCTTGCAGTAAAGATGGTTAACTTCTCAATGAAGTGTCGCCGCGATTCCAATTGAACTCTAAAGAGGCAAGCAACCTCAATTATGCCGGCGGTGCAAATGGTTGACTGGCTCGTCGTTGATGGGGGCTTCTTATACGGTCTCTACGGCCTTGTCAATCCCATAACTACACATTGCCGAGAACCAACCAATACACCTGAGCCTACAGTGAGTTCCTCGCAACCATAGCGCGACAAACCTTATCTTGTCAACTGAGTACGTTACTTCATCAAGCACCATTTGCACGAATTGGCGCGAGGGTTGGTGCAATCACGGCTGTGGACGCGTAATGCTGCGAAGGGCCGGTGGCTGCGTACCAGACGGTCACTTTCGCGCGCCACACGCTATAATGTGTTGCAAGAATGATGCTAACAGCCAAATAGGGGAAGACATCAATGCAAATTGCCCCGCAAACTGCCGGACTGGAGGACAGCGCGACTGTGCCGCGTGGGCTTGAGGGATGCGCCATTGTAATCTTTGGTGCTACCGGCGACTTGACGAGCCGCATGATCGTGCCCGCACTGTATAGTTTGCAGCAGCGTGGGCTGCTCCCGGAAGACTTCGCGATTGTGGGTTTTTCCCGCAGCAAGTGGAATACCGCAGTCTTCCGCGATGAGATGGAGGCCGCAGTGCGCGAGTCTGCGGGAGCGGTTGATGGGGATGCGTGGGGAAAATTCGCGCAGCGGCTGTATTACATCTCCGGCAACTATGGCAACCGTAGAGACTTTCAGCAACTTGCGGAGTTGTTGGATGCGGTCTCAAAGAATCACAACTGCGGCGGCAACTACGTCTTCTATCTCTCGACACCTCCCAGCGTATATTCAGATGTGATCCAGCAGCTAGGGGCTGTGGGACTTCATCAGGCGATTGGGGAAGAGTCGTCTTGGCGGCGTGTCGTAATCGAGAAGCCGTTCGGCAGAGACCTCACGACCGCCCAAACGCTCAACGCGCAACTCGCGAACGTCTTTTCCGAATCCCAGACTTATCGCATCGACCACTATCTCGGCAAGGAGACGGTGCAGAATATCCTGGTTTTCCGGCTGGCCAATCATATCTTCGAGCCGCTTTGGAACCGCCGTTACGTAGACCACGTGCAGATCACAGCTTCGGAGAGCTTGGGAATAGAGCACCGAGCCGGGTATTATGAAGAGTCCGGCGCAATGCGCGACATGTTCCAGAATCACCTGTTGCAGCTCTACTCACTGGTGGCGATGGACCCACCGGTGGTGTTCGATTCTGAGGCCGTTGGCGCGGAGAAGATCAAGGTCTTGCGCGCCACCCGGCAGATACCGCTCTCAGAGCTCGATCAGTGGGCGGTGCGCGGCCAATTCGGTCAGGGATGGGTGCAGGGAGAATACATCAAGGGGTACCGAGAAGCGGAAGATACCGACCCGCGCTCAAACCGCGAGACCTTCGCCGCGCTGAAGCTCCACATCGACAACTGGCGCTGGGAGGGCGTACCGTTCTATCTACGCTCCGGCAAGAGCATGGCGAAAAAGGTAACGGAAATCGCGATTCAATTCAAGCGGGTGCCGCACTTGCTCTTCGGGCTCATGCCCGCTGATACGGTGAACCCGAATGCCATCGTCATCCGTGTGCAGCCCAACGAGGGTTTTTCGCTGCAATTCCGCGTAAAATCCCCCGGTCAAACTATTCGCGTGCAACCTGTGAGCATGAATTTCGACTATGAATCGCTTTTCAATGGTGAGCTCCACCGGCCTACGAGACGCTCTTGCTCGACATAATGCGAGGCGACCGTACGCTCTTCGCCCACAGTGAATGGATCGAGTATGCTTGGGGCTTGATCACGCCCATTATTGAGGCGTGGGATTCCAGCCCCGCCAGCAACTTCCCGAACTACGAGGCCGGTAGCTGGGGACCGCCGGAGGCCGATGCCCTCATTGCCCGGGACGGTCGCTCCTGGCGACGGCCATAGCGGATAGAGCGCCGTTTCCGCCGCGTTGCCGGCGTACCCGCCATCGGGATTCTGATACACTGAATTCACTTCCCGATACACTATTATCGTTGACTAGCCTAGAAAGAAAGCATTACTGCGGAGCATTGTCCATATCATGAGACGCTCAAACTTACTCTGTGAGACGTTACGCGACGACCCTGCGGAAGCAGAAGTGCCCAACCACAAGTTGCTGGTACGGGGCTGCTACATCCGTCAACTCGCATCCGGTATTTACAGCCTGCTCCCGCTCGGCAACCGCGTGGCAGCAAGAATCAAGCAGGTCTTGCGCGAGGAGATGGATGCTATCGGCGGACAGGAACTCACCATGCCGGTCGTGCAGCCTGCGGAAATCTGGCAGCAGACGGGTCGTTGGTACGACATCGGCGATGACCTGGTGCGGTTGAAAGATCGCGCCGATCACGACCTGGTGCTCGCCATGACCCATGAAGAGGTCATCACGAGCCTCATTGGCTATAACGTCCACTCCTACCGCCAACTGCCGGTGATGCTCTACCAGATACAGACCAAGTTTCGCGATGAGCCGCGTCCGCGCGCCGGGGCGATTCGATTGCGCGAGTTCACCATGAAGGACGCCTACAGCGCCCACATCACGCAGGAGGACTTGGATCGCTACTATCCAGAGGTCTACCAAGCGTATTTCAACATCTTTCGCCGCAGCGGGCTGGACGTGATATCAGTCGATTCCGATGTGGGCATGATGGGCGGCACCATGGCCCATGAATTCATGTCGCTTACGCCGGTTGGGGAGGACACGCTAGTTCTCTGCGATGCCTGCGGACTCAGTGCAAACCGGCAGATTGCAACCTTTCGCAAGGACGTGGTCGACGGCGGCGAGCCGCAACCCCTCCAAGAAGTGGCAACGCCGGACACGAAGACGATTGCGGAGTTGGCGGCCTTGCTGGACATTCCCGAGACGAGCACTGCAAAAGCCGCTTTCTTCATGGGCGACCGGGGCCTAATCTTTGCCGTAGTGCGCGGCGACATGGAGGTGAACGAGACCAAGCTGACGAACGCCACGAAGTCTACGGCACTCAGGCCCGCTATCGAAGGGGAACTGAGCGAGTATGGGATCGTGCCGGGATACGCCTCGCCGATAGGTGTGACCGGCGTGGAGGTCGTTGTGGACGACCTGGTGGCGCAGTCCGCCAACCTGGTAGCTGGGGCGAACAAGGTAGGATTCCACCTGCACAACGTGAACTACGGCCGTGACTATTCGGCCGACGTGGTAGCGGATATTGCCAGCGCGTATGCAGGCGCTCCCTGCCCGCGTTGCGGTGGGCCGGTGCGCTTGGAGCGCGCCATCGAGGTGGGCAATATCTTCAAGTTGGGGACGAAGTATACGGCGGCGCTCAAAGCCCAGTACCGCGATGAAACCGGCGCCCAGCATCCCATGGTGATGGGGTGCTACGGCATTGGGGTTGAACGCCTCATGGCGGCAGTTGTAGAAGCCTCTCATGATGAGAGAGGCATCATCTGGCCGGTGTCGGTCGCGCCGTTCCACGTATACCTGGTGGTGCTGAACCAGAAGGATGAAACAGTCATGCAGACGGCGGAGCAACTCTACGCCGATCTAGGCGAGGCCGGCATTACGGTGCTCTTCGACGATCGGAACGAGAGTCCGGGGGTGAAATTCACCGATGCCGATCTCTTGGGAATGCCGCTGCGCATCACTGTCAGCCGCCGTACGCTGAAGAATGAGTCGGTGGAACTGAAACTCCGCACCGACAAAGACTTTACGCTCGTTCCACTGGCAGAGGCGGTGACGCATGCGCAGGCGCAGATCGGCGCGCGGCAGGCGGCAATCGACGCGGGGGTGGTGGCGGAAGAGTTCGTGGTGAGCGACGGGTAGTTTTCCGTGCCGTACCCGCATGGCCGCGGGCTGTTCGCGGGAACGACCGACCAAAGTGCCGTGTAATTCTCAAAGCAATTGGTGCACAGCTTCGAGTGACCACGGCAACGCAGCCCCTTCATGCCGTTCGTACTGAGCTTGTCGAAGTATGAGCCGTGTAATTTTCAAAGCAATTGGCGCACAGCCTATAGAGACCACGGCAACGCAGCCCCCTTTAAGCCGTTCGTACTGAGCTTGTCGAAGTATGAACGGAAAAGAGCCACGCAGCGGAGTGCCCCATACTCCTAGGTGGATATTTCCGCTTCACGAAAACGACCGCGGCGAGTGCACTTCTAGCTCAATCCGCAGGTCGAGGGTCCAGCGCGCCTCCGCGAGGTACGTTGCGAAGTCCTTGGGCTGGAAGCCAATCGTCTCCTCCATTGCTGCTACATTTGCGGTGAAACCCTCTTTCCAAAGCCAGTCATAGTACGCCGCGTAATCGTCGCCCATGTGTTCGGCTACCCATTCCGGCGGGAGCGGATAGAAATCCACGGTACGGCCAATTGCCGCGCCGATGTCTTGGGCAATCTCCTCCCACGTGCGTTCGTCGCCGGCCAGGTCGAGGGTCTTGCCTGCCCAGGCATCCGGCGCGGCCAGAACTGTGGCAGCAGCGCGTCCGACGTCGTCCACGGCCACAAGCTGCGTTGCGATGTGGGGCGGCATTGGAGCATGCAGCCGACCGGCCAGCAGATTGCCCGCCAGCGCTTCCGCGCCAAAGTTGTCCATGAAGAACACCGGACGCAGAGTCGTCCAGGGAATGCCGCTTGCTTGGAGATACTGCTCTGCACGAAACTTCTGCCCATAATGCGGCACATCAGTCAGGTCATTCGCGCGCTGCACCGAGGAGTAGACGACGTGACTCACGTGGGCAGCTTGCGCCGCCTTGATACAGGTCTCAAGCTGCTGCCACTCCGCCTCCGGGCCGCCCGCATAAGGCGTGCCCATGAGAAATGCGGTGCCTACGCCTTGGAAGGCGCGCTTCATCTGCAGCGGATCGGTCATATCGCCCACAACTACGCGGGCGCCGTCGGCAATCAGCGCCTCGGCACGGGCAAGGTCCCGCGTGAGCACCCGAACCGTTTGGCCCTCAGCCAATAGAGCGCGTGCCACGGCGCCGCCTTGCTGGCCGGTGGCTCCGGTCACGAGTGTTACTCCGATAGACACCGGCAATCTCTCTCCATATTTTCTGGTCCACGCTGCTGAATGGTATCACGCTCAGTGGTATAGTGAGAAAAGGAGATGATTCAATGGAGAACTACAAGCAAACAAATGCGGACGACTATGCGGCTTTCAGCCGCCGCTTTGTCCGTCAGGCTCAGGAAGAATTCGACAAGGGCGACCGGCTACAGGCCTCGGAAAAAGCCTGGGGCGCAGCCGCGCATGCCGTGAAGGCAGTCGCCGCGAGCAGAGGCTGGAACCACAACTCGCATAGACTGCTCTTCGACGTTGTAACCCAACTTTCCCGCGACACGGGAAATTCTCTATTGAGCGCCTGCTTCAGAGAGGCAAGCTCCTTGCATCAGAACTTCTATGAGAATTGGCAGCCGGACGGTTCGGTGCAGGAAGGCATAGACAAAGTGAAGCAGTTTGTCAACTTACTGGAGGAGATCCGCGTACAGCCCGTGCAGCCGTCGGTTGTGATTGACCCAAAGCAGTGGGAGCGTCTTACGCGGTCGCCTGCGGAGTAGGCGTAACCAAGCGGCCGTCTTTCATTTCCTGCTTTGTGAGTTTGGAACGGGAATGCCGGTGGTGTTTAGGCGGATTCGGTAGAGGCTCGTCTTGGCCGTGACGTAGAGCGTGCGCCAGTCGTCGTCGCCCCACGCAAGATTGGCGGGCTGCTCGTCGCCAATGATTCTTCCCAGCACGTGTCCCGTCGGGTTCATCACCCACACGCCGCCCGGTCCGGTGCAAAAGACGTTACCGTTAGTATCCACCTTCATGCCGTCCGGACTGCCGTCGTCAGCGCAGTTCATATCGGTCCACAGGCGGCTATCGGTCAGCGTGCCATCGCTATTTACGGTAAACGCGCGCACGTGCCGCCGCCGGCTATCGTCAATGTAGAGTGTCTTCTCATCGGGGGAAAAGGCGAGACCGTTCGGGCGGTCAAAGTTATCCACCAAGAGGTGCAGCACGCCGTCGGTGGTTATCATGTACACGCCGCGAAAGTCCAAGTCCGGCTCCAGCCCCAAGTCTTCTACGCCGTACGGCGGATCGGTAAAGTAAATGGTGCCGTCGCTACGCACAACCACGTCGTTCGGGCTGTTGAGCTTCTTTCCCTGGAAGGTGTCGGCGAGTGTGATGTAGGAACCATCCGCCTCTTGCCGGCTCACGCGCCGCGCGGAGTGTTCGCACGAAATGAGACGCCCCTCGCCATCAAGGGTCAGGCCGTTCGCATTGCCCGAAGGCGTGCGATAGGTGCTCAAGGAAAAACCTTCAGGCGATTCGCGCCAGCAAACGGTGCGGCTGTTGGGTATATCGCTAAACAGCAAACTGTCGTCACGCCAAACCGGCCCTTCGGTGAATGCAAAGCCGCCCGCCACGCGCTCCAACGCCGCGGCTTGCGGTACGAGATCGAAGAACGCCGGGTTGCGAACGTCAAATCTGGTTGCCATGGTTCATTTCTCCAAGCTGGCGTATTCGAGCCAAGTTCTTTACATCAGGTTCTTTGGGGTTAGCGTCGTCGATACACGTGTACGGCGCGGCCGTCTACGTCCCAAGAGGCCTCCATGATCGCCTCCGCAAGCGTGGGATGGGGATGGATATTGAGGCCGACTTCCAGAGGTGTTGCTTCCAGCAGTTGGGCCAGGCCCATCTCAGCGACAATGTCCGTGGCGTTCGGGCCGATGACGTGTGTGCCCAGGATTTCGCTGGTCTTGGCGTCGCAGACCATCTTTACAAAGCCTTCGGTTTGCCCTTTTATGAGTGCTTTACCCAGCGCGGCAAAGGGGAACCGACCTACTTTCACTTCCCTTCCCTGCTCGACGGCCTCTTCCTCCAAGAGACCGATGCTCGCGATCTCAGGACGGCAGTACGTGGCGCGTGGCACGCGCAGGGGGTCTAACGGGTAGGGCTCCTCACCGGCTATGTGTTCGACGGCGACGTGCCCTTCGGCCGTGGCTTTGTGGGCGAGCAAGTAGCCGCCCGCAACGTCGCCGACGGCGTAGAGGTGCGGTACGTTCGTGCGGCCATAACCGTCAACCGGGATGACGCCGCGCTCAGTCTTAACACCGATCGATTCAAGACCGATGTCTTCAGTATTGCCGGTGCGACCGACGGCTACCAGCAGCACGTTAGCTTCCAGGGACTCCCTCTTGCCTGAAACCTCGATGTCCACTGATACGGAATTCTTGCCGGACTTCACGCTATCCACGACTAGCTTGGCGTTGGTCTTGACGGTGATGCCGCGCCGGGTAAACGAGCGGCCAAGCTCCTTGCCAATGTCCTTATCCTCCAGAGGAACCAACGTGGGCATGATTTCTACAACTGTCACCGCCACACTGAAGTCGTGGAAGAGACTCGCCCACTCAACGCCAACGGCCCCAGCGCCGAGAATGATGATGGACTTTGGCAGCGTCGAGAGTTCAAGCGCGTGGTCGCTGCTAATCACGGTCTTGCCGTCAAGCTCCAGTCCCGGCAGGCTGCGCGGGCGTGAGCCGGTCGCGATGATGACGTTCGCGGCCCGCAGGTCTTGGGCGTCGGAGCTGCCCTCCACGCGCACCAGTTGGGGCGACGTGAGCATTCCGGTCCCATAGAATACGTCAATCTTGTTTCTTTGCAGCAGACTTTGCACGCCTTTGTGGAGTTGAGCCACCACCTGGGACTTGCGTGCAAGCACTTTGGCATAGTCAAAAGAAACGTCGGTAGCGACGACACCGAAGGCACCGCTCTCATCACGGGCGTGGTGCAGGTGCTCCGCGGACTCCAGCAGAGCCTTAGTGGGGATGCAGCCCTTGTGGAGGCAAATCCCGCCGACTTTCTCCTTCTCAACCACCGCGACCTTGAGCCCAAGCTGTGCGCCGCGAATAGCGGCGGGGTAGCCCCCCGGCCCGCCGCCGATAATTACAACGTCATAAGTTTTTTCTGGCATAGCCACTTTCTTTCACGTGCTTCCGCCCGCCTGCAGGCGGTGCTCGCACCTTTGGCGATCAATAGGGTGTAACGTAATGCACACTGACTCCATCTTGCCGAAAGCACGGCCTGGGAATCAAATAGGGCGAACCCTCAGTTCGCCCTACGCATTGGCGAAGGAAGTGAAGCGGCAAGCTTCTTAGCCCAGTAAGTTGTACGGATTTTCCAAGAGATCCTTCAAGTCGCGCAGAAACTCAGCGGCGGGGGCGCCGTAGAGGATACGGTGATCGGCGGAGATGCTTAGATTCATAATGTCTCGCACTACGATTTCTCCTTCGCGCACGACGGGACGCGGCTCAATCGTGCCGACGGCAATTATGCCGGCCTGGGGCGGATTCACGATGGCATAGAAGTCGCGCACGCCAAACATGCCCAGATTCGAGACCGTAAAAGTGCCGCCCTCTAGGTCTCCGGGCCGGTTCTTGCCTTCGCGGGTGCGCTCAACCAGCACTTTCGCTTCCGCAGCCAGTCGGCGGAGAGGCTTGGTGTCGCAATTCTTGAGTACGGGGACCAGCAAGCCGTTGGGTACGGCAACGGCAATACCAATATTCGCCTCATCATGATAGACAAAACCGCCGTCCCGGTACGAGCCGTTTGCATCCGGATGCCGCATGAGAGCGAGCGCGGTGGCTCTTATGATGATGTCGTTGAAGCTAATCCGTTCTTCCTTGCTCCAGGCGGCATTGACCTGTGCGCGCAATTCTTTGGCGGCGCCCATGTCGATTTCCAGCGTTAGGTAGAAGTGCGGCACTGTGGTCTTGCTCTCAAGCATTCGCCGGACAATTGTGGACTGCATGCGTGAGAGCGATGCCACCTCAGAGGAACTTGGTTCGGCGGCGGGGTCGTCAGCCACTGCGGCATCGCGTGCCGCGTTCTCAACGTCTTCCTTGACAATGCGACCGCCGGGGCCGGTGCCTTTAACCTGCAGTAGGTCGATTCCCTCTTCGGTGGCAATGCGGCGCGCGAGCGGTGACGCCTTGATGCGGCCGGATGCCTCTTTCGCGGCCGAACCGTCTGCGGGCCGCGAAGCGGGCGCAGGCTTTGTTTGGGTACTGCCGTCAGACCCGGCAACGCTTGGTTGTACAGTTTCTGTCGCTGGCGTGTTCTGTGCCGGAACGGCAATCTGCTTGCCCAACTCGCTTTCATCGCCCACCAGCGCAATAGGAGCGCCCAAGGGGGCCGCACCGCCCTCAGCAACGAGAAGTTCGAGCAGGGTACCTTCCTCAACCGACTCGAGATCCATCACGGCTTTGTCAGTCTCGATTTCGGCCAGTAACTCGCCCTTCTTTACGCTGTCACCCACCTGCTTGTACCACTGCAGGACTCTTCCCTCTTCCATCGTATCGCTCAGGCGGGGCATAGGGATCTCGCGTGCCATACTTGGGTAGTTCCTCCTACTGCCGGCCTAGTGGTTAAGGGTTCTCTTGACGGCGTCTGCAATCTTTTCCGGGCTGGGGATCACGGCTTGCTCCAAGGGTTTGGAGTAAGGCATCGGCACCTCAGCGCCGCCAACGCGCTCGATAGGGGCGTCCAAGTAGTCGAAGGCTTCCTCGTAGATGGTCGCGGCCACCTCAGCATTCACGCCAAAGGAGCGGTGCTCTTCTTCCGCAATGACGCACCGGTTGGTCTTTTGCACGGAGTGAATAAGGGTCTCTGCGTCCAGCGGACGTATGCTCCGCAAGTCAATGACTTCCACGCTGATGTCTTCTTCGCCCAGTTGGGCCGCAGCTTGCAACGCATAGAGGACCATCCGCGAGTGCGCAATTAAGGTCACGTCACTGCCGATACGCTTCACGTCCGCCTCGCCAAAGGGCACCGTATGTTCTCCTTCCGGCACCACGCCCTTGGTGTTGTAGAGCGCGAGATGTTCCAAGAACATTACCGGATTATCGTCTCGGATGGCGGTCTTGAGCAAACCTTTGGCGTCGGCAGGCACCGCCGGCGCGACTACCTTCAAGCCGGGTATATACGCAAACCACACGTCAAGGCTGTGCGAGTGCTGCGCCGTGAGCTGCTGACCGCCGCCACCGGGAGCGCGAATCACCATGGGGCACTTGAGCCTGCCGCCGAACATGTAGCTAATCTTGGCGGCATGGTTGGCGATCTGGTCCATCGCCACCATCCCGAAATTGATCGTCATTAATTCGACAACGGGGCGCAAACCCGTCATCGCTGCACCCGTGCCGATACCGATAAAGCCTTCCTCGGCGATCGGTGTGTCAACGACCCGCTTTTCGCCGAATCGTTCCAGCAGGCCCTCGGTGACTTTGTACGCGCCCTGAAAGACGCCGACCTCTTCACCCATGATGAAGACATTCGGGTCTTGGTCCATCTCTTCGATGAGGGCATCGCGGAGGGCTTCACGGTACGTCATTTCGGTCATGCCTACACATCCTCTGCGTACACGAATTGGTGCAGGTCGGCCACGTCAGGGAAGGGACTCTCTTCGGCGAAATCCACCGCTGCTTGCACCTTGGCAAGCACTTCCTCCTCAATGGCATCGGCGTCCTTTTGGTCGAAAATCTCGCCCTCAAGTAAACGCACGCGGAAGTTTTCAACCGGGTCCCGCTTACGCCAGGCTGCAATCTCCTCTTCGGAACGGTAATTCTTGCCCGCATCTGCCATAGAGTGGCCGCGATAGCGGTAGGTCACGCACTCGACGAAGATCGGCTCGCTTGTGCGGCGCACTTCCTCCACCAGCTTCTTCGTGAGCTGATAGACGGCAAGCACGTCCATACCGTTTACTGTGTACCCCGGGATATCGTAGGCGACCCCTTTTTTCCAAAGGTCGGTGACCGCTGAGGCGCGTGCGACGCTGGTGCCCATGCCGTATTGGTTGTTCGTGCAGATGAAGAGGTTCGGCAGTTTCCACAGCGAGGCCATGTTGAGCGCCTCGTGAAAAGCCCCGATGTTGGTGGCGCCGTCGCCGAAGACCGACATAACGACTTCGTCGCTATCCCGGTACTTGATCGCGAAGGCGACTCCGGTGGATAGGGGTATACTGCCACCGACGATGCCGTATCCGCCCATGAAGCGGCGATCGGGATCTACCAAGTGCATCGAGCCGCCGCGGCCTCGCGCGCAACCGTCACGTTTGCCGAATAACTCAGCCATGACGGCGCCGGGGGGTACACCACGGACGATAGCAAAGCCGTGTTCGCGATAGCTGCCGAAGAAATAGTCGTCATCTTTAAGGGCCTTGAGCGTGCCGACGACGGTGGCTTCTTCGCCGATGTTGAGATGACAGTAGCCGCCGATTTTGGCACGCAAGTACATTTCGGCCACGCGCTCTTCAAAGCGCCGCACGAATAGCATGCTTGCATAGAAATCAATGAGTTGGTCGTTGTCGTAGTTTGCAAGATCGCCAGGGTCTCGTACCGGAAGCTCCGTGTCGGTAACCTGGTCTCTCGGTTGCTGGCTTTGACCCATTCCCATGTTACGTCCTTTGGCACTGCAGGCCGGAAGCCTTGCTCTAACTAATCACGTAACACACAAAAGACACCGCTTGCCACGTATCCTACTAGGGACACGTCACGCTGTGCCTCAGTTCGCTACACGATGTCAGCACATCTTTGTGCACTCTAACAAGCGTTGCGCTACTCGATAGGCGCGTTAGCACCACCCAATCGAACGCACATACCACCCTTGGTATGCTACGCTCTACAATCCCCATTATACCGCAGGGAGACGAACATAGCAGGACGGGGGGTCCATAACCACATGCTATACTGTGCAAGAGCCCCGTCACTGCGAGATTTCTCCTATAGGATACCCACATGTTGGCTGTGGTGCAACGCGTCAGTGAAGCGCGCGTACAAGTTGGTGAGAAGTTGATCGGAAGCATCGGCCGCGGCCTGGTTGCGCTCGTTGCGGTGAAGTCAGGCGATACTGACGAGGCAGCGGACTATATTGCGGCAAAACTTGCCACGTTGCGCATCTTTGGCGATGACGTCGGTGAAGACGGCGGCAAGATGAATCTCTCCGTGCAGGACGTGGGTGGCGCGGTGCTCGTGGTCTCTCAATTCACGCTGTACGGAGAGACCCGCAAGGGGCGCCGACCCAGTTTTACGCGATCCGCCCCGCCCGCGGAGGCTGAACCTCTGATCGAACAGGTTGCCAGCAGCTTGCGCAACCAGGGAATCCCCGTCGCTAGCGGTGAATTCGGAGCGATGATGCAGCTATCGCTTGTCAACGACGGGCCGGTAACCATCATCCTCGATTCGGACGACCGAAACACTCCCCGCAGACAGCGATAGCAGGTTTGCCGGAAAACTCGAGTCTCCGCGCAACGAATCACAAAGGGCGCATTCACTAAGGCTCTAAGCCGGTGAATGCGCCCGCCCTTTTAGCCTATTTCGGCAAACTATCTGCAATGAGATTAGGCCGACCGGCTAGACTGCGGGTTCTTCCGAGGAGCCCTCCGCAGCGGGTTCTTTGATAGGAGCCTCCGCAACGGGTTCGCTCGGAGTAGCCTCCGCTACGGGTTCGCTCGGAGCAGCCTCCGCTACGGGTTCGCTCGGAGCAGCCTCCGCTACGGGTTCGTCGCCATCGGTTCCCCCGAAGAATCGTGTGGCTTGTTCCTTCATCGTAGCGGCCGGCTTCTTCGAAGACGCGGCGACTGCCTCCTGCGCATCTTCATCGGTGTCGCCTTCATCCGTAAAGAGGACTGCGGCAGCCTGCTCTGCAGCCTGACGTTTGCGCAAAGCCGCGGCCTCTTCTCGAGCGCGAATGCCGGTGCCTGCCGGAATGAGCTTACCGATGATGACGTTTTCTTTGAGGCTCACCAAGCGGTCAACCGTGCCTTCCAGGGCGGCGTCGGTGAGGACGCGCGTGGTCTCCTGGAATGACGCTGCCGCCAGGAAGGAGTCTGTTTGCAGGCTCGACTTTGTAATGCCCAGCAGCATCTGTTCAGCCGTGACTGCCTCGCCGCCTTCCGCCAGAACGCGCTCGTTGGCCTCCTCGAACTTGAGGCGGTCTACGAGTTCCCCAGGCAGGAAGTCGGTATCGCCGGCATGTTCGATGCGGACGCGCCGCAGCATCTGCCGTACGATAACCTCTATGTGCTTATCGTTGATGTAGACGCCCTGCGAGCGGTAGACTTTCTGGACTTCGTCCACGAGATTACGTTGAACGGCCTCGCGTCCCAGAATGCGGAGAACGTCTTGTGGGTTCTTTGAACCCTCCGTCAGTTGATCGCCGGCACGAATCGTCTCGCCCGCTTTGACCTGCAGGTACGCAGTCAGCGGGACGCCGTACTCACGCTCTTCGGTCTCCTCGAAGTTGACGGTAACGAAGCCATCCTCAAGGCTAACCCGACCGGCCACGTGGGAGAAAAGTTCGCGCTCGACAATCTCGGCGCTATCCTTGGTGGTTTCAATTGCCTCACTCTCATCATCTGTCTCTTGGCGGGCGAGTACGTGGCCGTAGGCCACTTCATCGCCATCCGCAACAACCAGCGTGAAGCCATCCGGCACAGCGATACGCTCGGCAAAAGTCTGTACCGACGTGACGGTGACTTTCAAGTGATCGTCGGCCCGTTCGACGGACACCACGCCGTCTATGTCGCTGACGGTGGCGACGCCCTTTGGCATGCGCGCCTCGAAGAGTTCTTCCACGCGCGGCAAACCGCTGGTGATGTGGGTGATGTCCTCGGTGGCCACGCCGCCGGTGTGGAAGGTGCGCATGGTAAGCTGCGTGCCCGGCTCGCCAATGGACTGGGCAGCGATAATGCCGACGGCAGTACCCTCCGCGACCACTTGATTGCGGCCGAGGTCGCGCCCGTAGCACTTGGCGCAGACTCCAATCCGCGCCTGGCACGTCACGGGGCTGCGCACTTGCACGCTGTCCAATCCGGCGTCGTCAATCCCTCTGGCCTCTTCGTCATCGATGAATTGTCCGGCGTCCACAATGATTTCACCGGTAACAGGGTGGATGATGGGATGAAGGGCGAAACGTCCGCTCACACGTTGGCCGAGCGATTCGGCAACGTCGCGGTCCTGCGGAGCGTGGGTTGTGATGCCGATGGCGGCGCCGCAGTCGTCCTCCCGAATAATCACGTCCTGCGCCACGTCGATGAGACGCCGGGTCAGGTACCCGGAGTCCGCCGTACGAAGCGCTGTATCGGCCAGACCCTTGCGCGCGCCGTGGGTTGAGATGAAATACTCCAGCACGCTCAAGCCTTCGCGGAGATTCGAGCGCACGGGCAGCGGAATGACGCGGCCTTGCGGGTCGGCCATTAGTCCGCGCATGCCCGCCAACTGCCGTACTTGCTCAAATCCGCCTTTGGCTGCGCCGGATACCGACATCATGTAGATGTTCCCGCCTTCGCTCAGGTTTACCTTCACCGCGTCGGTGACGTCGTCCTGCGCCTGTTTCCAGGTGCGAATCACCAGGTTGCGCTGCTCTTGTTCCGTGATGATCCCCCGGCGATACTGCTGCTCGATGAGTCCAACGCGTTTTTCGGCATCGGCGAGAATCCCCATCTTCTCGTTCGGCATCTCGATGTCAGACATCGCGATTGTTGATCCGGAAATAGTGGCGTAGTGGAAACCAATCTCCTTGATATCATCCACAAGCGTGATTGCTTGCTCCGGACCGGCCCTGCGCAAGGTGGCGTCTACCACGTCCTTCAAATTGCCCTTGTCCATGACTTCGTGTCGGAATCGGAGAGTGCGGGGCAGAATGCGGTTGAAAAGCACCTGTCCCGGCGTGGCGTCATAGAGGTCGCCGTACTGGAACGGGTTATCGGGATTTTCGCTACTATCCGGTACATCGATGGGATTGGCGCGAATCTTGATGAGCTCGCGCAGACCGACCATACCCAAATCATGTGCGAGCATCACTTCATCGAAGTCATTGAATACGCGCACCTTGGCATCTATGGACTCCAAATTGCCGTTACCTGCGCCGTTGGCCTGTTTCTGCACACTTGTGAGGTAATAGCATCCTAAGACCATGTCCTTCGTTGGGCTGACGACGGGCGAGCCGTCGGCGGGCAAGAGCAAGTTACGGGACGAGAGCATGAGGTCGTAGGCCTCTTCTCGCGCTTTACGAGAGAGGGGTACGTGCACTGCCATCTGATCGCCGTCGAAGTCGGCATTGAAGGCCTGGCAGACTAGCGGATGAAGCTGTATCGCGTTGCCTTCCACCAGCACGACCTCAAACGCCTGGATACCAAGGCGGTGCAGGGTCGGCGCGCGATTAAGCAGCACCGGATGGTTCGTGGTCACTTCTTCCAGCGCGTCCCACACCTCGGACGCGCCGCGCTCCACCATGCGCTTTGCCATCTTCACCGTGGCGGCGTGGCCGCCATCGACCAGAGAGCGCATGACGAACGGCTTGAAGAGTTCCAGCGCCATGCGCTTGGGCAGGCCGCACTGGTGCAACCGGAGGTCCGGCCCGACGACGATGACGGATCGACCGGAGTAGTCCACGCGCTTACCGAGAAGATTCTGGCGGAAGCGCCCCTGCTTACCGCGCAGCAGGTCCGAAAGGCTCTTCAGCTTGTGGCCGGTGGAGCCCGCTACGGCGCGCCCGCGCCGGCCGTTGTCAACCAAGGCGTCAACTGCTTCTTGAAGCATGCGCTTCTCGTTGCGGATGATGATTTCCGGCGCGCCGAGGTCTAGTAGCTTTTTCAACCGGTTATTGCGGTTGATAACGCGGCGGTAGAGGTCGTTGAGATCGCTGGTGGCGAAGCGTCCGCCATCGAGTTGCACCATAGGGCGCAGGTCGGGCGGGAGCACCGGGAGCGCGGAGAGGATCATCCACTCCGGGCGGTTGCCGGAACGTCGGAACGACTCTACGATGCGCATCCGTTTGATGGCTTTTTTGCGCTTCTGGCTGGAGGTGGAGCGCACCTCGTTCCGCAGATGACTTGCCAACGCGTCGAGATCAAGGTCGCGCAAGACATCTAGCAGCCCTTCGGCGCCCATAGCCGCCACGAACATGCCTTCACACGTCTGTGTGAGGCGTTGGTATTGGCTCTCATCGAGGATAAGCAGCGGCTGCAGCAGCTTGAGGTCTTCCGCCTTTTGCTCTATGAATTCCGGCAGCGCGGCAAGTTCCTTTTCCATCTGCTCCTGCGCGTTGGCGATTTCGCCGTCTGTTTGCTCGCGCAGGGCCACTTGACTCGCGGGTAAGGCAGCTTTGAGTTGATCCTGCTCGCCCTGGACGCGCTCGGCGATGCCATTAAGGTATTCGTCGCTGGCCTTTTCAAAGGTACTCAGGTGCTTCTTCTCGACCACTTCCTCTTCGGCGACGAATGGCTCCTCCTGCCAGGGCACTATGAGATCATATTCGGCGGCGGTGGCGATCCAATCGGCAAGCTGATCGCGAATCTCCGTGACGTGATGCTCTTCCGCAACCGTGGCCTGTTCGATCATCTCATCTAGCTGATCATCGTCTTTGGCGATAGCGTCTTCAAGACCCTGCAGATCTGCGACCAGTTTCTCTTCGACTTCTTGGATACGCTCCTGAGTGCGAGCTTCAAGCTGCGTGCGACGGTCCTTTGCTTCTTCGTCGAGGTTCTCAAGGGCGTCTTGAACGGCCTCTGCCTCAACCTTGCTAATGATGTACGCAGCAAAGTACAGTACGCGCTCGAGGTTGCGCGGCGAAATATCAAGCAACTGGCCCAGTCGGCTGGGCGTGCCTTTGAAATACCAGATGTGGCTCACTGAAGCGGCGAGTTCGATGTGCCCCATCCGCTCGCGCCGTACGCGCGAACGGGCAACTTCCACGCCGCACTTATCGCAGATAATGCCCTTGTAGCGGTAGCGCTTATACTTGCCGCAATAGCACTCGTAGTCCTTCGTCGGTCCAAAAATGCGTTCGCAAAAGAGACCGTCTCGCTCCGGCTTGAGCGTACGGTAGTTGATAGTTTCCGGTTTGGTTACCTCGCCATAGGACCAATTACGGATTTGCTCCGGTGACGCTAGGCCGATGCGTAGGGCGTTGAACTCGTTAACGTCGAGCATAGAAAAATACGCCTCCTCATGCTGTGCTGGGATAGAAATCCGCTGGCAGCGGTGGTCTGCCGTCTGTTGGGAACAGGTTTCAGACCTGTGCTACTCGTGATGCTCGCGACCTTGCAAGTTGATGCCACCCAGATCGGGTAGGCCATCCGAGTCGCCTTCTTCGGGGAATCGGATTTCTTCCTCGTTCTCATTCAAAACGTCAACTGCCAGGGCCAGACTCTGCAATTCCTTGACGAGCACCTTGAACGACTCCGGTATGCCTGGCTGGAGCACTTCCTCCCCTTTGACGATAGCTTCGTATGTTTTGACACGGCCATGCACGTCATCAGACTTGACCGTGAGCATTTCTTGCAATGTATACGCGGCGCCGTAGGCTTCCAACGCCCACACTTCCATCTCTCCGAACCGCTGTCCGCCAAACTGAGCCTTACCGCCCAGGGGTTGTTGCGTGATCAGTGAGTAGGGGCCGGTAGAGCGCGCATGCACCTTATTCTCAACGAGATGGGCGAGCTTGAGCATGTATATCCAGCCGACCGTTACTGCTTGGTCGAAGGATTCGCCCGTGCGCCCGTCGTAGAGCGTGGCCTTGCCATTTCTGGGTAGGCCCGCTGATTCTAACGCGCTTTCGATCTCGGCCTCGCTTGCGCTGTCGAAGACTGGTACGACCGCTTGGAAACCGAGCTCGTGAGCTGCCCAACCCAGGTGCGCTTCGAGTATTTGACCGAGGTTCATGCGCGAAGGCGCGCCCAGCGGACTAAGGACGATGTCCACCGGCGTGCCGTCGGCGAGATGCGGCATATCCTCAACGGCCATGATGCGCGCCACCACGCCTTTGTTGCCGTGGCGTCCCGCCATCTTGTCGCCCGCCATGAGCTTGCGCTTGGAGGCAACGGAGACCCGCACCATCTCATTTACGCCACTGGACAGCTCGTCGCCCATGTCCTTGGTGAAGATGTGCACGTCTACCACTTTGCCGTGCTCACCGGCCGGCATGCGCTTCGACGTGTCCTTCACGTCGCGGGCGTCCTTGCCGAAAATGGCGCGCAAGAGTCTATCCTCGCCGGTCAGGTCCGTTTCGCCCTTTGGCGTGACTTTGCCCACCAAAATGTCATCTGGGTGGACTTCCGCGCCGACGTAGATGACGCCGTTCTCGTCCATGTTGCGCAAGGCTTCTTCGGCAACGTTGGGAATATCGCGCGTAATCTCTTCGGGCCCCAGCTTCGTGTCGCGCGCTTCGCACTCATATTTCTCCACGTGAACGGACGTGAAAAGGTCGTCTTGCACCACGCGATCGCTAAGGATGATTGCGTCCTCGTAGTTGCTCCCTTCCCAGAACATGAAGGCACAGAGCACGTTCTGCCCAAGCGCCAATTGCCCGTTGTCCGTTGAAGAACTATCTGCAAGCGGTTGACCCGCTGTTACGCGCTCGCCTTTGCGCACAATGGCGCGCTGGTTGAAGCACGTTGCCGCATTTGTCCGCTCGAACTTCTTAAGGGGATAGACGTGCTCTTGGCCGTCTTCGCCCAGCAGGCGGACCTCGCGGGCCGTGGCGCCGCTGATAATGCCGTCCACGGCAGCACAGAGCACTTGACCGGAGTCTTCCGCCGCTTTCCACTCCATACCGGTTGCAACCAGCGGCGCTTCCGGCTTCAGAAGCGGTACCGCTTGCCGCTGCATGTTAGCGCCCATCAAGGCACGATTGGCGTCGTCATGCTCCAAGAACGGAATGAGCGAGGTGGGCACACTTACGATCTGCTTAGGCGAAACGTCCATGAAGTGGATGCGATCGGGGGCTTCTTGCAGGAACTGACCGCCGGCGCGGACTGCTACGCGGTCTTCGGCGAATTCGCCCACGTCGTTTACCCGGGCATTGGCCTGAGAAACGATGTATAGATCTTCCTCATCTGCGGAGAGGTACTTCACACCGTCCGCATCAATGCTGGCAAAGGGACGCAATGGAATCTCCGTCCCCACCAGTCCGGCTTCCTTGAGAGCCGCTACGTCCTTCTTGGTTATCACGGTATCGGACGGAATCACAACGGTATCGCCGCTGGTAACGTCTGCAGTCACCGTGTGGCCGATCAGGTCCGCACCGTCGCCATTGAACGTGAGAGACTTGTAGACCTGCCGGTAGGGCGTTTCAATAAAGCCGTAGTCGTTAACGCGCCCATAGCTGGCCAGGCTGCCGATCAGGCCGATGTTCGGGCCTTCAGGCGTCTCGATGGGACAGATCCGTCCGTAGTGCGAGTGGTGCACGTCGCGCACGTCGAAGCCCGCGCGGTCGCGGGAGAGACCGCCCGGTCCCATCGCAGAGAGGCGGCGCTTGTGCCCCAGCTCGGAGAGCGGGTTGGTCTGGTCCATAAACTGCGAGAGTTGGCTGCCGCCAAAGAACTCGCGCACGGCGGCAACCACCGGACGCGTGTTAATGAGTGCAGCCGGCGTTACCGTTGCCGGATCTTGGAGAGTCATACGTTCTTTAATGACACGCTCCATGCGCAGCAGGCCGATACGAAATTGGTTCTGCAGGAGTTCGCCAACCGCGCGTACCCTTCGGTTTCCCAGATGGTCGATGTCATCCGGCGGGTTTTGCGAATTGTTCAGCTCAATGAGCCGCCGCACGATGTAGACGAGGTCTTCCGGCGTGAGCGTGCGTACTTCCGGCGGAGTCGGCATCTGGAGCCGCTTGTTGAGCTTGTAGCGTCCCACGCGGCCGAGGTCGTAGCGACGTCCGTTGAAGAACGTAGACTCAATGAGATTCTTGGCGTTGTCGAGCGTTACCGGATCGCCGGGACGGATTCGCTTGTAGACTTCGCGCAACCCGGTCTCGTGAGTGTTTGACGGATCGCGCCGTTGCGCACCGTCCTGTCCGCCGATGGTGGTGGTTATGTACGAGTGATCGGGATTGGTGTCGACCTCGCGGAAGAGCTCGTGAATCTCGGTGTCCGACCCGTAGCCGACGGCACGCAGGAGCGCCGTAACGGGAATAGTTCGTCGCTTATCTACCTTGACAGTCAGGATGTCCTTTGCGCTGGTTTCGAATTCCAGCCAGGCCCCGCGATTCGGTATTAGCTTGGCGCTGTAGAGAAAGCGGCTGCCGGAAGGGTCTTCCCTTCGGGTATAGTACACACCCGGCGAACGGACCAATTGGCTGACTACCACGCGCTCCGTGCCGTTATAGATGAATGTACCGGACGTGCTCATGAGCGGAAAGTCGCCCATGAAGACCGTCATCTCTTTGATCTCGCCGGTCTGCTTGATGAGAAGCTTCGCCCGCACCCGGAGCGGCGATTGATACGTCAGATCACGTTTGCGACATTCATTCTCGTCGTAAGGAGGTCTGTCGAATGGGTTTTCCGGCACCTCGAAACTTAGTTCGAAGTTCCTGCCGGTGAAGTCTTCGATGGGGGAAATCTCATTGAAGACTTCGCGTAGCCCATTAGTCTGGAACCAGCGGAAGGACCGCATCTGCAGTTCTATCAGGTCAGGTAGCGGTAATATCTCCGGCAACTTGCCATAATTGATCTGTTGCAATGCGTTACCGCTTATGGCCATAGTTTCTTTCCTCTCTCGACATTAGGGGGTCTGCCCACAGCGACTATTGCGCCAAGGTACACTATTTTCATGGTAACAGCTTGTGCCTGCGGGAACAACTTCAGGGTAGGGGCCTTAGAAGTTCGCAATATGGTGGGTAAAGAAAGCATGACCCTACCCTTCATTCCCGCGTATGCGGGAATCATCTTCTATGCTTTCCAAGTCGCCCGCTGCCGCGGCTGTAGCAAGACTTGTGGTCATTGGCTGTTCTCATCTTGTAAAATGCCGTTCCCATTCGGCATCCTGGCCGGATCTGTTGCTATTCTTCATGATCTGTAATCTCGGTCAAAATCGATGCCACTCAGTTGCCGTTGAGGGCGGACTGAGATCGTAGATTCCTCGCTGCGCTCGGAATGACACTTATATACGACAAAAGAAGTGACGGCTACGTGTAGCGCGGGGGCTTGTCCCCCGCTCTTTAGAAGTAGACACCGAACGCGGTATCGAGTGCCATGCTCTTGGCTGGAACCCTAGACTCCTCGCTGCGCTCGGAGTGACAAGATTGAGCAACAGTAAAACGACATGATATTTGCAATTGATGAATGCGGTCCCGTGAGCACGTACGCATAAGCGGTAGCGCTTTCCAGTTACCTTTCTCGGAGGATTTCCATTGCCGCATTGTGGCCGGGGGCGCCGGTAACGCCGCCGCCGGGGTGCGTGCCGGAGCCGCAGAGATACAGGTTGCGGATCGGGGTGGCGTAGCGCGCCCAGCCCAGCGCGGGGCGTAGGAAGTAAAGCTGATCGAGGCTGAGCTCTCCATGAAAGATGTTACCCCCGGTGAGCCCGTACTCTTGCTCCAGGTCCAGCGGGGAAAGGGCGTGCACGTGCTCAATGGCGCGCGGCAGATTGGGCGCATAGGCGGCGAGGGTGTCGATGATGCGCTGCACGAAGCGCTCCTTTTCCTCCGGCCAGCTACTCTCCCGCAGGTTGTAAGGGGCAAATTGCACGAAAACTCCCATGATGTGTTTTCCAGGGGGTGCAAGGGACGAATCATAGGCCGTAGGAATCGTGATCTCCAGCAGCGGATGTGTGGAAGGCTTCCCATACTTGGCATCGTCCCAAGCGCGTTCCAAGTACTCCATGCTGGGGCAAATGTGGGTTGTGCCCCCATGCTGCGGGCCGAGGATTGTGCCGGGAAAGGCAGTGTAGTCCGGCAACTCGCCCAAAGCCAGATTGAGCTTGAACGACGACCCTTCGCACTGATACGACTCGATCTGCGCCACGAACTCATCCGGCAGGTCACTCCGCTCCACGAGTTGGAGAAACGTGCGCTTGGGGTCAGCATTGGAGATTACGACCCTTGCTTGGTACTCCGTACCGTCTGCGAGCACTACGCCCGTGGCAGCATCGTTGCGTGTGAGCACTTTGGCCACCGGCGCGTCTGTTTCAATTACGGCGTCGTGGGCTTGGGCCGAGGCCGCGAGCGCCTGGGTGATTGCGCCCATGCCGCCCTCGACAAATCCCCATAATCCTCGTACGCCGCCAACACCGCCCATCACGTGGTGTAGCAGCACGTAGGCGGTGCCGGGTGTGCGCGGGCCGCCGTTCGTGCCGATTACGCCGTCGGTAGCCAGCGCTACTCTTAGGGCTTCCGATTCGAACCACTCGTCCAGGATGGATTGCACGCTGCGCGTCATGAGTTTGGCAACGTCAGCCATCTGGGTGTGGGATAGGCCCAGCAGTGTGCGCCCTGCGCGCAGCGGCTCCAGCCAATCGCTCAAGCGTTGGGGCGGGAACTGGGGCGGCGGCTGCAAGAAGAGCGGTTCGATGAGACGCGCGACGCGCTCGACATACGCTTCATATGCGGGATAGCGTTCCGCATCCTGCGAGGAAAACTTGCCAATCTCCTGACAAGTGCGCGCCATATCTTGGTACATGAAGAGATGGCGGCCATCGGGATACGGCGCGAAATAGGCGGGGTTCTTGGGAAAGACCCTATAGCCGTAACGGGGAAGTTCCAGCTCGCGCACCACCTTGGCTTGGAGCAAGCTCACTAGATAGGAAGCGGTGGATACGCGGTAGCCGGGAAATACTTCCTCCGTGACACAGGCTCCGCCCACAATGGGCCGGCGCTCCAAAACCAGCACCTTCCAGCCGGCGCGCGCGAGGTATCCGGCGGTGACGAGTCCATTGTGGCCCGCACCGATAATGATGGCGTCGTACGTAGAATTCGTCATCCGTCAATCGCAAAGACACGCATGGCGTTTGTGCCCAGGATGGCCTCTTGTTGCGCGGCTGTAAGTTTGCGACAGTGGCGTTGGATAAGTTGCGGGCCGAACTCGATGGGCATGTGGGGTGCGTTAGTAGCGTTGAGCACGCGCTCGGCGCCGACGGCGTCCACCAGGTTCTGTACGATGATTGGGCGCAGCACGCCCGCAAGGTCAACCACCGTGTTCTCGGCCCTTTGCATGAAAGGAATCACTTCGTGCAGGAATCCAGGCACGCCGGCGTGGGCGATGATGAAGGTGATCTGAGGGAAGTCGAGGGCGAGGTTGGCGACGAGTGCCGGCGTACAGGTGTGGCCGTGCTCCTCGCCGGTATGGATCATGACCGGCACCCGGAGCGTCGTGATGGCTTCCAGCACCGGCCCCATCAAGGCACGGTCGGCGAGACTGTAACTGGAGTCTATTGTGTTGAACTTGACGGCGTGAAAGCCGCGCTCGCGCAGCCAGTAGCGCATCTCGTCGATGGCAATAGAGCCGCGCGGCGGCTTGACCCGCGCAAAGCCATAGATGCGGTCCGGGTAGTCGGCAATGGCCTGCGCGATGCGCTCGTGGTCGGCCGCGAAATCGTCGGCAGTACCGACACCGGGAGGCGCGCAGAGCACGCGATCCACGCCGCCCCGGTCCATGTAGGCGATCATATCTTTGCCCTGCATGGTGGCAGGCATGCCCTGGGCTTCCCAGATGGGATTCCGCCCCAAGTAACAGTGCGCGTCGACAATCACAAACGGACCTCTATTCTTGCCTTCCCAGCACTATGCAAAGGGAAGTGGAACGCAGGAAAGTATTGTCTCTAGCACAGTCCTCTTGCTAAGGCGCTCGATATGGGCCCAGAAACCGTTCACCGTCGAAGTGGATCAGATGTGAGGGTGAGTCGGCAACCCATACCTCGGTTTCCCAAGCAATCTCCGGAAGATAGCGAGCCATGACGGAACGGTTGGGAAAGGCGGTTATGTAGACTAATCCTGCTTTTGCTCCCGAAAACAAATTGGTCAATTCGGCGTGCCTCTTCCCATCAACCGGCCCATGGCTGGTTACCGCTTCCACCAATAGTAGCCACTGCTTCTCTCTGTAGTGCAACACCACGTCAGGCATCTTGCCATGGGAATCTACATTGACTCCGATCTCGATCAGCAATGCTTCATCGAAGTAGCTCCACTTGTCGCCAGTATCCCCGGCATAGATCAGCGCACTGCCGGGAGCGAAGCGTGGCGCAAAGTCCTCGATGATTGCTCTGATCAGTTCACTGTGCTCGCCGGTACTGAGTGTGACGCTCGTACCCGAAGCGACTTGCACAGAGATTCGGTTTTGTTCACGTTCTCTCGCGTACCGGTTGACCAAGGTTTCGCGTTCGGCCAAATACGAATTCAGATTGCCTCGCCATGTAGCCGACCCAAAGCTACGAAGCAGAGCCAGTGTGGCAGGTTCGATCTGGTAGACAGCTTTTGGGCTATTTACTGGCCTATCAGGATCATCTGGGTTGTAGACCGCGATTCCAGCATTGACAAATTGATGCATAGTTTGCCGACGCACTGTTTCGCGGGTGTTCGGCGCGTAGTCCTTAGCGTAATGCTCCCACACCCAATCCATGATGGGCGTGATGCCTATGAGCGGGGCCTCAGCTTCGACCCATGCCTTGTCGGGTGAAAGGTTCAGCAGAGCCAGTAGGCAAAGCGCCGAGCGCTCGTTCTGTTGCGCCCGAGGTAACCCAAGTGAGACGATTATCTGCTGTGCAGCCTCTAGGTGGTCGGCGCTGTCAGTCATGCGTCAAGGACTCTACCTTTTCATCGATAATCGGCTGCTTGAGTTCCTCTTGCTGCAAGGCCCATTCGCCAAGCTCGATCAACACATCGCGGTGGGGATACTTCAACAGCTTGAGGTCGGTGGCATTGACCTGTGTATGACCATTGAAGCGTCGGAAATACTCATCCACAGCGGTGGTGTTGAGGAATACGACCAATCCCCGGGCTAGAGCCTCAGGCAAGCCACGCTTGTTTTCGTGGAATACGTTCAGGTGATTCTCGAAACCCAGGAGAGGTGCATCGGCGAATACGGCGGGATCAACGATGCTCGCCATGATGCGGCGTTTCTCCTCCTTCGAAGAGAAGCGACGCACCAAGCAATAGAAGCCGTTCGGATAAAGCCACTTCTTAGTGTCCTCATTGAAGTTGATGGCATTGGGCTTCTTCGCTGCAGGTAGCGGCCATGTCGTGCTCCCGTTTCTGCAATGGCCGGGGTATAGCAATGGAATGGTTCCAGCCCTGGGCATGTCGCACAAATGCGCTTTGACCCTGAAATCGACGACTGGTCCCGTAGAAACTTCGACGCCAAGGTCGGAGAGTGCGTACCGAAGGCTCGGAGATGATTCTACCGTGCTCCTGTCGGGGGAAGTTGGCACGTGGATAAACCGCTCCGGATCATCTGCCAAGACTATCTGATCGAACGGATGCTCATGGGTAGAAAGGTCGCTGAAAGTAGCGTCGGTCGAGGTAGATACTCTTATTGGTCCCTGCTGGCCGCCGCGTTCCAACAGGACAATGATGTTTTCCTGTAGCACGTTGTCATCTTTGAATGCCTCGCTGCGCGACTTGAATAAGTGCATGTGGCGGATTGCTGCTCGCTGCAGCACGAAGTCTCGGAAATTTCGATAATACGGTCCATTGCAGAAGCTACGCGGGAGGATTGCGACAAGCTGCCCGTGGTCATCCAGCAATGCCAATGCCAGTGCTGTGAATGCGGCATAGAGATTGACCGTTTCGATGCCAGCCCGTCTTAGCGCTTCCCGATGCTCCGAGTTGCTACGGATCTTTCTGTAAGGAGGGTTCAGAATGGCGTGCGTGTACTTTGGCAACTCCTCAGCAAAGTAATTTCCCGATACCCAGTCGGCGGCAGAGTATATAAAGTCGGCGCTTCGGATTTTCGCGCTAGCAGTTGGATAGTGCCTGTATTTTTCGAATGTTTGTGTCAGTGATGGGTGCAGTTGCCCATCAATCTCGAAAGCATCGATTTCAACGCTGCAAAAGTGGAGTTCATCGCATACCCATCTCTCAAGAAAGGCTGCAGAGAGAGCGCCGGCTCCGGCGCCTGCATCGAGCAGGCGACATCTAGAGTCCGCTCTTTGAGCAAATAGATCTGCCATGAATTCGGCGATCTCAGGAGGCGTAAAGTACTGCCCGAGTTCCGACTTTCTTTGGGAATCAGGGGCGGTCTCTAGCATATTCAGCCTCAATTGGACAGTCTTTGAAAGCGGCAGCGTATCCGTTGCCTTGCATTCTTGACTCACGCTTAGCGCCCGTGGCAGCGCTTATACTTCATGCCGCTGCCGCACCAACAGGGCGCGTTGCGACCGAGCTTGCGCCCGCCTTCCTTCTGGCGCGAGCGCGCCTGCGGCCGGGTGGCGCCTTCCTCGCCGCGGTTTGTGGCCATTGCCTGGGCCGGCTGCGGTTGGGTCTCCGGCGCGGCCTGGACGCGATAGATGATCTGTGCGGTCTGGCGCTGGATGAGCCCCGTGAGTTCTAGGAACATGCGGTAGGCTTCTGACTTGTACTCTGAGAGCGGATTGCGCTGGCCGACGGCGCGCAATCCGATGCCGGTCCGCAGGTCTTCCATGGCAGTTAGGTGCTCGGTCCAAAGCGCGTCGATGGTGCGCAGCAGCACCCAATGCTCCACCCTGTGCATGATCTCCGGCGTCATTGCATCCGCGCGCTCGGCGTAGATATCGTCCGCCCACGCAGTGAAACGGTCGGTTATCCCTTCCGGGGAGAGCCCCGCCAACTCTTCAGCCGGTGGTGATGAGGGCTGATTTATTAACTGGCGGCAGGCCTCTACCAACGCTTCAACGTCCCAATCCTCTTGGGGCGCGGCCGTGTGCGCAGTTACAATCTGCGCGATCTCACCGTGGACCATGTGCTGGATCTGTTCCGTAATCTGCTCCAGCACCAACACTTTGCGCCGCTCGCCGTAAATGGTGTTGCGCTGCGTGTTTAGCACGTCGTCGTAATCGACGGTGTGCTTGCGCAGGTCGAAGTTGTACGCTTCGATTTTGGTTTGAGCTTGTTCCAGCGCTTTGCTGATGAGATTGTGCTCTATCGGCGCGTCGTCATCCATGCCGAGACGGTCCATAATGCCGGCAATACGGTCGCTCCCGGCGCGCTTGAGAAGCTCATCTTCGAGTGACACGTAGAAGCGCGAATAGCCAAGATCGCCTTGGCGGCCGGAACGACCGCGAAGCTGGTTGTCGATGCGGCGGGATTCGTGGCGCTCTGTGCCGACCACGTGCAGCCCGCCGGCGGCGCGGACGGCTGCCGCCCCTGCCGCTTCGGGCGGATTGCCGCCCAGCACGATGTCTGTGCCGCGACCAGCCATGTTCGTGGCGATGGTAACGGCACCTGGGCCGCCGGCTTGGGAGATGATCTGCGCCTCTTGTTCGTGGTACTTCGCGTTGAGTACTTGGTGCGGGATGCCGCGCCGCTTGAGCAGCATGCTCAGCGCTTCGGAGGTTTCAATGGAAGTTGTACCCGCCAGCACCGGTGCGCCTTGCCGATGCCATTCTTCGATAGTGTCTGCAACCGCATTGAACTTTCCGCGCTCCGTACGGTAGACAAGATCGGGCTCGTCTTGACGCACCATCGGCACATTGGTGGGAACCTCCACCACTTCCAGCCCGTAGATCTTGCGGAATTCGTCTGCTTCCGTGGCCGCCGTACCGGTCATGCCCGCCAACTTACCGTACATGCGGAAGTAGTTCTGGAACGTAATGGTTGCCAGCGTCTTACTCTCACGCTGGATCTTTACACCTTCCTTGGCCTCGATTGCCTGGTGCAAGCCTTCGCTGTAGCGCCGTCCGGTCATGAGGCGGCCGGTGAATTCGTCGACGATCACGACCTCGGCGTTGGGATCGTGGTGATCGATGACCTGGCCTTCTTTCATAACCACGTAGTCGCGCCCGCGCTGGTAGAGCACCTGCGCGCGCAGGGCTTGCTCCATATAGTGTACGAGCTCGAAGGCGCCTTCCTCGTAGAGGTTGCCGACTCCCAGCCACTTCTCCATCTTGGCCACGCCTTCTTCGGAGATACTCACCGCTCGCAGCTTGTGGTCGATCGTATAGTCCTGTTCCTCGCGCAGCCGCGGCACGAGGCGCGTGAAGTTGCCGAACGTCTCGCCGGGAGCATCGGCTTGGCCGGAGATTATGAGCGGTGTGCGCGCTTCATCGACGAGAATGTTGTCCACCTCGTCAATGATGGCGTACTGGTGTTCGCCCTGGACCATATCGTTGCGGTCGATGACCATGTTGTCCCGGAGATAGTCAAAGCCGAATTCGTTATTGGTGCCGTACGTTATATCCGCGCCATAGGCCTCCTTACGCTGTACCGACCGCAACTCCTCGCCGCTGCCGTGGTGCGATTCGCGGTCTTCTTCTTTGGGCGCAAAAAGGTACGCTGTGTCATTGTTCAAGCAGGCCACGGAAAGGCCGAGCGAGTGGTACGCCGGCCCCAGCCACTCGGTGTCGCGGCGAGAGAGGTAGTCGTTCACGGTAACAACGTGAACGCCTTTTCCATCGAGCGCGTTGAGATAAGCGCTAAGCGCGGCGACGTATGTCTTGCCTTCGCCGGTTTTCATCTCGGCTATCTGGCCGTTGTGGAGCACTATGCCGCCGTGCATCTGCACGTCGAACAGACGGTGACCGATGCTGCGCTTGATGGCCTCACGGACAGTAGCGAACGCTTCCGGCAGGAGAGCATCGAGCATTTCGCCGGCCTGCAGGCGGCGGCGGTATGCGGTGGTCTTAGCCGCGAGTTCTGCTGCGGAGAGTGCTTCAAATGCAGT
Source organism: Chloroflexota bacterium (assembly GCA_965216245.1). GTDB lineage: Bacteria > Chloroflexota > UBA11872 > VXOZ01 > VXOZ01 > VXOZ01. The sequence goes on from OZ244145.1 coordinate 2,674,599, forward strand.
CTCCAACTCCGCAACCTGCTCCACATCCGGCCGCCGGCGGGAGATTTCGCGTTCCGAATGATTGAAGAAGCGTTGGAGTACGCCAAACATAGGTAATCTTTGGTCTGCTTGAGGTCAGGAATGGTGCGGTTTCAGTTACTCTTCCTGCCTTCAGTCTACGTGGCGTAAATGAGGGAAGTCAATTAAGTAGACAGCGGTGGGCATGTCTTCAAGCCGCTGGAAGTAATTGGATGAACGCCGCTCAAGACCGAGATGGGCACATTACCAGAGACCTGTTGCTTACCCAATCAGAGGGGAGTGCGCAATGGGCCGCAGATGCGACTTTACCACTGCATTCGAACGTGATATACTGTCTACGTTTGGCTGCAGGTTCGTCATTGTTCATGCAGCACCCTTGCAACATTCCCCTCGGATTGCCTCAACGTTTTGCAGTCTTAATCTACTCTATCGTCCTTGTTAAGTCATGTCCGGCGAACCTGCCGCTGAACGTTTGAGCAATCTAGCTGCATGATTTCGCGCCCTTTCCAGATGGTTTTTCATTTCGAATCTTCCTCCTCTTAGTTGCGCCAATAGAGCGAACGTGCGACTATAGGGAGGCAGATATTTGCCAGTGGGGTGTACATTCAATACGAGGTAAGAACGGCGTGCTGACGACAGAACAGAAGCAGAGCATCATTTCCAAGTTTGGGGAGAGTGCGAACGACTCCGGGTCATCAGCGGTGCAGATAGCGCTGCTGACAAGTCGGATCCAGCAAATCTCGGCCCATATGGGCGAAAACAAGCACGATAAACACTCTGAAATGGGCTTACTCAAGCTCGTGGGGAAAAGGCGGCGGCTCTTGCGCTATCTCCACCGCCGCGAGCCGGAGCGTTACCGCGCGGTAATCGAAGAACTTGGATTGCGCGGCTAGACGGCACCATTTGAAAAAATAAAGCGCTGCGACCGCATTGGCGGTCGTGGCGCTTTTGTTTTTCTCCTAAACCTGGTCCGGGGTGTGCGGCTGGAGCCGACGTGCGCACGCTACGGTAGTACTCGACCGACCGTCGTCGGTACTCAGCCACCGTTCGTTACGGTACTCCACTCTACACGCAACTCGTAGAACTTATCCGCCATATGTCCAAGCGCCTCGCGCGGCGAGATCTGGCGCAGAAGCACGCGTTGAATCTCACGTTGGGAAAAGTGTTCCCATTCTTGGAACCAGGGCACTTCACGGCCCTCGTGCGTACGGGCCACCTGTCGCTGCAGAAGGTAGGAGCTCAGGTCCCCCAAGCCCCGCTCTGTTGCCAGGGTCTTCACCTGAGGTTCAGCGTAGAGCGAATCGTATGCGCTCCCCAGCGAGCGATTCACGAACCAAAAGAGTGGTGTAAAGTAGCGACTCTCGCGATCGAGGCCGCCCAAATACTGCAAGAGTTCCCAGGCGGCCCCCTTGTTTCGGCTCGCTCTTGGAATCGCATACAGCCGCGTCCACATTACTGAGCCGCTCTGGGTGGGGACGTTCCCGGGAAAGAGTGCAAGCCGACGGGATCCCGGTTCTTTATCCCCTTCCTCTTCCCCCTCTCTCTGGTTGAAGAGGAAGTTGTGCCCGGGCTGGATGCAAAACGCGGTTGGGTTTTGCAATGCCGCTTCATAGCTGCTGCCCAGGATATCGGCGTGGATGATCTCAGTGCTATAGATGCCGTCCAAGAGCCAGTCGAGCGTCTGTTCCGCGGCGGATCCAGGGAGGTGAAAGACGGGATTTAGTACGTCGTCGAAGAAATTCCCGCCGCGTGCATAGACCATTGACCACCAGTCAATATTGGTGCTGCTGTGAAAGCGGTAGGTGAGCCGTATTGGGTAGTCGACCAGGCCGAGCCGTTTGATCTCTCGCGCTTGCTGGGTTACTTCCTTCCAGGTGGCGGGCGGCAGTCCGATGCCGGCATTCCGCAGAATTACTTCGTCGTAAACCCACAGCGCGCACTCCGTATAATACGGTAGGCCGTAGCTCACCCCTTTGTACTGGATTCCCTCAGCCGCTTGCGGGATCATGGATTCACGATACTGTTCGAAACCAGCGTAGTCGTCAAGCGGTTCTAGCCACTCGGCTTCTGCCCACGCCGCGAGATCGGTCTCACGCACGTATACAGTGTCAATGGGCTGGCCCTCATTGAGGCGGCGACTGACCGTCTGGAAGTAGTCGGAGCTAACGACCTCGGGCTCCACACGCAATCCGGTGTACTGCGTGGAAAACCGATCGAGATTCCAACGAAGAAGCTCCGGCTCGTAGCCCCAATAGACCAAGCGCAGGGCAAGCGGGTCCTGCTCATTGCCGAATGTCTCGCTACGGTTGCAGGCTGCAGCTAGCAGGGCAGTGGAGATAAGGAAGTTGCGGCGGGATAGGGAAATGCCCGAAGATTGAGGTGCTTGTGGTCTGCTCACTATTGACTCCACGCCATGGGGTTGCCTTGAAACGGTACCATTGGCGAGGCGCTCTCGTCAACGAAAGCGTGAGAGGCGCTAGCTGAATCGATTGCCGTGCGCGAGACGATTAACAGGCGGCGCAGCGAGGTCAGAACACGCAATGTGCCCGTAGACGGGGTCAGGGCAGGAGCGCGAAATCTCGGACGACAGCAAGTGATTTCCATGTCGGAAAGAATCATGACGTTGCATCCGGCGGGTAAGACCGGCGTGTACATCGAGAGGCAGAAGTACGATGTTGTGCGGGAGGCGATTCTGGAGGCAGTGCGAACCAATGGCACGATCACGTTTGGTGATTTAGCAGCCGAAGTGCGCAGCAAGCTGGAAGCCACATTTGCCGGATCGATCTCCTGGTATGTGACCACGGTCAAGCTGGACTTGGAGGCGCGTGGCGAGATTGTGCGCCTGCAGAAGAGCGGCCCCCAGCGGCTAACGTTACCTTGAAGCCACGTGTTGGGAGCCGCTCCAAGCTTCTGTCTGCTCGATGGCGGATGCGCGCTCTTTTCGCCGTGGCTCTCATTTGAGGGCGTGGCGCTCGTTGGTTCGCAGTCGGTGTCTTGTGCTTCACCTGTCGCCAATAAGAGAACGGTCCCGGATACATGTATCCGGGACCGTTCTCTTTGTCGTCCTGTCCTTCAAACCAGTTTGTCATCCGGTAGGTGCAGGGACTTCATGCCGCAATCGGTCTACGGCCAAGAACCGAGCTTCTCACGGATGATCTTGAGGCCGTCGTCAACGATGGCCTGCATGGTCGGCTGGATTTCCTTGAGGAATGTCGCCGCGTCTTGGTTGCCGGTCCAGAGTTGCTTGTCACCAAGGTCGTTGAGGAGCGTGGTGATCTGACCGCTGACAGGCGTCGTGCCGACGTTCCACTGTGGCACAGCAGTTGCAAGGGCATCCTGTGCCACCGAGATGCGCGGGTTGCTGTAGCCCTGGAAGGCCTCGTCGATGAACGGCTCAATTTCGGGAATCCAGGCCGGGATACGGCGTACAAACTTGCCCAAGCGCCCTTTGTCGAGGAGGAAGACCATATAATCAAAGGCCGCTTCACGTTTCTCACTGCCGTAAACGAGACCGAGCTTGTGCTGGTTGGCGTCCGGCGTGGACCTTTCCACGCGAGGCATGGGCGCCATCACGAAGTCTACGCCCTGCTCGAGCGCCTGGTCGGCGTACGTGAGGGGCAGGCTGCGCGGCGCAGAAATCATCAACGGCACCTGGCCGGAAAGGAAGGGATTCTGCCCGCCGAAGTAGGTCGCGTTGCGGTCGGCTTGCGGCGGAATCACCTTGTGCTTGTGAACAAGATCGAAGAAGCTCGTATAGCAGTCGATCATTGCTTCAGAATCACAAGTTGCCGTCGTCAGGTCCTGCGATATCCAGCTACAGCCGTCACCCCACAGCAATTGCCAAGAGCACCAGTCGTGTGCGTGGTTGCCCATCGCCCACTGGCTTACCTTATCGCCCTCGAACTCGCGCAACTTGACCATGACTTCAAGCCACTCGTCCCAGGTCCACGAGTTCTCCACGTCAGCCGAAGGATAGTCTAGACCCGCTGCCTCAAAGTAGTTGGGGTTCATCATGACCACGTGGGCGTTGCCGCCGTGACCCATGGGCAGCAAGTACACTTGCCCCTGGAACATGGCGTCGCGCTCAAGGAGATTCGGGTTGTAGACACTCAGGTCTAGTCCCCGTGCCTTGACCAGGTCGTCCATGTTCTGGGCGAGGTCCTGCATCACCTGCGCAAAAGCGCGGCGTGGGAACTCGGAGATGTCCGGCGGGATGCCGCCGGCCTGCATGGTCTTGATCTTGGCGGTGCGGTCGGCCGTACCACCCACCTGCGAGACGAGCTCAATTGTCGTACCCGGATTCTCGGCGATGTACGGGTCAGCCATGTTCTGCATGAATTCGGTTTCGAGTTCGGTGGGCACCTTAAGGAAAGCGACGAGGTTGACGCTTTCCATTTCCTTGGCCGGCGCCGCCTGTTTCGAATCTGGCTCGGCCTTCGACTCTTCCATGGTGTCGGAGCCTGCCGGCGTCCCGCCGCCACAAGCGGCGAAGACTACAGACGTTGCCCCCAGCATGGCCGATCCCGCTAGTAGGCGACGTCGGGATAGAGACGTACTCTCGAGCATGGCGCTACCTCCTTCTATACTGTCAATTTAGCTTCTGGCATGATTTGCCATAATCCTGCCAGGCCACCCCTCGTAGCTGGTGGGATTCTAAAACGGTACTTGTCGTCTGTCAACTACATTCAAGGGAAAACATCGCCGGTGTTAAAACAAAGCGGCGTTCTTTGCCTGGCTTCTTGCGCAGATAACCTGACCGTCAATCCTGCTCGAATGGTTGACAACTGCTCTAGAACGTGCTATAAATGCCTTGCAATTTTTTGCCGGTTCGGCGAGTGAGTGGTGCGTACGCTTAGGAGTCACTAAGGGAGGGGGGTTTCAATAAAGGACGCTCAGCAGATAAGGGCCCTCTCGTATTTGTGGGCAGCAGTTGTAAGGTGAAGACAAGATTGCGAGAGGGTGTTGGTTGGTTTGCGATTTCAATTGGAGGTATAGCCCAAGGGTGTACCACCCGCGGGTTAGCTAAGAAGAGATAGCATTTTGAGGAGAAAAATCATGCGCGCAGATATAACACGTCGCACTTTTTTGGGTGGCAGCGCGGTGGCCGGTACCGGCCTGCTGCTAGCGGCCTGCGGTCAGGTGGCACCTGCTCCTGCCGCGGCTGCGCCCGCAGAGGGTGAAGCTCCGGCGGCTAAGGAAGAGGCCAAGCCGGCTGAGCAGCCCAAGCCTGCGGAGAAGAAGACGGTCCGTTACCTCCACTACACCACCACTCAGGCGGTGTGGGACGAAAGCTTCGGCCAGCTTTTCGATACGCACCGGGCGAATCACCCTGACGTCAACCTTGAGGTGGACCCGGTTACCGGCGGTTTCAGCGTGCTCATCGAAAAGGCCGTGGCGTCGTTTGCCGGCGGCATCGTCTACGATGTCTATTACGGCCACTTTTCCTACATCAGCCAGTTCGCGACGGGGGAGATGATCCAGTCTCTGGAGCCGTTCTTGTCGGCAGACCCCGAGGTCAGCAAGGACGACTACCACGTCTGGGCGACAGAGCGCATCAAGGGCCAAGTGTACAGTATTGCCTGGTTCACCAACGGCAAAGAGTATTGGTACAACGCCGATCTTTACGCCGAGGCCGGCCTCAAGACCCCCAAGGAGCATGAAGCAGAGGGGACGTGGACCTGGGATACCGCGCTGGAAGGCGCGAAGAAGCTGACGAAGTTAGAGGGCAATAACGTCACGCAGTGGGGCTTCTGGACGCCCTCCTACTCATTCGGCTGGCACTGGATCCACCTGATGGCGTATGGCGCAACGTGGTGGAACGATGACTTTTCCGCGCCGGCCATGCTCACACAGGAGTTTGCCGAAGGCACGCAGTTTGCCGCTGACTTGGTGACGAAGCACCGCGTCATGCCGAGTCGAGCCGCTCCAAGTGAAAACGATGTGGCGCCGGACTTTAATACGCAACTGTTGGCGGCCCGCACCTGGGGTTCGTATGGCACGCGTACGATCCAAGAGCAGATCATGTCCCAGGATGAGCCGTTCACGGTGGAGATGGAAATGCTGCCGAACGGCCCTGCCGGCCGCCAGATCGTGCAGTCCATCAACGCGAACTGGATCTCCAGTTCGTCGGAGAATCCGGACAGCGCCTGGGACTTCTACAAGTTCTGGCTGAGCCAAGAGGGCCAGAGCTTCATCGTGCCGCTGGGCGGCGGGCGCTACGTATCGAATAAGAACTTCCAGGGCTTCACGGTCTACGACTACGAAGACCCCGCAGTCTACGCGCACGCTGCCGAGATCAGCGTCGAGCAGCGCCAGGTTGTGATGCAGTCTGACGTCAACAAGGCATGGGCCGAGAACTGGGCAGCTTTGGAGCAAGGGACCAAGACGGTCCAGGAGGTCCAGGAAGAGATGCAGCGGGTTGCCGAGAACGCGCTTCGCGATGGCGGCTGCCTCTGCTAGCCCAGATGCTTGCCGGCCGCTGGTCGGCATTTAGAGTATTTGCAAGACCAATCAGTGTAGGGGCACGACATGTCGTGCCCCTACACTGTATTATGGACACGACATGAGAGCGATGGATTTCCTACGATGTATGAGTAGTGCGAGGGAGGATGACTGTGGCAACCGAAACGACGGTAGCGCTGCGTGTGCTGGGAACGCACTGGGCGACGCCGAATCTGCATGACGCCGGGTGGGTCGAGGAAGCATTCGACCTGAACCCGAATGAGACCGGATTCGTGGCGCTGCATCTTTGGAACATGGGCGACGTGAGTGGTCCTGCTGTGCCGGACGGCTACTTCGTGGACATGGGTACACCGGAGGGCCAAGGAGAGTCGGTACGGATTGCAGACAACTATATTCGCCCGGCCATTGCGGCGGCCCGCGCCGCGGGCATGCAGATCTTCCACGTGGAACCGGGGAATATTGCCATGAAGTACGGCTCGGTGCACCATATGCTGGAAGATGAAGACGTGAGCCCGCCGTCCGGCCCGGCTCGCCCACCGGAAGCCAATCCGGGTTGGAACTTGGAGCGGGCAGATCGCTCGCACGGCGCGGGCTACCGTGACTGGGAGGGCTGGCAGCAGATGCGCATCATCGAATCGTGCGATGCCGAGCCCGGCGACCAGGTGATTCTCACCACCGCCCAATTCGACCGCATTTGCCGCAGCAAGGGCATCAAGAACCTCATCTACACGGGCTTTGCAACGAACATGTGTATCTTGGGCTCCGCCGGTGCTACCCAACCCATGCTTGGCTATGGCTACAGAGTCTTTCTCATCCGCGAGGCGACGCTGGCAGTGGAGTACCCGGATACATTCCCCGAGCGTCTCATGACCCGCGCGGCGCTCAAGTACTTCCAACAGGCCGTGGGCGATACGGTGGCGTACGATCAATTCATCGAGGCGTGCCAAGAGGTTGCGACCGCCCGTCGGTAGACTCTTGCCGCGGCGGGACGTACTCACAGGCACGCTTGCGGTGGTGGGATTCCTTGTGTGGACGCCGACGAATTCACGCGAACCGGATATTAGGGTTTTAGCAGAATGAGGGAGTCGAAGCATAGTGAGACTTGACGCCGTCTGGCGCACGCTGAGCACGCTGCGCGCATCTCTCTTGGTGCTTGGTCGCTCTGGCCTTAAGCTTCGTACCGGGGCGATGACGACTGCGCCGAACGGTACCCATGGCTTCGTTAGCCGTGCAATTGGATGTGAAGACACAGGAGAGCAATCATGTATCCGAACGGCGCGCAGTTCTGCCTGAGCCTGACGTACGACGTGGAGATGTGTACCAACTTTCCCTACTGGACGTCGGTGTGGGACCATCGCAAAGGCGCAATAGATGCGGATAGCAAGCAGTACATCCTCAAGCTAAACGCAGTAGCGGAGAAATACGGCGTAAAGCTGCACTATTTCCTGGTGGGCAGTGCGCTGGAGGACCCCGACCTCGATTACTTGAAAGCAACTGTGGATGCCGGTCACGCGCTCGGCAATCACACGTACACTCACGTCAACGTACGGGCGCAGGACATTCCGCAGCTTCAGGTGACCTACGCGGCGGCGCCGTGGCGCGCGCACGGACGCTCTGCGCTGACGTGCATTCGCGACGAACTACGTCAGACCAGCCACGCCATGCGCGAGACCTTAGGCGTGGTTCCTGTTGGATTTCGTACGCCGGGTGGCTTCGTAAATGGTTTGCACGACGTGCCTGCCGTACAAGACTTGCTGCAGGCCGAGGGTTTTGGCTACGTGTCTTCGCACTATCGCCTACCGATCGACCCCACGCGGAAGCGGCCGCCGCGTGAGCGCTTGGAAGCGGCGATGCGCGAGAGTATCGACACCTTGCAGCCGTACCGCTATGCCAACGGTCTGCCGGAAATCCCGCCCACGGGTATCACCGACATTTGGGGGTTCCGGTACCTTGATCTGGATCGCTGGGACTTCATCAATGTGCTCAAGCACGGCATAGACCACGCCCACGATAATGGGCAGGTGCTGACCATGACGTTCCACCCACCGTGTCTGGCTGCCAGAGACCCGCATTGCGACGTGCTGGAAACGGTCTTATCCTATGCGCTGCAGAAGCCCGGCGGGTGCTGGTTCGCGACGAACGATGAGATAAACGACTACGTGGTGCCGAATATCGCCTAGTCATCACTGCGCAAGGGCGCCATTGCAACCGTCATTCGGCGTATCAGTATTGATGATACAGTAGGGTGAGGTTTTGTCCCCGCAATGAGCCTTTGGAAACAATCGTGATAGGCAGCGAAGAATCCTTTTCCTAAACGGAGGGGTTTGCGTGAGGAGGAGTCCCCTTTCCGAGGGAGAGGGCGACGCCCTGCTACCGGAAGCGCAAAGGTGTTGGGGCACGACATGTCGTGCCCCAACTAGGGTGCAAGCCTGGCGGGAGGGTGAACTCCATGCAATGTAGCCTAAACGGGAAATCCAAACATACGAGCACTTAAGGAGGAAGCCTGGTGAAACGGACGATAGAGGAATTGGGCGTAACCTTTGACACGGAATTCGAGGCGGCCGCGGCTGAAGACGTGTCCTTGGACGAAGATGGCACCGCACATCTCTACACGCGCGTTGATCCCAAGCCTACAGGTTTTGACGAGCATTTCAAGGGTGTGCCCACGCAGTACCGCTACAGCGTGCGTATTACGGCGCATCGGGATACTCCCGCGCTGCGCATCCACGTCCACACGAGTAGAGAGTTGGGCGGTTGGTACATTCAATTCGGCGGCTTCGTCAAGCGTGGCGGAGAATGGGCGCCGATACCGTTGGAGCATGCCACCAACGTGCCGGACACCAGCGATGTGCTCGTCACGCTCTCGTTGCGCGAGGGAGAATCCGTGCTGCTCGCCAGCATGCCGTTCATCGCCCCTTCAGAGATGGAGACGCAACTGGCGGCTTTGGAGAGAACCGAGGGGCACAACTGGTCGACCCGTGTCTTGGGCGAAACAGCGAAGGGGCGGAAGATCTGGGCACTTGAAACCGCGCCGCGCGCCAAGCGCATCGTAATGGCGGGCACGTCTCAGGGGGCGGAACCGGTGGCGGAACGGCTGGTGGAACTGGCGCGGCGGCTCACGGTCAATCTCACGGATTCGCGCTGGCTCTTAGATAACTATCAGGTCTGCCTGGTGCCGATGATCAATCCCGACGGCGCGGCAGAGGGGTATAGCCTCCTCAACGGTATCGGCGAAGTGGTCGCCGGAGGCTACAAGGCGGCCGTGAGTGGCGAACCGTGTCCGGTCGAGAGCAAGGCCTTGGCGGACTACGTGGGGCTCGCGCCCACACAGGCGTATCTGGAGTTCCACGCCCACTACCGCACGATTCCACCGGGCCAGGAGGACCATTTGGGGGTGCGCAAGCTGCACCTGCTCAACCCCGGCATGGCGGACATCTACCCGCCGGAAACGGAATCGGAGTACGTCGAGCGCTTCAATGCGGTCATGCGCCAGCGGCTCGGTACGCACAACGACCACCGCCCCATCGGCACTTGGTGGAAACCGGCAGCGTTCTTTACGACCAACCTCGCGCGGCTCCACCCCAACTGCATGTTCTATGCGGTGCAATCGTGGAACTACGATCTTCAAGCCACCACAGCCTGGGCCGAGCGCTACCTCTACGCCGCGGCAGAGGGAATCGCCACCGCCAGCGGCGAGCCCTCATGGCGGGAGTAGGAGCGAGAAGGCTCCAACCCCGATTGATTCCCAAGAATGGTGGAAGCGCTGGTCGAGCAAGGGGCGGCGGAGGCGGTAGGCCTAGCCGCCTGGCCCTTGCCGCTTGTTTCCGCATTTCCGTAGGCGGTAGCCTTGGTCGTTCATCGGCCGCAAGCAGCGATTGGGCAAGATGTGCTAGTTAGTATGGCCTTCGGCATGAGGCGCCTGTGGATGAATTCCAAAGCGGGTCTTTTCACCATTACCTCTGTTGTAGGTTGTTGAAGGGATTCCAGTAAGTGTAGTTTTCTATCGCGTGTTCCGCTTCCCAGGGCAAGAGTTCAATGTTGAGCCGCTGCTCCAATCCGTTGGGACCGTTGATCCAGGTGCGGTAGCCGTCGGTGAAGGCGGTCCAGTTGTCGGCCTTGCGCCATACCAGTAGGCCGCCGGTGGACTGTTGCACGCTGTCGCCAATTTCGTTATGGTGCTCGTTTTCCAAGCACTCGCCGACGACATCGTGGCCAATGAGATCGCGCAGCGTCGCAAAGCCGAGCACGAACTGGCACTCTGCAGCCGCAACGGAATTGGGCAAGAGCAGGAACAGGGTTAAGCCAAGGAGCACTGCTAGACGCTTCATCGATGCTTCTCCAGGCTACTTTAAGATGTAGGCGATCTCGTGCTGCTTGTCATGGGCCATAGTCTAGCCACGAGTGCCGTATGAGTCCAGAAAGGCCGCACTCAACGCAGCGTCTCGAAGATCATGGAATCCTTGGCTGGCCGCAGCGAAATGAAGAATCGCTAAGGAACGATACGAATAGCTAATTCGCTGTAGGCAGGACTGCGTATCTAGTATGCGGGTCATTGTAGATGCAGCATACAAGGCGCACGTGGCCGGCAGGTTCACAACAACGAGCAATGTGCACAACTCTGACGCAGCACCCACCCCGGTCACTGAGATCCTTGTCCCGAGCCGTAGAACCAGCGGTTTATGATTGGTTCGGCAGTGGCCGCAGCTTGTGGCGTGGCATCGGTCACGAAGGCGGCTCTCAGGTAGCATATGCTGGTTTCGTCGCCAACGCACGAGTTGGCATGTACTTCATTTCTTAGCTTTACATACAGGTTGCGGAACCCTTGTCGGAAGGGCCCGTCACCCAGGCCGTGGTAAAGGTCTGCAAAGATGCCCAAACCCAAGGAATAATTACATATTCCGGCAGATCCCTCCAAGGCGGCCTTTTCCAATTCCTTGAGATTGGTAATGGCGCAGAAGTCGTAATTGGCTACATTTTCCTGACGGGGCGGCTTGTTCTCCGCAATTGATTGCAGCATTTCAGCACCGCCTTCAGCGATCCACCTAGGGGAAGAAGTTCCAGTATGAATGCGCTACCTCATGGGCGATGAGGCTGATGTCTTCTTCACTTCCGGGATCAACCGTGGCAATGCCTGGTCCTCCCCCTCCTGCGGCCTGGGTGGCGTCCGCTACCAGCAGGCTGAAGAATTTCGTTGGGAAGGCCTCGAGCATGAACTCTTCCTGCACGCGCACCACGTGCTCCAGAATGTCCATGGTACGGAACGTCCCCGGTCTGGTGTGGACGACCGCTAGCTTAACTTCACCTGTGCGGAGCAGCCAAATCACCCGTCCTTCCACAGAGGTCTGTGCAGGGTCTAATAGGGTATTCAAGGCGTCCGGCCGTTGTGGAAGAACCGTATCCAAGATTGCAACAAGGCTCTTGTTTGCAAAGTTTATGCCTCCACTCAGAGTCGGATGGGACAAAACTTGCCACAAGTAGCTGCGATCCGGATCGTAGTAGTGCAACCCAGTCAGTGAACTCACGACAGCGGCGTCGATCGCGCCGTCGAAGTCGTTCAGGAAGGGCATGGCGAGGATGGCGAGAGCGGCTGCTTCGTCCGGGCGCGATCCGTGAGAAATGTCTTTCAGCCTTAGTATGGCGACTTGTTCGTCGTCGGTAAGGCCGTCTTGTACCCAGTGCTTACGCGCAAGGGCCTGGACCAAATTCTGGGCGCCCGCTTGGGCGGTTATGTATAACGCAGTAATAGCTTCCTGTTCCGAGGCATCAATGCCATCTCGCACCCAAGGCAAGGCCTGGATAGCCGCCGCTCTCGTGGTATCTTGGCTCAAGACTAGGAATTCCACGAGACCGCGGTGGTCGTCGGTGATGCCTTGCCCCAACGTTGGGTGGCTGACCACCAGTAGACAGCCTTCCAAGGGTCCTCCGTCTAACGTAAATATACGTAAAGCTTCAGTTATCGCGGCATCGTTGTAGCTTAAAGAATCGAGGAAGGGCATGTTTACGAGTTCCAGTGCAAGTGCAGAGTCGATGCTGACTATTGTCTGAAGGTAAGAGAGAACTTGACTTCCAATGCCAAGCTGACCTTGTTGGAGCCAGGGCTTACCCACTAAAGCCATCACGACTTCCGGCGCCTTCTCGGCCATACGGTCGAGATACCAGACTGAGCCCTGCTCGAGGATCCTTGGGTCAAAATTAGTAGACTTGGCCTCAGGATCATGAATCCCATCTCGGACCCAGGGCAAGTCCGCAATCGCTTGTTTTGCCCTGTCTATTGATGCGGGCGTGGGTGCGGCCGGAGTACAGAATGTCGCCCCCTCTTCTCCTAAACTCCCCATCCGATCCAGTTGGAAGGACAATTGATCGAGCCCCCTAGAGCTCGCGATTTCACGCAACGCAGCGACATGGTGTTTGTTGGAGCTTGTAATGGCGCCGCCAATGGTTGGATGCGACAAGACCTGCCGTAGATAGCTCTGGTCGTTTTGATGATGCAACTCCTTAAGAGCGAGCATCGCTGTGGTGCTCACGGCGTCAACGGTATCTAGGAATGGCATCCGGGCAATGGCGAGCGCCGCTTCTTCGTCCCGGCGCCCACTTCTTTCATTTGCAATGCTCTGAAGACTTTCCATTATGACTTGCTCGTTCTCGGAAAGACCGTCTTGCAGCCAAGGCTTGTCCGCTAGTGCCAGCAACACTTGCTCAGATGCCACACCCAGCCACTGCAACACTGTAACGGCCTTAGATTCAGAAGGATCTACGCCATCCTGTATCCAGGGCAAAGCCGCAATAGCTGCTGCCGCCTCGACAGACGGTTCTGGAAAGAGGGCGGACACCGGTGCAGGTGTTGGTGCCGGGACTGGTGTAGGCGTGGCAATGCCGCCGCCTGGAGCATAGTCCGCTTCCCATTCGAAGCGTTCGGTGTTGAGCCGCTGCACCAGGCCGTTGGGACCGTTGATCCAGGTGCGGTAGCCGTCGGTGAAGGCGGTCCAGTTGTCGGTCTTGCGCCATACCAGTAGGCCGCCGGTGGACTGTTGCACGCTGTCGCCAATTTCGTTATGGTGCTCGTTTTCCAGGCACTCGCCGACGATGTCATGACCGACGAGGTCGCGCAGCGTCGCAAAGCCGAGGACGAACTGGCACTCCGCCGCCGCGACGGAAGTCGGCAGGAACAGAGCGAAACCGAGCAGCGCTACGAGTCTCTTCACGGATGTGCCTCTTGTACTCTCCTGATTTGGAAGTCATTTCTTTCTGTGGCCCGTAAAGTATATATTATCTGAGATTCTTAAGTTTTACCGCATTTGACCGTTCAGGCAATACTGAACGTCGCCTCACACAGTTGGAAGGAGCAGTAGTTCCCATTCCTAATCTGAGTTGGCTTGCTTATGGTTTACACGCTGGTATACTACTTCATAGTGAAATTCCTAACTGATCGGGCAGATGGCAGAGAATTGACGGCGTTTCGCGCCATGGCGCGTATTGCATGAGCCGAGAAAGGAGAAAAGGCAGTTTCATTAGGGCGAAGCGTCAGCACATGCTGATTCCCTTGAGCGCACCATGAGTGCGGTGCGCATGTTACGAGCGGTAGAAACACAACGATAATGTATTCGGAGGAAGAGAACGTGAAAGCGATAGTGACTCGACGAACTTTACTTGGCGGAAGCTTGGTGGCCGGAGCGGGCATGCTCATGGCCGCATGTGGGCAGGCCATGCCTGCGGCTATGCCGGAAGAGGGAGCAGCACCGGCGAAGGAAGAGGCCAAGCCGGCAGAGGAAACCAAGGTCATGGAGCCGAAGACGGTGCGCTATCTCCACTACACCACCACGCAGGCGGTGTGGGAGGACAACTTCGGCCAGATTTTCGATAATTATCGGGCCAAGTTCCCCGAGGCTATCCTTGAGGTGGACCCGGTGACCGGCGGCTTTGCAGTGCTTATTGAGAAAGCCGTGAGCTCGTTTGCGGGCAACGTGCCCATCGACATGTACTACGGCCACTTCTCCTACATCAGCCAGTTCGCGCAGAACGAGATGATCCAGCCTTTGGATCCATTCATTGCAAAAGATGCCGACGTGGCCCGCGACGACTTTTACGATCACGCGCTGGAGAAGATTGCCGGCCAGATATATGGAATTGCCTGGTTCAACCAGGGCAAGGAGTTTTGGTACAACGCGGACCAGGTGACCGAGGCCGGTCTAACCTCGCCGAGCGAACTGGTGGCGGAGGGCAAGTGGACGTGGGACGCCGCACTTGAGTTCGCACAGAAGCTCACCAAGAAGGAAGGACCGAATACGACGCGCTGGGGCTTCTACTATGCTTACTATTCCACCGGCTGGTTTGGGCACCACCTGCGCGCCTGGGGCGCTGACTGGTGGAACGCCGACATCAGCGCGGCGACGATGAATACACCCGAATTCGCGGCCGCGGTGCAGGCTGCTCAGGACATGGTCACCAAGCACGAGGTCTCGCCTCGTCGCAGCGCGCCGCGTGAGAACGATGCCAAGGCGTCCTTCGAAGAGGAGACCCTCTCCGCGCGCTTGGCGAGCGGCGCGAATACACGCAGCTTCCAAGCGACGATCATGACCAAGGACAAGCCCTTCAACATCGGGCACACCCTGCTGCCCGAGGGGCCGGGCGGGCGCAATACGATCCAGGCGATCAATGCGAACTACCTTAGTTCATCGGCGCCGGAACCCGATCTGGCCTGGGAACTCTATAAAATTCTCATTGGACCGGAGTCCGACCAACAGATTGCCCGGCTCGGCGGCCGCCGCTACACGGCCAGCCGCAAGCAGAGCCCGGTGACCCTGTGGCCCTACGAGAATGCCGACGTATACGCCCAGATGGCGGAACTCAGCGAGCCGGCCAAGCAGATTGTGAAGCAATCTGAAGTCAGTGGGGCCTGGGGCGCGGGCTGGAACGACATGGAGGACGGCGCGCGCACCGTCCAAGAGGTACAGGACGAGTTGCAGCAAGTGGCTACGATTGCCCTGGAAGAGGGCGGCTGCATCTGCTAGGGTGCGATCTGCGCTCTAGACCACTGTCAGGAAGAGAGGGGCACGGTTTTCCGTGTTCCTCTTTGTTTGTAAGTTGGTTAGCGCAGGTTGCAAACCTGCGCTAACCAACTCTGAGCATCCCCCGCACAAGCGGGAATTGTAAGGGTTGGATAATTCGTAGACAGATTCCGCTTTCTACTAGGCAAAGTCGACCGTCGATGTCATTCTGAACGGGCAGCGGCCCCGTGCGAAACACGGGGAGGAATCTGGTGTCCCTGCCGCACAGAGTCCATTGGGCTCAACACTCTTGATTCCGCGCTCATAGCGACACTTCGCTATGCTCCATTCGGAATGACATGTGTCCAAGGCTTGCACGGCGTTCCGTTTCCCTTCTCTTTCTATCAATTCTATCAGCGAATTTCCTGACACTTATTAGGAATGACGTGTCGGGTAAGAGGTCTATTGCCGTTGCCGCGATCCGGTCAGGCTATGCGCGATATTGACGAGTGCGGTACCATCTCACTCGTGAGAAGTATTCGTGTGAAAGTTGCTTTCAGTAGCAATAAGTATGTATCGAGTTAGATTGCCAGCAGTAGATCAATGTACGAAGGAAAGGATAGCGGAGCCCTATGGCATACAGAGTTGGTTTGGTGGGTGTGGAGCAACACGTGCCGCACGTATTTGCGGGTATTGATGAATCGGATGAGATTGAGCTTGTGGCGGTTGCCCAGGCGGGTGCGCGCGCCGATGAGCTGAAGGGCAAGTACGGCGCGCGGCTCTACGACGACCACGCGGCGATGTTTGCAGAGGAGCAACTCGACGTGGCGGCGGTTTGTCTGATCCCCGCCGACCAGGGACGGGTTGTGATCGATGCGCTTGAGGCCGGCTTGCACGTCACGGCGGACAAGCCGCTAGTGATTACGCAGGAAGAGCTTGATGCCATCGCGGCACTGGTCCGCCGGCATCCGGACCGCAAGGTCGGGCAGATATTTACCCTGCGGGGCACACCGGGTTACACCAAACTGCGCGAGATCGTACAGAGCGGCGCCATTGGCGACGTGGCCCAAAGTTACGGGCTGCGCTCGGCGATGGAGAAGCGCGAGACCCGTGCGCCGTGGTTCTTCGACGAACGGCTCTCCGGCGGCCCAATCCCCGACTTGCTCATCCACGACATCGATGCGCTCCGCTGGATTACGGGACTTGAGTACACACACGTGGTAAGCCGAGAGACCAACTTCGCCCGGCCCGACGACCCCTACTACCGCAATGCCGGACAGCTCTTCTTCCTGCAGGAGCAGCATGCGACGGCCATTATGGAGCATCACCGTCTGGTGAGCCCGGCATTTGCGGGCATGGACTGCCGCATGAAGATCGTGGGTACCGACGGACAGGTGGAGATCACCGCGAAGGGTGAGGTCTACCTCTACAACAGCGACCACGCCGGGCAGGTGACACCGCTGGCCGCAGCACAGAATGTATTTGCCGATTTTGCGGTCAAGGCCTGTTCCGGCCAAGAGCCGTTGGTGGATACAGCCAGTGCGTTGCAATCAATGCAGGTGGCGCTCACGGCCAAGGCGGCCGCGGAGGCAAACGAGCTGATAGCGATACCGCAGTTATAGTCGGGCACCTACGTGGCGAGTGAGAGTGTGCGCGTCTCTGCTTGGGACGGTGAAGAGGGTCTGAATGCCTGGGAATTCGATCCATTGGTCCGTTGCCGAAACAAGAGGGCCTTCGACAGGCTCAGGCCGAACGGGAGATTGGGTCTTTCCGCTGCTATTCCAAGAGTTTGGAATCGAAATGGAGAGGCGGGTCATCACGTTCGCGTGAAAGTAGCAGTTTCCCCCGTTCGTGTAGGAAAGGCAGCACTCGCCCTTTGTGATAAGAGAGATAGTTCTTGCCGTTCGTGGTGAGCTTGTCGAACCATGAACGCTGCTGGGCAGCTAATCTATCCATCCGAACAGTGCAAAGAGCATTCGACACAGGTTGCAACAGTTTCAAGGTGCGTGTAACTTACTGCATAACTGTGTATAATCCAGTAAATAAACTTTGGAAAGGAGCGTGGCATGGTTATCAAGAGTCCTGTGGATGTAAGCCTAGCGGTCGATGGAGGTGCACCGGTACGGGGATCGGAGAATCCGCTGCCGCGAGTCTTTCCCCGCTACGTCCCGGACAGCGCCTACGACAACGTGCGTGAGGTGCTGGATGGCGGTGTTGCAAGCAACTTTCTCAGCCGGTTCGAGGATGCGTTTGCCGAGGCTACCGGCACGAAGTATTGCGTCTCCATTGCGAACTGCACGGCTGCGCTCCACTCCCTCTATGCCGGACTGGGAGTCGGGCCCGGGGATGAAGTCGCCGTGAGTCCCATTACCGACTTCGGCACAATCGCTGGCATCATTGCCCAGGGCGCAATCCCGATCTTTCCCGATGTGGACGTGCGCACGGGCAACGTCACTGCCGAGACCATCGAAAAAGTGCTGTCGCCGCGCACGGCGGCCATCGTTGCCGTGCACTTCTACGGATTGCTCTGCCCGATGGAAGAGATCGTGGCGCTGGGGAAGAGCAGAAACATCACAGTCGCAGAGGATGTCTGCCAAGCGCCGCTGGCGAACTATTCAGGACAGAATGTGAAGGGAAAAGCGGGATCGCTGGGCGATGTCGGCGGCTTTTCGTTTGATGCGGAAAAGCACCTGACGGCAGACCACGGCGGCGCCGTTACCACGGACGATAAGGACATCGCCGATAAGGTGCGGAGCTTTGCGCTCACGCGCGGCGCCGTTACGTATCCGAACTACGGTCGCAAGCACGAGTCGTTCGGCCTGAATTATCGCTTCGGTCAGTTCCAGGCGGGGCTGGCGTTGGCCGAGCTTGAGGTGCTCGAAGAGCAGAACGAGCGGCGGCGGCAAGGAGCGGCGCATTTGAGCTCCCTGATCGATGAGATAGATGGCCTGACGTCGCCGTATATTCCGCCCGGTAGCGACCACATCTATTGGCTCTACCACGTTCGCCTAGACCTAGATCAGTTTTCATGCTCTATCTGGGACTTTGCTAACGCACTGTTGGCGGAGGGCCTGACCCCTGGCGCCGGCCCGGCGCCGTACTACCTCGTGCCCGACAGCCATACCTTTATGCAAGATAGAGCGCACGTGGCGGGCAGGTCCGGCTGGCCGTGGGACCATCCGATGAACGAGTTTGCCAAAGACATCGAATACAGCGCGGCCATGTGCCCCCAGGGCAAGGAGCACCTGGACACAACCATCCGCTGGACGTGGACCGATAAGCACTCCGCCGAGGACATCGAGGACATGGCCACGATGTTTGCCAAAGTGGCGGACTACTATCGCGCATAGCACACTGGATAGGCGTTGGTGCCGCCTGGATGAATTCGTGATCGCTAAAGCAATTTCAAATTGAACGTCGGACAATTCGAAGCAGCGGTCGTGTGCAAGAGCGCGGGTTTTGAACCCGCGCTCTTGCGTTTAATGCGACATCTCTTGCGAAGCGCTCACTATGCCAGAGGGCTCTTATTCATGGCGTCACTGGTTTGTCCCCATGCCAAGGAATCCCCACTATTGGCTACTGGCAAGTAAAGCAAGGCCTTGCCACACGCGCTCCCAGTCAAAGAAGCCCAAGCGTTGGTTGCCGCTGTCGTAGAAGAGGATGCCGTTTTGGGTAGATTGGACGGACCCGCTTGCCAAGAACTGTTCGCTGTTGAGGCAGGCGCCCGCGTCGGCGTGTTGCTGTACCCAGTTGGCAAATCCGAGGACGAACTGGCAGTGAGCCGCTGTTTGGGTTTCCGTAGTTGGTGGAAGTTGCGGCTGTGTGAAGGGCAGGGGAGCCACAGCTTGCCGCACCTGCGCCCAGTTGAAGAATGCCAAGCGCTGGTTGTCACGGTCGTAGAAGAGGATTCCGTTCTGGGCAGACTGAAGAGAGCCGCCGGTAACGGACAGTTCGTTGTTGTGGCAGTTGCCTACACCGGGGCTAGTTTGCACCCAATGTGCAAAGCCGAGAATGAACTGGCACTGGGTTGCAGTGGGAACTGCCGTTACTGCCTGGGTTTCTGGAACTGATGAGGGTTGAGGATTGGTAGCATGCATCGCAGCGAGGGCTTGCCAGATATGAGCCCAGTCGAAGAGCTCCAATTGCAAGTTTTCGCGGTCATAGAAGATGATGCCATTCTGGGCAGATTGGATAACTCCCCCCTGTACAAATTGCTCCTTGTTGTGGCACTGGCCTGCGACTTCACGCAAACTTATCCAGTCCAATAGACCCTGACTCTCCCGTACCCAGTAATTGGGATGGGAATTGAAGCTAGGACTACGTGGCTCTCTCCAGTCTAGATAACCTGCGGAGTACTGGCATCGGATAGAGGAAGGATCACCGGGTTCCGCTTGTGTATCGAGGGTTGGCCAAGTCTGCGGCCCCAATGTTGGCAGTGAACGTAGGGCTTGCCAGGCACGGACCCAGTCAAAGAATTCCAGTCCCTGGCTTACACTGTTGTAGAAGAGGATGCCGTTTTCTGTAGGTTGGATGGAGCCTCCACTTAGGTGCAGTTCGTTGGTGTGGCAGGTACCTGCGATGGGGTTCTGACGAATCCATTCGCCAAAACCACCGGCAAATCGGCAACGGGCCGTTGTAGGAGAGCTTGTCTCCAAAGGCAAGTACAAAGTTCCGTCAGTTTGGGGCTCGGCTTTGGGCATCGTAGCGAGGGCATGCCAAACACGCTCCCAATCAATAAAGCCAACGCGGTGTCTGCCTGAGTCGTTGAAGAGGATACCGTTCTTGGCTGATTGGAGAGAACCTCCCCCTACGTGTTGCTCGACATTGTAACAGGTGCCCGCGTTTGAATACTGTTGCGCCCAGTCCCCGATAACTCCGGGAAATCGGCACTTGTCTAATGCGGATACGCCTGTTCCCGGTTGTGGATCATAGATCGACCAAGGTCGCGGTTCCGAAAAGGGCACGGAGACCAGGGCCTGCCAAACTCGCTCCCATTTGAAGAATTCCAACCGCTGTGTGTCGCTATCAAAGAAGAGGACTCCGTTCTTGGTTGATTGTAGAGACCCTCTCCCAACGTACAGTTCATTGTTGTGGCAAGCGCCGGCGTCTGAGTGCCGCTGCGTCCAGTCCCCAAAGCCCCCGGAAAACTGGCACGTGGGCGGTGGAGGCGTGACGCAATGTGCGGGAATAATACCGGTATGCTCCCTTGAAATGCCGGAAAATCCAATCGACTCCGATCTCCCCAATGTTGTGCTGGGTAACCTATCGAAAACAACGAACTCCCACTGCCAAGTGGTATCTGCGCTGTAGTCCGCGTAGACAGGCGTGTCCCGCAGAGAAATCGTCGTCCAAACATCGTTGGCCCCGGGTCTTTGGAAACTGAAAAAATGTGTGCTATGTTTTTCTTGCTCCAATGGGAAAATGCCTAGCCTTATGTAGCGCACCCAATCTTTGTCCGTCTGGGAGGCATGCGTGTGTTCGGATCCAGTGTGAGATCCCAACCGCACTACTACCTCGCAATCATCCGCGTTTACCCAAACATAAAGAAGCGAATGCGCGCTCGCAGCTGCCGCCGGCCACGCCAACGCTGAAAAAGCAAACACCATTATCAGGAAGGCAACGCGTCGCATCATGGGTCTCCTAGCAGGCTAGACTCTGTCTGCCGAATACGTGTACGCAGATGATCTACATGCCTTTGCGTGCGCGTACGGGTACCTCCTCCGCCACTCTTGATACTCGAGTGCAAGACGTCCCCACTGTGACGTCTCCGCACTGACAGCGAGTATTCTCTATTGATTGTCGTCAAACGTCGCCAGTCCTTGCCACACCTGCTCCCAGTTGAAGAAGCCCAAGCGTTGGCTACTGCTGTCGTAGAAGAGGATGCCGTTCTGGGTTGACTGGACGGAGCCGCTCGCCAGGAACTGTTCGTTGTGAAGGCAGGCGCCGGCATCGGCGTGTTGCTGCACCCAGTTGGCAAAGCCGAGGACGAACTGGCAGTGAGTGGTTGCTTGAGATTCCGCAGATGGTGGAAGTTGCGGTTGGGTAAAAGGTAAAGGAGCGACAGCTTGCCAGACCTGCGCCCAGTGGAAGAATGCCAAGCGCTGGTTGCCACGGTCGTAGAAGAGGATGCCGTTTTGAGTTGACTGAACAGAGCCGCCGGAGATGTACTCTTCGTTGTTGAGGCAATTGCCAACACCGGGGTTAGCTTGAGCCCATTGTGCAAAGCCCAGGACGAATTGGCAGTGAGGCGCAGCAGGAACTGCGGAAACTGCAGGTGGAGCGGGCGCTGGTGCGGTCTGGGAGACCTCAGATGGCGACGCAGCGAGGGCTTGCCACACACGCGGCCAGCTATAGAAACCCAAGTACAGTCTTTCCTGGTCGTAGAAGACTATGCCGGATTCGTAAGATTGGAGAGTTCCGCCCGGCACCTGTTGCTCATGGTTGTGGCAGGGGCCCGCGTTGGCGCGCAGAATTACCCAGTCCGGAAGACCCTTAAGTGTACGTCTGACGCCATTCGTTTCCGGATAGGAATTGAAATTGGGACTTTGCGGCCTATCCCAGTCGCGATAGCCGGAAGCATACTGACAGCGGGACGAGGCGGAATGCTCTTGCACGGGTAGCGTGTCGAATCTGAGCCCGTACTCTGGCACTGAAATCGGCAGCGTCCGCAGGGCCTGCCAGGTACGCTCCCAGTCAAAGTACTCCAGCCGCTGGCTGTCACGATGGTAGAAGAGGATACCGTTTTCGGTTGACTGGAGAGAGCCACCACTTACGTGCAGCTCATTGGTGTGGCACGTGCCCGAGACGGGATTTTGACGAACCCAGTCGCCAAAACCCCTTGTGAACTGGCAATGGGCCGCAGAAGAAGCAGCCGTCACCGGCTGTGAATCATCGGCAAAGGGCATCGAAACTAGGGCCTGCCAAATACGCGTCCAGTCGAAGAATCCCACCCGGTGTCTGCTTGGATCGTGGAAGAGGAGACCGTTTTCGGCTGATTGGATAGAGCCGCCTCCAACGTGTTGCGCAACATTGTAACAGTCCCCTGCGTTAGCATATCGTTGCACCCAAGTTCCGAGGGCCCCGGGGAACTGGCAATTGGTGAGAGCGGAAAGGCCGGTCGCAGGTTGTGGATCATAGACGTGCCTAGGTTGAGGCTCCGCAAAGGGAGTCGAAGTCAGAGCTTGCCAAACTCGTGCCCAAGCGAAGAATCCCAATCGTTGACTCTCTTGGTCATAGAAGAGAATGCCATTCTCGGTTGACTGGAGCGAGCCCCGGCCGACGTGTTGTTCATTGTTATGGCATGCGCCCGCGGTAGTGTGCTGTTGAGACCAGTTTCCAAAGCCCCCGGAAAACTGGCACTCGGGTGGTGGAGGCGTTAGGCAATGTGCAGGAATTTCACCGAAGCTGCCTCGGCCAGGGTAGATTCCGATCGACCACATCCGACCCGTCTCTACATCGGGCACCAGATAAGTGTAGGAAAATCCCCAACTCCAAGTCGTATCTGCGCCATAGTCTGCATAGTAGGGCTTGTTCCGCAGCGAATAACTCTCCCAGTAGTCGTTACGCGTGTACTGGTTGAAGCCCAGCAAGTAGGACACGTATTCTTCTTGTCCGGTCTTAGAGACAACAAATGTCATGTTGTACGCTACCCAAAGCGCGT
Organism: Chloroflexota bacterium; assembly: GCA_965216245.1. Lineage (GTDB taxonomy): Bacteria > Chloroflexota > UBA11872 > VXOZ01 > VXOZ01 > VXOZ01. The sequence continues at coordinate 2,697,723 of OZ244145.1, forward strand.
ACTCCGGGGAACTGGTATGCGTGTGGTCGGCTCCAAGGTGAGAGCCTAACCGCACAATGACTTCACAGTCATCCGCGTTTAACCACGCATGAATGGGCGAGTGCGCGTGAGCGACAGCCGCCGGCCACGCCAACGCTGAAAAAGCAAACACCATTAACAGGAAGGCAACGCGTCTCATGGTGCATCTCCTTGCAGGCTAGACTCTGTCTGCCGAATGCGTGTACGCAGATGATCAACTTGCCTTTGCGTGCGCGTACGTGTACCCCCTCCGCCACTTTTGATACCTGAGTGCAAGACGCTTGCACTGGGCTGTTGCTACAGTGTCCATTAAAAGGCCCTATCGATTGTTGGCAAGCAAAACAAGGCCTTGCCATACGTGCTCCCAGTTGAAGAAGCCCAAGCGCTGGTTGCTACTGTCGTAGAAGAGGATGCCGTTCTGGGTTGACTGGACGGAGCCGCTCGCCAGGAACTGTTCGTTGTGAAGGCAGGCGCCGGCATCGGCGTGTTGCTGCACCCAGTTGGCAAAGCCGAGGACGAACTGGCAGTGAGTGGTTGCTTGAGATTCCGCAGATGGTGGAAGTTGCGGTTGGGTAAAAGGTAAAGGAGCGACAGCTTGCCAGACCTGCGCCCAGTGGAAGAATGCCAAGCGCTGGTTGCCACGGTCGTAGAAGAGGATGCCGTTTTGAGTTGACTGAACAGAGCCGCCGGAGATGTACTCTTCGTTGTTGAGGCAATTGCCAACACCGGGGTTAGCTTGAGCCCATTGTGCAAAGCCCAGGACGAATTGGCAGTGAGGCGCAGCAGGAACTGCGGAAACTGCAGGTGGAGCGGGCGCTGGTGCGGTCTGGGAGACCTCAGATGGCGACGCAGCGAGGGCTTGCCACACACGCGGCCAGCTATAGAAACCCAAGTACAGTCTTTCCTGGTCGTAGAAGACTATGCCGGATTCGTAAGATTGGAGAGTTCCGCCCGGCACCTGTTGCTCATGGTTGTGGCAGGGGCCCGCGTTGGCGCGCAGAATTACCCAGTCCGGAAGACCCTTAAGTGTACGTCTGACGCCATTCGTTTCCGGATAGGAATTGAAATTGGGACTTTGCGGCCTATCCCAGTCGCGATAGCCGGAAGCATACTGACAGCGGGACGAGGCGGAATGCTCTTGCACGGGTAGCGTGTCGAATCTGAGCCCGTACTCTGGCACTGAAATCGGCAGCGTCCGCAGGGCCTGCCAGGTACGCTCCCAGTCAAAGTACTCCAGCCGCTGGCTGTCACGATGGTAGAAGAGGATACCGTTTTCGGTTGACTGGAGAGAGCCACCACTTACGTGCAGCTCATTGGTGTGGCACGTGCCCGAGACGGGATTTTGACGAACCCAGTCGCCAAAACCCCTTGTGAACTGGCAATGGGCCGCAGAAGAAGCAGCCGTCACCGGCTGTGAATCATCGGCAAAGGGCATCGAAACTAGGGCCTGCCAAATACGCGTCCAGTCGAAGAATCCCACCCGGTGTCTGCTTGGATCGTGGAAGAGGAGACCGTTTTCGGCTGATTGGATAGAGCCGCCTCCAACGTGTTGCGCAACATTGTAACAGTCCCCTGCGTTAGCATATCGTTGCACCCAAGTTCCGAGGGCCCCGGGGAACTGGCAATTGGTGAGAGCGGAAAGGCCGGTCGCAGGTTGTGGATCATAGACGTGCCTAGGTTGAGGCTCCGCAAAGGGAGTCGAAGTCAGAGCTTGCCAAACTCGTGCCCAAGCGAAGAATCCCAATCGTTGACTCTCTTGGTCATAGAAGAGAATGCCATTCTCGGTTGACTGGAGCGAGCCCCGGCCGACGTGTTGTTCATTGTTATGGCATGCGCCCGCGGTAGTGTGCTGTTGAGACCAGTTTCCAAAGCCCCCGGAAAACTGGCACTCGGGTGGTGGAGGCGTTAGGCAATGTGCGGGAACTTCACCAAAGTTACCTGCGACCGGGTATATCCCGAGTAACCCCATCTGCTTCGTTTCTGAATTGGGCACCAGCCAAGCATAGGCATATCGTAGAGTCCAAGTGGTATTTGCGCTAATGTCTGCATAGTAGGGCTTGTTCCGCAGCGAATAAGCCTCCCAGTAGTCGTTACGCGTGTACTTGTTGACGCCCAGCAAGTAGGACACAGGTATTTCTTGTCCGGCAGGAGAGACAAATACCATCCGGTACAAAACCCAAAGCGCGTACTCCGGGGAACTGGTATGCATATGGTCTTCTTCAAGGTGAGAGCCTAACCGCACAATAACGTCACAGTCATCCGCGTTTACCCACGCATGAATGGGCGTGTGCGCGTGAGCGACAGCCGCCGGCCACGCCAACGCTGAAAAAGCAAACACCATTATCAGGAAGGCAACGCGTCTCATGGTGCATCTCCTTGCGGGCTAGACTCTGTCTGCCGAATACGTGTACGCAGATGATCGACATGCCTTTGCGTGCACGTACGGGTACCCCCTCCGCCACTTCTGATACCTGAGTGCAAGACGTTTCCACTATGGCGTCGCCGCATTGACAGCGAGTATTCTCTATTGATTGTCGTCAAACGTCGCCAGTCCTTGCCATACGTGCTCCCAGTTGAAGAAGCCCAAGCGCTGGTTGCTACTGTCGTAGAAGAGGATGCCGTTCTGGGTTGACTGGACGGAGCCATTCGCCAAATACTGCTCATTGTTGTGGCACATGCCCGCGTCAGCGTGTTGCTGCACCCAGTTGGCAAATCCGAGGACGAACTGACAGTGAGCCGCTGTTTGAGAATCTGCAGATGGTGGAAGTTGCGGTTGCGTAAACGGCAGGGGAGCCACAGCTTGCCAGACCTGCGCCCAGAGGAAGAATGCCAAGCCCTGGTTGTCACGGTCGTAGAAGAGGATTCCGTTCTGGGCAGACTGAAGAGACCCGCCGGAGACGGACAATTCATTGTTGTGGCAGTTGCCTACACCGGGGTTAGTTTGAACCCAGTGTGCAAAGCCGAGAACGAACTGGCACTGGGTTGCAGCGGGAATTGCGGGGATTGCCGGAGAAGATGGACGTGGTGAGGGTTGAGTGACCGCACTCGGCGGTGCAGCGAGGGCGTGCCAGACCTGTGCCCAGCCAAAGTATTCCAAGCGTGGGTTGTCACGGTTGTAGAAGAGGATGCCGTTGTCAGTAGATTGGATAGCGCCACCCGCAACGTGCTGTTCATTGTTGTAGCAATTGCCTGGCGCGGGGTTAGTGTTTACTAAGTGAGCGAAGCCGCCCACGAATTGGCATTGGCGCAAAGCGGCAGCGGCTGAATCCGGTTGGGCTGCGGGTTGAGAGGGTTGGTGCGCCGCAGTTGACGCTGCGGCGAGGGCGTGCCATAGACGGTCCCAGGAAAAGAACTCCAGGCGGGGATTGACACGGTTGTAGAAGAGGATGCCGTTGTCGGCTGATTGGAGAGCACCGCCAGCGACGGGCTGCTCATTGTTGTGGCAGGTGCCAGTTTGGGAGTTCTGTACCAAACTCCTAAAGCCTCCGACGAACTGACACAGGGGCGCTGGAGTAGGTGTTGGAGTGGGAGTTGGCGTAGGCGCTGGCGGGGTTGTGCAATGTCTAGGAACCATGTGGGTGTTTCTGCTCATCACATAGCCACTCTTGACGAAATCAAGCCCCCCTGTTCTACTGTTGGTTGTCCAAAATATGTAATGGGCCTCCCACCACCAAGAAGCGTCTTCACTAAGACCATATAAGGGGATTGTGTCCCTTAAGTTGAACAGAGCAGGAGTGTGGGTCGGCCCTAGTTCTTTGTAGCCGCCTCCGTAATTGTACGGCCCGCTCTCTCCGCGTGGGGATAGATTTAACTGAAGGTGAATTGTCCAGCGACCGTAGTCCCTGGAGACATGGTCTTCCCACGTATGGTCGGTATCTCTGTGGCGGTCCCACCACAGAGATACCTGACACTCGTGCGGGTTGGTTTCCGCATGAACGTCCAAGTGCGCATGTGCGACGGTTGCCGGCCAAGCAACCGCTGAAATGGCGAAGACAAGCATTAGGAAAGCAACACTTATTAGACTGCGTTTCAATTCAGATGATACTCCACTCATGGATACCGGAAAGCTCGACGCAGTCAATATTGTACCTTAAGAGAAATCTCGATATTCATCGTATGCGCTCTTGCCGGAACACGCCTCTATTCCCCTGGTTGGGGCCGTCACGCATGACTTTGGCGTCTCGGCAGGCAGTTGTCGGTGCGGATGAGTTCCTCCATGAGGCGCACCTTTAGATCGCGTTTCAGGCCTTGAGCGGCGGGGTCGTGCCAGAGGTTATGGAGCTGGCCGGGGTCTTGTTCCCTGTCGAATAACTCACCGTACTCTTGTTCGCCATCATCGCCAACGTAGACCGTAAGTTGGTGGGTATCGGTGACGAGCGTGCGCAGGCGCAGGCCGATGTAGTCTTCGTCGTTCTCGATGATGATGGCGTCCTGCACGGAATCCGCCTCTCCGGTGAGCAGCGGCGTGAGCGACCGTCCCGGCCACGACGCCATCTGCCGCTCCGCCTCCGGATGCGGCACGCCCTTCAGGAACGGCGGCCCGTACTCCGGCGCTGGCACTCCCGCCAAGTCGAGCAGCGTGGGCGGGATGTCCAAGTGCGACACGAGACTTGGCGAGACTTTCCCCGCAGGGAACCGCGCCGGCCAGCGCCAGATGGAAGGGATGTTGAGCATGCCGTCGAAGTGGAACGGTCCTTTGTTCAGGAGCCAGTGGTCGCCCAGCAAATCGCCGTGGTCTGCAGTGAAGACGACGACAGTATTATCGGCGAGGCCTAGTTCGTCGAGCTCATCCAGGATGCGTCCCACTTGCTCGTCGATGAAGGAGACCATGCCGTAGGTAATGGCAGTAATCTCGCGCATCTGCTCGTCCGGCATCTTGGTGGCGAACCGGCGACCGGAGGTCCACTGGTCGGTCTCATACATGAGGCGCATGTGCGGCGGCAGATCGTCGAGCTCATTGTCGCGCCGCGTCGGCGCGGGAATCGAGTCCCGGTCGTACATGGAGAACCAGGGATCGGGGGCAGCATACGGGTGGTGGGGATCAGGGAACGAGGCCCACAGCATGAACGGCTGCTCCTGATCGGCTACATCATTCATATAGGCAATCGAGCGGTCGGCGATCCACGTGTTGTAGTGCAACTCGGCGGGCACGTTGATGCGATAGGACTGCTCGGCGCCGCTCGCGGCAGGCGTGGAGGCTTGGCGATTCCAGAAAGGCAGTACATCCGGGTGCTCGCGCTCGAGCCATAGGTAGTGGTTGTCGAAATTCCCAGGCCCGTGGCCGATGGTGAGTTCAGTGCTTGCAAAGCCGTAGTAGGGTGTGGGCAGCGACGAGATCTTCCGGTTTCGCCACATCCAGCGGGTTTCCGGGAAGTCGAGCGGGTCGAGTGTTTCCGGGTCAACACCCAAGGGCTCGCCCGCCACGCGCACGTGGATCTTGCCGATGCTATGGGTGCGGTATCCGGTGTCGGCGAGCGTGCCGGTTACTGTGGGGAAGGCGGGATCGAGGTCGATGCCGTTAGTGCGCACGTTGTGACCGCGCGGCGTCAGACCCGTGAGCAGCGTGGAGCGCGAGGGCATGCAGAGCGGATTGTTGACATAAGCACGAGTCAGCAGCGCACCGCCGGCCGCCAGCTTATCGAGATTGGGCGTCTGCAGCGGCGTATCGTCGCGCCAGTCGCGCCACGCGCACGTCATGCAGTCGCCGCGCATCTGGTCGGTAAGGATGATGAGGAAATTCGGTCGCTCGTTCATGTGGTGCTCCTTCGTCTCTAACTTTGATGTCACGCGTGCCCCGTTCTGAATGAAATGAGAGGCGGCATCCTCCGGGTTAGTGCTAAGCCGTGAGTACAAGTGTTTACTTAGTACAGAGTATACCCGCTGCGTGTCGGCCTCCGTCCGCATTGTTTTGAGGAAAGGAAAAAACTGCGTATGCGTTCTCGATCTCTTGGAAGAGGCCGCGTGACGACGGAGCTCTGGATTCCGGCTTTCACCAGAATGACGGGCCGTTCTCTGTCCCTAAGTCCAGCCTCACGTAGGTCAGCTAGCTAAATTGCGCGTCATTGATGCTCATTCCAAGTAGGAATATAATTGCCGTATTACACTTCTCGGCGTGGACTGGCAGCCAAAGACAGCCGCACCGCAATCTAGCTGCACCACGACCCAATGCAAGGAGCAAATTTCCCCCATGAGTACCGAGCGTCGGGCCAGACTTGCCTTCATCGGTTGTGGCTCCTTTGCTACTGCCTCGATATTTCCGCAGATCCCGCTGATTCCCGAGATCGATCTCGTCGCCGTGTGTGACCTCGACGAAGAGAAAGCGCAGCGCAACGCCCGCAACTTCGGCGCGCGACGCGTTTACACCGACATGGTAAAGATGCTTGATACGGAGGAACTTGATGGTGTGTTCACCATCGGACCGGCGCCGCAGCAGTACGAGCTTGCGCCGGTGGTGCTTAGTCGCGGTCTGCCGGTATACACCGAAAAGCCGTCTGCCAACACCTCGGCGGAAGCCAAGGAACTGGCCGAACTGGCCGAGGCCAACGGCACATGGGGACAGGTGGGATTCATGAAGCGGTTCGCCGATGTTTATCGGATTGCCAAGGAAGTCATTGCCCGTCCCGCTTTCGGCGGCTTGCACGTGCTCAAGGTCAAGTTCGGGCAGGGGAAGTATCCGCAGATTTGGGGCATCGACTCCGCCAAGCGCGCTTTTCTCATCGGCCAGTGCGTGCACATCTTCGACCTGGTGCGTTTCTTTGGCGGCGACGTGCGCGCCGTGAACGCCCTCTACTATGAGGTCGGCCCGCAAAACTTCTCCTATCTCATCAACCTGGAATTCGTGAACGGCACCGTCGGCCACATGGACATCAATACGCTCGATTCCAAGGTGGGGACCCGCGACATCATCGAGACGCTGGAACTCATCGGCATGGAGACCCACGTGGTCTGCGAAGACATGATGAAGGTCAAGTACCAGCCCCAAGAGGCGTGGTCGGCAGAGGCGCCGCGCCTCGGACGGTACAACTTCACCTTGGAGCCCTCGTGGACCGGCCTGGCGATCAGCAAGCGCAACTTCGGCTACACCGGCGAGGTGGAGAATTTCGCCCGCCGTTGCCTGGGCGAGGTGAATACTGGCCCCGACCTCTGGGATAGCTACAAAGCGCTCACGTTCGGAGAAGCGGTCTACCAGAGCTCCCACGGCGGCGGCCGGGTGCTAGTGGAACAGTAGGCGCCATCGCTCGACATGGTGTTTTCCCGCGCAGGTGAATTCTCGGCATTGCAGAATCTGGATGGTTTCGCTGTGCACTGAGCAAGCCGGCCTAGTATCGCGCAAGAGGCGGGGGACAAGCCCCCGCGCTACGGCAGGAAGTGCCGCACATTCCGTTATGCCCGCGATCTCTGTCCGTCACTCGCGTCATCAATCCGTCATTCCCGCTCGCGCGGGAATTAATCTTCCCATTAGCGCAAGTAGCGCAAGTTTACGCACCCTTCTTGGCTAGAGCTTAGGAATTCCTGGATTCCGGCTTGCACCGGAATTACGGGAAGAGCGCGTGAGCGACGGAGCAGTCGGTGACTCTTTAGACAATGCAAGACGAGGACCACTGGAAAGCCCTCTCCTGGGGAGACCTTTGCATAACTCCGTCATTCCGGCGAAAGCCGGAATCCAGGGGGGGGGGTGTGTGGGTAGACAGGGATTGCTTGTCGTGAGGCCGTTATTTACCCTCATCCCGACCATCCCTCATCAAGGGAGAAGGGGATTCGCAATGGTCTCCTGGGGGAGAGGGTTTGGGTGAGGGCGACTGATCGCTAATGCTGCCATGCCCGGGCAAATGAGAGGGACAGCCCGGCATTGATGCTCTCGCAGCATAGGAATATAATTGCCGTAATACACTTCTCGGCGTGGACTGGTAGCCAAAGACAGCCGCACCGCAAACTGGCTGCACTACGCCACAACGCTAGGAGCAAATTTCCCCATGAGTACTGAACGCCGAGCCAGACTTGCCTTCATCGGTTGTGGCTCATTTGCCACCGCCTCGATTTTTCCGCAGATCCCGCTCTTACCGGAGATAGATCTCGTTGCCGTGTGCGACATCGATGAGGAGAAAGCGCAGCGCAATGCCCGCAATTTTGGCGCGCGCCGCGTCTATACCGACATGAATAAAATGCTCGATACCGAAGAGCTCGACGGCGTATTCACCATCGGCCCGGCACCGCAGCAATACCAACTCGCGCCGGTAGTGCTCAGTCGCGGCCTGCCGGTCTACACGGAGAAGCCGTCGGCCAATACTTCCGCGGAGGCCAAAGAGCTTGCCGAACTGGCGGAGGCGAATAACACGTGGGGCCAAGTGGGATTCATGAAGCGCTTTGCCGACGTGTACACCATCGCCAAGGAGATCGTGGCGCGGCCTGAGTTTGGCGGTTTGCACGTGCTCAAGGTCAAGTTTGGGCAGGGCAAGTACCCGCAGATTTGGGGCATCGATTCCGCTAAGCGGGCGTTTCTCATCGGCCAGTGTGTGCACATCTTCGACTTGGTGCGCTTCTTTGGCGGCGACGTAAAGGCGGTGAATGCTCTCTACTACGAGGTGGGCCCCCAAAACTTTTCCTATCTGATCAACCTTGAGTTCGCGAACGGTACCGTGGGACACATGGACATCAATACGCTCGATTCAAAGGTGGCGTTCCGCGACATCATCGAGACGCTGGAGCTTATCGGCTTCGAGAACCACGTGGTGTGCGAAGACATGATGAAGGTCACGTACCAGCCGCATGAGGAGTGGACGAACGAGACGCCGCACTTCGGCCGCTATAACTACACGGTTGACCCCTCCTGGACCGGGTTAGGGCGCAGCCAGATGAACTGGGGCTACACCGGGGAGGTGCGCCACTTCGCCCGCCGTTGCCTGGGTCTGGAGACCACCGGCCCCGACCTGTGGGATAGCTACAAGTCGCTCACGTTCGGCGAAGCCGTCTACAAGAGTTCCCACGGCGGCGGACGGGTGCTGGTGGAGCAGTAGACAATCGCTGCGCCACACTAAGAAATGTGCAATTCAGTTAGCGGGTATGTCCTGTTGTCTGTTGGGCTTGCGGGAGCGCCCTGAGAGTGGAGGGCCTGGTTGCCCAACAGTCCGGGGGACATGCCCCCGCGCTACGATCTGTCTGCTGCAGCATTGGAGGTCATGGAGAACGTGGTATGGCTATGGGTTCCTGGTAGCGCAGGTTTGTAACCTGCGCCTGCCTGGCGGAAAAGATTGTATAATTACCGGAGATGTGTTAGTCTTCGACGATTCTTGGTAAGACTTGAGAAGGAGAGAGCCTGATGACGACCGCGCAAATGGTGACTTTGGCGCCGGAGCAGAAGCAGTTCTTCGATGATAACGGCTACCTTGTGATGGAAGGCTTGTACGACGCCGCTGAGATGGCGGTCATGCGGCGGGAGTTTCACGATCTAATTGCGAATACGGATGGACGTCCCGAGACCTTGCGCTACACCTTCATGGAGCCGGTGGAGGGGTATCCCGTCGACTCCTATAACCCCAAGAACGTGCAGGGCATCAAGGACCAGCCGCTGGCGAACGACTACTGGTTCAACAACGTCACGGACCCCCGCATCGTGAACGTCTTCATCGACCTGTTCGGCCCGGACATCGACTTTCACAACGGCAAGGTACGCAACAATCCGCCGGGCTTCACCAACACCCAGGGCTGGCACCAGGACTGGCCCTACGAGCGTCACAGTACGTCGGACTTGGCCGCGGCGATTATCTACCTGGACGCGAACGACGTTGACCAGGGTTCGACCACGGTGCTGCCCGGCAGCCACTTGATGGGCGAGTGGGAGACGGATCACGGCCATACCGTGGCCGACGAGAGGGTGGAAGGCTACGAGCCCGTTCCAATGCTTGCCAAGCCCGGGGACGTGCTCTTCATCCACGTGATGGTGCTGCACACCGCCGGCAACAATTACAGCAACACGTCCCGACACAAGGTCATCAACGAATACAAGACCAAGGAAGCCATCGACCAGTGGGGCAACCGCTGCGCCTTTGCCGGAATGCCGGTGGCGCGAGACGGCCGGCCGTGTATCCCGCAACTCTAGCGGCAAGCGTCACGGACTATAGCGTTGCGGTCACGGCAATGTGGTCGTAGCTGTCACCGACGGGCCAGTGTGAGGCCGCGTGCGTGATCGTCAAGTGCGGCTCGGATCCGCGGAACACCTGCCACTTGTAGGCGGCGAAGATCCCGCTCAGAATCACCGCTAGCGCGGTCACCCCCGCCTGCATCCCCCACAACACGTCCTTCACCCGCCCCACGTCGGGCGCAAGAATATGCGCTGCTAGGAAAACGAGGCACAGCACGACCACGACGGCGACTACTGTCACTAGGAGACCTGTGTTTACCTTGCCCATGTCCATCCGTTCAAGACCCCAATGCCCTAATACTTGACAGTGCTTTTTGTAGACCTCGCACTTGAGTGATGTTCTTAACTGGACGATGAGTCTCTAGTCAATCTTAGTTAAACATAGACTTCAACAGACCATCGATATCTTCTTTGCTTGTGATTTGCAACAATCTATATGCGCTTGGGCCACGAAATTGGCGGAGCCTGGAGGAATTCAGACCGCAGCCCAGCATGATTCTTCGCTTTACGTAGCGCTTCAGTTTGCAGTCGCTCTCCAAGCCGGTAGCTAGTGAAAGCCTGACGAAAATTGATTCATAAAGCATGTAGACTTGGCTCAGGTAAACGAAGGGCACTAACGACATAGAGAGTATAGGGGCAAGCAAGAATTCTCGGAGTGTGAGTGTGGTCGCAAGGCTTTCCCAGTCACCAAGAGCTCTCCAAAGTGCCTGGCTAACCACAATTAAGCCAACGAGAATGAGGATCGATGAAGTAATTTTGGCAACAACTGCATACTGCTTATCCGACCGGGCGAAAGCATCAAATATGCCCACAACAGTCAATACTGGTAACAGAATGAGTTCTGCAATCAGGCTAAAGTTGTAGCTGCTCACCAGAAACTCAATTACAACTATTACTTTAAGGTTATCCCTAACTACGTTCCAGAATAAGCTCTCCCCATCGGTAGATCGAGCCAAGTGGAAAATAAAAACCGATCCAGAGAGAATTGCCCAAAGAATAGTGCCTTTCAGAAAAACCGGTTCCCAGTATCCAACGCTCAGCAACACAAATACGACCAATGCAAAATAGACAAGCGCACAGCCGCAAAAGAGTAGCAATTTTCGTACCAAGAAAGCCTTCAAGATATCCAGAAGGCTATGACGAAAATGGGCATTCCACAGCAAGATTACAAGTGCGACAACCAGCCAGAACCCGCCTGCAATCTCTCTGTTATCGAAAAAATCTAAGCTGATCACTTTTGCCCCAGAAGTCGCTCTACCGCTTGGCCTAGGTACACTCCCGCATGGTAGCGTAGAAAGTGAATGAACACTAGAGTCAAGTCAAAGTTAGGTAGCTTGAATACATGGATACTCTCCAAGAAACGCTGAGTACTGCACTGGAAGACACTTTCGAACCTCGAAAACTAGTGTCTATCGCAGTAATGCCTCAATTGCGAGAGTGGGGGATTAAGTTGAGCGACTCCGAAAGAACCAAGCTCGAGAGTGAATTCCAGGAGATCACTCTCGAGGCAGCAACGCTTAACTTGATGAACTACAGTGTCTCGGATTCCACCGGCCCTGGAGAATATACGGCTGAGAATCGCATGTCTATCGCCAAGAAGACTATGACGTTAGTAGTGGGACTAGTCGTGGCCGACAAGACCAGGAAACTGGTAGAGGGATTGCAGGAGCACACTACCTCAATCATTAGGGATGAGCGGGAAGAACAGCGGCAACTCGAACAGAGAGTGAGTGAAGAGTGGCAAGAACCGTTTGACCTCCTAAGCGTGCTCATCGCACTGGCAAAAGGGGTCAGATCAAACTTCGACGACCAATTCCTTGAGAATGCTGCACGCTCAGGCAAATTCGTACTCGTGACCCTTGCTATACTTCACGCCAAGGCATGCCAAGTGTCAACTGAGGTGCTCGTTCTATTGCGCTCCGGCTTTGCCGATGGAGCACACGCGCGCTGGCGTACGCTCTACGAACTGTCGGCGGTTAGCCAGTTTATCGCGAAGAACGGCCAAGAAGTAGCGGTCAGATTCTTGTGCCATGATATCTTGGAGCGCAGCAAGTTAGCGCGCCGATACAAACAAGATAGAGCCCCGGGTGACTCGAGCGGACTTCCACAGGAATTGATCGATAACTTTGCGTCCCTCGAAGACTCCCTTGTGGAGGTTTACGGCAAGCAATTTAAAGGAGACTACGGTTGGGCGGCATTGGTGCTTCCCGGTAGGCCCAAGCTCTTTGACATTGCGAATAGTGTTGGCCTAGGCAGTTCGTATGCTGCTTACAAGCTAGCAAGCAGCAGCGTACATGCAAGTGCGTTTTGCACACTTCGACTCTCAGTACCTGGAGCTCCTTTGGGAAGAGCAGTTCATGCCAACCCGAGCCCTATTGACCTCAAATCTCCTGGCTATAACTGTGCAAGATCCCTGGAGGAGATCACCACGGTACTACTCAAGTCTCAGCCGGGGCTAGACGAGCGTGCCATTCTCAGGCGCGGGGCCATTATCAGGTCTATGCACAAGCTCGCAAGTAATGTCCTTAAGGCGTTTGATGAAGCTGAAAGCAACGTCGAGTCCCAATCTGAGTCTAAGAACTGACCTCAAGGTGCCACAATACAGAGGTTTCAATGCCAGAAAAGCTCCCGCAGCCCCGTCTTTTTGACAACACTTCCGACTGGTTCCCCATCAACCGCTCCTGGCAATTCGAGCCGCTGGCCGATCTTCATGGGGCGATGTCGCCAAATGAAGTGGAGGCCGCTAGTGGACACACGTTCGTAGCCACGCTCACCTTGGGGCCGGACCTCAGGCTGCCGACCGGCGCGCACATCACGCTGGAGGTACCGAGCACGTGGGAGTGCCACCTGGGAAATCCCTATCCGCGCGGACTGAAGACCGTCGGCAATCGCGAACCGGGGCAGATTCGCAAGGTAGGCTACGGGGCATTCACCGACGTGGAGTGCTCTCGCTCTGACGTAAAGCTCGCCCTGGCCGCATCCTGGGGACGGCACATGGACCTGGTGGATGTGGTGGTGCAAGAGGGTGAACTGGGGCCGGGAGACGCGGTGCGCATAATCCTGGGGCCGCCGGACGGCAATCTGGTGCAGGCGCAACGGTACGCGCAGGTGGCGATCTTCACGGTGGGCGTGGACCGCGAGGGCGATGGGATGTATCGCCGCGCTGCTGCGCACCCCACCGTGCGCGTGGTCGGCGCGCACGCTGAACGCTTCAAGGTTTTCGCGCCTGCCGTCGTCCAACCCGGCGAGGATTTCTCGATTCGTGTGCTGCCGGTGGACGGTTACAGCTACAATGCGGCTACCGGCTATCAAGGGCAGGCCCACACAATTTCAACCGGCGGCTTGAACGTGCCCGGTAGTGTGGCGCTTGACCAGACCACGACCCCGACCGGCGCAACTATTTCCGCACAAGCGACTCAAGAAGGCATTCATCGCGTCACGGTGGTCGATCCCGCCACCGGCATTGCAGGTAAGAGCAACCCCATTGGCGCGGGGTTCTTTCCCGACCGGCGCGTGTACTTTGGCGAGATGCACAGCCAGATGTGGCACAGCCAGGGCACCGGAACCACGACGGAGTTTTTTGAGTGGGGGCGCGACGTGGCCGGTCTCGACTTCTGCGCACCGGCCAATCACTACAAGATGCGCTTCGAGATCGTCGACGACGTCTGGCAGGAGGTGGTGGATACCTCAAACGCTTTCAACGATCCGCACCGGTTCGTCACGCTGGTGAGCCATGAGTGGGGCACGGGCAACCCCAACGGCCACAAGAATATCTACCACCGCGGCGATAGCGCCGAATTCATCTGCTCGTTCGGCCCGGGCGGCATGGCGCCGGATGAGCTTTGGGAGATTCTCAAAGGCCGCGACGCGCTGACAATCCCGCATCACACCAAGTTCGGCAACGTCACCAATTGGGAATACCGCAACGATGCGCACCAGCGGTTGGTGGAGATTTGCTCAAGCTGGGGTATCTCCGAGACGGGCGGGCCGAAGAGTGTGCAGCGGGCGCTGGCTATGGGGCATCGCCTCGGCTTCATCGGTGGGACCGATTCCCATCACGGGTTGGCGAACCAGGGCAGCTTCTTCGTGGACGACGGCAACGGTCTTGCCTGCGTGATCGCACCGACGTTGACCCGTGATGCCATTTGGCAGGCTCTCTACGAGCGTCGGTGCTACGCCACCACCGGCGACCGCATTTTGTTGGACTTCACAATGAACGACGCGCCCATGGGTACCGACCATGCAGTGGACTTGGGGCAATACGGCTCCCGCCAATTCACCATGCGCGTCGCGGGCACTTACCGGATTGACCGTATCGAACTGCTCCGCAATAACGAGGTGGTTTTCGATACTTGTCCGAACGACGACTTTTGGGAGGGCACATGGACCGACGCCGAGCCCCTGGCGGCGCTTGCGCTCACGCCCACGTATTCATACGATCGTCCTTTTGTCTTTTACTACCTGCGGGTCACGCAGGGAAACCGTCAGATGGCTTGGGCAAGTCCGATCTGGCTTACGGGCCGGGAGAACTGACTCCGCAGCCATAGCTGACGAAGCAGGCGGCATCGGTTTATTCTGGAAGTAAGTGGCTCTCTCTAAACGGGAAATATCTTCCAGGAGAATCGTGTTGCAAGGACATGCGACCATTTAGCGGCATTTCCCATTTCACGCTGATGCCTTGGCTTGGCCCAGGGATCGCACGGTGGGCGGCGGCACTCGTGCTGGCAGCCGTGAGCGCCCTATGGGTGCCAGTCGCGCCGATTCATGCTGCGGATGCCACTCCCCAAGAGCAAGCGATCGCTCGCCTGAACGAATTGCGCGCGCACGCGCAATCGCCTCCCGTGCAGGCCGATTCTGCTCTGCAGCAGGCAGCGGAGGCGCACGCGGCATACTACGCAGTGAATGGGTTTACGGGGCACCAGCAGGATCCCTTGAAATCCGGCTTTACCGGCGCGACGCCTGCCGACCGCATGCGAGCCGCCGGGTTTACCGGAAAGTGTTCCGGCGAGTCCGCCTCCTCGATCGGTGATGATCCGGTCGCGGCAGTAGACGCCCTGGTGAATAGCGTTTATCACCGCACGGTCATGTTGCATCCGGCGTTGACTTTTGTAGGGTACGGGCAGAGCGCCGGCGGGAGCGTGTTCAACTTTGGCGGGTGTTTTGAGGGCGCGCAGAATATTGATCGACTGTACATCTATCCCGGCGACGGGCAAGCGGACGTACCGACCGGCTTCTTGCCGAAAACCGAGCAGCCGAACCCGCTGCCGGACAGCGCAGGCTTCGTTGGCAGTCCCATCAGCGTTGGCGTGTCGCCTTGGTTGGAAGAATCCCTTGCGATCACGAATATGCAGATCGTCGATCAGGCTGGAGTATCCTTGTCATACCGCCGTGTTGACGACGGAAGCTGGGCCTACTTCATGACCGATCTCCCCTTGGGCGCCGGTCAGACGTTCACGGTGAATATCACCGGGAATGCCGCGGAAAGTGAGGTGGGCGCCTTTGTCCGCACCTGGTCGTTCACGACGGAGTCGGCTTACTTGCCGTATACAATCCGTCTGCGTTTCAGGGAGGGACCTCCGCGTCTGCTAACGGAATATGAAAGCGAGGATTTTGCTTGCTACGGCCAGACCACAGGACAAACCCCCACGCTGGCTGAAGCGGTGGTCACGTTGCCCTGTTACGACGTTGTGAATGACTCGGATTGGTACGACGCAGTTCCGTTTCTCACCGAATTTCAACGGGTAGGAGGTGTCGGGGCGCTCGGCTATCCGCTCACTCGCGCCATAACATTTGAAGGCAAGCCGACGCAATTCTTTCAGAAGGGCATTTTGCAATGGCAGCCGGCCGCCCAGTCCTTTACCTACCTCAACGTCTTCGACATTCTTAGCGAAAAGGGATTTGACCCGGTGCTCGCGGCCCAGCACCTCATTCCCCCGCCATTTGATACCTCAATGGACGATGGGCTCAATTGGGATCAAGTGATGGCGCGGCACATTGCCATCATGGCTGAGGTACCCGCTATCGCCAGCCACGTATTGGGGACGCCCAATTGGCTGGATCGCTACGGTCTGCCCATGAGCATCCAGGACTACGGAGACGTGGTCGTTGTCCGAGCGCAGCGGGCGGCATTTCAGTGGTGGCGGATCGATACGTCCTTCGCCAAGGCAGGGGACGTAACGGTTGTGAACAGCGGGGACATCGCCAAGGCGTTGGGGGCCTTTGTCCGTTAGACTTGGCACTTGGGGCAGTTTGTAGCCGCTCATGCCCGTTAGGTACACTGAGTGTAGAAATCCTAGTAGAGGCACGCAGAGACATAAACGGTTCACGCATGATTGTTGATTTTCATTCCCATACTTTTCTTAGTGATGGCGTGCTCTCTCCGGCGGAGCTGGTGCAGCGTGCCGTTGCCGCCGGATACAGGGCTATAGCAATCACCGACCACGTGGGATATGCAAACTACCAATACGTCTGTGAAGCCCTGCTGCGTGAGTGTGAGGTCATTAATCGGGAGTTGCCCATCACGGCTCTCGCCGGAGTAGAGATTACGCACGTCGCCCCGCGCGCGCTTGGCGCGCTCGCAGAGCGCTGTAAAGCAGCAGGGGCGCAAGTGGTTGCGGTGCACGGCGAGACAATTTCGGAGCCCGTGCCACCGGGCACGAACGCGGCGGCGGCGGAGTGTACGGCGGTAGACCTCTTAGCTCATCCCGGATTGCTAACGGTGGAAGATGCCTGCGTTGGGCGTGAGCGCGGCTTAGTGTTCGAGCTCTCCGCCCGCAAAGGACACAGCGCCGCCAACGGACGGGTGGCGCGGGTCTGCCAGGAAGTCGGCGCCACCATGGTTGTAAACAGCGATTCTCATGCGCCGGGAGACCTGCTCACTGAGGCAGTTGTGGCAAATATTGTCGTCGGCGCCGGTCTGGATCGCGCGCAGATCGATTTGATACGGGAGGATAATCCTGCCGCTCTCCTGATGCGGTGTGGGTTTTCTACCGGAAAACTGAAATAGAAGAAACGGCAAGAGAGAGCAAACCAGTGGCAGAGAGAAAAAAGAAGCCGTCGGAAGGTCGCTCGAAATCGGAGTCTCCAGACGCCGCAAACGGTGACGGAGCCAAGAAGAAGGGGCGGGCCCCGGTGCGTCGCGACCGTGAGGTCGACTTGATGGACGCAATGTTGAATCCGGTGGAACTGCCGGTACTGGCCATCCGCGATCAGGTGGTCTTTCCCGGGATGACGGTGCCGCTCATCGTGGCGCGCGAGCGGTCTCTGGAGGCCGTAAGCAATGCCCTCGATGGCGACCGGAGACTCTTCGTAGTTACGCAGCGCGACCCTACCATTGACGACGTTAATCCTGAAGACTTCTACTTTGTCGGTGTCGAGGTCACGATTCGGCGCACGTTGAAGATGCCGGACGGCAGCGTGAGCATCCTGGTGGAGGGACAACGCCGATTGACGATCACGCACTTTATCCAGATGGACCCGCACATTCGCGTGCAGGCGATTGTAGTCGAGCCGCCCGCTGCGGAAGGCGAAGAGCTTACCCCGCAGATGCAAGCGATGCTGGCGCTCTTCAAGGAAGCGGTAGAACTCAGCAAGGACCTTCCCGACGAAGCGTACGTACAGGCGATCAACACGCACGATGCCGGCGCCCTCTCAGACTTGATTGCATATACTATCGATCTAACCACGCTGGTGCAGCAAGAACTGTTGGAAGAACTTGACATAGACGCGCGCGCGGATCAGGTGATTGCCCACTTGCGGCGGGAGTTGGAGATTCTGGCGTTACAGCGCAAGATCGACGAGGATGCCGCGCCCACCTCCTCCGACGCCGAGGAACACGAGCGCTTCCTGCGTGAGCAACTCAAGCTCATCCACAAAGAATTGGGAGAGACCGATCAGGTGAGCAGCGACATTGCCGCCTTGCGAGAGCGCGTGGAGGAAACGGCCCTACCGGAAGGGGTCAGGGAGAAAACCTATAAAGAACTCGACCGCTTGGAAGCGATGCCCACCGCCAGCCCGGAAGTGAGCGTTATCCAAACCTACCTCGATTGGCTGCTGGCGCTGCCATGGGGAGAGCCGAGCCCGGATGACCTGGACATCGAGCACGCCATGAAGGTGCTGGACAGGAATCACTACGGCCTGCCCAAGGTCAAAGAGCGCATTCTGGAATACATCGCGGTGCGCAAGCTTGCCCCCGACGTACGCACGCCAATTCTCTGCTTCGTGGGGCCGCCGGGGGTGGGGAAAACGTCGCTTGGCCTCTCCATTGCGCAAGCGCTCGGCCGGAAGTTCGTCCGCCTCTCACTGGGTGGAATTCGAGATGAGGCCGAGATTCGCGGTCACCGGCGCACCTACGTGGGGGCGTTGCCGGGACGTATCTTGCAGGCGATGCGCCAAGTGGGGACGGTGAACCCGGTCTTCATGCTGGATGAAATCGAAAAGATGGGTGCTGACTTCCGGGGAGACCCGTCGGCGGCCTTGCTCGAGGTGCTGGACCCGGAGCAGAACTATGCCTTTTCGGACCACTACCTTGAGGTACCTTATGATCTTTCCCACGTTATTTTCATCACGACCGGCAACACGATAGACACGCTGGCGGTGGCGTTGCGCGATCGTATGGAAGTCATTGAGCTTCCCGGCTATACCGAGGAAGACAAGCTGCCGATTGCAACCCGCTATATCGTACCGAAGCAGCGCGTCGAGCACGGCCTCAAGAAGAGCAACGTGCGCTTCACCGAGGGTGCGTTGCGGCGCATGGTGCGCCAATACACGCGCGAGGCGGGCGTGCGCAGTCTGGAACGACAGGTGGCGACGGTCTGTCGCAAGGTTGCGCGCAAACACGCGGAAGGCGACGACGCGACGGTCTCGGTGAGCGTTCGAAATCTAAATTCGTACCTGGGCGCGCCCCAGTTTTTCCACGGCATGGCGGAAGAAGACGACCAGGTCGGCACGGCGACCGGCCTCGTGTGGACGGAATTCGGCGGCGACATTATCGCAGTGGAAGTGACCCTGGTGCCGGGGAAGGGCAAGCTCATTCTCACCGGCAAGCTGGGTGAAGTGATGAAGGAGTCCGGGCGCGCGGCATTGAGCTATGTGCGCGTGAACGCCGAGCGGCTGGGTTTGCAGGAGCTCGATTGGGAGAAACTGGACGTACACATCCATGTGCCTGCGGGCGGCGTACCGAAAGAAGGCCCAAGCGCCGGCATAACGCTCACCTCGGCGCTGATCTCGGCGCTAACCGAGCGGGCGGTGCGGCGCGACGTGGCCATGACGGGCGAAATGACGCTGCGGGGCCGTGTGCTGCCTATTGGGGGACTCAAAGAAAAGGTGCTTGCGGCGCATCGCGCCGGTATTCGCACGATCATCTTGCCAAGAGAGAATACGAAAGACTTGGTGGACATTCCGGAACACGTGCGCGACGATATGACGTTCCATCCGGTTGAGAACGTGAGCGAAGCGCTAGCACTTGCCTTCCATCCCCAGAAGAAGCGGGTCAAGGCAACGGCATAGGGCGTTCTTTGCAAATGTGTGCCAACCGTTCGGTTCGATTCGCGATAGCGCTCCCGCATGAGATGAGCGGTATTTCCCTTGCACGTGGGTATCCATCTGGTCCGCTCTATAGGATCGAGGTAGCGCGGGTTTCAAGTCTGCGCTAGGCGAGTGTGAGACTTGCCCTTTTTGTCGCCTGTTCCTCCATTGTCAAGTCCCCTGCCTTCTTTCGTGCGAGATTTCGTTTGTAGTGCGTTCTCTTCCCCTGGACTCCGGCTTTCGCCGGAGAGACGGTCTGCGCTGGCGCGTTGAGCAACACGCGGTGCACCCGGTAGGTAACTGCTAGTCTCTTTCACGCGCTGTATTACACATAGTGCAGCAGCGTATTCGTCACGCGTTTGAAGACATGAATTGCCCGCTGTGCTCCCAAGTGCTTGCCCGCGGTGCCGTTGTTGATTTCGTAGAATGCGTGGGGAACGTCGAAGCGCTTAGCGAATTGGTAACAGAGCGTGTTGGGTCGGTGGATGCTGGCGCGCTCGTGGGTGGAGGGACCGTCGGTCTCCAGGCGCATCGTATCGCATAGTGCCGAGTAGAGCCGACGCTGGTCGGCGTTCTCGTAAAGCGCGTAGTCTGCTACTTCGTACCAGCCATCGTAGGGATACTCGCTGTTGAGCCGCCAGCCGGTGAAGCAGTGAAAGTTCATCCAGAGCGCGGGCTTTTCCGTGGCTACCCAATTCCAGAGCAGGCGGCTTTCGTGGGCCTCGGGTAGTGCGGCATCGGGGTTGTCGCCAAAGGCCTGATACATATCGTAGCCCTCGGCATTGAAGGCATTGCGGCCCAGCACGTTGCCGTCTGGATTCACCGTGGGTACGACAAACACCTCAAGCTCATTGCGGAGCGCCTCTGCCTCAGGCAACGCCGAAGAGATGAAGTCAGCGATGCCGAATACGCCCCACACACCGGCGTGCTCGTGGGGGTGCTGGCCGGCCACGCAGAAGAGTTTCGGCTTGCCCGGCGTGCCTGCGCGCAACCCCAAGATCTCTCGTCCCTGTACGGTCGTTCCCACGGAGAAGAGCGTACAATGGTCGGCGCGCGCCGCCGCAAATTCGCGCAGGAGCGCGCCGACCTCGCTGTACGGCGCGACGTAGGTCATGGCGACGCGCACGTGTTGGTCCTCTTCCACGGGTACCGTGAAGGTTATGTGACCCTCAGTACTGGCGGGCGGCGTGCCCGGCAAAGGCCGGTAGCGATGGAAGTCCACCGGCTTGAACCAAATAGTCGTGGGGAAGAGCGTGCGGAAGCCGGTGGGCTTTCCGAACTTTGCATCTTCCCAGAGCTCGATGGTCACGCCTGCCGCCGGCCCATCATTAATCACGTCGAAGCAGAAGTAGGCGCAGTAGCCGCTCTGCTTATCGCCGTCAACTTGCAAGCGGAAGTGGGCCGGCCCCACTTGCTCGATTGCCTTGCCGTTGCCGCACTCAACGTCGCTGGTAAGACCGATCATATTGCGCTCCTCCAACGCGACTGCTCTTGGGCATTGGTAGCTCTCCAGTGAATGGTCTTAGTCAGTGTACGCCATGACGCCACTGGGTATCCATTTTCGAAGAGATTCGCTGCTTATCGACATTTAGTAGGGTCCAATGCGCTCCAGGCCATTCAAGGGAGCTTCGCGCAGGTTCTCCGGGGTTAGGAGTGAGACAGCCGCCGCAATTCTGAATCCGCAGAGCTATTAGGTGACGCATTCGTTTGACTTGACATTACGCTTTAGGTAGAGTTGTCCTGTCACTCAGGCGAAGCAGATTGCAATTGGAACCACTCAATTCTACGGCTTCGTTGGACTACTTGGCGAGGGCAGCAGGCAATAGGAGATTTCCGCCCATGAGTACCGAAGTTTCGGCAAAAGATGCAGATTACCCAGGTTTCACAATCGAACACATCCATAATCCGAGCCGCCTATGGGCAATTCCCGTAGTTGGCGGCGCCGTCAAGTTCGTTATTGTGATTCCGGTCGCTCTCTGGCTCTTGATTATCCAGTTTGCGGCGAGCATTCTAACCATCATCAATTCGTTCGTCGTGCTCTTTACGGGCAAGTATTGGCAGCCTGCATATGACCTCGCAGTGGGCTCAATTCGGCTATCGACCAAGCTAAACTGCTTCGCGATAGGCCTTTCAGATGCCTATCCAGGATTCTCGCTTGGCGCTAGCGATTACATGAAGCTAGAGCTACCTATGCCAAGCCAGCCGAGCCGCTTCTTTGCTGTGCCTTTGATTGGCGGTTTCGTGCGCATCCTCCTCCTCATTCCCTTCTTCATATTCTTGTATGTAATCGGAATTGTGGTTGTGGTGGTGTACTGGATTGCCTGGGTTCCCGTGTTATTTGTGGGACAGTATCCTGAGAGACTCTTCGATTTCATGGTGTATGCGCTGCGGCTCCAACTCAGGCTTTCCGCCTATACGTTTGGGCTTTCGGACCGCTATCCGAAGTTTTCTTAGATGCTGGGCCCGGGTAGCCTTGGTTGTTGCGAGAGATAACCGGGCCATAGGGCCTCGCCTCCCAGGGTATATCTTTTTCTTCCTCTTTCATTGGGGAATTTGAAGAGTAGCGGATTGCTTCCGCCTCAGCGAAGCCAAAGCTAGTCAACAATCTCGCATGTCCTATAGGAATTGCAGGGCATCTGCTGTTTTTGCCTGCTTAAGTGAGGAGAGTCAGGAGCCTATCCGTGAACACCGGCGCTCCGACCTAAGAAAGGGATTTTTGAATGCTGTCTATCGATCACATCCAGAACCCAAATCGGCTGTGGGCTCTTCCTGTGGTTGGCGGCGCCATCAAGCTCTTGATCGTGATCCCGGTAAGTATCTGGCTGTTGATCGTAGACTTCGCCGCAATTATCCTTAGCGTCATCAACGGGTTCTTCGTTTTGTTCGCGGGCAAGTACTGGGAGCCTGCCTATGCGCTCGCCGTGGGTTCAATGCGGCTCACGACCAAAGCCAACTGTTTCGTGCTCGGCCTCAGCGATACGTACCCTGGGTTTTCGCTCGATTCCAGCGACGATGGACGGCTTGAGTTTGCGATGCCGACCCAGCCGAACCGCTTACTTGCGCTGCCATTGGTTGGTGGAATCTTCCGGTTTGCCGTACTCGTCCCCACCTTCATATTTTAGTTTGTCTTAGGCATTCTGGTCGTGCTCGTGTACTAGTTCACCTGGATTCCCGTGCTCCTCATAGGCCGGTATCCTGAAGGTCTCTTCAATCTCATGGTTTATTTGCAGCGGCTCCAACTTAGGCTTTCTGCCTATACGTTCGGGCTTTCGGACCGCTTATCCGCTGTTCGACGAAGAGGGACTTGGCCCGGATGAATGGGGTCCTGGGAGGCATGATAGAGTTTACCGGCCTCTTGGGCCAGAGACCTTCCGGTAATTTGCTTTTACGTTAGCTACTGTGGCTTAGAAGTCTTCTCACACCTCTACTAGCTGTAAGCGCGCCTACGCTCGTGCAAAGCCAATGCAAGTTGCACAGCGGCTGTTCCCTTTGCATGCTATAGATGCAAGAATATGTTGTCTGAGCAGTGGCAATGAGAGACTCATTCGTGTTTGAATCCAGAATCTTTACTGGCGGTCGAACGACGCTGCCTAAGGCAGTGCGCGATGCCCTCGGCCTGCAGACTGGCGATCGGGTGCGCTATGTCGTCCAGGAAAGTGAAGTGCGGATCATCAAGGTCCGCTCAATCGGCCGTTTGTACGGCGTGCTGCAGCATGAAGGCCTGGCGGTGACCCTAGAAGACATGGAACGCGCCATTGTCGATGGGGCGACTGGGGCGGAACCACTATAGATGCAATTTGCCAGTCTTCTACGGCTGATTGTAACAATGGATCGGCGCAGTTACGATGCTTGCTCTCGATAAGATGGATAGTGCGGAGATTGGGCGTTATCTGGCGTCGCAGGGCGTGCTGCCAATTGATGCTCAACTGACGGTTGAAGCGCTGGGCGGCGGTGTCTCGAATATTGTGCTAAGAGTCTCGACGCCGGCGCAGTGCTGGGTGCTCAAGCAGGCGCTGCCTGAATTGCGCGTGGCAGCGTATTGGCCGTCCCGCATTGACCGCGCGGTGCGTGAGGCTGAGGCGCTGCGTGTCGTATCAGGGCATTTACCGTCCGGCGCTGTGCCGACGGTCCATTTCATCGATGAGGAGAATTACATCTACGGCATGTCATGCGCGCCTGATTCGGCGACGCTTTGGAAGGAAGATTTGCTCGCCGGAGAGGTGGAATTGCCGGTGGCGGCGGCGGCGGGCCGCATGCTGGCACAGATGCACGCCATACAGGATCCGGCGGTGCGAGAGCGGTTCATCGATGACGAGGTCTTCTGGCAGTTGCGGGTCGATCCGTACTACAACACCATTGCGGAAAAATATCCGTCGGTGACGCCGGTGGTTGCGCGGGCAATTTCGCAGATGAAGGCGCGGAAGCTGGCGCTGGTGCACGGGGACTATAGTCCGAAGAATATGTTTGTATTGCGCGAGAAGATGGATTCCCGCGCCGACCCTTATTCGGAGCACGATTCGTCTGGGTGCGAAAGTGGCAAAGAGAAGATGGATTCCCGCTTTCGCGGGAATGACGGAGTGGGTGCGCCGTCAGTCGGCTGTAGCAGCGAAAGCGAGGTATCCTGTGCCAATCCCATACTCTTGCTCGACTTCGAGGTGGTGCACTGGGGAGATCCGGCGTTTGACCTGGCCTTTTGCGTCAATCATCTGCTCATCAAGTCAATCGTCAATGCGCATGTTCAAGCAACGTACTATCAGGCAGTTACGGCAATGCTTGAAGCATATCGCAACGAACTGCCGGCGATAAACTGGGCAGAGCTGCTGGCGGAGACACGGCTCCAGCTTGGCTGTCTTATGCTGGCGCGCATCGATGGCAAGTCACCCGTCGAGTACATTACGGACGAACCGACCAAAGAAACCGTGCGGCGTGTGAGCCGTTTCATCCTGCACGAACAGTCTGCATCGATTTCCGACATATACGCGTATATTGCGCGGGAGGCGGCGCACTAATGCGATCCAGGCAGATGGATTCCCGTTTTCGCGGGAATGACAGAACTAAGCGCGTGAATGACAAAGCTGAACCCTCGACGACGATTAGGCGCGTGCACGCCAGAGAGGTGCTTGACTCGCGGGGCGTGCCGACAGTGGAGGTGGACGTAACGCTCGCGAGCGGCGCGCGCGGTCGTGCTGTCGTGCCCTCGGGCGCCTCAACCGGACGCCACGAGGCCCTGGAGTTTCGTGACGGCGATTCTGCCCGCTACCAAGGCAAAGGCGTACGCCACGCGGTGCGCCACGTGAACGAGGTGCTCGGCCCGGCGGTGTTGGGGATGGACGCTACACGTCAGCACGAGGTCGACGCTCTCCTCTTGGATACCGACGGCACGCCTAACTTGCGTCGCCTGGGTGGGAACGCGGTGCTTGGCGTCTCGCTGGCAACGGCCCACGCGGCGGCGGCAGGCCTCGGCCTTCCACTCTACCGCTATCTGGGTGGCAGCCTGGCACGCGAGTTGCCAGTGCCCATGGTGAACATCCTCAGCGGCGGACTGCACGCAAGGGGCATCGTAGATTTCCAAGACTTTCTCCTCATTCCCGTGGGTGCCCAGAGCTTCAGCGATGCGCTGGTGATGGTGCGCAACGTCTACCACACAATGGGTGAAATACTGGCGGGTCGCGGCGCAAGCACGTTGGTCGCGGATGAAGGCGGATACGGCCCAGCCGTGGATGCCAGCAAAGGCGCAGCCGGCGCAAATGATGCCGTGTTCGCTGCAAACGAGGCTGCAGTGCGGCTCTTGGTGCAAGCTATAGAAAAAGCCGGGTACCGTCCGGGGGAAGACGCGGCAATCGGTCTCGACGTGGCGGCGACCCATTTCTTTCATGAGGGCCTGTATCACCTGCACGCCGAGGATCGCATACTCTCCAGCGAGGAGATGGTGTCGCTGCTCGCGCAGTGGGTCGATGACTACCCGATTATTTCGATTGAAGACGGTCTGGCGGAAGATGACTGGGACGGCTGGCAGGCACTTACGGCGCGCTTAGGTGAGCGGGTCCAACTCATCGGCGACGATCTATTCGTGACGAACGTGCAACGCTTGCATGAAGGGATTGAACGGAAAGCCGCAAATGCGGTGCTCATCAAAGTGAATCAGGTCGGCACGTTGACGGCTGCGGAAGCCACACTGCGCTTGGCCCACGCTCATGGGTATCTGGCTGTGGTGTCCGCCCGCTCGGGAGAGACCGAGGACGCGACGATTGCCGATCTGGCGGTCGGCACCAATGCCGGTCAGATCAAGATCGGCTCGATCACGCGCTCGGAGCGGCTTGCAAAGTACAACCAACTGCTGCGTATCGAGGAAGAACTGGGGTCGCAGGGCGTGTATCGCGGGCGCGAGGTCTTTCGCCGATTTCTTGGTGAGTCCTAACTTTCCATGCCAACCGGCCTGCTCTTACGGCTTATATCCCAGGCAGCAAACCATAAGGAGACCTTTGGGAAACTCCTTCCCCCTTTGATGTGGGAGGGTTAGGACGGGGGTGATTGGGTCTCTTGGGCAAGTCACAACGCACTACCCCTCCCCTGGATTCCGTCATTCGCCGGAATTGTAGGTGTTGACTAATTCGTTGACAGAAGTTTCAATCCAATTAGTGTCCTGGAGAGTTGAAGACGGTCAGTTCCGTCATTCCGGCGAAAGCCGGAATCCATCTTCAATGCACCCCCTAGACTCCGGCCCCTAATCAACCAGGGGGCAGGCATTGCGCCGGAGTAGCGGATTTCGTGACGCCTACCATGTTCGTCTTTATTGCATGCGCTGTCACTGCTCGTTTCAGAACCACCTACTGGGCAAGGCAGCCGATTGGTAGTTCTTGCTTCCTGCCGTTTCATGCTCCCACTTCGTCAACGAATTACCTGACACTTACAGAAATGACGAATCTATGCAACGGTTTCCTAGAGGAGAGAACGACTATCAATTTCATTCTTCTTCTACCGTTCGCCTTGAGCCTGTCGAAAGGCAAACGGTAGACTTATTCAAAGTAAGCACTACAATTCACTTGAGCTACGGTCTATTGGTCTTGGATAACCCATATGGGGCTTGACCAGGCCTGTGCCACGCGGCCCGCGACAGGATATTTCTGTCGCAGGCGCACATAGTAGAGCGCGTTTGCCACCGGCTGCGGATCGTCCCAGGTGAATGCACCCTCAGCCGCTTGCGGCTCTTGGCGGTAAACCACGTCGAAGCGCTGAGCGTCCAGATCGCCGCGCAGGACTTCGATCCAGGCGATCTCGTCCGTGCCCACAGCCCAAACGCGTACGGTCACGCCATTGCCGCTGGCGGTCTCCTGCCCCATGAAGGTATCGTTCACCCACACTTTTAGCAGAATGCGCGCCCCGGTAGTGCCGTAGGTCTGGCGGTTGTGGATGCTATCAAAGATGCTGCTGCGTGTAAGCGCGGGCGCCCAGACTGCCGCGAGGCCGGTCTGCCGTTTTCCCGGCTGCGCTTGATGATTGTCCGATGAACAGATCGTGCCCATGCGCTGTCCCGTGAGCCAGCCGTCTTGCGCGTAATGGGGGCCTCGGACAGAGTCATTGAGCGAAAAGTCGCAGTGCTGGTACGCCAAGGGATGATCCGGATCGTAGTACTCGCAGAGGCCGTGGCCGGAGTACACCTCGACGACCCGGCGGAAGGCGTCGTTGGCGTACTGCCAATCAATGTTCGGGCCGGTGCCGCCGGGCAGGTTGCTCGCCTTTGGTGAAAAGCGCACGCCGGTGTGATGAGGTATCGTCATTGCCTCTCCGGGTACCAGTTGCCGCCACAAGTCTTGGACTGTGCCGTTGTGCGCGCCGATACGGACGTCGCCGTCATCGCGGAAATACACGTCATGGTGCGCCCAAGGCGACTGAAACGTGGCCTCGTAGCCTAAGATCGTGGCGAAATTACCGGGATCATACCAGCCATGGGCTGCGAGCCGGATCTCCTCCCACATCTCGTCTGACAATTGCTCGACGTGGTCGGTAAGGGCGTAGAAGTCGAGGCGCGCCACGTCCCGCGCGTAGTGGAAAGGCAGGTCGCCGGTAGCATCGAAGCTGCGTCGCGCGTGGGAATGGAGATCTCCCCAGAAGACGCGCTCTTCAGGCAGGTCAGCAGCGCAGAGGGCCGGGTTCGACTGCGCTCCAAATGTTTTCTTACCGTTCGCCCTGAGCCTGTCGAAGGGCACACGTGAATCACTAACCGCAGTTACCGCTAGGCGCAGAACGCCGGGTGCAGTTGGTGTGAAAGGCACCACACACCGGCCTGTCTCCGGATTGAGCGTGACGGTCTCGGGGCAGTCCGCGTGGCCTTCTGCGACAGTTACCGCAAACGTGAGACGCACAGAGGTGGCGGCATTCTGCCAGGAATCCAACGCGATGACGTGGCACGCCCCTTCATGGCCGACGCGGGTATGGGAGGGGGCATATGCCACGATCTCCGCCGGCGCCGCTGCCTGGGTTACAAGGAGGGGACTTTCCACTTCAGGGAACAGGTCCTTTTCTCCACCATTGTCAGCGGAAAGCAGGGCGATGCGGACGGGTTCCGGGCCGTTGGGATGCAGCGCGGCTGTGAAGCCGGGGCTGCCGCCACTGGTATCGCCGTATGCGATATCTATCCAGTCGCCGGCCCGCAGTACGCCTTTAGTCACCGTAACCTCAGTGTGGTAGGCGCAGCGGTTCGGAGGGCCCACAAGGGCGTCGCGGGTACGCTTCTCGTACTCCTCGGTCGAGCCCTCAGGTACGGTGCAGCGGATTTCCACGTTGTCGTGGGAGGCGCGGGCGGAGACGTAGTTGGGGCTCGCGGGATCCAGGCTGTGCACGCCTTTGGCCGAGTTGCGCAGCCAGGCGTGCCAGGTGTTGGGTAATGCCACGGCGATCGTGTCACCGGAACCGAGTTCTCCCTCGGCAATAGTGCAACGCACGACCCACGTGCCGTATTCCCCGGCCGTGCCAACGGAGGGTGTGACGGAAGCGTTTATACGTGGTGTCATAGCTGCGACCTTCCTTCAGAATTGAACACTGTGATTATAGCGACTTGTGATAGTGCGGGGCGAGGTTGGTTACTCCGGTAGCGCAGGTTTGTAACCTGCGTTCGATAGCGGGCGCCATTGAGCACAGTTGCAATCAGGCTATTAGCTAGATCCGTAATGCCTATGACCAGGGAACACGAGGACTGCGGTGAAATGCTTGCCTGATACGGCTGTAGTGCGGCATCCTGCACAGTGGGGTGGCATCCTTCTACCATATAGTTGCAAGTCGCTGTGAGGCCCATTACGTGTTAGCAGCCCGTCCTTGCTGAGATACGTTGTACTATTGGGATAGACTTCAGAGATTTCCTATCGCGCATGCCGGCAGACTGTCCCCGTTTCCAGCTCATTTGGAAATTGGAAACAGTCTTGTACTGAGCGCTATACAGTCTTAAAAGAGGAGAGCGAGACCAATGAGTGACGATGCGAACGTGGACATTAAACGGTTTAGCAAAGACATAACTGTAGGGCCGAAAAGCGCGCCCGCGCGCTCTATGTTCCATGCAATGGGATTCAGCAGCGAGGATCTTGCGAAGCCCCTCATCGGCGTCGCGAGCACGTGGAACGAGGTCACGCCCTGCAACTACCACTTGGATCGCCTGGCCCAGAAGGTGAAGGAAGGCATCCGCGAAGCCGGAGGCACGCCGATTGAGTTCGTTACGATCACCGTGAGCGACGGCATTGCCATGGGCACGGAGGGTATGCGCACGAGCCTGGTGACCCGCGAGATCATAGCGGATTCGATTGAGGCGGTGGCGATTGGCGAGCGGTTGGACGGCGTGGTCTGCATTGCCGGCTGCGATAAGAGCCTGCCGGGCTGCGCGATGGCAATGGCGCGTCTCAATATCCCCAGCGTCTTCGTGTACGGCGGCAGCATCATGCCGGGGCGCTGGCAGGGCAAGGACGTAACCATCCAGGACGTCTTTGAGGCCGTAGGCGCTCATGCCGCAGGTAACCTGAGCGAAGACGAACTGACCGACCTTGAGTTGCACGCCTGCCCCGGCCCGGGCTCGTGCGGCGGTATGTACACGGCAAATACCATGTCGAGTGCGCTGGAAGCCATGGGCCTCTCCGTACCCGGCAGTGCTTCACCCCCGGCAATGGACGAACGCCGCGATCAGGTGTGCGTGGATGCCGGACATCTGGTGATGGACTGCGTAAGGCAAAACCGGCGCCCGTCCGACATCATTACAAAAGAGTCGATAGAGAATGCCGTCACCGTCGCGCTCGCGGCAGGTGGTTCCACCAACGCGGCGCTGCATTTGCCAGCCATCGCCTGGGAAGCGGACATTCCGTTCGATCTCGACGACATCGACCGCGTCAGCAAGCGCGTGCCCCATATCGCGGACATGCGTCCCGGCGGTAGATACGTGATGGCCGACTTGGACAGGGTGGGCGGCGTGCCGCTCATCATGCAGAACCTGCTTCGGGCCGGACTGCTGCACGGCGATTGCCTCACAGTGACGGGAAATACGCTCGCAGCCGACGTGGCAGGCGCGCAAGTCAACGCGAACGGTCAGGATGTCGTGCGGTCGGTGGACGATCCGATCTTTGCCGGCGGCACCATGGTCATCTTGCGCGGCAACTTGGCGCCGGAGGGCGCGGTGGTGAAGGTAGCGGGAGTGGCCAATCGCGTGCATTCCGGCCCGGCGCGGGTGTACGAAATCGAGGACGAGGCCTTCAATGCCGTAGTGAAAGGCCACATCAACCCGGGCGATGTGATCGTGATTCGGAATGAGGGCCCGAAGGGCGGACCGGGCATGCGCGAGATGCTGGCCGTGACCGGCGCGGTCTTTGGCCGCGGCCTGGGCGACTCCGTGGGTCTCATCACGGAC
Source organism: Chloroflexota bacterium (assembly GCA_965216245.1). GTDB lineage: Bacteria > Chloroflexota > UBA11872 > VXOZ01 > VXOZ01 > VXOZ01. The sequence goes on from OZ244145.1 coordinate 2,728,286, forward strand.
GGGCGCTTCTCCGGTGCAACCCACGGCATGATGGTGGGCCACGTCGCGCCCGAGGCCGCAATGGGCGGCCCCATCGGCCTCATCCAGGAAGGCGACAAAATTACGATAGACGGTGATAACCAAGAATTGACGCTGCACGTGGACGAAGCGGAGCTGGCAGAACGCCGCAAACACTGGCAGCCGCTGGAACCGCGCTACAAGAAAGGCGTGCTAGCAAAGTACGCCAAACTCGTCACCTCCGCCGCCCGCGGCGCCGTGTGCGAGTAAAAGTCACAAGGTAACCATCCAGGTAACTACCTCACCTTCACGCTGGACCGTCCGCGTAGGGGTACCCCTTGTGGGTACCCAATGCATCTTTTGTTGCATGTTGTAGTGCGGGGCTTGTCCACCGCAATGAATTGCAGTTCAATTTCAATTACATTCCACTAGGCGCACAATTGATCGGCTCCACGCTCCCATTGGGGCCAAAGCGAAAGTCTGCACCTACAAAAGGACTTGCTATGGCAGTTGAAGAGCACATAGACTTACGGGATCTGCCCGAAGCGGCTCAGCAAGAAGTCTACGATTTCTACCTGTTTGTGCGGCAGCGAGTCCTGGAAGACCAGGCGATTTTAGCGGCGGGTGAAGGCGCCTTGCTAGGTGAGAAGGCACTGGCTGAAGACTGGAATCGACCTGAGGAAGACGAAGCATGGCAAGCGTTCCAGTAGGCGACGTTGATTTCGCTGGATTTCCTTGTTTCCAACTTAAGTCTGAATGGATTTAGGCCAGCGCTGGTTCTTGCTAACGCTAGAAAGAAAGACATGGCGGTAGTTCAATTGGTGAGTGGTTCACTTGGGACATGGACATAGGTAAAGGCAACAGCGTTTGGGCTGACGTATGGCAACTTTGGACACTCACAAAGCGGTAAAGATTCTCATAGCCGCGGGCTTTGACAAATCTCAGGCTGAGGCACTGGTTGAAGTGGTTAGCGAAGGAAAGCGACGAGCTTGTCAGCCAGACAGGTGTGCGGGCAGAACTACAGGCGCCAGAGCTACGTTTGCGCGCCGTACTTGAACAAAGTATCAACCGCCAGACCATGCAATTGGCAATGCTCTTCGTTTCGGCGCTCGGCGTTGCGGTAGCAATCCTCAAGTGGGTTCCCTTTGCCCCCATTCGCTGACCGGCATAAGTTTGAAACTTACCCCACCAGATTCCCCTTAGCGTGGGGGTTTCCTCATGGATTCGTCGCCACGTAAGATCACGCCATCGCTTAGACCTATCATGGAAACGGTCATTGCAGCCAGCCATCCGGCAACAGAGCAGGCCCAGTAGTCCTGTCAGGGTCACCGGCATTCTCATACAGAAATATCCCTATCTGGTTCTCTAGAACTCGCTGTCTAATAGGGGCATATTGCTCAGCCCTATCTATCCCTGCCAGAATTCCAGAATGTTTCTTCCATCCCTGTCACCCAGTACGCAAATGCGTTAGGGTCTGACTCCAATAGGCCGTTCAGCCAAGCATTGCCAGTATCCTGAATACTGCCGGTAGTTCTCCCGCTCAAAGCATTATATAGCCATTTTCGTACTTCCTGCGCAGTGCGGCGCGCCTCGCCTGCGTTGTTTAGCCAATAGCGAATTAAGGCTTCACGGTCTACGTCATTGCCGATGGGATGGCTAACATCGAAATTGCCTAACCCCGGGTTCTTCATTACGTACTGACCTTCGTACAGCCATGTGAGCCCGATCACACTTCTCGTCACAAGACCCCTAATCACAGTGAAATTAGTAGTGCCTTCCCTATAGCCCATTTCCAAAGTAAGTTTGTTCGCTAGTCCCGCGATTACAACATCTCTTGGGATCTTTGTAGGTGGCTCCCCAAAACGCGAACACGAGAGTCGATAGAAATCGTCGCTCCGCACCCACCTATCGAGAACATCGTCAACTAAGTACCCAAGATTCTTGTTTGCGCTCTGCTCCAATGGGGTAGGGATTGGATTGCCGCTCGCGCCCCAAGTGCTCAACCACCATTGGGCCTGTGCGGTGTGTTGGGCGGTAATCCTCTCGATGCATAATTCCCAGGACTGGGGTGCGCCGGAGTCTGTGTAAAAAGCTAGCGCCAGTGTTGGCCAAATAAGCGCGTGTGCCAGTGCTTCAGGACTCTCAGTGCGGTAGCCTTCGTTGATGACGATGCGGTTCGGCATGGATTGCCATTGCGATGTACTCGCTATTGGGCCGAATTGAGCACTTGCGCCCGTAGCAAGAAAGAGTTGATAGATTCCCTCCCCCGCTGGTTTCCAAGTAGTGCGCAGAATGTGGAAAGCATGGGCGAGGGTAGGGTCTAGCGAGGAGATGGACGCTTCTTGGACGTCTTGCTGCGCGGGCGCTTCTGACGCACGAGCAAAGCTGGCATAGTCGGCCTCCCACTCGAACCGCTCAGTGTTGAGGCGCTGCTGGATTCCATTGGGGCCGTTGACCCAGGTGCGGTAGCCGTCTGTGAATGCGGTCCAATTATCGGCCTTGCGCCAGGCGAGCAAGCCGCCGGTGGTGTGCTGGACACTATCGCCGATGGCGTTGTAGTGCTCGTTATCCAGGCACTCACCGACAATGTTGTGTCCGATGAGGTCGCGGATCGTCTTGAAGCCGAGGACAAACTGGCAATCGGCGGCTTGGACAGTCGTGGCGGAGAAAAGAGCTAGGCAGAAGCCGAAGACGATTCCGGCAAGCAGTCTCTTCATTTGGCTACTTAACGTTCACCACATCGCCGGTTTCGGCAGACTTGTACGCGGCGAAGACGGTGTGCATGACCTTTTCGGCGGCGTCGGCGCCGAGGAAGGGTGTGCCGCCGGTTTGGACGGCCCAGACGAAGTTGTCGATGACGGCATCGAAATGCGCCTGTGAACCGCGGAGTTCGCGGTAGCGGCGTTCGACGTATCCGGTTGTTGCACCGAATAGCTCTGCGTCGGGCTCCAATTCATCGGCGACCAAAGTGCCGCGCGTGCCGGTTACTTCCAGCCAGAGATCGCCGTTGTGCAGATTGCCCGGCACGTGCGCCCGACCGACGCAGACCGAGGCGATGATGCCATTCTCCATCTGCAGATTGAGAAGCGCCATGTCCTCAAGGTCGAGCTCGCGATGGGCGCGGTTGTAGTATGCGCCGGTGACGCAGTGCACGGCAGTGGCGGCCAGTCCGGTGACGTCCAATATGGCCGAGAGAGGATAGAGCCCGAAATTCAGGAGTTCGCCGCCGCCGTTGGCGACGGGATCGAAGAAAGTGCGCTCCTCGTCGTCCCACTTCTCGCCGTTGCCGTAGGTGACCAGGAAGTGGGCGTGCACATTCACAATATCGCCGAGTTCACCGGAAGCGATAGCGTCGCGCGCTCGCTGGAGCGAGGGGTGACCGATGCGGGCGATCCAGGCGAACGTGCGCGTGCTCCGACGCGCTGCCGCGATCAGTGTGTCGCACTGCTCCAGCGTAATGCCGATGGGTTTGTCCACAAGCACGTGCTTGTCGGCCGCGAGCGCGCGCAGGGCGAGCGGTGTGTGCCGTGCGTACTCCGGCGCCACGCACACCGCGTCAATGTCGTCGCGGGCGAGAAACGCATTGAGGTCTGTCGAGTACTCCAGTCCATGTTCTAACGCGATGGCGCGGTTGAGATCATGGTATTCCTCCGGTATGTCGGCGTCGTCGGCTATGCCAACCAGAGTTACGTCAGGGTGGCGCGAAAAGACCGTGGCGTAGTCTTCTTGATGGCGGACGCCGCTTACCAGGCCAACCCGCAGTTTCTCAGCCATTTGCCACCTCCTGCCACGACACACGGCGTCGTTCTTGGAGCGAGCGGTCGATTGCCTGGGCGAGGCACGCGGCAGTATTGGCTTGCTCTGTACACATGAGCGGTTCTTCACGCCCGCTGCGCACGCTCAGCCAGTGGTCCAAAAGATGGGCCGCGAGCGTGTGGTCGGCGGCCTCGTCGCGTTGGTGCAGCATGCCTTTTGTGCCGTACACCATCCAATCATCGTGCACCGGTCCGTCCGGTATCTGCACCCAGGTTGCCATCACCTCAGCAGACGGGTAGTGAAGGTTGACGATGATGGTGGTGCTCTCCTTGTACTCGGCGCAACTGGCAAAGACCCAGTCCGGAGTGTCGTCTATCAATGTGGCTGCAGTAACCAGGGCAACCGTTAACGGCGCATAGTGCGGGGCCGTGGGGGCGGATCGGGTAAGCCGCCTGACGGCAACGTAGCGCGCAGGTCCCGTTTTCTCCGGGTCGAGCGCCAGTTTCATCGCACGTACGGCAGGCAACACGAGGCTCGCAGCACCAAGGAATGGTGAAGACGAAGAGGTCTGGAGAAGCTGCAATTCGTCCGGCGTCAGCGGTCCTGGGAGACATAAGGGCCGATTCGTTGCCAACACGCGCTGAGCTAAGGTGAGCCGATCAGGGAGGTTCCAGTACAGTATCACGCTGTCGAGCGTCGGATCTGCCAGTGCTCCTTCAAGCTCACACGTTTGGATCGTGCGGGGCACACGCTGGTAGCGGTCGCGCCACCGTGTACTAGGGCGAAGCGCCCTTGGGAATGGGCCCACCAGTGCGACCCATGGATAATCGTCCACCGCTTGCCTCTCTTGCGCTGTAGGGGTACATAGTTTGTATTAGCCTATCACAAGATGATCGTTAGCGGCAGGCAGCTTGGTCTTGGGTTGCAGGTGCAGGTTTCAATCCCGCGCTACGAGGGTGGGGCCGCGAATGTCAATTTTCCAACATGCATTTCAGAGGAGCTGACCGCCATTACGGTGGACAGTCCCCTGCTCTTCCAGGAAATGGGGAAAGCTGAAGAAAAGCAGAAGATATAGGTTTCCGCTTGCGCGGAAACGAGGCTGGGTGGAAAGAAGGCCCTACTTTGGGCGCAACACATTTTGAAAATGCGACCCCAATCCGATTGCAGACGGGGACTTGCGCAAGTAGAATACAGCCGCGCACGCGAGATCCCAAGTGAGGCCCGCGATGGGTTCTCAGCACATAAGACCGCCCGGCAGCGGACTACACTATCAACCAACCGCCGTCCACGACCACGGTGTGTCCGACCATGAAATTGGAGGCCTGGGAGGCGAGGAACACCGCGACTCCTGCGTAGTCTTCCGGTTCCGCGAGCCGACCTGCCGGACAGCGCGCTTGCACTGATTCGACGAAGGCGGCAGTCTCCGGCGTTTCAGCCAGGTAGCGTCCGCCGCCGATTTGCGTACGCGTATAGCCAGGGGCGAAGCCGTTTACTTGGATGTTGTGGGGCGCAAGCTCCACGGCCACTGAGCGGATTAGGTTGATCACGCCGCCTTTCGCAGAACCGTAGGCGCGAGAAAGGCCGTGGTGAAACGAAGCGACGAAGCCCACCGCGCTGGCGGTAACGATGATCTTTCCTTGTTGGCGCGGAATCATTACTTTGGCCGCTTCGCGCACGGTAAGGAACGCGCCGGTTAAGTCAACATCCAGCACGTGTTGCCACTCTTCCAGCGAAGCATCTACCAGATTGCTGCGTCGTTCGGCCACGCCCGCATTGGCAAAGCAGATGGCAAGCGGGCCGAGTTGTGCTTCGGTGGTTGCCACCATCTGCCGCATAGCGTCCTCGCTGGTAATGTCCGCCTGGATGGCAAGCGCCGTGTGCCCTGCTTGGGTAAGCTGACGCGCAGTCTCGTCGGCGCGTTCCGCGAGACTATCCACACAGGCGACGCGGGCGCCCGCCTCGGCCAATGCGCCGGCAATTGCTCTGCCGATTCCGCTGCCCGCGCCCGTCACAATTGCGACCTGATCGTCTAAATGGAACTGCGCCAATATACCCATTACTCTGTTCTCCTTTCGCCTACCGAGTATACACGCTTAAGTGTTCCATGCGGTCTCAGTCTTGCGGATCGACCGCCCGCGCCGCAGATTGCTGCCGTCGCATGCAGTGACCTTGGTGGGCTCGTCGCTTCATGTAAACGGTGTTCAGGCCGATAGCTCTTCGCGGTTACTCTAAGTTTGTTCCAGCGCATTCTGGGTGGCATAATTAGGGAGATCGGCAACTCTTGCGAATAGTTGGCGAAAGTGGCTCACCCGGCATAGAGGGGAAACAACCGAGGCCGTATATGCAGAGACGGGTTCATTATTCTCCTCGTTCTCCTCGCCGCGTGCCGTGGTGGCGTGTGGTTATTGGCTTGGGCGTGGCAGTACTTCTCTTGCTCTCGTTTCTTGGGGGCGCGGCGTGGTTCCTGAATCGGGAAGGAGGCTCAACGGCGAGCCCTACGGCAACAACCGGAGCTCCGCTAGGGGAGAATCCCGATGATAACTCCGGCGTGAAGAAGAAGATTCTGGAGGACACAGCCACTACCGATGATCCCCAAATTGCTGATTGGCCCGAAACGGAAGCCTTTAGCGTCGTAATCATTGGAGTAGATACGCGCGCAAATGACGTAGGCCGTGCGGATACCATCATTGTGGTGACCGTTGATCCAGAGAAGAAAGCCGCGATGTTGGTCTCCATTCCCCGCGACGTGGTTTCGATGGTTCCCGGGTATCAAAACCTGCGCATCAATGAACTCTTCGGATACGGCGGCGCGGACCTCGTGATGGAATCGGCAGAGATTCTGCTCGGCATCCCAATCCAATACTATCTTACAATTGACTTCGAGGGATTCAGGCGTATCATCGATGAATTGGGCGGCGTGGAGATTGACGTAAAATATGACATCAACGACTATCGCTTTCCAAACGAAGACGATACAGGTTTCGATCCCTTCATCATTAAGAGCGGAGTGCACCATATGGGCGGCGATACATTGCTCCGCTACGTGCGGACGCGATTCGACGATCCACGCGGCGACTTCGGCCGTATCGACCGGCAGCAGCAGGCAGTGGTGGCCCTCAAGCAATTGCTTACCTTTCAGAGTCTCGTGAAGGCGCCTCAGCTCGTCGACGAGCTTCACGCGATGGTGGATACCAACCTTCCTATCGCTTCCCATCGTGTGGTGGGATTGGCAAGGCTCGGCCTGGCGATCCCGCTGGAGCGTGTGTATAGCGAAGTAATCGACTATGAAGGGAACTTGGTGTACGACGATGAACTAGAATCTGGAGCAAAGGTACTGAGGCCGAACCTGCCTGCCGTGCGCAGTATGATGCAGGAGAGCCTTGCGACCATGGGCCAGCTCCAACCTCTTGCCGGCCAAGAAGCTACTGTTCAGCAAGCGGACGTTGAACCCTAGGCAGTGCCGTAGCAGCGTGGCAGCTTCGCTTGGCCGCCGTATTCCACTGACCGATACCGTTGAATTGCGCTAGATTCACGTGAATAAAGGGATGAAGATGTCTGAAACGCCCGCTTTGCCGCCCGTGATATACGACGATGTGCTGCAACTGATCGGGCGTACGCCGCTGGTGCGTCTCAATCGCTTGCCGGAGCCTGATTCGGCAACGGTGCTCGCCAAGATCGAGTCGCGGAATCCGGGCGGAAGCGTGAAAGACCGCATCGGCCTTGCCATGATCGAAACGGCGGAACGAGAGGGCAAGATCAACCCCGGTGACACGATTGTAGAGCCGACCAGCGGCAATACGGGCATCGGCCTTGCGGTTGTCTGCGCGGTAAGAGGCTACCGGCTCTTGCTCACGATGCCGGAAGACATGAGCGTGGAACGGCGCAAACTCCTCTCTTTGCTCGGCGCTGAACTCCTACTTACACCCGCCATCGAGGGCATGTCCGGCGCGGTTTACGCTGCCCAGGAACTCGTGAGAGAGCATGGCTACTTCATGCCGCAGCAATTCATGAATCCGGCCAATCCGACCGTTCACCGCGAAACCACCGCCCGCGAAATCCTGCACGATACTGGCGGCAATCTCGATGCAGTTGTAGCTATGGTAGGCACCGGCGGTACGATCACCGGCATCGGGCAGGCCATGCAAGAGGAAGCGCCTCACGTGCGCGTGATTGCGGTAGAGCCGTCAAAATCGGCAGTGCTATCCGGGGGGCGGCCGGGCATTACGCGCATTCAGGGCACGGGCGCCGGCTTTGTGCCGGGCATTCTCAATCTCAGTGTGATCGCCGAGGTAATGACCGTGGGAGATGAAGAGGCGATTGCAATGGCAGAACGCATGGCAAAGGTGGAAGGCATCCTGGCCGGCATCTCCGCCGGTGGGGCAGTGGTCGCTGCACTGGCGGTGGCGCAACAATTGGGCTCAGGCAAGACTGTGGTTACGGTCATGCCGGATTCCGGCGAACGCTATCTCTCGATGTGGGATATGGAGTAGCGGCCCGCGGCGCACTCGCCACTACTCGGATTCCCACTCGGAACCGGCGTCAGCCCGTCATTCCGCCTTGCGCCGGAATCCAGATCTTTGTGTCAATGCTGCTTGACGCGATCTTCTGCTGGCTATTTAGGCAGATGTCTCGAACGTATACCTTGTCCGCTTTGCCGCGCATTTCCCGATAAACAGCAGTTCCTGTCCTGCCCCGATCGAACGACTACTCCACCGGATGCAGCAGCATCTTGCCGAACTGCGCCCGCGCAGCCATGCGTTGGTGGGCCTCTTGCGCTTGATCCAGTGGGTAAACCGTGTCGAGCACTGGGTTCAGGATTCCCCGGTCGGCGAGCGCGAGCACTTGCTGCAGGTCGAGGCGATTGCCGCCCATACTGCCGAGGAGACTCAACTGCCGCGTATAGAGATGCCCGATGTCCACCTTGCCGCCGCGGCCTGTGGTCGCGCCGCAGGTGACTAGCCGTCCGTTGCGCGCTAGTGAGCGGACGCTTTGCTCCCACGTATCTTCGCCCACGTGCTCGAAGACGACGTCTACTCCTCGCCCATTGGTAATGCGCTTAACCTCGCTTGCCACATCCAATTCACTGTAGTTGATCGTAGCTTCTGCGCCAAGCTCTTGTGCGCGGTCGAGTTTTTCTTTGCTGCCGGCGGTGGCAATGACGCGCGCGCCAAGGAAGCGCGCAATCTGCACGGCATAGACACCCACGCCACTGCCGGCCGCTTGCACGAGCACCCATTCGCCCGGTTGGACCCGAGTGCGCCGGTAGAGCATGTGCCAGGAGGTGATAGCGGCAAGGGTGAGCGCGGCAGCGGCGTCGTACGAAAGAGAGTCCGGAATGGGCACGGCAACTGACGCCGGTACCGTGATGTACTCAGCATAGCCGCCCTGGTTGGGTTCCGTGCCGATGATGTGACCGTTGGCGCAGAGACTCTCCTCGCCCCGTAAGCAGAACTCACAGACCCCGCAGAAGGCCCAGGGAGAGACCGCAACGCGTTGCCCTTCAGAGACGTTTCGCACGGCCTCACCGGCCTGCACGATCTCTCCGGCAACCTCTGAGCCCGGTGTGTGCGGCGGCTTGATGTCCGGCCGCGCGCCGGTTCGCAGCCAGATGTCGAGGTGGTTCACGCCCGAGGCATATATTTTGACGAGGACCTCATCTGCCCCGGGTTCTTGCGTCGGAACAGTATCGAGTTGCAGGGTCTCAGGGCCTCCAAACGAGTGAAAGCGTATTGCGCGCATGAATAGTCTTCTCCGTGAACAGTAAGCGTAGTGCTAAAGTCTGCCGTTGCAATCCAGTTGGAATCGTGATCCCGTAATGCAAGCATTGTGGCAGACACGTCAGTGTTTCGTTCTATGGTAGCGCGTGCACGGTCGAATCGCACACTGCTAAAGTGTTCTGGGCCGACACAATATGCCCTGAGTGCGCAGTGCGAGGCAAGACGCTACAGTGGAGAAGCGAGGGTCAGACTCTAATGGTTTCTCATAATTACGCGGCTCACGCCGTTCGCTCTGAGCATTGTCAAGAGGTAACCGGCGGACGTGATTGACTGTCGGCTGCGGTCAATCCTCTGTCCGTTCGTGCTGAGCACTTCGACAAGCTCAGTACAGGCTTGTCGAAGTATGAACGGAGAGTGTGCGGCTGATAGTGCGCAATACATCATGCCGAACCTGCCTGTCGTTGGCTTAGTAACGGTATCTAAGGCGAATAGCAAACAATGTCAGATGTCGTCACACTGAGCATCGAGGCCACGGACGGCGCTGCTCGTGCCGGCGAATTGTCTACGCCCCACGGTGCCGTCACGACACCCGCCTTCATGCCTGTGGCGACGCAGGCGAGCGTGAAGGCGCTCACCAGTGACGAAGTAGGCGCGGTCGGCGCGGAGATGGTGCTGGCCAACACGTATCACCTGCTGCTGCGTCCGGGGCCTGACGTGATGGAGCACCTGGGCGGCTTGCATCGCTTCATGCGCTGGCCGGGGCCGATCCTAACGGATAGTGGCGGCTATCAAATCTATAGTCTGGCGCACCGGGTGGACGTAAGCGATGACGCGGTTGCGTTTCGCTCGCACCTCGACGGCAGTCTGCACGTCCTGAGCCCGGAACGGGCGGTGGCGGTGCAGGAAGCGCTCGGTGCGGACATTATCATGGCCCTCGACCACCTCACGGCCCAGCCAGCCGACCACGCGTCTGATGAGGCGGCGTTGACGCGCACGCTACAGTGGGCAGCCCGCTGCCGGGATGCGAAACGGCGGGACGACCAGGCGCTCTTTGGCATCGTGCAAGGAGGCTTGCATCTGGAACTGCGGGAGCGCGCGATACTGGCGCTGGAGGGAATCGGCTTCCCCGGCTATGGGATCGGCGGGCTGAGCGTGGGCGAATCGAAAGCCGAGATGCACCGGGTGCTTGCAGCGCTGCACGCTCTGCTGCCGCAGCATAAGCCAAGGTACCTGATGGGCGTTGGGTCACCGGAAGATCTCTTGGAAGCCATAGGCAATGGTGTAGATCTCTTTGACTGTGTGCTGCCCACGCGACTGGCGCGCCACGGCGCGCTCTTCGTCCCGACGGGCCGCGTCAACATTCGCAAGGCCGTGTACCGCACGCAGGAAGCGCCCGTGGATCCGACGTGCGACTGTCCAACCTGCCGGCACTACAGCGCCGCCTACCTGCACCATCTTTGCCGCAGCGGGGAATTGCTCTACTATCGCCTTGCTACCCTCCACAACCTGCGATTCATCTTTCGCCTCTTGGAAGACGCGCGCGCCGCGATCCGTGAGCAACGCTTCGCGGCATTCAAAGAAGGATTTCTCGCGCAGTATACCCCCGCTGCTGAGGAAGTGCGCGTGGCCCAGCGGCGGAAGTGGCTGTCAAGGAAGGATAGCGAAAGAGACTAAGCTGCAATAGGGTGACTCTCCCCAGCTTCCCCTGTCTCGGTGGTTTCGTTAACGCGCGAGTGAGATTCTCTCACCCTTTGTAAGATCGTCCGGAATCTTGCAACACAAGCAGATGCCACTACCCAAGGGCACAATGGTTCCTCTCGCACGGTCAGTGCTTCCCTCTCCAGAGGAGGCTGTCTCATAATTCCGCTACAGAGCACGATAGGTCAAATGAGGAACGCAGCCAAGTGGCGTATTGTATTGACAGAGTGGTAAAAGTGATGGAAACGGTATTTTGAAGGCTTGATGCGACGCCCAGAAAGCAACACAAGTCTATCTCAAGACCTCACTTAGCTTCTCTGCACGGCAGTATACCTCGGTAAGGGCAATAATGAGACAGCCTCAGAGGGAGAGGGTTAGGGTGAGGGGATCTGTGTACAAAGCGATATACTCGGCCGATCTGCTAGGACCTACTTCCTCACGAACAACCCTAGATTTCTCGCTTCGCTCGAAATGACAGTTGATCGCAACATGCAATTGGCAGCAGTTTCCGATACAAGAGTGACTGCACGAGTCAATGAATTTTAGCCTCACTTTCCTCCCGGATCGGTGCCGGCATCGTCTTCCCCGTCTTTCTGCGGGAGCTTGCACTGAGCACCCTTAGGCCGCGTGGGACGCAAGTCAAGGGGATCACTAGGCTCACGTACCCAACTGTGCCCAAATGTGATTACAGCGTCTGGTCCCCATTCCTCCCACACCCGGTCAAGAACGCTGGCATCGAGCAACTCATCGCAATTGTGGCATTGAATGTGCTCACCTAAGCGAGAGCGAAACGCCGCTACCGTCAGCTTTGACATATCAGTGCGCCCAAGCTCTGACAGTCTCTCTTTCGGAACCCGCTTCACGATGAACTCATGCTTCGGCATCTCCCACCTCCTCCGATGTTCGGAAGTTACAGGTCGGATACCAAATTTCACGGTACGGGCGCTCCGGAGCCGCGGCTTCGCGATACACGATGCCGAAGAGCCGCTCGTGTCGACCGTCGCCATTGAGGACGTACGTCTCGCGCGTGCCCTCTTCATAGAGTATCGCGTGGATTGGCGCGGGGGCCTCTGCGGCGGGCACGTAATCCTCGGGTCGTTCATCGTCCAGATAGAAATTGTGCATGAGCTGTATGGTTATTTCGGTGTCCGGCTCGTACTTTTCTTCCAAGTATTCGAACCTGTGCCCCGGCGGCATGAGCTCGCCACAGCTCCCGCAACCAAATCGACCTGAAGGGTGGGCTTTGCGGAATCCGGATACCGTAAATGTGGGCACGCCGGGGTGAAGCAGCAAGGCCTTAATCCCACTCTCAATTGGGATAACGCCGAAACTGTGCTTGGGCATTGCCAGACTCCTTCGGGCAGCTAGCGGCGCGGGTGCCTCTACATAGTCACAAATTAAGGTATTTTGCGTGGAAGGTCAATAGGTGCAGGTTAAAAAGCACCTCAATTGCTGAAGTGTTAGGTTGCTGACGATGTCTTGCAGAGCGCCATAGGTGGTTGGCTATGAGCAAGATTGCCATCCGTTCATACTTCGACAGGCTCAGCACGAACGGATGGCAATCTGCGATGCCTTTGCCAATACGCCCTTGGCGCCGCCGGGCGCGTGAATTGGAATTGTCAGCATCCCATTCGGATTTGGTGCGACAAATAACCTATTCCGGCGGTTGCCAGCGCAGGTTGGGACGGCGGGCGGCAGTGGTCTCGTCGAGACGGCGTACGGGAGCGGAGATGGGAGCCTCTTTGAGTTTCTCCGGAGCCGTTTGCGCTTCCTCGGCGATGGCAAGAAGTGCGTCTATGAAGGTGTCGAGGGTGTCTTTGTTTTCGGTCTCCGTCGGCTCGATCATCAGGGCTTCCGGCACGATGAGCGGAAAGTAGACCGTGGAGGGATGAAAGCCGTAGTCAATCATGCGCTTGGCGACGTCCAGCGTGCGCACGCCCTCGGCCTTCTCCTTCAAACCGGCAAAAACGACCTCGTGCATGCACGTACGGTCGTAGCGCAGGGCGTAAGCGTCCCGCAGGCGCTCTTTCAGGTAGTTTGCATTGAGCACGGCGTACTCCCCCGCGCGCTTGATGCCCTCGGCCCCTAGCGAGCAGATGTAGGTGTAGGCGCGCACCTGGTTGAGGAAGTTTCCGTAGAACGAATGGATGCGACCGATACTATCGGGGCGGTCGTAGTCCCAGGAGTACACGCCGTCTTCCTCCTTGACGAGCGGCACCGGCAGGTACGGCTCCAGCGTTTCGTTGACGCAGATCGCGCCTGCGCCGGGTCCGCCCCCGCCGTGGGGTGTGGTGAAGGTCTTGTGAAGGTTGAGGTGGAGCACGTCCAGCCCCAACGCGGCGGGTTGCACCGTGCCCAGCAGCGCGTTCATGTTGGCGCCGTCGCAGTAGACGAGCGCGCCGACCTCGTGCGCCATGCGGCAGATTTCCACGATGTCTTGCTCGAAGAGGCCGAGCGTGTTCGGCACCGTAAGCATCAAGCCCGCGACGTCCTCATCGAGCAACGCAGCCAGCGCGTCCATATCCACGGTACCGCGCGCGCTGGAAGGCACCTCGATTGCGGCGTAACCGCACATGGCAGCCGTAGCCGGATTCGTGCCGTGGGCAGAATCGGGAATGATCATCTTGCGGCGCGGATTTCCCTGCTTGACGTGGTACGCCCGGATCATCAACACGCCGCAGAGTTCGCCGTGAGCGCCCGCGGCCGGCTGCAGCGAACAGCTGGCGTAGCCGGTAATTTTCATAAGCGCCTGGGAGAGATTGTGCATGAGGGCGAGTGCACCCTGAATCGTGCTCTCCGGCTGATGTGGATGGATGAACGAAAAGCCCGGTAGGCCCGCGACAGCGTCGTTCACCTTGGGATTATATTTCATGGTGCAGGAACCCAGCGGATAGAAGTCGTGCTCGATGCTGTAGTTGCGCTGCGAGAGTCGGGTAAAGTGTCGCACAACGTCGAGCTCCGACACTTCCGGCAGGGGAAGCGCGGTCCGCTGCCAGTGTTCGGGAATATCTGCTTCGCTATCGAGCGCAGGCACGTCGCTTTCCGGTAACGAATACCCACGGCGGCCGGGAGAACTTCGCTCGAAGATCAAGGGTTCTGCATTTTGCATCTTTAGCTTGTCCTATTTCTCTGTATGCTCTCGTGACTGTAGCGGTACGGCGTCTAAGTGACTGTCCAACGTGTTACTCTCTTCGGGATATCTAGCCAAACCCACCCAGCGCTGTCACGAGGCGGTCTATATCCTCCCGTGTACTCAATTCGGTAACGCAGACCAGCATGTGATGATCGAGCTCATCGCGCACCCGCCCAAGGTCGTAGCCGCCCAGCACGCCGTGTTCGAGCAAGTGCTCGTTGACGCTGCTCACCGGAGCGGGACAATGTACCACAAACTCTTTGATATAGGGCCCGGGCGACGTAACGGAGAAGCCGGCCAGAGCGTCTATCTCCGCAGCGGCGTAGTGCGACTTCGCAAGGCAGAGATCGGCTTTCTTGCGCATGCCCGCCGGGCCGAGCCAACTGACATTGATCGTGAACGCCAGAGCCGCTAGCGCTTCGTTGGTGCAGATATTTGAGGTGGCCTTTTCACGGCGGATGTGTTGCTCACGGGCTTGGAGGGTCATCACGAATCCGCGCTTGCCTTCCAGGTCTTTGGTCATGCCGGAGACCCTGCCGGGCATCTGGCGCATGTACCGTTTGCGTGTCGCGTAGAGACCCAGCCGGGGGCCGCCAAAGGCGGGCGGCAGCGCCAGACTGTGTCCCTCGCCGGTAACTATGTCGGCGCCGTACTCACCGGGCGGCGTCAGGATGCCGAGAGCGACCGGATCGGCGCTCACGACCAGCATGGCACCGTGGGCGTGGACGTCTTCCGCGATCTGTTGGCACTCATGTACCCAGCCGAGGAAATTTGGCACCTGCACGGCGACGCAGGCTGTATCCCCATCGATGGCGGCGCTCAACGCCTCCCAGCGATCATGGAACGTGCCGTCATCGTCCACGGCAAACACCGGTACGCGCACGAGGGTGAGTTCGCGTCCCTCGGCGTAGGTCTCCAACACCTCGAGGGTGGTTGGATGGAACGTGTCCGGTACAACAACCTTGGAACGCTTTGTGATGCTGCAAGCGGTCAGCACCGCTTCCGCGGTGGCGGTTGCCTCGTCGTACATGCTTGCGTTCGCCACGTCCATACCGGTGAGCATGCAGACCATACTCTGAAATTCGTACATGGCCTGCAGAGTGCCTTGGGAGAGCTCGGGCTGGTAGGGCGTGTAGCTTGTGAGGAACTCGCCCCGCAGAATCAAGGCATTTACGATGCTAGGAACAAAGTGGTTATAGCTGCCGGCGCCAAGAAAGCTGGGCATTTCCTGCACATTGCGGTTCAGCCCGGCGAGTGACTGCAAGTGTCGGATGACTTCGGGCTCGGCCATGCCGGGCGGCAGGTCCAGGGTCGGATGGCGTACATTCTCGGGGATATCGTGAAAGAGGTCTGCGCTGCTGGCTACGCCAATCGCACGCAACATTGCCTCTTTGTCTTCGCTACTGTGTGGTACGTAGTCCATAGCACCTTCTTCATTAATGCAAGAATTGTCAGACTTCCTAAAACTCGCGCTTGTAAACAAACTACCTAAGTAATTCTGCATCCTTGTCCAACCCGTAAGCTCTGCGCAATTCAGTTGCGAGGCAATGCAGTGGCACGCGGTCTAAGAGAACTTTCTGAGTGAACAGTAGTTTGGTCTCACGTCGCCGAAATCGCGTGGAGTTTCGCTTCATATGTCATTCCGAGCGCAGCGAGGAATCTAGGGTCAAATTGCGCACTCTCCAAACCAGTCCAGCGCCAAATCCTTCCATCGGGGATTTGCAGACTCGACGAGCGCGATCTTCTTGCTCCTTCGCCACTTCTTGATCTGCTTCTCTCGCGCTATCGCCGATTCTACGTCTGACGTCTCCTCATAGTAAGCTAGCCACGTCAAATTGTACTTCCTTGTGAAACCCGGAACGAGTCTCTGCCTGTGCTCATGTATTCGACGAAAGAGATCGCTGGTGACACCTAAATAGAGCGTTCGGACACTATTGGTCAGGATGTACACGTAGTAAGACCTGTCTTGACTCTTGGCCAAGTTCTTTAGATTCCTCTCTCCGCTTCGCTCCGTTCGGAATGACATGGGGAAAGTAGCTCTCTTACTTTTGCCAACTCGGTTCAATCTAGGCGCCGTGAGGGATCTATGATCTTGGTATTTCACTTAAGGACCACAAGTTTCGCGCAAGCCCTGTAAACTCGCGGGCTTTAGAAACTTCCTGGGGCCGCACTTTCAACAACCAACCCTGCCCTAGTGCGCGCCGGACTCTGCCAGCACTTCCTTGTATCCCGCGGCGTCGAGCAGCGTTGCCCATTCTGCCTCGAGGTTTGAGGGTCGGATCTTGAGCATCCATCCTTCATCGTACGGGGAATCGTTGACCAACTCCGGATTATCGGTAAGCCCCTCATTCACCTCCACAATCTCGCCTGCAATCGGCGAGTAAAGATCGGAAGCAGTCTTCACCGATTCTACGACGCCGAATTCTCCCATTATCTCCACCTGGGTGCCGGGCTGCGGCAACTCCACGTAGACAATGTCGCCGAGTTCGCCCTGGGCATAATCGGTGATACCAACTACGCAAAGGTCGCCCTCCATGCGCGCCCACTCGTGTTCTTTGGTATAGCACAAATCATCCGGTATGTTCATATGCTTCTCCGTTGCAATTCACCTCTAGCAGTTTGGCAGCAAATGTATTCCCTCTGTGCCGCCCCGATGATACCGTAGTGCTTCCGATGGCTTCTAGTAATCTCCCGGACTTGCGGGTGCTCCGGTCCAGTGTAATCGTCTGCGCTTGCGTTCCGCTCGATCTTCGCTAAAAAGTGTGCGCCATGCGTCTGCTTGCAATAGCAACAAGCCAATCACCGTGGGCGTTGATAGAACGGCATTGCGACCACTCTGGCTTCGCGCAAGTACGCACGAATGCGCATGTGGACCGTAGCACCCACCAATGCAGCTCCTGTCTCTACATTCGCTATAGCAATCGCCTTCTGCAGTGTTGGGCTGAACGTGCCGCTTGTAACGAGGCCGACGTCTTCACCATCCACGACGACGAGACATCCCTCTCGTGCGATGCCGCGATCAATGAGCTTCAGGCCGATCAATTCCCTGTCAGGGCCCAATCGCCGCTGGTGTACAAGAGCCTCTTTGCCAATGAATTGACGGTCCTTGAAGCGCACGAACTTCTGCAGTCCCGCGTCAAAGGGAGACGTCGCGTCATCCAACTCGTGCCCGTACAGCGGTAGCCCGGCTTCCAGCCGCAGGGTATCGCGTGCGCCGAGCCCTACGGGCTTTATGCCGTGCGCGGCTCTCTGTCCCAGTATTGTGCGCCAAGCCTCTTCCGCGTCCACGGCAGGCACGAAGAGCTCGAAGCCGTCCTCGCCGGTGTAACCGGTGCGGGTGATTGTAATTGTGTTGCCGAGAAACGGCACCTGCGTGCCACGGTAATAGCGCACTGCGCCGAGGTCGGCGGCACTACCCATCATGCTCTGCAGGAGAGCGAGCGCTTTCGGCCCCTGTACGGCCAGCAGCGCAAGCGCGCCATTCTGTACAGTAATGTCAATTGTCCAATGCTGGCTTGAGATCTGGTGCTCCAGCCAGTCGACGATTGTGTCGGTGTTAGAGGCGTTTACGACCAACCGATAGTGGGTAGGCAGCCGATAGATCAGCACGTCATCCAGTATCCCGCCATCCGGACGACACACGAGACTATAGCGAATCTGGTTTTCGGCAAGGTCGGTTACTTTGTTGGTCAGGATACCGTCCAAGAAGGCGGGGACGGCGTCGCCGGCAAAGTCGAGGATGCCCATGTGGCTGATGTCGAAGAGCCCGATCGCGCTGCGCACCGCCTGGTGTTCCGCAATCACGCCTTCGTACTGGACCGGCATTTCCCAGCCCGCAAAGGGCACTATCCGCGCGCCTGCCCCAACGTGGGACTCAAATAAGGGTGTACGCTTGAGTTGCATAGTTTCCTGACGTTGAGTACTAGAGTGTTTTCCTAAGCTTGGACTAACCACCACTGTGCTTATTCTACCCAGTCAAAGCAGTGGCTTCAACGTATGTAGCGCATGCGCCCTGGTGTGCAGTCGCTCGCTGAGATGCTCTCTTTCCGCCCCGCTGCTTTGGTGGGCGCTCAGCGTCGCAAAGCGGCAAGGACGGCGTGATACAATGGCGCACAAGGAAAGGAACTACCCATGCCTCAGTTGCTCCTGTTTGGCATGAATGCGGGCGACGCATCTGCTGAATCCACTGCTGCATCCGCTTTCATGACAGGACCTGCGTCGATTCTTGCCGGCAATCCTCGGCATCCATTGCTCCGGCAGCACTTTGGGGAGCGTATGCGAGAAGCGACTGCGTCGCGAGTCCGCGCGGCACTGGAGGGACAGGGCGACGTGGCCTATGTGTCTGTAGGGCACCCGCTCCTCGATGACGGATCGGCGCGCGCACTGCACAACCAGGCCGCGGCGATGGGGTGGGAGGTGCAAGTCTTTGCTGCACCCAGTCTGCTGGAGCCGGCATACTTGTCACTCGCGGTCGGCAGCACTCCTCACTTGGTTGTAGGCGGGGCAGCGCCTAAAGACATGGCAACAGATACGGCGATTCTTGTATTGGCAGCGAATGTATCGCCGCCCATGCTGCGCGAGCTTGCGCGAAATTACCCCGCAACTCATCGGGTTGACGCGCTTGTGCTCCATGGCGAGCAAGCGCCGGAAGTGCACACGTTGTCCCTTCGGGAAGCGATCACACAGCACCCCGACGTGCTCTATATTCCACCACTAACGCCCCTTGAGCGGCTGGACACCCCTGACTCTCTCCGTTGGATCATGGCGCGCTTGCGCGCGCCGGACGGCTGCCCGTGGGACCAGGAACAGACCCATCAAACGCTCAAAAAGCACCTTATGGAAGAGACTGCTGAGGTGCTCGACGCGCTCGATGAAGAAGACATGGCAGCACTCCGGGAAGAACTGGGCGACCTTCTCCTCCAGGTGTACTTTCAAGCACAAGTTGCTGAAGAGCAGGGGGATTTTACGTTCGACGACGTGGTGCGCGGGATTAGCGAGAAGCTCGTGCGCCGCCATCCCCACGTATTTGGCGACCGGGTGGCGGGCAGTGCCGCGCAAGCCCTGGCCAACTGGGAGCAGATCAAGCAAGAAGAGCATTCCGCGCAGGGCAAGGAGCGGCGCTCCTTGCTCGATCGGGTACCGCGCTCGCTGTCCGGCTTGGCGGCGGCACAGGCGATTGGCAACACAGTAGCTAAGGTGGGATTTGATTGGCCGGACATACAAGACGTTTTGGAAAAGCTGCGTGAAGAGGTCGACGAATTGGTTGCCGCCGAGACGCCCGAGCATCGTTTTGAAGAATTCGGCGACGTGCTCTTCGTGTTGGCGCAGGTCGCGAAGTGGCTGCAGGTAGATGCAGAGGAGTCGTTGCGATCCTCCAACAGCAAGTTCCGCCGCCGCTTTGCCTATATGGAAGACGTAGCACGAGACGCGGGTAGCGCCTTAAGCGACTACTCGCCCGAGAAGCTTGACTCTCTATGGGAAGAGGCCAAGCTGGCCACGAGCGATCCTTGGGGATGCCCCCGCTAGTGACACCCTGGCAACGGCGTCTCCTTCCCGTACTTGTCGCGGCATTCACTGCCCAACTCGGGGTGCCGGCATTTCTGCCGTTTATGCCGCTCTACATGGCAGAGCTGGGCATTGAAGACATCGGCTTGGCTGCGCGCTGGAGCGGCGTGTTGGTTGCGATAACCCCGCTTACTTCCACCGTGTCAGTACCGTACCTCGGCTTGATCGGCGACCGCATTGGGTTAAAACCCCTCGCCCTCATCGGCCTTGGGGCCGGAGGGTTTACCATAGTAGCTCTGGCGCTGGCTACGAACCCCTGGCACCTGCTCGTCGGTCGGTTGCTCTTTGGCATTTGCGGTGTGTATTGGACGTTCTTTGCGGCTGCCATTGCCGAACACGCGCCGCGCGAACAAATGGTGCGCGCGTTTGGCTGGCTGCAGATGGCGAACTTCGGCGCTCTGATTGTCGCACCGGCGATAGGAGGGGCTATCGCCTCGGTGCTGGGACTGAAGGCGGTCTTTGTGCTTGCCGGGGTGATGTTTTGGATTGCCACAGCGATGGTTGCGTTTTGGTATCCGAGCACGAAGCAACTCAAGCCGCAACGCTCAGGGACACACAATGGCTCGCCTTGGCAAATGATCCTCGCGCAGCCGCAGATGGGGATGCTTTCAATCGTGCTGCTGGTCTCGTTCTACGCCGAAGGAAGCACGCTCCCAATCATTCCGCTTTACCTGCAGTTTCTTGGCGTCGCATCGAGCCAAGTAGCGGCCATGGTCGGACTGATTACCGCCCTGAGCGCGCTGACGTATATCGCGGCCAACGCGTTTGTCGGGCGCGTTGTGCCGACCCGCCTTGCCCATCTTGCCGTGCTGCCGGGTCTCATTGGCGCCGCCATTGTGTGCGTGCCGCTCTTCTTTGCCAACCAACTCTGGCATTTACTCGTCTTTCGTCCACTGCTTTCGCTCTTCACCGGCACTATTCCGGCGTTGGTATATTCGGCGGCAGAGCCGTTTGTGCCGCCGGAGCGTCGCGGCGCGGGATTCGGACTTTTGACGAGCGTGGGCCTGGGCGGTACTGCCGTTGGGCGCGTCGCTAGCGGTATGGTGGCCTCGCTCTCACTCTCAGGCGTCTTCATCGTTGACGGCATATTGCTTTTGGGTGGGTTCGGTCTCTATTCCGCGTTGCGGCGTCGTCTCCCCTATCCAATCGTGGAGGGAAAGCGGTGAAGGACGAACTGCTGTTGGTTTGGACAGTGCGAGTACTTCACGCTAGCATTTAATTTGAAGGCCGGTGCCCAAGTCGCCGTCATTTCGGCCGCAAGCCGGAATCCGGAGAGGATAGGTACTTATGGCGCATGGTAGCGCCATGCAGCGGCCTCCGGTAGCGCTGACGGATAGCGCAGGGGCGGAATCGAAGCAGTTAATTTACAACGTGGACTTCCAGTGAAACCAGTAGCTGTCACTGAAGGATGATTGAGTGAAAGTATTTGTAACCGGAGGCGCGGGCTATATCGGCAGCGTTGTGTCCGAGGTACTGCTGAATAGTGGTCATGAAGTGGTAGTATTCGATAGCTTTGAGACCGGTCACCGGGCGGCGGTTGATCCGCGCGCCGCGCTCATGGAAGGGGATACGGGCGATGCCGGAGCGGTGCGCGAGGCAATGCTGAGCGCCGCGCCTGACGTGGTTGTGCACATGGCGGCCTACATCCAGATGGGCGAATCTATGCTCGACCCCGGCAAGTACTTCCGCAACAATACTGCAAATACCCTGAATGTCCTCGATGCCATGCTCGCGGCGGGCGTGCCGAATTTTGTGTTTTCCTCTACTGCCGGTATTTACGGCACACCTGAGTCACTTCCCATCGAGGAAGACCATCCGATAGACCCGCTCAATCCCTATAGCGAAAGTAAGCGCCAGGTAGAGTGCATCATCCGGTGGTATGCACAGGCGCACGGCATTGCGGCGACGATCTTCCGCTTCTTCAACGCCGCGGGCGCCACGGTCAACTTTGGCGAAGACCACCGGCCGGAGAGTCACCTCATCCCCATCGTGCTGCAAGTGGCGCAGGGGTCGCGGGCACACCTTGATCTCTACGGCACCGATTACGCCACCCGCGACGGCACAGCGAGCCGCGACTATATTCACGTGCGCGATCTCGCGCAGGCGCATTTGCTGGCGATACAGAAGATGGATTCCCGCATTCGCGGGAATGACGGGGGAGATACCGAAAGTGAGGCGGGAACGGTCGGGAATGACGGGGATAATGTGGGAAGTGCCGGGAATGACGGCGGTGGTAACGTTACCCTCTACAACATCGGCAGCGAGCACGGCGCGACCAATCTGGAGGTCATCGAAATGGCGCGCCGTGTTACCGGCCGGCCGATACCCGTTCGGGAATGTCCCCGCCGTCCCGGCGATGCGCCGGCCTCACTGGCGAGCGCAGGTAAGATCCGAAGTGAGCTGGGTTGGGAGCCGGCAGCGTCGGACCTGGAGACGATCATCGGCAGCGCGTGGGACTGGCTGCAGCGGCATCCACATGGCTACGGGAATTCGGCTGATTGAGCGAGAAGTTATCGCACTATTCAAATCGACGTGCCGATACGTGCTTCGACCCTTCGTCACGCTCAGGACAGGCAAGCTCAGCACGAACGGGTGTCGCCTTTTCCGTTCGCCCTGAGCCTGTCGAAGGGCAGGTATATGGAGAGCAATACTTGACAAGCGTTTTGCTAGCTAGTGGGGAGCCACGCCGTGCGCATTGATCTACATACTCATACGGAATACTCATCGGATTCCGAACTCCCACTGGAAGATGCCGTGCGCGGGTGGCAGCGCGCGGGCATAGATTGCGTTGCCGTTACGGATCACAATACTATCGCCGCGGGACTGGCCTTGCGAGAGTGGGCGCCGCTGCGCGTAATCGTGGCGAGTGAGGTGAAGACCTGTGAGGGCGAGATCATCGGTCTCTTCTTGGAGGAAGAGATAGCGCGCGGCCAGACGCCTGAAGAGACCATCCGTCATATTCGCGACCAGAATGGGCTGGTGATGATCCCGCACCCGTTCGATCGCTTTCGCCGGTCGCGCCTCACCGAAGAAGCCCTCATGCGCATATTGCCGCAAGTGGACATTGTGGAGGTTTTCAACGCGCGCACGGCTCTTGGATGGGACAATCACCGCGCGGAAAAACTGGCGTCTGCGCATGGGCTGGTGGCAGCGGTGGGCAGCGATTCCCACACGGCACAGGAGTTAGGCCACGCCTACGTTGAGATGGCCGACTTTGATTCACCGCAGACGTTCCTCGACTCGCTGCGTGCAGGACGTCTGGTCAAGAGACGGAGTTCTTGGCTCGTGCACGCCTCCACGCGCTGGACAAAACTGCGCTCGCTGTTTCGCTAGGCACAGATGTCGATTCGGTGGGATTCGCTGCTCTCCTGGGGTACCGAAACTTGCTGAACGGCGAGGAGCTATTTTGCAGGAGGATCTTGGTCAGGGATGACCTCGATCGCCAGGTGGCCTGCCGCGAGATCGACAATGTCAATTTCGTAGGTAAAGCGGTCCGCCCCAAAGTTTAGTGTCTGCCCGGTCACCCTGTGTCCGTCCGCCTTGAATTCTAATGCTGCGTATCTGAAGCTCAGTCTGACTTTCTTGTAGGCGCTGGTCTCGTCGGCGGCAATGTCGCCATAGTCCCGGCCGGCGATGCTGACGTCAGTAAAGTCGAGCGTTGAGACGTTGTGAATGCGAATCTCAATCTCTACCTCTCCCTCAGTTTCGCAGGCGCTCAGTGCGGTCAGGCAGCAAACGAAGCATACTGCCAAACAAGCGATCCGCAGCGCGTCTCGAAATACACTGCCGGCAGGTGTGCAAGCCCTTCGATTTTGGCTCAACAAGGAACGCAAGCGCAATAGGGCCACGAGCCTACTGGTCCACCACGCTGCCGTCGACGTGCAGGCGGGCGCCGGTAGGGCGTGGCACGGGCGGATATCGCTCAGCGGCACCGGGTACGAGTTCGATGCCGATGCCGGGCGCGTCCGGGATAATGAGGAAGCCCTGTTCGCACTGAACCGGAGTCTGCACGATTCCGCTCTTTGGCGGTCGGTCTTCGCCGATGGGGTACTCCTGGATGGCAAAGTTGGGAATGCACGCGGCAATCTGCAGGCAGGCGGCGGTGCTGACCGGCGACAGCGGATTGTGCGGCACCACGCCCACGTAGTGCGCCTCGGCGAGCGCCGCAATCTTCTTGGTACCTGAAATGCCACCGACCAGACAGACGTCGGGGCGCACGTACTGCACGGCACCACGGGTAAGGAGCATCTGGAACTCTTGCAATGTGTGCAGCCGCTCGCCGGTGGCGATAGGAATGCCGATCTTATCCGCGATCTGCGCCATGGCGTCGAAGCTGTCAGGAAGTGTAGGATCTTCGTAGAAATAGGGATGGTACTGTTCAATGCTGCGCGCCAGGACAACCGCTTCGGCGGGTGTCAACTGGCGGTGGATCTCAATACAGAGATCAACGTCAGTGCCAACGGCTTCGCGATATTGCCGCACGTGGTCGGTAGCCTCGCCAATCCTGGCGGCGTGGGTTTTGAAAAAGGGCTCGTCGCGCCCTTCGTCGAGTAGCGGGTTAAGGTGCCCAACAGCGGTGAAGCCCTTTTCGCGTGCTTCCACGCAGCCGCGCACTTGCTCCGCAATGGTGCGGCCGTAGACGTGGTAGTAGACTCGCGCCTTGTCACGGCATTTGCCACCCAGCAGATCGTAGACCGGAACGCCGTGCTGCTTTCCTTTGATGTCCCACAGCGCGATGTCTATTGCGGAAAGCGCGCCCATGATGGCAGACCCGCGAAAGTGGGCAGTGCGGTACATAACGTTCCAGTGATGCTCGATCCGGCTGGGGTCTTCGCCCACGAGGTAAGCGGCAAATTTCTCCAGCGCGGCCTGCGAGGCTTCCAGGTGACCCCACGTGCCGGACTCTCCCAGACCGGTGATGCCGGCGTCGGTCTCGATCTGCACGAAAAGATAGCGGTCGATTGGCAGTGCGTTAACGGCTGTGATCTTCATAGCGGTGATACTCCTGACCTTGTGTGGGGACCCTGGCGAGCGTGCGGCAAGTACTATCCCTTGCGGCACACATCAAGTCCCCTCGTCTTTCGATACGCTTGATCCGAGCAGATAGCTGGCCTTCTAGCCCGTATGGTAACGACTTCCCGCTGATTTCACCAACGGCGTAACCGGAGGCGCAGCCGTCCGGACCATGGGCCGTGCGGTACCGAATGGAAAGCTACGGGTAACGGGGACGAAGCGCGGTTCGCCGCTGGGTTATCAAATGCGGTATCGTTTCACTAGATTGGTGATTTTGGAGCATGCCAAAGGAAACTGCCTGAGTCCGTGCCTAGTTTGTGCCGTTCTTGCGGTAACGGCGCGCGACCGTTCGTGCTTCGACGCTTCGACAAGCTCAGCACGAACGGTTGTGGTCGGGTCATGCTTCGACAAGCTCAGCACGAATGGTTGTGGTCGGGTCAAGCTTCGACCCTACGGCAAGCTAAGCATGTGCGGTTGTGCTCAGAACACCTAGGCAAAGGACGAACGTGAACAATACTCTGACTATTCTAAACGACGAGAGGGGGAGATTCGCATGAATTCCGGTGACCTCCTTGCGGAATTGCTCATTGCCCACGGCGTGGAGTATGTCTTTGGGGCGATTGGCGGACAGGGCTATCCACTCAACGACGCGCTGCACCGCCGCCGGAGCAAGGCGCGCCAT
Organism: Chloroflexota bacterium; assembly: GCA_965216245.1. Classification (GTDB taxonomy): domain Bacteria; phylum Chloroflexota; class UBA11872; order VXOZ01; family VXOZ01; genus VXOZ01. Next base: position 2,753,847 of record OZ244145.1, read on the forward strand.
ATCGCCGTGCGCGACGAGCGTTCCAGCGCCTACGCCGCCGATGGCTATGCGCGGGTGAGCGGCAAGGTGGGCGTCTGCGATGCCGCATTTGGCGTGGGCGTGCTCAAGCTGCCCTCCGGTTTGGCTGAGGCCTATAACTCTTCTATCCCTGTGCTGGGAATTCTGAGTAATGCTCCGCGCGATTGGATGGTATGGAATGAGCGCGGCTGCACCGCGCAGGGCGTGGAGCAGGTCTCTCCGTTTACACACATCACGAAGGGGACGTTTCGCGTCACCACCCAGAACACGTTGGCCGATACGATCCGCTACAGCTTCAATCTAGCTTCAGCGGGCCGGCCGGGACCGGTGGTTTGCGATATACCCGCGGACGTGTTCAAAGCGGATTGGGACGAAAGCGCTTCCGACGTGGTTGGCAGTCCGCGTGCCGGCTGTTTTCCCGCCTGGCGCGCCCACCCGGCCCCGGCAGATGTAGAGGCCGTAGCGACTGTGCTTGAAAACGCTGAACGCCCCGTCCTCGTGGCGGGCGGCGGCGTGGCGATTTCCCAAGCGTGGGATGCCCTCCGCGTTTTCGCCGAGAGGCTGCAGATGCCGGTTGCTACCACGATTTCAGGTAAAGGCGTTTTTCCAGACGACCATCCCCTCGCTATCGGCGTCATGGGCGGGCAGTACGGCTCGGAGGCCGCGAACCACGTGGTCGCGGCAGCCGACGTGGTCTTCTTGGTGGGTATGAAGTCATCCCAGCAGGTAACGTCCGCCTGGACCCAACCTTCACGGTCGCAGCGCGTGGTGCACTTGGATGTTGATCCGGCTGAGATCGGCAAGATCTTCCCAGTGGTGGCGGGAATGGCGGCCGATGCGCGCGCCGGATTGGAGGCGCTTGTGGCAGCCTGCGTAGACGTTAGGCCTGAGCGGAACGATTGGCTGAGCCAGGTGTCTGCCTACAAGAAGCAGTGGCACGACGTGATCCATGCGGAAATGGAAGATTCTGCGACCCCTATCCGCCCGCAGCACCTCATGGCGCAGATTCAGGCGCGGCTCAATCCCGAAGACATCGTAGTTTCCGACGCGAGTTTCTCTGTCGGTTGGGTTGGCACGTATCTGCGCGCCCTGCGGGGCGGCCAGCGCTTCCTGTTTCCGCGCGGTCTGGCGACCATGGGTTTTGGCGTACCGGCGGCGATTGGCGCACGTTTCGCCCAGCCGGAAGGCAAGGTGGTGGTCGTGGTCGGCGACGGCAGCGTCACGTACGCTATCGGCGAGCTGGCCGCGCTCGCTAAGTATGGCTTGGAAATTGTCGTGGTGGTCTTGAACAATAGTTGCCTCGGCTACAGCAAGATTTCGGAGATGCTGAATTACAGCGGCGACTATGAGGAAGTTGACTTCCCCGACACCGACTTTGCCCTCATTGCCCAGGGCTTTGGCTGCGAGGGACTGGCAGTGAAAGAGCCCAACGAGCTTGCCCCCGCGCTGGAAGCGGCGTTTGCCGCCGAGGGCCCGGTGCTGCTCGACGTGCGCGTCGACCCCTGGCAGACGCCGGAGCTCGACCTGCGCAAGCGCTTGGCAGCACTGCAATAGGGGTAGGGAGGCAGCTTCTACGCATGGGGGCATGATGGCTAATACTGTCAAGAAGGTAGTTGCGTACATCACGCGGGGAGACGAACTCTTGGTCTTCACGCACCGTGATTTTCCTGAGGCCGGTGTGCAAGTTCCTGCCGGGACCGTGGAAGAAGGTGAGACACTCGACGCGGCAGTGCTGCGCGAAGTGCAGGAGGAAACCGGTTTGCCACCCACGGCGGTGCGCAATACGGCATTCTTGGGGTGCAATCGCTTTGAAGCTGCACCCAACTGCTACGAGCGGTTCTTCTACCATCTCCTGCTCACCGCCACTGTGCCGGACACGTGGCTCCACTACGAGACGAGCGGCGGGAAGAGTAAACCCATCGCGTTCTCTTTCCATTGGGATAATCGCAACGACCCGTGTTTGCGTCTTGCCGGCGAACAGGGCGCATTGCTCTGGAAGCTCTCGCAGCCTGCACAGAATGGATGATTGCCTGGTCGGGACGGACTTACAAATCGGTATGAGAGTGAAACGTGCCTAACGGAAGAGAGATCACGTATGCGATTAGAGAACAAAGTTGCCATTGTCACCGGCGCGGCGGGTGGATTGGGGGCGACCTATGCGCAAGCCATTGCGCGTGAAGGGGGTCAGGTAGTTGTCGTAGACATGATGGATGGTGAAGGCACCGCGCAGGAAATTAGCGCTCTCGGCAAGCCGGCCCTCGCGCTGCAGGCAGACCTGGCAGACGAGGACGATGTGCAGCGAATGGTGGCGCAGGTGGTGGCGGAGTATGGAAGTGTGGACATCCTCGTCAATAATGCGGGCGGCGCGGGGCAGCAAGCTGCTGAATCGGAGATAGAAAAGATCGACCGGGCGCACTGGGACGAGATAATCGCGATCAACCTCACCTCAACTATGCTCTGCATCAAGCACGTCGCCCCGAACATGAAGCGGCAGCAGAGCGGCAAGATCGTAAACGTCTCCTCTCGCGCCGCGCGCGGCACGTCGTGGTTCGGTCAGGTAACGCCGGAGTACATCTGCGCCAAGATTGGCGTTATCGGCCTGACCCGGCAGCTTGCCAAAGAGCTGGGGCCGCACGGCATAAACGTCAACTGCCTCGTGCCGAGCTTTACGGTCAGCGGCCCGGCGCTCCAGGCCGCCTGGGAGCAAATGACGGACGAAGAGCGCAGCCACATGATCGAGGCTACGCCGCTGCGCCGCTTGCCCGATCCGGAAGAATTGGCGAGCGTGGTAGTGTTTCTCGTAAGCGGCGATTCTAGCTACGTCACCGGTGCCTGCCTGGACGTCAACGGCGGTTCGCTCATGGCGTGAAGGACGCGGGGATGAGGATTAGCAATAGGTCACACGTGTTACGGCGAATTGAGAATTCCCCGCTGCTGTTCCCAAACCTGTGAAAGCGGGATGACTCAGCGGTCACTCGCCTACCGTCCGTGCGAGTGTGTAAATCCTTAGTGAAATTACCGATAGACGCCTGGACTCGGATAGTATGTTTTAGTCAATGTGCGCGTGCCTTCTGCAAACCGTAGCGCGGAGGCTTGTCCCCCGCTCGCCGTCGGACTCCCGTCACGTAAGTGATACGGTTTAGACTTTGCGTTGGGACCACCGCAGCGGACGCAGGTTGCAAACCTGCGCTACCGGGCATGCAGACTCTGACTACTGCCCGAGCACCTCAAGTAATCCGTTACTGCGACAGAATTGGGTTCTTTCCTCAATTCCTGGTGTCAGCAGTGAACACCTTACCGGGCAAGGCGCTCCATAATCCGCTGGCGTTCTGCTGGAACCCATCGCGGCAGAGCGGTGTAGTATAAGTAGTAGGAACAGCGAATAGCGTGTCGTCCTTGAATTCTGCCTAGCGCCTTGATGGCGTATCAACACTTTGCACAGGCCGTAGCAATGTCAGTCACTCTCGTAGAAGATGAGCCAAAAGAAGCCACACATAGCGTGCCGAGCGCTCCCCGCTGCGCGGTGCTTACGCTTGGGTGCAAGGTAAACCAGGCGGAATCGGAAGAGTTGCGCGAGCGTTTTACGCAGGCGGGATACAAGTCGGTGGCTTTCGGCGAACCGGCGGAAGTCAGCATAATAAACACGTGCACGGTGACTCACGTGGCCGACCGGAAGTCGCGCCAGATGATCCGCCGCGCCCATGCCGCCACTGCCAACGGCATTGTGGCAGTTACCGGGTGCTACGCTGCCGTGTCGCCGCAAGAAGCGGAGGCTGTGGTGCCCGGCGCGCTGGTAGTCCGGCGAGACGAGCACAACGACCTAGTAGACATCGTCTCGGAGGCGCTTCGCGAGCGCGGCGTGGACATCCCGGAGTTACTCTCACCCGAGGAACTGGCGTATGCGGCGGTGTTCCAGCCTACGAAGGGACGTAAACGCAGCCGCGTGTTCGTCAAAGTACAGGATGGCTGCTGGCACGCCTGCGCATATTGCATTGTACCGCGCGCGCGTGGCCGCTCAGTATCGCGGCCTTCATCTGAAATTGTCCGGCGTGTGCAGGCGCTCCATGCGGAGGGCGTTGCGGAGGTAGTGCTTACGGGCGTTTGCATTGGTGACTATGAGGACCCCGATTCCGGCAGCTCCCTGACGGCGCTCATCCATCGCCTGCTCAATGAAACCGCCATCCCCCGCATCCGCATTAGCTCCATCAACCCGATGCACTTCGACTACGCCTTTCTGGAGTTATTCGCGCACCCACGCATCTGCCGACACCTGCACTTGCCGTTGCAGAGCGGCAGCCCGTACATACTGCAGCGCATGAATCGGCGCCACACGCTAGACGAATATTGTGCAATCGTGCGGCGCGCGCGACAGATTTGTCCCGATATTGCGCTAACGACCGACGTGCTCGTCGGCTTTCCCGGCGAGACGGAAGAGCATTTCGGCCAGACGGCCGCATTCGTCGAGGAGATGGCGTTTGCCGATCTCCACGTCTTTCCGTATTCCGTCCGTCCCCGTACGAGTGCCGCGCACTTTGACGCACAGGTGCCCTTTGGTGCACGCAAGCAACGGGTGCAACAGCTTATCGCCAACGTGCCCGCACTGCGTCAGGCATATACCGAGCGGTTTCTTGGTAGGTCGCTAGACGTGGTTTGGGAGGAGGAAGTAGCGGGGTACTGGCGTGGGTGTTCCGATAACTACGTGCGCGTTTACGTCAAGAGTGATACGATTATGGCGGGCATGCTGCGTGCAGTCCGGCTTGTAGAGCCGTACAAGGACGGTGTTTTGGGCATGATGGCGGAGGATGCTCCGCGAGTCCCAATCGTTTGACGCACCGCTTTCGACGTGACTTCTTGGCGAGAGGTGCACGTGGGAAGCAAGACAATACGGGCTATGCGCTTGCAAATCTTGTTTGGCATGCATTTGCCAGCCGAAGGGGGAGCAATGGCGGGCTGGCATGAATGACCGTCACAAAGGAGTGAGGTAACAGATGGAGTGCATTTTTTGCGGCATTGTCAATCGGAGCTTGCCGGCAGAGCTCATTTACGAAAGCGATCTGATCGTAGCGTTTCGCGACATTACTCCCCAAGCGCCCACGCACGTGCTTATCGTGCCGTGCGAGCACGTTGAATCGGTCGCCCAACTCGATGAAAGTCACACAGAGCTCCTTGGCGAAATGTTCCTTGCAGCCAACAAAATCGCGCAGCAGGAAGGCATCGGTGAAACCGGCTACCGGCTGGTTTTCAACTGCGGCCGCGCGGCGGGGCAGTCGGTTGACCACGTGCATCTCCACCTCCTCGGTGGACGTAAGCTCGGCTGGCCGCCGGGTTAATGCGCATTGCGATAGCGTGGCTCGTCTCATGACCGGTGCGCTGCTTCAAGCCGGCTGCGCCGGGTACTTCTTACGCGCTTTGACCGCTTTCAAGTGCTTCTCTATCATGGAGTCTGGTCGCAGACATGGAAATGGAGCGCTGCATGCGTTCGGTATATGACGACATCGTAATGCGGCTCGAGCAAGCGGAGTGCCTGGCGGTTGCTACCGTAATCGAAACGCGCGGTTCCACGCCGCAAAAGGTGGGCGCCAAGCTCTTGGTGCAAGAAGACGGGCGCACGCAGGGCACCATTGGCGGTGGCTGTGTCGAAGCGGAGGTGTGGAAAGAAGCTACGGCAGCCCTGCGCGCCAAAGCTTCCCGTGTCGTCGAGGTGGACTTGAATGACGACGTAATGGGCGATGTCTGCGGCGGCACGCTTACTGTCTTCATTGACGTCTGGCAGCCGGAAACTTCTGCCGCGGATGGTCGGAGCGAGGATGGGGCATAGGCGGTATTGCCGGCGGAAAGTACCAATCCATGCTGCTGTCTGTGCCGAAATTCCGGTTTCTGCGCCGGAGTCGATTCCGCTACCGGCCCGCGACCGCAACACACGAGCGGTCGCACTTGCAGTGAGGCCCCACCGCAAGAGCGGCACGCGTCGTATCCATCAATTTCTCAAAGAAACGCCTGCTACTATGATTGAGCGCTTGGAATCCCATGGAGTACGCGCATGCTAGACTTGGCGCAACATGTGGCCGCGGTACTTGCACGTCGTCAGTCGGCAGTAATGGTTACCGTTGTCAACGCCCGCGGCGATGGCGGCGGAGCGACTCCGGGAGCCAAGCTCCTGTTCTCCGCTGACGCGCGGACCCATGGCACGCTGGGCTCTGAGGCTCTCGACCAGGTTGCGCGCGACCGAGCGGCGCACGTAATCGACGAAAGGGAGCCGCGGCTCGCGCAGTACTTGCCCGATGGGACCCCGGCGCCGCGACGCAGCCGGACCTACGTCCAGTTGCTCTACGAGCCGCTCCTACCGCCCGACCGCCTACTTGTGATTGGCGCCGGGCATATTGCTGTTCCACTGCATGAGATCGGCAAGATACTGGGATTTGAAGTAATCGTGGTGGATGATCGGGCTGACTTCGCCACCAAGGAGCGCTTTCCTAGTGCCGACGAGGTGCTCTGCATCCCGTTTGGTACGGTGCCTGCGCAAATAACGATCGACCGCACGACCTATCTGGTGCTCGTTACGCGTGCGCATGAGCACGATGAGGAAGTTCTACGGCAGGTGGCGGATTCGCGGGCGCCGTATATTGGCATGATTGGGAGCAAGCGGCGGGTGATCACTGTTTATCGGCGGCTCCTGGAGGAAGGGGTAACGCAAGAGCAATTGCGCCGCATCTACGCGCCGGTAGGCCTCGCAATCAGCGCGCGGACGCCGCAGGAGATTGCCGTTGCCGTCATGGCGGAGATAGTAAGTGTGAAGCGGCATGGCGAGGGCAACCACTCGGCATTGCGAGAGTTGCCGCGCTCACTGCAGTCGGTTGCAGCCGCACCGCGGCCCCCTGTATCTTTACCGGAATCCTAGCTGCGCGCGCTCGTGGGGGATGCACAATTCTACGTGAAGTGATACTCTATGGTGCAATAGACTAGTGAGAGTTCGATGTGCCCGCTATGGCTGTTTGGTGCGAAAGGGTGCGGCAGAAATTAACGATATGTGGAGGGTTTCATGAGAATAGTTGCAAGCATACTGCTTGTGCTAATGGTGATCGGTTTGAGCGCGTGCCGCATTGGGCCGACGGCATCAGACAGACCGTTAGGTGAGTCCGCAGTGTTGGGTGAGCTTGATGTGGTAGAGGAAGAGCCGACCGATGTCGTTCTGACCATTGATGGTGAGGGCGTGTCGCCGTCTGCTATTGCCGTACCCCGCGGGCCGGTGCACTTGTTAATCGAGAACAAGGCACAGCAGTCGCGGACGTTTACGCTCTCCGGAGATGAAATTGAGGAACAGAAGGTGTCGGTCTCTGCCGGACAAAGCTACACTTTGGAGCTTGTCCTTCCACCTGGGATATATGAGTTTTTTGTGACCGGTGGCGACACTGAGTTGCGCGGCGTTATTACGGCGAATATCCCCAACTCCATCTAGACCTCAGTGCGGTATGCGGCACGTTTTCTGACGAAAACGAGCGCATAACAACGGTACTAAAGAGCGAGAATGAAGAGGGCCGTGCAGGTTTCTGCACGGCCCTTGTGTTTCAGATTTTCAGTCTTTTCGTTCATAGCCCGGCATGAAGCCTTCGAACATGTCGCGCTTTTGCGTCCAGACACGGTCGCTCCAGCCATCCACCCCCGTGCCCCACTCCCAGGCCGGCAAGTCGGCAACGCGGTCAACGGTGGGCGCGATACCTTCCAAATAGTCGCGCGGCAGTGCGCCTTGGCATTGTGCCGGCGGCTCGATGTTGAGCAGATGACAGACGAGCGGCACGACGCTGGTCAAGTGCACGTAGCCCAGGCGATCGACCAGACGCCGATAGCCTTCTTTCAAGCCGGGCCCGTGCGTCAGGAGAAATGCCATGTTAGAGGAGAGGGCGGTGCGAGCGGTAGGCAAATACGGCCCGTGGTGCGCGCCGTACTCGGCCGGCTTAAAGACGTACGGGTCTTGTCCTGCCGCATCGCCGCCGGGATAGCCGCTGACATAGCCGTCCTCCATGGCATAGACGATGTCGCCGCACTGATCGCCCCAGCAGCCAAAGAGCGCGGCGTGGTACTTGGGCAGTGCTACGGCGACGGGACACCGTCCCGTCTCCCCATCGACCCACGAACGCAGGAGTGTAACGACTTCGCGCTGGATGCGCACGTACTCTTCCGAATCTTCCGGCGCGTTGATGAAGAGTTCGTAGTTGCGGACGGGAGTGATGAACACCTGCGTCCGGTCCATGTCGATCTTGGCAAAGTCTTCGTTGGGGTCGAAGTGCGCAACCGGCTCAGTGTATGCCAAGTAGCCGTTGTCATGGAGCAGGCGCGGGATGTCGGTGGCGCGGAACTGGGGAATGGCGGCGTGATCGGAGACGACGATACTGATAGTGTCCGCTGGCGTATTCTCCAGGAGTGTGCCGAAGAGGCGGTCAGCCACTTTGTAGGATTCGCGGTAGGCGCGCCAGCCCTCATCGGCGTTCTCTTCGCGGTAGCCGGGACAGGCGGGATCCACGAGCGGCAGGAAGATATGGTTGATGTAATCGAATATGTGGATGTGGGTATAGAGTAACGCGTAGTCTTGTTCCTCGAGGAGATATTTCCCCACGCGGGCGATCCACTGGCATTGGTACTCTATCTCTTCGAGGCAAGTATCCAGGTCGGCGATGCCCCAGACGTAGGGAAACACCGAGGCATGTTCGAGATACGGCCCAAAGCGCTCGACCAATGTGCTGCTGAGTTCAGGCGGTTCGCAGAAGTCATCCACGTGCATCACTTGGGAGCGGTAGAGCAGGAGACGACTCGCGTCGGGGGCGAGCTCGACGGCTTTGCAACGAAAGGCTGCTTGCTGTTCCGCTCCTTCGACTATGAAGGAACGATAGATCCAGGCGCTCCAGGAGCCCACATGCGTGCGGCCGAGCTCCGTTTGGCCGTCCCGGGCCGCGCAGATGACGATAGTGTCGTACCCGGCGCCTTCCGTGTCGAGCACCAGGCCCCAGAGGGTCTGATTCACACCATCGCGCTTGGTGATGATTTCAACAGGAAACTCCAACGGCGGCCTGCTACCATCAGCGGTCTCCGGCAGATTCTTCCAGGCACCGTCCTCCAGCGGCGGTTGGTGGGCGGCATCCAACAGGGACGCTTGTGCGCTCTCTGTCGCGGTCTCCGATGCCCTGACCGGTTGTAACGCGATTTGTGTGCTGTTGGTGATGTTGTCCAAGTTTGTATAGCCCCACGCGGGTGTGACCTCGAAGGGAGTGGTGCCGTAGCTGGGATGGCCGAACCCGTCGATGACGTGGGCGAGAGGCGATTGGCTCGGTGATGCCGCCGGATAGTGGATTGCGACGCTCTTGAGCCCGGCTTTCGCGGCCGCTTCGAAGACGTTTTCAGCCGCTGCCGCCGGGCGAATGAAGGCAGACAAGGTCTGCTCCTCGTGCCGGGGCGTGGGCAGGTTGAGAAACCAGCGCGAGACGCTGTGCGTGCCGGTGTGCGCGCCCGTAGCAAGGGTAGTCCAGTTTGTGGGCGTCCAAACCGGCATGGAGGGGTAGGCTTCGCCTACGATACCGGCATCCGCCAGCTTCTTGAGATTCGGCAGCAGCCCCTCTGCGGCAAACCGCTCGTACATGGGGAACATCATGCCGTCGAGGCCTATGACGTAAACGCGCTTGACCTGCTCCGTCATAATTCTCACTCCTTTTGCGTCGGTTATTCATCGGTCTTGGCAATCGGCGCCTGCGGCGAGCGGCACATCCTCACTGAGCGCTTGGCAAGGGACGAGCCTCAACCCCTTAATAACTCTACGATGAGAGCAATCATGGGGATCACTCCGGCAGAAATCTGCCGCAGGTTGCAAACCTGCGCTACCGGAGGGGGTAGCGCTTCGCACGCTCGATGCGTAGCAGTAGCCGTTCAATCGCTAACTTTGGATGAGTCCCGCGAGTTGCACTTCCCAATGTCTTTCTGACAGCCATGATCTGCAGCGACCGGTCGAGCGAGTTAGCGCGCGCCCATAGCGAGCAGCACCCAGTCACCCGCCTCTTTGCGGTCAAGCAGGTTAAGACCTTCCGCCTCGAAGGCTGCAAGCGCCTCGTCGGCCTTTGCGTCAATGATGCCACACGCGAGCAGGCGCCCGCGCGGTGCCAGCACTGCCGGCAGCCGGGGCGACAACGTGATGAGGGACTGGGCGGTAATGTTTGCAAGGACAACGTCATAGGTGGGCGAAGGAGCGGGCAGCGGAAGAGTGTCTTCCATCACGGTGATGGTGTCGGTGAGACCCGCCTGCGCGACATTGTCGCGGGCGGCGGCCACGGCCACCGGGTCCGTGTCCAGCGCGTCTACGCGCGCTGCGCTAAGCTTAGCTGCGGCGATGGCCAGAATGCCGGAACCCGTGCCAACGTCAAGAACCTGTGCGCCGGTTACGGGCAGTTTTTCAAGCGACTCTAAGCAAAGCTGTGTAGTGGGGTGCGTACCGGTGCCGAATGCCATGCCCGGATCGAGCGCAATCACAATCTCATCGGGCTTGGGTTCGTAAGCTTGCCAGCGCGGTTTGATAACCAGGCGCTCGCCGACGTGAAGCACGGTATAGAATTGCTTCCAAGCATTGGCCCAGTCCTCCTCCGCTAGCCACTGCGTGGTAAGTTCGCCGACCAGGTCGCCGTGAAAAGCGTGCAGGTGCCAGAGGTCTCTTTGCAAGCCGTCGCGGCGCGCGGCCAGGGCGATGGTATCGGGCAGATAGGTTGTGAGAGTGAGCCAAGCGCCAACCGGACGCGGGGCATGATCGGGGGACTCCTGCTCGTGCTCCTGAAAGATCGCCACACCGCCCTCACCCCACTTGTGCAACAGGGCCGCGACCGTTTCCGCCGCCTCCTCATGGGCCCGCACGGCAAGTTCCAGCCAGCGCTTTGGGGCGTTCATGGGTGCTGCCCGTCTGTTGCCGCGGCGAACGTGGTGGGATTCTCCAGCTCATGAAAACTGACGTCTGGGAAGTCCCGAAAGCGCCGCTGCATAATCGCGATGGCCTGCGGGTTATCGTCAATGAGCATGAAAGAGCGACCGCATTCGTGGGCCGCTATGCCGGTGGTGCCGCTGCCGGCGAAGAAATCGAGCACCGTATCGCCGGGATGGGAGGAAGCCCGAACGATGCGCCGCAGAATGCCGAGCGGCTTCTGTGTGGGGTAGCCGGTGCGTTCTTTGCCATTTGTCGGGACGATGGTGTGCCACCAGACATCAGTGGGAAGCTTGCCGCGCGCTGCCTTTTCCGGCCCCACCAGACCGGGAGCCATGTAGGGCACGCGATCGATGGCGTCAACATTGAAGACGTAGTTGTCGGAACTCTTTACATAAACGAGAATGTTGTCGTGCTTGGGCGGCCACTTTTTCTTGGTACGACCGCCGTAGTCGTAGGCCCAAATGATTTCGTTCAGGAAGCACTCTCTGCTAAAGATACGGTCGAGCAGCACCTTGCAGTAGTGGACTTCACGATAGTCGATGTGAAAGTATAGCGTGCCGTGAGGTGCAAGGACGCGATACGCTTCGCACAAGCGCGGCTCCAAGAAGGATAGAAAGTCATCAAATACATCGGCATAGGTGTGGCTGCCGATGGGAGTTGTGCTATACCGCTTGCCTTGGAAACCCTTGCGGTCGCCATTTGCGGCAGCGACCGTCTCCAAGCGCGTATAGTGACGGTCTTTGCCGGTGTTAAATGGAGGGTCTATATAGATGAGGGGAAATGTATCGGTGGGGAGCTGCTTGAGAATGGGAAGATTATCACCGAACCAGACCTGGTTCACCCCAGCGCATCCTTCATCTTATCGAAGAAGCCCTTATCGTCTTGCGGGCTTGTGTTGCCGCCAAGAGTCTTTGCCAGCTCTTGGAGCAATTCTCTTTGGTGGGTGGAGAGCCGATCCGGTACCTCTACGTGGACGTGAACGTGCTGATCGCCCCGGCCGCCGCCGTTCAGATGCGGCACGCCGCGCCTGCGCAGAGTAAATACCGAGCCCGATTGCGTACCGGGCGGGATTTGCACGCTCTCGTTGCCTTCCAAGGTCGGCACTGCTACCGTGTCGCCCATGGCGGCCTGGGCAAAGTTAATGAGATAGTCGAGGTGGATGTCATCGTTTTCACGCTCGAAGCGCTCGTCAGGCCGCACAGTGACGAAAACGTAGAGATCGCCGCGGGGTCCGGTCCTGGGGCCGGCTTCGCCTTGGCCGCCCAGGCGGATACGCAAGCCACTATCCACGCCGGCCGGTACCTTGACGGAAATCGTGCGGTTCTGCTTGGTGCGCCCGCTGCCGGTGCAGGTGCCGCAGCGCACGGTCGGTACCTTGCCTTCGCCCCCGCAACGCGAGCACGTGGCGACGGTGGTGAATTGTCCGAAGAAGTTCGATTGCATGCGCCGGACTTGGCCTTGCCCTTTGCACGCCGGACAGGTGCCGATTTTGCTCCCTGGCTCTGCGCCGCTGCCTGAGCAGCCCGGGCAGGACTCCAGACGAGAAACGTCGATGTCTTTCTCTGCGCCAAAGACGGCTTCCGCGAATTCGAGCGTCAGGTCCATGCGCAGGTCGGCGCCCGTTTCCGGGCCGGTGCGTGCTGAAGGACGCGCGCCAACACCGAAGAACGCCTCGAAGATATCGCCTATGCCGCCCATGTCCGAGGGGTCAACCCCTCGCGGCATGCCACCGGAGCGACCGTTCGTGTGGCCGAAGAGATCGTAGGCGCGCCGTTTCTGCGGGTCGCGCAAGGTCTCGTACGCTTCGTTGATTTCCTTGAAGCGCGCCTCGGCGTCCGCGGCCTTACTCACATCGGGGTGGTACTTTCGGGCGAGCTGGCGGAAGGCTTGCTTGATCTCCGCCTCAGATGCGTCACGGCTAACACCGAGCGTCTCGTAGTAATCGGCTTTCGTACTCATCTGCTCTTAATTCACCATCTTGGGTTTTAGCGTGCACGGTATCTACGCGTGCACGGTATTTACACCTGCGCGGGGTTTACACTTGCGGGGCGTCATTGCCGGTTTCTATCGCGTCAGTGTCAGCGGCGTCCTGCTCTGCATCGGCTTCCGGGCTCTGTGGCGGCGGTCCTACCTTAACGAGGCTGGGACGCAGCACACGGTCGTGCATTACGTAGCCCTTTTGCAGCTCTTCGAGCACAACAATCTCGCCGTCATTGTCCTCACCTTCGCGCATCACAACTTCGTGGTAGTTGGGGTCGAAGAGTTGTTCATGTGTGTCAATAGGCTGCAAGCCGCGCTTCTCAAGCACGTTGCGTGCCATCTGATGGACCAGGTCAACACCTTGCAGCCACGAGAAGAAGCGGAGTTCGCGGGGTATCGTGTCCAATGCCCGCTCGAAATTATCGAGAATGGGGAGGAACTCAGCGACGAGGAGCGCAGTCGCAAATTTGGACTGCTCTTCCTGCTCCTGCTGCGTGCGCCGCCGAAAGTTCGCAAAATCGGCGCGCGCGCGGGCAAGCGCTTCGCGGACTTGCTGCAAATCTTCTTCTTTGGCCCCAAGCGATTCGTTGGCGGCGGACAACTCGGCATTGAGCCGAGCTATCTCACTCTTGGCGGCGTCTCCCGGATCGGATGCCTCTCCGCTCTCGTCCGCAGGTTCCGCTGCTGCCGCACCCTGTAGGTCTTCTTCAGGGGAAGCAGCGGCTGCCGTATTCTCAGTTGAGCTCTTCTTCTTGGTACTACTTGTTTTCTTTGACGCCATTTATCCTATCCTGCCGGCATGAAATCCATTGTGTGTGAGGGTGGGCTGTGGTTCTCCTGACTCCTAGTATACTCAATCTCCGCCTGAGAGGGAGAAGGGGGCTGGACGCGCCGATGCGTCCTAAGCCTTGCTGTGCGTCACCAATCGCCGAATTGATAAGAGGCGAAGCTCACGTCCGGCATGGTTGGCTAAAGGGCTGCCAGGCAGACTGTCGGCTGCAGCGAAAGGTGGCACGCAATTCAGCATCAGATTCCAGCAATGTCCCGTCGACGGAAGACGAGCGCCGCTGCTCCAAGAAAAACCAGGCTGGCGGCCAGCAGCACTGCAGGGTCTCCGAATGCCAGGTCTTCACGCAGGATAGCCAATGGTTCGAAGTAGTTGAACGGCCCCAAGATCCGGTAGTCGTGAAGGCCCTCGACGATGTCTGTGAATGCGTCGAAGAAGTATGCGCCTACCGTAAAGACGGCCCCGATAACACCAGCCAAGCGGCGCGACGGGAGCAAGGCGGAAAGGAACAGCGAGAAGCAATAGAAGAGCGCTCCCACAGCAAAGGTGCTGAGGAGTACAAGGGCGAGACGATCGAGCGCCAGCACGGCTTCTTCCACGAGGGCCGTACTCACCCAGAGCACCGCGCCGATGAGCACGAGAACCAACGCGATGCTGAGCAGCGTAGCGATTGCTTTTTGTATGACCACCTGGCTGCGCGCTATGGGCAGAGAAAGGAGGGTATCCATGGTGCCGCGTTCTTCTTCACCGCGAAGCGCTCCGGTGCCCTCGATGATAGCGAAGATTGCCAAAATCAACGGCAAGATGATCAAGTACTGAGACACCAGATAGCCGTCGAACTCGGTCAGTGAGAGCACGCCGCCGGTAAAAGCCTTGTAGGCGTCCGGCAGGTTCTTCATGGCTTCCTCGAGTTCAGCGCCGCTTGCTGCGAAACTGGGGTAGATTGCGATGACTAGCAGCGCGAGCGCCCCAAGGCCGAGTCCATAGGCCAGGATTGGAATGCGCTGGTCACGCAGGGTCTTGAGCAGCAGATTCTGCAGCATGGTTTTCCTCTCGGGTGTCGTAATATTGGAGAAAGATATCTTCGAGGCGTCGCTCTTGGTACTCAATGTCCACCACGGTATGGCGCGCCGCTTCTTTGAGGGCTCCGGCGAGATTACTTTGGACCAGCGCCAGCACGGTATTGCCCTCCTGGGACTCTTTTTGCACGCCGTCCAGGCCGGTTAGAAAGTCTGCCGGCGGCGGTTCAGCAAAGACCAGGCGCAGCCGCCGCACGTGCTTCTCCTGGAGAGACTCTAAGGTGTCGCTCAAGACCAGCCTGCCGTCGCGAATCACCCCCACCCGGTCGCAGATGCGTTCCACCTCGTCCAAATAGTGGCTGGAGAAGAATACCGTGCCGCCCTGCTGGCGGTACTCATCCAAGATTGCGTAGAGTTCCTGCTGCATAAGCGGATCGAGCCCGCTTGTCGCCTCATCGAAGAGGACCAGGTCGGGACGGTGCATGAGCGCCTGCAGCACGCCGAGCTTCTGCTTATTGCCCCGCGATAGCGTGCCGATGCGCCGGTCGAGTGCAGCGCTCAAACGATCGGCTAACTCGTACACGTACGTGGTGTCTGAAACACCGCGCACGGACCCGAAGTAGCGCAGTAGTTCCTGCCCCGTGAGATTCTCGTACATGCGTAACTCGCCGGGCAGAAAGCCGGTGCGGGCACGGATCGCTTTCGACTCACGCTCCATGTCCATGCCAAGGATAGTCGCAGAGCCGCTCGTGGGCTTGATGAGATTGAGGAGCAGGCGAACCGTGGTTGTCTTCCCCGCGCCATTAGGGCCTACGAAGCCGTAGATTTCTCCACGCTGCACGTCAAGATCAAGTTCCACGACGCCGCGACTCTTGCCGTAGGTCTTGGTTAACTGCCGTGTTTCAATTGCCAGTTCTGACTCCAAGGTTCGAATCCTCTCTGCTTGGCTCCTTGCCTGATGTAGCAAGATTGAGAATCTAGTCAATCATATAAGTTTTGTGTAGCTTCGCACTCACGACCGAATTGTTGCAAAGCATGCTCATCATACATTCGATTCCAATCGTACACTCAATCTTCCGATTAAGAATACGTCATTCACGCGACGCCTAACGGAGGAATAGCAGGCTTCTGAGGTTTCGTAGTCGCGAGAGGGTTGTTTACGGCGGCAACCACGGTGCTGTACTGTTGCTTCTACCACTATTATAGCCTATGTGTATCATTGAAAAGGCGCGGGTACTGGGGGTGGTGGAGCCCCAAAAGGGCTTGATGCTTGTAAGTGCGCGGAATCGCCTCGCCGGCAAAGTGGCGGCCAGGTTCATTGGAACTTGGCGCACATGCCACACCCGTTGCGAGGGCAACGCCGGTTAGGCGCGTTTCTTAGGTAGTTCTCAGACTGCATAGGTAGAATGAAGTACGATCTTAGCTGGCGAGGCCGCTAGGGGGTGCATTCTGCACATTGTCAAAATTCTCACTATGACTTGCTGTAACGGAGGTTTGCGATATGGGCACTTTGGATAGACGAGGTTGGGTCGGCATATCTGCTTTGGCAGTGGGCGTGGTGATTCTGCTCATTGTGATCTTCTCATCCGTTCGTGATGCTGGCCAACAGTTCCTCAATCTCTTTCGAGTCCAGCAGGTGCAAACTATCCAGATTACGCAAGAATTCTTGGATTCTCTACCGGAACCGGACGCCGAGCTGATCCATTGGGTAGAAGAGCCTACAGGCGATGGAGAAGGGCGTGAGGTTACGCTTGTCGAAGCAGAGGAGGCGTTAGGCTTTCGCCTGGCGCAGCTCTCTGAAGTGCCTGATATATTGCAGGCAGATCCCAAAGTCATGATTACCGATGCAGCAGAAGCCTCGTTTAGCATTGACTTACCTGTGGCTCGAAACTACATCTGGGCGCTAGGCGGCGACGGCGCTATTCTTCCCGATGAGCTGGAGGGCGCGATATTCCGAATCACGGTGCCCCAGGTGGGAATGCTGTTCTATGCTTCGAAAGACAATCCCGATCAAGGCGTCCGTCTCCTGCAAACTACCAGCCCGACGCTTGCAACCCCCAGTGAGATAGACATGGACGCAATTCGTACTGAGCTTCTGGAGTTGTCCATCTTGTCTCCGGAATTGGCAGACCAACTGCGGGCAGTAGAAGACTGGGAACAGACGCTGCTCCTGCCTTTGGTTGAAGGTATGTCTGAGGAGGTGAGTGTCGGCTCAGCGACCGCGGTGCGGTTCTTTGGCATGGACGACGAAGATCGCATGCTCGTCTGGGTTGTCCGGGATAGAATCCACGTCCTTAGCACGAATGTCCCCGACCTCGATCTGGCGGACTTGGCGGAGAACATCAGGTAAAGAAGCTCTGCCACTGACTGCGGAGTCGGCGGGTGACGACCGCATCTTGGCGGCCTGACGATGTATTGCTCTATAGGGACACAATCGAAGCACCTTTTTGCAAGCGGTATGAGTCTGGGTGCAGTCGCTGCCTCCTGCAAGAGAATGCGTGCTCTTTGATGCTGATCAGCCTGTTCGTAGGCAAATTGGGCATTGATCCACCCATCGCATCTGCGGCCCACGCGTTGGCGCAGTGATCTCCAGGTGCGCAGTATACGGTCGTTGGGGTACGCTAGAATCGATGTGTAATGCTGAGCGAATCCCATCGGGAGGTTTACATGGAGTACGAGATCTTTCACCGTCCGTCATACGCGATGCTCAACATGCAATTGTCTGCCGGTGAGAATGTGAGCGCCGAAGCCGGCGCGATGGTCAGTATGTCCAGCGGCATCGAGATCGAAACCAGCATGCGCGGCGGCCTAATGGGCGGCTTACGGCGCAAATTCCTGGGTGGCGAGTCCTTCTTCATTAACACGTTTAGTGCAGCGCGGAATGGAGAGGTGAATTTTGCGCCCAGCCTCCCCGGCGACATCTATGCGGTTGAGCTCAACAACGAAGTCATATTTGCCCAATCCGGCTCTTTTATTGCCTCGACGGCTGGCGTCGAAGTGGATACTTCTTGGGGCGGCGCGAAGACGTTCTTTTCCGGTGAGGGCCTCTTCCTCCTCAAGATCAGCGGCAGCGGCACAGTGTTCCTCTCGAGCTATGGCGCGATCCACGAGATCGTTTTGGATGAAGGACAATCTTACACCGTGGACACGGGCCACATGGTCTCGTTTGCCGAAGGCGTCGGCTACTCGGTAAAGCGTGTGGGTGGTATGAAGTCCACGCTCTTTAGTGGTGAAGGCCTGGTGGTGGAGCTGACCGGCCCCGGCAAGGTGACGATTCAGTCGCGCAGTACCGACGCGTTCCTCGCCTGGCTCATTCCGCACTTGCCGAAGACCAACTCAGGTTAGGTGCAGGTCGATCACTGCAAGCTATGACGATCCCTCGCCTGTTGGTCGCTCCTGCAGGGCGCAGGCTTGTCTTTCAGACGCCCATTTCTATAGGCCGGGCGTGGGTCAGATCTGCACTGGTTACAGGACGAGCCTGCGACCTCAGTACCGTAGCAATGGCTACAGTCTCGCCGTCCAAAGCAAGGAATTCCGCCACAAAGGCCTGGTCACCGGGATGTATGTGTACAATGGTGCCTACGTCCCCTGGTTGCAGATCTTCTTTGTCATCGCCGGAAACGGCGGCAGTTAGCACGACTTGCTCGTGTTCTTTGAACACTATCTCTTCCTCCTGCGGGGGTATGCCGTAATGAGTCTTGGGAAGTCGCTGCCCTGATCGACTTGCCAGACGGTCACCACTCCTGGATCGCGCCCGTCCGGCGTCCTGATAGCACCTTCCACGTTGTATCGAAAACCATAGACGGTTTCAACAGCTCTCACTACTTCGTAGACAGCGCCAAGGGCCCGAAGGGCATCTGCAAATTCTCGCCAACGCTTAGCTTCAAATCCGAACCGAAGGAAGAATCGAGCTTTGGTACGGCCCCGCGGACTGGTTGTTGAGAGCAAGTACTCTGTGATCTTCTCCTTGTCGACAAGGGCCCGGCGGGCGTTGGGCAGCTTCACCGACTACCCTTCTCTTGAACATGCCTGCAATTTAGTACGACGCGCGATATAGAGGGCGACGGCCTATCCATAGTCCGGTCAAGAAGCTTCGCCGTTTTCGGAATTCCAGGCGCGGCTGCCTTTGACGTGCAGGTAGCTTGCGCCAGCTTCGATCCAGGCTTCGCGGTAGGCGTACAGGGTTTGTTCGTTCCGACCGGCAACGGTGCGCACTTCCTCAGCGGTCTTATGCAGCCACGGCACACTATCGGCGACTTCCTCCGGACGTTCGAGTAGGAAGCGGCGCATCTCTTCCAGCTTGGCTAGGCCGCCGGGCACATCCGGCCCGGTGATCGCCTGCATCCGCTGTGCCGCTTCCAAGAGCGCGTCGGCAGCTTCTTTGTACACGTCCCAGCGGCGCTGCATGCGCTCCATCATGTGCTGGACATCGTCCAGGAGCGCGGTGATGTGCTCAGCCTCTGCCTGCACCCGTGCCGGCTCTTCTTCCTCGATGCGCTTCAATTCGTCAATACTGCCGCAGACGTCGGTGTAGTGAGTCTGACGCGCAGCGCCCCCCTCCGACATGTCCGGCACAAATTGGTTGGCTCCGGTCCAGCGCACGCGCGGCAGCTCCATCATGCCGCCGTCCTCGAAGTAGACCAGCGGCGGCTGGTTGTGGCCGGCCTCCTCGATGTGCGCGCGGCCCTCTGCGAGTTTTTCCAATATCTTCTCGCGGTGCGGTGAAGGCGGCAGCCATCGCTCGTCGATATCAGTGGCGGCGATTCTTTCTTGCACTTGGCTCATCGTGTGTGCTCCTTATCTGATTTACAGATGCACGTGCGGCGTGCAAGGTGTCGTTCTCGCCCTGCCGGCCCGCTCTTTCTTCGTTTCTGCTCTGCACTTAGTATACTACCCTTATGGACATTGTCATCCCAGAGCTTCAACCCACGCCCGAGCGGCGTGTCTCGGTGCTGCTAGATCATGACGTCGCCCTGCGCGGCGCGGCCGTGATTCTGCGGCCAATGGCTGAAAGTGATTGGGATGTGCTCCTCAAGTGGAATAACGATCCCGCAGTGATGGAACTCGCCGATCACAACCCTTTCCAAGAGACCACGCTTGAGGATTTGCAGACCATCTATCGCTGGATATCGACCCACGCCCACTGTTTCATCATGGAAGTAGGGGGCAATTCAATCGGCGAGTGTTGGCTGCAACGGATGAATTTGCAGCGGATCGTTGCGCAGTTTCCCGACAAGGACCTGCGCCGCATCGACCTCATGATCGGCGAGAAGGAACTGTGGGGCCGCGGATACGGTACAGAGGCAATAGGGCTCCTCGTAGAATTCGGCTTTCAGAATGAGAGAGCCGACGCCATATTCGCCCCCGTCGCGGCAGATAACCAACGCAGCCAGCGCGCCTTCCAAAAGAACGGGTTCACCTGCCACGCCCGCATCCAGGAGCCGGACAGAAGGGTGAATACCGATCTTGTCGTGTGGCGGACTGAGTATGAAGCCGCCGGAGCGGGCGATTGATCGCCGCAACATAGCGTGGACGATCTATTAGCCTAGCGCCCGGCGATGGTCTTGCATTGGCGTTTGTATCGCAGGCTATGCCGACGTTACGGTGATCCCGCTGCCATCGCTCACGGAGCCGATGATCCAGAGCGGCTCGTTGGCGGCGCGGAAAGCCTCTTCGAGTTGGGCTTGATCCTGCGGGGGTACGGCGGCGAGCAGACCGCCGCTGGTCTGGGGATCAAAGAGGAGGGCGCTGAGTGCGGGCGGGATGTCCTCCTCCAGGGCAAGCAGTCCTTCATCAAGGAGAAAGTCGCGATTGCGGTCTAGGCCGCCCGGCACTACGTCGTCGCGGGCATAAGCCAACGCGCCGTTGAGCAGCGGAATTGCTTGTGCTGCAAATTCAAAGCGCACGTTGCCGTGGCGCGCCATCTCCATGGCATGTCCGAGCAGGCCGTAACCGGTCACGTCGGTGCAAGCGTGGACCGTGAACTGCTGGAGGAGCCGCGCAGCGCCGCCATTGAGACGGCACATGCTGGCGACAGCCTCTTCAAGATGTTCGGGCTCGACGCAGTCGCGCTTGTGGGCAGTAGTGATCACGCCGGTGCCGATGGGTTTCGTTAGGACTAGAATGTCGCCCGGCTGCGCGCCGGCTTTGGTAAAGATACGGTCGGGGTGCACTTGGCCCGTCACCGACAAGCCGTACTTCGGTTCCTCGTCGGTCACGGTGTGCCCACCGGCGATCACCGCTCCGGCCTCCTGTACCTTGTCCGCGCCGCCCAGGAAGATGCGGCTCAGGATGTCCAGGTCGAGGTTGTCGGGAAAGCCCGCGAGATTTAATGCGAAGAGCGGCTCGCCTCCCATGGCGTAGACGTCGCTTAGAGCGTTGGCAGCCGCAATCTGGCCGAAGGCGTAGGGATCATCTACCACGGGCGGAAAGAAGTCCGCAGTGCTGATGATGGCCTGCTCGTCGTTCATGCGATACACGGCGGCATCGTCGGGCGCGGCTAAACCCACCAGGAGATTGCTATTTGCTTGTGAAGGGAAGGCGCGCAGAACCTGCGCGAGCTCGGCGGGGCCGAGTTTGCCTGCTCACCCCGCGCAGGCGGCCAGGCTGGTCAACTTAACCGGTGTTTTCATCGTGATACTCCTCGCACCAATTGAAGGCGGCCTAAGCAGGTGTCTGCGGCGGCGCCGTCGCGCACTTTTGTTCGTCAGCCCCTGTCGCTGACTCCGCTCGGTGTGGGTGCTAACTCCGTTCGGCCTGAGCTTGTCGAAGGCCGAGATTGAGCGCAAAGACAGCACGTATTACACGCTCGTGTTCTCAGCCGTTCATGCTTCGACAGGCTCAGCACGAACGGCTGGCGGGCTCACCACCAACGGGTGGCAGTCTCAGCACGAACGGCTGGCAGGCTCTGCACGAACGGCTGACAGTATCACCGAAAGCGAGATTGGCAAACGTTGTATACACCCTCTTCAGTATAGCAACTCCGCGTGGAGGCAATGGATATGCAGAAGGGCTCAGCACACGATCAGCCTCGCGTTAGCAAGTCTCCGCATTGCCTGTTTCGCGTATCACTGGCGCATCCAAGTCTTAAGGATTCCCGTAAGTGCGCCAGCACGTAGTACTCCCTAAGCAAAGTCCCGCCAGGAGTATTGCGGTTGAAAGCCGAGGTCGCGCTTTGCCTTGGCGTTGGTGATACCCGATTCCGTGCCGGTGAGGTGAGCGGCCATCTGCGCGGTGCCGGGAAAGATAAGTGGTGCTGAATCGGCGAGAGGCATCGGACAGAAGGCGTCATCGGCCACGATGTAATACGCGCCTTGCACGGCGTCTTCCGTTTCCAGTGCTAGGCGAAAGCCGACTGCCAGATCGCGCACATCCGAGTAGCCCCATATGCCGCGGTAGTAGGCGTTGAAATCGGCCTCCAAGGCCGCCAAGCGCTCGGGCCAGTTCTCCGGCACGATGACGTGCGACGGACGGATAGACACAGCGGGTATGCCGGTGCGTCGATGGGCCATGTCCACGATGTCTTCCCCCACCACTTTGGAAAGTCCATAGGGATCTTGCGGGAGGTCTGGGTGGTTCTCATCCACCGGCAGGTAGTAAGGAACGAAGTCCCGATAGCGGAACCCCATGCCGAGCACGTTGACGCTGCTCGTCGCGACGATCTTTCGCAGTCCGAGCGTGGCAGCGGCCTCGCACACGTTGTAGGTGCCCATGACATTCGTGCGGAATACCAAGGCATTGGCGTGGGTGCCCGGTGAAGGGATGGCGGAAAGATGTACCACGGCCTCCGCCGGGGCGAGGAGTTCGAAGATGGCACCCTCGTCCTCGTGATCGCCGAGGCGATAGTGAACGCCCGGTTCCGGCTCCGGCGGTACTACCCGATCGAAGGAGACAATTTCGTGCCCGTACTGCAAGAGCTCTCTGACCACGTACTGTCCGATGTTGCCGCTGCCGCCCGTTACAACCACTTTCATGCCGTCTGTCTCCTCAAATTTGGTTTGGTGCTCGCCTTTGTTCACTGCTTGTAGGCACACTGTCACGTTACATGGTGCCATGCACTCCCTCTGTCAGCCGATTCGTTCCTACAGACGATTCGTTCCTACTATTGTAAGGGCTCTGCCGCTAGACCGGGTGTCTGCCAGTGAAGAATTCAAGCGGTGCCCAGTCCTCCGACTGTATATAGCCCGCATGGAAACTGTGTCGGCGGCTAACACCAAATAGGTTCGTGTCGGCGATATCCACGCCACCTTCAAGAATTCGGAGGGGGGAGACGTGCTACTCTAAGCTGGATAGTGAACACACACTTTCTTCTCCAAGCAGATGGTTGACTGCCGCGTGCACGTTGGTATAGCGTGAGAGGCGGCAATGTGAGTATTCAATGGCGCGGCACTTGGTATCGCGCCGTGCGCAGAATCAAGTGGGGCAATTGGCTGGCGTGAAGGACAAAGGTGTCTCATAGCAGCGAGAAAGAGGAGACGGCATGGGTACGACTGCCATCGTTACTGATAGCACGAGCGACCTCGATCCCACGATTGCCGCCGAGCAGCACATCACCGTTGTGCCGGCGCACGTGCGTTTTGGCGAAATCGACTATAAAGACGGCGTGGACATCACGGTCGAGCAATTCTTTGCCATGCTGTCGGAAGCACAGGAATTGCCACAGACCTCGCAGCCCTCGGCAGGGGAATTTGTCGAAGTCTACAAACGACTGGCTCAGGACCACGACCACATCGTCTCACTCCACATGTCCGGCAAGCTGAGCGGCACCGTTCAGTCAGCGCTGACAGCTTCGCAACAGTTGCAGGGAGAGTCTTCCTGCAAGATTCATGTCGTTGACACCAGCTCAGCTTCAATGGGGGTAGCCTACATGGCGCGGGAAGCGGCGCGGCTGGCGGCTGAGGACGTAGAAGTTGATCGCATCGTGAATCATATTAAGTACGTCGCAGACCTAATGCACATCGCCTTTACGCCCGAAACGTTGGATTACTTGCGGCGGGGCGGTCGCCTCGGCGCGGCTTCACACTTGGTGGGTTCGCTGCTCCGCATCAAGCCGGTTTTGATCCTCAAGGATGGCGCCGTCGACATTCTCGACCGGGTGCGCACACGCTCACGCGTTATCGAGCGCATCGTTAGCTATGTGGAATCCGTTGCCGGCCCTGAGGGAACACTCACCTACTTGGGCGTGATGCACGCGAGTGAACCAGGGTTCGCGTCCGAGTTGCAAGAGGCGATTTTGAGCCGTGTCTCTGCACAAAGCGTCATGAATGGCTCAATCGGCCCGGCGATCGGCACACACGCGGGGCCGGGCTCTGTAGGCGTATCTTTTTATAAGGAGTAGGTAGTTTCTATGCGCGAACGCATTGAAGACGCGCTAAAGCA
This sequence comes from Chloroflexota bacterium, assembly GCA_965216245.1. Lineage (GTDB taxonomy): Bacteria > Chloroflexota > UBA11872 > VXOZ01 > VXOZ01 > VXOZ01. The sequence continues at coordinate 2,777,980 of OZ244145.1, forward strand.
ACACAGGGCCGACTTCGCGGAAATCCGCATCGAAGAGACCAAGTCTACCAGTATTACTTACCGGGGCAAGGACTTGGAAGAGGTGGGCACGACCACGCAGCTTGGCGGCTGTGTGCGCGCGGTAGTAAACGGCGGATGGGGTTTCGTCTCATTCAATCGAATCGCCGATTTGCGAGAGAAGGTGGATCAGGCCGTCAGTCAAGCACGCCTGGTAGGCAGCGAGAAGACCGAAATGGTGGACGTGCCGCCGGTACAGGACGTGGTGCGCGTCTCCATGCAACGCGACCCGCGCGATGTACCCCTGGCGGAGAAGAAACACCTCATGGACTCCTACGTGGAGGAGATTTGGCGAACGCCGAAAATTCAGACGTCTACGGTACGTTACGGCGACGGCTTCCGCAAGCAGTATTACGGCAACTCGACGGGAACCTACATCGAGCAGGAGCGGGGGCGGGTGACCGCCCATTTCGGCGTCGTGGCGCGCGATAATGGAAACGTGCAACAAGCGCGGGCGGGCTTTGCAAGCAGTGACGACTACAGCGTTGTAGAAGATAACCATGAGGCAGTGCGCGAGGCCGCCGCGAAGGCCGTTGGCATGCTTGACGCGCAACCGCCGAAGGGCGGCGAATTCATGGTAATACTGGATTCCACGCTGGCGGGGGTCTTTGCACATGAAGCATTCGGGCACTTGTCTGAAGCCGACCACGTGTATGAGAACGATAAGCTCAAAGAGATCATGGTCTTGGGTCGCACCTTTGGCGACAAGCACCTTAACATCATCGATAGCGGCCAGGTGCCCGGTCTTACCGGCTCTTTTGCTTACGATGACGAGGGCGTGCCTACGGGCAAGCAATACTTGATACGGGAAGGCGAGCTCGTGGGGCGGCTGCACTCGCGGGAAACGGCGGGCAAGATGAATGAAGCGCCCACCGGCAACGCGCGCGCCCAGAGCTACCGCGTGCCGCCGCTGGTGCGCATGCGCAATACCGCCATCGAGCCGGGCGAGACCCCGCTTGAAGAGATGCTGGCAGAGGTGAAGGAAGGCGTCTACTGTAAGAATTGGTACGGCGGCCAGACAAGCATGGAAATGTTCACGTTCTCCTGTATGGAAGCCTATGCCATTCGCGACGGCAAGCTGGCCGAGCCGCTGCGCGGCGTGAACCTATCGGGTAATGTCTTTACTACCTTGGAAAACATCATCGCCGTCGGCAACGACTTTGCTTGGGACCCGGCAGGCGGTACTTGCGGCAAAGGGGGACAATCGGCGCCGGTTGGCGACGGCAGCCCCCACGTACTGATTAGCAAGTGCTTGGTGGGAGGTCAGTAGTCGCATGTTTGAAGAACTACTGGAAAAGGCCAAGAAGACCGCCGAGGTGGCGGAGGTGCTCTACCATGAATCGACCGAACTCCCCATCTCATTTGAAGCCAATCGCATGAAGTCCATTAACGCTCGCGAGTCGAGCGGCATGGCGTTGCGCATAATCAAGAATGGGCGCATAGGACTTGGTTATTCGACCAAGTTGAGCGAGCCGGGCGATCTGGACGCACTGGTGGAGAGCGCAGTTGAGTCCGCGCAGTTCGGCGCCCACGCGCAATTTACGCTTCCCAGTACCTACACTACGAACGGTGTCGCGATCTACGATCCGGCAGTGGAGGCGCTTGCGCTGGAGGACCTCGTGGCGCTCGGCACCGAGGCGCTTGATCTGTTGCGCAACCACGACGAAGAGTTCTTGTGCGAGGTGGGCGCGACGAAACGCATCTCCCGTGTCCGGTTGCTGAATTCCCATGGCGGCGGCACCGACTACCAAAAGTCGGTGGTGTCTTTGGGGGCAAGTATCAATTTGACACGGGGTGAAGACATTCTGGACGTCTGGCACTATGCCCTCTCATGCAAGGCTGGGTTGGACCCGCAGGCTGTGGCGCAGCGCATTATTCAGCGGGTTGAAGCCGCACGTAACCACGCGGCAGTGACTACCATGCACATGCCGGTGCTCTTCACACCTCAAGGACTCGGCAATACCCTCATGCAGCCGCTGAGGCAGGCGTTCAGTGGAAAAACCGTGCTTCAGGGTGCGTCACCCTTGAGCGAGCGTTTGGGAGAGCAGGTGTTCGACGAGAAGCTAAGTGTCTATGACGACGGCACGATCGATCACGCCGTTGGCTCCTCGCCAACCGACGACGAAGGCATTCCGTTGCGGCGTACTCCGCTCGTTGAAAACGGCTACGTACGCACCTTCATCTACGACTTGCAGACCGCCGGGCTAGCCGGCGCTGAGCCGACCGGCAATGGCGAGCGATCGCCAAATTCGTTGCCGGCCCCCGGCTATCACAACGTCGTGGTCGAGCCCGGTGACGGTGGGAGTCTTGAGGACCTTATCGGTGGAGTCGACGAGGGCATTCTCGTTGAGTACACCATGGGCGCTTCGATGGGCAATCTCTTTTCGGGTGACTTCTCCGGCAACGTGCACTTGGGCTATAAGATTGAGAACGGCAAGCTGGCGGGCCGCGTGAAGGATACGATGGTGGCAGGCAACTCCTTCGAGGCGCTCAAGAACATCGCTGCTATTGGCAGCGAACCGGAGTGGGTCGGCGGCAGCTTCTACGCGCCTCCGATCCTGGTGGCGGACTTGAGCGTAAGCACCCGCGAGGGTTGAGCGCCTGACCACAGTTAACACAGTGTCTCCCTTGCTCTCTTGCCTTTTTGGGAAAATGCCGTAGCGTGGGGGCTTGTCCCCCCGCTTCTTGGAGCGAAAGGACACAGTCGCTGAGTTCCTGCGCTATTTCTTGACCGACATAGGGATCGAGCCATGATGAAGTACAAAGGCTATAGCGCGGCTGTTAGCTTCGATTACGAGGCGGGTGTCTTTCAAGGTGAGGTAGTGGACACGCGCGACGTGATCGTCTTTGAAGGCGATTCCGTGGCGCAACTTGATAGTGAGTTCCGGTTTTCCATAGACGACTACTTGACTGCTTGTGCTGAGCTAGGCCGGATACCGGATCGACCGTTCTCCGGGCGGATTCCGCTGCGTTTAGCGCCAGAGATCCATCGTGCAGCTACGACCGCAGCGCGGGCAGAAGGCAAGAGTCTTAATGCTTGGCTGGCCGAAACTATTGAAAGGGCGGCATCGGGCTAATCATCTATAATGTGCCTGCATGAAGCAATGTAGGTAGCACTACGAATATTTCTAGGAGACGCATCCGATGGCGGCAGATAGCACAGGGGGCGAACGGCGCAGCGAGTTTCTCGACGAGCTCTTCGGTCTCAGCGGAGAAGTGGCGGTCGTAGGCGGCGGCACGGGTATTTTGGGCGGAGTGATCGCGGAGCACCTCGGCGCTTCCGGCGCAAAGGTCGCGGTGCTGGGTCGCAACCAGGAACAGGGTCAACGCCGCGTGGAGACGATAGCGGCCGCCGGTGGCGAGGCAATCTTTGTGTCCTACGTCGCTACCGATGCCGATTCGGTTGCGCAAGCGCATGCGCAGGTGCGGGAGGCGTTTGGCGCGGTTACGGTGGCAGTGAATGCGGTTGGCGGCAACCATCCATCGGCGGTCGTCAGCGCAGACCAGGCATTTGAGGAGCTTGGCTTGGAAGCCGTGCGCGAAAATCTCGATCTCAATCTGACGTCGGCCTGGCTCGCCTGCCAGGAATTCGGGCCGGCGATGCTCGCGAACGGACGCGGCAGTGTCATCAATATCGGCTCGATGGCGGGAGGAGAACGCCCACTCTCACGCGTGCCGGTCTACGCCATTGCCAAGTCCGGAGTGGCAACCCTCACGAACTTCCTGGCGCGAGAGTGGCAGGGAATTGTGCGGGTTAACATGATCGTTCCCGGTTTCTTCGAGACTACGCAGAACCGTTCCTTGCTCCGCAACTCGGACGGGGGCCTCAGCGAACGGGGCGAACAGATTGTCGCGCACACGCCTATGGGCCGCTTTGGCGAACCCTCGGAGCTTGGCGGCGCGGCGGTCTATCTCGCTTCCAACGCGAGCGCCTTTACCACGGGCCTGGCATTCGTGATTGACGGCGGCTTCTCGGTGCAGTCGATCTGAGGCACTGCGTCGCCCGGATGAAACGTGCACTATGGTGGAGCCGATCGGATAGGGCGGAGACGAATCCGGGAGAGGCGTGTCCCACCAGATGGATGCGTTAGGGCGCAACGGAGGCTGCGAAATCTATCTGGCGCAGCGGACTGCGCATTGACGACAGTTTTCCCGCTTGCCTATAATCAGAGTGAAGAAGCATTACATGCCGAAGTGGCGGAATTGGAAGACGCGCTAGCTTGAGGGGCTAGTGGGCTTTACGCTCGTAAGGGTTCGAGTCCCTTCTTCGGCACCTTTTCGTGAACATTTATAAAACCTCCGTCGCACAGGTCACAGATGGATGCCTGGCGAACCCCGCAGACTAGCCCGCCGGTTCAGAGCGCTGTGAAGAGCAAGCGGCCGCAACTGTCGCAATAGACAGCTTCCTGATTTTGTTGCGCGCGGCGCAATTGGGTGTCTGGGAGCGCAATGTGGCAGAGGGTACAGCGGCCCTGGGAAACGGGCACGAGTACTTGGCCGCCTAGGCGTGCCCGCAGCGATTCGTACGGCGTGACCAGAACTCGGTCGTTCTGAGCCGCGAGTGCGGCACGTTCCTCTTCCCGCAGTGGGATTTCCACCGCTAGCTTTCGCAGCCGCGCGCCGTGTACTTTCTGCCTCGTGGCAAACTTCGTTTCGAGGGAATCGAGACGGTCTTGCTGCTCATCCCGCGCTGCTTCCGATTCTTCAGCCGCTACCATGGCTTGAAGCGCGTGCTCTTCACGTACGGCGCGTTGCTGCATGAGCTGCGCAATGTCCGCCTGCAGTGCCTCAAGCTCCCGTGAGTTCACGACGCTTCCGCTATAGAGATGCTTCGACTTCCGTTCAACTTCGACCGTAATGGTGGCTAATGCAAGTTCGGCATCGCGGAGGGTGGCGCTTGCTTGCTCATGCGCTTTCGTCAGCACGGCTTGCGTGCGGCGCGCCTCTTCAATCTCGCCGTGATCGGCGAGAGCGGCTTCAAGTTGCACGACCTCGGCGCGGAGAGCGTCCAACTGCAGGTCGATCTCCTGCAATTCCTGTAATCGCCCGAATGCAAGGGTAGGCATCACGTGGGACCTCTGCAGAAAACTCAGCTTTCCTGCCATTATACAATTCTCATCCCCGATGGAATATGCTATGCTCTCTTGCAGTAGAGGCGGCTTGGCTGTTCCGTTGCTGTCCTTACGGTTTGCTGAGTTCTGCGAAACCCTCCCTGTGAAGGAAACTGGACGGGACGGCAGTTCGGAAGCACGCAGGTAAGTGCGCCCGGTCATGCTTAAGTGGAAAAGGCAAGAAGGAAGTCTGTGGCACAATTGGCGTTTCGTCGGTTGTGCGTGGATGAAGTCACCGGCTCGCTATGGGCGTAGCTGGGCGACTTGTGATTATCTCATAGTTGACATACTATTGGTATACGAAGCTCAGCGCGTGGAGACACTAGTGTGTGTGGGAAATTGCACATGGTGTCCGCAGTGCTGCACTTGAGAATACAGGAGGGACCATGAGGCGGCTGAAGATTCCATTCATTTACCGGGTTGCGATCCTAAGTTTTCTTCTGCTCATCGCAGGGGCGGCTTGTGGCGATCAAGAGAGTGATGAGGCGGAGGCTACACCTGTTAGTGCCGACCCAAGACTCGTGGCCACGGCGCAGGCTCGCGCGATTACCGAGGCGGAAGAGAGCCGGCGCGACCTACCACTGCGCATGGAAGTAGCTGAGGAAGCGGGCAATGCCGAGATCGGCGTGGCGCTAAACTCCCACAAAGGCTCGGTTTTCGTGAACGGTCGCCGCATGCCGCAACCCTCGACTTTTGGGGGCAATATCTTTGTGGTGTGGGTAGGCACGGAAAGAGGTGGGACCATTGAGTATGAGAATGGCGGAGCGCTCATTGCCGATGTTTCGCGTATCGCTACTCTGTGGACCTACACCACCTTCGACACGGTCAAGGCATTATATGTGACTGCTGAAGAGCATGCCTTGGTGGAGAATCCATCGGTTGCTATAGAGGATGCGCCTCTCTGGCTCATCTTGTCGCGATCGATTCTCATGCGTCCGGGCAGGACATTCCAATTGCAGCCAACGGAACTTGGTGGTGACGTAAATACAGTTGTGCGCATAGGAGTTAATGGGGGCGTCTCAATTACCTTTGCCGGGCTTAAGCAGCCGCGCGAGTATGGCGACAAATTCCTATTGCTGTGGGTCCTGGATACGCTGAGCGATGAACCGATAACGTACAATGGCTCCTGGCTCACAGTGACGCCGAATGGCGATTCCCAGATAGTAATGCCATCCCCGCCCGAAACGAAGGGCATGCGGCAATATAATCGCTTGCTCATTACCGCCGAAAACCTCACGGACGTGAGGTCACCCAATAGTCGGCTTATCATATTCACACTGGACAGCGAAACTCCGTTCTGGGAGACCGTCTAGGCAGTTCGGTACAACGGAAGTGCATCGGGCGGATGCGATTGGATTTGCAGGCCCCTCGGTTTGGTAGTGGTGCAACTGGGGTCGGCAACCAAGAGGAATCACGCGTCTTCTGCGGCTAGGTAGCGGCAGAGAGTTTAGGTGCATCGAGGAAAACCTATGGCATCGCTTCCCCGTATGGTTCACGTACGTCAGCGCTTTGCTACGGAACAGATTAAGGACCTCCAAGGCGCCATTCATGCCGAGCTAACGCGCGTGGGTTTGGAAAAGGTCGTGCGTCCCGGTATGGAGGTTGCTATCACAGCCGGCAGCCGGGGCATCAGCCGTATTCCGGAGATAATTCGTACGGTCGCGGATGCAGTGAAAGCGGCGGGCGCTGCGCCTTTTATCGTGCCGGCCATGGGCAGTCATGGCGGCGCCGTGGCGGAAGGGCAAGCCTCGGTATTGCGCGACTACGGCATCACTGAGGAGTCCACTGGCGCGCCCGTATGCGCCACGATGGAGGTGGCGAACCTCGGTACGACGGCCAATGGGGCAACGGTATTCTTCGATCAGAATGCCTACAATGCCGATGCAGTCATTGTGGTGGCTCGCGTAAAGCCCCATACGAGTTTCCGCGGCCCGGTGGAGAGCGGCCTCTGCAAGATGATTGCAGTGGGTCTGGGCAAGCAGAAGGGCGCGGAGCAAATGCACGCCCACGACTTGGCTGAGACCATTCCCCAGTCCGCGGCGATTGCAGTCGAAAAGTCGAATATCGTGCTGGGTCTTGGCGTAGTCGAGAATGGATACGACCAACCCCACACAGTGCGAGCAGCCCTGGCCGAAGATATCTATGAGACCGATAGAGAACTGCAGACACTGTCGAAGACGCTGCTGCCCCGCGTGCCGTTTGAAGAGCTCGACCTTCTCATTGTGGACGTGATGGGGAAGAATATCTCCGGCGCGGGGATGGACCCAAATATCATTGGGCTCAACCGCGGCATGACGATGGACCGGCATCCCAACTACAAGCGCGTGCTTGTACGCGACCTGACGCCGGAATCACACGGCAACGCGGTGGGCATCGGCCACGCGGACTTCGTGACGAAGCGCCTGGCGGACAAGATCAATTACTACGACCTCTACATGAACGCCCTCACGGCCAACAACCCGTCCGTAGCCAAGATTCCCATCACTCTGGAAACGGACAAGATTGCCATCGAGACGGCCTTCAAGTCTGCCTGGACCGACGTAGCTGCCCCCCGTGTGGTGCGCATCTACAGCACACTCCACTTGGAGTATCTCCTCTTCTCCGAGGCGCTCATACCGGCTGCGGAGGAAAATCCTGCCCTGGAGATTCTCGATGTTCCTTATGCATGGGACTTCGACGCCAGAGGCAATCTGCTGGAAGACGGACTGCTCCACCAACCGCAGAGCGCTTGACCTACGTTGGCAGTCGATTTGCAATTGAGGTCTAATTCGGTTCTTCGGCAGTTGCCCATCCTAACGTTGCTAAGTCAATGGTGCCGGTCTGACTGCTCACACTCTGTGCCCAGCGCTACCTGCTATAGCAATTCCGGTACGGAATTAGCAAGAATGTGCTCGCCTGCTTCGTTGCGCTGAAGTATCTGTCATTCCGAGCGCAGCGAGGAATCTAGGGGCCATGCCGTGCATAGTTCCATAGGCCTCAGCACTCTAGATTCCTCGCTCAGAGCGACACTGCGCCGCGCTCCGTTCGGAATGACAACAGGGGTGCGCTCCGTTGGCCGTGTGTTATGTCTCACATGTCGCATAACTAAAGCCTAGAACTACTGTTTTCGTTTCGGTTTTCGGTTGAGGAATCGGTCACCCGGCATGTTATACTGAAGATGTACATGGGGATGAGTGGATTCGACAGGGTTGGGAGGCTTGTAACTGCGAGCCGAGGTGCTATCACCCTCGATAAACAGGTAGCAACTTTTTTAAGTGCCAACAAGCACGAATTTGCTCTCGCGGCCTAAATAGCGCTGTGACGTCTGCCTGCTCTTCCTCCGGTGAGCGCAGCGTGGGCGACCTATCAGCCGGGGTGCCGCAGTCCACCAGCCTTCGGGGATTGCGAAAGACAAATGGAGGCTAGTTTCCAGAGGTTTTCGTCCGCTCGTGCTCTGGAAATGAACTTCAAAAGCTGACTACGCTCGTAGAGGTTGCAGGAAGAACAGCTTTGGACGGGGAGTTCGACCCTCCCCCATCTCCACCATAATCACAATTAACCGTGCGACCGCGCAGGAACCTTCCGGTGCGCGGCTTTGTGCGCATGCTAGCCCAAATGCTCCAATCTGTTTCCTGGCTTTTTCTAGGTGAGAGGGGTGGGCGCAGGGGGCTAGTCGCGGTGGGGTGTTCTCTGCGAGGCACAGGGTAAAGTACGCCGGTTTGTATGCTATAATGCTGTTGCGGAAGCTTATGTGATAGCCTTCTGCGATTGGAGTAGAGAAAGAGAGCGATAAAGTGATCACGGTTACTGACACGGCGGCGGCTGAGTTGCGACGCCTCTTGGCGGATAACGAGATGGCTGATGCCAAGCTGCGCATCTTTGTGCAGAACGAGTGCGGCTGCGGCAAGGTGAACTTCGGCATGGGCTTCGATCAGCAAGTTGAAGACAACGATCAGGTGGTTGATTCGGCCGGTGTCGGTGTGGTGATGGACCAGCAGGCGTTCGCGGCGCTGGGCGGCGCTTCGGTGGAGTATGTGAACGAGGGCGCGCGCCGCGGCTTCATGATCAGTGGTGTTGAGACCGGTGGCTGAGGCGGCGGCGAATAGAAAGCCCGTGTAGGCTTTCAACAAGGTAGGATCGGACTTAGAGGGGCATTCTGCTCTTCCTGGCTGGACAGGGAAGTGGAGCGCTCCTCTTGTTTTGCTTTTTGATTGAGTGTTGGTAGTACGCGGGCGGTTGCGTGCCGGTTTGCACTGCACGCGCGAGGGGATTTACTGCTTTGAATACTCCTACGGGGATAACGAGATCCTATGCGTGATCCCGCTTTTCCAACCCCTGCAGGGCTGACTTTCCACGTGTGCGCTTAGAGTGAGATGGTGTCTGCCAGGCAGTTCACCCTCACCCCGGCCCTCTGCCATCGAGAGAGAGGGGGTACGAGCGTACGCTTGGGAAACTAGCTAAGCAAGCGTATCCCTTCGAGGGAGGGAAAAAGAGAACTCACGCCGGCCTTGGCTTTTGCGAGTCAGTTAAGATGCTCGCTGTAAGGCACGGAGCGGTTTTAGGACCCATGAAACGATTCACTACTTGCCCATGAAACGTGTGACTATCTACACTGACGGCTCTTGCATCGGGAATCCGGGCCCAGGCGGCTATGGGGCGGTTATTCTATTCAACCAACACCGCAAGGAGATTGCCGCCGGGTATCGCAAGACGACGAATAACCGCATGGAGATTCTGGCGGCTATCCGTGCGCTGGAAAATCTCACTGAACCGTGCGTCGTTACTCTGCATAGCGACTCCAAGTATCTTGTGGACGCGGTGATTAAGGGTTGGGCGGAAAAGTGGCGAGCGGACGGATGGAAGCGCGGGAAGGATGGCAAGGCCGCTAATCCCGATCTCTGGGCATGTCTGCTCGAATTAGCCGCCACGCACCGCGTGACCTTCAAATGGGTGCCCGCGCACCGCGGCATACCGGAAAACGAACGCTGCGATAAGCTCGCGAACACAGCGGCGCGGGGTGATGACTTGCTGATTGACGAGGAATATGAGAAGTCCGCTGCGTCCGCAGGGACAGAATCGTAGGAATGCCGCTCCATGGATTCGCCGATTGCGAAAGCGGTAGTGCGAGTGGGCCCTAACTAGCTTACGTAGTGATTTTAGCGGTCGCTCGCGCTCGCTTTGAAACAGTCTTCAGGCGTCCAGGTGCTTAACGGCATCTCGAAGCGCTGTCTCGCCCCTGCTAGGCGCAAAGCGTTGGGGGGTAAGTCTGAGGGCGGAATCGCGCAACCAGCAGGCAAGCGGGTTCTGCCATTGGCCGACCCACCCCATGCGTCTGGATACTCTCACGATGTTGGCGGTGCGTTTGCGGCGGCGATCCTTATACGCCTGTAACGCCGCAACGTGGTCGTTGTAGCGGCTAAGGCATTGAGCGAGCACGACCGCATCCTCGATTGCCATGCATGCGCCTTGCCCAAGATTCGGCGTGGTAGGGTGCGCCGCGTCACCGAGCAGAGTCACGCGGCCTTGGCCCCACCGGGCAAGTGGGGGACGGTCACAGATGTCAGTGCGAATGAGCGTTTCAGCAGGGGTGGCGGCCAGCGCTTGGGGAACCGGCGCGGCCCAGTCTTGAAACAAGCCTTGAAGTCTGTCTTTGAGCGGCTGGCCGGTTTCCGCGCCACCTGCGGGTGCGTTCCAGGTGGCATACCAGTAGACTTGGTCTCTATTGATGTGAAATAAGCCAAACCGCTGACCGCGCCCCCAGGCTTCAAATCCCGTGCCCTCTGGGAGGGAGTCCGGTGCGAGCATAGTGACCCCGCGGCTTGACGTGTAGCCGGCATAGCGCGGCGGCTTGGTGCCCCACAATTGCGCGCGAACCGTGCTGAAGAGTCCGTCAGCGCCGATCAAGAGTGTGCCGTGCGCCTCTTCACCGGTGGCAAACTGCGCCGTAACGCCCGTGTCGTCCTGCGTAAACCCAACACACTCGCTGCCTAGGCGAATCGTGCCAGCGTCTAGTGCCTCGGCAAGTGCCGCGTGCAGGTCCGCGCGGTGCACGATTGTGGTCACTACGCCGAGTTGCCTTTCTAGTGGCTCTGAGGTCAACGCGCTCAATGTCGCGCCGTCGTGCGCGCGGATTTCGATACGCTCTGCGGGTGAGCCTACCGCTCTCACCGCGTCGGCGACACCGAGCTTTGTCAGCGCATACATGCCGTTCGCGCCGAGGCCGATGCCTGCGCCCACTTCCTGCAACTCTGGCGCGCGCTCGAAGACAGTGGCGGATATGCCCACCTGCTGCAAGGCCAGGCCGGCTGCCAGCCCGCCTATGCCGCCGCCGATGATGAGGACAGTTGTCTCGGCGGTCGGTGTCCGGCGTAGTGAAGCGCTGGCTATCGCAGTCTCCTTGCTTGCTGTTGGTATCCTGCCGTTTCGTTGAGTGGCAGAGCCTGCGGACGGCTATCCGGTGCGGGCCACCACCAGCGCATCGACGCCGGATTCCGCGCCCCAGACTTCGCCAGGCCTGCCGAGGAGTTGCCGCACGGCGGCGCCGGAGCTCGGAAATGGATAGGCGGCGAAAGACTCATCCACCGGATCGAAGCGAACAAGGGCATTAGCGCCAAAGTCCGTGAGCCAGACCAGATCGTGTTCGTCGACGTAGACCGCGTAGGCGCGCGCTGCGCCGGGGAGCGGCCACTCCCGCCAGCTTTGGTCTGTCGGGTCGTAGAGACTGACTTGACCGGTATTCCATTCCGCCACCCAAATGCGGTTTTGCGAATCCGACCACACGCGCCGCGCGCCTTGGCGGGCTGTGGGCGGTTCCAGTTCCGTGACCGCGCCGGTAGCCGTGTTGATAAGTCCCACGTAGCTCCCCGCTAGCGACGCGTAATAGACATTGCCGTCAGGTGTGGTGCAGATGCCGTAGGGGCCGCGTCCACGCGGGGCCTCGAACACTTCCACCTCCGCGCTCTGGGGGTCTACGCGGCCATAGATACCGCTCTGTCCTGTAAACCAGCAGATGCCATGGAGGTCGAAGGTTGCCGTATTGAGGTTGGTATAGCCGGAACTTTCCGGTAGCGGGAAGAGCGTAATTGCTTCTGTGGACGGATCGACGCGCACGATGGCGTTGAGGCCGCCGTCGGTGATCCAGGGCGCGCCGTCCGGCCCGACAATCACGCCATGGGGCCGCGCGCCCCCGCCGAGATGAATATGGCGCGTCTCGCCCGTGTTCGGATCCAGAATACCCAACGCTTCTTGGTGCTGGGCAGTGTACCAGACGATACCGTCTTTGCCGGCAGCAGGCGCGACGTCGTGGGGATGCGAACCATTGGGGACGGAGAATTCCTGCAACGTCACGTCTTCCGCCGCAGGCACTTGCGGTGGTTCCGACGTTGGCAACGGGCTTGCCGCGGCCGCTGGCGTCGGCGGAGGGGTGCCGGGATCCGTCTCTATGTATACTTCGGAATCCCCGCCGCACGCTGCCGCCAAGCATGCGCCAGCCACTGTCAGACCCTGGCCGAGCAGCTTTCTTCTTGTCATAATTATTGGTTCGCTCCTTTGGAAGCGTGACGGCATCAACGTGCCGGGTATAGGTATGTCGAACGATCCTGATTCCACCATACCGCAGACGTGAAGGGCTTGTGAATCAGCGACAACGTTGCTCCCGCACGCGGAAAACTACTGCCTACTCTCTCGTCTCGCTGGTGGAGACATCCAGCCAATCGCCAATAGGGTCGATATCGTTTCGCGCGCGGTGGAGGCGCTGCATGGCGTTGTCGATGAAGCGCCGGTCGTTGACCTGGATGCCGTAGAGCAACTCGATGAAGAGGATCCGTTTCGCGAGATGCTCGATGCGGCGGCGCATGGCGGAGGAGACATCGTGCGTGTACGCGGCGAGCGCAGCCTCCAGGAACTCTCTGCCGAAACCCGCGAGCAGGGCGCAGAAGTCTCCTGCCGCATCGCCTTCCTGCCCGGCTTCCTCGAAATCGATGATACCGCTGACCATGCCCCGAGATTCATCATAGAGGATGTTAGAGCCATCAAAGTCACCGTGGGTGAAGACGGGTGTGAGTTCCCACAGGGCGTGATCGTTATTCGTCTCCTGGAAGAGGCGGATCGTCCACGCTTGCTCCGCCGGACTCAGGAGCGGAAATGCCTGTGCCTTTACCTGGCGAAACAGGTCGCGGGCATTGGAACTCCCCACGATCGGCGGCGATGGGGGCTGCAACTCAGTCGGCAGCGCGGAGAGCGGTATGGCATGGAGCGCCGAGAGGAAGTGACCAATCTGCCCGGCTGCGCGCCTCCGCTCTTGCGGCGTAAGCGAACACGCAGACAAGCTGCGGCCGGGAAGCATGTCGTAACCCGCCACCGGATAGGGAAACTCGGCGCAGCCCGCGCTAAAGTAGCGGTAGCACGGGACCGGCAGTGGAAGCCGTGACGCTATGCTGTCGTATACGCTCTTTTCATGCCAAAGAAAGGCGCCCTCGTCTTCAACTTGCCCGTCGCTTACAACTGAGCCGCCACCGTGAGGAAAGCGGAAGATAAGCGCTTGGTTCACGGCGAACACCCGGCAGGTACCGCCACCCAAGAATTGGATGTGCGAAACCTGGATATCAGGGAAGCACGTTTCAATGATGCGCTGGTAGAAGGCGTTGTCTATAGTCATTGCGGTCTCAATGGCGCTGGTGGGCAACCTGGCTGCCATACCCGTGATACCATAGGCATAGCTGAGACCCACTGTCCTGTCAGGCGGGCATCAGCGGCCTATTCCCAAGGTGCTTCACTTTCGCAGCCAAGCATTTAGCTCGCAGAATCTTGCGATCGTCAGGTACGACAAGCGGCACCCAACCGGTCTTTGCCGCTGGCGAAGCCGGCGTCGCTCCTGCTAGGGTGCAGCCTTAAAGGAGCGCTGCGTTACGCGAGTTAAGTATAGTACTTTGGCTGACCGGCAAGTAAGGAGAAGGAACCATGGAACCGCGAGCGAGATTTTCTTCAGAGCTGCGCGCCGTTCAAGACGACGTGGTTTCTCTCGGACGCATGGTGGGTGTCGCCATCGACCAATCGGTAGAAGCGCTCAAAGGGCGCGACACTGACTGGGCAAGAATGGTCATTCACAACGATATTGCCATCAATGCGCGGCGCTTTGCCATTGAAGAGCGGTGCATGAAGTTGCTGGCTACGCAAGCCCCTCTGGCTGTGGACTTGCGTTTCATTGCCTCGGCCTTAAACATCATTACGGACTTGGAGCGGATGGGAGATCATGCGGAGGGCATCTGCAAGATCAACATCATGCTGGGCGAGGAGCCGCTCGTGAAGCCCCTCATCGACATACCGCGCATGGCAGCCAAGGCGAACGACATGCTCAGCCGCTCGCTTGAAGCCTTGGTAGCGCGCGACATTGAGAAAGCAAAAGCGGTTTCGCATGAAGACGATGAGGTAGACGCCTTGCACGATCAGGTCGTGAGTGAACTCATTAGCTTCATGATCGAAGACCCGCGCACGATTCAGCGGGCGCTCTACCTCACCTGGGTTTCCCATAACCTGGAGCGCATTGCCGACCGTGTAACGAACATCTGCGAACGGGTGGTCTATATCGTCACCGGCGAGATGGAAGAGATCAACGCTTCGAAGTATTGAGACCCGATTTCCACTAGAGGATGGCACATAGCACTTGCTAACGTCCTAATTCTCCGAATTGAGGAGTTGCACGCGGGTGATGCTGCGCCTGTCGGCTAGCAGTCGGTTGTTCTCGTGAATAACACCGATCCAGAGTTGGACCGGTTCTTGTGGAAAGTCCGCATTCACTGATATTTTGCCTGTCACCGCGATGCTCTCACCGGGTGCGAGATCGCGCCCCAAGCTCCAGCGAAACGGAAAGGCAACCCCGCTGCGGTTAAGAGAGAATTCCACGCCCCAGCGCACCGTACCCGTATCTGCCGTGAAGCGCAGTGAATGGGCGTCCTCACCCCAGGCATAGGTGGTTGGCCCCGGTGGCGTCGCTCGCAGTGTGACCGTGCCGTTGTTGATGATCGTTGCAGTGACTGTAACGGTCATACCGGCCTGCACTGCTGTAGGTGAGATCTGAACGTCAGCTACTTGCACCTGTGGCGTGCCGGCCTCGCCGAGTGTAATGCCACGGCGTTGGGCAGTGCGATTGCCTGCCCGGTCTTGGATTGTGACTTCCACCTCCGCCGGACCTGCAGGCAAGTTCTCCACTGCTTGATTGAGCTGCGGCGCATGGCGCAACGGCGGCGGCCAGGATGCATGCACGGTGCCGCGGTCTGCAGCGGTGCTTCGCATCAGCCACCGCGTTTCGTCACCTGCGAAGAGGCGCACGTCCACGACAACGGGCTCGGCAACGGTGAAGCTGATTTCCAAGCGATCGTCGACGCCGTCTTGATTGGGCGTGAAGAGCTCAGGAGTAACTTGGAGATCATCGAGAGCGGGGGCCGTGGTGTCGGCGTTGGTGATTGTGAGCGGCTTTCGCAGCTCGACGTAATCGCTTGCCGTCGACTCGCGGGCAGTGGCGACTACCTCATACTGACCGTCCGGCAGTACGCGACCGTCCACAGCGCCTCTAAAGGCGAAGGAAAACGTACCGGTACCGCGCGGCACGCGGTCCCGCAAGATGAACGTAGTTTCATCGGCGGAGCGCAAAGCTAGGGTAACGACTGCTTCGCGGGCAACCTTATACTGAATGGTAACGGACCCGTTGCCGTCCGCCTGCAGCAATGCCGGACTGACGCTGAGATCAAGTAGGGCGCGAGAGTTGTCAGCCGAGGCACAAGCAGGCAGAAACAGGAATAACCAGAGGAAATACGGCAGGCAACGCCATGCCGGCGCCTTTCGCGCGTAATAAGTACGCACCTTCTCAGGCACCGGGCGCAGCGTTCGCTGTGCCTAGACTGCGTCTGTGCTTAAACGTGACAGGAAGTCCGCATTCGATTTCGTGCGCTCCAGCCGATTGAGCATGGCCTCGTAGCCTTCGGTATTGCCGATGGCCGAAAGCATACGGCGCAAGGTGACTACTTTCTGGAGCGTCTCCGTCTCCAACAGCAGTTCTTCGCGTCTCGTGCCGGAACGTCCCACGTCAATCGCCGGGAAGACTCTACGTTCGGAAAACTTGCGGTCGAGCCGCAGCTCCATGTTGCCGGTGCCCTTGAATTCTTCATAGATGACGTCATCCATGCGGCTTTCCGTCTCGACCAGACACGTAGCAAGCATCGTCAGGCTGCTGCCATTGTCGATGTTGCGGCCTGCGCCGAAGAAACGTTTCGGGGGATAGATGGCAGCGGGGTCTAAACCGCCGGAGAGGGTCCTGCCGCTCGGCGGAATGGCTTGGTTGTAGGCCCGCGTCAGGCGCGTGATCGAATCAAGCAGCAACATCACGTCCTGCCCGCCTTCAACCATCCGCTTTGCACGTTCCAGGGCCAGTTCGGCGATACGGGTTTGGTTCTCCGGCACCTCATCGAATGTGGAAGCGACGACCTCCGCGCCAACGGTGCGCTCCCAGTCCGTTACTTCCTCAGGGCGCTCACCGATAAGCACCACCATGACGTGCACCTCGGGGTAATTTGCCATGACGGCGTTGGCAATGCTCTGCATGAGCATTGTCTTACCGGTCTTGGGCGGTGCGACGACTAATCCGCGCTGACCGCGGCCAATTGGCGAGACGAGATTGATGAGACGGCCGATAATACTGGGGGGAGCCGTCTCGAGATCGAGACGCTCTTCGGGGAAAATCGCCGTAAAGTTTTCAAAATGCGGGCGGCGCTTGGCTTCTTCCGGATCAAGGTTATTGACAGTCTCCACGCGCAAGAGGCCGTAGTATTTCTCGCCCTCCTTCGGTGGACGCACTTGTCCCGCGATCATGTCTCCGGTGCGCAAACTTAAGCGGCGAATCTGCGTGGGGGCAACATAGACATCCTCCGCCCAGCCGGTATTCCAATACCGATGTAGGCGCAAGAATCCATAGCCGTCGTCGATGGTCTCGAGGAGGCCCGTGCGGTAGAGATTGCCCTGTTCTTCGGATTGTGCCTGCAGGAGCCGATTGACGAGTTCATGCTTCTTGAGAACTGAGTAACCGCTGATTTCCAGTTCTTTTGCACGCTCTCGCAACTCGGTCAGAGGTTTGGCTTCTAGATCTGCATATTGCACGCCGGGATCACTCCTTTGCTGGGTTGGATTGGATGAATGGTCGTTCCCATTACGTTGCATCCAATGGCGAGTAGAACGTTTGCGTCGGCGATTGCCACGGTTGCGAGAGGGTATTACTGTTGACAGCTTTGTCCTCCTTCAAGAGCAATACAACGAACCAATGCTATAAAGAGCATGGTAGGCGAGGTTCATTAAAAAGGGGCTTTGACCTTCGCCTCTGGTGAGTTACCCTGTCGCGCCTTGTTTATGTGCGTTGCGCCCAATAGTGTGTATCGAAATGTGGGAGGTATAGAGCTTTTGGGGGCTAGAAGAGTCTAGGCGCTAATAAACAGTGATGGGTAACTTGGTGGGCTAGTAGAAAGATCAGAGCGTTGAAGCAGATACTTCTATCGTTATTCTAAGAGAAGGGCGTGCGGGAATTTGGAAGGATTATATAGAAATCACGCTTCTTAGTCAAGACTACCAAACGGCAAAAACCTTGTCAACCATTTATTTTGTGGAATTAGTAGACTTATATTTCATAGCTTCGCTGGGCTGCGTATCTAGTCATTCCAATCGCGCCGCAGCCCCACGCTTGACATGGGGGAGGAATATAGAAATCCTCGCACTTTAGGTTCTTTGTCGTGGAGTTTGTCCTGAGCCTACCGAAGGGCTCCTCAGAATGACAGATCAAGGAACCGCTTCGGGCGTGAGTACGTGCGATGTTTCGCATATCCGCTCGGTGTACGTCCAAACCTACTAATTCCGTATTTCTATAGAGTACGGTGAACAGATCGGTGCGGCATGTGGCGAACTGATGAACCGGCGGGATTGCTATACCTGCTTAGACTGCAACGAAGAGCAAACCGCTGCAGAATGCAAAAACGACACGGCAGCGATCTACATGAGGTATGCGGCCCCTGGTCGCGCTCGTAGCGTTTACAATGTTAGCCGAAGCTAATTTGCGCTGCGATTCGTGAAACAGTCACTGCAATAGATTGGGCGATCATCGCGCGGTACGAACGGTACGCGAGCGACGCCACCGCACTCTGAGCAGACTCCTTCGTGCATCTGCCGTTCACCGTGGCGCTCCCGCCGCCGGGTATTACGGCAGTCCGGACAGCGGCGCGGCTCGTTCATTAGACCCTTTGTCTGATAGAATTCCTGCTCACCAGCAGTGAATACGAACGACTGGCTGCACTCCACACAGACTATTGTGCGATCCTCGGCTGACACTATGAACTTCTCCTTGCACTGGTTCTCACCGCTCTTCACCTCACATCAAACAGAACCGTGTGGTACTGAAATCCTGGCGCCGAAGTACCACTCTCGCATTTGGCTCACTCATGCATAGAGTACGCATAGTGTGCATTGATTGACCAAGTATACGAGACCATTTGCATCTATGCAAGCCCTCTAGATCGGTTTGCACCTGGTTGTGAGAATACGGGTGCAAGGTTCTCTGCCGGGACTCTCAGGGAACCGTAGAGCAATGGGGTATGGCGACCGCCAAGTGGCTCTGCCGCATGTGCTATAGTAAATGTGCCAGTTCTTATTGTGGCGATAGCGACGAGCTCTATGCTGAGAGATGCAGACGATCTTTTCTGTAGGCTTCCTTCCAGTGCGCTTGGCACGTCCGACGGGTAGTGCACGTGGTCAGGCCGGGCTATCCCCTGCTATCGCTACTGAGGCCCGCAAGGGCAGTCGCCTAGCCGCGACACTTGCCGGTTAGCTCCATCCATGAGCCGTCGCGTCTTTTCGCTCTTGCTGCCGGTGTACGTACCCAGCTTTCTGCTGGCCTTTACGCAGGGACTCCTGATTCCGACGCTGCCCCTGTATGCCACGACCTTCGGCGTTTCATTTAGCCTGATAAGCTTGGCAGTTGCGGCACGCGGCTTAGGCACGCTTGCGATGGATCTCCCTTCCGGCATCATGCTGGAGCGCCTAGGCCATCGCAACGTTATGCTGCTGGGCGTAGGCGTGGCGTGCCTATCCCTGGTGCTCATGGGAATCATCGAGAACTTCCACGTGCTCGTCTTGCTTCGGTTACTCTCCGGATGTGGCGCGGCAATGTGGATGCTCTCGCGCATGGCCTATATCTCGGACGTAATCCCCTTGGAAGTGCGAGGAAGGGCCTTGTCGGCGTTTGGCGGCGTGAGCCGGATCGGTGTATTTGCCAGCCCTGCGATTGGCGGCTTTGTGGGAGCGAGTTTCGGTCTGCGCACGCCCTTCCTGCTGGCGGCGGCGCTGGCGGGCGTAGCCCTTGTCATTGCGCTCCTGTACGTGCCTGAGTCACGCCAAATTGCCAAAACCGAGCATCGCCGCCCCCACTGGCGGACCATGGTGCAAATCGTGAGAACCTACCGCCGGGACTTGCTGACGGCTGGCAGCGCTCAAGTGCTCGCGCAAATGATTCGAGCGGGCCGGGAGATTATCGTGCCGCTATACGGGGGTACCGTGCTTGGTTTAGATGTCGCTGCGGTCGGCGTGATTCTCACAGTTTCCGCCGCGATCGATATGTCTCTTTTTGGAGTCGCCGGGCTGCTGCAAGACCGCAAGGGGCGCAAGTGGGCGTCGGTTCCTTCTATGATTATCCTCGGTGTGGGCATGGCTATGGTGCCGCTGACTGCCGGGTATGCTTCATTGCTCGCGGCGGCTGCAGTGATGGGACTAGGCAACGGCCTCGGCTCCGGCACGATGATGACCCTTGGGAGCGATCTCGCGCCACGTGATGCAATGGGCGAATTCCTCGGCCTGTGGCGGTTGATCGGCGACGGCGGAAATTCCGGCGGGCCGCTGGTCGTCGGCGCGGTAGCAGACCTCACGGGCCTCGCCCTCGCGGCAATTGTGCTGGCAGGCATTGGGGCACTAGCGGCAAGCAACCTGGCATGGTTTGTACCGGAAACCCGGAATCAGCGCGAAAGACGCGCCTTGATGTGATTCTATTTCTTGAGCTGTGGTTGGCGATGGAGATAGTCGCAGAGGACAGCCCTGCCCTGGAACAGGGCAATGGAAAGCGGCGGGAATGGGTTCGACGTGTAGGCGGAGAGTGTACATGTCGGCTAAAGCGTTGGCAAGCTCGGCCTGCCAGTCACGTGCGTAAACGATGGAGAGTGTTCGGTACTGCCTTTCCGGCGCATGCCGGAATCCATCTTGCCTGCATTCCATAACCCGGACGCATTGCGGGTGCGGAACAGGCTTTTGGTCGTAGCGATGTCTTGCAGGAAATCTCTGTTGCCGTGCTTCAGCCCCGGCCTGCGAATCTGCGCGGCCTTTGGCTGTTGTTCCTCCCGCGCACTGGCGCCACCAGCCGGCTCAGAGCACTCTTTCACTTTGGTGCACAATCTGTCAGTGTTATACTTGAGACTTACAGAGATGACGGATGGCATATCTGCCGAGTCTGTCACTGAAGTTATCGTGTAGGGTAGGTAGTAATGCCAGTAGATTTTAGCCTCTTTACCATCGGTTGGCTCTTGCTCCTGCTGGGGGCCGTAATCCATTTCGCTCTAACCCTTGCAACGCTGGTAGGCTACGGACCGTATGGGAAGGTCCTCACACCGCGTCTTGGGGCGAGCGAACTGCCGGAATTGCAGGCATTCTCGCGCCACATTGCCCTGCACGTTCTCATCATGGGCGTGGCGTGGTGGGCGCTGGCCTTTTGGGGAGTCCGTGACGGCCATTGGTGGGCGTGGATAGCGCTCTTGCTTATGGGCCTCGCGCACTTTGTGGCGTTCGCTTGGACGGAGACGCGGCGCGGAGGAAGCCGGCATCCGCCGGACTGGCGCTGGTGGGGGTTGCTGGTCACGTTCGTCGTGGGCATGGTGCTGACGGTTCCGGGCTGACCGCAGGTGTGTGCAATGTAGGGCGCAGACTTTCGGTTGCCGCCGCCGAATCTGATGCTAGCCAGCGCTAGGCGTTTCCGCTACAATGGCTTCAATCTGCTGCGTGATTAAGGAAGAAGACGGATTTCGGATTCCACCGGAATGACGGGAGAAGACTGATGGATCTAGCGCTTGACGCACCGATCTCTGCCGAAGATGGGGTCGCGCTTGGCACGCTTGGCGGCATTACCATCGATCCGCTTTCGCGTACCGTAAAGGCAATCGTCTTGCACCTTGATCAGGCCCTGGTCGTTTTTGCGCCGGTGGAGGTGAAAGCCGTGCGGGAGGGGCGCGCTACCACTCCATCGACCTCCGCCGAAGGGATCGTGCGCGTGCAGGTGCCCCTGGCGCTGGTGCGCGGCGTTTCCGGTAAGGAGATTACGCTTGCCCTCAGCCAATCGGCCTTGGGCCGAGCCTTGTCCGCGTATCCAGACGTAGACTCGATCGCCGGCGTACCCCTGGTACTGCACACCAATGCGGATGGCAGCGTGTACGCGGCTGCGGCCGGGCTGCCGGATAGCTTTGTGCCCGATGCCGAACTGGATGGCAATACCTTTGTCCGGGATGTCTACGCCAAAGTAGGGCATTGGGATGAAATGCGTGTTGACCCATTCACGCACAAGCTTCAGAGCCTAAGAGTGGCCGGCACGCTTACGAACAGGAGAGCGGAAAGCCGCATTCCTGCGCATGCCCTCGGCAGCATCCACCGCCGCTTCATTACCGTCAAGCTGCCGCTGTTTTAGGGCCCAGACCGGCACGCAGCACTGCTTTCTCTGATTGGACTACTGAGCGACGCAGGCTGGCGGCTCTCTCATTCACATCGCTTGACGGTTCGCTCATGGTCGTAAACTGCTGTGGTGAGGTTAGACGAGACCTCCGCATATTGAAGCCGGCGCCAGCAGTCCCCGCTATTGGCTGTTACGCCCTGGCAAGGCAGTCCGAAGGCATGGTGTGTGGTTTGCGGTAGCCTTGCCATGAAGTCTTCGTTACAATGAGTTCTGCAGAATTTGTTCTCAAGTGAAACGACCGATGCTGGAACTTATCGCCGAACTTACAGCAGCACACTCCCCCGTCGGCAACGAACGGGAGATAGATGCTGTGCTTCGCAGGCATCTCGACCCCTTGCCTTTCGACGTCTGGCAGGATCCTGCCAGTAACCTCATAGTCAAGATCGCGGGTGCCGCCGGCGATTGCCCGTTGATCTTGGACGCCCATAAGGACGAACTCGGTCTTATGATCAAGCGCATCGAAGACGACGGCAAGATACGGCTCGCCTCATTGGGCGGCACGTATCCTTGGAAGTACGGCGAGGGCCCGATGGACATACTGGCAGATGAGGGCATTGTACCTGCCGTGCTTTGCTTTGGCGCGATGCACGTGACAGAAGAGAGCCCGATCCATGCCATCCGCGCCAATGGCGGTCGGCAGCTCAAGTGGTCGGATTGTTACCTTGATACGAAGCTCAGTAAGAGTGAGCTCTTGGCGCAAGGCGTGCACACCGGCAGCAAGGCGGTTGTCTCGCGTGAGCGCAAGCAGCCGGTGCGCATTGGCGACTACGTGGGCACGTATGCCTTGGACGATAAGGGCGCGGTTGCAATTCTCATTTCTCTGGCAACATTGCTTGCCGGCAGCCCTCCGCCGCAGGACGTGTACCTGGTGTTTTCGAGTACGGAGGAGAACGCCGGCGGCGGCGGCCCGTATGCGGCGCGTACGCTGCCGGGAGATACCTACATTGCTTTGGAAATCGCGCCGGTGGCGGCGGAGTATGGCGTGGTGGCCGGCAGCGCCCCGGTACTGGTGTATAAGGACGCCTACAACGTCTACGACGAGGGATTGCTCCGGCGCTTTGCCGCTTTGGCTAAGGAGCTCAATCTCGAAGTGCAACACGCCGCCTTCGACTCCTACGGCACCAACGCCTCGATAGCCCGCAAGGTAGCCGCAATCGGGCGGATCGCGGCGGTTGCTTTCCCGTGTGAGAACACCCACGGCTTCGAGATGATCCATCTCGACTCGCTGACGAATCTCACGACGTTGCTGCTCGCGTTCATCAATCGCTGGCCGGCCATTCTTCAGGAAGAGCCGACGTCACCTGACGCTTAGGGCGGTCGCCGCACCGGCTGCCGGTCCACCCGGCGTCGCTTGAACGGGACTCTTGTCCAACCTAGAATGGTGGCTAAGCAGTCCTAATCCACGTGGTCGGATTATGGCGAGAAGCCCACGCCGGAGAGCAGTGTCCCGATGCCCAAAGCCTCCTCCCGGAGCATGACACCGATACAAGAACAGTACTACCGCATCAAGCAAAACTACCCTGATGCGCTCCTCTTCTTCCGCCTCGGCGACTTCTACGAACTCTTCGGCGATGATGCCAAGATAGCGTCTGAAACCTTGCAGATCGTGCTAACCGCGCGCGAATTCGGCAAGAGTGAGAAGATGCCGATGTGCGGCGTGCCCGCTCATGCAGCCGAAACGTACCTGGGTCGTTTACTCGCAGCCGGACACCGCGTCGCCATTTGCGAACAGGTCTCTGAGCCGGGGCGAGGGTTGGTGGAGCGGGCCGTAGTTCGCGTTGCTACGCCGGGCACGATCGTGGACCCCGATCTGCTGGCGCCAAAAGAGAATACGTACGTGGCGGCCATCCTACACGATAAGAAGGGCGTAGGGCTGGCGTACGCCGATGTCAGCACGGGGGAGTTCGCTGCTACCGAGGTCCGAGAAGACATTGACGCTGTCCTTGCTGCTGAGTTTGGGCGACTGAAACCGGCGGAGTGCGTATTTCCCGAAGGCGGGACGCCGAATCTGTCCTCCACTGCGCTCACCCCCTATGCCTCTTGGCACTTCGATTTGCAGGAGGCGACAAGCACGCTGCTGCGCGTGCTTGCGGTCGGCACGCTCGACGGTTTTGGCTGTGCCGACCTGCCGTTAGCAACACGCGCCGCCGGTGGGCTGCTGGCGTACCTGGAAGAGACTCAGAAGTCGTTCCTTGGCGGCCTTGACGGGCTGCGTACCTATTCCCTTGATTCCTTCATGGGCTTGGACCCCGCCACGTTGCGCAACCTGGAAATCTTGCGCAATAACCGCACCCAGCAGGAAGAGGGCTCGCTGCTCGGCGTCTTGGATGACACGCGTTCCGCGATGGGGGGACGCCTGCTCCGCCAGTGGCTCACGCAGCCCTTGGTGGAGGTGCATGCAATCGAATCGCGCCTCGCGACGGTCGAAGCCTTGACGCAGAATCAAGTGCTGCTGGAGCGGATGCGTGAGCAGCTTGGAAAACTCGCTGACGTTGAGCGGCTTGCCCATCGCGCCCTGCAACGACTGGCAACACCGCAAGACCTGGCGCGCTTGGGCAGGTCGCTGGAGGCGGCAGCAAGGATCGAGGAACTTCTGAACGCTTCTTCGGCGGTCCCTATCAAGGATCGTGCGGCGCAACTCGATCCGGCCCCTGAGGTAGCGGCATTGATCGCCAGTTCGATTGGTGCGGAACCGGGGCAATCACCGATCAAGCCGGGCTATAGCACGGAACTGGATGAACTCGTGCGGCGTGCGCAAGAGGCGCGCGCCTACATCGCAAGCCTGGAGGCGAAGGAACGGCACGCCACCGGCATCAAGAACCTTAGAGTCGGCCATAACAAGGTCTATGGTTACTACCTCGAAGTAAGCAAGGGCGCGTTAGCCCACGTGCCGGAACGCTATATGCGCAAACAGACCCTGACGACGGGCGAGCGCTATAGCACCACGGAATTGCAGGATGCAGAGTCCCTCACTCTAAATGCCGAAGAGGAACAGACCGCGCTGGAACAACAGCTCTTTAGCGGCATTGTGGTGAGCGTGGCGGCGGAGGAGCGGCGATTACGGAAACTGGCACATGTCCTCGCCGCGCTTGACGTCTTTGCCGCGTTCGCTAGGATCGCAGTGCGCCGCAACTACGTGCGTCCGGTGGTGGATGGGGGTGACTGTATCGAGATCATTGAGGGGCGTCATCCGGTGGTTGAGGTGACACTGGATGGCGCGCCGTTCATTCCCAACGACGTGCGGCTAGATGCCGCGCAACAGATCATCGTGCTTACCGGGCCGAACATGGCGGGAAAGTCCACCTACCTCCGACAGGTAGCGCTGACGGTGCTCATGGCTCAGGTTGGCAGTTTCGTAGCGGCTCGATCAGCGCGCATTGGTATCGTGGACCGCATATTTACGCGGGTGGGGGCGCAGGATGAGATAGCGTCCGGCGCGAGCACGTTCATGGTAGAGATGACGGAGACGAGCTACATCCTCACCCATGCTACGCCGCGATCGCTCGTGGTCTTTGACGAGGTCGGACGCGGCACCAGCACCTACGACGGACTGGCAATTGCCCGTGCTGTGCTGGAATACTTGCATAATCACACAGGTCTCCACTCCAAGACCCTATTTGCTACCCATTTCCACGAGCTTGCCGAGTTGGAAGGTACCTTGCCCCGCGTGAAGAATTCTCGCGTGGATGTGCTGGAAGAGCAAGGAAACGTGGTCTTCTTGCACAAAGTGGTGCCCGGCGGAGCGGACCGATCCTACGGCGTCAACGTGGCGAAGCTTGCCGGGTTGCCACGCTCGGTGCTGCGGCGCGCGGAGCAGGTATTGCATGAACTGGAAGAGAGGCATTTGCGCGGCGAAACTGCGCCAGGACCCCGATTGAACGGTACGGATCAACTGCCGCTCTTTAGCGGCCCGCACCCGGTGGTAACGCAATTGCAGGAACTCGACGTAGATGCCATGACCCCGCTGGAAGCAATAAGCACGCTGTACGAACTCAAGAAGCGGGCGGAAGAGTAGGTCGCGTAAGCCCTTGAGAAGCGCGCCGGTCCGGGAAAGTGAACTCGCGCCGTACTAGCCGGTGCCGTAAGCGGTGCCAAGTTCCGCTTAACCAGGGCCGGCGCGCGGTGCGTAGTTGCTCGCGGCCAGATAGCTTTAGACAGTTTGCTAGAGAATTGTGTTGCGTAGCTCTGCAGAATTCCCTGGTGGGGGCCTAGATTAGCAGCAGTCACACTTACTCCGGCCTTCTTCCTCTTGAGTGGGAAAGGGAATTTTCAGATATTAGACCGAAAGACATTGCTTCGGAACATAGTGACGTTTGAAACAAGATCATGCATCGGTCCCCACGAGGAATTGCAGGGGTTTCTACGAGAAAGAGGAGATACGCCAATTCCGATCAGGGCCAGGCGAGGGCCTGCTCAAGGCAGTGGAAATGGTTCCCGCCCCGAAAGTCGGAAGAAGATGAATGTATCGCCCCCAAAGTGGCGATTGAGGGATTCATCCAAGCGAATCGTCACCGGCTCTTGGCGGGCATCGAACTGCAACCTGCCATACGCGTCGTATCCTAAGTAGCCGGGCGGCAGCGTTAGCTCTCGTGGCTGGCCCCGTTGGTCGTTCACCCACACCACCCACCCCTCTAGGTCTTGTTCCTCATCGGGCATTAGCGGCGGACGGACGAACCGCACGGTAGTGAGACCGCTTACGCGGTTGATGCTCGACCAAGCGCTGGCTCCCGCCAGGAGGCTTGTCATGAAGCGAAAGGCTGTCAGCGCCGGACGCGGAAGGATACCGCCGACGTTGTCTACGTACTCAGTCAGGCCTTTCCTGCTCTCGAATCCGGCGGCGCCAATGGTGTCGATGGCCCCAAAGTAGAAGGCTTGTCTGGCGATACTGGCCGTCGCGGAAGCAAGTAGTTGAGCGACGGTGCGAGACTGTTCGTCCGGCGCAATGCGCTGCTCGTCCTCTGCTCCTTGGCGCACGATGGTTCCGTCCCCGGTCACGTCGCCGTAATGACCAAGCTCCCCGATGATAAGCGGTAGATGGTTCTGCGTGATATTGCCCACGGCGACGCTGATCTCCGCCAGCCATGGTTGGAGCAGGTCGGGATGATCGTAGAAGTGCACGAGCAGCGCATCCGGCAGCACTCTACGACCCAAGAGCAAGCCTAATACCACCTGCAGGAACGACCGCGTATCGCGCCAGGTGCGGTATGCTTCGCCGTACATGTAAACGCTCACTAAGGGATCGCGCTGTTTCACGGCGCGGTGGCCCGATACGAAGCGGTCTACGTACCATTGCATGCGTTGGATATCTTCGGTATAGATGTCGTGCAGGTTTTCTTCATTGCCGATGATGATTGCGCTGGGCTCGAATTCACCAGCGAGATTGCCGAGGTAACGTCCAAAAGGATCTGCGCCGATGTCTTTGGGAATTGGCACAACGAGGTGCTTTTGCCACCGGCCGAGTTGCGTTATTTCCCGGCGCAGACCGTAGAGGTTGGCGTCGGTGAGTTCCTCCAAAATCCCTTCGCGCCTGCGCTCCAGGTAGAGGCCGGCTGTGGTGTCGACGGCCAATGCACCCGTGACAAAGCCATCGGGCGCGAGCATGCCGGGGTTAACGGTTATGCGGTGCGACAGGCGGTAGGCCATGGCCGCTGATGGGCGGTCAGTGAGGCCAAGCTTGATCAACTCCTGTCCCTGACCGAGCCCGAGCCGAAAGTTGAGATTGGATTGCTTAACACGCCGATGCAGCGCCAGCAACTGGAAGTCTT
Source organism: Chloroflexota bacterium (assembly GCA_965216245.1). Taxonomy (GTDB): domain Bacteria; phylum Chloroflexota; class UBA11872; order VXOZ01; family VXOZ01; genus VXOZ01. Next base: position 2,805,687 of record OZ244145.1, read on the forward strand.
GCGAAGCTTGCGCCGGGTTAAACAGCGATGCGGGGCGGAGACTCATAAGGGTGTGCCTTCCCCGGTAACGGTACTATTGCCCTAAGGGAGGTGAATGGGAAGCGTACGTTCCAAACGGGAGAATCTCGTAGAGAGTAGGAGAATGGGAGTGCAACCGTCAGAACCGTACTCAATTAGTATACCGAATTCGCGACCAAAGTGAAAGAAGATCGGAATTAGTAGATTTGGGCTTAGATGGGTCACATGCAAGACACGTGGCCGTACCCAGGCCTAAGCCAGATCCTCAAACTGTCATTCTTGTAAGTGTCAGGTAATTTGTTAACGAAGTGGGAGCATGAAACGGCAGGAAGTAATGACTACCAATCGGCTGCCTTACCCAGTAGGTGGTTCTGTAACGAGCAGTGACAGCGCATGCAACAGAGACGAACATGGTAGGCGTCACGAAATCCGCTACTCCAGCGCAAAGCCTGCCCCCTGGTTGATTAGGGGCCGGAGTCTAGGGGGTGCATTGAAGATGGATTCCGGCTTTCGCCGGAATGACGGAACTGACCGTCTTCAACTTTCCAGGGCATTAACTGGATTGAAAAATCTGTCAACGAATTAGTCAACACCTACAATTCTGAGGAGCCCTTCGGCAGGCTCAGGATAAACTCCGCGACGAAGAATCTAGAGTCGGGAGCATTCTAGATTCCTCGAACTCTGGTTCGCCGCTGCACTCGGAATTGTAAGTGTTGACTAATTCGCTGACAGATTTCGCAGTTTGATTCCCTTGCCAAGATCTAGAGAACCTCCGTCTCCGTCATTCCCGCGCACGCGGGAAGGTGGATTCACATTTCAAGTGCAACGTTTGTTTGAGGAATACTTCTGCTGGGGTTTGATAGTCAAGGCACTTGCGCGGGGTGTGATTGTAGGCTTGGATAAGTTGCGCAAAGCGCTCTGCGGACATCTCCGCCAGGTCGGTCTTGCGCGGCAGCACGCGCCGCATGCGTCCGATGGCGTTCTCAATGCCTCCTTTCTGCCAGGGGGCGTGGGTATCGCAGAAGAAGGTCTGGATGCCCAAGTCATGGAGATGGTAATGGCGCGCGAACTCGGTGCCGTTGTCGAAGGTGACGGTCTGTCGCCACGCTTCAGGCAAGACCGCGAGCAGATCGTACATGGTGCTGGCGATGGGGTCTGCCGCCTTGCCGGGCTGGCGCGCAGCGATGAGCAAGCGCGAGTGGCGCTCGTGCAGGGCGAGCACCGCGTGGCCGCCTCTCCCAAAGAGCATCAGGTCAGCCTCCCAGTGGCCGGGGGTTTGGCGGTCGGCCGCCGCCTGGGGACGTTCCGCCAGTGGACGGCGCTTGGCAATGAAGGAGGCCGGACTGCGCCCACTGCGCCGATGGGGTCGCCGTCTCGTCTTGCCTCGCGGCAGGTAGTGCCGCCAACTATAGTCCTTGGTGCGCGCCACCTGTCCGTATATGAAACGATAGATGGTCTCGTGGGAGATGACCGGTCCACCGGCATCCCGCGCCATGTGTCCTGCCACCTGCTCCGGCGACCAGCCGCATTGCAAGTACTCCAGCACGGTCTTGCGCAACGCAGCATCCCGTTCCAACTTGCCGCCAACCCAGCGCCGCGCCCACGCCTGTTCGTGGGCATACCCCGCTTGGTAGCCCTGCGTACGAGACCCATTGCGTTTCACCTCCCGCATAATGGTCGATGGCGCGCGATCCAGAGCTGCAGCAATTTGCCGGTACGACTGTCCCGCGGTGTGAAGCCGGGCCAGTTCACACCGCTCTTCAATGGAAAGTTGACGATAGTATGTTCCCATGGCAACACCTTAGCATGGTGTTGCACTTCGTTTGTGAGTCTAGCGAATCCATCTTCTCTGCGTGCCCTGGACTCCGGCGGAAGCCGGAGTGACGACCCTAAGGGCGAATTCTTCCCTCGTACATGGCCAGTACCGTCTAACACATTCGTATCTATACGCCTCCCTGTTGGCCTTCTTTGCCCATTCTAGTGCCAATTCTGTCAACGAATTACCTGACACATACATGGAATGACAAGAAACGCAGCCCCGCGAAGCTATCAAGCCTAGGTCTACTAATTCCGAAGAAGATAGCCTTGTATAGTCAACATACTGCAATGTGATCGGGCTTCTATAAGTGAATGGGCAGAGTCGGTGGGAGAACAAGAGAATGTCCTCGGAGGCGGAATTGCAGAGCGCCCCGTGAGATGCCCTTATTTCTTGACAATGTGGCGTCCGCTGCACCATAGTCTTGGTAAGTGTGGGTGGTTTCCGCCAAGTGCTGTGAATCGGCAGGCGGCGGTGTAGCATGATGGAGGGAGCGTTATGGCAGCGTTAGCGGTTTCAACACGGCGTATTGTACATGAACCAAGCGCGCCGGACCTCCCATTTCGCGAAGAACACTTCGGCTATCGCTTCAATGACCTGAAAGTGCCGCCGGAGCAGGCCGGTATTGTGCTGGTTGATTGCTGGGACATCCACATTACGGCGAGTCACGTGGAACGGACGTCTCAGATTTGCCGAGAGCGGATTAGGCCGGTGCTTGACGCCTGCCGCGAAATCGGTGTAACCGTTATTCACGCGCCCTCGCCAAATGTGGCGCACAAGTTTCCCCAGTGGCTGCGCTATGCAGGCGACAGCGAGTTGGCGCCACAACCGCAATCCGCGCCGGCCTGGCCGCCTGAAGACTTTGCGAAGCGCAAAGGGGAGTGGGCGCACCTGCGCGCCGATCGTACGGAAACGTGGGCCGATGAAATCGAGCAGATCAATCAGGACCGCTACATCGACGATTCAGTGTTTCCGCAACCGGACGACTTTGTGATCGCCAACGGCCCTCAACTCCACCGGCTCTGTGCGCACCGCCAGATTCTCTATCTCTTCTACGTGGGCTTTGCCACCAATCTCTGTATTCCCCACCGCGACTACGGCATGATTGCCATGCGCGAGCGCGGCTACGGTCTCATCCTGCTGCGCGATTGCACCACCGGCATCGAAACAGGCGAGACAATTGACGGTCTCCTCAGCACAAACATTGCGATCCACGACTACGAGTTGCGGGACATTGCGGGAACGATAACGTCTGACGAGTTTCTGGCGGCAGCGCAGCCGTTGCGCACCGGCGCGGCAATTGGCGCGGAAGCGCAATAGATGTCTGACCATTCTCATTCTTACGGCGCTGTGGTGCAAGCTGCGCACGAGTATTGCTCAAGCAGCTTTGGGATGGTTCTCGTCTCGCGAGGCAGGAATGACTCTTGAACATATGGGCAGACTGTAGACGGTCTTGAGATCAAAGGAATAGGTAATGGATGAAATCCGGATTGGTGTGACCGGTTTGGGGGGTCGCGGTCTTCACTGGATTCGCTTGCTGCAGAGTGTGCCGGGCTACCGCATTGTCGCGCTCTGTGATCCAATCACTGCCACACATGAGCGTGCGCTCGCTGCTCTCAATGATAGCGACGGCGTAGCCACCTACGCGCAATACGAAGATATACTCGCTGATACGAACGTGGAAGCCATCGCCTTGACTGTGCGCAGCCCGCGTCAGGGTGCGCTGGCGGCGCAAGCCCTTGAGGCTGGCAAGCACGTCAACGCGGAAGTGCCGGCGGCGCACTATATCGAGGACTGCTGGCGCATTGTCGTGGCCGCTGAGCGCTCCGGCAAGGTCTACCAGTTGGCGGAGCAGACGCGCTACATGGGAGTAATGCAAGCCTGGCACGATATGGTGGCGGAAGGCCAACTCGGTAGGGTTACCTTTGTAGAGGGGCAGTATTTTCACTACTACGTCTCCCAATTCTTCTGGGAAAAGGAGACCGGCACGTTTTACGGCCCCACGGAAGTTCCCGATCACCCCGAGGCCGAGCCTACGTGGAGTGCGCTCATGCCCTCTATCCACTATCTGCCGCACGAGCTGAGTCCGCTGTTGTACGTGCTCGATGATCGGGTGGTGTCGGTTACAGGCATGAGTACGCAGGGTCCGAGCTACTCGCACCCCGTAATCCCCCAACCGGACATGCAGGTGAGCTTGATGAAGACGGAGAAGGACGCCATCTTGCGGTTGGCCGCGAGCTTTGCGCAGCCGCAACCGCCGCGTGACTACCACTGGTATCAAATCATGGGGACGCAGGGATCCGTGGAATGGCGGCGGTCTGCCCGCGAGCGACCGAAGATGTGGCTTGCAAGGGCCCAGATGCACGATATGGCGGAGGTGGACTGGCAGTTTCAGCGCACGGACGCCCCCACTGAGGCGCGCGGCAGCGGCCACGGTGACGCCGACTACTATGTGCACGCGGCGTTTCGGGATGCCGTGAGGGGCACGAGGCCGCTGGAGTTTGACCTCTATCGCGCGATGGATACCGCTGCGCCGGCTATCTTGGCCGCGGAGTCGATTGAACAGAATTCAAAGCTCTTGTCGGTGCCGGACTTTCGGCCCAGTGCGGCGCGGCCTGCCGGCACAATGCCGTCGGAATCGTAGGTGGACGGAGAATTAACGCAAAATGGTGACTCAAAGAAGCTAGCGTAGCGAGGAGAAATATCGGTTATGGAGATTCAACTTGGATGTTTTACTCGGCCCTGGCGGGAATTTGGTGTTGAGGCCGCGGCTGCTGGGATGCGGGCAGCCGGATTCAAGTACTTCGGCCCCATGAGCATGGGGCCCACGCGCCTCGTTGACTACAATTCAACACCGGATGAGGTGGCGGCGATTGAGCGCACAGTAAGGGATGCCGGCCTTAAGTTCGCGATCATGATGGCTTCCTACCCTCTTACGAGCGTAGAAGAGGGCGTGGCAGCGCTCAATCGCGAGCTCGATTACGTGGCACAGCTTGGTTTCCGTCACGTTATGACCGGTGGCGCTTCCGATCCCGCACAGTACGACACCTACTACGCCATCATGCGCGAGTGTGCTGAGTATGCGTTGCACAAGGGAATCACCCTCATGCTCAAGCCCCACGGCGGCCTGAGCAATACGACGCGGGAAACCATCGAATCGTGGAAGAAGGTGAATCACCAGAATTTCAAGATTTGCTACGACGCGGGTAACTTGCTCTTCTACGCCGGTGAGGACCCGCTGGCGCATATTCGCGAAATCGCTCCAATCGTTGGCGCCATGTGCATCAAGGACGAAGTGGGCGGTCAGAAAGGCGACGTGATGGTCACTCCGGGTGACGGCCTAGTGAACTTTCCCGCGGTGTTCAGCGCGCTCAAGGACGCGGGTTTTGCCGGCCCGTGCGTGGTTGAGTGTTTGAGCGGCGAGGCCCTTGACGAGGTTAACCACCAGGCCAAACGCGCGCGCCACTTCTTGGAAGACACCCTGGCCGCGGTCGGGTATGCGGTAGACTAGGAGTTTCTTATGGCGATAATCACCATTTCACGGCAACTTGGCACTGGCGAAGTCGAATTCACGGACAAGCTTACCGACACGCTTGGCTACCCTCTCTACGATGACAGGCTCATCCAGCAAGTCGCCGCGGAACTCGAAGTACACACGGGTGTGGTGCGGGCGTTCGACGAGCGGCTAGAGCCCAGCGCAATTCAAAGTGTGTTGTCCCGAATCACGGGAGGGAATGTGCGGCGCCAACTGTCGACGCGGCGTGAAGAGGGTGGCGTGCGGCCCGAGATTGTCCGCACAGCGCTGCGCTCGGTGGTTCGCGAGATTGCCCGGCGTGACAACGCTATCATTGTCGGACGGGGCGCGGGCATTATCCTCGGAGACTTGCGCGGCGTGCTGAGACTGCGTCTTGTCGCTCCCCTTGAATTTCGCGCCCGTCATCACGCCAGGACGATCGGAATGAACCTCGGCGAGGCTGAGGAAGTAGCGCAGGGCTCCGATAGGGAGCGCCGCAATTACATTCGCCGCATGTTCAACGTGGATTGGGATGATCCGTCCCTCTATGACTTTGTCATAAATTCGGCACGAACCGATAGTGACGCGGCCGTGAGGATTGTCTCCAAGATCATGGAAGAGAAGCAACTGTAGGTAGCTGCGGGAATTAAGAGTCTACGCACTGAGAAGCGGTTGATATCCGCCATGTTCGTGTGACTGCCCCGGCGCGCCCGCGCCGGGCCCGTTCCCGTTGCGAGAACAGGCAAGCCCTACCGCGCCCGGCTGCTTAGGCGGGCCGTCCGGTGATGACCGCAGTGATGAATACCGGCACCTGGGCAGGCGCAGATTCGGTCGACGTGCGGCCCTCGTTACGAAGTCGGTTCGCGGTGCCGCTGCATAGCAAATCGCATGGCTCGCGTTACTGCGCTGCTGTCCACCTGACCCTTAACGAGGTAGTCTTGTGCACCGTTCCTGAGCGCTTCGAGGCCGGTCTCTTCATCGTTGAGACCCGTGAGCACGACTATGGGAATCGTAGGAGCGGCACTCACCATCGCGCGTATGGTATCCATGCCGTGGCTGTCCGGCAGCGCAAGGTCAAGCAGGATAACGTCGTAAGGCTCTACTTTCGTCTGCTCGCTTGCCTCAGCGAGTCGCGTCACGTGCGTAACATCGAACTGCATGTTCGGCACCTGTGCAAGCAACTCGTAGAGCAATTCAGCGTCACCGCTATCGTCTTCCACGAGGAGGATTTCGAAGATATTCGTGTCCATACCGTCGTAGGCTCCCCTGATCGATTAGTGTGGTAGACTTGTCACGTAAATGTATGTACCACTCTAGCATACTCGCGTCGAATGTGTGTCAGAGGGGCGCGCTTGGGGCGCTCTCCTGTTTCAGTCCGTGCTTTAAATGCCACCGGCCGCTGGGAGCATCAGATGAGTGAGGCGTCAGGACAGGTCAGCACTTCTCGGCAAAGTTCGCCCGAGCAGCAAGCCACCGAATATGCGGTCTTGGCAGAGATTGGCCGCATCATCAGTTCAACTCTCAATATCGACGAAATCTACGAGCAGTTTGCCCACCAAGTTTCGCTCCTCATTCCATTTGATCGGCTCTCCATCGCGGCCATCGATCTGGAAGCGCAAACCGTGCAGGCTGTGTACTCGGCGGGGGGCGACATACCGGGCTGGGAACGAGGTGTAGTGCACGAAATAATACCGGAGGGCATTAGCGACATTCTTGCCCGCGAACGCCGCGGGCTCTTATTCAGGACGCCGGCCGAAGAGGAAGAGGCCGGGCAGCAACCGGCGCGCGAACTTGGCGGCGATTTTCAAACCCGGATCGCCGTGCCCCTCGTCGCCCGCGGCGTGATAGTCGGTACCTTGAACATCCGATCGCTGCAACCATACGCATACGACGAGAATCACCTACCGCAGGCGGAACGGATTGGCGCCCAGATCGCCGGTACAATCGCCAATGTGTTTGCATACGAGAAGCTGGAAGACGCCCAGCGTGCACTCGAAAAAGCCGTGACGGAGCTCCGCCGCTCTAACCAAGAGCTCGCGCAGTTTGCCTACGTCGCGTCGCACGACCTCCAGGAGCCGCTGCGCAAGATCGCTAGTTTTTGCAGTCTGCTCGAGGCGCGCTACGCGGCCGATCTGGATGAAAGAGCGAACGTCTATATCCACTACATCGTTGACGGAGCGACGCGGATGCAGGCGCTCGTCAATGATCTCTTGCTGTACTCTCGGGTAGCGACACGCGGCAAGGAGTTCGCCCCGACGGATACCGCAGTTGCGTTGCAGGAAGCCTTAGAGAACCTTGATCTTGCCATCGCGGAAAGTAACGCGCGTGTCACGCATGACCCGCTGCCGACGGTTACTGCGGACGCGACGCAGATGATTCAGTTGTTTCAAAATCTCGTCGCCAACGCCGTCAAGTATCGGGACGAGGAAGCGCCGTGCGTCCACGTCGCAGCGGCGGACGAGGGCAATGAATGGGTCTTTTCTGTGCGTGATAACGGCATCGGGATTGCGCCGGAGTATACCGAGCGCATCTTTGTGATTTTCCAGCGGCTGCACACCCGTGAAGAATACTCGGGCACGGGTATCGGCTTGGCAGTGTGCAAGAAGATCGTCGAGCGTCACGGCGGCCGGATTTGGGTCGAATCAGAGTCAGGCGCAGGATCCACGTTCTACTTTGCCTTGCCCAAGATCCGGAGAGATGACGCATGAATGCAAAACTTACCGGGAGACCGGTTGAGATACTGCTCGTTGAGGATGATCCCGCTGACGTTCTCCTAACCCAGGAGGCTCTGCTCGGTAGCAAGATTCGAAATAACCTGCACGTAGTTGACGATGGTGTCGAGGCGCTCGCATTCCTACGGCAGGAGGGTACGTATCGTGACGTGCCCCGCCCGGATCTAATTCTGCTTGATCTCAACATGCCGCGCAAAGACGGACGCGAGGTTTTGGCCGACATCAAGGAGGACCCAGGCCTCAAGGCGATCCCGGTTGCCGTGCTCACCACGTCATCGCAGGATGAAGACATTCTGAAGAGCTACGAACTACATGCGAACTGCTACATCACCAAGCCGGTAGGCTTGGAGCAGTTTGCCACGGTGGTGCAGTCGTTGGACGATTTCTGGTTCACTATCGTTAAACTACCGCCGAAGTGAGTCCACGCTGGGACCTTGTGCACGTACGGTGCCGATCTTCGTGTGACAAGGCTCGAACGCTTCTCCTACGGCAGCACAGTATCATCCGCCTGCAAGTCTGTGCTTAGAATGGCTTGGTAGCGATAGCGCACTCGCAGCAGGCGCCTCCCGTACAGGCGGTCTGCCTCGTCCGGTTTGAAACACCCCTCGGGAAGGTCGTGGGGCCACGCGTACGGTTCCAGGTCTTCCGGAGTGAGTTTGTGTCCGGCCGGCAACGGGCGTCTGGCCACGAGGAGTTGCCTACCCGTTACCCTCATGATGGACGGGACATCGTCTTTCGCATCGGGTGCGAATCCAAAGCTGCGCCGCAGGGCTTGTACAACCAAGAAGCCGACGGCAAACCCGCCCAGGTGCGCGGTGTAGGCAATGCCGCCCCCTCCGCCTCCCACCGAGCTCAGCGAGCCCATGATCTGAAGCACTAGCCAGACGCCAATGACGATGAGGGCAGACACGTCAAACGTCGGCGGGCGCCGCTCACCTTGCCCGACGAGAAGGCCGAGCACCCAGATGGCGAAGACGTGTATGGATAGAATGCCGATGGGCGACAGTGGAAAGAGTACGAGATACGCACCGAGGACTCCGGCGATGGCGCCGCTCGCGCCGATGCGCGGTATCGTGTCGCTAGCAAAGATCGCGGACTCGATGATGCCCGCGCCCAGCCCGCAAAAGAGGTAGAAGGCGGCAAACCCCAGATGTCCCATCTCATCTTCAACGTTGGCGCCAAACACCCAGAGAAAGAGCATGTTGCCGGCTATGTGGAGCAAGCCGAAGTGGAGAAAGGCGGCGAGTAGGAGGTTGCGAAGTTGGTCGATATCGCCCGCCCAGAGCCCGGCGGGCCGCAGACCGTACTCTTGTGCGCTCCAACCAAGGGAATGCGCCGCCACGAACATGCCGATGTTAATCGCCACCAAAGTGACGGTGACTATGGGTCGACGCTGCCGCTGATCCTCGGGCGCGGCCTCGATGGGTATGAGTTGCATTTGTAACCCTTGGCCTTCCTAACCGCTGCGTTCGATCACAAACGTATGGGCAGCCGTGGGTGGGCCTATCCAAGACCGAAACACAAGCCCGCGAGCGGATCTGATGGCAAGCCCAAAGCAGTTAGTTTGCGCTAGGCTGCTCGCACCTTGCCTTTGCCGTCACACTTGGGGCAACTGCCCTTGAGTTCGTGCCATCCGCTAGGTTCATCGGGATTGGGCCATCTCTCATCCACCGCGCCGGTGCCCTCGCAGCGTGTGCAAATCATCTGCGGATGGGGAAAGATGCGGGGAACGATGAGCCAAGCGCTAATGATGAGGACTCCCACGATTAGGAGTATTCCAAACTGATCCATACCTGTTACCTCTCTCCGCGTGCCACGAGACCCTCCTACTGACAGTGTAAGCCATTGCAGCGGAAAGTCGAAAGAATGCCCAACGGAGAAGGATGCCGGGAATAACCTACGGTTACGCTCGCCGGTCCGGGGAGCTATTGCTCGCGCAAGGTGCGAATGGGTTTGCAAGACACAGCGAAACGTCTTGCTAGGGCACGCATCCGGCCATGGAAGAATTGTGCGTGCAGCCTCGGCGGGGGACAAGCCCCCGCGCTACATTACCAAACACATGGGATGGTCAAGGCTCAGACAGGGCTTGGGAAGGAGCGAGGTGCGGGAGCGACAGGTCTGTCAGTGCTGATCGGGAACCGGCGCAGGTTTCAAACCTGCGCTACCGGAAGTTGACGGAATCGCGGTTCCCTTTTGGGAAATGTAGGTGGGTTGAAGGGGGCGTATCTTGGATCGGCCTGCAACGTCATGCCAATAAGATCAGGCGGAAGAAGCAAGAGTTGTCCAGAAGTGAAGACGCGCCTGCCGTACAATCGTACGACAGGCGCTTGATGCCTTCTTTTGATCTCAGCCAGGGACTTCCCCACGAACTTGGTTACCGACCCCAGGATGTCCCCGTGGTCCTAACCTGAAAAGTCCGCTGACGGCCACTGGACTTGCTCGGCGCCTTCACAGCTACGCCGGAGTAAAGAACCGCCACGTGCCGATGTTCTCCCCGCTGCTGGAATCGTCTTCCAGCAGTTCCTCGTAGTTCTCGGCGGCTTTGCGGTACGCAGTCGCGTACTCTTCGACAACCTGCGGCCGAAACTTCTTGAACCACGGAATGCTGTAGGTTCTGCTACCGATTCCCTCGCTGACCGGCAGACTGCCCCTGGGCTGGCGCAAATCCCGATTGGAGTTTGCAATGACAGTGGGCTTGCCGTGGCCGTAGACGTCCGCCTCGTGGAAGAGCGGATGCAGGTGGAGGGGATTATTGGTGCCCGGCCCGCAGCGAGCGCCTTCTGCAGACACTGCCTGCGCAAAGCGCGAGATCGAAAGACCGCCAACCTCTTCCGAACGATAGAGCCCCCGAGCCGCGTACCAGCCGCCCATGGTGCTGCCGGAGTCCTTGGCGGGACGATGCGGCGCGATGCCGGGTACGCCATCCAAGAGGTCCCAGAAGTAGTTCATGGCCTCCTGGATTTCTGCTACGTAGCCGTCGTAGTACTTCAGCGTCACCCTGCCCATGGCGGAGCTGAGCTGGTTTACGCGGAATTTGTAGCCGCCGAGCGGCAAGCCGGCCCAGGGCTTGAGATACTCGGTCTCCAGGTTTTCTTCTGAATACAGGTCGTAGTGGCCGAACGCCAGCGCGCGGTCGTAGATCTCGCGGTCGTTGGTGGTCATAATGCCCGCTTCGCCCGTGGCAAACGACTTGCCGCTCATGAGCGACATGGCGCCCACGTCACCGATAGCGCCCACTGTTCTCCCCTTGTAGCGCCCGCCGTGGGCGTGGGAAACATCCTCAATGACCTTGACGTTGTGCCTGCGCGCGATCTCTATGATGGGGTCCATGTCGGCAGGGTGACCGCAGTAGTGCACGGCAACGATGGCCTTGGTGCGCTCGGTGATGCGGTGCTCGATGTCGTTGGGATCAATGCAGAGTGTGTCTGGGTCGATGTCTGCAAAAACGACGGTTGCGCCCAAGGAAAAGGCCGGCAGGCACGACGCCCAATACGTCACGCTGGGGGAGATAATTTCGTCACCCACGCCCACGCCGCAACCGAACATCGCCCCGCGCAGCGCCTCAGTTCCCGTGTTTGCGCCAAGCGCATACGTCGTCCCAACCCAGTCCGCGTACTCCTTCTCGAATTGCCGGGTCACATCCGTGCCGGACATGCCGCCCCGGCGCAGCACTTCCAAGACGGCTTCTTCATGTTCCGGGGTTACGATGGGCCAGGTGAAGATGTTGCCGGGTTCGCTTTGCACCGACTTAGGGCCGCCCAGCAGCGCGAGCTTCGACTTAACTTGCATGCCGTCGTTTCCTTTCCTGTCTACTGATAGCTAACGTGAAAGCGGAACGTACTTACACGGTAGGATAGCATGAACGGGAGGCAGTTAGCATGTGGGCGCAGTAGTGCCGCGCCTTGGGTAACGGCTGCAATTTGCTAGCCCGCAATGTGCGCGCCAATGTACCGGCCACCATTTCTAATGCACTCCAGCGCATCCACTCTGTCACCACGGCGGTTTTCGTCTTCTAGGTCTTCCTTCTGCAAATGCCACGAGAACACGTCGGCGTAGTAGCTGGCGTGCCAGTAGGCCTGGCGCACCCGGAACGTCTCGTAGGATACGCCTTGGTCCGAGCTCTCCCAGTAGGCGCGGAGTCCCGTTTCCAAGTGGTCGCCAAAGGTATCTCCAAAGTCGAACTCGTACATGAAGTCCGAACTCGCGGCGCGTACGTTGGCAAAGCCAAAGTCAATGAACCGCACCTTCAGTGCCGCCGGATCGATCAAGAGGTTATTCGGGCCGAAATCCCCGTGTACTAGCGTCGGCTCCTCGTTGAGTACTAGGTCGAGCACACGCGGGTCGTAGAAAACAGCAAGGTCGTCTTTGGTGATGCCGAAGTTGGTGGCAAGGCCCCAAATTTTGAAGATGCGGTGAAACATGTCTTTCGGGTTGGCGCAATGGGTGACGATACTCGTTGGCCCGGTAAAGAGGTCCATGAGGGCACCGACATGCGGTCGCCCCTGCCGGTGAAACTGTGCAAGCGTGCGAAATGCGGCAACCACGTGGTCTTGGTTCGTGCCGTCCAGAGGTTCGCCGGCCGCTTCCTCTGTAATGAAGCAGTGCACGCCGTCGCGCTTAGTGGCGGCAATGAACCTTGGGGCTGCCGTAAACTCAGATCCCAGTACATCCTGATAGAGCGCGGCTTCTACCCGCACCTGAAAGTCCGTGCCGGTCTTAGCGAAAAGCTTCAACTGCTCGCCTCCCGGCGTTGCCACTGCCAGTTTGTGGACGTGCCTCTTGGTTCCCACCCCAGGGATCTCGGTGCAGTCGACGATCTCTGCGCCTTGCCCGAACGCCTGCTTCAACGTCATCTCAATTAGGGCGTCGACCTGTGCCTCATCCATAGTGGATTCCTCCGCTAGATGACAGCATCTACCTTAATCCATCCTTGTCATAGATAGATGCAGCATACCATGAAGCATACGCGAAACATCTTCTGTGTCGTGCATCTGCGACGGTTGGCGAAGATACGGGAAACGCCAGCAGGTCAGCGTTTACTGCTCTATACTGACAGTGAAGCCGCGACCATTGCCTGTAGAGTACTGCAAGAAACCGAATATGTCAGTCCTGAGCGACCGCACAATTTCTGAATTGATCGCAGCCGGACGATTGCGCATCGAGCCGTTTGCAGCGGAACACGTGCAGCCGTCCAGTGTAGACCTGCGGCTGGGAAGGCACTTTCGCATCTTCCAACACAGTCGGTACACGCACATTGACGTACGTGAGCCGCAGCCCGATCTCACGCAAAGTATCGAGGTAGAGGAGGACGAGCATTTCGTGCTCCATCCGGGAGAATTCGCTCTAGGAACGACCTTGGAGCGGGTGGGATTGCCCGATGACTTGGTGGGTCGCCTGGAAGGCAAGAGTTCCCTGGGGCGGCTCGGTCTGATCATCCATTCGACGGCGGGCTACATCGATCCCGGTTTCTCCGGCACGATCACCCTAGAGCTTTCCAACGTCGCGAAGCTCCCTATTCCGCTTTATCCGGGCATGTTTATCGGGCAGATTTCTTTCCTCACACTGACGACGCCGGTGGACCGGCCCTACGGTTCGCCCGGCCTTGGGAGCAAGTATCAAGACCAGGACAAACCTACCGAGAGCAAGGTGCACCAGGACTTCAGACCGCGCGACGGCAGGTAAGTCTCCGGGCGCCGACGGCGGCAGGCGGGCGAGGGTAGAGCATCGCGAGGCGAAGCCAATATTTTATGGGCCTGACTTTCTATCGAGTGGCTCTGCAAGCCAAGATAGGATGCCCAAAGAGTGCTGTGCAATTACATAATGATACAAGAATGAGATAAGCATGAGGTTATACATCATCCGTCACGGCCACGTGACGTACCGACGTGGCATACCCTTGGATAGTGTGCCGCCGGAAGAACGGAGCTACCTACCCGATCCCGCGCTCACTGAAGTTGGCAGGAAACAGGCTGTGTTGCTTGGTGAGCATCTAAGTAAAAGATTGGCTCCGGAGGACCCACCGCAGCCGCTGCCCATGGATCGATCGGGCTTCGCGATTACGCGCCTCTTCTGCAGCCCGATGCGGCGGGCGCTCCAGACGGCGCAGCCCGTGGCAGCCGCGCTTGGCCTCCGGGCCGAGATTTGGCTGGACCTGCACGAATTGGGCGGTATACGGCACGACGAAGGTGACGGTCAAGGCGCGCGCGGATTTCCGGGGCTCTCCCGCGCGGAGGTGGAAGAGCAGTTCCCCGGCTTCATCACTCCAACAGACTTCTCGAATGCCGGTTGGTGGAACCGTCCGCCCGAGCAAGAGGTTGAGTATCTCCCACGTTTGGTGGGCGTGGCGCAAGCCTTACGCACCATGGCAAAGAGCACAGATGAGCACGTTGCCATCATCACTCACGGTACCGCGGCCAGCCATATCTTGCATGCCTTGCTCGGCAGCAAAGCTCACGAAAACTTTAATTTCAACCACTCCAATACGGGTATCACCAGCCTGACGTTCAGAGAGAACGAGATCGTTCTCCGCTATCTAAATCGTCTGGAACATTTACCAGATGAATTAATTACGCTCTAACGGTGTCGTTTGCTAGGGAGGAAGTGAAGCGATCAGGTTTCAGAGTGGAGGGCCGCTCTTACCCCTTGCTGTAGCACTTACTGCAAATTCACAGATTTGGGGTAGCCGCTGACGAACTTGTCACACCCTTTATGGTTGTACTACATTAGATGTGGGTGTCTGGGAGTGGATGAGACCGACTCTGGGAGGTGGTTAGAATTGCTTCCAGGCGGCTAGGAAACTTGTGTCCTGGTTTCGGCCAAACTACTCGAAAGACTTACAATATACGTGACACTGTGCCAGCGGGAAGACTTGTAGCTTGTAAGGCATGTAATTCGATGTTTTGGCACCTTTTGCTTGGTGGCAAAGCTACAGAGCTCGACCCTACGTACCTCATTTAGTGAGTTCTACTTGGGTTGAATTCGGCGGCGTTTTGCGTTCTTACCTAGTGGAGAGAGATAGCATGAACCGATTTCGAGTTTCATTTAAGCACGTAGCGCTGCTGGGTCTAGTTGTGGTCTTACTCGTCGGCGGGTGCATCCCGTTCATTGGCAATGACAATGGAGAAGAGGCCACTCCCACACCCTCGCCGACCATCACCATTATTCGGCCGAGCGCTACGCCAGATGCGGAGCCCACGGCGCCGCCGGCTGAAGAGTCCATGTATACGGTAGAGTCCGGAGACACATTAAGTACCATAGCCGATGAGTTTCCAGGCGTGACGTGGCAAGACATCGCCAATGCGAATGACTTAGAAAACCCCTATCCTATTTCGATTGGACAGAAGTTGATCATTCCTCCGCCGCCAGGCCAGGTACCTACGCCTACCCCGGCGGGGCCCACGGTGGTGCAAACGCCCGAGCCGAAGAATTAGCAGGGCTTCAACGGACGTAGGCATTGCTAGAGGGGCCGGATGTCGCCGTCTCCGTAGATGATCCACTTGTACGTGGTCATTTCTTCAAGCGCCATAGGACCGCGGGCGTGGAGCTTCTGTGTGCTAATGCCCACTTCGGCGCCGAGACCGAACTGCGCGCCGTCAGTGAACTGAGTCGAGGCGTTCCAGTAAACGGCAGCGGCGTCCACCTCGCGCATGAAGCGCTGTCCCGCAGTATAGTCTTGCGTAACGATCGCCTCGGAGTGGCCGGACGTGTAGGTGTGTAGGTGCTCCATAGCGGCGTCGAAATTATCCACCACCTTCACTGCCATGGTGAGCGCCAGAAATTCCTTGCCCCAATCGTCGTCAATGGCAGGTAGCACGTGAGGGGATTCGCCGAGGATAGCTTGGGTGCGCGGACAGCCGTGAATTTCCACGTCGGCCGCAACGAGATCGTGAAAGACGTTGGGGAGAAACTGCTGTGCGACGTCTGCGTGCACCAGCAGCGTGTCGAGTGCGTTGCAGATCGAATACCGTCGGGTCTTGGCATTCACCACAATGCGCTGTGCCTTCTCCAAGTCGGCGTGGGCATCCACGTAGGTATGACAGACGCCTGCTCCGGTCTCAATAACGGGTACCGTGGCATTCTCGACGACGAAGTTGATCAGACCGGCGCCGCCGCGGGGAATTACGAGATCAATCTCCCCCTTGGCTTGGAGGAGACGGTGCACGAGAGCGCGGTCGGTATCTTCGACGAGCTGCACCCAATGCATGGGCGCTCCGGCGGCGACCCCGGCGTCGTGAATCACGTGGGCGAGGGCGACATTCGAGAATATGGCCTCCGAGCCGCCGCGCAGCACAACGGCATTGCCGGACTTGAAGCAAAGACAGGCGATGTCCGCCGTTACGTTCGGCCGCGACTCGTAGATCGCGCCGACAACGCCGAAGGGCACCCGAATCCGACCCACCGTGATCCCACTCTCGACCGTGCGCATCGCGGTAACAGCGCCCACCGGGTCTTCGAGAGCGGCTACTTTGCGGACGTCACCGGCAATACCCGCGAGGACCTTTGGTGAAAGCGTAAGACGGTCTATCGTGTAGGGATCGAGTCCAGACTGGGTGGCCGCAGCGACATCTTTGCTGTTCTCCGCAATGAGGAATTCAGCCTCTGACTCGAGGGCATCGGCCACCGCCAGGAGCACTGAATTCTTGGCCTTCGTGGAAAGTTGCGCAACGGCGCGGGATGACACACGCGCCTGAGCCAGTATCTCGGTCAACAAATCTATCGTTATACTCATTGAATTCCCTCCGCCGTCTGCTCCAGGAACGTGGTATTCTTGTACCAACTTTTCCTAATCGCGTGGATATGAATAGCTCAACTGCTTGAGCATATGGCTTAAGTATAGTTACCCGGTGTGGGTGACTGCAAAAGAGATGAATCGCGATCGCATGAAGCAGCGTACCAGGGGGCCGAAACCACCGCAGCGCAACCGCAAACGGTCACGGCGCATGCAGAAAGAGCATTCTGCGGGCGGCATCGTGTTCCGCGAGGAAGACGGACGGGTTGCGGTGCTGGTTACGCAGAGCAGCGCTCACGACGGCTGGATATTCCCAAAAGGCCACTTGGAGCAGGGCGAGACCTCAAGCGATGCTGCGGTGCGAGAGGTAAAGGAAGAAACCGGCGTGGATGCGCGGATCGTGGAGCGTGTCGGCACGATTCGCTATGCCTTTCGCGCGCGCGGCCGGCAAATCGCGAAAACCGCGTTGTTTTACTTGATGGAATATGTCGGCGGCAAAACCAGCGACGAGAGTCCGGAAGTGCACGCCGTAATCTGGGTACCGCGGGGCCAGGTAGCAGAGACCTTGAGTTTTGCCAATGAAGCCGGACTGTGGGCTAGGGCGCAAGGTCTCCTAGAACAGCGGCTAGTGCGCTCCGCTTGAGCGCGCCTTCCCGGAGGATGTGAGCGGGCTCTCTCGTGCAGTCAATGACGGTGGAAGGTGTGTTGCCGGAAGCGGGTCCGCCATCGAGTATCAGGTCTACTGAGTTCCCTAGTTGCTCTTGCGCCTCTTGAGCGGATGTGGCAGCCGGTCTGCCGCTCCGGTTGGCGCTCGTGCCGGTGAGTGGAAAGCCTGCGGCCTCGAGCAGGGCGATAAGTGCCGCATGATTGGGTTGGCGCACGGCCAGCGTGCTTTCGCCTAGCAGCGGCGAGAGACGAGGTTGCTTCGTCAAGACGATTGTGAGCGCCCCCGGCCAGAACGCCTCTATCAGCCGTTCCGCGCTTGGCGGAACATCTGTGACCAGTTTCCGCAGGTGGTCGCGGTCCGCAATCAGGACCGGCAGAGACTTTTCATCCGGTCGTTGCTTGGCATCCATAACCTTTTCAAGCGCCTGCGGCAGAAAGACGTTGGCGCCAAGCCCGTACACAGTATCCGTGGGAAAGGCGACGATGCCGCCTTCACGTAGTATTGCCGCGGCGCGTTTGATTGCGGAAGGATCGGATGCGGTGAAGATTTGTTTGGTCATTGAATTGAGAGATTCGGAGTGAGACTACAAGGCGAGCAGCCAAACTTGGCCGCACTTCAGTACTGTGGTCATGCCTGTGGAAGTAATCCAGCCGTCCTAATGCACTGGCGTCCGGCGATGATACATGCGCCGGTTATCATTTCTACGCGAATCGTCGCTTCCACGTAAGCAGGAGTCCACGTGTCCAGGAAAAGATGGATTCCCGCTTGTGCGGGAAAGACGACAAGCTTGCATTCCGCGTCAGAGTGCGCAAACAGGCACTCGTTCAAGGTTCCTACGTGAGCTGAAGTCCTGCGGCAAGATGCACAGAGACTCTGCAATCACGTTGCTGATGATTTCCCAGAAGGCCCTCTGTCGGTGTCGGCAATTCAAGAGCGCAATCCTGAAAACCCGCATTGACTATCAGGCACGCAGTACGTGCTTCTCGATAGCCACGGCGACACCATCCTCTTCATAGGTGGCAGTTACAAAGTCCGCCGCCGCCTTTACGCGTGGATCGCCGTTTCCCATTGCAACGCCGAAACCGGCAGTCTCAACGAGGCTGAGGTCGTTCAGATTGTCTCCTATGCCAACTGTCTGGTCGAGTGAAATATCGAGCACGTTGGCAAGCTGCGTGAGGGCACGCCCCTTGGATACGTCCGGATGAATTGCCTCGGTGTAGTAAGGGTGTGACTTCGTGATACCCAAGCGGCTGCCGAAGTGATCGGTGAGTTCCTCGACGAGACGGTTCGTATTGCTTTCGTCGAGGTTCACGAGCACGAGCTTGGTGGAGGGTTTATCTTGTAAGAAGGCGGTGAGATCTGGCACAACCGTAGCTTCTACACGGGCAATGCGCATGTAAACCTCTGCCTCAGGCGTAAGGCTCTCAACGTGTAACCGGTCATCGGCAAAGGCGTTCACTTGAATGCCCCGCTTACGCGCCAGAGTGACGACTTCCTGCGCTAAATCCGCAGGGACAGGCAAATGGAAAGTCGTTTCCTCCGTCACGGGATGACGCACCAGACCTCCCTGGTAGCAAATAAGCGGCACCGTAATATTGAGCTCTTGGGCAAACGGCACCATAGCGGCAAACATCCGACCGCTCGCAAGTGTAACCGTGACCCCTTGCGCCTGGGCGGCTGCGATCGCACTTTTCACCCGTGGCGCCACCGTGAGCCGATGGTCGATGAGCGTGCCGTCCAGGTCGATGGCGATGAGCTTATAGTCGGGGCGCGGGTTCATACTAATAGCCCCCGCACGATGTCCATGTTGGCTTGATCGGGTCCTTTGTCATCAAATCCCGGCACTTCCAGCACGGCGCACAAGTCATTGAGCGCCCCGTGATTGACGATGTAGCGGAACGCTTCCAAGCCGATGTAGCCTTCGCCGATATTCTCATGGCGGTCCTTATGGGAGTCGAAGGGCACTTTTGAGTCGTTGAGGTGGAAGGCCGCTAGGCGATCCAGCCCAAGATTCTCATCAATTTCCGCGAGCATAGCGTCGAATCCTGCGGCTGTCTCGACGTGGTAGCCGGAGGCGAAGGCGTGGGCCGTATCGACGCAGAGCTTGATGCGTTCGTGGTTGCCGCAGGCGCGGAGGATGGCGCCTAATTCCTCGAAGCTCGAGCCGATGTTGCCACCGGAACCGGCGCTGTTTTCCAATAAGAGCGGCACGGTATCGGAGGCGGCCAGCGCATCGCTAATTGCGGCCTCGATCCGAGGCAACGCCTGGTCCAGGCCGTCGCCCATGTGACTGCCCACGTGCGTGACTACGCCGGCAGCGTTGAGCAAGTCGCCTGTTTGCAGTTGGAATTTAAGCGTCATCACCGACTTGTCGTAGTTATCCGGCTTGGGCGAGCCGGTGTTGATGAGATACTGCGTGTGGAAGAGAGCTGGCAGCGGCGTCTCCGTTTGGGCGGCAGTATAGGCCGCCACGTGTTCTGCCTTGGGCAGCGAGCGCTGCCAACCGCGCGGATTGGAGCTGAAAATCTGCATGCATTCGCACCCCAGGTCTTGTGCCCGGGCAAAAGCGGTAGCGATGCCGCCAGTGGTGCGCACGTGGGCGCCAAGTTGCATCGATAGATCCCTTCGTATGCGCTCGTGGAGGGAGACGGCTAGGAGAACGACTGCGACCATTATAGCAAAGCAAGCGGTTGCGTTGGCGGTCTTCGCGGGCAGCGGCCAGCGTCGATGAGAGACCCAGCATGTGCAACAGCCAGTCCTGAGTCTTGCTCCATGGCAGCGACGGCCTCAATCCTGCGTAGGCTCAATTGTTCTGTATGGCACTCGCGGCACTTTGCAGAAGATTCGCAATTGCAGACGGCGTTGACGCCTTGCTCACTCTAAGCTGGAAGAGCGTGAACTTGGGCGAAATTCGCCAAGGGCGTCCGCCTTAGGTGTGCCACCTATCCACGAATGGCAGCCCATCCGTTCATGCTTCGACACGCTCAGCACGAACGGATGGAGTGCTCGTGCCGAACGGATAGTGTGTTCTCGCCGAGCGGATTGAGTGCTCTTGCCGAAGGGATGGTGCGCTCTTGCCGAGTGGACAGTGTGCTCTTGCCGAACGGATGGTGTGCTCTGAGATCGACCCTCTCCTCACGAGTACCGCTGCGGTGACGCTATAATGTGGGTGAGGCTATAGTCGCCGCCTAGGAACGGCACGCTTGGTATGAAAGTGCGTGCGCACGGCCGTTCAAATACCAAGTGAGTGCTGTGCGACTGGGGCAGCGACATGCGAATGCAAGAATGCGAAAGAGAGATGCGGACGCATGCGGAATATTCTGAGCGGGCTTTTGGGCAGTCGTGATGAGGAGGAGCAACCTGCAATCCGCCCGGTGCAACGCGACGCTGCTGACTCCGGCGGGTTGCTGCATGACCTGGGTGGCGGGGTGCTGCTCTACAAGGACGCCTTCGTCCTTGGCAACATCACCTACGGACGCCGTCAGCCGCCGCTCTCACTCTCCTTAGAGCGTAGCGCTGAAACGTCCTACAGCGAGATACCCAGCCAGTTTGACGGGTGGGATGGAGCACGGAGCTTTGCCGGCGCGGTTCCCCAAGAGCACGAGGTGTTCCGGCATTGCACGGCGAGCATGAGGGCGACGCTCAGGCAGATGGCGCACGTGATGCGCAGCGATTCCGCGCCTGCGACGCAGTCGGCGCCTTCGACGAAGTCGGCTTCTGCGACGCAGTCGGCGTCTTCAACGAAGTCGTCCAACCCTTCTATTCTGCTTACCGGGCCTACCGGCTGTGGCAAAACGACCTTGGCCAAGACCTTCTGCTATCTGGCAAATGAACCGTGTGTTGAGATTACGTTCAGCGGCGATACCGCGCTCAGCGATTTCTACCAGTCGGTGGAGGTTGTCACCCAGGCCGGCAGCCAGGCGCACAGTACGGCCACGGTGCTCGGCCCGGCCGTGGATGCCATGCTCACCGGCAAGAAGTTGCTGCTCAACGAAGTAAACATAATACCCCAAGACCTGCTGAGTGTCTTCACACAGGCGCTCGACGCCCGCCAGGTGGTGCTGTCTGGCAGCGAGTGGGGCAATGTGACGGTGCCGGTGCACCCGCAGTTTGGCGTGATTGCCACGGCCAATCCAAACTATACCGGCACGCTGGAGATCGGCGTCACGTGGGAGCGACGGTTCGGTCACGGCACGGGGAACGTGGCTATGGACTTCCTGCCGCCGGCAGAAGAGGCTGAGGCGATTCATCAGGAGCTACGGCGCGTGGGCATTTTGGGGCGCATAGAGGCGATGCCGCCGCTGGAGGCGTGCACGGCAGTTGCAGCGGCGGCGGCGGAATTGCGAAGCCATCCGGAACTCGGCGGGATCATGCGTGACCGCGTCTCGACCCGTTCGTTGGTCCACTGGCTGAGCGTCTGCAGCCTTACCGGTTTCCCCTTGGCCGCGGTTGCGGTGGAGGCCATCCTGACGTTGGCGCCACCCGAGGCCCGGCATGAGGCTGCCGAGCTTGTCGAAAAGATGCTGCGCGCAGTTGCCTGGCCGGCAAGAACGCATCGTCGCGTGAGCGGCGTGCTGCTACCGGAGATTACAGTGCCGGAGGAAAGCGTGGTTGCATTGGCGAGTGTTGCGCAAACGCCACTGCCTATGTCACATGGGGAGGAGACCGAAAGGCGAACGGGCGGCTTGGAGAACGAAGTATACCAGCCGCTGGAGAGCAATTCGCCGGGCAAGCAACCGGCACTCGCGCGTTACGAGTGCACGCTGCCGGACGGCACGAGGCTGCAATTGCAAGAGCCGCTCTACACGTGGGCGGGAAACTCGATGGCTTTGGGACTACGCCTACGAGCCTGGGATGCAAATGGCTTCGAGATTACGGACCCGGTCCGGCTGGAGTCGTTCGAAGCGGCATTGGGCGCAGAATTTGGCATCACCGTGCCCAGACCTATCGGCAACATACCGTCCGGTGATGTGGCGCTCCCGTGCTTTACGCGCTCAAGTTGGTCGGCGCTGCGTCTGCTGGAAGCGGCGCTCGTGCTTGACCGTCCAGTGTACATTAAAGGTCCGCCGGGGAGCGGAAAGTCGGCTCTGGTGCGCACGCTGGCGCGGTTGCGCCAACTTCCGTTGGTAGAACTCACGTTTACTGGCGAAACATCCAAGCACGATCTTCTCGTCAGCCGCCGCCTGAGCACGGGAGAGACCCAATGGACGGTGCAAGCATTTCTCGAAGCTGTCATTAAAGGCTATTTGGTGCTCATAAATGACTATAATCTCGCCTACTCGGACGTTCACTCCTTGTTGAACAGTCTCTTCGACAAAGGTCGGCGCCTAACGCTGCCTGACGGGCGAATGGTAACGGCTCACCCGCGCTTTCGGTTGGTGGCAACCGGGCAACCGGAGGGCCCGGGCGTGAAGCCGCTCAACGAAGGAGTGGAGAATCGCTTTGGCGCAATCCTCGAGCTCGCATATCCTTCCTCCGGCGAGGAGCTCGCGGTACTCCGCAGCGTTGGGCAGAGCTTGCCGGTTCCGGTTCTCCGGTCGCTGGTTGATTTCGTCGGTCAGTGCCGGCGCTGGTCGGCAGGTGCGGTGCCCGCCGACTTGGAGCAGGAAGCGATTTGGCAGGATGCCGTCTCGCCCGAGTTGATTGCCGCGGTAGCCGCGGCCGGCAACTGGAGTACGGCGGAGCTTGTGGGAGTGGTACAGGGCGTGGATGATGCCGGAGTCTTAGTGGAGCGGTTCCAGGAGGGAGTGCTGTCGGCCGCCACCCCCGCGGCCCGCCGCGTCTTGGAAGCGCTCCTTCTTCAATACAACGTAACAGTAGCCTAGGCATGACTTCTGCGACATTGACGAACACAGCAGCTCAGGCTGAAGCGCGCGTGCGCAGTACACGCTATACGCATGGCGAAGTAGTGGCGCTCGCGCGGCTCATTCTCCGCGATTCACGCCTGAACGTCGTGTCGGGCAGCGATTGGGCATATATAGCACGCGGGCACACGCTAACGTATCCAACGCGGGTGCTGCACACCTGGCCCGGCACAAGCATCGTTGGCGCTATCTGCCAGCAGATGGGTGAAGCTCAGCACACAGGCGTGATGGGCGAGCGGGCGTTGCAGAGCTTTTCCCGCATCGCCCCGCTGGCGTTCGACGCCGTCATGCCGTTCGCGCGTTTTGTGAACGAATTGCGTGTAAACCGTATGCATTTGGCGCGTTATCCCGGCTCGGCGCGATTCCTGCGGGCGCTCTATGCCGACAATCCGCAGTGGTCTTCCGGCAGGCGGCGCAGCACACCCCTCAGGGAGCAAGTACAGCAAGGCCTATTGGATCGGTGGCTCCATGAAGTATGGCCGGAGAGTGCGCGCCCGATGCACATTGGGAGTACGGCCAATCGTTACGTCGATGTCCTCTGGCCCGGCGTGCGGGACGCGCTGCTCCGAGACTCCATGCCGCAGATGCTGGACATCCTGGCCCGGCGGATGCTGCCCATTCTGCACGACCTTGTGGAAGAGGATGCTCGATTGTCGCAGAGGCGGCCGGAAGAGGAGCGGCCCATTCCCGAGGAAGATGCCACTGCCGAATATGACGCCGAGGCCCTTGGGGAATTGCATATCGAGGTGGGCAGCGCCGATGATTCTGAATCGTCGTCACGCGAACATGGCGATAGTCAGATGAACGAATCTTCAGTGCCCCGATCGGATGTAGAACCCATTCCTGCATCTCCAAATGATGAAGGCGGCCCCGCTAAGATAGAGAGCAGCCCGGATGAGCAGGCCGAACTCCGCCGAGATGGCGAAGCGGATTCACGACAGCAACCCAAACTCGAGGGTCCTCCGCGACTAATCGACCCAAGCATGTTCAAAGCGCATCCCGGTGCACTCAACCCAATGCCGCGTACAATCGTGCAGGGCTTGGGCGAGCGTCCGGCCGCGCCGAAGACGGACTATGAGAACTTCGACTATCGTAGTGCGGTACGGCGGCTTGAGCCCGCGATCCTGCGCTCGCTTAACGGTGAAGCGGGGCGGAGGGGCCTCAAGGAGATCATGATGCGCCGCCGCTTTGGAACGCTTGAGCTGGGCCGGCGACCTCGCCGCCGCCGTGGCGGCGATAGTGGCGAGATCGATACCGATCACGTGGAGCGCTTGGTTGTTGCACCGGAACAAGCGTTCCTCAAAGGCGTGCGCACACCGCGAGCCGATCATCAAAAGGACTTTGCTGCTATCATCCTCATGGATATCAGCGGTAGCATGGTAGCCAAGGGGTACTCGACCCGCAAGTTCGACCACACTGTAGACGCCGCCGTGATTTTCGCCGAGATTCATGAACGATTGCGGATTCCCTATCAGATGATGGCGTTCTCGGAGGAAGTCTGGCGAATGCGCACGTTCGACGAGTGTACTTTCTCAACTCAGGTGGTCGCCAACGAGCGGACCTACACGCCCAAAGACCTGAGTAGTGTATTCCGCACCATGTATGAGCAACCGCACAAGAAGACGGACGATGCCGGAGCGATGCGCCAGGCGGTGCAGGACATGCAACCGCATAAGGGATTCAAGACCATTTTAGTCTTGACGGACGGTATTTCGTCTCAACGGCGAAAACTGCGAGAAGTTCTGCTTCAAGTGGAGCGGCGCAACGGCATGGTTGGTTCCGGGGACGCAATGGGTATTATCGTGTTTGGAATTGGCGTGCCCGGCGATGCGCTAAACGAATCTTACATAGTACAAGCGGAAGGCCGGTTCTTGCGCTGCCTGCAGACGGTGGTGGTGCCTGACGTGGCGCGGCTGCCCCGTATGATCCAGGCGACGATCGAACGCCGCATTCGCGGTGTTTAACCAACAAGGAGCACGTGGTGAAGTCCAGATCGCAGCGTTCTGACACCGAAAAGCTTCCCTGGGGTCTGCCCGCGGTGATTGTGGTGTGGGTAATTTGGCTCGTGTTGGCGCACCTAAGCCGGGCGGTCCTTGACGTCTACACAGCGATTTCCCCATTGCGCTACTTGGGCGCCGCGAACATGCCGAATTTGCGCGCCTCACTATTTGCCCCCGGCATGCTGGTAGCTGTCGGCCTTTTTGTTCCTGTATTGATTGCGGCCGGTATTGCTTTTCGCATAGTAGCCGCCCGCTATCGGGGTGCCCCCATGGAGGCACTTGCATTTACCCGACAGAGCCCTGTCTGGATGCTGGCGGTGGTAGTGCTCTTTGGTGTCTTGCTGACGTTTCTCCTGCAGTTCGCCCTTGGCTGGTCCAATTACCCGCTGCCGTTTCTCGAACCCAACGCTGGCTTCCCCTCGCCTCTCGATCTGGTGCTGTACGCCGTGAGCGTGCCGGTGACGGCTCTTTTGGCGGGAATACTCGTGTTTGGATTCTGCTATCCCATCCTGGTGGCAGGCTTGGGCAGATGGGTGGGAGGGCTTCTTTGCGCCGTATGCTTTGCATTGCCACAACTTGCTATGCAGGGCGTCTATTGGCAACCGGCGGTGGCCTTGCTGGTGATGGGCATCTACCTGACAGCAGTACGGATGCGGACAGAATCAACTTATACGGCTACGCTCGGCTATACCGGCTTTTCGATTTACGTCGCCCTATCGGCAGTGTTGGCAGAACTAGCCATTGCTTAGAGCTGCCGGTAGGTTTGCGCCGGAGCATGCCTACACCACCAAGCACGGCTACGTTAAGGGCACAAACACCAACACGCCCTGCATGTATTGCAGGGCGTGCCGGCGAGAAGGGCAGTGTGCCTTTGCCGCAATGCTGGAGGCTAGCAGGCTGAGTCAGAGACTTGCTGCCGGCTTGTAAAGGGATCGCTCAGTTGGCCAGAGCGTCTCCACTTTCGAATCAACTTAACGAACTAACACCAAGATTGTTATACCGCAATCATCAAGAACCTTGCGCGAGACCGGTTCCTCGTCCTCGGGGCCGCATCAACTGTCGGTGTCGCTCCACAGATACCGCCCGGTCACACTCGAGACCAAAACTATAATCACATCAACAAACGCCCAAATGACCTGATTAGCGGTCGACTCGCCCTCTATGCCGAAGTTCAGAAAGTTGAACCAATTTGAAAAGAACCAGAGAGCCAGCATGACCGTAACGTACGTTGCCAAGTTGACTTCCAAATATTCACGCGTAATCGCCTCATCCGAACCCCGGCCCAAAGCACGTTTGCGCTGATAGTTAACGACCAATGCGATCACAATTGCTAGGGCAATCGGCCAATCCAAGATACCCCACACATCGACGGTACCCAGCGCCTCTCGATAGAAGGAATTGAACACAAAGTGCACCGCCACTACGAGCGCGACGCCAATGAGGAAAACCGACAAGAGCTTCTTGACTGCTCCCATGAGAGTTTCTCCTTCTAACTGTGTGAGATGCTAGCGATTCGTGGGAAAGTGTTGCTGGCAGCGTGCACATTCATTTGCACATGGCCGACGCTTACAGTGAAGTGCGGCGGTGCGGATTGATCAACCGCTTCATTCAGGCTCCGCCTGCACTAGCCTAACGGCTTTGCGCTTATTTGGGTCCCGTCTGCTGGCGTGTAGCGCGCTGAACCGCCGCAATGGAGTGGTTGGTAGGATGTTAAGTCAAGGTGATGTGTGAGGATCGGGTGGTGGGTCGAGCACTCGAGGGAGCACACGTGCTGAATCTACAGCCCGACGGGTAGCTTACTTGAGTTAGGATTGCAGGCATTAATCCATTCTCTTACGCTTTCTCTTCGCCGGGCCGTCAGCTCGGTCATGCGATGCTGCGCCCCCCTATGTTAGCGCCTAGATTAGGTTTACCTGCAGCCACCTTCTCCTAATCCTTGCTGCCTAGCTACAAAGCTGCACCGGCCCGAAATCTCTAATGGCACCGGTGCAGTTGCAGGAAGCTGGGATCCTTAAGAGGGAGTTAGCACCGTGAGTATCCGCAGACGAGGCACTTCTCGCAGCCTTCTTCGTAGACGACACCGGCCGCGCCGCAGTCCGGGCAGATCTCGCCATGCCGCGACTCGTGGCTCGGGCCTGCGGACCGCGCACCGGACAAGCCGAGTTGCACCACCGACGCCTCTTCGGTGGCGGCAGCGCCGTTAATGCCGTTCGCGCCTGTGGAAATGTTGTAAATCTCGGCGATCACCTGTGCAATCGCATCGGGTATCGAGAGGACGCGGTTGGGGCCGATGCCCATCACGTCCACCGAGCCGATGCCCCGCAAGTGCTTGTGATACTGCTTGATCGGAACGCCGCTCCGCAGACCGAGCGTGATCGAGCGCGCCAGCGCCTCCAAATATGCTTGGTCTGCCGTACCGGCTTTGCCGAGGGTAAGGAAGATCTCGATGGGACGGCGATCTTCGCCTTCACCGGTGGAGTTGATGGTCACGTAGAGGTCGCCCCTCGCCGTGACCTTCTCCACGGTCACGCCTGACACCACGGCCGGTCGCTTACGCGGGTGCATTTCTACCGGCACCGCCGCGCTGTTTGCCTCTTGTTTGTCCGCGCCTTTGTCAACGGCCTCTTCCTTCTTTTCTTCCACGCGAGAGAGCACCGGAGTGCGTGAGCCGTCGCGGAAGAAGGTGATACCCTTGCAGCCGAGGTCGTAGGCAAGGGTGTAGAGCTTATCGACGTCGGCTACCTCATAAGAATTCGGCGCATTGACGGTTTTCGAAATGCTGGAGTCCGTATATTCCTGGATGACGGCCTGCACGCGCACGTGGTCCTCCGGACGCAGATCGTTGCTGGAGGCGAAGTAGTCCGGCACGGGCTCGCCGTCATGCGCATCTTGCCACTCTTTGAAAAGCGGGTGGTAGAGGATGTGTTCGCCGGTGCGGTCGACACGTTTCATGGCAAAGTCGAATACTGGCTCAATGCCGCTTGAAACGCCGGAAAGCAGTGACGTGGTGCCGGTAGGCGCCTGCGTGAGGATTACACCGTTGCGGACGCCATGCGTGGCAATCTGCTCTTGCAGCGCCGCGGGCAACTGCCGGATGAACGAGCCTTGCATGTACTTTTCACTGTCGAATTGCGGAAAAGGCCCTTTTTCCTTGGCGATATCCATAGATGCGCTATAGGAAGCATCGCGGATGGTCCGGTAGATACGTTCCACAACGGGCATCGACTTTTCGCTGCCGTAGCGCACCTTCATCTTGATGAGCGCATCGGCAAGACCCATAGTGCCCAGGCCCGTCCGGCGCGTGCCGTTACGCTGTTGCTGCTCGTTTTCCTCGATGAAGTACGGTGTCGCATCGATGACGTTATCGAGAAAGCGGATCGCGACCTTAGACGTCTTGGCCAGCAATTCGTAGTCCATCACGCCGTCTTCCACGAAGGCCGAGAGGTTGATGGCTCCGAGATTGCACACGCCCCATGCGGGCAGCCCTTGCTCGCCACAAGGGTTCACGCAGCGGATTTTCTCGAAATACCAGGTGTTGGAGCGCTTCTGGTAGCGCTCCATGAAGACCAAACCGGGCTCGGCGGAGCGCCAAGCGGCTTCGCAAATCTTGGCCCAGATTTCACGCGCCTTTACGGTGCGATGGACTGTGACGGCTTTGCCGCGAGCGCGCCACGCGGCCAAATCGCCGTTCCACACCTCGTCGTACTCCGGATCGGTCGTGTCCGGGAAGACCAAGTCCCAGGTGCCATCTGCCTTAACTGCTTCCATGAAAGAGTCGGAAGCGCAGATGGAAAGATTGGCGTGGTTGATGCGGGAGAGATCGGTCTTGACCGTGATAAGCTCTTCAATGTCCGGGTGCCAGTCGTCCAGCATGAGCATGAGCGCACCGCGGCGCGAGCCGCCCTGCTGAATCACGTCGCCGGTGGCGACTGAATACAACTCACCCCAGGAGCACGGCCCGCTGGCGGTACCGTTCACTGATCGAATGTAAGAGCCGCGTGGCCGCAGGCTGGAAAGATTGATGCCCACGCCGCCGCCCCTCGCCATGATCTCCGTCATGACGCTGAGGTTCTCCAGGATGCCGCCGCGGCTGTCCTGCGGCGAGGGAATCACATAGCAGTTGTAGAACGTGACCTCATGGCCCGTGCCCGCGCCCGCCAGGATGCGCCCGCCAGGCACAAACTTGAAGTCCTGCAACGCCCGATAGAATTGTTCTTCCCATGCAATGCGGTTTTCTTCTCCTTCTTCCACGGCGGCTATGCCGCGCGCGACGCGACGCCACATCTGCTCCGGGAAGTGCTCCAAAGCGGTGCCGGTCTCGTCTTTGTTGGAGTACCGGTCGGCAAATACCTTCTGCCGGATGCCGTCGAGCATGGTGCCGGTTTCGGGTTCATGTGCGATATTCTCGATGGCACTCTTGCCATTGATTTGAATAGCCGACATGGCTGAGTTCTCCTAAGAAAGGAACGAGCTAGTACTAAATATGGCCTAAGTATAGCCCAAATTTGGCCTAAGTATAGCCCAAATTTGGCTCAAGTAGGTACTAAATATAGTTCTTGGAGGATAATAGACCACAACATATAGAGTGTCAAGAAACACGCAGAGGATTCTTATCTCAGTTTCTCGTGCTTTGATAATACGAGAATGCAGCAGATTAACATGGTGAAACGAGAAGTCAATTGAAAGAGACTACGGGAGCCTGGGATGGGCGAAACGCCGGCGGTTTGCAGCCGGTGCTACCTTCATGCGGTGAACAAAAAAGGGAAAGGGCTGACGGTCTTGACAGGCTCTGCAGGAACGGGGAAGAGCTAGCGCCTGCGCGACGGCGGCTGCGGCAATGGCGGTCATGAATCCACCGGCTTGGGTCTCACGGCCAAGGGGTTTTCCCTATCGAATGTCCATTGCGCCGGGTTGTCGTGGATGTACTGGCGAATTTTTGTCAGAGACTCTTCGCTGCGCACGACGTGCTCGAAGTAATTCCGCTGCCAGAGGGGTCTGCCGGAGAGCCCATGCGCACAATTGACCCGTTTCGTGCTGACGGTCTTGAATGCGCCAATCAGACGTCCCAAGGGCTTACGTTTGCCGTCCGGCGAGTCTGCTCCGGTAGGGGCGGTTCGCGAACCGCCCCTACGCGCGTCATCGGTGATCATAAGGATGCCGTGGAGATGGTTCGGCATGACGACGTATTCGTCCAACACTACGTAAGGGTATTGGGCTTCCAACCACTGCCAGGAATCGGACACCAATCGGCCAGTCCTGTTCAGGCACATATTGCCATCCACTATCTCGCCGAACAGACACGCCCGTCCTTGGGCAACCACGGTCACAAAGTATGCGCCCGCCTGAGAATAGTCGTATCCCTTTAGGCGGATAGAACGCCGACGCCGGCTGTCTGGAGCGTAGGGGCTGCTCATCGCAATCTCTCCCTTTGCTCAGAGGATGGCCAGCGCGACGCCGGTCTGGGTGAGGGTGGTCATTGGACTTCCCAGGGACTAATGACGGCGACATCGACGTAGTCGAAGTCGCGGACGTTGCGAGTTGCGATCGTCAGGATATTGCTTTGTGCTATTCCTGCAATGAGGGCATCGCCGAGGTCGAGAGGTCTGCCCATGCGGCGGGCCTGCGCTCGGAGACGGGCGGCACTCTCCGCCGCCGGCCTGTCCAGAGCGAGAATGCGGTCGGCGTATGTCGAAATGATACTCGTGAGCAGGGCTTGTAAGCGGTCGCGGCGGTGCCCTTGCGGGAGCAATTGCACGCCGTATTCCAACTCGTGTACGACCAACGACGGCAGCCAGAGGTCTTCTTGCTCGGCCAAGAACGCGATTACACCCGGGTGGGGCGTCTCTTTCGTCAGCTCCGAGATCACGTTGGTATCCAGGAGAAAGCCGCTCACTCAGTTTCTCCGTGAAGGAACGGAATCTCCCGACGGGAATCGCGGTCTCGTGGGATTTTGAGGTTCGCGCCACGCGGGACGTTCTCTATCAGCCACTGCCCCAGCGGCTTGCGTGGGGATGACTTCTGGTACCAGGCGTTGGCGGGCACGACGACACAGGGATTGCGGATGCCGATATGCTGCGGCCCCTCGGATTCCGCGAGCCGCAGGATCTCAGAGAGCCGCGCCTTAGCCTCGGCCACGGTCCAAACGCGATGGGTATCAGGCCCTTTCACGTGTAAGACTCCTTAAGAATAGATGGACTAGTCTATACTAGACTAGTCCAATGAATAAGTGCAAGTGTTTAGTGCAAACACAGACGAACCGCGCGTGCCACTAGCCGCCAGCGAATACTCGGGCAAGCGGTCCCGGATCGGCATTGGTTCCTGTGGAGGTAGTCATAGACCTTCCGGCGCCTGTGGCACCGCCGTAGGGTTCTCCTTATCGAACTCCCACCGCGCCGGGTTGTCGTGGATATACTGGCGAATCTTTGTCAGAGACTCTTCGCTGCGCACGACGTGCTCGAAGTAATTCCGCTGCCAGAGGGGTCTGCCGGGAAGCCCATGCGCACAATTGACCCGTTTCGTGCTGACGGTCTTGAATGCGCCTATCAGACGTCCCAAGGGCTTACGTTTGCCGTCCGGTGAGTCTGCTCCGGTAGGGGCGGTTCGCGAACCGCCCCTACGCGTGTCGTCAGTGATCATGATGATGCCGTGGAGATGGTTCGGCATGACGACGAATTCGTCCAACACTACGTAAGGGTATTGGGCTTCCAGCCACTGCCAGGAATCGGACACCAATCGGCCAGTCCTGTTCAGGCACATATTGCCATCCACTATCTCACCCAACAGACACGCCCGTCCTTGGACAACCACGGTCACAAAGTAAGCGCCCGCCTGCGCATAGTCGTATCCCCGCAAACGAATCGACCGGCGACGCTGGCTGTCTGGTGGTGGGTTGAAGAGATTCACTGCTCACACTCAGCTCAAATGGAGACCGCGTGGAATTCGGTCAGGCCGGAAGTTGCCCCCGGCAATAGCCACTAAAGTTCAGTGCTGGCGACCTTTTCCGTGGCCCCAGCATTTTGGCGGTCAACGCAAGTTCACATGGCTTAGCGTCGCCAAGAGAAATGCAACTTTGCGGGCTTACTTTGAGCTCTATCCCAGGTGTTTGACCACCACGCTAGGTAATTGTGACTACCTGAATATTCCCATGCTCCGGGCGACCTTCGAAACAAAAGATTCGAAGGCAACTAGCAATTCTAAGCAATCTTCTGGAGTTTCGCCAAAGATTCCAGAGTCCACATAGGGAGAGTTAAGTCCAGACTTGGTAATGGATTCTCTTATTTCTTGCAGTATCAGTCTCCTGTTTGGAGCTCGATAGACAAATGCTCCCTTGGGAAACCAATCCTTGAGCTTCTGAAGATTACAGTATCCCAGGGCAATCAATATCTCGAGCCGATCGAAAGTTAGTGAGTATTTTTGGTCGGTTCGAATTACCTGTTTGAAGAGTTGCCTTAGCGCATCGTGTATCCAATCACTTAGTGGTGCGTGACGGTTGTCCATGTCCGCCAACAGTTTATTCCACGGAATCCCTGCCGCCGGCCCTAACGCGTCTACTATGCTCACTATTGCATGTACGTCATTGTTTCCGCCTGTATCGCTATTTGCCGTTGTCTTGAAAATGCTGCCGAGGAACTGTAGCTTGTCTGAATGAAGTGCGCCTAACCCCAGAGCATATAGGAGCAGCATACTGGGGTACTTCCCCAGGGCAAGCCAATCCTGAATGCCGCGAGTATGAGGAGAATCCATCAGCCGTTCTACCGCTCGCCCCCAAGCCACACAATGTTCATCCTCGGCCCAAGAGCCTCCAACTGCCGCGATTGACAACAAGGTTGAGCAAGCCGCTTCGTAAGCTCGAACGCGCGCCGTGACTGATTCCCTATCAGGAGAAAGAGCATTCATGTCGAAGGCTTGGTCGGAAATAGCTTCGACCACTCGCTCGACAGTCTCACCTATGAGGTCAGAGAGTTGAATACGGTAACGTGGTTCAGGCAGATAGCGTTTTAGGCTTGCCACAGCTACTTCGGTTGAAAGCGGATGGGGTCGGGAGAACTCTTGGATTGATTCTACAGTTTGCTGGATAGTGTGAAAGAAGCTATCAGCGTCGGCAATATTGATGACTCTTGCATCACGGTGTCTTATAAGTCGCTGGGCTTTAACACTAGCCTCTCCACGTAAGGCCCAATAGGTGGTGAAGCGCCGTGACGGAGCGCGGAAAATCGCGTTGCGCAACGCCGCATCCCACTCAGCGGACCATCCGCACACGATAAGTCCAAACTCATCGAAGATTCGGCCAAGAAGACGTTTTACCGGCTCTTGATACTCATATAGTTCGGCGCTGGTGTTGAGAATTTGCGGGTCTAAATAGTCTCCGTGCAGCTTGACCACGCAGCATTGCGTATGGATGAGTGGCCGGGCGCCCTTTACGTGATCAGGCGAACTCAAGACTGTTGGAACAACCCCTGCCTCACTCAAGGCGTTCTCAATCAAACGATCGAAATTCGTGGTGATGATGACCCTTACGAATCCTTCGACGACCAGTTGCGCGATCGCTCTGTGCGCGGCTGTAGGTTGCTTTGCACCTTCCTCGCGTTCTTGCTCATTTGGTTCAAAATAAGGACGCAGCAGTTGTTGCCGCTCGGCCGGCGTCTTGGCGAGTGCATCAAGAAGCTTTGAGTAGTTGGGCGCTTCTCCGTACTTCTCTTCAAACCAAGTCTCCGGATCGGGTGCAGCCGGCTCATTCGAAGCTGCTGCCAGCTTTCGAATTAAATCGAGCGTAATCTCCCAGCCGGTTGGAATTTGCGCGGATCTGGATACCCCCGACCCGAGCAGGAGAGCATACACTCCTGGATTGGAGTGCATTGAGAACGCTAAAGATTGGATTGGATCAATCATGCGAGTGTCAGAATCCCTCTACAAACATCCCTTGACGCTGTGTACGTAATTCTCGCCTAGTGTCGCAGGATGCTTGCGAGGGATGCAATTACATAGCTGGTATGTTGGATTTAGCTTATGTGTTTTAGTACCTCGTCGTGGTCGGGGAAGCGGCCTGTTTGGTGTTTGGAGAAGATGACGTTGTTGTCGAGGATTACCTCGAAGGCGCCGCCGCCGGAGGGGATGAACTCGAGGCTTTCCAGGTTGTATTCGTATTCACTTAGCACTTTTTCCGCCAAACTGACGGCTTTCGGGAGGTAGCCTCACGAAGTGCAGTATTCGATGCTGAGGCGTTGCTTCTCGGCCATGGATGTGCTCCTTTTTGCGCGGTATTGAGGATGCTGTTCGGTCTACCCTCAGTATGGCCTTACCGGCGCGCTTCGGTCAATGGTCGGGGCGTGTTGGGGTATCAGGGAGATTGATTCCCGTCCTGCATCAAGTACCGGTCAGGCTTTGCGCGGGAATGACGGCGAGACAATCGCAGAACATGGTTCTCAATGTCGCGGGAGGGTCAATGAAGCCTCTTGTTTAGGTTAGGCCCTGCCGGCGCGGTAATAGGCAATAACCTACAGGTGCTGCGCTCGCGGTTTCATTGACAGTCCGCACTTTGAGTTGGAATTGTGCGCCAAAGGCTTGCGTGGGCTACCTCGGCTTGGTACCCTGTCCTTGGCTACTGTGGGGTTGGTGTTGCGATCCTGGAGCTAGGCTGCTTCGATCCACAGCAATGCGCTGCCGGTAACTTCAGGGAGGTAGACGAGTAGTCATGAACCAAGTTAATGTTGATTCGCAGGAAAGTTCTGCGCCTGTCGACGGCCAGGTGCGCGTGAGCGTGCGCGACTTGTGGAAAGTGTTCGGCCCGGCCGCTAGTCCTTACGTGGGGGTGACTCTCAGGGGCAAGAGCAAGGCTGCGGTGCAGGACGAGTTGGATTCGGTGCTCGCGTTGCAAGACGTTAGCTTCGATGTTCATCAGGGCGAGACCTTCGTGGTCATGGGCCTTTCCGGCAGCGGCAAGTCTACGCTGGTGCGTTGTCTGATTCGCCTCATCGAACCGACGGCGGGCAAAATCTTAGTGGATGGTGAGGACATCCTCAGCTATTCTGAGGAAGAACTCACGCAGGCGCGGCGTCAGAAGACCGGGATGGTCTTCCAGTACTTCGGTCTGTTGCCGCACCGCACGGTGATCGACAACGTGGCCTGGGGCTTGGAAGTGCAGGGAGTGCCCCGGGAAGATCGGCGTGCGCGAGCGGCCGAACTGCTGCGGATTGTCGGGCTGGATGGCTGGGAAGAGTACCACGCTGCGGCCCTCAGCGGCGGCATGCAACAGCGTGTCGGCCTGGCGCGTGCCTTGGTGTGCGATCCGGAAATCTTGCTGATGGATGAGCCATTCAGTGCCCTTGACCCCCTCATTCGGCGAGATATGCAGGATGAGCTCCTCCGTCTCCAGGAGCAGATGCAGAAGACGATCATCTTCATCACACACGATCTCTCTGAGGCAACCAAGCTGGGAAGTCGCATCGCCATTATGCGCGACGGCGCCATTGTGCAGGTCGGTACGCCTGAGGAGATCATGGCACACCCGGTTGACGACTACGTGGCTGACTTTACCCGCGACGTTCGCCGGTCTACCGTGGTTACCGTAGGCTACGTGATGGAACGCTGCCCGGTCCAGGTTAGTGCCGCAGAATCACCACGGGAAACGATTGCCAAGCTTGAAGCAGGCGACTCCGATGCGGCATTTGTCGTTGCTGAGGATGGCGTCTATCAGGGGGAGGTCTGTCGCGACGAAGCCCGCGAGGCAGAAGTGCGCGGCGACTCCACCATCGAACGCGCCGTGAACCGCGGACGCGACCCCGTAATTGCACGTGATACCATTGAGGGGGCTCTCTCCAAGGCTTGGTCTTACCGAGGCTTAATCCCCGTTGTAGACAGGGCGGGGAAGTTGGTCGGGGCGGTTGAACGTGAAACGCTCTTCGAAGCCGTATTTGCGGATGAACTTACGGAGGTCGGCGTGTAGCCGGGAGTGTTATGGCTGTTATTGCTCGCTTGAAGGAAACATCGGACGGCATTCGGGAGGCGACACGCAACGGTGCGTCAGCGCCCTCCAGAGCTGCTCTCGTCCTAGGTGGCTTTCTTGCATTCTTCGTCGTGATGGTGGTGGTGTGGGGCCCCAGGACCGAGTTTCCCCTCGACTGGAGCCGTGGCATTAGCCGTCAAATCAATGAAGGGGTGGAAGCCATCACCGTCTCTTGGGGGCCGGTGCTCGACCTTGTTTCCGACGTAGTGCTGCGGTTCTTGCTTAGGGTCGAGACGGTATTTCTGTGGACGCCCTGGCCGGTGGTCATCGTGGGTGCGGCCATCATCGCCTGGGTAGCGGTCGGCTGGAAGTTTTCCGTCTTTGCTGTGCTTACTCTGCTCACAACCGGCGTATTCGGCCTCTGGGAGAGCGCGATGGAGACGATGGCGCTGATCGTCGTCTCGGTCTTTCTCTCCATCGTCGTGGGGATTCCTATCGGCGTTGTTGCTGCCCGCAGCAGAACCTTCGATGCGGTCCTGAGGCCGCTGCTCGATGGTATGCAAACGATGCCGTCGTTCGTGTACCTGGTGCCGGTGGTAATGTTCTTTGGCATCGGCAACGTACCGGCGGTCTTTGCCACGATCATCTATGCGGCGCCGCCGACGATCCGGTTTACTAATCTTGGTATCCGGGAAGTCAGCCCGCAGGTGGTCGAAGCTGCACGCTCCTTTGGCACGACGCCGCGGCAATTGCTGTTGAAAGTTCAGTTGCCGATGGCGCTCCCGACGATCATGGCCGGCATTAACCAGACGACGATGATGGCACTGGCGATGATGGTCATTGCCTCGCTTGTCGGCGCGGGCGGCCTGGGTGAAGACGTACAGCGGGCGCTCTCGCGTGCGCAGCCGGGACAGGCGCTGCTTGGCGGTCTGGGGATCGTCTTCTTGGCGATCATTGTCGACCGCATTACACAAGCGTGGGCCAAGAGCCGTCAAGAGGCCTTACGGATGTAGTGCATTGCGGAGGTGTGCATTAGTTGATAGTGGATGGAGACTTGCGGCATCGTTATGCCAAGGCGTTAAACACTTTAGTGGGAGGTTCCCAACGTAATGAAAACTCGTACTTGGAAGACACTAGGCGGCATGATGGCGTTTATCCTTGCCATCATGCTTACCCTGACCGCGTGCGGCACGGCGCAGATGGAGGAAGAGGCCGATGACGCAGAGATGATGGATAAGCCTACCATCGTCTTTGCCGACCTAAGTTGGGATAGCGTGCAGATTCAGAACGCGGTAGCGCGGTATATCCTTGAGAATGGATACGGCTACGAGACCGACGCGGTCTTTGGCGACACCCTACCCTTGTTGGTCGCTCTCCGCGCCGGTGATGTCAACGTCAACATGGAAATCTGGCTGCCAAATCAGGAAGAGCCCTTCTTGCTGG
Organism: Chloroflexota bacterium; assembly: GCA_965216245.1. Classification (GTDB taxonomy): domain Bacteria; phylum Chloroflexota; class UBA11872; order VXOZ01; family VXOZ01; genus VXOZ01. The sequence continues at coordinate 2,843,411 of OZ244145.1, forward strand.
CGTTGAAAGAAGGCTCAGTTGAAGTCGTGGGCAAGAGCCTGGAGGATAACTGGCAGTCGGCATTCATCATTCCGCAGTATACAGCGGACGAGAATCCGAACTTGCGGAAGGTGGAAGACCTTAGGGACCACATGGAACTCTTCGTGACGCCGGAATCGAATGGCAAAGCGCGTCTCATTAACTGCCCTCCCGGCTGGGCGTGCGAGGGAGTGAATACAAATAAGGTAGAATCCTACGGCCTTTCGGACGTGGTTGAATTGGTCAATCCTGGCTCGGGTTCGGCTCTGCAAGCCGAGGTTCACGCGTCTTTCCTCAAGAAAGAGCCGGTGCTCTTCTACTATTGGGGTCCGACGACGTTTTCCTTCGAGATGGAAACCGAACTCGGCGGCTACTACATACTCGAAGAACCAGAGTACAACGAGGAATGCTGGGCCAATAACAACGCTTGCGCATACCCCTTGGCTGAAGTTGTCATCGCCGTCCACACGGATATCAAACAGGGCGCTCCCGATGTAATCGAAATGCTCGGGAAGTGGGACTGGAACTTCACCAATCAGCGCTCAGCCGAGACATACTTCGCGGAGACCGGTGCTGAGTACGCCGAAGTCGCCGTGTGGTGGCTGCAGAACAACGATGCGTGGCGCGAGTGGGTAACACCCGAAGCCGCGGAGAAGATCGCTGCTGCCCTCGCCGAGTAGAGTAATGCCCGAGGTAAGTGTCACCGCTCCGCGTGAAAGTGGTTCGCCTCAAGATCGTGGAATGGGAACATTGGCCTAAAGCGATAGACAAGAGGGGCGCACTATTGTGCGCCCCTCTTTAATTCTAGATCTTGCCACGGCAGTTGCCGCGTCTTAGGCGGCCCCTTTGATTGACAGCGTGAAGAGCTGCTTGCCCGTGACGCGCCACTTCTCTACCAGCGGCGTACCGGCTTTTCGCTATTGAGCAAGTGCTGGAGCAGCAAGTCTTCATGCTGGCGGACGAGATCGCGGGCACCGGGGTCACGGGCCAAGTTGCGCATTTCGAGTGGGTCCTCTTCCATGTCGTAAAGCTCTTGGCCGTCCTCGGTGTTCCAGAAGGCGTACTTATAGCGGTTCGTGGTTACTGACTTTCCGCGAATGACTTGGTTGTTGTCTTCGTACTCGCAGAGCGCGATGCCCGGGGCAACCGCAGTGCCCTCCACCACGGGCTTGAGGCTGGTAGCCTGCATTTCCTTTGGAATCTCTACGCCCGCATAGTCCAGGATGGTGGAGGCGACTTGGAACGTCTCGATGACGCCGTCTACGTGCGGCACCCGCGGCATGTTGCTGGGCGGCGCGACGATGAACGGCACGCGCGTGGAACCCTCCCAAAACGTCCCCTTGCCGCCTCGCGACCAATCGCCCATGTGGTCGCCGTGGTCGCTGGTGAAGATGATGAGGGTGTTATCCGCCTTGCCGCTCTCCTCAAGAGTCTTAAATAGGCGTTCCATCATGTCGTCTATGTAGGTGCAAAGACCCCAATAGAACGCCGTCACCCGACGGATCAGGCTGTCGTCCGGCTCTTTGGCGAAGCGTCCACCACCGTTCTGTAGGTGTTTCGGCTTATCACTATCGTCTGCCAAATAGGTTGGCGAGACGTCTACGTACTCTGACGGATACATGCTGTCATACGGCTGTGGCGGGTCGAAGGGGCCATGGGGCCCGCAAATCCCGCACCACGCGAAAAACGGTTGATCGTGGTCGCGGGCCACAAACTCCCGCGTATTCTCCGTAATCCAGGTATCGATGTACTCTTCCAGCGGTAGCACGTTGGTGATGGCGGTCATGTACTTGCGATATTCGGGTTCGCGGCGCTGTTCGTAGATGAGCTCGTAGCCGCCGGGATGCACGGAATCCAGCCAACGCGCATACACGGGGCCTAATGGGCCGGGGCCAAGCGGCGAGCCATACGATTGCATCCAACGTGAACCCTTGCCGCCGGTAAGTTGGGTCTCGTTGAAGCCCTTTGGCGGCATCATGTGAATTTTGCCGAAAGCGGCGGTTACGTAGCCCGCGTCCTGCAGATGCTCCATGAAGGTTGGTTCCCAGGGCGGGAGGCCGGGCGTGCTATCTACGGCCGCCTCCATGTAGGACACGCCGTGCTGATGGGTGTAGCGCCCGGTCTGGAGGCAGGCGCGCGCCGGAATACAGACCGGATTCTGGTTGTAGGCTTTGGCAAAGAGGGTTCCCTTGGCTGCAAGAGCGTCCAGAGTGGGTGTCTTGACCTTCTGGTTGCCGTAGCAGCCAAGCGTGTCCCAACGCTGTTCGTCGGTTGTAATCAGAATGATGTTCGGACGATCCATGTGCTTCTGCTCCCTGCTCTTTTCACCTATCGCCAGTGCCTGCCATGTAAATCCTGTGGTGGTCTCCGGAGACCGTCGACGTGCCCGAAAGCCCGTCTGCCTATTGTAGCATTGCAATGAAAGCTGGTGGGCACACAGCTTTCGCTAGCTTCCCATTGGACGCAATGCAGGACCTATAGACCCACCTCTTGTGCAAGCTGTTTCGTGTATTGTAGGTCCTGCTTTACTTGGGCGAGCAACTCGGTTTGGCCCATGTCTTTGAAACTGTTGGCCCCTCGATACTCAGCTTGAAATGAGGCGTAACCAGCGTACCCGATTTGCTTCAGGTACCGGAAGGCTTCGGGAAACGGCACGAACCCCCGGTCAAACGGCACGACCTTGGTCTGCCAGCGCGCGTCGCCAGTCTCCGGGTCTTCTATGCGAAACTGGGCGACGTTCTCAAGGGCAAGCATCGCAATGCGGTCCGCGAGCAGGTCCAGGCCGTGGATCCAGCCGCCGAAACTACCTTCGATGCCCATGTGCCCGAGATCGGGATAGTAGCAGAGGGCGGTGGGATCAAAGTCTTCCAGGAGCAGCGAGACCACGTGGGTGGTGGCGGAGAGTGTTGGCCCATAGTGCGCGTGGACGCCAGCCTGCATGCCGTACTTGTGGCAGAGCCGCTCGATGCCGTGCAACTTTTCCCGTGCCTCGTCGATCTGGCGGCGCATTGCGCCAAAACCGGCGTAGCGGTAATAACCCAGCTTGAACTGTTTGATGCCCAGGTTGGAGGCGGTAGCAATGATCTCTTCAGCGTGGGGCGAATCCGCGCTCTCGATGGCCGTTGTCAACCAACCGATTTCCAAACCACGGCTGCGTATGGCCTGCGACGCCTTGGGCAGATCGGTCTTCACGCGCTCCGACAAGACATGACCGGGCGAACGCACCGTAAGGTCGACGCCATCCATGCCCAAGTCGGCGACAGTGTCGGCAAGCTCGGGGAAGGAGAGGTTTTCTAGGGGTTTTGAGAGCAACAGGTATTTCATGGCTTCTTCTCTCCTCAATAAGAATGGCTGGCCACGTACAAAATTACGTGGATTTTATTAACTATTGCTGCCATGCAGTGGGCCGGCACGTAGACAGTAATTCCTGCGCTCGCGGAAATCTATCTTTGCCCCACAACGCGGACACCATACAGAGCGGGGGACAAGCCCCCGCGCTACATTATCTGCCTGTGGGTGTACTAGGCAATCCTGCTTGAGAGAAAATATGCGCCGGACAGACGTTTACCGCCGCGTGGAGAGCAAACGCTGCATGGTGCCGCCGAGAATCTGTTTCTTCTCGTCGTCGGTGATGGGAGCCAGGAGGATGCGCCCGATCTGGTGTGTGGGACACATCCAGGGGAAGTCGTCTCCGAAAAGAATGCGACCAGCCCCTACTGTATTCACCAACTGAGCAAACGCGCCATATGGCGCAACTGAGCCGGCCGTGTCCAAATAGACGTTCGGTTCTTCTAACGCGACTTGGTTGATGGCATCTCCTCGCGTGCGCCTGCCTCCCGCTCCAGCGTGGGCCACGATAAAGTGGGCGTTGGGATACGCCCGCGCGGTGCGGCGCAAGACGTCGGGGGAGTCCACGCCGTGGCTGATTAGCGGGAGGCGGTGCTTGTCTGCCAGCTCAAAGGCCGGGACATACGCCGGCCCGGCAAAAGGATACTCATGTATCCCGGTATGAAACTTAATGCCGCGCACACCGGCGTCGACGCAGCGCTGCATTTCGTCGCGCACCTGGCGGGCAAGGTTAGGGTCGGGAACGGCGTAGGCCAGCAGACGGCCAGGGTGCTGTTGTGCCGCTTCCAGGTTCTTGTCGTTGCCGGTGCGCATGTCGGCCGTAATCGCCAGGCTTGAAAAAACGCATGACTGATCGATGCCCACACGGTCCATGGTCCGCACAAGGGAATCGGCATCCGGATTGGGCTGGGCGAATCCGTAGTACAAGCCGAGGTGACTGTGGTTGTTCACTATGAACGTGTCGGTGAGCGGTACGCCGCGCAAAGCGGCCTCGCGCAGTGTCATATTTGTACTCTCGGTTGCTGAAGCTGTCTGTGCCATGTCTTCACGTCTTTCTATTCATTGAACTTGGTAACGAAGTGTCTCTCGTTGGATGCGGTCAGACGACACAGTTATCAATCAAGCGCTGCAGGCTGCCAGCGGCTACGGCATCACGATCCTCAACAGAGAAGCTGGCGTACGTGAGCCCCGTAATGGCCATGCCTGGGTCCCACACCGGCAGGCCGGTGCCAAAGATCAAGCGTTCCGCACCCCAGCGACCGGCTATGTGCGCGATGGCATCGTGACCCTGCATATAGGAGGTCTCCAGATATAAGTTGGGATAGCGCTCCATAAGCGTAAAGAGCGTGCGAAAGTTCGCTGGCGGCTCACGTAAGAGAACGAGGGGCAGCGTGGGATACGTGCGGCAGGCCCACTCGATGAAAGCCCATGGACGCGGTTCGCTCCAATGGCGGATGTTTGAATCAAGGAACAGCGGCACTCGACGTTCGGCCAAGGCTTCGAGCAGTGTATCCAATTCCCAGGGCTCCAGCGTAAGCCGGTTGATTCCCGTGCAGAGACGTGCTGCCCGCGCGCCGGATTCCAGCAACTGGGCGACTTGCTCGCGCTCCGGCGGCATCTCCCCGGCGATGGACGGCATGACGACCCAGCACGGCGCGAGCCGGTCTACACCCTTGGTTTCTTCGATCACGAGCCGGTTGCCTACGGCAGGATGCTGCCACTTGGCGAGGCCGTGGGTGACGAGCGCGCGGCTGATGCCGTTTTCGTCCAGCACGTCCAGCAAGCGCGGAACGTCGTCGGGCGTGTCGTCGTGGCGGAGGAAAGTTGGCCCGAGAAAGACATTGGCGTCAAAGAGGGGCGGAATTTCTCGCATGGGAGCCTCCATCCTATAACTTAGTTTTCTACGTGGCGAGTGTTTCCCCTGATTATACAAGAGAAGAGCGCGAACATACTCTTCCCGATGCTAGGCAATGTTGACGGGCTTACAATTCAGCTTGTCGCTGCCAGAGCGATGAGGGTTGTCTTGTCGTTGGTAGCAATAGTCAAACGTGACCCATAGCGAATGCTCATTATCGTTCGATGCTGAGATTGCATTCACTTGCTGGAGACTTTCGCGACCTCGCCTTTCGACACGTATAGTCAATCGTGTGTATCCTAATGGCACATGATGAAACACAAGAGATACTCCGATGCAACGAGGTGAACGACATGCTTGAAACAAGCGATAGCCGCAGCCAACACTTCCAGGTGGGGACGGCTCGCGTGAAGATTACGCCTGCGATAGGCATGCCCTACCTAGGGTACGGCTGGGACCGGCAGGACCCATTTCTGGGTGTCAATGACGATCTGTGGGCGAAGGCGCTTGTGATAGACGACGGGGAACGGGTGGCAGCGCTCATTGCTTGCGATATGATCGGGTTTCCACCGGCTGCGTTCGCTGCTGCGGTCCGCGCCCAGGTGGCGACTCATACCGCCATCCCCGGCGAACACGTGATGCTCAGCGCCAGCCACACCCACAGCAGTCACGCCTCCATTGACCTCTCCACCCTCGATCTGGAATGGCCGTGGGTGCAAGACCTCATACAAAGCCTGGCAGGGGCAGCGATTGCCGCGTGGCAGCGGCGGGAGCCGGCATCGGTCAAGGTGCGTTCCGGTGAAATCCATGGCATTTCAGAGAACCGGCGGCTGGTGCGGAGCGATGGCAAAGTGTACCGCAATTGGGATCGAACCGCATCTGCTGAGGTTGTGCGGCGCGGCCCGATAGACTCGGAGGTGGGCGTGCTGCTGGCCCAGCGCCCCAATGGATCGACCTTGGCAGTGCTCTGCAATTTTACGGCTCACCCCATTTGCGCCATGAGCCAGACGCTCGTGTCGGCGGACTATCCAGGCTTTGCGACGGCCGCGGTGGAGGCTGCCTTGGGGCCGGGCGTGACGGCGTTGTTTACGCAAGGCGCGTGCGGCGACGTCAATCCGCCGGTAGTGCGGCGCAACGTGCGCGATGCGCGCGAGATCGGGTTGCAGCTTGCCGGAGAGGTGCTGCGCGTGGCGGGGTCATTGTTACCGGAGGAAGTATCGCCCGTTGAACGGCGCGTTCAGGTGAAGGCGAAGCGCGTGAGTTGGGCCTACCGTACGGATCTGCCTCCGCAAGACGAGGCAGCGCGCGCCTACGCCGCAGCGACGGCTGAGATTGAGCAACTGAGGCGTGATGGCGCGGCGGAAGCAGACATTCGCAGGAAAGCGAATGAGCACCGCTTGGTGCGGGAGCGGTACATGCTTACCCGCAACGAGGCCCGCCGAGAAGAGGGCGAGATTCAGCTCTTGGCGATCGGGGATAGTGCGTGGGTGGGAGTGCCCGGTGAGTTGTTTTGCCAGATAGGACTAGACATAAAGGAACAATCACCCTTTGCCCACACGTATGTCGTAGGCTACGCGAATTGCTACCAGGGATACTTCCCAACGCCAATTGCCTACGAGGAAGGCGGCTACGAGGTTAACATGGGCCGTTGGAGTCGCTTTACGGCCGCCGCAGGCGAAAGCGTGCAGGAGACTGCGGTGCAACTCATCCACGACGTTCGCTAACTTTCGCCAATTCCGACTTGATCATGATTGTGGCAGCGCACACCGCAAGACTGTGTTTCTCCTCTCAGGTTTGGGCGGTCTTTGCAATTCGAGTGGTAGCAATCAGGCCCGTAATTCCCGCGCAAGCGGGAAGGGGAATTCACAGGCATCTACCACAGCATGAGCCTCAAACACCTGCATCGATACTTAAGTGAGTTCAGCGACCGCGTGAGCACCATCGGCCCTAAGACCCTGGAATGTGTGGCGCAATTAGTCCCAAGGATGTGCGGAGATAGACTGACATACGCTCCTTTGTGTGGTAGAGTTTGGTTGCTTGTGACAAGGGTCGATCACTCATGCGCCACAACGGGGCACCTATGTCTAGCCATACATCTGCGAGTTTTAGATTATCGAAAGTATATTGTAAGATACACGGCAACGATATCGTTGGCAATGCTATTTGCGCGTTGGTGAATACATACGGTATCGCTTATTGGAAAGAGTTTCTTAAGGCTCGAGGGTTTGCCGAGTGTCCGGCCTGTTTTGTTGAAGCCGAGATAGAAAATGCAGCAAATCATCTGGAAGGGCACAAGACAGAAGAGATGAAACGTCGTCGCTACCCGCTGGAATTCGATTATTATGATGATTTCGACAACCCATTAGATGAATGGGATGATGGTGATCCCGGGCCGCGCAAAGAACTGATTTAGAGGTCCTGGCAATGTCTAAGCACTATGACATACGGCCTCTTATCAGACGCGTGAGGGAAACGCGAGAAAGAGAGAAGATGAGCGAGTGGAGAGGATACGAGAGATGGAATAGGGCCGGGTTGGTTGTCATGTTCGGAGGACTTGCCCTTTTCTGTCTCTTGCAACTGTTTTGGAATAGTCAACTGCCAAAAAAGAATTACTACCTCACACTGTACTCTATAAATGAAGAGCCCCAGTGCAAGTAACACCGGGGAACCAAACCCGCTCCTTTCGGAGCAGAAAGAGATATCTCTGGTAACTCTACTTCATGTTCATCGTCATGCGCAAGGGGTATCGGGAGACACTTGCGGATGGCCTGGTATCTACCGATGCTGGCAGTATCCTTCTATAGTGCGACGCGCAGTATCCTTCTATAGTGCGACGCCTTAGATCCATTTGACACATTCACTTGGATCGGAGACCAAAAGGTAACTTGGGTGCTCTATGAATAAAATCCGCGAGAGACTGTTGACCGCAATCGAGAATCGTCCCGGTCTAACTGAGCGCGAGCTGGCTGAGCTGTTGTACGGATCAGACAAAGGTTATCAGCAGCTCGTCAATTGGCCACTAAGGCAGATGGTAAGGGAAGGGCTCGTCAAGCGCCAAGGGAGAGGTGGCCTAAGCGACCCCTTCCGCTATATCCTGGACTAGCCAGACCTGCTAGTCATCTATGTAGTTCCCTTAGAACCAAGCGCGACATGTCCCGACACTATGCGTGCCCTTGCGTGTACATAGGTCGAGTACCCAGTGTAAGGAACACCAATTGGCAGAGGTGGGTACTTGGTGAACGCCTCAACAAATCCAAATGAGGTCGGACCGCTCTGTCAGCGTTCGCAGCTCTCGTAGTACACCACGTCCAACTCGGTGAGAATTGTTGGGCCGCCATCAAGCGTGCGATGTACCGGGCAGCGCTCGGCAATCTGCAAGAGCCGCTCGGATTGCACTGCGTCCAGCACGCCGGTGACGACGATGTAGCGCCGGATGAGGTCGATCTTAGACTTGCTCTGGTCTTCGCACTCTTCGCAGTCGCGGGCGTGCACGCGCTCGTGACTGAGTTCCACCTTGACCGCTTGGAGCTTCCACTCTTTCCTGTCGGCATACAGCCGCAGCGTCATTGCCGTTCAGGTACCCAGCGCGGCCAGCAGAAATTCATAGGGGTTGGGCCCGAGATTTTCGCCCTCAGGCGCAGGCTCGTCCGCAATTAGGGCGTGCGAATCGGTGACGACGACGTGTTGCAGTCGTTCGAGACTCTTGATTGCTACCGTCTGCATGGCATATCCTCCTGATCTGCATCTGTTTCCGTGTCGCTGGGCCTTGGGAGCAAGATTGGGAGGTGCACGAGGCTCACATGGCGGACATGAGCTTCGAGCCGAACTCCTCAGGATCGCTTCGTTGAATTACCAGGTCCGTCGCGTCATGGAATCGCATGAAATCGCGCATGGCGCGGGCAACCGACGCCGCAAGCCGATCGCTCGGCTTTACGCCTGGTTCGAGATAGACCGCCTTCAGCCGGAGCAGTCCGGTGCCTCGTTCCAGCTTCGGATCGAAGCGGCCGACCAGCCGCCTCTTGTTCAAGATTGGCAGGCAGAAGTACCCCCATTTTCGCTCTGGCTCAGGTACGTAGCATTCCAACTTCTGATGAAAGTTCCACATGGCGCGGTCGCGCCCTCTAGCCCAAAAGAGACTGTCGAATGGATTGAGAAACGTCGTCCGGCGAACGCGAAGGGCGCCATCCGCCGCAGCATCTAGCAGCGGCAGGTGTTCACGGTGCACCAGGAGTTCGTGCGTTTCCCCATCTGCAAGTTGGGCTTGGATGGTGACGAATGTGCCTTCCGCGATCAGCGCCGCCACGAGTGGTTTTGCCACGGTAGGTTTCAGCTTGAGGTAGTTGCCGACTTGGTTCGGCGCGCAGACGCCGAAGGCCCGCATGGAAATCTCCAGCAAGCGCTTTAGGGCCTCTTCTTCGGGCGGCTCTTCTCGTTCGACCCAGGATGGCAGCACACGCTCACTGATGTCGTAGATGCGTTGGAAATTCACGCGGTTGGAAATAGCGAGTTCGCCAGTGTTGTAGAGGTGTTCCAGGACAACTTTCGCGTCATCCCAGTTCCACCATGAACCGGGCGCTCGCTTGCCGGTGCGAAAGTCCGCCGGTCGGGAGCCCCCGCGGTCCCGCACTGCTGCGTAGATGTTTTCGACCAACTGCTGTTTCTCAGGGTTTACCACCCAATTCCTATACCACTTGTTGTTGCCCGGCCTGTGACTGCGCATGCGCGGCAGCAAATACGGATAGAGGGTCAAGGGGATGATGCAGGCCGCATGCGCCCAGTACTCGAACAGGCGGCGGTTGTTGTCGGGCGACGTGTTGCCGTCATCGAAAAGCAGCTTATCGAGCAGCGAGGTGTCGTAGCTGCCCAGCCTGCTCCAGAGCGTGATGTATTGTGCTCGGTTGACGACTTGCAGCGTGTCGATCTGCACCCAGCCCACACGCTCTATCGCCGCGTAGACATCCTCAATTTCCGGTCGGCGGCCTCCGCCCAGCGACTGGTTCAGTCCTTGGGCATGCAGTGCGAGCGTAAGAACTGCATACAGCGGGTAGGGCGACCGCGCACTCATGAGCGGGGCATTGATTCCGGCAGTGAGCGTGCCGCGACATCATCTGGAAGGCCGTTTGTGGAGGCAGCGGCTTGACTGGTGTACAGCGAGAGCACGCCGGCCTCGTGCTTTAGCGCGGGCGGCTGCCAATGTGCACGGCGTTCAGTGAGAATATGCTCGATTTCTTCAGGGGACCGTCTTTCTCCATTTACACCCACGATCTCCAAGGTGCGCGCGGGCACGTCAATCGAGATGAGGTCGTCACTTTCCACCAATGCGAGCGGACCTCCCAATGCGGCTTCGGGCATTACGTGACCGATAGCCGGGCCTTTCGCTGCGCCCGAGTACCGTCCGTCGGTGATGATGGCGGTGCTGGCTTCCAAGTCGGGCCGGGCAGAGATAACGGTGGTGCAGAAGTACATCTCCGGCATGCCGGAAGAACGCAGCCCTTCATAGCGGATTATCATGACATCGCCCGGCTTAATCTCGTCACTTGTTACGCCTGCAATGGCGTCGTCCTCGCAGTCATAGGGCACCGCGCGTCCGACCATCTGATGGGTGCGCGGATCGGCGGCAATGTGTTTCATCACCGCTCCCTCAGGCGCCAGGTTGCCGGTGAGCACGGCAATCGTGCCGCCCGATTTGTAAGGCCGCTCGATCGGATAGAGCACTTCGTCCTTGCGCAGACCGTGGTTCTCCAGGTAGCCTGCGATCTCGTCAAACCAACCGGACTCTTCCAGGTCATGCAGGTTTTCACCGATGGTCTTGCCGGTCACCGTGAGGCAGTCGAGGTAGAGGAACTCTTTCACTTCCTGCATTAACGCAGGCACCCCGCCGCAATACCAGACATATTCCACCGGATGGGTGCCGTAGGTCTTCACGTTGGTCAACACCGGCACCTTCCTGCCGATCTCGTCAAATTGCTGCGGGCGGATTTCGATGCCCACTTCTTGGGCAATTGCCGGCAGGTGGAGCAGAAGGTTGGTGGAGCCGCCGACCGCGGCGTGAAGGACGAGGGCATTATGGAACGCCTCCGGCGTCAGGATGTCACGGGGCCGGATGTTCTTCTCCAGCAACGTCATCACCTGCTCGCCCGCATCGCGGGCCATGCGGGTGAGTTCGCGGAGCGGGGCCGGAATGAGCGCGCTCCCGGGCAGCGCTAGACCCAATGCCTCAGAAATCACCTGGTTGCTGCTGGCGGTTCCCATGAACTGACAGGAACCGGGTGTAGGACAGGCGTGCTTCTGCTTGGCAATCAGCTCTTCCTCGGTGATCTGTCCTTTGTCGAGCATAATGCCCAGCGGATACATCAGTTCGGAGGACATGTTGCAGGGACCGTTGGTCTGCGTGCCGCCGGGGATGTGGATGGCCGGGAGGTTCACGCGCGCCATCGCCATCAGGTGGCCCGGTACGGCCTTATCGGCAGTGGAGATGCAGACCATGGCGTCATGCGGGTGGGCCAGAGCGTGAATCTCCGTCATATAGCTGATGATGTCCCGCGAAGGGAGACTGAAGCGCATGCCGGCATGGGCCTGGGCTATGCCGTCGCAGATATCGGTGCAGTAGAATTCGGCAGGCTTGCCGCCGCGTGCGTAAACGCCAAACTTGGCCTGCTCGACAAGATCGCCGAGATGCACGCTGGAAGGGTGGGAACAGCCGGTCACACTCTCCACAAGCACCTGCGGCTTGCCCAGATCGTCTACGGTCCAGTCCATGCCCATGCGCAGGGCATCGCCCTGGCGGTTGACGTCTCGCAATCGCTGACTCCGCAACGCCATTCCCCAAACCTCCCTCAATCTCAAGTCGGGTTGTCCGCTGCTGTGTTGCTCTCTATTGTACAGAATAGCCGTTTGGTGCATCTTGGAATGAGGTAGGCGGTGAAGGAGGGAGTGGACGCGAAGGCTATTCCACGCAATACTGGCAGCATATCGGCCAATCTGTGGCGGGCCGGCTTGGCGCACTCTACTTTATGCCTGCCGAAGGGACATCATAGTGGCGGCGTGCTTTCCAAGTCCCTGAGAGCTCCTGCATAAACATGGAGTAAACTGCTAGAAGTGCATTGATTTCCGGCGGAAGACCGCATAGGGTTAGAACGGGTGGCGCATCATGACCGCAGCGACAGCAACTGACCTGATCCACGCCGCGATCGCGGAAAAAGGCAGGATATCCTTTGCCGAATTCATGCAGATCGCGCTCTATGCACCGGATGTGGGTTACTATTCTGCTTCTACTAGTTATTCACGCGCAGGCGGGAGTTCAGAGCGGAAGTCCCACTCCGGCCCGCCCCACGACTACTATACTGCGCCGCAGCTTCACGCCGTGTTTGGCACGTACATAGCCCGTCATCTGGCGCAGGTCTGGCAAGAACTTGGCGAGCCGCGGTACTTTGACATAGTAGAGATGGGTGCGGGCCGCGGTATCCTGGCGTGGGACATTCTCAATGGGTTGCGTAAGGAGATGCCGCAGTGCTGGAAATGCGCGCACTACCAGTTGGTGGATCGCGGGCCTGGGCCTAGCTCCGAGCAGCAGCAGGCGCTCACCGCGGCCTCGGCGCATGACGTTGTCATCAGCCAAACGCTCACTGCGCCGGTAGCCGGTGTAGTGCTCTCGAACGAACTGCTGGATGCGCTGCCGGTGCATCGGGTGCGACTGGATGGCGGAGCCTTGCGGGAGGTCTACGTGACTGAGCGCGATGGTCGACTGCGCGAGGAGTTTGACGACCTATCCTGCCCGGAACTTGGAGCCTACGTGGAGCGCTTGGGCCGGCCGCCGGAGGGTTGGCAAGGTGAGATTTGCCTGGCAGCCCCGGCATGGCTTCAGTCAGTTGCGGAAAAACTGACACGAGGTGCGGTGATTACGATAGACTACGGTGCGACGTGGGAGGAGTTGTGCGGCCCGCGGCACTTGGGCGGTACCCTCGCTTGCTACTATCGCCACCGCGTCAGTAAGGATCCCTATTGCCGCATCGGCACTCAGGATATCACCGCCCACGTGAACTTTTCTGCACTAATGGAGTATGGTGAAAGGGTTGGCCTGTCCACGATACGTTACCAGTCTCAGGTCGAATACCTGATGGGCTTGGGAATCGGCGAGCACTTGGCTGAAATCGCTCGCCAGCCTGCTACCACAGAGTCGATACGAGCGAAGCGCGCGATCACTGATCTCATCTGGCCGGACGGCCTTGGAGGCTTTCGCGTCTTGGTTCAGCAAAAGGGTGTGCTATACTAGCTAGCGTTCGCTTTGGATTGCCCCTGCTCGTTGCGCCGCAGTTGTGTCTCCCATGGACCATAGACCAATGTGATGTGCCCGGCAGCGAGTGCATTAGCTACGGACTACCCGGCGTCAACACTTAGCAATAACAGAACGAGGATCGTCTGCGAATGGGAAAGCTAGCCTTGACCGGTGGAACGCCGCTCGTTGATTCGCCGTTGGGGGTAACCTGGCCGGTGTACGATGAACGCGACGAGCGGGCACTGCAGGGCGTGTTGCAGAGCCGGGCCTGGACACGTTCTAAGTTTCAGGGGGAAGAGTCACGGGTGTGGCGATTTGAAGAGGCCTTTGCTGCGTTTCAAGACGCACGGCACGGCGTGGCGGTGGCCACCGGGTCGATAGGCATGGAACTGGCCCTGAAGGCAGTAGGCGTCGAGCCCGGCGATGAAGTCATCATTCCGGCGGCTACGTGGATAACTGTGGCCACGGCAGTAGTCGCCGTTGGCGCCGCGCCAGTGTTTGTTGACATCGACCCCGGTACGTACAACATCGATGCCGGCAAGGTAGCTGACGCGATTACGCCCAAGACCCGGGCGGTGATGTGCGTCCACAACGGGGGAATGCCCGCCGACATGGATGCCTTGCGGGCTCTCGTTGACAAGCATGGGATCGCACTCGTCGGCGACTGCGCACATGCGCACGGCAGCCAATGGCGGGGCCGCGGCGTGGGTGCCATCGAGGACGCGGGCGCGTTCAGCTTTCAGGGCAGTAAAGTGGTAGCCTTGGGTGAAGGCGGCATGGTGCTCACCGACCGCGACGACTTGCAAGAGCGGCTATACGGCTTGCACCACGTGAACGGCGTGAACGGACGTCCGATGCCGGCGCAATCGCTGCCCGCCACCAACCTGCGCATGACGGAGTGGATCGGCGCCCTCGGCATCGCGGCCATGGAGCGGTTACCGGAGCAAATCGCCATCCGCGAGGCAAACGTGCGCTATCTGATACAGGGATTGACCGAAATACCGGGTGTGGATAGTATCGTTTGGGATCCACGCGTGACGCGCTGGAGCTTCTACATCTGGCATTGGCGTTTCTTGGGCGCGGAATTCGAGGGTATTCAACGGGATACCTTCCTGGCCGCGTTGAAGGGCGAAGGTGTATCGGCAAGTACCGGCCAGACTGCGCCGCTCTACCGGCATCCTGCGCTCACCGAAATGAATTTCGGTCGTACCGGTTTCCCCTTCAACGAGCGGGTGTACGGGCATGCGATGGACTATGCCGGCATCTGCTGTCCGGAAACGGAGCGCATTGCCGCAGATGAAGCGCTGTCGTTTTCCCATACACTCTTCTTAGGACCGCAAAAGCACATGGACATGATTCTTGACGCCATCCGGAAGATTCGGGAAAATGTCGCTGAACTGCATGCCTGGGAGCGTGCGCATGGGAGTGCCTAGCCCGCGTGATGTAGTGCAGGTGCATGTTGTGGCGCGAACGCCACGAGCGAGTGTGCGGGATGGGTGTCGGGTGAATTAACGGTCGGTTTGCGGAAGTTTGTTTTTCTGTTGCCGTACCGCATAGTGTAATGTGGGCGTGTTTGTAGCAAGTATTACAGGTGATGAACATTGGCAAAACGAAAATTACTCGTCGTTGAATCGCCAACCAAAGCGCGGACAATCAAGAAATTCCTTGGCCGCAACTATGCGGTCGAGTCTTCGATGGGGCACGTGCGGGACCTCCCCAAGAGCAAGCTTGGTGTGGAGGTTGATAATGACTTTGCTCCCTCATACGTGGTTCCGCGTGACAAGAGTGCCACTGTCAAGAAGCTGACCGAAAATGCACTTAAGGCGAGCGAGATCTTGCTCGCCACCGACCCTGATCGCGAGGGAGAGGCCATAGCGTGGCATCTGCTCGAGGCGCTTAAGCGGAAGACGAAGAACCAGGACCTGACCGCCAAACGTGTCGTCTTTCATGAGATTACCCAGGAAGCGGTGCGGCACGCTTTGTCCGAACCACGCGAAATCAACGCTGACTTAGTGGATGCGCAGCAAGCGCGCCGTGTGCTCGATCGTCTTGTCGGCTATAAGATGAGCCCATTTCTCTGGCGCAAAGTTCAGCGCGGCCTATCGGCGGGAAGAGTGCAATCGGTAGCACTGCGTCTCATCGTCGATCGCGAGCGCGAGATCGAGGCTTTCAAACCGCAGGAGTATTGGTCGCTTCAGGCCAACCTCGCCAAGAGCCCGGCCATAGGTGCGCAGGACGTGTTTGACGCCGAACTCGTGCACATAGAGGGCAAGAAGCCCGAAATCGGCGATGGAGAAACTGTGGAGGGCATAGTTTCGGACCTTGACGGGGGCGATAGAGTCGCAGTCGCTACCTGGCCGGTGCAGAAAATCTCGGTGCGGGAAAGAAGGCGCCGGCCGAGCGCGCCGTATACTACAAGCACGCTGCAGCAGGATGGCTCGCGCCGCTTGAACTACAGTGCTTCGCGCACTATGCGGCTGGCTCAGCAACTCTATGAGGGCATTGAAATCGGTGGCGAAGGTCAGGTGGGCCTCATCACCTACATGCGTACCGATTCGGTGCAGGTGAGTAGTGGGGCTATCGCGCAGGTGCGCCAGTATATCGGAGAGACGTACGGCGCGGACGAGGTGCCGGAGAATCCGAATCGCCATACCTCACGAGTGAAGAACGCCCAGGAGGCTCACGAGGCAATACGCCCCACCAGCGTCTTTCGCACGCCCGAGCAGATGAGGGAGTTCTTGGATGCCAACCAGCTCAAGCTCTATACGCTCATATGGCAGCGATTCGTTTCCAGCCAGATGCGTCCGGCTCTGTTAGAAACAAGATCAGTGGACGTTGTGCCCCAGCGTGACGGGTCTGACTTGAAATACCGCTTCAGAGCGTCGGCGACGCGCGTCAAGTTTCCCGGCTTCTATCAGGTCTATCGCGCGGATGAGGAAGAAGAAGACGAGAGGAAGTCTCTGCCCCTATTGGAGGAAGGCGAGGTTTTGGACCTCCGCAAGCTCATGCCGGATCAGCACTTCACCCAGCCGCCACCGCGATACACTGAGGCTAGCTTGATCAAGGGACTTGAAGAGGAGGGTATTGGTCGGCCGAGCACCTATGCGCCCATCCTTTCAGTGATTCAAGAGCGCACCTATGTCGAGCGTGAACGGCGTACCCTCAAGCCCACTGAACTAGGAATTATTGTGCGGGATATCCTGGTGAAACATTTCCCGGATATTATCAAGCCCGAGTTCACGGCGGCGATGGAAGAGGATCTGGATGCCATCTCCCGTGGTGAAAAGCAGTGGACTCCCGTCCTAAAGGAGTTTTATGGTGGCTTCAGCGCGGCATTGGAGAAGGCAGACCTAGAGGCGGAGCGCGTGCAGCGCCCGGTGGAAGAGACCGGCGAGATGTGTGAGGAGTGCGGCAAGCCGCTTCTCCTTCGCGAGGGGCGGTTTGGGAAATTCATTGGTTGCAGCGCCTTTCCGCAATGCCGCAATACCAAGCCATTCTTGGATACTATTGGCGTTGCTTGCCCGCAGTGCGGTCAAGGTGAGGTAGTGCGAAAACGAAACAAGCGGCGCAACGTCTTCTATAGCTGCTCTCGCTACCCTGACTGCGAGTACGCGAGTTCACGTCCGCCTGCCGCCCCTAAGGACACTGCTGACGAAGCACCCGCGAAGGAACCGGCAGAAGTGGCGGGCGACTAGTCGGCAAAGACTATCCTCGGGCAGCCAAGGTGCCTAGCTGCGCGCGCCATTCGCCGCCAGATAGAGAGTTTCTCTATCTATGCGCCAAACACGCTTGTTGCGCTATTTGGCCCGCTGCACCTTTCATTCCTGTCTTTCACTCCGCAACGGGTACATCGCTTTGTTCGCTCTGAGCGGTGCGCAATGACTCTAGCTTGAGCAGTTGCCGTTCTAATGCGCGGCGGCGGGTACCGGTGAGCGTGTCGAAGTCATTGGCAACACGCTGAAAGTCGCTCTCCAGTTTGTCCAGGGCCTCCGCGTAGCGCGACCACTCTTTGGAAAGCGCGCTCCACAGGGTGAGCATCTCTCCGGCTGTTTGCTGCAGCGAAAAGACCTCTGCCGCTTCCCGAATCACGCTGAGCACACCGAACAAGCTGAAAGGCGAACAGAGTACGACACGGCTTTCCAGGCTGTTCTCGAGCAGTGTGCGATCGCGCTGCAGGATAAAGCCGTACACTTGCTCCAAAGGAATGAAGAGCAGGACGCAGTCTATGGTGTTGGCTGCCGGGTCAATGTAATCTCGTGAGGTTACCGCCTTGACGTGACTGCGCACGTCGCGAAAGAACTGCTGCTCTAAGCGTTCTCGTTCGGTATCTGAATCCGTTTCCAAAGCCCGCAGGTAGTTATCGAGGGGGAACTTCACATCCATATTGAGGTACTGGTCTTTAGGTAGCCTGAAGGTGAAGTCGGGTCGTGTGCCCGTCGCGGTGGTCGTCTGCTTTGTGTAATGAATATTCGGCAGCAAGCCCGCGGCTTGCAGTACGTCCTCGGCCATGCGCTCGCCCCAGGCGCCCCGAGCGCGGCTGTTGGCAAGGGTTTCGCGAAGCGTGTTGGTGGTTTCCGATAGGCGTTTGGTCTGATCGGCAGTGTTGCGGATTTCCGTAGTGAGCGCGCTCAACCTTTCCCCGCTCTGCGCCTGCACGTCGGTCATGAGCGCGCGTACCTGGTCCAGCGTTGCCCCCATCTGATTGAGCTGCTGATCGATCAGGCGCTTCTTACCATCGAATTCTTGGGAGTTTTGGTTCTGCTGGGCGCCGAGCTGGCTCTTGGCAATCTCTACCAACTGACTTGTGCTCTGATTGAGCGCTTGGAGGGAGAGGCTGCTGAACTGATCGGCCATGTGCTGCAATAGTGTCTGAATGTGCTCTTGCTGCGCGCGTTCGGACTGCTCGCGAATGCGCTCGCCAATTGCCTCGGCAGCGTGTTTGCGCCACACGCCAACGAGCATAGCAAGCGCAAGACCGAGAAAGATTCCCGCTGCACCGCCAACGACGAGTGAAACGATATCCATTTCTACTCCGTAGAAGCCGTATTTGCTTGCTTGACATATGAGGCAAGCAGCCTCATTGCTGTAGCTAAAGCACTATCCAAAAGGCCCGTCTGCGGCATCATGCCAGGCCCCGGCGCGCGCCGGCATCAATGTCAATAGACGTGCCGGTGATCATGGCTGCGCGGTCCGACACCAGGAATGCCACCAGATTGGCTACGTCCTCAGGCATGGTCACACGGCCGAGCGGATTGGGGGCACGCATTTCAGCCGCAGCCTGTTCTGCGGGAGTGCCGCGTAACCGTTCGTTCTGCCGGGCCATATCGTCGATCAGTCCGGTTTCAGTGAGACCGGGGTTTACCATCACGATGCGAATGTGGTGCTCCGCGACCTCATCGGCAAGTGTCTTTGTAAATGCCAGGAGCCCGGCATTCATCACACTGGCAATTGCCAATTGAGTTGAGGGATCGTGGGCAGAACCGCCGCCAATGAGGACAATTGCGCCGCCGCCGACTTGCCGCATGTACGGGATCGCTTCCCGTGCAGAGCGAATGTAGCCAAGTAACTTGAGGCGGATTTGCTCCTCCCAGGCAGCGTCCGGCACGTCCAGGTTGCCGCCGACGATGCCTCCGCCCGCACATGCTACCAGAATATCGAGCCGCCCGAGTTCGGTATTGACTCTCTGCAGCGCGCCCTGCAGAGCGCTCAAATCCGTCACGTCCGCGGCAATTCCGATTGCCCGGCGCCCAGTCTCACGCGCGATTGCGGCCCCGGTCTCTTCAAGGTCGTGAGACGTGCGCGCGATTAGGGCCACGTCCGCCCCCTGTTGGGCCAGTGACCGCCCGATTGCTTTGCCTATACCGCGGCTGCCGCCCGTGATGACGGCTCCGCGCCCCGCGAGACTTTGCGTATCCACATTTTCCTCCTGATTTTGCATTGACGAAACAGACTACGGCACACGCACATCTTTAGTAATGAAATATCTATGTTGAAAGATTTGAATAAAAAATGTGCAATTGAGCAAGATAATCAGCAAAAGGATTGCAGGTTCTTGAATAGCAATCTATAATACGTCTAATACAACAGTACGGTATCGTGTTTGTGAAAAGTTTGGTGCGGCGCAAAGTGTGGAATTTCGAGGAGCAGCGGGCCTTTCAGTGGCTTCACAGTTTAGGCTGGTATACTTGAATAAACGCACACTTCTCTATTTTAACGCTTAAGGTGCCTGTTTCGTCTACAGCAATTAACGAAGAAATACTCTACCGAGAGTTGCAGCTTTTCAACGCAGTATGGAGACAGCACTGTGGCTAGATGGCTGAAGATCGTAATTCTGGTTGTCATTTTGGTAGCGCTCATCGTCGGTGGCAGGTTCGCGGTCTTGCGGTTTCTTGGTGGGGACTCTGACGAAAGCCAAGTGGTTCAAGAAACTGAGTTTGTTACCGTCGCGCGCGGGACGATTATGACCACGGTAAATGCTTCAGGGAACATTGTATATCCCGAACAGGTGGAACTTGCCTTCTCCGTATCGGGAGACCTGCGCGAGATGGTCGCGGCCGTAGGCGATGCCGTGGAGAAGGACGAGACTCTTGCCTACTTGGACGACTTGGAATTGAGGGATGCAGTACTGCGGGAAGAGTCGAATCTGCGTACGGCTGAGATCAATCTTGAAAAGCTATTGGCTCCCCCTCCTTCCGAGGACGTACGCAAGTCGGAGCTTGCTTTGGAAGCTGCGGAGTCCCAGGCAGAAGCAAGCCTAAGAAGTGCGAGAGATGCTTTGGAAGATGCGGAAAAGACACTTGATGCCCTATTGAATCCTGATGAAACTGCCGTTAAGGGCGCGGAGAAGAAGGTTGCAGATGCAAGCAGTGCTTTAGCGCAGGCAAAGGAGAGCCTTGCTGCTCTAAGCGCAGGTGGCAGCGAAGCCAGGGTGCTGGCGGCTGAAAACGCGCTGCAGGAAGCCAGCAACAGATTGGATGAGGAGAAAGTGCGGGTACGTACGGACATTGAAGAGTACATTAATGAACTGGACGATGCACGTCGGGGCCTGGAGCAGGCACAGAGAGACTCCGATGGCGTGGAAGAAGCGCAGAGGAATTTCGACGAGGTGGAGGCGCGTGTGGATCGGGAACTGAGCATACGGCATGCGGAACTCTCCGACAATCCGCCGCCGGGAACAAATGTAGGCGTGCTGACGGCCAAGGTGCGACAGGAAAAGAGTAATCTTGAAAGCGTACGTGTTTCGGTGGATAGCGATTTGAAGGCTGCGGAGCGAAAGGTAGCAAGCGCTATGGATTCGCTTGAGATTGCAGAGGACGAACTTAGCGCGCTGCAGCAACCAACTGCGGATAAAGTGGAAGAGGCCGAAAACAAGGTGGAGAACGCTCGTACTGAGTTAGAAAGTGCGCAGCAAAAGGCGGATAACGATATTGAACGCGCGCGCCTGGACCTGGACATAGTTCGTGCCGGTGCAGCTTCGCAGGAAGTTGAACTGCAACAGCTTCAGGTCGAGCGCGCCCAATTGAGCCTCGAAATCGCCAAGCGAAACCTCAACCAGGCCGTACTGCGCGCACCGTTTGCCGGTGTGGTGGCAGCCGTAGAAGGCAGCGTCGGTCAGAAAACGGGAACCAAGGTCGTGACTCTCGTGCGTGCGGATCGGATCGAGATGCGAGCAAGTGTAGACGAAGCCGACGTGTCATCCATCCGGGTGGGACAGCCGGTAGAGGTGACCACGTATGCTTCGCCGGACGTCAAGATCTCAGGCACGGTCGAGACAATCTCTCCCACCTCTGTGGAACAACAGGGCGTGGTGCTCTATCCCGTCACCATACGGCTGGAACCGGGTGATCAGAGCCTGCGGGGCGGACTCTCGGCTAATGCGTTGATCGAAGTTTCAAGCCGCGACAACATTTTGCTGCTGCCAAATCGAGCTATTCGGCGCGAAGGCGACGAACGAGTGGTTTACGTGCGGCAAGAGGGAGACGAGTTGGAGCGGCGCGTGGTGGAGATAGGCGTGCGAGACAGCGAAGTCTCTGAGATCGTGAGCGGCGTGAGCGAAGGGGAAGAGGTCGCGATCCAGTTACGCACAGGAGGCAACATCGGCGGTGGCGGGATTGATATACGCACTCGGTAACAGAAAGCATAGTGATTGGTCGTGTGATCTTGCCTAGGCACCATGTGACTCAATAGGGACATCCATGCCTGAAAGTGTGATTGAGACGAGCGACCTCAGGAAGACCTACGTAATGGGGGATTCTGAGATTCATGCCCTCGATGGCGTTTCTGTTCAGATCGGGCGAGGTGAATTATTGGCAATCACCGGGCCTTCCGGTTCCGGCAAATCCACACTCATGCACATCTTGGGCTGCCTGGACCGTCCGGATGCGGGTTCCTATCTGCTCGATGGTGAAGATGTATCCACGCTCAACGACAACCGCTTGGCAGAGATTCGCAACCGCAAGATTGGTTTTGTTTTCCAGTCTTTCAACCTACTGCCGCGTGTCAGCGCACTTGAGCAGGTTGAACTTCCTTTGCTCTACGGGGGTGGCAATAGTCGGAGTAGGTCTGCAAAGCGAGCTCTCGCAGATAGCGGTGCGGCGGTTGGGTCGGGCAAGGCGCCTACGGAATTGTCCGATGCAGAGCAGCGTATCGGCGTGGCGAGAGACCTAATGCTCCAACGAGGCGGCGCAGGGTGGCGTGACCGCGCGAAAGAGGCCTTGATTGCCGTGGGCTTGGAAGACCGCATGTCGCACAAGCCCACGGAGTTGTCAGGAGGTCAGCAGCAGCGCGTGGCTATCGCGCGAGCGCTGGTGACCGATCCCTCGATCATTTTGGCAGACGAACCAACGGGAAATCTGGATTCGCGCACGAGCGAAGAACTGATGGCGCTTTTGTTGCGGCTCAATGCCGACCGCGGGATTACGGTTGTCTTCATTACGCATGAGGAAGAGATTGCGCGTCGCACAGACCGCATTCTCCGCATGCGCGACGGTCGCATCGCGGCAGAGGAGCGCGGTAAAATGGGCGGCAGCCCGCCTTCCACAGCCGCTGCAGGTTCAAATAGTTCTCCAATAGAGGCCCCGATTCGCGATGGTGTTGCCTCTCTTGGGCGAGCAGATCCACCGCCGTCACCGGCGACGCAACCCGATGAGGTGGGCTTATGAACTTTGCAACCTTGAAAGTAGCGATCAGCGCTCTGGCTGCAAACAAGCTGCGCACGAGCCTGACCCTATTGGGCATGATAATCGGCGTGGCGTCGGTTGTGGCCTTGATGTCAATCGGTCGCGGTGTGGAGAGGCAGATCACCGCTGAGCTGCAGTCGACAGGCACCAACGTGCTCTTCATCTTTAGCGGACGGCCCGGTGGTTCTTCAAGCGAGGACCCGGTACATCCGCTCACGTACGAAGATGCGCTGGAACTTGAAGAGCTGACGTGGGATGGGACAGTCGTCGGCGTGGCTACGGAAGGAAGTGGTCGCAGCCTCAGCGTGGTAGCGCAAGGTGGAGATACGAGAGTCACTGTTACAGGTGTGACCGCCAACTATCTGTCGGTACGCAATCTTACTCTGGCGTTTGGACAAATGCTCTCTCCATCGGACTTGGATTCGCGCGCTTCTGTAGCGGTATTGGGCTCCAAAGTCGCAGCAGACCTGTTTCCGGACGATGATCCAATCGACCAGACTATCCGCGCGGAGAACCTGCGCCTGCGCGTAATCGGGGTACTGGAGGAACAGGGCGGCAGCGCCGGCTTTGGCGGCAGCAGCGACAACTCGATTTTGGTGCCGATTACGACCGCGCAGGCCCGTTTGACCAGATTTGTGACTGCTCAAGGCGAGAGGCCCATTAGCTCAATCAGTATAAAGCTGCTGGATGAACAGGAAGAGACAATTGATGCCGGCGCGGCGGGCATCCGGCAAATCCTGCGCGAACGCCATGAGATTCCCGATGAAGCCGACGATGACTTTATCATCATGAGTCCCAAAGACCTCATTGAGGCGGTGAGCGCGGCCCTTGGCGTCTTCACGCTCTTCCTAGGCGCGATTGCGGGCATCTCTTTGCTGGTTGGCGGCATCGGCATCATGAACATCATGCTCGTCTCCGTGACCGAACGCACCCGCGAGATCGGCATCCGCAAGGCTGTGGGCGCGAAACGGCGCGACATACTCATCCAGTTTCTCGTCGAAAGCGTGGTGGTGAGCGTTTTGGGAGGCTTGCTTGGGATTTTGTTCGGCACGTTGATTTCGTTCGGTATTGCGCAGATTCCGCTGGGAGAAGATGGTGAGGGCTTGCAAACCGCCGTCACGTTGGACATCATCCTGCTTGCCGTGAGCGTAGCAGCTTCTGTGGGCATTTTCTTCGGCATCTATCCGGCCAATCGCGCCGCGCGCCTCGATCCCATTCAGGCTTTGCGCTACGAGTAGGGGCGCGAGGACATTTTGAAGCACGTTAGCCCAATAGGTGAGACACTTTGCTTGGGAGAGAGGTTGTCTCCAGGGGCAGCCGCTAGAGGTGAGCCACAGTGAAGCAAGAATCGTCCTACGACCGGCGGTATGCTGCCCAGGAGTATCACTGGGGCACGAAGCCTTCCGCAATCTGCCAGCAGGTCCTGCAACTCTTGCCGCCGGACCGTCCTCTGTCGCTGCTCGACATTGGCTGCGGGGAAGGTAGGAACGCGGTCTTCTTTGCGCGCAGTGGCTATGCGGTTACGGCCTTCGACGTCTCGTCAGCAGGGGTAGCAAAGGCAAAACGTCTTGCCAATGCAATATGGATTATAGACGAAAATAACCAAGGGTCAAGGTCAAAATACTAAAAGGTAGGGCCAAATTGCCAGTCTCTCTCGTTGGCATACGAGGCGAGCCTTTTCGCCAATCTCCTAGCTTTGTTGCCAGAAACATCAGAGAAGTCAATCAATACATGCTCTGGAAACTCTATGGGGTTTGGCACAACCCTCCTGCAATGCTTTCTGCACTCTTCGACTGTTACGGCCATCACTCCTATTGACTCTCCGCCAAACTCCTGCGTAAAGTGATGCCAAGATTCCTCGGCAGAGATTTTCTCTCCATCATAGACAGAGAGCTTACGCCCATGTGCCTTGGAAGGATTGAATGCTAGTGAGGTTACTTTTCCACCATCCCACCAGTCAGAGTTGATTTGCCGCAGAAGTAAGGTGTCACTCTTCACTCTGCCATCAACTCCAATAGACGCAACTCCTTACATAGACACTTCCATGCAGATGCATGGTCGAGGTTTAGAACTTGGTCACTATCTTGGTCGGTGCGCATGTTAAGATTGTGCCAAAAAGCTGTATGATTGCCGAGGTCTATCTCCAAGCTTGCCTCATTTACCCCTATAGACCATTCGGCCTGTACGCCACCCTCTGGTGTTGGATAGAGACGGGGTTGTGGAAGGCTATAGGCATAGTAAGTGCGGAATTGCACTACCAACCAATCTAGACCTTCATGACTTGGCGTTAACCCAAACTCTCTTCCCCACTCGGAAGCAGGTTGCATGCCGTCAGCCCAGCCGTCCTCAAGTCCCTTGAAATGCTCCAGCCGTCGTGCAACGGCTAACCCTATGGCGTCCGCAGTTACTTCAACTCTCGGCCTTACCCATTGCTGTTCCAAGTGTTTTTCTAACAGACCTGTCGCAGCAAATTGACTATAGTTCGCTCTAGTTGATGACTGTGGATATTCTGTAAAGAATACGAAGGTTTCACTATCCCTGGAAGCAGGCCCGCCAACGTTTTGTACCTGGCCACAATAAATCAGCGATTGGGAGCGGTCTGCAAAATATGGAGACACGTGTTCGGTCGTAGATTCGCCCAAATCGAGCTTAACCGTAAGCACTATAGCTCTGCTGTCCTTGGAGACAGTAGAGACCTGGTCTGTTGGCGTGGCAATCAGAGTGGCTAGAGATTCGCTAAATTCGGGAGGGCCGCCCTGCACCCGGCATGCAGTTGATATCATTACTTATCCTTGGTCTATTCGAGTGGCGAAGTCTATGGACATATCCCAAGCTTCTCTAACGTTCTCATTAACTTCGTCTAGCGTGGGAAGTTGTGGCACTTGCTTATGATAGTTCACCGACATGTACACTTTCGGAGTCTGCTCATCGCCAAATCTAGGTTCCACCTGAACAGTCCAACGTCCATTGGGTGAATCGAGGGCAACATGGCCAGAGCCACCAACTAGCTTCATATCCTCATTCTCTAAATGCCTGGTTTTGAAAAGCCGGTGGCCAAGGTACTGGTGGGCAGCCTCACCAGATTCCAGTTCATAAACCAAGACAACATTGTAGCCAAGTGCCTGGAGGGTTTGTGCTTGCACGACATCGTGCTTAATTGCAAAACTCACGATTTCGCAGAATCTCGGTAGGTCAGTGGTATTCGGATACTCACGCTGGATGGTAGAGCGCCCGCTTGAGGTCTCCAAGGTAATACGGTCCTTGGGAAGCTCATACTTGCGGATGGCTTCAAGGTGTGCACCTTGTAAACCCATTGCGATTCCTTCCACTCGATTTACCTCAGTGCCGACCAAGTCTTGAAAAACCTTAAGTTCGTCCTGGGACTTTAGCACCTCAATGCCTAACAAGACGACACTAGCATTCACTACGTCCTGCACTTGCACAGCCACATTCAAACTCCAGTGTAATAACTTACACTCTAATTAACCTGAGTAATCTCACTATGACAACATTCCCTTGACACTGTCAAGGAAAAACCCATTTGACACCTTTTGGTTAGAATGGGTGTAAGATATAATGCAATAGCCGTTCCGTTTGCGGCGTTTCAAGCAGACACGATTCAATACAGGTTAGAAGAGATCTTCGACATCCTGTTTTCTACCGGTGTCTTCCACCTCATTCCCCGCAATCTGCGACAGGAAGTATTCGCTCACTATAAAGGTCACACTAACTGCGGCGGACTGAACGTCTTCTCGGTATTCGTTCGCAAGCCCTTCATTGGCAAAGCGCCGGATGGAGACCCG
The DNA here is from genome assembly GCA_965216245.1 of Chloroflexota bacterium. Lineage (GTDB taxonomy): Bacteria > Chloroflexota > UBA11872 > VXOZ01 > VXOZ01 > VXOZ01. The sequence goes on from OZ244145.1 coordinate 2,869,889, forward strand.
GGCGCGGAGCCCTGGCTGTCGGGGGAACTCCTAACGCTCTACCACGACTGGAAGATCGAGTACTGCACGGAAGAGATCTTCGACTGCATGTCCGGCGGCATTCCGCATCAACATGCGATGAGTCGGATGATAGCGCGAAACATCTAGTGCTTGCCTAACACTCTTCGCGTAGTGGCCCTAAAATCCCTTGCCCTTATTACACTCGTGCCCAGCCTAGACCCAATAGTGGCTGCGAAGCGAATCGTATAACTCATAGGTCTTTCCGCGCGAAGACTCGCACCCCCAAGAGCACCGCGAAGGTGATGTACAGGAGCGCCCAAACGAGCATGAAGGCTGAGGGTTGACTGAAGCCTTCGAAGGGGCCGCCGCCTGCCAGGAGAGCGAGTTTTTGCACGTTCAACCGCTGCGCGGCCATGCGCCACAGTGCGTCGGAAGGCAACAGCAAGCTGGAAATGACGCCGATATTCTGCATAACTTGGTTATCCAGGAGAATGCCAAGCTGTTCCACCATGCCTCCCACCAGGGCGAGACCGTAGAGCATGATGACGGTCACTCCCGCCGTGAGCGTAGAGAGCAGCGTGCTGGCGCATACGGAAACACAAGTGAGCAACACCCCAAGGAGCGCGAGTAAGAGCGCTGACTGCAGGCCCGACCAGGAATAGAAACCTGCAAAGAACCAGGTGAGGATCAGTAGTGCCAGGGTGGTGCCGATGGCGAAACTGGCAGACATTGCTCCCAACCCGCAGCACTTGCCGACGAGCACCTGCCAACGGCTGAGGGGTTTCGGAATGATGGCGTGGAGCGTGTTCTGCTCGACTTCGGTGGCAATCGCGCCGGCAGAGGTGAAGATTGCCACCAGCGCCGTGAGCATGCCGACCACGTTTAGCGCCGCTGCGAGGAGTTGGCCGGATACGGCGTCGCGAAATACGTCCGGATCCACAAAACGGTCGGGCACTGCCAGGTCGCGCATCACGAAGTACATGCCCAAGCCAAAGAGCGCGAGGAAGGCGGCCGCCAGCAGCACCCCGCCCAGCACGGCCTTCTTGCGCACGCCTTCCTGCAAGGTGACTTTGGCGATGATGAGAATCGGCGCTATCAAGCGGGTATGCTCCACGATAGTGCTAGAGTGTGTTGCATTTCATCCATGCGGAACATGCCGATGACTTTTGTTCCTTCTTCAAATTGGCGCCTCACATATTCTAGGCGCTGCTCCGGCTGCAATCATTTGTTATCATTACGAGCCGGTGTCTTCCACAGTACGCACGAAAAGGTCTTCCAGGCTCTCGTGGCGCAGCGCCACGTGGTGCACGGAAACTCCGGCGGTCACGAGAAGATCTACTACGCGCGGCACTTCGTTGGGTTCCGTCAGCGCCAGCGTAAGCCTATCGCCCTCGTGCGCCATGATTGACCACTGCTCCTTCACACTCGCTAAGACGTCGTCTCCAATGCCCTGCGCCTCCACGTCCAGCAGGCGGTGCGGGGTGAGAAGATCGTCCAAGGCACCATCCCGCACCACCTCACCGCGCTGGATGATCGCCACCCGGTCGCAGACCGCCTCCACCTCGGACAGGAGATGGGAATTGAGAAACACCGTTTTTTGTTCTGCTTTGAGCTGGCGGATGATATCCCGCACCAGGCGGCGGCCGATAGGATCGAGAGCGCTGGTGGGTTCATCGAGGAAGATTAATTGCGGATCGTGCAATAGGGCCTGGGCGATGCCGATGCGTTGGAGCATGCCCTTGGAGAAGGTGTGCAGTTGCTGGGCGGCGGCGTGTTCCAGGTTGACGAGCGCCAGCACGTCCGAGATGCGTTGCCTGCGCTTTGTGGCGCTCATGCCGTAGAGCTGGCCGTGAAAGTCCAGAAACTCCCGCGCGGTGAACCACTCGTGAAAGCGAAATAGTTCCGGCAGAAAGCCAATTTCGGCTTTGACGTGGCGATCACCCAAAGGAGCGCCAAGGAGTGTGCCGCTGCCCCCGGTAGGGAAGACCAAGCCCAAGAGCATTTTTACACAGGTGCTCTTGCCCGCGCCGTTTGGACCGAGGAATCCGAAGATTTCTCCTCGAGGCACGGTGAGGTCGAGACTCGCGACGGCCGGCGTGTTGCCGTAGACTTTGCGTAGCTGGTGAGTTGTAATTGCTGGTTCGGGCATGGAAGGCGTTAGGATTATGCCAAGAGCGTAAAATTGTGGTTCTGTTGTGCGAACGTGGCCCGCGCATTCTTGTAAAAAATCTGCTCCTTCTCGTCAGCCGAGATGTCCGCGGCATGTACTTTCGCCAATTGCGATATGAAGGAGCGGCCGGTGCCGTCGCTTCCCTGCACGATATGGTCGGCGCCGACGTACTTGACGAGCGTCTCTGTGTAGCCGTTGGTGGCCTCGCAGCCGCCGATGTCCAGGTAGACGTTAGGCAGCCCGCACGCTAGTTTAACCGTATACTCCACATCGCCGCTGGCGTGCCCCCAGAAGAAGTCCACGTTTGGATGACGCAAGGCTGCATCGCGCATGTCAAACGGATCGGTCTCGCCGGGGAGGTTACCCGTAACTTCCATCCAGGTGTGTTGCAATACAGGCAGCCGGTGTTCGGCGCAAACCGCGAAGACGGCGTCAACGCGCGGATCGTTCGCCTTTACCGCCGTCCAAAGTTTAACGCCCTGAGGGCCGTGATAGTCTTTGACCCGCCGCTCCAACTCGTCAACGGCGAACTGGCCGTGGGCTGGGTTGAGATACCACATGGGGATGACGCGATCGGGATTGGCAGCGGCAACCGCGGCGGTACGGTCGTTGCAAAGCGACACAAACTGCCGGGACGGGAAGTTTGGCGAACTGCTGCCCTCCAGGTTGATGCTGTTGAGACACAGAATCATGTTGAGCTGCGCGGCCTGCCGCAGCGCGCGGGCGAGCATCGGTTTTGAACGAATGTGCACGTGAACGTCAATGATCATGCAGAGTCTTTTTGGATTTTCTTGTCGCTTTTTCGGACCAGTTCATACCGAACACAAGAGTTCCATGGGTCACGCCGCTGCACCTGCTGCGCTGTGTGTTCCGTTCGCCCTGAGCCTGTCGAAGGGCGAACGGATTGGGCAGCCTGGTTGCCATGGCCCGGAAGCCTTGATTCATTTGCTATTCGATGCGCCAAGTAACGAGACCCAGGTTAGGCTCGGCACGAATGCAAGGTGTAGCAGTCTGTCACAAGCGCAATATCCCGTCCGGCAAACGCATATTCCAGGTTGCGGCGTTCAGGGCGTGGGTACGTTGGCATCGTCGCGTCTCTTCTTTCATTCTATACTATGCCGTAGCGAAAATATGAGATGTACCTAAGGATTGCTTGTGGAATTACTGTTCGGCTTTCATCCCGTGCGGGAGGCGTTGCGCGCCGGGCGCGTGCCGCACGCTGTTTGGGTAGTGGAGGGAGCTAAGGGGCTAGGGGAAATCGTCGCGTTGGCGCGTGCGAGCGGGGCGCCCGCGCAGACGGTCACGCGGCAGGAGCTAGGGAATCTATGCCAAAGCTCCCACCACCAGAACGTCGCCGCGCGTTTTCCCGAACGCACGTTGCACTCGCTTGACCATCCGCTGGCGGTCGCGGAACAACGCGGGCAACTGCCGTTCTTGCTGGCGCTCGACCATCTGCAAGACCCGCAGAATCTCGGGTCGCTGCTGCGCACGGCGGAGGCGGTGGGGGTGCATGGCGTGGCGCTTCCGAAGGACCGCAGCGCCGCGGTGACCACAACTGTCGCGCGGGCATCGAGCGGTGCAGTGGAGCACCTGGCGCTGTGTGCCGTTACAAATCTTGCGCGTACACTGGCGTGGTACAAGGAGCGCGGCGTGTGGGTGGTGGGTCTCGATACCGCCGGAGAGACACGCTATGATGACCTCGCATATGACTGGCCGGTAGTGGTCGTGGTAGGCAGCGAGGACAAAGGATTGCGCCCTTTGATACAGCGCGCCTGCGACTATCGCGTGCGCATTCCGATGACAGGCAAGGTGGCATCCCTCAACGCCACCGTGGCCGGCTCAATCCTGCTCTACCATGTCTGGCGCGCACGCGAATAGGCGAGCGCGTACGGAAAGCGAGTATATTTACATAAGACGGGAACTGAGTCCGCATATTCGGCGCGCACAGTTGCGTAACTGTGAACGAAAATACGGGCCTAGTGTGGCGAAAGACAGTCGACTACCGCACTGCGGCGGCGTAAGCTTCTTCTGCCTCTCTCGCCAAGACGTCCCAGTGGTAGCGCGACCAGACGTGGTCTTGCGCGGCGGCGCTGAGTAGTTGGGCGTGGGCAGGGTCGTGCAGGAGTTCGGCGACGGCTGCCGCAAAGGCATCTGTGTTGCCCGGCTTTATGAGCATGCCGGTCTGCTCATGGGTGATGTACCTGGCGGCTTCGCCCACGCTCTCGGCCACTATGGGGCGGCCTGCCGCCATGAGTTCCACGAGCTTTGCGGGGCACTTAGCGCGGTTGAGCAGCGTGTCGTCGAGCGGATAGAGCGCAACGTCCGCTGCCGCGACGTGTGCGGGCAAGGCGGACGGCTCCTGCCAGCCGGCCAGCACGACTCGGTCTCCGAGGCCTGCGCGTGCCAAGCTGGCTGCCAAGTCCTGCTCCTCCCCGTGTGGCCCGGATCCGACGACCAGGAGCATGCTCTGCGGCACAGCGTGCGCCACGCGCGTGAAAATTGCGGCGGCACGCTCCACCCCAAACTCGAAGAATCGCGAATAGAGCAGCACGACCGGGCGGTCGGCGAGCCCATAGTGGGCGCGAATTCTCTCTCCATCTGCGTCTCGCCATTGAGCGTAAAGCGTTTCATCCACCCCGTTGGGAACGTAGGAGAGGCGTTGTGCGGGCACATCAAGATTACGCGCTTGGCCGATGAGCGTTTGGCTTGCCGCAGTCAGTGCGCTAGCGTGCCGGATGCCCCACTGTTCTTGCCAGGCAAACATGTGCCGGCCGAGGGCAGAATACTGTCCCCGTTCGTTCCAGCCGCCACGGCCCTCCCAATCGTCAATGTCGAGGACTACACACTCCTGCCGCAAGGCCCACAAGACGAGCTGCGCAATACCGGTTACGCCCTTCGGCTTGAAGACGTGAATGACGTCCGGCGTTGTGCGCTGTGCGGCGCGAGCCAGCGCAAGGCCCAGCAGCGCAAGAGAGGCATTGCCGGGGTTGGACCCAACCGGCAGGTTGAGCACGCGGACGCCCTGATCTTCCCACTTTTCGCCGCTGTCTTGAGGATGGTCGTACGGGGGAATGAGCACGGTGACTGCATGGCCGCGCCGGGCCAAAGCCCGCGCCAAGGGCATCACCCGTACGCGGGTGGTACCCTTGGGCTGCAAGGCAAATGGGGCAAGCAGCGTAATTTTCATGGCTGCGCCGTCAGCACGTGTGAGCACCGGCAGGAGGGGACTGGCCCTCAGAATGCAATGGCAATTTGAACGGCCTCTCGTCACCTAGGCAAAGGGATGCACTTTATTCCCAACCAAGTCGTCTAACGATCGCGGGCAGAAACCACACGAGGGCCAGCAGAGGCAGCGCAATCAGCGCGATCACGAAGCCAAGACCCAGCGCCGCCGGTTGATACTGAAAGACGATTTCATGGGCTCCCGCTGGAACCAAGACCGCTTGATAGTAGGCGTTTGCGCGCCAGATTTCTGTGGGTTTGCCATCGATGGTCGCCACCCAGCCGGGAATGAAGGTCTCCGCGAAGACCAGCACGCGTGGCGTGGTCGAATCCAGCGTTACTATGAGGTGCTCGGGCCGGGGGCGCTTCGTTTCGAGCGTGGCGGCTGCTTGACTGTCTGCGAGCAGATACTGTGTCAGATTGAGAGCACTCGGTTCTGAACTCCCGCCAAGGGCAGCTTCTTGGTGGGAGCGCACCACACCGAACGGCGGCCCGCCGCCCCAAATGTCCCTGCGCTGGAGCCAGTGCTTCAGGGGCCGAGCCAGCCTCGTCAAGGCATTGCGTGGCGGTAGTTCGAGAAATGCGGTCTCTCGCTCCAAGATTACGTCTTGTCCCACACGAAAGGCGGGATTGCTAAGCGCAGCACGTGCCAGGTCAGTGCTCTCTGCCATGTAGACCGTGCCCACCGTGTACACGAGGCTCAGTGCTTGATCCCGGCGATAGAGTTTGATGTCACCGCTAAACAGCAGCGTTACCGGCTCAGTGGTGAGGATCAGTTGCGCGTGGGTCTCCGGCCCAATGGCGCTCATGGCAACCAGGTGCAGCGTGCCGTTGGCAGACTGGTATTCAATGGCGACTTGCTTCAGAGACACGGTCTCTCCGAGGTCGATTACAGCGTGATAGTGACGGCCTTGTGGGTTCTCCGGCCAGGCGCCGACAACCTGCACCGCTTGGTGCTGGGGAGACGCCTTTTCGTATTCGCCTTCGGCAGTGTGCACACCGGCTTGGAGTGGGCGCTCGATAACGCGGTTATCCGTGGTAATGACTCGGAGAGTGGCAACGGTCTGCGCCTGTGGGAGCGCTGTTGACTCGGTCAAGTACGAGATGATACCGATGCGGTCAGTGCTAATGTTCGGTACGTTTGGAATGACAACGGATGGGTTTCCCGCGCCGATGGATTGGGTAAAGGTGGTGTCGTAGTACACGCCGTCTACCCAAGGATCGCGGATCTTGTCTTTCAGCAAGTAGGCTACCCCAAAGAGGTCGAGGACACGCGGCGGCGGCACGTTGCGGATTTGGTCGCGCAAGATAGCATCCGGTTGCACTGAAGCACCGGGCTGCAACACTTCTTTCATGCGCACGTAACCGTCAAGCGGCAGTACGCCCCCGTCGTAGCCGTCCGCGGTGGCGATATTAAACCCTAGGGGCACGTTCGGAGTCATGACTTCGAAGTACTTCTGCGTGACGAGGAGATTGTACGTACTGCCCGTGCCCAAATGGGCGAATTGTTCACGCAGTTGCGGTTCGACACCGGGCGCGTATGCAGTATTGGCAAGACTGAGGATACGCCCGCCTTGGTAGGAATCGCGAAGGGTAGCGGTCACGGGTCCCGGATCGGCGTAGGCGATGGGAGGGGGCGCTTGATTGTATTCCAGGTGGCGTGACGCCCAGAAGAGCTCCGACGCGATAACCAGCGGCAAGAGCCAAAGCAGCACCGGAACGCGAATTGCCAGGAGTATCAGCCCCGCGCTTACAGCGGCGAGGCCAAGCCAAAAGAATGGGAGCTCAGGTGAAAGCGCCTGTTGCAGTGGAGCGAGGGCGGCAAGAATGAACGCCAAGATGAGAATGCCCCCGCCGAAACGGAGCAGCGGCTGGCGCAATTGATTTCGGTTCTTTGCAGTGTCGGCTATCCAGTCAAGGCTGATGCCGACAAGCACGCTGGCTGCAAACGTGTAAAGCAGGAGCCAACGGGCGGGTACGCGAAACAGGTCAAAACCGGGCACGATCTTGAAAAGAGCCGGGTAAAGCGGATTCGATGCACCCAGTGCCAGGAACAGACCTATCAATGCCAGGCCGGCGAAACCCCACGTGGCCGGGCGACGGAATGTAGCGACCACTGCTAGCAGTGCGAGAGTGATGGCGAGAATGCCGATGAAGCCGTAGTATTCGCCTGTGCTGACGAGACCGTCCGGTGTGGGCAGCATGCCGGCGAGAAATTCGCGCGGGGAGAGCGAGAATGCGGTGGCCTCGTTATAGCTCAGTCCACCTTGTCGAATGGAGTGATGGGTGAGTTGGAGCATGGGCAGCACCTGCGGCGCGGTGAGGGCCGCTGTGCCTACAAACGCGCTGCCTAACAAGACTAACGCCACTACCGGCCGCCAAACCAATCTTGTGCACCAGTCTCTGAAGTGGGCGAACCAGAAGGGCGTTGGTCTACGTCCCATCGCGACTTGGGAGCCGAACGGGTTGCGCTCCGACTCGGACACACTTGGCATGGCGAAGAAGGCAGGCCGGTATTTCGTCACGCCGAGCCAGTCCCACGCCGCGTGGGCCACCCAATAGAGCATTACGGCGACAAGGGTCATGTAGGTGGGTTGGGCATGTCCCGCAAGAAACTGAAAGGCGAGGAAGAAGCTAAGAGTGACTGCCCACCGCACACTGCGTCCGCGATAGAGGTGGTGAGCGGCAAGGAGCACCCACGGCAACCAAACTGCGGCGTTTACCTGGTTGATATGCCCCACTTGCGCGCCGAGGAAGCCACTAAGACTGAAGGTGACGGCGGCCCCTACCGCTGCCGGCCAGACAAGCTTGCTTACCTGGCGGGTAAAGACGAAGACGCCGATCCCACCGCAGATAAGGTGCACAACGATGGAAAGGGCTAGGCCCGTTTCAGTAGAAACGAGGAGATAGAGCAGGTTTGGCGGGTAGAACACTGCGGTCTGTTGATTGGCAAGAAACGGAGCACCCTGAAAGAGATAGGGGTTCCACAGAGGCAAGTTGCCTTGCCGGAGTGCGGCCGCCGCAAATTGACGGTAGGGATAGAAGTACGTTGAAAGGTCATAGCCCGCCAACACCCTATCAGTGAGCAGTACCTTCCAGAAGAACGTGGTTACGAGCGCTGCGAGCAGTATCGCGGCACCCAACCAGGGCCCGTGGCGACCGATGAATGAGTTGGAGGAGAGGGATGGGATCGAGAATGCCATGCGTGGAGGCTGTGCTTTAATAGCTCTCTGCTTTCTCAATTAATGATAAGAGAAGCAAAGAGTGGGGGCAAACAGACATCTTGCATACGTTGCGATTACAGCCGAAGGCCCCGATTGCATGCTCCGCTTGAATTATAACGAACTCGATCCGGCGCAACATGGAACGTGGATTCCAGCAAGAAAGTTAGCGTAGATCCGCTAGCTCGTGTTGGGCTAAGCGGCAAGATCGATCTAGGAGTTTGCGCGCTGCAGGCGCATACGCCGCCGGGGTGTTCGGCTACGTGATCTCGCGTGCTAAGATGATTGCTTCAGCGATCTCTTTCATAGTCTTGCGGCGGTCCATAGCGAGCTTCTGGATGCGACGGAAGGCTGCGCCCTCCGATAGACCCTGTGTATCCATCAAGATCCCCTTCGCCCGATCAACCAGACGTCGGGTCTCAAGCGTTTCCTTCAGGTTGACGTTCTCCCGCTCCATTGCCCGCAACTCTTCGAAACGGGCGATGGCAACCTCAAGGGTGGGCACTAAGTCGGCTTCGCGAAACGGCTTTGAAATGTAGCCAAGCACACCGGCTTCGCGGGCATCTTCAATGAGATCGCGATCGCTAAAGGCCGTTAGCAGCACCACTGGCGCAATCCGCTCCTGCAACAGTATGCTCGCGGCGGTGATGCCATCCATCTTCGGCATCTTGATGTCCATGAGCACCAGGTCGGGCTGTAGCCGCCGCGCCAGCGTGACTGCCGCTTCCCCATCTGCGGCTTCACCCACCACCGTGTATCCGAGGCCGGTCAACCGCTCGCGCAAATCAAACCGGATGATTGATTCATCATCCACAATAAGGATTCCCGCTTGCGGATTTGGATGCTCAGATGCGGATACGTGTGTACGATCGGTGCTCATTACTTAAGGGTTACTCTTACGTTTGCTACCACTCGGCGAATTCAGTCCATTCTGCAGTCAAACTCCAAATTGCCACAAAGGTCTTAGTTACTACAAACGCTGAAGATCAATTGTCGGATGGGTCTCTTCGGTCTGCATGCACGTGATCGCCTCCGGTGAAGGACTGTAACATAGCTTCTGCGGCTACCTCAGAATAGTCGTAATCGCTCCAGAACTAATGGTCAGTTGCAACGAGACGGCCAAGGTTCTGGCAGACAGTCTCATTGCAAGAGTATGCACACGGACACACCGCTTTTGGAAATTAGCGGTGTGTCCGTGATTCTGCTACAGCGTTCTTACCGAATCAAGCCTCGGTTTTCCAGTTCTTCAAGACCGAGCAGGCCTAACAGAATGATCCTCGGCCCAACCTCGGGATGAAGCTCCATGCGTGCACGTTGGAACCACTGCATCGTGTACGCTCGGCCGGAGCCGTCGTCGTTGAAGTCTCTGAATAGCTCGGAGATCGGGTAACCAAAGGCCTCCAGACCGCCGTTGTTTTCGAAGTACTCCAAGAACGCGCCATGCACAATGTGCTGAGTTTCTGGGAAGTAGCGGCAATTAGGTGTCGTTCCGCACGGCACCGGCGCAGTCGGGAAGGGACGCAGCGCGGTGGTCAGCGTATCCCCGAGTAGAGTCAACTGCACTTCGTATGGAGTCCCGGCATGCTGGGGATGGTATTCCATGCGGCCTCGCTCGAACCATTGGACGCGCAGACCATTTTCCACAGTGGCCTCCGTCCGCGGGAAACCAAAGCGCCCGATTCCACCTCTGCTCTCAAAGTGGGTGCGGAAGACACCCTCGACGTTATGACCGGTCTCGCCAAAGTAGCTGGCGCCAGCCTTGGCCGGTACCGGATCGGTGACACTCGGTACACGGGGAGCGACAGGCGCGGGAGCGGGCACCGCTGGCGCTGGCGCGGGCGCCGGGGCAGCCACAGGTGCTGCGGCTATTGCACTTGGAGCCGGAAGCGGCGCCGGTGCATCGGCTACGACCGCGTGATGCATGGGTTCCGTGCTGACTTGCGCCAATGCAGAACCGTAATTTGCGTTAACGATCCTCGAGGCGAGTTCTGCACGATAGGGAGTGCCCCAGAAGTTCCGTGAAGCATCCAACGGACCTGTGTCCAGCCAGCGCAGGTCGAACCGGGCATTGCCGAAGATATTGTTATGCGAAATCGTGTACTCGCCCGGTTTGAGGCTAAGCCCTCCAAAGCCGTTGTAATTGATGGTGTTGTTGTGGATGACAAGATCGGGGTTACCGCCCCGGGATACGGACTCGATACCATCAGTACCGTTGGCGAATATGGTGTTCTGCTCGATTATGCCTTCGGTGAACGCGCCAATACCTTGTTCGATGTTCTCGCTGATGTTATTGCGAAACAGACGCGTAGTACCTTCGGTGAAGAGAATGCCTGTAGTATTCTTTGTGATCAACGTATGGAGAACCTCTAAGGAGAAGCTCTTGTCACCATCGCCGCCCATCATGTTGTTATGCATTGCAATGCCGTTGTCACGAAAGATGCTAGAAAATACACCCGTACCTGTGCCCCAGCCTTGTATCATTAGACCGACCTTCGCATTGCTAAGAATCACCTGATTCAGTACGGCTTTGCCGCCCCGAACCGTGATCGAGTCCCAGCGTTGGCCATTGTTTGCCCACGCGAATGTGATCGGCCGACCCTCACGGCCTGTTGCCTCCAACGTGCCGAAGACTTCAATCTTGACGTTAGGCCTCAGTCGTACGGTTACTCCAGGGTCAATTCTCAGCGTTGAGCCTTTTTCTATCTTAAAGCTCTTGGTTACGATGTATGGATCTTTTTCGGTTGTCCAGCGGACGTCTTCGCTGACGTTATCACTCCATTTCACCTCGGCGTGAACTACAGATGTTGGCCACAATGCCAGCAGCATGACGGCTACAATGAATAGCGGACGTAATCGCATGTTTTCGCTCCTTTTTAGTCCGGCTGTCCTTTTTTCATATAATACACTACTAGACGCTTCGAGATGCATACACCTTTCCGATATTCCTTCTTTCAGTGGGAATGATTCCTTGAATATCGGGAGTGAGTCCTATGAATGGATTGGTTCTTCCAGTCCATGGTTCAAGGTCAGTGAGAGCTTTAATGTCTTTCTGTTGCCGTTCGAGCTATGTAAATGATGCAAGATGAAGACTGCGGGTACTATGTTGCCCTAAGCATGGTCCCGGATATCGGACCGGGTCGGATGCACCGACTGCTGCGGCACTTTGGCTCCATGGCTGCTGCCTGGCACGCCTCACCGGCAGCCTGGCGAGATGCCGGACTTGAGCGGGACGTCGCTGCCACATTAGAACGGATGCGCAAGAAGATCGACAATGCCCAAGAATTGTCACGCCTTGCCGAGGCAGGGGTTTCTGTCTTGACATGGGCGGACGACGCATTCCCACCGCTCTTGCGTCAGATTCCAAGTCCTCCTATTCTCTTGTACTTGCGCGGAAACTTAAAAGCGAGCGACCAATTGGCCGTGGCAATAGTTGGTACGCGCAATGCTACTGCCTATGGTCGCAGTGTCACCCGCCGCCTGGCTTCCGATCTGGCTGCCAGCGGCGTAACAGTAGTTAGTGGTTTGGCACGCGGTATAGACGCCGTAGCACACCGCGCCGCGCTTGAAGTTGGCGGACGCACACTGGCAGTTTTCGGTTGCGGTGTGGATGTAATATATCCGGCCGAACACCGGCGACTCGCCGATGAGGTCGCGGCGCAAGGTGCGCTCATTTCGGAATATCCTCTGGGAAGACAACCGGCTGCGGACCAGTTTCCAGTTCGCAATCGACTGATTAGCGGCCTTTCGCTTGGGGTTGTAATCACAGAGTCCAGGGAACGGAGCGGCGCGTTGATAACGGCTGAATTTGCGGGGCAGCAAGGGCGCGACGTTTTTGCGGTCCCGGGCAGCATCCTGACGCAGTCAAGCGCCGGGCCGCACCGTCTCATTCAAGACGGCGCCAAGCTCGTTATGAAGGTCGAAGACATCTTGAGCGAACTCAATATTCACCTGGCCGCACGGCAGCCTGAGCTCACTGCCGCCGTACCCTTGAGCGCGGAAGAAGAGCAGATACTTGAACTCCTAGCCGGTGATCCGGTCCACGTCGATGAAATTAGCGCTCATACCGACATTCCGGTGCAGCAAGTGAGCAGCTTGCTCACGCTGATGGAGGTGCGGGGAGTTGTCCATGCGGTTGGCTCGCTCACGTATGCACGCGGCAGGCAGTGAGGCTGTCAGATGAACCCGGATGCACGAAAGCTCCATGAACGGCTGGTGCAGGCGACTGCGGAAGAACAGGAGTTGATGCTGCGATTCCTTCTGGGCAAACGCACCGCCGAGATGGGGCGGGCAAGCCCTCACCTCGACCTCTTCCTGGCGGAGCTGCAAATCGAACTGCCGGGTGCAATCGAATTGCTCGGCGATCTGCGCTTCAATCTGGGAAAAAGCCTGCACGGGGAAGTGGCACGGTGGGCGCAAGGCCGGGCGCCTGCTGCTCCGCTCTATCAGAAGATCATTGGCCGGTACCAGGCCCTCTTCCTGCAATGACCAGTCCTATTTGGATCACGTCTCTTTGGAAGTGTTCCCTATGCGCGAGCGACGGCCTTGCAGCGGTGTCTATGGCAAGCCCGGTGTGATGACGCGATTTCAGATATACTGCTGCTCCTCAGCCACCCACCGACAATTTCACTTGGGAGTCGCGCAACGGCTGCGGATATCTTGGCGGAGCCGGCCGCCCTTTGCCGTGCAGGCATTACCGTTCTTCGATCGGATCGGGGTGGGGCGGCTACTTACCACGGCCCAGGGCAGGTCGTCGGCTATTGCATTTTCAAGCTGGAGCAGTTTGGACCAAAGCACTTCGTCCACAGCTTGGAGGAGATTCTGATTGGATCGGTCTCAGAATTTGCTGTCGCTGCCGAGCGGTGCGCTGGCGAAACGGGGGTCTGCGTTGAAGGCCGAAAGCTGGCCGCTCTCGGTCTAGCCCTACAGCGGCGGGTCACCCGCCACGGCTTTGCGCTTAACATTGCGCCCAACCTGACGCATTTCCAGTACATAGTCCCCAGCAGGCTGCCGTGTTTCCTCGAAGAAGCTACACTCTGAAGTGACCTCCTTGGAACGCGAGTGCGGGGGTGCCATCAGGCGAGGCGGCTGTGCAGGCGGCCATTCTTGAAATGGTGGCGTCAGCGTTTGGAACTCCCGTCAAGTACGTCTCAATTGCCGAGCAAAGCAGCATTGTCAGGGGCCTTCCTCGGCTTGATGAACTTTTCCAGGCTGGATCGGACTTGGCGGTGCAGCGTTAGACAAACTCTCACTGAGTGCGGTGTTTGGTAACAGATCCGCTTGGGCAGCCTGAATTCTGAAGCCAATGAGACTCAACTAATCGGAAAAGTGAGTACGTGGGCCAACAATCTGAGGCCTGTCTCTAGCGAGGTTGCGAGAACTCAATCGCCGTGCCATAATAGGGCAAAAGTTTGCGCTGTGAGGATTGCAATGCCAAGACTTGACATCTTCTTCCAGGTTCCTGTGTTCATCGAATGGGGGAGTGACTTTGCATTGAGCTTGACCTTTTTGGCGACCGCTACGAACTATGCGTTGTTTACTGCGGTGATGTTGGCAATGCTCACCATTCTCCTTGTGACACTGGACTTCTTGGTCTTTCAATTCCGTCGCAAGAAGCTGTGGATTGACTGGGACAAACCTGAGACGCCTTATCGTCCCCAACCTTACGACGGCCCCTGAGCTATCTAGGCGACTGTCTACCAACTGGCAACGGGGTATTGAGTTCTTGCTCGCTGCAGCAGTATCAGCCAACAGTACTGGTATGATCTGTCCAAGCACGAAGCGTGGCTATCGGTGAGCACCAGCTACTAACTTGCGCCTCTTGTCGTAATAAGTTCACAATCTCTGCTGGTGTTGTGTTGCTGTGGACGCAAGTTACGAAATAGATGCAGCAATCCTCTTTCCGCTTTCTGAAGCTCTCCCACACCCGATCTGCAAAACAAACGCACTCATGGGAGTGAGCTTGAGTGGTGGGTGGATTGATCCTTCGTCCAAATAGGTGACGGTCCAATGCACTTTGTCGCTGTTTCGGCAAAGCAGCTTGAGTATCCCCGCGAGAAGTCGAGGTAAGGGCGCTACCCTCTTAACGCCACACGGTGAATTGCGGAAATGTCAGATGTAGATAATACCAAGAGCAGTCGCCGGCTGGTTTTCCCAGGTCCACAGGAAGTTGCTTGGGAGGAGTACCCGGTGCTGCCGCCGCAGTGTGGCGAGCTCTCGGTCGAGACTCATCGTTCGTTGATCAGCATCGGCACTGAGTTGGCCTTCTTCTCCGGTCGACAATGGACGAACCCCGGCACGGGTGTCTTGCCAAAGTACCCGGCGTACCCAGGGTACTCGAATGCCGGTGTGGTGGTGGAAGCTGGAGAGGGAACAGCGCCGTGGCAGGCAGGTGAGCGCATTGCCAGCTCCGCCAAACATGCCACGCTTCAGATTCTGTCCAACCTCGATGGGCCTGTTTTGGTCGCTCAATCGGTAACCGATGAGGAAGCCACGTTCTGTACCCTCGGCGCTACCGTGCTCAATGCGTACCGGCGTGGAGCGCCGCAGCTTGGCGAGTGCGCAGTGGTTGTAGGCCAAGGCATTCTCGGCCAGCTTGCAATTCAGTTCCTGCGTCTTGGAGGCTGCGAGCCGGTGATTGCGGTTGATCTCGAGCAGTCACGGCTTGCGCTGGCACGGCGAGTTGGAGCCGCGTCTCACTACCTCAATCCCGGGGTAGACGACGTGGTTGGGGCAGTTCATGACTTGACGGCTGGGCGCGGGGCGGACCTCGTGTTCGAGGCAACAGGCCGTACAGAGACCTATGACTTTACGTTTGCATTAACCCGGCCCCATGGGCGGGTGGTCGGACTTGGCTCTCCGCGCTACCCTGCGCAGGTTGACATGCAGCAGGTGCACATCAAGCCACTGCAGCTAATTGGCGCCATCGGCAACCACCCCAGCGTGGAAACTAGAGAAAACCGGTGGACGCGCGGCGCGCACGCTGCCTTGTTCATGCAGCTCTTGGCGCAAGAACGAGTGAACGTCCGCGATCTCATCACCCACCGCGTCCCCGCGCAAAGCGCGCCGGAGGTCTACCCAAGGCTTCTCGATGACCGCACGTCGTATCTGGGTGTGATATTGGAGTGGTAGCGAACTCCCACCGGTGGTAGCGAACTCCCACCGGTGGTGGAGAACTCCCGCCGAAGGGCAAGCTATCTACCTCTACTGCCAATCGAACAAGACTCCGAGGGAGTCCTCCTCACCTTCCGCGAGCATGGCGTAGATGGCGGATGCTTGTGTGGGAGGCGCGACGTGCGTGATCAAATGCTCGACGTTGAGGGCACCGCTCTCGAGCATGGTTAGATAGAGCTGGCGGTGGCGCTGCTGAGTCCAAGGCGCTTGCGGTGTTGCCTCTGTGGGCGTGAGCGGCTGAAACATCCCCATTAGCGTGAGGTCCCGTCGGAAGAAATCTGCGTAGAGGTTCAGCTCCGCTTTACCCATAGGGCCCCCAAGCATTACGATTATGCCGCGTGTAGCGGCCACGCGCAGGCTTGTCGGCAGTGCGTGGGGCACTGGCGTGGCGTCGTACACGCGCTCGACACCGTTTCCGTCGGTAACCGCCATGACGGCAGCGTATACGTCTTCGCGCTCAGCATTCAACGTCAAGTCAGCGCCGCTGAGCCTAGCCTTATCGAGTCTAGAATCGACCACGTCGGTGGCGATCACCGGGCTGCACGCGGACGCCTTTAGAAACTGAACAACCAGTTGTCCGACAACGCCTTGTCCGGCTACCAACGCTGCTTGCCCCACTTCCGGCGGGGCGCGGCGCACACCGGCCAGGGCTACCTGCGCCAGCACGCTAAGCGCGGCGTGATCGGACGCTACACCCGGCGGAATCCGTTGAATAGCGTCTTCCCCTATGGTACGCAGGTAGTGACTCGCATGGTTGGCCATGGTGAGAATACGCTCACCAGTTTGAAACGAGTCAACACCTGGGCCAAGCTCCAGTACAGTACCGACACTTGCATAACCCGGCCGGACCGGGAACGGTCGCTGGGGCACGCCGGAGTCGGCATATTCATTCATATAACGCTTGCGTTCCGTCCCGGCGCTGATGGCGCTAAATTCGGCTCGTACCAGTATCTGGCCGGGCCCGGGGCACGGGATGGGGAACTCTTCCAGTGCGGCCGCGAACGCACGCGGGAAGACGATGACTCTACCGGTTTGCACAAGGGCTCTCCTTTTGCTCGATCATTGAGTCGGGCTTCTAGCGAAGTGTGCTCTCTTTATCTGACAACCATGCGCGGATACGAAAGTCGGCGACACATTGCCGTGACTAATTGCGACCAATTCCGGCTATTGAGCGCTCTTTAGGCAGCCGGCCGGTCCTGCTTCTAAAACTGAAATCCATGACTGCAGGCGAAGGCCGCAAGAGCGCTTGATACCTAGAGAAATACCATGTTGTTGCGGTGGACAGCTTCATCACCGAAGAACACGGGAAGCAGTTTGGTGATTTCGCTGGACTTCCCTCCCATTATCTTGCGCATATCGTCGGATGGATAATTCGCAAGACCGCAAGCAAAGGCATCCCCGCCGTCAACGCGTATCTCTACCGTATCCCCGCGATCGAAGGTGCCCTCCACCGCGATGATACCCGCGGGCAAGAGGCTGCGTCCGTTCTCCAGCAGCGCGTCCGCCGCGCCGGCATCGACGATAATACGGTGGCCGCGCGCGAGATCGGAAGCCATCCAGGCATCTCGCAGACTCTTGGTTCGGCTGACTTTGCTCGCGAACCGCGTGCCGACGTGCTCTCCGGCAGCAATAGCCAGGATCACATCGGGAATAGTGCCTTGACAAATTACTACGTCGGTGCCCGCGGCGGTAGCCATGCGGGCGGCCTTGATCTTGGTCGCCATACCGCCCACACTACTGGTGGAGCCGGCGCCGCCTGCCATGGCTTCGACTTCGCGCGTAATACTTGCCACTACCGGCACGTGCGTCGCGGAGGCATTGCTGCGCGGATCCGCCGTGTACAGCCCCTTGATGTCGGTCAACAAGACGAGGAGATCGGCGTCCACCAGATTTGCAACGAGGGCGGAGAGTGTGTCGTTGTCGCCGATTTGATGCAGTTCGGCCACGGCAACCACGTCATTTTCGTTGCAAATTGGTAATACGTCCGCCTCCAGTAGACCCAGGAGCGTGTTGCGCGCATTGAGGTAGCCGTCGCGTTGCAATTCCGTCCGCGTGAAGAGGGCTTGAGCCACCGCAATGCCATAGGGGGCGCAAAATTCCGCATAGGTGCGCATGAGGAGGGGCTGACCGATGGCGGCGAGTATCTGACGAACGGGAATTCCTTTACCGCTTGGAGGAGGCATTCCTGCGCTAGAGCCTGCCGCCACGGCGCCTGAAGTGACCAACACCACCTGCTTGCCCTGCTCGCGAAGAGCGGCAATTTGGCGCACGAAGTCGGCCATGCGCTCTCGATTGAGCTGCTTGCCATTGTGTGTGAGAAGATTCGTGCCGACTTTGACGACAATTCGTTGTAGTGATGTTGACATGCTACGGTTTCCGCAGATTTGGGTGGGATTCGCTACCTACTGAAACAGGATACCAAGCCTGCCGTGTTGCAGGAAAGTAGAGGGTTTGGGCAAGATAGTGTTAGCATGGTAATCTTTGGCGAGGGCCGCAAGCACTGTCGGCCAATGAATGCAGGGCTAGGGAATGAGATTATGTACATTCAATTTATCGGTCTGATGCTGGGCGCGTACGTACTTGGGGCGTTCCCGTTTGTTTACTTGCTGGGGCGGCTCTCCGGAGTAGACCTGCGGGTTGAGGGCAGTCAGAATGTCGGCGGCACCAATTTGTTTCGAACGGTTGGGCCGCTTACGGGCGTCGTTGGTGCTTTGCTGGATATCGGCAAGGGCTTGCTGCCGGTCTTGGCGGCACTAGCGCTCGATTTCAATGAGGGCGTTGCAGGGCTGGCGGCGATTGCGGCGGTTACGGGGCAATGTTGGCCGATCTTTCTTCGTTTTCACGGAGGCCGCGGCATTTCTGTGGTGGGTGGTGCAGTAATTGCCTCTTCGCCTCTGACTTTTGTCTGGGCGATCTTGCCAACCGTAGCCGGTCTTGCGGTATATATCGTCACGAAGCGCCGTCAGCAGCAGGATGCAGCCGCTATTTTTGGGAAGGACAGCAAGGACAGCCGCAGCGTTCCCTTGCTCATGATGATCTCGGTCATTTCCCTGCCTTTTTTGGCTGCCGTACTTGGCGAGACATCCTCAGTAGCGCTCACGTTTGCGGTGCTCTCGCTGATCGTCATCTTGCGCCGTTTGACTGCTGGACTGCGCCAAGACCGCGGCTCCACAATCCCGCTCTTTACGCGCTTGCTCAACCGGTTTCTCTATGACCGCGCCCAGGTCTAGGCGATGTTGGAAAGAGAGATTCTCTCAATAGCCAAGCGCTGCCGAGGTCGGATAGTACGGGTCGGCAGCGCCGATGAGCGAACTTCCATGCTGCTGGATGGCGACCGGACTGGCAAAGTAACGCGGTAGGAAAGCTTCTTCCGCCACGATTATGTTGTGGCCGCGCCGCTTGAGTTCCGCGCAAACGGCTGGATCGATCCGAACGCTCAGGATAGGGTTCAAGGTACTGCAATCGATGCGCGGGGCGTTAATGGCGGCCTGGATGTCCTGATCGAAGTCCACCAGATTGATGGAGAGTTGGGCCACGGTGTTGATGATGCGCCGCCCGCCGGAGGCGCCCAATGCGGCGAGTGTCTTGCCGTCGCGTTGCAGCACTATCGGGCACATATTGTTGAGCGGCTTCTTGCCGCCTTCCGTGGAATTGCTCGTGCCCGGCTCCGGGTTGTACCACATCATGCCGTTATTGAGCAGCACGCCGGTACCCGGCACGACCACACGCGAGCCCCAGGCCGAGAGCAACGTTTGCGTGAGCGCCACCGCATTGCCCGCGCCGTCCATTGCGGCGAGATGGGTCGTAGACTCGGCGGACGAACTGGCCAACGGGCTCGAATCCGGCGCGCCGCTGCCTGCCTGAAATTGCCATGGGTCACCGGGCGCGCGCTTTGTTTGGGCCTCATGGGGATTGATCGTCCGGGACATTGCTGCGGCGTATTCCTTGGAAAGGAGACCGTCGAGGGGTACCGGGACGCGCGTTGGGTCCGCCATGTACGCAAAGCGATCGGCAAACGCTTGGCCGGAGGCTTCAATGAAATTGTGCAGGTAGTCGGCTGAGTTGTGGCCGGACGCGCGTACGTCGAAATTCTCCAGGATGTTGAGAATCCCCATCACAGTGGGTGCGCCGGTGCCGCCCCGCATGCCGATGACGTTGGCGCCGCGGTACGTGCCCAAGACGGATTCCGCATGGACTGTCGCTTCATATTGGGCAAGATCGTCGGCCGAGAGTATGCCGCCATTTTGCCGGACATGGTCGGCGATCTGCTCGCCCAGCTTCCCCCCGTAGAGTACTGCAGGGCCGTTCTCTGCAATGGCGCGCAGCGTTGCGCCCAATTCCGGTTGGTGGAGCATGCCTGCCGCTCCCGGTTCTGTTAGGTATGGCAAGCGATGAGGATAGCCATTACGAAGGAACGTGGCTGCTGTGGCGGGAAACCGGTTGAGCAACTCAAGATCCTGCGCCTGCCACATGGTCTCAAACCAGGAGAGCGAATAACCCTCTTCCGCAAGACGAATGGCCGGCGCCACCGCCCGGTCAAGCCCAATTGTGCCGAACTGCTCCAGCGCTGCCGCCATACCGGCCACCATGCCCGGAACGGCAATGGATTTGTAACCGTGAATGTTGGCGTTGTCTTTGACCAAGCGCCAGCCGAAGAGCTCGTTGTCGTAGCCTTCTACCAGTTCCCACATGTCCGGGTTTGCCGCCTGCGGCGCTTGCATCGGAAAAGCCACGACAACCTGTTGCTGCGTTTCTCGGAGGAAGATGGACATGTAACCGCCCCCGCCAACGCCGCTCATGGGCGGTTCCACCACGCCCGCGGCAAAGGCGGTCGCGACCGCGGCATCCACCGCGTTTCCGCCGGCCTGCAGCACTTCCAGTCCCGCCTGAGCCGCCAGGCGATGTTTCGCCGCTACCATTCCCGATTGTGCCGTGGCTGCCTGCACGTGCGCTTCCCATTGTGTTTCCTTGGCCATGCTTTCCTCCAATTGTTCGCGTGTTTTTGTTGGCGTACTTAGAGTATCAAACGAGCTTCAGAGTTTGAGTTTGCCTGACTTCTGCTGAATTCCCTTTGACGGAATCTGCGCTAGCCAGTGCCCGATGCCCTCCCGCTCGTGGGCATCACGCGTCACCCTTGTGCTTTGTGATGCAATTTCACGCAAGAAGCCAGGCGATTCCGTCTATTAGAGACATGACCCCTGCGTTGTCACCTCGCGCAATGATGGTCGCTAGCCGAGTCCGAAGTTGACATAGCCAAGCGAGCGCAAGATGTATAGGCCCGCGGCGGCGGCAACCGCCAAGAAGGCAACGACTTGCACCAGCTTCAAGACGGGTCGCAGCAAAGCGCCTACGATTTTTGAGATGACCGAGAAGATTACCAGGACGCCGATAGCGAGTATGACCCAAATTCCCCAATCGGGCACTTGGTCCAACTCAGCCGGCGCAATGCTCCGCAGCCACTGCGTGGCAGCGTCCAGTACCTCTTCGACGGCAGGCAGCCAATTCTCCATATCCATGCGCTAATCCTTTCTTGCGATCACTTAACTTCATTGTCGAAGCGGCTTTGCCACTCTGTCAACACCGTGGTGCGGCAGAAGTTTGAAGAATGACACAGCACACGTACTGCGGGGCGCATTGCGGTATCATGAAATCCTGTCAGTGATGGGTGATGATGGTACGGTCGGCTATAGCGAGAGGTTTGTGCCTGAAGGTGTAAATTGAAGCGGCCTTGGGGCCGCCGGCCTGGGAATTGAGCAGATTGCACAAAGAGCGTCATTTTAGGGAGCAATGGAATGTATACGATTGACTTGCGCGGCAAGCATGCCCTTGTCATGGGAGTAGCCAATAAGGAGAGTGCGGCCTGGGCCATCGTGCAGGCGCTGGCAGGCGCGGGAGCGCGCATTGCCTTGAACTATCAGACTGAACGTCTAGCAAGTCGTGTGCAGGACCTCGCGGCCACACTCGATAACCCCCTCGTTGCGCCCTGCGACGTGACGCACCCTGATGAGGTGGAGTCGCTCTTTTCCTTGGTCGAGCGGGAGTTCGGCACGCTCGACATTCTGGTGCATAGTCTCGCGTTCGCCAATCGGGACGAATTCGCGAAGGAGTTTGTGGAAACGTCGCGCGACGGTTTCCTGCAAGCGATTGAAATCAGCGCTCACTCCCTGATTACGCTTTCGCGGGCGGCGCTGCCCTTGATGCAGAAAGTCGGAAGCGGCAGCATCATGACACTGACGTATCTCGGCGGCGAGCGGGTGGTCGCGGGCTACAAGCTCATGGGCCCGGCTAAAGCCACGCTGGATGCCAACGTCCGTTACCTTGCCGAGAATCTCGGCCCCCACAACATCCGCGTAAACGCTATCTCCGCCGGTGCGATGCGCACCCTTTCTTTGGCCGGCATTCCCGGCGGGCGCAACTTTCTGCTCGACCTACCGGAACGCACGCCCCTGCGTAGAAACATCACCCAGGCCGAGGTGGGAGATACCGCCCTCTACTTGGCTTCGCCTCTTTCGTCAGGCGTGACCGGCGAGACCATTCACGTGGACGCGGGATACCATATTATCGGCCTGTAACGGGGGCGAACGCGGGATACTCTAAGCCCATACGCATTGCTCATTCATCCCGGCAGCAAAGCCGTTCATGCTCCCACCCTTCGTCAAGCTCAGGGCAGTCAAGCTTGGCACGAACGGCTTTTCCCTACACACCGAGAATAGTGCGTTTGGATTGCCGCAAACTCCCTCTACAGGATTCAAGAATCCGGCCCGGTGCTTACTCGCTCTTTGGTTCCCGCCGACTGTGGTTTCTTAGCCGATGGCAAGTGTGCCTAACATAGCACCAGCCTCTTCGGCCGGTAGGCCGATACCAAATATAGAGGCGACAATACCCACAATGATAACCATCACAATCCAGCCGAGGATAGCGGTTACGATAGCCTTGCCGGTACCTACGTCGAGTGCCTGGCGAATCGCGATGAGGCCTGCGAGGAGAACCCAAATAAGTAGGGCGAGCCGCAGCAAGCCGCCAAGAAACGGAATGCCTCCAAGAATGCCTGTAAAGATCAGTAGCACGTTTGGCGACTGGGCAAAGCCGAGCGTGCGGAGCATCTCACCATACGTGGCGGTGCCGCCAAATATTTTGGCGCCGATGATGTAGGTGACCAGCGCCCAGGCCAGCCAGCCGAGTACTGCGACAAGGATGCCGCCAACGAGACCCGTTACGGCATCGATTGGGCTCAGGGTTAAGAGCTTCCATAGGGCGCTGCCGATGCCGCTGGCAAGGGCAACGATGAGCACCACTTGCATGGCTTGACTGGTAGCAGATTGGTCGTGCTCCACCTCCTCATAGAGACGAGGATCGAGCATGGCAGCGCGGATCATGCGGTTGACGAGCATGGCGTCATCCTTTCTGTGTGCTTCTCCGACTCTCTCTACACGGTACCACCCACATAGTGACAAATCCTACTTGCAGTTCTTGCTATATGCTAGCAGAGGAAATTAGAAAAAGCAATGTATGTGTTAAGTATCTTAAGTTTCTAGGGCCCAGAGCTTGTCCTGGAATTATCCTGGTACTGCATGCGGTTCCCATGACCGCGGACTTCTCTGCTCGCACCACGCTGATCGGGGCTCCGGCAGTGCCGGGACCGGCCCATTAGAGGCCTTCTACTTGGAAATTCTCAGGGAAGAACGCGAACGTAATGGCTAGCGAAATTACAATCAAGACGATGGCAGTGATGAGCGTAGTGATTGTCGCTTTGCCGGTGCTAATGCCCAGGGTTTGCCGCGTTGCGATGACATCGACTATCAGGACCCAAAGCGCCGCCGCTAGTCCCAAAAGGCCCCCCAGGACGGCCCCGGCGAACGGGACGAATACCAGCGGCACAGCAAGAATGGTAATCACCGACGGCGACTGGGCAAAAGCAATCGCCCGGAGCATCTCCACGTAGCTGCCAGTACCGCCAAAGAGGCCGGTGCCAATGAGATAGGCGAGCAATGCCCAAAGCAACCAACCAAAGACCGCGGTAGCGGTGGAGATCGCGATGTTGTTGAGCATGTTTGTCTGTAGAGCAGACTCTACCGGGGCGTTGAGTGCCTGCACGACACTGCTAATGACGCCGATGGCGGCAACGATAATAATGACCTGCACGGCTTGGAACATGGCCGCGCGGTCTTCCTTGATCTCATCGAACACCAGCGGATCGAGCATGGCGGCACGGAACATGCGGTCGGCAAGCATAGCTCCTCCTTTTCTGTGCCCTTTTATAGAAATCGCTAGTATCGCGCCTTAAAGAACCCAATGACATCAGAAGAGCATCGTACGAGCTGTAGCGCGGGGGCTTGTCCCCCGCCTGATGGCAGAATCGGCCATCAATCCAATGCGGCGCGGAAATCTAAAATAGGATAGGATGCATCCTGCACCCGCTGCAAGGCTGTGCAATATCCGGTATGACGCACGCTCTACAGCGGTCTCACGGTAGGCGGACTGTATTCCGAAGACCCTCTCTCGCGCTTTATATTGAAGAGGCTGTAACGATTTGTCAATGTTCGGCATGTCGGCGCGCTCCACGTTGTACATTGCGCTTGCCACATGCGTTATCTCGTTTGTGCGCCTTGACAGTAGCGTGCTGCCGCAGCAGGATAGCAACTAACGAAAGATAGAGCCTGCAAGTCAAGCGAGAACGTTGCAAGGGACATCCAGAAAGAGGAGCTAAAGACCATGAGCGTTGCCATTGCTGAGCCAAGACGACTCTCCGTCGACGACGTGGATTTCTACAATGAGCACGGGTACCTGCGGCTCAAGCAGGTATTCGATCCGCAGGAACTAGCGGCGCTCAGCGAAGAACTCGACCACATTATTCAGTACTTCGCGACCCACGGCAAGGGTTGGTCCGGGCCGTGGCGCAAGCAACTGATGCAGAGCGACGTGGAGACCAAGAGCCTTTTGGTGACCATCCACGAACTGCAGAGCTATAGCGCGGCCTGGGCGCGGGCGCTGGTGCAAGAGCGACTGGTGCAGTCAATTGCGGACATCATTGGGCCGGAATTGGAATTCCATCACAGCACCCTGCACGCGAAAGGCCCCGATACCGGCACGCCGTTCCCTATGCACCAGGACTACCCCTTCTATCCCCACCAGGACGGACGCTACATCGACGCCATCTTGCACATCGACACCGCCGATGAGACGAGCGGCTGCTTGAAGTTCCTGGAAGGCAGCCACAAGCTGGGGCCGTTGGAGCACAGCCGCGAGGGCTCGCCGCACCTCGATCAGAACGTGTACCGCTTACAAGACGCCGTGTCCGTGCCGGCAGACCCGGGCGACGTGGTGCTCTTTAGCATCTGGACGATCCACGGCTCCGCCCTCAACGAGCAGCCCCGCTGGCGGCGCGTAGTGCGCTTTGGCTACCGCAACCCGCGCAATCTCCAGGTGAGCGGTCAGGCCATGGGCCGCCCCGGCACCCTCGTGCGCGGCGTCCGCCCCAAACTTGAAAGCCAGTCCATCGAGGTCTACGGCAACTGGGGCCCTCAAGCCGTCGCGCCGCGGGATGATGACTAGAGAGCGTCACCCGGTCGAATCAGTGCACATTCTTGGTGGAGTCATGTGATTGCGGACGTCACTTGCTCCATTAGTGGGAGAGCGCAATGAAGAAACACGCCATCCTCGCCGCGCAGTTGCTCGGGCTAATCCTTGCACTCCTGTCGTTGAATGCTTGCTCTACACCCCTGCCGGAGGCCGGCTCCAAAGGGCAGGTGCTCTGGGACTACAAGACGGGTGGCCCAATATTGTATGGTCCATCTGTAGTTGAAGGCTTGGTCTATTTCGGCTCTGATGACAACCACATTTACGCCCTGGATGCAGATACTGGTCAATTTCGCTGGCGCTATCGAACTGGTGGCAGAGTGCGGACTACACCGATGGTTCTAGACGGGGTGGTATTCGTCGGCTCAGATGACGGATACTCTTACGCGCTGGATGCCAAGACCGGAGATTTGCGTTGGCGCTACGAGGCTGGCGGTCAGTCCATGTCACGTTTAGCGGTGGGTGATGGTGTGGTCGTTGGCGCCACCCATACCTTACTCAATAGCTACTTGTACGCGTTGGACGTTAGGTCTGGTTCGCTTCTCTGGCGCATCAGGTCAAGGCTCGCATTAGGGACCTATCCTGTGGTAGAGAGAGGATTGGTATACATCGAAACGTTCGTGGGCGGCAATCGCCTGTATGCCCTAGATGCAGCGACTGGCGCAGTCCTTTGGCAATTTCGTAGCAGCTTTGAGGACAAATATAGTTCGGGGTTTCGCTATGGGGAGAGGGCACCGGAAGTAGCAGACAGCGTCGTTTACTTCGCTGCACCAGATGATCAACTCTACGCACTGGATGCCAAGACGGGGGAGATGCTTTGGAACCACCAGGCAGAGAATTCCATTTGCCGTTGCCTGGCTGCAGAAGATGGGATCGTTTATTTGCCTGCCGCGGACGAGATATATGCGTTAGCCGCTGAGACTGGCGAGCTTCTTTGGCGCTACCAGACCGGCCAACTGACTTCGCATCCTGTTGTTGCTGACGGCCTCGTGCATGTAAGTTCATATGATGGCCATTCGTATGCTCTCGATGCTCGGACTGGGGAGCTTCGATGGAAGAACCTAACGCGCGGCGGTAGCCGAAAATTCGCAGTAGCTGATGGACTAAAGTATATTACGGGCAGCAGAATTCACGCATATAATGCCGACGGTGGCGAGTTTGTCTGGGATTTTGAAACGGGCATAGGGATTGAATACATCCCAAATGAGGATGACAGCGAGGTGTTTTTCGTTTCGGGATCGGGCTATGTCTACGCGATGAACACCGCCACCGGAGAGCCCTTCTGGCGATTCAAAGAAGAAGATCCAACAAAATTCTACGCAAGTTACCACCCGGTAACGGCGAATGGGGAAGTTTACTTCGGCGCGCACTCCTCTAAATTAAATGGTCGCATTTACGCGCTGAACGCGGTTTCAGGAGAGGTCAATTGGAGTGTAGATTTAGACGGTCAACTTCTATTTTCACCTGTGGTGGTCGATAACAAAGTCTACGTTGGCACCGCGGTTGCCGTGAACGCGCTAGATGCCGCGGCTGGCGAATTTCTTTGGCAAATCCCAGGGGTGGATGACGACCCCTTCTATTCAATAGTTGTAACGGCCGGCAGCGACGTGTATTTGGGCACAGTTCGGGGCCACTTACTCGCGCTAAGCCCGACGACGGGTGAAGTCATTTGGAGAAATCAAATCGACAGTCGGTCCATGGTGGCATTCGGTAAGGGTGTCGTCTATGCCAGTGCGTTTCCAGGTCTAGTGACGGCCCTTGACGCAGAAAGCGGCGATTCGCTGTGGCGGATTCAATTGCCCGGAAAGTCGCGCTTTTCCCGAGCGGCTATGAGAAACCTAGGTGGACTTTCTTCACCAATCGCAAGTTCCGTAGCCACCCTCGGTTACCTTACTCGTCCAGTAGTTGGCGAAGGTATAGTCTTCGTAGGCTCAGATAGCGACGACGTCTTCGCTCTAGATGCAGCAACCGGGCAACTGCGTTGGCTATTTCAAACAGGGGGTGCCGTAAGAATATCCCCGGCGCTATTGGACGGTGTGCTGTATGTGGCTTCTGATGACGGCTATGTTTACGCTCTAGATGCAGTTACGGGAAGGCCAGTATCGCATTACGTCGTAAACTCAGGCGCCGATTTAATGGTGGTGTTGGATGGTGTGGTCTTTGTGAACACCCGAGGCGGATGGGTGTTCGCGCTAGCGGAGCCGGAAGAATAACGCAAGAGCGAGATAGTCGTTGTTAGCTATCTTTCCGCAATGAGACTTCGACTATGGTTGTGCTGAATTTGAGACTTGGAGAGTAGGTTGCGTATGATTCGCATTGGGTATCGTACGCCGGGGTTGCGAGAGCTATCTTTTTGGGAGAAGGCGCAGCTTGCGGCGGACTTGGGGTTGCCGGTGATTGAGGCGGCGCGGACGGAGTTTGCGGCGTTGGACGACTGCCGGGATCTGTGGGACGCCTGTGCGGAGCTGGGAGTGGGGGGTCACGTCCCTAGGCCGTCCCGGCATCATGGTGCGCAGCGTGCGCCCCAAGTTGGAAGGCCAGTCCATAGAGGTCTACGGCAACTGGGGCCCGCAGGCAGTTGCGCCACGGGATGACGACTAGGGAGTTCAACACGAAAGCTATCGGTACTTCTGACGAATAGAGTCAGCTTTTGCGGCGATGTAGAGATAGTTGGGAGTGGGTCCTATGCGTAAGCCTGCAATCTGGGCTGTAATGCTGCTGGCATTGGCCGCTGCAGTGGCAACTTTGAGTTCTTGTGCAAGTCTTGGACCTGCGCCCGTCGCGCCGACGCCCTTTCCAAGACCTTGGGAAACCGGGGAGTTGCTCTGGTTCCATCAGATGGGCGGTGGGGCAACGGCGTCACCGACGGTAAGCAATAACGTGGCCTATTTTGGCGCGCGGGATGGCTACTTCTACGCGCTGGACATAGCTACGGGAGTGACACTCTGGCGATTTCGAGCGCGTGGCCCAATTGTGTCATCCCCAATTGTGCTTGAGGGACTAGTTTACTTTGGCTCTTGGGATCATCACGTGTATGCCTTGGATGCTGCAACGGGGGAAGTGGCGTGGACCTATCGCACGGGCGGAGGCGCGGGTGGCCCGTTGAATGTGATTGATGGTGTCGTATACTTTGGCTCCGGCGACGGCCATGTGTACGCCTTGAATGCTGCGTCCGGGGAATTGAAGTGGCGTTACCAGGCTGACAACTACAGAGGAACTACTCCGTTGATAGCGGATGGAAAAGTCTTCATACATGTCACCACCTATGTCACCACCTATGGTGAAACCGAGGATCACAACATTTACGCGCTAGATTCAAACTCTGGAGAGCTGATATGGCGTTACCAGTTCGCCGACAGAATTAGCGCCCCCCAGGTGGCTAACGGCCTGGTGTTTGTGACGTCACGAGACGACCGTTTGTACGCGCTTGAGGCAGACACTGGTGAGGTGCGCTGGCACTTCTTGGTTGCGGCTGGTCTATGGTATCCTCCGGCGGTGGACGGCGATTCCGTATACGTGCCAGCGGTTAGCGGACTAACTTACGGGCTGGACGCAGCCACTGGTAACCGGCGCTGGGCTCACAGGTCGGGTGGGTTTACCCCCCGAACCCCAACGGTTGATGGCGGACTGGTCTTTGTTCAGTCAACAGTAGATGGCGTAGATGGGATGGATGCAGTTGATGCCGATACCGGAAAACTAATCTGGCGCAGCCCAACGGGCGGTGAAGTATTCAATTTGACTATAAGTGATGGCGTCGCCTACCTAGGAACGCATGAGGACTACGGGGGTGATGGGACTGGCGCGTACGCGCTCTCTGCCGCGACAGGAAAAAGAATCTGGCGATTTCAGACAAATGACGCAGTCTGGGGCGCTCCAACGGTAGCCGCCGGTGTAGTGTTTTTTGGTTCTGGTGATTTTCTCGATTCGGCAGACTCTTACGTCTTTGCGCTGGACGCCACTACAGGAGTGGAGCGCTGGCGCTTCCAGACCGGTAACGAAATGGCTTCTACACCGCCGGAAGACTTTCGCTTGCTTTATCTTGGTTCGCCCCAAGGCATTGTTTACGCGCTGGATCCTGCGACCGGGGAGGCATTCTGGCGATTCAAGGCGGATGGAAATGTCCGTGTCCTGCAAGAAGCAGTAAACGGCGTTGTCTACATTGGTTCAGACGATGGCCATGTGTATGCTCTTGAGGCGCAAGCCGGCGAGGTCTTGTGGCACCACGACGTTGGTGGCGCAGTATCGGTCCCCGCGGTGGACAACGAATTGGTTTATGTCTCCTCTATTGGCTGGGATGAAGGCGCCAAGGCGAATCTCTATGCGTTGGATGTCGCGACTGGGGAGTTGATCTGGCACTACGACGCAGGACACTTTCAGGAGTCCCCGGTATATGCCGCTCCCGCTCTGGGCGGGAGTTCCGTGTACTTTGGCGCTGGCGACGGCCGCATCCTGGCATTGGACGCGGCGAGTGGGGAAATGCGCTGGAGTTTCCAGATGGAGGACATCATGTACGCCGCTCCGGCGGTGTCTGGTGACACTGTGTATGTCGGCTCGGCGTTTATAGCAGGTTGGGGCATAAGCGAGGTCTCTGTCTATGCGCTTGAATCGAAACCGGAAATCTACGCTGGCGGTCTGCATGCGGGCCGGACGACAACAGCGCGAGCGGGCGATCTGTTGGGGGCCTTGCAAGTATGCCCTCAATCCCAATCGTGGTATCTTCTCCGGCATTAGCCGACGGCATGGTCTATCTTGGCGCCGATGATGCTCTTGTACATGCTCTGGATGCCGCAACCGGGGAGTCGCGCTGGTGCTTTCGCACGGACGGTGCGGTGCGACATTCCCCAACTGTACGTGGAGGCGTAGCATACGTGGCATCATCAGATGGCTACATGTACGCGCTGGATGCCTTGAGTGGCAGAGTGCAGTGGCATTATCCAGTGGGAAGAGATGCGGCTTCTGCGCCAGTCGTGATTGACGGTGTGGTGTACGTGAACAAAGAGAGTGGTTACGTGTATGCACTTAGGCAGCCGGGAAGTTCTGATAATGTGCCATAGGATTGCTGAAGTGAACGTGTATGGTGGAATCGCTTTCCGCGTGGCGAATTGACATAATTTCCGCTTTTCTTTAACTATGAAGATGCAAGTGAAAGGGATCCAATGATTCGCTTTGGATACCGCACGCCGGGGTTGAAAGCGCTTTCGTTTCGGGAGAAGGTGCAGCTTGCGGCGGACTTGGAGTTGCCTGCCATTGAGGTGGCGCGGACGGAGTTTGCGTCGCTGGAGGACTGCAAAGAACTAAAGGCGGCGAGCGCGGAGTTGGGCGTAGAGGTGACGTCCATGGGCGGCGCAATGGGCCTGTGCAACCCGACTCTCTGGGCAGAGATCCTGGAACAGCTTGAGTTCGCGCTCGACGCGTGTGAGGAGTTGGATGTTGACATCTTCTTTACGCGCGCCATGTCGCCGGCGCCGGGCGTGCCTCAGGCCGATACGTGGGAGGCGTGTGCCGAGATTACCCGCGCAGTCTGCGAGCGGTCTGCCGAGCGCGGCATCCGCTTTGCGCTGGAGGCCGACCCGCCGTGCTTCGTGCACACGCTGGAGCGCGTCGAGCGGCTGATGGAGATGGTCGATCACCCAAACTTCTGGCTGAACTACGATCCCACTAATTACTATGTCGTCGGCAGCGACCCGCTGAAGGTTATCACGCGCCACGCCGACCGCATCATCAACGGCCACATCAAGGACGCCGTCTACCACGCCGACGAGAAAGGCGAGCGACCGGTGGGTACCGGTGAGGTGCCGTACGCCGAAATCTTTCGCGCCCTCCTCGACCGGGGCCTCGACATCGCCATGCACATTGAGCACTGCAACTCGGTCGAGTGCGTGACTGAGGCCGCGGCGCATGTGAAGAAGGTGATGGCTTCGCTGTAAGCGGTGGCATGCGCGCGGGGCCATAGGGCATGATTTCCGCTTCTTGGTGATTGATTGCTAATTCTGCTGTTTTGCCTGTATCCTCCCTTCCAGGTGAGCGCGTTTCCTAGTGGCCCCATGTTCTCTTTCCGGCCAATTGGTCGCAGGTTGCAAACCTGCGCTACCGGTCAGCAAACCTGCGCTACCGGTCAGCAAACCCCCGCCACCGGTCAGCAAACCCCCGCTACCGGTCACCAAGCCTTGAAGTTCCTCACGATTTAGGATTCCTCGCTGCCTGATCGCCGGAGCGGTTCGCTTCGCGGGCGTGGTACCATACTCCCTGCACACGGCAGGAAATCGCGCGCCGTTTCACACGGCGCGATTTCGTTTTGTAGGAGGCAGACGCTCCGTGCAGACTGCGCAAGATGCCACCGCTGTGACCGGCTACTTCCAAGCGCTGCGGCTCTTCAACCGCAACGTGCGGATATTCATTCTCAGCGCCCTGCTCCTGGGGTTTGCGTTTTTTGGCATCTATGCCGTGCTCCTCAATCTCTACCTGTTGCGCTTGGGATACGGGCCGACGGTCGTCGGCTTGGTCAACGGCATGGGATTTGTTGCCTACGCCTTATTCAGCCTGCCTGCTGGGGCCTTGGGGGCACGCTTTGGCACGCGGCGCATGCTGCAGGTGGGGTTTGTGCTCGCGGCAACAGGTATGGGACTGCTGCCGGCGGCGCAATTCCTCTCCGGCAACGTGCAGGTGGCCTGGATCGTGGCCACGTACACGCTCACCTCGATGGGGCTCGATGCCTACTTCGTGAACAGCAACCCGTTCATGATTCAGTTCACGACGCCGCGCGAACGTATGTACCTTTACTCTCTGCGCGTAGGGATGAGTCCCATGGCGGCATTTGTCGGTGCTCTGATGGGCGGATTTTTGCCTGGGACGCTAGCGAGATTGCTCCCAATTACAGATACGGCTTCTTTTGCGCTGGCGCTCCTCGTGGCGCCGGTCGCGTTGCTGATCGGTGTCGTAGCGCTCTTCAGCACCAGAGCGATAGCCGTGCCTGCGGAGGAGGAAGACCGCCCCGCGCGCACCGGCAGCGCCGCCTCGACCGCATTGCCAGTGCTACTGATAACAATGATGGGGTTGGTCATCATGCTGCGTATGGCCGCGGAGGGGGCGCAACGCACCTTTTTCAACGTCTACTTGGAGGAGATACTGGCGATGCCCACCGCGCACATCGGCATGCTGGCCGCGTGCGGCCAGCTTGTGGGGGGATTCGGCGCCCTCTCGGCTCCCTTCCTCACGCGGCGCTGGAGCTTGGAGCGGGTGATATTTTGGGCAAGTCTGGGGATGGCCGGCAGTGCAGTAGTCTTTGCACTTATACCGCATTGGGCCGCGGCGACGGTGGGATATGCGGGATTGGTCAGCTTTACCTACATTCAGCGTCCCTGCAGCCTGCGCTTTACGATGGAAGTAGTGCCGAAACGCTGGCGGGAGACGGCCGCGGGCGTTGCCAACATGGTGGCGGGGATCGGCTGGGGTACGATGGGTTTTTCCGGCGGCTACTTGGTAGGCGCGTACGGCTACCAAGGCTTCTTTCTGGCCGGCGCGACCCTCACCGGCATCAGCGCCGTGATCTTCTTCTGGTACTTCGGCATACCCCGCAACACTCTATCGAAAGGGCAGCGCGCCGATACCCTAGAGAGCGTTTCCAATGGGGGGCAGTGAAACGTCATGCATTCGCCCCCGTATCGAGTACGGGGCAGGCTCTGAGCTTGTCGAAGGGCCGTTCATGGATCGACCCTTCGACAAGCTCAGGACAGGCAGGCTCACCACGAACGGCTCTTGCAATATTGAATACAACCTCTAAGACAGCTCTGAGACTTTGCAGAATCTCTCTTAGATTAGCTGGGGCCAGTCTCGGCCGTGCTCTTGGAATTGTTCCCGCAGGGAACGCAAGACGGCGGCGGGCAGCGGCCCTTCAGCCACCTGCTCGATATTGCTTACAAGTTGGTCCAAACTGTCGATGCCGACAATGGCGGTATCGATATAGTCGAACGAATGGCAGAAACGCAATGCCAGCGCCACGCCGTCATCCGGCGCGCCCTCCGGCACCGTGAAAGACTGCGCGCGCCGCCAGTACTCGTCGGCATAGCCGTAGGGCGAGGCGGGTCGGTTGAACGCCGCATTCGCGATGGGGCGCTTGGCTATGATGCCCATGCCGGCTGCTTCAGCGGCGGGGAGAATCTCATCGAGCGCGCTCTGGTCGACGACGTTGAACGACGTGAGCAGTGTGGCAAACACACCCATGCCTATGGCTTCCAGTGCCGCGTCGTTGTCGCCGCTATAGCCGATATATCGGGTCTTGCCGCTGCGCTGGGCGTCCTGGAGGGCGCGCACCACGTCTCCCCGGCGCAGCACGTCAACTTCGCAGGTGTGGATGTGTACGAGGTCGAGGTGATCGGTCTGCATGCGGCGCAGCGACTGGTCTATGCCTTGCGTAACCGCGGCGGCAGTCCATTCCGGTGCGGTTACGTCGCCCGCGGCGTGCCCGCACTTGGTGGTAAGCCAGTATTCGTCGCGGCGGTGGCTAATATGCTTGCCGAGAGTCTCCTCGCTTTCGCCGTAGCACGGCGCAGTGTCGATGTAATTGACGCCGCTATCAAGAAGCGTGTTGAGCAACACCTCCGCTTCTGCGGGAGAGCCTGCTTCAGTGGCAATACGCGCAGCGCCGAATCCCAACCAACTTACGTCCATGTCCGTCCCGCCAAGTCTGCGTCTCTCCATTCTCGAACTCCAATGGTCCACTAATGATGTGGTTTGACCGCGTTGCGCGGAGGTTCTCAAGTACGATTGTACTTGTCTTGCATATTGCTAGTTTCCTCACAAGGGTGCGTAGTTTGGGGTAATGCGTATTGGGAACATACCGGACGCTCGCGTACCCACGAGCGGGTTCGACTAGGCAAGCACTCTAGATTTCTCGCTGCGCTCGAAATGACATACGTTGGAGCACAACTTAAAGCCCTGCCTCATTGTGACTGTTCTTTCAATCTCAAACTCCCTTTGCCGCGGTCTTTGCTCGCTTTAAACATATTTGGCATCTCCTCAACCGAAATCGGGCGCAAGTCGAGGGTCTTTGAAAGAGAACGTGACTCCAAGGGCGAGCAAAGACAGGGCGAGAGTGACAACAAAGAAAGGAAGATACCCGGCGAGGTCTATCAATGCGCCCCCGCCCACTGCGAACAGGCCGAGCATTGGCTGCGCCACCATGAAGACCACCATTGTATACGTCCCCTTGTCGCCCGCGGGGGCAAAGTCCATCGCCAAATTTATGCGCGCGATCATCATGGTCATGAGCGCCGCATTACCGAGCATCCAGGCCGTGAAGAATGCCGGCTGCCAGGCAGGCAGCAAGAGCAGCAGAGAGATGAAGAAACCAATGAGCGCGGTGCGCATGAGGAAGCGGTGGCCCCGCCTATCGCCAAGCGATCCGCCCAGCAGCGCGCCGCAAGCGCTGGCGATGAACCCTACGGCGGCCAGTAACCCGGCGGCAGCCAGCGGCAAGCCCACTGCGTCAAAGGCATAGACGGAGTAGAAGTTCAGTACGGCCTGAAAGAGGCCGGTCAAGGCAGCCACGATCAGCAACCTCATGAAATCCCGATGGCGCGCCACTTGACCGGTTAAGGCGCGCGTATACGCGCGGAGCGACTGAAACGACGTGCGCGGCGGCGTTACCGGTTCATCGATGAACAGAATGAGGATGTTGCCCAGAATCATGAAGATTCCGCCGGTGATGAAGACCAGCGTGAAATTCGTCGGCCAGGCCCAGGCCGAGAGCAACCACGTCGCCATGAGTCCGCCCACGACGCCGGTTATGCGATTTACAGAAAACTGCCAGCCGCTCACGGTACCGTAGTGGCGACCGAAGAGAATGCTCATCAGCTCGAACGCCGGAGCAATGATAGCCCCAAGGGTAAGCCAGGTGAGGGCAAGCAACGTGAACAGGAGGAGGATGGCAACGGCAGGATGCTGCCAGAGCTGCCAGACCACAACGCCGATGAGCACGTATAAGAGCCCAATTATGGCGTTTGACCCGGCAAGAACCTGACGCCGCGTCCTGAGCCTTTGATTCAGCATGGCGGCGGGTATCAGGGCAGGCAAGGAGGCGACGTGGGCGAGATAGACCAAGCCGACAAGCGTTCGGGAATCGGTCAACTGCAGGAGCAGCGCGTTGATCACGGGCGGCGCCACAAAGGCCAAGCCGCACCCCCACACCGCCTCCCAACTCAAGAGGACAGAGAGATTGCGGCGATAGGTACGTTCAGTGGAAGGTATATAGAAGAGCGAACGCAGCAACGGAGCTACGCGATTCACGGCACACAATCCATCGTGCGGAAATTATCACTAATCCGTTGTACGCGCGTCCTCGGCCTATTTGTCATCTTGGGGAATGGCGTGAGGGTAATGGCCGCCCGTATCGTCAAAGGGACGGTGCTTTTCGGAGAGCTCGTAGGTCAGGATCTTTTCCATTGTGTCACCCCAGACGCCTTGCTGAATGTCGGGAGGCACGCCGAGCACGTCCATGCAATTCCGATAGTCGTTCATCACGTCTTCCATGAGGAAATACGGCACGTCAGTACCGAAGATTATCTTCTCCCAGGCGCCGCGTCCCCAAGGATCGCGATACTGGCTGTCGCGCCGCCACCAGAGAATCTTGCCCACGTCCTCGGGGTCCAGCATCTTCAACGTTGAACCGGTGATGTCCATGTAAAGGTTCGGATTCCAGCGCAGCACCATGCCGCCTTCGTACCACCAGGGGTTGCCCAGGTGCGCGCCGATCATGACGAGCTCGGGCACCTGCCGTGCAATGTAGTCGAGGTGCACCGGCATCATGCGGCCGGAGTGAACGTCGTTCTCTATGTCACCGGCGTGGCGCGCGACGATCCCCTGGTGAAAGAGAATGGGCATTTCCAGGTCGGCAGCCTTCTGGTATGTGGGAATGTAAGAGCGGTCGTCGTAGGCTTTGCGCGTCTTGATGAACTTGAGGCCTTTGAAGCCGTTGTCAAAGAGCTGCTGCACGGTATCTACCGCATTGGGGTCTAGCGCCGGATCCACCCAGCCAAAGCCAACCAGCTTGTCCGAGTGTTTCCTAATGGCCTTCTCAATTTCAACGTTTGAGCTTCCCGGCCCGGTGGTGTTGGTAGCCAGCAGGACTGTTTTGTCAACGCCGAGCTTAGCCATAGTGTCAATGAGCTTGTCGGCGTAGTCTTTTTCCTGGCCGAGGTGATGATGAGCGTCTATAACCACGGTATTTCCTCCCAATAAGCAGAAAGTGTTTCAAGGTTAACCAATGGCGATTATATATCATTGGCCCGCACTGGGAATTCACGGTAGTGGCGGGGGCTCTTGTCGGCCCGATGACCGGTTACAAGGGTCTTTTTGATTTGCGAGGGGAAGAAGCGCGGGCCTCGTGCCCGCAGTGAACGGTGCGTTGAGGCCCAGTCAGTTCAGTGCGGCAGCCGGGCGTACCTGCTCGACTCTTGCTAAAGCGCGGTACTACAGAAACAGACGTTGCTGGAGTAGACGTGCAGTTGTAATTTAAGCTTTTGAAGATAGTATGTTCAACATGGTTAAGTGAAAGGCCAGTCCTGTGTCGATAGCAGTTTGTCAATCTAGGAAAGCTCTGAACAAGGGGTTACCAAACTGTTTTAGTGACTATCAGGAGCTTCAGTAGGCTGCCGGTCGTGTTTTCTTGGCCTGTTCGCGCGCCTCACGGGCCGGTATCCTCTTGCTTTGCAGCTGTTTTCGGCTGCATACCGGACTTTTGCGCCCACTGCGCCCTGGATCAGCCGCCCACGGCGCGTTGGGTCCTCGTCAGATTGGATAGTCCCAGCAATATGGCTATGCGTTCCGTGTTCTTGGCCAGACCACGGTAGCGTACCTTGGCGTAATTGAACCGCTGCTTCACGTCCAAAAAGGGGTGTTCCACTTTGGCCCGGATCGACGCCTTCACCTTCTCCACCTGCGCCTCCAGGCTCCCCGGCGCCAGCTTCCGCCGCTGCCCGGGCTTCAGCGCCACCTGCCACGTCACCGCCAGCCCCAGGTTCTCTGCCCGCTTCTGTACCCCCACGTACCCCGCATCACCCCACACCCGCACCTCCTCACCGTGCAGCAGCCGGTGCGCTTGCGTCACGTCGTGCACGTTGGCCGACGTCGTTGCAAAGCTGTGCACCACGCCAGTGACCGCGTCCGCTCCGATGTGCAGTTTCATCCCAAAGTAATACTGGTTCCCCTTCTTCACCTGACGCATTTCCGCGTCCCGCTGCCCGCTCCGGTTCTTGGTAGAGGTCGGCGCCGCTATGATGGTCGCGTCCACGATCGTTCCCTCCTGTAACCGCACCCCCTGTGCCGCCAGATGCCCGTTGATCTCCGCAAACAACTCCTGCCCGAGGTGATGCCTCTCCAGCAAGTGGCGGAAATGCAGGATCGTGCTCTCGTCGGGTAGCGGCTCCGACAGACGCACGCCCACAAACCGCCGCACCGACTCCGCTTCGTACAACAGATCCTCCATCCCAGGATCGCTCAGGTTGTAGCAGAGCTGCACCAGGTGAACCCGCAGCATCACCGACAGAGCGTAGGGCCGACGCCCGCGACCCGCCTTGGGATAGTGCGGCTCAATGCGCGCCTCCAACCGCTGCCACGGCACCAGCCCTTCCAGCCGCTCCAAAAACTTCTCCCGCCGCGTCCTGTGCTTTTTGTGCGTAAACGCCAAGTCGCCAAAGGTGGGCCGATCCATCACCGCTTCCTCCTCATCCTCTGATCCGTTCTACCTTGAGTATGTCATACTAACCATGACTTATTCAGAGAGTTCCTAAACCTTGGATGGTACGATTGTTGGTGGATTCTGGTAAAAGTCGAAAAGGTTCTTCCGTGTCGGCAATTGAAGTAGAAAACCTGCATAAGTCATACGGCGACCTCAAGGCCGTAGACGGCCTCAGTCTTGACGTCGAGGAGGGCGAGGTCTTTGGCTTGCTGGGCCCGAATGGCGCCGGCAAGACCACGACTGTAGAGATTCTGATTGGTCTGCGCCAGCGGGATAGCGGCAACGTGCGCGTGATGGGGTTTGATCCGGCGCAAGAGGGCGATGCGGTCAAGGCGCAAATCGGCGTGCAGTTGCAGCAAACCCAGCTCTACCCGCTGCTTAGCGTCGAGGAGATGTTGAAACTCTTTGCCAGCTTCTATAGCAACAGCGTGTCGATTGAAGATCTCATTGAGTTGGTGGGGCTGCACGAGCGCCGCAAAGCCAAGTACCAGCATCTCTCCGGCGGCCAGAAGCAGCGGCTCTCCTTAGCGCTAACGCTCATAAATGATCCTGAGCTTGTTTTCTTGGATGAGCCCACCACCGGTCTCGATCCCCAGGCCCGACGCGCACTTTGGGAAATTGTTGAGCAAATGCGGCAGCAAGGTAAGACCGTGTTGCTCACCACGCATTACATGGAAGAGGCGGAAGTCCTCTGCCGGCGTGTGGCTATCATCGATCACGGCAAGATTCTTGCCCTGGGGGCGCCCCGCGATCTGATAGAAGAATTCGTACCGGAAAGGGCAATTGAGGTGCCGATCGCATCTAACGTAGAGAAAGGCCGGTTGGAAGAACTGCCAGCGGTCTCGCACGTGGAGATCAAGGATGGGATTGCTGCCATTCATACCACAAACATTCGAGAATCCATGACGGCCATCCTACAAGGATCGGGCGATCTCGCCGTGAGTTTGGATGACTTGCGGATTCAACGAGGCACACTAGAAGACGTGTTTCTCCATCTCACGGGAAGGACTATTCGCGAGTGAAGGCCCTTTGGACACTCACCTACTACACGGGCGTGCAGTTCGCGCGCGACAAGGTAGCGCTCTTTTGGACGCTGGTCTTCCCGGTGGTGTTGATGGTGATCATCGGCTCTGCATTTGGAGAATCCGGTAGCGCGTCGATGCCGGTGGGCCTGGTAATTTTGGATGAGGGCGCGGCCGGTCAGACGGTAGCACAGGCGCTCGCAGGGATGGCCCTCTTCGAGGTAACTACCGGGTCTGAAGAAGATGAGCTAGCAGCGCTCAGCAAAGGCGACCGACGGGCCGTGGTGGTTATCCCGGAGGACCTTTCTGCCGCGTGGCAGAGGCGAGAGCTGGCGACTATCCAGGTTCATCTCGACGTAAGCCAGCAACAGTCTGCGGGGACGGCGTTGAGCATCGTGCAACAGGTGGTGGAGGGCGTGCAACGCGAATTCACCCAGCAGCCCAGCTTGGTGGCGGTCGAAACGCACTCGGTGCAGGCAGAGCGGTTTCGTCCGATAGACTACATTGCACCGGGCATACTCGCGCTTTCAATAGCGCAGATTGGCCTTTTTGGTGCAACCACGTACGTCGAGCAACGCCAGCAGCGGCTATTGCGGCGTTTGCAGGCGACCCCCGTGTCGCGCTGGATGCTGCTGCTCAGCATGATAATCGTGAGACTTGCAACAGCGTTTGTGCAAACGGGAATTCTGCTGGGGATTGCGCTGGCGCTTTTCCGCATTCAAGTGATAGGGTCTTGGCCTGCGATTATTGGCGTAGTTGTCTTTGGCACGCTTGCATTCATTGCACTTGGCTACCTGTTCGGCACGCTGGCGCCCAGTGCGGAGGCACTCATCGCCATCGTGCAGATGGTGCAGTTCCCCATGATGTTTCTGTCGGGCGCGCTATTCCCTCTCGATTTTCTGCCTGAGTTCTTGCGCCCGATTGCTGTAGTGCTCCCGCTTACTTACTTCGCCGATATTTTGCGCCAGATCATGGTGGGGGCGACCCCCTATGCCTCGATGGCGCAAGGGTTCGGAATCTTGCTGCTGTTCATGATCGTGTCCGCGCTACTCTCCTGGCGCTTCTTCCGCTGGGAATAGTACGATCGCAGCCATTTGTCCGCTCCGGCGGGTTGGCTTCGCTCCCTTCCCTGACGTGCTTGGGGCACATTCGCTTGAGAGCGGGAGAGACGTTGCTGACCGGGCGAATCGCAGTGTGCAGGTGAAAAATCTATGCGACTTGGAACGGACGGAAGGGATAGAAGTCTGGGCGAGTGTGGGATCTGAGGAGCGGGAGACGGGACTCGAACCCGCGACATCCAGCTTGGAAGGCTAGCGCTCTACCAACTGAGCTACTCCCGCAGCAAGCTCTGCTAAATTCAATTATAGCCCAGTAAAGGGTGAGGCGAAATGGCAGCCCGCTGCGAGCGGCTGGGGTCGTCGACATGGCCCCTGAGGTGCTCTGGCTGCCTCATCTCCTGCCTATTTCCCTTTCTCAGCTACCTAGCTGTCACGGATTCATGCGTATGCAGATCATGCGCAGACCACCCCAGTCTACCAAGCATCCCGCCGGAGGAGACTTTTGCAACAGGCTCGCCGATTCTGGGTACCTTTGACAGCATGCCCTTTCTATATGCTGTCAAGTCACTTCTCCTACTGGAGCGTATCGGCTGCCTGCGCCCAGTGTATGGGTGAACAGCGAGGATGAGCGCAAGGGAACGCAAGGCCCTCGGGGATGAGGGAGAAGTTATCATGCCCTAGGACAGGAGCAAGAGCCTGCGAGGGGTGAAAAGAGCATGGCTGGCGTGGTTGAAAGCTGGTGGCAAGTTCCTTGACATTGCGGGGGGTAGTGCTATACTCCCAGCAGTGGCGAGGAAGGGATACTTTGTATCTCGAACTCGTTCATATGGGAAATGTCGGGTAGAAGACTGATGGAGGTCTGAACCATGGAAGCGAGCTTCAGTACGATTACGCGACGACAGGTGCTTGCAGCAACGGTAGGAGCGGCGAGCGCCTTGACACTGGCAGCGTGCGGCGCAGTACCTGCAGCACCGCCCGCCGAGGCTCCGAAAACTGAGGAGAAGCCAGCGCCGAAGGCAGCGGCGTCCCCGGAGACTGGGGTGAGGGAAATCACCATCTCCAACTATCACAGCCCGGAAGATGCGCGCTGGAAAGCCCTCTCGGAGACATATAGAATCGGCGAGGAGGCGCTGGGGATCAAGATCAACACTACGCCGGAATACCGTGAGGTGAACACGAAGCGCGCCACCGAGTGGGCGGCGGGAACCGCCACCGTTGACATCACGTACAACCAGCTTAACTGGTTTCTCCCCTGGGGCCTCAGCGGCATGCTTGTGGACCTCAACCCGTATTTCTCTAAAGGTCCACGCAAGAAGGCAGATTACTTTACCACAGATTTGGAATCATGGGGTTGGGGAGGCAAGTTGTACGCGCTGACGTTCCAATTCGGCGGTGAGTGCTTCATGTTCAACCGGCAACTCTTCGACAAGGCTGGACTCAATTACCCCACCAAAGACTGGACCTACGATGACCTGCTGGAAATGGGTCGCAAACTGACCAATCCGGATGAGAAGCGCTGGGCTGTGCGGGTGGCGCAGAACCACATCTTCTACATGCATGGCACCTATGTCCTCAATTTCGGTGGGCCACTCCTGGATGAGAAAAAGGAAAAAGCCCTCTTCGGCGAAGATCCGGGCGCCATTGCAGGTACCCAGTACAATGTTGACCTGCACCTCAAGCATCAGTTCACACCGCCCGCTGAGCTGCGGGAGCAACTCCCGCAGGGTCAGAGTTACCTGGAGGCAGGGTTTGTGGCCATGGAGGACAACGGCATCTTTCGCCACAACACGATCCGGAAGTTTCTGGGAGAGAGCCTGGACTTTGCGCCACCGCCAAAGGGCGTCAACCAGCGGGCAGCCGTGCTCGGTAATGCGTATTCCATTTTGTCACTGTCCAATGTCCAAGACCTGGCCTGGGACTTCCTGATGTGGCTACACTCTGAACAGGGATTCCTGGAAACGCCGCAGTTCGGCGCCATCGCGTGGCCGCCGGTGATCACATATGCCAGGCATCCCAAGTGGTTGGAGCCGTTCAAGGGCACCCAGGTGCTCGACGCGGTAGATGTTTGGGAAAGCGGCGGCCATACGTCCGGCGTGCTGCCTGAGCGTGGCGAGGTACTCAAGGTCGCGAGAGCGGAAATGGGACGTATGATCAAGGGCGAGACCACGGTGCCGGAAGGGCTGCGGACCATGGGAGACCAAATGAACTCG
Source organism: Chloroflexota bacterium (assembly GCA_965216245.1). Lineage (GTDB taxonomy): Bacteria > Chloroflexota > UBA11872 > VXOZ01 > VXOZ01 > VXOZ01. The sequence continues at coordinate 2,912,271 of OZ244145.1, forward strand.
ATCCTCGCGCAGCGCCCCCCTGAGTGGCGACAGTAGATCACTTGGAGGAGACGGTGCTCGGTTGCGGTTCGTTCCCAATCTAGCATGGACATGAGTCATCACGCATAGAATGAGTCGAACAGTTGCACATCACAGAGGAGTGTGTGACGGCGAAGGTAGTTAGTACAGAGGCGCTTGCGCTTGAGGGCGGCCCGAAGTCTGTGACTGCGCCGATGAATGATCGTTGGGAGAAAGTGAGCGCGCTGGAAAAACAGTATGTGAATGCTGTTCTCGACAACTACGGCAGCGCCTACGATGAGATCGAGAAGTTTGAGGCACAGTTCTGGGAATTCGTCGGCACGCGCTATGCCCTCGCCCATTGCAATGGCACTTCCACCATCCACGCGGCGGTTTTTGCCTCTGGTGCCCGCCGGGGGAAAGAGGTCATCGTGCCGTCGGTTACCTGGCACGCCAGAATCACGCCTATTCTGCACTGCAATGCCGCGCCAGTGTTCTGAGACATTGATCTGGAGACATTCTGCGCAGATCCAGAAGATGTGCGACGCAAAATCACGCCGAACACATGTGCCGTCATCGTTACTCATGTATACGGGAATCCGGCTGACATGGATGTCTTCCGCGAGATTGTGGAAGGAACAGACATTCTTCTGATTGAAGATGCATCTCATGCCCACGGAGCACTGTGGGAGGGGAAGCCGGTCGGTTCGCTCGGAGACATCGGATGCTTTAGTATGCAGGATGGTAAGGCGGTCACTGGCATTGAGGCTGGCGTTGCCACAACAAACGATGCCGATCTCTATGACCGGATGCTGGCCCGCGGGGACGAGCCAGAGATATCCCTGTTTATCTGTATTTTTGTGGGCCGTCGCATCGCAACGAGACAACGCAAAAAAGCGAGGGCCAAGCCATAAAGAAGAGCGAGCAACGGAGGGAGCGGGAGACGGGACTCGAACCCGCGACATCCAGCTTGGAAGGCTAGCGCTCTGCCAACTGAGCTACTCCCGCAACAAGCTCTGCTTACGTCAATTATCGGAATTAGTCACGTTGGGCTTGCGGCATCTAGCCTGCGCTCGGTAGTCTTGGCTGTGGTTCCCGCCTACCGGCTGCGACGTTTGGTGTGGCAAACCGCTTGCCTTCTAGTATCTCTGCAACGGTCAATATCTGCATACGTGGGTACGTCATGCCGTGCACGTCTAGGCTGCCCGCCTCTGCCATGTAGCGGTTGAAGTTGCGCTCCTGCCCCTTGCTTAGTGGTTCCATGACGATTAGCCCCGCCATGATCGCGGTATCCCCATCCATAACCGCACGAAGTTGACGTAGCACTCCAATGTTCACGTGCTTTCCGCCCTTGACCTCTAGCACCATGCTTTGAATCTGGTCGTCATTCGGCAAGTAAAAGTACAATCGCCCGTCTATTCCTCTATCGGCGGTCCGCTTGGCAGTCACGAATCCGTCTATCCTCTCTACAGCCCACTGTTGGAAGTGGTACGTATCGCGCCGCCACAAGTCATGCGCTGCCTCTAGCGTAAGCGGTACGCCATCCACTTCGTAATCTTGCCCCTCTACTAGTCCGCAACGGTCTTTGAGGCGATTGTGAATCACACGATTCACGGCGTGAAACGCTATGTCTATGCCTATCCATTGCCGGCCCAATTCGTGCGCCGCCTCTAGGGTTGTAGCGCATCCTGCGAATGGGTCTAGCACCACGTCTCCCTCGTTGCTGCTGGCCGTGATGATGCGCTCCAGTAAGGCGCGTGGCTTTTGTGTAGCGTAACCTAGACGTTCTTTGGCCGTGCGGCCAATTGCGTTTATCTCCCAAACGTCACGCACAGTCGCCATAGTGTACCAATGGCCGTTTTCGTCCTGGTGCTCTTCTACACCCTTGAAACGGTATGGTTTATTGTCTCGATTGTAGGACTTTTCTTTCTCAACATGAAATGTAGCATGCTTGGGTGACTTCACATAAAAGAATATGACATCGTGCTTTCTGCCAAACCAGCGTTTGCTTACACCTCCCGTTCGGTATCCCCAAATGATCTCATTCCGAAAGTTCCCATGCCCAAACACAGAGTCCATAATCACTTTAATGTAGTGCGATGCGTAGGGGTCACAGTGCAGGTAGATGCTGCCTGTAGGCTTCAAGACTGTGTACATCTCTAGCAGGCGCATCGTCATGTAGGTTAGGTACGCAAGCAAGCGTGGGCGCGTGTGGCGCAAGGCACGTAGCCATAGCCGCCACAATTCGACTGTTGCATCATCTATGCCCTTCTCTCGCATCAAGACGGGCATGTAGCGGACTTCCTCTTCTGCTTTGGGGTCTAACTCCCATGTGTCACTGAATGCGTCCACTTGCTCCGGCAAGGGACGCCCCGTCTCGTCTTTGTAGATTGAGTTGTACGTGCGCTTACTGTTGAATGGTGGGTCGAGGTAGATGAGGTCAACGCTACCCGCCTTCAGGTGCTCGCGCATCACGGTCAGGCAATCGCCGTAGTAGAGTTTGTTCACGCCATTGCCGCCTGAATGAAGTCACCAAACGTATTCTTGTTGCGCCGGACGTTGTACTTATAGCAGGCTTCAGCTATGTAGATTGCGGCATGCTTCACCGTGTAGTGGTGATGCGAACCAAAGAGCGCACGTTTCAGCAAAGCCCAGAAGCCCTCCATTGAGTTGACGTGCACGATACCGTCAACGTAGCCTTGCGTGTGGTCTATCGTGGCGTGGCGTATCCAGTCACCCATGCGGGAATAGCCCAGGAATTGGTCGGTCATGAGCAAGGATTCTGGACTTACGCGGCGCATGAGAAAGGCTTTCAAGGTCCTGGCAGTCACACGCGGGGATGGTTCGGCTGTGACTTTGCCATTGCGCTCTACCGCACCTACGACTGGGAGTTTCTTGGTACCGCGTCCTGTAGGATTCTTGCCTTTGGGCTTGGCGTTCGCGCCCTTGCGCGGCTTGCCGCCCAGGTACGTTTCATCAGCCTCTACGATGCCAGTCAACAATGCGCCGTCGGAGACCATGTTGTGGCGGATTTTCATTGCCATGCGGTAGGCGGTTGATTGATCGAGGTGAAGGTCACGCGCCAGTTGACAACTGCTGAGGGATTTCTTAGCATTCAGAACCAGCGAGATAGCCAGGAACCACTTTTGCAGTGATGTATGTGTGCCTTGGAAGATAGTACCGGAAAGCACGTTGAAAGAGGACTTGCAGGTATGGCAATTCCAGCGGCCAATACGGTCACTGTCAGACTTGGGAGCTACGTCAGACTTGCCGCAATAAGGGCATTCAGGCTTATTGCCCCAACGCACGGATTCCAGATGGTCAATGCACGACTCATGTGTCGGGAAACGGTGAAAGATGCTAATTATATCCATTGCCAACCTCCTATACTTAGAGTCTAGCAGGTAGCCTATCCCATGTCAAGCCCAAAGTGACTAATGCCGTCAATTATAGCCCAGTAAAGGTTGAGGCGGAATGGCAGCCAGCCGCGACGCGGCGCGTCTTTCACGAGACCCCCAAACCGATCAGTGCTCATGCCATCACTTTCCCGCCAAATGGGCTTGCGGCAGTGGTACGTGCGGTCGGATGCGGTATAATCAATTGCAATGAAACGGCAATTGACTGGACAGCATGGTTTTGGCAAGTACGTGCTGCAGCTTCTCACGGAACGCCCGCGGGAACTCATCGAGCCGTCGATAGACGAAAGCCCGGTGCCGGGGTGGGTGCTGATTTGGATGCTGATTCTCATTAAGCTCTTCATCGGCGGGGCAATTCTCTTCTTCTTCAGCGCCGATGATTCGCTCGTCTTCGTCATCGGCACCCATTGGATGGCGCCGGCGGCGATTGTGGTACTGCTCATGCCCTTGGCACTCTTTTGGGGACGGCTCTGGCGGGTGCGACTGCGGCGAGCCGAGCTCCAGCGTGCAGAGTGGGAGCTTGAGAAGCCCCGCAAGCGGATAGAGCGGTAATCGTGCCCGGTTGGAGGCCCATCTTCGCTTAAGGAATCCGCTTCCACACCGCAAAGCGCCCTAGTGGTAAAATATCGTCCGTTAGGCACTTGACTTTGGTGTTAACATAGACTATCCTTGCACGGTTAGGATGGGAGGATTCTCATCCGGGGTTGTTTGTGTAGAATGACCTAAGCGAATGGATAGTTCCTCTGTTTTCAGGTGCAAGAAACCAACAGAGGGAGCGAATGCCACACATAGGAGGCTGAGTATGCGAAAAGGTTTGTCACGTCGAACGTTTCTCGGGGGAAGTGCGCTGGCCGGCGCAGGACTGCTCTTGGCAGCTTGCGGCCAAGCGCAGATGATGACGGAGGATGCTCCGGCCAAGGAAGAGATGGCCGAGGAGCCCAAGGCTGCAGAGACAACAAAGGCGCCTGAAGCCGCAGTGGTTAACTACCTGCACGTAGACCTGGCCCAGAACGAGATTTGGCAGAACTCCTGGGGCAGCATCTTTGATACCTTCGCGGACAAGCATCCGGAGCTGAATCTCACCGTAACCGGTACGAGCTTCGGCGAATTGCCGGCTAAGGCCGGCGCGGCCCAGGCGGGCGGAATTGCCTTTGATGCCGTTTACGGCTACTTTGCCTGGTTGGGCCCGTTCATCGGCTCCGAAATCATCACGAACCTCGACCCCTATCTGGCCGCGGATGCCGACGTTTCTCCCGATGACTTCTATGATGCCACGACAGAGAGGTACCAGGGCAAGATATACGGCTTGGCGTGGTTCAGCAACGGCAAAGAGATTTGGTTCAACAAGAATCTCTTCACCGAGGCGGGCCTGAAGAACCCAGCCGAGAAGGAAGCCGATGGCGAGTGGACCTATGAAGCGCTCTTGGAGGACGCCAAGGTGCTGACCAAGATGGAAGGCGAAGAGATCGTGCAGGGCGGCGTGCGACTCTACGCCGGTTACACGTCCTACCTCTGCATGTATGCCTGGGCGTACGGCGCCGATTTCTGGGATGCGGGCTGCACAATGCCCACCTTCACGAGCGACGCCTTCCGCGACGCAGTGCAGTTCCACGTGGACGTGGCGCTGAAACACAAGGTGATGGGCGGCTCATACACTGAGGGCACGCAAGCCATGTTCAACACCGGCTCCTTCAACGTCCGCACCTTCGAGGCCAAGATCACGCCGGAAAATCTCTTTGAGATTGGCATGGCGCCGATGCCGAACGGTCCCGCCGGACGTCAGATCGCTTTGGCGAACAACGCCATGTATCTGGGCGGTTCCGGCGTGAACCCCGACGGTGGTTGGGAGTTCCTGAAGCATACGTTCAGCGCCGACGTGGTTGATGCCGTTGCCGCCATGGGTGGCGGTCGCTATGTTGCCAACAAGAATATCACGCCGGCAACAACCACCGACTATGAGGATGTCAACGTCTATCTCATGCAGGCTGCCAATAGCCGTATTACCCCCACGATATTCAAGCAGTCCGAGTTCAACGCCGGTTGGCGGGAGACGTGGGACGAGATGGTTGCGGGCACTCTGACAGTGCCCGAGGGACTGGAGCGCACGCAGGGTCAGTTGGAGAACTGGCTGGCCGATGGCGGCTGCATCCAGTAGTTGCTAGTACTCTAGTACATAAGAAGAGGAGTACCCATACAGGGTACTCCTCTTCTGTTTTCTTCTAGGGCAACTTGCCTTCTACTTAGGCCTGCATTGCCCAGGCTGCGAAGCTTCGGTACTGCCAAGTGGGCCTGAGTCGACAATGGCGTAGCGAAATCACTCTCTGCCATCCGACTGCTTGCGGCACTTCCGGGAAAGCGTCCAGACCCTAAGCCGCCCATGAGTTTGCGCACAAGCACGTGCGGCTGGATAGCGCCGATTTACCGTGAGCCTGCTGGTAACCCTGCCCGCAAACTGTGGACGCGTTGGGTCTTGAATCGGTTTCGCAAAGGGTAGAGAAGGATCATGAGCCAAATGAAGAGCGCTGCCAGGGAGATACGCACGCCCCAGCGCCAGGAGGCAGGTTGGTAGGTAAACTCCACGGTGCTGCTGCCCGGCGGGATGGCAACTGCCCGGAAAAGTACGTTGGCTGGGTAGATGGGAGCCGTATCGCCATTCACGGTGGCCTGCCAGCCCGGATAGTAGGTATCGGTGAGCAGAAGCCATGCATGAGCATCGGATTCAACACGGATGCGTATGCGCTCCGCCGCGTAGGTTTCGACATCCACGGAATTCTCTTGCGGCGGCAAATAGGATGGCAGCGCCGCGGCATTCTCCAGGACGACCTGCTGAGCGGGGTCAAACTCCGGGTCTTGCAGACGCTTAGCAGCTTCTCCGGAATCTGCCACCGTCATTGCACTTCCGACTAGAAATGCGCGTGGCAAGACGTTAGGGTTGCGGTAGAGCACGCCGCCGCGTATTCCCGTCTGCTCCATCACGAAGTCAAGCTCGGATAGGTCCAACGGCGGCGTGGGCCGATACTGCTTATCGAGCACGATGAACTCTACGTTCAGCAGGCTAAGCAGCCGCATGTCATGGAGCGTGTCGTAGTCAATGCGGTGATGGTCGGAATAGAAGCCCGTATAGCCACCGGTAGAAGAAGATGCGGCAAGCGGGTCCAAGCCGTTGACAAGGTGGGCGAACTGCAGGACTCGCAAAGGGTAAAGCGCGTTGTAACCGCGCGCATCGGAAAGGCCGTATACCATTGCCGAGTCTGACAGAAAGGTTGTCCGCGGCACGCCGATGATGCGAAAGAGCCGCTCTTCCCGCTGCTCTTGCAGGTAAGAGGTCATCGGCGTGGGAGGATAGAGCGCGGAATTGGGGGCGTATGTGTAGAGTGGTGCGGCAAAGCCAGCAAGATCAAGGATTGTAGCCGCGGTCAAGAGAGCAATGCAGCTGATCGGTATGTGCTTGCCCCAGCGGAGCACGAGAAGCAGCGCGCCCCCGCTTACCAGCGCCATGGCCACGAGCCACATGAGGCTGTCACGCAATGCCGAGAGAGCCTTAGGATACTGTTCTGCCATCGGAGCGGGCCACTCTTGTATGGCGAAAGCGATTGTTGCTGCTCCTAGCAAGATAGCTGCGACGGTCGCAAACAGTGGCAGTATCCGGCCCGGGGATAGCTTCACGTGGGCGAGCAAAGCCTTAGCTCCAAAGGCTGCCATTAGGGCCAACCCAAATTTTGCCAAAAGCAAGATTCGGCCCTGCTGGGGAAAGAGCTGGTAAGGTGGGAAGATCGTGGCGAGAAACTCGGGCTTCGGCCAAGCCAGGGCTAACAGAAGGCTACCAATTGTGAGCACTGCGCCCCACGCGAGATAACGATTTGGGCGCGTCCACCAGGCCAAGAACGCTAAGGTTAGCGGCAGTAAGCCCACATACAACGATGTTTCGAGCAGGTTACCAGCGCCCCAAATTGTGCCCGAAGGCGGGTAGCCTGCAAGTCCCGGTAACAGCAGGAGTAGCAATTGCGGGAATTGCAGTGGAATGTGAGCCGAGGGCCCTGTAATAGCTGCGCGATGGGACAATTGCGTTAGCTCCAAACTCGGTAGAAGCTGTGCCGCTGCGATGGCAAAGCCCAGAAGCGCGCTGCCCGTGAGAATTCCAAATTGAATAAGCAGCGTCACCTTGTTCAACTCTTTTCGACTCCAACGTGCTGCCAGCATCCAAATGGTGTAAAGGCCAATTGCCAGCAAAATGTATAAGGCCACTTGCGTACTCCCAAGCAATGCCAGCCCGATCGCGCTGGCATTTACAAGCGTTCCCCAGCGGTAACGGCCTCGCAATGTTATCTCAATGCCTACCAGTGCCATGGGTAGGAGCCAAACCACGCTTGCCAGGAAATAGTTGAGCAGCAGCCACCAAGTGGCGACTGAGGCAAGCATGAACGTAGTTGCGCCTATCAGTGCCGATTCTCGCGGCAGGTTTATGACACGGAGGAAGGCGTACATGCTGATGCCAGCCAGCGCTAGGTACAGCGGCGAGGTGACGGCAATCGCCGCTCCCGGAGGCAGAATTGCAAAGAGCACGTGGAGTGGCTGAAGAAGCTGCGTGTTGCTGGATTCGGCAAGAAAGGGAGTGCCCGCGAATACATAAGGGTTCCACAAGGGAAAGAGAGTGCTCTCCGCTACGTAGTAGCGAAAGTGAGCGTAGGGATAGACCTGCCACAATGTGTCCGATCCCACAGGATTTCGAACCACCGGTGGGTCACCTATAAGTAGCCCTCCCCAAGGAGGGCCATAGGGCAGTAGGTCGGCGGGGATTGGCACGTGGCCGGTGAAGATTGGCCAGAAGAAGAGTAGTGCAATCCCAACGAGAAGGGCAACGGCGAGCAAGTCCTGCACAAATAGACTAGTGTGAGGTTTGAGGGCCGGAATCCTGGAGAATGCGTTTGCCCAGTGCGGCGCAGACCGATTGAGTATGGCTTCATGGATGACAACGGCTGCTCCAATGGGCACGAAGATTACCGTCCATTGGAGCAGAGGATGAGAATTGAGGGTGTGATTGAAGCCATCGGAGAGATAGACAAGCACGAGTAACGGCAAAGTGACGGCAAGCGGGATATCGGTCAGAGCGGCGCGCCGCTGAGCACTGAGCGCCGTGCCTGTGGCCCCCATTCCACGCCGCAAGACCGCAATAAACAGCAGGCGTGCTGCGAAGCTAACAAAGATTGTTCCGGCGAGCCCCACCAGCCACCAGCGGCTCAAAGTCAGCGGCGTGGTGCGCCCCAGGAAGAGGGAGAGACACAATGCGGCCCATGCCGAGGTACCGAGGAACCAAAAGGCCCAGAGTGAGAGCTTTCTTACGAGCATGCTCTGCAAAATACCTATGATAGAATTCCCTTCCCTTGCCCTGAATTCCTCAAGCCACAGGCTCCGATAGCCCTTCGCTTCGGCAATTCATCTGACCTTGAAACGGTAGCACATATTGCGGCTGTGGCGAACGCCGGCAGCTTGCATCCGGGCTGTGACTGCAATGAGCGTCAGGCGGCAACTTAGATAATGGCGGAGTTGGCGCATAGTGGCGGGCGTGCCAATTCGCGAATTGCAGGTGTAGAATGACTGCTCAGTCAAGCACTTGCAGCCGCTATCGTGCCTCTCGTGGACGTGCAGGTATCTTACGTGACATTATTCACAATGTTCGTTATAATGCTCCAGTTGCCAATATGCTGGCGAGGATTAACCTCTCCATTTGTCAGGGCTTCCGCACCAATGGCGTCCTTGATCTGCTGAGAGTTGCAGCATGCGGAAGGCACAATAGCAAAGTACGTGCCGAGGGAGCGAAACAACCAGTGATTCCGGCCGCACGAAAAGCCGTCCAAGAGATGTCGCCATATGTGCCTGGGGAGCAGCCCCAGGGAACGGGGTGGACGAAGCTCAATACGAATGAGAATCCGCACACTTCGCCAAAGGCGCTGGCGGCGCTGGAAGGCCAAGCTAATCAGGCCCTTTCACGGTATCCCGATCCCCTGGCGCGAGACCTGCGCCACAAGCTGGCAGAGATTTATGAGCTTGACGTCGAGTGGATCTATGTAGATAACGGCTCGGACCAAATCCTCAATCTGATCTTTCGCGCCTATGTTGACCGAGGGCAATCCGTAGCGTACACGTTCCCCACCTACCCTTATTATGAAGTCTGGGCGCACATGCAGGACGCTGTTATCAAGACCGTTGAGCCGGGCCCCGACTTTGCGGTGCCCATCGATGCGTTGGCAGCGGAGCAAGCGACACTGACGGCTCTTTCAAATCCCAACTCACCGACGGGGACGTATACGCCTCCCTCTGAGATAGAGCGCTTAGCGCAGCAGTGTGCCGGTCTGTTGGTGGTAGACGAGGCCTACGTTGATTTTGCTTCAGCGTCTGCGTTGCCCTTGGTGCGGCAGTATGACAACATTATTGTGTCGCGGAGCATGTCCAAGTCTTTCGGTCTTGCCGGAGTCCGTGTAGGGTACGCGTTTGCGCGACCCGAGCTCTTGGAACCCTTGTGGAAGCTCAGAGATTCATATAGCGTCAGCCGACCCAGCCAAGCGATTGCGCTCGCAACGCTGGAAGATTACGATTGGATGCGAGCAGTTTGCGCTGAAATTGGCGCGCGACGCGAGCGCGTAGCCGCCAGGTTGGCGCAGGAATTTCCCTGCAAAGTTTACCCCTCTGACGCGAATTTTCTTTTTGTCGAGCCAACGCAACACGCGGCAGTGGACGTATTCGAAGCATTGAAGGCGCAGAAGGTGCTGGTGCGCTACTTCCGGCAACACGGTTTGGAGCGATACCTACGCATTACGATCGGAACCGAAGAGGAAATGGAGTCATTCTTCAGTGCCTTGAGCGAGGTGTTGAGGCAGAGCAAAGTGCCAACGACGGGAGGTACACAGTAACGTGGAACTAATCTGGGCAGTCCCTATTGCCAGTATTATCTCGGTTATTTTCGCTATTTGGCTAGCGTACGATGTGTTGCGCCGCGACCGGGGTACCGAGCAGATGCAGGAAATCGCGGGCATGATCTTCGAAGGCGCTACCGCATTTCTCAATCGGCAATACCGCACGATCGCGATTTTGGCGATTTTGGCGGCGATTGTGATTGGTGCCATTGTCGGTTATTTCTCATCTGACACTACGCTCGGCATCAAGACCTCAGCGGCTTTTCTGGTGGGCGCGATATGTTCGGGCCTCTCCGGTTTCGTCGGCATGTACATTGCCGTACAGGCGAACGGACGTGCTGCTAGCGCCGCTCGTTCGAGCTTGGAAGAAGCGCTGAAGGTCTCACTGCGCGGCGGCGCTGTTTCCGGTTTCCTCGTCGTGGCGCTGAGTCTTATCGGCGTTGGCGCAATGCTGTTGATCTACGGCGGCACTAACCTCACGCCGGAGAACTCGGTTGCGGTCGTGAGCAGTATTGTTGGTTTCGGCTTCGGCGCTAGCTTCGTGGCGCTTTTTGCCCAGCTTGGCGGCGGTATCTTCACCAAGGCTGCCGACGTGGGCGCGGACTTGGTCGGTAAGGTTGAGCAAGGAATTCCCGAAGACGACCCGCGCAATGCGGCGGTGATTGCTGACTTGGTAGGCGATAACGTGGGCGATTGCGCCGGTCGTGGCGCGGACCTTTTCGAGTCGACGGCTGCCGAGAATATCGGGGCGATGATCCTCGGGGCGAGCCTTGCGGTTGCTACCAATAATCTAGCCTGGGTGCTCTTCCCGCTGATCGTGCGCGCATTTGGGTTGGTTGCCTCTATTGTGGGTATCTTCCTGGCGCGTGGCGCCAATCCCGATAATCCGATGTCGGCCCTCAATAAGGGCTACTACGTGATTACCGGGCTCTCGATTATCTTCATGTTCGTCTCGGTGCACTATCTGCTGGAAGACCTCATGTTCTTTTGGGCAGGGACGGTAGGCATCTTGACCAGCCTAGCCTTTGTGTACATCACCCAGTACTATACGTCCGGCAATTGGCGTCCGGTGAAGGAAATTGCGGAAGCTTCCCGTACCGGACCGGCCACGAATATCATTAGCGGGTTTGCCCTCGGCCTGGAGACAACCGCCACGTCGGTGCTCGCGATTGTCTTGGCGCTGGGTCTTTCCTTTTGGCTCGGCACGATGGCAGAAGTGGAAGGTGTGAGCTCGTCGGTGAAGGGCATCTATGCGACGGCGGTGGCGACGATGGGCATGCTCATGAGCGCTGCCTACGTGCTCTCGATGGATACCTTCGGGCCGATTACCGACAATGCAGGCGGCATTACCGCGATGTCGGACGCGCCTGAGGAGGCTCGCGCGATTACGGACCAGCTCGACTCGGTAGGAAACACCACCAAGGCGCTCACCAAAGGCTACGCCATCGGCTCTGCCGGTCTGGCGGCCTTCCTCCTCTTCCAAGCGTTTCTCGATGAGGTGCGGTTCGAGTTGAACCTCCCGCATGAGGCCGTACAAGTGGACTTGGTGAAGGTCGAGGTCTTCATTGGCGGTTTCATCGGGGCGATGGTCGTCTTCCTCTTTAGCTCGCTGGCGATTCGCGCCGTGGGGCGCGCGGCGAGCGATATCATCGAGGAAGTCCGTCGTCAGTTCGCGGAGAACCCCGGCATTATGGAAGGCACGGTGCGGCCCGACTACGCCCGCTGCGTGGATATTACTACCCGCTCGGCCCTCCGCCAGATGATTCTCCCCGGCGTCTTGGCGATTTCGGCCCCGATCATCGTTGGCGTCGTGCTACGGTGGGAGGCAGAGGCCGCTTTCCTCATGGTGGGTACGATGTCCGGTATCATCCTGGCGACAGTCCTCAATAACGGCGGCGGCGCGTGGGATAATGCCAAGAAGTACATTGAGGCGGGCAATCTGAAGGACGCTGATGGCAACGTGATCGGCAAGAATTCGGTGGCGCACCTTGCGGCTGTTGTCGGCGATACCGTTGGCGACCCCCTCAAGGACACGGCCGGACCGTCCCTCCACGTGCTTATCAAGCTCTTCTCCACGATTACGCTCGTGTTGGCGCCGCTGTTTATCTAAGGGTGCAGGATTGCGTGTAGCGTCGCCGACAATAGAATCGAGATTTTGTAGGGGCGGTTCGCGAACCGCCCCTACATTTCATTTACGATTGTTGGCCACTTGTGTAACGCTGAGATAGATTGCCAATGCCTGAGCTCTTCTTCTACGGCGGCAGCAACGAGATCGGGGGCAACAAGATCCTGCTCGTTGACGGCGCCACACGCCTCTTCTTTGACTTCGGCATTTCTTTCAAGGCACGGGGGAAGTACTTCGAAGAGTTTTTGAATCCCCGTGCAGGCTATGGTTTGAATGACTTCTTCCAGACCGGCATGTTGCCGCCGTTGCAGGGCATCTATCGTCCCGATCTGGAACCGGACGCCGACTTTTGGTCGCGCTGGCAGTCCGAGCCGCTCTCTCGCGCGCTCGATCACGTGGATGGTGTGCTGCTGAGCCACGCTCACGTGGACCATACCGGTTCCGTTTCATTCTTGCGCCCCGATATTCCGCTCTACACCACGGCCCTTACGGCGCTTATCTCCAAAGCGATCCAGGATAGCGGTCCGTCCGACATGGAGCGAGAAATGGCGTATGCCGTGCCGCGTGAGAGCAAGGACGGCGTGCTGCAAACCAAGCGCGGGGCCCCATTGCAGCAGCGTCCGCTGCGCGTGCTTTCGGGGCCGCTTTCGCTAGAAGCGGAGAGGTTTTGGCACGAGTCTCCTCAAGCGCGGAGAGGCATGGCGGCAACGCCCGTGGAAGCGGCAGGTGAAACAATCGGCGCGGGCAACGCCTTGCGCTGGTATCCCGTAGACCACTCGATCTATGGCGCAGCGGCGTTTGCCGTCGAAACCGCCGCCGGGTGGGTGGCGTATACCGGCGACTTGCGCTTGCACGGTCTGCATGGCGCGCAGACACAAGAGGCGGTGGCGGCGCTGGCGGCGCTCAAGCCGACGGTCTTGCTCTGTGAAGGGACGCGCGGAGCGGATAGTGCTCCCACGTCCGAACAAGATGTCTACGAAACTGCAGCCGAGATAGTAAGGCAAGCGAGTGGCAAGCTGGTCTTTGCCGACTTCGGCCCGCGCAACGTGGAACGGCTCCTCATCTTTCACAAGATTGCGCGGGAGACCGATCGGCGCTTGGCCGTACTCAACAAAGACGCGTACCTCCTGGAGGCGATGCATTACGCTGCGCCGAACGAAGTGCCGGACATCAGCACGGTAGCGGGATTTGCGCTCTACCAGAAGGGCCGTTCACGTGTCAGCGGCTGGGAGAAGAAGCTCCTGGAACGCCACAGCGCCTTGCTCGTGGACGCGGACGAAGTGCGCCGCGATCCCGGCGGCTACATCCTCTGCTTCTCGTTCTGGGACATCAACGAGTTGGCGAGCATTGCGCCGGTACCGGCAGTCTACATCTACTCCAGCAGCGAGGCCTTCAATGAGGAAATGGCGATCGACCACCAGCGGCTGGGTCATTGGCTGGAGCATTTCGGCGTGGAGGCTCACGGACTAGGCGAAACGCAGGAAGGGCCGCTGCACGCCTCCGGCCACGCCAGCGGCACCGAGCTAATCGACATAATCCGCAAAATCAACCCGCAGCGTCTCGTGCCTATTCACACGGAAAACCCCGGATTTTTCCAAGAAAAGCTTGCACACAGCGACATAGAGGTAGTGCTTCCCGCGTGCGGTCGTCCCTTGCAGTTTGAATGAGGGTCAGTCGTAGCTTGTCGGGTATGGTCCTTGGACCTCAAAGACAATGACCGTGCTGAAGCCTACGCCATCGATTTGCACCCCGTAGCAGCCCGGCGCCCGTACGACCACGTATGTCATAAATTCCTCCCACCAGCCTGAACCCCGTGTGTCGAGACGGTTGCCGCTGGTGTACGCGGGAACATGTAACGAGGAATGAGCCAACTCCGGCGACGGGCCCGCCCCGATTATCTGGAAGCGAAGAGTCTCCGGGCCGTTGAGTTGGCGGCCCCGAATCACAATAGGGCCAGTGTACTGGGGGGCGCGCGTCCATACTACTTTATTCCAGTGCCACCCGTCATGCGCGTAGTTTACATTCCCATTGGCGCTCACGATCAATAGATAGAATAAGGCATAAACCGGACCCTCTCCGATGACTTCATACAGGTAGCCCTCCACCGAGCGAATGAGAGGTTCCGGACAGGCGTCACCAGGCGCCAGAACCGGCAATTGCAGCGGACGGTATTCCAGCGCGAGAACTATCGCATCCCAATTGGTTGGTTCGTCACAATTCCCGTAGCGGCGGCACTCTCGCGCAATGCGTTCCAGCATATCCGGTGCGGTCGGAGCCACGGCCGTTGCAGTTGCAAGTAGCTGGGCTTCAGATTTTACGGGCGGCGTAGCCGTTGGCGCTCCAGGATGCACAGTAACGCTACAGGCCGCGAGCAGCAGCAGGTAAACACCCGCAATCACTAGCGGGCGGACCATCCGGGGGCCTAGACGCAGCCAGCGTTTTTCGGTCGTTGATCCGTCATTCCGGCGAAAGCCGGAATCCAGTGCTCGGCGCGGCAAAAGCGTTTTGGACTTCCGCTTGCGTGGATGTAACGAGCGGCTGCAAACGGCTCGCAATGAGCATTTAGAGAAAGCCATGAAAGACTCCGTGTGCACACACCCTTTTTGTCAGTATACTTGACGAGACAGGTAGAGCACGTGTTTATTTGAGGAGCACAAGGCAATAGGCTTTCGCATGACGCGTATCCTCCACATCACGCAACGTGCCGCTTGGGATGCGGCGCGGCAGGCAGGCAGCTACCCTGCACCGCCGCTTGCCCCGCAGGGGTTCATCCACTGCTCCCGCCCCGACCAGGTGATTAGAGTGGCGGATACTGTATTTCGCGGCCAGCCGGACCTGGTGCTCTTGTGCATCGCCGTAGATCGTTTGACTGCCCCGCTGGATCCAGATGGCTTAGCGGAGGGTGAGGAGGACTTCCCCCACATCCATGGGCAAATCAACTTGGATGCAGTGGTTGAGGTGCTAGACTTTCCGCCGCGAGAAGACGGTACTTTTGCTTTGCCAAAATCAGTCAGCGAGTTGGATGATTAGGCGGCTATTGGGAACTAGCCACTGCCGATGGCCGCTGCCCTTCCTTCAGCGCCTTTCTAGCGGCTGTGTTTCAATAGTTCAGGTATGCCCAAAGGGCTATGAAAGGCCATTCTTGGAAGCGGACCCGGAAGTCAAGGGTCTAAGGTTAACGACTGGGTACGCCTCTGCATCATTTGCTGACCCTAGATTCCGGCGGAAGCCGGAATTGTACGTGTTGACTAATTCGTTGACAGAATCCCCTCCCCACTTGGCAGTGTTGACTGTCAATGTCATTCCGAGCGCAGTGAGGAATCTAGGGTCCATGCCATACATAGATTAATAGGCTCAGCACTGTAGATTCCTCACTGCGCTGCGCTCCGTTCGGAATGACATGTGTAGTAGTCATATACGGTACTGCGTTTAGTTGCTCTTGTATTCAAATCTGTCAACGAATTACCTGACACTTACAGGAATGACGGATGCCGATACAAGCTGTTCGCGCGGCGAACGGACGCAGGTTGCAAACCTGCGCTACCGGAAAAGCATGGGGGACTCAAGTCAAACCGATTGGGGTTTCCACGGGCTTGGAGAGTTTTTGCCAACCAGTAGCTGCCTCACACCTGCACGGGTCCTGTGAATACGTGCTCGGGAATGAAGCTGGTCTTTGCGCTGGCGTGGACGTGGTCGATGCCGTCGGTGGTTACTTGGGAGAGGGCGGTGAAGTGGGTGCTTTCGCCGCTGACGCCGCTGCGGTTGCCGCCGCCGTGACCGCGTAGCCATTGGGGGTCGATCAGTTGCTCGCCTTGCCATTGGCCCTGCGTGGCGAGCAGGTGACCGAAGCGGGCGATGTCGGCGGCACACATGACCGCCCAGCCGGGCCCGCTGCGCACCACGTGACCATTGATGCGGTACGGCGGGTCGAGATAGGTGTAAGAGTCCGGAATCTGCGGGTAGAAGTACTGCTGCGACTGCACATCCTCACCGAAATACCAGTCCCAACTATCGGGCGTGATGCCAATCTTGCTGAAGAGCCGCTCATCCAGCACGTCTTTAAGATCGCGGTTCCAGACGTATGTCAGCGCCTGCCCCATCCGCCAGAAGCCGGCGCTGCTGTAGTGTTCCTGCGTGCCGGGCGCAGCATGGGAATAGAGATCGTAGAAGGGATCGCCGGTCCAATTTGCCCAGGCCGGACAGCACTTATCGGCTTCCTCCTGGGTGCGTCCCGCACGTCCCTTGGCGTACTCGCTACCAATTTCCATGGGAAAGCCGCCCTGATGGGTGCGACCGTACTTGGTGCCGATGATGTGCCGCCACGTTAGCTGCTCGTGGTGGCCGCGGTTGAGGTACTTGTGGGGATGGGAAAGCGCGCTTTCGCCCGTCCACGTCCGGTGAATCGGCGCATCGACGTCCAGCAAGCCGTCTGCCACCGCGAAGCCGAGCAATAGCCACATAAAGGCTTTGCCCATGGACGCGGTTTGGAAGCGGAAGTGCGGGTCGCCCCACACGTGTACGCAGTAGCCGCCGCGCGTGAGCATAGTGCCCCACTTGTTGCCGGAGTGGTCCTCGCCGCCAAAACTAGCGCCCATAAGGTCCAGACTGCCCAACCACGCCTCAAACGCGCGCGGATCAAGGCCCGCTTCTGCGGGAGTGATTGTCACCCAGTCCTCTTCCGGAAAAGTGACCCAGGCAGGCAAATCGCGGCTCATTGGTGTCCCCTTTTCGCAAAATTCTTACTAATCCAATTTCGATTGAACTCAGGATCCAACCCTTGCGGTCCGGTAGCGCAGGTTTGCAACCTGCATCCACCTGCCATAGTCTACGTTGCAGGTCGGACGAATTCCCATTCACACAGGGATGGTAAATTCCTCTTCTCTCATGCGAGGAAAACCCCCCATGCCGCGACCTTTTGCTCCACTTAGGGTATGGCCGGCAATTGTCACCAACCAAGCCGTGCTGCCATCTATCTACGCGGGTAGTTCACCCTTGCGCCGGTTTGGCCCAGGGCGGAAATCCGGCACCAGCATGAGCGTGCTGCCCTGGGCGATAGATTGGGAAGCAAGAACGGCAGGAGCGGCGGTATTCATTGCCTTATAAACGTCGAACTCCAGCGGCACGTCATTGAGCACCGCATCGCGAAATGTGGCGTGGATGTAGTAGTCGGTGTCGCTATGGCCGCTGCCGCGCGCTTCCGGGGGCGCATCGGTGCGTTGCGGGCGCCAATCGACCTCGGCCAGGTCGTGCATTTGGGCATCGGCCAGCCACAGCTTGGGACTATCGCGCAGCGAGCGCGCCAACTCGACCGAACCCTTGGTGCCCATGATGTGGCACCAGTGGTTATCCCGCGGCGCGGTGGGCTGGGTGTAAGAAACGGCAAGGCGCATGAGGGTGTCATTGGCCGTCTTCATGATCGCCAGTTGGATATCCGGCTGCTGAATTTCGCCGTGGATGTAGCTTGGTGAGCGCGTGCTCATGGCGGTGACCTCCGTGACCCGGTCGTCGATCACCATGAGGATCGGGCTAAGTTCATGAGGGAGGTAGTGAATTGGCGGCATGAGGTTGATCCACGTGGGTTCGGCTTCCGGATGCGATGCCAATTCCGGAATGGGCACAAGCTGCGCCGTGCCGGGCAGCCGGTGGTAGCGCGCCGGATCCTTATGGCCGATGTACTGGCCCTCGCAGAAGGTTATCTTGCCGAGTTTTCCTTCCTTCACCAAGTCGCGCCACGCTGTAAAGACACCGGAGAAGCGGCTCTGTTCGGCTAGCTGGTAGACCAGGCCGCTGCGCTCCGCCGCTAGCACGATGCGCCAACAGTCCTCCAGCGTATGGGCGGCAGGCACTTCTGAATTGACGTGCTTGCCGGCTTCCAGGGCTTGCGCCGCCAAGGCGCCCTGCTCTTTGCAGCGGACCGTCAACGCTATCGCATCCACATTCGGGTCTGCGAGAAGGTCGTCGTACCGTGTGTAGGCCGTTACCGAATCCGGGTTTTCCAGGACGGCAAAGGATGGTTCATGGAGCTCGGTGATGGGATCACAAATCGCGGTAACGCGATAACCATTGAAACCGTCCAACGTCTTCAACCAGTGACGGCCGCGCCCGCCGAGACCGGCAAGGCCGATACGAATCTCCTTCACAATCACTCTCCAATTCTGCTTTAAAGACTACACGCTGGGGGCATCGCCCTGAATCCAAGCTGCTTGCTAAAGAAGACCTAGCGAATTGCCCGCAAAATGCTTAGGCAAGAGCCTGTGATCGGTTCTGCCCTCCCATGTCTTGACTATAGATGGTTACGCCCACCTGCCGCCGGTGCTCACACCAAGAAAAATCTTGGGTGGTTGGCGGTGCGTACAGTATACCAGCGCGAACGCTCAGCCTGAATTCCGAACGGAATTCCCGGGATTGGACTCAGGACGTGCAAAGAGGCTCGTCATTGCACGTACCTAAGTGCAAATCAGCTCCTCAAGCTGTCAATCTGGGAAGCATTTGAAGAGTATCGGATTCTGAGTATTCTAGATTCTTCGTCGCGGAGTTTATCCTGAACCTGCCGAAGGGCGCCTCAGAGAATGACAGTTTGAGGATCTGGCTTAGGCCTGGATACGGCCACGTGTCTTGCATGTGACCCATCCAAACTCAAAACTACTAATTCCAATTTCGAAAACAGGTGGAAAAGGTGTGGGTTGCGTGATGATTGCAGAGTGGTAGAGAAGAGCGTGCACAACCGGCCCAAGAGTCACAGGCGAATGGTGGGCGCAAGCTACAAGGGACGCTTGACTCAAGCAAACCCTCGCCGGTGCGCGCGGTTACCAGCTATCCCGGGCAAACTCTCTTGTCGCGCGGTCCATCTCGCGCTGGGCGTCTTTCTCTGCCAGCGCTTGCCGTTTGTCGTAGAGTTTCTTGCCGCGCGCAATGGCGACTTCGACTTTGACCCGGCCGTTGCGCAGGTAGAGTCGGAGCGGAACGATGGTCTGCCCCTTCATTTGGAAGTGCTGACGCAGGGTGGAAATCTGGTCTTTGTGGAGCAGCAGCTTGCGGGCGCGTGTGGGCTCGTGATTGACGTACCCGCCGCGTTGGTAGGGTGAGATATGGGCATTCCAGAGCCATGCCTCGCCGCTGATAATGCGCACAAACCCTTCAGTCAGATTAACGCGGCCGGCCCGAATTGACTTTACCTCGGTGCCCACGAGCGCGAGTCCGGCCTCAAATGTAGCATCCACGTGGTAGTCGTGAAAGGCGCGACGGTTTGTCACCACCACCATGTTGTTGGGGTCGCGGACGTTGTCAGCGCGGCGTGCCTTTTTTTTCTTAGCTGTTGCCATGAATACAGCATGCCATAGGATGAGCAATCAAGGAATGTCCTCAGGGGCGCAACCTGGATTCCTGAAGGAGACTCAACACTGGGCCAAGCGTCACTCTACAGCTAGCTCGTTTCTGGCGAACGACTTCAGGTAGCGCCGCGCCTCCTGGGTGCGGGGGTAGCGGTTTACAATCTCCCAAAAGCGCCGATTGTGGCCCTGCTCGACGAGATGGGCCATCTCATGCATTAGGACGTAGTCTCGCACCCACTCCGGCACCTCAGCGAGATGGTGCGAAAGGCGAATGGTCTTGCGGTGCACGCTGCAACTACCGAACACGGAGTTTTGATTAGTAACATAAGTAACGGAGGCGAGCTCTAGCTTACCGGCGAAATACTGCGCATTGAGTTCAGCAGCGCGATTGAGGAGCGGATCGCCTTGATTGAGTTGCTGCTTGGTCTCGCGCCGTTCAACCCGCTCGCGCACTCTCGCCACGTAGTACGCTTCCTCGGCCTTGTTCAGGCTCGCGGGCAGGATTACGCGCAGCTTGCCATGCTTGAACTCGCCGGTGACGGTCTTGCTGCGCTGGGCGCTGCGAACGATTTCGATCGCTTGTGGGTCAATCTTCAACATGTGAGCAAAGACGGAAAAGTAGCGTAGCGCCTGATGATCAATGTGCCAATGTGGCCCGGCCTGCACGGCCGGCTCGCAGCGGGCGCGAGCAGAAACAATGCCTACGGCAGGGCAGACCCGGTCTTGGCCTTGATCATATCCGAAAACGTCATCTTGGCGGAGACCATCTCGTCAAGGATGCGCTCAAGCGCCATGCCGTGGCTGCACAGTCCGTAGATTGTGAAGAAGTCGCAGTCGCAGTGCCACTCGCCGTCCTTGAAAGAGACCTCGTGCTCGTTGTTGTCGCCGCGCACGCGTACGGTGAAGGCGGTAAACGAAAACCGGTCCCGCTCTTCCGTATAGCGGTTTGCTTTCTCCACTTTGCCAATCAGACTGGAATACATTCAAGCCCCCCTTGTTGAATTGCTTAGACGAGCGCAATAGCGCGTCTCTCGAAAAAGGCACCACCGAGGGTCGACAAACATGCTGTACGTGAGCAGTGCGCATGGCCACCGAAGCGAGGTTTTCACAGGAAGTTGTAGTGCGTGCACAGAATGATGCCCTCAAATCTCAGTATACTTTGAGGTACGCCCAGGGTCAACGGTATTGTGAACGCACGTGTATCAAGCTAGAATACAGGCAATAGTTGGCACATGAGTTGGTACGCTTGGCAGGAGGCGCGATTTCCGCAGCATTCCTGACAACACGCTGAACGTCAACAAGACTAATGCCAACTCCTTCTGGTAGGCGTGGTCACCGATGAACAGCATCAACAGGCGTGTTCTTGTTCTGAACCTCGACTATCGGCCCTTGAATATCAGTAACGTGCGGCGGGCATTTATCCTCTTGCTCAACGGCAAGGCGGAGATCATCGAGCAATACGCGGATGATCTCGTGTCGGCCGAAGCTCGCTACATACGACCTTCGGTAATCAAGCTGCACTACCTGGTCAAGCGGCCGCCTATAGGGCCGCGCCTGGTGCGCCAAGAGGTCTTCCGTCGGGACAGTCACATGTGCCAATACTGTGGAATCCAGACCCGCGAGTTGACGATAGATCACGTCATGCCCCGACACCGGGGCGGCGGCCACACGTGGGAGAACCTGGTTTCCGCCTGCAAGGACTGCAACCACCGCAAAGGCGGTCGCACTGCAGAAGAAGCGCGCATGCGACTGCTTGCAAGTCCCGGCAAGCCGCGGCTGAACGGCTATCTGGCGCACTTGCGGTATGTGCCCTCTCCGCCCCACGAGACCTGGGTGCCGTTCCTCTATCCAGCCGGCGCGCCAACCTAGAGTCTGATTCTCTCCCACGGAAGGCAAACAGCTCTCTCACTTCGCTCGAGTCAACGCTACGGCTTGCGGCAGCGGAGGTGGAGGGAGCAGGCGATGATGCGGGTGGCAGCGAGGCTGGGGTAGATGGCGATGGATTCATCACCGGCGTAGGGCTCGGCGGTTTCCTCAATAGTAAGCCCTGCCGCGCACAGCATGTTCAACCACGTGCTCAAGGTGTGGAAGAAGCGCGGGATACGGAATTTCTCAAAGCGCTCCTTTAGTGCATCAGGCGCGGAGCCGAATGTCCACTCCTCGATCGTGCCCTGCTCCGCGCTGAAGTAATCGCCGCACTCCATAGCGACCCGCTGCCCCGTCTCGTCGAGCACCCACTTGAAGCGCGGCGTCATGAAGCACGGGTGGAGAATCGAGAATTGAAAGAAGCCGCCGGGCTTGAGCACCCGCGCTATCTCGCGGATAGCGCGGTCCTGTTCCGGCACGTCCATCATGCTCATGGTTGCCATGACGAAGTCGAAGCTGGCGTCGGCAAGAGGTAATTCGACCGCGCTGGCGTGGAGATAAGAGATGCCAAGCGGCTCTTGGGCTTCCTGCTCCTGGGCATAACGCACAAAGCGACCGGGCAATGTCGAGTGCGGTCAGCCGCGCACCCCTTTGGGCGACGAGGCGGGTATTGTGGCCATCACCGCAACCGACGTCGAGCCCATGTAGTCCCGATACGGCGGGGAGCATCTGCATGAAGGCCGGGGTGTTGATGTGGTCGCGGTACTTGTCATAGCCGAGGCGAGTGAGCGTGGTCCAAGCCTCGGCGTTTGTGTTCCAGAGTTCGCCGACCGCGCTGTGGTCGAAGGCTCTTTCGTTCTCCAGAGTCATGCGCGATTCTCCAGGCGCGTTGGTTACGTTGGCGTCCATACCTTATGAAATTCGGGCACGTATGCGGGGGACATGCGTCCGCGCTGCTGTCCTGTATGGATTCTTATGCTTGAATCAATGCCCGGGCGTCTTCAACTGCGGTGATGCCGTCCTTAGCGGTTCCGTCGGCACGGGTCATAAGAGCATACCATAGGCGGTCCATGGCGGGCGTGAGGGTGTGCGGAACGCCAGAGCCGAGGAGCACAACCACTAGGTATTCAGCTTTCGACAGGCTCAGGCGGAACGGTTTGGGTACGAGTGAAGGGCGCTAATTCTGGCGGGAATGACTGGAGCACAACCACTAGGTGATCAGCCTTCGACAGGCTCAGGCGGAACGGTTTGGGTACGAGTGAAGGGCGCTAATTCTGGCGGGAATGACTGGAGCACAACCACTAGGTATTCAGCCTTCGACAGGCTCAGGCCGAACGGATTGGGTACGTGTGAAGGGCGCTAATTCTGGCGGGAATGACTGGAGCACAACCACTAGGTGTTCAGCCTTCGACAGGCTCAGGCCGAACGGTTTGGGTACGTGTGAAAAGTGCGCTTCGTCTGTTCGAGCTTGGCTTGTCTGTGCCGAAAATGGCGAAGGAGCTTGGTGTGAACCAGTCTGACCGACACTCAACCCTCTCGATCCTCTTCAAGACAAGAGGCCGATGGTTGCGTTCAAGCCTATGCGCCGCGCAACGCGCCCCATAGGCGCGCGAGATCCTCGCGCGGCAGAGCGCCAAGCGCAAGGATCAGGCCGAGATAGACGAATCCCGCGAGCGCCATGCTCGGCAAAGCGGGAAGACCGCGCGTCAGCAAGGCGACGGCCAGCATGCCGACACCGGCAAGCAGCGGCCGCCACCCGGCGCTAACAATGGGCAACGAAACGCGCTGGCGGCGCGCAACGATAATAAATGGGACGAGCAGCACAAGCTCGGAGAGCACCGTCGTTACTGCGGCGGCCGCGTAGCCGTAACGCGGGACGAAGATGATGTTGGTAGTCAAGTTGAAGGCAGTAGCCAGCGCAAAGGCAATGGCAATCCACTTCTGCTGGTCAAGGGCAATCAGGACGTACTGGGTAATGGCATTGACATAACTAATAGGAAGAAACCATATCAGTATCGCGAGTGCGATGCCAGCGTGGGGCAAGAACTTGCTACCTCCTAGAATCCAAATGAAAGAGTTGGCGTAGACGCTAAAGCAAACGGCACTGCCCACAGCAATCACGAGCAAGAGTTGTAGAGCCTTGTTAAGAATGCCCTGAAGAGCAGCGCGGTCTGTAGCAGCAACGCGCGAAAGGGCCGGGAATAGCGCGAGCACCAGCACCGAAGGTAGTAGGATGAAGGCTTCGATGTACTTGTAGGCAGCGCCGTAGGCCCCAACCTCTGAGATGTCGCGCATCACATGCAACACTTGTATGTCAATGCGGAAAAAGAGGACGTTGAGCAGCGCATTGAGCATGAGCGGAAACGACGCCAGCATGAGCGTGCGCGCTAACTTCCCATCCCACGGCGCGGCGGCTTTGGTTTCGCGAGGCAGCGCACGGAGCAGTGCGATAGCAGTGACGATATTGGCGAAAAGTGCCGTGGTGGCTAGTCCCACGTAGCCCCAACCGAACGCAATTGCCAATGTGCCCAGGCCTACCGTGAGGAGCGCCGTCGCGATCTGCACGAGCGCCGTAAAGTCCATGCGCTCACGAGCGGAAAAGAGGGAACTGGCGGTACCGGCGGCATTGGCTGGAATCAGCGCGACAGCGAGGAGACCCGCCGTCAGGACGGTGTTTGCCTGCACAATGTCGGCATACCAATAGCCGGCCATGATGAGGAGCACTACGGGAATGGCGGCGAGTGAGAGCAGGAGGCGGACCCGCTGCACGATCGCGACGTACGCTGAGGCAGCGTCGGGACGGCGACTTACGTCCCTTATGAGGAGTACACTCAGTCCGAAGTCAGTGAGCGGGCCAAAGAACCCGATTACATTGACGGCAACAGCATAGTAGCCGAAGTCTTGCAGACTAATCACGCGGAGATAGTATGCGGCAAATGCCCACATGAGGCCGCGCGCAATGACCACGGCAATTAGGGGTACGAGCGCGTTGCGGGCGATGCGCCGCAGGAATGTGGGGCCGGAGTGTACTGCCACTTCTGCCAAGACCGTTCGTCCGGCGAGCCACCAAAACATGAGCAGGGCGAGCAACGACAACGTCGCCCCGATGCTCGGAAAGATGAAGAATGGAACCTGTTCGATCATGTAATGGGCCGCGACAATCGCGTACGGTTGGAGTGGAAGGCTGCGCGAACGCGCAGCTACGCTACAGTCATTATATGGGAGGACAATTGCAGGTGGCGATCATCCCTAAGCTGTATAGCCCACGGCCTTAGACATAAGAGCGTGATGCAATAGGGAGAGAGGTAGGAATTCAGCGGAAATGTAACCGAAGCACAATGGTCTCATGCGGTGCATATCTCTGGCAAGAGCTATTGCACTTCGGGCCGTGAAACGCCGATTAATTGTCATTCAGTTCCGGTTAGCGCTTCTTGAAGTAGTGCCGGATCTTCGGCTCCCTGAATCGGGCAACCGTATGTCTCCCCCAGACGCCAAGTGCAATACCGCCTGAAGGGTTTGATGCATCGGTTACGCGATTGACGAGACTTCCGTCGATGTAGCTGGTGAGTGAGTGTCCACGTGCAGCGATCACAATGTCATATTCCCGGCCACCCTCGAAGATGAAATTGACCACGTCGAGCTTTGTGGTTTCCCCTGATTTCCCATCTACTTTGCTGATCGCCATGGCCTTCCACCCCGTCAGGAAGTCGAGGAAGTAGAAACTCCGGCCGTCTTCCGATATGCGGAATTGGATCTGTAAGTTGGAGCCTTTCACCAGGGTGCCTTGCACCTTGAGCTCATAGTGCATCCAATTGGTATTACCTTGAAGCAATCGCGCTTGGTTCCCCCTGGTCACGTTCGCGATCACGGTGTTTTCATCCCGCGACCAGGCAGTGGGCGTCCAGGGGGAATCACCGGCCTCCCATCCTTCCAACCCGTCTTCGTGAAGAAGGGACTCCCAAACGATGTGTCCCTGGCTACCACTGATATGGGCGCGGCCGTAGTCGTTTTCCATGCCAAACACATCCTTCGCTGCATGTGGTGACGGGGTTGTCTGGCGACCCGGATCGGCTTGCTCCAGTCTTATAGGAGCATCTCCTCGTGAAGTCGCTAGCACCCTTTTGGGCGTGCCTACCTAAACCTTTTATTCGCTAAGGGAGACATTTTCTCAAAGCGCACCACTACATAATGAGCAGGTGCTGCCCAGGCCGTTGGCTGACGCCACCCACAGTTTCTAATCGAGCCGCAGCGGTGGTCAGAAGTGCGCGATCAAGTATTAGCTCTCTTGCGGCAGCCCTTCCTCGACCGCATAGCCGTCTTTGAGCCAGCCCACGATGCCGGGGCCTAGGTTATAGAGATCTTCCAAGCCCATGGCGGCGGCGATCTCGCAGGCCACCTGGCTGCTCTGGCCGACTTCGCAGACGAAGATGATCTTATCGTCGGCGAGGAACTCCCACGGTTTCTGCAAAAGTACAGGCAACGGCGCCAAAACGGAATTTGGAATGTGCGCCTTTGCGAATTGATTAGGCATGCGCACGTCAATCACCTGGTAGTCGCCGCTGTCGATCATCTGCTTTGCTTCCGCACTGTCCACCGTGCCAAAGGGAATTTCGGAATCTGCTTGCTGCGCCATAGAGAGCCTCCGTTAAGTGTAATGCTACCGTATCCATTTTATACAAATCGGCGTGGTTTGACACCGGTTCGGCACTATGTTACTTAGTTAATATATTATCTAAGTAAAGTTACTTAGTAAAGATTATGTGTTCAGCATGCAGGGCCGGTTTCCGCAGAGAGGGCAGACGTTAGCCATGGCAAGCGTAACGACACAGAGCAATGGCGATGCTTCCTCTACGGAGGCAAAGATTGTGCTGGACGGCGCCACAAAGGTGTTTTCTTCGCGGAACGGCGCTACGGTGGCGTTTCAGGACGTGAACCTATCTGTGGATGAGGGAGAGTTATTGTGCGTCCTGGGGCCGAGCGGGTGCGGAAAGTCCACACTACTGAATGTCGTAGCGGGTCTTGATCGCCTCTCGCACGGTTTTGTGACCGTGGCCGGTGAGCCGGTAGAGGGCCCGCACTACACGCGCGGCATGGTCTTCCAGGACTATGCGCTCTTTCCCTGGCTCACCGTTGAGGGGAATATCCGCTTCGGCCTCGACGCACGGCGGTACAAGGGCGATAGAAGGGGGATTGTTGCGGACCTCGTGGCGCTCACCCGACTGCGGGGATTCGAGCGGGCCCGACCGTCGCAGCTCTCCGGAGGTATGGCACAGCGGGTAGCGCTGGCGCGCGCACTTGCCAACCAGGTGGAAATCTTGTTGATGGATGAGCCCTTCGGCGCTCTGGATGCCTTTACGCGGATGGAAATGCAAGAGGAAATCGTACGTATTGTGAAGGCCCAGGGGGTGACCACGGTCTTTGTAACGCACGATATCGATGAGGCGCTTTACGTTGGCGACCGAGTGGCGATCATGTCCGCGCATCCTGGCGAATTGCGGCGCGTGATCGAGGTGCCGATAGCTCATCCGCGGGATCGCGTTGATCCGCAACTGGTACGTCTGCGGGAAGAGGTCTTCACCGAGTTCAATCTCGCGCACAGCCGCGAGCAGTACTATCACATCTAGGGAGTTCTCAATATGCCGTACATACCGCAGCCGACCCGCAAGCTCTTTCAGGGTGTCGTGCAGGAGCTTTGTCAGGCGGCTACTGGTATGGGCTGTTTTTTGGCGGCCCCGTTCACGGGAGGCCGCTCGCATCATGTTCGCTTAACGAAATAGAAAACCGCGGCGTTGCTTTGGGTAGTAAGACGAGTCGGATGCCGCATTGTATTGTTGACCGCAAGAGTGCCTTGACCTACAAGAGGAGAAGCAGAATGTCCAAGAAGACTACGCGTGGGCAGTTCCTTAGTGCACTTGGTGTAGTGGCGCTTGGCGCCACCGCCAGCCCGCTTCTTGCCGCCTGCGGCGGTGACGATGATGGGGAGACGACTGGAGGTCCGGTTAGCCCGGCCAAGGTGTCGGATATTCCCGTGAAAGTCGGATACTTGCCGATTACGGACTCCACGCCGCTCACGCTCGGATATGCCGGTGGTTACTTTGCTGACGAGGGCTTGAATGCCGAAAAGCCTGCGCTCTTTCGCGGCTGGTCGCAACTTGCCGAGGCCTTCATGGCGGACCAGGTCAACGTGGCCCACTTTCTGATGCCGATGACCGTGTGGATGCGCTACGGCATAGGGTTTCCTGTGAAAGTGGTGGCCTGGGACCACATTAACGGTTCGGCGTTGACTGTGCATCAAGAGGGTGGCATAAATGGCATCAAGGACCTGGGCGGCAAGCAGATTGCGGTGCCTTTCTGGTACTCGATCCATAACGTCGTTTTGCAGATGGCATTGCGCCACCACAATCTGGAAGCCGTGATCCAAGACCGCAACCGCGAGTTGGCCGGCAATCAAGTGAATCTCTTTGTAATGGCTCCGCCGGACATGCCGACCGCACTGGGCAATCGTTCCATAGACGGCTACATCGTCGCCGAGCCGTTCAATGCCGCCGGAGAACTGCTGGCGGATGGGAAGATAGTTCGATTCACTGGCGACATTTGGAAGGATCACGCCTGCTGCGTCGCGGTGCTGAACGAAAAGTACATCAATGAGAATCCGGAATGGGCCCAGCGCGTGCTAAACGGTATTGCGAAAGCACAACTCGGCGCGCTGCAAGACATTCCCGGCACGGCGTTGCTCCTTTCGAAGGACGGCAGCGGGCTCCTACCGCAGGGCGCTCCCGTGATCGAGCGCGCCATGGGCAAGTATGATTTGGAGACCTATGGGGCCCAGGGCACCAACGCCATTCATCATCCGGAGTGGGGCGCATCTCGGATTGGTTTCCAACCCTGGCCGTATCCGTCCTACACGATCGAGCTAGTGAATCAGATCAAACAGACGAAGGTCGAAGGCGACACCAGTTTCTTGGGTGATCTTTCGGGCGATCACGCTGCCGAAGATTTGGTAGAGTATACGTTGGTCAGAGAAGCGTATAACGCAGCCGGTGGACCGGGTGCGTTTAATATCGCGGAAGATGAAGCCTTCGAGCGCAAGGAGATCATCGGCATTGAGTAAGGCCGCGAGCACCGAAAGGCGGCTGGCTGAGCATGCACGCGACGAGGCACGCACCGAATCAGAAGCGGCGAGAGCCGATTCTACGCCGGTATTCGTACGGTGGGCAGGGCGTCTCTGCGGCGTCGGCATCCCGCTTCTCGGTTTGCTTGTCATTCTCTTGCTCTGGCAGTTCTTGACGAGCGGCCTGCTCTCGGACTCTATTATCGTCATTGCTTTTCAACCGCGAAACGCTTTCCGTGAGCTTGTGGGCTTCTTTGTCAGCGGTGTCATCTACTCCCACATTGTGGCGAGCCTAGAGCGGATTGGAATGGGGCTCGCGCTGGCGGTGGCGATTGGGGTGCCGATTGGCGTAATCATCGGCCATTACCGTGCAGCCGAACGCGCTTCTTCGCTGGCGTTTCAGTTCATCCGCATGATTTCGCCCCTCTCGTGGATGCCGATTGCCATAGTCGTCTTCGGCGTTGGTAGTAACCCTGTAATCTTCTTGATTGCCATTGCGGCGGTGTGGCCCATGATCATCAATACGGCCCACGGCGTGAGCAGTTTGGACCAACGCTGGATTCGAGCGGCACGCACTCTGGGCGCCAACGAATGGAAGCTTGTGCGCATGGTCATACTGCCGGCCGTCGTGCCGGACATGCTCACCGGACTGCGCTTGGCGGTGGGCCTCGCGTGGGTGGTCTTAGTGCCTGCCGAGATGTTGGGTGTTTCCGACGGCCTTGGCTACTACATTCTGGATACCCGCGACCGTTTCAACTACGGTGAACTGATGGCGGTGATTCTTGTCATTGGCGTGATTGGCTATGCATTGGACCAGCTCATTCGCCTACTTCGCATACACGTCTCCTGGGAACAGGAAGAGCGCTGATGGACGTACCCCATGACGTTTACACCACCGATGTGTTGGTAATCGGCGGCGGGCTGGCAGGCTGCTGGGCCGCCATCGCGGCAACGCGCCAAGGGAGCCGCGCGCTGGTGGTGGATAAGGGATTTGTCGGCGGTTCCGGCTGTAGCGTGTTTGCAGGCGGCGTGGTGCTACACCTGACGCCGGAGGATGATCCTGCCGATTTCGTGCGCGAGCACTGCCGCGAGAGTGAGCTTCTGCTTGACCCGGCATGGGTCGAATGGCTGGTGCAAGCTAATTACGAACGCATCGCTGAGTTGGATGGCTGGGATGCGCCTTTTGACCGTCACGACGACGCGGCCTGCGGCCAAGTCGGCTCGCTTCACCGCCGCCTCATCTACGTGGGATCGCGCGAGACGGTGTGGCGGTTGGGCCTGGACAGCGTCGAGTTGATGAAGCTAATGCGAAAGCACGTGTTGCGCACGAAGCAGGCAAAACTTCTCGACCACACGGCTATCGTGAAGCTCTTAGTGCAAGACGGCCGCATTGTCGGTGCGGTAGGCATCCGGCGGCAGGACGACCGGCTCTGCCTGATCCAAGCGAAGTCCGTAGTACTCGCGGCGGGAGGCTGCGCGTGGAAAGGCACGCATTTCGGCCACGACATGCTCTGCGGCGAGGCGTATGCGCTGGCGTGGGACGTTGGCGCTGCCTTGATGAATATGGAGTACGCCAACGGTTACATTGCCACCAATACACGCTTCGATAGCCACGGACAGTGCATTCTAGCTGCCATTGGCGGCGAGTACTTGAATGGTGAGGGCGAGCCGTTTCTCGGCAAATACTCGGATAAGGTGCCCCCGGCGATTCACGTTATTGCCCGCGGCATGGCATCAGAGATACGGGAGGGCCGCGGTCCGATTCAGCTTGATCTCTCTGCAGTTCCCGCGACAGACCGTGAGATGTGGCTGCACGCCTTCAAGCACATCGCGGAGCTTGCCCGCCGCAGCGGACAAGACCTTTTCGCCGAACGCACGCAATGGCATCCCGGGTTCAACGGTTCTGTGTCGGGCTCTGCGGGAATTTACATAACTGATACTTCGATGGCCGCCAGCGTGCCGGGCCTGTTTGCTGCCGGTGACGCGGCGACGCGCGGATACGTGGTCGGGGCGTCCAGCGGCATCACGTTTCTTAATCTCGCCTGGGCGAATGGCAGCGGTTACGCCGCCGGTGTGAGTGCAGGAACGTTCGCCCAAGATGCAGGCTGGGAAGAGATAGCTGACGCCCACAAGGAAGATTTGTTTGCCGAGATACTGCGCCCCATGGAGCGCAAGGACGGACTTCTGCCTGATGCGGTGTATGGGGAGTTGCAGGCACAGACTATGCCGCCCGAACTCAACATCTTTCGCGAGGAGGCCCACATGCAGCAGGCATTGGCGCACGTGCGTACGCTCCGGCAGGAGGCGGTGCCGCGGCTCTACGCGCCGGACTTCCATGAGCTTGTGAAATGCTTCGAGGTCGAAGCAACGGCCCTGACAACGGCGCTAATGTACGAGGCGGCACTTCTCCGGACGGAAAGCAGGGGCTGGCACTACCGTGAAGACTATCCGCAGCGTGACGACAGCGAGTGGCTGCGCTGGATCATCGCAGAGCCGGATGCCGGCGGCGAACCGGTCTTCCGCTACTCCCCAGTGCCGCGAGACCGGCTAGAAAAACTGGGATTGCTTGAAGAGGCGGCGGCGCAATCCCCTACTACCTAGAGGGTTCTACTGCGTTCCGCGAGAGGCAGCTTGCAACAGTCAGCTTGCAACAGGTGGAAAAGCTGACTAACCTTAGATTGATCGCGGAAGAGGTTCTTAAGCCTACTGCAACCGGGCGCAGCGCCCAGCAGTGGGGTTGGGCAGGTCCTGTGTCATGACGATGCTAGTTGGAGAGAGTGAATAGTGGCAATTGAAAAAGTGTATGAGGACCTGTGTATTGGCTGCAACCTTTGCGTAAAGGTCTGTCCGCTCGACGTGCTCCGCATGGACCGGAACAAGAAAGCCTACATCCGCTACCAAGATGACTGCCAGTCGTGTCTGCTGTGCGAAATTTATTGCCCCACTGACGCAATCTACGTCGGCCCTGAAAACCCCCGCGACGTGCCATTCGTCGTAATCTGAGTCTCTCAGATTTCCTAAGGGCCGACGGGAGCTATAATGTGTGCATGAGCCTCATCAATCGTAATCTTGGCGCTATTGGCGCGTTCTTGCGTGGCGGCCCAGACACCTCTCTCATAGAATCAGACCCGCAAGGATCTACCGCTTCCCCTCACTCGGGCGACAGTGGCTCTGAAGAGATTCCGGTACTACACCGGCTTGCCATCCTTTATCTGATGTTACCGGTGGTGATCTGGCTGGTGGGGTGGTTTGAATGGTGGTTCGGTGTCCCATTAGCCCTGCTGGTGACTGTAGGGGTCTGGCTGGTACTAAAGCCTGGGCAAGCGAAGATCAACGGGCGCACCCTCTTAAGTGCTCTGCGTTCTGCGCTGCGGCCTACCAACGTTGCGCTGCTGCTCATCGCTTTTGGGTGGGTGATGATGACCGGCGCTGGCGGTGTCTTCTATGACCAAACTCACCACTGGGTTAAGCACCAAGCAATATTCCTAGGAACACTCTGCACAAGTCCTTGGCATAGTATCATAGCAAGAAAGCGCCTTGTGGAGAGGGGAGAGGAAATGGAGCAGCCGACGTTTGCCGACCTGGAGTACGCGCAGAAGAAGCGCAAGACCCGGCGGGAGAAGTTCTTGGAACGGATGGACGCGCTGCTCCCGTGGGCGGAGATGGAGGCGCGCATTGCGCCGTACTATCCCAAGGCGGGGCGTGGGCGGCGGCCGTATCCCTTGTCGGTAATGCTGCGGATACACTGCGTGCAGTTGTTCTACAACCTGAGCGATCCTGGGATGGAGGACATGCTGTACGAGGTAGAACCGGTGCGGCGGTTCGTGGGGCTGCGGCTGTCAGAGGCGCTGCCGGACGAGACGACTATTCTGCACTTTCGGCATTTGCTGGAGAAGCACCGGTTAGGAGAGGGGTTGTTGGCGGAGATCAACGCGCATTTGGCAGGTCGGGGCTTGCGGCTGCGAGTGGGGACGGTAGTGGACGCGACCATCATCGCGGCGCCGACATCGACGAAGAACCGAGAGGGGGAGCGAGACCCGGCGATGCGGCAGGTGAAGAAGGGGAACCAGTATTACTTTGGGATGAAGCTGCACATCGGCGTCGACGCACAGACGGGACTCGTGCATAGCTTCACCACCACATCGGCCAACGTGCACGACGTAACGCAAGCGGCGGCGTTGCTGCACGGCGCAGAGCAGCAGGTGTGGGGAGACGCCGGGTACGTGGGGGTGCAGAAGCGACCGGAGCATCAGGGGCGCGCCGTAGCGTGGCAGGTGGCGCTCAAGCCGGGGCTGCGGCGGAAACTGGCACCTGAGAGCGCGGCGGCGTTGGCAGAACAGCGCAAAGCGTCGGTCAGGGCCAAGGTAGAGCATCCGTTCCTGTGGGTGAAGCGGCGCTTTGGCTACGCCACGGTGCGCTATCGGGGTCTGCACAAGAACACGCAACGGCTGGCGTTGCTGCTGGGGCTGGCCAATTTGGTAACAGCCGCACGCCAGTTGCCGGCATGACACGGGCGTAGTGCGCCCAAAACACGAGCGGGAGCGAAAAACGCTCCCAGCAGCGCCGAAACACGGGCAAAACAGCCCCACCGAAACGCCAAAACACTCCCCAAAACGCCCCATAATTCCGCACACACCACTAACACCAAGCCTACACAGAGTTGTTCAGACCTTTCCTAGATCTCAGCCGCGGCAACTGGCCGGTTTTCTTGCCGACCTGGACGCCTGACCTATCCGTTTATCTTTCTGGGGAAGTAAGTCAGCCTGGCTATCTTCTGCGCTATTACTTGGGCTATTACATAGTCCCAGGCTTGGTGGGCAAATGGTTTGGGCCGGCGACGTTGAACGTGGCAGTGCCTTTGTGGACTTGGTGTGGGGTTGGCCTCATGCTGCTGCTCTTCACGCGTTTTCATCGTGGTTGGAGAGTGCTAGCCGCGGCAACAGTCCTCGTTCTCTTCAGTGGGATGGACCTTGTAAACGGGATCCTACTCGAGGGCATGGGGTGGCTTGGAATTGAATTTGCGTGGGAGAGTTGGCCAGGGTTTCGGATAGGGCGGAATAGACTGGATGGGATCTGGCTGAAGGATGTAAAGGTAATGTACTTATCCCAAACGTATGGATTGATGTTGATCCCGCAGCACTTCATAGCAGGTGGACTCTGTGCTCTGCTGATTGTGCAGCTTCGCCGGCACCGGCGATTTCTCGCGGTGAGTGGCGTCGTGCTAGCGGTGGCAACATTCTGGTCACCCTTTATCGTTATCGGCCTGCTGCCGCTCGCGGCAGTGATGCTTATTGAGAACGGTCTCCGTCCTTTACTGCGTTGGCAAAATCTGTTGTTGGCGATACCTTTGGCGGCATTGCTCTTCTTTTACTTGTCGAGCGGAACTGGAGATATCGATCGGGGCTGGATCTGGCAGATCCACTCGAGCGACTTGCCGAACTTGACGAGAGTTTTGCCGATATTGTACTTGAGTGAATTTGTCATATTGGCCGTTTTGCTCGTCCTATTGAATCCACGTTTGCGCCGTGACATGCTCTTCATCGCTTCTTTGGCGACTCTGCTATTCTTGCCCATGTATTCTTACGGCCATCATAATGATCTCGTCTTGCGCGGGCAGATACCCGCCCTATTCTTGCTCTCCTACTATTGTGCAAGCCTATTTGGAGAGAGTTCGATTGACAGGACAGCGAGATGGGCCAAGCGCAACTGGGGGCTTGTTGGGAGTCTCGTTGCCGTTCTGAGTATCGGTGCCGTTTCGCCGATATTCGATTTGGTGCTGGTTAGCAAGGATCATGACTTCAACGTTATCCGCTACGAGCAAATGGGACCGGACGTTTCCGTATTGCGAAGTATAAGGATTCCCAGGGGTTTTAAAAGACAATATGTTGCGCATGACGTTCCTGAATGGTTCCGTTGGCTGCTACGGAGTGCGGAAAGAGACTTACCGGAACCACATGTGAAAGGTGACGTAATAATCCGTTCCACGTACACTGTGCACCGTGAAAAAGAGAGATTGGTCTATGTGAAGGACTTGTGCGGTCCGGAAGATGTAGATACGCGCTTTTTCTTGCACGCGGTTCCAGCAGATACAGACCTCCTTCCCCCTGGCCGCAGCCACTTGGGCTATAATTTCGATTTTTTAGGGCATGGCTGGCGGATTGATGAGACGTGTATTGCAGTACGTGAACTGCCCAGTTGGTATGCCAACGGGCACATAACAACCGGCCAATTAAATGCGGAGCGTACCAGCCATATTTGGCTCCGCCATTACTATGGCAAAGACTACCGCAATCGTCTCCTGGCGGAGGCTGGCGAGCCGATCATCCGTTCTTCATACGATGTTTACCTCCATCAAGAAATGGCGGCGGACAGCTCGGGCGAACCGAATAGAATTCGCTTACTCTACTTCAAGCCCGCGTGCAGCCAGGGAGACGTAAAGAGTCGATTCTATTTGCACGTAGTTCCCGTTAGTCAGGACAACCTATCCGACGAGCGCAAGGGTGTCGGGTACGATGTGCTTGATTTTTCACTTGATGATTTTGGTGGGATGAGCGATGGGTCATGTTTTGTGGTACGAGAATTGCCAGAGTATGACATCCTCGAGATAAGGATGGGGGAGTTGAGCGCTGAAGGCGACAAGCTGTGGGAAGGCCGCTATGCTTTGGATAAATAGCTGCGAGTAAACATAATCTGAACCTGTTTTTCTAGAGATAATGTTGTCGGAGAATGTATTGCAGCAACACAACAACAGTAGTTCAATAGAATGAGCCAGATCAAGCGTGCTCTAGCCGCTCTCACCCAGCCTCGCGGTGCCATCCTTGGTACATCCGCTATAGCCGTGAAGGCACGCGGGTACTGGGGCTCCTCAGCCTCCGATGGTGCTGCATCTGTTCGGATTCCATTAGTTCATCGGCTGGCGATTCTCTACCTGATGCTGCCGGTAGTAGTTTGGCTGGTGGGGTGGTTTGAATGGTGGTTTGGCATACCTGCAGCCATGCTACTGGCGTTAGGACTCTGGAGGGCTCTCGCGCCATCCCGGGAGAGCCTGAACTGGCAGGCCTTCTTCTCCGTTCTGCATTCGGCGCTGCGGCCTACCACCGTCGCCCTGCTGATCATTTCCTTCGCCTGGGTCATGGTGACAGCCGCGGGCGGCATATTCGACGTCCATAACACCGACTGGTGGACCCACCGAGCATTGCTTGTTGGCCTCAGTCAAGGCGACTGGACTAGCGAGGTCCCGACAGGCGCTAAAGCCTATCTGGGCGTGCCCAGCTTGTTACGACACTACCTGGGTTATTACATAGTGCCGGGATTGCTGGGTAACTGGTTTGGGCAGGCGGCCTTGAATTGGGCTGTGCCACTCTGGACGTGGTCCGGTGTTGCCCTCATCTTGCTGATGTTTAGCCGTGGCAAGTGTGGCTGGAAGGCAGTAGTTGCAGCACTGATCCTCATTTTCTTTAGTGGCATGGACGCCCTGCGAATCGCTTTAGAAGAAGGGTGGGACATATATGCATTCAGGCTCGTTCTAGAGGGTTGGCCGAGGATAGAAGTCGGTCGTGATCACTTGGAGTGGGAGGGACTGAAGTCAATCAGGATCCAGTTCTCCTCTCACATGGTAGGGTTGATGTTTGTGCCTAAGCACTTTATCGCAGCCGCGCTCTACGCTCTGCTGCTAGTGCAACTACGCCGCCATATGCCATTCATCGCTGTTAGCGGAATTGTCTTAGCGGCAGCACTATTCTGGTCGCCATTTGTCGCAGTTGGCTTGTTGCCACTTGTCGCAGTGTTGGTCGCTGTGAACGGCATCCGACCCTTTCTGAGTTGGCAGAATATTCTCATACCACTGCCGTTGGCAGTCCTACTGTTTGTGTATCTTACTAGCGGATCGTCTGCGATTCCACGGGGATGGTTTTGGGACATACACCAGGGCAATTTGCAGGAGGCGATACGAGTCTTGCTTTCGCTATACCTTAGTGAGTTCTTGATCCTGGCGATCTTAGTCTTGATTCTGCAACCGCGAATGCGTGCAAACCCGTTTTTTATTGCAAGTCTGGCTACATTGTTGCTCCTCCCGCTATATTCGTTTGGCCTCTTCAATGATCTTGTCATGCGAGGTGTGATGCCGGCCTTGTTTATCCTTTGCTACTACTGTGCTGACACTCTTGTTGACTCATCAATAGACATAAAGACGAGAGGAAGCGTTCTAAAATTCACCTCTTTCGCATTCGTGGTTGTCGTATTGGCGATTGGCGCCGTTACACCATTAGTGGAATTGACAAGAGCAAATAATAATCACGAGTTTGGTTTGCTCCGGCATGAGCAGCTAGGAGATGAGTTTTCCATTAGGGGCATCTTGGAGAGAGATCATCTTGAGATTTGGGTGCCCCTCTACTTGACCAATGAGATTCCTGATTGGTACCTTCGCCTATTGGGAATTGATCCCAACGTTCAATCACTTGCCAAAGGTGACTTGGCGATCCGGTCCACCTACAACGTGTATTTTGACGGCCGAACTCTTGTTTACATTAAGGATCCATGCAGCCAAGACGAGAAAGGCACGTACTTCTTCCTGCAGGTGGTTCCGCTTGATACGGAAAGTCTTCCCAAGGGCCATGTCCATTTCAACATGGACTTTGCTTTCACGGCAAAGCACGCTCTGAGAAGAGGGGATACATGCATAGCGTATCGGGCCCTGCCGGATACATATGAAGTCGCATACATCAAAACCGGGCAACTCAATTCAGAGAGAACAAGCCACAGTTGGATCGCCCATTACTACAGTCAAGATTTTCGCAATCGGCTGCTCGCAGAGGCCGGTGAGCCGATCATCCGTTCCGAATTCGCCGTTTACCTCCATCACGAAGAATTGGAGGCCGACGGGGGCCAATCGAACCGACTTCGTTTACTGTATTTCAAACCCGCGTGCAGCCAGGATGACAATGGCACGCGCTTCTTCTTACATATACTTCCAGATCGCGCAGAAGATCTTCCCGATGAGCGTAAGGAAGCAGGATACGAAGAACTGGACTTTGGCCTCGATGACTTCGGCGGTAGATATGACGGGGACTGCTTCGCAGTTCGTGACCTGCCGAAGTATGACATCCTTGAAATTAGAACAGGGCAGTGGAGTACTGAGGGCGACACTCTGTGGGAAGGGCGATACGCTTTCGACTAATGGCATGGAAGTAACCTATCCCAAAGTGCATGTAGTGAGGTCACTCTCGTTGAGACTGTATTGGAGCAATGAGGCTACAGTGACTTGATGAAATGAAGCAGATTAATCGAAGCCTAGCACCTCTTGTCGCATCCTTCAGCAGCAGCCTCAGTGTGTTCGCCATAGCCGTGAAGGTACGTGGGTTCTTGAATTGTCCTCCATCCGACAGCGGTGCCAACGATGAGATTCCCTTGATGCACCGGCTCGCCATTGTTTATCTTTTGTTACCGGTGGTGATTTGGCTGGTGGGGTGGTTTGAGTGGTGGTTCGGAGTCTCACTTACTGCCTTGGTAGCACTGGGTGCTTGGAAGGCCCTCGGACCTGCGCGAGCAAGCCTCAATTGGCAGACCTTCTGCCGCACACTGCGTGCGGCGTTGCGTCCCGCCACCGTCATGCTGCTGCTCATTGCCTTCGCATGGGTGATGGCGACCGCCGCTGGCGGTGTCTTCGACGTCCACCACCCCGAATGGCACAAGCATCGCTCAATATTCCTCGATCTCAGCCGTAGTGAATGGCCAGTTCACTTGCCGGCGTGGACTTCCGACCTATCCGTCTTTCTTCCTGGAGAGGCGGACAGGCCCGGCTCTCTGCTGCGCTATTACTTGGGATATTACATGGTTCCTGGCTTGCTAGGTAAGTGGCTCGGTCCAGTGGTACTCAATTGGGCTGTGCCGTTGTGGACGTGGTGCGGCGTGGGACTCATGCTATTGCTCTTCACGCAATGGTTTCGTGGTTGGAAAGTGCCGGCTGCAGCTGCAATACTCATCTTATTTAGTGGCATGGATGCTGCAAGCGTACTTGTATTCGGAGGCTGGGAGTGGCTTGAGCTAGGTTTCGCATGGAATGGCTGGCCGGAGATTCGGCCAGTCCGCAATTCACTGGACGGGATCGTACACAAGGACGTATGGGTACTATTCCTATCCAATATGTTTGGGCTGATGTGGATCCCACAGCACTTCATAGCGGGTGGGCTCTGTGCTCTATTGATCGTGCAACTTCGTTGGCATGAACGATTCCTTGCGATGAGCGGCCTCGTGCTAGCGACGGCAACATTCTGGTCGCCCTTCATTGCGATCGGCCTGCTGCCACTCTTTGCAGTGCTGTTTTTGCAGAATGGTATCCGCTGCTTTCTGCGCTGGCAGAATTTGCTCCTGGCGCCGCCTTTGGCGGCCTTGCTTTTCTCTTACTTGTCAAGTGGCACGGGACAGATCGAGCGGGGTTGGATCTGGAACATCCACTCAGATTCCTTGCCGGACGCAATGCGAGTCTTATTGGTATTATTCTTGACGGAATTTGTGATATTGGTTTTGCTGCTCTTGCTATTGCGACCAAAGTTGCGCCAAGATTTGTTATTCATGGCTTCACTTGCAACTCTGCTTCTCGCGCCCCTTTTGTCGTATGGCCATCACAATGACTTAGTCCTACGCGGACAGATTCCCGCCTTATTCTTGCTCTCTTACTATAGTGCCTGCGCACTGTTGGAAAGCTCAGTTGAGAAATATCGGAGTTGGAACTATCCTTCCTTGACGCTTGCCGGGCTGCTCGTTGCTGTCTTGGGTATTGGTGCGGTTACGCCGTTGTTTGAATTGGCGCGGGCCAATAACGATCATGATTTTGGCGTGATTCGCTATGGGCAAATGGGACCAGACACTTCGATTCTGCGAAATCCGTGGATGCCGAGGGAGCTGCACTATCAATATGTCACGCAGGATGCTCCCGGCTGGTTCCGTTGGCTTTTGCGTAATTCGGGTGGGTATGAGCAGGCACAGCATGGGAAGGGTGAAAAAGTCATTGACTCCACCTACACCGTGCATCGAGAAGGAAGACGATTGGTCTACGTGAGGGACTCGTGCGGATCGCAGGATGTCGATACGCGCTTTTTCTTGCACGTGGTACCCACTGAAAGAGAAGTCCTCCCTCCTGGCCGCACTCACTTCAGCTATAATTTTGAATTCAGGGGATACGGCTGGCGGATTGGCTATACGTGTCTGGCTGTGCGAGAACTGCCCGACACGTATAGCATCGGACACGTCACAACCGGTCAGTTCAATTTGGAGCGTACCGGCCATAGCTGGCTGCGCCACTATTTCAGCGACGCGTATCGCGATCGGTTGCTGGCGGAGGCCGGTGAGCCGATCATCCGCTCTTTCTACGAGGTTTATTTTCATCAAGAGAGTGCGGGAGAGAGCGCGGGCCAACCGAACCGACTTCGCTTATTGTATTTCAAACCCGCGTGCAGCCAGGATGACAGTGGCACTCGCTTCTTCATGCATGTCATTCCACGTAGCGCAGAAGACCTTCCCGATCACCGCAAGGAAGCGGGATACGAAGAACTGGACTTTGCGCTAGAGGACTTCGGCGGTAGGTATGGCGGGGACTGCTTTGCAGTTCTTGACCTTCCTGACTATGACATCCTTGAGATTAGAACCGGACAGACTACAGGAGAGAACTCGAATTCTTGGCAAGGCAGCTTTACACTTGGCAATTAGGAAGGAGTTGCGTGAGGCAGTCTAACGCAATGCAACGCCATGTCAGTGGGAAGCAATGTAAAGCAACGGCGATTGCAGCAATGATATGGAATGGGTCAATTCAATTCTATTCGGGCCTCACTGCTAGGCGCCTATCCACTCGCACTTTCTATCTATGAATAGAGCCAATGTGCAGAGACGTGAGAACTCAACTCTCATCAAAACTGAAACTGCTGACGAGATACCAGTAGTACATCGGCTTGCCATCATTTACCTGATGCTGCCGGTGGTGATTTGGCTGGTGGGGTGGTTTGAGTGGTGGTTGGGTGTTTCTGCGGCCGTGCTGATGGCTTTGGGGCTGTGGCAGGCGCTAAGACCTGCACGAGCAAGCCTCAAGTGGCAAGTTTTTTCTGGTGCCCTGCGTTCTGCGCTGCGTCCTACAACAGTCGTCCTACTGCTAATTGCTCTCGTCTGGGTGATGACGACTGCGGCAGGCGGCGTTTTCGATGTCCACAATTCGGACTGGTATACGCACCGATCTATTTTTCTTGACCTTAGCCGTGGCGACTGGCCCACCGAGCCCTCTCCAAACCTGCGGGCCTATCTGGGTGCACCGCTGTTGCTGCGGCATTACCTAGGCTACTTCTTGGTGCCGGGGTTGATCGGCAATTGGTTTGAACCGGCAGCACTGAATTGGGCGGTGCCGCTCTGGACGTGGTGTGGGGTGGCCCTCGCAATGTTCATGTTTACACGAGGCCATCGTGGATGGAGGGTGTTTGCCGCGGCCGCGATTTTCATTTTCTTTGGCGGCATGGACATTGTACGTACTCTATTCTTCGATGGATGGGGCTGGATCAACCTCAACATTGATATCCAAGGCTGGCCCCTGATTGAGCTAGGGCGCAATCACATCGAGTGGGCGGGAAGGAGATGGGGAATATTAATTCAATACTCGTCTCATACGATAGGGCTGTTGTGGACGCCTAAGCACTTCCTACCCGGTGCTTTGTTTACCTTACTGTTATTCCAACTCCGGCGACAGCCGCGATTCCTTGCCGTGAGCGGTGTTGTATGGGCGGCGTCGCTGTTTTGGTCGGTATTCGTCGCCATCGGCCTGCTGCCATTTGTTGCCGTGATACTGCTGCAAAACGGTATTCGCCCCTTCTTGCGCTGGCAAAACCTGGTCCTGGCTCTGCCGCTAGTAGGGCTATTGACAGTTTACCTATCCAGCGGCACTGGAGATATCGAAGGGAGTTGGATATGGGACCTCGACGGGAGCGGATGGCTAGTGGCGGTGAAAGTGTTGCTGACGGTGTATGTGTTCGAATTCCTACACTTGGCGGTCCTTCTGCTTCTGTTGCGACCAACGTTGCGTTGGGATCCGTTCTTTGTTGCCTGCCTGGCGACTCTACTGTTCATGCCCCTTTATTCGTATGGGGTCAACAATGACTGGGTGATGCGCGGCGTAATGCCCGCACTGGTTTTACTTTCCCACTTTTGCGCTGACGTTATTGCGGACTATTCGCGCGAAAAGACGTGGAGCAGAGACTATAGGTACTTAGCTTCTTTCGCGCTGCTAATCGTCGCGCTGGTTGTCGGTGCCATTACACCACTGATGGACCTTACTCGGGCGAACAACGACCATGACTTCAATGTGGTCCGGAATGAGCACCTAGGGGAGGATTATTCGGTCTTGAATATCGTAGAATTGCCGCATCCCAGGACCCACTTCATATCGTCTGAGCATCCAGATTGGTATCTCCGCTTGTTGCGCATTGATGCCGTTGATGAGACGGTAGCAAGAGGCGAATTGATTGTCAGATCCAAGTACGACGTGTATCTTGAAGACCGTAATCTCATATACGTAAGGAAACTATGTCTTGAGGATGAAGGAGGATCGCGCTTCTTCTTGCATGTGGTCCCGCTTGCTCTGGCTAGTCTTCCGGAAGGCCGTACGCACGACAACTTCGACTTTAATTTCACGCGAAAGCATGCCTTTCAAATCGGTCAGACGTGTCTTGCGGTGCGCGAACTGCCTGACTCGTATGAAATCGGACACATAGAAACAGGCCAACTTAATTCAGAGAGAACAAGCCACAGTTGGATTGCCCATTACTACAGTCCGCCTTTCCGCGATCGTTTGCTTACCGAGGCCGGTGAGCCGATCATCCGCTCTTTCTACGAGGTTTATCTTCATCGAGAGCAGGCGAGGGAGAGCTCGGGCGAACCGGATCGAATTCGCTTACTTTACTTCAAGCCCGCGTGCAGCCAGGATGACAATGGCACTCGCTTCTTCATGCATGTCATTCCACGTAGCGCAGAAGACCTTCCCGAACACCGCAAGGAAGCGGGATACGAAGAACTGGACTTTGCGCTAGAGGACTTCGGTGGGAGGTATGGCGGGGACTGCTTTGCAGTTCGTGATCTTCCGGAGTATGACATCCTTGAGATTAGAACCGGACAGACTACAGGAGAGAACTCGAATTCTTGGCAAGGCAGCTTTACACTTGGCAATTAGGAAGGAGTTGCGTGAGGCAGTCTAACGCAATGCAACGCCATGTCAGTGGGAAGCAATGTAAAGCAACGGCGATTGCAGCAATGATATGGAATGGGTCAATTCAATTCTATTCGGGCCTCACTGCTAGGCGCCTATCCACTCGCACTTTCTATCTATGAATAAAGCCAATGTGCAGAGACGTGAGAACCCAACTCTCATCAAAACTGAAACTGCTGACGAGATACCAGTAGTACATCGGCTTGCCATCATCTACCTAGTGTTGCCGGTATTTATCTGGCTGGTAGGGTGGCATCAGTGGTGGCTGGGCGTGCCGGCGGCGATACTGCTGGTGCTTGCGTTTCGGGAGGCGCTATCCGGCTCATGGAGGATGGCGGCGCGACCTCTGGCCGCTGTGCTTCTGGTGATTGCGCTGGCATGGGTGATGGTGACTGCTGCGGGCGGCATATTTGATGTTCACAATTTTGATTGGATCAAGCATCGGGCGATTCTGCTTGATCTCGCTCGCAACACCTGGCCGGTGTACCTGCCTGCCTGGGCGCAAAGCCTTTCCGCGTTCATTCCCGGTGAAGGGGATATAGAGGGGCTTCTGCTGCGCTACTACCTGGGCTACTACATGGTACCCGGATTGGCCGGCAAGTGGTTTGGAGTGGAAGCGCTGAATTGGGCGGTGCCTTTGTGGACGTGGAGTGGCGTTGCGCTAATACTGCTCATGTTCACACGTGGCTTTCTCGGTTGGAGGGCCGTGGCCGCTGCCACGATACTAATTTTCTTCAGTGGCATGGACATCGTGTCGGTTGCAGTGTTCGAGGGATTAGAGTGGCTTGACATTCGATTGTCGTTGGATGGCTGGCCGCGTGTCGGGTTTGGGCGCGACTTCCTGGAGTGGAACCGCTTCTGGGAAATCAAGGTGCAATTCCTATCCCATATGGTGGGGATGATGTGGGTACCGCAACACTTCATAGCGGGTGCGCTGTATGCCTTGCTGCTGGTCCAGCTTAGACAGCACCGGCGTTTCCTTGCCGTGAGCGGTGTGGTAGTGGGTGCAAGCCTGTTCTGGTCTCCCTTTGTGGCAGTGGGACTGCTGCCGCTGGTAGCGGTATTGTTGAAAGAAAACAGCGTCCGGCCTTTCCTCCG
The DNA here is from genome assembly GCA_965216245.1 of Chloroflexota bacterium. GTDB lineage: Bacteria > Chloroflexota > UBA11872 > VXOZ01 > VXOZ01 > VXOZ01. The sequence goes on from OZ244145.1 coordinate 2,956,362, forward strand.
TTGGCAAAATCTGCTCTTGGGGCTACCGTTGGCGGTACTTGTAGTGACATATTTAGCCAGCGGCTCTGGGGATATCCCGCACTTTTGGCTGTGGGAGTTTTCCAGTTGGCAGAACGTAGTACGTGGTTTACCGATACTATACCTGGTAGAGTTCTTGCTCTTGACGATGTTGCTTGTTCTCTTGCGGCCCCGACTCCTCAAGGAACCGTTCTTCTTTGCCTCCTTGGCGACGCTCTTGCTCCTGCCTCTCTACTACTTTGGTCTACACAATGACTTGGTCATGCGTGGGTTGATCCCGTCGCTGGTGTTGCTTTGCTACTATTGCGCCAGTTCTAGTCTTGGCCGGTCGACCGATGAAAGGAGAGAAAGACGAGACTACCGTGGCAAAATCATTTCCGGACTGATCGTGGCAGTATTGGGCATTGGGGCGATTGGGCCGGTAGTCAACTTGGCAAGAGCGAACAGTGCCCATGACTTTGAGTTGTTCGGCTACGAGCAATTTGGACTTGAATTCTCGACTACACAAGTGGTAGGTGGGCCAATTGTCAATCAGTACTTGGCCGATGAGGTCCCTGGCTGGTATCGCGTGATGCTGCGTGACAGTGCCAAAGACAATACGCTTGCCAAGAGCGAGTTGCTGATCAGTTCCATCTTTGACGTTTACCTGCTCGATGACCGTATCTTGGTATATACGAGAACCCCGTGCACGCAGGACGACATGAGAGCCCACTTCATTCTCTCCATATTTCCGCTGGAGGAGACAGGAAACGCGCAAGACACCTTGGACTTCGAATTCAATCAAGGAGTCGGTCTATCCATTGGTGAGACTTGTGTAACTTCACGGGCGCTGCCTGATTACAAGATCGGTCGTATTCGGGCCGGCCAGTATAAACTAGATCGCGGTGGACATAGTTGGATGGGGATGTACCTTAGCGAAGAGTACAGAGACCGCATGATTGCGGAAGCGGGGGAGGCAGTTATTCGTTCCAACTACGATGTGTACGTCAACAAGAAGCGGTTGATTTTCAGTAAAGCCGCTTGTACTGAGAGAGACGTGGTTGCGCCGTTCACATTGCGTGTAACCCCGGTTGACGTAAATGACCTCGATGAACACTTGAGAAAGCAGGGCTTCGAGGAATTTACGTTCAATTTCAGCGAACATGGGGGCTGGATTGGTGATAGCTGCCTAGTGTTGCATGAGCTACCTGACTACGCGATGTTGAGCATTACGACGGGGCAGCACGTACCCGGGGGGATTCCTATTTGGGAAGGTAGGTTCTCTCTTCAGAAGTAACTGTCAAATCTCCAGGCAGCGAGGGTTTGCTGTGGCCGCACATGGGGGGACGAAGGAGAGGTACGTGGAAGAGCACAATCGGCAAGGCCGGGCATCTAACGGAGCCACTCGGTAGCTAGCCCAATGTGCCTTCAGTCCTAACCCGGTGATGCCCAACGCTAGGCGCAAAGACCTGCAAGAAATATGAACCCACTTATTCAACCAAACCGTGAATCTGATGAACTGCCAGTATTACACCGGCTGGCCATCGCCTATTTGGTGTTGCCTCTGGTGATATGGCTGGTGGGGTGGTTTGAGTGGTGGTTCGGCTTTCCCTCGGCCGTGCTGCTGGTGCTTGGCCTTTGGCAGGTGCTATCAGGGTCCTGGCAAGTAAAGAAACAGCCGGTGACCGTCGCGCTGTTATTGATTGCCTTTGCTTGGGTGATGATGACGGCTGCCGGGGGAGTGCTTGATGTTGGAAACTTCGACTGGGATAAGCACCGAGCGGTTATGCTCGATCTGGCGCGTGGCGACTGGCCAACCTACCTGCCTGCATACTTTGAGGCGCCTGTGCTGTTGCGCTATTACCTTGGCTACTACATGGTGCCCGGTCTCATTGGAAGCTGGTTTGGACCCGCAGTACTGAACTGGATTGTTCCAATATGGACATGGGGTGGAGCCGCGCTGACTATCCTTCTGTTTATGCGAGGGCTCTACGGCTGGAAGGCAGTTGCTGCTGCCGTAATGCTCATCTTCTTTGCCACAATCGCTCTTTCTTTCGAGCCGTTGGAAGTGCTCTGGGGTCGCACAATGCTTGTGGAGTTCATGTTTTCTCCTCAGCACTTCATAGCAGGTGCCCTGAATGCTCTGCTGATTGTGCAGTTGCGCCGCGACAGGCGATTTCTACCTGTGTGCGGGGTCATACTGGCCGCAACCATGTTCTGGTCGGCTCTAATCGCCCTTGGAATGCTCGTCTTTCTCGCCATTCTCCTTTTCGAGAATGGTATCCGGCCGTTCCTGTCTTGGCAGAATCTGCTCCTGTCTGCACCCTTACTCGGATTGTTAGTGGTCTATCTGTCTAGTGGCGCCAACTCTATACCAAGCGGATGGATTTGGGATAGGTACGGATGGGATGGAATCGCATCCACAATCGGAATGCCGAGACTAGCCGGATTCCTCTTGTTAGCTGTGCTAATCTTGTTCTTGAGTCCTAGGCTGCGTCGAGATCCGTTATTCCTCTCTTGTCTATTGGTGCCGTTGATCATACCTTGGTATTCGTTTGGCCTTCTCAATGAGTATCTCCGGTACGCCTCGTTGGGGGTGTTCATCCTGCTATGCTACTACTGCGCCCAAATAGTGCTAACCGAATGGGGGAGTTCTCACAAATGGATGCTACGAAGTGTTTTAGTTGGGCTGACCATCGTATTGTTGGGCGGGTTTGTGAGCCCTTTGATGAACCTAGCGCAAAGTGCTCCCACTGAAGGCTTTCGTGTGCTCAAGTATGAGAATCTTGGCGCGGATCTCGCTACAGTTTTGAACGCGACCGGTGCACAGTATCATGACCAGTATGCGACGTATGCAGTACCCGATTGGTTCCGTCGGCTTCTCCGCGGCGCCGGCGCGGAACCCCTGGATAGAGGGGATTTGATAATTGAGTCAGAATACGATGTGTACCTGAATGGGAAGGAGCTAATATACGTTCGCACTCCATGCAGTGAAGAAGAGACAGATACTCGGTTCATTCTATTTGTATATCCCGTCAATGTTGCCCTGCTTGAAGGCCGCGAACACGACAATCAAGACTTCTGGTTCTTTTGGCATGGGAAAAGAATCGGAGGAGTCTGCATAGCGACGCGGACGCTACCAGACTATGAAATCGACCACTTTCAAACCGGCCAGTATATAGGAACGTACGTGCCAACTGGCGCACTCTGGGTCGTTGACTACCATTTCAAGTGAGGGCAGGAAGAGAAGGGCTATTGTTTGTGGGCAGGGAATGCAAGCACAGAAGAGAGGGGATACTCTGATGAACGATACTTTCGATTTCGATACCTTCGTAATGGCGTACTTTGAAAAGCACCCGCCGCTGCTGCACTTTGCTGGAGAGAGCAGCGAGGAGTGGTATGTCTGGCAGAAGCGATTGCGTGCGCGGCTCCTTGACCTTATGGACCCGTTTCCGGAGCAGGTCCCGCTGAACTCGCGCGTCGTCGAAGAGCGAGAGCAGTTTGGGGTGCGTTACGAGAAAGTGGTGTACACCGCCGCTGAGGACGTGCAGGTCCCGGCATGGCTCTTGATCCCTGAAGGCATCGACCAGCCGGCCCCGGGCATTATCTGTCTGCACGGGCACGGAAAGTACGGCAAGGATTCCGTGGCGCACGTGGACTATGGCGAGGAAGACCGCGCGCGGGAGATTGAGCACTATAACTATGACTACGGCTTGCAGCTCGCCAAGCGCGGGTTCGTGACCCTGTGTCCCGATGCGCGCGGCTTTAACGAGCGCGGCGAGGGATTCAGGCGCTACGGTAGGCGCGATGGCTGCAATGTCAACGGCATCAAGACTATGCTTCTGGGCATGAACTTGACGGCGCTCAACACGTGGGACGACATGCGCGGCATAGATTACTTGGCGAGCCGCCCGGAAGTGGACTCGAGCAGGATCGGCTGTATCGGCCTTTCATTCGGCGGCACGCGCTCAACGTACCTGGCGGCGGTGGACGAGCGCGTGAAGGCTGCGGCTGTGGTCTGCTATCTCACAACCTTCAAGCAGTATGCGCTTACTCAAGGAAACTTCTGCGGTTCGCAGTTCGTTCCCGGAATCTTGAAGTACGCGGAAGTGGCGGATCTTTGCGGTTTAGTGGCGCCGCGGCCGTTGCTCATCGAGGCCGGCATACAAGACGGAGGCTTTCCGATCGAGGCCACGCGTGAAGCCTATGCTCACTTGGAGCACATCTACGCGGCAGCGCAGGTATCGAAAAGCCTCTGGCTTGACGAGTTCGAAGGCGGTCACCAGTTTAGCGGGGCGAAAGCCTTCGACTTCTTTAGCGCCTATCTGTAAGACGGAGGCCGCGTGGGTGGTTGCGTAGCGAGGCGCAACGAACCAACCGGGGTCGGCGACCAAGGCCAAGTATGCTCGGAGGCGCGACTTCTGCATAGACCGTTTCGTTGCTTTCCGTGTCTACTACAATGGCGCTTACTTTGCCGAGCCGGCGATTGCGGCGGTCGTAGACCTGCATTCCACGCAAGTCTTGTAACCTTGAATCGAGCACATTTGCTCGCCCTTGCTCAAAGCGGCGGAGGGGCATGAGTTCTCACTTCCTTCTGACTGCACGTTGGCATCTGTTCCTACATTTAGGATGCACGAATAGCATTAGAGCAGTGTGAAAGGAATATTGCCGCGAGATTAGATTTGGGATTCTACCCTTACTTAAAAGCTGGATGTTCCGCGGCAATGCGGGCCGGATGGACGGTTGACGAGAACACTAGGCAGGTCTTGGTGCCGGTCTCATTGTGGCGTCGGAGACGGGTGCTCGGCCAATGTGATTGGACGCGGGCACTCGCGCCCATCACAACCGGTGCAATCCCAGCACGAGGATCTGCTTAAGCCGGCTGAGACGCTTCTACTGCTTCTGCTGCAGGTTCCCCCGCGTCGTCTACGTGGAAGATGAACCACGCGGCAATCGCCATCATGGGCAGGAAGGCGGCAACGGCGGCCGGGCGGCCCCAGTCCAGACCATCCACAATGAGCGACCAAAGGAGCGGGCCGAGTACTGCGGCAAAGCGTCCCACCATGGCGTAGAGTCCGTAGAACTGGCCGATGTGCTGCGCGGGCGCAAGGCGGAGCATCAGGGGCCGGTCGGCGGCCCAGGTGCTGCCAAGAGAAAACCCTCCAAGCGGCGCGATTGCCCAGAAAATGGCTGGCGGGAGGCTAAACAGAGGTATCGAAAAGGTCAGCGTGATTGCAACGGCCCACAGACCAAGCACGATTAGCAGGGACGGCTTTGGCCCAATCCAGTCAACGACAAAGCCCCACGTTATCCCGCCCAACGAAGCCGCTGCGATGCCTAACATTAACGCAATGTAGACCTCTCTCTCGGTAAAGCCTACCTCATTCGTCAGATAGATGCCCATGAAGATGATAAATGTGTTGGCGGCGTCGGTATAGAAGACGCGGCCGATCAGAAAACGCCGCAGGTTTGGTAGTTTTCCCAAGCGGACAAGTGTATTGCGCAGGTCGTGAATTGCACGGGCAGCGGCTTGCTTGCCTAGCATTACGCTGCCAACGCGCGGCTTTTCGCGCACCCACAGGAAGCACGGCACCGCAAATATGAGGAAAAGCACTGCCGTGAGCTTGAAGACAAGCGGCTTGGCATCAGGATTGCTCTCCAATACGATGAGCCCCATCAGAACGCCTATGAACGATCCCATGTAGCCTACGCCGACGCCGATGCCGCCCACGCGTCCCCGGTTTTCCTTTGTGCTAACGACCGGCAGCAGCGAGTCGTAGAAGATCAAGCCGGACTGATAGAAGACGTTGGCAACGATGAATATCAAGAGTGCGACGAATATGCCGGTGATGCCAAGCAGAAACGTTGCTAAACAGCACATGAGCGTCGTTGCTATAAGAAATGGCATGCGCCTCGGGGTCTGGTCCGAGAGCGCGCCGAGGAAAGGAGCGACCAGAAAGACAACGAACATGGAGAAACTATTGGCGAGTCCGTAGTCGCTGTCTTTGCCGCCCATGTCGTTGACGATCCACAGCGAGAAGAAGAGCGACACGATATTGAATGAGAATATCGTGTTGGCCAGGTCGTAGAATACCCAGCTTCCTACTGCCAGCAGCTTCGGACGGCTAGGCGTTGCGGCGGCAGTTGTCGCGGCTTCCATAGTTACCTTCTTAAGTGGTTCGCTCTTGACTCGAGCGACGGCCCGCTGAAGTGTGCGGACTCCGACAGGCACGGCGGCTCGGTCATTGCGAAATGCTCCGGTCTACAAACTTCTGCGTCTGTCAGCCAAAGATCAACGTCGATCCGGCACGAGACATCGGAACAAGCGCAGCATCCTTGCATTGGGTGACTGAACGCTACGCTGGTAGGAGTATAGCAGTTGTGCTTGCTCAAGTCTTGGCCGCAAAGATGGGCTTGAACCGGAAGGCAGGCAAAGCCGGCATGCACTCCACGCACAGGCCCCAACCGAAACGGGGCCTCTTTACGACCTGACATGCGGCGGTAATTCAAGTGATTGCCTCAACAGCGGGCATTTGCAGGATACAAACTTGCGCTGCCAGGCACAGGGGCCGTGTGGGCAGCCGACTGCCAATGCGGTGGGGCTTAATGCCACTTCGCGGAGGAGTGTCTTGACTGCAAATCAAGGTGCGAGAACCGCGTTTTTACGGTCAGACCGGTTCAGCCCGCGAGCGCTTAGCTAGACGGATAGCTACGTTCGGTGAACAGTGTCTCCGCCAAATTCGCCATCTCTCTTACCTGCCGTACGTGGTCGTCGTAGGCATCCATCGGAATGCGCGTGTCTATGTATTCCACAGCGAGCGTTCCCAAGAAGCCGTGCTGCGTGAGGCCGCGCAGGATTCCGGCAAAATCGACGCACCCTTTACCGGGCGGCATTTGGATCTTTTCAGGTGAGTTTCCGGCATCGCGCAGGTGGACGATGTGCGTATGTGGATACGTGATAGAGAAGTCGCGGCCCTGCCACGGTCCGGCGTAGAAGTGTGATGGATCGAGGGCGAGTCCAAGGTTTGGCACAGACTCTACCAAACGCACGGCCACCGCCGGTAGTTCGGTGAGACAGTTGACGTGTGTTTCGAGACAGAGAGTGACGTTGTAGCGGGCAGCGACGGCGGTGAGTTGCCGCAATTCAATTACGGCTGTCTCCAAGGGCGTGTCTCTGGTGGGCGCGTTGATGCAGATCGCAGGCAGATTGTGGGCTGCGGCAAGCGCACACACGGCCTCAGTCTGCGCTATGAGCGAGACATCAGCGTCCCGTTCGAGACCCACGTTCATGGCGGAAAGTTCCACACCTGCCTGCCTCAAATCCCGCCCAATCGAAGCCGCCATGTCCTCACTGGAGTGAACAAGGTCCGGTGCGCTTACGTGCGCCCAGCGCTGTACGCCCAGATCGACATAACGAAACCCAAGTTGCACAATGCGCCGCAGGGCCTTGTCTAACGGATGCTGCGTGAAGCAGAGCGTGGAACAAGCGACGTGCAGCACTCTAAACTACTGTCTCTCTTAATATGAGTATTTGCGATGTCTCTTCATTTGTTTCGCCCCGTTCATGCTTCGACAGGCTCAGCACGAACGGCGTGGGATTCGTCAGGCAAGAAAATGCAGCAATAGGCTCACTGCGCTTGGTGGCCACTTGTGCTGCTCTACCGGAGCGCTTGCCTATTACAGGTGCCGTACTGTCGCCTCTCGCATCGCACTAACCAATACCGTCAGCGCGTCGTAACGCTGTGCGGTGGGGGTCTCGTCCAGCACGTTGATCAGGGCGCTCGCGCTGACCACGCCCTCGGCTATCTGCGCAATCGTAGCAACGTGCTCGGGTCGCGACACGCCGAAGCCCACAGCCAGCGGCAGGTTGGTGTGTCCCCGCACGCGGGCCAAGAATTCAGGCAGCGTGGTGGAGAGCTGGTCGCGTGCGCCGGTGACGCCCGTGAGAGACACGCAGTAGACGAAGCCGCTGCCCGCCCGTACATTCGTCTCGATGCGCGAATCAGTGCTGGTAGGCGCCAAGAGCGGGATCAGGTCGAGGTTGTGTGCCCTGGCAAGAGTCGCAAATTCCTGACCCTCTTCCGGCGGCAGGTCCGGCACGATGAAGCCGTCGAGACCGATCTCCGCCGCTTCAGCGACAACGCGCTCTAAGCCGTAGTGCAGGAAGGGGTTATAGTAGCCCATGAAAACGAGTGGCGTGGTCACATTCTCCGCCCGCAATTCACGTACGAGGTCGAACGCTATAGCGAGTGTAGTGCCCTGATCAAGTGCCGTTTGCGAAGCGTGTTGTATGGTTGCCCCGTCGGCAAGCGGATCGGAGAACGGGATGCCAAGCTCCACCACGTCAGAGCCGCCGGCAAGCAAGGCGCGCACAACGTGCGCAGAGTCCGCTGGCGTGGGGTACCCAACGGTGGCAAACGTAATCAACGCGGCCCGGTTCTCCGCTCTGGTTTGGGCGAATGTCGCGGCAAGTCGGTTCACAGCGCCACCCCCAGTCCTTCAGCGACGATGGTCATGTCTTTGTCTCCCCGGCCGGAGAGATTGATCAGGATAATGTGGTCCTGCGGCAGGTCTCGCGCCATTTGCGCGGCGTGGTACACGGCGTGGGCGGATTCAAGCGCGGGGATGATGCCTTCAGTCTTGCATAGAAGCTGGAAGCCCTCCAAAGATTGCTCGTCGGTCACGCCAACGTATTCCGCCCGGCCGATATCCTTCAGGTAGCTGTGTTCGGGGCCGACGCCGGGGTAATCCAGTCCCGCGGAAATGCTATGGGGTTCATAGATCTGGCCCTCGTCGTCCTGCAGTAGGTAGCTCTTGGCGCCGTGGAGCGTGCCGGGTGTGCCTGCCACCAGCGTGGCTGCGTGCTCGCCGCTTTCGATGCCGTGTCCGGCGGCTTCCACGCCCACCAGGCGCACCCCGGTGTCGTCCACAAAGGGATGGAAGATGCCCATGGCGTTGCTGCCGCCGCCAACGCATGCCACTATGTCGTCGGGCAAGCGCCCAAGTTGCGTCAAGCACTGTTCGCGCGCTTCTCTGCCGATGACACTTTGCAGGTCGCGCACAATTGTCGGATAGGGGTGCGGGCCCACCACGGAGCCAATGATATAGTGCGTGGTCTCAACGTTGGTGACCCAGTCGCGGATGGTCTCGTTGATGGCGTCTTTAAGCGTGCGGCTGCCGGAAAGTACCGGTACGACGGTCGTGCCGAGCAGCTTCATACGAAAGACGTTTAGCGTTTGGCGATGCACGTCAACCTCGCCCATGTAAACAATGCACTCGAGGCCGAGCATGGCGCACGCGGCAGCCGTAGCGACGCCGTGCTGTCCGGCGCCGGTCTCGGCGATGATGCGGTTGCGTCCAAGGCGCTTGGCAAGCAACGCCTGACCGAGAGCGTTATTGATTTTGTGAGCGCCGGTATGCGCCAGGTCTTCGCGTTTAAGGTAGATCTGCGCGCCGCCGATCTCCGCACTCAAGCGGGAGGCGTGATAAATCGGCGTGGGGCGTCCCACGTAGTGGTCCAGTAAATCGTTAAGCTCGCTTTGGAACTCAGCGTCGTCGGTGATGCTAGCGTAGGCTTCCTCTAATTCCTCGAGCGCCGGAATTACGGTCTCGGGAACATAGCGACCGCCGTAGTCACCGAACTGACCCCGTACGGTCAGTGATGGTGTTGTTGCCATTAGAGCGCTCCTTTTGCAATCCCCTTACCCCGTGTGCGAGGTACGTAGTAGTGGTAAGTCTTCGTTTGCACGTGCGTTCGCGCTTAACTCGTTGCGGCCTGCGGCGCGAGTAGCTTCGGATAGTCGATGTACATGGCTGCGCGCACGTGATCCATGGTTTCGCCGCCCACGGCGCGTGTTTGCTCAATACCGCCGCGCAGCACCTCTTGCACGATGTCGGGGTCCTTAGCAAAGGCCTCACGCCGTTCCCGAATCGGATCGAGCATCGCATTGAGTGCGGCAATTAACTTACGTTTTACCTCTACGTCGCCGACGCGACCCTTGCGATATCGGTCTTTCAGCTCGTCTACCTCGGCGACATCCGGGTTGAAAGCGTCGTGGTACATGAAAACCGGGTTGCCTTCCACGTGGCCGGGGTCTGTGGCGCGGAGCCGGGTGGGATCGGTGTACATGCTCATGACTTTCTTTTGAACCGACTCTGCGTCGTCGCTAAGAAGAATGACGTTCCCTAGGCTCTTGCTCATCTTGGCCTGGCCGTCGGTGCCCATGAGGCGCGGCACCTCACTCAAGCGGTGACTGCATTCGAGAAAAACCCGGTCGTAGGTGCGGTTGAACCACCCGGCGATATCGTTGGTGAGCTCAAGCAACGGCAGTTGGTCTTCTCCCACCGGTACACAGAGTTCGTCCCCATCGGTGTGGGGCGGCGGCGGCGTGAAGAGCAAGACGTCGGCGGCTTGGGAAACCGGATAGTTGTAAAAGCCAAGGTTAGCGGCGCGTTCGCCGTATTGCGCGCGCTCACTCTTGATGGTGGGATTGCGCTCGATATATGCCATCGGCGTGAGCATCGAGAAATAGGTGGTCAGTTCAGTCAGATCCTGAATCTGACTTTGCAGAACGAAGAATATGTTCGACTGCTTGGTGGGATCGAGCCCGACCGCAAGCCAGTCGAGCACCATTTCGTATACGGAATCGACGATGCGGCGGGGATCATCGAAGTGCGTGCTAAAGGCCTGCACGTCGGCGAGCAAGAAGTAACACTCGTACTCGCCCTGCATATCGACCCAATTACGCAGCGCACCCGCGTAGTGACCGAGATGTGCCGCCCCAGTGGTGCGCATGCCGGTGAGAATGCGTTTGAGAGGTGGTCGTGCCACAGTAGTCTATCCTCCTTGTTCAAGATTCTGTGATGGCTTGATTCAGCGTTTTTCGCCTATAATCTTTGCGTTCGAAGTAATTGTCGAAGAGTTACAAGTGAACCTCGGTCTCTCTTGGCAACAGCGCATTCAGACACGTCACAGAGTATCCGGTAGCGACTGTTGACTGTCTTTGGCTCGACGGATGAACGCCGCAATCTTGTCCGGGTCTTTTGTCCCGCCGGTTTCCACGCCGCTGCTCACGTCCACTCCCCAGGGCCTTGCTTGTTTGATGGCGGCGCTAACGTTGTCCGGTGAAAGGCCGCCCGCGATAAGAGCAGGGCGGTCGCGCGGCGCGCCGCTTGCAAGCTCCCAGTCCCAGGTCTGACCTGTGCCGCCCGGTCCGTTGTCGGCCCCTTCCAACACGAAGGCTGCGGCCGCAATATACGGAGGCATGCGGTCATAGTCCGCCGCCGCATGCAGATTAACAACCTTCCAGTATGGAATACTCAGTTCTAAGCAATAGTCAGGCGACTCGCTGCCGCACAATTGCGCGTACTGCAGTCCGCTCGCAGTAACCACGTGGCGCACCTTTGCGGGATCTTCATCGAGGAAAAGCCCCACGGTGGGCGGACATGCGGAGCCCAATGCTTGGATTATTTTCCTGGTGTCTTCTACGGTCATGCACCGGCGTCTGCCCTTCACAAAGATGAATCCCATGAAGTCCGCGCCAAGCGTCGCGGCTGCTTCCGCATCGGCTAAGGCCATAATGCCGCAGATCTTGACTTTGGGCGCGTCAGCACCGCTCGCTGGAGTCTGGTTCGCGGTTGCTTGGGGCTTCGTCATGTGGATCTCCCGGACTGGACTCCAGCTTTCGCCGGAGTGACGGGTGAGTCTTGTGCGGCAGCGACTAGCGCTGCTACTTTGGCCGCCGTATCGGGAGCCGTGACCAACGCTTCACCGATCAGCATCGCGTCAACGTCCTCGGCGCGGAGCTGCGCAACATCTGCGGGCGTATGAATGCCGCTCTCACTCACTACTAAGCGGTCACTGGGAATGAGCTTGCGGAGTGAGGCCGTAGTCTCCAACGTCGTCTCGAAGGTGTGCAGGTTGCGGTTGTTGACGCCAATGATGGCCGCATCAACCGCTAGGGCCTGTTCAACTTCCTCCGCCGTGTGTACCTCCACGATTGCGGCCATGCCCCACTCCTTAGCGCAGCGCAGCAACGCCTCCATGTGGGCGGGTTGAAGCGCGGCCACGATGAGAAGAATTGCATCAGCGCCCGCGGCACGGGCTTCAACCACATGGTATTCGTCGGTCGTAAAGTCCTTGCGCAAGGCGGGCAGAGACGTGGCGGCGCGCGCAGAGGCGAGGTCGGCCAGCGACCCTTGGAAGAACCGTTGGTCCGTGAGCACCGAAAGGGCGCTGGCTCCGCCGGCTTCATAGGTTTGGGCAAGAGCCGCCGGGTCGAGGTCGGGCGCAAACACGCCTTTGGACGGCGAAGCGCGCTTGATTTCGGCAATCAGCCGAATGCCGTCTTGCCGCAGCGCGGCCGCAAAGTTGCGTGGCGGGTCCGCTGATTCTGCCTTTCGCGCTAGGTCACGCAGCGGTACCGCCGCTTGGCGCTCTGCCAACTCGCGCTCTTTGTGTTCCAGGATAGTGTCGAGAATCATGATCGTTGTTCCTAGGCGAGACTCTGACTAACGCTTGCAAGCGACTCCAGCTTGGCGGCGGCCTGCCCGCTTTCGATAGCGGCAGCAGCCTGCTGCGCCCCATCATTCCAGTTATCAGCTCTACCACTCACGACAAGGCCCGCAGCGGCATTCATGACCACCACGTCGCGGCGTGGACCTGCTTTACCGCCTAAAACGTCGCGCACGTATTGTGCATTTTCTTCCACCGAGCCTCCTGAGATTTCACTCACGGACGATTTGGCGAGGCCGAAGTCTTCCGGCTCGAGCGTGTAGCCCTTGACATCGTTACCGTCCCACTCGGTCACCAATGTAGGACCGCTGATGGATATTTCGTCCACGCCGTCGGCCTCACCGTGCACGACGAGTGCGCGGCGCACGCCGAGCGCGCCAAGCGCTCGGGCGATGTCTTCGGCAATGCCTGGGTCGGCGACGCCAAACAGTCGATAGCTTGCGCGGGCGGGGTTGGTGAGCGGGCCGAGAATGTTGAAGATCGTGCGGATGCCGATTTCGCGGCGCAGCGGCGCGGCGAATTTCATCGCCGGATGGTATAGCTGCGCGAACATGAACCCCATGCCGACTTCCTCAATACACTGCGCCACCGCCTCGGGGCCAAGCTCGATCTGCACGCCGAGAGCCTCCAGCACGTCGGCGCTGCCACAGGCGCTGCTCATGGCGCGGTTGCCATGCTTTGCCACGGGTTGACCGGCCGCGGCCAAGACTAAGGCGGTAGCTGTGGAGATATTGAAGGTTCCCACGCCGTCACCGCCGGTGCCGCAGGTATCGGCAACCGGCTGGCTGACTGCCACAGGCACCGCTCTGTCGCGCATGACGGCGAGGCATCCCGCGATCTCGTCGGCGGTTTCGCCTTTGGCGCGGAGCGCGGTGACAAATGCGCCGAACTGTGCCGGCGTGCAGGCCGCTTCCATGATCTCGGTCATTGCCGCGGCCGCTTCGTCACGCGTAAGCGACCCGCCTTCGATCACTTTGGTCGTGGCTTCACGAATCATTGTCCTGCTCCCTCGTGCGGAGAGTCCGTCAGGGCTTCCCGCGCGCGATGCTGTTCGACGATATTGAGAAAATTCTGGAGTAGCTTCTTGCCCTCAACGGTGAGGATGGACTCGGGATGAAACTGGACTCCATAGATTGGGTATTCCCGGTGGCGCACGCTCATAATCGTCCCATCATCTGCCCTTGCCGTCACGTCGAGGGCGGATGGAAATCGCGCGGGATCCACGATCAGTGAATGGTAGCGTGTCGCGACGAATGGATTCTCAAGGCCGGCAAACAGGTCTCTGTCGTCGTGGTGGATCAAAGAGGTCTTGCCGTGCATTAGGGTTTTCGCGCGTATCACGTTTCCACCGAACACCTGGCCGACGCATTGGTGGCCGAGGCAGACCCCAAGCACCGGAATCTTGCCTGCCGCCTGCAGGATAAGGTCATTTGAAATGCCGGCTTCATTGGGCGTGCACGGACCTGGAGAGATCACGATGCCGGCGGGCTTGCTTGCCAACACTGCTTCGGTTGTGGTCTTGTCGTTGCGCGCCACTTCCATCTCGGCGCCGAGTTCGCCCATGTATTGCACCAAATTGTACGTAAACGAGTCGTAGTTATCGAGCATGAAAATCACGTTCCATCTCCTCTGCAACGTCAATTGCCCGCATGGTTGAGGCAGCTTTGTTGCACACCTCTTGGTACTCCTCTTCGGGATCGGAATCCGCCACAATACCGCCGCCGGCCTGGATGTAAGCCGTGCCATCCTGCACGGTCATGGTGCGAATCGTGATTGCCATATCCATGTTGCCGGAATAGTCGAAGTAGCCGACCGCTCCTCCGTAGGGGCCCCGGGTCGTGCCTTCGAGCTCGGAGATGATCTCCATGGCGCGCACTTTAGGGGCGCCGGAGAGCGTTCCCGCCGGAAAACACGAGCGCAGCGCGTCGAATGCGGTCTTATCCGGCAAGAGTTCTCCTTCCACTTGAGAAACAATGTGCATCACGTGGGAGAACTCCTCGACAACCATAAGCGTTGGGACATGCACCGAGCCGGGGCGGCACACACGCCCAAGGTCGTTTCGACCCAGGTCCACGAGCATGATGTGCTCAGCGCGTTCTTTTTCGCTGGCAAGCAGCTCCTCGGCCAGCGCCGCGTCTTCCTCCGGTGTGCTGCCGCGACGGCGGGTACCGGCAATGGGGCGGGTGGTGGCGTGGGAGCCTTCTACGCGTACCAGCATCTCAGGTGAAGCGCCGACAATCTGGACGTCGTCCAGGTCCAAGTAGTACATGTACGGTGATGGGTTGACCATGCGCAGCGCGCGGTAGACTGAGTAAGGATGCACACCCAAGGAGCGGGACCAGCGTAAACCGAGGACGGACTGAATAATGTCTCCCGCAGCGATGTATTCCTTAGCGGAGCGTACCATTGCATGATGCTGTGCTTCGGTCTTGCTTGGCATGGCCGCGCCGGGGTCGCCCGAACCGCGCACTGTCGGCACAGCACATTGGAGCCGCGCGTTGATCTCCTCAATCGCCGCAACTGCCTTTTGGTAATTCTCGTCAGCATCTCCGTGGGGAGAGACGTAAGAGATGATGGTAAGGCTGTGCTTCACGTGGTCGAACATTATCAGGCTATCCGTGAACATGAAAACCGCTTCAGGCACGGGCAGTGCATTCTCTGCGGGTAGCGGCACGCGGGGCTCAAAGTAGCGCACGGACTCGTAACCTAAATAGCCGACCGCGCCGCCTTGAAAGCGCGGCAGACCGGGCATTACGGCGAGATCGGTCTTGGAGAGTTCTTCTTCCAGGAGTTTCAATGGGTCAATGTACGTGCAATCCTCGAGCTCTCCATTCTGCGTGCGGGTTGCCGTGCCATTGTCCATGCGGATGATCGTCGACGGATTCGTGCCAATGAATGAGTACCTCCCCAGGCTCTCGCTGCCTTGCACGCTTTCGAGCAGGAATGAGTAGCTGCCCTGTGCGATCTTTAGATAGGCAGAGACCGGCGTTTCCAGGTCTGCGGGAATGGTGTGCGAAATGGGAACGGTAAGTCCCTGGGAGGTGAGAGAGCGCACCGTAGCCCGGTCCGGTTGAATGCCGGAAAATACTGTGCCAGGCGCGGCTTGTAAGGCTGCCATGGTAATCCCTTAGTCGTTAGAAGTAGGTCTTGGTCTTGTATCAGGTGGCGCGTACGGTAGGACCGGCCAAAACCACCGCCAGCGACTGGATAGAAGGCCAAGCACGCGAAAGTTCGTATTGCCGCGGCATGTGACCGCTTTCGCTAAGTTTCCCATCCGTCAGTCCCCCAAATTAAAGAAAAAACTCGTCCCCAAAAGGGACGAGATGAATCTCGCGGTACCACCCTTCTTGGCTGCAGACGCAGCCCACTTCATTCACTCAAGCACTCCCCGCTCGCGCGGCTGTATGCCTGCCCCAAAGTCTACGGTAGGGGTTCCGTTGACGCCTACTCGGCTGCCAATACAACCGACATCACGTTTGTCCGTTATACGGCGACCTTTCAGGTCACAGCTCCCAGGCCCATTCCGCTGACCGCGCACCACCGGGCTCCCACCGTTACCCGGCTCTCTGAAGGCCGCCTTGGCAGCGTACTCTTCCTGATCTTCGCCTTTAGCATCTTCAATTGTGCATTGTATTCTAATAAAGCCGCACAATACTGTCAAGGGCTCGAGAGCACAACCGTGGGCGTGGGCTCGATGATGATGGGCGGTGATGGTTGTATTGTCGGTTGAATCGGAATCGGTGTTGTAGCTGGCGGCGGGTACAGAAGCTCAGAGACCTTCACTACGCGATAGCCTTGTTCGTCCAGTTCGGTCAATATCTCAGGCAACGCCTCCAGTGTCTGCGGGCTGCCTAGGTGAGCGAGGATTATGACACCGTTATCTAGGCGGTCGTGGATACGCTGCATGATGAGGGCGGGTGTCGCGTCTTCACGCCAATCGATGGTGTCTATTGTCCAGTAGATGCTGCGGTAGCCTTCGCGGGCCACCACGTCGACGACGTGGGGATTGCGCGCGCCGTATGGGAAGCGAAACCAGGGCTTAGTGCTAATTCCCGCCACACGGATGACGATCTCTTCCGTGCGCGAAAGCTCCGCGCGAATGGCATCATCTTCTAGCTCGGTAAAGTCGGGGTGTGCGTAAGAGTGGTTTCCGATTTCGTGCCCGTCGGCGATCATCTCACGGACAAGCTCCGGGTTGCGCTCGGCAAATTGCCCGGTAATGAAGATTGTTAATTGCACCTCGTGCTGGCGCAGTATCTCCAACATCGCAGGGGTAAAGGCTGCAACTGAGCCGCCGTCAAGCGTGAGCGCTACAGCAGGTTGATCTGAGTCCCCGCGCACTACCTCGCGGTTGAGGACCTCGTACGGGAGATTCATCAAGTCGGGCGTGGCATAAGGGGTAGCTGTGGGAACGACGCCAGTTTGCCGTGAATGCGGCGTAGGTATGGAGGTTGTTCCAGGCGAACTTGGCGCGGCGGGAGCGGGCGGGATGGTACGGCCCAACGTCATCTGATTGGATTCTGCCTGCGTGCAAGCTGCGCAGAGAATTATGCACAAGGCTACCCAGCGTAGTCGGGTTAAGGCCGAAGACCACGCCCCCACTTGCTTGAGCAGCTTGCTGCGAAGAACGAAGGGGTCAAACTTTACCCGCTCATGTATTAACATAATAGTAGACCGCGATCTACGTGTAGTGCCGGACGGCTCGTCAGAGCGTAGACAAATCCTACAACCGTATTGTAGACAGAGAGAGTTGATCAAGCATCTATTCTAGTGTAATGCTAGACTGATTTTAAGCTCAAGAGGAGAGTTCTAGATCGATTTTTACGGCAAGGTATGGCGGTCTAGTAATAGAGATTCTTATATTGTCAGAATGGGGAAGGGCGTTTGACCTCGCAAAGGAGATTGGCATGAGCCGATCGGCGCTGCTGAATGAGCTGCTTGAAGCTAAGATAACCGCGGTGGTGCGTACCAAGACTGCGGATCAGGCGGTCCAGACCGCGCGTGCGCTGTACGCTGCCGGTATTCGGCTAGTTGAAATAACCTTTACGGTGCCGGGCGCCGCAACAGTCATCGGCACGGTGGCAGCGGAAAAGCCTGCCAACTGCCTGGTAGGGGCAGGTACAGTGACTACCGCGGAGCAGGCGCGAGCGGCGCTGGCGGCGGGCGCGCAATTCATTGTCGGACCCGTCCATCGTCCCGCGCTCGTGGCGCTCACGCACGAAGCGGACGTGCCCTGCATTATGGCCGGTCTCACGCCGACGGAGATTTTGGATGTCTATGAATCCGGATCGGACATGGTGAAGGTCTTTCCCATCGATAGTGTCGGCGGGCCGGGCTACGTCAAGTCAGTGCTGGGGCCGCTCCCCGGCATTCCTATTGTGGCGTCCGGCGGAATTGGCTACGACAACTACCGCGCATACTTGGCGGCAGGTGCGGTTGGTGTAGCCCTTGGCTCCGGTCTCATGCCGACAGCGCTGATCGCTGCCGGCGACTATGCCGGCCTCACCGAATTCTCACGGCGGTTTGTGGAAGAACTGGCGTTAGCATGAGGGTGCGCGGGGAGATTCGAAGGGCGGCCCGCGGTACGGTTCTCCTCACTTGTATGAGACGGTGGGGCTGCAGAAGGGTCGGATATGCCTGACATACTTTCCCTGGGCGAGAGCATGGTGGAGTTCTTTGCCGAGGAGCCGCTCTCGCAGGCGGAGCAGTTGCAGAAAGCGTTTGCCGGTGACGCGCTTAACTTGCTGGCGGCGGCGTCTCGTCTGGGAAGCTCGACCGGCTTTCTTTCGCGCATCGGCAACGATCCATTTCAGGAATTCCTGCTGAATGGTTGGGAGAGTTTGGGTATCGATACATCGCACGTTAAGCGGGTGGAGGGGCGGAATGGCATCTACTTCATCTCCATTTACGGCCACGGCGAACGAGAGTTTACCTACTACCGTGCCGGCAGCGCGCCGAGCACCATGACACCCGCCGACCTAGACCCCAACTACATCGCCCAGGCAAAGATTCTGCACATCAGCGGTATAGCCCAAGCGATCTCTGAGTTGGCCCGCGCTACGGCGCTGGCGGCAGCGCGCATGGCCGGAGATGCCGGAGTGTGCGTGTCATTTGATCCCAATCTGCGGCCCGCGCTCTGGTCGGTGGCTGAGGCGCGCGCAGCGACCGAAGAACTCTTGCCTTACGTGGACATTGCCTTACCCAGCGGCCCGGAGGAATCCGAGCAGTTGTTCGGTGCTTCTTCCGCCCAGGAGACAGCGGACTACCTCCATAGCAGAGGCGTGGATACGGTTGCGGTAAAGCAGGGGGAAGCTGGGGTGCTGCTTAGCACAGACGGCGTCGTACAGACCATACCGGCATTCACCGTTCCCGATGTTGTGGACACTACCGGCGCGGGCGATGCATTCGACGGCGCGTTTCTGCACGGCCTGGTACAGAGCATGACCCCATTGGAAGCCGCTCGGCTCGGCGTGGTCACTGCCGGCCTGAAGGTGCGCGGTAGAGGCGCCATAGCCAGCTTGCCGCAGAAGAGCGAGGTTGAGGCCGCGCTCGCCGCCTGGGAAAAGTGAGTGCAGGAATATTAGGCGCTATGTCTAGAGCATCGGCAGATCGGCCAAGGAAAGAGTCTGCCACCAGTGACCGGCGTCGAGTACCTGCAGCATGAAGTGGGGCGTGCCGAGCGGCGTGACGATGCAGGACGGGTCGAGTGCGGGATAGTCTGGGTTGGCAAAGAGTTCCGCTCCCGCCTCCAGCAGATTGTCTAAGGTCAGTGCTTGCTGAGCCGCTGCTATGAGCAAGGGTTGGCCCAGGGCGAGAAGAGCGGCGACATCTTCTCCAGGCTTGGGCGTTCCCTGCAGGTGGGCGAAGTACTCCACGCCGTAGACTGTTTGCAGGTCGCCGTAGGGGTTGTCCGGCGGACGAAACGCCGCGGCATAGAGCAGGGCCGGCGCCGGTACGTCCTCGACATCTACTGCATAGATGTCGCTATTGATGTTGAGATAGTAGGTCTCGCGGCTTGAGAAGAGCTTCACGGCACAGCCGGTGTCGGCTTCACCGTGGCGTTGGGCGGCGTCCTGCCACGACTCACCCGGCGCGCACATGCCGCCTACGCCCCAGAGCGGGAGCGATTGCGCGCCGTTCTCCAGCTCTTGTGCGTACTGTGGTCCAGGCAGAGAAAAGAGCAGCTTGTTCTGGCGCAGGCCGATAATGCCGGCGAATCCGGAAGACCCGGCAAAGCGTTGGTCTACTGCGCCAAAGTCACGGAGTCGCATGGCCGTTGGCTTCCATACCGCTTGCCAGTGCCTTTAGCAATGAGGAATGAAGAAGTGTCCGTTCGTGGTTAGCTTGTCGAACCACGAACGGACTTCCAAGGGTTGTCATCAGTGCATATGCCAATTGGGACAGCGTGAAGGAACTACTGCTCTGAACCCTACGGGGCGACTATGGCGCGAATGCGGGCGGCAACCAGTTGCGGTTTATTGCCGTCCAGGTTGAGCGGATTGAGGGAAACGCTGCCTTCCAGGGAGCCGTATTGGCTGACGGCGATAGCCGGATCCTCGTCGAACAAGCGGTTTACTAAATCAATGGCCGAAACGCCGTGCACGGCCTCGTCCAGCGAGACGCGCAGGGTGGGATAGGATGCGCCTTCTCGCCCTACAATCTCAGAACTGACTCCGGCAACACTATTGAGATCGGATGCGATAAATTCCAGGCGGCGGAGCCACTCTTGGCGCGCGGCCGCATGATCGCGATTGACATAATTCTTGACTGCTGCCAGCAGACCGGCGATCTCCTCTTTACCCACTTTCATCGGACGGCCAATGCCTTGGAGCGGGGGGCCGAGCAGGCGACCGCTGCCAAGCAGTTTTTCCCGCAGCGTCCACGTTTCCACCATTACGTCCATGTCCTGATGCTGCAATGCCACCGATTGGATGAGGTCGCCGCGACCAACCAGGATCCCCGAGGCTTGGGGGCCCTGAATTGCCTTGCCGCCGGAGAAGGAGACGAGGTCCGCCCCCGTGGCGATAAGACCCCGCAGGTTTT
This sequence comes from Chloroflexota bacterium, assembly GCA_965216245.1. Lineage (GTDB taxonomy): Bacteria > Chloroflexota > UBA11872 > VXOZ01 > VXOZ01 > VXOZ01. The sequence continues at coordinate 2,976,916 of OZ244145.1, forward strand.
CTGCGGGCGGCAAGCCACCCGCCGCGTCGACAATGACAGGCACATTGTGCTTGTGCGCCACGGCAACGGTATCTTCCAAACTCACCGCGCCTTCCACGGGCATCGCGACCCAATGCACGGCCACCGTACGCTCGTTGATGGCCGTTTCGATATGCCAGGGCTCGGTGTAGCCGCCGGTCGGGTGGCCGATGTGGCCGACCTCGATGAACTTAGCTCCTGCGGTGCGCAGCGCATGATCGTAGGCATTGCGGTGGAGGCGTTGGATAATGACCTCGTTGGGCATGGTGTCGGTTTCGGGCAGGAGGTGCATCTTGTGAATGTCAAGTCCGGCGAGGCAGGCGGCGGTACCGACCAACAGGCCCGCGGCCGCGCCGGCCGTGACGTAACCGGCTTCAGCTCCGGTGACCGAGGCCAGGTAATTCCCCGCCGCTTCCTGCAGCTCCTCCATGCGCACACTCCACTGCGCCGCTTCGCGCATGGCGTCGAGCACATCGTCGTCCATTGGCGTGCCGCCAAGCCGCGTTAGGGTACCGGCGGCATTTATTACGCGTTTCACGCCGAGTTCTTGGTAGAAGTCACCCACTGTATGTTTTCCCTTTCTCTATGGTGTTTTTCACCTGTAATTCAGTTCTTTGGGGTTTTGCCCTTCGACAGGCTCAGGGCGAACGGCAAAAGGCAGGAACAGGGGAATGGAATAGGAAGATCAGATCTGAATTGCATTGATTCGTTCCAAACAATCCGTTCCTAACGATTCGATACCAAGTATTCGTTACCCACGATTCGTTCCTGAATTGTAGCTTTGCCAGTGGCCTTCTAGGATCCAATCCTAAGGCTCTCTTTCCTGTCACAGTTTGCCTAGCGCGGCGGCGTGGCGTCGGGCGAGAGCGGGCCCAGGGTAGCGTCGCTGCCGCGGTCAAAGTAGCCGCGCACCGGATAGTTGTGCAATTCGTCACAGGCCATGATAAGGCGTTCGACGGCCAGGTTGAAAATACGCTCGCCTTTCTCGGCACTGGCCACAAAGGGATCGCCCATCACGCCCTCGTCGGCTTCGCGGCGGCGCTCCGGCCATTTGGCAAACTTGCCAACCACAGGGTCGCGGAACCACGGTGCGAGGCCGTTGGGCGCGCGCTTGTCTAAGTCTATGAGATGCCCTCGCAGGTGGAGTTGCAGGGAGGTCTCCCACTCACCGCCGTGGCCGATGCTGTCGTCGCTATCGCCCCATTCCTTGAGTTCGTCGTCCACCATGTGGAAGTAGGAAATATGCAGCGCCCAGACATCTTCTTGCGCAAGCTTGACGGAGATGGCTTGTGTTGGCGCCACGTTGCCGCCATGGCCGTTGAGTAAGATCATGCGCTCGAACCCGTTCGCCTTAATGCTGCGGCAAACGTCCGACAGGACGGCAATGTATGTTTCGAGGGTAACCGTAATCGTGCCAATATGCCCCATATTGAAGTGGGTGAAGCCCGTCCAAACCGGTGGCGCTACGATAATGGGGTAGTCGTCGGTGCGAGTTGCGGCTTCCGCGGCGAGGTGATACGGGATGCTGATGTCAATGTCCGTTGGGCTATGGGGGCCATGCTGCTCAATAGACCCCACCGGGATGATGACGACCGGGTCATGCTTCAACGCTTCATAGAGCTCGTGCCGCCACATTTCTTGCCAGAAGACTTTCTTATTCGTGCCGTCGTAGGACTTGCCATACATAAGCTCTACCTTTCCAGATTGTGAATACAGCTCGCTCAAACAGAATTGGTAATCGTTAGGGTACCATGCCGCGCCAATATCGTTGCATATGAATGGGAATGTGCATCGGAGCCGTGAGAGTAGGCACTTCCCAATTGAGTCGCGCAGACTGAAGGTGTGACCCTTGCCTTCCATGTGTCTCTATCCACAGGAGAAATGGTTGGAAAGTGGTGCGGTCCCATCGGCGCTCTTCTGACCGTTCATACTTCGACAAGCTCAGCACGAACGGTCAGAACACAGACACAATTTGCGCTCCTGCGACTCCCCCGGCATTTATCGTGAGCCACCAGCCTTAGCCTCTACGCAGGCGGCGCTACGTTCACCCATCCCCGGTTCTGCACAGACGTGCCCACCGCTTCCATAATCTCCTGCACACGCAGGCCGTCAACGAAATCGGGACTCATAGACTGACCGCTGCCGAGCGTTTCTAGATAGTCCTTGACGATGTGAATGAACGCTTCACCGTACCCGATGCTATGAGCGGCGGAGGGCCAGTAGCCGTGCATATAGTCGTGCTGGACGGAGTCCGAGGCGTGGATAGTGCGAAATCCCGTTAGCGGTCCCGGATCGTCGCCGGCATAGTACTGCAGTTCGTTCATGCGCTCGAAATAGAAACGCACGGACCCCTTGCTTCCATTGACCTCAAAACCGAAGTTACTCTTATTCCCTCGCGCGAGCTTTGTGACTTCCAGGATGCCCTGTGCGCCATTGGCAAACTGCATGAGCACTTGCGCGCAGTCGTCAACGGTAACGGCGCCGGTGCCGCCCTCGGGCGTCGGGCGCTCCTTAATGTAGGTAGCAAAGTTTCCGCAAACACTACTGACATCGCCGAGCAGGTGGCGCGCCATGTCGAGAACGTGGGAGCCGAGGTCCCCGAATACACCGAAACCGGCGTATTCCTGCTGCATGCGCCAGCCGAGCGGCGTGGCCGGATCGGCAAAGCGTTCCGCCAGGAACCAGCCGCGAAAGTGGTAGATGTCTCCGAGTGCGCCCTCCTCGATAAGCTTTTTTGCCAGGCAAACTGCCGGATAGCGCCGAAAGTGGAAGCAAATTGTGTTGTGCACGCCGGCTTTCTGCACAGCCTCGACCATGGCTCGTGCCTCCGCGACAGTTACGGCTAGCGGCTTCTCGCATATGACCTGCTTGCCGGCTTCGGCGGCGGCGATGGCCACGTCGGCGTGCAGATGGTTCGGTGTAACGACGTCTACCACGTCAATATCGTCGCGCGTGACGGTCTCTTGCCAATTCGTCGAGGACTCTTCCCAGCTCAGTTGGTTCGCGGCTTCTTGCACCGCCTTGGCGTCACGCCCCGCGATCACTTTTAGCCGGGGCCGGTAGGGCACCGACGGGAAAAAGAGGTTCACGTCGCGGTAAGCATGCGTATGCGCCTTTCCCATAAAGCGGTGACCTACCAGGGCGATGTTGATATCTTTCACAAGCTCATCCTTTCCATGTGACGCGCACCACTGGCGGATAGTGCATGCCAGGCTTACGCGTCAGGTTAACTCTTACAGAATTGCGTTGTCGCAGCTGCGCATTTGTAGGTTCTGCGGTGTTGAACGTGCGGCAGATACGTGTCAAATTGCTTTAGATGGCGCGCAGAGTGGTGCCGCCTGCTATCGAGGGATACGCTTGCTCCACCGTCGCGTTACGGCATTGAGCGTAACCGACAGAGCGGCGCACGGTCAAGGCGCACATGGATTGCGGGATAGTGCGCGAGTGGAGCCGAAGAGCAGAGGCAAGCGGCTTGTACCTCCCTAGGGCGTATGGTCTAATGGGTTAAGGTACTGACGTAACGCCTCATGCGAGGAGTATTCGTTATGGCGAGTATCACAATTCAATTGAGCGCGCCCAATCTCGAGCTGGCCTCCGTGCTGGCCGACGTGACCGGGGGCGTGCTGCATCAGAATGGCCCGTGGCTCACGATCGAGGGCAAACGACTCGAGATCACGCGCTCGCAAGTCGAGCAGGCGTGGGGTCGGCCCATGGCCGAAGATAAGTGGCGTTCGCTCACACGCACCCGCCGTGGACACGTGGTTGAGTCCACCGATCAGGTGATCGTAATTCAGGACGAACCGGCAGCCCCACAGGCCGCTACCACTTCCGGGCGATCCCGCAGTTTGACTCTGGAAGATGCCTGGCTAATGCAGCGTTTGGAGCAAGAAGCAAAGCGGAGGGGAGTTACCACGAATCAGCTTGCTGCCCAGGCAATCGAACGCTTTCTCCGCAATGCGGGCAGTAATGACTAGCGTCTTTCGGCAGACTGCCCTAAAAGCCGCGAGTGGTTGCTGGAAATCCCAGGCACTCGCCGGTTAGAGCCGGCGTACGGCGCTCGTCGATTCTGCCGGTTTAGTCTTGGGTATTCTCAGATTGAGTTTGCCCTTGGGCACTTACTTCCTTTGGTCAGCACGTTAGTTTTGCTCGGCAAGAATACGAATCGGGCAAGAGCGGCGCTTGCGGCGACCAACGCCCGGATCACACATTTGGGCTGCTCTTTACTGCAGCATGGCCGTGGCCCTTAAGCTGCATGATGCAGCTCCTGGCGATACGCTTCTTACAGCAACGATCCTTTCTTTAAGTGCGTCCCGGCGTTTGCTCATCCGTCTACAAGACCGTGGGAGGCCCCGTGCCGATCCCATGAGCATGCTATTAATCTATTGAAGTGTTCGTGCTATTCATAAGGAAGGAGCCCGTAGGTGTCACAGATGGCTGGCTTTGCATCGCCCAACGCAATTGAATTCGTGCGCTGGGACCAGGCGGCGCAATTGGAGCGGTATCTCGATTCCCTCGCCACTCAGGCGTACGACTGGCGGCGCGCCAAGTGGCAGCGTGACTATACGAGCGCACGAGCGTATTCTCAGTCTGTTGCAGAAAACCGCGAGCACTGGCGCAATATGCTGGGAATCTGGCCCACGGCAGAGGAGCGTGTGCCGCTGGCGCCGGAGCGTCATGTGGTGGCTGAACGTGCCGATCACATCGTCTATGCCGTGACCTTTGGGACGCTCCCGGGAATCCGCTCGTTTGCCCATCTGCTGGTACCGAAGCACATCGAGGCCGCGAGGCCGGCTGTGATTTGCCAGCACGGCATGGGCGGCACACCCCATTCCATCGCGGGTCTGGTGGAAGAGGATGACGCCTATCATAAGTTCGGACAGCGGTTGGCGGAGCGCGGCTATGTGGTGCTCGCCCCGCACTGCATCAATTTCGTCGACTGGCGCAACCGCTTGCACAATAAGGCGCTGCTCGTCGGGCGCACACTGATGGGCTTGGAGATATGGCGGGAGATGCGGGCGGTTGATCTGTTGGAAACGCTGCCCGAGGTGGATAGCGAGCGGATTGGATTTTACGGCCTTTCGCAAGGCGGCAAGATGGCGCTCTGGTTCCCACCGCTTGAACCCCGCATCCGCGCTACCATTATCTCGGCTTTCTATAACGAGCGCACCAAGAAGCAGCTTGTAGCCTCTCCCCACTACCGACCCTTCATCAATACTCAGGAGCAGTCCTACTTCGAGCCGGACTTTCTGACAGAGTTCTCTGACTATGATCTTGGTTCGTTGATTTGTCCGCGCCCGGTAATGATCGAGCATGGACAGGGTGACAGTTCGTACTACATCGAGAGTGCACGCGAGGAATTCTTCCCACTGAAAGACATCTATGAGCGCTTAGGGATTGGAGAGCATTGTGAGTGGGGAGAATTTGAAGGTGTCCACGAAATTCACGGTGTGGAGTCATTTGCCTTTCTCGATCGGTGGCTGAACGATGGTCTCCCACCGAATCGGAATACCGCCGTCAAGAGTGAGGAGCGGACGCCACCGCCGCCTGTGTTCGTAGATCAGGACGCAATTCAGGCGATGCGCGACGATACGAACGGGCAGCACGATCGCTACTTGGACGCGCTGGCCGATCAGGCGTATCAGGAGCGCGCGGCGCGCTGGCAACGCGACTACGCCAGCGCGGACGCATACACGGAGTCTGTCGCCCCTAACCGCGAGGCGTGGTTAGCGATGATGGGCGGGTTGCCGCCGGAGTACGAGCGAGTGCCGCTCAATCCTGAACGGCGCGTGGTGGCGGAGCGCGCCGACCATACGGTCTACGCCGTTACGCTTGGCATGCTGCCCGGCGTGCGGCTCTTTGGCTACTTATTGGTGCCTAAAGGGATTACCGAGCCCCGGGCGGCCGTGGTGACACAGCACGGTCTTGGCGGGGCCGTGCAAGCAGTCGCCGGACTTCTGGAGCAGGACGATGCCTACCACAGCTACGGCCGGCGTCTTGCGGAGCGGGGCTACGTGGTCTTTGCGCCGCATTGCATCAACGGTACGCCGCGGCGCGTGCGTTTACATAACAAGGCCATTGTAGTTGGCAGACGGTTGATGGGCTTAGAGATTTGGCGCGAAATGAAAGTGATCGACTATCTGCAGACGTTGCCGGAAGTCGATCCGGAGCGCATCGGCTTCTACGGTCTCTCGCAAGGCGGCACTATGACCCTCTGGTTCACGCCGCTGGAGCCGCGAATCAAGGTTGCAGTGGTTTCGGCATACTTCAACGAGCGCACCCGCAAGCTCAATACAGAGTCTGAGCACTACCGTGCTTACGTTACAACAGATGAACAGCATCAATACTATTTAGGCCAGCTTCTTGAGTTTTCCGATTCCGACCTCGGCTCGCTCATCTGCCCCCGACCGCTTTTCATCGAGCAGGGCACGCAAGATCGCGCGGTCTATTACAGGGAGGCGGAGGTGGAATTTGCGCGTCTACACCCCCACTACGCTCAACTCGGTTTGGGCGACCGCTGCGTGTTGGGCGTGTTCGAAGGCAAGCACGAAATACACGGCAGAGGCTCTTTTCCGTTCCTCGACAAGTGGCTGGGTCACGATCCGCGTGTCTAGACTAAAGTCACAATGTTGGGTTTGGTTTCGCCAGCGGTCACTCACCATACCTTCGGATTTTGGTGGATGAAAACCGTAGGAACTCTACTTAAGCGGAGTCGCGAGGGCAGCCAGGGCATTGCATTCCCCTCGCTCTCTGTACCGCATCGACTGGCAATCCTCTATCTGATGACGCCACTGGTAGTCTGGCTGGTGGGATGGTTTCAGTGGTGGCTTGGAATCCCAATGGCTGCTTTGATAGCGCTGGGGTTGTGGCGGGCCTTGTCCGGTTCATGGCGGGTGTCGCTCCGCCCAACAGACTTCGTGCTACTCTTGATGGCCGCAGGCTGGGTATTGGCGACGGCTGCCGGTGGGGTGTTTGAGATCAACACATTTGATTGGAGCAAGCATAGAGCTATCTTCCTCGATCTTAGCATTGGTGATTGGCCTACGTACCTGCCTTCGTACTTGGAGTCACCACCTCTTCTTCGCTACTACCTTGGCTACTATATGGTACCTGGACTACTCGCCAAGTTGCTTGGAGTGGCGGCGTTAAACTGGGCGATCCCACTCTGGACGTGGTTTGGTGTCGCTCTTATGTTACTCCTTTTCACGCGGGGCTATCGCGGTTGGTTGGTCATTAGTGCAGCCCTAATCCTCGTCTTCTTTAGTGGCATTGACACAATGCGAGTTGCTTTGCCTGAGGGCAAGGACTGGATTGAGGTGGGCGTTGACCCGCAAGAGTGGAGCAGGTTGTGGCTGGCCCAATGGAGAGCTTGGGCGGAGTCTGTGAATATGCCGAGCATGTACCATCCACATATGGCTAGCCTAATGCGGGCGCCCCAACACTTTATTGCCGGGGTGCTCTATGTCTTGCTCTTGTTGCAGTTACACAAGGAGCCGCGATTCTTATCGGTAAGTGGAATTCTGCTTGCGACAAGTCTCTTATGGTCGCCCTTTGTGGCGGTTGCCTTGCTGCCGCTGGTCATTGCTTTGGTTCTTGCGAACGGCATACGGCCACTCATTCAGTGGCAAAACTTGCTCTTGGCGATTCCTATCGCTGGATTGCTATGTACATACTTGCTCAGTGGGCCCGTTACATCCTTGCCCTTTGGTTGGGTGTGGACAGTATATACCGACGCTTGGCCCAGGCTGCTACGAGAGATACCGGCGATCTACTTTACTAGATTCTTGCTGCTGGCAGTTTTAGTTGTGGTCTTGCGGCCAAGTTTGATCCGAGATCCTTTCTTAATTGCAGGCGTGATTTCGCTGTTTGTCTTGCCATGGCTCTACTTTGGAAAGTTTAATGACTTGCTATTGCGAGGGTCTATTCCATCTCTTGCGCTGCTCAGCTACTATTGCGCGGCCGCATTTGCAGGCTCAAGTGTCGACTGGATTCCAAGGCGCGCGCTGCGCCTCGTACTACTTGGGGCATTGGGAATCTTATTGTCAATTGGCGCTGGGACGCCGTTATTTCAGTTGGCACATGTGGTCAACAATCATGAAATTGGCCTGTTTGATTTTGGCGTGTACAGGTATAGGACCCTGGCACTTGGCGATTCGATTTTGCAGGATACTGCACCGGACCTACATGGCCAATATGCTGTCTATGACGTTCCCGTTGTGTTACGGCGGCTGCTGCGGGAATCCGGGGGAGATGTGCGCATGCTTGAGAGAGGCGAGCGAATCGCCCAATCGAGGTATGATGTGTACTTAATTGAGGATCGGCTGATTTACATTCGCGAGCAATGCGACGTGGCGGAGGAGGAGTCTTCCTTCTTTCTGCATACATTCCCACTCAACCCGGAGGAACTGCCGGGCCGGGCCCATTCAACTCGAGACTTCGACTTTAGGAACTTTGGTTGGCGGGCAGGGGACACATGTCTCGCAATCCGAGTTCTGCCGCCTTTTACTATCGGCCGCATAAGGACAGGCCAGACCAGTTCAAGCCGGCCACTTAACTCCTGGCTCAGCGAATACTACACTGAATCGTACAAGAGCCGCTTGGTGGAAGAAGCGGGCGAACCCTTACTTCGTTCTCAATTCACAGTGTATCGCCATGAGCACACGCTGATCTATGTGAAGGAGCCTTGTAGCCAGGCTGACACTGAGGCACGAATCCTGTTGCACATAGTGCCGGTCGATCCGAGAGACCTATGGGACAAGCGCAATCAGGGGTCAATTGACGTGCTCGACTTTGAGTTTAGGGAGTTTGGCGAGCGCAAAGGGGAGCGCTGTGTAGCGATTCGCGCGACACCCGACTACGCCATCAAAGAGATTAGGACCGGTCAATTTGGCACAGGCGATAGTCTTCTCTGGGAAGGCACAGTCACTCTTGAAGAGTGAGCCTCGTTCTTAGCTATTAGGAATCCAGAAAGCCGACGGACCGTAGGTGTTCTACACTGCGGACGACGCGCTCTTGGCGCTGCTCCAGCGTCGGTTCCGGCTCGTCCCTAATGCCCTCAATCTCCAAGCTGTATGGACCGAAGAAGCCGGCGTTATTGGTAATTTCGCCTATGCGGGCGAAGTCAACGGCGCCGCCGTCCCCCATTGCCGTGAAGTACCAATCCCGGTAGCCGCCGCGGCTATCCTTCAAATGCATGTGCACCACATAGTCCATGACCTGTTCAAGCTGGCGGTAAACGTCGGCGCCTTCGTTGTAGAACAGGATATTGCCCGTGTCGAAATTAATGCGGATGGCGTCATGCTGTAGCGCCTGCATGGTATCGAGGATGGCCTCTGCATTCTGCGTGATTCCGGGATGGGTTTCGAGGGCAATAGTGAGACCGTGCTTGGCCGCCACGTCGCCGATGGCTCCCATTTTATCGAAGAAGTCAGAACGATCTTCCTCTGCCGGTTCGCCGCCCAAGCCGACGAAGTATTTAGCGCCAATGCCCGCCGCAAGACGCATGCGTTCCGCGATGCGCTGAAACCCGTCAGGGTCCATGAGGTTATCGGACCCATTCGCGCTGATTACGGTGAGACCGTGTGCATCCAGCTCTCTCTTCAGATTCTGGATCCCTTCGTCACCCAACTTCTCACTGGCGACGACGTCCTCCGGAATCTCCAGCACGCCGCCGTGCTGTTTCATAGCGAGTTCCAGATGGGTGATGCCGGCCTGCGGCGCGAGATCAATCGCCGCGCGCACCCCGTAGCGTCCGTAACAATTCGTAAAGACCTCTAGTAAGTTGCTCGGCATGTCGTGCTCCTTGTTCTGCTACTCAGCTTGATACGCTTGCGCTTGCGTGCGGGAGTGCGTGCCATCTCCGGCTCTTCATACTGTGCTCAATGTCCACCGCTCTACGAGAAGCAGCGCACTCCTCGTCCCTTCGTCCCGGGGTGGCGCGCTTTCTGCGCGGATAGGACTATTGTACCCATGCCACGCCGCGCGTGCTGCTTCGCCTAGTGACGGACGTCAAGATCGCTGTATTCGGTGCGGAACCCCGCGTGGTTGGTGGCCGTATTCCGGCGGTCGGCAGTGGTATCACCTTGAGGCTCTCGCGCAGGAAGGTTGCCGTCCTCCAAATAGACCGATTCTCGTGCCCGAAGCCTTGCGATCAGCTCGCTCTTGAGCTCCTGTTTCTGACTTGCGCAGCGTGCCTCGCCAGCCAGATTGTGGAGTTCCGATGGATCCTCAGCCAGATTGAAGAGCTGTTCTGTGGGCCCTTCCGGGTACCAGATATACTTCCACTGCCCATCGGTAAGTGCCATATAGACGCATGGAATGCGCTCTGCCTGCGGCCAGCGCGGTCCGCTCATGGCCTCTAGGTAGCGGCGGGGGTGTTCAAGTTCGTCCAGTGCCAGCGCAACCAGGTCTTGGCCGTCACTGTCGCTGGGCTGCGTGCCACCTGCTACCCCTACGAGCGTCGGCAGAATGTCGGCGTGGGTAATGGGTGAGTCTACCGTTGTACCGTGACGGCGATTTTCCCAGCTCTGCGGCATACGCAGCATAAACGGCACGCGGGAGGCGGGTTCATAGAAGAAGGTCTTGGCGCCGTTGCGATGGTCGCCCAGCATCTCGCCGTGATCGGAGGCAAACATGATGAACGTGTCATTGAAGAGGCCCCTGTCCTCCAAGGCGCTGATGATGCGGCCGATGACATGATCGATCTGCGTGATGAGCCCGTAGTACACGGCGCGAGCAGCGTGGATAGCCTCATCGGAAATGCTGTCAAATGCGCGCCGCTGCGCTTGACGCTGGAACGATATGGGGCAGTCCGCGCTATCGCGCCACTCGCCAATGGCCGGTGCCGGTATCGGGCTATTCTGATACATCGAATAGTACGGCTCAGGCGCGTCGAGCGGGGGATGCGGTTTGGCGAACGAGCACCAAAGGAAGAACGGGAGCGTGGGATCGCGGCGCACGAGAATATACTCCACACACCGCTCGGCGATCCAGGAGGTCATGGTAAGGCTCTCGGGCACGGTAGCAAGGGTAGGGTAGAGTTCATTCTGGCCGAGGCCGTGGTGCATTGGTTGCAGGTCGTTGCCGGAGTGGCGCATCTCGCGAAAGTAGTCATCTGGAAGAGTCATCTCCTCAAACCCGTGGCGCACCCGCTGGGGTCCAAAGTGCATCTTGCCGATGGCGGCAGTCTGATAACCGCATGCGCGCAGGTACGTCGGCAGGGTGGCCTCCCTTCCCATCACCTTGGTGGTCTGTTCATTGTTGGCTACGCCGTGGGTGAACACCTGCTTGCCCGTCATGATACCCACGCGCGCCGGTACGCAGAGCGAGCAATCGGCGTAGGCACGCGTGAACTGCACGCCTTGGTAGCCCAGTAAATCAATGTGGGGGGTGCGGAGAAAAGGCGGTTTGGCGTCGCCGATAGTATCGAACCGCTGCTGGTCCGTGGTTATGAGCAGGATATTGGGTTGTGCAGCGGACATTTGATTCGGGGCCCCTTATCTTCACGGCGCAGCAGTAGAGTTCTTCTACAACAGCGTAACAGAGATGCGTTTACTTACACGGCTAATCTTACTTTATAGGATTCAGCTTGGCGATATTGCAGGCGTGCCGCGTCAGGTAGTTATAAGGAACCGTGAGTTGGAGAATCCTAGTGAAACGGTAGCGGGGTCGGCATGTGCCGACCCCGCTACCCAGTCTCTTCTCTGCTACTGGTTTGCTGTTCCGCTACCCTCCGCCTGAGAAGTAGGCGCTCATCTCGTCCGTGATGAGTTTCTGGAACCAGTCCGCATACTCCCGCGTATCGACTTTGCCCAGTTGATACTCCTCGCGATAGCGCGGACGCGCCTGGTCGCGGATTTTCTCCCACGCGCTGTACTTAAGCATGCCCCACCCATGAGGCCGCGTTTGCTGTGCTTGCAGGAAGTACGCCCTGGGATCAATGCCAAGCTGATTGCGGAACACTTCTTGGGAAACTTCAGAGTACGCTGGGTCTATGAACGGTGAGACGACGTGTCCGGCCGTGCGCGGGAAGCGTCCGGCATTCTCCGGTGTCATGAACCACGTGAATACAGTCCATACGGCCTCTTCCGTCCCCGCATTGCCGATCTGTAGACCGTGGTTGGAAATGCGCGCTGACCTACTGGGGCCATCACCGTCATGCGGCAGCGTGCCGGCGGCCCAGTTGAAGTTCGTGTCCTGGTTGATGAAGGATACCTGCATACCGATCTTGCCGGTGACGAAGGTATTCATGCGCTGGCCGCCCTTCAACGCACTGGTCTCGTCTGGGTTGGGCTGTACGTGGTATTTGACCTCGGTCACGTCCCGCCAGAACTCAAGCCCCTGCATGATGCCGGGTGAGTTGATGAAGGCCACTTTCTTGTCATCGTCCCACGGGCCCTGGCCAAAGTAGGTTCCGGTGGTCTCGCCCGCCGCGTTGCCGCCGCCCAAGCTGCCGCCAAAGCCGAACTGCCCGTCGCCGGTCAGCTTCTGCGCGTAATCGAGAAACGTGTCCATGTTCCACCACTTGGCGCTCGTGTCCACCGGCGGCTCTTCCAGTCCGGCCTCGGCAAACATGTCCTTGTTGTAGGCCATGGCATCGGAAGACGTACTGATGGGCATGCCGCCGAGTACGCCGTCGAGCACCCACTCGAACAATGATGATTCAATGAACAATTCTTCCGGCACGAGCTTGTCGGCCTTGAAGAATTCAGTCTGGTCGAGAATGGCACCTGCCTGGAACATGCGGTCCCACGTCAACCAGCCGTTGTGCACGAAGTCTAAGGTTACACCTCCGGCGTGGGCGGTCATGAACTTCTCATATACGCCGCGCCAGCCGCCCGCCTGACCCGCTACTTCAACCTGAATGTTGGCGTGCTGATCGTTGAAGTCGTCGAAGATGGCGATTTCCTTTTCTTGGCGCGCCGGACTCTCCGGCGACGCGTAGACAAGGTTCACCACTTCCATGGTTTCAGGCTGAGCGGCCTCTGTGGATGTCTCTTCATCCGCCGGCGCTGCTTCACCACCGGTCATCTGTGCCGTCCCGCACGCAGCTAGGAGACCGGCCGCCCCAATAGTGGCGCCGGTACCAAGTAGCCGTCGTCGCGTCATGTGAAAGTCAGACATTGCGTCGTCCTCCCGTTTGCACTTAAGCCTAGAACTCTATACAGCGATGCGAGCATCCTTCAATCTAATCGCTGTTGCGAAAAGTATAGATTCTCGCCTTGTAATTGTCAAGAGGAGAACCTCCCGGGATTAGTAGATTTGGACTTGGGCCGTCCCGATACGCGAGACATCGCGCGCACCTACACCCAAAGCGCTCCTCACTCTGTCATTCTGAGGAGCGCAGCGACGAAGAATCTAGGGTGCGGGGATTTCTAGATTCCTCGCTACGCTCGGAATGACATGAAATGCAGTCCTGCAAAGCTATCAAGTCTAGGTCTACTAATTGCCAAACCTCCGGAACTTAGACTAGGCCAAAGGCTCAAAGCAAGAGAAAACAACTGTGGAGCGGATGGAGGATTCCCCACGCGCAACCTAACGCACTAGCTTATTGGGCGACCTGACTGTGCCGGCGAGCTTGAATTCGCCTTTGGCGACAAGGGCCTGCGAGGTACTGCGAGCTTAGAACGACTCGCTTGCTCCCAACTCACCTTCCAGGTAGTCCACGAATTGGCGCGCGGTGCGACCGGAGAAGCCATTCTGCTGCTGTGCCCAAGTGATGGCACGGGCGCGGAGCGCTGCTGCATGAATCGGCAGGTTTCGTTGCGCGGCAAGGGCCGCAACGATCGCAAGATACTGCGCTTGCGAAGGCGAAACAAAGGAAATGCGGATGCCGAACCGGTCGCTAAGTGAAAAGGTCTCTTGTAGAGTCTCTTTGGGGTGGACTTCCCCGTCCAAGATACCTGCGCGATCGGAGAAATTCTCGCGGATGAGGTGGCTGCGATTTGACGTTGCGTAGATGACGACGTTGCGCGGTTGGGCCGCGACGCTTCCTTCGAGAACGGCCTTCAGAGCTTTGTAGTCAGTCTCATGGGGCTCGAAGGAAAGGTCGTCCACGAAGATGACGAAGGACTGCGGCCGAGCGCGAAGTCTCTCAACGATGGATTGAAATTCGCCGAGGTCATCCTTGGCTACTTCAACCAGGCGAAGGCCGCGACTATTGTAGCGGTGCAGCAGCGCCTTGATCGATGACGACTTCCCAGTGCCTCGATCACCGCACAGCAGAACATTATTGGCCGGGTAGCCCGCAAGCAAGTGCTCGGTATTTTGCATGAGGAGCCGACGCTGGCGCTCGTCACCAATGAGCTCCTCCAAGCGAACGGGGTCAGGGTGGGCAACGCCCTGCAAACGGCCGCCGTGGGCGGCGTGCACCCAGCGAAAGGCATGGTAGCGCGCAAAGTCACCCGTACCGTGCTGACGATAGTGCGTCGCGAGCAGCGGAACGGCTTCCCGCCAGTCTTGCATTGCAGCGAGCGCTTTCCCAGTCTCTGCGGTGGGCGCATGGCTGCCGGATGGCCCGAGTGAGGAAAAGTCCTCCCACGCCAGATACGGCAGCGCTTCTTCCCAACTCTGCTGTGCCACGAAGGATCTCAGAGTTTCAGCGTTGAGCGCGAAAAGCTGCTGGAGTATGGCAAGGTCTTGCTCGGCCAAGGCAGTGAGAGCAGGACTCAGCCCGTCAAAACCGGTGACTTCCGCTTTGCGCGAGAAGGCGTTCTCGGCCTCCAGCAGGCGGGTGAGGAGGTAGCTTTGCCAGGCATCTCCATGAGATTGCGCCGACTCTAGCTCTGCGTGCTCTCCGAGTAATCCGCTGAGCCGGGCCAAGGCTGCGATGAATTGAAGAGGTGATTCGCCTGTCGCGTGGCGCAGCATGGCGCAATAGCTCTGCCCAATGGCGTCATCCAGGATATCGGTGTAAAGGGCGAGCCGGTCCAGGCTGTCGAGGATGACTTGCGCCTGCAGGGCGGTAATAAACGAGTCTGTGCGAGAGCTCATTTTCTGTGGGCTTGCGGTTTCTTGTGGCAAGGGTGCCTGTTTTCTCAAGAGCCCTTAGGTCCATGTTTTGCGACCGGGCAACAGTCCAGCCAGTCACTCTTGCCCGCGCGGGCATCCATCTAACCCGTACCACTTTCACACAAATTCAAGCGGGGGACAAGCTCCGGCGCTACTGTGCAATCTCTGTTCCGTTTCTCATGAATAGGGTCGAGTTATTTGCCCCGGGCGCTACGCAAGCGGCAGCCATTTCGCCGCCCAGTGCCGCCACGGGTCGGTCGTCTCATTCATCCAGACTAGCAGGCGGAGTTGCAGGTCATGCCGGATATCCCGGTACGCTGCGTCATCAAACCGATTCTCCAGCTCATGGGGATCGCATTCCAGGTCGTAGAGTTCATCTATGGCGTGCGGATTGTACACGAGCTTATAGTTCTGATAACGAATCAGGCGCGACGAGAAGAGTCCACACTCGTCGCCGTGAAATTCGCACCCTATTGTGTCCCGCCAGGCTGCGTGCTGGGGGTCGCGCCACAACGGCTGAAGCGCTTTACCATCGATGTTCTCTGGGATAGGCAGGTCTGTGGCCCGCAGAATGGTGGGCATGATGTCGATGAGGCTGACAAACTGCGTGGTCGTGGTACCGGCAGGAATCTGTCCCGGCCAGCGCATGACCATTGGGATGTGGTAGACCTCTTGATAGAGTAGCGGTCCCTTGTTGAACTGTCCGTGGCTGCCGGTGAAGTCGCCGTGGTCGGTATTGAAGATGACGAGCGTCTCATCGCGAATGCCGAGATCGTCAAGGGTCTGCAGTAGCTTGGCGAACAGTGAATCCAGGAAGCTGACGTAGCCAAAATACTTGGCGACGGCCGGCTGCCAATCCTCCCAGGTGAAGTCCTGCACGCCGCGATGGTATTTGTGGCGAGTGTGCACCTGCGGCTTTTTCTCGAGCGTGTCGTAAAAATTCGGCCACGGCGGAATCTGCTGCGGGTCGTAGAGCGACGCCCAGGGCTCGGGAACGACGTACGGATGATGCGGTCCGTTGAAGTCTACCCGCAGGTAGAAGGGCTGTTGGTCATCGTACTCGCGGAGCAGGCGCATGCCCTCTTCCGCGAAGTAGTACATCAAGTTTCCTTCTTCCGGGATCTGCTCCGTGCCGGAGATGAGGAATTGCTCGTTAGGATAGGTGGCATAGACCGCGTCCGGCGGTGTCGGCGGACGGATGGGAATGCCAAGTTGCCGCCGGTAATCGCCGATGCTCTGCGCGCCGACGTCATGAAAGCCGCGCGTCGTGGGCCCGTTTTCGCGGCCAATGTGCCACTTGCCGACGTGTCCGAGGCGGTAGCCGAGCCCGTTCAGAAGTTCGCTATAGGTAACTTCCTCCGGCGGCAGCTCTACGAGAATGGAGTCGTCCATGTGACAGTTGTTGTAGATGCCGTGGTTGTGGGAGTAGCGCCCGGTCACCATGGAGGCACGCGCCGGTGAGCAAATTCCCGCCGGTGTATAGGCCTCAGCGTAGTTGACGCCCTCTTGCGCAAGACGGTCCAGCGTAGGCGTGCGGCAGATTGGGCTGCCGTTAACGCCCAGCACGTCGAAGCGCATCTGGTCGACCATGATGTGAAGAATGTTCGGTCGGTTAGTGTTCGCCACAGTTAGTGCCTCGATTTACTACCTATAGGTACGTTTGCTAAACACCAGACTACCAATGGTGAGCGGCAAATTCTCCCCCGGCAATAAGGAAAAGTGGGAGCGGGCCAAAATAGGGACTCCCTGGCAGTGAGCGAGCGCAGTTGCAAACCTGCGCTACCGGAGAGCACGAGCAAAGAGTGTCTCAGTGATTACCGGCACAGGCATTGCTCGCTCTAGCGAAATTGCGGCACGTCCAGCCAAACGCCGCTCTGCATGGCGGCGTCATGGGCGACGATACCGGGTGCGGTAAACTCCACGGCACGTACGGCATCTATGGGCGCTTTTGTATTGGCGTCGATGGCTGCAATGAAGTCTTGCACCATGAAGTATTCGGAAGTGCCATGGCCGCCGTGGTGGGCTTCAGGCGGCGCATTGGGATCAATCGTCGGACAAGCAATCTCCTCTGCTCCGGTCTGCTTAGACATGGTGTCTACATTGAAGTAGCGTCCGGTTGAGGCGCGGTCTTCGATGTGGCGGCCGTTTTCGATAAAGCCTTTGGTGCCGTATAGCGTGTAGTAGACCGAGTGCGGGTGCCGGTGCGCCACCTGGCTGCGCAGGATTTTGACCACGTTGCCTCTCTGGGTCTGGAACAAGCCCACTTCCATGTCCAGGTGGCCCAATCCCTCTTCTTCGGGATGCATATTCCTACCGGAGGACGCTCCGGTAGCCTTCACAATGCGGTCATCCATGAGGGTGAGCACCGGGCCGAGCGTGTGCGCGCAATACCAGATTGGGGCACGAGGCAGCCGCCACTTTGGTTGGCCGGTTGCCGGATCGCGCAGCAGATCGGCAATCTCATGGACATACTCCGCTTCCGCGTAGAAAAGTGTGCCGAGTGTGCCCTTTGCGATGAGTTCGCGCCATTCGCGCATATAGTGGAAGTAGCAGTAATTCTCCGCCATCATGTAGACGTTGCCGGTGCGCTCTTGGGCGGCGATGACTGCCGCGCACTCGTCCAGCGTATAGGCCACAGTCTGTTCGCACAGCACGTGCTTGCCGCTTTCCATAGCGGCGATGGACTGCTGCGCGTGGAACTCGATGGGAGTCGCAATTACGATGACGTCCAGCGGAGCGTTGACAAAGTGCTCAAATGCGGTGTAGAGCCTCTTTTCCGGCAAGCTAAAGTCCTTGCCCATGGTGACAAGCGTCTCTTCGTTCAAATCGCATAGCGCGGCTACTTCGACGCGGGGGTGAGCGGCCAGGGCACGCACGAGGCCCCCGCCACGGCGGAGACCGACAAAGCCAACCTGCAGCTTCTCCATAGTCTTACCTCTCCTTCTTTTGTTCTAAGGGAGTGCCGCTTGCACACCGGCGTGCACCCCAAATCGCGCGCTATACTTGCAAGAGTACTTTGTAAGCAGAGACAACCGTCATTAAGCCGCTAGCCTAGTTGATAGCCGCCCTTTTCCTAGCATTCACAGAGCATGGCTCGTTGGGTGATTGCTCCCGCACCGGCCTCGCCCACACTTAAGGAGAAAGGAGCGTCAGTTTGCATGACGCCCCTTTCCTAATTGTCGAAACGACCCCGCCTATGCGGATGGCTCGCCATTCGACCTCGCGTCTTTGAGGGCCATCACAATCCGCTCCGGCGTGAGCGGCATGTTATGCAGCGGAATGCCGAGGGCATCGCTGATGGCACTGGTAATGGCGGCACCCGGCGGTACGATACTGGGCTCGCCAACGATTCGGGTACCGTGCCAGCCGTAGGGATTGTATTTCTCGACGATGACAGCGTCCACGTCGGGCACGTCCGCTGCCGTGGGCAGGCGATAGTCGAGAAGACCGGGATTACGCACGCGGCCGTCTTCGTCGTAGACGATCTCTTCCAGCAGGGCGTAGCCGACCCCTTGAATGATGCCGCCCTGGATTTGGCCTTTCACCGAAAGCGGGTTGATGGCAAAACCGGCGTCCTGAACGCCCACAAGGTTGAGGATGGTGACCAAACCGGTCTCCGTATCGACCTCAACGTCAGCGATGGTACCGGCGAAACCGGGACTGCCGCGTGCCGGCTTGCCGTGGCCCGTGCCGATGATGGGGCCGTTGGCAGAGCCGACTGCTTCATCCGAAATGCGCTTGTAGGTGACATAACGATCAGGGTTGCCGTTTGCCCACATCTTACCGTCGTCATACTCGATCTCATCGGCGTCTGCGCCAAGGCGCTGCGCCGCGACTGTCTTCATCTGCCGCAGCACTTCTTGGGCAGCAGCGGCGGTCGAAAGGCTCATCGTGTAAGTGATCTGGCTGCCGCCTGCCACCGGGCCATAGGGCGCTTCGTTCGTATCGCCTTGCGATACGCTCACGTATTCGAGGGGTATGCGCAATTCCTCGGCAGCGACTTGAGCGATAGAGGTCGATGAACCGGTAAGGTTGATCGTACCGACGAGGATGCTAAACGAGCCGTCGGCTTCGAGCTTGATGGTGGCTGCGGAACCACCCGCGCCACCGGACCAGCAACCGATTGCCACGCCGCGGCCGCGGGGCTTGCCGTTACTCCCTTGCGCAAGGGGCGTACTCCATACCGCATGCTCCTTGATGGCTTCAAGCACCTCCACACCGCCAACGTCCGGCAGGGGTTGACCGTTCGGCCAGCGGTCGCCTTCCTTAATCACGTTCTGCAGGCGGAAGTCCACCGGGTCCATGCCAAGCTCTTGCGCGACCCAGCTCATCACGTTTTCAACCGCGTGTGCAGCATTCGGCGCGCCGGGAGCGCGGTAAGCGCCAACGCTTACTTTATTGGTCAGTACTTCGAATCCTTCCAATTCCATGTTGGGGAAGACGTAACAGCTTCCCAAGAGCATCGTAGCCGTTGACATTGGTGAGCCGGGATAGGCGCCGGTATCCATGACCACGCGGCCCTGCAAGGCAGTTAGCGTGCCGTCACGTTTCGCGCCGACCTTCACGTCGATTACGGATTGCGGCGCCGGATTGGCAGCGACGAGTTCTTCGCTTCTGCTCCACACCACCTTTACAGGCAGGCGCGCCTTTTTAGAGAGGATGGCGGGAATTGGCGCCAGCAGTGTCATCTTGCCGCCAAAGCCACCGCCGATGGCAGTGCCTTGTACAATTACTTTATGGGCCGGTAGCTTCAGCAAGCGCGCTACCGTATCCCGCACGTAGAACTGCCCCTGTGACGTAACCCACATCTTCATGTCGCCGGACGGCGTGTAATGGGCCAGCGCAGCATGGGGCTCAATATAGGTCTGGTGCACCATGGCCGCCGTGAAACGGCCTTCCTTAATAACGTCCGCTTCAGCAAAACCTTCCTCTAAGTCGCCGCGCGAAAACTGCACCTGGGAGGAGATATTGCCGGATTCATCCATGTCCTCTGCGGATGAAGCAACGGAAGAATGGAACGACATCTCGGTGCGGTCAATCTCGCCGCCGTCTCCATGCCGTATGACGGGGGCGTTGGGTTCCATGGCTTCCAACGGGTCGAGCACGTGGGGAAGCGGCTCATAGTCGACCTTGATGAGTTCGAGCGCTGCATCCGCATCCTCTTTCGTGACGGCGGCCACCGCGGCGATCGGCTCTCCAAGGAAGAGAGCAAAGTCACCGGCGAAGACGTTGTGGGGACGCGACGTGGGCTCCACCACATCCTCTGCAAAGTCGGCGGCGGTTGCGACCGTAACGACGCCGGGCGCCTCCAGCGCCTTAGAGTAATCGATACCCTTGATGCGGGCATGTGCGTGTGGGCTGCGCAGGATTGCGCCCCAGAGCATTCCGGGCAATGAGAAGTCAGCGCCAAACTTGGCGGCGCCCGTGACGTTCTCGATACCGTCAATGCGGGTCACCGGTTTATTAGCGACACGTAGCGCGGTCTTCTCTTGCGGACGTTCCACCACTTTTGCCATGGTTCCTCCTCCTCGCGATATTTAGACGTGCAGTCTGTGGAAAGCGCTTAGGCGGTTAGATTTCGCCTTCGGGCTCAGGTACAAGCTCCCGTGGCTCCGGCGCCACTTCGATCAACTCTACTTTGCCGTCAATAACAGAATGTAGCGCAGTCACAATGGGTTCGTAGCCGGTGCAGCGGCATAAATTGCCCGCAATAGCCATGCGCAACTCATCGTCAGTGGGATTAGGATTGTCGCGCAAGTATGCGGTTGCCATTACCACAAAGCCGGGAGTGCAAATACCGCACTGCGTTGCGCCTTTGCTAACGAACGCGGATTGCACCGCGTTCAGCTTGCCATTGCTTACAAGTCCCTCGACGGTGGTTACCGCCGCGTCCTCGGCTTCAACGGCGAGGGTTAGGCAGGAGTGGTGCGGTTCACCGTCTACGAGCACGGTGCACGCGCCGCAGTCACCGGTGCCACAGCCCTCTTTCGCGCCGGTAAGGCCCAAGTCTTCGCGGAGGAAGTCGAGAAGCCGCACCTGCGGCTCAACGATTCGCTTCACCCGTAAACCGTTTACCGTTAGTTGCAACGGATAGTCCATCGCTCTTGCTGCCTCCAAAAATGTAGTTGTGCCAATTAGGTGTCGTTAACTCGCTGCTCTGGCGCGTTCGATAGCCGTCGTGAGGGCTCGACGTGTGTAGACGTCCACCATCATGCGGCGGTATTCTGCCGATGCACGGACGTCCGAGATCGGCCGCGAATCAGCCGCGGCGGCCTCGCCGGCAATTGCCAGTGTCTTTTCGTTGACCGGCTGGCCGCGAAGTGCCTGTTCCGCGGTGGTAGCATGCGGCCAGGTGGGTGCAACGGCGGAGAGGACGACGCTGGCGTCCTTGATGGTTTCCAAATCATCTTCCAGCGTGACAAGGGCTGCTACCCCGACCACGGCGATATCCATCTCACGCCGCGGCACATGACGCACGTAGCGTGTTCCGGTGTGGGACGGCAGTGCCGGAATCGTGAACGATTGGATCAACTCGCCGGGTTCGAGTGCAAGCTGACCGGGCCCCGTCATGAGGTCGCCCACGGGGACTTCACGGGTGCCCTTCTTGCCAACGATATAGGCAGTAGCATGAGCGGCCACGAGGGGCGGGGCCGCATCGGCACTTGGCGCGGCGTTGCCCACATTGCCGCCAAGCGTGCCGCGATTGCGGATCTGAATTGAACCGAGAAGCTCCGCGCCTTCACTTATGAAAAAGGCTTGATTTTGCACTAGCGGGCTGTGGGTCACTTCATTGCCGGATGCCATAGCACCGATAGTCAGTGTGCCGTCGGCATTCTGGCTGATGCCCTTAAGATCTTCAAGATTGCGCAAGCTGACGATGAGGGGAACCTTACGTCCGCGTTCCCTCATCTGCACAATGAGGTCTGTACCACCCGCCAGCGCTCGCGAGTCATCGCCGCGGTCTGCCAGCAGTGCACAAGCCTCAAATGTTTGGGATGGTGCAGCATAGTCAAATCGTCTCACGCGTCGTGTTTCCTCCAAGTAATGGGCGACTTTACCGTTGTTTGGCAACGATACGCCGATACAATTTTCCGAGGTGAATTCAGTTGCTAAATACCATACCATAATGCGCTTGCAGCGTAAACGCAGCAAGGCTGCAAAGTAAACGCAGCTACGCTGCAGCGTATATGCGCTCACGCCGCTTGGAGCGCTCATCACCGTGGATTCGCCATCATCCCCGTAGCTAGGCTGTTATTGGCATGTAGCGTGTTGAGCGTGTATCATATTTGTGCAGACTTGGTCTAGGCCTTTAGCAATGAAGTGTAAGAGGCCGGATGCACAATTGAGAGGAATTTATGGAGTTCTACAAGGCAGAGTATCTCTGGATAGATGGCGTGGAGCCAACTGCAAAACTCCGCTGCAAGGGCAAGGTCGTTCCCAAAGGGGAAGAGCCGCCCATTTGGGGTTTTGACGGATCAAGCACAAATCAGGCGACGGGTTTCAATTCGGACTGTGTATTGCACCCGGTATACACCTGTCCGGACCCCATACGAGGGGGCGACAACGTGCTGGTAATGTGCGAGGTCTTGTTGCCGGACATGAGCCCGCATCCGACAAATACGCGGGCTGCCTGCGCGGCCGCTGCGGAAAAGTACGCAGACTTTGACACGTGGTTTGGCATTGAGCAAGAGTACACGTTCTTTTCCGGCGTCACGCCTTTGGGTTGGCCGAGGAATGGTTTCCCGGCTCCGCAGGGGGGATACTATTGCGGCGTAGGGTCGGATGAAGTCTTCGGACGTCCTATCGTTGAAGAACACATGGATGCTTGCTTGGAGGCCGGCCTGATGTTTGCCGGCATCAATGCCGAGGTCATGCCGGCTCAATGGGAATTTCAGATTGGGCCAATCGCCGCACCCGAGGTGGCCGACCAGCTCTGGGTCGCGCGGTGGCTGCTTTATCGTATAGGCGAGAAGTACAACACAAGCGCACGACTCGATCCTAAGCCGGTGCTTGGTGATTGGAACGGCGCTGGCGCACACACGAATGTCTCGACTTGGCAGATGCGAGAAAGCATCGATGCGTGTGTGGCGGCAGCCGAGGCTTTGGGCAGGAACCATGATGAGCACATTGCCAATTACGGCGACCGCATTGAGTATCGCCTAACCGGCCTTCATGAAACCTGCTCCTACAAGGAATTCAGATACGGCGTTTCTGACAGAGGCGCCTCCGTGCGCATTCCTTGGCAGGTTGATAGAGACCAAAAGGGATACATTGAGGACAGACGGCCTAACGCCAACTGCGATCCTTACACGGTTACGGGTTTGATATTGAACACCGTCTGCAGCGCTGCGTCATAGTGTCGGACTGATGCGATCTGCTTCTCGCTAGGCTGTATTGACTTGTCGGTCTATTGGCGGTTCTTAACGTGCACTTCCTTACGGCGGCAATGCCTAGAATGCGAAAGGGAGAGGTGCTAGTGTATCTCCACTTCGGTACAGGGATAGAGATCAATTGTCGATTGAGGTCAACATAGCCTGGCGTTTTATCCGAGTTGAGTTGGTGCGCGCGAATCTTGGCAGCATTCAGTTGGCATTCCGGCCTTGCAACTAATGCGGGGGGTGAAGTGGGCCACGCGTCTCTGCGTTCACCTACATACGACGACCATTAAAGAGACTCCTTGAGCGTTCGCAAGTGCGTCTGTGACTTGCTCCCGCGCATAGCGGACGTGTCGCAGAATGTGTTGCAGTTAATGCTATTTTAGGCTTGGTTGGGACCTTGGCGTTCTTGAGTCCACGTTGCGCAGGAAGATCGTATGCCAACGTATGAATACCAATGTGGCGACTGCAAGAAGGCGTCGACGCACTTTTTTCGTAGTTTCTCTCAAGTGCAGGATCCAGTGTGTCCGCACTGTTCCTCCACTAACTTGGAACGTTTGATCTCTCGGGTCGCCGTCCACCGCGCCGGCGTATCTTTCGAAGATCCTTCAACTATGGATGACTTCGATGAGAGCGATCCGCGCGCACTTGGACGACTGGCGCGCACTATGGGAGAGGAGTCCGGTGAAGAGCTGCCCGGTGAGTATGAAGACATGGTGCGCGAACTTGAGTCGGGCAAGATACCCGACGATGACAGTCTCGCCGGCTCAGGCGAGGCTGATGATTTGCCGCTCTAGCGATATACAATGACGTTTGTAAAGTCCACGGCCAAAACGATTGAAACTCCATATCGACTAATTGCCTTAGATGTTGATGGTACCCTGCTTGACAGTCAGGGAGGCGTCACTTTAGGCACGAAAGCTACGCTCCAGAATCTTGCAGCGCGCGGCGTCCACGTGGCGCTGGCGACCGGCAGACGCCGCATCATTACGAGCTTCTTGCCGCCGTTGCTCGAAATACCGCTCTTCTTGATTCTCAGCAACGGCGCAGTAATCCGCGACCACACCGGCGCCATTACGTATGAGAGCTACCTGCCGAGCGAATGGGCGTGGCGTGCAGTGGAGGAGGCGCGCCGCCTTAATCTGCGATCGACTATCTATGAGAATGGGGCAGCGGGAGATCGCATGCTGTTCGACGGCGATTGGCGCGCCCACAAAAGTCCTCAAGCACAGCTCAAGCGACGTCCCGATCTCGAATCGCTCTTTGTCGACCTCAATACTGTGACCGACCTACCGGATCCGATTGAAATTGTGCTTTGGGGTGAAGAGGACAAGTTGCAGAAGCTGGCTGACGCGCTGACGGCCACCGGCCTGGACTACACGTTGGTCTTCTGGCGAGGCCGCGAGTCCAGTTCGTTCGTGCGAGACGGGCAAAGCGCGATCGAAATCCTGGGCCCCAACACCTCGAAGGCCACGGCCCTCACGTGGCTCTGCGCGCACCTCGGTATTGATCCGGCGGAAGTGGCGGCCTTTGGTGATGACGTGAACGATATTGAAATGCTGAGATTCGCGGGATTGGGTGTGGCCGTGGGGAACGCGACGCAGGCTGCCCGCGACGCCGCCGATGAATATGTCCACAATGATGATTATGAGGGCGTGGCACGGACACTGCGACGGCTCTTTCCAACTGGTTAGTTTGGGCCGGATCAGGGTTCTAATGTAAGGGACGGCCATGGCGTGTCTGATTTGGGCGAGAGGTGGCGCTGCTTTTCTTGCTGCTAATTGTCGCGCGGGGTGCTCTGTCAGGCCATGTATCACTAATGGAAATGCATAGGTCGTTCACTGCTGCTATGCAATCTCAAATTGCGGGTGCCCAAATCCGGTCATACTGGAGGAACAATAAATCGTGAAGCCAATTCGCGTCGTGCAGATGGGTTTGGGAGCAGTGGGGTGTGGCATTGCACAAACTGCCTTGGGGCGATCCCAATTGCAGGTGGTTGGAGCGATAGACGTGGACCCCGCCAAAGTCGGGAGAGACCTGGGAGAAATCCTTGGCAGAGATGACTCGCTGGGAGTCCCGGTGACGGCTTCGCTTCGAGACGTACTGGATTCACAGTCAGTAGACGTGGTCCTGCAGGCGACGGGCTCGCACATACCGGATGTGGCAGATCAACTCAAGGAAATTGCGGCGGCCGGCTGCAATGTGGTGAGCACGTGCGAGGAATTGGCATACCCCTGGCTGCGCCACCCTGCGTTAGCGCGGGAGATCGATGCAAAGGCCCGCGAATGCGGCGTAACTATTCTTGGAACTGGCGTCAATCCCGGCTTCATTATGGATACGCTTGTGCTGGTAGCGACTGCGGTGTGCAGCGACGTGCGGCGCATTGCCTCTACACGAGTGGTGGCGGCGCGCGAGCGGCGCTTGGCGCTGCAGGAAAAGATCGGTTCCGGCATGGAAGAGGCGGACTTTCGCCAACTGGCGGCCCGGGGCGAGATTGGGCACGTGGGCCTGCGGGAATCTTTCTCACTCATTACCGCCGGCCTTGGGTGGGAGATACGAGATCCGCAGGAGAACATCGAGCCGGTGTGCGCAGAAAAGAATATCTCGACCGAACACTTCGACATTGCCGCCGGGCAAGTGGCCGGAATCCACCAGACCGTCCAGGGATTGAGCGAGGGGCGTGAGCTAGTCTTGGATATTACCATGAGCATGGCCGCCGGAGAGAGCAAGGATAGCATCTCCATTGAAGCCGACCCGCCAATGCGCTTGGAAGTGGTAGGAGGAACGCACGGCGACCAGGCGACGTGGTCGATAATTGCAAACATGGCGCCGCGAGTGGCGGAGGCGCATGCAGGTCTCTTGACTATGCTCGACTTCGGCCTTCCCCGCGCGATTGGATAGTAAAGCACGATGGCACGCCCGCTCCGCCAGTTATCACCAAGTAGTATGCGCACCTATGAGCGCTGTCCGTACATGTACCACTTGCGGTATACGGAGCGTATTCAAGTGCCGAACACGGCTGCGCAGCTTCTCGGTCGCGCAGTTCATGCTGTCATCGAGATTTACTATAAGCAGAAACGCGAAGGCAAGACGCTTGATACCGAAGCCGCATTCGATGCACTCGATGATGCGCTCGACGCCACATTGCATGAACTGGATGAGGAAGGCCGCCTGGAAGTAGATGAAATGCGCGAACTGGGGTACGACCTGGTGGAGTACTACGTGGATGAAGTGGCGCCGCACATCCGGCCTCATTTGATCGAGGAGCGCTTCAGGTTCTCCGTGCCCGGGGTCGACGTGCCGATCGTTGGGTACGTTGACTTGGTCGACCAGGACGGCACGGTGATCGACCACAAGACATCTTCATCACCATTTCCAGAAGACTACTTGGCGCAGGACGTGCAGTTGCTAACGTATAGTCTCGGCTACAATGCCCTACGCATGGGTGCGCGCCAGCGGCCCGGACAACTCCCGTTAGTCAGTATGCTCCCACCGGTTCGCCTCGACGTTTTGATAAAGGGCGAAGAGATCACCTACCAGCGTCTCGAATTCCGCTACGAAGAGGAGCATTTGGAGCAGTATGTGAAGCGTGTGAACGCTGTTGCCGCGGGCATTCGATCCGCGGACTTTCGCCCCTTCTGGCAAATTCGTCAGCCCGATCCCGCTGTCTGCCGCTATTGCGACTTTAATAGTGTCTGCACGTACCGCCTGCCATCCCCTCCAGAGTCGTCTCCCGAGGGCGACACGACGGATTCGGCATCCACAGAAGTCGATTGACCGTAGACGTGCGCTCAGGATTTCCCTCTTGGGTTGAAGATTCCGCTTGGCAGAACATCCCACTCAAGCAAAATCTCTTCAAATACGTGCTCATGCAAATGAACACTGATCAGCGATGGCGCACCATTCTGAACAGCGACGAGCCCGATAGGGCTGCGTTGGAGGATATTTTGCTTGCCCCGTAATCCCCTTGCGTATGCCGACCGCCATTCACTCGTGTTTCGATGCGATCGCTCACGCTGAAAATCCCGGGACATATATACTTAATTAGACAGATTTCTCAGGTTTTCAATCTGCGGATGAAGTACACCCCAATGACGATGGCGATGACTGTAACTATGGTTATGGGGTTCGTGAGCAAGTCCAGAAGGCCGGACACGCTTTCTCCGAAGAGGGCGGTTTCTTCATCCGATGGGGTCGAGGAAAAGACGACGAGGATGCCGACCACGATGGCGACGATCAGTAGGGCTTTCTTCTTGCTCATTGGTTTCCTTTCAGCAGACCGCATTGGACAAGCTTCTTAGGCTTGAATACAATCGGGCGGGAGCGCAGCGGGGACGGTCTGTACTCGTTGAGACAGGATTGTTGGGTCCCCGCGTTGCTCCCATGTCAGCAGATAGCAATAATCATTCGGGCGCATTTTTCTTGATTAGACAGAGGATGTGTTCTTCGCCTTCCTTGGTGATAGCTACGAAGCCCCTGGTTCTTAGACATCTTCCTCTTGTTACTTCTGGAATGAATGACTTTTCGCTATTCTTCTGCAATTTGGAAAGAGCTACAATCTTTTCTACTTGTGATTTCTTGAACCTGTCTCCGAATGCTATTCCAAAGAGAACTACGTGAGCCATTTTTGTTTTGGCCGGAGCATTGTTATGAAGTTTTCTGAGTTTTTCGCCTAATTCTTGCGTTGTCATCTCTTGAAATCTCCTAATGAAGGTCTTTGAAAGAGCAGTTAACTGCTAGACAATTCAATGATTTGGTTGGGAAAACGTTCCAGGAAAGAGCTAAGCAGCTCTATGGGGCAAGAGGTAAGGGTGCTGTTATATGCATAACTTCAGTCGATGACCCGAAGTATCCAGGGGCAGTTCTTATGCTGGTTGCTACACCCTTACGAATATACTGGATATTGGGTTACTCCTTTGGTTGGTTTGTTGGATCGAGTTCTTTCAATTTATGGCTATTACAGGATGGACATTAATCCTTCTGAATGGCCTCTCGAAGAGGGTGAAGAAAGACTCGGGTCAAAAGAGTGATGCGTGTTCCAAGAAGAAGCGCATAGAGTTCTTGTAGAAGCTGCTCTTTTGTTTGGATCATTTCTCTCTACCTTGACTGTGAAGAACCGGCTGCGGCGGAGTCACTTGAAGCTCCGCCGCAGCCGGTTCGTTTTCGACGAAATCACCTTGTCTAGTTAAGTATATATATCCCAAAATACCGCTGCACCGGCATTTCTTAGAACGAGATAAGAAATATTCGGTAGGTTCTTGCCATTGGCGCATGCCGTAAGTACTATGTGGCTAAGGTGCGAGCGGTGTGCGCTGGGGTGATTGTCTTGAAGCCGGCACGCCGCGGTCATAGGGGGAATCAGCAAGTACGGAGTTCGCAAAGGTTTATGCTTCGCTGTTTGGGGACATTAGGGGCACTCCAATCGAGTGTTCCCGGTACCGATTACTCAGTTCCCGCCACTGCGCTGTTCCCTCATGGCAAATGGGAACGTCGGAAGCAGCTTACATATAATAGGGCTCTGGGCGGAATCAATAATTTGTCCAAGCCTAGGTAGCCGTAGTGACGCTGTTTTTTAAGACACGAGCTGAGGATCGACAGGCGCTGCCAGTATCGTTGCGCAGGCAGTTGCATGGACTGAGCGGCCGAGTGCCGGGGTACGTTCTGCTCTTAGGGACAATCCTGCGCCGTCGTAATATTCCTGTAGCATATTCTCGGGCGTTGGTGCAAGAGGCTGGCTTTGGGCGCTTGCCGGTGCGCGTACCGGGTCGGATGCTGCCGGGATTTCGCCGTCTTGGCAAAGTTGCGGTTCTAGGAGTGCTATTGCACATGTTGCTTGGACAGAGGGGCTTGGGAGCACGCAATAAAGGGCGTTTTGCAGCCGGTCTCAGTGCAGACGGTCTTCGCGACGATCTTAGAACGATATTGGCAATTGCGCATTGGGTGCTTTCCGGTCTGACCGGAAAGTGGTCGCGGCGGCGCTCTGAGGTATAGGAGCCGGCGATCTTGCGCCGATACAATGGCGCTCTATATATGTATGCTTCTGTGGAACACTCGTGCTCGGCTGAATGATTAGGGAATAGGGGGACAGTGCTCGTGGCAATTGCGGAGGAACGTCTCGGCCAAGAAATTTGGGCGGACTTGCAGAGTAACGCGCAGGAGCGCATTCACGGCGCGCTTCTCATGTTGAGCGAGCGCGAGAAAGAAATCGCGCTCATCGACCTTGTGCGCATGGTTGCTACGCCCAACCAGTATAGGGTTGCGGAGCGCGTTTCGGTGGGTAAGGCCCTCTCGTTTCTTGGTGACCCGCGAATTCGCACGTTACAACCCATGCTGAACCGTGTGCCGGCGGGAGCATTCACCATGGGCACGGCAAGCGAGACGGTAGATCGGATACTAGGCGAAATCGGTTTCAGCAATGGTGAGGACGAGGCGCTCCATCGAACGGCGCGCGGTGCAATTCTCATGGAAACCCCGTCACGAACGGTTGACCTTCCTGCGTTTGCCATTGGCAGATACCCCGTCACCAATTTAGAATTTCACTCCTTTGTACTTTCAGGCGGCGTGCCGGCGCGTGACTACTGGGATGGCACAACCATTGACCCCTGGATTCAGAACCATCCGGTCCAAGGTGTCACCTGGGAAGAAGCAATGGGATACTGCGATTGGCTGGCGGATGAGACAGGGCATCCCTATCGCTTGCCGACAGAAGAAGAGTGGGAGAAGGCGGCGCGCGGGACGGATGGAAGGCTGTTCCCCTGGGGAGATGAGTATAGCTATACGTGCGCCAATGTTTGGGAAGGCGGTATAGCGACCACGACGCCCGTGGGGGTCTTTCCAGACGGCGTGAGTCCCTATGGCATTCTGGACATGGCTGGCAACGTAGCGGATTGGACGGCATCTTTCATAGGGACATATCCGGATTCCGCAGGCAGTGATGAGATCACACTTCAGATAGCAGAGCATGGGCGCTACCGCGTTGTACGAGGCGGCTGCTGGCGGGATTCAAGGCAGCGGACAAGGTGCGCCGGCCGGGGAAATCCAACAGATGTCTATGGGCACGCCGTCGGATTCCGGCTCGCCTTGGATTCCGATGATTAAGAGGAAAAGGTCATCAATGGTGATAACACAAGGTAATCACGATTACTTGACGATGGTCAAAATCGTGTGCTAGGGTACACTGTAATATAGTGCGTCGGGTGGTCGGGATGGTTGAAAGTCTTTTGAAACAGGAATAGAATTCGGTATCCGCAGAATCTTTGGTACGTGATTAATCGCTCTTAGTGTGAGGGTGGAAATAGATGAGTATCCTGGAGAGAAGCGTTACGGGGCTTCAGGCAGCTGGTAGGAAGTCCAGCACGCTGCGCAATCTGCGTTCGTGGACTGTTTGGGCCAACCTTGGTCTCGTTGTAATGCTGCTCACTATTTCCTTGCCAACCGCAGCGTCTGCTGCCGTTTACGCGCAACAAGACCAGCCCAAGAATGATGCAGAAGAAGAGGACGCGGAGGAGAAGGGCACGTTCATCACACACGCCACGGGCGTGGTCGAAGTGAAACTTGAGGCCAATTACGCTGAAACGCAAGAAGCCTACGCGAAGGAAGGCTATGCGTGGATAGAAGACGTTGAAGTCCCAATCGATCACACGAATTACGTTCGGCACCGGGGTTCCGAACCGGAGATTGTGAATGAGCTCGGTGGCAAGACAGGCGAGATACTCAATTGGGAGGAAGAGACCGAGTGGATGGAGTGGCGGGTAACCGTACCCAAGACCGGTCTCTACAACATCGAACTTGAGTATTTCCCCTTGCCGGGCAAACGTGCTTCTATCCAGCGGCGAATCCAGATTGACGGTGAATACCCGTTCTTGGAGGCGCGGCGACTGGTCTTTGTGCGCTTCTGGCAGGACAAGGGTTTGCCGACCACTGACAACCAGGGCAATGACCGACGCCCCGGCCAGAGCGAATTCCCGCGCTGGGAGACAGTGCGCATCGTTGACGGCGATGGCATGTATCCCTGGCCGTTTGACTTCTATCTGACAGCAGGTGAGCACGTCATTCGTTTGATCACGGTGCGCGAGCCGATAGCGATTCGTAGTATGCGTCTTGTTTCGCCTTCTCGGCCGCCAACCTACGCTGAAGTCCTTACGATGTATGAAGAGCAGGGCTACAAGAATGCGGGCGAGACCCTGATCCGACATCAGGCTGAGCTTCCAGTGGAACGGACCGAGGCTACCATTCGTATGGAGTACACCTCCGGTCCTCTGGTCGACCCATACTCGGCTGGCTACGTGCGGTTGAACGCTTACGGCTCCTATCGCTGGCGCCGCGCTCTGCAAGCGGCCACCTGGGAATTTGAGGTGCCGGAAGACGGTCTCTACAAGATTGCTTGGCGGCGCTGGCAGGCGTACGCAAGCTTCTTGCCTTCCGCGCGGCGGATTCTCATTGATGGCAAAGTTCCCTTCCAAGAACTCAACAACTTCCTCTTTACGCCGGACAATGACCGCGATTGGCGCATTGTGCACTTTGGCGAGAGAGCAGGCGAGGGTGAACCGTATCTTTTCTATCTCACTAAGGGAATTCATACCCTTACGATGGAGGTTACGGTGGGCCCCTCGGCGGAAACCGTTCGCGCTATCAATAAGGTTGTAACCGACCTGTCTATCATGGTGCGCGAGATCACGATGATTACGGGTGTAAACCCCGATCCGTATATGGAATTCGATCTCACGTCGCGTATTCCGACCTTGGTTCCCCGGTTGGTAACCAACTATGACCTGCTTGAACAGCAAGTGGAACACATGACCGAGATCAATAATGGCGTAAAGCCGAATGTGGCCAATGTATTGGGTGAAGTGGCGTTCCAGTTGCGTGACATGGCCAGCGACCCTGAGAGTATGTCGCGCCGCCTGAGCGATCTGAGCGCCAGTCAGGGCCGCCTCTCGCAGTGGCTCCTTTACCTGCGTGAACACCCGCTTTGGCTTGACTACCTTCTGGTTACGAATCCCGAGATGGAGTTGGGGTCGGGCAGGGCCAGTATCTTCTTGAAGACATGGGCCGGATTCATGAACTTCATGAGTTCGTTTGTCCGCAATTACTATGGTGTCGGCTCCGTTTACGGCGATGACGATAACACCATTACGGTGTGGGTTGCACGTGGTCGCGAGTGGGGCATGATCATGAAGGACATGACCGAAGATGACTTTTCACCGGCGAGTGGTATCAGTGTCAACCTGCAAGTATTCCCGCCGGCACAATTGAGTGCAGGTTCGGTGAATGTATTGCTCCTGTCTGTGGCGAGCGGTGTAACGCCCGATGTGGCGACTGGAGTGTTGCCGGATGTACCCGTTGAGTTTGCAATTCGTAACGGCGTTGCCAATGTGAATAAGTTTTTGGACTATCAGGAGGTTGCCACGCGATTCCGTCCAGGGGCGCTACTGCCCTTCCGTTGGGAGGGCGGAGACTATGCCTTGCCGGAGACGCAGGACTTCTTGATGATGTTCTACCGTACAGACATATTCAATGAATTGGGCTTGACTCCGCCCGATACGTGGCAAGACTTGTACAATATGATCTGGCTGCTCCAGCAGCGCGGGATGGACTTCTTCTTCCCACCGGTTGGTATATCTGCAGGTGGCGGTTTGTATGGCTTGGCGGAAGCGCTTGTCCCGGGGTTCTTACCGTTTCTCTACCAAAACGGCGGGGACTTCTATACGGATAGAGGGTTGAGCGCTCTCGATACTCCGGAGGCTCTGGCGGGATTCCGCGAATGGACCGAACTCTATACGAATTACAAGATTACACAGCAAGCGGACTTCTATAACCGTATGCGGACGGGAGAGATGCCGATTGGAGTTTCCGGGTTCTTTACGTATGTTCTTCTCTCTGTAGCGGCGCCGGAGCTTGAAGGCCGCTGGGAGATGGTACCGCTTCCCGGTAAGCGCCGCCCGGACGGACAGGTGGACCGTACGTCAGGCGGCTTCGGTCAGGCTGTGGTAATTATGGATAATTCCGCTAAGCAGGATATGGCGTGGGAATGGGTCAAGTGGTGGACGTCGGAACGCGCCCAGGCGCGTTTCGGAGAAGAGCTTGAGGCCTTGATCGGCACGGAAGCGCGCTGGAATACCGCGAACGTGAAGGCGCTTAATCAGCTTCCCTTCCCAAAGAAGGATATCGAGTCTATCCAGGAGCAGTGGCGCTGGTTCAAGGAGCAGCCGGTTACCTTGGGCGGCTACTTTACGCCGCGTCACATCATAAATGCCTGGAACCGTGTGGTGCTTCAAGGGTGGAACCCGCGTGAAGCCCTAGAAGAAGCAGTAAAGCAGATCGACCGCGAGCTCATCCGCAAGCGCGAGGAGTTCGGGTTGGATGTTGATCTTTCTAAGACGAAAGGGGGTCTTGAATAATGGCCGAGGTAAAGAGTAGCGGCCCGGGTGCCGAGGCGAACACACAGCCGCGAGCGGGAGCAAAACCGAAGACCGGCCTGCACCGGATTCTCGCCCTATATGGCGTGTCGTATGCGTTCCTGCTGCCTTATATGATCTTCTTTTTCGCCTTCTTGATTATTCCTGTAGGCGTGGCTGTTTGGCTTAGCTTCACCTACTTCAACATGCTGGAACCGCCGCGCATCATAGGCTGGTCCAACTATCGTTTGCTGTTTCTAGAGGATGATATCTTTGTTCTGTCAATTCGTAATACCTTATTCTTTGCCTTTATTACGGGGCCGGTTAGCCTAACCGCATCCTTCCTGCTCGCTTGGTTTATCAACCGGATCCGGGTGCGGACCATCTATGCGTTGGCTTTCTACGCGCCATCGCTCACAAGCGCAATTGCAATGGCAGTTGTCTGGCGCATCGTCTTTTCCGGCGACCGTTACGGCTACTTGAACTACTTCATGATGCGCATGGGCTTCATTCAAGAGCCGTTTCTGTGGCTCATCGATCAGCGGACTATGTTGCCGGTAATTATGTTTGTCATGCTTTGGATGAGTATGGGCAACAATTTCCTGGTATTCCTTGCCGGTTTGCAGACTGTGAATACAGAACTCTATGAGGCTGGGAAGGTGGACGGGATCGCCCATCCGCTCCAGGAGATGTGGTACATCACTCTGCCTTCGATGAAACCGCAGGTGCTGTTCGGTGTTATCAATGCCGTGGTGCTGATGTTCTCGGCGGGCTTTGAGATTTCGCTATCCCTGGCCGGGCTACCCAGCCCACTCTACGCCGCACATATGATTCTGTCTCACCTGTACGACTACGCCTTTATTCGATTTGAGATGGGATATGCGGCTGCAATTGCCGTGATACTCTTCATCATTACCTTTGGTGTCGGGCAAGGCGCTTTGCGTATGCTTTCGACCAAAGACGAATAACAAAGGAAGGGGAATCGGTAGATGATACTTCGAGTTGGCAGATTTAAGATGACGAGCGGTGAGTTTACGACCATCGCAGCGTTGACCATACTTGCTGCATTCATGTCGTTGCCACTGATCTTCGTCGTTTCGCACGCATTGAAACCAATAGATGAACTGTTCCTCTTCCCGCCGCGCTTTATTGTGCGGAATCCTACCCTGCGTAATTTCCAGGACCTATTGATCGCTACGTATTCGCTCAATGTGCCGTTCATTCGATACATCTTCAATAGTGTGTTTGTGGCCTTCTGTACCGTAATCGGCGGGGTTTTGCTGGCGAGCTTGGCTGCTTATCCCTTGGCGAAGCATAAGTTTCCCGGACGCAATGCGATGTTCATGGTGGTTATCGCGGCGCTTATGTTTACTCCGCAGGTGACGGCAATTCCACGGTACCTCGTGGTCTATCAGCTCGGAATCATTGATACCTATTTTGCTCTCGTGCTTCCCAACCTGGCGATCCCATATGCGCTGTTCTTGATGAAGCAGTTCATGGAGCAGATACCGGAAGCGCTCATAGAATCGGCCAAAATTGACGGCGCATCGGAGTGGACTGTGTTTTGGCGTGTCATTATGCCATTGGTGACTCCGGCATGGGCTACGCTGGTTATCATCATCTTCGTTGCAACGTGGAATGATATCTGGGCGCCTTTGGTGTTTACGCGGACGGAGTCAATGCGGACCCTGCCCATTGCATTGCAGACTTTGATTAGCCAGGGCTCTGTGGCGCGGCAGGGAGCATATGCGGCAGCAACATTTATTATGATTACGCCGCCGGTGGTACTGTTTACGTTAGTGCAGCGGCGAGTGATTGCTACAATGGCACACTCAGGAATTAAGGCGTGACGTCTTGGCTTGTAGCAAGTAGCGACTACATCAGAAGTGGGTAAGGGAATGGCAATAATGTTAAGACAGAGAGGGTCAAGGTTGAGGGCAGGGCTGGCAATGCTGGCGGCGATTTGGCTTATCCTTGCGTTTGCTGGCACTGCATCTGCTTTGGAACTTGATCCAAAGCTGTCATACACGATTGATCCCCGTAGACAACGGGTGCCGTCTCCCTTGCCCTACATCTTTGAGAAAGAGATAAACGGTATTCACCTGCCGACAGGTGCGTTTAAGGAGCCCTCTGACCTGTTCATCGACCATGAGGAGAACCTGTGGCTTGCTGATACAGGCAACGACCGGATACTCAAGTTCTCCAGAGAGGGCGATTATCTCATGGAGATCAGCAACTTGAGTAAGCCCGAAGGTGTCTATGTGGATCCCGATGGGAATATCTTTGTTGCTGATACTGGCAATAACCGCATTCTTCGGTTGGATCCGAATGGAGGTTTTGTTGACGAGTTCTTCAAGCCTGCGACGACACTAGTCCCAATTGACCATACGTTTGCACCCAGCAAACTTGTGGTGGACCGGAGTGGTCGCATCTACACATTAGAGGCGGGGAGCAATCTCGGCATTATTGTGCTCGATGGCGAAGGGAACTTTCGTGGCTTCTTCGGGGCTACGCGTCTGGACTTTAGCTTGCGCCGCCTGATTGTCAGCATGTTTGCAACTAAAGACCAGCGGCGGAAGATCTTCTTGCCCCAACCCACGCCGCACTCCAATCTATTCCTTTCCGAAGACGGCTTCCTCTATACCGTCGTGGCGACTGCTGTAAAGGACCAGTTGCAAAAGCTTAGTCCTGTGGGTATTAATGTCTACCCCCACTCGACTTCCGTCGCTGTTTACATGCGGTTCTTCAAAGAGGACTCCCTTAAGTTCTACGGCGAGCGCCAAGGAGCGGGTAGACGCACGCAGTTTCCACGATTTTCGGATGTCAATGTTAATGAATCGGGCATCATTACCGTCGTAGATGCAAACTCGGCAAAAGTTTATCAGTACGATCAAGATGGCGAGCCGCTCTTGGCGTTCGGTGGTCGGGGTGTGCAGCAGGGCCAACTTGGATACCCGACCAGTGTGGTGACGGATTCAGAGGGTTCGCTATTCATCCTAGATGCCATTCGCAACAATATCCAAGTGTATCGCCCCACCCTCTTCGCACGCTTAGTTCATTCTGCGAGCAAGTTCTATTGGGACGGTCGATACGATGAGGCGGGAAACCTATGGCAGCAAGTCCTAAAGATTGATGCCAACATGTACCTTGCGCATAGCGCTCTGGGCAAGGCTCTTTACCGTCAGGAGCGTTACCAAGATGCAATGGTCGAGTATTTCAGGGGCTACGATAAGGAAGAATATGCGAAATCCTACTCCGAGGCCCGGTACTTGTGGATGCGCTCTAACTTTGGGTTGTTTATGTTGTACGTTTTCCTGGGTATCGGCGCAATCATAGTTATTCCACGGGGCACGCGCCGTGTGTTTGCACTCGGTTTTCAGCGCGGTATCATCAAGCGGGAAAGTACGTGGTACAGGATCTACCGTCAGGCGGTTGGCGTCTTGCGCGACCCGATGGAGACATTTTGGGCATTGCGCGAAGATGCAACGTGGTGGACCGTGTGGACGTTGCTGGCGTTGGCTATCATCGTGCGCATGATTACGCTCAACGTGGTGAGTTTCCATTACTCCAGCATCGATCCTGAAGATATCAACTTTGTCTTGGAAGTTTCGCGAATTCTCGTACCCTTCTTTGTCTGGGTGATAGCGAACTACGGTGTGAGTGCGATTTTCTACGGAGAGGGCTCGCCGAAGGTGGTGGCTGCGTCTACTGCATATTGTTTGCAGCCGTACATCCTAATCGCCCTGCCGTTGGCTCTGGTTTCTAACGTGCTCACCACCGATGAGAGTGCGTTGTATGGCTTCGCGCAGACCTTCATGTATTGGTGGATGGGTGTTCTCATCTACATGCAGGTGAAGGTTGTGCACGACTTTGAATTCAAACAGGCCGCAGGTGTAAGTTTCTTAAATATCATGGGTATGGTTGCAATATTCGGCATCTCCGCCCTTAGCTATTTCATGACGTCGCGGGTGATCCGCTTCCTCTGGGAGGTTGTTTATGAAGTTGTCACTCGCTAGAGGGTGGCGTTTTGCACGGTTTTTGGTGCCGCTAATCCTGCTTTTGACTATATTGCCAATCGTGCCGGTGACGGCTGCTCCAGTCATGGATCCTGCTAATGAGCTTGGTCCGCAGTTCGAACTGATGAGTCAGGTAGAGCATTTGTCGCTTTTCCTGAATAAAGAGAATTCACAACTCGCGGTATTCGATGACCGTGAAGATGGCCTGTTGTGGCGTAGTTCTCCGATTATGGAGAACCCGGAGGCAGTTTCGGACTCCATCAAGGCGCGCTTAAATTCGGTTGTTATTGTGGAGTATACCGACAAGGTGCGTACGCAGACTCGGGTTGCCGATATCATCTCCGATCAGCCGAAAATGACGTTTGATCTCATCGACGGCGGTGTCCGGGTGGACTATCTGTTTGAAGAGTTGAATATCGGCTTTACTATCAGTTACTGGCTTGAGAATGACCGATTAATCGTTGCGGTTAACGAAGATAGTGTCCGCGAGACGGAAGAACGGCTGCTGGTAACCTTGGATATTATGCCGTTTCTTGGCGCTGCTACCAACGAGGAAAAGGGATATCTATTTGTGCCGGATGGCCCTGGCGCTATCGTGCACTTCCGGCCCGAGCAACCTGAGTACCGGCACAACTTCCTGGCCGAGGTTTACGGGCCGGCACTTTTCTCTTTCGAACCTGAACAGCAGCAAGGGCCGATACCGGTACCGGTCTTTGGGTTAGTGCGCGGTGATTCGGCCTTTACTGGAATTGTGACTAAGGGTGACATGGACGTAAACATCAGTGCGGCGCTCAGCTACACCGCCCTGGGTTACAATCGCATTTCCGGCCAGTTTATATTCCGACGCAAGGCGCCGTTTCCGTTGCGGCGTGCTTCATTCGTGACACGTTTCGAGCAGGACCGAGTTGAAGGTGATCGCGAGCTAAAGTTTTCGTTCCTACGTGGCTACGAGGCCTCGTACGTCGGTATGGCTAAGAAGTATCGTGAATACTTGATGAATGAACGTGGCCTGCAAAAACTTGCAGAAGCTAATCCGTTCCTGCATCTTCGCATCTTCATGGCTATGCAGCGTGAAGCCTTCCCGCGAGACCAGTTTATTACCATGACCACGTTCGACGAGGCCTTGGGTATGCTCAAGACCCTCAAGGAGGAACGAGGCCTGGATAACCTCCGCGTAACTCTGGTGGGATGGAACCAGGATGGGTACGACTGGTCATTGCCAAAGCGGCTGCCGGCTGAAGGAAAACTTGGTGGTGATGAAGGACTGCGAGCAGTCTCAAACTACGCTAATGCAAACAATATCCCAATCTATCTTGAGGACAACTATCTGCTCGCCTTCAGGAACCTTGACTCATTCTTGCGTTTCAACCCCTTGACAGACGTTATGCGTGGGGCAAATCGCTTGCCGATCACGACCAACTATGTGGGCTTTAAGCGGAAAGAGGATGAACCGCACACTGAGGTACAGCTCCTGCGGCCGGAAATTGCCCGTGATCGCTATGCAGCCCCTGACATTGCGAAGATGAGTGAGTATGGCATCTCCGGCGTTGAGTTCCGATTCTTTGGCAAGGTGGCACTAAACCACTATCCCCTTATTTTTGCCGGTAGGTCTCTATTTACTTCTGGTCTCAGAATGCTTGGATTGACAGCAATTATCGCAATTGGGCTCTACGCTGTCTTGGTAGGGACCAGGCGTCCGGGCGATACAATGTTTGGTCAGTTGATTGGCGGTGCTCTTTGGCGTCCGATTGCTACTGCGGCGCTCCTGATCGTCCTGGCAGGAGGCTATTTTATCGAGGTTCAGAATATGCGACAGCCTGTCGATACTGAGCAGGGCGGTACTAGACTAAGCCGGCAGGACTTTGTCGGAATTTGGAAAGATATTGTTCAGATTAGCATGCAGGAAACGGGCGCGGCTGTTATTCAGGGTGGGAATGCGTACATGCTTGATACAACCGATTTCTTTACCCGGGTGCCACTAGACCGCTATAACTATGTGTTTAGTGAGGAGACGGTGCCGTTCTTCCCGCTGGCAGTGCATGGGTTAGTACGCTATACGGGCGACGAAAGCAATCTGCGCAGTGATCGCGACGAATTTCTACGCGCGATTGAATACGGTGCGCTTCCAACATTCGAGCTCACTACTAACCCAAGTGTTCTTCTTACCCGGACCCAATACAACCGTCTCTATTCATCGCGGTTTGCCGACTGGGAACCGCAAATAGTCGATGAATACGAGCTATTTGTGAGGCAGTTGGGCTATACAGTGAATCTACTGATGGAAGATCATAGACAGATTGCTGATGGCGTCTATGAGACTGTGTATGAGGACGGGACGCGAGTGATCGTAAATTACAAGACGCGTCGCTACACGGATGGCGAGTACGCGGTTGAGGGCCAGAACTATCTCATAATTCCGCCGCGGAGGTAAAGGCTATGCAATTCGAAGATAACTTTACGTGGGTAGCTATACTTACGGGGTTGGCGTTTGTGGTGCCGGCACTCATTCTTTCGGTTCGTGTCGTTCTGTCTGCGGTCGGCGTTCGGATG
The DNA here is from genome assembly GCA_965216245.1 of Chloroflexota bacterium. Taxonomy (GTDB): domain Bacteria; phylum Chloroflexota; class UBA11872; order VXOZ01; family VXOZ01; genus VXOZ01. The sequence continues at coordinate 3,017,278 of OZ244145.1, forward strand.
ACTTATCGATTTCAACGTGCTTTGGATGGATACTTCTATATTAGTACGTGGATCGTAGGTTTCTTGATTTTTCTTGCCTGGCCGTTGTTCCAGTCCCTTTTCGTCAGCTTCCATAACGTCAAGATTACAAGCTCTCAGCTCAAGTTGACGTTCATAGGCTGGGAAAACTACGCAGAGCCGTTCTTGGAGGATATTCATTTCCTGCCTTTGTTCACCAAAACGGTGGCTAATTTGCTGACGGACCTGCCGATTATCTTAGTGTTTTCCTTGTTTGTTTCGATCTTGGTTGTGCAGGACATGCCTGGGCGTGGTATTTTCCGCATGCTTCTCTTCATGCCGGTGGTGATCGGTTCCGCGATTGTCATTCGCCGTCTTTTTGGCGAAGGGGTGAGTACCGAAGCTATCGGTATTAGCGTACAGACGCTGAGTGAGGTCGTGTTTACCTATCTGCAAGGTACGATTGCGGATTGGGTTCTTGACTTGGTGAATCGCGTGACCCTAGTACTTTGGCGAACCGGAGTGCAGATTCTCATTTTCGTGGCCGGACTACATAGTATTCCGCTGACCATGCGGGAGGCCGCAAAGACAGACGGGGCTTCCGGTTGGCAGATCTTTTGGCGGATTACGCTGCCCATGCTTTCTCCGGTCATTCTGGTCAACGTTGTATACACCATTGTGGATTCTTTTACCGACAACTTTAATGAGGTACTAACTTACATTCAGACCGTGGGCCTTACCCGAGATTTCCGGCTTGGCTATGCGGCGGCTTTGGGTTGGATGTATTTTGCCTCGATCTTCTTATTCATGGCGCTTGCTTTGGTGATTTCAAGGCGCTTCGTATTTTACGCTGGTGAACGGTAGGGAGTACCTGGCACATGGCTGATTCAGTATTCGTCATTCGGCAGCGCCAAGGTGTACTGGGTGCACTTACGTCGCGTAAGTGGTGGGCGGCGGTGTTTATGCGCCTCGCTACGTACATTATCCTTATCAATGTCTGCTTTGTATTTCTCTTTCCCGTCATATACATGTTTTCGACCTCGCTCAAGACGGTTGCGGACCTTGCCGACCTTACGGTGCTTTGGATTCCGCGTACCTTCTTCTGGAGAAATTATGAACTCGCTATAAGCGGCATGCTCTATTGGCAGGCTGCGCGGAATAGCGTCATCATTTCGCTTGGCTCGGGAATACTGCAGACTGTTGCTTGTTCATTTGTGGCTTACGGTTTCGCGCGTATACCCTTTCCCGGGCGCGACATTCTCTTTCTGCTGGTTCTGTTCACTTTTCTAGTTCCCCCGCAGACCATTATCGTTCCCCTCTTCATCCTGTATCGAAATCTTGGGTTCATGGATACGTACTTCCCCTTCCTGATGCCTGCCCTGTTTGGGCATGGCCTAAGGGGTGCGCTCTTTATTCTGGTCTTCCGACAGTTCTTCAAAAATTTACCGTACGAGTTGGAGGATGCGGCACGTATCGACGGAGCAGGGCCGTTTAGTGTATATTGGCGTATTATGCTGCCCCTAGCTGCTCCGGCGATTATTGTTGTGTTTCTCTTTTCTTTGGTTTGGCACTGGAACGACTTCTTCGAGCCGACCATTTATCTATTCGACCAGAACAACTTTACTTTGCCGTTACGTCTCTCAATTCTGAGTGCCGCGCTGTTGCAAATGCTTGCCGGTCAAGGCGCTGGGGATGAGTTCAATGAGGCTGTAATTATGGCGGCGTCATTCCTTGTCATTATGCCCCCACTCGTGGTCTATCTCTTTACCCAACGCTATTTCGTGGAAAGCGTGGACCGCACGGGCTTAGTTGAGTAGATGGTCTCGGGTCAGCGTGGCGGCTTTTGCGCTGCACTGTGGGCGGCTCGTGGGTTTATTCAGGCGGGACAGAGGTCTCTCTTTGGTCATTGGTCGACATTGCTTTGGCAAGCGTTCTATTCTTGAGTAGAGCGCTTTGGGTGGGAGGCTCTTGCTCAGGCGCGGTTGTGTCGTCCCAGGCTGTGGGGCCTTCTTAGTTTCACTTGTGATTTCTTGCGGCACAAGCAAGGCATTAGGCCCGTCTGCACCATGTCGAGTGCCCTATTCAATGTATAGCTAACTCTGACTGGTGCAAGCAACGTTGCTTTTCGTCATTGATCAATTGGGTGCATGGCATTAGGAGATCACTTGTAGTTCGATAGTTTCGTTTATGGTGTCCGGGGTGAGGCGGAGCCAGTCGTTGCGCGTGTGTTATATAGAATTAGGTAGCTGCTAGGTCGTGCAGTTCGGTATTGATGGAGCCCTACAGATATAAATCGCCCACTCCTATCAAACGCAGGCGGCGGCCTGCCTTCCGCGTTTGGGTGATTGCAATGGTCTTGGTCTTGGGGGGCGTAATGTTGCTTGTGCGCCTGACGCCAGGATCGACAGGACCGGTTATCAGGGTAACTGAAAACACGCCGGTGACTGCTGAGGAGATTGTCTCAACGGTTTCCCCTCCGCGTCCTCACTTTTCCTATGCTTGGTTGGAAGATAATCCCGCACCGGCCTTGAGTAGCTTCACAGCAAAATCTGCTTTTCTTGTAGATCTGTCCACCAAGACTGTCCTCTATGCAAGAAATGAGCACGAGCAGCGGGCGCCTGCGAGCACCACCAAGATACTCACTGCAATCATTGCCTTAGAAAATGGCGATCCGGGCCAAAAGGTGCTGGTCTCAGATCGAGCCGCAATGGCGGAACCCAATGTGATGGGACTGAGCGCCGGCGAGGTGGTGACTTTGGACATATTGCTCTATGGGATGTTGCTCGACTCCGGAAACGACGCGGCGATTGCGGTTACAGAGGGCACACTGGGCTACGACGCGTTTATTCAGGCCATGAATGCGAAGGTTCAGGAGCTAGGTTTGCAGAACACGAAGTTTAGCAACCCTACCGGATACGATGAAGACACGCTGCCTCACTATTCATCCGCCCATGACTTGGCTGCGCTGGCAAAGTATGCGCTTGAGTGGACTCCAGAAATCGTCGAGTACGCCAGGGTAAAGCGTATCGAGTTTACGGCTACGGACGAGCATGGCTGGTATGGGCCGTGGAACCTTAATCGCTTGCTGTGGACGTATGACGGCACCTATGGCCTAAAGCCCGGCTGGACTCCTGACGCGGAATACTGTTTGGTCGCGGTTGCGGAACGGGATGGTCGCCAATTGCTGGTCGTGGTGCTGGGTTCTTCCCAGCACTTTACCGATGCTGCCGTCCTGCTGGACTATGGGTTCTCGCAAGCGCCTGTCTAGGCGCCAAGACAAGGTTGACAGTGGCAGCGGATCGACTGCTTGCAGTGAGGTCATAGCTGCGCGACACCGCTAGTACGGCGTGCCTATCGCTTCTGGGTTTACCTTGGCAGCTAGTTAGGGCCGCCAATTGAGTCGTGGAGTAGGCAGGTCGAGGAGACGTGTCTAGGGTACGGGGACGTCCTACTGAGGAGGATCACCGGCCGGCGTGCTGCTTTCTTCGTGGACGTGAATGCGAATGCTACCCCCGCTACTGCTCAGTTGCAGGCTGGCTGTGCCTGCCCCCAGGGCGCCAGTGTACTGGCCGGTACCGTATCGGTTCCGTGCCTCTCCCGATGCCCCAGGAAGACTGGCGTCCACACCTCCACCGGTGGCAGCAGCCTCAATGGATACCGCGGAAGCGGTGTCGAGCACTAGCATTACGCCTCCTCCGGCGCTCTCAACGCGATGGTTTCCTTCGTGGAGCAGGGCGTGGTTGATGTTTACGCTGCCACCGGCAGACTTAATGTCGAGCTTCCGCGCCTTGCCCAATAGCGAAACTGACCCACCGGCGGCATTTGCTTGGAGGGAAGGCACATCGCCCGAGACTCCAATAGCGCCTCCGGCCGCACTCAGCTTTAATTCTCCGGTAACGTCCGTAAGCTGAATGGACCCGCTTGAGGTGGAAATGTCCAAAGGCGACGAGAGTCTAAAACCTGACATGCTGCTGCCGGCGACTTGACACGCCAAAGATCGGACAGGAGGCAGGCGCAGGGACACGTTCGGCACGCCGGCCCAGACGGCATTTGCATATACGGACAGAACATACGTATCGCCCAGCCTGAGCACTGACCACTCCCAATCGTGGCCTTCACGGTCGAAGCTAATGTGGGCGTCTCCCGGGGCCTCCTCGACGGTAAGAGCGCTGCCTTCGATATCAACTTCCACGCGGGCATCCGGCGGAATGGCAAAGGATTGCTCCTGTAGTTCCACAGGCGTGTAGCCCTGCTCTTCGCGTTGCCGCATCCGCTTGAGGCCGCGCAGGGGCATGCGAATACTGCCTCGTGGCAAATCGGTTACTGCGCGCGAGATACGGTCCTCTACCTTGGAAAGTGTTTCACCAAGAGACCTTTCCACTTCCTCCCACCAGTTATTTTCCAAGACCGAAGAGACTCTGCGATCTGCTTTCTCACTACCGTTCCGCACTGCACCGAGTAGGCGTTCGGCATCATCCACGGAGATTTTGCCCTCGCGCAGCATTTCAAGTATGATGCGTTCTTCTGCGCCCATAATTGCTACTCCCTGTTTGCCAGGCGTCGTAAGGCCTCTTCAACACTCAGCGCACCGCTTTCCACTTCCTGAAGCGTGCTTACGCGCTCGGCCTGTAGGGCAACTTCATTCGATGCCGGTTTGTGACCAAGTTGGCTGATGACTTCCTCCAAGCGCGCGCGCACAGTGGGATACGAGACGCCCAATTCCTTTTGCACCTCGCTCATGTTGCCGCGGGCGACAAGAAAAATCTCTACAAAGCGCTGCTGATCCGAAGAGAGACGGTTGAAGGGATTGAGGTGAAACTCTCCCTCCAATGCAACACTGCACGATGAACATCGTAAACGCTGTACGGTGAGCTCGCTCGAGCAAACGGGGCAGCGCCCGAGCACTTCAGGTGTCTGGGAACTACCCAAGATGTTCCGCATGGCATGCCTCCCAACGAATAGTTAAAGTATTCTAATCTGTATCTTTAGAAAAGATATCAGAATATGCAGAAGTTGTCAACAGAGAGAGAGAAATGTTTGAAAACCGTATAATACGGTTGTGTTTGCACATCTGGGCCAAGGAAGCATGAGGCTGCGCGCGGCTGGGGAGACGCCGGCATTCCTGGTGGCCGGGGGAATGGCCTTTCCAGGGTCTCGACTCTCTAGGAGAATCGGGTATCTGGATGTTCAGCCATCCCTGATCTGCGGACAAGCCGGACTCCGCGGATTGCCATAAGAAGGCTTCCCAAAGCCAGGCGCATGCAAGGAGTGCGTGCGGGGCAGACTAAAGCAAGCGGAAACAGCTAGAAAAGGGAGCAGCCGAATTCCTAGCCGCCAATCTGGGACATCGTGCGATTGGCGCGTTGGAAAAACTCACCCTCATTAATGCGGTGCTTGAGTTCCTTCTGCCAGATAGCGGCGCGAATGATGTGCTCAAGCTCGTCGTCACTCGCTCCTTCGCGTAGGGGCAGGCGCAAGTCGGTTTCCCGCACTGAGAAGAGGCATGTGCGGAGCATGCCCTCCGCCGTGAGGCGAATGCGGTTGCACGTTGCACAAAATGGCTCACTCACTGGATTAATGAAGCCTACTTCACCGTTACCGTCGGCAAACCGATAGACGCGCGAGGTCGATGAGGGGTCGGTTGGAATTGGCTCCAGCGGCACTGGCATTGCATCGTTGATGATGTCCAATATCTCGCGACCGCTCAGCACCTTCTCTTCGCGCCAAATGCCGTCAGCGTCCAGCGGCATAAACTCGATGAAACGTACTACATAGGGCTTACGCCGCGCGAGTTCGGCGAATCCAACAACCTCGCGTTCCGTGAACCCGCGTATGCCTACGCAATTCAGCTTGATCGGGCTAATGGATGGGAACTTTTCGAGCTCCTCAAGGCCTTCCATTACCGCGTTGAACGAATTCCGCCGCGTAATGTAGGCAAACTGCTCCGGCACGAGGCTATCCAGACTAACGTTGATGCGTGTAAGACCGGCTTCGGCAAGCGGCCCGGCCAATGCCTTGAGACGGAAGCCGTTGGTAGTTATCGAAAGGCTCTCCAAGTCGTCAATCAAGCGTAAGCGGCTAATGAGATGAGGGAGGTCTTTGCGGACGGTTGGTTCACCGCCGGTGATGCGGATGTCCTGAATCCCCAGCCGGACGAAGAGCCTGGCAAGCCGCTCAATCTCTTCGTACGACAGTATCTCTTCGCGCGGCACCCACTGCATCATCTCTTCAGGCATGCAGTAACGACAACGAAAGTTGCAGCGGTCTGTTATCGAGATGCGCAGGTTTTCAATCTGCCGACCGAAACTATCTATCAACGGCTGCATCCGGCTGTCTCCAACATCGCAACTATGGATTTTGCGGACGTTTGCTCTTTGTACTATCAAGGTGGCAGGGAGTGTATCTTGCCTGTCCTCACAGCGAAGCGACTTGCGCTTCTGATAGACCTCCACTTCACACTCGACACCAACCGACGCGAGTGTCACATTACGCCTTTAAGTCCCATTATAGCGTAGCAACGGCCCTCATGTTGAGAGACTTGCCAGAATATGTCTAACGGCTTGATCTTGTGCCGGTAAGACAGTGCGCGGATCAAGTACCACGGCCTCATCTTCGATGCGTACCACAAGCGGCGGACTGCCGGAGCGAAACTGCTTTGCCAACCAGTCGGAAGAACGCACGGGCGACGAGAGACGCAGCACCCACGTTGGCAGCGTTTCGCCGGGAAGAGCACCGCCGCCTATTGCGGACTCGCCGGAAACTACGGTGGTCGATAGCAATTGGCCGTGTGCAGACGCAATCGCGCGCTGCCAGGCGCGCGCGCGCCGCTTAAGCCGCTCCGGTCGCGCGGAGATCATCTGCCAGACCGGAATGTGCGTTTGTGCTTCATGCCTGTGGTAATGGGCCAGTGTGGCCTCCAGGCCGGCAATGGTTGTCTTGTCGAGCCGAAGGGCGCGCGCCAGCGGATGCCGCTTCATTCTCGCTATGAGATCGCTCTTGCCGACAATAAGACCTGCTTGTGGCCCCCCAAGCAGCTTGTCGCCGGAGAAAGTCACAACGGCACAGCCTGCGGCAATCGTCTCTTGCACCGGTGGCTCCCGATGAAGACCGAAGGCTGCTGTATCGAGCAATGAACCGCTGCCTAGGTCGTAGATCACGGGAATGTCGTGCTGCCGGGCCTTTTCCACCAAAGCGTCCAGCGCCGGCTCATGGGTAAAGCCCAGAATGCAAAAGTTACTTGAATGGACACGGAGGATGGCGGCAGTTGCCGGCGTGATCGCGCTAGTAAAGTCTTCCACGTAGGTGCGATTGGTTGTCCCAACTTCCACAAGGCGGGCGCCGCTCTGCGCGAGGACATCGGGAATTCGAAAGCCACCGCCAATCTCAACCGCCTCGCCCCGAGAGACGATGACCTCTTTGTCTGAAGCCAGGGTGCTGAGCGCGAGAAGGATTGCGGCAGCGTTATTGTTGACGGCCAGCGCGTCCTCTGCGCCGCTAAGGGCAGTCAGCGTGTCTGCGAGATGCGTATAGCGGGACCCGCGCGTACCTGCAGCTAGGTCGAACTCAAGGTTGCTGTAACCGTCGCTCACCGCCAGCATGGCCTCGATAGCGGCCTGGCTCAATGGTGCGCGCCCCAAGTTGGTGTGCAGAATGACACCGGTCGCGTTTATTGTCGGTCGCAGTGAGGGAAAAAATCGCTGTACCGCAGCGCGCTGCAGGCTCTGCGCCAGCACGTCGAGCAAGGGCGCGGCATCGCCGTTGATGATAGCGGCACGTGCCGTTGCCAGCACGTCTCGCGCAAGCTCCACCTGTAGGTGATGTGGGAGGTCGAGCTTCAGGGACTGAACTGCGGGAGCAAGGAGCAGACGGTCTACACTCGGTAGCTCGCGCAGGCTTTCCCTATGCCCCGTACTTGGCGAGTTTTTGCGCATGGCCCATCGCAAGCAGCATCGCATCTTGCGCTGGGAAGCGGCCGAGGCTACCCCGCACAAGAGTGCGTTCTGTGAACTCGGAGATATCGTCGCTGATGCACGTGTTGCTGTAGAGGGCAAATGGCACCGGATGCCAGGAATGGCCGCTCAGGGCCGATGGTGAGGAATGGTCCCCGGTTATCACAAAGACGTCCGGCTGGAAGCGCAGCAAGGCGGGAATGAGGCTATCTATCTCTTCCAGCACCTGAACCTTCTTGTTAAAGTCACCATCTTCGCCTGCGGTATCCGTGGCCTTGACATGGAAGTAGAAGAAGTCGTGCTCATCCCAATACTGCTGCAGGGTCTCGAATTCATCCCAGATCGTATCTCCGGTTTCCAGCACCTCCATGCCAAGAAGCGTAGCGAGACCACGGTACATGGGGTATGTGGCGATAGCAGCCGGGGAGAGCTTGTAGATCTGTGGCATCGTTGGAATTGCCGGCAAGCCAGCGGCGCCGCGCAGCAAGAGCGCGTTGGCGGGCTCCTGCCCCTGCAATACCATTGCGGCCTCGGCGAGAAAGCCATTGACGATCTGTGCCATTGGGGCTGCGTCTTCGTTCGTCGGCTCAGCGGGCAAAGGGAGCACGCCAGTGCGCTGCGGGTCGGTGTCGGTCACGTAATCCGAGAGTCCTTCGCCGCGGAACACCACTAATGCACGGTGCCCGGACTCAGTCTCGACGAAAACCTCGACTTCGGGGAGATGTATATGCCGCAGCAGGGCGCAGAGTTCACGGTTCAGTTCGGTGGCGAGCCGGCCAGCGCGACGGTCGGTGATGTTGCCGCTCGCATCAACAGTGGCAAAGTTTGCTCGAAAGCAGATGTCATTTGGGCCGATCGGGAAATCTATACCGAGCGCGGAGAGCACTCCTCTGCCAATGTCGTGCCTGATCGGATTGTAGCCAAAGAGAGCTAGGTGTGAAGGTCCGCTGCCGGGCGTTATCCCCGGCGCAATCGGGTCGGTGACCCCACAAATGGAGAGTCTTGCAAAGCGGTCGAGGTTGGGAATGCGCGCAACCTCGAGCTCAGACTTGCCGACCTCCGGGTGCGGCATACCACCCAGCCCGTCCAGTACGAGAAAGAGGATCTTGGACGGTGTTTGCTCTGAAAGATTCTGAATGAGTGCTAGCGGTACCACCGGGTTTTCCTATCAACCAATTTGCGACACTTCAACGGCCATGCTATCAGGTAGCGGCACCGCTGTCTATCGAGGGGATCGCGCGCCGCACAGGCATGGCGATACGGCGCGCTGCTAACAAAAGCGCATTGTGACATCATGCCCTGCGAGGAAACCTAGGCGGTAAACATGCTGAAGCTATACGGTAGCGCCTAGTAGGCAAGCCGGCTCTCCGTTCGCTTTGGGCACAAGCATTGCTCTAGAAATGAGGTATTCCTAGTAGACACCCGACGAGATACCAGACGTGGCGCGAAGAAGCGGGGGACAAGCCCCCGCGCTACGCACTCGTGGCCTCTCCGAGCAAATAGGGAAATCAACCCCCTGTCCTTAACTCCGATCCCTACTTGAGGGAACGTGCGAAGGGGATGTGTAGCGTTAGGAACACTGCTGCAGCGCAGCGAAATATCCATCCTCATCGCGCGGATTGAGCGGCTCGTTGACGATCTTGCCTTGAATCACGCCGTTCTTATCGATGATGAACGTGCCGCGTGTGGCAAAGCCCAACTGATCCAGAAATACCCCGTACTGACTGCACACGGCGCCGTGCGGCCAGAAGTCGGCAAGGAACGTGGCCGGAAAGCCATTGTCTTCCTTGAACTGCTTCAGCGTCCACTTGGTATCGGTGCAGACGCCTATGACCGCGGCGTCGCTGGCGTCATAGCGGCCCGCATTCGCGGCCATGCCACGAAACTCACCGTCACAGATGCCGCTGAACGCGCCCACGTAGAAGACGAGCACGACATTCTGCTTGCCGCGATAGTCGGAAAGGGTGACTTCCTCGCCGTCTTGATTTACGAGCGTGAAATCCGGCGCAACTTGGCCGACTTCGGTTCCTTCTGCTGCCATGGAAAAATCCTCCGTGAAGTGTGAACGTGATGTGCTGCTTTGCATTCAATCTTAGAACGAAAGGCGATGCGGTGACAACTGCGAAAACTGTGCCGATGAGCGGCAAATCCTATGGCACATAGTCGTCAGTAATATGCCTTTCGACAACCTGTGTCGAGACACATGCAAGTGAGTAAGGCCACCGCTATCTATGGACTCCGGTTTGCAAAGGAATAAGGAGGAATGACTTCTCTAGGCCAAAATCACTAAGTCGGGGAATGGCTAGCCAACAAGGTCTACAAAGACCGGACTGGACCATGCCATTTCCATATCGGACTGTATCACCCGCACCCAATAGGGATTCACGCCCGGCTGCGGTGAAGGATCGGTAAACGTGAACGCGGCGCTCTCCGGGGCGTCCTGGGGTGCGAGCGAGATCGTTACCTTGCGGCCAAGTGCCCCGATGGCGTATTCCATGGGTCCCGCCTCCATCTCTCGCAGCGGGATGCCAAAGGCCAGAGACTCGGCGGGAGCGTACGCCAGCAGTTGCGGTCCCGCCGCGCCATACGAGCCGAAACCCGGCCGGCTAATGAGCGCAGTGCTGGCGGCCAGATTGAGCACGGTATCTGCGCTGCGTTCTAGCTTAAGAATGATTCCGCTGCGGTAGCCGCAGGCTACAGAGTGCCACTTCAGACTGCGGTCAGTAATGTCAGAGAGATAGGAGCGCGGACTATCGAAACGGATCGTTTTTGCCGCGGTCAGCGTTGCGTTTGTGAGCGTTGCTGTGCCGTCCCAGACTACACCGGAGTAGCTGGACTTACGGCTTGCCCCATGCCAGAGGATGCGCACCCGTTGCGGGTCTGGTGTAGCCTCAATGGGATGGGAGTAGATTCTCTCCAAGCCGCGATAGAGTTCCACACTTTCCAGCGCAGCGGTGCCGGTAATGGAGACGGCAATGGTTGGCGATGTGGACGTGCTATACGCTGCACCCATGGCATGACCGTCCGCGTCCACGCGCACGACGATGCGTGCCCCGGTCGTCGCGTAACACCTGCGTGCCTTCAACGCCGTAAAGAAGGCCTCCAGCGTGAGATCGGAGGCGTAGATACCGGTGAGCCCCGCCTGCGCGTAGCGTCTGGGCTGGTAGCCGGGCGTATCCGTGCCCGGCCTCCCGGTATGGCTATCGCTGCCACCGACAAATCCCACCGTGTACCGGTGCTGCAATGCTTCCTCGAGAAACCACTCAAAGGAGCCGTGGGTCGAGGTGATCTCGATGGCAGGCTCAATGGATGGTTCATGATAGGTTAAGTCCGCATGCGCGCCGCCGACGTGGGGTGTAATGAGCACGTCGCTATGACGGTAGGCTGCGTAAAGATCGCGCACGTGAGTAAGATCGGTATCGAGGTCGGATTTATCGGCAACCTGTGCGTGGCTGTTGCGCCGGATTGGTTGATTATGGCGGCGGAAATATACGTTGTGATGCCCGCCGCGCGCTGTTTCGGGCGACCACTCGAATCCCGGTAGCGGGACGAAGCGACCGGGGTCCGAAAAGGCTGCCTCGGCCTCCTGCTGCACTCGCCAGTCTTCCGCTGAGACCATGTGGTCGTTGCGTTGATAGCCGACAAAGTCCAGGGCGGCAACGTCCCGCGCAAATTGGAAGAAATCGGGTATTTTCGCTGCCAAAGCGACCTGACCGCCGTGGGGGTCGGCCCAGTAGAGGTTGTGCTCCGGCCGGTGCTCAGTACTGAGAATTGGATTGCTGCGCGCAACGAAGCCGCGCTGCACGTCCTTTACATAAATCTTGTGTGTACCGGCGTTCGATGCGATGCAGCCTTCGATTACCTGGACACCGTGATCGCAAGCGCGAAACGTCAGGTGTCGATCCGATTCCGGAATGTGAATGCCCTCTCCACTCAATTCAACCATGGCTGCGTAGGCGTGGGCGGGATTACCCCACCTGTCTTCGGCACGGACCAATAAACGAAACGGTTCGCCTGCGACGACCGTCGACGGCGCGACGGCCACGAGCTTCACGGCTTCACCGCCCACTATGGTCAAGTACGGCGAGTTGGCAAGTGTCGTGAAGGTACCGTCGCCAGCGGCATCTACTGCCACCCAGAAATAGCGCTTGGTCTCCAGGAAGGTCTGAGCGCGCGACCCCGGTCCGCCTCCGCTGCGATCACCGTAGGTCACTGTGACCGTTTCTCCTTGCCGCAAGCAGCGTCCGCGCACGCGAAAGCGTACCGACTTTATTTCCTCAACTAAGATATCGAGGAGCGCTCCGGGCGGGCCGTCCACGGTCATAAATTCGGCCAGGGAAGGGTCCGCCAACTGCGGTACGGCCCAATCGGTGTCCGATTCCGTGTATATTCTGATAGCGCCACCCGCGGCAATGCCGCTGGCGCCGACCGTATAGGAGAGCTGCCACGTGCCATAGGCGCCTGCAATTGCGCAGCCGGCCGGTTCTAACGATGCGGTTCCATACTGCTCTTGCGGTTCGTCGCGTGACATGGCTGTCAGCTTACTCCTGTCATAGTGCGGAGATTGGTAAGGGGTGAATTCCCTCCGCGAATAGTGTTCAGAGGTGACTGCGTCATAATAAATGTCGCTCGTAGTGTACAACGAAATGGTCAACCGTGTCAGAGGAACTCCAGGCCTCCAAGCATGCATGAAAAGTCCCGGCATTCGCGCAGTGTTCTGTCGAAAGACAATGAGGCGCTGGACCTGTTGTTTAGGCTAGGGTTGAGTGAGCAAGTGAGGCGATGGGACGCTCAACCGACGGCGGATGCCACTGCTTGGGTCTTGCTAAGAGAAGAAAAGCATGCTCGATCAAGCGAAGGTACGGCCGGGTGACGATGCGTGATAGCCCTGTTCTTGGAAATAGAACCCTTTCCTCGAAGTTAACGGATAGCGAGCGCAGACTTGTAACCTGGGCTACTGCAGATGGACGAGCATACCGGATACTCTACCTAGCATAGGGAAAGAGAAAAATGCGCCATGGGCCGTTGCGATCGGATGATGATCCATGAACGTCTATATTTCGCCGCCTATTGGCCCCGTGCAAGACAGCCGCGCAGAGGCACGTAATTTGAAGAATCGATGGGTGTTGGCTAGACTGAGAATTAGGCAAAGAGAAGATTGAATAAATGTGTTTGCGAGGCTAGTGCTAGCGTCGCATGGCAGCGATGAAGGGAGCCAGTATGGCCCGGGAGATGCCGTGGTACGATCAGTTCATTCGCTTTGGACAGGTAGTGCTTCATGAAGCTGATCCCCCATACGTAGACGTAGACTGGTGGCAAGAGCGTTGGCGTGAGTATGGACTTGGTGGGGTAGTGCTAAGTGCCGGTGGCGTGCTGGCGTTCTACCCAACGGAAGTGCCGTTTCACCGACGCAGCCGCTGGCTTGGCGAACGGGACGTATTTGGGGAAATGGTGGAGGCAGCAAAGAAGCAAGACCTCGTCGTACTGGCTCGTATTGATCCGAGCCTCGCCCACGAGGATCTTTACTACGCTCATGCCGATTGGTTCATGGTGGACCATGCAGGCAAGCCCCGCCGAACAAATGGCCTTTACAACACCTGCATCAATTCGCCGTACTATCGTGAATACTTGCCTGCGATCGTCCGTGAGATTGCCGAACGCTATCCTGTAGACGGCTTCCTCGGGCACAACTGGCAAGGAAATCGTGAGATATGCTACTGCTCGTATTGCGAGAAGCGGTATGCGCGGGAAGCGGAAATGCGGCTGCCGTCCCCGGCTAACGCACCGGGGAACCGTGAAGAGGAGCGCGCTCATCGGGGCTGGCAACGCTGGCGCAGAGAGGTCGATGAAGAACTGTGGAGCTTCTTGGACCGCGTGACCAAAGAGGCGCGGGACCAGGCCCTGTGGGTGGGGCATTCGACGCAGGGCCGCGTTGCATCGCTGGCGGAATTCGTGATCACCCAGCATGAAGGCGGTCACGGTGGGAACCCTCTTTGGACCGCGGGCCTGGTGAGCCGTAAAGCGCGGGGCGTTGCGGGCAGAGGCAAGGCTGCCTACGTCACGGTAGACATGGGTAGCAGTGCTTCAGACGCGATTTCTCCGGCAACAATCCCCGCTACCCTAGCGGAAATTCTCGCGCATGGCGCTTGGCCCTGGGCGAGCATGGCCGCCGTGCCGCGCGATCGGCGCGTCCTCAAGGAAATGGCTTCCGCCTTTGCATGGCTGGATCAGCATCAGCAAATACTCGGAGGTCGCATTCCCGGAGCTACTGTGGGTGTGCTCTACTCCGCAAGCTCCGCGGACGATGCGATTTGTGGATTCGATAGTCATGTAATGGGCGCGTGCTTGGCCCTGTTGCGTGCGCGCATTCCATTTGACTTGGTGGAGTTGGATCGCATTCAATCAGGAGCGTTGCAAGACTACCAGTTGATCTTGTTACCGAACATTAGTGAACTCTCGGACAGCCACTCGCAACAGATTCGAAGCTTCGTTAGCAGCGGCCGCAGCCTTGTGGCAACGTTTGAATCCTCGCGACGTGACACCTCAGGCGACTACCGCACCGATTTTGGGTTGGCGGATGTGTTTGGTGTTTCCGCCACAGGAAACACGCCCCTGCAAGGCTTGGACAATGCGCAGTACCAGATCGGTGGCGACCATCCGATCGTCCAACCGTTTGCCGACACAATCGTGCTGCCGGCGGCGTCTCGACTCAGCCTTGTCCAACCGTTGGCGAAGACAGAGACGCCCTTGGTGCTGGTACCACCGGCGGTTACAGAGCCGGCAGAATACGCGATCTCCGAGCTACCGCAAATTTCGCGCCCGGTGATGTTTGCGCGCGAGCAGGAGCAGAGCCGGATCGTCTACTTCCCTGGGGACATCGATCACGCAATCTGGGATCAGAATAACACCGACCTGGCCGGCCTGCTTGCTAATGCTGTGCGTTGGGCCCATGGCACTGAGTTGCCGGTCACGGTGGAAGGCCCCGGCCTCGTAGACATTGGCGTGCACGTCTATGGCAACATGTTGCAGGTGCACCTGGTCAATCTCACTAGCCCGGATGCCTGGCGTGGGACGGCCGAAGATATCGTGACTCTGGGCGCGCAGGAACTCCGAGTTGTGCTTCAACCTGGAAACGCTGTGCAAGATGCACGGCTTCTTGTGAGTGGAGAGAGCGCCGAATATAGCATTAGCGACAATGTGCTGCGCGTGGCAATCCCGCACGTCGGCACGCATGAGCTTGTAGCCGTTCGCTTTGTGGCGGGGGCCGCCGAGTCGGCCGAATCCCAGTAGCCCTCAGGACTTCTATCATGTGTGGAGAGACCGGTATACCGCTCAGGTAGGGGAGGGACGCGGCCATCGGCTCCTCAGACATTGGACCCCCTGACGAAACTGACGGCACTCAACCGAGAGAGCGCCAACGCCCGCCCAAAGTGGTATTCGTGTCGCCGCCTCCCAATCCCCAAGGGCACGAGCGAGGACGCCGTTTTGGGACTTCCTTCATACTTGCGGGCGGGTTTGCAGCCCTTATCGCATTGGGTACGCTCTTTCTCATGTTGCCCGCTGCGACAAAGCCCGGCAATACAACAACCTTCATCGATGCCCTCTTTACGGCCACGTCAGCCGTGTGCGTTACAGGGCTGGTGGTGGTCGATACGGCGGATCACTGGACGACGTTCGGCCACGTTGTAATTCTCGTGCTCATACAGCTTGGCGGATTTGGCTTCATGACCAGCTCGATCTTGCTGTTCATGCTGCTCGGACAGCGGATACGACTGCGCCAGCGCGTCCTCATGCGTGAGGCGCTCAACATATCCGGTATAGGCGGAATTGTCAGCATCACACGCAATATCGCCATCTGGACGATTGTCGTTCAGGCTCTCGGCATCTTGGCGCTCTCGCTCTACTTCGCGCAGAATCACGAGCCCTCGCGGGCGTTCTGGATGGGATTGTTTCACGGCATATCGGCATTTAACAATGCCGGCTTCGACCTGATGGGGGGGTTTTCCAGCCTTACCAGCTTTCGAAGAGAGGAGCTTTTCCTCCTTGTCGTCGGGATATTGGTTATATTTGGGAGCACCGGTTACATGGTATTCGAGGATATCGCGAAGTCGCGGCGCTGGTTGCGCTTCAGTCTCGAAACCAAACTGATCGTGATCGTGACCGGCGCGCTGTGGCTGATTGGAGGTGTGGCTTTCTTCTGGCGCGAACGCAGCAACCCACTTACGCTGGCCGGAGAGGTGTGGCACGTACAGTTGGTCGACACGTTTTTCCATAGCATCGCTGCCCGCACGGCCGGATTTGTAACGCTCCCCGTCGGCAGCATGACCGAGGATACAACGTTCCTTACAATGGTTCTCATGCTCATTGGCGGAGCCCCGGGATCGACAGCGGGTGGGATAAAGGTAACGACGTTTGCCGTTCTCGCAGTGACAATCTTGGCGGTAATGCGCGGTCGATTGCGCACCACGATTCTGCAACGCAGGATCCCGGATAATGTGGTTCTGCGTTCACTCGCCATCATCTCCTTGGCTACCTTGCTGCTTATCGCCGTGAGTTGGCTGCTCGCGGACTTCGAACCCTTCAGTTTCATTGCGGTTCTCTTTGAAGCCGCATCGGCGCTCGGTACAGTAGGGATGTCTTACGGCATTACGCCGCAACTGCATGATGCAAGCCGCCTTGTGCTGGTTGCTGCAATGTTTGTAGGCCGCCTTGGCCCGCTTACGCTGGTCCTGCTGCTTGCGCAAAAGAGTCAGCGTGAATACTTGGAGTATCCTAGTGAAACGGTGCGCGTGGGATAGGAGATAAGCTATGCCGAAACAGCAGATCGCCGTCATTGGTCTGGGTCGCTTTGGCTCTAGCGCCGCAATACAGCTTGCCAGCCTGGGTTATGACGTTCTAGGTGTAGACAAGAATGAAGACCTCGTAGAGAAGATGTCGGATGAACTCACTCATGTGGTCCGGGCTGATACGGCGAATGAGGGGGCCTTGGAAGAGTTGGGCATTCGCAATTTCGACGTGGTGGTGGTAGGAATTAGCTCCGATGTCCAGAGCAGCATCGTCACGACGCTAATTCTCAAGCATCTTAACGTGCCCTACGTGATCGCAAAGGCGCGCGATGAACTTCACGGCGAAATCCTGGATAGAATTGGCGCCGATAAGGTAGTTTACCCAGAACGTGAAGCCGGCATGCGCATTTCGCATACGTTCATTTCACGCGACATTCTGGACTACGTGGAAGTGGTTCCAGGCTACGGCGTTAGCAAGATTCGGGTACCCGATCGTTTTGTGGGGCGGTCTTTGCAGGTGTTGGGTTTTGGGGAAGAGAGTGGGCTACAAGTATTGATGATTGGGCGCAACAAAAGCGTCGTGTTCGATCCGAGTCCTAGCGAGCGCATACAGGGCGGCGATGTCCTAATGTTGGTGGGCGAAGACCACTACTTGAGCGAAATGGAACTGTGAGGCCGGTTCTATCGCTGCAAGCAGCGTTTCTGCGAGTTGCCGGGAAAGTGCAGGAAACCTTCCGATAGGTGCACGCGATCGGTCCCGCGAAATGGTCGATGTTTCTCTTCTTCACCCGGTCGATAGCGATGAACTCAGCAACAAAATGACAGTCAGTGCTTGACAGCGTTGACACGGTGAGGTTTAATTGAACTTAGGAGGGCGAGTGCCCTCGAAACGGCACGAAAGGAGTGAGGTGGGCCATGAAGAGTCTGCGCTTACCGCTTGATAATCCGCGAGTGCTGTATTGTGTTTGGCAAGTGGACAGATAAGCCTCCATCCGCGCGAAGTACATGGAATAGAAATGCGGGTGGGGGCAAATAGGCAGGGTGTCGGGTTTCGCCCTTTGATGCGTAGTCTCGAATAGGAGCTAATGCAACCTAGTCAAATTGGAGCCAGTGCTCAAGGTTAGGGCAACAGTTGGTGCGAAACTACGGCCCGACCCAGGATTGGGATTATAAGCGCACCTCGGCAAAGCCGGGGTGCGCTTTAGGTTGCTTGGAGAGCGTCTACGCTGACGACAGCGGGTTCGCACCAGGAGTAACGCCGCCGTCTCAATGGGTAGTGGGCTAGAATGAAGGGGCAAGCCGTGAAAGCGGTACCAACTTTCGTGCCCGGAGGCGCAAGAAGACTGATCTGGAGCAAGATATGAGAGATATGCGTGCGCGTACGCCGGCGGTGATTTCCCGTGGCGAGGATAGTCGCGAGCTCGTTGTCGAATGGCGTGACGGACACACCAGCCGCTATTACTGGGACGACCTACGCCGCTCGTGTCCGTGTGCCCTCTGCGCTGGAGAAATGGGCACACCCGGCTCAATGCATGCCGGCGTGATTCTTACGGCAGCTCAGACGTATCTGGAGTCTATCGAACTGGTTGGAAGTTATGCGGTCCGCATGCATTGGGAAGATGGACACAATACGGGAATTTACACGTTTGACGGCCTCCGCGAAGGTTGTCCGTGTTGTGCGGAATCGAATTAACGCGGACTACGCCAGAATTGTCAGCCGGACTTGGGATTGCGCTTGCGCCGATGAATTGACCGAAGGCGCCGACTTTGAGGACGCCCAATGCCCAAAGTGACTACGGGTTGAGATAGATAGCTGCACTTGGGCAGAGGTCTTGCAAAGGGCATTCGCTACAGGCCGGCTTGCGGGCGGTGCAAAGAGCCCGACCATGATGGATCAAAAGGTGCCCTATGTCGATCCAATCTGCTTGGGGTACGACTTGCATAAGGTCGCGCTCTATCTTGGTGGGGTCCTTCTCGCGGGTTAGCTTCATACGCTGCGAGAGACGCGATACGTGCGTATCGACCACAACCCCGTCGGCAACCTGAAATGCCACGCCAAGCACCACGTTTGCGGTCTTCCGCGCCACACCGGGCAATTCGAGCAGCTCGGCCATCGTCTTGGGCACCGCGCCGCCAAATTTCTCCAGCATGACGTGTGCCGCGCCCTGGATGTTCTTGGCTTTGTTGCGGAAGAAGCCGGTAGACCTAATCGCAGTTTCCAGGTCTTCCCTTGACGCTGCCGCGAAGGCTTCCACTGTGGGAAAGCGCGCGAACAGCGCCGGTGTTACCATATTCACCCGCTTATCCGTGCACTGTGCGGAAAGAATTGTGGATACGAGAAGCTCCCATGCATTGCGATGCACCAGGGCGCACTCGGCATCGGGATAGGTGGTACGGAGGAGAGCAATGATCTGCTCCACGCGAGCGCGCAGAGCGGTTTTCGACTCTCGGCCTATATTGCGCTTGGGCGGACTCGCGGACTTCTGAGCGGTCATGAAAACTAGAGACCGTGGGCTATGACGATTGATCGGCGCCGACCAAGTCCCCGCGCCCGCGTAAACTCTCAAGGTTTTGCGTGTGCACGTGATTTCCCGGCACTATGTCCTGCGTCGCGGCCCCAATTGACTCGCCGTACTTTATCACGTGCTCGCCGTTCCCAATGGCCCTTACCGCGACCTTGTGACCAAAGGGAATGTCATCCAGGATGGTAAGCTCTTGCGACCCATCGGGCCCCGCAAAGGTGACCTTGGCGCCCGGCGTAAGGTCCGCGAGCGCAATAGCGGTATTGTCTTTGTCATCGATGATGTGGAGCTCTTGCTTCATTGGATTTTCCTACGTGGTAGGTGAACTCTTCGGATAGGCTTCTAAACTGCCCTGCAGTGAATCATTCCGCGTAGCTGGCAGCGGCAAACGCCAAAAACGAATGACTGCGTAATTGTACCATTGCTTGGGATAACGAACCGTATAGAACCGACTGTGGGCAAGATGAGAGAAGGGAAATCATTGGGGAACTGCGGGATAGACGTCTTCTCTGCCAACAATTGCTCTTATCTCTACCGCTATCTCAAAGTCGTCCGCTGAGTACCCAAGAATGCCCGCGTGGGACGGATCGTCTTCTAGCGGCAGGTGCTCCACACGCAATGAACCATGAGCGATTTCATGAGCTATGTTACTGATGGCCGCAACGTTGAGAACAGCAAGTTGCCCACTTTTTCCAAGACGATAGTCCTTGGATTGAAATGCTTCTCGAATCCTTTGGACGGCTGTATGCCTGCTAAGAACTCCAAAGTATTCAAGCCAGTTGACGGATAGATGATCCTCACCCGTTCTGAGCATGAATGCGCTTACCGAGGGCAAATCGTCTTCGACTGTCGTTGGTTTGCAGTACCTTGATACGTGATCTTCGCTTGAAAGCAATTCTCCATTCATTGGGTCGATATCTCAGAAGTAAAAGCCTTGACAGCATTAAGCGCATCTTCCTTCGGCAATGTGCCGTAGACCTTATTCCTTTGGACTCCAAGCTTTGCGGGAGCAGATATCGCTGCGAAACGAATGAGGCCATCGGCGGGGAGAAACTCCATGGCAAGGATCCCGTTTTCCCCAACTCTCCACTCTATTTGTGCATTTCCCTCTGGACTGATTGCAATTTGTGGGTAAGGCAATTGTCGTTCGCTCATCAGGAAAAGAGCTAGTCCCCTAAGCGACTCAAATGTCAAGGGTTGCTCGTCCGGATCGTCAGCAATAGTCCTTTGGAGGTAACCAAGACGATCGGCTATTGCATCCAATCCAAATAGCCTGAGGATGGCAACTATTTCCTCTTGCTTGGTTGCCTCAGCTATGTGTTTCTTCCAGGGGATGGGTTGCCTTTGGGGATAACCACCAAGAATTCGCCACTTGCTACTCAATCCAACAATCTGAGCTGTAGGCAGCTGAGTCTCATTAGTATCGCGAAGCCTAGAGTATGACTTAAGCCACGTCCTCACATCAAGGTCTACAAACAAAAAGGTAGATTCTTGCCCAGAGTGGAGCCCGGCAGTGCCGGTACTTACTCCGTCTCTTTTCCAAGTATTACCAAACTCCTGATACTTGCTTGGTTCATTTAGGTGCAATTCCTCCAACAGACTTGATGTCCCAGCAAGACCCCTGTGTTGAGTCTGGGTTGTGGTTCCTGGAAGAGCCAAGCTATGCCTCTCCTATGAGTTCGCGCAGAACAGAGACTGTAGTTTCTTGAAGGTCAGGCCACTGTCCTATAGCTGCGCGTAGTTCATGCGATTCAAGTGGTCCTTCATGGTGCACATTACAGTCGATGAGTACGGTGCTCCTAGGATCATCTTCGCCCCGCTGAATCTCGCCGTCGTTAAACGTCAGATTCAATAACGCTCCTTCCAGATCAAATGTAAACTTGGGTACCGTGCCGACAATCTTGAATTCTCGATTGATATGCAATTCAGGCTTTAGAAATTTCTGGATTAGCCAAAGTTGAGGTTCCAAGCAATTCATGGATATCAGGCAATTTAGTCCAAGACTCCGATAAGGAACATGGGGGAGCTTCTCCAAATACCTATTCGCAAGCTGATGGACTTGGTATTCGTCCTGGAACGAAAATTCAGACTTCTCCGAAACGGTGAGTTTTGACTGTTCTACTATCCACTGGATTCCGTTGCTGTAGCGCAGCACTGAAAAAGGCGGCGTGGTGATCGCTTCTTCGACTTGCCACTCTTTGGGGACAATCCCTTCTGAAACCAGAAAGTCTTGGTTGAGGATAGAAGGATTATGAAACTCAGCCGTGACGACGACGCTCACCGAGTGAAGCCAGAAGGGGGAATCGCTTGACACTTGGGACCTCTTAGCTCGGAGGACGGCGACTCGTTACGCTTGGTAAGTTATCTAATCCAGTTTCCGATGTGCTCGAATAGAACACTGCTCGAACACTTGCAAAATTATCCCAAATCACTCGCGCGTTAGCAAACTGAAATTATCCATTGTTTGCGAGTTCTAATTGGCGAGTTACTCTGTCTTCTATTAACTATATCATTCGAATTAGGCCAAGTGAAACAAGTGATCTATACATCGTCTGGCTGACTTACTTGGGCGAGGAATCTTGCATCACGTTGCCATTTCTTCCCAGCTATCGTACGTTAAAAGAGGCCAAATTTGAAAGTCACAGCCAAATTGCACTAAACAAGAGTTAGCAACATGATTGAGGAACGAATAATTGCTTTGAGCGCACGCGCCGCAGAACTTCGGAGGCGCCTTTGACCTCGCTGTATGGGAAGTGGAAATTGCCGACCTGGAGGGAAAGTCGCTCGATCCCGAACTATGGGATAGGCCGGAGGCCGCGCAGCAGGTAATGCAGCAGCTTGCCGCGGTGCGTCGCCTGTTTGATGATTGGGATGGCTTCTTTCAGGAAGTTGAAGCGCTGGAGGAGTTTGCCGCGCTGGATGACCCTGCGCTCGAATTAGAGCTTGATGCCGAGGTGAGCCGTCTGGAAGCGGATGGCGAGAAGCGCGAGGTCCAGACGCTCTTTCATGGTCCCTATGACAAGCGCGAGGCTTTACTTTCCCTCCATGCGGGCGCGGGCGGCACCGATTCGCAGGACTGGGTTGAGATGCTCCTCCGTATGTATATCCGCTGGGCGGAGACACACGGATTCAAGCCGGAGATTTTGGATAGCACGCCTGGTGAAGAGGCCGGCATCAAGAGCGTCACAGTGCAGATCAGTGGTCTCCATGCGTATGGGAGGCTCAGGTCGGAACACGGCGTGCACCGCCTCGTGCGGCTTTCACCGTTTGATGCAAATCACCGCCGCCACACTTCTTTTGCTCTCGTGGAGGCGCTTCCCGTTATCGACGATGACGTCACGGTTAAGATCAGGCCCGATGACGTGCGGCTCGACACGTTTCGTGCCAGTGGAGCGGGTGGGCAGCACGTGAACAAGACCAGCTCCGCAGTGCGAATCACCCACGTTCCATCGGGAATCGTGATAACGTGCCAGAATGAACGCTCGCAACTCCAAAACCGCGATGCAGCAATGCGGATCTTGCGCGCGCGCCTCCTAGAGCGCAAGCTGCAGCGGCAGCGGGATGAACAGGCGGCGCTCAAGGGCGAACATACCAGCGCAGAATGGGGCAACCAGATTCGCTCTTACGTACTGCACCCGTACACGATGGTGAAGGATCTCCGAACCGGCGTTGAGACCGGCAATACGCGAGCAGTATTGGATGGCGACATCGATGCCTTTGCGGAGGCATACCTGAAACTAGAGGCTGAAAACCGCAGGCGTGACCTTGCTTGAAGAGTGTAGAGACCTAAGAGCCGCATGTTTGGCCCCAATCTCATTTACGCGGTCGTGCGGCTCGGCCTGGGTTACGCCATCGCATCAAGTCTGGGCGAGAATTGCCGTGCAGCGCAGGCTTCATTGAGGGATATCGCAGAGTGATTCCAGTAGTGTGCATTGTTGGAAAGCATAATGCGGGCAAGACGACTCTTCTTGAGAAGCTCATCCCTTGCCTGCAGCAGCGTGGACGGCGGGTTGCGGTCATAAAGCACGCCGCGCATGGCTTTTCGCTGGACCAAGAGGGCAGCGACTCGTGGCGTCTCGCCCAGACAGGGGCCGACGCAGTGGTACTCAGCGGCCCAGGGAATGCAGTCACTCTTTGCCGGCTCCCCGATGATGCTTCACTGCCGCAAGTCCTCGGGCTGCTGCCGGTGATGGGGTTTGATCTTGTGCTGGTGGAAGGCTATAAGAGCTCAGACTACCCCAAGATCGAGGTACACCGTACCGCACTAGGACCGGACTTGCTGCTAGCAGAAGAACAGCTAGTAGCAGTCGTGACCGATGGCGATGCGGCATTCTCGATACCTACTTGCCGTTCGGACGACCCGCAGGGGTTGGCGGCATTCCTGGACGAGCGCTATGGGCGTCCGAACGCGGAGCGAGATGCGATCCGAGTCACGATTGACGGTAAAGAGGTCCCAATTAATGCCTTCGCCAGCGCCGTAATTTCGGGCGGCATTCTGGGCATGCTGTCCGCACTCAAAGGAGTCAAGGAGCCGGGCGCCGTTCGCATCGAGTTGCGCCGTGGACGCGAGCGAGATGGCGCGTAGCATTGCATCGTCAAGCGAACCCAACCCGTCATGACGGTGTCTAAGCATTTGTAGGCATATTCAATAGCAGATGCTAGGAATGAAAGAGCGGAGGCGCGATCTTGTTGATCCGCCTCCGCTTCGATTGCAGAGCCTTGCTGGATTTTCGATGCTTTTCCTGAGCTAGGAAGCGCTCTCTTTCTCCGATGTCGCGACTGCCACCGGCGCTCTGTTTTCCTGCGATTCAGCGCTGCTTTGCGCTGAAATGTGCTTGTTGAGAGCGTTCATATAGGCTTTCGCGCTGGCGACGATGATGTCCGTATCAGCGCCGTAGCCGGTGACAGATACGCCATCGCTCTCAAGGCGAATGCTCACTTCTCCCTGCGCGTCGATGCCTTCAGTAATGGCTTGGACTCGAAACTCGGTGAGTTCTGCAGGTACGTTGACAAGGCGGTTGATGGCCTTGCAAACGGCATCCACCGGCCCGTCCCCCAGTGCCGCGTCTTCCAAGACCCGGCCTTCTTCATCGATGATGCGCACGGTAGCCGTGGGGATGCTCTTATCGCCGCAACTCACCTGGATGTGGTCGAGATGAAAGTATTCTTTGGCATGCAAGACGTCACTTGAGAGCAGTGCCTCGATGTCTCGCGCCGTGACGTTGCGCCGCTTGTCGGCTAAGTCTTTGAAGCCGTCAAAGGCCTCCTGAAACTCCTCCTCATTCAGGTGATAGCCCATTTTTGCAAGCTGGTCGCGAAAGGCATGCCGGCCGCTGGTCTTGCCAAGGACGATTCGGCTGCCATGCATGCCCACGCTCTGGGGCGTCATGATCTCGTACGTTTGTCGATCTTTCAGCATGCCGTCCTGATGCAGACCGGAGGAATGCGCAAAGGCGTTTGCGCCCACGACAGCCTTGTTCGGCTGTACCGGCATATTCATGAGTTCGCTCACCATCCGGCTCGTGCGGTAGATTTCCTCAGTATTGATGCCATGCGATACTTTGAAGAAGTCTTTCCGCACGGTGGTGTTCATCACTACCTCTTCCAGCGAGGCGTTCCCGGCGCGCTCGCCGACGCCATTTATCGTGCACTCTATCTGGTCCACGCCATTCAAGATGGCGATCAGTGAGTTGGCGTTGGCTTGGCCGAGATCGTTGTGGCAATGTACGGATAGCGTGATGTTTTCGATACCGGGCGTGTTGGCGCGTAGGTACTGCAGGAGCTCAGCAAACTCATCCGGCTGCGTATAACCCATCGTGTCAGGGACGTTGATTACCTTGGCGCCGGCCTGAATCGCATCTTCAATGAGCTGACAAAGAAAGTCCCAGTCGCTGCGCGTGGCGTCCATCGCAGAAAACTCGACGTTGGAACAATAACCCACGGCTTGCTGTACGCACGCGACCGCCGCCTCTCGGACTTCCTGGCGCGTCATGCGCAGTTGACGCTCCAGGTGAATATCGCTGGACGAGATGAAGACGTGGATGCGAGGCGCTTCACCCTCTTTAATTGCGCCCCAGGCGGCCTCAACCTGGTCCGGTTTGAAACCGGAAAGCGCGCAAATTTGCACGTCCCGCAGTTTCTCTGCCAAGAGTTGCACTGCCCTGAAGTCGCCGGGGGAGGTGCGGGGGAAGCCGGCCTCGAGAATGTCGACACCGAGGCGTTCCAGTTGCTGACCCAGATATAGCTTCTCTTCTACCGTCAAAGACCCGCCCGCTGCTTGTTCACCATCGCGCAGCGTGGTATCGAAGATTTGTAACGTTCGCATGCTGGATTAAGTCCTCTATCTAAAGTAAACACACAATGTGCCAATTGCACGTCAATTTGCAGAGAATTCAGTCGTGGCAAGTGTACAGGCCCGCCAGCATACCAGGGCAGCTATGCCTTGGCGCCGGTAGGGCCTGAGACCACTCTCCTCGTTGACTACAGTTAGCGGATGTGTGAGATATGGATACCGCGGTATCCCCATCTATAGTATTCCCTCTAGCGTGCTTACTTTGGATCGAGCCATGGCATCATGGCGCGCAGGTTCTTGCCGACGGTTTCGATCTGGTGTGTTTTGTCCATTTCGCGGTAAGCGTTGAACGCCGGTCGGCCGGCCATGTTCTCCAATATCCACTCACGTGCAAACTCGCCGTTCTGAATCTCGCGCAGGATTTCTCGCATTGACTCGCGCACGTGGTCGTCCACCACGCGCGGGCCGCGACTATAGTCGCCGAACTCAGCCGTTTCGCTCACAGAGTAGCGCATGTAATTGAGGCCGCCTTGGTAGAACAGGTCCACGATGAGCTTGAGTTCGTGCATACATTCAAAGTACGCGACTTCCGGCTGGTAACCGGCATCGACCAGGATTTCAAAGGCTGCCTTCACCAGCGCGCTCACACCACCGCAGAGGACGGTCTGCTCGCCGAAGAGATCGGTTTCCGTCTCTTCTTTGAATGTCGTGTTTAGCACACCGGCGCGGGTGCAGCCAATGCCGCGGGCATAGGCCAGCGTTAGTTCGCGGGCGTTGCCGCTGGCATCCTGCTGGATAGCTAGCAATCCAGGCACGCCGTTGCCTTCTTCGAAGGTCGCCCGCATGCGATGACCCGGGGCTTTTGGCGCGACCATGCTCACGTCGACAATCGCAGGCGGAACTATCTGCTGGAAGTGAATATTGAAACCATGAGCGAAGAGCAGCATTTGACCGGAGCGCAAGTGAGGCGCGATAGATTCCTGGTAGAGGCTCGGCTGAACCGTGTCCGGCGTGAGCATCATGATAAGGTCTGCCTGCTGTGCCACCGCGTCCACGGCGTCAACGCGTAGACCGTCGCTCTCTACTTTCGACCAAGAGCGGCTGCCCTCGTAGAGCCCTACCATTACCGTGCAGCCGCTGTCGCGCAGATTCAGCGCGTGGGCGTGTCCCTGGCTGCCGTACCCAATGATGCCAATCGTCTTATCATTGAGCAGATCAATATTGGCGTCTTCGTCGTAGTAGACTTGAACCACTGTACCCTCTCTTCACTCTGATTTGGTTTCTATTCCATGCATGTGCGAGCCGCCTCTTCAGCTATAGAGCGGGCTCGCCCGTGTGCGCAAACAGGTTAAGCCGCCGGACCTTCTTCCGCCACGACCGTGGGCGTTGGCATAGCACGACCCCGCACCATGGCGACCTCGCCGCTGCGGCTCAACTCTAGGATTCCATAGGGACGAATAATCTCGACGAAAGAGTCGATCTTATCTTCGTCACCCGTCACTTCAAGAATAATGCTGCCCGGCGACACATCCACCACTTGGGCGCGGTAGACATTGGCGAGCTGCAAAATCTCCGATCGCTTCATCTCCGGCGCGGCCACTTTGGCAAGGACCATCTCACGCGATACGTGGCGTTGCTCGGTGACGTCGGTGACTGAGATCACCTCGATCAGCTTATCCAACTGCTTTGCTACCTGTATTGCATCCTTGTGTTCTTCCGCCACGACAATTGTCATGCGAGAAATACCCGGCCGGTGCGAGTGACCGACGGAGAGACTCTCGATGTTATATGCGCGTTTGCGAAAGAGGCTGGCTATGCGGTTCAGGACACCGGGATGGTCCTCTACCTCTGTTATCAGGACGTGTCTCATGCGTATCTTGCCTCTTCCACTTCATCGCCTTCGATTGTCTCGGCCAAGCTGGAGCCAGCCGGCACCATGGGATAGACCTTCTCAGCTTCGTCCACCACGAGATCGAGCAGCACGGGGCCGGGAATTCTCTGCGCCTCTTTTAGCACCTTGACCACATCGTCCTTCGTCGTCGCTCGCATACCCGTTAGGCCATAGGCTTCGGCGAGCTTTACGAAGTCTGGGTTCTCCAACTTAGCGCTCATGAAGCGACCGTCGTAGAAGAGGGTCTGCCATTGCCGAATCATGCCGAGATGGCTGTTGTTGATAATGGCAATCTTGACGTCCACGTTGTGCTCCTTGACGACTGCAAGGTCCTGCAGGGTCATCTGGAAGCCGCCGTCGCCGATGATGCACCACACCTGTTCATTTGGGCGCGCAAACTTTACCCCAATAGACGCAGGAAAAGCGTAACCCATGGCGCCAAGGCCGCCCGACGAGAAGAATGTATTCCTTCGGTCGTACCAGAAGTGCTGCGCGGCCCACATCTGCGCTTGGCCGACGTCCGTGACGACCACTGCATCGCCCTTGGTGATGTGGTAGATCTGGCGAATGACCCACTGCGGCAGGACGATGTCGGTCTCGCGGATTGCGAGGCTGGGATGCTCCTCGCGCCATTGGCAAACCTGCTTGACCCAAGGGCTGTGGTCGAGCCGGTCGATTTCGTCGATGAGCGCACGAATAGTGGGCTTAAGGTCGGCCACGATGCCGACGTCGGTTGTAACGTTCTTGCCAATTTCCGCCGGGTCGATGTCCACGTGGATAATGCGTGCCCCTGTAGCGAAGTCGGCGAGCCGACCCGTTACACGATCATCGAACCGCATGCCCAAGGAGATCAGGAGGTCGGCGCGGTCTACGGCCCAGTTAGCGTAGATATTGCCATGCATGCCTACCATGCCGAAAGAGAGATCATGGCTTTCCGGGAAGGAGGAGACACCGTGCAGCGTCGTGATGACCGGAATGTTCGCCTTCTCCGCAAACGCCAGCAATTCATCATAGGCACGGGAGTAGTGGATGCCATGGCCGGCCAAGATGATCGGCTTCTCTGATCCATGGATCACTTCCGCTGCTTCGCGCACGAGTGTCGGATCGGGCTGCAGGCCTTCCTCCGGGTTGTACCCGGGAATATTGGGCGGTGGAAAGCCGTCGAATTCGACCTCTTCCAGAAAAACGTCTTTGGGAACGTCCACCTGCACCGGTCCCGGGCGTCCCGTATTAGCCACGTAGAATGCTTCTTCCATCACGCGGGGGAGCTCTTCGGCGTGCATCACGAGCCAGTTGTGTTTGGTGATGGGTAGCATCACGCCGGTCGCGTCAGTTTCTTGGAAGCCGTCGGTGCCGAGCAGGTTGCGGGGAACCTGACCGGTGAGGGCAACCACGGGGACCGAGTCCATGTGGGCGCCTGCGATGCCGGTGACGAGATTAGTGACGCCCGGCCCACTGGTAGCAATGCACACGCCTACGTCTCCACTGGCGCGGGCAAAGCCGTCGGCTGCGAAGGCAGCACCTTGTTCGTGACGCACAAGGATGTGATCGATCCTGTCCTGATAGTGATAGAGCGCGTCATAGAGGGGCAGGCACGCACCTCCGGGATACCCGAATACGGTGTGCACGCCGTGCGCCACCAAGCTATCCAAGATGATCTCTGCTCCGGTCTTTTTCATCTGCTCCCTACCTTGTTATCCACTAGCACACTAGATTCGTTTCGATTGCGATTCGCTACACGGGCCATTTTTGCGCGTTCCATATAGGCGCCGCAGCGATACGTACCGCCCCGCAAGACGTGGCGATCTCCAGCCCATGGGAGCGCCCCGTCTTACAGGTCTTGGCCTCCGTTGTTCCGAGTATGTTCATCCACTTCATGATACTAGCCCAACCAAACGCCGTTAAGCGATTGTCGACTCTATTGTAGGCCCTTCCTATGCTACCGCGATGCCAAACTTGGCTAACACGTGCCGCACGATGAAGAAGGCCGCTACGAGTAGCCACGCTAGGACTAACTCAACAGCCAGCAGCATCGGGCTAAGGCGCCATAACTGGGCCAAGGCCTGTTCAGCGGCCTGCCAGCTTCCTTCTATCAGTCCATTCGTCAATGCAATTGGGACTCCCACGAGCAATAGGGCGAACCCTCCCAAAATGAGAATAATGGCGGAAAACGCCAAGGCACCTGAGGCGAGCGCTCGCTTGCTCCAGCGATATTCTCTAGAGAGCCCATCCGGCTCAATCGTCATCTCTACGGTAGATTCTGGAACATCATTCAACATTGCTTCAATTGCCCGGTAATGCTAAGGACGCGACTAACAAAAAACCCGTCCCCACAATTGGGACGGGCATCCATTAATCCTACAATGCGTACAGTGTATCTCGTCTTGCTGGTTAGTGTGCACGCCCGGTGCCTGACTTTCTGTGCCTTTCGTCAGGCGACCTCGTATCTGCTCGTGCATCACATCTCTATGATCGGTGCTGGAAGGTGCTGCCGTCCCGCTGGTACGTGTGTGTATGTTCTCTCTCTTGCGCCGCCTAGGCGGCTACATGAATCATCAACACAAGCGGCCACAACTCAGGGGTGTGACCGCCATGTAGTGCGAGGCTTTTCTTACCCGCAACACGGTTCATGGCAGCGCTCGTTACCTTTTAGCTTACTGACTTCAGCACTATGCTTGTACGTTATATCACGAGACCGGCGGCGGCGTCAAGAGCGCAGGCAGTGTGTAGTTGACAACAATTCGCAGTTTCTGGTAGTTTTGGAGATAGGTCAAGGAAACTCCTGTGATGGTGTCTCACTTGCGCCGGTGTGCGCAAGTGAGACAGGGGCAATCTGTTAGCTCTTTTATGGTGATTACCTGATAATCGCTTGGTGCAAAAGAAGGAAAGCTTAATGAGGGGTATTCCCGGTCGTCCTGATATCAAGATCGTGCCCACTCTGGATGGTGGCCAGGAAATTCTACAGATGGTGGCAGGCATGCTCTTTGTGTGTGAAGCTTGCTGCTGTGGCAATGGGTACTCCAGCCCCAGAATCGAAAAGGCCCACTTCTTGCGGGAGGCGCGTCGCCGGGGTATTTCGGAGCAAATCGGCATTGTGTTCACGGCCGATGACGGCGGCGGTTGCCTGGGACCGTGCGGCCTTGGAAATAACGTGTTCATGTATCTCTTTGGCAGAGGGATGTGGTTCCAGCGCATGAACACGAAGTCAGATATTAATGCGCTGTATAGCTATCTTGAAGAAAGTATCCAACTCGGCCAACCCGCACCGGTTGAAGGCAGCTTGGCCCAGCGGGTCTACACCAAAGTGCAAGGCGAGCAAGTTCCGGTGGCCGCCACGTGATGCGTTTCCCCCAGCTACAACGCCTGGCATCGGGGTTAAAGGGTAGACTGCTGGACCCGGCAGGTTACGCTTAGGTGCGCCTGAACTCTACCGCCGACCTGATGAGCCGCTTGAGCGAGAGCACTCGTATGTCTTCTTGCCGCCTTATCTGCACATAGCGGATCTGTTTCCCGTTCCCTTTCAGAAGGTTGTCGGGGTCAGCCAGTAGCGCTCCGTACTCAAAGTCCAGCCGCCCCCAATCCTCTTGGAGGAAGATCCCACAATAGTAGCCGCTCACCGGATGTCTAAGTCCAATGCCGCGCCAGATGGGATAGGCTCTTTCCGCGGCGTCGGGCACGGTCTCACGCACCAGATTGCGCAAGCGCGCGACGAGCGCCTGCACGCGGGGACTGTACGCGATAAGGATGTGAACGGGCGTGATCTCGGACTCGAGGCCGTGCGACCCGGATACTGCCAAGAGCGGCCACCTAGCTTGCCGTGGAATCCGGCTGCATCATGCCGAAGAGGTTTCCCTCCGTGTCCTTGGCGTACCCAACCCAGCCAACGCCGGGCACCGGCATCTTTGGTAGGGCGATTACACCGCCCTGTGCCGTGATCTTCTCCAAGGTAGCATCAAGGTCTGCGACTTGGACCACGCACGTGTAGCAGTTCACCGCAGCGAACTCTTCCGGTGGGTCGTCTTGTCGCTTGACCAGACCGCCGTTGATGCCGGGCTCCTCATCGGGTCCGGTCACAATGAGCCAGTAGTTCGCGTCGCCGCCTTCCCACTGATGGAACTCCCAGCCGAATACGCCGGCATAGAAACCTATGGCGCGCTCGGGGTCGGATGCATGAATCTCAAAGTGCACAATCCGTGACATTGTGTTTCCTTTCCTTCGTCAGTGTGACCCTTAGAATGCCTATGGCCAAGGAAGTCTACTTTTGCACATTCCAGTGTCGCTTGCTCTACACGCTGCCTCTGTCACAGTGCGGTGGAGAGGCTTAGATACTCTAATTCGTGCGGGCCGGTAAGAGCAAGTAGAATTGAAACTCGCACTTGGTAGAGTTATCTCTCTACTCTGCGCGGTACTGTTTTATGCCGAAAGCGCATAGCCGGACGCTAGGTTGCGTTTAGGAGCCGTGTGACCGTATTCCACGTGCGGGTGGTGATGGTTGGGCCAAACTCCCGCTCAAGTAGAGCCATGAGGTCCAGGGTACCGCGTTGCGGCGATAGCTCAAAGGCACTGCACACCTCCCTCGCGGTCAAGCGCACCATAGCAAATCCATCTTCGGGGAAGTCAGACGATTCTTTGCCGCCGGCTAGTCCATCGGGGAGAAAAGTAACGTATGACCGCGTCTGCGGGCTCGCCGCAATCTCCTTGAAAGGGTTTGCAGCGACCAAGCACTGCAATTCTGCGACTGTACGAAGGAGCACGAAGATTTTGTGCCCAAATTCTTGCTTAAGGTGTTGTTCAATAGCCTTGCAAAGCACGGCCGCGTCCGTTTCCGCCGTATCAAAGAGCACGTTGCCGCTGGCAAGCACGGTTTTCACGTTCGAGAATCCCTGTGCGGCGAACGCGGTTCGCAACTCAGCCATCTTTATGGACCGGTTCCCCCCTACGTTTATGCCGCGAAGAAACGCAGCGTAGGGCAGTTTATCGTTTCCGTTCTGTTCCATGCGCGGTTGATCCTGTTGACTGGGGTAGGACGTCTGTGTGCAAACCTACATCGAGAAACGTACCGGCCGGTAAAGGGCGCTTGAAGCTGTGCAATGGTAGGCACTGTGACCATTGGCAAGGGGGGTAACCGACGTGACTAGTGAAGAGTGAACTCTCCGTGCTGCTGTCGAATGCCAATTCTAACGGAAGAGAGAGTTGACGAGCGGAGCTAGGTGACTTGGGCAGCCAAGCACTTAGCAACAAGGGAAACTCAGTCTTTTCCGATCTTCTCAAGCTGCAGCATATGTCCGTTGGGAGTTTGGACGTTCATCTCCCAGGCATCCATTTCTTCCCAATACTGGGTTGGCTTTGCAAACGCAAATGCGTTCTCTTCACAAATAGCAATGACTTTACTAAAGCTATCCGTCTCCATTTGCCAGACGAAGCTTTCCGTGGCTTTCATTGGATCGAAGTCACTTGTTTCCTTCAAACCAAACTCGATAGCGTCTTTTCTCAAGCCGACAAAACCAGGAAACTCGTCGCCTTGATAGGAAATCTCAAAGCCGAAGCACTTGTAGAATTCAACTTCAAGCGATAAGTCCTTGACATAGAGAATGGGGACAAGCCGATGAAAGTTGGGGAATCTCTCAGCCATGGCCGGTCCTTACCGTAATTCCCGTTTCAGTCAACGTGTGTGCAAAGTAGCACGACCTTTATCGTCAAACGAACTGGCGGAGAGGGTGGGATTCGAACCCACGACGCCCTTTTGGGGCGTAATCGTTTTCGAGACGATCTCCTTCGACCACTCGGACACCTCTCCAAGGGTGGATAGTTAATACGATAGCGAAACGCGGCCGAGGCTACAACCGGCCGATGCGACGCATGCTTGGCATTCCGGACCTCGCACGAGATCTACGAGGGCTATTACTGTGTCTTTTTGCTGAGAAGGGGAACGGTGAAGCTGATCTCGCTTGTCTGCTCGACAGCGCGCGGTCGGGTCTTGACGCCTAGAATTCAAGGTCCGAGATGAGCTAGCCGCCAAACGGGCCTGACCAATTTGGATCGGCAAGGGAGAAGCGGATAAGACCTTTACATAACAATACTGCCTGCAAAGGACTACACGGCGGCGCGGGCGGTACGGCAGTGGCGAGGAGGCTGACTGAGGAAACGGCTAGCTCCCGGAGTATGGCTGCTGGGGCGGTGGTTCCTGTGGAGGCTGCCACTGCCCTCCCTCAGCCTGGCGCATGAGGGAACTAATCGTCTCGCTGGGTTCTTCTTGTGAAGGGTGCCAGCGCGATAGTACGCCGTCGCTCATTGTAAACGTCTCATCCGCAATGTCTCGAACAGTGAGGTCGTGGGTAGCCATGACGACAGTAACGCCTTCCTGGCGCACAATGCGGGAGAAGAGGAGCATCATCTGCAGACCGGTGACGCTATCCAGGTCGCCGGTGGGCTCGTCCGCCAGCAGGAGCGCCGGTTGGTTAGCGAGGGCGCGCGCAATTGCCACGCGACCTTGTTCGCCACCGGAAAGTTCGAACGGGCGGTGACTGGCGCGCTTGGTCAGCCCGACCAAGTCTAAGAGATCCAGCGCGCGCTCGTGACGCTTGCGCGCGCCCATACCGGCAATACGCATGGGCAACTCGACGTTCTCGTATGCAGAGAGCACGGGCAGCAGGGCGAATGCTTGAAAGATAAAGCCGATCTTGTGGCGCCGCAGCATGGTGAGTTCGCGGTCGCTCATGCGGCGCGTATCGTTATCCATGATCTTGATCACGCCGGCCGTCGGACGGTCAAGGCCGCCTACGAGGTTGAGCAGGGTCGTCTTGCCGCTGCCGGAGCGCCCTTGCAGCGCGAGAAGACGACCGGGAGGGATTTGCCAGTCTGCCTCCCGCACGGCAAACACATCCTCACGGCCAACGTGATAGACCCGTGATACACCTTCGGCTACAGCAATTGGTTGTGCCATGGCTACCGTCTTGCCTTTACTGACTATCAAGCGTACTCAAATGAAGCAGAGGTGAGGCGGGCTATGTGCGTTCTACCGGCGCAGCAAGCCTCGCAACCCTCGTTTCTCCTTTTCCTCATCACTGGATGAATAGGCCGGCTTTACGATAATGCCTTCATCCGACATCTCGACAATGGCACGGTCGCGGATGCCGAATTGATCGAGGTACTCCTGGGGGATCTGGAGGCGGCCGGCAGAATCGAGCACCACGTATTCGTCGTGGCTAATCGCCTCCTCGCCCTCCTCAAGGCTTCTGCGACGCACCGTCTCGGTACTGGTACGACCGTCCCGGATGGCGACAACACGGTCTACGCGATAAGCAACATTCGGGTCGTGGCTCACGATGATGATTGTGGTACCGAATTCTTCGTTGACGCGGCGAAACGTGTCGTAGATGGTGCTGGCGGTTTGGGTATCGACCTCACCGGTGGGCTCATCCGCAAGCAGCAGCGGCGGCGAGAGTGCCAGAGAGATAGAGATAGCAACGCGTTGCTGTTCACCGCCGGATAGTTGCCCCACGCGGTGGCGAAGGCGGTGTCCCAGACCCACGGCCTCCAGCAATTCCGTTGCTCTCGCCTCGCGCTTCTTTGTGGACATGCCGGCAATAATCAATGGCATCTGGACGTTCTCCAGCGCCGTAAGATACGAAATCAAGTTGCGCGAACTCTGTTGCCATACAAAGCCGACCATGTGCCGCTTATACCAGACAAGGTCCGTGTCTGAGAACTTGATCAGGTTCAACCCGCCAACCGTTAGAGTGCCGGCGCTTGGTCGGTCCAGTCCCCCCAAAGTATTGAGGAGCGTCGACTTTCCACTGCCGGAGTTCCCAATGATGGCCATGATCTCGCCGCTGGCCACCTCTAAATCAAGCCCTTGCAGGGCAACAACCTCAAGGTCCGCGACTTTGTATATCTTGACGAGGTTGTCGCAAATAATGAAAGGCTTACCACGTTCTGGCAGTGCCGGAATTCTCTTCATCCCTGCTCATCCCCAAACTTGATTGCCTCGTGAATGCGCATTCGTGTGAGCATGGAAATGATCACAGGCACGGCGATGGCAAGTATTACAGCCAAGATGAGGTAAATCTTGGCAATGTCACTCCAGGCGGTTACCACGACGAATGAAGGGATGTTGGCATGTTCGCCGGTCTTAATCTGCAGGAATGGTATGAATACCCGTCCTGCAATCACGCCAAATGTCGTGCCGATCGCGACTCCCATGACTATGAGGAAGCCTTGTTCGAAAATATAGAGACTAATCAACTGTCGAATAGAGAGCCCCATGGCGCGCAGGATGCCGAAGTCCTGCATGCGACGTTGGAATGAGAGCAGCGAATAGGTGAGGAAGCCAAGGACTGTTAGGAGAATGGCGATCAAGAAACCAACGGTCAGCATGCCGAAAACCCCGGTTCGCCGTGGGTCGTCACGTTGTGAAATCACTTTTTCGCGCGTATCTTGGGTGCGCACGACGATGAAATCTAGTTCTCGCAGCTTCTCTTCCATGGCTTCGATGTCGGCATCCGCATCGGTCTTTAACCATGCGTCATAGGGGCCGATCCCAATATTGTCAAAGATATAGTCCAGGTTGGCAATAGCGAAGTAATCGGTATCGGGAAACTGGGTGGGGAAGTAGTCTACCCAGTCAACAATGACAAAGTCGAGCTGTTGCTGCCGCAAGTTGATGCGCACGCGGTCGCCCACCTTCAACTTATGGTCGATCATGAAGTTGGCGCTGGCAAGAATCGCATCCGGCTGAGCGGCAAGCTCATTCATCAACGTGACGAGCGAACGGTGCGCAAAATCAGGACGCCAGTACATTACGTTTACGGCATCCCACGGATCGAGAGCGACGATCTGGATTTCCGGTGTGGCGCGGTCGGGCAAAATAGCGTTGCCTTTGCTGTCCCAATAACGGGCGGCGGCTGTGATCTCTTCAAGCAGCAGGTGGTCGGAGAACGGCGGGATGTACCATTGCTCCAGTTCCTCATCGTAGTCGCCGGACTCGTAGAATGCCATGTCGGCGCCGATGCGATAGTAGACGGAGTCTGAATGGTTGCGCGTGAGAGTGGCAGCCACGGATGCACTAAAGGTACCAATGGCCAACGTCAGCACGAGAAGCAAGAGCAAGCTGTTGTACTGGCCTGCAGAGCGAGAGATGTGGCGGAGGCCCAGGAGGATCGACACTCCCCAGAAGCGGTTCCCGATACGCGTCACCAACTCGACGATGTAGGGGAAGAGCCGCACGAATAGCAAAGCCATGCCGAACATGAAGACGGAGGGCACAACGAGTAGCAGCGGATTGGAGAAGACGTTGCCCTCTTCACCTAGAACGACGACCTGTCGTTGGTCTTGCAGCAAGCGATAGCCATAGAATGACAACCCCAGTAGGAGAATGTCGAGGAAAAAGCGCTGCCACCAAGGCCGCCTAAGCTTTCGTGAGGCTTCCTGCTTGAAAGTGACGATGCTGTGTCTGGCCGCGGCGGCTGCAGGCATCAAGGCAGCGCCTATGGAGAGCGCAATTGCGGCGAGGGCATAGTTAAACGTGTTTGTCGTGATTGTAATTGGCAGCGGGTCGCGACCGATAAACGTAAGAAACGTGTACGTGCGCGCGATGAGCTGGGCCAAGTAGACTCCCAGCACAGGTCCAACCACGAGTGCCAAGATGCCAATCATGCCGCCTTCCAGCAGGTAGATGCCGATGATCTGCCAGGTGCTCGCCCCCCGGCTCTTGAGTACCGCGATTTCGTTACGCTGGCGGTCAACAACCATCGAAGAGGCAATGCCAATGTAATAGAGCACAATGCCAATGACAGGAGCCGAAAGAATGAAGAGCAATATCTTAAGGAAGAAGAGGTCCCGCAAGTACCGCAGCAGGATATCCTCGGGAGAGATGTCGATCTTCACTTTGCCCAATATGGTGCCCAGAGTGGAACGAATCTCACTAATCCCCGTTATGATGTACCTGGCGTTGTTCGCATTAATCGCATCGACGTCAAAGACCGAAAACCAGGTGTATTCATAGCCGATCTCTTCATAATCGGACAGGACTACATCAATGAAAGTCTCATCGGGCACTATGAGGCCCTCTTTGAAGTATTGAGGGTGGTAGAACCAGTAAATCTCGTTGGGATCGTTTGGGAACCAACGGCCAACAACCTTTACTTCGATTGGTTCCGGCTCGCCGCCGGGTCTTTGGAAGCGGACGAATAGATGGTCACCGACTTCAGCCCCTATTGCATCCAGCTTTTCAGTCATTACCACGGCTTCGATGAAGGGATCGCCGGACTTTGCCGGATTGGCGTAGCGTCCCTCCAATATGCGGACGTGTTTATCGAAGTCCGTGGCGAACGCGATAAACCCCCAGTCGGCGAATTGGCGTGACGAGAAGCTAACCTCATCACCACTTGTAAGTATGGCCATGTGTTCGGTCTGGCCGTAGCGGGTTGAGAGGAGTAATGGGATGCCCATCTCGGTTGGCGCCGTTACCCGCATGTACTCGTCTGCTTGTTGGTACTGCAGGAGTGAGATGTTGGTCTCGTTCTTCTGCTCGAACTTGCGGATCAGAAGACTGGCTCTTGGTTGCGCCTGTCGCGATTCCGTATCGCGCAGCGCGCGGTGCAAGAGCATCTCGCTCATGCCTTCAGAGTAAAGCGGGACGCTAGAGACAAGCGTGACCGTAACCACCAAGCCGAGGATGGTGGAGAAGACAATATTGATGTTGTTGAGCAGACGCTTGGTGACTAGAACCAGAATTGAATAGGTCATTGGGTAGTGCTTTGTTCTTCACCTTCTGCCAAGATGCCGGGCGGCCAGACGTCGATCTCAACCTCGCCGATTATTGCGGCCAGATTTTTGCGGATCTGGCCGACGCCCGCGTTGACAGCATCAATGTTGCTCGGCTCTACGTCGAAGACCGAGTACCAGGTGTTTTCACTGCGACTCATCGCGATCGACTATGCGAATAAGAACCTACTACTGTTGTCTCTCGCAGCCGGCTTGTGTGAAGAGTGCTGCGCGCCCTCTCTGAAAAGGCCGTACTTTTCATTACTGGCCTTGCAGGATCACGAATCCCTCTTCCAAGCCGCTAAGGATTTCTACTTCGGTCTCGGTTTGGATCCCTATCTCAACGTTCTTGGCTCGTTTGATGTCGCCATCCATGAATTCAACGAACGTGCGCCTGCCGGAGCGCTTTACAGATTCGATGGGCACTTTGAGCACATCCTCCTTGTGCTGTACGGTGATGGTAACCCGCGCGAGCATACCGATTTCCGCACCCTCTTTCGGCCAAACAACCTCTATCCGGATCGAGCGGTCTTGGATTACACCTTGCGTGGTGACGAGCGAGGTAGGCAGTTTCGTGATGATGCCCGTAAGTTCCTCAGATGAAAACGCGTCAAGGGTCAGATCCGCCACTTGCTCGAGTGCCAGCTTGGGAACATCATCTTCTGAAATATCAGCGGTGATGATGAGATTTGTCGGATCTGCGAGCCCAATAATAGGCCCGTATGCGCTCACACTTTCTCCCGCCTTGCCCTTGATGAACTGAATGACACCGTCAAATGGCGCCACAAGACGCGCATCATCTAGCTGCTCGAGGAGCAACTCATGGTTCGCCCGGTTGCGCTTGAGGTCATTTTGCAGCTTCGAGACGTTTCCGGCGTCCGCGGCATTGATCAGGACCTGCTCCAGACTTGCTCTGGCCTTCTGCAGAGTTGCTTCCTTGTTCGCTAAGTTCAACTCGGCATCACGCACTTTCTCGGCGTCGACACCGGATTGAACAATATCCCAGGCCTCTTTGGCGACTTCTAGATCAGCCCTGGCCTTACCCACTGCAGCGTCAGCCGCATTCCGATTCAATTCAGCCGTCGTCAAATCTTTGGTAAGCGCATCTCCAACTTCCTGAAGCGCTTGCCGTGCCTTGTCCAATTCAAATCGCGCCATATCTAGAGTTGCCTGGGCCTCGGGCAGTGGATTTGCCGACTCGCCCTTGGCCAAGTCGTACGCAAGCTGTGCGGTTTGAAGGTCGATCCACTTCTTTGCCATTTCCGTATTCGGCAATGGCGCAGTCACAGTAACTTTGGTGTCGCTTACTTGCCCATCCTTGATCTCATAGCAATTACTAGAACCTACGATTTGACACTCGCGGATGTTTGTTTCCCACCTAACCTCCAGCGCGACGCCCTCGTACTTTCTTAGTTCAGCCTATACTCTTCGAGTCTTTGCCATGCATCGTTCCACTCTGGCAAGCCCGTTTCGGCACCATTGAGCCTGTTATCCTGGTGCTGGATTTCCCCCCAGCTTTTCGCGTTCCAAATCCACCGCTCGCTGGGCAACGTTAAGCTGCCCTTCTGCATTCAAGACACTCGTGTCAGCGCCGCCGGACTGCAGTCGACTAAGCCGCGCCTGCGCGGCATTGAAGGCTTGCTCAGCGTTGCTCAACGCGATTTCACGCTGTATCTTCAAGTCTACGGGCGCTCCCGCCTGATAGGCATCAATGTCCTTTTGCGCCTTTTCAAAGGCCTCTTGCGCTAGCAGCAGGGCGTTCTCAGCGGCGGCAAGGTCGGCAGCGGCCTTCGTGTAAGCAGTCTGTGCCTGCGCGTACTCTGAGGAGGTAGGTCCGCCTTGCGCTTCCGCAAAGGCTTCACGCGCTTTTTCGATGTCGCGCTCGGCCTGTTCAACCGCGAGTTTCGCGATAGTGACGTCTGCCTCGCCGGATGCGGCTTGGGACCGCGCTTTAGTTAAAGTGCGTTCCAAGTCCTGCAAGGATAGTTCAGAATTCTGAATTGCCGTCTCCAGGTTTCCGGTCTCCAAGTCAGCGAGCAACGTGCCTTGAACCACGGCTTGGTTGTACTGAACATAAATGCCCTTCAAGCGGCCGTTCTGCTTGAAGAAGAGGCTCTCCTCGTTCTCGGCCACCACGCGGCCGAGGACACGCACCGCATCGATGATCGAGCCGCGAACTACTTTTACGGTGGGGCGGTCGACACTTCTTACGGGGCGCCTTACTACCTCTTCCGGCTCATCGCCGCCTGAAATAAAGGGCAAGGACGGTACGCACGCTGAGAGCAGCAATACGCCGCTCAACAGGATTGCAATAGCAGATCGTATATTCACGCGGCTCTTACCTCATCAAATTGCAGGACCTAATGTTCCAAGGAAGCTGAATGCCAAACACTGCTAGACTCGAATTAGCTCGGCTGGCAGCTACACGCATAATTGCAGTGTACTCATATCCCATGCATGCTGTCTATCGCCCGACAAGCTGTCAAGAGAAATCTTATAGGATTCTTAGACATCTGCAGAATCTGTGAGCGACTGCGGGCACCGAGCGAATTCGCGCACCAAAGTTGCAATCGTCT
Organism: Chloroflexota bacterium; assembly: GCA_965216245.1. Lineage (GTDB taxonomy): Bacteria > Chloroflexota > UBA11872 > VXOZ01 > VXOZ01 > VXOZ01. Next base: position 3,058,055 of record OZ244145.1, read on the forward strand.
TGCGGTGCACTTGGTGTGCGCGCGCCAACCGGCGACAGGGAGTGCTGTGATTCGAGTTTATCCAATGACCCTAAAATGTTCTTAAGTGGTATAGTTTCATCGTCAGTTGTCCCTTACAAGCGCAAAGGTGATATCCTCTTTCGGGTGTCCCAGGCAGCTTTTGGGGGCGCTGTTATAATGTGATGTGAACAGGCGCTATGATGAAACTAGTGGACGCGCCCACTCTTAGTTGGAGGTACTGGCGATGACTCAGAGCGATCTAATCAAGGACATTGCGTCTCGGACGGGTACAACGCAGAAAGCCGCCAAGGAATTCATAGACGCATTTGTTGAGTCTGTCCAGGACTCGCTGAAGCGCGGTGAAAGTGTTGCACTGCCTGGTTTCGGCACGTTTCGTGTGGCACAGCGCGCGGCCCGGTCCGGGCGCAATCCACGGACGGGGGAGCCCCTTGAGGTTGCAGCTCGCAAGGCGCCTGTGTTCTCGGCGGGAACTACCCTGCGCAAGTCTGTCGGCAGTTAGGGAATTCCACCTCTCTCGTTTGTTGCTCCCGTGAAGGAAAACCTGTCAGCGCGGTCATTAGCACTATTGGCCGCGCTGTTTGCGTTGCTTCTCGCATGTAGCCCAATCCAGCAATCGGCTCTTCAAGGGCCGGTTCGCTTGGTAGTTCTGCCGGATGACGGCACGGAAGTGATCCTTTCATTGTTGCGTCGTGCCGATTTCTCCATAGACGTCATGGTCTACCTTCTCTCCAGTAGGGAGATAGCAGAGGAATTGGCGGCGGCGCAGCAGCGTGGGATACGGGTGCGGGTGCTTCTTGAAGAAAATCCAGTTGGCGGCGGCGAAAGTAACCGCATTTCCCGCGAGAATCTATCCGCCGCCGGTGTGGCAGTGCGTTGGACAGACCCAAGTTTCCGCTTTACGCATGCCAAAGTAATCCTTATCGACGGTGTACAAGCAGCCATTATGACTCTGAACCTCACAGCAAGTTCGTTTCGCAACAATCGTGAGTTTGCCGTCTTAGTGGAAGACTCTTCCCTAGTTCTCTCTCTGGTTCAGCTCTTTCAAAGTGATTGGGATCGCGTGCCGTCTCCCGCAATCGACCTCCCACTTGTCATCAGCCCGGTAAACTCTCGCAGTACCTTGCTTGACTTAATTCAGACTGCACACCATAGCCTTGAAGTCTACGTGCTCTCGTTGGAAGACGACCCCATTGCAACCGCGCTCGCGGCAGCGGCTAAGCGGGGAGTGCGCGTGAGGCTGGTAACTAATCCACCCTCCGGCCAAGACCCCTATGCGGACGAACGCGCTCTTTTGCGCGCCGAGGGCGGCATAGTGGGTTTTCTCCATCATCCGAACGTTCATGCCAAGACGATTATTGCGGACGGTCAGCGCGCGTTTGTGGGCAGTCAAAATCTCACAGCCACGTCCCTGGACCGAAACCGCGAGGTGGGAATCCTCATTGATGATCCCGCGGCAATTCGGCGCTTACAACAGGTGTTTGAAGCCGACTGGTCTCAAACAACGCTGGAACTGCCTGCCGCAATCCTTCTTGCCCCTGCCGCGTAAAGGGAACTGCAGCCCTTTCTTGCAAATGTGGTCTCGCAAGTTAGACTTTTCGGCAACTTCGGTGAGATGCCATCGCCGACCCTTGCTCTATCCAAGACCCTCCTATATCCAAGGATATCCTTTTTCCTTGACTATCGGATAACGACCACTGGAAACTTGAGGACGTTATCGCCATGGTGGAAGAACCAGGTAATACTTTCCTGAACAGGGCCGATCCAGACCTCGTATTCACCGGGTGGCAGCGGATCGCCAGCTTGCGTGAAGGGAGCGAGGATGGCGGTGAGGCTAAGAGCATCGCCCGGTGCAAGTGCATAGGGGAGCGCTGCCCTTCCTTCAGCGACCCGTGAGGCTAAGTCACGGTCTGCAGCGTGCATGGGAAACCAAAGAATGCCGAGTTGCACCGCGCCCGTGGCATTCCCAATTTCGCAGGGAGTGGGCCAGGGTCGATCGCCGGCATTTGTGACGGAGAGACGGAGGGTACCCATGGTGCCGCGCATGAGCGTCTTGGGATAGTGAGGGGAGATGAGCGTGAGGCGGGAGCGATACCCACTTGGGGTTAACGGATCGGTGGAATATGTGCCATGGAAAACCCCTGGGACATGGTCGAGCAAAGTTATGCCGCGCAGCAATAGGAGTTCACGCGACGGCCGAGAGAGCCGAATAAAGACATCCTCAGTACTTTTGGTGGGTAGCGGGAAGAACTGGCACCAGTTGCCCGGCGGGATGGTATCGGCAAAGAGGATTTCGCCGTTGACATCTATTTGGAGCGGTTTCTCTTCATCCGCCGGGTTGATGATGTTTAGGAGCAGTGCCTCAGAGGAGTGCTTTCCTGTGGGTACGCGGATAGTGGCATCTGTGTCGAACCAGATCGGCAGGGACACCTCATTAGTGGCTGTCAGATGGTAGAAGCTACGATGTGCGAGACCCCATACTGGTTGTGCCGGTATACCTGGAACCTCCTCAATGCCCCATGCAGGGAGGGCATTGAGGCCGAGCGCGGTATTGGAGTAGTCCACGTGCGAGAGTAGGGCTGACTGATCGGGGCCGGGGAGGGTCCAGAGGGCTTGATCGGCACCGATGAGAGGGACATGGGGTTCACTCTGCCAGAAATGGGCATTCAAGGTATCGGCGTCTTTCCAGAAACGGCTACTGATGACGATGGGAGCCGGCGGTAGTTCGCCCGCAGCGCTATCGAAAGGGAGGAAACGGGAGTGGGGGAGGAGGAACTCGTAGGAGAAATAGGGGAGGGGATGGTAGGAAGCAATATCGTAGGCGATGGTGGGAGGCGAGCCGAGGTAGGCACGGATGTAGGAAGCGAGGGTAGAGGAGCGGGCGACACGCTCTTGGAGCGGGAGGATAGCGAAGAAGTAGCCGAAGGCGCTGGTGAGGAGGAAGAGGCAGGCGATGGCGGCGACGGCGATGAAACGCCAGCGACCGCGGGCGAAGGAGAAGAACACAAAGCCCACAGCAGCTACAACAGAGGCAACAATCAGAGCGAGTGGCGTAGTACCGAATAGGAAGGCATAAGGATAGATGCCGAGGGACTGAGGCGCAAAAATCACGGGCAGAAAGACGGACAAGCCGTAGCTGGCAGCCACTGTGCTGATGCCAAGGAGTGTGGTAAGGAGCAATGCTAAGCGCCAAGAACGCCACTGCTGACCACAAAGGACAGTTGTAAGACCGAGTGCAATGGGAAGCGCCGAGATGCCGTCAACATACCGACCCAGCATGAAGTGTGTATCTTGGGCGAACGCACCGTTCCATGCGGCGCTAACGACTGCTGTGCTAAGCCATGCCAAAAGGAAGAACATGAGAGTGGCAGCGGGCACATCATGAGCAAAGCTAGTCAGCCCCATGCCGCGGCGCTGCCAGAGAAGAAGGCAGATGGCCAGCGCGCCAATGGGTAAGAGACCGAAAGAGGACTGCACGGCATAAAGTGCCAACTCATTCGATTTCAGGAGGAAGTCATGCACTCCTTGAAGAGAGAAGAAGTGCCCAATGATCGGAAGAATTGGATTCTCCGGACTGTCTGTGCCGCCGGCCGTCTTCAATTCACTGATGGCAAGTCGCGTGCCGATCAGTATCAGGGCAGTAGCGCTGAGGGCAGCGCTCACCGCTCGCCACGGCAAAGCGCGGCATAGGCCGAGAGCGACGAGGTAAAGAGCAGCAACGGGAATGAGAGGCAATGAACGGGTGTGGACGGTGTACATGAAACCCAGGAGCACGCCGAACATAATCGCGAGGCGCACTGACTTATGGCGCAGAAGAGTGCCAAAGAGCGCAATGAGTAGCATGAAGCCCGGAACGTAGGCATTGTCACCCCAAGCAAAATTAGCCCGAAGCAGCAGCGGCGCGTAGAGGCACGTAAGGAAAGAAGCAACCATAGCAAGGCGGCTGGAAATGCCGAGCAGGGGAGCCAGAACGTAGTAAAGGCTGAGATACACCGTGCTCATCAGGAAGGCACTGATTACGAGGCTAGCGGTGTAAATGGTGTAGGGGCTATCGAACAGCCAGAATGCAGGGACAAGGAACAGAGAGTAGCCAAAGTGAAAGAAGACTGCCCCGTGGAGCGTAGGCATGGGGGCAGTGCCGGAGAGGTAGCGGGCATTCGCAAGAAAGACCGCCTCATCTGCCATAATCAGCGGCTGCTCGCGGAAGAGTACTAGCCCGACTTGGGTAAGGAGAAGCAGCGCAAACGGAACCGCGTGCCGGAATTTGCTCTTGTCATGGAAGACCCGCGCAATCAATATTGCTGACCTCGTGCAGTTGCTGACACACTCCCTGTGTGTGTCTATGTGCTAAAAGCAGAGCTCTCTGCATGGTTAGTGCAGCGAGCTAGTGAGTGCGCTCTTTCAAGACGGCGCACAATCCTAGCTTAGGGTACCAATCGGGTAGATGGTAGGTACAGTAACACGCAAGTGGAGTCCGCTGGTAGATATTGTAATCCCCCAGGAAGATTCTACTTCGATCAGGCGCCATGCAAGCGTCCAAGACGACTCTACATCTGCAAAAGGGCGCATGACGAGGTATTGCCTCTTGCCTTGACGCTGTCGTGAGTGGCGTGCTACGCTAATCCCTAGAAGGTGGCTAGGGTATTGGATTGCTAGAGCAGATTTGGGTTGTAGGATGCTAGGGATTTCTACGAGAGGACATTACGGCCTCGTCATTATGACGGCGTTGGCATTGGAGGTGGAAGGAAAACCGCTCTCTTTGGCGCGAATCGCTGAAGAGACTGGAATCTCTCTCGGCTATCTCGAGCAGATCGTGTCTACACTTAAGGAGAACGAACTGGTTGAGAGCGTTCGCGGTGCCAAGGGCGGCTACGTGCTCGGCACAGATTCTTCTGAAATTACGGCGCTCCAGATAATCCTGGCGACCGAGCGTGGGATTGCCCCAATTTCCTGCTCCTTGCAGCCGGAGGAGGGTGTTTGCTGTGAGCGGGTGAACTACTGCCCAACGGTATTCCTGTGGGGTCGACTTGAACAACAGCTCAACCTTGCATTGGGGGAGACAACGCTGGCAGACCTGGCACGCCACAGCCAGACCAGCAACCAGGCAACGCGCGGCAACCTATCCGTAGTGGCTCAGATGCGCGCGGGAGCACTGGGGTAGCGCCCTCTGCAATACAAGCCGCAGGCAAGACTTGCAATGCGCCTGCCGGCGTCGGTGTGAATAAGATTTGAGAGTGACAGGCTGATGCAAGAACGACCGGATCATATTTAAAGGGAAGGGTAGATAGCGGTTCACAATGGCTACTGAGCAATCATTCTTTGAGATTGATGATCTCCACGTCGAGATTGAAGAGAACAAAATCTTGCGCGGAGTGAATCTTTCCGTAAAGCGGGGCGAGATCCACGCGATCATGGGGCCGAACGGCTCCGGCAAGAGCACGCTCGCCCATACGCTAATGGGGCATCCAAGTTACGATGCAACTGCGGGTCAGGTGCTCTACAACGGTGAGGACATCTTGGAAAGGGAGCCGAATGACCGCGCAAAGCTCGGCATCTTCTTGGCTTTCCAGTACCCGTTGGCGATACCTGGGGTAAGCACCCTGAATTTTCTACGTACATCGCTTAAGGCGGTGAAGCAGGAGGAGATTAGCGCGCGGGAGTTTCGGAAACACTTGCTGGAAAAGATGGATATGCTCAAGATAAACCGCGAGTTTGCGGGTCGCTACCTCAACGACGGCTTTTCCGGCGGTGAGAAGAAGCGGATGGAGATCCTGCAAATGGCGGTCTTGGAACCGCAGCTCGCCATCTTGGACGAGATTGACTCCGGACTCGATATTGACGCGATTCGGGCGGTGGGTGAGGGTATTTCTTCCATCATGCACCCCGAAATGGCCATTGTTATCATCACCCATTACCCCCGAATCCTTCACTTCGTAAAGCCTGACTACGTGCACATCATGGTGGATGGTAAGATTCGGCAGTCGGGCGGGTTTGAATTGGCTGAGGAGCTTGAGGCCAAGGGATACGACGTTCTGCTTAAAGAGGTCATGCAGGAAGCCTAGGAAGGCAGGTTCAGTGATGGCGGTTACCGAGAAGGACATTCAAGAAAGCAAGAGAGTCTACAAAGAGAAGTACGGTTTTGCCGATCCCGATCAGGCGATCTATAAAGCGCCAAAGGGTTTTGACCCGGAACGCGTGATTGAGATATCCAGCATGAAGAATGAGCCGGATTGGATGCTCAAATTCCGGCTGAAGTCGCTTGAGATATTTAACAAAAAGCCGATGCCGACCTGGGGCGCCAACCTCTCCCCTATTCCTTTCGATGATCTCTCCTACTTCGTGCGTACCACGGAGAAGCAGGGCCAGACCTGGGATGACGTGCCGGAATATATCAAGGATACGTTCGAGAAACTCGGTATTCCCGAGGCAGAGCGCAAGTTTCTGGCAGGAGTGTCCGCGCAGTACGAATCAGAGGTTGTTTACCACTCCATCCAGAAGGACCTGGAAGAGAAAGGCGTGATCTTCCTCAGTACAGAGGAAGGACTGGAGCAGCATCCCGAGCTATTTCGGCAATACTTCGGCACGGTAATCCCTTCGGCAGACAATAAGTTTGCCGCGATGAACGGCGCATTCTGGAGCGGCGGTTCATTTGTCTACGTGCCGCCGGGCGTCCAGGTGACCATACCGCTCCAGGCCTATTTCCGCATTAATTCCGAACAGATGGGGCAATTCGAGCGGACGCTCATCATTGTGGATGAGGGCGCGTACGTCCATTACGTCGAGGGCTGCACCGCGCCAGTCTATTCCACGGACTCCTTCCATAGCGGCGTGATCGAAATCATCGTAAAGAAGAACGCTCGTTGCCGCTACACGACGATACAGAACTGGTCCACCAACGTATATAACTTGGTTACCCAGCGCTCCGCAGTCTATGAAGGCGGCGTGATGGAGTGGGTGGATGCAAATCTTGGCTCAAATATCACGATGAAGTATCCCAGCGTGTATCTGATGGAGCCGGGCGCTAAGGGAGACATTCTCTCGATTGCTTACGCTGGTGAAGGCCAGGTCTTGGATGCGGGAGGCAAGGCAATTCACGTTGCCCCCAATACGTCATCCAAGATCATCTCCAAGTCCATTAGCCAGCACGGCGGGCGCACTTCGTTCCGCGGTTTGCTCAAGATCTATAAGGGCGCGGAAGGGTCCAAATCGGCCATGCGTTGCGACGCCCTCATCCTAGACTCAGAATCGCGCTCCGATACTTACCCAACTATCGAGATTGAAGAAGAGCAGGTAAGCCTCGGCCACGAGGCCGTGGTGAGCAGGATTGGCGAGGACCAACTGTTCTACCTCATGAGCCGCGGCCTAGGCGAGTCTGAAGCGGCGGGCATGATCGTGAGCGGCTTCATCGAGCCAATCGTCAAGGAACTGCCGATGGAGTATGCCGTGGAAATGAATCGGCTTATTCACTTGCAGATGGATAAGGCAGTGGGCTAAGTGTAGCGACTTCGAACGGTCATTGAGCAAGCCTAGTTCGTGCAGAACGAGGCGCATAGCGCCAGACAAAGAAGCATGGCGGTCATGCCTCTTGTCTGGCGCAATTGTTGTAAATCAGTTTGTGAAAGCTCAGTGCGTGCATTGGGCAAGCAGCTAAACATTACAAAGATCAGGAAAGGGAAGCGTGAGCCAATCATCAGTTGAACAAGCGCCATTGACTGCCTTGCAGGGCATTACGGCCGAAGCGTGGCAAGAAATCTCACGGGCGGGCAGAGAGCCGGAGTGGGTGCGCAGCCTGCGCCAAGAGGCGTGGGAGATGTATTTAGACACGCCAATGCCCACGATGAAAGACGAAGATTGGCGGCGGACCGACTTTCGTGAGCTTGCGCTGGACGACCTGTTGCTCTACATGCCTGCCGGTCTTGACGCGGCGAGCGAAGAAGACCTGCCGGAGACTCTCCGGTCGCACATTACCACCGGGGATGACTGGGGCGGCCTGGCGGTGCAAGTGAATTCGGAAGTAATCCTCACGACGCTAGACGAATCGCTTCAGGCCCAAGGGGTGATACTCGCGCCGCTGGCGGAGGCGATAAACACGCACCCGGAGCTTGTGCAGCCGCACCTCGGACGAATAGTGACACCCGGGGACGGCAAGTTCCCCGCACTGCATGGCGCCTTCCTTGCGGGGGGAATATTCTGCTATGTGCCGCCCGATACTACGGTCGAACTCCCAATCCAGGCGCTCATCTGGATGAATGCTGAAAATATCGCGGTTTTCCCCCACGTTCTGTTGGTGGCAGATCGAGGGAGCAAGGTTACGTTTGTCGAGCGATACGCCAGCCCGACGCTTGAGGCGCAGTCGTTTTCATGCCCGGCGACTGAGGTTGTCGTGAGAGACGGTGCCCAGGTGAGTCACGTCACTATCCAAGACTGGGGACGGCATGTAATCGAGCTCGGCTTCCAGCGGCTCCGTGTCGATAATGACGGTTACCTCCATACCATTCTGTCAGCCACCGGGGGCAAACTGGTCAAGAACTACGTCGATAACAGCTTTGCAGGATCGGGCGTCGAGTCGTTCCATCGAGGGGTTTTCTTCACGGACGGCACGCAGCACATGGACTATAGGACCATGCAGGATCACCGTGCTCCCTACAGCACGAGCGACCTGCTGGTCAAGGGTGCGCTGCGCGACCGCTCTCGCGCAGTTTTCACCGGCGTCATCAACGTCCGGAAGGGATCAAAACGAACCGACGCCTACCAAGAGAACCGTAACTTGCTCTTGAGCAAGCGCGCGCGATCCGACTCAATCCCTATCTTGGAAATCGATAACGACGATGTGCGGTGCACGCACGGATCGGCTACGGGACAGGTGGACAAAGAAGAACTGTTCTACGTCATGGCTCATGGCTTGGATAAACATAATGCGGCACGCATGTTAGTGGAGGGTTTCTTCAGCGAAGCAATTCAACATACACCGCTGGACGGCGTGCAGGCGCAGCTTGCAGGCAAGATTCGAGATAAGATGACCGGGTGGCAAATAGAGGATTGACGCATGGCAAATTACGTGAGAGCAGCGTCGGTTGACGACATACCGGAAGGACGGGCGGTTGTTGTTGACATAAATGGAGAGAGTCTCGCGCTTGCGCGTGTTGATGGCGCTGTCTACTGCATCGATAACATATGCACGCATGACGGGGGCCCGCTGGGCGAGGGAGAATTGGATGGAACCGCGATAGAATGCCCCCGACACGGCGGCAGATTTGACGTTTGTACGGGTCGTGCCCTCAGCTTTCCGGCTGTCGTGCCGGTAAATGCCTATGATGTCAAAATCGAAGGTCAGGATATATTGGTGGATCTGGAATGATCTGCCAGGCTGACTGACGCTACCCAAATAGATAGGACTGTGCCCGATGGAAAATGGCTTCGATGTACACGCAGTGCGGCAAGAATTCCCAATCTTGGGGGTTCAGGTACATGGCAAGCCGCTGGTGTACCTCGATAACGCTGCAACCTCGCAAAAGCCGCAGGCGGTCATTGACAGTTTGGTGGATTACTATACGCGGTATAACGCCAACGTTCACCGCGGCATCTACACTTTGAGCGAACAGGCGACCGCCGCGTATGAAGAGGCGCGCGCCAAAGTTGCGCGCTTTATCAATGCGCCGTCTCCGGAGTGCATTGTCTTTGTCCGCAATACCACCGAAGCCATCAACCTTGTGCGGTATGCGTGGGGTACCGATAACGTCAATGCCAATGACGAGATTCTCGTTTCTGAGATGGAGCATCACTCCAACCTTGTTCCCTGGCAGTTGCTGGCGCAAGAAAGGGGAGCAGACCTACGTTTCTTGCGCGTCAACAACGAGGGTCGCCTTATGCTGGACGGCCTCGACGTGCTGATCACCGATAAGACGCGGCTGATTGCTGTTACGCACGTCTCCAATGTGCTCGGCACTATTAACCCGGTGAAGGGAATAGTAAAGAAAGCGCATAAGTATGGGGCTCTGGTCTTGCTTGATGCTGCGCAGAGCGTGCCCCATATGCCGGTGGACGTGCAGGACTTGGACTGTGACTTCATGGCCTTTTCCGGCCACAAGATGATGGGCCCGACCGGCGTGGGCGTGCTCTACGCCAAGCCTCAATTACTGGAAGCAATGCGCCCCTTCATGGGGGGCGGCAGTATGATACGCAAGGTCATGTTATCCGAATCTACGTGGGCAGACGGGCCACAAAAATTCGAGGCGGGCACTCCCAATATCGCGGATACAATTGCACTGGGCGCGGCCGTTGATTATCTTACCGATCTTGGCATGGCAAATGTGCGTGAGCATGAAATACAGATTACCCAATACGCCCTAAACCTGCTGGGTGAGGTTTCGGGCGTCAAGCTCTTTGGGCCATGGGAATTGCAGACCCGAGCCGGTGTAATATCTTTTGTAATGGATGGCGTGCATCCGCACGACATCGCGCAAATCCTTGATAGCGAAGCAGTGGCGGTCCGAGCGGGGCACCACTGTTGCCAGCCGCTCATGCGACGCTTCAATGTGTCGGCCACGGCGCGGGCGAGCTTCTACGCGTACACCACTGAGCAGGACGTTGACGCGTTGATCGAGGGCATACATAAGGCGCAGAGGGTGTTCGGGCATGCAGTTGAACGATCTCTATAAGGAAATTATCCTTGACCACTACCAAAGCCCTCACAATCGGGGCAAGCCACCGCATGCCGATATTGAAGCTGAAGGTGTCAATCCGCTCTGCGGGGATGAAGTTGAGGTCTTCGTTCTGCTGGACGGGGAGCTTTTGAAGGAAGTGCGCTTCGACGGCGTGGGTTGTGCGATTAGTCTCGCGGCAGCATCGATGATGACTGAGATACTTGAAGGTAAGTCCAAAGAAGAGGTCAGGCAAATTGGAGACCTCTTCAAGGCCATGATGCATGGCGAGGACGTTACGCTGCCTGACGAGATGGAAGACTTAGAATCCCTGAAGGGCGTTGCGAACTTCCCTCTGCGCGTAAAGTGCGCCATGCTGCCCTGGTCGACACTGGAACACGGCTTGGCCAATGAAGCTGCCGGCCGCAGGGTCTCTATCGAGGTAGAGTAACCGGCCTACTTACTGGAGATTCCGCGCACGATACCTCTGACTGCAACCATGATAGCCAAACTGGTCAAAATGGCAATCATTGGCGCGACTACGAACGGTAGCCCCGAAAAGAAACCCCAAACGATAAACCCGATCACGCGCAGCAAGATGTCCAGCATCTGCACAGTCCTCCGAGAGTCCTAGTTATACGGCACAGGCGAAAGTAGCCTCATAGTACACTAATCGTGCGTAGGGCGCATCTCTTGTGCTCTGCTTCTTTGGCCTTTCAAGTCCTTGCGATTCAACATGAGCATTTGCGGAGCATTCCCAATTCAAATGCTGTCATCTCGAAGGCAGCCGTGCAGTCCTTAGGAGCAGTAACAACATGGCGGCAAAGATTGGATGTCAGGCGCGACTCTGGTTGCGGGAGACCCAGGACCTTGGCAGTATCCTGCCTACTATAGGCAGGGACTTGGGGGCGGCCGGCTATGATGGCTTGGAAGTTGGCTACGCCTACGTCAACAACCCGGACGACATTGCGGCCTACCGGAGGGCAGTCGACGACAAAGGATTGAGAACCGCAGGCATTCACGTGGGCGGAGCCTGGCATGACCCCGGCATTGTCCGAGAGAAGTCCATGCCCCAGGCACGAGCCGCGGCTGACTTTGCGGGAGCAGTGGGCGCTGAGTACCTCGTCATTAGCACGGGGCGCAAACAGGACGGCTCACTCACACAAGAAGAAATCGGCCTGCAAGTAGCCCATCTCACGGAGCTCTGCACGTACACCCAAGCCAAGGGCGTGATGCCGCTCTTGCACAACCATCAGCACGAGTTTGCGGACGGTGCGCAGGTGTTCTATGGGATAATGTCCGGCATCGACGCCGGCTTGCTTGGTTTGTGCCTGGACATTAACTGGGCTATGTGGGCAGGCGCTGACGGTGTGGCAGTGCTAAAGGAGTTCTATTCGCGGCTGCGCATGTTGCACCTTCGCGATACGGTGAAAGACACCGCCTGTGTGGAGGTGATGGGCGAGGGCGACGTGGCGCTAAATGAAATAATTTCGGTGCTACGTAAAGCAGAGTACCCGCACTGGGTTTTTTACGAGTGGTCTGCCTGCGACCCGACGACCGACCGCCCAACGGCTGAAATCGCGCAGCTAAACCATGAGTATCTTCGCCAAGCGCTGAGCTGACGCATTGCGGGGCCGGCACAATTGACCCTTGTGCTTTTCTCCTCCCGGCGCTGCCTGACAGCTTGGGTGAGGAGTGAATGCACCTAAGGCGTGCGATGCGTTGATCTCTCTCGAATTCTCCGTTCACCTGTGGAGAAGGTGTGGAGAAGTCGTTAGACCGCTCAGACTATCCTGGATTGCGCTGGGAAAGATTGCGCAATCTGCGGCGGAGGCGCATGGGAGTCGAACCCACCCAGGACGGGAGTAGCCCGCCCCGCAGACGGTTTTGAAGACCGCGAGGCCCACCGGGACCCGAGCGCCTCCACGTTTCAGTCTAGCAGTCTAATACAAGCCGCGAGAGTGAAAGGGATGTCATTATGGCAACTTCCGGCCCACGTAGCCAACTTCGACCTCATGTGTATGCGGGTCGAATCGAATGTGAATACGCCCGCCGCTGCCATAGCGGGCGTGCCATGTGAATAACTCTCGTGTATCACGATTCGACCGGAAGCGTCTTGCCTCCCTCAGCTTCTCATTGTGGAGGACTGATGCACTTTCGTCTGTCACTTTACACGTCCACTTTGGCGCTGGCCCCCCACTATCGCGCCACTGGTATGCTGCCTCATCGAGGCGCTCTAGCTTGTTGACCACAGTCTTTAGGATTGCACGATCCAAGTCCGCAAGGTGGCCCTCTACATCAGGGCCGAATTTGAGGTTTGGAAACGCCGTTTCTCTAGCTTCCCACAATTCTGCAGGGCTTGTGAGTTGACGAAGTTCAGCGCGAAAACGTGCGCAGATTGGTTCAGCATGAGCGCATTGTGTGAGGTTGTCGATTATCTCAGACACTTCCTCAATGCTGCCATCCGGATTCATTTCGAAAAACGTGACCATGATCTGTTCCCGTTCCCAAACTGGATCAGACGGAAACCCGACCAAAATGCCATCAGTGATGGCGCACATAACCAGTGGCTCACCGTCTTCTTGAGGTAAGTGCTTTGTTTCACACCCAAGAGCCTCGCATGCACGGAAGCGTTCGACTATGTCTTCCTCTATCTCTCTCAATAGCGGCGATTTGGCGCTTAAACGCGAGAAAAACAAGAATTCTTCTCTCGAACCTTGATTCTGAAGGGCTAAAAGCAAGTCCCACAGCGTTTTGTCTCCAACGGTTGGGGTCTCGTAAAGAGATTCACGCATCCTAATGGAGGATTCCACGACATTATTCCGTACCAGTGTTGCCATACCGGCTACAGTGTCTTGTAACCACATTACGGCTAGTCGCTGATCAGGCGCAGACAGGCTTGCATGGTTGAGCACCATCTCGCGCATGTCAGGCCCTTGGAGCAAGGAGTCTTGCGAGATTCTCTTCGTGCTGGTCGAAGAAGCCGGATGGCCAACGCGAAAGTCGCCCGTCCCGATCCACCTGTGGCGAAGTGACGATTGCCTTGCTGCCGTCACGTTCGAAATAATGAAAGGCTGTGTCCTCTGGAGAGATCAAACTCTCTCGGACGGCAATCCTGACACCATCGATGAAGTGGTCGCTGTGGGTCTCGATGAAGACCTGGACACCGACACTCGCCGAAAGAGCAGCCAATTCTGCGAGTTTAGTTTGTCCACGTGGGTGTAAGTGTGCTTCTGGATTCTCAATCATGCAGAGAGTCCCCGGTTGTGCAAGAAGGGCAAGAATAACCGGCAGCACATACGACAGTCCAAAACCGACATTTGTTGCACGGTATGGGCGTGTCGCAACGTCTCCCGGTCGGTCAAACGCAAATCCTGGAAGGATTGCATCAGCGGCGGCCACCTCTTCGAGCTGCAAATGGGCACCAGGATGCACTTCTTGCAGCCATTGGTCGACGGCATCACGCAGTCGCCGGCGTCCACCGGTGGCACATCGCGGGTCATCTTTAGGTAGTATTTCGTCTTGATAATGGCTCAAGTAATTCCAGGCGTATTCACCGCTTGCCCCGAAGTCCCCTCTCCGGGCGAACATATCAGATAGTGGGTACAATTTTCGAGGGCCTAATCGTTCTGCATTCACATAAATCAGGGGCTCGGCGAACGGCGATACCTCTCGCCATTCTGCAGACACGTATTCAACGGATTCCTGATTTGACTTGGGTGGCGCCCAAGATGGCACCATTCGCTGATGAGATTGAAAGGTATCTTTGACCTGACCGGTAGGCACGCTCAACTGGTCGGCGGTCTGTGAATACGCAAATTCCTGTTCCCATGCACTCTGAGTATTGTCATTCTTGAGCTTGAAGCCCACTATATCTCTCTTGGCATCTTCGTATAGCACATCCGAACCTGCGCCGATATCTACACGCTCGCCACCAAGAACAAGCCGGCCGTTTACCAGCTCTCCGGTCTCAAAAGATTGCCGCAGGACTAACAGCGCTTGGATGACGCTACTCTTGCCCATTCCATTCAAGCCACATAGCAGGTTTAGTGGCCCGCAATTTAGATCTAATTCCTCGAAGCATTTGAAGTGCGTTAGACTTATGTTGCGGAGCATTAGATGAACTCCTCGACAATCTTCCTTACGGATTGGAAGCGCTTGTGCACGCGCCACGGAGAGCTAGTCCCGTAAGAGATAGCATTGTCGAATTCGCTGTCCTCTGACAAGAGTCGGCCAAATCGCTGTTCGACAAGCGCACGCCGTTCTATGAGATAGTCGATTTCTCTTGATGAGCAACTTGCCAAAGGGACACTCCAAGCCTCGAATAGCGCCTTGCTAATGGGGCGCCTGCGGTTTGACTCTCCGGGAGGTTTGCGAAACGCGTTTTCTCCGAAGATTTCATGTGCCGCAAGCATTGCCTTGCGAAAGTCCGATTCGTTTCCTCCAAGTTCCGCAGGACTCATCTGGTTGATTTTCTGCATCGCTTTCCCAAGGTAACCATCCAAATCGCTGACAGCATATTCTTCTGGTGGATCAATATAGAAGGCGAGAAAGCGCAAGACACACTCGCGATCAGCCATTCTACTTGGCTGTATGGAATTGCCAGTGGCTTCAGTAAATTCACTAGTTTGAGCAAGATTCTTCAAGTAATCCCGGACAGGTCCTGGGTTGAGGGCGTGGCGGATCTCCTGCCCGTTCAACATCAAGCCACCCGTGTTGATTCGGAGGAAGATGTTGAACATCACTTCTTCCGGTGTGCCTTCTTCTATGACGTTGACGATTAGCTGAGTCTCACTAATTCGTCGCTGAAACGGTCTTGCGAGATCGCCGTATTGATGCTTGTGAAGCTGGGTCAGGTATTGGAGCCGCTGGAGCGAGAATTTTCCCCTCACGAAGTCGTTGATGGTTGACATACGTTGAACTCCATCAATTACCCACCAGATGTCACTCTTGTCGGCTACATAGAACACAGGGATAGGGATACGCAGTAAGAGGGATTCAATCAGGCGACTCTTGCGATCAAGCCTCCAAATCCCATGAAGACGCTGGAAGTCCGGCTGGAGATCGATCTCGTCGTGTCTAATTCGCTCGACTAATTGCGTAACAACAATGTGTTGAGTTCGGATCTTGATCTGGTCAGGGTCGAATGGCTTTGTAATTTCCTCAGTCGGATCTTCACGCTCTTTTTCAAGGCCGCTTTCATCCGCCTCGTCAAATCCGTTGCGTGGTTGACCTTCAGTTCCTGCTGCAAGCGAAACGGACATCGTATTCACACCTTACGCAAAATCATTGGAGACCCCATGGTAGGGTACTTGCAGACGGCTTGGCAAGACCCCAAATCGGTTCTGGTCTTCCAATTATACCAAATGGATATCTACGGATTGCTACTCAGAGAAGCTCACTAGGCTTTCCTTAGATGGTAGTTTGCAGGAACAAGCTGAGGAGTTCAGAGGCCACGGCCAACTAGGAAATATGCTCCCCCCTCCTGCATATTGGAATTACATTGCTATGGCTTAATTTAAGAGGTGTTCTTCTGGATTCCGCGATATAATCTAGGAGATACTAGCAAGAGATACGCTTTCGATTTCATCCATGGTGTGACAAATGCGTGTTGGATTTAATCCTCGTTTGCAGCCGTTTCGCCGTATGAGTATGGCTGAGCAGTTGCAGGAGACATTGCATACGGCCCAGCGCCTAGAGTTTGCGGTAATCGAGATCAATGTGGGTGAGGTTCTCTATCGCAAGGGGTTGTGGGATACGTTTACGCGGGACGTGCTGGAAGTCATGGCGCACGCGCCCCTGCAGTTTCAGGTAAACCTCTTCCCGGATGAAGGATTCGAAGAGGCGCCGAGCGACATCACCCCTATACCGCGCTCGGTCTATCTGCGGCGGCTTGTCCAGACAATCGAATTCTTCGAAGCCTATGCCCCGATGTCGCTCTACGTAGTGCATGCAGGACGACGCAAGAGGCACATCGACGATCACTTGAATGCGCTCTATGAGGCATTTCAGGCGCTGCTCGTGCTCTATCCGGGCGTGCCGCTGGCGATCGAAAACGGTGGACGCGAGACCGTGCTGCACTTCCCCGACGACTTTCTGACATTCCTGGACGCCTTCCCGGCATTGCGTTTCGTGATGCATACCGGTTGCGCGTTTCAGTCGGTAATGTGGGATAACGATCAGCTAGCGCGCTACGTGCGCAAGGCGTCGCGCTTCGTGGATCGACTTGCTGCCATTCGTTGGACAAACGCCAATCCGGTCACGGACCCCGATCGCCCTTTGCAGCTAGAACTCGATCGAGCACCCGACCTTGCGCTGATAATGCGAGGTCTGGGGCGAAATCCCGCATTGGTGCACGTGCTCGATACGGTTGGCGGCAGGCCGTCTGCCCTAGCTCGTGAACGGCGTGCGCTGCACGCTCAAGTTCAGCGCTAGGCGCGCACCGCGGAGAGCGCTTTCGCTTGGAGTGATGCAATACCTGCGGCGACTTTGCAGGCATGAAGGGCACCCCGAGTATTGCACTCTGCCGATCCGGTCGCTGATACAGTTGGCAGAGCCCCCTAAGCGAGTCGCACGCTCCTGCGGTATAATTCTGGAGCTACGATTGCTCCCCGCTACGCATCGATTCGGCAATTTCGGCGCGTAGTACACAGCTCACTATGAAGTCTACCGGAGGCAAGTCCGGCAACGAGGCAACAGTAGTCATGGAAGCGAAAGTCACAGATCGTGACATTGAGCGACTGCACTTCGACGCCCAAGGGCTTGTGCCTGCCGTGATTCAAGACGTGGATACGAAGCAGGTGCTCATGCTGGGATACATGACAAAGCAGATGTTGGCCATGACACTGGAAACGGGGCGGGTGTGGTTTTGGAGCCGGAGCCGCCGAGAGCCGTGGCTCAAGGGCGCTACGAGCGGAAACTACTTGAATGTGGTGGGCGTTTATCGCAACTGTGAAGAGAATTCATTGCTCATTCTTGCTCAACCAGAGGGGCCCACGTGCCACACGGGCAGTGTCTCGTGCTACTACCGCAGGCTCGATGAGGAATAGCCATGGCAGATGAAGGCAAACCCGCAGAAGTCAAGGCAGCGATGCTCGATGAGGTCTTTCAAACCATCCGTGAACGGCAGCAATCGATGCCTGATGGGTCTTACGTAACGCATCTGCTCCAGGGAGGCATTGATCGAATTGCCCGAAAGGTGGGCGAAGAGGCAATAGAGGTGGTGCTGGCAGCCAAGAACGAAGCACCGGACGACCTCACGGCGGAAGTGGCCGACCTGTGGTTCCATTGCTTGGTGTTGCTGGCGCAGAGCGGACTCACGCCGGATGACATCTACCAAGAACTGGCCCAGCGGCACGGCAAGCAACCGAGTTTTCGGCAAAAGGCTGATGCACAGGCTCAGTTGCCTTCTTCTCAAGACGTCTAGTCCAATTGCAGTTCTCGCCCGCACTTCATATTGGACCCCAACGGATGACAGGCATTGCGCTTAGACGCTTGTACACTCCGGTAGCAACAGGCCAATCGTTTGCGGGCCTTGATTGCACTTCCGATCCAAGAGTACTTCAGACCAAGAGCATGTCTGGGCAATGGCCCACTAAGAATATCGCGAAACTAGATTGGGTAGGCAGCGCTCTGCTGCTCTTTAAATGCACGCTATGCGACTAGCCAGCACAATGACGAGATCAAGAGCCCTCCGGTTGATACCTAGCATTTTATGGGTCGCAGGACTGCTAGCTGGCATTGGACTCTTCTTACGAGCATTGCGTTTTGTGGAACTGCAGGCAACAGACAGCTTTTGGGGATCGCTTGTCTGGGTGGTACCAGTTGTCCTTGCAGTGGCGTGGTTCGCCATCACGGTTCTTTGGTATCGCGACACCCGTCGTCTAATGCCGCTGCACATGCTCGTGCTAATTACATTTCCATTTGTACCGATTGCAGTGCTGGGTATTCTCTTGCACCCTCCATTCCATACCGGTATGGGAGTCCTGATAGAGATCAGCGACAACATCCACCATATACGTGGAGGGAGAGTCCTTCTTGGGTCAATCGTTGCGTTGATGCTTTACCTCCACGCAATGATTGGCGCCGTATGCTTTCGGTATGGACGGGGAGGACGCTCGTTTCAGACAGCTCTCGGCGAGACGGCGACGTTCTTGCTGCCAAGCCTAATGGTGGGGGCACTGCTTGTCGTCGGCCTCACGCAAGCGATGACCTATATCTCAATCGCCTTCGACGACCAAGTGCGCTACTGGTCGGTTGCAGATGCCTTGGCTCGCGGCCAAGGGTATCCGCTAAGGACATTCGATCAAGAGTTTGCGAATTCGCTAGGTGAAGTCCCGTATTGGACCGATGACTTGCCCGTATGGCCGGTCACTATGCTAATCGGCTTTGCGCTCTTTGGGCACACTACAGCCGGGTCATACGCGCCTCTGATTGCGGCAAATGTACTTCTGCCCCTAGTTGCCTTTCTTGCTGTACGCAACATTTCCGGCAATCTAGTCTTGGCTTTTGGCGCAGCGGTAACGCTTGTGCTTTTCCCGATGTACCAGATCTATGCGCTTGGCGCGGCTGAGCCGGAGCCGCTTTTCCACTTGTTGCTACTGGCGATGATCGCCTGTGTGCCGAAAGCACGGCTTTGGCAGCATTGGGTACTTTTCGGTATTGTCACCGGGCTTGTGGTCATGACTCGACCGGAAGGTGGGCTCTACGCGGCTGTGGCCTTGGTAGTACTGCTTGCAACGCGATGGCGGGAAGTTGGCGTCTGGATTGCAGCAGTTTTGGCTGCAATACCTTCCGTGATTTATGCCGGGATGACGTGGTTGCAAACGGGAAAACCGTGGCCGCTCCACCGCTCGAGCTATTTTGGGCTAGAAAACTTGCAGGAACATTGGATTGGTTTCTCTACTATCGGGGCGATATTCTATAGCGATCAGCTTCGCACAACGGCGCTGGGGTTTTGGCTAGTCTTGGCCGCAGGATTTGTGCTTTTCACGTGGGGGATTGTCTGGCTTGCCCGGTGTCGACCTATGTTCCTCTTTGTCCCGTTCGCTGCGGGGTCGCATATACTGCTTCTCTGGCTGACAGAGGCGGGACCGGCCCTTACAAATGTAGAAAACCCCCCCGATTTCTTCCGCCACATGTCGCACGCTCTGCCCTATGCATGGGTCACCGTGAGCGTTGGGATATTCGCGCTGACCGCATATATACGCCAACAATGGCGGCAATGGGTATTGGTGTCAATCTTCTTTCTTGGAACGTTCTACTCTTACCAGGTGCTCATCACTCCGGAGATTATTTATGGAAACGTGTCAATCTTTCTGCCGGCAAGTAAGCAACACGGCCTCTTGAGATCGGATACGTATGTCATGGCTCAGGATCTCTTCACCCATCCGTACACTCTTCCGGTGATAGAGTATGAAAGGCGCGATGGGGTCCTAATCGGAGAGCCTTGGGACTACCTGGGATTCCGAGCAAGCGTCTTCGATCACTATCGACCCTTCGACATGCACAAGGCCGACGTGGGCAAACCCTATATGATGGCGAGCTTCTACGCTAGTCTCTTCGCTTACATAACGCTTGCACTCGCCGCACTTGTCGGTTCAGTGGAACGCCCGGAAGCTACGAAGCGCTGGTTGCGGCGGGGGTCTGCCACCCCGTCTCAGTAAGCAGATTCATGAGCGCGGCGTGCGCCTTGGCGAAGAGGTCGTGGCCCGTGTAGCCAAAGGAACGTCCCGCTACCTGGAGATGCGGCTCAAGCGAGAAGAATCCTTCGTAACCTTGATGCTTTAGCGCACCCAGTAATTCACGCCACTCCGCGCCCCCTTCACCGGCTACAACAACCTTGCCCTTTTGGGATTCCTTATCCTTGACATGCACGTAGTGCAGCCAAGGACTCAAGGCAGGTAGGGCTTCACTATACGGCTTCACACCACAGGCTACGAAGTTCGCAGGGTCAAGCGTCAGGCGCAAGTTCTCTGCCCCGACCGACTCAAAGATGTCTTTGCAGCGGGCGGGCGTGTCGCCATAGATGTCGCTCTCATTCTCGTGTAGGAGTAAAATTTCTGAACGGTGCTGGCGCGCCGCAGTGCTCAGGGCTTGCAGACGGCGCATGACTTCATCGCGGTAGTCATCCGGGTTCTCTCCCTCCGGCATGAAGAATGAAAACATGCGGATATAGTTGGTCTCAAGTGTGTCAGCGGCCTGCAGCGCACCCTTGAATCGTTCTAGGTGCGATTCAAAGTCATCAGTGATCATAATCTTGCCAATTGGCGAACCGATGGCTGAGACTCGCATGCCGCGGCTGTCTAGTTCACGCTTCGCAGCGCACAGGTCGTCTTTTGAGAGGTCGACGACCGCGGCCTTAGTCTCGCCATTGAAGGCAAGGTTGCGTACTTCAATGAAATTGATGCCGATTTCTTGCATGGAGTCGAGTTGCGAACCAAAGTTGTCCGCAATTTCGTCCCCAAAACCGCTGATTTTTTCGTACATGCTTTGTACTCCTTGATTGTTACTGAGCCAGACTACAGACACCTACTCTAGCGGCATTCCTTGCGTCTTTTGGATGCATTACGTCGAATATCTCGGCATGTTCTAGCATAGCGCCCTGCCAAGAGCATCACAATCTCGCACAAGAAGCGCTCGCCAGGTTGTGGCTGGCCCAATGGCGACATAGGGGTGCCTTGAGGGGGAGGAAGTCTTCTTGCACTGAAGGTACGTACAGAGGGAATCTCCGCACAGTTCTGCCTCCGGTTGAGAGCTGAAAAAGTGCTTACACGAATTGCTGCTAGATGTTTACTCTCGTTCCCCGCCGGTCGCATGACTGCTTTGTGATGAAGTAGGAAGGAGGTGTGAGTCTCTGCGGTAACCCAAAGTTGGTATAATGAAGCAAGCGCCGCGCTCCACCTCGCAGGGC
Source organism: Chloroflexota bacterium (assembly GCA_965216245.1). Classification (GTDB taxonomy): domain Bacteria; phylum Chloroflexota; class UBA11872; order VXOZ01; family VXOZ01; genus VXOZ01. Next base: position 3,079,625 of record OZ244145.1, read on the forward strand.
GAAGTAAACCGCTGTTCTATTGTGCTTCCGAGGTCTTGCGGTGCAGCAAGAAAGTGTGGTTTTGGGAACTCGCCAAGAGCACCCCAATCTCAAGTGTACGGTTTCGTAGAGTTAGGAGAAGGCCACCGTGCAGCAGTATCTCCAAGCAATTCAAATCATCCTCTCCGTCGCGCTCATTGCCGCAGTGCTATTGCAGGCACGTGGCGCTGCGTTGGGTTCGGCGTTTGGCGGATCGGATAGCATCCACAATACGCGTCGCGGTGTTGATCGGTTGCTTTTCAATGTCACCATCGGGCTCGCGACGCTCTTCATCGTTGTATCCGTCGTCCTTGTGCGCATTTAGTGCGCGGCAGGGGTGAAGTATGGCAGATCAGTTTTCGCCCCCATCTTCCCGCATTGCTGGGATTGTCATTGTCGGTAGTATCGGCTCACTGCTGGCGGCGGCGCTGCTTGCGTATTTTGCCTTCGCTGCGAGCGTAGTCGATGTCCCCGACTTCGGCGGCACCTATATAGAGGGTACGCTGGGCCCTCCACCGACGCTTGTGTCAATCCTTGCCAATGATGATACGGCGCGGACCATTTCGGGGCTCATATTCAATGGCCTCACACGCTATGCGGCGGACGGCACGGTTGTGCCGGATTTAGCAACGGGTTGGGAGATAGACTCTCAAAGTCGATCTTTTGTGTTCCAACTCCGGGACGACGTACGGTGGCAGGACGGTATGCCGCTTACGGTTGACGACGTGCTCTTCACTTATGGTCTGCTGGCGAGTCCTCAACGCCGCGATCCGGTTTGGAGTAACGTGAAAGCAGAGCGCGAGGGCGAGCGGAGCGTGCGGATTTCTCTCTTGAACGACGTGTACCTGCCGCTCCTCGAATATGCGACGATCGGAATCTTGCCGCGGCATCTCTTGGATGGAGTCAGTGTGGATCAGATACTGCTTACTCCCTTCAACCTGGAGCCAGTGGGCACAGGTCCATATCGCGTCGTTGAATTCACTGAGGAATTTGCGCTGCTCAGGGCAAACGAAGATTACTTTGGCGGGCGTCCGCATATCCGCTATTTGAAGTTCAAATTCTATCCGAATGCTAAGGCCGCAATTACCGCGCTGGAGCGGGGTGAGGTTGAAGGTGTGAGCTATCTTCCGACCTCGGAGAGGAGTCGCGTGGACGCGATTGCGGACGTCGAGGAATACAGCGCGCCTCTTGCCGGCTACACTGTTCTTTACTTCAATCTGCGTCGTGCCCCTTTCTTCGATCGTACAGTACGACAGGCGATTGCCCATGCTATCGATCGGGACTATCTTGCCAATGACGTGCAGGGAGGAATGGCTGACCCCCTGGAGGGACCAGTTCTGCCGGTCTCCTGGGCACACTCCCCAAATGTACCGCGCTATCTTTACGACCCCGAAACAAGCAGAGATTTGCTTGACAAGGCAGGCTGGATTGTCGGCCCGGATGGCGTGCGGGTTAGAGGGGAAGCCCGTCTCTCGCTAAAGTTGCTGAGGACAGACATTCCGGGCCAGGCCGAACTCGCGGAAGCGATCCAGGGCCAACTGCGGCAAGTTGGCTTTGAGGTGGAGATTCAGGTTGCGGGTCCATCCGGGCTGCTTTACGACTCCTTGCTCACAAATGACTTTGACATCGCATTGTACACGTGGCTATTGAATGGTTTGGAACCAGATCCATATCTGACCTGGCATTCCAGCCAGATTGAAAGCGGATGGAATTTTTCCGGCTTCACCGATCCCCGTGTAGACGAGGCGCTACAAAATGCTCGCAACACGCTTGATCAAGATGAACGGAAAAGCATGTATGCGGACTTTCAGCTCACGTTTGCTGAAGAAGTGCCGAGTTTGATGCTGCTCAGCCCCCGCTATAGTTTCGCCGTGCGAACGACTGTGCGCGGTGTTACAGTGCCTGCAGTCTTGCCAACCATCGAAACTCGCTTGTCCGAAGTGGGTAGTTGGTACATTAAGACAAAGAAGAACGTATTGAACGTGCGTGGACCTCTGGAGGGTTGGCGTTTACCTTTCTTTTCGTAAAGGAGCAAGTGCAGCGTGACCGGCCTCAAAGTCCCAACAGTACAGATTATTGCTATAGGCACGGAACTCGTGCTGGGTCGAATTCAGGATACAAATTCATTCTGGCTCTCGCAGCAGCTCACAGAGTTGGGCGCGGAAGTGCGGCGGATTACGGTGCTCCCCGATGTGCTTGAAGAGGTAATTCCCGTGCTGCAGGGAGCCGCCGATGACAATGCAGACTTTGTGGTGGTTACCGGTGGGTTAGGCCCAACCCCCGATGACTTGACGGTGGAAGCGGTGGCTCGATGGCTGGGTGAAGGAACGTATCAGGAACCGAGCCTACTTGAAGACTACATGCGGCGGAGGCAAATTAGTGAAGATGAACTCAGCACCGGTATGCGCAAGATGGCAACAGTGCCGGAAAGTGCAATAGTTTGGGCCAGTCCGGCGGGTTGGGCGCCGTGCATCCAAGTAAGCAAGGCAGGAACGACCTACTTCATATTGCCGGGCCCCCCGCGCGAGATGGAGGCCCTCTTCGATCGCTTTGTTGCTACCTCGATTTCGGAGTCGCTTGAAGTCAAGAGCGCCGCCCGCCGCTTGTTTGTCAATATGAGCGAGTCCGATGTCTCACCGCTCATTGAAGATGCAATGGAACAGTTTCCCGGGCTCTATGCGAAGGCCTACGTTGCCTTGCGCAGCGACACTCATTTGCCTGTCGACTTTGTTGCTCGAGCAGCCTCCGATCGCGAAGCGCGCCTGATGCTGAGCGAAGTCATAGACCGGTTCTCCGCGGAGGTGAAAGCGATGGGTAAGGACATTCACTACTAGACTAGGGAGATTCTAGCTGGCAAGTCTAGGAGCACGAACCGCGACCGCTCAGGTGTTTTGGCTCTTTGCCAGCGCATCTCTGGCGGCCAGGAAATTCGCATTTAGCTCTAGAGCCGTTTCGTAGTCCTTGCGCGCCCCTGAAAGGTCTCCGGTCATCTCCCGTGCGCGCCCCCGCCAAAAATACCATTCTTCAATGGCGGCATCTTCCATGCCGGCTTCTGCGAGTGCAATCACATCCTGGTATCTTCCCTGAGCTAAGTAGGCTTCAAAGGGGCCGAACTGATACCAGAACATGCGCCAAGGCAGTCCGAGCTGCCGCGCCCAATCGAATGCTTCGGCGGCTTGGCGAGCGTCGCCTAGATTGAGCGCGCTGGTGCCGAGATTGAACCAGGCAAAGGCGTTGTTCCGGTCTATTGAAAGCTCCTGCTGGGCGATGTGCAGGGCGCGCTCCCACATCCGGGTGTCCTTAGTGCCTTCGTTTAGGATCGCATCCACGACTTGCTGATCTTCTTGCGGATAAATTACTACGTACGTGCGATTGAAGACGTGCCATATGGCGTCGAACTCAGAGTAGGTCATGGTTACATTCGGACCCGAGTATGAGTCGTGCGCCTTGAGAATTTGCGATTGATTATCGTAGCCGAACAGCACTCGATAGTGTCCCATTCCGTCGTTTGGCTCCGGCTCGAACCATATCTCAGCGATCACAGGGAATCCAGCGGCCAAGAGCTGCATTACCAGGTTCAAGTCACCCCCGACGCCCACATGTGCCTGAAAACCGATGGCTTCGGCGTACGCTGCAATTTCGTGTGGACTGACGTTCTTGTCGTTGGGGTCGGGCTTCAGTAAAGGTGCGATTTCTGCTTGCGCCTCCGTGCGGTCATAGTAGCTCAGCACCATGCCCACAGAGCTTGGCGCGCAATTGTTCCACCCTTGATACTCGTGCCGCAAGCCGGTGAGCAATGCGGATGGGGGTACGGACACTGACGCTGGCTCCGTTGCAGTAGCTGGTTCTAGGGTTACGCGAACCTCCGCTGCCGGCGAAGGCTGCTCCTGAACGGTAGTGGCAGGGACTAGAGTTGGCACGGCCGGCGGGAGCACGGCACTGCGCGACTGGGAGTCTTGGGGTATCGTATTCGGGCTTGGCGACTCACTACGCTTGAACGCAGGTAAGGGCAGTCCGCCGTTGGCAGAAACTGCAAATGCGCCGGCAAAAACGCCAAGTACCACCAACAGTGCCCATAGTGGCAGCCTGGAAGATTTCCTACGCCGCGGTGCAGGGCGAGGAATCACCCTGACTGTTGGGTGACTGTCGTTCTGCTGCATGAAGGGCACGCTCCAAACACTTGAGCCTCTAGCTTCATCATACTCGACCCTTACAGGGATGAGAACCCTTCTTGGCGTGACTTTCCCTGTGGTTGCAACGATGGCGTCTTGGGCCTCGTGTGGCAGTGTGGTGGGATAAGAGCATCATGGGTGGCATGCAAGGAAGTCACTGCACTTGAAACGCAAACAGCGCATCTTCTTGCATCGCATCACGACCATTGTTGACGGCGCTCGCAAGGCGCGCTATCGTGCCAAAGTGAAACCCTTTGCAGTCTTTGGAGCAAAACGATGAAACTTTGTCTATTGACCTACAATATGGCGCGGCACTGGGAGCTTCCGGAACTCCTCAAGTTAGCGCGTTTAGGAGGCTTCAGCGGTTTGGAATTTCGGTCCGAAGCCGGTCACAAACATGGGGTGGAACTGGAAACAAGCGCCGAGGAGCGACGCTCGATTCGTTACCAGGTGCAGGATGCATGCCTGGAAGTGGCTGGAATCAGCACCAGTTCCCGCTTTGAAACGCCCGACGCCACAAAGCGACGGGAGATTGTGGAGCGCAGCAAGCGCTTCATCGAGCTTGCGGCCGACGTCAACGCGCGCCAGATACGGGTCTTTGGCAATGACATGCCCAAGGAAGGCGCAGATGGGGGGGCACCTCCGCCGCGCGAAGACGTAATGCGCTACGTAGGCGACTCGCTCCGGGAACTCGGTGAATTTGCCGAACCGCTCGGCGTCAACGTGATGCTGGAGATGCACGGACAGTTCAACTATTGGCATTTCGCCATGACAGCGGTAGAGCATGCCGACCACCCGCAGGTGGGGATTCTCTATAACTGCGATAACCGCGACCTCGTGGGCGGGTCGGTGGCTTCCACGTACAATCGCGTCGCACACTTGATCGGCCACGTGCACATGCACGACTTCGTAAATGGTTTCCCCTACGCGGAGCTCTTCGGACTGCTCCAACGAGACGGCTACGATGGGTATCTTTCCTCAGAGATTGGCAAAACTGAACCGACCCATGAGGACTACTTCCTCATGTATGCTCAGCTTTTCCGAGCCTGGAACGCTCTGGCCGCGGCAGCCGGAGAAAGTGCATTGCCGTATCACGCCGCCGCTACCGGAACCGTGGCGAGTGCTGCCGGCTGAGGGTAGCCGGGGTCTCTCCTAAATCTTGCTTTGAGAGAAATCTTGGTCGGTATTCTTGCTTTGCGCATCCGTTTCGCTACCAAGTGGAGAGATAGCGACGCAAAAATGTGGAGCGAATGAGAAGGCGCTCGCTGTGCGTGTCTTGTTGAAGGCGGGCGTAGAAACAGCATTGTGATCCGCGCATCCGTTAGAAGTGGCAGAGCAATTGTGCTCGTAGGAAGAGTATTCGGTCAATAGGGATTTACTAGAATTGGGAGAGAGCCCGATGGCATACCGTCCCCCTGAGAAGCTGATCGTATTCGGTATTGACGGTCCAATCTTGCCTACGCTGCAGCGGCTGATGCGCGAAGGCCGCATGCCGCTCATGCAGAAACTCGTTGCAGACGGCACGTGGGCGGATAGCTGCTTGGTGCCGTATCCAACGATTACGCCGCCGAATTGGACGACGATTGCGACTGGAGCCTCGGCCGGACGGACGGGCTTCACCGACTTCAACGTCCACTGGAAAGGTGAGCCCATCGGCCAAACCCACGCTGCCTTTGACTCACGATGGCACACGGCAGAATACCTGTGGGAAGCGGCTGAGAAGGTGGGGAAGCGGTCGATTGTGATCAATTGGCCTTCTACCTGGCCGGCGCGCATGCAAGACGGGTTGCAAATCGCCGGCTATGGGTTGTCAGTCAATGAATGGCACGACCATCCCACCTTTCATCACGCCTATACTTTTTCAGGCGATGCGCTCTTTTCCACAGAAGATTACGTGGAAGGGACGTTGGTTGAAGTAGATGAGGTCGAGGACTGGCAAGGACTCGAAGCAGGGGTGAAATACCTTGAAGCCGAATTGCAGTGGCGCTTCCGGTACCCCAAGTACACGATGGAGCCGACTTCGTGGCATGCGCTGCTGGAAGCAGATGCGCAAGGCGAATTTACGACAGTGCACGTCTGCGAGGAGCGCGACCGCGATACTGCCATGTGCTCGTTGCAGGTCGGTGAGTGGTCGGACTACATCGTGCGCGAGTTTGCAAGCGAGGAGTTGGGCAAGACCGAGGCAGTCTTCCGCATGAAGCTGCTGGAGTTGTCGGCAGATGGCGAGACGGTAACTCTCTTCGTGACCCCGCTCTGCCAGATAGACGGCTGGACCTTTCCGGAGGGCTTGGACCGCGAAATCCACGAAAATGGGCACTGCCGTGGGCTACCGGCTCCGTACCTTGGGTTGCGCACCTTTCGCATGGGTTGGTTTGACGCCGATACGTTCATCGAGCTTTGCGACATGCACCATCAGTGGTTTGCCGATGCGGCGCGCTATCTGATGCGTCGCGCTGACAGCAGCGCGCAAGAGCCCTGGGACCTTTTCTTCATCCACATTCATACGCCCGATTACTTCTACCACTTGTTCGCCAGCGAAGTTGACCCCGCGCTCAACCGCGATGCAGAGAGCCTCAGATATTGGCAGGAAGTCGAGGCCCGGATGTACGAGAGTCTGGATCGGGCCTTCGCCGACATGGCGGAAGCTGCGCCGCGCCGGACGCTCTATGCCTACGTTTCCGATCACGGCGCGAAGGCGAACGGATTCAAGTGCAACCCCGGCCAGATTCTCATTGATGCGGGGCTTACGGTCCTTGCCGAAGAGGAAGACCCTGATGCTGTGGCGCACTTCGCGGCGTATACTGGGCGCAAGCAGGTGGATTGGTCGAAAACCCGCGCGGCCGCGAGCGGATCGTCCTACATTTGGGTCAACTTGAAGGGACGGGACCCAGAGGGGATTGTTGAAACGGAAGACTACGTTTCGGTGCAGAATGAGGTAATCAAAGCCTTGTACGACTTCACCGATCCGGAGACCGGCCTCAAGCCCATCGGCTTTGCTTTCAAGAAGCAGAACGCGAGATTCCTGGATTTGTACGGCGATAATACCGGCGACATCGTGTTCTGCTACGCCGATGAGTACGGCTCCCAGCACGGACCGCAGTTTCCTTCCGCTACCGACGGCATGGGCGATATGCGCGGCCTTTTTGCGCTCTCGGGGCCGGGTGTGAAGAAAGGCCACGTGCTGGAGCGCAATGTCAGCCTCAAAGATCTCGTGCCCACGGTCTGTTACCTCATGGACCTGCCGGTACCTGCCGATTGCGAAGGCGCCGTGGTCTACCAGGCGCTCGACGACCCGGATGCACCCCTAAAGGAGCGCATGCGCCTCCAACGCCACGTGGACGTGCTCTCAGGCGTGGCGGAATCAGAAGCGTCGATGACTCACACGTACCACAAAGCGGAGGGATGATAGCGCCGGGGGCTAACTGTGAAAGCTACTCAGGCCCGCTTCGGTAGTCCCGGTATAGGCTATGCGCTCCGGTAGCGCAGGTTTGCAACCTGCGAAGTCTCGAATTGAAAGCGAACATATATCTGTGTATTGGTACCGTGCATGCAAGAAAGCGTTTTATGCACGATGAGACGCAAGGAGCCTCTTCATTCCGGTAGCGCAGGTTTGCAACCTGCGAAATCTCGAATTGCAGTCGAACATCAATCTGTGCATTTGGCACTGAGCATGTGAGGAAACGTTGTAGTCACGATGAGACGCAAGGAGCCTCTTCATTCCGGTAGCGCAGGCTTGCATCCTGCGCAAGCGACACTCGCGATCAAGAAGAGGAATCTTCCCCACTGGCAGCAAGGTGGATCTACCTATTTTCTGACCTTCCGCCTCCACTCAGGTGTCTGGCCGAATCTGAGTGTAGAGGAACGTGCTGTAGTCAAACATTCCATTCTCTTTTGGCATCAGAAGAGGTGGCACGTGCACGTACTTTCAGTGATGCCGGATCACGCGCACGTGCTTGCCTCGCCTCTCCAGTCCGCTCCAACCGAGTGGTATTCGCTAAGTGCGATCTTGCATAGTGTGAAGCGACATAGCGCTCGCCGGATCAACCATGCTCGAGGGCGGCTAGGAAAACTATGGCAATCTGAATCCTATGACAGGATTGTGCGCGATGAGGCTGAATTTGATGAGAAGTCGCGGTACGTTCTTGCCAATGCGTTGAGACGTGGCTTGGCAGAAGATCTGTGGAAGTATGATGGGTTTTGGTGTGAATCTATGGCTTGATGGGGTCACCGCAGGTTGCAATCCTGCGCTACCGGAGAAATTCCTTGCTTCTCGCACGCTATAGTGAGGGACTTTCCTGATTCGTTGGGATTGCTATGGCGCGCACAGGATGCAGGTTGCAATCCTGCGCTACTGGAGAAAATCCTTGCTGTTAGCGCGCTATAGTGAGGTCTCTTCCGATTCGCTGAGATTCTGATTGCGTGCGCATAGGACGCAGGTTACAAACCTGCGCTACCGGAACATCTGTTCCCTACTAGAGTCAAGGTGTGGTGTAGTCCTCGACAACATTTCAAGGAGAGAGTGGTATGGATGATGAGAAGACATTGGGCCGTTTGGCGGGGAAGGTGGCGGTGATTGCGGGGGCCGGGGGCGGCATGGGAAGCGCAACGCCGTTACGATTTGCCCACGAAGGTGCAAAGGTGCTCTTGGTAGCGCGACGCGCGGAGCCGCTGGCGGTGCTCGCAAAAGAGATCAATGAGCGCGGGGGTGAGGCCGCCATTGCCACTGCCGACTTGGCGACGCCCACAGGAGCGGCTGCAATGGCCCAAGCCGCTCTAGATCGCTGGGGCCGCATCGACGTGCTCTTCGACAACATCGGCGACTATGCTTTCGGCGGCCAGAAACTGCACGAGACGGCGCCAGATCAATGGCGGTATTTGCTTTCAATCAACCTCGACACGGCGTACTACTGCACGCATGCGGTGCTGCCCTCGATGATGAAACAGGCAAGTGGCACCATTCTCCTGGTCGCAGCCGCCTCGCGCACGCGCCGGGAGGCTAACGTGGGGTATGCGGCGGGAAAAGAGGCGCTGGTCGGACTGACCCGCACCTTGGCACGGGAGTATCGTGAAAACGGTATCCGGGTGAACTGCATCTGTCCCGGCGCAATTGGCGATTCGCGCGGCGCGGAAGATGCGGGACTGCCACCGGTAGCGCTTGACCGTGACGGCCATCCCGCTGACGTAGCGCATTCAGCAGTGTATTTGGCCTCAGATGAAGCGGCGTGGGTCACCGGACAGTGCTTGGACGTTGACGGCGGCGATTCGCTTTAACCCGCGGGCGCGGCGCGTAGGTTTCGTTGGCAGTCTCGCATCAGACAGCGGTTTAGCCGCCCAGCAATTGCAGCGCGCTGATAACGACGGCAGACCACACGGCCATACCGCCAATCATCCAGCGAATGAGGCGGTTCTCCAGGTCGCGGAAATCAGCTTTGAGGTTGGCAACGTCAGCCTTCGTAGCCAGATGCTCGTAGCCGCCTCCAAGATGACTGAGCCGTTCTTCAATACCGGCCATGGCCACGTCCACCGTCGCTGGCAGTTGCTGTCAGTGTACCACTGAGACAAGCGAGCGAAAATCCGGAATTAGACGAAACAGGCTAAGAAGCGCAATCGTACCGCTCGGTGATCACGTTCGGGTTGTCAAGCACCTCGTCGGCAGCCGTGTCATAGATGGCGGCTAGATTGTGCTGGAGTATCCAATCCTGTTGTATCGCCAGCGCCATAGTTGCCCGCAGTGTGCCAGGTCGGTAGGTTTCTACAGCTATGACCCAGGTGCGCTCCTCCGCCGAGGCGGCGTACAAGTACAACACCCGGCGCTCAGAGACGCCTTGGGATGACTTCATGCAAAGAGCCGTAGGAGTGTCAGGATGGTGGGCATTGCGGGAGAAAAGAGTTATGGATTCTTCTCAAGATAATCGAGTCCAGCAAAAAAACGCTCAAGAACCCTCTTACAGATACGTCGAAATTCTTGCTCATCGGGGTGCCCTCCCTCGAAGTAAAGTAGGGAGACAGTTTGTAGATTTTCTTCAACTGACTGCCGATCAATTGCGTGAAGAGGCGTTCCAGAGGGAGCGTGCCGCAGACTCGCAACAAGCGCAATCATAGATGCGGCAATGGCCGAGGCGATGATGTTATGTTGAGTTTCGATGTCCATTGACTACTTACTCCCTGCGTTCTTGAAACCGGATTGTCCGACGAGACAGCACAAGTGGGTTATCCCAAAGATCGTTCTTTTCCTCTCGAAATCCCAACACTCCTAGTTCCCAATCCCCGTCACCAAGGAAGTCTGGAATAGGGATTGATTCCCCTTCCCCATCCACAATGAGCTTTTCGGATTCAATCTCAAACTTGCCAGATACAAGGGTTTTGCGAAGTTCCCCTCTGTTACCTGAATCCTGCTCTGCGGCTACATAGTGAATTAGGTCAACTACATAGACCGAAGCTCCATCAGAGATGCGGAAAATATAGAAGAGTGCGTAATTGACGGACGGAAACCCTCTGGAGGTATACCATAGTGTGTAGCCGTTCTTTACCTTTCCCGCGAATCTCAGTGTCTTTCCGTCATATCTCGGCTCCAGTTCCCACTCAATTCCGTCAGGTGGGCGTAGCCAGCCATACCACCCCACAATGGCAAGCACTATGAGGGAGGCCCATGCAAGATTCCTTCTTGAAATATTCATGGTTACTTTCCAACCCTAACCCTTCCCCCACTGGATTCGCTCAATCACAGCGTCTTTCTATGCCGCGCAGCGATAGAGATTCGGGTTCTCGTAGAGCGCCTCCTCCGCTTGCTCATAGATCGTGGGCACGACGTACTGCACAATGGCTTGTGGGATTACTGCCGCACGTATATAGGCACGCAGTGTTCCCGGTACCCTTTCTTCAATTTCTATAACCCAGGCGCGCGCATCCTCGGAGACGCTGCAAGGATTGGCTAAATAGTTGGTGAGCCACGTGTCCGCGACTTGCAAGTAGTGCTTGGGGTCACTGAAGTATTCCCGCCCGAATGCGTCTATTCCGGCGAGTGCATGTTCGCTCTCATGGCCGCCCACTGCCCACAAGTGAATTATGTATACTGTAGGCAGCGCCTTTGTATGGCGAGCGTACGCCTGTAGTAGCTGCGTCGCTGTAGCACCCTTGGGGTTCACCTCGTAGATTTCCGCCAGTGTGTTTTGCGCAAATACATTGAGAAAGCGGAAGACGTGCTCCACTCTCGCAAGGTCAAAGCCCCCCGTCGCTGGTGTCGGCGTTGGTGTCGCAGCAGGCCGTTTTGCCGCGCAGATGTCACCGAACCGTGACCGAACGTAGGCGTTGAACGGTTCACCGTTGAGGGTTTCAAACCCTTCTTTCCACAATCTCGCAAGGTGGTTTAGGTGCCACACGTGCGGATGATCTGAAGGATTGCCTTCCCGCCCATACTTCTCGTACCACCACGTAGCCGCATGCCACTCCGCCGCCCACTCCAGTTTCAAACACAGCTGCTCCGCATTGAAGTTCGCCCATGCAGCAGAAGGCGGATACACGTGCGCGAGTTCGTGCACCAAGTGAGCTGCAGCAATCTCCACTGGCAAGTCCACAAAATCCTCGTTGACGGTGATGGTGTTGCTGCTCCGCGTGTACACTCCCCAAATCTCACTGCCTGCGCGAGATGAGATCGGACCCACCGCAATCCGCACTCCCTGTTCATGCGTGTAGTCCACTAGGCTTTTCCCTATTTCAATGGTCGCAACCATATCTAGCGTCGCCTGTAGGCGCGGGTCTACCCTTTGCGGCCGCGCAGTGGGAACGGGCGGCGGTGTGCGCTGCGGAATTGTGGTCGGTACGGGTGTTGCGATGCCGCCGCCTGGGGCGTAGTCTGCCTCCCACGGGAAGCGTTCGGTGTTCAAGCGCTGCACAAGCCCGTTAGGGCCGTTGATCCACGTGCGGTAGCCGTCTGTAAACGCCGTCCAATTGTCTGCCTTGCGCCAGGCCATGAGGCCGCCGGTGACGCGCTGATTGCTATCCCCTATGGCATTGTAATGCTCGTTTTCCAAGCACTCGCCGACGATCTCGTGTCCGATGAGGTCGCGGAGCGTTTTGAAGCCCAGGCGAAACTCACAGTGATCAGCGGCGTGGGTGGTTGCGGCAGCGAAGATCACCAGGCAGATTGCCAACGCAAGTGCAACAGTCAGACTGGTTGCGCGTCTCGTCGCTGTCATTTGAGGCTTGCCAATCAAGTCAGTTCCCCGGGCCCAATTCCACTTTGCCGACAGACGCGCAACTTGTACACTTAGCGTGCAGCCCGGACGCTAAACGTTGGCCTGCGCGAGAATGCGGTCCACTTGGTAGCCAAGCCCGGTTCCGGTGAGCGTTTCCGTGCTCGCTACGCCGTTTCGTACGTTCGCAATGCGGGGGTGGACGGCTGCCACGGCGCTATTCGAGGCTGGGAAGAACTGGCGCGAGTTGCACTCCACGCCTTTCATCGGATTGATGCGCGCTGCAAAGCCTAGAGAATGGACCAGCGAGAGATCGGGATTGGTCAGGTCCTGCACCGTGTACGGCAAACCGTCGTGGGTCGCTAGCGCGGTGAAGAGCAAGCTATGGGAGTGGCCTTTGCAGACCTTGAGCGCGATGCCGGACCAGCCGAGTTCCTTGGCGCGTTCGTACTGCCGGTGGTTATAAAGACTCTCGTCCATGATGACCGGCTTGAGTTTATCAATGCCGTCCATGCGGAACGGAGCTTTGTCCAGGTCGCGGTGGGTCGGCTGCTCCACGTAGAGTAGGGCATCATATGCCGCCGGCGACTGCTCGCGCACACGCTCCAGATATTCGACCATATAGTCCGGTGTCTCGCAGATCTCGTTGGTATCGGCAGTGAGGTAGATTTCTTCCTTGCCCTGCTTGGCCAGCGCCTCTTTGCCAATGGCGTATACGTCCAGCGTGCGTTGCACGTCCCATTCCATGTCATTGCCCAAGAGCTTGATTTTCAGGCAGTAGACGCCGTCCCGGGCGATCCATTGGTCGAGCGAGACCGGTTCGCCGTCGTCCGGGTCATCGGCAGTAATTTCATGCTCCCACAGCTTGTCGAGGCCGCCCACGAGATGAAACACGGGAAGTTCGACTACGTACGCGGGTCGCACGTAGTCGTCAAGATACTGTCCTTTGAATTCCGGTCCGAGGTACGCGCTTAGGTCTTCCGCCATGAACTCATCGGAGTAGCCGTCGTAGCTTGAAATGCCGTTCACGTTGCCGAAGGCATCATGGAGCGCGCCGTCGAAAGGCGAGCCGCAAACGAGCGAGGCCAGCACGGGCACCGGCTCCGCAAGCTGCATGGCGCGGCCGGTCTCGGCGGCATTGCTGAGAAGGGCGGGCTCGGTCTTGAGCGCAATATCGATGGGATGGGCGTAGGTGTTGTGTCCTTCCAGGGACTTCGCATAGCGTTCCACAACCTGGCGCATAGCGGAATCACGGGCGAGGGCGTCTACCGCGTCGGTCGGCCAGGCCCAGCCGATCGCCAGAAACATGCTGCCCCAGCCTTCCGCCACCTGGCCGGCGCGGTTTTCAACCGCCACGCGCACGCGCACGTGTGTGGCTTCTTCCATGGTGACACCGCCGAACTTCAGCGGCGTACGCGCGCGCTCGTCGGTAAAATACGTCTCAACCTCGCGGATGCGAATATCGGACAATAGCTGCGCCGCCATTCAATAATCTCCTTAGCTCATTCCCAGTGCGTTCGTGCGTGGGGCGTCGATCATCTCGTCTCGGAACATGACCTTGCCGCCCACTATCGTAAGCTTCACGTTGGCCATCGCCTTGATGTCGGCGAGCGGGTTTCCCTCCACTGCGATTACGTCGGCTACCTTGCCTGTTTCCAGAGTGCCTCTCTCGTCAAGCACGCCCAAACCCTTGGCGGGATTGCGAGTGGCCATAAGGAGCACGTCCTTGGTTGGGATACCGAGCAATTCTACGGCGCTGCGTAGCGACACAAAGTAATCGTCGAACGGGGTATATCGCACGCCTGCATCGCTGGAGATGATTAGGTTCACACCCGATTGCCAGATATTGCGAAAGAGCTCGATGCGTTCGTCCTCGAGCTTCTTGCTGGTAATTGCCATGGCCTCTCGCATGAGATCGCTGCCGGGCAGATCGGTAATGTAGCCCCGAAACACTCCGGCGAGGGTGATCGAAACAGTCAGGCCCTTCGCGGCTGCCGTTGCCATGGCTTCCGCGTCGTAGTCGTAGCCGCCATCAGCGCCAAGCCAGACGCAATGCTCAATGGTGTCGATACCGGCTTCGATGCAATTGCGGATGCTATCAGCGGGAATGGCGTGCGCTGCCACCGGTGTATCGAGTTTGTGCGCCTCTTCCACCACCACGCCTAGTTGCTGGGCGCTGTATTGGACCATGAGCGGGTTCGACTCGGCGGTCATATTACCGCCGCTGGCGCAAATCTTAATGACGTCCGCGCCTTGCTTGATCAACGTGCGCACGGCCTTGCGTAACTCCCACTCCTCATCGGCTTCCCAGCCAACGAAGTGAATGTGGCCGCCGGTTACGGTGATGGGCACGTTGCATGAGAGAATGCGCGGGCCCGCGATCCTGCCGCTGTTGATGGCGTCGCGTACCGTGGGCACAACATCACGCCGTCCGCCGAGGTCGCGCACGGTCGTCAAGCCGCCCCGCAGACACTTTTGAGCGTTTGCTGCCGTGCGGAGCACCTGCTGCATGTCAGTCTCGCGGCCAATCTCGTCTATGACTTCCTCGTGATTCCGGCCTGCGGTAAAGGTCAGGTGAGTGTGTCCGTCGAGCATGCCGGGCATCAAGGTGTGACCGGGGAACTCTTCAATGATCGCGCCTTCCAGATGGCTTTGGCCGAGCTCCGACGCCGGGCCCACGTACGTAATGCGATCATCTTCTAACGCGACTGCAGCCTGCGCGACGAGGTCTGCGCCGGTAGCGGTGAAGGCCCAGTCGGCTTTGAGGACTCTCTTCTGGCTCACGAGGCATCCCTTTCTGGATAAAACACACGCACCCCTGGTGTGAGGATGAGCGGTTGCACGCTTCCTCCCTCCCCAATGAGTGCGTGGGCGAAATCAGCAGGATCGGCGGTGTTGTTTGCAAACATATTGTAGTGCGTCGGCACAGCGGTTTGGGCGCGCAACAATGCGGCGAGATGAGCGGCCTCCGGCGCCGACATGTTTCCCCAGCGTCCGTTAATGCAGATGAACGCCAGGTGGGGTTGAAGGCTGGCGATGCCTTCCATCCGCGCGTGATAGATTGTATCACCGCTGATGTATACGCGTAGACTACCAAAATCAATTACATACCCGACGGCATCGGGCGCGTCATCGGGGTCACCCCAAACGTGGTTAGCAAAGGTGGCATGAATGCGGACGCTGCCGCTATGGAGCACGTCGTCGTGGTTTAGCGTGTACGTCTGGCTGGCGGGAATGCCGAGATCACGCATACCGTTGATGCACGAGGAAGGGCCGACGAAGAGAGCCGTCGCGTTGTAGCGCGCGATTACCGGAAAGGCATCTGGGTCGAGATGATCGGCGTGGTCGTGGGTGGCGAGCACAAAGTCGGCCTGCACCGCAGCCGCCTCAAGCGGCGGTGAGATAAGGCGCTCAAGCCCGTAGAGTTGGTTGCAGGCATCGCCAAGGTAGGGATCGACGTAGACGACTGTGCCCTGGCTCGATTTGAAGACACACCCTGCTTGCCCCAGACTCCACACGGCAAGAGTCTCTTGCGGCACGCACGTGCTCTTGATCTCTGCTGCGATACTCACCACTCTCGCCTTTCAGCCCCATGCTTGAAGCGCTCTATGCCGTGTTATTGTAGCAGTCGCGCAGCCTTACGGCTACGTAGCGTGCACGCCGGCTGGGAGGTGGTGTGACCGTTGGCATCCAGACAGTTCGTGTAGTTGATTACGAGCATCCTGACAGAGAGTTGACGGTTACGAATGCACTTTGCAGATACTCGGTTTCAGAAACGTACGCGAGCGTGCCGGGCGTTTCTCTCTCGCACTAAGTCAGAGGCGCGGGGACGGTCCCGCGCCTCAT
This sequence comes from Chloroflexota bacterium, assembly GCA_965216245.1. Taxonomy (GTDB): domain Bacteria; phylum Chloroflexota; class UBA11872; order VXOZ01; family VXOZ01; genus VXOZ01. Next base: position 3,095,853 of record OZ244145.1, read on the forward strand.
GCGTTCTTCTTGAAGTGTAGTGTTCGCTATACAAGACCGGAAAGTCATTCCGTCCTAGCGGGATGCCAAGGTCGCCTTGGCGGCCTGGTAACGCGCATTCACGGAATCCCAGTCCACGTTCTTTAGCAGTGCCGTGATATACGATCCACGATCGCTGCCGTAGTCCATGAAATAGGCATGCTCGTATGTGTCGATTGTCCATAGGGGCACTGTGCCCCAAACGCCGCCTTGGTTATGCACGTCGCACAGGAAGTTATGGATCCTACCGTCGGTGGGATCGAGCGCGGTGACCATCCAACCGCGCGCGGCCATGGCACAAGCGCGTGCATCCTCAATGAAGGCATCCCAGGATCCGAAGTCCTCGGCGATCTTGTCCGCCAGGTTGCCGCCGGCTTTGCCGTTGCCGCCAAGCGTATCGAAATAGAGCTCATGCAAAATCTGACCGTCTGCGGCGAAGGTCTCTTCCAGCTTCAAGGCGCGGTAGGCGCTGTAGGCTTGATTGGCCTTGGACCGGTCAACGTCCTTGAGACCTTCCTCGATCTCGTTGCGCTTATTGACATAACCCGCGTAAAGGGTGTCATGGTGAACGGTAACAGTCTTTTCCGAAATACCGTCAAGTGCGTCTTTGCCGAATTTTAGGTCCTGCACAGTAAAGGCCATGATTGATGCTCCCTATTGTCTAAAAACCTGTGTCGCAGTAAACGAATCCCGATAGGACGAATCGTAGTCTTATTCGGAGTTAGACTACCATACTTCCGGCAAATAGTGAAGAAATCGGGGCGGGTGTAGGTTGCGCTCCAAGAAACAGATCGGGTGGGTGAGTTGCTACTCTCGAACCGAGACGTTCGCGGTGCCGTCCGATCATGCTTCGACAAGCTCAGCACGAACGGGAGATGGTGCGTGCTTCGACAAGCTCAGCACGAACGGGAGATGGTGCGTGCTTCGACAAGCTCAGCACGAACGGGAGATGGTGCGTGCTTCGACAAGCTCAGCACGAACGGGAGATGGTGCGTGCTTCGACAAGCTCAGCACGAACGGGAGATGGTGCGTGCTTCGACAAGCTCAGCACGAACGGGAGATGGTGCGTGCTTCGACAAGCTCAGCACGAACGGGAGATGGTGCGTGCTTCGACAAGCTCAGCACGAACGGGAGATGGTGCGTGCTTCGACAAGCTCAGCACGAACGGGAGATGGTGCGTGCTTCGACAAGCTCAGCACGAACGGGAGATGGTGCGTGCTTCGACAAGCTCAGCACGAACGGGAGATGGTGCGTGCTTCGACAAGCTCAGCACGAACGGGAGATGGTGCGTGCTTCGACAAGCTCAGCACGAACGGGAGATGGTGCGTGCTTCGACAAGCTCAGCACGAACGGGAGATGGTGCGTGCTTCGACAAGCTCAGCACGAACGGGAGATGGTGCGTGCTTCGACAAGCTCAGCACGAACGGGAGATGGTGCGTGCTTCGACAAGCTCAGCACGAACGGGAGATGGTGCGTGCTTCGACAAGCTCAGCACGAACGGGAGATGGTGCGTGCTTCGACAAGCTCAGCACGAACGGGAGATGGTGCGTGCTTCGACAAGCTCAGCACGAACGGGAGATGGTGCGTGCTTCGACAAGCTCAGCACGAACGGGAGATGGTGCGTGCTTCGACAAGCTCAGCACGAACGGGAGATGGTGCGTGCTTCGACAAGCTCAGCACGAACGGGAGATGGTGCGTGCTTCGACAAGCTCAGCACGAACGGGAGATGGTGCGTGCTTCGACAAGCTCAGCACGAACGGGAGATGGTGCGTGCTTCGACAAGCTCAGCACGAACGGGAGATGGTGCGTGCTTCGACAAGCTCAGCACGAACGGGAGATGGTGCGTGCTTCGACAAGCTCAGCACGAACGGGAGATGGTGCGTGCTTCGACAAGCTCAGCACGAACGGGAGATGGTGCGTGCTTCGACAAGCTCAGCACGAACGGGAGATGGTGCGTGCTTCGACAAGCTCAGCACGAACGGGAGATGGTGCGTGCTTCGACAAGCTCAGCACGAACGGGAGATGGTGCGTGCTTCGACAAGCTCAGCACGAACGGGAGATGGTGCGTGCTTCGACAAGCTCAGCACGAACGGGAGATGGTGCGTGCTTCGACAAGCTCAGCACGAACGGGAGATGGTGCGTGCTTCGACAAGCTCAGCACGAACGGGAGATGGTGCGTGCTTCGACAAGCTCAGCACGAACGGGAGATGGTGCGTGCTTCGACAAGCTCAGCACGAACGGGAGATGGTGCGTGCTTCGGCAAGCTCAGCACACGGGAACGGACAAGCTCAGCACGAACGGGAGATGGTGCGTGCTTCGGCTCAGCACGAACGGGAGATGTGCGTGCTTCGACAAGCTCAGCACGAACGAAGCTTGTCTCGGCAAGCTCAACACGAACGGGTGATGGGGCTTGTTTCGACAAGCTCAGCACGAACGGGTGATGGGGCTTGTTTCGACAAGCTCAGCACGAACGGGTGATGGGGCTTGTTTCGAGAGGCACAGCACGAACGGACTGTGGGGCTTTTCTCGATGGGCTCAGCAGGAACGGGTGATGGGGCTTGTATCGATAGGCACAGCACCAACAGGTGATGGGACTTGCTTCGAGAGGTTCAGCATGAACGGAATCTCCAGCAAACCGTAACAGCCGAAAGGGCCTGTGCAGGGCCTAGTTCTCTTCTGTGCCGCCGGCGCTTGTACCATACAGTTTCCGTTTCACCAGATTGAGGTACTCGGCACTTATCACACCCCCATGGGAGGAAGCGTATAGATAGACAGTAGGATCGTAGTCGTCAAGGCCGGAAGTCGTGACAATGCGTGCCGAGTCGAGACCTTGTCCTTTGAGCCAACGCAGCACGTGCCAGAGCAGCGCCGAGCCGATACGGCGCCCACTGTAGTCGCGGCGCACGAGCAGCCCCCAATCGAACGTGATGTCATCCGCCACGGCTTTGGCGTCGCAGAGACCCACTATGTCGCCATTGAACCGCGCGGCAAACAACGTCTGCGGCGCGGCCTTGCCGAACGCAGCGACCCGCGCTTCCACGCGGGCGCGCATTTCCTGCGCCAGTTGTTCGTTGGGCGGCGCGTCCGGCGTGGCGGGATATTCGACGCGGTGCCAACGGGTGTCTTCTTTGTACTCTTTCCACCAGCGCCAATATGGTTGGTAGCTACTAAGTACGAAGTCGGTAAGGAACGCCGGGTCCGGCATGGATTGCTCTTCAATCGTGAATTCGTGGGTAGTATCGAGCTCGCCGAGGGACTGCAAATTCCACGTCAGCAGCACCATCTTGCGGGATGCCCAGTAGCCGCGCTCGTAAAACGGCACAGTAGCGCCCTCGCCGTCGCGTACGATGGCGTCGATCTTCGTCACTCCTCGCGCCTTCAAGCCCTCCTCAGCAGCCGCGATCAAGGACTCCTCGATTCCCTGACGAGCGTAGTCTTCATGCACAGAGAGGTCGGCGATGAGGCCGTGCGTACGGCGCGCGTCTTCCCGCAAGGCAAGGCGCACCGCTCCGGCAATCTCGGCGCCGTCTTTGGCGAGCAGGATCTCGCTGGGGCCGTAAGTGAGCAGGTTGAGTTCTTCGCGGGTGCCTAGTACGTGCTCGGGCACCGGCGTCAACGCTTCAATAACGAGAGCAGTTTTCTTCAAGGCAATTCACTAACAAGAGTGCTGCAAGCCGCTGTCACCGGCTCAGGATTTCTAATTGTACGTCAAAACGACCCGTATTGAACGGCGACAATTGAACGAACGCCGCTTCGCTCAGGTCAATCCACATAAAGCCCGGTGAAGGAGCGTGGTCCTTTACCGTAACGACGATTGTAGCCCCGGTTGCAAGCCGAGTCACGCGTACCACGGTGCCCAAGCGGAAGAAGGGACTGGCGGCGATGCTTGGGTCGTAGCGGTTGTAGGGCTCGCCATTCGCCATCGTATCACCGTGGAGGGATGGGTGGTAATAGGTAGCGTTACCGTACTCGATTTGCGTTACCGTGTATTCCGACTCGCCGCGCAGGAAGGCCGGAGGGCGAAAGCGCGTCAGGTTCGTCTGCGAGCCATCTTCTTCTTCGACGACAAACGAGAATGCCGATGCCGGCGTTACCGGCGCCAGGCACACCACGAAGATAATGAGTAGTCTTGCCGCGATTCTTCTCACCATGGTTCTCCCATGACTCTTTGCTACCTCGACTTCTTATAGCGCATGGCAGGCACAGTCGTCAACATGGCCTTGCTCTTTTGGCGTTGAGTGATGGCAGAATGGGAATCTTCTCATGAAGCCCGCTACAGGTCAAGATCGGCGGGTTTGACCGTCGCGCTAGGGCTACGCTACAATCGAAATTAGTGGTGCGAGTGCAATGGTGGGCCATTAGGCCCATAACGGGGATCAGGAAACTCATGTCCACTCGCTGTTCTGACAAAGATGCTGAGTGCGCGATTGCGCGTACCGCCTCTTTGATTTGCGGTCGCTGGACAATGCTGATTCTACGCGATCTCGCTGAGAGTCCACAGCGCTTCTGCACGCTGGAACGCTCCCTCGAAGGCATTAGCCCCAACACTTTGGTCGAGAGACTCCGCACGTTGGAGGAAGAGCAGATCATTACGCGCCGGGCCTATGCGGAGATTCCGCCGCGAGTAGAATATACCCTCACTGAAAAAGGCAGCGCGCTCGTCCCGGTGCTCGAAGTGATGCGACTCTACGGCGAGCGGTGGCTCAAACCGAACGAGAAAGAGTTCGTAGAGTCTGTGTCCGGTACAAGCGCGGTCGCCCTGAAGTAAGTATCTGATAAAAGTTCTTATAGTAAGGATCGACCGCACATCGGAAATTCATTCAATTCTTAGGGCCTCTGCTGCGTGACAAAGCGGTGGAGGGCTTTTGCATTAACGACAGTGGGCTCTGAGGACGGAATCAACAGATCCCACTGTTCGGCCACTTCCGCAACCACACTTTTGCGAGCAAACGGCATTCCGATGCGTATCAGCCTTCCGAATCCTCATACTGCCCGCGAAGCTGATCCACGATGTTTGCGTCCAGCAGAGTCGTGGTGTCACCGAGAGCACGCCCTTCGGCGACGTCGCGTAAGAGACGGCGCATGATCTTGCCGCTGCGCGTCTTGGGCAGGTCGGCGGTAAAGAAGATGTCGTCCGGCCGCGCGATCGGGCCGATCTTCTGGGTCACGTGCTTCTTAAGCTCATCGACAAGCGTATCACCCGGGTCCACGCCCTCTATGAGAAGCACGAATGCAGAGACTGCTTGACCCTTGAGATCATGGGTCTTGCCGATAACGGCTGCCTCCGCCACCGACTGGTGGTCTACGAGTGCGCTTTCTATCTCCATCGTCGAAAGCCGGTGGCCCGCCACGTTCATCACGTCGTCCACGCGGCCGAGCACCCAGAAATAGCCGTCGGAGTCTATCTTCGCGCCATCCCCTGTAAAGTAGAGGCCTGGGTACCGGCTCCAATATTGCTCCTTGAAGCGCTCAGGATCGCCGTAAATTGTCCGCAGCATCGCGGGCCAAGGACGCTGAATCACAAGGTACCCGCCGCCTTCCGGCACCACATTGCCGGCTTCGTCCAAGATAGCTGCGCTGATGCCCGGGAAGGTCTTCGTGGCAGAACCCGGCTTCGTTGCGGTGTAGCCGGGGAGCGGCGTGATGAGGATTGCGCCGGTTTCCGTCTGCCACCAGGTGTCCACGATCGGACAACGATCGCCGCCGATGTTCTTCTGATACCAAATCCAAGCTTCGGGGTTGATCGGTTCTCCCACCGAGCCCAGCAAGCGCAGGCTCGACATGTCGTGCTTCGCCGGCCACTGATCGCCCCAGCGCATGAAAGCGCGGATCGCGGTCGGCGCCGTGTAGAGAATGGTAATGCCGTACTTCTCTATGATGTCCCAGAAGCGGTCACGCCCCGGGTAGTCCGGCGCACCCTCGTACATTACGGTGGTGGCGCCGTTTTGGAGCGGCCCGTAGATAATGTACGAGTGACCCGTGACCCAGCCAATGTCCGCCGTGCACCAGTACACGTCTTCATCTTTCATGTCGAAGACCCACTTTGTGGTGAGGTAGGTCTGCGTGGAATAGCCGCCGGTGGTGTGCACGATGCCCTTGGGCTTGCCGGTGGTGCCGCTCGTATAGAGGATGTAGAGCATGTCCTCGGCGTCCATTTCCTCCGGTTCGCAGCGCAGATCGGCTGAGTCCATCAGCTCATGCCACCAGTGGTCGCGGCCCTCTTTCATTTCGATAGCGGCCTCGTCGCCAATGCGTTTCACCACGACCACACTTTCAATCGTAGGGCAGCGATCCACTGCATCATCGGCCATGCGCTTGAGCGGCACGATGCCGCCGCGCCGCCAGCCGCCGTCGCAGGTCACGAGCACGTTGCCCTGGGCGTCATTGATGCGGTCGGCAAGGGCTTCAGCGCTGAAACCGCCAAAGACGATGCTGTGCGGCGCGCCTATGCGCGCGCAGGCCAGCATGGCAATCGCGAGTTCGGGCACCATGCCCATGTAGAGCGTCACACGGTCGCCACGCTTCACGCCGAGACCCTTTAGGGCGTTGGCGAACTTATTCACTTCGCGCCAAAGATCGTAGTATGTGAGAACGACTTGATCGCCCGGCTCGCCTTCCCAAATGATGGCGGCCTTGTTGCGCCGCCAGGAGGTCAGGTGACGGTCGAGGCAATTGTAGGTGATATTGAGCTTACCGCCCACGAACCACTTGTAGAACGGCGGGTCGGACTCATCCAGCACCTGGTCCCACTTCTTGAACCAGTGCAACTCATCGGCGATGGACGCCCAGAATGCCTCCGGATCGGCAGCAGCCTGCGCGAAGACGGAATCATCGTTGACGTGGGCGTTGTTTGCAAATCCCTCGGGTGAAGCAAAGACCCGATCCTCTTCCAACAAGGCTTCAATCGTGTTACCAGACTCTGTTGCCATCGTGTCCTCCTGCGTTTGGCACAGCACAACCTAGCTGCCAAGTAAGGTGCATGTTTGGGTGCCATAATAGCATAGCGTTTCAGGTGCTTCAATCATGGCTGCGTTTACGCATGGGCGATTCTCAGGTAAGATTGTAGCTAGAAGCAGTGCAGGTCTGGAGCAGGCTGCAACTCTCCGCTTCTTTAGAGGTGCGCGGTACAGGATACGCAGTTTTATGTGATGTACTGAAGGTATCCGCCGCTGCAGCCACCTGCTATGAGGCCGCAAACGGCTGCATTCGAACCGCAGATTCTTGCGATAGGAAGTAGCAATCAGCGTGGCATCTTCAACTGCTGAGTTCTCCGGACACGGCGTTGCCTCTGCGGGGATCTATGTCCACCAGATTGCGCGATTCGGCCGGCGCTTGCGCTTGTTGGCGGTGCTGACGCGAGGTGCTCGCGCCTTGTGGATTGCGGCACTGCTCTATGTCGGTCTCTCATTGATTGGCTCACTAATTTGGCCGCAGTTTCCCATCTTTGCGGCCAGTTTGTTGCTTGCAATCGGCGTGTTTCTCGCGCTGGTGGTTCCTACTCTGGTGCGGCGACTCAGCCCGCTCGACATTGCCAAAGCTTACGACGCCCGCTTAGCTCTGTCTGAACGCCTAGCCACGGCGGTGGAGCTGCTGGGTAGATCTGATGAAAGCCCTTTTCGAGCCGTGCTTCTCGTCGATGCGTGGCGCCACGCGCAAGAGATTCGGCCCGGAAAGGTATATCCGTTGCGCATCCCGCAAAGGGATGTGCTATTGCTGATAGTGGGATTGGTGGCGCTCTTTCTTTGGGAAGTATTTCCTTATATGGCCGGTCAACTAGCGCCCCTTGCGCCCTTGGCGCATCAGGTGGCGGCAGTGCGCGAAGGCACACTGATAGAGCGTACGACGCCGGACGCATTGGTGGTGGGTGAAGAGGCACTGAGTACCGCTGCTAGTAAGGATTTGGCCGATCCGGCAGCGGCGCAGGAGTCGGCGCAATCCGCACAGGACCAGCCGCTGCTCACCCAGGCTGAACTCAATCAACAGACTCAAGCGCAACAAGGCCAAGCGGCAGAAGAAGGAGAAGCCACTGGAGGCGAAGAAGGAGAGGCTGGTTTCTCCGACCTTGCCCAGCAGCTTCAGGATTCGCGTAATCCCCTAGTCGACCAACAGGCAGCCGCCCTCAGCGAGGTAGGCCGGGAACTCTCGCAAGCGCGGCCGTCACGTGAGGCCGGACAGAACCTGGAGCGCGGCAGCTACGAGCAAGCAGCGCAAGCCCTAGAGGACCTGGCGAGCCAAGTGCGCGGCTTGTCGCGAGAGGACCGCAATGACATGACCGATGCGTTTGCAAAGGCGGCCGAGCGCGCCCAGCAGGCTGACCCGCGTCTTGCCCAGGAGTTGGCGGACGTGAGTCGAGAGGTAGCATCATACAACGACCGCGCGACGGAACGCGAGCTGCAGGAACTCGGCGATGCCATTCAGGAACGCGGGCAGCGCATACAAGCTCAGCAGCAGCTTGAACAGCAAGCCGATCAACTGCGCGCCGGCGCTGGCGGTGAGGAATCCGGCGGACAGCAGGGAGACGCGCAACAACAGATGGCGCGGGCACAGCAAGCGTTCAACACGTCGGCCTTCACAGAGCAGTCAGGGCCGTCCCAGCAGCAGGACTCTTGGCAACTCCAGGGGGCGCAGGGCGGTCCAAGCCAGGGCGGCAGCAATCGCGGCGAGGAGTCATTCAGCCCGGGAGCGGAGGCGCCGCGCTTGCAGATCGAACAGAAGCCGTCGGTGGTCTTGGCAGATAGAGGGGTGGGTCCGTCCCTCTGGTCGCCGCAACGCGCGCCGGTGGTAATCCCCGGTCCGGGCACGGCCCCCGCGCAATTCGGTGTGACCGACGCCGGCAACGCTATCGTTTCCACCGGCGGCGCAAGCCACTTCGTGCCCTGGATGGTAGCCGACTACGTTCAACAGTACTTCAATGCTTTATCAAACGCTTTGGAGCAATCACCATGATCTCACGGCCAACCGAAGAACGGATCGCACATTTCCAAACGCTCAGCCAGGATATCCGCGCCGAGCTGGGAAAGGTCATCGTCGGCCAGAAAGCGGTCGTAGACAACGTGTTGATCTGTCTTCTCGCCGGAGGGCACGTTCTGCTTGAAGGGGTTCCCGGTCTGGGCAAGACCGAGCTCGTCAAGACACTGGGAGAGGTGCTTGATCTGCGGTACGGTCGCGTGCAGTTTACGCCCGACCTGATGCCTGCGGACATAACGGGCACGACCGTTATCACCGAAGACCAACAAGATAACAGGTTCTTTCGGTTTGAACAGGGGCCGATCTTCAATAACCTAGTCCTGGCGGATGAGATCAATCGAGCTACCCCCAAGACGCAATCGGCGCTGCTTGAAGCGATGCACGAGCGCACGGTGACGGTGGGAAACTCCCTGCACGATCTGCCGATCCCGTTCTTCGTGATGGCGACCCAGAACCCCATCGAGATGGAGGGCACCTATCCGTTGCCGGAGGCCCAGCTTGACCGCTTCTTCTTCAAGATTATCGTGAACTACCCCGATGCGGCGGAATTGGAGGAGATCGTGCTCCGGACCACTACGGACACGGTGCCGGAAGTCCGCAAAGTGGCGACGACGAGAGATATTCTGGGGTTGCAGGTGCTTGTGCGCCAGGTGCCTATCGCTTCACACGTGCTTCGCTACGCCGTGCGCTTGATTACGGCTACGGACCCGGAGTCGCCGGAGGCCCCGCAGATTACACGCAACTACGTACGCTACGGCGCGTCTCCCCGTGGCGCGCAGGCCCTCGTGCTGGCGGGAAAGGTGCGCGCACTGTTTGATGAACGCTATAACGTCTCGTTCGATGACATTCGCGAGGTTGCGCATCAAACGCTACGGCATAGGCTCATCCTAAATTTCGAAGCCGAAGCTGAGGGTGTCAATACCGATACAGTAATCGATGAGCTAGTAATGACGATTTCACCGGATAGGGAAGAATGAAGCCGAGTCCCTCGGCACTGATCGACCATGCGTTTTTGCGACGGTTGGACCGACTGCAACTGATCAGTCGGCGCGGCTACGGCATGGTGAGCGGCGGCGGCAGGCGAAGTAGGCGATTCGGCTCTTCGATTGAATTTGCCGACTATCGCAACTATAGCCCCGGCGATGACTTTCGTCACGTCGATTGGAATGTGTTTGGCCGCTCAAACCGCCTCTACATCAAGCTGCGGGAAGCTGAAGAGCATCTGGCCGTGCACGTTCTCGTAGACGGCAGCCGCTCCATGGATTGGGGCCGACAGAGCAAGTTTGCCTATGCAAAGTCGTTGGCCGGCAGCCTAGGATATATTGCACTTAATCGCGATGACGTGCTATCTGGGGCGGTCTTCAGCGAAACAATCGAGCAATACTTCGCGCCCGTCCAAGGGCGAGCCCACATCCTACGCTTCTTTAACTTTCTGGAACAAGCGAAACCGGTTGGCGGCGCCACGTCGCTTGTATCGGCAATTCGCAATTACGTTGCACGGAATGCTCAGCGCGGTTTGGTAATCCTGATTTCGGACATGATGACAGAGGACGCATACCGGGGTATCACGGCGATACAGGAGGCCGGAAATGAGTTGGTCCTGCTCCACGTGCTGGATTGGGCGGAGATCGACCCGGAGCTGAGCGGCGAATTGAGTTTGGTCGACCGTGAGACCGGGCGCTCCATCAATGTCTCGGCAGACGCAGAGACGCTCAACCAGTACCGCGAGCATGCGCTCAACTGGGCAGACCAGCTTGAGGTGTTCTGCGGGCGACGTAACGCCCGCTACGTGCGACTTGAGACGTCTTGGCCGTTGGAAGAGGTGGTGTTCCAGCGTTTGCTGCGGAGAGTCGTTCTATGAGCCTACTGGTCCCTTTGGCTCTCGCGTGGGGAGCGCTCATGGGGCTAGTGGTGCTCTTCTATGTTTTGCGGCCGCGTAGCTTGCGGGTGGAAGTGCCGAGCATCTTCCTCTGGCGCGACTTAGCGCAACGCGAGCAGGCGCTTACCCTGTGGCAACGGTTGCGTCGGCACTTCTTGCTTTTCCTGCAACTCCTCGCCATTCTCTTGCTTGCGCTTGTGCTGGCGCGTCCCGAGCGCACGGCGGAGACTTTGCCGCAGCGGCACGTGGTGCACGTGATCGATGCCTCAGCAAGCATGAGTGTGGCATTCGGCACTTCAACGCGGCTGGAAGAGGCAAAGGCCGCCGCGCTCGAGCAGGTGGGAATCATCGAGCCGGGCGATCGGTTGACCGTGGTCAGTTTTGGCAGCCAACCTGCGATTCTTGCCTATCAAACACGTGACGCGCAGACAGCCCGCGACGCTGTCAACGGGATTACACAGACCGCCACGGTGGGAGATACTGAGCGTGCCCTGCTACTGGCCGTTTCGCTGGCGGACTCCCTGCCCGGCAGTGACGTTTATCTCTATACCGACGGCAGCTTTCCCACACCCGCCATACCCGAATCGCTCAATACCACAGTGCGTTTTGTACGGGTGGGCGCACGGGCGGACAATCAAGGCATTAGCGCTTTTGCGGTCCGCCGACACCTCGATAGCCTCGAGGCATTTGTCCAGGTGCAAAACTACAGCGCGCAGTCAGTCACCGTACCCTTGGCCATTCTGGCGGACGGTCAGCCGCTAGAGCGGCGCGACCTTACGTTGGCTCCCTATCCTGAGCCGGGCTCTTCGCTGGATTTGGTCTTTGCTGACTTTCCAGCCGGCATATCCCGTGTAGACGCTGTCTTGGATCATGAGGATGCGTTAGCGGCGGATGATCGCACAGCCGCGATTCTGATGCCGCCGCCGGTGCTGCGGGCGCTTTTGGTCTCCGATACGCCCTTCTTTCTCAGCACCGTCTTTGCCCCATTTCCGTTCCTGGCGCTTGACCACGTGCGTCCCGTGGAGTTTCGCCCGTCGGACGTTTACGACCTGTACATCTTCGACGGGTGGCTGCCTCCTCAACTCCCGCCCGGTAACTGGCTGATATTCAATCCCCCGGCGGGATCGACGTTGTTGCCCGTGAGCGGCGAAATGCTGGAACCGCCGCTTGACTACGTGGCGCAAGACCACCGCCTCATGCAATTCGTGGACATCCGAGACCTGCGCGTGTCGCGGGCGCAACGCATGGAGCTGCCTCCTTGGGCGGACGAGTTGCTCGGCAGCAATCGAGGGCCGTTGCTCTTCAGCGGCACGATCGACGGACGGCGCATGGTAGTCTTTTCGTTCTCACTGTTGCAGAGCAATTTGCCCCTACGAACGGCATTTCCGGTGCTCATGGGAAACATCTACCAGTGGCTCAATCCTTACCGCATTCAAGAGACGGTTTCTCACCTACAGCCCCAGGACGTAATCGAACTGGGACTGCATCCGCATGCCGACCGCTTGATCGTAGAAAAGCCGGGAGGCGCACGTGTCTCATTTGTGGGTAGACAACGCATTCCTTTCTCCGGTACAGAAGACCTCGGAGTCTATCGCGTGCTCCACTATGCGGGGGAGCAGGAAATCTACCGTGAAGTATTTATTGTGAGTCTCCAGGAGATGGCGGAAACAAACGTAGGAGCACAGATTCCCGCGCTTGCCGGTAGTGGAGCGGCCGTACCGCCGGTAGATCTGCCCGTCTTCCAGGAAATCTGGAGGTTTCTGGCGCTGATTGTGCTCTTTATTCTGCTCTTTGAATGGGTGTGGTACCACCGGGTGCGTACGTAACGATGTTTGCCTACTTTACACAACCGTGGCTGCTGGTCCTGATCCCTCTCGCGTGGGGCGTTGTTATTTTCGTTGCCATGCATGGCGTGATGCAGCTTTCACGACGCACGCTCTCCTTGGCTACGACGTTGCGGTTGGCTGCGGTTACCTTGCTCATCGTGGCGCTGGCAGGGCTGCGACTGCCGTTATCGGGTGGGCCGGTCAATACGATTTTTTTGCTTGATACCTCTGCGAGCATACCTCCCGCAACACAGGTTGCCGCGCGCCAGTGGATTGAATTAGCGGGAGAGGAAAGTTCGCCGGATGACCGCTTTGCGATATTGACGTTTGGGGCGCACACACGCATCGATCAGCCGTTCGGTCGTAGCAATCTAGATGGAGGCGATGCTGTTGCGGGTCGCGACGAGCGCACCAATATTGCCAACGCGCTGGAGATGGCCGCTTCGTTGTTCCCGCCGGACGCGCCCAAGCGTATCGTTTTGCTGTCGGACGGCAATCAAACGGCCGGTGACGTCATGCGCGCTGCGGAAGTAGTTGCGGCACAGGGAGTGCAGGTGGACATCGTGCCGCTGCTTGCGGTACCCGGAGTGGATGCCGCGGTGACCGAGGTGGGGCCGCCGAATGCGCTGCGCGCAGAAGAGAGCTTCGAGGTGCGGGTTACCGTGGCCTCCACTACGCAAGGTGAGGCAGTGCTGCGGCTGTTTATGAACGAGACGCTCGTAAGCGAGGGACCGGTTGTACTTCAATACGGACAGAACGTCTTTACCATTCAGCAACCCGGTATCGAAGAAGGATTCTATTCTTTCCGCGCCCAAGTGGTAGCGCCAGACGATCAGCGCCCACAGAACAATGACGCCTACGGCTATTCGCAGGTTGGGCCCAAGGGTATTGTGCTGGTGGTGGAGAATTCGATCGGTGACGCGATCATTCTCACGCAGGCCCTCCAAGCTGCAGGCATTCAAGCGCAAAACGTGACGCCTGCCCAGCTTCCGGCCCGCCCGGAAGACCTAGACGGTGTGTCCAGTGTCGTGCTCGTGAATGTACCGGCTTCCTTGCTCACTGAACAGCAGATGCAAGCACTGCAAGACTATGTGCAGAGCTTTGGAGGCGGTCTGGTGGCACTCGGCGGCCCAGCGGCGTTTGGCATGGGCGATTACGGCGGCACCCCATTGGAACACGCCCTGCCTGTGATCTCGCAACCGCCGGACCATGAGGAGTTGCCGACCTTGGCGTTGGCGCTGCTCATCGATAAGTCGGGCAGCATGAACGAGGGTGCGCCGGTGTCTAAGATTGCCATGGCGCGGGAAGCCGCGGCGCAGGCAGTGGAGATACTGGAGACCGGCGACGTGCTGGGCATATTGGCGTTCGAATACTCGCCCCAATGGGTGGTGCGTCCCGCGCCGGTGAATAATGCGGAAGATGCCAAGAACGTCGTGCGGCGAGTCTCTACTATCGAGGCCGGCGGGGGCACCGACATCTACAATGCGTTGCAGCTTGCCTACGATACACTCCGCCGCACTCCGGCTCAGGTTAAGCACATTATTCTCGTGACTGACGGCCAGTCAACGTCCGCGCCCGGTCTCTGGGAAACCCTGATGACACGCATGCGGCGCGATCACATCACTCTTTCGGCGGTGGCGATTGGGGCAGATGCGGACCAGAATCTCTTGCAGCGGCTGGTCAGGCTGGGGGACGGCCGCTACTACTATGCTGATGTTCCAGAAAATATCCCGCAGGTAGTAACGAAAGAGAGCCAGCGCGCAAGCCGATCGCTCGTTATGAGTCGTCTCTTCCAGCCCCGCGTGGTCACGGCTAGCCCAATTCTCCGTGCCATCCTGCCGGATTCTCTGCCAAACCTATCCGCCTTTGTGCGCACGGAGCCGAAGGCGGCGGCTGAGACCCCACTACTCTCGGATACTAGTGAAGTGATACTGGCGCAGTGGCAGTACGGATTGGGCCGCGCGGTGGCCTGGACGAGCGACGCGGGACAGGATTGGGCGGCTGATTGGGGTGAGTGGCCCCAAAACCAACGATTCTGGGCGCAGATGGTGCGCTGGACGATGCCGAGTCCGCTCAATCCGCAATTGGCGACCCAGGTTCGAGTCGATGGTAACGACGTAACGGTTGCCGTCGATTCCGTGGATGAGCAGGGCAATATTCGCAACTTGCTCAATACTGAAGTCGAGGTGGCCGGGCCGGAACAGCGGGCGTTCTCCCTCAACTTGCCGCAGACGGCGCCGGGACGGTACGAAGGAACGCTCACCATGGACAAGGCCGGAGTGTATGCGCTGCGGATTACGCAATACGATGGGGACACGCCGGTGGTGGAGCAGATTACTGGAGCGGTCGTGCCGGTGGCCGCGGAATTCTTGAGCTTTGAGACCGACTATCGGCTGCTCAGGCGTCTTGCTATAGTTACCGGCGGCAAGTCGCTCACCAGCGCGGCAGAGGCGTTTCGCCACGACCGGCCGCCGCCGGAAGGATACAATCGCCCCTTCTGGCAGCCGCTCGTGATCATTGCGCTGATTCTCTTCGTTGCCGACATTGGCGTGCGCCGTCTCCGGTTGACTTGGTACGAAATCGGCATCTTTGGCTCCCTCGTGCGCGCGGTGCGCTTGCCGCGGCTGCAATTCCCCATGGCGGGTGAGGTGCGGCGCCAACAGCAGCGCTTCGCTCAATTGCCTTGGCCGGCACGTTTGCGGTCGCTGAGGCGTCGTGCTCCCAGACGGCGTTAACCATGGGGAAAGATAATGCAGCGGAATGCCGAGATAATCATTGCGCTTGCAAATCCTCATATACGCACGAGGGTGGTTGCAGTGCTGAGCACGCTAGGTGTAGCCGTGCACACACCCCACAACCTGGAAGAGCTTACGAGCTACCTGGTGTCAGAGGTCGAAGGCGAGCCGTGGCGAAGAAGCGTGCTCTTGCTCGATGAGGCGTTCATCTATCCGCACGTGTACGAGGAGTGTTCTGGCATCAAGGCCGCTGCGCAGGTGCCCCTCACGGTAATTCTGCTGGTCGAACCACGCACGCGCACACGCTGGGATTGGAGCGGCGTGGATCAGGTCCTTAGACTGCCCATGAATGTGGAGAAGATAGCGGACCGGGCCGTTGGAAGCCTTGCGGCGCAGAATTGCAGGTCGTATATTCAAGATGAGACTGCCCCGTGAGGAGAGGTCTTGAGCGGTGTAGAATGAAACACTTGATGGGACTACAGGATACGAAGCGTCCACTTGAGACGGTCACACCAAACTGATAGCGAGACGAAAATCGAAAGGCAAGTGAAAATGGCAACGGGGCCTGCGGCCGAGAGCGTGAATGGGCCGAATTCATTCCCATTGACCGGTATAGAAACGCACCTGGCGCTTGAATTCGTCCGTGTAACCGAGGAAGGGGCGATAGCTGCCGCGCGCACGATGGGTCAGGGTAGCCCGGACCTCTCGGATGATGCAGCAGTGAAGGCGATGCGTGCCGCTCTCCAGGAAATCACGATGGACGGCACAGTGGTCATCGGTGAAGGAGAACGAGACGAAGCGCCAATGCTGTACATTGGCGAGCAACTTGGCAGTGACGGCGGTCCGGCGGTGGATATCGCCGTAGACCCTTTGGAAGGCACTAACCTCGTTGCCAGGGGATTGAATAACGCGATTGCCGTGATTGCCGCTAGCGAGCGCGGCGGACTGCTGCATGCGCCGGATATCTACATGGAAAAGCTCATCGTCGGCCCGCCGGCTGCGGGGAAGATAAACTTTGATTTTCCGGTGCTCGCTAACCTTCAGATTATTGCCGATGCCTTACAGCGGCGCGTCCAAGACCTTACCGTAGTCATCCTCGATCGCGACCGGCATCGGAACCTCATAGAAGAGGTACGCAGCGCCGGTGCGCGCATTCGGCTGATCACCGACGGTGACGTGACGGCGGCAGTGGCGTGCGCAATATCGGGCACGGGCGTGCATGCGGTCATGGGTATCGGGGGCGCGCCGGAAGGCGTGCTTGCCGCAGCGGCACTGCGTTGTCTTGGCGGCGGCATGGTCGGCCGCTTTTGGTATCGCAACGACGAGGAACGCGAGCGGGTGAAATCCATGGGCATCTCCGATCCCGACCGGGTGTTCAATATCGATGAGCTAGCCAGCGGGGAGCAGATGATTTTCGTAGCTACCGCCGTGACCGACGGCGATATGCTGCGCGGCGTGCGCTTCTTCGGCGGAGGCGTCCGCACGCAAACGCTTGTCATGACCAGTCAGCGCAGGCTCGTTCGGTTTGTCGATAGCACCCACATCTTCGACAGCCAGCAGGTGGGTCGCATCCGCATCTAGCCTTGATTTGGAATGCCAAGTTCCTTGTGCCGGCTTGTGCCGAACGCGCGGGTACCCTCGTCCGGTAAACACTACGTGCGGCCAACCGGCCCTCCTAACGACCACAAACATGAGGCCCGGAACAGGCCAACACTGGAGCCCTAAGAAAGTTTGACGCTCAGCCGCCGCGAGCGAGCACAGCGCCCCAGATCCAGGGCGCGCCCCCGTCTTGCGCCAGTCTGCCGGCGCACGTAACCAGGGTTGCCCCAGTTGTGGCCACGTCGTCCACGAGCAGCATGCCGCCGTGACTGAAGGCACCGCGGCGTACTGAAAAAGCACCGGCAACATTGCGGAGACGCTGCTCTCGCGAAAGCCCTACCTGAGGCGGTGTGTCCACCGTGCGCGCCATGCCGTCTCTCAGCACGGGTACGTGCAGACTGCCGCTAACTTCCTGGGCAAGTAGCAAAGCTTGGTTGAAGCCGCGCGCGGCTTCGCGTTTGGGATGGAGCGGGACCGGGACAACCGCCGCGCATGGCGGTATTCCCGCTTCCTTTAGGGTTTCGCTCATCAATACTCCTAATTCCCTTGCCAAACTCGTGCGGCCGCGATACTTGAATTGGTGGATTGCATGGCGGAGTGGTCCGGCATATGCGCCTAACGTCACAATTCCACGGAGCCTTGGATACTTCATACTGCACGCGCGACAGAGCGTGTATGGCTTGGTGACCGCTGTGTCGCAGAGAGGACAGCGCAGGGTCGGCAGATTGGCGAACCGCCCGATGCATGACCGGCAAAGGTTTTCGCCGAGACTGCCGCATCCCACGCAGCGTTGAGGTAGCAGCAAGTCAAGCATATTGTGCAGCAATCTCTGCACGAGTCAGCCGATCGGCACCTCAGCCGGTTGGATTTCAACGTTGTCTCCGGCTGCATTGAGGGTGACGAGCCAGTGCGTTAGCGTTTCATCTTTGAGGCGGAGATCGGTCAGGGGGTCTTCAAGCAGTGCAGTGATGAGGCGGCGCAGGGGCCGCGCGCCCTGCGCGGCGCCGCAACGCTTGGCAAGGTGCTCGATCACCGGATCCTCTACTTCGAGGGTCACGCCTTCGGTAGCGAGATGCAATACACACTCTTGGACCAGCCGCCGAGCGATGTTGTGAATGTCGTCATCGTTTAGTTGACGGAATGCGCATACTGTATCCACCCGATTCAAGAATTCAGGGCGTAGATTGCGTTCAAGCGCCTTGAGCGCGGCCTTCTTGATGCGCTCATAGTCCACTACCGTATTGTCTGCGTTGAAACCAATTCCGATCCGATTCGGATCATCGTCGAAGAAGTTGGAGGTGAAGATCAGCACGGTGTTGCGGAAGCTCACAACGCGTCCGTGACCGTCGGTTAACTGGCCGTGGTCGAGAATCTGCAGGAGGGCGTCCAATACGGCAGGATGCGCCTTATCGATGTCATCGAGCAGAATAACGGCATACGCCCGTCGCCGCACTGCCTCCGTGAGTTGTCCGGCGTCATCATAGCCCACGTAACCGGGAGGCGATCCAATGAGACGCGATACAGTATGGTACTCATCGTATTCGGACATATCGATGCGGACCATTTGTTGCTCGTCACCCAGCATGAACTCCGCGATGGCTTTGGCAAGTTCAGTCTTGCCGACGCCCGGGCCGCCAATGAAGAGAAAGGAACCAATTGGGCGTGTCGGATCCTTCACCCCTGCCAGCGCCCGACGCAGCGCCTGGGCGACGTCATGCGCCGGTTGCTGTTGGCCGACTATGCGCCGGGCTATTTCTGACTCCATCTTCAGCAAACGCTTGGCTTCATCGGTGTCTACCGTACTGCTGGGTACGCCGGTCCATTGTGCAATAACCTCTGCGATTTCTTTCTTGCCGATCTCCGCATTGTGCTCCGCGAGTTTTCTCCGCCACCCGATTTCTATTTCGCGTAGCTGCATATGCAAGTTCTCAATCTCGCTATTGACGCGCGTAATCCAATCGTAATTGCCCTCTTCCCGGGCCTCTTTTGCCTCTTTTTGGAGTAATTCCAGCCGATGCTTCAGTTTGCGCATCTCAGAAGGGGCCGTGAGGCGCGAGACTTTCAAGCGCGCAGCCGCTTCGTCAATAAGGTCGATCGACTTGTCGGGGAAGAAGCGGCCGGGTAAGTAGCGTTGGGCCAGCCGCACTGAGCTAACGAGCGCTTCGTCTGTTATGGTCACGCCGTGGAAGGTTTCATAGAGCTTTCGAACGCCGGCCAGGATTGCGACGGTCTCCTCGAACGCCGGCTCTTCAACCGCAATCGGCTGGAAGCGCCGCACCAACGTGCCGTCGCGCTCGATGTAGCGGCGGTATTCCTCCCACGTCGTAGCGCCGATCATGCGCATTTCGCCCCGCGAAAGCACGGGCTTGAGCATGTTGGCGGCATCCATTGCCCCTGCGGCGGCTCCCGCACCCAAAATCATGTGTACTTCATCGATGAAGAGTATGAGATTGTCGACGTTCTTCACCTCTTCGATGAGTCGCTTGAGCCGTTCTTCGAATTCGCCGCGGAACTTTGTGCCTGCAATGAGACCGGCAAGATCGAGCTGCACGACACGCAAGTCATGCATTACGGAAGCCGCTTCCTTTGAAACAATGCGTTCCGCTAAGCCCTCAACTACGGCGGTCTTGCCAACGCCGGCCGGGCCCACAAGCACGGGATTGTTCTTGCGGCGGCGCAAAAGCACCTCGCTCATGCGCTCGACTTCCTTCTCACGGCCAATGACGGGGTCCAGTTCTTGTTGGCGGGCCATTTGCGTGAGATCGCGCCCATGCTGCTCAAGAATCGAAGTTCGCTCCTGGCGGCGAGAGCGTTCGCGGGTAGGCTGCCGGCCTACTTCGGGGCTCTTACGCGACCAGCGGTTTGCCATGCGCCGCATCACGTCTGTCTGCACACCCAAGCGATTGATGAGGACATGCGACGCCAGACCTTCCTCTTCGCGGAGAAGACCGAGCAGCAGGTGCTCCGTGCCGATGTATTCTGAGGAGAGTGATCGCGACTCTTCGTCAGCGAGCTCGAGCACGCGTATGCCGGAAGAAGAGAGCCGTGGGCTGGCAAAGGCTTCGCGGGATTGGCCGAAGTCGATGGCGGCAACGATCTCACGCACAATCACGTGCAGATCAAGCCCTAACTCGCGTAGCAGGCGCGCTGCAAGACATTCCGGGAGGGCAACCAAAGCGAGCAGGATGTGCTCCGGTCTGATCTGCTGGTGTTGAAAGAAGAGCGACTCATTGCGCGCAAGCGCGAGGGCCTGCTTTCCCATGTCGGTGAGACGGTTGACAATGTCCGCCACTAGGCTGCTCTTCCGATAGTGAAAACCCAGGTTCTGCTCTAGTCGCATTATATCATGGCAATTGAGCCGCCACGCTCGTGCGGAACCACATGTGGCGTACCAGTCACTTGCAACGCTGCGAGCATTCTTCCGGATTCTTACACGCTCGGCCTCCGACCAATTCACGAACCTCGTCGGTCTTCATACCCAGGCCATTTGTTAGCACGTGTTGCGCCAAACTGTCTTCGCGGAGAAGGCCGAGGAGCAAGTGTTCGGTACCGATTCGTTCAGCGCACATGGCCCGCGACTCTTCGTGAGCACGTTCCAACACACGCAAGCTAACAGCAGAGAGACCTGGGCTGGGAAGGTCTGTTCTCGTTGGGCCAAATTTACTTAAAGCGACGACTTCACGTACAACGACGATCTCACGCACAATCACGTGCAGATCAAGCCCTAACTCGCGTAGCAGGCGCGCTGCAAGACATTCCGGGAGGGCAACCAAAGCGAGCAGGATGTGCTCCGGTCTGATCTGCTGATGTTGAAAGAAGAGCGCTTCGTTACGTGCAAGGGCAAGGGTCAGCTTGCCCTCGCTATTGAAGCGGCTGACGTCCACAACCGGACTACCTCCATCTGCCGCTAGACTCGATTACTGCCTTAACGGGCTATGCGCGAAGACTCTGAGCCGATGGACTTAGCTAGAGTCGAGTCCGTTGTCCCAGTCACGTACGATCTGAAAGAGAAGCCGTGCGCCGTATCCGCTGCTTCCTTTCGGAATGTAGGGTCGGTCTAGGTCAGTGTAGTCCACGCCGGCAATGTCCAGGTGCACCCAAGGCTTCTCATCGACAAAAAGCTTGAGAAGCGCCGCGCCGGTGATGCTTCCCGCGGCTCGGCCGCCGGTGTTTTTCACGTCGGCAATGGGGCTTTTTACCTGCTCTTCATACTCCGGCCACAGGGGAAGTTCCCAGACACGCTCGCCCGTCACGTCTCCCGCTGTCTTGACCTTGGCCGCAAGTCCGGCATGGTTTGTCATCAGGCCGGCGGCATGCTGACCCAGAGCGACGATGACGGCGCCTGTTAGCGTCGCCATGTCAATGATGGCTGAAGGGTTGTACCGCTGCGCATAGCACAACGCATCGGCCAAGACGAGCCTGCCTTCGGCGTCGGTGTTATCAATCTCGATGGTCTTGCCGTTTGCGGCCCGCAGAATATCGCCCGGCTTGAATGCATTGGCGCCGGGCATGTTTTCAGATGCAGGCACCAAGCCAATCACGCGCACGCTGGGCTTGAAGTGTCCCACCAGGCGCATCGCACCGATGACGCCGGCGCCGCCCGCCATGTCCGATTCCATGTGGCGCATCGAGTCGCCGGGCTTGAGATTTAGTCCGCCGGTGTCAAAGGTGATGCCTTTCCCAACAAGGACGATGGTCTGGTCGGTCGCCTCGGCCGGCGTGTAGTCAAGGACGATGAAGCGGCAGGGCTGATCGCTGCCGCGGGAAACCCCCAGGATGACGTTCATGTTCTCCGCGGCGATCTCTTCCGGCCCGAGAATGGTGCACTGCAGGCTGAATTCCTGCGCCATAGTGCTGGCCGCTTCAGCCAGGGCGGCCGGTGGAAGATCGCTCCCGGGCGTGGTGGCGAGGTCACGGACGAAATTCTGGGCACCGCCAATGGCGATGCCCTCGCTCACGCCAGCGGATATCTCAGCGAATTTCGCAGAGTCGGCTTCGACGAAGGTAACGGAATCGAGCTCTTTTTTGCTGTCGTCAGATGAGTAGCGCAGATAGCGGTAGAGTCCCAAAGTTGTACCTTCAGCCGCAACACGAGCAGCATCGGCAGGATCAAGTCCTCCAATACCGGCCCCATGCACGATGCTGGCCACCCGTTTCGCGCTAAGGTCGCGTGCCGTGCGCGCTGCTTTCGCCGCCACCTGGCGGGCGTGATCCAGCGTGAAATCGTCTTGCTTGCCGAGACCGATGAGGAGTACGCGCCGGGCCGGAATGGCGCCTTGGGTGTAAAGGTAAAGGGTTTCGTTCAGCTTGCCTTCGAAGTCACCGGCGGATATGATGTCGCTGATCTGACCGTTGAGGGCGCGATCCACCGCACCTGTGGCGCCTTCCGGCGCGGTAACGCCATCAAAGAGGTTGACGACAACCAGATCCGCATCATGCTCCAGGATGTTCCCCTGGGCTGCCAAGACGTTCATAGGCATCTCCTGTTCATTCCTTTGCTGTATGTGATGTTACTGGGAAATTGACTGCATATTACCCCGATAGAGTACACGCCGGCCGCGGCTCGGCGCACTCTCCATTTGGGCGGGCACTGAACTTTATTCTAAACGTTACGGGTTGAAGCGAAGTAGTATGCGGCTAACGTGCCCTTCGCGACCGAAGCAGTTTTTACCTTTCGCCATAATCTGGTTCTTACCCGCACGCAAGTGCCAGGCGAACTCAGGTGTCGTCTCGCGCCACTCTTCATCGTTAAGGCGCACGAGTAGCTGATCGAGGTTGGGCATGCTGTGGTCGAGCGACACGGACAGCACGGCTTTTCTACGCTCCCAAGCTGCTTGATCTACCTTGAGATTGATCTGCACTTGATCAACGGTCCAGTAGAGATCGTCTTCTTTGCTGGTAAAGTGGCTGCTGTTCGCCCGGTTGTAGGCGATGATGCGTGGCGGTGTCCAGGGGTCAATCCACTCCAGCGCAGCTTCATACTCGTTGGACGAATGTAGGGTGTTACGCATCGGAAGCACGACGTGGGAGTAATAGTCACCAACATTGTGCCAGCCAAAGATCTGGAATTCGGCGTCTTGATTGTCTTGATTCAGGAAGGTGGTGCCCGCTCCGGATTCCACCTTGTCCGTCACACGGAAAGGGGTCGGCCCTGTCAACATGGTCACTTCATCCCAGCGGCGAGTGACCCAAGCAGTGTGGATTTCAAGGACGCTGAGCGGGATACTGTCGCGTTCGTAATGCACGTTCAGGTCGGGATCGAGCAGTATCCACTTGTGGTATTCGTGGGACCAGAATTCGACTATTGAATGACCGATGTTGCCCTCGTCGGCGGACATCCAATCGCTTTCCGTTTTGCAGATGCTCAAGTTACGTGCGACGAATCCAAGAGACAAGAGGCACTGCATCAAAGTGACCGCAAAGTAGCCGCAGTTGAAGTCCTTGCCTTGCTCTACCGCAGCCAGTATCTCTAGTGCATTGCGGGGCTCGGGCACGCGCGTCCAGCCATGCTTCCAGCGCGTGTGTACCCATTCGCGCAAAAGGAGCACCTGATCGAACTCGGTCTTACCGGATGCGATCACGTCATCAAGCCGGTATCGCTGCCGCAGTTCGGTCAGCATGGCGTCAGGAGCTTGATAGCTAAATGGAAACGCGCTCCGTACGAGTCGTTCGTTCTGGTATTCGATGACGCGCAACTCCGGCGCTATCGCCTCTGCCCTGAACGCATCAGGCTGTAGTTCCTCGAGTGTTACACGGTCAATGGTGGTTGCCATAGGTAATGCCTCCACATTTGAAATGTCTTATGCAGGCAATGTCGCTTTGGAAAGCGGCAAGGCCTCTTCAAGCGCCATGCGGATCATGGAAAACGAGGCCGGTACCAGCTCCAGGCCCTCGCGTTCGGTTGCTTCCTGAATGTACTCCAAGACGTAGTCGACATTGGGGATGTTGACCTTCTCGGAGTTGTGCGTGGCGCCAATAATCGCTCGCACCGGAGTTTGGATGAGACCGGAAAGTTCGAGATTCCAATCGATGATGGTGCGGTAGAGTTCCCTGCTCTCCTCGCTGATCGGCTCCTCCGAGCGCAGGTCCCGGGGCCGCGCCCAACGGCCGCCGCTCATTTCGCCGCTGCAGGAAATCACGCACACCGGCAAGGAACCTCCCAGCACGTGGTGCTGTGTGCTGCCCCAGTGGGGAAAGGGATAGTCGCCTTCGGTGCAGCGGTCCGGCCGGTCCGGGAAGTAGCGTCCCGGCGCAGGTGCAATGTACTGCCGGTAGCCCGCCTCGTACAGCAGGCGGAGCGTAACCGGACTCTTCGATCCGCAGCACGCGCAGTAGGTGTCGGTCCTAAAACCCAGGGCAGTCTCAAAGTCCTCCGTAGCCTCGGCGATGATCTGGCGCTGCGTGGTTTCGTCGTATTGACCGAGATCGTTTTCGTACTTCGGATAGCGAAAGCCGGGGACATTAGGCTGGATTCCAATGTTCACGCCCTCGCTGTGCCACTCCCGCATCATGTCGGCATGAGCCTTAGCCGCCTCAGGCGTGAGATTGAAAGTGACCGCAGGCAGCAGGCCGTGCGATTCGAAGGACTGCCGGATGTTGCGCACCGTGCGCTCGCTCACTTCCCATGACCCCGGCCCGCCGCAGCGGGGCGACTTGGCGGCCAGCGGTTCACAGTCGACGAAATAGGAAAAGAAAATCTTGTTCGACACAGCCATAGAGTTCTCCTTTTGCAGTACGAATCTTGCTCCAGCCGCGTTTCTGCGAGGCAGGTACCGCCTCATGACTTAGCGTACTTTACCAATGCGATTATATACCGATGCAAGATCATTGGAAACGCGGAGCGACGAGCGCGCAACTATCGCTTCTGCAATTCATGACGGGACGCCCCGGTCTTGTCCGTAGGTATCACTATCGCAGCATGGATCTATGGAGCACTAGAGTGGAGATGGGAGACTTGTGAGGCAGAGAGGCCGAATAGTTCACTAGCCCACTTTGGGAAAGTTAGTGAGGCAATTACGCCACTTCGGATGGGAGCAGGCAAAGGGCGTTGATCCCTGAATGACGGTTTGCCCGTGCAAGCGCGAAAAAGAGAGTAGGGGCACGACATGTCGTGCCCCTACTCCACTTGCTCCGATCAAGAAGATCAGGTTCGCGTACTCAAAGGGTCGAGACTTAAGTCTCGCGATACTCCTCGGGGCGGCGCGAAATGATCTCGTTGAGGATGTCGGCAGATTGGCGCAGACCCTCGGCCACGGTGATCTCGCCTTTCAATGCCTGGTACCACGGCGCGTTGGACGGACCAAAGGCTTCGCTGAACTCAAGCACGCGCGGGAAGGGACGCCCGCCAGCGGCCCAGCCGTTCACGACCTGCTCGACCTGCGTGCCTTCGTAGCGCGCTGCCCACTTCGGAAACAGGCCGTGCCGGATAATCGGCGGCCACGCAATGTAGCCGAAATAGTCAGATTCCTCGGCACCCTCGTCGCTATGGATATACTTGAGGAAGCTCCAAGCGGTCTCCTGGTCCGGAGAAAGGGTCATAAGGGAATAGCCGTTGCCGACCAGGGTGGCCGTCTGTTCGATGCCCTTCGGCGGCATGGCGATGTCCAACCTCTCCTCCAAGTGCGTCTTGGCGGCGTTGTAACGGAACATGCCGTTGAACTCAAGGGCAAGGGCCCCTGACTCGAGGATGCCGATGCCGGCACTACCGGTAGTGATTTTCTTTATATCCTCGGAGGACGGGGTGTACTGATGCTTGATATGGAGATCCACATTGAACTGGGCGCCACGCAGCGAATTGGGATCCTCGCCGTAGAGCGCCTTGTTGTCGGTCTCGTCCATGATGGACCCGCCAAAGTTGAGCAAGAAGGTGCCGCCCATATACCAGAGGCTGTTCTGGCCCACTTGCATCGCCCAGCGGCCGTCGTCAGGCTTATGGAGCCGTTCCGCCATAGCGAGCAGGTCGTCGTAGGTCCAGTCACCACCGGGATAGTTCAGGCCGGCCTCGTCGAAGTATTCCTTGTTGAACAGCACCACCTCGCCGCCGGACTGCATGGGAACGGCATAAAGCTTGTTCTGCCAGGTCCAAGAACGTAGATCGGCGTTGAAGTAGTCTTCCAACGGAAGCTTGTCGCGCTGGAAGAAGGGGATGTGATCGGGGAAGATCCCGTTCAATCCGCCATAACCGTACCAGTTGATCTGGTTGATGGAAAGGTCCACGTCGGCTTGTCCGGCCGCGTGGTTCGTCTGCCGTCTTTCCCAGATGGTACCGTACTCGCCGGGGACGACCACTGTCTTAATACCCAGCACTTCCTCGGCCGTCTTCAACGTGTTTCGGAATGCCTCGTAGCGACCATCGGACGGGACGAAAGTCTCGTCAATCCGCATGATCTTCTCTTCCATCACCACTTCATCCTTGGCCTCAGGCTCCGGCTCTTTGTCCTCGGCCATCTCGCCAGTCTGTGCAACTGGCACAACGCCGCACGCCGCCAATAAGACCACTCCACCAATACCGCCCGCTCCCGCTAGGAAACCCCGTCGGGAAAAGACGTGTAGCTTCTCTTGCATTTTTGAAACTCCTCAGTCAGCCAACTCCCATTGGAGCGGCAAATGACAGGTTTACACTAATCGAAACACTCACGCCCGTAGGGCGGAATAGCCTCCTTTCCCCTCTACTCACACTTGTCGGGTAGCAGTAGTATCCCACAAGGCCAAAGCGTCGTCAATACCGCTCGGTATTGAATGCGCATTTGATGAAAAACGCCGATTATTTTACTTAGATGGGCAGTCAGCCCACGTTGAAAAAACATCACTGCAGCAGAAGGAATTCCGCTGAGCCGACCTAGTTTGAATTCTTGGAGCGCTGCCCAGCACTGAGAGGCCAGCAGAGCGCTTTCGGTGCGCTGCAATGAAGAATCTATTCGACTTCACTTACCGCGATGTCATCGAACCAGGCGGTACCGCTAGTGTCCGGCAGGGCTGAGAGCACGACCCGACAACAGTAGACATAAGAAGGCAATTCGGGTGTGGTAACGTCCAGTCGCATCCATTCATGGGTTCCGGTAAGCGGCTGCGACTGCGCGCGGCCGATGAATCCCATGTCGCCGCTCCACTCCAGTGAAACTGCAATCCTGCCCCGCACGTCTTCTGTGCGTACCCAGGCTTCAAGCGCGTAGCGCTTGCCGGCAACCGCGTCCAGCAGCTTGCCGTCATCCTTGAGCACGCGGCGGATGGCCGGGACAACGGGCTCTCCACCGGACTTGTGCCAGCGGATGCTCTGTTCGCCGGTGCGCACCACCGCCGCGTCGCGGGCGTATTGAGTTCGCGGCAACACCCACCGCGCGGCGCCCTCAGCCATGCCGGCGACCACAGTGCCGGCCGGAGGGAGGTCGGGATACGGTAGTTGCAGGCTGGCGGCAGGCTGAGGAACGAGCGCGGCTGCCGGTTTGCTCAAGGTCAGTGTGTCGAACAGGTTGCCATCGGAATCTATGGCGTGTACCTGACATTCATCCGGCACCACCATCGTCAGCAGAATGTGGTTCGTGGACTTGGCCAGCGCGGAGACGGGATGCCGGTGGTCCCAGAGCTCGCTGGGCGACAGGCTCATGTCGTAACCACCGCCGCCGGAGACGAAATACACTACACCATTCACACTGTCGTATTGTCCACCGCGCACCGGATGGAACCGCTCGTAGATGGTGGCGTGTGCCGTGTACACGATGTCCACGCCATAGCGTTCGAAGAGTGGGCAAAGCACGCGGGTCGCCGGAATTTCACAGTTGTTCGAGCAGTACGGCGGATGATGGAAGAAGACGAACTTCCAACGGGCGTGCCGGAAGGTGGTCAGGTCGTTTTCCAGCCAGACCCACTGCTCGGAACCCGGTCGGTAGTCCATGTTGCTATTGAGCACGATAAAGTGCGCAGCGCCGTAGTTGAAGGAGTACCAGAAGTGGGGCTCCGGGTAATTGAAGTAGCGAAAATACCCCTCGTTGGGTGAATCGTGATTGCCCATGGCGGCAAACCACGGGGTATACGGCAGCAGGTCCGACGTGCAGGCAAAGAAATCGCCGCCAAATCGCGCAATCTCGTCTTGCGCGTGGTCGCCCGCGCCTACGCAAATGTCCGTGCGGTACGCGCGGGCAAGGTCCGCGTTGCGCTGATGGACGTCGTGCACGCGCATGCTGTCGCCGTAGGTGGCGAACGAGAAGGGAGAGCCGTCGCGGACGGCGGTGCGAAAGCTGGCGCCTTCTGATGTAACTGTGTCTCCGCCAGGTGAGGAAGAAGAAACTCGATAGAAGTAGCCCTGTTCGATCTCCAGCCCCGTGAGGCGGACGGCATGAACCGTACGAAGTGCATCGTCTTCACTGCGGCACGGGTACGTTGGTTCCGGTCTGCCGACGTAGGCGCTCCAGCCAAGTCTGGCACTCTTCTCGTATTCCACCAGGGACGTGGCAGGTTCGTCGGTCTGCCACATGACCGTGATGGCGTCCCGCGCGACGTTCTGCAGATAGGGCCCTGCGGTGATCTGCATGCCCACTACCGCTGATACGACCACACGTCGTTGTAGAGGGTGTCGCCGAAGCCGCCGATCAGCCACAGCTTGTCGCGGTAGGTCAAGCAGACCGGCGCGTGACGAATGGGCCAGATGGGATCGCCGACGGCTTCCACCCAATGCGCGCCGTCCGCGGAGAACCAAACGTCGTTGCGGTTGCCGTGGGTATGGCCCCCGACGATCCACATCTTGTCGTCATACACGGCCGAAGCGTGAAAGCGCCGCTCCTGCCACGCGGCGTCCACCGTGACCAAGTCCCAGGTCTTGCCGTCGGTCGTACACCAGACGTCGTTGTGGTTCACAACGGTATTGTTAGGGTAGTTGGTATTGTAGACACCGCCGCCCATGAGCCACATCTTGCCGTCGAAGACAACGGAGGTCTGCATGCTGCGGGCGCTCCACGGCGCATGGTCCTCCACTAAGTCCCAGTTCTTGCCGTCGGTCGAGGTCCAAACGTCCTGGTAGTGGTGGAACTTCGCGATATCGAAACCGCCGAACAGCCACATTCTGCCGTCGAATACGACTGCTGAGGCGGCACTCCGTTTTCCCCACGGCGCGTCCAAGGTAGCGGCTTCCCAGTGCTTGCCGTCGGCGGAACACCAAACGTCGTTGTACGAGACGTGAGGATTATCCGCTCCGGCGAAAATCCAGATTTTGTCATCGTAGACGAGCGTACAGGGCAGGTTGCGCGCGGCCCATGGAGCGGCGGTGGTAACCTCTTCCCAGGTGATGCCGTCGGACGACGACCAGACGTCATTGACGCGTGTGGGGATAAAGCCACCCAGGAACCACATCTTGTCTTGAAAGACGGTCCAGCCCATTGAGTCGCGTCTCGTCCACGGGGCTTCGGCTGTTTCTTGTTTCCAAGCAATCGCAACCGCTTGGCCTGCAGAATCAGATGGCATCGGTGTCCTCTCTTGTGCGGGCTCCGGGTTCGCTCAATTACAAATTCTGCGAACACAATAACAGATTGAAGGAGCTTTTGGTCGCTGCAGCAGTTCTCCGCGACGACCTCACTCGAAGGCAATAGAATAGATAAAAGGGGGGCACGTGTTTCGCGTGCCCCCCTTTCTCTTCGCTCTTTTGCTACTTGGCGCAAAAGCAAACACCGCCTTCGGCAAGGTGCCAAGGGGAAGCAAGAGACCCATACCGCCGACGGATCAAGTGCTGCAGGGCTTGTCGCATCATGCCGTGACAGTCTATCGTAAGGTCGGAGCATCTCTATGCGCCGCGCGGCACCTGCTCTACATCCCTTGGTTCGCGAGACTCTTGAATGTACGGCAAAGCACTATGATTTCGTATACGACTCATGACGAGGAACGTCTCTATCGGGAAGAGGAGAGAGTCGCCGACGACCGGGAAGCATTCGAACGGGACCGCGCCCGCATCATTCACAGTGCCGCCTTTCGACGCTTGCAGGGCAAGACCCAGGTCTTCGGCGTGCGTTACGGCGACTTCTTTCGCACGCGGCTCACCCATTCGTTGGAGGTAGCGCAGATCGGCAAGGCGCTGGCCGTGCGTTTGGGGGCTGATCCCACCTTAGTTGAAGCAATCTGCCTTGCCCACGACATCGGCCACCCGCCGTTCGGTCACTACGGCGAGCAGGTCTTGCGGACGCGCATGGCAGAGCATGGCAACTTCGAGGCGAATGCCCAGAACCTGCGCGTCCTGACGCAACTAGAGGTCAAGTCGGACCGCTATACCGGTCTCAATCTCACACGGAGTGTGCTGGACGGCCTGCTCAAATATAAGGCGATCCATGGCTCACGGCCCGGATTGAGAAAATCTTGCTATGCGGAGGACGCGCCCTTGCTGGAGTGGGTTTGCGAGCACGGCTCGTTGGAGGAGCGCTCGTTCGAGTGCCAAATTATGAATTGGGCCGATGACGTAGCATATTCGGCGCATGACCTCGAAGACGGCATCCACGTCGGCATGATCACTGTGCACCACCTGCGGCGTCCCTCGAACCAGGACGCGGTCATCCAGCGGGTGCAGGAAGAAGCGGAAGAACGCGGGCGCTCGTGGTCGGCTGCCGAAGTGGTGCAGGAGTTAGACTGGCTGGCTGCACGCATGACCGAGTTGGAAGGCCTGCCGACGCCGCGGCACGAGAGCGCCGCGCTGAAGGACCTAACCTCGCGCTTGATCAACGAGTTCGTGCGCTGCGCCCAAGGTGCACCTCGGTTGGGTTGGACGGAGGACCTATCGGAACGCTACCGGTACGGCCTGATGGTGCCCGATGCGCAGGAACGGCGCTGTGAGGTACTCAAGCAGGTGGCGTTCGTGTTGGTATTTGCCGAACCCCGAGTGACGACGCTCGCCTATCGCGCGCATCACATGATCGACCGTTTGTTCGAGGTCTTCCAGGCGGAGGAAAACGCTGCGATGTATCCCTTGGAGTTTCAAGACCAGTTCGCTGGAGCGCGAGACGACTCCGCCCGCCGCCGGGTGGCCTGCGACTACGTTGCCACCATGACCGACTTTCAGGCTGAACGCACATTCCAACGGCTCTTCGTGCCCGGCTACGAGAGCATTCTCGATCCGCTGGTGTGAGCGGTTGTTGCCCAACGGCGACTTGAAGGGCGCGCGAACCAAACTCTCTTTGTATGACGAAACGCGTAGGGGCACGACATGTCGTGCCCCTACGCTTCATGCAATTGCGTTTGTTGCTGGGCGGTTCGCGAACCGCCCAGCTAAATGCGTGCTCTACCAGACTTCGTCCGTCCTGCGCCAGATCATCTGAGGGCGCACGTTCTCAAGGGGCAAATCGGCAATCTTGCCGTAATCCTCGCCGTGATAGGCGGCAATGATGGCCTCCATAGACTTTTTCGATTCGACGCCATCGGTGAGCGGCGTCCTATCGTTTACGATGCAGTCGATGAAGTGCTCGCACTCACCGGCGAAGTTCTTGCGGGCGCTATATGCATCCATCAGATCGGCCTTACTTGGGTCATCTTCTACAAGAAGCGTGCCTTCCTTATTGCCCGCTTGCCAGAGCGTAAGGCGGCGGACGCCGTCGGGATCGTAGCTCAGGATCAACTCGCCGCCTTCCAGGTAGACCGCGAAACGCAGATGACAATCGCTGTGCTTGGTACCCCAGGAAGCTACGTAGTTGCCCAAGGCGCCGCTGGCAAAGCGGTAGATGGAAACCGCCGTATCCTCACGGCCGAGGGTATCCCGGCGGAAGCGGTCGTCGCTCAGGCAGGTAGCTTGCACTACGTCGCCCAGGTTCCAAATCATCTGGTCTACGTAGTGGCAGCCGTGGCTGAGCAGGCATCCCATGGGAAACGTCTTCCATGACTTGCGCCACCCTGCCGGATTTGCCATATTGTCTTCCGTGCGCACTTGGGCCATGTAGGGCTGACCGTACGCGCCGCCGGTAACCTGCTCGTTGAGTTTCTGCCAGATGGGTAGGAAACGGGTGACGTACGCCACCATCAGCTTGACGTTCTGCTCGTCGGCCACACGAATCATCTCGTCGGCGTCTTCGAGGGTCGTCGCCATGACTTTCTCAGTGAGTACGTGCTTGCCGCGACTCATGGCAGCGAGGCTCATCTCGGCATGGAGATGAGGTGGCGTGCAGATGTCTACGGCGTCAACCTCATCGAGGATCGACAGATAGTCTGTCGACCACTTTGCGCCGGTGCGCTCCGCTTCGGCTTTGGCCTTTTCTTCGTCAACGTCAACGCAATAGGCCAGCTCACAGGCTTCGCTCATGCGGGCGTAGGCATTGATGTGGCCGGTGCTAATGCCCCCGCAACCGATGACTGCGATGCGAATTTTGCTTTCGTTCACGTTCAATTGCTCCTATTGGTTCTTTTGGCATTTAATTCGGTTTTGTCTCACGTCTCTTGAGTTTGCTCCTACACTGCACCCACTGAGCGACCTGGCGTGCTGGGCGGCAATTTCGGGGAAAAACAGGTTGCCATGTCCGCCAGGAACAGCGACCGCATTCGCTCGCAGTGGCCGCGGTTAGAACAACCGGCCGAGAAGCTCCAACGCGCACTCTTCCATTGCAGGCCCGGTGCCGACCCCGCCCAGGGAGGAGTTTCCGGCCCAGGTCTCGTAACCGCCATGCTCCGTCAGGGCTTTGTCCGTGCAAACGTAGCCTATATAGCCGTTTGCCAGGCTCACAACAAACTGCGGTGAAGCGGGCGACTGCCGTTTGATATTCAAGCCAAACTCGACGAAGATTTCGCCGGGCAATGCAACTATGGATGCGTCTCCGAGCCGCAGGGCTTGCACCGGCGCGGTGTGCGTCAGCGGCATTTGCGCCAGGCGTTGGCATTCAACTGCGTAGACATCCGAAAGCGGATGCGGCAACGGCTGGCCGACCACCCAGCTAAACGGCCCTGAGTCGTAGTCACTGTACGTTCCCGCGGGTACCGCCAAGATCTTCTCCGCCACGGCGAGATCCTCATCCGTGATGGTCTTGCGCGTGAATTCAAAGGTGTCTACTGCCGCCCCAAGCTCGAGTTCGTCCTGCATCTCCATCAGTTGAATCTCGGTGATGAGATGACCGGCAAGCACGTTTGCCATCTTGATGGCTTGCTTGTGGCCGCTGGCGGTCCATTTGCGTTTGCCGCTGTAGTCATTGTTGTTAATGTCGCCCGAGGTGCCATTCCAAAGCATGCCGACGCATTGCGGGTCGAGGTAGCTTTGTATGAGCCGGTGGAAGTGCCCAAAATAATCCGCGGAGATGGAGAGGCCGTTGTCCGTGCCCACGTAATGAAGCACGAAATTAGAGACGGCGGCAATAGGACGGCCGTTTTCCCCTTCCACGTATAGCATGGTGATTTCGGGGTCGATGGGGTATGTGGGCTTTACGAGGTCGGGATTGTCGACGCCGGGGTTCATGCGCACCGTGCCGTCGCGCATATGCCAGCGGCGATTGAATGAAATGCGGTCCTCGTGCGCCGTAGCAAAGCCAATACGCGCAGCCTGCATGCGATGGGTCGCCACCTCAACGGCGTCCGCCAGCTTGAGCGGCACCCAATCGACATACGCTTCGTTCGCATTTGTGCCGAGCAGATCGGCGATCCCGGCCGCGGTGTGGGTATGCGTGGCGTTAATCATGACGTTTTCGGGTGGTATCTCACACCGCGCGGCGATGCGCTCCTTTGCCCGATCGGCGATCCCTTGAGGCAAGGCGATTAGGTCGCACGTGACGAGCGCAACCCGCATTTCACCGTTGTCAAGAACCAACGCCTTAGCCAGAAGCTCGTCGTCGACGTTTTCGGCATAACGCGTGCGATGGCTTCCCGGAATCTCAATGCCTAGCCACGGTGTGATGTTCGACGTGGCAGCACCGGCCTGCAGTGATTTACTCACGTGCGACACTCCTTAGTATGCGATCCATGTAAAGTCAGCCATTGTAGACGAAAGTATAGCGCACAATGATGTCAAACGGAAATGGACGAGACTTTGGTCGGAGGGTCAATCGAGTATGAGACTGAAACGGGCGTAAGTTTGGGAGCCGATTGCCATCCATGCGCGGCGGCAGTGCATAAGGCCGAGACCGTAATTCCACTTGCGTAACGCTGGAAGTCTCCCGGCCCGCCTAGCGTACCATTGACTACAGGAGCTCCAACGTCTTAAGATAGCTGCAGACCCTACAGCGTAGTAAGGATTGAAGCCGATGTTGCGATTTGCTGAAGAAATCATGCTGCTGCTTCTCGACGATGAGAGCGGCGAATTTGCGCACATTCCCGAGTGGTCGCTCCGCTATGCCCTTGCTGGCGCTGTTCTAATGGACATTGCATTGGAGAACAGGATCGACACCGATCCAAAACGGCTTACCCTTTTGGATCCCACGCCTATAGGTGACGACCTGCTTGACCCAACCCTGGAGAGCATTGCCCAGTCAACCGAAGTGCACGACATCTGCCATTGGATCGAACACACGGCCGAGAATGCCTATTCGGTTCGCGAAAAGGCGATGAAGCGCCTTATCACGCACGGCATTTTGGAGAGTCGGGACGATCGCTTCCTCTGGGTGTTTCGGTCGCGGCGTTACCCGGTAGTAGACGGCAAGGCCGAGCGCGAAGTGAAGCTGCGGATCATGGAAGTGCTCTTCAGCGACGTGATCCCCGATCCGCGGGACATCGTCATCATCTGCCTTGCAGACGCCTGCGACATTTTCCGCACGTTGCTCTCCAAGCTGGAATTGAGGCAAGCGGCCGGACGCATCGAACAGGTGCGCAAGCTAGACCTCATCGGCCAAGCGGTCTCCCAGGTGGTTTGGAATATCGAGTCCTCCTTGGCCCTATCCATGCACCCCATGGCGTAGCCCCCAATTCTCTACTAGCGGCTCTTCGGCGATCGCGCTAGTAATGCTCAGAGCAACGCACCGCGTGCTTAGGAATGGCAGCATTCTTAGAGCAGGTTTGCGCGGAATTGCCTTCGTAGCCGGCACCTGACTGCCTGAGACAAACGCCTCGCCAATCAAGCTCGCAACGCAGATTCTTCCTCGTTGCCTAACGAGCGAGATAGCCTGCTTGTAGCGCTCTCCGGGGCTTGGGCGTTTGACCGTGCTTCTGTGCGGCCCTGTTACGTTCCCTCTTGCCAAAGGCTTGCAAGCTGCCGACCGGCGACAGCCGCGAGGTTTTCGGCTGTACCGGCAGCGGCGATGGAATGGGGAGAGGCCCAGGTCTCGTAGCCGCCCTGCCGTTCCAGCGCCTCTTGGGTGCAGATATAACCGAGATAGTCGTTGGCAAGCTCGGCAATGAGTGTTGGGCGAAAGGGGCTCTGCGCTCTAATGGACAGGCCCGTTTCTGCAAAAACCTCACCAGGTAGCGCCACCAAGACAGCGTCCCCAATCCGCATTGACTGTATGCGCGTGTCTAACACGGGTGGCAGTGCGGCCAGATCGATGCACGCTTGTGCATAAACGCCAATATTCCCTTTCGATACCGGCTGACCCACTACCCAGCTAAAGGGGCCGGCGGTATATTCAAACGCGGCGGGATCTTGTAGGATTTGCCGGGCCGTAACAAGATCTTCGGCCGCAATGGTCTTGCGGGTGTAGTCTACTGTCTCCAGCACCGCCTCCAGATGACAGGTTTCATGCAATTCCAGCAGTTGGCTTTCTCGCAGCACGTGTCCTGCGAGCACTGAGGCCATCTTGCGCGCTTGGGCATGCCCTGCATCGTTCCACGTCCGCCGGCCGCTATAGTCAATGTTGTTGATATCGCCTGACGTGGCGTTCTGGAGGATAGGTAGACACTGCGGGCCGAGTAAGCGCTGCACTTCCGCGGTGAAGTGTCCGTAGTAGTCGGCGGAGAGTGCGGTCGGCGAGTCGGTGCCGACGTAGTGGAGCGCAAATGTGGCAAGGATTGCCAGCGGCGTACCGGTCGTGTCTTCCAGGTACAGGAAGCTCAGCGCAGGATCAGTGGGGCCGGTCGCACGCACAGCGTTGGGATCCTCGATGCCGGGGTTCATGTGCACGGTGCCGTCGCGCATCCACCAGCGGCGGTTGAAGCTGATGCGGTCTTCAGCCGACGTACCCCAACCTATACGCGCGGGCTGAAGGCGATTTACTGCCAATTGCACGGCATCCGCAATCTTGACCGGCACCCGATCAACATAGTCTGGGTCTTCGCTTACGCCTAGGGCGGTGCGTATCGCCGGGCCGCTGTGGGTGTGGGTGGCGCAAATGAGCAGGTTACTGGGCGCGATACCGCAATTCTGAGCTACACGAGCCTTTACTGCATCGGCAATGCGCCGGGGCATGCAGACAAAGTCACAGACGACGATTCCAATGCGAGTCTCGCCGTTATCCAGCACCAGCGCCTTGGCGAGAATCTCGTCGTGCACGTCTTGGGCCTGACGTTGGGCAAAGCCGCCGCAAAGGGCAATGTCCAGCCAGGGCGTCAAATTGCTAGTTGCAGCACCGGCGTTCATCTGAATTGTCATGGTTACTGTGACTTTCGATGGCGGCACGCAGACCACTCCGCGTGTGCGCGGCCGACGGCACAAGCCCCGGCTCCGCAGTAAAGCGCAATCAGGAGCCGAGGGTTGTGTATGCTGAAACGAGCGACAATGCTGTTAGGGCGTTAGGTTTAATTTAATGCTATCAATTGGGCGAGCGCAGGATTGTTGAGCGGTTGCAAAGCAAGATCGGGGGCAATATTGGGAGGGCCATGAGCAACCGTATTGGATGCGGAATCCAAAGCGCACGCAATGAGTGTTGCTCCTCCTGGCCCACCTAGCGGCGCTTCGGAGTCGGGATCAGATGTTATTCCGCCACACTCGACAAAACCCTCGCAGCCGGTAAATGATGTATGCGATTCGCAAAGAAAATTCGTTGAACACAAATTCTTTGTCCAGTTATCCCATACAGGCTTTTCAAAATCGCTACATGGCCCGGAACCACAGCTACC
Organism: Chloroflexota bacterium; assembly: GCA_965216245.1. Lineage (GTDB taxonomy): Bacteria > Chloroflexota > UBA11872 > VXOZ01 > VXOZ01 > VXOZ01. The sequence goes on from OZ244145.1 coordinate 3,132,803, forward strand.
CTCCTCATACCATATATTGATAATTACGCATTCATCATCGCAAGGCGAGGCGTTGCCCGATGCATCAGCAGTAGGCGTGAATACTACCAAGAAACCAACCGCCAAGACACCAGCTATCGCCATGAGCTTGAAATGGAGCGACGTGACACGTGCTGCCGGGAGACTAAACATTGCGAACCCTTCGATCTTGCTAATAATTCTCGTCCGTGGTGTACTATACAAAGCATGTGTTGCCAGTGTCAAGGGTTTATTTAGGAAATCGTAAGGTTATTCTAAAGTTTTGCGATCGGCGATGGCGTATGATGTGTTGTGTCACTACGGTTATCGCTTCGCTGGTATTCGTGGCACTGGCTGCGAGACCGTAGGTCGGGGGGTTCGTTTAGTTTTGACGCTGCCGCAAGGGAGTGAGCTATAGCCTTGAGGCGGCAAGAAGTAGCGAGGAGGAAGAGAATGCTTTCCCGAAGGTTGTTAATCGCGAGCACGGCGGCGCTTGCCGCCGGCTGCAGCACAGTAGGATCCCCGCTTCCCGCACCGAGAGTACCGCAAGTCACGTCACTCAACGTGGCAGCGACCACTCTATTGCACATTTCGTATGGCGTTCCTTTTTTTGAGGATCCTCAGAATAAGTACGGCCGGGCGCTAGCGATGCTTGAGGCGGACAAAGAAAATCCAAACGGCCCAACAAAGGGTGGTTACCGTCTGGCTTTGCGATTCTATCAAAGATTGCATCGGCAGTATCAGGCGCCCAAGACCCAAGAACGGGCCGAAGCGGCCGAAAAGGTGTTGCTGGCGGAAGTGGCGGCCTTGCTGGAAGATCTCGCAGCAGACCTCGTGACTGTGAGTCATACCGATGTAGCGTGGTTGGGGCGGAAGGGGCTCCTACTGCCCTTGGACCGCCTCGGCGGTTCGGAGGGAGTTGCGCTTGATCAGGAGTTCTTCCCTAGCGCACTAGGTGGGTTCCGGTCGAATGGCGCACTCTACGCGCTGCCGCTTGCCGCGCTCCCACTCATGCTCTTCTACGACGAGGATTACTTTGCAGCACGCGGCGCGCCAGTGGTAAACGCCAACTGGGAATGGGACGACCTGCTGGAGAACGCCGCAAGGCTAACCACACACAAACAAGACGGCACGGTGGCGCGCTGGGGTCTGATCGCCCATCTGTGGGATATCTGGTGGGCGCTGTGGCAGAACGGTGCGGAGGCGGTTGATCCGGTGACGTTGCGTTGCCGCTTGCAGGAACCGGCGGCGCTTGAGGCCTTGCAGTTTGTGCATGACTTGTTGCACGCGCATCGTGTCTCTCCACCACTTTCTCCGTGGGACTTGGTGGAGTTGGATTTAATCGGGCGCTCGCCGCCGGCGATGCTGTATAGCCACCTTCCGTTGGCTCCCTCGAAAGCGTTTCGCATGGCACCGTTGCCCCAAGGCAAGGTACGTGCGGTGCCGGTGCAAGCCAATCTTGGGATCGGGATTGCGGCGCGGACACAACACCCGGAGGCGGCGTACAGGGCACTGCGGGGCTTGACGCGTGCCATGCAGGAAGAGATGGCTATACCTGCGAGTAGAGCGGCGGTCGCGCGGCTGGCGGACATCCGCGCAGACCTCAGACCGGCAGAGGTAGCGGCAATCCAGCAATCGCTGGACCACGGGCGCGCGTGGCCGCAGCCCGGGGATCACTTACCGCAATTGGTCGCCATGCATAAAGTAATGGAGAGCCTCGGGCTCGGCGAGGACGTGGCGACGATGGTAAACAGCGCCTGCTCTGCCGTGCGCGACTATCAGCAAGCCTGACCGCCGAACCTCCTGCGGCGGGGACTACAAGTGCCCTGGCGAGTAGCAAGCGAAACGAGCAAAGCAATGGGCTACTGTGGCATGCAGTTTTCTTTTTGCATCGGGGCGTTCCGCTGCTACCGTATAATCCCATAGAAACGGGCGGCGTTTCCTCCAAAGACCTGCGCCATGCTCGCCTCATCCAGCGTTGGCGCTAGAATCTCTTCCAAGGCACCAATCACCCTGTCGTAGCTTGCCGCTAGTAGGCAGACCGGCCAGTCGCTGCCAAACATCACACGCTTCAAGCCAAAGCATGAGACGGTGTGTTCCACGTACGGCTTGAGGTCGGCGGGCGTCCAATTGTTGTGGTCGGCTTCCGTCACCATGCCCGAAAGCTTGCAGTAGACATTTTCGTGTTGTGCAATGGCGCTGAGTTGCGCGCGCCACGGGTCAAACTGCCGGTCCTCTATCAAAGGCTTGGCGATATGGTCGATCACTGCGCGCAGGTTCGGCACGCGTTCGAGCACCCGGAGCACGTGGGGCAAGTGCGGGGGACGCACCAAGAAGTCAAAGGGAAAGTTGTGCCTTGCCAGCAAGCTAAGGTTCTCGGTTACGATCGGCTCTGTAACCCACGCCTCGTCTTTCAGGTCGTGCAGCATAGGGCGGAGACCTACGAAGGCCGGTTCTTGGCAGTACTTCTCAAATTGGCGTGGAAAGTTAGGATCGGCCATATCGAGCCAACCGACGACACCACCAATAGAGTCGTCTTCAGCGGCAAGCGACAGCATGAAGTCCGTCTCCGCCACCGTCGGCGCAGCCTGCACGAGGATCGTCCTATCGATGTGATGTTTTTCAAGCCACGGCCGGAGGTCTGCCGGGATGTAGTCGCGGTACAGAGGGTCCATGTCTGGCGTGAGCCAGCCGTAATCACCCCGATTCAGTTGCCAGTAGTGTTGGTGTGCGTCGATGCGCATCTTTTCACTTTCCATTCAGCGTTTTATTCCCGAATCAATAGTGGGTGCCGGCCCGTCTATATCGATTATAGGGATCGCTGGTGTCCTCCACCTCTGCGTCGACGATGCCGACAACGCGCAAGCAAACCTGGCGAGCGCGGTATACCTGGTCCGGGTCGCGAAAAGCCGCGCGAATCTGCGCCACGCCGCGTTCCGGGTCGACACCGACGGACTCGAATCGTATTCCGAAGAGGTACGAATCGTCCTCCAAGACTTTCGCGAGGGCAAGGCTTTTGCGAAACCACGCAGCACGCCCCGTGATCATGCCCAAGATGCGCGTGTGGGAGAGTTCCCAGTAAGCCCAGAAGAGAAAACCGGAGAGAATCCAGACTGGGAACACCTGTAGCGCGAACGTCCAGCCATTGGTAAATGTGGCGGAGAGCGCAACCATGAGACCCACGGGCACGGCAATAAAGGACAAGACCTGGTGGGGGCCAAAGTAACTGGAAACGATGGGGCCGAAGCCAATGCGCCAAAACACGTCGTGTTTGGCTTGAAATCGACGTAGGAGCGCCATGATCGCTCCCAATGCGCCCGCGCCGAATATTACAGGCAAGATGTTCCATACCACCACTACTACTGTTACGACCACTCCGAACAACGTCCTGATCCCAATTGGGGTTTCTGAGTTGCGGATCGTAAGCACGGCAATGATGACTACAACGATGAGAATGAGCCCCGCAGCGATTTCTATAATCTGGAACGTGCGCATGCGTTCCCAAAAGCCGGAGAGGATGACAAGCGGTATAAGTACGACGGCAAAGAGCAGGGCGCCCGCCATCAGCGCCACCAACAGGGAATTCAGAATTGGCCACAAGCCGACGGCAAGCGCCACCGGCACAGCGAATGCCAGCGGCGCAAGTGCACCCGCAATGCCGCCGGCCAGCAGTGTAACGCGCAAACTGGCGATCATCACCAAGGCGTCCGAGACCGTGGCGGAGATGATCTCGTGACGCGAAAGGAAGCGCACGTCATCGGATGAGCCACCCGAATTATGCTGCTGTGCCATGCTCTTTCCTATTCTCAGGAGGGATGCGCGCGCACTGGCGCTTCAGCGAAACTGAAAAGTCCTGAGGCTGAATCAAGCGACGCTTGGATGCCGATGGGAAGCGTTAGTTTGGGGTCAGTGTTTCCCAAGTCGACTTGGCTGAGAATGGGAAAGTCATACCCCGCGGAGTGCTGGGAGATGAGCCGGTCGAACATACGGGTTTCAAAAGCGGTTGCGTCATTGAGCTTTCCAACGACAAGGCCTCGTATGTCGGCAAACACGCCCAGCATAGCGAGATGGGCAAGAGATTGGTCGACCTCTTGCAAAATGCTCGGTCCTGTTTTGACTTCCTCAAGTAAGAGGACTGTATCTTTGAACGAGGGCCGGAACGGTGTGCCCGCAAGGGTGCGAAGGGTCGCGAGGTTGCCGCCAATCAAGCGGCCTTGCGCCCGGCCTGAGCGGAGCCAACGCCTGCCGTTCTGCTTCAGCCGGGCGCGCGCTCTGTCGTCACGCGGAAAATCTGTTGTCCGTTCTCCCGGCGGGCGGCGGCCCGGCACCGTCGCATTCAGGAGCACGTTCTCAAACTGGCGGTAACTATACGTAAACATCGTAGAATACTCGCCAAAGCAATCCAAGAGCATTGGGCCGTGAAACGTGACATGGCCGGTGCGGCTGTGCATGCCGATTAGAAGTACGGTGACGGCACTGTAGCCCAAAGTGATCTTTGGATTGCTAGCAATGCGCTGCCAATCGTATCGCCGGCGGAAAGCTTAGGAGGCTTGATGACCTGGCTCCCCATCTGTCCCACCAAGCTACTGACCCCGGTGATGGCGATACTGCGGATTCGGGGACGTTTGCGGTTAGATTACGAGGGACCTTGCGCCGGTGGCATTGTACTCGTCCCACATTTCATCCTGTAAATCCCATGAGAGTGCTTCCACTTCGACCTCACGGATGCCGACGACCCGCCGTGCGACTTGGCGCGCCCGCTTTATTTGTTCCGGTGTGCGGAACCAGCCTTGTATCAGCGCTTTGTGGCCGTCCTCGCTCACGGCAAGGTCACCGATGATGCAGCCAAAGAGATCGCTATCGTTGTGCAGGACGAATGAAAGACCGAGGGTGCGGCGGAACCAGACCGCCGAGCCTACCCACGATTGCAGCATGCCTTCAAACCAGCCTTTCCAATACTGATCGTAAACCAAGCCGGAGAGCAGCCACACGGGCAAGAGGTATATGACCATAATCGGAAACTCTTTCCAAAACGCAAGCCCCAGAAAGAGCAACGGCACACCGATGAGGCTCAGGAGCAATCCGGGTAAGGTATCCCAGAGAGAATGCAGCGGCATGGGCTGCAGACGGTGCTCAACGGCGCGCAAGTTAAGACGGGCTTTGACCAGACCTAAGAGGCCGCTAATCAACAGGGCAGGCCAGAGCGCCACGAGGATCGAGACCCAGCCAAAGGTGTGGGAAAGGACGAGAGAGAAGACCCCGACGACATTGAGCGTAAACAGCATCACCATGATCGGCCAGATGGCGATAATGATCATGATCACGGCAAAGAGGCCGGCAAAAACACCTGCTCCCGCGATGAATCCGGCAATGAGGGGGATGCGCCTGTCGGCGACAAGCAGCATGGTCTCCTCGGGTGTGCCGGTGACCCACTCCTCGCGTCGGAGCGCTCGCTGCCGTGTCCACTCGTGCGGATCCCACCACGTTTGCTGTTGGTTGCGCATAGCCTGCCCTCCCTTACTGCCCGACAGTGCGCTTTCAAGCTAATGATACTACGTTGAGGGCCAAATATATACTACCGTCTCGTTTGCCAAGCCTCTCCGCGACCCTGGAACTTCAAATTGTGACGGCAATCAGCCTGTGCGCGGGTCTGAAGCCCGCCTGCGGAACATCCACGTGGCTAACGGCATGGCAATCACGATAATTGCGACGCACCATACCAGTGCCAGCCACCCGCTATTGCCGATTGGGGTGCCGACCATCCAGGCGCGCATGGCTTCGATAACGTGGGTAATCGGCTGGTTCTCGGCGAAGACGCGCAGTACGGTCGGCATGCTCTCAGTGGGGACAAAAGCGCTACTGGCAAACGTGAGCGGCATGAGCACCATGAACCCGACCCACTGCGCGGCTTCCAACGATTTGACCACCATACCCAATATGGCCGAAATCCAGGAAATCGCGAGCGTAAAGAGCAGCAGCAGGCCGAATACCAAGAACCACTCGACGAGATCTGCTGTGGGGCGAAAGCCAACGAGAAAGCTTGCCGTAAGCATGATCACAGCCGATATGGTATTGCGTGCGAGGTCGGCGATTACGTGTGCTGCGAGAAGGGCGGAACTGGCCATGGGGAGAGCGCGAAAGCGGTCGACAATGCCGCGCTGCAAATCAACCAACACGCTGATCGTGGTCGTATTCGCCCCGAAGGCGGCCGTCTGGACCAAAATTCCGGCGACAAGAAAGTTGACATAACTTGTTTCACCCGTGTTGATAGCGCCGCCGAAGACGTATCGAAAGAGCAACAAGAACATCACAGGCATTAGGAATACGGAAAGCAACTGATCGGTGTTGCGAATGATGTGCGTGAGGCTGCGTTTCGTCAGCACCCAGGAGTTGTCGAACGTCCAAAAAATCTCTGGGCGTACTTCAGGTTGCGTGTTGGCGAGCAGGGAAACCTGTTGCTTCATTCAGCGCTCTTCTCCTGATTCTCAGCTAGTTCTTCGTTGGATTGCGGCGTAGCCGCTGCCCCGGTGAGTGTGAGAAAAACGTCATCCAGGGTCGGTCGGTGCAATGAGACGCTCTCCACGGCAACGTCGGCATCCTCCAGCCGCTGCAGCACCTCTCTCAGTTCGTGCACGCCGCTTTGGCTGGCAATGCTTATCAGACGCCGCTTCCGATCGGAGTGCAGCGCCTGGCCGTCCAGCGTCTGCTCTGCCCGTGCAAAACCACTGTCTGCGGCGATCGTAATATCCAGGCGGTCAGTGCCGATGCGGGCTTTCAGCTCGTCTGCCGTGCCGGCGGCAATCACCAGACCGTGATCGATGACGACGATTTGGTCCGCCAGCTGGTCGGCTTCCTCCATATACTGCGTCGTCAGCAAAATGGTGACGTCACCGGCGGACAGCCGCTTGATCATGTCCCATAGCGTCAAACGACTGCGCGGATCGAGCCCTGTGGTGGGCTCGTCCAAGAAGAGCACCGGCGGCGAAGCAATGAGGCTCATAGCCAGGTCGAGGCGGCGGCGCATTCCACCGGAGTAGGTCTTCACCGTGCGCCGGGCCGCGTCGGTCAGTTCGAATAATTCCAAGAGATCGCGGGTGCGGCGCTTGGTGTCCGGTTTGCTCAGGCGGTAGAGCCGTCCCAGCATTAGGAGGTTCTCTTCCCCTGTCAAGTACTCGTCCACTGCCGCGTACTGGCCGGTGAGTCCAATGCTCTTGCGCACTTGGTCCGCCTCGCGGGTCACGTCGTAGCCATTTACGCTGGCCCGGCCGCCATCGGGCGGCAGCAGTGTGCTTAGTATGCGAATGATGGTCGTCTTGCCGGCGCCGTTAGGGCCGAGCAGTGCCAAGATGCTCCCGCGATCAACGGTAATATCTATACCTTTGAGCACTTCCAAGTCCTTGAATGACTTGCGCAATCCGGCAACGGCAATAGCGCTGTTGCGGACATCGGATTCGCTTGTCGCGGTCAATGAAGGTAGGGTTTCGGTCATTGCAGCTCCTTCAATGCGATAGATGCTGGTTCTCTGTTGATTGTGTTGTGTTCAATTCGATCCCGTCGCGGAATCGCAATGGTTGTTCGGCAAGAGTGAATCGATCGCTGAGAGGGGCAGACCCCCAGTCATGGCCCCCGCTAGAGCTTGCGCCGAGAAATAGCGCGCCCTGCAGGTATTGCTGGGAGGTATCTAATGACGAGAGACATGCGTGCTACGCTTTGTCGGTTAGCTCTTTCACGTAGCCGAACATCTTGTTCTTGGCTGTCAGCCGGACAAGGTGGTTGAGGCGTTTTGTAAACTCCTCCGGCCGGTTGCGCGCGGTTTCGATGAAAGCCACACGGATGCGCTGATAGTCCTGGGAGAAGCCTCGAAAGTTCTGCCAGGTTGGCTCGTCCACTTTCAAGGCAGCCTCGATATCCGGCGGTATTGTGAACGGTTCGCCAATGAGAACACCTTGCGCGGCGGCTAGCCCCGCAGGAGTCATCTTGTCTTCGGCGATAAGATTGCGCAGGCGCACCCGATTGGACTCCGACCAGTTACTGCCCGGTTTGCGTGGAGAAAACCGCTGTGCAAAGCGCTCCTCATCGATGCCCTTTTGCTGGCTGTCTATCCAGCCAAAGCAAAGCGCCTCTTCCACGGCGGTGTTATACGAGACGCGCGGCTTGCCGGTGGCTTTGCGGTAGTAGATGAGCCAAATTTCCTTGGCGTGGGCATGGTGCTCATGCAGCCATGTCCGCCACTCCTGTCTATTCTTGGCGTAGAAGGTTTCCAAAGCCAAGTCATCCGATTATAAGGGTGGATAACAATACATGAACTCCCATAAAACCTGTTCCTGTGTGCGGCTCGGGTCTCAAAGAGCGGGGGACAAGCCCCCGCGCTACGATCACTACTGCTCATTTGTAGGAAATTTCAAAGAACAGGTATTTTCCAGGTGGCAAGTCTCCATGCAATACAAGCCAGCAAGCGTGCCGTCTATGATTGGAGAATTCCCAAAGAACGTAAGGCAAGGCCCCCGTTTTCAAACTCGCCGCCGGGCGATTGTTTGAGTGCCTGCCAAGCCGCTATCCCCGCGAAACTTGCACGGTGCTCTGCTACTCCACGTCGTCCATTGGAGGCTCAGGAGCAGGTTCGATGAGTGCGAGCGGTTGGCCGTATTCAACCGGCTGTCTCGATTCCACCAGAAAGCGCTCAAGCGTACCGGCATACGGCGCGGGGACTTCGTTGAGCACATTGAGTACCTCAATATAGCCCAGCAACTGCCCTTCCTCCACCGCCGCGCCCTCTTCGATGACGGCAAGTTGCTCCTGGTTGCGGCTGCGGGAAAAGACGCCAACTCTGCCCGCATGCACGACTTGCATCTGCGGCTCGGACTCTCTAACTGTTGGCGGTGGGGGCGACGACACTGTGGACACCATCTGCGCTGTGCGCTTGATCGCTACCCGCACACCGCCCTGTTCGAGGGATAGCTCTTCAACGTCAGTATCGGTGATGAGATCCAGCAGCGGCTTGAGACGTTCTTGCACAACCCAAGAGAGAGCGGTGGCTTGCCCTGAGGAAGTGTCTTCTGTTTCTTGGCTCTTCTCGCCCACTAGGAACGCACCCGTTCAATATAGTTATTCGTACGCGTATCAACCCGAATCGAGTCGCCCACGTTTACGAAGAGCGGCACGTTGACCACCAGTCCGGTCTCCACTGTTGCGGGTTTTGTGCCACCGGCGGCAGTATCCCCCTTGACGCCCGGCGCGGTATCGGTAACTTCAAGTCCGATTGACGGCGGCAATGCCACGTCGAGGACGCGCTCGTCATGCATCTCAAGCTCGACGGTAGCTCCGTCCTTGAGGTAATTCACCGCGTTATCCAGTAGAGCGGCATCTACGAGAATCTCGTCGTAGGACTCCGTATCCATGAAATGGAAAACGCCATCCTCTCGATAGAGGAACTGGGCCTGGCGTTGCTCAAGCCGAATTCGAGGAAAGCGCGCACCGGCATCGCACGTGCGATCGATGATGTGGCCGTCCTGCACGTGGCGGAGTTTGAGACGCACCACGGCACCGCCGCGCCCCATCTTGATATGCTTCACATCTTCCAGTCGGTAGATAGCGTTCTCGTACTCGATTACGACACCTCGTCGTAGGTTTCCGGTTTCGATCAACGCGCAATGCCTCCCAAAATTCTGTACTTGCTAATAGGTCAACTTTGGCGATCCGGTGAGAATATCAGCACCGTCATCGCGCAATAACACCAAGTCTTCAATGCGCACACCGCCCACACCGGGCAGGTAGACGCCGGGTTCGATAGAAACAACGGCGCCGGCAGGGAGCGGCGTATCGTCTGCCAGCGGCGAGAGACGTGGTGCTTCGTGGATTTCCAAGCCCACGCCGTGTCCAAGTCCATGACCGAAATGGTCGCCGTGTCCGGCTGACACGATCACTTCCCTTGCCAAGGCGTCGGCCTCCGCCCCTGTCATGCCCGCTCGTACCTGTGCTTCCGCCGCTTCTTGAGCCTTCAAGACAAGCCGGTACACGGCTTGCATCTCCGGAGAGGGTGTGCCGAGCACTACAGTGCGGGTCATGTCAGAGCAATATCCATCGGCGATGCAGCCGAAGTCCATCACAACGAATGTATCTGAAGGGATGATGTCATCCCCGGGACGATGGTGCGGCATGGCACCGTTGGGGCCGGCCGCGACAATGGAGGGAAAGGAAAGCCCTTCCGCGCCGCCTTCGCGCATGAGCACTTCCAAGCGCCACGCTACTGCTTTTTCGGTCACCCCGGGACGCAGCCACGTGAGAAGGTCGGCAAGCGCGTTGTCGGCAATCGTAATGGCGCGCTGGAGCGCCGCCACCTCGTCCGGTTCTTTTGCCACGCGGAGATTCTCCACTGCGCCTCGAGACCCGATGAGTTCAACTTCATCTTCAAGCACCTCACGGTACGAATCATAGGTCGCAACACTGACGTGCTCGGATTCGAACGCCAGCCGCCCAAAGTCGTGCTGTTTGCAAAGGTCCAAGAGCAGCGGGGCCATTGGCCCGGCCTGAGGCACGACCGTGAATGCTTGCGCTTGCCTGCCCGCCTGCTCGGTGTATCGGGAGTCTGTGATGAGAAGGGCGCTGGCGGCGCTTATCAGCAGCCAACCGGAAGTACCCGTGAATCCCGATAGGTAGCGGCGGTTATAGTCGTTGCTGACGAGGAACGCATCCGCCTCAGACGTCTGAAGCCAGTCACGAGCTCTCTGTACACGTTGGGCGGTTGAAGATGGGGCTAGGCTCATTGATGCAGTGCGAGTGGTAGGTGCGAATACTGTTTCCATCTATTTCCATCCAATTGTAGCACGCCATCCGGCCTAGAGTTAGGCTATGGCTGGGGTAGCGCAAGGATGGCACTAAGGCCGATGAGCCAGCGTGCCATGCGGCCGGTAACGTTTATCTCCACCCAGGCGGCAAGAACAAGCAGGGGGATGACAAGAAACACATACCCTTTGATGGTATTTACCGCGGCCCATACCACGTTTTCTGTGGCACTTAGGGATCTTACCGGTCGAAACAACGACCACGCCAGGCGCATAGAGAGGGCACTGCCAAATGCAATGGCAGGCAATTCGAACACGCCGTGGGGCAAAACAAGCACAAGGCCGACAAGCACCTTTAGGGGAGCAATCATATCGATCTGCACGGCCAGCATGCCCAGAATTACTCCAGGCAGTGTTGCCACAATCAGCGGGTAGAGACCGAGCGTGAGTACGGCGAGCACGGGGCTAAGGAGCAAGATGCGCAGGTTATTGCGCAGGATAGCCGCAGTTGAAATCGACTCTGCGCCGCCAAGACTCTCGATCTGCTCGGCGTAAGCACGGAGGAGGGATTCGGTCGCGAAAGGATAGGTCTTTGCAAGGATAGCCCCGGCGACAATACCAACAAAGAAAACACCGGCGATTAAGAGCATTAACCACCGGTTGAAGGCTAGGAGAGCAGGTATGTCTTGTGCATAGATGCGTACCAGGGTGAAACGATTTCCAGGTGCGCGGGGAACGCCTTTTTCGTCACAGACAGCGGTTCCCAACCAGCGAAGTCGCTCCCAAATTAGCACAATGTGCTAACTCTTCTTGGATGCGTCCTCGCTGCCTGCAGCCTGCTCGGAATCCTCTTTCTTATCACTAGATTCCGCTCCGGAAGCGGCAGATGAATCGGATTTCTTTTCCTCACCTGAATCGCCGGATCCTTCATCGTCATCCTTCATCGCAGTGCGGAATTCGCTGATGCTCTTGCCCAGCGAACCTCCCAGACCTGCGATCCGGCTTCCCCCAAAGAGAATCACGATTATCACAAGAATGATGAGGAGCTCTGTCCACCCAAATGATCCAAGCATTCCCGTTTACCCTTTCATAAGCAATGGTCGCTCTTAACTTGAATTCCATGATACGCGCCTGGCAACAGAGAATCAAATTGACTCAGTCCCGGAAACGGCGGGCAGTGCCCGGGCAAAACGCAAGCGGAGTGTGCAATTTCCTCAGTCTGTGTTCTATTGCGCAAGAGCAGGCAAACTGCTAAGCCGGAGCAGGTCTTCGAACCTATGTCTTGACAAACATGGACAGACTTTCCTCGGACGCTTGCCGTCGAAACAGGCGGCAGAACGGCATCCGCAGCCGCTGAGGGCCGAGGCACGCGGTGGTGGAGAAACGGTTGTTTCTGACAAAGTGCTATGCTATCGTGAAAGTAGGATAAGGGTGCCGCATGCCCCAATTCGCTAGCGAAGCGGGTGCCATCTGATCGCGAGGATAGACCTATGAAGCGCAAGCACTTCCTTGCAGTCATTCTATCGTTTTCGCTCGTGCTGATGGTTGGCACCGGCGCTTTTGCAGCAGGCTTAACAGCGGGATCCAGAGGATCTCCAATCCAGTCTCTGACGGCAGTCCTATCCGGAGTTCTTCCCGGGATCATTCCTGCTGCGCCGCCGATCGGCCATGAAGACAAGCTGGATCTCTTCCTGCAAGTCTGGGAAATCGTCTCGCAAGAATTCTACCAGCAGCCGGTGGACCACGATGTAATGATTCGCGGCGCCATACGCGGCATGCTGGAGACCCTCGGCGATCCACACACAATCCTCCTTGATCCCTTGATGAGCGAACGGGCGCGGGAAAATACGCGTCAAAAGTTCCAGGGCATCGGCGCGCGCATTGAAGAACGGGACGGGCAGATATTCATAAATTCTGTATTCCCCGATTCCCCGGCAGAGCGTGGAGGCTTGCAATCAGGTGACATTATCTTGGCGGTGGACGGTACACTACTTGAGGGAGATTCCGCTAACCAGACCGCATTGCGTATTCGAGGAACGGCGGGAACTGACGTTGTGCTTACAATCAAGCGCGGCGAGGAAGAACCATTTGATTTGACTTTGACCCGCGCTGAAGTGGACATTCCCTCGCTCTCGTCGCAAACGTTGGCTGGTAACGTGGGATACATTAAGCTGTGGAGCTTCGGCGCCCTAACTGCCGATGAGTTGCGAACGGAGCTGGAGACACTCGTTGACGCGCAGATACCCGGTCTGATTCTGGACTTGCGCGATAATCCCGGTGGATTGCTAAGAACCGCGATTCAGGTAACGGGCGAATTCTTGAATCCCGGTGCTGTGGTGCTTTACGAGCAGCAGGCAACGCACCAGTTGCGGCCGTATCGCGTGGGCGGTATAGGAGTGGCACGTCAGATTCCCCTCGTTGTCTTGGTAAATGAGCGCAGCGCCAGTGCTTCGGAGATCGTTGCCGGTGCGCTGGCTCACTATGACCGTGCCGTCATCATCGGCCAGCGCACGTACGGCAAGGGTACGGTCCAGTTACCCCACGACCTTAGCGATGGCTCTCAACTTCGCGTTACTATTGCGCGCTGGCTTACGCCGGGCAAAGAGTCGATCTCAGATGTTGGGATATCCCCCGCCATAGAAGTCGAAGCCGATGTGACGCTACATATTGAAGACGACGTGGCAGTGCAGCGTGCTCTTCAAGAGCTTACGAAGTTGGCTGCTTTACCCGACGTTGCCTGATGGATGCCACGCATGAGTGAGCAAACTATGGTTAGGCACACGCTGCCAAACGGTCTGCGTGTGCTTATTTTGCCTATGCCGCATACTCGGGCTGCGACCGTGAGCGTCTTCTGCGGTGCTGGGTCCCGCTATGAACCGTACGACCTCATGGGACTATCCCACTTCATGGAGCACATGCTCTTCAAAGGTACGGCGCAACGGCCGGATCCTCAGGAAATTGCGGAGGCTGTCGAACGAACCGGTGGACTCCTCAACGCAAGCACCGGTCGGGAAGCGACGGTCTTGTGGGCCAAAGTGGCGTCGCAGCACCTCGCGATTGCCTTTGATATCCTCTCCGACATTATCCTCAATCCCGCTTTGCGTCCCGATGACGTAGAACGTGAACGGGGTGTGATACTCGAGGAATTAGAGCTCTATCAAGAAACCCCCTCGGATTGGGTGCATGTGCTCATGTCTCGCTTGCTGTGGCCGGGCCATCCGTTGGGAGAAGATATTGGCGGGCGCCCCGAGAGCATCATGCACATTACTCGTGATGATCTCTTGAAGCACGTGGAAGACTTCTACCGCGCCAACAATATGGTACTTGTGGTTGCAGGAGGCGTAAGTGCTGACGCCGCCTTGGCGCATGCTGAGGAAGCGTTCGGCGGCCTACGTAAGGGTACCGGCCCGGCTTGGCTCCCGGCGGTCGCAACCCAGCCTGTCGATCGGGTAATCACTCAGCCAGATGAATACAATCAAGTGCAACTTTGCATCGGCGGCAAGGGCCTTTCCCATGCCGATCCCGATCGTCACGCTCTGGATCTACTCAATACTGCATTGGGTGACGGCATGAGTTCGCGTCTGGCGGTGGAAGTGCGCGAACGCCTTGGCTTGGTGTACGACATCTACTCCTATGCAGAGCAGTATTTCGACACCGGCGCATTCATCATTTCCGCCGGCGTGGACGACGCACACCTGGGAGGCGCCCTGGATGCCATTTGGGAGCAAGTAGACCGCATACGACAAGAGAAGCTCCCGGCGGAGGAAATGGACAAGGTGCGCGAGTTCATGAAGGGTCGGCTGCTGCTGAGCATGGAAGATAGCTGGAACGTAGCAAGTTGGTACGGAAGCCAGGAAGTGCTGATGCACACCACGATAACATTGGACGAAATGCTCGCTACAATCGATGCCATTACCGCCGACGACATTTTGCGCGTGGCGCAACGAGTCTTCATTCCCGGCTGGGCGCACGTGGCGCTGGTAGGGCCGGGACTCGATCGCGCGGCGATGGAAGACCTCGTGAGCATGTGGAATTAGGCCCTACTTGGCAGCGGTCTGAGACTATGTCCGCCGCGCGTTGGAAGACAGTTATGGTTTGGCATGGCACATCTCTCGCAGTCGGAAGGGTTCATGCCAGGGCGGCGGCGGTGCGCTGGGAGCTTTGCAAATGAGAATTCCGATGGAAGGGCCGGAGCGCGTACGTCGGTACGGGCGATGCAATTGACTAAGCAGCAACGCGAGACGTTCGAACCACACAATTCGGACCAAAGGGGATCATGAAGCTAAGAGATTTCCTGCAATGGGGTGAGCAAGCGCTTGCGCTGCGGCACAATGAGCTTGCAGAGGAAATTGCCCGCTA
This sequence comes from Chloroflexota bacterium, assembly GCA_965216245.1. Taxonomy (GTDB): domain Bacteria; phylum Chloroflexota; class UBA11872; order VXOZ01; family VXOZ01; genus VXOZ01. The sequence continues at coordinate 3,147,940 of OZ244145.1, forward strand.
CTTGCTTAGGCAGTCTCCGAGTAATCTGTCGGCCCGCGCCCTGCTGGGTAATGTCTACCTCAAGTCCGCCCGGCTCAAAGACGCCGAAGACCATCTCTTGCAGGCGCTTGATATGGACCCGGAAGATGTGGCCACACTCACAAGCTATGCTGAGGTCTTGGAAGCCCTTATACGAGATGAGGAACGACTGGTCGTGCTCCGGCGGGCGTTCGAGTGTGATCCCACCCGCACGGAGGTGAAGCAGCGTTTGCTGGCGTTAGAAGGTGGTTTGAAGAGTGAGACCAGCGGCAATGGGTTCTTGACGCGGGTTGGTCTCGCGCGCATTCATCTGCGTAGCGGGTTGCTGGAGCATGCGATTTCTGAGTTTCGTTATCTGCTAGAAGAAACGCATATACACTGGAGCGGCCAAGTGGCGCTCATGGAGGCGTATTGGCTCAACGGGGATAGGCAGGCAACGAGTAGACTCGCCGATGAGATCGTACGCGAGCACCCGAATTGCTTGAAGGCGATCTTGCTGTCAGCCGACGTGCGAGCGCACATGGGTCTTATCGACCAAGCGCGGCAACTCTTGGAGCGCGCGCGCCAGATAGACCCGGACTTTGCTCTTGCACGTGCGCTCTACCCTGCCAACGGCCCTTCCCGCTTGCCTTTGCCGAGTGACGACGCAGAGATTGATGTTCCGGTGGACTTCCTGCAGCGGATCGAATCTACGTTGACTACGGAGAGCGAGACGGAAGAGCCCGATGCACGGGCCCGCGCGGCTGCCCGCCTGAGCGCGCGCGCCGCTGCAGGCAGCCGAGAAGGTCAACAGCGCATCCTCGTTACTCCCGCCCTGAAAGCCGAGCCCGATGCGGCTGATTCGGCAGCCACGGACAATCGGCTCGCGGCTGAAACAGACCCCGATGGCGGCAAGGAAGAGCGGGATACCGAGACGTGGGACGCGCTGCTGCTCAAGCTGGAGCGGGAAGGCGGTCAACTGGATGAGGCCGCGTTGGATGCAATCGCCCAGCAAATCGAGGCCATCGCGGCGGCCGCACCCAATAAGCTGCAAGCGTGGCAGCAGCTTGGCGACGTATATCAGCGGATCGAACAGACAGACCGCGCCATGCGCGCCTACATGCACGCCCTGGACAGTAGCTCTGCACAGCAACGGTAGCGCGCGGCCGCTTTGGTGACCACAAAGTTAGCACCGGTTACTTGCTTTGAGTGAGCATATGGCTTCTGAATTGCGGTGTATGCTAGCGAAAGACAATTTCGTCGGGCCCGCGCCAGGGGTTGGCAGTCGGCTGGAATTATGGTTTCACGTAACGGTGGCATTTGGAAAGGAGGCCGCATGAAAAAAACCCTACTGATCTTGGGGGCGGTCATTGTGGCTCTTAGCGGCGCACTTCTCATAGGCGCCTTGTTATTCATCGTTTTCGCCGGTGTTTCCCAAGACGCAGTTATGTCGGAATCCCGCTCAGCACTCACTCAAGATTCGAGGGCTCCGGCAGACAATGCGGTCGCGGACCGGGAGGAAATGGCTCAGCAGGCGGAGCCGGCGCCCAAAGTGGCAAGCAGCTCGCAGAAGGTGGCGTTGGCTGCCCCGGTACCGAACGTGAGCTTCGCTGACGACGCTAAAGTCATCCGCAACGGCGCCCTCACTCTCGTCGTGGAGAGTCCCGTTACCGCAGTGGCGGGGGTGGAACAGATCATTGCCGGCATTCCCGGAGCTTTCATTGCCACGGCTGACGTGCGGCAGGCCGGTGATCTGCAGCCGACCTCGCTCACATTGCGGGTGCCTGCAGCCGCATTCGATCGGGCAATGTCGGCTTTGCGCGCGCTAGCGGAGGAAGTGCTGGCGGAGCAAGTCACCGCCCGCGACGTTACTGAGGAGTATACCGATCTCGACGCGAGACTCCGCAATCTTCAAGCCGCTGAAACGCAGCTACTCGCGCTGGTGGAGCAGGCCAATACGGTAGACGACCTGCTGAAAGTAGAGAAACGTCTGTCGGAAGTGCGGGGAGAGATCGAACAGCTCCAGGGACGGTTCAACGTCCTGGAAAATAGGATTGCCCTTGCGACAATACGGGTGCTCTTGCATGCACCGCCGGACCTTTCTGTGGTGCTCGCAGCCGAAAGCCTGCCCACCGCCCACGCCGTAACCTCATTCGCTCTGACCTATCGCAATGACGGCAGCGTGACGGCGCGTGACGGGATGCTGGTGCTTCACGTTCCTGAGTTTCTCAGTGTCTTGGACATGAGCCAAGGGGGCGTATACGAACCGCTTGCCCGCGAGATACGCTGGAATGTCTCAGATATCCCGGCGGGGTCGGTGAACACGGTCTACGCCCAACTGCGTGTGGAGTCTACGGAAAACGACATCCTGCTGCATGCCGACATCCATTCGGCAAGTGCCGATGCGGATAGCACAGACAACGCTACCGGCCTGACGCTGACTTTCGCGCCGGATCTCACGCTGCAGGTCGACGGCCCGGCATCGGCCGCACAAGGGAGCAGTTTTCCCATTTGGATGTTCTTTACGAACACGGGCACGGCTGATGCCACCGACGTCACCATACGGACAACGCTCCCACCGGGATTGACCTTCGTTCGCGCAAATTCCGGGGGCAGTTATGACAGCGAGACTGGCACTGTGGTGTGGAAGCTCGGTCTGCTGCAAGCAGGCGCGGGCAATGAAGTGCTCATGCACGTGCGGGTAGACGTGGCGGAAGGTCGCCTGCAAATCCCCGTTTCCATTGCCGCTGAACAGGATGATGCCGTTGCATTCAATAACCGGGCCGAGATGTTTCTTACAGCGTTAAGTGAGGATGTATCCACGCGTTCGGTCTGGCAGCCCGGACAGACCGTCGAGACAAGCATCGCCGCACTCAAAGTGGTGGCGCAGCGCGCCGTGGATGTGCTGATCTGGCTCATTATCTTTGGGCTCCCATTGGCAGTCGTCGGTGCGCTTGCCCTTGCCGCCAGGGCAGGCATTCGCCGCCTGCGGCGGCCAAAGGACGCCTAGGAACGCCGCTGTTGGGATGCGACAAGAGTGCAAGCCGTACGCCGAGTGTAGCGCGGCATGTTACTTTGCACAGAGCGACCTGGCCGTGAACCACAATTCATGGATAAACCTCGGTCTACACATTCAAGAAACCGCAATGTACGCCGGTCTTTCGTACTATGCCCTGCCGGTCCTAAACTGAATGCGGAGCGGCGAAAATCGGGGCTAGGATGCAATTTGAGAACCTGGCAGGGCGCCGTTCGAGAGTCGCATTGTTTCGGATCAAATCTGATTCAAGTGCTTCGCTATAGATGAACGCGTCTGCCTCCACCGACGTGATTCTAGCGCGCGCCGCGGTCGTGTTGCTGCTCGGCAACGTGATCAGCCGAATCCTTGGGCTGGTTCGCGAGCAAACCATTGCCTATCTCTTCGGCGTGAGCGGCACGGCCTCTTCTTTTGTAGCTGCGTCCCAAGTGCCGACAATGGTCTTCGACCTGTTGCTCGGCGGCGCGGTGACGGCCGCGTTGGTGCCCGTTTTTGCCGACTACGCGCGGAACAACCGTGAATTCTCGGCGCTATTCGGCGCAATGCTCGCGCTGGCGGCCGTAGTTCTCGGCGGCATGGTGTTAGTGCTTAGTGTCTTTGCCGAACCACTCGTCCGCGTGCTCGTGCCGGGTTTTGCTTCGAATCTTGCCGAGCAATGCATTATCGCTTCGGAGACTGTTCTTGCAACGGGGTCCTCCAGTGGCGCATCAAGTGAGTTGCTCACGCAGACGGTTCGCCTAACCCGAATTGCCCTGCCCGCTGCTGCGTTTCTCGGCCTGTCCGGTGTGGTTAATGCAGCGCTGTACGCCGGCCACAGGCCCCACTATCCGGCATTTTGCGCAGCCGTCTATAACCTGAGCATTATTGTCACGGCATTGCTTTTCGTCGGTCGCTTTGGCATTGCCAGCCTTGCTGTGGGTGTGCTTGTAGGCTCGGTGGGGCAACTCGTCTTCCAAGCCCCCGGTCTCTGGCGCATGGGGCTGCGCCCGCGCTTGGCGCTGACACACCCCGGTGTACCGCGAATCCTACGCCTCTACGCGCCTGTCTTTGTAGGGCTCATCATTACTCAGCTTGCGATCGTGCTGGACCGCAACCTCGCGTCGTGCACCGGCCAAGACAGCATCGCAGCCATGAACTACGCGACGCGCTTAGTCCAACTTCCTCTCGGCCTAGTCGGCTCTGCGATTGCCCTCGCCGTGCTCCCGCTGCTGGCGAGCGAGGGTCGAAATCTTGATACTGCGAACTTTCGGCGCATTCTCAATCAGGGGATGCGGCTCATTCTGCTGCTGATGTTGCCGATTTTCGCGCTGATGCTGATCTGGCACCAGCCGATCGTCGAGCTGGTCTATCAACGCGGCGCGTTCGATGCTGATGACTCTAACGCCACCAGTCTGGCCCTGCTGCTCTATAGCTTGCAACTGCCTCTCACAGGCTTGGATCAGCTCTTTATCTTCGCTTACTATGCGCGCAAGAATACGCGCACCCCTGTGCTGGTCGGCATCCTTGGCATTGGTTTCTACTTGGCGGTTGCATTGCCGTTGCTCAAGCCGTGGGGGATGCCGGGACTTGTGCTAGCCAATACAGTGCAGAATTCCGGCCACGCGCTCGTAATGCTTTGGTTGCTCAGTCGTCTCCTAGGCGGCATGGGTGGTGACGGCTTTGGCACCTTCTTTGCTAAGATTGGCGCCAGCACCCTTCTCATAGCGCTTGCCGCAGGGGGGATGCTCTTCGTGCAGCGCGTGCTTACCGCTGGAGGCGGCACATTGGGATTGCTGGCGATGATTTTGGGTGGAGGAGGGCTGCTGCTTCTTGCCTACCTGGGAATTCTGCGCCTATTCAAGCTGACCGAACTCGCGTTGCTCGCCAGGATGATACCCGCTCCGCTCCGTACGGCGTTGCAGCGTTAGTGGGAGGCATGCCAAACCTAGTACAGTACATTCACTGAGATGCCGCATAGAGGTCTTTGTAGGGCATCCGGTCATTGCGAATGTGCGGCAATTCCCCATAGAGATTACCTTGGGCCGCATGGCGGGTAAGTATGGCATGATAGGGATTGGCGCAACCCTCTTGCACAATTGGCTAATTCACCAGACGTCTTCGGCAGACTTCACGTCCGTTGGGGCTACGGGGAGACTTTCCCCAACGTTAGGAGACTGAGGAATCACGATGCAGACAATGAATCCCGGGCCAAGACAGACCGGTCTGCGGCGTGTGCCTATCGAGCAACTCCGTGAGGACGTGAACTTTCTCGGCAGTGTGCTCGGCCGGGTGCTGCGTGAGCAACATGGTCAGTCGTTCTTGGACCTGGTCGAGGACATTCGTCTGCGAGCCATTTGGCAACGGACGACGACCGCTACGGTTTTCCTTCAACCACTTGCGGACTCCGTGGACGGACTGAACCACGATGAAATGTTCGCGGTGTCCCGGGCGTTTTCGCTATACTTCTATCTCATCAATGCGGCTGAAGAGCAGCACCGTCTGCGTCGTATGCGGGAGAGCGAACGCAAGAACTATCCTAAGCCGCGGCATGAATCAATCGCCGCCGCCGCCGCACACCTCAAGAGTGAGGGTGTCACACCGGAAGAACTGGCGCCGATCTTGGCGCTTCTCTCCATCCGACCGGTCTTCACGCGCCATCCGACGGAAGTGCGGCGACGCTCGCTGCTTGTCTTTCTCGAAATGCTGCGTGCCTGTCTGGCCGAACGCGAGGGCAAGCGCCAGGACCTTTCGATTGAACAGCGTACCAGCGAGAAGATTCATGAAATTGTCACGATACTGGCCCAGACCGATATCACGCCCTGGGAGCGGCCGACAGTTCTGGGCGAGGTTGATGACGGGCTCTACTACTTCGATCACGTCTTGCTGGACGTAATTCCTTCTCTTTATCACGAGTTAGAAGACGCATTGCAGGAGTACGCCGAAGATTACCCGTTCACGCTGCCCCGATTCCTGACTTTCGGCTCCTGGATGGGCGGTGACCGGGACGGCAACCCGTTTGTGACGCCGGACGTAACGGAAGAGACCCTGCGCATGCATCGGTCGCTGATTCTCAATCGCTATGCGCGCGACCTTGACGAGTTATGGCGGGTGCTAAGCCTCTCAGTTCACTTTGCATCGGTTTCCCAAGAGCTATTGGACTCGATTGCGCGGGATCGCGCTTCGCTGCCCGGGGCAGGAGTTGGCGCCACTACAGGCATAACTGAGCCATACCGGACAAAAATAGTAATGATGCAGAAGCGCTTGGCGCGTACCAGAAGACGCTATGCCGGCGGCGGCGCCGCGGCTTCAGGAGCGTACCACGATCCTAACGCGCTGCTCGACGACCTCTTGCTCATCCAGAGTAGTTTGATCCAGAACGGCGGCGCGCGGATTGGGCGCGGCCTCCTGCGCGACGTGATCCGGCGGGTGCAGGTCTTTGGCTTTCACTTGGTGGATCTGGACGTGCGCGAGCATAGCGCAGTTCATGAGGCCACGCTGGATGAATACCTTGCCGCGGCCGGCGTAACGACGCGCTACAGCGGCCTTGATGAAGCGGGTAAGGCTGCGCTGCTCACCCGATTGCTTGCCGATCCTAAGACCATTGGATTCCAAGAACTCACCGTTGCTCCCACTGCACGCCAGGCGTTTCAGACGTTTACGAGCATTGCCCGCATGCAGGTGGAGGTAGGTGTGGCGGCCTGCAATACTTACATCATCAGTTTCACCGAGACCGCTAGCGACGTGCTCGAGGTAGCACTGTTGGCGAAAGAAGCGGGGCTTTGGCAGGTGGACGCCACCGGCAGAGTGAGCGAGAGTCGCCTCAAGATTGTGCCGTTGCTAGAGGCAATTGCCGACTTGCGCGGCAGTCACGACCTCATTCACGCGCTGCTTTCGATCCCGGTTTTTCGCTCTCACATTGCGTGCTGGGACGACCGTTTCGAAGTCATGTTGGGGTACTCGGACAGCAACAAGGACGGTGGATTTCTTACGGCTACCTGGGAACTCTACTGCGCGCAGAGGCAGGTTGTTGCCGCGTGCCGATCCTACCACGTGATTGTCCAGCTTTTTCACGGTCGCGGAGGCGCGCTTGGCAGAGGAGGCGGGCCAACGAACCGCGCGATCATGGCGCAGCCGGCCGATTCACTGGCTGGCGGCATGAAGTTGACAGAGCAGGGGGAGGTCATCTTCTCTCGCTATGGTCGACGCGCCGTCGCGCACCGCAATCTCGAGCAGGTAATTCATGCCATGCTCTTGGCGCGGCTTAGCCCGAGCGTGTTGGAGTCCCGTGCTTCCCTCGAACCGGACTGGGAGAGCGCAATGGCGACCCTATCGCAGACGGCATTTCGCGCCTACAGATCGTTGATCTACGAAACACCCGAATTGCGCCCGTACTACCAGCAAGCAACGCCCATCGAGCACATCAGCCGAATGAATGTAGGGTCGCGGCCAGCGTCACGGAAAGGCGGCGACCGGGTGGAGGACCTGCGGGCGATACCGTGGGTATTTGCTTGGACTCAGAGCAGGCATAACTTGCCCGGTTGGTATGGCGTTGGCAGCGCCCTGCAAGAGTTTATTGCCGCCAGTGAGAGCAATCTTGGGCGCTTGCGGACAATGTACAAGCACTGGGTATTCTTCCGCTCGCTTATCGATAATGCCCAGTTGAGCATTGGCACCGCCGACATGTCGGTTGCGCGCCTCTACGCCGGATTGGTTGTCGATGAGGCGGTGCGCGATAAAGTCTATTCCGCTATTGCTGAGGAATTTCAACGTACACGGGAAGCCCTTTTGCAGATTACGGCTCAGGAGCAACTCTTGGACTCATCGCCAGTCCTCCAACGCTCGATTCTGCTGCGAAATCCCTACGTCGATCCGCTGCATTGTCTGCAGGTACGCATGATGGAGGAGTGGCGTACGAATTTTGCCGCGGAGGCAGAAACGCCACTTGATGAACTCTCGGCGGAGGCGCGCCGCTTGTTGGAAGGTGTCTTCCAAACGATCAATGGCATCGCGGCCGGGGTGCAGTCCACTGGATAGGGCCTTTTCCGCAAAGCAGATGCCGACGTTAAAGGGATAGCTGCCTGGGCGCTCTGTAGTACCGCTGCCGTGGCATACGACCTCAACTGCTGAACGAGGAAACTTGAGGGGGGACCGTTACCCATGCAGGATCAGAATCAAATCTGTAGTTCTGGGAACAAATTGTGACCGGTCTACCCAACGTGTAGGATGATTGTGGCAGCGGCAGAGGCTGCCGCGGGATGCCTGGGTATGAGAGAATGCCGTTAGACAGTGGCAATCGCGGAATATAGGAGGAAAGTTCAAGTGGCGATTAAGACAACGGTCCTACCTGATACTTTACAGTCGAACGGCAACGCCTTCGACCTCTCAGACGAGACCTTCGGGGAGCTGCGCGACGCCAACAGCTTGCTGGGTAACATGGCTGCGATCCACGAACGGTTTGCCGAGGACGGGTACCTGCTCTTCCGAAACTATCTCGACAAGGATAAGGTGCTGGCGGCACGCCGGGAACTGATTGGAAAGCTCGACTCCATCGGCCTTATAGACCGCGCCAAGCCGTTTATGGAGTCTATCTTTTCCGGCGATACGAGCGGCATCACTGCGTCGGATCGTAAGACATTCGCCCGCGAACTCCGCTCCGGCCCGGCGCTCAAGGATATTTGCTTCTCCGGTAGGATAATGTCCTTCTTCGAGCAGTATTTCGGTGATGAGGTGCTGCACCTTGATTACATCTGGGTACGGAACAGACGCCGTGGGGCCGCCACCCCTTGCCACTTTGACTGGGTGTACATGGGGCGTGGAACCCGAAACGTCATGACCGCATGGATCCCGCAAGGAGCGGTGCCCTTGTGCGACGGCCCGCTGGCGATCCTGCACGGTTCCCATAAGTGGCAGGAACTGCAGCAGACCTATGGCAGTATCGACGTGGACAAGGATAAGGAAAAGAATCCGTACGGCGGCGGCTCGCTGACAAAGAACCCAAACGAGCCCCAGCAGCGGTACGGCGGACGCTGGCTCACGACGGAATTCGAGCCGGGCGACGTGCTCTTGTTCGGCATGTTCACATTGCACTGCTCGCTGGATAACGAGAGCCCGGAAAACCGCATTCGCCTTTCAACCGATACCCGTTACCAGCTCGCCAGCGAACCCGCCGATGAGCGCTGGATCGGCGATGATCCCTTCGGCCACGGCATGATGTAGCACTCCGAAATCTAAAGAGCCGACTTGCGGGAGTCCGGGCACTCACCGGATTGGGTGGCGCATTGCCTGCCTGGAATCTGCGTTGTGGCTGCTGCCCAGGCGACTGCCTTTCCCCGGCGAGCTACTGAATCTCACCCTATCTTTGCATTGGTGCCGTAGATTGTTGCCGGTTGGGCAGGGCCGATGGTCCGTGTCTGTCTGCAAGGCCCTGCGGCTCTCGGCCCAAAGAGGCACACCTGAAGTGTGGTCTTGTTATTCGGCCCGTCTAATTGTCCGAAGTAGTAACGTTTGAGGCAGTTAGTGCCGCCGGATTGCGGTACCTGGATGTAAAATGTAGTATTGGTTTAGCGGCAGCATACGCTGAAACGGACTAACGGCCGAGAGTGGCTTCCGCTATTGAAAGGCAGTCACGCACAGAGGGAGGGTTGGCAAGGTGGCGATTAAGACGACAGTCCTACCGGATACTTTGACGTCGAACGGTAATGCCTTCGACCTCTCGAATGAGACGTTTGGGGAGTTGCGAGACTCCAAAAGTCTGCTAGGCGACACAGTCGCGCTCCACGAGCGGTTCGCTGAAGACGGCTATTTGCTCCTGCGTGGATACTTGGACAAGGAAAAGGTGCTGGCGGCGCGCCGAGAACTGATTGGCAAGCTCGATGAAATCGGCCTGATCGATCGCTCTCACCCCTTTATGGATTCCATCTTCTCGGGTGACACCAGCGGCATCAGCGCGAGCGACCGCCAGGAATTCGCCCGCAACCTCCGCTCCGGCCCGGCGCTAAAGGAGGTCTGCTTCTCCGGTAGGATAATGTCCTTCTTCGAGCAGTTTCTTGGTGATGAGGTGCTGCATCTCGATTACATTTGGGTGCGGAACGTGAGGCGCGGGGCGGCCACCGGCTGCCACTTCGATTGGGTCTACATGGGACGCGGGACGCCGAAGCTCATGACCGCGTGGATTCCGCAGGGCGAGGTGCCTCTCGACGACGGCCCGCTGGCGATACTGCAAGGTTCGCACAAGTGGCATGAGTTACAGAATACCTACGGCAAGATCGACGTGGATAGGGATAAGGACAAGAACCCCTACGGCGGCGGTTGGCTGACGAAGAACCCGAATCAACCTCAGCAACGGTACGGCGGACGCTGGCTTACCACGGAGTTCGAGCCGGGAGATCTGCTCGTCTTCGGTATGTTCACGCTCCACTGCGCCATTGATAACGAAAGCGTGAAAAACCGCATCCGTCTCTCCACCGATACGCGCTACCAACTTGCCAGCGAACCCGCTGACGAACGCTGGATCGGCGACGACCCCTTCGGCCACGGCATGATGTGACGAATAGCATAGGAGATATATCTAGACAATTCGTTGCCTACTCCCAGAGGGTCGTCCGAGATTCAATACTTGAAAGCAATGTCCGGTAAACAAAGGTCTAATGCTCAGCCTTGGGGAACCGCTGCAATCACCGGGGCATCGTAGCTGTAGTCGCGTTTGCCCCACATCGGTTCACCCACCTTAGAAGTCAAGAGATCCTGCAATTTCTCCAAATTTGGTTGACTGATCCCTTTTGCGGCAAATCGACTCCACTAGAGGCTTTTCCCCCTCAAGCGCTCACGAGCCTCACTAATGCGTTCTGGATCGAATCCGAGGGACTCAGCTCTTTTTAGGTCAGAAAGGGCTGGCTGTATATTTCCAAATTGTCCATAGCAAAGACTACGATTAAATAACGCCTCAGCAAACTCTGGATTCAGCCTTACGGCATCAGAAAAATCGGAACTTGCTCTAGCATACTGCTTACTTCTAGCGAGCAATAGTCCACGATTATAGTGAGCGACAATGCTGGTTGGATCAAGTTTGATTGCGAATCCATAGTCAGCCAGCGCTCCCTCTTGATTCCCCAAATCATCGAAAGCAATAGCGCGACCTAGATACAAATTGGCACGTTCAGCATCAAGCTCAATGGCTTTTCCATAGTCACTTACGGCTCTTCTGTACTGTCCTAACTTCTGATAGTAGATGGCGCGATTCTCGTAGGCCTGCGGATTCTGCGGATTCAAGTGAATATGCTTATTGAGGTCTCTAATGGCCTCCTTAAACTGCCCCAGTGTTCCATAGATAGTGCCCCGGTCAAAGTATGCAAGTGCGTGTAGTGGGTTAAGATCTATCGCATCGCTATAGTCAGCAAGTGCCTTGGCATTATCCTTCATCGCATAGAAGAGGCCAGCTCGATTGTAGTAGACTTCAGCATCATTCGGTTTGATCTCAATCGCTTTGTCACAATCAGCCATAGCTTTTTCGAGCTCGCCTAACCTCAAATGAATGGTAGCACGGTTGCTGAACGCAATGGCGCGTTCTGGGTCGAGTTCGATTCCCCTGTTGAGATCAGCTAATGCTTTCTTGTATTCCCCCAACTTCTCGTAAGAAATACCACGGTTCATATACGACGCGGCATGTTCTGGATCAAGTTCGATTGACCTATCGAAGTCTTTTTTCGCTCTACTATGCTCATTCAACGCTCCGTACGCACAACCACGGCTGAAGAAGGCCAAAGAATTCTCAGGAGGAAGTCCTATAACCATGCTCGGATCGAGTGTGGTGGCCCTGTCGTAGTCTGCGGTGGCTTTTCTATAATCCTCCAGTCTAAAGTGAGAATTTCCACGAAAATAGTATGCTACAGCAAAATTCGGATCAATCTCTATCGCCTTGTTGAATTCCCTTATAGCGTCTTGCACCTGATTCCTTCGTAGCAACTCAAGGCCGGCATCATAGTGCCTATCGGCGTTGCCAAATAGCCTTCGAAACATGCATTTTCGTCCTTCTTCAATTGCAGCAAAGCATCAATACCCAACGGGTATTGACGCTTCATGGTACCCCGTGAGCGACTCGAACGCTCGACCCCTGGCTCCGCAAGCCAGTGCTCTATCCACTGAGCTAACGGGGCATACCTGTCTGTGCCTTTAGTATAGCATTTCGTGCGGTTGCGGCGGGTAATTACGGTCGAGCTAGCCGCAGCCTGCAGTTCGGTAAAAATGGGCTCGGCAGGGGGCAGCTTCGTGTGAACGGAGCTCTGCGCGGCATTATATCTATGCCCGCTGGATTTCGGCTTGCGCCGGAATGACGGCATTCTGTGGCAGGCTGCGGATGAGCAGATATAGAAGAGGGTCTGTGGGTCACAAAACCCACAGACCCTCTTTCCGCGTTCAGCAATGGCCGTTTACCTCAGCCAACGTGCACTCACTGCTTTCCCCGTCCCGGCATTACATGGGCAGAGCCGTTCTTTGGGAAAGCACGCTTGTGCGTTACTCATCCCCTTCTAGCGCAGGGGCAAATACGGGCGGCACACCGCCAACGTCACGCTGCGGCGACGGATCGACGAGGTACTTGAAGAACTCGCTGTCCGGCGAGATCACAAGAATATCGCCTTGCTTGAGTACCTTGACATACGCTTCTAGGCGGCGGCGGAAGGCAAAGAATTCAGGGTCCTGATTGAGCGCCGCTGCGTAAATCGCGATTGCCTGGGCGTCGCCCTCGCCCCGGATTTGCGCCGCTTCCTCGTCGGCTACAGCGACGATCACGACGCGCTCACGGTCGGCAGACGCCATGATCTCAGCGCCTTGCTCCTCACCCTCAGCACGGTAGCGGTTTGCTTCACGGGCGCGTTCAGCCTTCATGCGCTCGAAGACACTGTCCTCGACTTCTCCGGGCAGGTCGGCGCGCTTGAAGCGCACGTCGACGACCTGGATGCCAAAGTCCAGGGCGCGCACACGGCTGGAAATAGTAACCGCATCCATGATGTTCTCACGTTCGCCGGCGATCATCACGTCGAAGTTGTAGGTAGCGAGCGTACGGCGTAGTTCCGAGAACACGACGTCATCCAGGCGCGCCCGCGCACCAACCTCATTCTGAACGCTAACGAAGAATTTGATCGGGTCAATAATGCGCCAACGCGTGACGTGGTCAACGCGCACACGTTTCTTGTCAAGAGTGAGATACTCTTGAGGGGCGGCATCGCTCGAGAGCAAGCGGCGGTCGAAGTACACTGCATCTTGAATGAAGGGCAGTTTGAAGTAGAGCCCCGGATCGTTGGCCGTGTACTGGTACTCGCCAAGTTGCAAGACGATGGCCTGATTAGTTTCTGTGACGACAAACGTCACCTGCGAAAACACGAACAACAACAGTGCCCCAAGGGCAACAATTACAGTTAGGGTCCGTCCCATGTGACACCTCCTTTATTGACTAACGGTTGACGGTTGTGATCCGGACGTCCCGGATTGCAGGCTGCGCAGAGGGAGGAAGGGCAGAACGCTGCTGTCAGACTGCGAGATCAGCACTATCTCCACGTTCGCCATGGCTTGCTCAACCGCCTCGATGTACATGCGCTCACGAGTCACCTCGGGAGCAAGGCGGTATTCTGCGAGAATTGAGAGGAAGCGCTCGCTCTCGCCGCGCGCGCTGCGAATGCGTTCTTCTTGGTAGGCTAGCGCTTGCTCCAGAATGCGCTTTGCCTCACCGCGCGCCCGTGGCACAATGTCTTCGCGGTAGGCCTCTGCTTCGTTCACCTTGCGTTCGCGGTCCTCACGCGCGCGCACCACTTCGTGGAACGCGTCTAGCACCTGAGCGGGCGGGTCCGCCACCTGCAGACGAACGTCGGTGATCAGGATTCCCGTGTTGTATTCGTTCATTAGTTCCTGCAAATAGGCGCGCGTATTTTCCTGGACTTCAGCCCGTCGTTCGGTAATTACGCCGTCAATTGGCATCTTGCCGACGGCGCTGCGCAGAGCCACTTCAGTGGTTGTATGGAGGACATTTTCGGGATTATTGACGTTGAAGACGAAGGCTGCAGCATCCGTCACACGGTACTGCACGAGCAATCCGACTTCGACGATGTTCTCGTCGGCCGTGAGCATCAACGCTTCCTCGAGGATGCTCCGCGGTTCCTGACCGCTCACACTGCGGAAGCCGATTTCAGCACGACGGACGTTGCTGATGTCAACGATGACAACGCTTTGGATCGGCCAGGGAAGGTGATAATTCACGCCGGGCGAAGAGGTGTTTACATGCCGTCCAAATTGAAGGACGACACCTTGTTCGGCAGGATCCACGATGTAGACGCCCGACCCTACCCACAGCACGACCGCGACGATAGCGCCGAGAATGATGAAGCGCTGTAACCGTCGGGCCCGATCCCGGGTCTGACGGAGCATTTCTCCGAAATCTTCATTGTCTTCATCGTCCGGCGGCCCGCCGCGCGGCCCACCACGGTCGTAGATGGACATGCCTTTGCCTCCTTGTGGCTTGAAATGTGTTTAAACTCTGACCAGTGTCGCTTTTCGACTAGCGACTCCGCAGGTTGCACGCTGCATTACTCTATATTACTACCGTACCATTCTCCGGCTCAATTGTAGAGTGCAGCCGTGCGTAGTACATACTTGCTGCCGCGACGAAATTCGTCGGCGACTTACGTAGGCAAGAGTGCTTTACGAGCAGACCCCACTACTGCGGCGATAGCGATGTAACGACCAGGCGTCGCTGCTCGCCAGCCGCGAGCCGGGTTTGAAGCCTGAAGCAGGTATTTTTGCATCTCCTAAGCTAATAGCTTTGACAGTGAATTCGCAGAGAATAATTGCAAGCAGGCGGGGACTATTCCCGCCAACATCAATTCTCCAGGGTCGTATCTGCTATCCGGCGAAGACCTTGGAGATTCGCATGCTGTGTCGATCGCTTTCGCAGAGCAGGTAGGCACGTGTACGTCAAGAGGTGATGGGGCCGGCTGGGCATGTAGTATAATGGGTTTAACTGGTGACAAAGAAACAGAAGTACGAGTGCGAATAGTAAGTCCGACCATACTATCGCTAGAGAAGGAAGGCGACGATGCTTTCAGATAAGGTGCTAGCAGCATACAACAAACAGATTACTGCTGAACTATACGCCTCAAATCTCTACTTGGCTATGGGAGCATATTTCGATGCTCTTGCCTACCGCGGTTTTGGAAACTGGCTGCGAGTGCAAAGCGAAGAGGAACGTGGGCACGCGCTGCGAATCATCGACATCGTGGTGGATCGAGGGGGCGACGTTGATATTCAAAGTATCGAAGCGACCAGTGCTCGTTTCGAATCTCCCGTGGCTGTGTTTGAGCAGGTGTTGGCGCAAGAACGAGAAGTGACGCGCATGTTCCATGATCTCTCCAATCTCGCCGAGCAGGAGAGCGACCACACGACGCTCGCGGAACTGGAGTGGTTCCTCCTTGAGCAAGTGGAAGAAGAGCGCGTCGCGGGCGATATTCTGAAGGAAGTTAGGCGCGTGCAGGATAACCTAAGCGGAATGCTTGTGCTCGACCGCGAGTTAGCAGGGCGTGCTGCAGGAAACAATCAGCAGCCAGTTGCCCCATAGCTTGGGTGCTCTTGCAGGGCGCATCGGAGACCCAGTTCGCCACGGTGAATTGGAGCGGGCAATGGGATTCGAACCCACGGTCTCAACCTTGGGAAGGTCGCATGTTGCCACTACACCATGCCCGCAAACGTGCTCAATTCTACTGTAGGCAAATCCGGTCGCTCTGTCAAGCATTTGTAGTTTTGACTGCCGCCGCCGTAGCCGCGTGCCCAATGACTGAGTGGCGCTAGTGAGCAGATCCCGCCGCGGATTGTCTTGACTGATTCCTACAGAGCGTCCTAATAGCAGCGATTACGATCAAACGGAGACGAAAGTATGCCTGGAAAGCTAGCCGATCGCCGTGTCTTGGTTACGGGAGGAGGGCGCGGCATAGGCCGCGCGATTGCGCTGGCATGCGCGCGAGAAGGAGCGCGCGTGGCGATTACAGCGCGTTCTGAAGACCAGCTAGCCGCGGTAGTGGAAGAGATTCATGCCGCGGGCGGCTCGGCAGTTGCACTAGTCTGTGACGTAGGAGACCTCGGCCAGGTTGAGGGCATGGTACGCGGGGCAGTGAAGGCACTGGGCGGGATCGACATTCTTGTCAACAACGCCGGCGGCGGCACCGAGCACGCCCCGGTTGCTGAAAGCACGCCGGACTTGTGGGTTGCATGTATCTCTGCAAACCTCATCGGCACCTATGCGTGCGCCCGCTTTGTCTTGCCGCAGATGATTACCGGCGGTGGCGGCAAGATCATCAATATCGGTTCAGGCATGGGCCACGAAGTGCGCGCTGGTATTTCGTCGTATGCCACGGCGAAGGCGGCAGTGTGGACGTTTACAAAGTGCCTCTCGCTGGAGGTGTGGCAACACGGCATTGACGTCAATGAGATCGTGCCCGGGCCGGTGCTCACGCCTGCCACTGACGACCGCTTCACCCTCGACGGGCCCCCGCCTTTTGCGCCCAGTGAGCGCGTAAAGCTACCGGAAGAAGTAGCAGAATTAGCCCTTTGGCTCGCTTCTCAACCTGCGGGCGGCCCCACCGGCCAGAGCTTTAGCCTCGCTCGCCGTCCTCCTGGAAGCTGAAGGAAAGCTACTCGAGGAAGCAGTACACCTGCGCTACGAATGGGGGAACCCGGCCAGGTCAACGGGAATTAGGCAAAGCCATCCAGAAGCGAATGATTAACTGCTGTCCACGCAAGTCGCTATGGTCGTTAAGGTGGAATCTGCAGGCGCTGACCGACGGAGATCACGTTGGGATCTGTGATTTGATTGAATTCTGCCAGCGCGGTCACGGTGACACTATATTGCTCTGCGATGGCGGTCAAGGTATCGCCTGCCTGCACCACATACTCTCTAATCGTTGGTGTGGGCGCTAGCGATGGCGTAGGCGTTGGGGCGGGAAGATTACTAGCAACAGGAGTTGGGACCGCCGTCGGCGGCACGGCCAATATCAGCGGCGTGGGTGAAGGCACCGCAGGAGCCTGTGACGTGGAACTAGCAGCTACGTGGGTAGACGCCTCGACGGTCTCGGGGTACCAAAGACTGCGGGTGGCAAACGTCACAGCAATGAGCAGTGCGACGGACATGAAAACAACGCCTCGTGCAAGACCTTGCCCGCCCACTAGCGGCGCGCTCGCACCGGCTGGCAGGAGCGGCCACCAGTTCGCTCTAATGGAAACCGGCCACCAGTTCGCTCTGCCAACCAGGGTAACAATCCCTGGCACGAGCAACGAGCGCACAACTAACGCGTCGATGAGAATGCCAAGTGCGATAGCTGCACCCATTTGGAATAGAAACTGGAGCGGCGCTGCCGTAAGCGCGGCAAAAGTGCCGGCAAGAATCACCCCGGCGGCCGTAATGATCGCGCCTGTACGCGCTGTAGCTATGCGAACCCCTTCGCGCAAGGGCAGCGTCGCGCTCTCCTCGCGAATGCGGTGAACCAAGAAGACGTTATAGTCGGCGCCCAGTGCGATGAGCATCACCATTACCATCAAAGGCAGCAGATAGTAAACCCCTTCGTGACCGAGTACTCCTTGAAAGAGCAACGTTGAGAGCCCTAAGCTGCTGCCGTACGAAAAGACAACGGTGCCTACCAAGTAAAGTGGAGCCACAAGGCTGCGGAGCAGAATTGCGAGAACGGCGAAGATGCCTACTACCGTAATGATTCCTACTGCCTGCAAGTCCCCGCGTACCACTCTTTTTATATCACTGCTTTCGGCAGTGGCGCCGCCAACGAAAGCACTGGCCGATGCGAGTGGGCCTGGTCGGTCTTGCTGAAGTGTCTCACGTATCTTGTCTAGAGTTGAGATTGCTCCCGCACTCAACGGATCTTCCCCGAGAATGACGAAGAAGCGAATTGTCGTCTTGTCCTCTGAGAAGAAGAGGGGAGCGATAGCCTGCGAAGCTTCCTCAACGCCGGGGAGCGTGGTTGGGATCAAGTATGGGTATGGATATGCCGAGAAGGCTTCTCGCAAACCGGAAAAGGCTTCCGCCAAGTCTCTCGTCGCTCCGCCGAGTGGATTCTCCTCGCCTTGTTGCGCGGCCAAGTCACTTGGTAGGAACGCGGCGTCCGGCCTGTCGGCAAAGTAACCGGCTAACTGATCAAGTTGAGTGGCAATCCCGCCCGACAGTGCCTGAAACTGAGATTGCTGCGCCAAACGCTGTTGCGTAGAGAGACTGGAAGACGCAGCCGCGTTCTGCTCTAATTGCCGGAATTCCTCGAGGAGTTGTGCTGCTTCCCCGTAAGCCGGCTGCGCAATTACATCCGGAAAAGCTTCGGACATTTCCGCTAGATAGCGGCCTACCGGAGCGAGAGCTGTGGCCGGGGCGATCACTCCTTGGGTTGGCGGAGTCTGGCGCAATTGTTCTGCCAGTTGCCGCAATTGTGTGGTGGGGTGCGCTTGGGTATGGAGGTCCGCAACCGCGGTGGAGAAACTCGCGAGCGCTTCTCGGGTTTGGGCAAACTGCGCCCCTTGGGCTACGTCAGGAAAAGCGGCTGCCAACTCCTCCACGTATCGTTCTATTACGCCTACCTGGTTTACAGCTTCATTGGCTTGTTGTGCAGGTGTCCTTTCTCCGCCGGCCGCGGGAGCAAGAAGGGATGTGGAGATTTGGTCTAGTTGCGTGGGAACCCTGAAAACATCAGTGGTGCCATCGCCAGTGGGGTCAAGAATACTGCGAGTCCGGTCTACAGAATCCAATGCCAGAAGTCGGTCTTGCAGCTCAGCAAGAGCGCGCAAGTGCGGGGTCGATGAGAGGTCGGTGCTCTCCGGAAGCTGCAGCAGCACCACTGCAGGGGCGAATTCTCCGTGCGGGAAGTGCTCGGCAATGGCATCAAAGCCTTGGCGTGAATCCGTAGTCTTCGGCAGGGAACCGACCACAGAAAGATTCTCGCGATACTGCAGCAGTCCCAGGTAAGGAAGAGCCAGAAGAGCGCTGATGACTATTACAGGAATTAGCGGGCGGATGGCAACCAGATTGCTTACTTTAACCCAGAAGGCAGACGGTTGTGTGTTTTCGACGCTTGTCTTCCGCGGCCAGAATAGATGACGACCAAAGAGGGAGAGCAAAGCCGGCGTCAGTGTAAGCCCGGCGAGCAACGTGATACCAACGGCAACCGCCAGACCGGGTCCCATAGTTTTCACGAGGCCGAAGCGCGCAAACCCAAGTGCGGAAAGACCGACCATCGTGGTTAAGGCGCTGGCAGAAATTACTGCTCCGATGCGCTGAACGGAGCGTACCGCCGCTTCATAGGCAGAATGGTGCGCCAGTTCTTCACGAAAACGGGAGATAAAGAAGAGGGAATAGTCTGTGCCGGCGCCGAAAACAAGCACCACCATGTAGGTGTCGAGCAGTGAGGAGATTTGCCACCCCGCCTGTGTTAGGTATCCGAGAACGCCCCGTGACACGAGGTAGGCAAGCGTAATGGTGATGAGGGGAATGAGGACTGCAAATGGTGAACGATAGATGATGAAGAGCAGGGCGATTACGAGAATGACCGTAACGATGGTTGTACGTTCGGTGCTCTCGACGATGCTATCCACCAGGTCTGTGCCCAGGCCGGCCTCGCCGGTAAAGTGCACAGCTAGGCCGTCGGGTTTGCCTTGCTCCACCCGCTCTCGGATGACATACGTTGCCTCGTCCACCACCGGCTGAAATGCCTCAACGGTCAGGTTCACCTTCATGAGCATGGCAGCACTATCGGGGCTGACTAGCGTGTTTGCCTGCTCCGGGTGACTGAAGACGGAGACCACGTCTTGCACAATGGCCGGACCCTCGGGAGAGAGCAGCCAGTTGTGGATGGCTTTGGCGAATCCGCGGTCCGCCGCGGTGAGCCCGCCCTCACGTGTGAGAATCAGCAGACCGGTGCTAGCGCTGCCGCTGGCAGCGAATTTCTCGGCTTCCAACGTGCGGGCGGCAATAGAATTAGCAGCAGCAGGGAGAAAGCTCGTCTGATTGGAAGAAGCGACTTCGCTAATGGATGGGGCAGTGAGGCCAAGGAAGAGCGCCAGAGCGATCCACAGCAGGAGTATTGGAATGCGCAGGGGCACGACAAGATGCCCAAATCTACGGAACATCAAGTCACACTAGCAACGGCGGGTGCAAAGAGGATTGCTATTCTGCATTCTCCTAATCCGGATCGTAATTGAGGCAAGTGATAGTTCCCTCTAAGAATCATTGTACAATCAGATTCTTATGCCAACAACTGCTTGTATTCCTTATGAATGGCAGTACGCACCGTCGAAGACAATCGCATTAGCGTGGTGGCGAGACTAGGCGGCTGCGCTCGAAGTGTGCAAACGCAACAAGCTGGTTGCTAAGGATCACGGTGCCAAGTTTCAATCTTGTACTCCAATGTGTTGCTCGGCAATGCCATTGACTTCTGACTCTGTAACGGGTTTCATGTTGAGGATAGGCGTTTCCGGCGCAAGGCAATTGCGCAAGGGGAAAAACAAAACATGGGAATTAAGAGGAGTAGAGGAACACCATGAAGAAGGGTCTAAACCGTGGAGCATATCCGCAGAATTGGCAACCTACGCAGATTCTCGATGCGGCTAAGGAAGCGGGTTTCGACGGTGTGGAGCTGACGTTTGGCAGTGAGGGATCCTTGCACGTCAACCTCACCAATGACGAGTTGGGCGCAATTAGGAAACATGCGGAGTCCATCGGGCTTGAGTTACCGAGCACTTATACCAGCTTGAATTGGCAGGTGCTCATGACATCTGCCGACCCGGACGAACGCGCGAATGCGGCTCGCATCAACGAGCGAATGCTGGAAGTTGCGCATGAGATTGGCGCGAACACGCTGCTGATTGTGCCGGGAGTGGTCGACGAAAACACGGCCTACGACGATGCGTATAACCGGGCGCGCGACGGAATTGCGGGTCTTGTTCCAAAGGCAAGAAGCCTGGGCGTGTCGATTGGCGTTGAGAACGTCTGGAATAAGTTCTTGCTTAGCCCACTAGAGTTCGCCCGCTTCGTCGACGAGATCAATGATCCTCACATTGGCGCTTACTTTGACGTGGGCAATATCCTTGCCTATGGCTATCCGGAACAGTGGATTCGGATACTTGGAAAGCGCATCAAGAAGTGCCACGTCAAGGATTTCGTGGTGGAGCGGCCCGGAGGCCATTTCACGTATCTGCTGGAAGGGTCGGTGAACTGGCAGGCGGTGCGACAGGCATGGCGAGAGATTGGCTACGATGACTACGTAACCGTCGAGCTTGGCCCTCTGGCACACAATCCGACCCTGGGGGCACGCATCATGGCTGACTCCCTGGATACTATCTTCGGCTTGGGTAACGATTCGTAGCAGCGTAACTACTCGTAATGCTGGCACTGCACCAATAGCCTGCCGACGCTAGGCATGTAATTCATGGCCGGGCCCTGACAATGAAGTATCTTAGCTCATACCGTCCGCTAGTCATGTATGGACGCGGAAAGTCAGCCATCTGTAGATTCGGAATCCCGCCGTTTGTGGACTACTCTTGTCGTAGAGAGCCAGACTTCGAGTCGAGGTTCCCCTCCATAACCGCCCTATGTCGGGGCTCCAATTTTGCACCGCGGCTCAACGAATCGGACATCGTGGTATACATTACCCGCAAAGAGAAATACCCTGGCTATTGCCTTCCACACAGGCGATTGACGGCTATTCTGAAAGTCACCAAGCGATTCGAATCGCATCAAGAGGCGGCCGATTGGTATGAAGCCAGCGGATTAGCGGTTCCAGGGAATTGTATGGTCAAGTCTAACCCTCCCCTAGAACTTGACAAGACTGGTAATCCTGAGAATCTTAATTGCGTCGAACGCTGGGACATCGGCTATCGCCGCCGGAGCAAGAGAAATGGTGTGTTTCTCGTATGTGACTCGATGTTTCTTGAGTTTCGGTGCCCTCCACTAGTCACGGAAGATATGCTAATTGAGGTCTTTGGCAGAATGCCTGGCACTCAAAACCCTCCAAGAATAAGTGATCAGGAGTACTTCAAGGTAGCGGGATGGGTCGGTGTATCGTGACGCCTCTGCACGATACAGAATTCTCTAGGAAGGTCTGTGCAGCGTCCACAATGCCGCTCGTGGTGAGCACGTCGAGACTTCAATACACTCCGTACAAGCACGCTCAGCAACAGGCTTGTCGGGCCATGAACCGCCTTGGGACTCCTCGCCGAACTCTGGACAGGCAGGTACAGAAACTGTCTCTACAGGTAGACGGCGAACAGTCGTCTTTCTATTTGGAAAGTGTTTACCTTTCGTTCGTGCTGAGCTTGTCGAAGCATGGACGGAAAGGCGCGTGTGCAAAAGGCTTTGCCTCTGACGGTTGCACCCTTCGACAGGCTCAGGGCGAACGGTCGACGACCATAAACAGCACCGTGACAATTACCCTTTACGGGGCAACGACACCCAGCGAGCGGTAAAACTCGTACCGGCGCTCTACCAGTGTGTTTAGCGGAAGCTCTTGCAGCGCGCCTAGCTCTTCCACGAGGGTAGTCTTCAGTGCCCGCGCTGCGCCGCGCGGGTCCACGTGTGCGCCGCCGGTCGGTTCGGGAACGACCCGGTGGATGATGCCGAGTTCTGCAAGATCGTGGGCAAAGGGCTTCAAGGAACCGGCCGCTTCCGGTGCGAATTTTGCGTCTTTCCAGACTATCGAAGCTGCTCCCTCCGGTGAAGCTACCGAATACATGCTGTATTGGAGCATAAGCACGCGGTCGCCGATTCCCAGCGCTAATGCCCCGCCACTGCCTCCCTCTCCAATGACGGTGACGATGATTGGCGTCCGCAACCGGCTCATCGTCAGCAAGTTTTCGGCAATCGCCCACGCCTGGCCGCGCTCCTCGTCGGCAAGGAATGGGCTGGCGCCGGGGATGTCGAGGAAAGTAAAGAGCGGCAACCGAAATTTCTCTGCCTGCAGCATGAGTCGCCGTGCCTTGCGGAAGCCCTCGGGGTGCGCCATGCCGAAGTTGCGCTGCTGGTTGTCCTTTGCATCCTTGCCTTTCTGATGGCCTATCACCATGACCGGTGTGCCTTCAAGGCGAGCCGGTCCGCCGACTACCGCCAAATCGTCACCGAAGTGGCGGTCGCCGTGAAGTTCCACAAATTCGGTGAAGGCATAGCGGATGAAGTCCAGGGTGCGGGGACGCTGGGGGTGCCGGGCAAGCTGCACCCGTTCCCACGGCGAGAGACTCGCAAACACATCCTCGGTTTGACGCGCTAGCTCCGTGCGAAGTGTCTGCAACTCCTGGGTTGCGTCATCCGGAGCACCGTTCTTGATTTCAGACTCCATCGAGTCGATGCGCTCGCGCAGGTGGACAAGCGGTTGTTCGAATTCGTACGCCATAGTTAGAGCACAGTCTCTGCTTGCGGCACACCGTCGGTGCGGGGATCCTGTACTTGGGGGGCGTAAAGGCCAATCAAGCGGGCGAGAGTACGCCGCAGGTCGCGGCGGGGCACTATGCAGTCCACCATGCCGCGGGCAAGCATGAATTCGGCGGAGTGAGTCCCGGCAGGCAGCTTGGCGTGGGTGATTTGTTCGATGAGGCGCGGGCCGGTGAAGCCAATCGTGGCTTGCGGTTCGGCGACGATCACGTCGGCGAGCGTGGCGAAACTGGCGGTGACGCCGGCGAGCGTGGGGTCGGTGAGTATTGAGACGTAGAGCACGCGGGCCTCATGCAGTCGCGCTAAGGCAGCAGAAGTTTTAGCCATCTGCATCAACGAGAACATGCCTTCTTCCATGCGGGCGCCTGCCGAAGCCGCCACGATGATCAACGGCGTGCGCGTGTCGGTGGCAAGCTCGATGGCGCGGGTGATCTTCTCGCCGACCACCGAACCCATAGTAGCCATGAAGAAGTTCGTGTCTATGACGGCCAGCACTACGTCCTCGCCGCGAATCGAGCCGGTGCCGTAGATCACGGACTCCGGAATGCCGGCCTTGCCCGCTTCATCTGCGAGCTTCTGAGTATAGCTGCGGTCGGGCCGCTCGAAATCCAGAATGTCCTGTGAGCGCATGGCGCTGTCGCGCTCGACAAACGTTTCAGGATCGAGGAGATACTCCACGCGCTTGCGGGCGCTCAGGCGTGCGTGGTGGTCGCATTTGGGACAGACGTGCGCATTCTGCTCAAATTCAGCAGCATAGATCATCTCGCCGCAGCCTGCGCACTTTTCCCAAAGTTCATCGGGCACGTCCGGCTGCCGCTGCCGCCCGGGCAAGAAGCCCAATCGCCGGTCTTTGTTGCCGAATAGTCGCTGCATAATACAAGAGACTCTAAAGGGTGAAGACAACCTCAAAAGACATTATACCAATGGTGCCGTTGTGGGTATATGGCTATGTGTCCGACCGGCTCAGAGCGCCAAAGAGAGCATTGTCAAGTGAGTTCACGAATTCGCGAAAGCCACTGGTGGTCGTGCAGAGGCCAAATGAGGGTACAGAGCAATTGACGACATACTTGGCGAGTGATAGTGTAGTTTCAGTAGTTGTATTGACCCTTTATCTAGGAGGGGCACTGTGAAGACAGCGCACGTTTCGCGACGAGGATTCCTGGCAGGAGCCGGAATTGGCGCCGCATCTATTCTCGCGGCTGCCTGCGGCGTCCAGCCGGCGGCAGCGCCGGCTGAAGACCAGATGGCGGCAAAGACGGATGAACCCAAGGCTATGATGGAGCCGGGAGCGGTCGAAGGTGTGGTGACGGTCTGGAGTCCCACCAAGTATGACTTTGGCACCGACACGGGCGGTGAGATCTCAAATGCCTTCCGCGAGGAGTATGGTGGAAACGTCCGCGTAGTGGGTTCTACGCCGGCAAGCTTGTGGAACACCGTAATGACCGCGGCTGCGGCCGGCGCTTCGCCGGACGTTGCCTCCGGTGGCGACTGGTTCTCGCCGGAGTGGGGGCTCACTGGTGTGGCAACCGACCTCTTGCCGCGCGTCAAGGCCTCCAATGTGGACATGAGCGCATTCTGGGAATCTCTATTCCAAGAGAACTACTGGGATGGCAAGCTCTACGGTTTTTCCTATTCTCCCGACCTGCGTGTGATGTTCATACGGTCGGAGAGCTATCTGGAAGCGGGGCTCGATCCGGAAAACCCGCCACAGTACTGGGACGAGATGGAAGAGGTGGTCGTCAAGACGTCCAAGCAGGACGCGGGGGGCAAGCTCACCGTTTCCGGCTATGCGCCGTTCTGGGGCAGCGGCGGCCACAACGAGTGGATTGTTCCCCTAACGCAGCTCGGTGGCTCGCGCTTTAGCGATGATCGCTGGACGGTCACGATCAATAGCCCGGAGGCCGTGGAGGCGCTCACGTGGCTTAAGAAGATCTTCGACCTCCAGGGCGGCTGGGATAACGTCAAGCAACTCAGAGGCAAGGGCATTCGGTCCAACGTACACTTCAAAGACGGCCGAATCGCCAACTACTGGGCAACCTATGCTGAGCGCGGCGAGTGGCTGCAAGTAAACGCCCCCGAATTGACGTACCACTTCATGACCTATCCGCGCCCGCGCTCCACTGATAAGCACGCAACGTGGGGCGGCACGCACACGTGGCACATTGGCAATAGCGCGTCCAACCCGGACGGCGGCTGGGCGTTCATTGAGTTCGGGGCCCGACCCGAGTGGAACTTGAAGTTCGCCAAGCGCTACGACCGCATTCCGATCCGCATTGACGTGACCCACTCGGAGGAGTTCCACGAGAACGATCCGTTCTTGCTGACGCAGAACGCGATGATTCCACACCGCGTGGGCAACGTTGGTATACCCGGCGCAGAGGCCTTGCGCCGACGCTGGCGAATTCCGTTGGTCGACGACGTGACCTCGGGCAAGTTGACGCCGCAGGAAGGCTTGGCGGCAGCCGAGCACGACATGCAGGCAATTCTCGACGAATGGAAAGCCCGTATCGACGGCTAGCCCTAGGGCCTTCATAACGCACGTCGTTTGCGTTTTCCACCCGCCTTGTAATTTGCAGGGCGGGTGGTTTCTTGTAGAGTGCTTATATCTGGCATGCTGGATCCTTACAGGATTACGTTGCAAGGATGCGCGATGAATAGCGGCAGCGTATCATTGTGCTTAGAACCCGCCTCGAAAGAAAGTTGACCTGGAGAGTCCCTCCCTTTGACACGCTCCAGGTGTGTGTCGCGCTAAAGACCGTTCGTGCTGAGCCTGTTGGAGCACGAGTTGGTACGCCGCGCTGAACTATGAAGCGGGTTCTAGTAAACTGCGGACAACGCTGCTGACGCCAATTGAAGTAGGTAGAGGAGTGCAAGCATGGCGCTTTCTGACGATCAAATTAAGCTCTTTCGACATAATGGATTCCTGCGGCTGCCGGGGCGGCTGCCCGACGAGACGGTGGCCCAACTCAAAGAGACAATTCTCAATGATGTAGAGAGTGTGGTCGAACCTGTGGTGCGCGACAAGAATGGGGACGTGATCCGACTTTCCCAAGTACTTGATCGGGATCCTATCTTCAAAGAGATCGCGACCAGTTCGCTCGTGCTCGACTCATTGGAGTCACTGCTGGGGCCAAACATCGAGCTCATTACAAATCGGCACAACCATGCCACGCTCAACCCGCCGTCTCGCGGCTACACGGGCCTGCACCGCGACGTACTCCAGTGGTCACGTGACATCGTGACGGTGATTTTCTATTTGGAAGAAGCCACGGTTGAAAACGGCTGTACCCACGCCGTTCCCGGTACCCATCTCTTCAATTGGATTCAGAATCCCGGCACGAAGACGAGCGTCGAGAGCGTCATCACCGATGAAATCCGCCAACAAGAAATACCGCTGCCGAGTCCGGCCGGGGGCCTTGCCGTCATCGACAGCCAGATATTTCACCGCGTAGGCACAAATCTCTCCACCGGCACACGCACGAGCATGACCATGGGCTATGTGAGTGTGGATGAACTCGCCGGGGTAAAGGACCCCTATCGGATACAGGTGCGGGGAACGGTAGCATATGGCGGCAATGTTGCGCGCAGTATGATGTAATCCCTCAGATATGCAAGCTGCAATTCAACTGTAGATTGGCTGAACGCCGGCAAGAAGTGAATTCCCGCTTGCGCAAGAGTGACGGCGATAGGCGTTGCTAGAATGTGGTGATCGGGTCTAGCCATTGGATGTAGGGGCACGACATGTCGTGCCCCTACGGTGTTCCTACGGCCAGTCATGGTTTGGACGTATTTCCGGCGCTATGTCGCCGCTAATTGTGCGCGCAATACTTCTGGGTCTGTGGTGGGCCGCTTGCAGACAAACTGGCGGCAGACGTAGGCGGTTGCTTTACTGTCAAGCTGCTGTCGCTCCGCGAGCAATGGGATAGTTTCTGCCGTTGCCTCGGTATCCTCAGGATTGCGCAACGCAAGCACGACGTCCGGCGCATATTGTTCATTGATGCTGGTGAGAAGCGCTTGGGTATCCTGTGCCGTTGGACTGCCTACGATGGCGACTTCTTTGAGCGGCGCTAAGAAACTATCCGCCACGCACAGAATCTGCCCAAAGGCGCTGGGCGCCTTCGTCAAGGCTCCCGCCTGCAGGCTTAGCGCCGAGTCTACAGGCTCATAGTATGTGTTGTCGCCGGTGTAGGCATAGAGCGTGAGCAGAGCCTCGCACGCCAGGGACGTGCCCGAAGGCACCGCATTGTCGAAGAGATTGCGCGGTCGGACGATAAGCTCCTCGTGCAGCGTGGACGTGTCGTAGAATGCCCCGTTCCCATCGTAGAAATCCCGCAATATGCTGTCGCACAGACCGCGCGCCGCACTAAACCACTTGGTGTCGAACGTAGCCTCGTAGAGCGCGAGAAACCCGACCGCCACACTACCGTAGTCGTCCAAGAAGCCGAGCCCCGCGGCTTTGCCCGGTGTATACGTGTGGGCAAGCCGACCGTTGTTCACCATGGCACTAAGTAAGAACTCGCCATTTGCAATGGCAGTTTGAAGGTCTGCGGGACGACCCAATTGACGGGCGGCTTGAGCGAATGACTGCAACATAAGACCGTTCCAGCCGGCGATGACTTTCGTGTCTGTCTCCGGCTTTATGCGCTGCGCGCGCGCTTCCAAGAGCTTAGGGCTCAGGACAGTGCGCACGCGGGCTACCTCCTCCTCACTGAAACCGTCGTCCGCGCCGCTGCTGAGAAACAGGATATTCTTGCCCTCGAAGTTTCCTTCCGGCGTTACGCTGTAGTAATTGCAGAAGAGCCGCGCGTCGTCTGCGCCCAGCACCGCTTCGATCTCATCCGGAGTCCAGACGTAGTACTTGCCTTCCACGCCCTCGCTGTCGGCGTCTTGGGCGGAATAGAATCCGCCGGTGGGGGCGGTCATCTCGCGACGCACGTAGTCCAGGGTCTCGCAGGCGACGCGTTCGTAGAGCGGATTCTGCGTGCGCATGAACGCGTCGAGGTAAACTCGACTCAGCAGGGCGTTGTCGTAGAGCATCTTCTCAAAGTGCGGTACCAACCAGCGCTCATCCACCGAGTAGCGGTGAAAGCCGCCGCCGATCTGGTCGTAGATCCCGCCGAACGCCATGCTATCCAGGGTTTTTGTGATGGCATTGAGCAGGCTGAGGTCTTGCGTTCGGTGGTAGCGGCGCAGCAGAAAGTCCAGCGACATTGCTTGGGGAAATTTCGGCGCGGCGCCAAAACCGCCGTGGATCGGATCGAAATTGGTTTGGATGGCTTCGCCGGCCTCTCTGAGAATGGTGAGGGCGAGCGTGGAGGGCGAGAGGTCGAAGGCGGTGTGTTCGGCGATGAATTCGCGCAGCTTCTCCGACTGTTCCTCCACTTGCTGGCGGCGTTGCTGCCACGCGTCGACGACGGCCTCCAACACGTGCCGAAAGGACGGCATGTTCATGCGCGGTGCTGGAGGGAAGTAGGTGCCGCCGAAGAACGGTTTGCTGTCCGGTGTCAGGAAGACAGTGAGCGGCCATCCGCCCTGTCCGGTGAGGCCTTGCACGGCCTTCATGTAAATGTCGTCGAGGTCGGGTCGTTCCTCACGGTCCACTTTGATGTTGACAAAGTGATCGTTCATGTATTGGGCGGTCTCTCCGTCCTCGAACGATTCGTGCGCCATGACGTGGCACCAGTGACACGACGAGTAACCGATGGAAAGGAAGATCGGCCGCGCCAACTCTCCGGCGGCCTTGAGTGCCGCATCTCCCCACGGGAACCAGTGCACGGGGTTCTCGGCGTGCTGCAGGAGGTAGGGACTCGTCTCTTCTATCAGCCGATTGGACATTATCAGACTCTCTTCAGGGGTTTAGAAAGTGTGCCGGGCTGTAGATCGTTTCCCGGCGCTCCGCAGGTTGCCAGCAATCATCTACTGCGCTACCTGCTCAAGTTCCCTACCATCGTGACAGATGGTTGCACGTGCAGCAAGCGCGAAAGGGGCGGACAAGTCCTTGGCGTAGAGAGGAACGAATTATTCGTTCGTATGCCTTGAGGCGGGAGTATAATGAAAGAAAGTGCAGGGGAGGAGTGACGATGCGCAGAATATTATTAGGCATAGTTATTCTGGCTGCCGCACTCCTTATGGTTGACGGGGCTCTTGCACAAGAGCGCGTGGGCACGGTTGATACCGTGAAAATCACCGGCGCTATCGATCCAGCCTCCGAGCGGCTCTTCGCGCGCGCACTCGACCGCGCCGTTGCCGACCAAGCGGAAGTACTTATCGTTCTCCTCGACACCCCCGGCGGTCTCGACTCTTCCATGCGCGCCATGGTACAGGGTATGTTGATGTCGCCGGTGCCGGTTGTAGTTTACGTCTACCCCCAGGGGGGCCGCGCGGCCAGCGCAGGTGTGTTTTTGGCGATGGCGGCCCACGTCGCGGTGATGGCGCCGGGCACCGATATCGGCGCCGCGCATCCGGTTTCCGTGGGTGGCGGTCAGATCATGGGCGACATGAACGATAAGGTCACCAATGAAGCCGTGGCCTATATTCGCAGTCTGGCAGAACTACGGCAAAGGAACGCCGAATGGGCAGAGCAGGCGGTTCGCTCCAGTCAGACTATGACGGCGCAAGAGGCGGTGGAGGCCAATGTGGTGGACTTCATTGCGCATGATATTCCGGACCTACTTGCACAGCTCCAAGGATATCAGGTGCAAACGCCTACGTGGTCACGTACGCTCGTCGTTGAGGGTGCGCCGTTGCGCGAGTTGGAACACAATTTCGTGGAACAGGCACTTAAGTTCATTCTCAACCCAAATACCGCCTATTTGCTCTTCTTAATTGGCCTCTACGCCATAATTGCCGAACTCTTTAACCCAGGCGCGGTGCTGCCGGCGGTAGTAGGCGCTATAGCAATCGTGCTGGCGCTGGTGGCTTTCGGGACGCTGCCCATAAACTGGGGCGGCGTGGTGCTGCTTGTGGTGGCTGCAGCATTGATTGCATTCGAGGCGCAGAATCCCGGTCTCGGCGTGCTTGGATTCGGCGGCGTGGCGGCGTTGGTGCTTGGTACCCTGCTGCTCTACCAGCCGCTCACCGCTCCATTTGGCGGCCCGTTCTTCGTTTCGCCTTGGGTGCTCGGCTTCATGGTGGTGCTCACATTAGCTTTTCTCCTCCTATTGCTGCGAATTGCTGCGCAGTCGCAAAACCAGCCTCAGCAATTCCGCGGTCAGCGGCGCATTGTTGGACAAGAAGGTGTGGCGGTGACAGCGCTGGACCCCGATGGCGTCGTGCGGGTAGGCGGTGAGGAATGGTCGGCCCGCACCATGGACACGGCGGTCGCAGAAGGCGAACAGATTTGGGTCTATGATGTAGAGGGTCTTGCCCTGGTGGTAGGCCCGGCGCCGGAGATACCGGCACTGTCAACCTAATCGCGACCGGTACCGTTTGGGGTAAGGAGGTGGATCGGCAAGGTAGGTCGGCTTACGACAGCGTGTAGTGTGCACAAAGGAGAGGGTCACGCGCTATGGACGGTCAATTCATCGTCTTAATAGTTATCATTGTTGTTCTGTTTCTCTGGCTCGCATACTCTGCCATCAAGATTGTGGCGGAATATGAACGGTTGGTTGTCTTCCGGCTGGGACGCGTAATGTCCAATCCGCGGGGGCCGGGGCTTATCTGGCTCTGGCCGATTATCGACCGGCCGGTCCGCGTGGACTTTCGCGAGCAATTTCTCGAAATTCCACAGCAAAACTGCATTACCAAAGACAATGCCCCGATCCTCATTGACTTTCTCATCTATTGGAAGGTCACCGAGGCGACCGACAGCGTTGTCCAGGTTGCGAACTTCGCGGGAGCCTCGCAAGGCATTGCCACCACTACGCTCCGCGCCGTAATCGGTGACATTTCCTTAGACGACGTGCTCGCGAAGCGCGAGCAGATAAACACCGTCTTGCGTACGAAGCTCGATGAAGTTACCTCGCGCTGGGGGGTAAAGGTCACTACGGTAGAGATTCGAGAGATTGTGCCGCCGCGCGAGGTGCAAGACGCGATGAACCGTCAGATGTCTGCCGAGCGCAACCGGCGTGCAATGGTCACCGAGGCCGGTGGCCAGAAGCAGTCGGCAATCCTGGTGGCTGAGGGCGCCAAACAGTCTGAAATCTTAAAGGCGGAAGGCGACCGCCAGGCCACGATCCTCCGTGCAGAGGCGGAGAAACAAGCACAATCGCTGCGCGCAGAGGGTTACGCCACTGCCATAGACCATGTATTCCAGATTGTGCAGACAGTGGATTCGAATACGATGCTCATTCAGTACCTGCAAACGCTGCAGAATATGGCCGAGAGTCCATCCACCAAGTGGATATTCCCCATGGAATTGGCGACATTGGCAGGAGGCCTGAGCGGTATCGTTGATTCGGCACCCAACCAGCGGCGGTCCAACGGCAGCGACTCCTAGCAAGGACGTGTCGTGCTTTGGAGCTAGTAAGTCGGTGTGGGCGATGATGGCGGCCGACGTATTTATCAACCGGAGACGTTCGCGGGAGGGCAATGCCACTTCCCCTGATTGAAGCGCTGGGGGCCGGAAATAGTGAGGCGACGCTGATCTTCACAGAACACAAGGGGTTCTGTATGCTCGGCGGCATGCTCTCTTGGATGCGCGTATTTGGGGCTACGGCTGAACAGCCGGCGGGTGTTCGTGGATGTCCATACACTTACAAGCGCCATGGTTTTCCCTAGACAACATGCTGTGTGCCGAAACCCAGGCCCGGACCTGTAATCTGTGCGGTGGAGATAGTGCCATTCTCTACGCCAAAGAGGTCAGGATACTCCTGTTGCGCGTCGCGCGATGCCTGGGGGTAATATTGACGGGAGTTGTACTCCACGCCGGCGAGGGTGTAGCTACGGGCGGCTAGTCCGGCTGAATGAATGAAGGCGATGCCGGGGTTCGCCAAGTCTTGTACCGAATAGGGGAGGTGATGGTCTGTAGCTTGGGCGATGAGAAGGAGGCAATGAGATTGTCCCTTGCCGGTCTTCAACGCAACACCACTCCAGCCACTGTCCCGTATCTGCGGAAATTCATCCGGACCCGAAATCCCTTCGTCAACCACGACTGGCTTGAGTCGGCTCATTCTTTCCAAAACGGCACGCTCTGGGATGGCCTCGCGGGAGATGGGCTGCTCGACATAGAGTAGAGTCTGGTATGCTGCCGGATCACGCTCTTCGAGGTGCTTAAGATAGTCTTCAAGGTACATTAAGTCTGTGCATTGCTCGTTGAAATCCGCAGTAAGCATAAGCCCCGTTTGCCTGCGTTTTGCCAGGACTTCGCGTGCTAGTTTAGCCACGTCGAGCGTACGCTCTAAGTCCCAGGTTAGATCTCGTCCGCTTAACTTTAGCTTGAAGCAGTAGATGCCTTCTTTGGCAATCCAGTCTTCAAGGGCTATCGGCAGGCCATCAGCGGGGTCACTACTGGAGATCTCTTGACGAGAGATCTTGTCAAGGCCTCCGACCAGGTGAAATATCGGCAGTTTCTTGGTGTATTGAGGTCGAAGGTAGTCCGCGGGGTACTTGCCTACGAATTCCTGGCCGAGCCATGGAGAAAGGTCGGTAGGCATCGCCTCAGCACCATAGAGCGTGTAGGTGTCCTGTTCATATAGGTTCCCATAGGCATCGTGTAAGGCCGCGTCCAGTGGCGATGCAGCAACGACTGCGGCAAGCTTCGGTAGAGTAAAGGGGAGAGATGCATTCCGGCTGGCTGTCGCCGTAATCTCTGTAAGCGCTGTTTGCACGGCCATACCCAGCTCAAGCGGATGTCCCCACCGAGACTGACCTTCCAGCCAGGATGCAACGTGCTGGGCAACGGCACGCATGGCAGCGTCTTTCGCCTCGTGAGACACTGCCGGATCAGGAAACGCCCACAGGTCTGCTAGGAAGATACCGCCCTGTCCAGTCGCCGTGTGCCCCTCCGGCGACACCACCTCTACCTCCGCGAGACAAAAGGTGACTTCAGACATCTCTACGGCGCCGTATTTGATCGGTGTCCGCGCTGTATAGGGCTGGAAGGAAACTGCCGCTCGCTCTACCCGCATCAGTAGCTTGGTTCCTATGGTATTGATTGGTTGAATCGGATTTCCACCTTTCGCTAAATGGGATTCTGACAGCGATGTTCGTAATGTCGCTAGAACCCGTCTCATAAATACATCGCTCTGTGCAGACCTACCCTTCGACAGGCTCAGGGCGAACGGAAAGGATGAAAATCCATTCGTACTGAGCTTGTCGAAGTACGAATTGGCACGTCGAGCCGATTTATGAGATAGCTTCTAGTCTCTCGATCTTGGAGACCGGCAGGACAGCGCCTCGCCCATGGTAGTCCACGGTACGCTAGGTGCTCCGGGCAATGCCTTCTAGGGTGAGGAGTGGGGTTACCGGTCTGCCGCTGAAAAAGTTGAGGAGTTGCGTGGCGACATTCTCAGCCACCTCGTTGTACCACGTGTCAGAGACGTTACTGGACCCGTGGGTAAAGAGTACGTTCGGCAAGGTTTGAAATACCGGATCGAGCCACAGGTCTGTGCGCAAGGGAATGAGATTCAGGGCGGCATAGAGTCTTTGCGCCTTGACAAGTTCACAGAGTGCGTCCTCGTCTACAATTGGCATGCGCGAATTCACGATGAGCAGCGCACGCGGACCCAGTCGTTCCAACGTGCTCCGCGTGACGAGACCCGTCGTTTCCTGCGTCCACCCACAATGCACCGTGAGTATGTCACTCTGCTCCGCTAGCTCTTCAATGCTGTCCAGCATCGTCACGTTGAGCCGCCGGGCGAGCGTGAGGTCAATGTACGGATCGTAGCCGAGTAGCCGCACGTTGAAGGCGGCAAGCATCTGCGCGAGAAATGAGCCAATGGGGCCGAGGCCGATAATCCCGATCGTCTTTCCATCCATGCCAATACCGACTGTCTGAATGCGATCGAATTCGCGGTCCTGTAGATATACAAATTTCTCGTGTGAATACCGCATGTGGTACCCCAGCGCCAGCATCATTCCGATGGTGGCCTCGCTCATACAGCGGGCATAGGCATGAGAAGAGTTGGTGAGCAGGATACCCTTTCTGAGAATAGCTTCATGGGGAATGACCCGCTTGACGCCACCTTGTGCATGCACAACCAACTTCAGCTTCTGTGCACGCTCGATACTGTCGTCCGAAATCTCTGGAGTACCCCAGCCGGTGACCAGCGCGTCAGCGTCCCGGATCAGCGCCTCTACTTCCGCCGCAGTCGGTTTCTCCGACTCCTGCAGCACGATGTCAAAGCGATCGCCGACTAGCTGGTAGAAGATGTCGTTGATGTTCTCGTGGCGCGTGCGCGGACTAATGACTACCGCTACGCGAGGTTTCGTGGTCATAAAGCAGCTCCCGAAACGTGTTGCATGGATTCAAGAAGGCACGACATGTACCGCGCAGAGTGAAAGCAATACGGTTATCTATGCACAAGCGTATTACGTGCGATTCAAACTGCGGGCCGATCACTGGTGCGGGCTTTTGGGTCAAGCATGGAACAGGGCCGCGCAGGGCCGCTGCGCAATTTCCCAATCCCCTGGTAAGGGGGCATACCATGCCCCCTTACCAGGGGATCATCGGTTCCGCCCGCGTAGCGTGCCGTGGGGCGCAGCCCACACGCGCGCCGACGGGTACGCTACATTCTCATACCTGAATGCAGCCCAAGGAACTGCACCCTATGCGCCAAGTTCCTGCCGCCGCTTGGTCACGATCTGATCCACTTCGGCATCGGTCATTTTGAGACCTTCCTGGATCGTCACTGCGCCGGTCATCATATCCGGAAGGTGCTTGATGAGCAGTCGAAATGCTTCGTATCCCGCCGGGATAGCCTCGCCAAACGGCACTCGGTGCGGGATTTGACTGGATTGATGGAGCAAGTGGGGATCATTCTTCGTGAAGGCTTCCGACTCCGCCACCGACTTGAGGACCGGTACGCGGTCAAAACGCTGGCAGAACGCCAACACGTTCTCCGGCCGGGTGATGAACTCAAGTAGAGTCCAGGCAGCATCCGGCGCCTCTGAATCTGCAGCCACAAAGTGGACGTGGTCGCCGCTCAGGCTTGCCGAACTCACGGCATTAGGCGGTTTCGGATGCTCGGTTACCGTGAATTTAAGTTCGGGCGCTTCATCGAGCAAGCTCTGTGAACGCTCGGAATACGTCATATAGATATTGGCGAGCTTTCCTTCAGCAAAGGCAACCGTCCGTGTGGTGCCAGAAGGCCGGACCACCCTCTGAAAGTCGCGGACTGTTTGCCAGCCGCCCTGCATTTCGTAGACCTTCTTGACCCACTCATGCGCCATGATGCCCAGTTCATTATTGAGCGTAGACTTGGTCCGCTCGGCATTGAATGTCTCACCGCCCATCTGATAATACGGCACCAGCCAGTCCCAGTTACCGCCACTGCCAAAGGCTGGCGGGTATCCTGCTACTTGGAGCGAGCCGTCAGCAGCCTGTTTGGTCGTCTTCGCGATGACCTCCTCAAGCTCTGCCCAGTCTTGCGGACCGTTCGTATAGTCGAACCCGGCGGCGGTGTACAGCGGTTCATGCAAGTACATGGTACGCATGTCAGGCGCATACGGCAGGCCGAACACGCGGCCGTCAACCCATGTCATGGTCGCCATGAAACTCTGGTAGAGATCGTCTGGGTCTATGGACGATGTCCTGATATTGTCGTTGAGCGCGCTTACGAGATTTGCCAACCCGAGGTCTACCATCTCAAAGTCATCCAAAGACGTGATGTCGATGGGTTGACCGGCAGCCACCGAGGTGAGAAAGCCTTCGCGGCGGTTGCTGGTATGCGGCTCGAGGTTTAGCTCGATATCCGGGTATTCGTCCCGGAACGCCGCGATAATTTGTCCTGGTGGCTCATTGTCTTCATGCCATCTAAAGAACGAGTGGGCAAGAAAGTGCACCGCGCCAGAAACCTTGGCCTCTGGCATAGCCTCTGCTTCTTTGGCCTTGGGTTCTTCTGCTGGTTTTTCCGCAGGTGCCGGAGCGGCGGTAGGAGCACCGCAGGCTGCGACAAGTACGGGGACACCGACGCCGGCAACTACCAGCATTGACCGGCGTGTTACGCGCGTAGCCATGAATTGTGCCTCCTGTCATCAGCGTATACCGGTCGAACGTAGTACCGTGGGCAAACCTATATACTGACCGGTTACACTATACTGTTTAGTACTGTTCCAAAGTATAGGCCTATTAGAGCACTATGTCAATATTAAGTACATCTAATGAACCAAATAATGTGGGAAATTACTCCAGTTTGTGAGTTTGCGGACTAGTACTTGACCTAAGTCTTGTGCCGCTATAGCATGATGCAGCGGTATGGTGAGAGGAGAAACGGTGTCTCTCGATGAGGATTGGTGGTGCAGCCGGTGTCGCTACAGGCAGAAAATATGTCACGGCTCTCCAGCCGAGCACGTGTGGTTAGACATATCCTGCGGTTCGGTCCAGCAACTCGTGCTGAGCTAGCGCGCGCTCTCGAATTTAGTAAAGCTACTTTGACCAAGGTAGTAAACGTGCTTCTCAAAGAGGATGTGTTGACCGATTGCGCATTGGACACAGTGGCACGCTCACGGCGACGAAAGTTGCAAGTTAACGGCTATCTTGGTACCGCAATTGGTGTCGAGCTGACTGCTGACTGCGCTATGTTGACAGCAACTGATCTCACCGGACGGATCCTCCTCTTTCGCGAAATAGTGCATCCTTCGGCTGACATCAGCTCCGATGTGCTCATTGCACACCTCACGCGCCAACTGCAGGAATTGATGTGTGCGCTGCCGGTGCGCGCAGGACCGGTGACTGGTGTCGGCGTGGCGCTGGCCGGTCTGGTTGATGAGGAACGTGGTATCTCTATCCGTCTTTTGGGACTGCGCCACATTGACATGGTGCCCTTAGCGGACCGCCTTGCAGCCTCACTACAATTGCCCGTGCACGTTGCCTGGCGAGCCCACGCGGCGGGGTTAGGGGAACTGGCATATGGTGTGGGCCGCACCCGCGATGATTTCCTTGCCGTCCATGTCGATGACGGTATCACCGTTGGTACTGTATTCGGTGGGAGATTGCTCCTCGGTGAATCACGGCTGGCCGGTGCCTTAGGCCACATGGCGGTGGCGGAAAATAGGCGGCTTTGCGTCTGTGGAAACTATGGGTGTGTGCAGACGGTAGCCTCGATACCGGCAATTCTCCAACAGGTACGTGAGTCGTTGAAACACGATGTGGTGTCATCGCTGAGCTCTCTTCAAGAAAAACAGGCACTCACGTTTATGGATGTTGTGCAGGCTGCACAGAGGGGTGATCGCCTTGCGCTTACGACCCTTGAAGAGGCGGGAGACTATCTGGCACAGGCGCTTGCAAATCTCATCTATACACTCAACCCAGGTACGGTTGTCTTTGGGGGCGGTATTACGGACGCAGGCGAGTTGCTCCTTGAGCCCATACGCCGGGGACTACGCAGGCGTCTGCTCAAGAGACTCTATGATGTGCTTGAAATCAAAATGACCGACTTGCCGGTGTGTCCTGCCGTAATGGGGGCAGCCTGGCTTTGCGTCCAGTCCTATCTTGGATTGCTGGAATGATGTGCCCAATACCGCCCACCTACTCACTGTTGTAGCTTTATCCGCGAGGGGGCCTCGGCGCGAAACCCCTCCCTACGTTGGTGAACTCGCAGCAGTGACCGTGTATGTGTACGCTACCAGCGGTGCTACACACCGCTCTCGCCTGTGACCACGCGCGCGGCGGCGAGAGCATAGACCTTGGTAGCAGTTACCATCTCTGCGATGCTGATGCGCTCGTCGGGCACAACGCGCCAATCGCTTGGGCCATAGACGATAGTTGGGATACCGAACCGCACGATGTCAGCGGAATCGGTGACATAGCTGCTTACGGGTAGTCCGGCGGAAGTAGCAGGCTCTTCTCCCGTAACATCGCGGTGCGCCTGGGCTGTAAGCCCAACGACCGGCGCGTCGGGGTCGATCCGGAAGGGACGTTGGTAGACCAACGTGCGAAGGTCGGCACGGAATTCGGGATCGTCGTCTGCGATGCTCGTGATCACACTCTTGAAGTCTGCAGTGAGAGTCTCGACGGTCATGCCGGGTATGATGCGCACGTCGCCGCGCGCGACGCACCGGTCGGCAGTGCGAGAGGCCGCCGTACCACCGGCAATCTCGCCGACCACAAGGCGCGGCAGTCCTTCAATGCCGTGGGCGGGATCAAACGTCAGTGCTCGTTCATCCAGCGCGGCGAGCAGCTTGAGCATCTTGCCGGTCGCGTCCACGCCGCGTTCGCGCCGGCTAATGTGCTCGGTTACGCCGTGGGTTGTTAGTTCGAATTGCCACGCTCCGCCGTGGGCGAGTTGGAGGCGCAGCCCGGTCGGCTCACCGCTGATTGCCATGGCGAAAGGCCTATCGTTAGAGGCAAGAAAAAACTTCGTGCCTAGTCCGCAGACGTCATGATGCACCACAGCGGACACGACCACGTCGCCTGACGGCCGTATGTCGGCGCGCGCAATGGCCTCGGCCGCCTTGACCAGGCAGGCAACCGCGCCCTTCATGTCGGTTAGCCCGAAACCATAGAGATAGCCGTCTTCTACGCAGGCGTCATAGGGATCGCGCGACCACTTACCCGAGGGCGCGCCGGTGTCGAGGTGGCCGTTGAGCAGGATGTTGGGGCCGCCGCCGCTGCCGCGCACGACCCCGATGACGTTGGGCCGGCCCGCCACGACATCTTGCAGGTTAACTTCATCGAATGCGCCTGACTTGCGCATTTCAGCGGCGAGATAGTTGGCTATTGTGCCTTCATTTGGGATCTGGCTTGGAATGCGCGCTAGACCGCCGGCAAGTGCTACAAGATCATCCGTGTCGATGTGAGCGAAGAGATCGTCTTGGCTGAATTCCATGGTTCCTCCACGTGCCTGTGCGGGGCACTCTTATTGGATCTGACTTGAAGGAAAGTATACTGTAGAGCATTTCTCCTTGTCCCGCAAGCAGGCTCATGAGTGAGACATTAATTTCATATCCAATCCGAACAACTGTGTATAATAGGCTCGGACAAGAAAGGGAGGCAGATGGAAGTCGTTACGTTGCCGTCGTACGCGGAACTAAGTCTGCGTGCGGCGGATGTTGTCTGCAAGGCCATTAGAGAGAAACCTGGTCTCATACTGGGATTGCCCACGGGCGCAACCCCACTAGGAATGTACCGACAGCTTGTATTGGCACATCAGCGCGGGCAGGTAGATTTCTCGCGCGTGCGCACGTTCAATCTCGACGAATACCTTGGTTTGGCAGGGGACCACCCCGCGAGCTACCACACGTACATGAAGGAATGCTTGTTTGCTCAGGTCAATCTCCCACCGCAACAGGCACACATTCCAAATGGGGCCTCGCCGCAACCCCAGGAGGAGTGTCATGCGTATGAGGAGGCAATCGCGGGCGCGGGGCATTTAGACCTTGCGGTCTTGGGTATTGGACAGAACGGGCACGTAGGCTTTAACGAGCCGGGTGCTGAGTTGCAGGCGAATGTCCACGTTGCCGACCTCAGCGCAGAAACTCGTCGACTTGCGTACGATTGCTGGAGCGAATCTGCTCCAAGTCTGTTTCCTACCCACGGTGATTTCCCCGGGCGCGCCATAACTATGGGTATGGGGACAATCCTGAAGGCCGAGCGTATTCTGCTGCTGGCGAGTGGAGAGAGCAAAGCACAGGCCGTTTCACGGGCCATGAAAGGCGCGCTCACGCCGCAGGTGCCTGCCTCATTCCTCCAACTTCATCACCACGTTACGCTGCTCGTTGACTGCGAGGCGGCGGGGCTGCTTTGAGCTGCACGCTGATTAGCGGCTTTCGCTCCCATGCACTGCAATCCCCGACCACATTTAGGTTGCTCGGCCACGTGGGCGGCCTGGAAGGAAACCGCGCTGGCGCTGCCGTGGCGGATGACTTGGCCGCGCTAGGGCTTGAGCAATGGGCGCCTTGCAGGTTTGCCGTCCCTACGGGGATACTTTTCCGGTGTGCTCGCGGTCTTTCGCACGGTTACCACGCAGTGCTGTGCGGGTAATTCGGGCAGATTGAAGGGCATGACGTGCGATTCGGACCCGCCGAGTGCATGAATTGCGTAGTTCGCTTCTTGCAGTTCGGCGTCCATCGGCAGTGACTTGTAGGCCACCAGCGTCCCGCCAAGTGCACAATAGGGCAGCGCAAGCTCCGACAAGGTCGCAAGACCGCCGACACCCCGCGCTGTAACCACGTCATACTGCTCCCGGTGCGCCGCCACGTGTGCTTGGTCTTCCGCGCGGCCCCAGAGCGCTGCGACGTTTTCAAGGGCAAGCGTTTGCACGGCACGCTGCAAGAACTCCACCTTCTTGCGCGTTGCTTCGAGCAGTGTGACTGAGAGGTGTGGGAAGGCGATCGCTAGCGGTATCCCCGGAATGCCGCCGCCAGTGCCGACGTCCAAGAGCCGGAGCGAAGACTTTCCACTTGGAGGCGAGCCCAGATCCGGCACTGCCAACACAGTGGCAATGGACTCAAGGAGCAAGAGCCGCTCTGCCTGCGCCGGATCGCGAATTCCGGTAAGATTTACTCGTCCGGTCCGATCCAGAAGCAGCCCCATATACGCCTGCAATCCACGTATTTGCGCCAGATTGAGGCTGATGTTCAGGGCTGCGCAGCGGGCGCGGAGCGCGGACAAGCAATGTGTGGAATTATCCGGTAGAGGTGTCGATGGGAATTCTGTGGTCACCATGGCGTAAGGAGTATCTGGAGCAAGAGAAGCATCCTAACGACGCGTGCGTGTTTTGTCAGGCAATCCAGGGAACTGACGACAAAGCCAATCTCGTGTTGCACCGCAATGAGGCGTGCTTCATCATCTTTAATCGTTATCCCTATAATAACGGACATCTCCTCGTGGTGCCCTATCGGCACGTCGGCGATCTGGAAGGCCTAACGGCAGACGAGAGCGCAAACGTCATGCACGTCGTTCGCTACGGTGTGCGGCTTCTGCGGAGCGCCTTCCAGCCCAATGCGGTCAATATTGGCATGAACCTCGGCGCTGCTGCCGGCGCCGGCATTCTCGACCACGTCCACATGCACATCGTGCCCCGCTGGGAGGGCGATACGAGCTATATGACGGTATTCTCTGGAACGCGAGTAATTTCCGAGGCGCTGGAGCAAACCTATGAGCGTCTCACGGCAACGATGTCCGAGATGCCGTTTAGGCCGTAGTCCGTCGAGCAGCCTTGCCTTTTTTCTGCGACCGTACTTGCGATTCGGCGTTAGCGCTTCTTGCGCCGGGGCGGGCGTCTGCGCTTATTGCCTCCGCCCTTCTTTTTACGGTCATCTGCCGATTCGTATATTCTGCGGGGCAGTTCACGGAAGAGGTACCAAAACGTCCTAATCAGGATGTATATCTGCAGAAAGGCGATTAGGACGAGGACGAAGCGGTAAGAGAGAATGCCCCATCCGGTTTGGCGTAGGAACACGGCGAACAAGCCA
Source organism: Chloroflexota bacterium (assembly GCA_965216245.1). Classification (GTDB taxonomy): domain Bacteria; phylum Chloroflexota; class UBA11872; order VXOZ01; family VXOZ01; genus VXOZ01. Next base: position 3,189,912 of record OZ244145.1, read on the forward strand.
AGGCCGTTGACGACCATGCTCGTAAGCAATACCACCCGCACGGCTAAGCGCCGCAGGGGGCTGCTGCCGAAGAGCATGCCGCTGATCAGGTAGTAGACAAACGAAATGCCGAGGCCGGAGCCAAATCCTATTGTCAGCAGGGGAGCAAGCTGGCGATAAAACGTTCCCGGCGGGCCGGGAGCCGAAAACAGGTATTCAAAGAGGTTGGGAGGCACTAGGCCGCAACCTTATCGAAGACTGCGACTCTCTCGAAGTCGTTGACCTTGTCAAAGTCACCCGCCTCTTTACGGCCGCCGGGATCCGGCACTGGGAGCTCAAAATGCTCAATGACGCCAAAGTCAGGCGGCGGCCAATACGCCAGCCATACCTTGCCCACAATGTACTTGCGCTGCAAGAAGCCCCACTCGCGAGAGTCCCGGCTGCCGCGACGATTGTCGCCCATGACAAAGTATGATTCGGCTGGAACAGTGCGAAAGGAGAGTTCGTCTCGGTCGGCAATTCCTGCTAACTGAGCGCCTCTATTGATGTAAGGCTCGATGAGCTGCTCACCGTTTACATAAACACTGCCTTGGCGAATCTCAATGGAGTCGCCGGGTAAGGCAATGATGCGCTTTACAAACTGCTCCGACGGGTCTTCCGGATAGTTGAAGACGATGATGTCACCATGTCGCGGTTCTGAGCGAGTGTACGCCAGCTTGTTCACCAAGACAAACTCGCTGTTATGCAGGGTACCATACATGCTGCTCCCTTCAACGCGGTAGTTTTGGACCGCAAGACGGGTGCCAAAGAAGATGATGGCGGTGAGCAGGAGTGTTTGAAGGACTTCCTTAGCGAACGATTTCGTGGCGGTCTCCTCCAACGCAAAGGGGCTACGTTTTATTTATAGCATATTACCGGTAACTGGTTGCCATGCATCGTGCGGGGCCCGGACACTTGTGCTCTGATGGATTCCCGGCAGGCAACATCTAATCCTATTCCAAATCAGCGAAGAAGTGCGGGCGTTGCCGCGCCTAAGCTACTTCCTGATACCGGTGAATCCAAGGCCTCTTTCCTGCAGTGAGACCGCGCTGTTGCGGCCCACAATAAAGTGGTCGACGAGTTCAATGTCCAGATTCTTCCCAGCCTGTGCCAGTCGGGCCGTCATGGCTACATCGTCGGCAGAGGGAGTGGGATCGCCGCTCGGATGGTTATGTGCGACTATTACCGCCGCACAGTTGGCGCGCACGGCTTCCCGAAAGACCTCTGCGGGACGCACTGCCGTCTGGTTTAGCGTGCCCCGATACAAGGGTACCTTGCTCACGACCCGATGCTTGGTATCGAGCAGGACGACGAGGAACTTCTCCTGTTCCTCGTCGACAAAGTCGGGCAGCAGGTAGTTCATGGCATCGGCAACGGAGCGAATGATCGGTCGTTCCGGTTGTGTGCTCGCCGCGGCGCGACGACCAATTTCCAAGGCCGCCTTCAGTTGTGCAACCTTGGCCTCGCCAAGGCCGGGATACTGGGTCAACTGGCGGAAGTTTGCCTGGGCCAAGCCGCCGGCCCCGCCATACTTGTCGAGCAATCCTTGCGCGAGGGCCACGACGGAACTCTCCCGCGTGCCGGTGCGCAGAATGATCGCAACAAGCTCGGCGGTCGAAAGGTGAGCCGGACCGAGGTCGCGCAGTCGTTCTCGCGGCCTCTCCGCTGCCGGCCATTCGCGGACCGAGAGCCGAGATGCTTCCGAGGCATCGGGGACGTTCGTTGGCAGGCTTCCTGCGGGTTGGTTGGTGTCAGGAGGCACGGATTTACTCGGGTCGATTAGCACTTGGCAGATTAGAGCTGTGCAATGGTTGGAGACGGCATCGGTCGAGAGCTACTCAGGAAGACTCAGCGGGCCCTAGTGAACAGGTGTGCCACAGTAGGCGCAGACGATCCAATGCAAGTCCGCAAGGTTCCTGCAGCCGGTGCAGAGCTTTCTAAGCTCTATCTGGCACATCGGGCAGACCTTGTAATCACTCTCTATGCGGTGCCGGCAATTAGGGCACCTCGATAGGGACTCGCTCTCAGCCAGATAGTTCTCCTCCTCAAGCGCCAGCACGTTCGCCTCGGACAAAGACTCTTTGGGACGAAGGAACAAGTAGAGGATGAGACCGAACACGTTGAAGGCAAGCACAAGCAAGACCGAAAAGAGTTGCACCAGAATGTCGTTAGTACGTGTGCGAATGTCATAGAATGCCCAGATTGCGAGGGCAACCCATAGCGCGAGGAAATAGGCAATGAGAAATGCCAAGACGTAATTCAGAATGGTGGCAATGGTCTCCATCAAGGCTCCCTGTAGCGGACGAACATAGGCAGGTACCTACGTATTGTACCAGCCATTTGTAACCGACACTAGGAGCGCTCGCGGCCTGAACCGCAGGCGATGGAGCAACATGCCCATCCGGCATGACGGCTCTTGCGAACGTAGGCCCAAGGGCGTGGAGGAGAGCTTTTGGAAAAGGCTACAGTTACGGCCATGCTAGCCGCTGCGGACAAGATTCCGATCAAGTGCGGCTAGGATCCCGTCAAAACGAGTAGCTGATAACGCGGTACGACTCGCTGCCCGCAGGTGTTTCCACGGCGACAGTGTCACCGGTGCGTTTGGTGAGGAGACTTGCGCCGACGGGAGAAAGGTAGGATATCCTGCCTTCAAGGGGATCGACTTCCGATGGCCCAACGAGCTGATATGCGATCGTTTCGCTGCCGTCGGTTAACTCCAACTCGACGCGCATGCCGATCTTGATCCCACCATCCTTAGCGGCCGCAGTGCCGTTGTCAGATGACTGAGCTTCGTCTTCAGTAATTGTGCTTGTCCGGAGCGTTTGCTCCAACTCTCGGATGCGGCCCTCCAGCATGCCCTGCTGATATTTGGCCTCGTCGTAGGCCGCGTTCTCACGCAAATCCCCGTCCTTGATGGCCTCATGCAGCATCCGGCTGATACGCTCGCGCCCTTCGGTTTTGTGGTTCTCCAATTCGACGCCCAATTCATCGTAGCGCTTACGGCTGATGAAGGTGCCTCCGGCTTGAGCTGCCGCGGCACGAGGATCGCTCTTTGCACTGCGCTTGGTAATTCGCAAGCCGGTGGCGGGATTGTTCTCTACCCAGCCGGCCTTCAGAGCGTGGGCAAAAAACGTGCGCAATGCGCTAGCACAGGGTTTTGGATCGCCGGCGGACGACGTAACTTGGTCGAGGTAGGCCTGAATTTGATGGGGGTAGATTGATGTGATACGAGAATCGGGCCCGCACCAACTGACAAATCTGCGCAGATGCTGGGCCTCTTCGCCATTCAGATTTGCTACGCCCACTGACTGCAAATACAGCGTGAATATTGGGCCTAACTGATTGGATTCCTGTGCGCTCATGGTTTCTCCAAACGTTTCTTTACTGGTTGGTTACACGAGCCACCAGGCCTATAAGGTGCCGAAGGAGGGACTCGAACCCTCACGAGCGCAAGGCCCACTACGCCCTGAACGTAGCGCGTCTTCCAATTCCGCCACTTCGGCGTTGCCGATCCTCAGCACGATTCTATCACGGGCTGTGGGGGCGGGCAACCGGCGAGCGACAGCCGCTAGCGCTTTGTGGCGCCCCTAGCCACCTGTAAGTTCCGTGTAGTGGGCAAATAAGGTTGCCGGTAAGCCTGTAGGCAGGCCCGTGCGAGGATCGACGGTAAAGGGCATCTCCGCTGCCAGCGCTTGCGTCGCGGCGAGAGCAACCGCTAGGAATCCGGCGCCAGCGTGCGCCTTGAGCGACTCTGCAACCGCTTGGCCTATCATCTGCACGACGTTAATGCTGTCCTGAACGGTCTGCTCTGCATCCTTGCCGGTACGCAGGGCGTCGCGGGCATCGTGCGTCCAGAGATAGCGATGGGCCATCGCCAAGGTCTCAATGCCTAAGGACGCTAGCCGACGCATGGAATGTTCGTAGCCGCGGGCAGTGTAGTACAGGGGAAACGTACCGGGCTTGCTGCCAAGTCCCTGCACGGCGTCGCCAACGAAGGCGATCTGCTTGGCTTCCCAATAATAGGCAATGCTGCCTGGCGAATGGCCGGGCAGGTGCACCACACGGAGCTGAATGTCCTCGCCGAGGTCGACGACTTCGTCATGTTCCAACTTCCGGTGCACCGCAGAAGGTCCGGTGACCGTATGTAAGAATTGCGCGCGTCGTGCCGAGAGGTCTTGTCCGAGGACGTGCTTGTCGGCGTGCCAGATGTAATCCATGTGCGCCTCAAGGTCTTCGACGAGGAATGCATCTTCACTGTGCATATAGACCTGCGCCTCAGTTTGGCTGAGCAGCGCGTGGTTGCCGCCCATGTGGTCTTGGTGCCCGTGGGTATTGAGGATGACGTCGATGTCGCTGAGCGTCAGATCCAGCGCCCGCAGCGCGGGCTCGATGCACTCTCGCGGCGTGTCGGATGCGCCCGTGTCGATGAGAGCGCGGGTGGGACCGTCGATGAAGAAGAGTTCGACGATGCTGTCCCAATTCCAAATGGCAGTTATGCGGTGAATTCTTGGGTCTTGGGCCAACGTACTCAGTGCCATGAGCTCTTTTCCAGATTGAAATACAGTGCTATTCAGTATGGCAAGTCTAGCACAGTGTTGGCGGAGGGTGAGGGAACAAGTACAATTGATCTAGACGTTCCCTTGGGAAAAGGAGTGGATAGATGGTCGTGCCGAACATTGCCGCGCGTACCGAATTGCTAAAGGGAGAATCGGCGTTTGCCGTCCTTGCGCGCGCCCGCAGATTGGAGAGTGCCGGCAAAGACATCATCCACTTGGAGATTGGAGAGCCGGACTTTCCTACGCCTGAGAATGTCGTGGCCGCCGGGGTGCAGGCGTTGCAGGATGGGCATACGCACTACGGTCCCACGCCCGGCTTGATGCCGTGCCGCGAGGCCATTGCGCACTACGTGCAGCAGGGCTGGGGGGTCGAAACGTCGCCGGAGAACGTGGTGGTAACGCCGGGGGCGAAACCCATAGTCTTTGCCGGCATCTTGGCTACAGTCAATCCTGGCGATGAGGCGATCTACCCGGACCCCGGGTTTCCTACGTATGATTCAATGCTGCGGTTCGCCGGGGCGACCAGGGTCCCGCTCAAGCTCTATGAAGAGCGCCAGTTCCGCTGGGACCTTGATGAATTGCGGGACAGCATCACGGATAAGACGCGACTCATAATCTTGAATGCGCCACATAATCCCACCGGCGGCGTGTTCACCGCGGAGGAGTTGGGGGCGATTGCCGACATGGTGCGCGGTAGGCCGATCTGGGTGCTGAGCGATGAGATTTACAGCCGCATCATCTACGAAGGCAGTCATGCATCTATCCTGGCCCATCCGGGAATGCAGGAACAGACAATTCTGCTGGACGGCCATTCAAAGACGTATGCGATGACCGGTTGGCGTTTGGGCTACGGCGTGATGCCGGTCGCTCTCGCTGAGAAAGTGGGGCTAATCCTCAACAATGCTGTCTCGTGCACGGCGAGCTTTACGCAGATAGCAGGAATCGAGGCGCTCACAGGGCCGCAGGACTCGGTAGAGGCAATGGTGGCGGAATTTCGCCGTCGGCGTGACGCCTTCATCGGGGCCCTCAATGCGATTGACGGCCTCTCGTGCTTGCTGCCGCATGGCGCGTTCTACGCCTTTTGCAACGTGAAGGAACTTGGCGTGGGTTCAGCGCGCTTGGAACGGTATTGGCTGGAGGAGGCGGGGGTGGCCGCACTCTCAGGCACCGGCTTCGGCGCGGGCGGTGAGGGCTACGTGCGCTTTTCCTTTGCTAATTCGCTGGAAAACCTCATGGCGGCGGCAGGCCGTATTGAGGCAGCTATGCCTGGGGTGGGTGCGCTCGCGGGGCAATGAGCAAGCCCTTCTGAGCACCTGTCCACAGGGGCCGCATACCGGCGTCGTAGACGTAATTCCGCCGTACAAGCCGCTAGTTACGTTTTGCGGACGCAGGTTTCAAACCTGCGCTACCGGAGTGGGGCGGAGGCGAGCCCACTGTGCGGCTACGTTCATGGGGACGCAGGTTTCAAACCTACGCTACCGGAGTAGGGGCGGAAGCGAGACCACTGTGCGGCTACGATTATGCAGACGCAGGTTTCAAACCTGCGCTACCGGAGCAGGGGGCGGAGGCGAGCCGACTGTGCGGCTGCGTTCATGGGCCGCATACCGGCACCGTAGACGTAAATCCGCCGTACAAGCCGCTAGTTGAGTTTTCGCAGACGCAGGTTTCAAACCTGCGCTACCGGAGTAAGGGCGGAAGCGAGACCGCTTTACGGGTACGTTTATGCGGACGCAGGTTGCAAACCTGCGCTACCGGAGTGGGGCGGCTGGATTTACTCTCGGTTACGTCCACTCCAGAATCACGCCCATGGCGTCTTCAGGATGTTCGTAGAGCAGGTCGAAGGCTTCTTTCGCTTGATTGCCGGGGAAGCGGTGCGTAATCAGCGGCGTGGATTGGATCAGGCCGCTGGCGAGCGACTTCACCGCCGCATGGGCCATGGCCTCCACATCCGTGTCCGGCAAGTACCCGCCAATGAGCCGCTTGCGCTGTATTTTCCCCGCATCGAGCGGCAATGGATCGTCGTGGTAGAGGCCGATGAGTTGCAACAGGCCGCCCGCGACGAGCATGTCTTGCGCTTGCCGAAACGACTCTAAGCCTGCGCGACCGCCCACGCAATCGATAACGATATCGGCTCCGTTGCCCTTTGTCCGTTCCAGGACAGCTCGCGCCGGATCGTGAGCGGTGCCGTCAATTACTTCGCCAACATCCAATTGCTCGGCTAGCCGAATGCGTAGAGGCAGCATATCGATGCCGCAGAGGTTCGCAGGCAGAAAGCGGGCGGCGGCCTGCATCACCAGGTTACCCACCAAGCCAAGGCCGAGGATGACCACGGTGTGTTGCGGTAAAATGCCTGAAGTTGCGGTCCACCCTAGAGCGCTGGTGGTGAGCGGCTGAAACGTGCCGATTTCGAAAGGCAGGTCGTCCGGCAGCGGCGTAACACGTTTGCGTGCGGTGGAGCCCACGTCACCTACCGCGAATTCAGCGTGGGGCGCGGTGCAGGCGACCCGATCGCCGGGCGCGTATCCGGTGACGTCGCTGCCAACCTGCACGATTGTGCCTGCCGTGGAATACCCCATTGAGCCAGGGTCAACCGGACCCGGCATGACGTAGCGCCGCCAGAGTTCCGAGCCGCGGCTAATCAAGCTGGCGTGAACGCGAACGAGCACCTCATGGGGTTGTAGGTCGGGTATGGGTACGTGCTCCATTACAATGTTGCCCAATCCCTCGTGCTTGGCTACACGCCACATCATGTCAGCCATTTTGCGCTGAGCCTTTCTCTAGGAGATTCGATCCTAGTTTACTTCGAGCCCCGAATTGTTCGATCTGCGGAGACCCTAGGGTGCAATTGCATCTCTCCGTTATTCCCACGCGAGCGGAAATCCATCTTCACGCGACACTAGGCTGAATTGATTCGTATCCTACAAAAAGCCGCAATTCCAAGTTTCATACTAGCCTGTTGCTGGGCGCGCCGCTCCGAGATCAAGAATGACACTGCAGCCCAATCTACCGTTATAGATTCCTCCCTCTCGCTCGGAATGACGTTCGGAATAGACCGAGTCTAGTTTGGCGTGAATCTTGGCTGGCGGGCGACGTGGTCGTGCCGGATGAACCGCAGGTCGTGGTCGACCAATGGCAGAGATACGCGAGCACCGCCGCGACGATGCGACTCGATCATGCCGAAGATAATTTGCGTGTTCCAATACGCTACTTCCGCTCCGCCGCGGGTTGGCTCACCGGTGTCGAGTGCATGGACAAGATCGTTGACGAGGTTCAGGGTGGAACTCTCCTTTGGGAAATCTAGGTTTGGCCCGTCCTCAGAGTCTTCCGTGTGCTGCACGCGTGTGCGGAACTCCGTGCCGTTATTCAACGCGGTGATGACGCCCTTGCCGCACACGGCCTCGACTTCCGAGCGTCTGGAACTGTCCAGAGCATAGCCAATGACGTCATTCTCAAACATGATGATGCCGGTGCCCGCGGGGTCATCCAAGACTTCCGTACCTACAACGAGCTCATCAAAGCGAAAGACATACGCTTGTACCCACTGTGGCGTAACATCATTGTTGAGGTACATCAAGAGATCAAAGAAATGGCTTGACGTATTGAAGAAGTTCCCGGTCGAAAAATTGATGAGCGTGCGAAGGTCGCCAAATTCGCCGGAGTTAATTTTGGAGCGCATCGCCTCGAAACCGTCGTGCCAACGGCGATTCGTGCCCATGTTGAAGGCGACGTTGTTCGCGCGGACAGCATCGCGAATGGCTTCGGACTCCGCCACGGAAGCGCAGAGGGGCTTCTCGACATAAAGTGCCCGCACGCCCTGCTCGATGGCATGAAGAATGATCTCGGCGCGCTGCTCCGGCTGTGTGGCGATGCTGAGAATGTCCGGCTGTTCGTTGGCAATTAGGTCGCGGTGGTTGGTATACCAGTGATCGGACCCCACGTTGTAGCGTTCGCCAAATTGCGCCAAGACGTCGGGGCGCAGGTCGGCGCCTGCTACGAGATCGGTACGCGGACATGCCTCATAGCCGGCGGCATGCGAATACGGTAGCGGTATCGAGCGATTTGCGGTGACCTCATTGTCGATGAAGGCCCCCATGCGGCTGCAGCCGACCAGCGCCGCGCGGTACGTCTTTGCCATGTTAAGTGCTCCCTATGTGTCCAGGCGTTTTGTACTCGCTGAAGCTGCAATTCCCTTGACGGCATCCGCAATACACCATTTACCATCTAGGAATTGAAATGTTGCCGTTCCGTCATTCTCGCGAAAGCTCGCCCCCACACGGGGCCGCGGAATTCATCATCGTGCTATTCAATGCCATACCGCTTCATGGAACGACAACAATATCATTCAAGAGTGCAGAGCGCTTGATCGACTCTTCCGCAGCCACTCTGAACACTTGCGCAAGAGTGGATTCGGTCGGATATTCAAGAATTCTCGCTTACGCTCCAAATGACTTCCTTAGGTGACGAGCTCAATCGACATCGTGAAAACCTAGCCCGGCTGGTACTTCGGCTGGTTGGCCGCGCGGTCGTGACGGATGAACCGCAGGTCATGGTTGGTCAGTGGGAGTTCCACCCGCGCGCCGCCCCGACGGTGCGACTCAATCATGCCGAAGATCACTTGCATGTTCCAATACGCCACTTCTGCGCCGCCCCGGGGCGGCTCTCCCGTATCAAGTGCGTGGACGATATCGTTGACGAGGTTCAAGGTGGAACTTACGTTGGGGAAATCCAGGTTCGGCCCGTCCTCAGACGTTTCTGTGCGCTGCACTCGGGTGCGAAACTCCACGCCATTGTCCAGGGCCGTAATCACGCCTCTGCCGCAGACGGCTTCGATTTCAGCGCGCCGGGAACTGTCTAAACCATAGCCGATGACGTCGTTTTCAAACATGATGATGCCGGTGCCAATGGGATCCTCCAACACTTCCGTCCCCACAACGAGCTCGTCAAAGCGAAAGACGTAGGCTTGCACCCACTGGGGAGTGACATCATGGTTGAGGTATAGCATCAGGTCGAAGAAGTGGCTGAACCCATTGAAGAACTGCCCGGTCGAATAGTTGATGAGCGTGCGCAGATCGCCGATATCGCCTGAGTGTATCCTGTTGCGCATCGCCTCGAAACCGTTGTGCCAGCGGCGATTGGTGCCCATGTTGAAAGCGACGTTATTGGCGCGGACGGCGTCGCGGATGGCTTCAGCTTCGGCAATGGAAGCACAGAGCGGCTTCTCGACATAGAGCGCACGCACGCCTGCCTCGATGGCGTACAGGATGATCTCACAGCGTTGTTCCGGTTGCGTGGCGATGCTGAGGATATCGGGCTGCTCGCTCGCTATGAGTTCACGATAGTTGGTATACCAGTGGTCGGATCCCACGTTGTAGCGGGCACCGAATTGCTCAAGCACTTCCGGCCGCAAATCGGCTCCTGCCACCAAATCGGTACGCGGACACGCTTCATAGCCCGCGGCATGTGAGTAGGGCAGGGGAATAGAGGGATTATCCGGAACTTCATTATCGATGAAGGCACCCATGCGGCTGCAGCCAACCAGCGCGGCGCGGTACGTCTTTGCCATGCCAACTACTCCTCGTGGCTTTCAGATTGCCCAAAGGCCGAAGCTATCGCTCTCCTCTTTCGCTTTATTCCGGTTACTTGTAATGGAAGTCTCTCGTTTTCCTGAGGCAGCTTCTTGGCCTGAGACCGTCATTCTCCCAGAAGCGGGAATCTACATTCCTGTACCCCGAGTCTCCTGCACTGCAAGACTATCGGAGCTTTCTCCCGGCGGGGCCAAGAGCCGTTCGCACTGAGCCTGTCGAAAGGCGAACGGGTCACAATTATCGTCTTAGCCACCAGGAATGTAGAGGCTCCGATCGGCAACCGGTAGCGACACCCGCGTGCCTCCCTGCAACGATGAATACGCGACGCCGAACTGCGTTTCCACGGCTTGCATCGTTACGTCGATATTGCCGTCTGTGCGTTCACCGGTCTCAATCTCACGGATGATGTTGCGAATGTTCGTAATGCCTGGAGGATCTCCCGCAGCGTGGATGGTAGTCTCTTCCACTTCGTCGCCGCGCCGCAACGGCCGCTGGATGCGGGTATCCATGCCATTGTCCCAGGCAAGCGCACGACCCTCCGTGCCGCGAACTTCCAGATCAAAGGATCTCGGCGTGGGCACAAAGTAGCCCACGGCGCCGGTCTCATAGCCAACGCGGAAGAAGTCCACCATAGGGTCGGCGATTTCCTGGCCCGGCAGTGGCTCAAAGCTGTGGTTTTCAGCATTATAGGGAGCGGTTGCTCGCTCAGAGCCCTTAACTCGCGGATCGCTGGGGTCAACCAAGCGCCCTTCCACCCACACCGGTTTAGGATCGCCCAACATCATCTGGACCAGGTCAATGGTGTGAGGGTGATGCTTGATGATGTCGGTGAAGTAGTTGAGAATTGCGTGAATGGGCCGGCCGATAGCCCCGCCCTGGATGGCGTCCCGCAACCGCTTGTAGGCGTCGTGGTGGCGGCGCTGGGCGCCCCAATTGAATGCCACGTTGTTGCGGGTTACGGCCGCATGAATGCGGTCGGCTTCTGCCAGCGAAGCGCACAGGCCCTTCTCCGCAAATATCCCCTTTACACCGTGCTCGGCGCAGAATATGATCGGTTCCGCACGGGCAAACGACGGCGTGGTGACGCTCACAATGTCCGGCTTTTCCTTTTCGATCATCTCGCGATAATCGAGATAGGTGTTAGTCACGCCAAAGCGTTTGCAAAACCGATCCAGGCGCTCTCTGCCCCGGTTGGCAACGGCGACCACCGTCGTTTCCGGCATGGCGTCATAGCTGGGGAAATGCCCGTAGGGTGTCATGAAGCTACGATCACCTTGCTCGTCCTCGATGAGGCCGCCCATGCGGCCTGTGCCGATGATGGCGACTCGATACTGCTCGCTCACAGTTCAACTCCCGGCCACTGATCGCTGCTCGCAGTGACGTCCACCACGATACCGTCGGGGTCTTCGACCTTGAATGAGCCGGAAGGCGGCTTGGAGGGGTCATACGAATATTCTTGGCCCTCACTCACGCCTTCCCAGAAGATCTCGTAGCCCATGTCGGTGAGCCGCGTGGCGGCCTCTGCTAAGTTCGATACCTTTACGCCGATGTGAAGGTAGTCCAACATGCCGGACACGTGGGCCGGTCGGGCCGGTCCCTCGTGCTGAAAGACCCGAAAGTTGTGGTAACCGTCACTGAGATCAAAGCCGTGGTGGAGTTCGTTAACCACCTCAAGACCCAGTGCGTCACGCCAGAAGTGAATAGTCTTGTCTATATTGCTGGCGCGCACACCCACGTGGACTAATGTCGATGCCATGGTATGCCCTTTCTATTCGTTACCGTGCTGATCTTGGTACATGTACTGCGTTGATGGGTTGTTTCTGTTAGTATAGCGTTCCCTTGGGTTGGCTGCATACAAGCTGCGAGAGATACCTAAACTGACTCTGCGCCTTGAAGTCATGATGACGAGAGCTTCAGTAGTCCATTGCACGCAAAGGTTGCGCGTAAAATGGCGATCGACTTGCATAGCTACGAGTACGTTTAGATCACAGCCGCCTGCAAGCTACTATGGGGCTAAATGGCGGGCGAGTGCAGCATACACCTGTTCGCACAGGGCGTGTTCGGATACACCCGAGATTGCCGGTTGGTGAGAGGTCACATAGCCTTGGTAATCAATGGCGGAAAGCCCGTCAAAGAAACGCGGCAAGTCAACGCCGCCCGGGTCGCCAATCACCAGCCGTTCGTAGCGAACCGTGCCGCGATTGGTTTCGACGGAGGAATCGCCGCTGTCCGTGACGCGCAAGTTTTGCACATAGACGTTGAAGACGGATGTGCCGAGCGGCGCTAAGGCCGCCGGGCCATAGTCCTCTCCACAGAGCGCGAAGTTCGCAGGTTCGAGTATTAGGCCAAAATTCGGCCGGCCAATGCGTTCGATCATCTCTTTGCAGCCCGCGGCGGTCTCAAACGGCGTGGCAGTGTGGGTCTGTTGGGCGAGTCGAATGCCGAACTCCCGAGCTTCGTCCGCTGCACGCTGCGCCCACACTATGTCGTCCTGATTCTTGACGCCCACGCGAATGAGGTCTGCGCCAAGCGCGCTAGCGCGCTTCAGGGTTGGTTCCAGATCGCGCAACGGCGCGCCTGCTTCGAGAGCCCTTCCTTCTCGCGGCACACGAGAGTCCGCCGTGATCATCGAGGCGGCTAATCCTTGCCGATCAAGGATGGCGCGCATCTCATGAACGCGTTCAAGCGGGGTTGTACTTGTGAGATGTGTGGGCCGCACGCAGAGGGCCTTGAAGCCGACACGGGCGGCAAGCTGCGCCAACCCGGTGAAATCAAGAGACGCATGGTCCTTAATGTCCTCGGCTTCAGCGATGCGTCCCGACAGTGAAAGTTGCATTAGTGGTTTCCCGATTCTACACAATGCAGAGCGCATTGGATTGAACACACTATACTCCGCCCGCAAACGTCAAAACAAGCATGTTCGGCGATCGATGACGGCGCCAATTGTCAGTGGCCGCCGCCGCGTGTTGCACCGCGTGGAATATAGTATCCTCTAGTCAGAGATCCAAGAGAGCACAATCGTTCTATTGCGTTTTGCGTACGAAATTCGAGGACTTTTGATGAGCACTGTGAATAGCTTCAATAGCAAGGCTGCCTTCTCTGTCGGTGGGAACGCCTATACGATTTACCGTCTCGCGGCGCTTGCGCAAGCGGGTGTCGGCAACGTGGCACAGTTGCCCTTTTCCATTAAGGTGTTGCTGGAGAGTCTCTTGCGCACTGAAGACGGCCATTCGGTAATGGGAGACGACGTGGCAGCGCTGGCGAACTGGGACCCGCGCCAAGCAGAGGCGCGAGAGATCAATTTTACGCCGGCGAGGGTGATCCTCCAGGACTTTACCGGTGTGCCGTCTGTAGTTGACTTGGCGGCAATGCGGGAAGCAATAGATGAATTGGGAGGAGACCCCGACCGCATCAATCCACTGCAGCCGGCCGATCTCATCATCGACCACTCCGTGCAGGTGGACGTGTACGGTATGGCTGAAGCCTTTGCCATCAACGCCCAGCGCGAGTTTGCCCGCAATCAAGAGCGCTACGCCTTTCTGCGCTGGGGGCAGAAGGCATTTGACAACTTTAGTATCGTGCCGCCGGATACCGGCATCGTGCACCAGATCAACTTAGAGTACCTCGGCAGGGTTGTCTTTGCTGGTGCGCGCAATGGAGAGCTCGTTGCGTACCCCGATTCGCTTGTGGGAACCGACTCGCACACAACGATGATCAACGGCCTCGGCGTGCTCGGCTGGGGCGTAGGCGGCATTGAGGCCGAGGCGGTGATGCTCGGCCAGCCCATTTCTCTGTTAGTGCCGGACGTGGTCGGCTTTCGCTTGAAAGGTCAATTGCCGGAGGGCGCGACTGCGACCGACCTGGTGCTCACCGTGACCCAGATGCTGCGGCAGCACGGGGTAGTGGGCAAGTTCGTAGAGTTTTGCGGCCCGGGTATGGCGTCGCTCAGTCTGCCGGATAGAGCGACGATTTCGAATATGGCGCCGGAGTACGGGGCTACTGTGGGCATGTTCCCGGTGGACGACGAGACTCTCCGCTACTTGCGCCTCACCGGACGTGATGAGGACCTCGTCCAACTGGTGGAGGCGTACTGCAAAGAACAGGGAATGTTCTACCGACCCTCCGACCCGGAACCGGCGTTTTCCGATACCCTGGAGCTCGACTTGTCGGCGGTGGAGCCCAGTTTGGCTGGGCCAAAGCGTCCGCAAGACCGCGTGGCCTTGCGCAGCGTGCGGCAGAGCTTTGTCGATGCCTATCCGGAGAAGTTTGCGCAGACGAACGGCGATGGCTCCAAGGTGAAAAACGGCGCAGCGAGTGCGGCTACTCAGAATGCCGGTTCGGTCGTGGTGTCAGACCCGACCGCAACCGTTGACGTGTCGCTGGATGGCGTGCCCGCCAGAATCGGTGAAGGTGCGGTGGTGATTGCGGCCATTACAAGCTGCACCAATACTTCCAACCCTGCCGTCATGATTGGCGCAGGCCTCTTGGCGAAGAATGCCGTCGCGGCCGGCATTGCGCGGAAGCCGTGGGTGAAGACGAGCCTGGCCCCGGGCTCGCGAGTGGTGATGGACTACTTGGAGAAGCTCGACTTGGTGCCGCATTTGGAGGCGCTCGGCTTTCACCTGGTGGGCTACGGCTGCACTACCTGCATCGGCAACAGCGGCCCGCTTGCATCCCCATTGGAAGAGACGATTAGCGATCATGAGTTGGCGGTGGCGGCTGTGCTCAGCGGCAACCGCAATTTCGAGGGACGTATTCATCCATTGGTCCGGGCCTCATACCTCGCCTCGCCGCCGCTCGTAGTTGCCTATGCGCTGGCCGGTACGGTGAATACTGACTTGACGAATGACCCTATCGGCTTTGACGGCGCAGGCAGGCCGGTCTACTTGCGCGAAATTTGGCCGAGCCAGCGCGAAATTGCCGATGCCATGGCACGCGTGGTGGATGCGGAGATGTTCCGCCAGCAATATAGCAAAGTCTTCGAGGGCATGGCCGAGTGGGAGACGCTGGCGGTGCCTGAAGGCACCCTATTCGAATGGGACCCGGACTCCACGTATGTGCGCAAACCGCCATTCTTTGTGGATATGGAGTCTGATCCGGTGTCTCCAACTGATATTGCGGATGCGCGCGTACTGGCTGTGGTCGGCGACTCGGTAACGACCGATCATATCTCTCCAGCAGGTTCGATTGCCAAGGGCAGCCCGGCAGGCGACTACCTCGTGGCCCAAGGTGTGCAGCCGAGAGAGTTTAACTCTTACGGATCGCGCCGCGGCAATCACGAAGTCATGATGCGCGGGACTTTCGCGAATGTACGTCTGCGCAACCAGCTTGTCTCAAGGGAAGGCGGTTGGACTCTGCACCTCCCAGAGGGGACGGAGACGACAATCTACGACGCGGCCATGCAATACCAGCACGATGGTGTGCCCCTGCTCCTCCTTGCGGGTAAGGACTATGGGATGGGGTCCAGTCGCGACTGGGCGGCCAAGGGGCCGTTGCTCCTCGGTGTGCGTGCGGTGATTGCAGAAAGCTACGAGCGCATCCATCGCAGCAACCTCGTCGGTATGGGTGTGCTGCCGCTGCAGTACGTCGAAGGCGAGAGCGCAGAGACTTTGGGTCTCACCGGTAAGGAATCGTTTACTATCGAAGGCATTGCAGAAGGACTGTCGCCGGGCAAGATGATGACCGTCCGCGCACGCGATGCTGCCGGGAACGAGAAGACCTTCACAGCGATCACATGCATCAGTACTCCAATAGAGGTTGACTACTACTGTCACGGAGGGGTGCTGCAATACGTGCTGCGCAACCTGCTTGCAGGCAGCGGGATCGAAGGGGAGAGATAGAGGAGAAGAGCGTTTTCGCAGAGTCCTTTCGCGCGATGTAATCCGTTCGCCCTGAGCCTGTCGAAGGGCCGTTCATGGTTCGACAGGGGCTTGGCGAGGCCACCTCACCACGAACGGCTTTGGTGGATTCTGTAATCAGCATATAGCGGATTGGGACATTAAGGCGGTACCTGCGCTTGAGTATTGAATCTGCTACCGCCGCAGTAGAGTTACGTGAATAGCACTTTTCTTGGGAGCACGATAGCCGATGCGCATTGCAATTTTAGAGATCAGCCACTGGCACGTACCGCTGTACTTGCCGGCGTTTACGGCGTTGGGCATTGTGCCGGTTGCGGTTTCGGACGAGCAGCCGGGCTACGCCGAACGGTTCGCCGGTCAGTTTTCCGGTTGCACTCCGTACGTGGACTATGTGGAACTCTTAGAAAAGGAGAAGCCCGAATTCGTGTTCGTCTTTGGGCGCTACCGGCTGCAGCCCGAAATCGCCACCGCACTCCTCGAGCGGCGCATTCCCTTCGTTATTGAGAAGCCGCTCGGCACTGACGCCAGTCAATTCGAACGGTTGATCGAACTTGCTAAGCAAAATGATGTTTTCGTTGCCATTCCGCTCACGAATCGCGCGGCGCCGTTCTCTCAGGCGGTGATGGAATTGCGCGCAAATGGACGCATGGGGCAGATTAGGCATGCTCATTTTCGCTATGCCGGCGGCCCGGTGCAGCGGTACGTGGACTCCGGCTGTCCTTGGATGCTAAATGCTGAAGAATCCGGCGGTGGCGCGCTCCGCAACCTTGGTGTGCACTACGCCGACCTTTTTTCCTGGTTCACAGGGAGCCGGGAAGTACGCGTGGGGTCCGCCCACTTGCGGCGCATCACGCCGGGAATTCCGGTGGAGGAGTATGCAAACGTCTCGTTTTGCGGTGATGGCGACGCCTTTGCCACTGTCGAAGTTGCGTATACGTATCCCGCGGATGCCGCCGACGTGGTCTGGAACGTGAGCGACGGCACAACCTACGTTACTTATCGCGACGGTGCAACGCGCATCATAACCGAAGAGGGTATCGAGGAGCGCGGCGGCCACTCCGTGCCGGGACTCTACCAGGATTTCGTCAAGAATACGTTGCACGCATACCGCGAGGGACAAGCTCCTCTCGCTACCATCGAAGATATGCACCGCGCCATGGTGCTGGTGGATGCCTGCTACGCTAAGGCGGGTAAGTAAGTCTCGTTTTGAGGGATGGTGTCATATGGAGTCGCGAACGATCTTGATCGGCAGCGCCACTGCGCGCACGGGAGAGGCCGTGATTACGGCATTTCTTAGTGCCGGGTATCGCGTGGCGACCACGAGCCGCAATCGAGACCAACTCGAATCAACGCTGAATCGCATCCCGCAAGGGAATTCGGTGCTCGGGATAGAGGCAGATCTCTCTAAGCCGGAAGATGCCGCAGAAGCAGTGCGCCGGACCTGCGCAGCATTCGGTCGTCTGGATGCGGCTACGCTGCTATCGGGCAGCTTCGATCAGTGCGAGGTAACGGAGACGACGTTGGCGGACTTGCAGCATCAGATCGAAGCGAATCTCTATACGAGCTACAATCTTATGCGTGCAGTGCTGCCGGTTATGCTGGCGCAAGGGCAGGGGAATATCATCACAATCGCGGGCGGCAGCGCCAATGATCCTGCGCCGGGTCGGGCGCTCTTCGGCGCCAGCAAAGCCGCAGTGGTCACCTTCACAAAGGGCGTGGCGCGTGACTATAAACAGCGCGGCATTGTGCCCACGTGCCTTGTGGCGGGCACAATCGCGACGGCGGAGTCAAAGCAATACCTCGATGCTGAAGACTTCCAAAATGCCGTGAGCCTCGACGAGTTTGCCAATGCGCTCGTCTTCCTCGCCTCACCGGCTGCCACCGGCTTCGCCGGCAGCATCCTGGAACTCTACGCGCGCGAGGTAGACTAGGAGTGCGCGAAGTAGACAAGAACCATCGGAATTCTTGTCCCTATGTGTGTAAAGTGACATTTCAAGCGTACCCTAGATGAAGAGTCTGTCGAGATGCAGTAAGCTGTTCGTGCTGAGCCTGCCGTAGAGTCGGAGAACGGGCGGCGTGTCGGACCCACGGCGGTAGCATGTCCTATGCCACCGTGTCGCTGCCGTTCACCCTTCGACAAGCTCAGGGCGAACGGAGAGTTGGCACTTAGGGCGTTCGCAAGAAGAGATTCGTTTCGCGGTAAGTGGGGCAGTGCCCCACACGAGATGCGCGTTCGACCACTGCTCACTTTAATAGCCCAATTGCGGGAGTGCGCTTGCGGTTGGTAGTATGGGATGAGAAGCACGACTCCGAATGGAGCCAGGAGACCAAAACATGGCTATTCTTGCTGTAGACGTAATTCGCGAAGGTTTGAAGGAAGTAATCGACCCTGAACTGGGCGTCAATATTGTCGACTTGGGCCTAATCTACGAGATTAAGACCTCCGAGGACGACAACAACGTCGAAATCAGGATGACGCTCACATTCCCCGGTTGCCCGGCGGGGCCGTATATCATCGCCCAGGTGAATCAGGTGGTAGAAGACCTTGAGGGCGTGGAGGAAGTGGACGTTGAGATAGTTTGGGACCCGGCGTGGTCGCCGGAAATGATGTCCGAAGAGATTCGGATGGAATACGGCTACATGTAGGTGCTTGGCCCCTACACGTGGCTGCAATTGCTTTGAGATTCTTGACAGCCGCCGGATGAGTACTACGGTATTTGATCTGGCGGCTGTCTGTGTGCAGGCCGCCCGTGGCTGAGTCGGCTCTTTTCTATGAAGTATCAGGTTCTACTGAAAGCCTAATCAAGCGAAACGCCGAGAAGGTCTGAAGCCGGACGCAGGTTTCAAACCTGCGCTACCAGGAAATATCGACCTGTCGTTCACGAGCAACTTACCGAGTCCGATGAGATCAGCTAGTAATAGGGGGCTAACGGGTAGAGTGGCGCAGTGAACGCCGTAGGCTTGGCACCACTTTCTTGTCGCAGCAATTAAGACGCTGCGGCCGCCACTTTGGTGTATCGGTTTGCGTTCTAGAGAATTACCCGGTCCGTTCTGCGACTGGTTTCGATTTGATTTGTCGAAGGTGATGCGCGTATGGCAGACGACGTCGGTCTTGTTCTCTTTGCGGGCAAACAAGGCACCAGCGCGCTTGAGCGGCTGGTCTATGCCAGTCACCTTGCCATCGCCCGCGACCTCATTGCGAGGGCGCAGGCTGCGGGGGTTTTGCACCAATTGTCGTTGCCACTACGCAAGCAGAGTCCTTTAGCAACCTTGGTCCCGGGGTCGTCGTCACGCCAACAGCGCAGCAAAATTGCTTCCACTTTGGCAAGTCTCTCGCGGACATCATCTCTCGACACGGTATATCTCGGGTACTGTACATCGGCGGCGGCAGCGGCCCTTTGCTCTCTGTTGCCGAATTGGCTAGTCTGCGGGACGTGGTTGCGCGCCTTGACCATGGTGTGATTGCGAACAATTTCTTTTCGGCAGACTTCATTGGCTTTCATCCCGGCAATGCGCTAACGGCGGTCACCCTTCCCCAGCAGCGCGATAACGGCCTGGCGCGCCAGTTGGTGCAAGAAGCAAATCTCTTGCATGAGCCGCTGGAACCAACTATTGCTTCCATGTTTGATATCGACACGCCAACCGATCTTGCGATGCTGGCACTGCATCCGCTCTGCGGGCCGGCTACGCGGGCATATGTGTCGCAAGATGCCGTAGCCCGGCAGTTGGCACCCTTGATTTCGCGTCTGCAGGAGGCAATGCCGACGTTTGTACGACCCCAGGAAGAGGTCGTTCTGGCCGGGCGCGTCAGCGCGCAGATCTGGCCGCTGCTCAGGCAGGATATGGCGTGCCGCATTCGCGTTTTCTCCGAAGAACGCGGCATGAGCACGAGCACGCGACCGGTGCGCTCGTTGCTGGGATTCTACTTGGAGGAAGTCGGACCGTCGGCTTTCTTCGATGCGTTCTCGCAGATGGGAGACGCCCTCTTTCTGGATACCCGGGTCTTGTTTGCGCATAGCGGACGTATGATCAGCGGCCACGACCGGTTTGCCGCCGACTTGGGCTTGGTTCAGGAGATTCTCGATGACTCTACGTTGGCCTTGGCCGAGGCAGCGTGGGGTGCGGGTTTTCCAGTGGTGCTGGGAGGCAATGCGGCGGTGAGCGGCGGTTTGTGGGCGCTGGTCGATGCCGCGTGGCGCCTGCACGACGACGGCGCCTTGCTGTAATTGAGGACATCTTCAGCCCGTAGCCATCTTGCCAACGATCAATTACGCTATTATGACATCGTGGTCTCACGGCAGGGATGCCAGCGAGAAGCGGAAGGGAATCGTGGCGACGGCCAAGAAAGTTCGCCCGAAGAGTCCCTTGAATTCTGTCAGCTTGAAAGAAGAGCTTGCGGCTGCTTTGGCCGCCCGTCGCGAATTGGGCGAGCAGTATGAAGATCACGTCGCGGCGGCGCTTGCCGAGCGCATCGATTCCCTTATCGATCAGCGCGTGCAGGCCGCAATGGGCCAAACACGCAAGCAGGCGAAGTCGGACTCAGAAGCCTTTCTCAAGGTGGCGATGCCTGTATTGGGCTTTGGTGTTCCGCTGGCGATTGTTGGCGCAATCGTGGCCGGTGCGGACGGCTTCTACGCGGTACTGGCAATGATCTTCGTCATCAATGTTCTTTGGCTATGGCGCTCACGATAGTCATGCTTCGCCACTGATCTATCGGCGCGGCTGCTATGCCCAACCCGCGAAGCGAATGTTGATTTTTCCAAGAGCCAAGTATGTCCGCTGTTGATTGAAGATGCGGAGCCGTGTAAGGAAGCGTTGTGCACCTTCACTCTCGCGACCACATCCGGAACAGAATTCCCCCACCAACCAGCAGCAGCACCACACCTGCAAGCGTAAACCACCACGGCTGGTGCGCGTGCACTCCTTCTTCCCAGGCGCTGAAGCCTTGAATTTCCACGTGCAGCACGTCAGCCATAACGACCACCATGCCGTTGTTCAGGGCGTGGCCGATTAATGCCGGAAGCAGGGACTTGGTCTGTAACGTCCACCAAGCAAAGGCAAGACCAAGGAAGAAAGCTCCCAGGAATTGCCAAGGGTTCATATGAATCGCGCCAAACAGGAATGCGGTGCCAAAGACAGCCCACTTAGTGCCGTAGTTGCGCGCAAAGCCGTGCAGCAATATGCCGCGGAAGATGGGCTCTTCAGTGAGGGGCGCGACGACCACGAGTACAATGAAGGTGCCAAGCGCAAAGCCCTGGCCGAGACCAAGCTCGGTGAGCATTTCCATAAACCAGTCCGGTACCGGCAGGAATCGTTGCAGGACGTTGCCGAGTTCCGATATTACGATGATGAGACCGAGCGCCATTATAAGCATCGGCAGCAGCAGAGCGGGCGAAAAACCCCGCAGGTAAAGGATTTCCCGCGCGGAAATGCGTGACCATGCTACCGCTACGATGGCCGTCGCCCCGAAGGTGGCTACACTAACAATGGTGAGCAGTGTGGTCAGTTGTTGATTCGGAATGGATTGAATTGCTTGGTAGGCGGCGACAACCACTGTAGCGCCCAATTGCAATATCACGAGGAGGGCAAGCAAGACTATCGCTTGCCAGACGGTGGGAAAGGCGCGGGTCTTAGGTTTGCTGTTCTCGGCCGTTGATTCAGTCATCGCCTAAGGTTGAGTGCATTCTGGGCCACTTACTGCTAGCCGCCAGGCACGCCGAGACGCTTTGGAATTGTACCGGCCCGTACCCGAATAGTGCTGTATTGGATGCATGTGCCGTACGGCGTGTCCGGCTTGTTTTCCAGAGGTCCTCGTCGCGGCTAGTATAGCATCGACGTTCTCGCAGCGCGCGCAGTCGATTGCCCACCAAAGCGCCACTGCCCTCTTGCAATTCCTAAAGTGGAAACAGCTCAAGATTTCCCATTGAAATGCGAATGGAGGTCCATTGTACTCGCAAAATACAGAGGAACTCTGTACAGGAAACCTTCCGCTCTCATTCGCGCCTGGGGCGGATAGACGGTACAATAGGGTGAGTGTGTTCGGATGTTGCGAAGGCTCTTTGCGGGCACCTAGAAGAGGCTGAGCCAACACTCAAAAGAGGCTTAGCGAGCACCTAGAAGAGTTTGCGTGAGCAATCTGAAATTGCACTGAGCGTGGAGGGTGCAAGCAGATATAAGCAATGAGCCGGCTAAAGAGAGATGCTGAAAGAGAGACAATAGAAGCTGTGAGTGTAGCGATGAAGATGTCAATCGAAGAACTGGAAGAACAGGCGCGCATACTGCGACGCGACATAATTACCTGTACGACGATTGCGGGATCGGGCCATCCGTCGAGCTCGCTCTCCGGCGTCGAGATCATGGCGGCGCTCTATTTCGGCGGTATCATGCAGTACAATCCCGCAGAGCCCCAATGGAAAGACCGCGATCGCTTTATCATGAGCAAAGGTCATGCGAGCCCGTTGCTCTATGTCGTCCTGGCCCACGCCGGGTATTTCTCCACGGATATGCTGGCGACGCTAAGGCAGATCGAGAGCCCGCTGGAAGGGCATCCTAACATGTCCCGTTTGCCCGGCGTAGAAGCCAGCACCGGCTCTTTGGGCCAGGGCCTATCCCTCGGCTTGGGTCATGCTTTCGCCGCCCGCATTGAGAAGAGAGACTTCCATGTGTTCGTCATCTTGGGTGACGGCGAGCAGGACGAAGGCCAGATATGGGAAGCTGCCATGACGGCGGCTCACTACAACCTCGATAATGTTACGGCAATTGTCGATCACAACAAGGCCCAGCAGACCGGCTGGGTGCGAGACGTGCTGGACTACTCTCCGCTTGCCGAGAAGTGGCGGGCTTTTCAATGGGATGTCCAGGAGATTGACGGTCACAATATGGAAACTGTGGCGACCGCGTTGCAGCGCGCCAAGGCGACGCAGGGACGCCCATCCTGCATCATCGCGCACACAGTGAAGGGCAAAGGCGTTTCCTTTGTGGAAGCGGACTACTCGTATCACGGCAAAGCGCTTACCAAGGAAGAAGAGCAACGCGCCCTGGAGGAATTGGGATGGCAGTAGAACCTGATACCGGTTTCAAAATGGGCAAGGCAACCCGCGATGCGTTTGGCGCCGCTCTGCGCGAGGCCGGCCGGACCAATTCGGACATCGTAGTAGTAGATGGCGACGTAAATAACTCAACCCGCACGGAATGGTTTGCTCAGGAGTTTCCCGAGCGCTTCATCAACGTGGGCATTGCGGAATCGAACTTGGTGGGGATCGGCGCGGGCCTGGCGGCCTGCGGCAAGCTGCCGGTGATCGCCAGCTTCGCCTGCTTCATCATGTGCAACGCCTACGACCAGTTGCGCATGTCGGTAGCATTCCCGAATCTCAACGTCAAGGTGGTGGGCAGTCACGCCGGCATCAGCATCGGTGAAGACGGCCCTTCCCAGATGGCGATTGAGGACGTGGCCCTGGCTTTGGGCTTGCCGACGTTTACTGTGATCGTACCCGCCGATGAGCCATCGACGCACAAGGCGGTGGCGGCGATGTTGGAGTCCGAAGGACCGGCGTACATGCGTGTGGGCCGACCGGACGTGCCGCTCGTCTACGGCGACGATCCTGACATTACGTTGGGCAAGGCGAACGAGTTGCGCAGCGGCAATGACATTACACTCATTGCCAACGGCATTATGGTGGCTGCCGCACTGGAAGCGGCGCAGGCGCTTGCCGCAGAGGGTGTGCAGGCCCGCGTGCTCGATGTGCACACCGTGCGGCCGCTAGACGTGGAAGCGGTCACCAGTGCGGCGCGCGAGACGGGCAAGATTGTGGTGGCTGAGGAACATCTGGTCCAAGGCGGACTGGGCAGCGTGGTTGCAATGGCGGTTGTCGAGCACGCCCCATGTCCCATGGCATTCGTTGGAGTGGAGAATACGTACGCTGAATCCGGGGAAGCGGTTGCGCTCCTCAAGAAATATGGCTTGACCGCCGAGCATATTGCGGCCAAGGCCCGCACATTGCTCTAGCGCCGATTCGTACCGGATGCCGCTGCCCGGTTGAATTGTGTGGCAAGAACAGGCATTATTGTAGATAGCCCCTTTCTTCAATCCCAGAGAGTGCGTATTGGACTGCGCTGAATGCACCCCCGTTTGTATTATTCGCCCAAGCGCAGCTTGGATTGGTAGATATTCCATACCACGTCAGACACAGAGACGTTTGGTCTGTCCATCCTTTCGGGCCGTGGCAAAGATAGCGTGCTAGAGGAGGAGTGTCGCCAGTGAAAACGAGCCTAACGAGCCTTCGGTTAATTCTTCTATTGTTGGGTTTTGCGGTCTTTGCGGCTGCGTGCCTCCCATTCGTGGGAGACGGCAACGGTGACGATGCAACGCCCACACCCGATAAAATCCCAACGGTGATCCCAATTGAACGTCCGACACAGGCGGCCTCCACCCCACCGGTGCCGACAATTGTCCCTCTGTCGACTCAAGGGCCGCAACCCACAAGCCCGGCGCCGTCGTGCACGCCGCGAAACGATTGGCCCGTCTACACCGTGGAGGCTGGGGATACGCTCTATAGCATCGCCGACCGCAGCGATACGACCGTGGATACGCTGCAGGCGGCGAACTGCCTGGCTGACCCCAATACGATCGGCGTAGGTCAGAGTTTGCGCGTACCGAAGCAGCCGGAACCACGGGAACCTGCTGCGACGCCAGAGCCTGCCGCGACGCAACAGCCATTCTTCCAAGGGACGCCTACGGCCGGTACGCCCGCTGCGACCGGTGGTGTGGAGTTTACGTTTGCAATCCAACAATTGGACGGGCAATTCACAGCGACGGAGAATCCACCGGGCTCACGCCGATATCAGGCGAGATCTTCGGACGGTGCAGTGTCCTTAGGAATCTCAGCTACCAATGCCACGAGCATCACTGTGGTGGTGGTTGGAAGTGGCAAGGTCCTGGGCGTAAAACAGGCGGTTTCAGGAAGCACGACCGCCGGTGGCAATTTCAGTTTCAACTATATCGACCGACAGGATGGCACCAAAAGCCTCATCTTTCAGGTAATTGCTCTCAGGTCGGATAGTACAAACGTTACTAGCGAGCCGGTAATCATTAGCTGGCCGTAGCAATAGCGGTAGCGTTGATACACTGACGGCCGCGGGTGGGACATGCCTGTAGGACTCGTAAGGCAGAGGTCGGAATCGCTGCCGACCGCTAAAACGTGATCTGCATCACTGACGAAGAGATAAACGATTAGCCCCGAGGAGCTCACCTGGCTCTCCGGGGCTATTCGATTTCCCAACTGCGCTGGCTACGATTGTGGTACGAGAGTTGATCCCGCGGACAATGGATGCCTCCGCTCGGCAAGGGGGATGCTGACGCGCTGTCCGGACAAGTGCGAAGTGTAGATCGCCATCACCATTTCCAGGTTGAGGCGGCCTGCTTCCCCGCTGCACGGGTGCTCGCTGCCGGTCTCAATTGATGAGATGAGTTCACGCAGGATGGGCGTGATGCCCTCCTTCCCGAAGCCAGGATCATTCTCCTCCGGCACCTCCACGCGTTGCCACAGCGGCTCCTCCTGCAAGTCGGGGGCATAGAAGGCAGGCACGGGCAAGTGGAAAAGATCGCCGCTGCCGCGCCGCGTGCCGGTGCCGCGCAACGAGAGCTGGCCTTTCGTGCCGAGCACGTCAACGCTGTAGAGCAGGCTGTTGGTCTTCTCATAACCGAGGAAATAGCACTCACCTACCGGCGCGCGCGTCATGCCGAAGAGGGCAAAGGCGCGTTCTCCCAGCACCAAGCCGGAGGCGCGGTCGCGGGGGCTCATTTCCTGTGAATCCATGATGTGAGCGGTAGTGGCGGCCTCTCCCTGCCACGTCAGGTGCGCAAAGCACCACTGCGGCGCCCCGCCGATGTATTGCATGCGGTCGAAGACGTGGGTGCCCATCTCCATCAACTCGTTGCCGGCCTTGCGGCCGCTCTTGTTGTTGCCGCGCACCAGGATGACCTCGCCGATGT
This sequence comes from Chloroflexota bacterium, assembly GCA_965216245.1. Classification (GTDB taxonomy): domain Bacteria; phylum Chloroflexota; class UBA11872; order VXOZ01; family VXOZ01; genus VXOZ01. The sequence goes on from OZ244145.1 coordinate 3,215,920, forward strand.
CGCCATTCTCGATCATGGCTCGCATGCGTTTCAGGGAAGGACGCACGGTAGCCTGGTGATTGATGGCGAGCTTTACGCCGGCCCTGTCGCAGGCATCAACCATCCGGTCGGTTTCCGCCAGGTCGAGAGCCATCGGCTTTTCGCAGAGCACGTGCACGCCGTGGTCGGCAGCAGCGATGGTGGCAGCGCAATGCTGGGGCCCTTGAGTAGCGATTGACACCATGTCCGGTCGTTCTGCCGCGAACATGGCATGGTAGTCGGTGTAGCGGTTTGCAACGTTGAACGCATCGCCAACCGCTTGCAGACGGCCTTCGTCAATGTCACACACCGCCACGATGTCTATTTCCGGGACTTCATTGAGTGCGCGCAGGTGGGACGTGCTCATTCCCCCGCAGCCGATTAGTGCCGCTCGGTATCGTTTCATTGCTCTTTCCTTCATGCATTTAGCAGCTTGTCGCGACGGTCTGGGCGGTTTTCACTCGACGCGCTGGGTTTGGCCGGTTTCCGCGGCGCGGTAGATGGCGTGGACGACCTTGAGGACGTGGAGCGATTCGGCTGTTGTGACGGGATGCGCCGCCATGCCCAACGCACCGAGCACAGACGCGCGGACCAAGCCGTAGTAGGTGGACATGGCATCGCCGGTGGGCGAATCGTACCGGATCGTGCGATAGGGCGCGGAGCGCTCGGCGGGATGGGTGCTGTACCACTCCAGGCTCTCCCAGTCGTTGGGGCGTCCGCGCAGCCAGCCTTGCGCGCCCCAGAGATGGAGGTGCGATTGCTTGTTGCGGTCGAGGTAGTAGGCAGAGGTCAACGTGCCGACCATACCGTCTTCAAAGCGCAGCACGGCGACGGCGGCGTCCTCCGTGTCGATGGGCGCACCGCCGACGACTGCGGTCAGTCCTGCGACTTCCACAACGCGCTGGCCGGTGAGGTGGTGCAGCAGATCGACATAATGAATTCCCAGCCACATGAGGTGTCCGCCACCGGCGTAGGCCTTCTGCGAAAACCATGATGCCTGCCATTCGGCCTGTTGCACACGCGTCTGGTCGGCGATGAAATAGGTATCGACGCCGTAGAGTTTGCCGAGCGTGCCGCTGGCGACGAGGCGTTTCGCATCTTGCAAGAATGGAAACCCTCGCGCGGCAAAGGCCAGACCGATGTTGCGCTGCTGCTCTTCGGCCACGGAGGCCAGCCCCGCGAATTCCTCCCACTGCAGACAGGCGGGCTTCTCCGCGAGCACGTGGCTGCCATTGTGCAGGCAGGCGGCGATGGTTGCCGGCGCAGTGCGGGGCTCTAAGCTGACGATGGTCAGCTCCGGTTGAAATGCGGCAAACAACGCATCCGCATCAGGATAAACGCCGACGAGGCGCGTGCCGAGGTGCGCTCGCGCATGGGACTCTATATCATCAGCGCCGTTGGTCACCAGTGCGAGCTGTGCGACCTCGGGCAGTGCCGCCAGGATTTCCAAGAAGCCGCTGACGTGCATGGTGCCCGACGGGGCCGTGATGACGGCAACGCGTGCTTGTTGGCCCATTTGTCACTCCTTACGTGTATTGTGTCCCAGAAAGAGATCGCGGCCCTTGACCAGCGCGGCCATCTTTTGATCGGCTACGATGCGGGAGAGCATCCAGAAGCCACAATCGGGATGCACCCACTTGATGCGTTCCGGTCCCAGCACCGTGACGGCGCGCTCGATGCGGCGGGCGATGAATTCAGGCGATTCCACGACGTTGTCCTTGATGTCAACGACGCCGATACCCAGGGCAACTTCGGGTTTGAGGTCAAGAAATACCGGTAGCTCTGCGTCCCCGGGACGAGCAAGTTCCAAGATGAGGTGGTCGCATGCTAACCGATTGAAGAAGGGGAGCAGGTCTTTGAAGAGTCCCTGCTGGATGGTTTGGCCGCCGTAGTTGCCAAAGCAGAGATGCACTGCCTTCTGACCGCTAAACCCCGCGAAAACGCGGTTGAGGACGTCAGCCGCCCACTCGCCGTCATGCGGCGAACCGACAAGGTTGGCTTCGTCTATCTGCAACACGGCGGCATCGAGGTTTGCGACTTGCTGCTTAAAGACATCGGCAATTGCGAATGCGAGTTCGCGAATGTCACGATAATGCAGGTCCAGCAAGGACTTCGCCAGCATGTATGGGCTTGTCACAGTAAACTTGAGCGGCTTTGTAGTGAGGGCACTGCCGGATGCGGCGGCGGGAAGGTCTAGCGTGCCCTCGCCGATGGCTTCCCTGACGACACCCGCCGGCTGCTTGCGAAACTGCATGCCCGCTTGCCGGCGAAATGCTGCAACATCGGCGCGACTGAATGTAGAGTCTACACCCGCCAGCGGTTGAATGAAGTACTCGATCATGCCCTGCGTTTCCGGATGATTGACATCGAAGCGGGAGAGTTCGCCATCCGTCACCACATCAATGCCGGCAAGCTCCTGGGTCTTGAATACGGCCAGCATGGCGTCGTGCAGAGCCGGTTTGCTCGGCATGGCGAGCAGCCACGCCGGCGCGGGGTAACTGCCGACCACCGTGGTCAGGATGGGTGGGGTATGCCGGCCCTGCATATTGGGGGTCTCAGCTTGAATTGGAGGTGCGGGCAAGACGGTCTTCCTCTAGGATTTGGCTAGTCTTTTCAATTGAAGGCCAAAACTGCCGGCTTGGGCATTCGACTGGCACCATCAGCATCACTGTAGCCGCTATTGTGAGGAGATACAAGCCGCGAAGTGGAGCGCTGCACAAGCCGTCATAGAGGGAGGCGCCATAGCAGAAGCTTGCCTTCAAGCAACCGCATACGGCGGCAGACCGTTCCCGCTCACACTTCGACAGGCTCAGTGCGAACGGGAACGTCCTGCTCTGACTCTGCTGGGAGTTTGTCTCTATTTGTTGGTGTGAAAAGGACACAGCGGCCAAGTCATGCTCACTAGAGCACGGCTCGCCGGCACGGGCGGCCGATCCAATCGAGCAGCTTGCGCACCGGTTTGGCGACCACTTGCTGGCGGACAGCCTTCTCTACCCGATCATGCTCAAGCGCGTCACCATGGTACCGCACGGTGAATGTGTCTTCGTCAGGTTTGAATCTAACGGCCTGAACGCCCGGCAGCGTCTCGAGGCCCTGTTGTGTACGCCGCACGCAGATGCCCGTGCACGCGAGACCGGCGACGTGAATGTCCATTTCCCTGGTAGGCGCAGGTTTCAAACCTGCGCTACCGGATTTGTCGCTCAGGGCTTCATCGCGTCGTCGTATGACGTGGGGATCGATGAAGAGGTTCAGCAGTCGTGGCATCATATCCCACTCGTGGTATTACTCAACTCTCAGGTTCCGCGGGGAATCCGTTCGCGGTAAGCACTTCGGCAGGCTCAACTCAGGCTCTATAGAACCATGAACGGATTGCCCTTCGACGAGCTCAGGGCGAACGTCAAAGCCGCTGTCAATCCTACACTCGAACGGCACAGTCTTCGACCGAGAATACGGGTGTCGCGCAAAGCGAGAACTCCTTACCCGGTCTTCAGCCAGCGGTCGAGAAACGCGACCGCTTGAATGTCTGTGATCTCGTCTTCCGGCTCGGTCTCGTGTCCCAACTCGTGAATGCGGATGCCGCACTTCTCCGGTATACCGAGACTTTCATAATTGGCTTCAACGAGTTTGAACTCTTGTATGGCATTGGGCCACCACACGGCGCCGTCGTGCTTGCCGTCCTCCACGAAGAACGCCCGCGGGCAGATGAGGGAGGCTATGTCGGCGTCACCAAATTCCCTAAATAGATTTGGTATGAATTGGAACTCGGAAGAGGTCTCGATGAATGCGCCATTGATAGAATCCGGCAGCAGCATTTTGCTAAAGCGTTCGTTGAACCACGCGGAGGAAACGACTGCCTGCAAGCGTTGCTCCAGAGCGCCCATCCAGAGGGCGGCGCGACCGCCGCGTGAAAGGCCGTAAAGGCCGATGCGGTCATTGTCCACTTCCGGCAGCGTTTCCAGGTAGTCTACGGCGCGGGATAGCGTGAAATACTCCAGCGCTTGAATGGTTTGACCGATGAGGATGGCTTTACGGTGGATCTGATTCTGGGCGCGGCCCTGCTCGTGGTTGCGTAGCGAGGGAACATTGGGCACGTTGAAACGGTCTTCGCCGTAGCCGCCAATCATACGCGGCGCAATGACCACATAGCCGTGCTTGGCGAGGCGCACGCCGATTTCGTGATAGGCGGCGCTATACTCCGGTTCGGTGAAACCGCAGATTTGCTCCGGCGTGTGGTTAACACCGTGCTGGGCCAGGACTGCCGGAAACGGCCCTTCGCCATGGGGCCGAATAAGAATGGCGTCCACCCGCACGTCGTCGAACGAGGTATAGAAGACTCGCGACGCCGTATAGGTATCGGTGGTGGCGATCTCCTCGATGCTTGGTTCCAAGGGCCCACGCTCCCAAGGCCAGCCGCCGATCATGGCGAGCAGGCGGTCTCGGTTTTGTGCCACCGAGCGGGAGTACGCCTCCTGACTTGAGTAGTCCCGCTGCCAGCGCCCAGCACGCTCGTCGTAGCGCTGACGGCATTGACCCATGAGCCAAGCATCGTACGCTTCGAAGAGATTTTGCCGGAGGGGGTCAACGTCGGCTCCTGAGAGTTTGGGATCTTCGCCTGTCACGTGGCACCTTTCCTTTCAGTGAAGAAGGAGGAGGCCATGCGGCCTCCTCCCTCTCTTAGCTTTGCCGAGTAAATTGAACTACGTTACCGCGATTGGCCGTGCTCTTCCAGGAAGTCGTCGAGGATGGTCTGGACTTGGTCGTTGGCTTCCTTGAGCGCCTCGGGAATCGTGCGGTTGCCTGCCATGACATCCGGGACAAACCCGTTGACGAACGACAGCACCTGCGGCGCGCCCGGCAAGGGGATGACAAACTTGCGGTGCTGCATCATGTTGGCAGAGAAGCGCACGAAGTCGTCGCCTTGGTGGTACTCTTCGGAGTCCGCCACGTCGGAGCGAATGGGCAGACGGTCGAAGTGCTGCGCCCAGCGAATATTTACGCTGCGGCTGCCAAAGTGCTCCAGGAACTTCCACGCCTTATCCGGATTTGGCGAGTCTATGGTCAAGTACCAGGTATGGCAACCACCGTAGCCGGCCTGTCGCCCGCCCTCGGGGACGGGATAGGGGCCATAGTTGAACTCGAAATCGGGCTGATTCGGTAATATCTGACCGGCACGCTCGGAGTTGGTCAGGTGCATGTTGCCTACCACGCCTTGGAAGAAGGGTTGGAAGTAAGCAGGATAGCGTGCCGCCTCACCCCAGAACTCCAATACCTGGTTATAGCCGCCCTGGGCATCGAAGATGCTGCGCTTCTGCCAGTTCAGCGCCTCTTCAGCCTCGGGTGTGTTGAGGGTGACCAGTCCCTCCGGCGTAGTGACCTCGCCGCCCAACTGCCACAGAGGCACCATCCAGAGATGGTTGCCGCCGGTGCCGCGCAGCGGATCGAATCCCAGGCGCTCGATCTTGTCACCGCTGACCTTATAGATAGTGGAAATCACGTCTTCAAGGTCACTCCAGCTTGCCGGTGGGCTTTCCGGGTCGAGCCCAACGTCGAGATAGGCCTTATTGCCCGTGTAGAGAAAGCGGATGTCGGGACCGAACGGCATGCCCTGCACCACATTCTTCCACTGCAAGTCGCCGCGCAGCGACTCCCAGATCTCTTCTTTCTTGATGACGTTGGATGCCGCCATGTAGGAGTCGAGTCCGAGCGGTAGGTTTAGAACGGCGAGCGTCTGCGCTTGCCACGACCCCGCCTGCCCCACGTCGAGCCCGAAATTGGCGGCCACGGCGGTCACCATCTTGTCCATGCGATTGCCGGATTCAACGGTGGCGTTGACGGTAAGGCCGGGGTTGGCCTCCTCAAGTTCCTGTACAACCTCCAAACCGATGCCTTGGCTGAGATCCCAACGGGAAGTCGTAAAGACCCGAATTTCGTAAGTATCCGGCGGGTCGGGCTTCTCCTCTGCCTTGGGCTCCATCTTCTCTTCGGCCTTTGGCGCATCGGTCATCGTCGTCGCCTGACCGCAGGCCGCCAACAGCGCGAAACCAGCGCCGGAACCGAGACCAAGTAACATCTTTCGTCGAGTCATTTTAAAGTTCCTTTGTGGGTGGTCCAACCAATCGGTTGGTTGGAGATTAGCACCGAGTGTGCTCACTGTCAAGGAAGAAGGTGAGCGCGCGTGGTAAACGCCTACACTTGTGCGCGTTGCCGGCTAACGGCTTGTGCAATCTGCGCCGAATTAGCCAGCGTCGCCCAGCGAGTGCCTACTAGTGGCGTTATCATGGCCTGATCCACGGCGGAGGCATGCAAGATAGCGTCACTCGGCCAGAAGTTAGTGAAGCCGAATTCGCGGCTCTGGATCAGACTATAGAAGACACACGCGCCGCCGTACTGTCCGGTGAGCACGACGTTCCTGATGCCGGCATTGTTCAGCATATAGTCGAGGCCCGTACCGGTGAACGCCGAACTCGTGAGTTTTCGAACAATAATCTCCTCACGCTGTGGAGCAAGCTCGTCTATGACCGACATGGCGTGGGAGTCGAAGTAGTCGTAGTCGCGACCGCGCTGGTAGGGTACGGCCTCACGGGCGTCCATAGTCCACTTGGCATTGACGACGTGGACCACGAGGCCGCCGGAAGCGCGAAAGGCGTCGAGGATCGAGCGCAAGTTTGGGATTACGGTCTGCAATTCAGCCGTAAACCAGCGCTCGCTCTCTTTGCTACCGCTACCCAGCCAGGTCGGATCGCAGAAGCGCCGCATCATATCTACAATGATGAGCGCGGTCTTTTCCGGTGGCAGCACCGCGTCGTCGGCGAGGTCCTTTGTCTTGAATTGCGCGGTATCGATGAGCATTGGATGGTTCCTTTCGTGCCGTTTAACAATTACTTCCAGCGGAGCGGGGACAAGCCCCCGCGCTACAGATCAAAGAGCTTGTTATCCCCGGTAGCGCAAGTTCGTAACCTGCGTCTGAACCTGATTTCCCTGGTAGCGCAGGTTTGTAACCTGCGTCTTAACCACTCGCACTGAATAGTAAATCAGGGCCGGTTGTCGAGAGAGCTTCCGCTTAGATTTCCTTCCGTCGATTGAACAGCAGGGGTAAGACATGGTTTCTGCTGATGCTCATTCGTGACTGCTTATTCTACATATACCAACCGCCGTTGACGCTAAGAACCTCACCGGTGATGTAGCGGGCGTCGTCCGAGGCCAGGAAGAGAATAGCGGCGGCTACGTCTTCTGCCCTGCCAAAGTGTCCGAGCGGGATTTGCCGGCGTACCTGCTCCCTGATTTCGTCGTCGATGGCGCGCGTCATGTCGGTATCCATGAACCCGGGCGCCACAGCATTGACACGGACGTGGTAACGCGCCAACTCTCTGGCCAGGGACTTGGTGAAGCCAATGGCGCCGGCCTTGGCTGCCGCGTAATTGGTCTGGCCGATGTTACCCATGAGCGCGATCACCGAAGCCACGTTGACAATGCTGCCCGTCGCGCGCTCGCGCATGTGATTTGCCGCAGGTTTCGAGCAATTGAACATGCTGCCGAGGTTGACGTCGAGCACCTCATCCCAGTGTTCGCGGGTCAAGTTGCGGAGGGTCGCGTCTCGCAGAATGCCGGCATTGTTGACCAGAATGTCGAGGCAGCCAAACTCTTGAATGACTTGCTCGACCATTTTCGCGCTGGGCTCCTCCTGGGCCACGTCCGCGCCAACGATCAGCGCCCGGCGACCCATGCTCTCCACCTCCTTGGCTACGGCCTCCGCGTTTCGGCGGTGCACACCCGCCGTATCCGGGTAGTGGTTGACGGCCACGTTGGCGCCCTCACGGGCGAGGGTGAGTGCGGTGGCGCGACCGATGCCTTGGGAAGCGCCGGTAATGAGCGCGCATTTGCTATCCAATCTCATGAAGCTAGTGCACCTCTCGTTCCACTAGAGCAGCGATGCCCATGCCGCCGCCTGCGCAGAGCGCGGCAATGCCTCGGCGCACGTTGCGTCGCTGCATTTCGTATATGAGCGTGCCCAGTATGCGGGCACCGCTCGCGCCGACGGGATGGCCGACGGCGATTGCCCCGCCGTTCACGTTTACGCGCGCGCGATCCCACTGGAGTTCGGCCTCCACGGCCAGAACTTGAGCGGCGAACGCTTCATTGACTTCGAGGAGGTCTATGTCATCAAGGGTCAGTCCGGTTTTGTCGAGGAGTATGCGAATTGCCTTTGCCGGCCCGATACCCATGCGCACGGGCGCGACGCCGGTGGTCGCGACCGCCGTGAGGCTCGCGAGCGGCTGCAAATCATGTGTCTCCGCCCATTCAGCGGATGCCACCACGATTGCGGCTGCGCCGTCGTTGATGCCGGATGCATTGCCGGCGGTGATGGTGGTAACGTCTTTGAAGGCGGGACGGAGCGACGCCAGAGCCTCGATGGTCGTATCCGAACGCGGATATTCATCGTCGCTTATCACTCTAGGCGGTCCCCGGCGCTGCGGTACCGACACCGGGGCGACTTCCGCGGCAATGTGACAGGCGCGCGCCGCTGCCGCATACCGCTGCTGGCTTTGCAGAGCGTATTCGTCTTGCGCTTCGCGGGATATGCCGTATTCTTGCGCGAGAGTGTCAGCGGTGTTGGCCATGTGGCAGTCGGCGAATGCGTCCCAGAGTCCGTCGCTGAGAAGAGTGTCAACCAGGGTGGCATGACCCAGCTTGTTGCCCCAGCGCGCACCGGGCAGGACATAGGGCGCTTGGCTCATGCACTCCGTGCCGCCGGCCAGCGCCACGTCAATCTCGCCTAGCCGAATATACTGTGCGGCGAGCGCCACGGATTGCAAGCCCGAGGCGCAGACCTGATTGATGGTCATGGCCGGCGCTGACTCAGGTACACCCGTGCGCAAGCTAACCTGGCGGGCTGTATTCATGCCGCTGCCGCCCTGGTACACCTGACCGAAGATCGAGACCTGCACCACATCAGGCGCTACGTCCGCCCGCGCCAACGCGGCCTGCGCCGCGACGACACCAAGCTGTGGCGCAGAGAACTCGCTGAGGGCTCCGCCGAATTTCCCTATGGGAGTGCGGGCGGCCCCAAGAATCACCGGCTGTCGATTGCTCATGTTCTTTGTCTAACCTCCTTAAGTTAGGAGCTATTGTACTTAGTTGTGTTGACTGTCACATTTAGCGTTGGGTTTATACCGGGAAGGAAGCTGAAAGCTTGCCCGTCTCCTCTCCAACCGAGACTCTTGAGTTACGTAAATTGCTGCGCCAGACTCATCGGCTCATCACGAAACAGGCGCGAATCCATCAGCTGCAGATCGGGCGCGATGTGCGGCTTGAACGCCATGTGTGCCAGCAAGTCCCTTTGCAGATCCACGCCGGGGGCGATTTCTACAAGTGTCAGACCGTCATCGGTAAGAGTGAAGACCGCGCGTTCGGTCACATAGGTGATAGCACGTCCGAGTGAGCGCGCGTAGGCGCCGTTGAAGGTTATCTGCTCGACGGCTTGCACCAGTTTTGGATGTTTGCCCTCGCGGACGATCTGCAGGGCATCATCATGGACCGTAATCTCAAGGCCGCCGGCAGTGAAGGTGCCGCAAAACACGACACGCTTTGCGTTATGGCTAATGTTGATGAATCCGCCCGCGCCCGGCACGACGCTGCCAAAGCGGCTGACATTCACGTTGCCTGCGGCATCGATCTGGGCAGCGCCCAGGCAGGCGATGTCCAGCCCGCCGCCGTCGTAAAAGTCGAACATATACGGCGTGTCGATAAGAGCCGTGGGCATATAAGATGCGCCAAACGAAAAGCCGCCTGCGGGTACGCCCCCAATAGCACCACTCTCCACGGTCATTACCAAGTCAGCGATGATGCTTTCTTCCGCCGCCACTGCGGCCACGCTCTCCGGCAAGCCAATACCGAGATTGACGATATCTCCTCTGCGCAGCTCAAGCGCGGCGCGGCGGGCAATAATCTTGCGTTCGTCGAGTGGATGCGGCGGAAAGTCCGGCGCCTCGCCGCGGGATTCGGAAACGTACGCCGGATTAAAGTCCTCGCTAAACGTCTGCCAGTGCTCGGCTGGGTCGGCCACCGCGACCACGTCAACGAGAATCCCGGGAATCTTGATCTGCCGCGTGGGCAGGGGTGTAGAAACTGTGCGCTCTACCTGCGCAATCACGGTGCCCCCGCAGTTATGCACAGCTTGGGCAACGCTCAGCATCTCGCCGTAGACCGCTTCGCGTTCCATGCTGATGTTGCCGTCGGGATCGGCGGTTGTGCCCCGGATGAGGCCGACGTCGAGCTCGATACGCGGATAGAAGAGGCACTCTTTGCCATTCAGTTTGAGAAGCTGCACGAGTTGCTCCGGTGTGGATGCCGGATTGACGCGTCCCCCTTCCAGGCGCGGGTCTACGAACGTGTGCAGACCCACATGAGTGAGCGTGCCCGGCTTGCCTGCGGCGATGTCGCGGAAGAGATGAATGATGACGCCCTGGGGAAAGTTGTATCCCTCGATCTTGCCGTCGAGGACGAGTTGACATAGCCTGGGCGCAAGACCCCAATGCCCGCCAATAATACGCTTGACAAGCCCTTCGTGGCCGAAGTGATTGAGGCCGCGCGTTTGGCGGTCGCCCTGACCGGCGCCGTACATGAGTGTGAGATTCCGTGGTTCTCCGGTCTTCAGGAAGCGCCGCTCAACCCCGGCGGAGAGCGCCTCGGGGTGCCCAATACCGACGAATCCGCAAACGCCGATGGCGTCGCCATCCTGGATGAGCCAAGCTGCTTGGTCAATTGAGAGAAACTTCCCCCCCATCCATCCTCCCTGGTCGTCGCCTCGGACTCGCGCACAATGCCCGACTGAAGATTCTGAACTCATATCGCGCCCAATCCGCGGGGGTGTGGGAAACTACGCTTCTGCCTAGCCACTACATGAGCAGCATGTTAGCTGCCCCTTATGATAGCGATTCTCAGACGGGATGTCTTTGCGACCGCAGAGAGTTGTGTTTACCATGAAGAAGCTTGTTGGCGGCGCGCTAGAACGCTGGATGCTGTAGAGGGACACAGCGTAGACACACCTGCAACTCACCGACCGTAGGCGGCCATATTTACATAATTGTCTGAAATGTTACAAAGTCCCAATGCATTTTGCTTGTGCCGGATGAAGGAATACAAATGTCAGCGAATTCGTTTTCAGTTTGGGTTACCGGCTGTGCGCATGTAGGTACAGACAAGAGATTTGGCCGCGAGAGCTTGGCCGAGGCAATCCGGCAGTCCGAACACGGCGGCGACGAGGGCGGACCGCCGTTTCAGTGGGACATCATGCTGCATCTCGGCGATCTTTCCGGCAACCAAGGCTCACCGGACGATGCGGAAGGTGAGGAAGTTGTGCGGCAGTTCGGCGCGGCGCAAGCACACGGCCGCGAGCATTTCTATAACTTGGCGGGCAATCACGATGCTACGTTCTATACGGAGCCGCCTCAATGGTGGTTCCGCAAGTGGGTTGATCCCACCGGTGAAAACCGGCAGTTTTCCGGTGTGGATCCATCCCGACGTCCCTATCCCGTGGAGGGTACGTGGGAGCGGTATGCCTTTCGGGCGGGCAATGTGCTCTTCCTGATGATGAGCGATCGGAATGACTTGCCGCCACCGGTCGGCCGCAATCCAAAAGGGGGAGGCTACCCATCGGGGGCGGTTACGGGCGAGACCTTTGCGTGGTGGCAAGAGTTGGTAGAGAAAAACCCCGATAGTATTATTGTTTCCGCGCATCATCACATGCTCAAGGAGACCACTGTGGCGTCCGGTCCCTGGGAAGGCTACCGCCAGGATGAAAACGGCGCATGGCGCGGCCACTACCACGGCTACTTTGCTGACGGCGGCCCGGCAGGTGCTTCGTATTTGTACTTCTTGGATGACAAACCCGATGCGCAGGCATTCGAGGGCTACCTTGCGAGCCAGCCCGGTGCAATTGACCTGTGGCTCGGCGGCCACACCCATACCCATCCCGACGACCGGCACGGCGGGCGGTCGCACGTCGAGCGCAAGTGGAACGTGAGCTTCATCAACTGCGCCGCCCTTGCGCGCCATCACGCTGGGCGGACAACCTTACCCATGAGCCGCCTCTTGACCTTTACGGCGGGCAGCGATGAGGTCAGCGTGCGGTGCTATCTCCACACCGCCGACTATGCTCCGCAAGGCTGGTATGCAAAGGCCGAACGTGTGATCCGAATGGGGAAGCCGTTTCAACCGTAGGGGGGACTTCTCATAGCTCGGCCAGGCAAGCCGGTCTGAGTAGAAGTGACGGGGATTCGCCCTCACCCTAGCCCTCTCCCTCGTGGAGAGGGGACTCCAGGCTCCAGGATAGGGGAGAATTGCTCCGGACCATGGATGTGCAGAGGTTTCCCTTAAGGAGAGTGCATAAGCGGGCAGTTTCAACTCGTTTGAAAACTGTGAAAAAGACAGTTTATAGACTGTGAGGAGGATAAATGAACGCGCGAGCTAACTCTGAAAAGTATCAGTTCTACGGTATTCAGCCCGTGCTGGAAGTAGCGGACGTTGAAGCCACGGCGGCGTGGTACTGCGATATCCTGGGGTTCTCACTGGACTTCGTAGACATGGCAAGCGGCGGGCATGCCCGGGTCTCTATTGGCGGTGGGGCCGGCAAGAGTCCCCAGCGTATGCGATTCACCGGCTACCGCCGCCGCCACGGCACTGAACCGATTACGGCGGGATACACCTATGTCCACTGTGTGCTGATAGACGAACTCTACGCAGAGTACCGGCAGAGGGGCGTCACGATCCGACCGGAGTATGAGAACGGACCTGTCACCAAACCATACGGTCTGCGCGAATTCGAAATAGAAGACTGCAACGGCCATATCCTGCTCTTCGCCCAAGAGGGTGGATAAAGGCAGCGCGCCGATTTGACCCAGAAGCAGGCTAGTCTGCTAATGAATCTACTGTCCAATCGTCCAGCGGCGTGAATTGGGTGGTATCGAGCGCAAAGCCGTAGCCAAACGGCGCGTCCACTATGCTCGATACGTCCACGCGCCCTTGCCGCACGTCGAGCGCAGGAAACCCTTCCTCGTGGCGGCGATAAAAGGTGCTGTGGCTGGCGAGCACCTGAGACTGAACGCTCTGCGGGTACATGCTCAGTCCCGCAAAGTAGTGATGGCCGTTGCGTTCGGCGTGCGTAATTCCGAGATTCGCCGCCACCGTGAGGTCTTGGATCATGGCAACCGGCCCCACGCTGCAGAGGTCTTCGCTGCTCAAAATAAACGCACGACTTGGATCGCGCTGACGATAATGAGCAAGGAGACAGGCGTTCACGATCCCGCGAAAGACCCCTTTGCAGTTCTTGTGACTGCCGCCCGCGTAGCCGCAATCCAGGGCATCGGCAAGGCTGTTCAACTCGCCATCGGACTCATCGATGATCAACGGCGGGCGGTCGCGCCACCTTTGGAGGTCCACTTGCACAGACTCCCCGAGCGCAACGTCGCGATGGAACGGCTGCTCCACGAAAAGCGCACGGTCAAGGAACGAACGGAGTGAAGGTTCGGACTGAATCGTCTCCCAGAAGCGCTGAAACGGGCCGACTTCCGTGTAGAATTCGTTGCCGTCCAGCGTGTGGGCGTAACCGTCGGGCGCATGCGATTCCATGATCCGTGCAATGCGCTGCAGCCGCTCAATGTCTGCGCCAGTATTACCCGATAGCTTAATCTTAAGGTGAGTCAGGCCGTAGAACCGGACGCTCGCCTCCAGGGATTGGGGTAGGCCGTCGGCTAAGCGCTCTTCTTGGGGAACATCGCTGTCGGTTAGCGGGTCGGCCAAACCAACCGTGTGACGGATGATCATTGTACGGTTGGCGCGATCCGGCAATAGTGCGGCGGGTTCTTTACCGGCAAGCTCCCGATGGAGGGCCTCGAGTCGCACGCCGAGAGAATTGTCCCGTACCGCTTGCTCGAACGACCTGCCGGTGGCGCGGCAGAAGGCGTCGACCAAGGCCCGTTCCACCATGCTCACGCCAAAGCCCCAGAGCAGGGGTGGAAAGCTAGTTTCAGCCGCCCACGCTGTCTGCCGTTGGTAGACCTCTTCCCAATGATCGAACGGGCTCACGGCCGCAGGCGCGGCGAGGGCAAACTTTACCGCTTGCCGAATCACCGTGAGCATCTCGTCGAGGTCTTCGGCAAAAGACGTTTCGGGATTCTTGGTAAACCACTTCGGCGGCAGACCTTCTGCGGAAACGCCCACGGCAGTCGCTCCGTCAACGTCTGCCGTGACCCTAAGAAAAAGGTGGGGAACAGACTCCAGCGAGGCAATGCCGTAGCGAAACGGCATGCGGGTCCGCATGTTGAGGACGTTTAGTTCGATGTCTTGGACTGAGATATTCAAGGAGATGCATCCAGTTTTGGCTTGCTCTGCTTCATGATACTCCGCAGCGCGCGCGAATTCATCTCCACGTGCGTAAGGCAATTCGACAAACGCAGCGGAGACTCTGTCGAAGCACGTGCCAGCCGGTGTCATCTTTCCCAAACCGGAGGCTAGACTCACAAACGAAGTGCAACACCATGCTAAGGTGTTGCCATGGGAACATACTATCGTCAACTTTCCATTGAAGAGCGGTGTGAACTGGCCCGGCTTCACACCGCGGGGCACTCGTACCGGCAAATTGCTGCAGCTCTGGATCGCGCGCCATCGACCATTATGCGGGAGGTGAAACGCAATGGGTCTCGTACGCAGGGCTACAGAGCGACGTATGCCGATGAACAGGCGTGGGCGCGGCGCTGGGTTGGCGGCAAGTTGGAACGGGATGCTGCGTTGCGCAAGACCGTGCTGGGGTACTTGCGACAGTGCTGGTCGCCGGAGCAGGTGGCGGGACACATGGCGCGGGATGCCGGTGGACCGGTCATCTCCCACGAGACCATCTATCGTTTCATATACGGACAGGTGGCGCGCACCAAGGACTATAGTTGGCGGCACTACCTGCCGCGAGGCAAGACGAGACGGCGACCCCATCGGCGCAGTGGGCGCAGTCCGGCCTCCTTCATTGCCAAGCGCCGTCCACTGGCGGAACGTCCCCAGGCGGCGGCCGACCGCCAAACCCCCGGCCACTGGGAGGCTGACCTGATGCTCTTTGGGAGAGGCGGCCACGCGGTGCTCGCCCTGCACGAGCGCCACTCGCGCTTGCTCATCGCTGCGCGCCAGCCCGGCAAGGCGGCAGACCCCATCGCCAGCACCATGTACGATCTGCTCGCGGTCTTGCCTGAAGCGTGGCGACAGACCGTCACCTTCGACAACGGCACCGAGTTCGCGCGTCATTACCGCCTCCATGACTTGGGCATCCAGACCTTCTTCTGCGACACCCACGCCCCCTGGCAGAAAGGAGGGATCGAGAACGCTATCGGACGTATGCGGCGCATGCTGCCGCGCAAGACCGACCTGGCGGAGATGTCTGCAGAGCGCTTTGCGCAACTTATCCAAGCCTACAATCACACGCCGCGCAAGTGCCTTGACTATCAAACCCCAGCCGAAGTATTCCTCAAACAAACGTTGCACTTGAAATGTGAATCCACCGAGAGTATCCAGGAGGGATGATGCTCCCATTTACTCTCGGTGTGGGTAGACGGGCAGCACTCATGCGCTATTCTCTCAGATTGCTATCATACAAGTTTGACATGATATAAGATAAGTGCCTGCGACTATTGGGAATGAGTGGAGGAATTAGAGTTAAATGGGGCGAACCAGATCCCTTTGGCGGATATTCGGTCTGTATATTATCAGCGGTCTGCTCATAGGATGCGCCGTAACGCCTGCTGCGACTGCTCCCAGCCAAGCTGCGGAGCCGCGCATGGAGGCGCTGGCTAAAGCTCCTGCGGAGGAACCTGAAGAGGCTCAGAACGTCGTGAACATCCTGCTGCTTGGCGTGGATTCATGGGATACGCTCTCCGGCCGCAGTGATGCTATCGTCATGGTCAGCGTAGACTTAGATCACGAGCGCGTGTTGCTGACGTCCGTGCCGCGGGACTTGCGCGTCAGCCTTGGCGAGCTCCCGCAGCCGCAACGCATCAATGCCGCGTATGCGTATGGCGGGGCCGAACTGGCGCGCGCCACGCTCGAGCGAGTGCTCGATGTTGAAATACCCTACTATGCGGTCGTGAATTTTGCCGGTTTCGCGCGCATTATCGATACGCTTGGCGGCGTAACGGTTGACGTTCCGGAGAACATCGTCGACTTGCAGTTTCCGGCAGTAGACGGCATAGAATACGAGCCGTTTGTGCTGCTGGCGGGCGTCCATCACTTCGACGGCGAAACAGCGCTAAAATATGCGCGGACGCGCAAGTCTAGCGAGAATGGCGACTTCAGCCGGATGGACCGTCAGCATCAGGTGATGCGGGCACTCAAAGCGCAGGCGCTGACGCCGCGCACGCTGCTCAGAATTCCGGCCCTCTACAGGGATTTCCGTCATGCGGTCGACACCAACATCTCGCTAGAGATAGTCCTGCGCCTGGCTAAGGCGGCCGGCAGCATTGATGGTGAATCCGTGGAATACTATGCGATAGATGAGGCCTCCGGGCTAGTAACTCCTCAGATGGTCGACGGGATGTTTTTACTTGAACCGGATCTCGTCGGCATTCGAACGGCATTAAGCGATAGAATCTCGTCGCTTGCCGAAGAAGGACCCCAGGTTGTGCGGGCAGCAGGCTCCTGATTCACCCTGGACTCACGTAGCAAATTCGGTCAGGTGCGAGTTCCCTTGCCCAGTGTGATCACATTAGAGTGGGGTGCGGTTGGTAAGACCGCACGTGCGCCAAGTGGAGCGGAGGTTACAAACCTGCGCTACCGGGAATGGCAACTCATGCGGGGCGCAAGCTGTAAGACTCGCGTAAAGTGATTCGCCTGGGCGGATCGATTGCCCTGCTTTTCACGGTGCCCTTGGCCGGACAGCGTCGGCCTAGATGCCCATCACGTCGATCAGCTCGCGGACCGCGTCCGCAGATTGATTGAGCAGGGCGCTTTCGTCTGCGGTGAGGTCGAGCTCGACGATATTCTCTACGCCGCCTGCGCCGAGTTGTATCAAGACGCCAACATAGACTCCGCTGATGCCATACTCGCCCTCCAAGTAAGCCGCGCACGGCAAGACCCGTTTCTGGTCGAGCAGAATAGCGTCGATCATCTCGACAAGCGCCGCGCCCGGCGCTTCGTAGGCGCTGCCCAGCTTGAGGAGGTTCACGATCTCGGCACCGCCGTCGCGGGTGCGCTGAACGATCTCTTCCAACCGCTCAGGCGCTATGAAGTCGGTGATCGGTTTGCCGGAAACGCTGGTATATCGTGGCAGCGGGACCATCTGGTCGCCGTGGCCGCCGAGCACGTAGCCGGTAATGTCGCGCATAGAGACACCGAGCTCTTGGGCGAGAAACGTCCGGTAACGGGCTGAATCGAGCACACCGCCCTGTCCCACGACGCGGTTCGTGGGAAAGCCGCTTACTCTCCAGGCGAGCTGCGTCATGGCATCAACGGGATTGGTGACGACGATGATGATGCAGTTGGGCGAATGCTTGACGATTTCGCCGGTTACGGCGGTGATTACCTTCTGATTAATGGCCAGCAAGTCGTCGCGGCTCATTCCGGGCTTACGGGGGCTGCCACTGGTAATGACGACCAGGTCGGACCCGGCGGTATCGGCATAGTCATTGGTGCCGACTATGCTGGAGTCATAGTTGACAATGGGCGCAGCTTGCTGGATGTCAAGCGCTTTTCCTTGGGGCAACCCCTCGACGATGTCAATCAACACGATATCCGCATAGTCCCGCTCAGCCAAGCGCCGGGCGCAAGAGCCGCCGACCTGGCCGGCGCCAACTATTGTCACTTTCTTACGCATTACTTGATAACCTCCATTGTCCTGATGATGTCTTTATGCCAACCGAGTGCTGAATTATCGTGTCCACGTGAGGCGTGGCGTCGCAGAGTGTTTTGTGAATGATAGCGCGCATCGGCGCTGTCGGGTACTGTAGTCGTGTCTTCGGGGAACTAAGCAAGCAGTCAGAACACAATTCCACAAGACACGGTTGCGGGGATTGCAGGGCGCACCCCAGCTCCACGCGAGCTATGCCAGCGGCAGCGCATGCAGGCGTTCTCGCACCGGATTGGTGGAAACGACGTGACGATTGAGGCCCAGGGCCGCCTCGTCGATGCCTAGCGCCATGCCGATGAGTTGGGAAAGGTGGAGAATCGGCAGATTGAGTGGTGTCTGCACGACTCTGGCGGCATCAGGCTGCTGGGCGTCCAGGTTTAAGTGGCAGAGCGGGCAGGGCGTTACCATGAAGTCGGCGCCCTTCCCCTGTGCTTCACCAACGTGGTTACCGGCCATTGTGAGCGAATTTGTGCGGTTCATGGTGATGATGGGGAAGCCGCAGCACTTCTTCTTACCGGAATAATCCACCGGCGTGGCGCCACAGGCCTCGATAATCATCTCGAGGTAGCGCCCGCGCTCGGGGAAGTCGTGGTATCCAAGGATGTCGGTGGGTCGTGAAATATAGCAGCCGTAAAACGGGGCTACGTTCAACTCGGCCAGCGGACGCTTGACAAGCGACCTCAGGTTATCCAGACCGAAATCTTCTACTAATACCCACATGAAGTTGCGAGGATCGGCATTGCCTGAATACGCTAAGCCTTCCTCAGCGAGCATCTCATTGATCTCTGCCAAGTACTCCGGGCGCGCCTTGAGCCGCTCATTGACGCTGCTCATAACGCCCTGACACGTGCTGCAGATGTTCATGAGCGGGAGCCCGGTCTGCTCCGCGAGTGCAAAGTTGCGCGCGTTCAGAGCGTCGGCCAGTTTCTGGTTACGCTCGTTGATTACGCCGGCACCGGTGCACGAAGCGGTCTCCATGAGTTCCAGTTCCATGCCGATGTGTTCTGCTACGGCAGTGAGCGACTGCATCAGTTCAGGACACGCGCCGCGGGAGACGCAACCGGGAAAGAAGGCATACTTCACTGTGAGGATTTCACTCCTTGTGCAGACTCAACTCCTTGTGCGGAGTCCACCTTTTCAAAGAGGCGCTTCACGTTGCCATGGTCCGGAATCTTGTGATGGAACGGGCCGGAAGCCAACGGTAGTTTGCCGGCGCGCAAGAGACGCAGGCCGCCGGGCACGTTCTTAACCTGCTCGACCGGATTCATGCCGATCGAACGGAGCAAGAGCATCGGCTCATCCAGAATGCCGCTGTCCCGGATGATGCCTTCAAATGCTTTTGCATGACGCGTACCGGCATTGTTCGTTACCCCGGCGTGCTGGGCGCGCTCGCGAATTTCCACGATGCGCTCCAGTGGCGCGACGCCTTTCGGACAGACCTCAACGCAGAAGAAGCAATGGGTGCAGTCATAGACGCCGCCGTAGTCGCTGAGCTCTTCCAGGCGCTCCTGTCTGGCACCGTCGCGTGGGTCGTCAACGAAGCGGTAGGCTTTTGCCAGCGCCGCCGGGCCGATGAAGTTCTTGTCGACTTCCAACGACGTGCAATCGGAAACGCACGCGCCGCACATGATGCAGTTCATAGCCACGGTGAGGTCGAGAATTGTTTCGTTGGGTACCAGATACTCACGCTCAGGCACAGGCTGAATCGGCTCCAGCCATGGTTTGACCTGGCGAATCTTGTTCCAGAATACGTCCATATCCACTATCAGGTCTTTGAGCACCGGCATGTTGCCGCCCGGCTCGACCGTGATCATCTCGGAGTTTTCCTGCATGTCCTTGGCTTTGGTAGCGCACGCCAACCGT
Source organism: Chloroflexota bacterium (assembly GCA_965216245.1). Lineage (GTDB taxonomy): Bacteria > Chloroflexota > UBA11872 > VXOZ01 > VXOZ01 > VXOZ01. Next base: position 3,235,679 of record OZ244145.1, read on the forward strand.
GCCTGACCATTGACGCGCACCATGCAGGAGCCGCAAATGGCGGACCGGCATGAGCAACGTACGGCAAGTGTGCCGTCAATGTACTCGCGAATGTGGATGAGGCAGTCCAATACGGTGGAAGTTTCCGGCACATCCACGTCATACTCACGCCAGTAAGGGGCTGGATTATCCGCCTCGGGATTGTAGCGCCGCACGTTGAGCTTGAACTGCATCTAGTACGTTCTCCTCGCGGGTTGCCACTGGGTGATCGTGACGGGCAATGTCTCCAACCGCGCTCCCTTGCCACTTTGGTAGACCAGCGTGTGCTTCAGCCAATCGTCGTCATTGCGGTCGGGGTAATCGGTGCGGAAGTGGGCTCCACGGCTCTCCGTGCGATACAGCGCACTCGCTACGATCCCCTCGGCAACGTCGAGCATCAGTCCGATTTCCAAGGCGAAGAGAAGGTCGGTGTTAAATATCTTCCCCTTGTCGTCGACGCTGACGTTTTGAAAGCGCTCCTTAAGGATTGCCACTATAGATTGCGCTTCTTCCAGGTCCTTTTGATTGCGGAAAACGCCAACGTGGTTGTGCATGGTTTGTCCCATGGAAAGCCGAAGCGCTGCTGCACGCTCGCCGTTGTTGCCGTTGCGAGCCAAGATGCTGCTGATGTGCTCCCGGTCTTCCTGCAAGCGCGATTCCGGCACGTCCGGAGTGGGGATACTGTCCGCGTACAACACTGCGGACGTGCCCGCCCGCTTGCCGAATACGAGGGTATCGAGAAGTGAGTTGGCGCCTAGGCGGTTGCCGCCATGCACCGAGACGCACGCCGCTTCGCCGGCGGCGTATAGGCCCTTGACGAACGTTGCCCCTTCGATGTCAGTCTTGATGCCACCCATCATGTAGTGCATGCCGGGCCGCACAGGGCAGGGCTCTTCGATAATGTCCACGCCTTCGTATTCGAGCCCAAGCTCGCGAATCTGGCTGAGCTTTTGCAGAATTGTGTTGCGGTCGATGTGGCGAACGTCGAGGAGAACACAGCCGTCTATGTCGCGGCCTTCGTTGATTTCGGTCTGCTCGGCACGCGAGACTACGTCTCTGGAGGCAAGCTCCATCATATTCGGCGCGTAGCGCTTCATGAAGCGCTCGCCGCTGGCGTTGATGAGATAGGCTCCCTCGCCGCGTGCCCCTTCCGTCATTAGCGCGCCATTACCGGGGAGCGTAGTGGGGTGATACTGGACCATCTCCATGTCCATCAGGGGCGCTCCCACCCGATAGGCCTGGGCGTAACCGTCACCGGTGCAAATCAGGGCGTTGCTGCTGGGTTCGTAGACGCGACCGGCGCCGCCGGTGCAGAGAATCACGGCTTTGGCTTTAATCAGATGGAGCTCGCCGGTGCGCATGTCCATTGCCACTACACCGCAGACGGTATCGTTTTGGCGCACGAGCGAGGTCACGAACCATTCTTCATAGACCCTGGTTCCCGCCTTCATGAGTTGCTCGTAGATGACGTGGAGCAACACTTGACCGGTAATGTCCGCCACGTAGCAGGTGCGCTTGCGTGCCTGGCCGCCGAAGGCGCGCAGGTCAATTTGGCCGCGGGAGCCACGATTGAAGATGACGCCCATGTGTTCAAGCTCGATGATTGTCTCGGGAGCTTCACTGCACAGCACTTCGATGGCGTCCTGGTCGCCCAGGAAGTCGCTGCCCTTCACCGTATCGTAGGCGTGATCTTCCCAGGGATCATCTTCTTCCATGGCGGCATTGATTCCGCCCTGTGCAGCATTCGAGTGGCTGCGTACGGGGTGCACCTTCGAGAGTATGGCAACGCTCACGCCCTGCCGTGCCGCGTGCAGCGCAGCCTGCATGCCGGCAAGACCGGCGCCTACCACTATGACGTCATGCTCCAGCATGAATTGGCACTCCCGCGCAAACGTGCTTCTTACCCGGCGCGCTGGCGCCGAGAACTTTTGCAAGGTCTACTGCAAGAACCCCTGCAAGAGTTACTAGAAAATAGGCTGGAAAATTGCCTCGCCATTTCCCGCGTGGCGCACACACGAGACTTGGGGAGTTACCAGCCCTCAGCCACTAGTATACAGTCCAAACAGCATGAATGTTAAGCAAGTCTTCGATGCCCATCAGCAGGCGCACAAAAGCGAACCCCAACTTCATGGAGTCCGCTTGCGATAAATCTCGATTGAGGAGCGAAACTCTTTGGTGTCAGCTCATCTGATCGAAGAGATTCTCCACCACGGTCATGGCGTTCTGCGTTACTTCCGGCCGGTTTCGCTTGATATGGTCCTCGAACGTAGGCTGCTGGGCTTGGTAATGGAGCCCCAAGTAGAGTGGGTCTTCGCTGGCAGCGTACTGCAGAGCGCTGCTGAAGTCGGTGGGATCAAAGTCGGCGGGCAGGTTTTCAGTGGCGTCCCGATAATACTTGAACGTATTGACCGTATTGAAGGTAGGGCACGGGCTATACGTATCAATAAAAGCGAACCCCTGGTGCGCGATGCCCCTCGAGATAAGGTCGGCCAATTCCTTGGGCTTGCTCGAGAACCCACGGGCCACGAACGTGCAGCCGGTGGCAAGAGCGAGAAGCATTGGATTGATGGCCGGATCACTGGCGCCTTGCGGCGTTGCTTTCGTTGCAAGGCCGCGCTCGGCGGTGGGAGAGGTCTGCCCTTTGGTAAGTCCGTAGACGGCGTTATCCATCACCACGTAGCAAATGTTGAGGTTGCGGCGGATGGCGTGGACAAGATGCCCGACACCGATGGCAAAAGCATCGCCGTCTCCGCCCATTGCGAGAACTGGCATATCAGGCTGCACCGCGCGAATCCCGGCGGCAACGGGCATAGCGCGTCCATGCACCGTGTGGAAGCCGTAGGCATTGGTGAAGAAGGGCAGGCGGCTGGAGCAGCCGATACCCGATACGATGATGATGTTCTTGGGATCGAAATTGTGTTCGCTCAGCGCCTTGAAAACGGAGTTCAGAACGCCAAAGTCGCCGCAACCGGGGCACCAGGTCGGGCGCTCATCGCCCTTATAGTCGGCGACCTTTCGCTTCTCTACGGTTATTACACTAGACATGCTGTGCCACTCCCTCTCTTATCTTATCCAGGAGCCAGTCGACGCGGAACGGCATGCCGCCGAAAATGTTGATCCGCACGTATTCGCGCGGGAACCGGCTCGTGATCATGTTGGCAAACTGACCGCTATAGTTGACTTCGGGTAGGAATATGATACGTTTGCTTTCTATGAATGGGCGCAATTGCTCGTCCGGCAGCGGCATTAGCATTCTTGGCGCTAACATATCGAGCTTCAAGCCATCTAGTGCGGCGAGGTCAATTGCTTCAATGACGGAGCCTACAGTGGAGCCCCAGGTGAGAATGCCAATCTCCGCGGTAGGATCGCCATAGCGGTCCGCTTCCGGGGCTTCCAAGGCGGCGCGCTCCAGCTTGCGGAAGCGCTTTTTGGTCATGATAGTGTGCGTGGCCTCGTCATACCGATGGAGACCTTCTTCATTGTGTTCCAGTCCCGTAGCAATGTATTGCCCACCCGCCTGACCTGGGATAGACATGGGGGAAACGCCGTTTTCGGTAAGTACATACCGATTATACTCACCGTTCATGCTGCCGATTTCGTCACCGACGCCGACTTCGTCACCGACGCCGTTGCCGTTCTCCGAGAACAGCAAACGGTCTACAACCTCGACTTCGTTTAGGTCAGGGCGCGGAATGCTCTCTGAACGCACATTAAGCAGCGTATCGCCAAGCAGGATAACCGGCGTTTGATACTTTTCCGCGAGATTGAAGGCGTTAACTGTTTGGTAGAAACAGTCTCTTACCGACGTGGGCGCAAGCACGATGCGCGGACACTCGCCATGGCCGGCGAAAGCGGCCGAATTGAGGTCTCCCTGTTCATGTCGAGTCGGCATGCCGGTAGAAGGACCTGCCCGCTGCGCGTCGACGATGACGCAGGGGAGCTCTGCCATCGCTGCGAGGCCGAGCATTTCAATCATCAGGCTGAATCCCGGGCCGGAGGTCGCGGTCAATGCCTTCGATCCCGCATACGAAGCGCCTAGCACCATGCCAATCGCCGCAAGTTCGTCCTCTGCCTGCAATGCGTGACCGCCCGTCTTTGGAAGATGGACTTCCAGGAATTCTTTGATGTCGCTCGCGGGCGTAATTGGATAACCCGCCATGAAGCCGCATCCGGCGGCAATTGCGCCAAGGCCGATCGCTTCGCTGCCGCTCACCATGATTTCGCCTGAATGGGATTTTTCCGGGTAGAGGGCAAAGTTATCCCGCTGTGGGATGTGTTCAATGACATAATCAATGCCGGCCCGGAGCGCATCCAGGTTCTTTTGCACAACCGCTACGCCTTTACGCAACCACTTCTCCTCGATGAGGGAATCAAGGTGTTTTGTCGGCAAGCCAAAGAGCTCCGCCAGCGCGCCAACCGCCACAACATTCTTAGCGATGGGAAACTTGAGTTGGTTCTTCGCGATATCGTTGAGCGGAAACTCCACGTGTGCAAAGTGACTGTCAACAGCCGGCGTGACCTCTGAAGGATCATAAACGAGCAAACCGTCGTCCTTGGTCTCGGCCGCGTTGCGGTCGTAAGCCTCTTGATTGAAGGCGAGCAGAATGTCAACGGAATCGCCTTTGCTGTAAGAGGGTTGGGCACTAAGTCTAATCTGGAAAAAGGCGTGCCCACCCTTGATCTCCGATGGCGGCTGGGAGTAGGTAAGTATGTGGAATCCACCCCGCAATGCCGCCTGGGTGAGCAATTGTCCTGTGGAGACAATGCCTTCGCCGGCCTCGCCGGCGACGCGGACGACTAGATCGTTTCTCGTCATGAGTCGTGTGCTTTACTTCCTGCGACTATCCCGTGTTGCTCTAGTAGCGCTGCGCTCGCCCGGGATAGGCTTCTATAGGCGCTGTGCAGCAGCGCAACGTTAGTATAGTGTATTCATCTCCAATTATATACCAGCGGGCGTATCAATACAGCAGCTACGAGGGTGGTAGCCGCTAATTACGCCAATATCGTGCCGGCCAATGTGAGTAGGTAATTCGCGCTGTCAAGCATGACGCTCGTGTTAGAGCGCAGCGATTTCCTGCTGCAATTCAAGCGCTGCGCGCACGAGTTGCTCGCCGGAGCCGGGTAATACCCGGCTGGACGTCGGCTCGTAGGCGCCCTGCGGGTAGGACGCTTCCGTGCAGATGTACCCCAGGTTACCGTTTGCAAGCTCTGCCAGCAGATTGTGTTCAAAGGGCGAGTGCTCCTTGATGGATAGCCCAAGCTCGACGAACATCTCGCCGGGAAGCGCCGTAATCGCGACATTGCCAACTGCCATCACCTGGACTTCCGTGTCGAAGTGCTGCTTTTTCAACTCCTGAAGCGCCAGATCGCGGTGGGCGCGTACTAAGTCGTCCCGGCCGGGGCCGCCGCCCATGGGCGAGGCTGCCACTGCCTCTTGCGCCCAGGCTATGTCTGCCGCTGTTGGCACCACGGCCGGCAACGCCTCGACGCGCTGGGCGGCATGTACGGTCTCACCTTTTACGGGCTCTAAATGTGACAGCGCCTGGGTAGCGCTTTCCGCCAACGCACGACCGATGCGTTCGGACTCCTCAAAGCCCTTTAGCTGATCCGGATCGTTCACGTTGACGTGATTGATGTCGCCGCAGAATCCGTTGGCGTAGAGGAGTACCGTATCGTCCAGCTCAGGCGACATGTTCTTGAAGTGTTTTTCCATCCAACCGGAGTAGTCGGCGGAGATCTGGTCGCCGCCGGTCGTATCTGCGTGAAGGGAGTAATTTACGAGGACCCCAATGGGATCGCCCGCGCCTGACTCCGCGAGAAGCACGTAGACGTCGGGATCAATGGGTCCGACCGGTCCGATGATTTCCGGATTGTTCTTGCCCGGATTGGTCTTCACACTGCCGTCGCGCATGTGGAAGCGCCGATTGAAGGCGATGCGGGTCTCCTGTGATTTGCCGATGCGCAGCGTACCGGGGGACCGTGACTCCCACGCCTCTGTCACTGCCCCTGCGATTTGAGCCTCGAGTGTCTCCATATACGATTCGCTCATGCTGCCAAACGTCGCGGAACTGCGGTCGCCGCGCGTTATGGGCCCGGTGTGGGTGTGCGTACAGCAGACGAGCACGTTAGCGCAGGGAATGGCGGTAGCTTCCGCAATCTGCCGTCGCGCGTTGATCACACTTTCTTCACGAATGGAAACTAGATCGCACGTAACGAGTGCAATTACCGTACTGCCATCGTCGATTACGAGCGCCCGTGCGTGGAGGTCATCGTGCACGGCACTCGCCGGACGCACGTGGTAGTAACCGGCCATGTTGGTGCCCAAAGGCGGTGAAATGTTGCGCTGTGCTGCGCCAATTGAGAGTGCCATTAGTCTAATACCCTCCCGTTGCGTAGATACTCTTCCAGCATTACCGCTCTATTCGCTCGGCCGCCAGCAGCGCCGCTTCGCGGGGGAAGTCCGCCACGTGCACGCCCGCGGCCTGAAGCGCTTCGATCTTCGACTCTGCCGTGCCAATCCCTCCGGAGACGATTGCCCCCGCATGTCCCATGCGCTTTTCCGGCGGTGCGGTGCGACCGGCAATGAAACCAACGACGGGCTTAGTCATGTGCGCTTTGATAAAGGCTGCGGCCTCCTCCTCATCGGTGCCGCCAATTTCGCCAATCATGACGACCGCCTCAGTCTGCGGGTCTTCCTCGAACATGCGCAACACGTCTATGAAGCCGGTCCCAATCACCGGATCGCCGCCGATGCCGATAACAGTGGACTGTCCAACATTCTCGCCAGTGAGATGGGAAACTACCTCATACGTGAGCGTGCCGGAGCGGCTGACGACGCCGACAGGACCGGGGATGTGGATGTCGCCTGCCATAATGCCCACTTTGGCTTTGCCAGGAGAGATCAGGCCGGGACAGTTCGGCCCTTGCAAGCGAGCGCCTTTTATATTTACATAATGATACACGCGCAGCATGTCCTGGACGGGGATGTGCTCGCTGATACAGACCACGAAGGGAATGCCGGCATCCACGGCTTCGATGACGGCGTCCGGCGCAAAGGGGCCGGGCACGAAGATGATCGAGACGTTTGCGCCAGTCTCGCGGACCGCTTGAGCGACAGTGTTGAACACGGGTGCCCCGCAGGATTCTTGTCCGCCGCGTCCGGGGGTTACGCCGGCCACAACCTGCGTGCCGTATCGCACCATCTGCTCGGTATGAAACGTGCCTTCGCGGCCGGTGATGCCCTGCACGAGCAGGCGGGTGTTTTCATCGACAAGTATGCTCATGAGCTCGTCGCCTTTGGCGCAGCCGCCACTCTCACTACTTCCTGCGCAGCGGCATGCATGGTGTCGGCGGCCACGAGACCGGCCTCCTGCAAGATCGCGCGTCCCTCTTCCTGATTGGTGCCGACCAAACGCACGACCATCGGCACTTGACGGGTAAGCGACGGCAAGGCGCTGACAATGCCCCGAGCGACTTCGTCACACCGGGTGATGCCGCCAAATATGTTGAAGAGGATTGCCGTTACGTTCTCGTCATCCAGGATGATATGCAGGGCGTTTTCAACACTCTCCGCGCGGGCGCCGCCGCCAATATCGAGAAAATTGGCCGGACTCCCGCCGCTCAGTTTGATGGTATCCATGGTCGCCATGGCGAGGCCGGCGCCGTTGACGACACAGCCGATGGTGCCGTCGAGCTTCACAAACGATAGCCCCGCTTCGCGCGCTGCGCGTTCGGCGGGCTCTTCCTCATCGTGGTCGCGCAGTTCTGCCAGGGCCTTGTGGCGGAAGAGGGCGTTGTCGTCCAGGTTGATCTTGGCGTCGATGCACTGCAACGTGCCATCCTCAGTAATGACCAGCGGGTTGATCTCGACCAACTCCCCGTCGTTCTCGGTGAGCGCCTGCACGAGCGTGCGCACGATGCGCGCGAATTCTCTGCTCAGGTCGGATAGTATGCCAATTGCAAAGGCCAGTTGGCGGCCTTGATAGTCAGCGTACCCCGCGAGCGGATGCACGTGAATGCGATGTATCTTCTCCGGGGTCTCGCGGGCGACCTCCTCGATCTCCACGCCGCCCTCGGCGCTGGCCATGATGGTGATGGCTTTCGTCGTGCGGTCGAGGATGACACCGAGATAGATCTCGGAGGCGATGTCTACCGCCTGCGCGACTAATACCCGCTGCACAGTGATGCCTTTGATGTCCATGCCCAGAATCGCCGCTGCCTTTGCGGCAGCCTCGTCCGGCGTTTCGGCCAGCTTGACGCCGCCGGCCTTGCCGCGCCCGCCGACGAGCACTTGGGCCTTTACAACCACGGTCCCGCCAATCCGGGCCGCCGCCTCCCGCGCCTGATCCGGTGAGGTTACGACGTGACCGGGCGGAATGGGCAAACCATACCGCGCCAGGATGTCTTTCGCTTGATACTCGTGAATCTTCATAAAATAAGAACCGTACCTTGACCAATCGTGAGAATTGCCAGCATCAGGATACCGGAAATCCCAGCCGCGTGTCGAATGAGAATTACTGTCGGATGAAGTGGAGAACGCGAACTACCTAGTTGGCCGTCACTCCGGCGCAAGCCGGAGTCCAAGAGGAGTGGAAGGAAGAGCATGCAAGTGAACCGGGCCATCAACTGGCTTCTTTGGTAGAGTAGGTACGCCTTCATTGGGACAATCACTCATCAAGTGCCCATCTTGCCTTCAGTTCCCTAATTTTGTGCTTAACGTCCTCGGGGACGCTTAACTCAAGGAGACTATTGAGGATGTCCCGAGCTTCCCACCAATGCTCCTGCACGCCGATCTTGTCCAAATAAAGCAAGAAACGCGCTAGGTCATTAGGGAAACGCACTACGAGCTTGTTCTCATCAAGATAGTAAAGAAGGTTGCCATGCTCCGAAGCGGTCTCCCCCATCTCCACTGCTAGGTCAACGGCTTCGGGGAACACGGCTGTCAGTTGCGCTGGCCAGTGAAGCATGTGTGCGATCTCTTTAGGAGAAAGAGCAATTGGTACTCCCCGTAGACGGTTTTCCCAGTAGTATTTCATCCAGTCTTGCCACCATTCCAATTGTGTAGCTTCGTCCATATCGCGAAGGAAGTTCTCATTGAGGTTGGTAGTGAAGACCTCCCCAATGTCCTCGCCTCCATACTTGAAGAGCTTAGGTATCCAAGTCTCGAGAGGGTCTTCGACAAAGTACGCGATCATGTAGATATAGCGCTGTATGAACTGGTCTCGCACATATTCATCCTGAGAGCTTGACCATCCAACTGCTTCAAGAAACGCCTTATCTAACAGCTCCGCCACAGCAGGATAAATGGTTATCCTGGCCAGTCCCTCTCGAGCAATTCCCCAGTCACAATTATCGGGGTCAAAGAGTGGAAGCAGATTCTCTATTGTCCATTCTCTATCGGCTGCCAACAAGAAAGCGAATTCACTGACCAGCGCCGATTTGCCCAGTTTACCGGGCATTGTGGGATCCTTCACAATCATCGAAAACGCCGCTCCAAACTCGTCATTTAATGCATCTGGCATAGGATCTTGTGCATCTCGCCACACCGAAAGCCCATGAAGCCAGAATTCAGTAAGTCTCCCTGCCGGGTGATCGTGTGCTCTACGAAACCAATCGTCTTGCGGGTCATCTATTCCTTTGCGGTCAAGATCTTGCCAGAGTGTGATGGCAATCCTATTGACCTGAGAGAGGAGATTTAGCGCGTAAGACTTGCCTTGATTCTGCACCAATGAGAACAAAACGTTTGCAACCTCATAAGCATGTTCACTATGGAGTTTAGTAAGTTCAAGGAATTGAAGAACTCTAATGTATTCATCCTCGTCCAAGTCCCTAATCATCCAAGCGTACAACAAGGCCTGCCAAAGATCTGTATCCCACTTCTTGGCCTTGGCCAATCCGTCTGCCAGCGCGACTCCCCAGTTAAAATTCTTCTTTGCTGCCTCGGTGAGATTTCGCGCAAGCACAAGGCGAGCATGTCTATCTTGCTCTCCTGACTGAAGAGCTAGCAATTCATCAAGGCTGGCGGTGGCGGGCATAGCAAGTAATTCTTCAACAGTCGGGCCCCTATCGGGAAGCGGGCCAATCCAAGACAGGAAGTCTGGGTGTTCTCGTGGTCTGTATCCTGGGAGTAGCCTTGTTACTTCATCAAGGGCTTGTCTAGCCAATGGGCAGGCTAAGTCCTTAGTTTGCAACCAAGAGAACCAATTAAGGTGATGCCACGCTGAGAGTTGCAGATCGCTTAGTGTAGAATCCGATTTGCCTACCCAGCGATATTTGCGTATTGCTGCAAGTAGCGCTTCCTTATAAGTCTTGCAGGCGTCAGGATAGGCTTGCCCTGCTAGTCGAAATACCTCATGGTGAATTCTTGAATCATGAATGTCGAATTTGTCCAATAGCCAGTCGATTTTCTCGTTTGAACTTAGCTCCTTGTCTACATAGAGGGTATGTATTGCAAGACGCCTTAGTAGGGGTGCCTCAGACACATTAAACAGGTTGCGCCATGGCGCAATCGCTTCTGCTTGGTTTTCAGCAAGCCACTCTAGGCAGTCACGAGCTGCGTCGATCAACACGTTGGGAGACCAAGAGCTGCGATTTTGACCGTGACTTTCAATTGCTGCTCGGCCCCAACTCTCACTACTTCCCCAGACTTGAAGATTCCCATTTCTCTCTTCTAGTCGACCAACGACTATCCTCAGCAGAGGTTCGGCTACTTTGTTGAGGTTAGGCTTGAGGTGATCCCTCCAAATTTCCCACAAAGCGTAAGGTGCTCCAATCGACTTTAGTTCTGCGCGAATCGGCGTTTCCTCATCGTTTTCTGAAGGGAAGCCCGGCTTTAGGACTAGACGGCTTACCGTCATTTTGTCAAAAATCTGCAGCAAGCTGTTGAATAAGCCATGGCGAACACATAGGTCACCCAACGAATGCAATCTGTGGTGGGAGTCTGAATTCTCTGGTATATCAGTAAGCAGAACGGACACCCATCGTGAAAGGACATCACTATCCAGATCAGCGTCGCTCTTCGAGACTTCGTGCCCAATCTTCCACCAGAGATTTGGGTGCAGGCGCACTTTGTGTTTCCCAATCAAGAGAAACAGCTTGTTGGGAGCATGGCAAGCGAAACGGTTGGCGAGCCAATAGGATAGGACTCCACTGCATTCACTGAGTTCGCCGTGACCGAAGAGTGGGGCCAGGAGCCTCCGCTCGTCGAGCCAATCAATCCATTCAGGCAATGTGGCGCGCTCGGTAAAGAACCTAGTCTTGGTTGGGTCTCTTAGTGCTTCCTCAATTATGTCCGCATCTTCTCTAATGACAGGAGGTGGCCTTCGCGCTAACTCTCTAATCAAATTCCTCCATTCCAGGACACCCCGTCGAACGTGGACTGCGAGGCGATTGACTCCTTCATTCAGGGCGCTGTGATCGTTTTGGCATTCTTGTGGATAAGGGATTGGATTGATTCCGAGACTTTGCCATCGGGTGGGGTCAGCCCCTCTTTCCTCGGTCAACGCATAACGCTGACGTGTGTCTATTTCACGAAGGGAGCGTGCAAGATAGTGCAAAACTGTGTCACTGTGGCTATAGCCGACAAAAAGGACCTTGAACTCACGGAATAGCGAGATTAGAAAACGACGTGCCCAACCCTCAGTTAAGTAAACACGGCCGAAGTCTATGTCAGTGAGGACCATTTCGTTCGGATTGTCTATCGAGCCGTGAACATGAACGATACCCTTGAAGCCCCGTGCTGGAGGTAACACGGGTGCACGGTATAATTCAGGACTCTCATTGAACTCCATCTCTGCTGCCAGTTCGAACAGCTGGTCAAAATTGGTCGTGACAAGGCGAACTCTTCCGGCATCGGGATATAGCCGAAGAAGACACCGATGGAGCTCAGTTGGTTCCAGTTCATCCCGGGAAAGAGCCGCTGCGGCGCGAGCATGAACGCTTACCCCACTGTCATGTAGTCTTCCGAGGAAACGGTCCTCTGGTTCGGAGCAATTCAGAGTTTCGCCAGTGTCTCTTGCGACTTCACGAGTCAAAGCTCTAGAGTCTGGAAGGCAAGCCGGTTCTCCCATGGAAACTCCGGCCCCAGCGAATACCACGAGAGTGTTATCGTGCAAGGAATCTATAAGCTCTCGTGGGAAGTCAATATCTGCAATTCTCATTCGAGTCCCTAATGAGGTGGGTAATTGCTTTTGCTTGTCGGCCATCCATATTAGTATACGTTATCAATATGCAACCCTAATGACGGTAGTACCCTCGTGAATATGAGATATAGAATCTTCCTGGGCTGGCAACATTAGTTTTTTTGGCAAAAACAGGCCAACAGCATTGGCATTGGTTGGAGGAAAACCCATGCAATACCGCACGTTGGGTAGGACGGGTATACGCATCTCGGAGGTGGGATTGGGGACGTGGGGGATGGGCGGCGACCGTTATGGGCGGGTGGACGATGAGGAGTCGCGGCGGGCGATTTTGCGGGCGCTGGAGCTTGGCATCAACCACATCGATACCGCGCCCATATACGGTAGCGGCCGCAGTGAAGAGGTGATTGGCGAAGCCATTGCGGGACGGCGGGACGAGGTGGTGCTGGCGACGAAGGTGGGCATGTTTCCCGGCGGACGTCAGAACTTCGACTACTCGGGCGTCGCGGTCATGCGCGAGGTCGAGCAGAGCCTGCGCCGCCTGCGCACCGACTATCTCGACATCTACTTTCTCCATAGTCCTGATGAAGACCTGTACCACGACGACGGACTGGAGGCGCTGGTCCGCTTGAAGGAGCAAGGCAAGATCCGGGCCGCCGGCTTTTCCGTAATGTCGGTGGACGAGGGCATTCCGCTGGCGATGCGTCTCATCGAGCAGGGGCACGTGGACGTCATTCAGCAAGCCTTCCGTCTGCTGTACACGCTGCCTGCCCGGGAGTTCTTCCCGCTGGCGCAGGCGCATGACGTGGGCGTAATCGCGCGGGAGAATTTCTACTTTGGGTTCCTTACCGGAGCGATAACGCGGCAAACGGTCTTCGACGACCGTGACGATCGGCGCAAGTTCTCGCCGGCCTTCATCGATGCCGTGCTCGCGCGCGTCGAGAAGCTGCGCTTCCTCACGCAGGGAAGGACGATGCCGCAGGCGGCGCTGCAGTTCGTACTTGCCACACCGGGTGTGCACGGCGTGATCCCCGGGGCAATGACCGTACGCGAGGTGGAAGAGAACGTGCGGGCATCAGGCGGCAATCCAATTACCACTAAGGAGATGGCGCAGATCATGGCCTTGGAAGCCCGCGACTACGACCTGCCGCCGATACCACCGCCGGTGTGAGAGGGTGTACCTGTGTGAGAGTGTGTGCTTGAGTGAGATAGTGTGTACTTGAGTTTACCAAGTCCGTTCGTAGTGAGCTTGTCGAACCACTATTGGCCCTTCGACAGGCTCAGGGCGAACGGATGGTGGCGCCCGGCGTCGTTCAGGCATGCGGGTTCAGCGTCGCTCTTGCAGGCGCGCTTGGCGTCGGCCTTGCATGCGTGCTCAGCGTCGTTCATGCATGCGCGTTCAGCATATCGGCCCACGTATTCTGTACGAATTTAAACGGCGCGTGCAAAGACTAGGTCTCTGAGTGTGCGCAAAGACGAGACTTACAGCGTAATGACCTGTCCCGCGGCTTGGGTGTAACCGAGGTACATGCGGATAACCTCGTGGGCGTCCTCAAGCGTGGCCGTTTGCGGTGGTGTGTTGTTGAGCACGCTCTCGGCAAAGGCAATGAGTTCGGGGGCATAGCCCAAGAGAAACAGCCCTTTGTTCGCGAGGCGCCCGTGCGAGAAGTCGGGCAGCCAGCGGCGCGGCGCGCTGGCATCGTCGCTGACGAATGAGTCCGGCGAGCGGGGTTGGCCCGGTGGGTAGTAAGTGAGGTCGATGCCGTTTTCAACGACGAGCGAAGCGCCTTCGCCGTTCACCTCCACACGGTCCCATGGCGCGTTTTCCCCCTTGCCCGCGGCCTGATGCAGACAGCCGATGCTGCCGTTAGCGAAAGTGAAGACTCCCAGCGAGCTACCCTTTCGCGATTCGTCGGCAAAGTAGAGCGTCTTTGGCGCGCCGAGCAAGTATTGGAGAATCGACAAGGGGTGGCAGCCGATCTGGAGAAAGCGCATCATCTCTCGGCTATGGGGGCGTCCCTCGGCTGGAGGCAGGTCCACGGCGTAGTGGACGTAGGTGGAGGTGGGCGCGCCAAACTCAGGTTGGGCCATCAGGTGCTTTGCGTGCTGAATCGCGGGGTAGAAGGGCTTCTTAAAGCCTACCTGGACAAAGCGTTGGGCCTCGTCGCGCGCCGCCTGCATCTGCTCGATCTCCGCCAACGAAGAGGCCGGTGGCTTTTCGATCCAGACGTGACGGCCCGCGCGCAGCACGTCAACGGCCACAGGGGCGTACTGGGGCCGCCCTGCCGCGTCGTGATTGAGCACGACAAATACCGCGTCGAGCTCTTCCTGTTCGAGCATTTCGGCATAATCGGTGTACCAGCGCAGGGCGCCAAACTGCCGGGCGCAAAACTGGGCCCGCTCCGGCACGAGATCGCAGATAGCGACCAACTCTATCGGCGCATACTGAAAGCTGGGCAAGATACTCTGGAAGGCATGCTTACCGCAGCCGATGAATGCCGCGCGTATGTGCTGCCTGTACTCATGGTTGAAGGGCATCTGGCTGATTCCTCTAATTCGGCAGAATGAGACTGCTTGTGATTAGGGCCGGTGTTACTCGGCGTGCCTGATTGCTCGCAGCAGGGAGCACTACCGACTACCGACTGCCGCTGCTCTTACGGAGAATATTGCTACGGCCGCGCGGCGGGCCTTCCGGCAGCCCGGAGGCGTCAACTTCGCGGCGGCGGCGCGCCTCATCCGAGAAGTACTTTGCCCATTCGCCGGGCGCATCTGGCTCTATGCCGCCGTGGCGTGTGATTCGCTGCCTTACGCGTATGGCAAGCGGCGTGTTGACCGCGGCTCCGGCCACGATCGCCTGCCCCTTGGAGAGTGCCGGTAATTCCGCCAGGAGATCATGGCTCGCACTTTCAACGGCGGCAGCCACACTGCTCTGGTCGTATTCATTGACGATGCGCAGCAAGAACTGCGTCATGCACTGCGAGAGCACGTCCGAGTCGAGCTTGCCCGGACGCTGGCTGATGAGGCCGACTCCTACCCCAAATTTGCGCCCCTCGGCCAGGATGGTCTTGAGAATATTTGTCGTTACCACGTCTTCATTCGCCGGAGCAAAGTGATGGGCCTCTTCCAGCAATATGAAGACCGGATAGTCGAGGCGGTCTTTGGGGTTGCCTGTGCCTTTGACGGCGTTCATGCGCGCTTTCCAAACCATCCGTAAGAGCACAGCCACGATTACTTGCTGCTGGCGGCGGTCGATCTCATTGAGCTGCAGCACGGAACAAAGGCCGGGGCGGAAGACCTGCTGCAGGTCCATGGTCTCTATATTGTCGAAGTTTGGTGACTCTGCAAAGAGGCTTTTCAGTCGCCAGTCGAGTGCCCGCGCACTGCCCCGCATCTGAACATCGGGCTTGGCGCGCGTGCTCTGCTGTTCCTGTCGGCCGGCGTTTTCGAGCCAGTCGAGGTCGCCGTCGCCTGAAGATGGATTCCCGCTCTCGCTGGAATGACGGGCCGGGTCGGGCTGGGTCTCCTCTTCGCCATTCTGCATGTATGCCAGCGCCGCGTAGACATCGTTCATTGTCCAAGCGGTCTTGTCTTTGCGCTCGCCCTCTACTCGATCCAACGCCAACCGCAGCACGTATTCCATGGGCCCCGAGAGGCCAAACTGCGCGCCGAGCAGGAAGCGCAAATCGTGGAATGTGAGATCGGAAACTCGGATTTTCACTTGGCCCTGGGGGACGACCTTCACATCCGCCTTGTAGCCACCGTCGTACCCGTCGTCGGTGCGGAATTCTTTGGCATTGCGGATTTCTTCCAGCGTGTCGTACTCGCCATGGGGGTCGACAATCAGAATACTGGCGCGGTTGATGGGTTTCATCATCTCTTCGATGAGGACCGAGGCCAGGTAGCTCTTGCCCGCGCCGGTACCGGCGATAATTGCCATGTGGGTTGCGGTGATAGAGCGGACGTCCAACACCACCGGCACACCAGCGCCATCCTCTGTCAATCCCTCTTCCTCCGTTACTGCCGCGCCTTCTGCTATTCCCTCTCCCTCCGTCATTCCCGCGGAAGCGGGAATCTCAGCTCGGCGTTTCGAGGGATTGAAAGCGGGGCGCGAAAGTAGCGACCCGACGAAAGCGCCGCCCCGCTGCGCCTCGCCTTCTTCCCAGTTGAAAGCGACCCGGTTCAGTACCTGCGCCAGCGCGTCGTCCGGGGCCAAGTAGACTTTCCAGCCAATGCGGGGTGGGATGCGTGGGTTGACAAAGGCGCTCAACTGCGGATCGTGGTAGCCCATGATGCTCACGTGGATTTCGAAGAGTTCCGCAGAGGCGGCGTCGGCATCGTGGTCGCCATCCAATGACACGCCATTGGCGTTGGAGTAGCCGACAAGGGCCGCCATTTGCGCTGGGTCGACTTCCGGGTGGGCGAGAAAAGAGTCCGGGTATAGACGCAGCGGCACGCGGCGAACTACCCGCCCCAGGATCTGTCGCCGGACGCCGTCAACGTCAGCTTCGTAATAGACGAACTCGCTCGTCTTTACCCGACGCTCCGTGTCTGGAGTGACGAACGTGTACTCGTTCGGTGTCTCGCCGGGGCCTTTGGCAATCCCAATATTCATCTATTCGCGTTCTCAGCTCTATACGTTGGCGCGCAATTGCGGCGGCACCGGTCTTGGCCGCATCTGCCGTTAAGTCTCTCCTAAAGGTCTCGCCGAATTACGTCCAGCTCATCGGTCGCGCCCTTAATGAGAAAGCGTTGATCGTTGGCGAGGCCCATATAGCGAAAGCCCTGCTCAAGTCGCTTGTTCAACGCCTGACCGGAGCTAGTATGGATACCTGGAGCGACACCGTATTTCTGGGCCACGGTAACGACCTGGCTGACGGCGGCTTCGAAATCGGGATGGTCGCTATCGATGCTGGGTGGAATTCCCATGGAAGCGCAAAGATCGTTGGGGCCGATGAAGGCTGCATCGATGCCGGGCACGCTGAGAATGTCATCGAGACGTCGAATGGCGTCGGCGTGCTCAATCTGAATGATGACGAGAAGCTGGTCGTTGGCGTGCTCCAGGTATGCAGCTTGGTTCGTGCGGAAGGCATAGTGACTGCGCCCGCTGCCGATGCTGCGAATACCGGCGGGAGGATAGAGACATGCCGCCACGGCCCGCTCGGCTTCTTCGCGCGTGCGCACCATCGGTACCACCACGCCATAGGCGCCGGCATCCAGCACACGCTTTATCCACACGTGGTCGTTCCAGGGCACGCGGGCGGTCGGTACTACGTTTGTCGTGTTGATGACCTGGAATAAGGCGCGAGTCTCGCGCACGTCAATGGAACCGTGCTCCATGTCCACGTTGAGCCAATCAAAGGCCATGTGGGCCAGGGTCTCGGTAGCCAGTGGGTCGCCAAGGGTAAGCCAGGCGCCGATCGCGGGTTTACCCGCTCTGAGAAGCTGCTTAACCGGATTTTCGCGCATACGCTATTTTCCTCGTGCTCTGCTAGGGAAGGAACTGTGTTCCACCATAGTGTACCAGAGCGATCGCGCTGCAATAGGTTCCCGATTATTCAGGAGCGCGATCCTACCAACAGAGTTGGTGGCGAGGCCGTTATACCAAGGTGGCTTTATCCACCAACGTTTCGGCTTTTGCGCGGTCGTCAGCGGCAAGCGCAACGATTGTGTGGCCGGCTTGGCGCTCGAGGATATGCAGGCTCTGTATGTTCACGCCGGCCTGCTTGAACCGCTCGGCTACTTTAGCCAGAGCCCCCGGCTCGTCGGGGAGCCTGAGTACCAAGGACTGGTCTGAGATTGCCTTGAAACCGGCATCCGCGAGAACTCGCAGGGCAGCGTCCTGAGCGTCAGTAGTAAGGGTGACGGTGCCGTGATCGTCGAGTCCTTCGGCGCTGATGGTCTCTATGTTGATTTCTGCGTCGGCCAGCGCCCGGCTAATATCGGCGATGACGCCCACTTCATTCTTCGCTATGACGGTAATCCTATTCATCTTCATCCTGCTGTCCTTTACTGTGGCTGTCATACCAGGCAGTCGTCCACTATCAAATCGATCGTTTCACGAGTCACATGGGGCATTGTAATCAGATGTGCGATGTCCTCGTAGGGCGCGAGTTGCCACTTGCGTACAACCTCGGCGGAAGGCCTTGGAAATACCACCGTGACCGAGTTTTGGTTCCGCCACGCCGGGATGCCGCAATCGTTGAAGCGGGCCACGGCGTACGCGGCGACGGCCAGACACTCAGCTACGATCGCGCGGAAGCCATCCAAACCGTGCTGCTGGAGGGCGTACCAAATGATGAGCGGAGTAATGGCGTTGCGCGACCCCGCCAGCGTTGTGTCCAGCACGCCCACGTACTCTATGGATCGAGCGATGCGCGCGACGTATTCGCCCCGCGTCAGGGCGATTCCGCAAGGCAGGGGCGAGCCGATCATCTTGTGGCCGCTTATCGAAACGCTATCGAATCCGGCATCGAATCCGTAGGGCTGCGGGTCGTCCACGAACGGCAGGATCATGCCGCTCAGAGCCGCGTCCGCGTGAATGTAGTAACTTGCAACCGCCAGATCATCCAGGATCTCACGCACCTTGCGCATGTCATCCACGGCCCCTTTCATGGTGGTGCCGATGTTCGCCAAGACAATGACAGGCGCGTCGCGGTTGATGCGGATGGTTTCGCGCAGATCGTCGTAGTCTATTTCGCCATTGTCCCGGCTCTTGATCATGATGTTCCGCGCTTTCAAGACGCGCAGTATCTTGACGACGCTGTAGTGGGTATCCTGCGAAAAGTAGACCACGCCTTCCGGGAACATTTCGCGCGCCAAATAGATCCCGTACATGTTGCCCTCGGTACCGCCGGAGGTGACATAACCCCACGCCTCATCGCGCGGCAGATGCATCAGGTCGGCGAAGGTTCCGATGACTTCTCTTTCGATCTCGTGCGTGTTGCTCTGGAAATTGCTGTCGTGGAAGGGATCGCCGACGTTATTGGGACTGTACTTGAGGAAAGGCAGCAGCGCCGTGTAATCGAAATCTAGGTTGCAGGGATACCCCACAGACCGCGTTCTCAGGTCGGCAAAGTCACGCAACAGGTCATCGAGCCGCTCTTGTGTAGAAGTTTTGGTTTGCATCGTTGATTCCTCACTGTAACGTTTCACTTTTGAGCATAGTGCAAACTCCGTGATAACTCCAATTCACTTGTCGCCAATATCTGCAAATTGATCCAACATCTTTTCTGTCAATGGGCGATCGGCTGGGAAATGGGCAGGCCGCCGCAATCGCTGCGGCGGCCTGCTATTGCCTCGCCAGGTGGGTTGCCCTGCTGCATCCGCAAGGCAGGCGGCGAAGATGGGCCTCGGCATGGGCCGGATGCACAGCCAAGAATTGTCAAGTGCATAGCCCTATTGGGACGTGCCAACCTTATGGCCCGGGTCGGCTGGCGCAGCATCGTGGGAAAGACCCGACGCGTACCGCTCTACGTCCGTGCCTTCAGCCACAACCGTGCCGTCTCCACCTAACGCGGTTCGGAGAGAACCCTAGTCTTGGGCCGGGATAAGGGGACGAAATGAACGAGGAAGCTTGCGCATGAAGTCTGCGTCGAGGTTCGACTTGAGAAGCCGGTAGAGGAAGACCAGCCCAAGGACCGCCGCGGCCGTGATCACGGACGCCAGCAAACCGTGTTGTCGAACACTGTGCCTGATGCTCTCGCTGTGAATGCCCATGGCGCCACCTCCCAAATGGCTTAGACGGTTGCCCGCCGTTCCGATACACCGATTTACATAAACGCAATCGCAATCCTTCTACCTCCAACATACGGCATAAATAGAGGTATGTGTCGGAAGTTAAGCAAACTCCTAGCAAGGTCTTAGGCGGCTCTAAGAGAGGATGACGAGAGGCGTAGATGGGAGAAGATGGAGGTGCAATCCAGACGCCCCGGCAGGTGCAAGTGTGGACTACGGCGTGACCTGTCCGGGATGCCGATACCGCGTACAATAGTAGAAGCTACCTTATAAATCGGTTTGATAGCCGATTCGTGCTTCGCCCCTGCGTCAAGCCTGTGCTGAGCTTGTCGAAGCGCTCGGGACAGGCAAGCTCAGGACTGGCAAGCTCAGGATAAGCGAGTTCAGCACGAACGGATTCTTGCCTTTTTCCGTTCACCCCCGTATCGAGTACGGGGCAGGCTCTGAGCCTGTCGAAGGGCAAGTCTACACAGGGCGATGTATATATGAGATAGCTTCTAGTCAGGTATTTCTATTTCCATGTATGTCGGATTGAAGGAGCCGCAGCAGAGATGGCGCGACAGACCGAGCCAAGCGTGAACAACGCCCTGGGCGGATTGCTGCAAGGCATGCTGTCCCGCAGTGACGTGCTCTCTGAGAATACGCAGACTATAACCGGACACGCGGGGTTTCACCCGGACATTCTCATCGTGGATCCAGGCCGCTCGCCGGTGGTGATCGAGGCGGAATACATGCCTGGCGCGAATGTGGAAGCCGAGGCAAAGTCCCGTTTGGGGCTGGACGTGGCGGCGAGCGGACGCCGCATCGAAGCCGTTATCGCGCTCCGCTATCCCGACGCGGTGAGTGACGCCGACGATCTCCGTGCCGCGCTAGCGCAGGCTCGCCTCTCCTACTGTGTATTTACGGAGGAACGCAAGGGCGTCAGTCGCTTTCCGGAGTCCGGCTGGCTGGATGGTTCGCCTGAGGACGTAGCCGACCTGGTGCGCTTGGTCTCCGTGCTGCAGCGCGCCGTTGATGATGCAACCAGCACCTTGCAGGAGGGCATCAGCGCGGCGGCGCAAATCCTGGACGAGATGGACACCAACCGCCAGGCCGTCACCATGGAGATTGCCCGTCTGCTGGGCATGAGCAACGTGCCGCAGACGCGCCGCATGGCCTGCGCTATCATCGCCAACGCCCTGGTCTTTCACGAGCGCATTGCCGGAATGTATGACGAAGTCAAGCCTCTGGGTATGGTCTGCGGCGATGAGGTAGCCAATCCGCAGAGCGCGGTACTCGCGGCGTGGACGGATATTTTAAAGATCAATTATTGGGCGATTTTTGCCGTGGCCAAAGACATCCTGGCGCATGTGCCCACTGCTGAGGCGGCGCGGATTCTGTGGCGCTTGCGCGACACGGCACAAGCGGTGAGATCAATGGGCGTGGAGAATTCCCACGACCTGACCGGCCGCATCTTCCAGCGCCTCATTGCCGACCGCAAGTATCTGGCGACGTTCTACACCTTGCCCGCGTCGGCGGCGCTGCTGGCGCGGCTGGCCGTTGCCAAGCTGCAAGGAGTGGACTGGTCGGACGCTGAGGCCATCGGCAAGCTGCGCATTGCCGACTTTGCCTGCGGCACGGGCGCGTTGCTTTCGGCGGTGTACGAGCAGATTGCCGCCAAGCACGAGCGCGCCGGCGGCAATCCGGCCGCCCTGCACCGCGCCATGATGGAAGACGTGCTCTACGGCTGCGACGTCATGCCCTCGGCCATCCACATCACCGGCTCCACCCTCTCCGGCGTGGAACCCGGGGAAGCCTTTGGCAGCTCCCGCCTCTACACCATGCCCTACGGTCGCCAACCCGACGGCACGGTAAAGATCGGCTCGCTGGAACTCCTGCAACGCTCGGATGTCCAAACCCTCTTCAACACCAGCGACCCCGCCCTCCGCACCGGCAGCGTGGGAGAGGAAACTGCCGCGCAAGTGACCGTTGACATTCCGGACGTGAGCTTTGAATTGACGATTATGAATCCGCCGTTCACAAGCAATACCAAGCATTATGACGCGAGAGATGGAGTTCTCAATGCCGCGTTCGCCGCTTTCGACTCATCTGATGAAGATCAGGCTGAGATGGCAAAGCGATTGAAGAGCCTCTCCAAGAATACCTTCTACCATGGTCACGCGGGACTTGGTTCCGCGTTTGCATCACTCGCTGCCAAGAAGCTGGCTCGAAACGGCGTTGTCGCGCTGGTGCTGCCCTTTACTGCGATCAATGGAGCGTCCTGGGCCAAGTTTAGAAAGTTGATAGCTACGCAATGTACTGATGTAACCGTAGTCAGCATTGCAGCCAATGGCTTCGACATGTCTTTTTCGTCCGACACTGGTATGGCAGAGTGCTTGGTAATTGGCCGCAGCCTAGCGACAAGTGAAAGACCGAGTGGTAGAGGCACTTTCATATCGCTGCGGCATAGACCGCATGACTTCGCGGAAGCTCAGGAACTGTCTAAGGCGATACAATCCACCAAGGAAATGCGAAATCTCGAAGATGGGCCGTATGGCGGCGTCTCTATCTACTGTGGAGATAGCTTGGTAGGCGAAATGCTGGAGGCTCCAATTGACAGCCACGAAAGCGGGTGGGGAGCTGCGCGTATTCTAGATGCCTCTGTAGCGCAGACTGCCTACTCTCTTGCCAATGCTAAGTTGTGGCTGCCAGGCAGGCCCCAATCTATTTACGTGCCTGTAACGCACCTGAATCAGGTTGGAGAGCGAGGTCTGGATTCCCAATTCTTCATAAGCCTGGCTCACAATGCACCGTTCACCAAAGTTGCGGGCAGCCCGACTGCGACTTACCCGGCAATCTGGAACCATGACGCTCAAAATGAAACTCGAATTCTGTGCGAGCCGGATTCGCAGTTACAAGTGAGACCGGGTATGGAAAGCGCGGCTTCTAGCCTGTGGGCCACTGCTAGCTGCGCTCATATTAGTCGAGGGTTTCGCTTCAACTCTCAGCCATTAGCAGTGGCCTTAACCGAGCAAGAGAGTATCGGCGGTCGAGCCTGGCCAAATGTCACTTTCGATGTTCCTGTATTCGACTTGGCACTCGCTCTGTGGGCAAACAGCACGTTGGGACTCTTGTGCTATTGGTGGCACTCGAACCGTCAAGTCGCAGGTCGTGGGGACATGACCATCCGCTCCGCTGAGTCCCTTCCCGTGCTGGACTTCCGCGCTCTCAGCGACGATCAACTCATCATGGCGGAGCTCATCTTCGACGAATTCCGCGACAAAGAGTTGCAGCCGGCCTACCTCGCGGACGCCGACCCCAACCGCGCCCTCCTCGACCGCCGCGTCATCCGCGACCTCTTGGGCTTCGACGAAGAAACCTACATAGGCGTCCGCCGCCTCGCCGCCAAATGGTGCGCCGAACCCTCCGTCCACGGCGGCAAACCCCGCCCCAAAACCGCCAAGCTGGTCATCTAATGGCCGAGTAGATGCCGCATTTAACCTAGTTTGGAGGGAGCAAGTTATACTGAGAACAGTGATTTAGACGTGAACAATGCCCACTGAGTGAGCAGACGACTGAGTTAGAGGCATACTGAATTGTAGCGGAGGTCATGGTTGTTCTATCACGTACGTGTTGAGTGCTGGGGCACTACTGGTTACGCCTTGAATGTGACAAGAGAGTTTCTCGAAGAACGAGTTTTGAAGCTCCATCGTCAGGGCACTCCGATATCCCTTAACGGAAGGGAATTCGATTCGCAAGAAGCCAGTATCAAAATACTGGAAACCCAAGAGAAGGAAATGGGAGGGCAAGACTCCGCATATCTGTTTGAAGATGAGGAAATCCCAAGGGAGAACGATGTTACAAATGACTTCATTGTGGGACCACCCGGAGACAACCATGAGGTTCCTGTAGAGTCATCGAATATGCAAGTTCCGTCTAGTGACACTTGCAAAGTTTTCGTTGTTCACGGAAGGAATGACCAGGCCCGTAACGCGCTCTATACCTTCTTGCGGGCAATTGGACTTCATCCTTTGGAGTGGGACGAAGCCAGGCAGGCTACTGGCAAGCCGACACCCTACATCGGTGAGATAGTTGATGCTGGCATCTCGCACGCTTATGCGGTGATTGTCCTATTTACTCCTGATGACCTGGCAATGCTCAAGGAGCAGCTAAGGGACATTGATGAACCCAACCATGAGACTGAACTTACCGGTCAGGCCAGACCCAACGTGCTCTTTGAGGCAGGCATGGCGATGGGTCAGAAAGCTGAGCGGACAGTCTTGGTGGAACTTGGTCATCTAAGACCGTTCAGCGACATTTCGGGGCGTCATGTCATCCGGTTGGATAACAGTCGTCAGCGACGCCGGGAATTGGCAAGTCGGCTAGAGTCAGCCGGATGTCCAGTAAACATAGAAGGGGTAGACTGGGACACTGCGGGAGTCTTTGACGCTACGGTTAGTTCGATAGATTTAGCACAACCAGAAACTGTAGCCAAGGCAACACAACACTCGGAGTCAGAAGAGAAACGAGAATACATGGACACCACAGCTCAAGACATCATGAACGAAGCGCACGACCACATTAGCGACAAGGAATTTGTGTCTCCTGAGATTGGAAAGTGGCTCAGAGTTGACGATAAAGCCATGTATGCCCCCTTCACGACCAACGATCCTATTGAAATCACCATCGGCAAGCCATTCGAGCAGATTTCGCTCTACTTCGATAACGCAAAATGGCGTTCACGGCTTGCTTCAATCAAGGAAGGATGCCGCATTATCGCAGAAGGGAGAATAGTCGAGGTCGAATTCGCGGGACTGACACTTCATGACTGCGAACTCCTGGACGTGGCAGAATGACCACGCCAAAGACAGTACGACCCGAAAACGCATTGCGGGGGCGTAAGGCGAGAAGATGACTGCCATGTCTGAGAATAATTTGCATCTTCCCAATCTAACCATCAGACGGTTTCGCGGCATTCAAGACCTTTCGATTGAGCGTTTAGGCCGTGTGACTCTCATTGCTGGCAAGAACGGCGTAGGCAAGACGACGGTTCTTGACGCTGTCCGCACCTATGCCGCGCGCGGCCAAGTCTCGGTGCTTTCAAGCACTTTGAATAACCGCGAAGAGCTTACAAGAACAGCCGATGAAGATGGAGAGGAAACGGTTACGCCTGACTGGGAGGCGCTTTTCTATGGCCGCCGAGCTTCACCGCATAGTTGCATAGTAATAGGTCCGACGGGCAGCGATCAGTGTGTGAGTTTCGAGGTCACGCCGCTCAATGCAGAGGAAGCGGGCAGGTGGGGATCAATCCTGCCGAAACAATACTTGGACGAAGACATGCGGATGCTCAGAGTCACCTATGCGGGAGGAGAGCAAGCCACACCACTCTTTACTTCGAAGAGGCCATGGCTCCTCTCAACAATGGTTGCTGAGACCAATTCCGAATTCCCGCCCGGCATTCGATGCGAGTCCCTGGGGCCGAGTGTGCTAGGCAATAAGGATATTGCGCGGTTGTGGGACAAGGTTGCGCTCACGGACGATGAATACCGCGCGGTAGAGGCGCTGAGACTGATTTTCGGCGAAACGATAGAGCGTGCCGCGGTAATCGGTGATGAGAGAGATCCACGCTCTCGTTTCGGTCGGCGAGTGGTGGTGAGAATTGCGGGCGAGAAGCGTCCAGTTCCTTTGCGGAGTCTGGGTGACGGCGCGGTGCGGTTGTTTGGGGTCGCTTTGGCGCTTGCCAACAGTCAAGGCGGATTCCTGCTAATCGACGAGGCGGAGAACGGCATTCACTACTCTATCCAGCGCGACTTCTGGCGCATGGTGCTGCTGACGGCGCATGAGAATAACGTGCAGGTGTTTGCCACCACACATAGCTGGGACTGCGTGGCGGGATTCGCGCAGGCGGCGGTGGAGGCGGAAGGCGTGGAGGGCGCGCTGGTGCGGCTGGATAGCGACGGGGATAACATCCGCGCGGTGGAATACTCGGAGCGCCAACTCCACGTGGCGGCCGAACAGGGCATCGAGGTGCGCTAGCCCATGGCGCAATCCCTTGGCCCGACGCCGAGCCGCGTGCTGCTGGTGGAAGGCGTGGATGACAAGCACGTGGCGCGGCACGTCTGGCAGCGCATTGAAGGTCAACCTGACTTCTGCATCAAAGAGAAGCGCGGCGTCGTTCAGTTGCTCGATTCCATTGACACTGAAATTCAGACATCCGGCCTCCAGGCGATGGGCATACTGGTGGACGCGAACGAGGACGTGGCCGCGCGTTGGAACGCGGTGAAGGATCGGCTTGCGCCAGCGAAAGTCGATTTGCCCGACAGCCCCGTTCCATCCGGCACGATCATCGATGGACGTCCCCACGATGGCATTCCCCGGGTCGGCGTGTGGCTGATGCCGGACAACACCGAGCCGGGCGAGCTGGAGGGTTTCGTTGCGAAGATGATCCCCGATTGCGATCCGGTGTGGCCGCTGGCGCAGGGATACATCGCCGGCATACCGTGTGCAGAGCGAAAGTTCATCCCAAAGAAGCAACGGCGTGCGGAAGTTCACGCCTGGCTGGCGGCGCGCGAGGACCCGCGGCAGATGGGCGCCGCGATTGGCGCGCGCGACTTGGACGTTAACAGCGCGCTCTGCCAAGCATTCGTCGCTTGGCTGACAAGGCTCTTCAGCTAAGAGCCACATGCGCACCTTTTTCCGCAGTTGTTTTGGCGTGCACTCTCCTAGCGCAGTTTCTAACCGCTCACTATTCGAGCGCGGGAGTTCTGCGCAGCCGCTTCACACGGGGTGGCGTGAGTTCTTCAGTCCGAGCTTCCGGGGCGAGAAGTAAGTCCTTCAAATCCGGCTTCGCCATCTCTTCCAGCTTGCGCCATTGCGCGATGGGCAGGAGCACGGCGGTCTCTACGTCGTCCTTCGTGACCATTTGGGGTCCATGGGTTTCGCAGGCGGCGAGGAGTTCGCTGAAACGCGCTCTTGCTTCTTGCACCGACCATTTCTTGTTCATGCGCTGCTCCATTTTGCCCTAACCTGACTGGATATCAGACTAGGCGATGCCTCTTGAAATGGCAAGACATTCCTTGTGTGTAGACCGGACTGGAAATCTTCCCCTCACCCTAACCCTCTCCCCTGGGAGAGGGAATATGCTGGTGCCATCATCCCTCTTATGACCATGGTCATGACTATGGTACAATAGACGCAAATCCTCCAAACCAGGATGGCGGGGCATGGAAAACGACAACGATCTTACGACCGGTGGGGTGCGGGTGATCAAGGCTTCGGAGTTCAAGGCGAAGTGTTTGCAGCTCATGGACGAGGTGGCGGCGAGCGGTGAGGAGATCGTGATTACCAAGCGCGGCCGCCCGATCTCGCGGTTGACGCCGTACCTGCAGCGGCCAAAGAGCCTCTTTGGCATCGACAAAGGGAGAATTGACATCCTGGGCGACATTGTCGCGCCATTGGACGAGGAGTGGGAGGCCGAGAGCGATCCGGACCGGGTGCTGGATCCGTGATAATCCTCGACACACACGTCATGCTGTGGCTCAGGGCAGGCAGCGAGCGCTTAGGCACGCGTGCCCGACATGTGATCGACGAGGCCTGGCAGTCGGGTGGGGTCTGTGTCTCCGCGATCTCCTATTGGGAAGTAGCGCTGCTCAAAGAAAAGGGGCGGATCAGGTTTCCTGAAGACATCGGCCTGTGGCGGCAGGAACAACTGGCGCAAGGCATGGTCGAAATCCCCGTCAGCGGCGCCATCGGCATCAGCGCGGCTCTTCTACCAGACATGCACGGCGACCCGGCCGACCGCCTGATCGTCGCCACCGCGCTGGAAGGCCATCAGCTCATCACCGCCGACGAACGCATCCTCGCCTGGCCCGGCAAGCTGAATCGCTTGCGCGCCACGGAGTGAGGGCGGAGCAAGAGGAGCAGTCGGGAGGATAGGCGCAGACACAGGATACAAACCTGCGCTACCAGGAGAAAAGGCAGCGGGCGCGCGATATGGACAATCGAGACTAAAGGCGCCGGACGCAGGTTGCAAACCTACGCTACCGGGAGATGAGGGCAGAGCGGTATAATCTCCTTGAAGGCAAGACAAGGCGCAGCCCCGATTTCCAACAGGAAAGTCCCATGAACCGAGATGAAGTTCTCGCCCTGCTCCGCACCCATAAGCCAATCCTCATGGAGCGATTCGGCGTTACCGCGCTTGCTCTATTCGGCTCCTTTGCCCGAGATCAGGCAAGCGACGGCAGCGACGTTGATATCCTGGTCAAATTTGGAAGCCCGCCGGATTGGCGACGCTACTTTGGCGCCCAATTCTACTTAGAGGACCTGCTGGGCCGACCGGTGGACATGGCAGCCGATGGAGAATTACGCGCCGAGATTCGACCTTACATGGAGCGAGATGCTATCAATGTCTGATGCTGAGGACAAAGGACGAGCGTGGCGCTTCTACGTTCAGGATATGCTGGACTTTGGCGAGAAGGTCCTGGTCTATACAAACGGACTGGATGAGGACGCTTTTGTCGCTGATACGCTTGTCTACGATGCCACGTTGCGCAACATTCAGCTCATAGGCGAGGCAGCGACGCATGTTCCGGTCAAGGTGCGTGAGGCGCACGACGACATTCCATGGCGTGCGATCATTGGCGTCCGAAACCGCTTGGCACACAGTTACCTACACATTAGCAATAGTGTCATTTGGTCGATTGTCCAGGACGCAGTCCCTGATCTGCTTCCCAAACTACACAGCCTATTGGAAACCGCCCGCTGCAATGATGCGGGCTCCTAGCCAATACACCATTTTCGATCACACACTATTTTTCCGTGCGAGCAACCGGTGAGAATCGGCGAGAGATCATGTGTCGGCAGGATTGAGCCGGGTGCTTCAGGTGTGTCGGATTTAGGCAGAGAACAATCACAGGCTTCGTCCCTCTGCAAGTGCACGCAGGTTTGAAACCTGCGCTACCGGGGATGATGGGTTCGGGACCTCCACTGAAGGCACGGCGGGCCGGCGGCAAGTACCCTTGACGCACTGAAAGGAGTGTGTCATAAACTTGCATGGCTGGGCCTGCGATTGGGGGCAATCGCACGACAGAGTTAAGCAGTGGTGCTCTCTGATGCAAACCAAAGGAGGTTTGGCGGCATGGTAATTGTCAATCGCGCTTTAGCGGTCTTTCTGGTCGCTGTAGGATTATTGGCGTGGGCCAACCTGATAGCGACGCCGATCTACCACGACGGCTCGCCGGAGTATCCGGTGTGGCAGATTCTCAATTACTTCATGGCGGTGGCTGCCGTCATCATTCTGGTCAAAGGGTTCCTGATGCGGCGCGCTCATGCGCATGAGGACGGCTCGTGTCCCGATACGCTTGAGCATCTGCGAGTAAGCATTGCCTTCTATGGGGCAATCGTTCTGACGATGCTGTTCTTCTGGGAATGGATCTGGACCCTGAACCCGGCAAGCGAGACTGGCGACGCGATCACTTCGCACTTGATCTACTTCCCGATAGTGGATGCGCTGTTGGTTGTGCTTGCGCTCCTTGTCGGACGCCGCCTCTGGAAAGAAGACTGCGGCTCCTAAGTCTAGCGGGTGCGGCAAGAAGCTCGCTCGTACGACGACCAAAGTTAAAACCAAGAGGGTCGAGACCATCATGTTCGGTCTCGACCCTCTTGCTTGTTTGCCAAGTGAATGGTCCGGCGCTAGTAGAGGCTGTCCTTGGTGGTGGAGTAGCACCACTGGGAGGTCAGCAGGAAGTGCACCAGCGCATCTTGCGCCTCCTGCGTACCGATGCGTTGCAGCGCGTGGACGGCCTTGCCGCGCACGTAGCGATCCTCGTCATTCAGGGCATGGGCCAGGGCGGGCGTGGCCTCTTCCGCTTGCTCGCCGATGCGCGATAGGGCGAGGGCTGCGCTGCGACGAGTAAACTCGTCTTCATTGGAAAGGGCATCAATTAGGGCCGGCACGCCGGCTGCGGAGTGCTGTCCGGAGATGCCGAGCGCATCCACGGCATGGCGGCGCACCTCGATTGATTCGTCGTTCAGCGCCGCCACCAAAGTCGGCATGACCTCATCACCCAGAAAGGCCAGATCGGCCAGGGTCTCAACTGCCATGCTGCGCGTACCCTCGTTCTCGTCTTGGCTCGCATCGACCAGGGCGGGCACGGCGCCCGCGCCAATGGCGCTCAGGGCGTAGCTGGCGTTGCGTCGCACGGCTTCATTGTCGTGACGGAGCGTATCAATCAACGCAGGCACGGCCGCTTCACCGAGCGATCCCAGCCGATATGCGGATTCCAAGCAGGTGGCTTCATCGTCAACCTTCAGGTTCTCAATCAACGCCGATATCGAGCCATTGCCATTGGCGGACGGCGAGCCGTTGTTGGCAGCGCCGGTATACCAGCGCCACATGTGGCTCCACAAACCGTTGAGGTTGCTGTCGTCCTCGGCAACCCACTCGCTGTCCTGATTGTCCCAACTCGGGGCTTGCGGCTCTTCGATGCGGGCCAACATGAACTTCATCATGTAGCGCTTCTTGTCGGTAGAGTTGCCCATGCCGCGATGCCACAGGTCGTAGTGGACCATCAACACGGTCCCGGCCTCCACGACCACAGGGACCTCGCCCTCGGTGGAGTCCAGGCGCATGTTAAGGCCGATCGGGCCCCGCAGCCAATTGAAGTAGTGCGAGCCCGGAAGCACGCCGGTCGGCCCCATCTCGACGGTCGTATCCTGGGGATAGTACATGGCCAGCAGCCAGCGGGTGCGGTGCCGTCGCTTGGTGAAGGAGTCTCGGTGAATCTGCTGTCCTTCGCTGTGGGGAGGCCGATAGTGGCAATGGCGGTGCGGGTGAATGAAGTAGTTGTTGCCCAGCACGCCTGCCAGCGCGCCGTCTACGGCCGGATCGTC
This sequence comes from Chloroflexota bacterium, assembly GCA_965216245.1. Taxonomy (GTDB): domain Bacteria; phylum Chloroflexota; class UBA11872; order VXOZ01; family VXOZ01; genus VXOZ01. The sequence goes on from OZ244145.1 coordinate 3,266,437, forward strand.
GAGTATTTGGCGTATGTCGGGGATTCTGGCAATCAGGTTGTTGCCGGGGTTGCCCTCCTCATCGAAAAGCTTTTCCGTCTGATTCCAAATGTCCTGGTGAAATTCGCGGGGATGCCCGGTCTTGACCGCGACATACCCATTGCGGATGAAGCTGCGCATTTGCTCATCGGTGAGCCTGGTGAGAGCCATTGGTGACCTCCTGTGGCATTGCTATACGCTGCTGGCGTGGCCCCGCATGTGGGGTGTTCTGCGTCTCACTTGTCAGCGTCGGATTACAATGCGGATACTGGACGAAGAGAAGGATTTATATGACTCTATTACGGAAAGCAGCCGCTGTCAAAGACCTGGTATTTTTGCCTCTCGTGAGCACTGAATTTCGAACAAGAGAGGGATTTACGTGATTAATCCTGGAATAAATGGAAGGATCGCGCTGGTTACCGGCGGCGGATACCGCATGCATCAATGAAGGGCCGTAGCGGCAGTGGTCTATCGCGCGAGGGTCTCTGTCTCATGCGCCTTTGAACAAAACACGCGAACGGCATTATCATGGCTGTAGCGTTGGTAATAAGTAACCCGATGCCGAATCTACATAAGGAGAAAGAGCATGTACGTTATTGTTGCGCCAATCCAGATCAAGGAAGGCTACAAAGATGCCTTCGTCGAAGCGATGTTGGGCGACGCCAAAGGCTCGGTCAATGACGAACCCGGCTGCCTGCGGTTCGACGTGATCCAGGACGCCGGCGACCCGAACCGCATCTGGCTCTACGAGGTCTACGTGGACGAGGCCGCATTCCAAGAGCATTTGAAAGCGCCCCATTTCATCAAGTGGCGGGATACCGTTAAGGACTGGACGGAAGAGCGGCCCCCGGGAGCAGGAGCCGCGAGGGGTAGTTCCAACATCTGGCCGTCGGACGACGCGTGGAAATAAGAGGTCGGGCACGATCCCCACGGGTGTTGGAGTAGCTTGCTATAGGGATTATCTGACTATCATCTTTGGGTAGCTCTAGGGGCATCCTTAAAACAGAGTCTGACAGTCTGCTGGCGTGCTGGCTTTTCAGCACTAGCTGGTCGGCTTTACCGCCGAGAATAGGATGAGGGCACGATGAAGCTGCAATTGCGGAAAGCATTTGTGTGTCTCTTGGTTCTGGGTAGCGCCTTGCTGCTGATGGGGGCGTCTACCGATGGTGAGCCGCAAGCGCCGCCGTCACCGGAGTCGTTCCCGTCGAAGGTGGTGTGGACGCCGGACGGGAAGCACATCATTTTCTCCCGTGGCTTTCAGGGCATCTTCATGGTTAACGTCGCGGGGTCGGAGTTGCAGGCGATACCTGAAGGCGCGCCGATGGGGACGCCTTCATCGCCGGGGAATGCCTTGCCTGCGCTCTCGCCTGACGGCACGCGGCTGGCCTATGTTGCGCGACTTGAGGATTCGTCACAGAAGACAGCCATCATGGTTTCAGCGCTGGATGGGACGGGTGCCCGCAGGCTGACACGAGACGAGCGATTCAACACGCATCCGGTTTGGTCACCGGATGGGGAAGAGATCGCCTACATAGCGGACGGCAAACTATCCGTCATGCGTATAGACGGAACGATCGCGCGGGTGCTTGCGCCACCGGTTGAAGCCATAAACGCTGCCCCGTTGTGGTCGCCTGATGGCAGCAGGATTGCCTTCGTTGGTGTTCAGCCAGACTCAGAGCCACGGTATGCCGTCTACACAGCACGGTCAGACGGAACAGGGGTAACTAAGCTCGGAGCGACGGTGAGCGTGCCCTCATGGTCGCCTGACGGGAGCCGCATTGCTTTTCTCATGCCGGAGGAAGGCGTAGAAGTAGGTCTCTTTACGCTGGGCAGCGATGGAACAGACCCCCTAAAGGTGTGGTCGCTCGGTGAATCTGACATATGGGTAGACAATCTGTCGTGGTCGCCTGACGGCGATGCGATACTTTTCTCCTCTGCCGACGGCGAGGTTGTCGTTGTCAACTTGGAGGATGTTGAAGAGAGAGTACTTGCCCGTGCTGCGGGCAGGTGGGCTGCCTGGTCTGCCGACGGTGCACGCTTTGCCGTGGTTGCTAGCCGCAACAGCGATGAAGAAGCCGGCGACTCGCGCCGGGAGGTGCTATACACCAAGATGCGGGATGGGAGGTTCCGGCGTGTTGTGGTAGAAGGGAACGACGAGCGACTGGCTGCCAGATATCCTGGCTGGTATGACGCATTGCGCAACGTTGCGGCGTGCGGGCAGGGGTACGTGGTGTCAGACCCAACGGTGGGAGGGTTCGTTGTGCCAAATCCATTCGAGAATCCTGGCCTAGTAGAGGACTGCGAGATCTTGCTGGCGATTCGGGACCAACTGGCCGGAGACTTTCTGCTGAACTGGAGCGCGAAGACCCCCATCACAGAGTGGTGGGGCCTCATGGTTTTCCTTCCTCCACATTCGCGCAGCACCAACCGAGTTGAGGGGCTTTGGTTCCCATTCGCTGATTACACGCAGAATAGTACGCCCTATTCGTTATTCCTTGAAATGTACTTGATTCGGCTTTTCGCTTATCAAGCCCCAGTTTCCTCTTTCGCCACACTGCAGGATCGGGATAGCAGACATGGTGGATTGAATGGCAGCATTCCGCCGGAGTTGACCGACCTTCCGGACCTTCGTTACATAAATCTAAGTGGCAATAGCTTAACTGGCAGCATCCCCTCAGAGATTGGCAGTCTTGACCGGCTATTTTACCTGGGTCTTAGAGACAATAACTTGACCGGCAGCATCCCGCCAAGGTTGGGGAACTCCCCCGTGGCATTCGTAGATCTTGGCGGCAATCAACTGAGTGGAGAAATCCCGCCGGAGTTGGGCAAAATAAGCATGGGGGGCATTGAAATTGCGATTGCAGGAGGCGTCCATAAAATAGGCCTACTTCAATTGATCTTAGCCAACAATGATTTGAGTGGCAGCATTCCATGGGAGCTGCGCAACCTAGATAGCTTGGTTTTTTTAGACCTGAGCAACAATGATTTGAGCGGAGGCATTCCGCCATGGTTAGGCGACTTTTCAGGTCTTCGGGAGCTAAATCTTGGCAACAATGAACTGACCGGTAGCATCCCGCCGGGGCTAGGCGACCTCTATGATCTACAGCGTTTGGACCTCAGCAACAATAGTCTAACCGGAGAGATTCCGCCGGGGTTAGGCCCGGGCATACTCCGGCGTCTCAAGGTGCTGAACCTTGCCCACAATGATCTAAGTGGGAGCATTCCACCTGAGTTGAGTAATCTTTTCATACTGGAGTTGATGGACCTTAGCCATAATAGTCTAGTCGGAAACATTCCGCCGGAGTTAGGCTCGGGCAAACTCCGGAGTCTCAAGGTGCTGAACCTTGCCCACAATGATCTAAGTGGGAGCATTCCACCTGAGTTGAGTAATCTTCTCAAACTGGAGTTGATGGACCTTAGCCATAATAGTCTAGTCGGAAACATTCCGCCGGAGTTAGGCTCGGGCAAACTCCGGCGTCTCAAGGTGCTGAATCTTGCCCACAATGATCTAAGTGGGAGCATCCCGCCCGAGTTGGGCTCGGTGGGCTCGGACAGACTCTATGCACTTGAGGTACTAAATCTTGCCCACAATGAACTAAACGGCAATGTCTCACCAGAATTAGCCAATCTATTGAGTCTCAAAGAGCTGTACCTGCAGGGGAACGAATTCGTGGGGTGTGTTCCGGCGGCGTTCTCCAGTCAACTGACAGAGCTCAAATCCGATGGATTGGAATTCTGCGCTGAGTAACACAGGGATGCGAGTAAGCGCACCACTCGTCATGCCATGCTGAACTTCTGATCCCTCCATTGCGGTTTCTGCGCAAGAAGGAAGTTCTTAAGTGGCAGAGGAATGGAGACGAGAGGTGAGGCATTGTGAAGGTTGCCTGTGTGCTTATTACCCACTTGCGCGCCAAGTGCGAGTTGCGGCGGCAGCCCGCGCTGGCGGCAGCGTCGGCTGTGATTGTCGACCGCTCGGCGGGCAGCCCGCAGGTCAGCGACGTCTTCCCGGCTGCTACCGGGGTAGCGGTGGGCATGTCGCTGGAAGAGGCGCTCTCCCGTAATGCCAACACCGTCGTCATCGAAGCCAACGAGCCGGCATACCGGCGGACATTCCGGCAGGTGCTTACCTCTTTGCAGGAGATTAGCGACCGGGTGGAGCATGCGGCGCTGGGCGTCGCATACGTGCGCCTCGACGGACTGGAGGCCCTCTACGGTGGTGAAGAGCGGCTTGTTGCTGCCTTGCTGGACGCCGTGCCCCAAGACCTCGCGCCGCGCGTAGGCGTAGCGGACGCCAAGTTTCCCGCTCTGGTCGCAGCCCAAGCCAGCCGGGCGGGCGCGATAACGCGGGTTCCCGAGTATGCGGCTGCGTTCTTGGTGCCACATCCCGTTACGCTGCTGCCGCTCGCTCCCGCAGTGCTGGCGCGCCTGCAACGCTTCGGCTTACGCACCTTGGGGGACGTGGCTGCCATGCGCGTAGACCAACTCAGCGACCAGTTCGGTGCCGCTGGTACACGAGCCTGGCAACTCTGCCACGGTATAGACGACGAGCCTTTTACCCCGCTAAAACACGAGGAGTCCGTCGCCGTGCACGTCACGTTGCCCTTTGTCTCTACCTCCCTGGAACTCTTCCTGGTGACGCTGGACGGTCTGCTGAAGAGCGTGTACGCGCGACCGCAAATGCGGGGGCGGTATGCGGAAAAGGCCACCATACAGTGCAGCCTCTTCCGGTCTCCGCCGTGGGAGAAGGTAATCAACTTCAAGCACGGCGTCGGCTGCGAGCGGGCCGCGCGCATCATCAGAAGCCGCCTGGAATCCGACTATCCGCCCGCACCCGTCGAGGAAGTGACGCTCACCCTGGCGAATCTAACGGGCGAGTCCGCCACGCAGATGGGGCTACTCCGCGACGTCCGCAAGGAGAGGACCGACCGCTTGGTAGAGGCGGAGCGGCAGCTCCAAGCCCGTATGCAGGGCAAACGCGCGCTGTTCCGGGTGGTGGATATTGCGCCCTGGCATCCCGCGCCGGAGTTGCGCGCGCTGCAGGTGCCCATCGATCCGGCGGTGAAGGACAGCATGAGACCCCTGGCGATGCCCACGGCGGCAGAAGTGCGGGCAGGCGAGGATAACCGGCCCGTAGCCGTACGCCTGAAGAACCGCTGGCACCAGGTAGCCTGCATCGACGACCAGTGGTGCTTCGATCTCTGGTGGCTGGCCGCGCCACTTACACGTACCTACTACCGGGTGCGGCGGGCAGACGGGATTCCGCTCACCCTGTTCCACGACCGGAGAGGCGGACGCTGGTATCAGCAGGTCTCATAGGGACAGCCGCATGTCTTCGACGAAGTCGCAGTTTTCGACGAAGTCGCCGTCTTCGACAAAGTCGCAGTCCGCCGGATACGTTGAGTTACACGCCAAGAGCTTCTACTCCTTCGGGACGGGAGCCTCCCACACGCACGAGTTGCTCGCCCAGGCCAAGGCGTTCGGTTACCCTGCCCTTGCCCTGACCGACACCAACCTCTGCGGGGCGCTGGACTTCGCACGCCTTGCCAACAGCCTGGAGGTCCGGCCTATCACGGGAGGGGAGATCACCCTGTTGGATGGTTCGCGCCTCGTTCTCCTGGCCAGGACGCGAGAGGGTTATGCGAACCTTTCGCGGCTGTTCACCCTGGCGAACGCCGTCGACCGCAGGGAGCCGCGGCTGGACCCGGCACATCTGCCCAAGCATGCCGCGGGTTTAATTTTGCTCACCGGCGGTCGCGACGGGCCCCTTGCGAGACTGATAGAGGCAGGACGCCACCAAGCGGCGATGACACTGCTGAAGGAGTACGTGGCGTGGTACGGGGACCTTGTCGGAGACAACCGGGACGCGGTGTACGTGGAACTGCAGCAGAACTTTCTGCGCGGTGATACTAAGCGCAATAGCGAACTGGCGCGGCTTGCCAACGACGCGGGTGTGCCCGTGGTCGCTACCAACGACGTGCACTATCACGCGCCGGAGCGCTACCGGCTGCAGCACGCGCTCGAGGCCGCCAAGCGTAATATCACCATCGACCAAGCCCTCCCCCACCTCAAACCTAACCATCACCTGCACCTGAAGTCCCACGCCCGGATGGAGCATGTTTTAAAGGACTATCCTGAGGCCATTGCCAACACCGCGAAGATCGCAGAGCAATGCACGTTCGATCTCAGCACCGATCTTGGCTACACCCTGCCTGATCCCGACGTGCCTGAGGGCTTCACGCTCATACAGTACCTGCGCACGCTCTGCGAGACGGCAGCGGTGCGGCGCTACGGCACAATATCGGTACAGGTGAAGGCACGGATGGACGAAGAGTTTGACCTGATCGAGAAGCACGGGCTCGCCGGTTTCCTGTTGCTGTATCGGGAGATCGTGCGCATTGCGCGGCAGATGATGGTGGAGCGCGGTTTGGTGAGCCCTGAAACGCCGTTGGAGGAGCGGCCGCCAGGCAGAGGGCGCGGCTCATCGGTGGCGCTTTTAGTCGGATACCTCATCGGCATCAGCCACGTGGACCCGCTCAAGTGGAATCTCACCCTGGAGCGCTTCATTTCTGTGGACATGACCATGCTGCCCGACATTGACCTGGACTTTCCGCGAGAGCTCAGGGACCCGTTGCTGGAGCGGGTGCACCGCCACTTTGGGCCGGAGTACGCCGTGCTGGCCGGCGCTATCGCTACCTATTCGGTAAAAGGAATCGTCCAGGACCTGGGGAAAGCCTTGGGACTGCCCAAGGAAGACCTGTCGCTCCTTTCCAAGCAACTTCACTCCCACGATGCCGTCAATCTCAAGGAAGAGATGCTGGCGCTGCCGGCCTTTAAGGATAAAGTCACGGCCGCGGGGTGGCGCGACCTCATCCAGCTCGGGCCAGCGCTCATGGATGCGCCCAAGGGACTCGGTCAACACGTCGGCGGCATGATCCTGAGCGACACGCCCATTTCGGCGCTGGTACCCATCCGTGCCGGCGCCATGGAGGGCCGCTACATCATGGACTGGAACAAGGATTCCGTGGCGGATGCCAATTTTGCCAAGATCGACCTGCTCTCCCTGCCCGTCCTCGACCAGATCGAAGAGGCGCTGGACCTGATCGCAGCCAGAGAAGGGGTGCGGCCGGACCTGAGCCGGATCGATCCTGAAGACTCGCAGGTGTACGATATGATCAACGCGGGGCGCTCTATCGGCATCTTTCTGCTCCAGTCACCCGCGCAACTCAAGATGGGGCAACGCCTGCGGTCGCGGACTTTGCTGGATTTAGCCTATCAAGTGGCGCTCATCCGTCCCGGTGTCGGCGTGCAGGGGAGTGCGGTCTCTCAGTTCGTCGAGCGGTACCGGCACGGCGTTGCCTGGGAGTACGATCATCCCTTGGAGCAGCGCGCGCTGGAGCGGGGCTACGGCATCATCGTATGGCAGGAGCAGGTGGTGCAACTCATCATGGACGTGGCCGGCATGACGGCGGCGCAAGCCGACGAAGTGCGGCGAGCGTTTGGCAAACCCAACAACGCGCACCTGATCGCCATGCACTGGCAACATTTTTTAAAAGGCTCACGGAGTAGGGGAGTGCCTGAGGCAGTTGCGGAGAAGATTTTTTCCAAGATCAACGGTCACTACATGTTTCCGGAGAGCCATAGCCATGCTTTTGCCATCACAGCCTATCAGGCCGCCTGGCTGAAGCGCTACTACCCGCTGGAATTCTTCATCGGCTTGATGAACAATCAGCCCATGGGCTTCTATCCGCTGGAAACGCTCAAGCAGGACGCGCAGAGCTTCGGCGTACCGTTTCTGAATCCGTGCGTGAACCGCAGCCAGGTGCGCTGCATCCCCGTGGAGGGCGCGGTGCTGCTGGGGTTGCGGTTCGTCAGGGATATAGGGGAAGAGGTGGCGCAAAACATCGTTGCCGAGCGGGAGAGCGGCGGCCCTTACACCGGAGCGAGCGATTTCGTACGGCGCACGGGAGTGAAGCCCCAGGCGGTGCAATCGCTGGTGCAGGCAGGGGCGTTCGACGGGATCACGTCGACTTCGTCGCAGACGCCGCATCGTCGGGCAGCGCTCTGGGAGGCCGGTCTCGCTATCCGCCCCGCCAAGCACGGGCAGCGCGCCTTCGCGGTGGCGACGGCAGACAATGTGCCCCAGATGGCGGACTTCGACGACTTCGAGCGGATGGTGGGCGAGTATGCCGTCATGGGCATCTATCCCAAAGGGCACTTGATGGAGCACTTCCGACCCTCGCTGGGCCCTGAGGTGCTGCCTACTGTCGCGATAGAAGACGTGAAAGAGGGTGAGCGGATACAGGTAGCCGGGTGGCCGGTGGCGCGGCAGCATCCACGCGGCAGGGATGGCACGGTGTTCGTCACCATCGAGGACGAGGTGGGCAGTGTACAGCTCATCCTCTGGCCGCGAGTCTTTGCCCGCCACCGGCGAGCGCTGGGGAGTCAGGTAATCCTAGCGCACGGCGTGGTGTCTCGCTGGGACGGCACCACCAACGTCATCGTCTCAGCGGTGCGGGCGCTTGACGCCTCGGTGTCCATGCCTGCCTCTCACGACTGGCACTAGACGCGGGGCAAGCCGGTGTAACGCGCGGCGCGGGTATGGGATAATGGCACGCAATGAAGGTGCGCATGTGTCATACGAGCGGAGGGTACCATGTGTGGCAGATATAGCCTCAAAGCAGACATCGCACAGCTCGCCATGCGGTTTGAGTTTGCCGCCGATGAGGCCATACACGAACCGGCTTACAACGTTGCGCCCACGCAGCAGGTGCTCACGGTCACGAACGACGGCGAGCGCCGCGCCGGTTACATGCGGTGGGGTCTGATCCCGTTCTGGGCCAAAGACGCGAAGATCGGCTACCGCATGATCAATGCCAGAGGCGAGACCGTGGCGGAGAAGCCCAGCTTTCGCACTGCGCTGCGCAAACGGCGCTGTTTGATTCTCGCCGATGGTTTCTACGAATGGCAGAAGCTCGGCGGCAAGCAGAAACGCCCGATGCGGATCGTGCTGAAATCGGGCGAGCCCTTCGCCTTCGCCGGCCTCTGGGAGACGTGGAAAGACCCGGAAGGCCAGTTGATAAAGTCTTGCACCATCATCACGACGGCGGCCAATGACTATCTACAACCGATTCATGATCGGATGCCGGTAATTCTCCCGCAAGAATCGGAGTCGTTCTGGCTGGATAAGGATGTGGAAGATCCCTTGGCGCTTACGAGTGTGATCGCGCCGTACCCTGACGATGAGATGGACGCATTCGAGGTCTCGACGCTGGTCAACAATACCCGGAATAAAGGGCCTGAGGTGATCGACCCTGTAGCGAGATTGGTCTAGGTGCGGAGAAGCGCAACGAGCGACCACCCTTGTCGTGAGCGCCGGAATGCTCAACACCGGACGTAACGTGGACTCTTCATGAAACAATCTTCTCACCCACGCGGCGATGTCGTGGAACCCGCAGGCCAGGGCGGATTGCCCCGGCGGATGGACTATGTCGGGCAGTTTGTCACGCTATTGCCGGTTGATTCCGAGGCGGATGTGAACCAACTCTTCCTGGGCACACATGGCTCCGCAATCAGAGAGCTCGTTTGGGAATACATGGCGTACGGCCCCTTTGAGACGGCAGAGGACATGCAACGCTGGCTCGAAGAGAGGGCAGCGTCCGATGATCCGCTCTTCTTCACCGTGCACCACCATGAATCTCAGCGGCGGGTGGGGATGGCGAGCTTTCTCAACATTGCCCCGGAAATGCGGCGTTTGGAATTGGGCCACATCTGGTATGCGGCGGACGCGCAGGGGACACAGGCAAATACCGAGGCTGTGTACCTCATGCTGTGCGAGGCCTTCGACAGGCTCAACTACCGTCGGGTGGAGTGGAAGTGCGATGCTCTGAACGCCCGTTCGCGGACGGCGGCTCTACGCCTCGGCTTCAGCTTTGAGGCCATCTTCAAACAGCACATGATCGTCAAGGGACGCAATCGGGATACCGCTTGGTTTGCACTGCTGGACAGCGAGTGGCCCTCCATCAAGAAGAACTTTCAGAGATGGCTCTATCACAATCCGGGCTGGAAGTTGTCGCTCGCCGAACTCAACCGCGGTAGGCTCTAAGTTAGAGGCAATAGTTATCGGGGACTTCTTGCAGGCCTCTACGACGATAGATTGCATAGACTTGCACCGCCCTTCAGGGACTTTTGAAAAACAGTTCGGAATGTGGAGGGATTCACCCTCACCCTAATACTCTCCCGTCGAGGGAGAGGGGACTGGTCCGCTCCGCGAATCGTAGTGCAAGGGTCTCGGTTGGTGGAGAGGGGACGCTCTCACGTTTGCCCAAGCCAATCAAGTGTCTCTCAGCATCCAAGAATCTGCCTTGTTGCCGCTGTTCGTGGTCAGCCTGTAGCGACGGCAGCCGGAGCGAGCGCGTTGGCGACCTCTTCCCGGTTTGCCAGTACGGCCCAGTGCTGGCCGACCAGCGCGGGGAACAGGTGCTTTGAAGTCTCATTGCCATAAAGGATACAGTCCTCCAGCCAGAGCCGCTTCTTGAAGTTGAGTTCCCTGCTTTGAATCAGGGAATAGAAGACGCAGGCGCTGCCGTACTGGCCGCACAGCACCAGGTTTTCGATGCCGGCGTTGTGCAGCAGATACTCCAGTCCCGTACCGGTAAATACGGAGCCGGTGGTCTTGCGTACCAGCAGTTCCCCAGGCAGGGGCGCCAACTGATCGATCACCGACATGGCGGGGGTATCGAACAGGTCGTAGTCCCTTTCTCGCATGTGGAGTGGAGCATCTCGCTTGTCAAGCGTCCACCTGGCGCAGACGGCATGGACGACGAGCGCCCCGGCCTCGCGAAACATGTGAAGCGCGTCGGTGACGTTGGGAATCACGTAATCGAGCTCGCGTGCAAACCACTCGGCCTTTTGGTGGTTGCCTTGTGCCAGCCACACCGGATTGCAGAACCGGTTCATCATGTCAATGATGATCAGCGCGGTCTTCTCCGGTTCGAGGATTTCGTCTTCAGCGATACGCTGCGTGACGAACGAGTCAGTGTCGATGAGCATGCGACAGTCTCCCCTTGTAAGAATATTAAAACGAAGATTCTGGGCGCATCTAGGCTCGGCGCAACGACTGGAAAGCGCAAAGGTAGAAAGCCAAGTGCAATTACATTTCAACTGTACTCTGATGCGTTGCCCTCACCCTAGCCCTCTCCCTGTATAGACCGGGGACATAGGTAACACATGTTCGGGGACATAGGTTACACCATAAGGCATGGAGAATCTTTTAGATGGAGGAGGACCATGCCTTGGAAAGTGGGTACACCCATGTCTTTGCGCAAAGAGTTTATTGCTCTGGCACAATCTGACGGAGTGAACATGAGCGAGTTGTGTCGTCGCATGGAAATCAGCCGCAAGACCGGCTACAAGTGGCTGCGGCGGTACGCGCAGGCCGGAGGGCAGAGCCTTCACGATCTGCCCAGGCGCCCGCACTCCAGTCCGCAACAGACGAGCCGGGAGATGGAGGAGCTTGTCGTAGCGTTGCGCCTGACGCATCCCACCAAGGGTGCGCATGTGCTGGCCAGGATGTTGCAGGATCGCGGCTGTGCGGGGGTGCCTGCCAAGAGCACGATCACTGCCATTCTCAGACGACATGGGCTCATCGATGAATCCGAGGCTGCCAAGCACACACCCTATGTGCGCTTTGAACGTGCCGAACCCAACGAGCTGTGGCAGATGGACTTCAAGGGACACATTGCCGTGCAACACCACCGCTGCCATCCGTTCACCCTCCTGGACGATCACTCTCGCTTCAACCTGGCGCTGCGGGCCTGTGCCAACGAGCAGGGAAACACGGTCCAAGACCGCCTCACCCACGTCTTTCGGCGTTACGGCTTGCCTCAGGCCATGCTGATGGACAACGGCTCCCCCTGGGGTAGCGACAGCGCTCATCCCTTTACTCCCCTCACCGTCTGGCTCATGCAACTGGGCATCAGCGTGCACCACAGCAGACCGTACCATCCCCAAACACTCGGCAAACTGGAACGCTTCCACCGCTCACTGAAGAGCGAGTTGCTTACAGGCCGCACCTTCACCGACCTCCCCCACTGCCAACGTGCCTTCGACACCTGGCGTGACTTCTACAACTTGGAGCGCCCACACTATGCCCTGGACCTCGACACCCCGGTCAGCCGATACACGCCCAGTGGTAGACCTTTCCCCGAGGCCCTGCCCACCATCGACTACGCCCCCGACGACCACGTGCGTTCTGTGGATGTCTCCGGTCGCATCTCATTCCAGGGCAGACCACTGCGTGTGGGAAAAGCCTTCACGCATAAGCGGGTCGCGCTCAGACCCACCCAAACCGACGGCGTATGGGACGTCTATTTCTCCGTCCAACGCATAAAAACCCTAGACCTCAATGAACAAAATGTGTAACCTATGTCCCCGAACAACTGTTACCTATCTCCCCAGTCTGTACACTCCCTCGGGATAGGGGACAGAATCGGAGCGTCGTTGGGTGTTTGGAACTAGGTTAAAACGGTACTAAGCCTCTACTTCAGCGGGCCGCGCAGCAGGCTTCTTGGGCGGATCGGTTGCCCAATACCCGTGGTCGAGGAGTTCCTCGTAGGTATCGGGACGGCGGTGGTTCCAGGCGTCTTCACGGAAACTCGCGAGACCGGTTGATCCGCCACGGTAGACCATACGCGGGCGGTCGAGGTCTAGCGCGGCCAGGGCCACGCCCCAGTAGCGCCCGCGGTCCGCCAACGCAATGCCGTCCGGTCCGATTACGCTGCTGCGATTGAGGCACATGCCCGGCATCCAGGGCTCGTGGTCCGTGAAGCCGTAGTTCACCGGACAAACATAGACGCAGTTATCGATGGCGCGGGACTGGATCACGGCTTCCCAGCCGACCTCGCCATACATGCTGTACATGGTGGGATGAAAGATGATGTCGGCGCCCTTAAGCGCGAGTATGCGGAACCCTTCCGGAAAGAAGACATCATAGCAGATTGTGATGCCGATCTTGCCGAAATCGAGGTCGAAGACGGGCCAGGAATCGCCGGCGGTGAGACCCCACACTTCCTCTTCAGTGACAGTGAGATGGACCTTGTGGTACCCACCGATGTAGTCACCGTCGCGGCCGATGACCATTGCCACATTGCGGTGAACCCCGTCCTCCACGCCAACTACGGGAGCAACGACATACATACGGTGCTGCCGCGCGATAGCCGCCATGCGCTGGTAGGTTTCCCCGCCGGGTACCGGTTCGCGCCAGCGGTGATTGGTCCCGCCGTCGCTGATGCCGCGAATGGTAAATGCCTCCGGTAGGCAAGCTATATCCGCCCCCTGCGCGGCGGCCTCGTGGAGCAATTCCTCTGCTTTGCCCAAGTTGAACTGATAACGTTCCTCGTCACTCTCTCCAAGCACGGTATTCGGAGTGGAGCAAACGGCCACTTTTGCTACGCGCGCCATGTCTAAACTCCCCTATCCGTTAGAGATTGCCAAGCAAACCAGACTCATACTCGCATGCCATTGAGTCGTGCGGCAAGTTCCAGGCAATGCAACGCCTAAAAGAGAACCAGGGGAGCGGGCCGCGCTCCCCTGGTCGAGTAGTCACGTTGTCACGTCTACCAGAGACAACCGCGATCGTCCAGCCAAATTTGGACTTGATCCTGCGTTTTTTGCAGCGCTTCGGGTACGGTGAGCGAGCCCTCCAAGATTGCCGGCCACGTCTCGTTGCGCCAGATATCGTTGAAGTCGCCCTGTTGGATGAGTGTCGGCGTCGCGTTGGCAATTTCCGCCATCTTCTTGTAGACGCTCGCGTCCTCGTAGTCCTTGGTCGTGATCGGCTCGCGGCGCAAATCCGCCGGATAGCGTCCGCCGCCCTGTGGGACCCAGATCTCCTGCAGGTCGCCGATCACCGTGTGCTTGATGAACTCCCAGCCACCCTCGACGTTCTCGGCCTGAGAACCGAGGTGGATGGCTACCACGGCATAGGCGGCCTTGCGACCACCCGGCCCATTCGGGGTCGGCGCCATGCCGACTTCAAACAGGTCATTTGCCGTGACCTGTTCATTGATGCGCCGGATTTGGAAGTGCCCAGTGTGATAGATGGCCGTGTTCCCCTCGAAGTAGTTGCCGCCCTGCACTCTGTGCTTGTTGAAGGTATCCGCTTGGAACTGTACAGCTTCGCGGAATTCATCGCTGCCGAAGCCGGCCTGCGAGCAATCCGGATTCCAGAAATCGGCGCCCCACGCCCATGAGTAATACGTCAGCACAGAGGGGACATGCGGCTGAGTGCCGAGACCGCCCTGGACGACTTGATCGCCTTCGATCTTAGTCAGCTTCTGGGCTGCTTCCAAGGCAGCTTCCCAGGTCCAGTTACCCTCAGCCTCGAGCTCGGTCGGAGTCTTGAGACCGGCATTGACGATGAGGCTCTTGTTGTACCAGATTTCCCGCGAGTTGATCCACCAGGCCACGCCGAAATTCTGGCCCTTATGGATCCACTTGGCAGCATCATGGAAGTTGGCGGGATCGATGGCTGGGTCCGTGGCAATGATGGGATCGAGGGCCTGGACAATGTTGCCCGCGACAAAGGTACCTACCCACCCAAAATAGCCGTAAATGATGTCAAATTTGAGCCCGCCTGCTTGGGCAGCCGCCGCTTTGGTCGGCAACTCGCCAAACGCAGAGTCGGCAATCTCTACCTTGTGACCGGGATTCTTCGCCTCAAACGTCTCTACCACCTCTGCCCAGCCGTTTTGCCAGGTCTCATTCTGGCCTTCGAGCACGTGGAGGAAGTTGATAGTCTTTGGGCCTTCATCCTTGGGCGCTTCCGCCGCCTTGGGCGCATCGGGGGCTTTTTCCGTCTCCGCCGGCGTTACAGGTACAGCGCCACAGGCTGCCGATATCGCAACCGCGCCGGTTACCAGCGCGCCGCGCAAGACGGTTCGTCTAGAGAGTGCATTCGCCATTGTTTCCCCTCCTTTTAGAGGAAGACTTCGATAATGGAATGACACGGACAGAAGTGCGGCCGATGCTGCGTTGTACTCCACCTCCTTTTGCTCTATCAAGCCGCTCCGCACCTAATATAGCAGTGACAAGCATCTCGGCGCAATTATCAAGGACTTGACCTTCCCGGTTTTGTCGCTAGTGCATGCGATTTATTTGCCTTCCCAGGTTTGATTTGACTTCCGTTAAGCCGCACTTTCCCGGTCAAACTGTTTTCTTAGACGGTAGGCGTAGGCAGTCGATATGGACGTAACAGTAGATACCTCTCCTCAGTTCATGCCGGTTACTTCTAGACGCAGCACCCGCTCACCCCATCGTTTACAGTGAAGTTGAACGATTTAGCATGCTAATTCACGAGCGCGAAACCAAGGGCCAACATTGCGTTGGCGGTCCACAGAGTGAATTCTTGTACAGGACTCGAAAACTAACCGGTCGGTTCTAAGAACTAGATCAACGAGGTATGGATGAATGAAAAAACTCACGCAAGCGGCATTTCAGCGCGCCATCGAATTCGTAAAGGATCAGGGCAGAGACTTGGACCGAGCGCTTCTTGCACACCACATTGAAGCTGGGTCTGCTGACGATGTTCTGGCAGCGCTGGCGTCCTTTCAGAATGACGACGGCGGTTTCGGACATGGTCTGGAGCCCGATCTCAGGACTCCGGCATCGTCAGCCATTGCGACGACGGTGGCGTTCCAAAACTTCCGGTCTCTTCGCGTCCCAGCAGACCATCCAATGGTGCGTAGGGCAATTGAATACCTACTCGAAGCGTACGATGTGTCCCGGCAGGTGTGGCCGATTATTCCGCCAGAGGTCGAGGATGCGCCCCATGCGCCTTGGTGGGACTATGCCGCGAGCGAAGCAGGATTTGGCGGTTTCTTGGTCAACCCGCGTGTTGAGATTGTCGGCTACTTGCACGACTACTGCGAAATAGTGCCATCTGAATTGCTGAATACATTGACTACGGCGGTTTTCGAGCACTTGGCATCGCTGTCCGATGAGATGGAGATGCACGACATCATTTGCTTTGTCAGCCTCGCGGAAACCGGAGCGCTGCCGAAGTCCTACCGAGACCGCATTTGGGCGAAACTGGCAATTGCGGCAGAGCATGGCGTCGCCCGACAGCCTGAGCAATTGAGTGGTTATGTGCTCAAGCCCCTGTACTTGGTTTCCTCTCCGGAATCACCGCTGGCGGCTGAGCTTGCCGACGAAGTGGCGATGAATCTGGACTTCGAGATCGAGCAGCAGGGCGAGGACGGCGCCTGGTCGCCAAGCTTCTCATGGGGAGACCAGTATCCGGATGCATGGCAAATTGCCAAGCGGGAATGGCAGGCGAGGATTACGCTGAACACTCTGCGCGTGTTGTGTGATTTCGGTCGTATCGAGTCCGTCTGAGGCTAGAAAGCGCTGCCGGGCCGCAGCAATTGGCTTTGGAAGTTGCGTGTTCGCTCTACGGCACGTCCATGGTGCGGAGACGATACAACGCAAGCAAGAAGAAGGCCACGATCACGATGCCGGTCCCGACGATTGCGGCGGGAAACTCAATTACGCGGGCTTCGAGGGATGCAAAGCTGCTCTCGTCCATGCCGTGAAGAAGCGCCATTGTATAGCCGCGCACACTGAGGTAGCGAATGCCGCTAATGATGGTACTAAGCAACCCTTCCCACACGAGCACGTACACCAGACCGTAGGCAAGCGCCCGTGGGGTCAGAAGTCCGGCCAGAGTAAAGATCGAGGCATAGGCGGTCACACCCGCTACGAGAGCGACCGCGAGTGTGCCGAGAGTAGCGGTCTCAGCGCCTACGAGCGCAGACGCCACTAGCCCGCTTGCTACTACCAATGGCACGGCCACGACCAATGTCGCAAGCAATTTTGCAAGCACAATGTATACTCGCGAGACCGGTTTCAGCACAAGAAAGTAGAGTGTCTTGTCTTCGAGTTCGTTGCCGAAAGCGGCCGTGGCTAGGGCCATCGTAACGATTGGCATGATGCCGCCGATGGCCATGCCGTCGACTATGGTGTCAATAAATTCCTTTATCATGCACTAGTGACCCGCTCGATTCTTCGACTATTCGGGCTATCCCCCCGCTCCGCGCTCCCCCCCTTTCCCCTCGTAAGCGGCGCGTCTTTCGGATCGGCCCGGAGCCGTCCAGGGCGCGAAGCGGCGAAGCGAACCCTTGACGGCGAGGACTGGGATGAGCTATTGTTGCCGGAGATTGAGCGCCAACTGGCCGAAGGCAAACAGGTCACCTTTCGCGCCGATGCCGCCTTCGCCAAGCCCGAGATCTACGAAGCACTGGAGGAGCGCGGCGCGGACTACGCGATCCGCATTCCGGCCAATAAGAGCCTGGAGCTGGAGATCGAAGACATCCTGTTTCGTCCGCCGGGGAGGCCCGGCCGCAAGCCGCTAGTGCGCTACAAGAGCTTTCGCTATCAGGCGGAGAGCTGGAAGGGGTCCAGACGAGTTGTCGCCAAGGTCGAGCACCACCAGGGCGAGCTATTCGCGCGCGTCGGTTTTATCGTGACGAACATGAGCTTGCCAAGCCGGTCGGTGGTGCGTTTCTACAACAAGCGCGGCACGGCGGAGCAGTGGATCAAAGAAGGTAAGCAAGCGACGCACTGGACGCGGCTGTCGTGCCATCGCTTCCGGGCGAACGAGGTGCGCTTGCAGCTCAGCGTGCTGGCCTATAACCTGGGCAACTCGTGCCGTCAGAGGAGCCAAATCGGAAATCCTGGCTTAGACCGTGAGCTCCCAACCGACCCGGGTCGGTAGAGTGCGAGCCACGAGGCCGCTCAGAGCCGCTATAGCAAGCAGAAGACCCGTAGCGCGGATCTAGGCGGGACCACAAACGCCTGATCTCTGCACTGGTTCGTCGCCCGCCAGATCCGCGGCCTTTTGATCTGTCGAGCCGACTCCAGTCTGTCGGTCACGGGCGGCAACATCTTTTTTTTCAATAGCTTCTGGGCCGATGTCGAGGGAAATTCCGGCCTCCGCGATAGAATAGACGCGGGAGACAGTCCCCAGGAAGGTTGGCAAGAAACGGCTATGGGAGCCACACAAAGTGGAGGAGGCGGTGGATTATGTTGTTCGCCCGGCAGGGGCGTCCTCCGGCGGTGTGTGAAAACCAGAATCGTTGGGACAACTATCTTCACCCGGACAGAGCCCTGCCCGTCAGGGCGCGGGCCGTTCCCCCGGGCTTTTTTTCACCCGCCGAGCCAACTGATTCAGGAAAATTACCAAACAAAGCCAATGGGGAGGTAAAGCAATCCATTTCAATAACTTAAAACACAGTCTCCAGGAAAAATCGGGTACAGCCAGCCAATTCGCTTCAGGCTAAGTGCTCTGTTTCTTGGGTCATGACGGGGAGCGAATTGGTGGCAGTCCCCATTTTTCTAGTGCTTGGTTGCATAAGTTCACGATCGTTTATAGGCCGGCAATCCCTGGACCGCTCCCTCACGGTCGCGGCTCGGAAGGCTCTGCGAACAAACCACTTCCGGGCCGGATGGACGATCGGCACGGTGTCTAGGGAAAGGGCTTTTTAAATACGCGAAGTTTTGCAATCAAGCACTAGCCTACGGTGACAGGCTTCGCGCCGCCGACCCGTGCGGCGACAGCTCTCTCAGGCGGGCGACGACCTCGGCGACCATGTCGATTGCGTAATCGGCTTCCTCTTCCGTATTGAAACGGCCCAGGCCGAAACGGATAGAGCTATGGGCCAACTCATTCTTCACCCCGAGCGCCTGGAGAACGTGGCTGGGTTCGGGAAGATCCGTCGTACACGCGGAGCCGCTCGATACCGCGATGTCGTTCAGCCCCATCAGCAGGGATTCGCCATGTATTGCGTACCATATTATAAGGAGGTGGGTTGGGTTGTTGAGATTGACGATGAGTTTGAGCCGGAACGGTCACAGGATAGGTGGTCGCTGGCTGACGACGTTGGCCGCACGGGCGGGAGTTCCACGGGAGAGTGCCGGGGCGCCGGCACCGTCGAGGTGACCGATACCTCGCCGCCGGAGACGCCAATGCGGTTATTGGAACAGCAGGTTCTTTTTTTCAGGCACGGAGGGTCGTTGAGTATGCAGCTACACGAACAGGATGACACGG
This sequence comes from Chloroflexota bacterium, assembly GCA_965216245.1. Classification (GTDB taxonomy): domain Bacteria; phylum Chloroflexota; class UBA11872; order VXOZ01; family VXOZ01; genus VXOZ01. The sequence goes on from OZ244145.1 coordinate 3,285,557, forward strand.
GGGTTGATGTCGGAAGCAATGAGACCGGGTCCGCGCGCACGAGCGCCGACCCGGGGCGGCCGGGGCGTGGGCGCCTCCGGCCCCTCGCGGCGGGCCTCGCGGCCTTCGCCGCGCTCCTCCTGGCCCTGCCGCTTCAGGCCGAGGCCCAGAAGACCACCTTCGTCTCCAACACCGGTCAGTCCACCGCAACCAGCCTCCGGGGCATCGGTCCCACCGGCATCGGGAGTTTTTTTTACTCCCAAGCGCAGCGGTTCAGTACGGGCTCCAACGAGGGCGGCTATACGCTCTCGGCAATTAAAGTCCAGGCAGATAATTTCGAATCGGCTTCTTCACCAAGGGTGAGCATCTACACGGTCACATCCGACAATCCGGGCACCCTCCTTTACGTGCTGACCAATCCGGCAACGCTTAACGACAACGCGATCAACACCTTCAGGGCGCCGGCCAATGCGACCCTCGAAAAGGATACCGATTACTTCGTGGTGTTCGAGGCGACGGGATCAGGCAGTAACACTAGATACGACTTGAAGGGAACGGTCAGTGCTAACGAGGATTCGGGGACGGCGAGCGGATGGAGCATCGCCGACACTTCGCGGGAGCGCGCCACGAATAGCGGAAACTGGTCTTCCGTTTTTGCAAGGCTCAAGATCGCAGTCAGGGGAACTATCCCGCCCGCCATCTCGATCGCGGACGCAAGCGCTGCCGAGAACGACGGCCACCTCCTGTTCGAGGTCACGCTCTCGCGAGCCTTCCAGAACACGGTGAAGGTCGACTTCGAGACTATTTCGGGAGGCACCGCCACCGAAGGCGTCGACTACCATGCTCGCCGCACCTACACCCACGTCATTCTGGAGGGAGATAAGACCGCGCAGATGGGCTTCGCGCTCATTGAGGACACAGTCGCCGCCGCCGGGGAGACGGTGAAGGTAAGGCTCAGCAACGCGCGCGTGGTCGATGCCTACGGCAACAAAATAAAGGACCTCGACATCACGACCGCCGAGGCGACGGGAACGATCAACGCGCCGACGACCACCACGACCAACGTGCCGGGTCTGACCATTCGGATCAAAGACGCGACCGGGGACGAGGACAGCGGGTGGCTCCTTTTCAATGTCAGGCTCTCGCGGAAGCATGACGACTATGTGTGTTACGACTTTGAGACCATCTCGGGCGGCACCGCCGAGGAAGGAACGGACTACCTCAAGTTCCCGAAAGCCACGTACTGGATGCAGATCGGAAAACGGGTGGACAAGCCCTTCGTCCGCATCATCGACGATAGGGTGAACGACAACGGCGAGACCGTGAAGGTCAAGATCAGCAATGCACGGCTGTGCAATGACGCATCCCAGACGCTTTCCATCACGAGGGCCGAGGCGACCGGAACGATCAGGAACAGCGACCCACTGCCGCAGGCATTCAGATTCAGCTTGTTTCCCAGTCTGGTGTCGGCCCAGGAGCGAGTCCAGGAGACTCGCCTGCTGGTGCAGGCGACCCCCTCCAACCGGGCCGAAGCTACCCCGGGGGTGGGGGCCCTGGACTTTGCGCATTTCGCCAATGGGGAGGGCATCATCTCCGATCTGGTGCTCATGAATGTAGCCACTCATCCGATCCGGCCCGTCCTCTACTTTTACGACAAGGAAGGCCATCCCATCGCTGCGGAATCAATGGTGGATCTCACGGAAGATCTGGAGGTCACGGAGGACGGTGGCCTGAGCATCCAGACGGAGATGGAGCCGCTGGAAGCGCTCACGATTTCGACCCATGGGCGGGGGGGAGCCGGTGACGGGATCGGTGACGGTGCTCTCTGACGGTCCCATCGGCGGTCTGCTCCGCTTTGACCTCCCCGGCGTCGGCGCGGGCGTGTTTGGGAGGAATGCCGCTTACTTGGGCCATATGGCTGAGAAACTCTGACGCGGTGAGAAAATCGGGAAGGCAGTCGTGCTCCGGCATGTACCCCAGACGCATGCGAATGGCGACGTCTTCGTAGGGCTTCTCTCCCAAGACCGTCGCCATGCCGGCGGTGGGCCTGAGCAATCCTAGAAACAGCTTCATAGCCGTACTCTTGCCCGCGCCGTTCGGCCCCAACAATCCCGTGATGCCTTCGCGAACCTGCATATCAACTTCGTGCAGCGCGATTGTTTGGCCGTAGTGCTTGGTCAGGTTTTCTGCTTCGATAAGAGGTTCGCCCACCGCCACTCCGTTCAAAGGCTCTGATGCAAGGTTACGTTTCCGGCCTTAGGGTTGTTTCGGTTTAGCTTTAGTAATAAATAGATTGTTTATAATTATAAATGTCTAATCACAATTGTGTCAAATAAAGTCAAGATAATGATAGAATAACTGTAAGCGAAGTTGTACTTCCCATTGACAGGTTGCAGAGGGCGCGGCATCGGGGCCAACTGGACGTGCAGCTTGAAGGCGCACGGATTGAGGCAGCAGATGTGTGCTAGCGATACCAACTCGCCTGCATCGCGTAAAGTGTGGCGTAGCGGCCGTTCGCTGTCATGAGTTCCTGGTGGGAGCCGCTCTCTATGATGACGCCATCCTCAAGCACCAAGATGTTATCCGCCATGCGCACGGTAGAGAAGCGGTGCGAGATTATGAGAGCGGTCTTGCCGGCAATCAACTCTCGGAAGCGTTGGAAGAGGTGATACTTGGCTTCGGCATCCAGCGCAGCGGTCGGCTCATCGAGAATCACGAGCGCGGCATCGCGCATGAAGCCGCGCGCCAGCGCTATCTTCTGCCACTCGCCGCCGGAGAGCTCCACCCCGCCTGAGAATCGGCGGGTGAGTTGCGTGTCGTAACCTTCTTTCAGATTGGCAGCGACTTTGTCCGCTCCCGCCCACGCTGCCGCTTGCCGCATGCGCTCCTCGCTCGCGTCCAGACCGCCGCTGCCCACCGTGATGTTTTCCCCAAGGCTCAAGGCAAAGCGGGCAAAGTCCTGGTAAACAACGGCGATGCGCCGACGCAGGCTCTCCAAGTCGTACACATGCAAGGGCTTGCCATCCAGCAGGATTTCTCCCTCCACGGGGTCGTACATGCGGGTAAGCAGCTTGACGAGCGAGCTCTTTCCGGCGATCGCTTGAAGAAAGACCTCCCACGGTATGAGTCCATCTGTTCGCCCTCCGGTGGCGGAATGCAGCGATTTATTCCCGCCGGGGTATCTCTATTGATATTAGCCTAGATAGAGGAACCGCAATAGAGACATTGAGACATGCGAATAGCAAGCGGCAAAGTTGGCAAGGGGGGATTCGAGTTTAATCGAAAAGCGTAGCGATGGGAAACCAACGGAGACCATGAGAACCAGACGCGATGAGCTTGTCTAGGAAAGACACTCTATCTGATGTGCACCGAGCCTGTAGAGAGACTATTCGGCACTTTTACTGGAGGAGCAGTTGGAAAAGAGAGTGACTAATGATCATGCGACTTCTCAATCTCAATAAAATCCCTTATTGCAGCCGGAAGGCTATCAACAAAGTTAGTCGCATCTTGATAAAGCTTATAGACTTCCTCCACAGTCTTATTGAGTTGAAAGTCCGCGTAGTTTCCGTGCACCATCTGGTTCCTTAGGTTTCCAATTTCCAGGAACGCTTTCACTGAGTCTTCTAAGTACTTGTCTTCTCGAACTCTTCCCACCATGTACTCTCTAAAATTTGCACCAAAGCTTCGATAGAATGAGTTTGCGTTTTGAGCGGTCTTTCCCTCATTGTCCCACTGAAATAACTGAGCGAATCGTCTTCCAATTGCTTGCTTCTTGACAAACTGAGCCAGAATTCCTGCCTCTTGTGTGGATTCATAGTAGAGTTCAACTATGGACTGCGTAAGTCGCACTTCAAAGTAACTCGCTGCAGCTACAATCAATGTCTTGCTGAATGCATCTTCTACCCTAGATTGCAGCTGAAGTTGATTGTCGGACTGCAGAAAAGCTACCAAGTCCCTGTGGTCGCTCCACAATTCTTCAATTCGATTGTTTATGTCCGGTGCTAACTCCCTCATGGCATTAGTCCAGCAATAGTATTTCACGAACTCGTTCAAGTCGCCTCTTCACATTCGATTGGCTAGTAGTTTGGCTCTGAGTGGCACTTCGGAACTCCTCATCTTCCTTCAAACGGATTAGAGAGTCGAGGTTGATTCGTCCACTAACGGCCTTGCCCTCGCTGAAGGGATCTCTGCAGACAGCAACAAATACAGACTCAAATATCATCGGGCTAAATCGGCCTTGAATGCTATGAAAGGCATTTGGTGGCAAGTCTTCGCAGCTGGCGAGGAAAGACTCAAGCAGCCCACGTAGTTGTTCGAGTCGTTGCTTGTCGAATGACTTAGCTTCTTTGGAGAACAGGTTTAGAAACTTTACCATGGACGGTCGATAAGTCTCTTCATTGATCAACATGGCGAAGCCTCTGAGCAATATCTCCACGTCTCTCATGCGAGTATCTGGGATCTTAGTACCAACCAAGTTACGCCATTTTTCCTGAGCGTTAGTTCTGTAGAGCATTTCATAGAATCGGGAATCAAATGTACACCGTCGGATTTCTTGTGGGGTTAGATTAATACCACCTGAATTGAGCCGGCTAAAGATTTCGTACATTGCGTAGTCGCCGGTTGGGCCCACTTGTCTAACGATAATATGCCTAATCGTTCGAAGGTCAAAGGAGGAACGATGATCATCTTCCAGTGAAGAATAGCCAAGTCCATGAAAACGATTTGGCTCCTCGGGGAGGCTCACTGGTAGGTTTAGCCGAAATTCGGTGAAGTAGTCATCCTTTGTGAGTATTTCTGCCGGTACTGAGCTTTGACCTTCTGCAAGCAAGCGCAATTCTGCCAGCTTCTCTTTTCGAGGAAATCTCCCCTTAGCGAAGTAATAGATCGACATTAGCCGTTGTTGTCCATCTATTACGAGAAACTTGTTACGTCCTTGCTCATAGAGGAAGATTTGAGGTACAGGTAGGCCTACGACCATGGATTCAATTAGCCGTGACGCCCGCTTTATGTCCCACACATAATTGCGCTGAAACCCAGGGATTATTACGACCCCTGAATCGATAAAGTCTACAAGAGTTTTGGTGTTGAAGTCGTTAGGCGAGGACACCAAGTCGTATTGGTCAACAGGATAAGAATCATCGCTGGCTTCGCTATCGTCTGTGTCTATCTCAAATCGGTCAACATCCATGCTATCTTCATGTTCTCGTGCTCCATCAGGCAGAATCATGGCTGTGGTCTCCTCAGATTCGATAACCTTATTGAATAGGCCGGGCTGCGGTCAAGGTTAGCAATTCTTGAGTATTGGTCAGTAACCGCTCCAAGCCCAGGAGCTAACCCTAACGAATCCTGCAATTTAGATTATATTGAATTCTCGTCTGCACATACAATCTCGAGGAATGAGGCCAAGTTGCTAGTTTACTGACGTGAGTCTACGAGAGGAATGGCGATCATGACATGCAATCAATAGCCCTAATGAGACTGGCAATAGTGGTCGCACTTAATGTCTACTTCGTGACCCCCTGCACTAGAATCGCATTCTAACTTACGATTAGAAACTCTAGAGAGCTATCGCTGCGTTTCAGAGATTTCAATACTTACCCGCAACACAGCACAATAGTGAGTAGGCCACCCCTAGGGCGGTCTTCACTTACTCTTCATTTGCCGTCTTTATGGCGACCGATGAAGTGCGCCAGGTCAGTCCCAGCCAATTCTGTCAGCACGGCGTAGAGAATGAGATTACGCAGCGTCATGCCAAGAGCCCAGCGCTTGCTACTGCCGGCGGCGCGACAGCGGTCCGGTTCCCGCGGCACCCGACTTGTGGTGACTTTGTCAGTCGTCGTCGAGCGGGCGGTTGCACTCAATTGATTCACAGCGTATTCCTATCTGTCTCCAATGCATCTTGGGATGTCACCAACCGCTTTGAAACAGCTTCACCAAAGCCAATGGCGGCGGGTTTGTAGTTCATTTTCAACCAGGCATCTTACTTGATGTGGTGTGTAGGTTTCCCGCCATGACGCGGGGGATAAGCCCCCGCGCTACGGCTTGTCGGCCGGAATCGAGCGTGCACGCGGCAAGACGACACTAACCGAGACTAGGTGTCTAAAGCAGCTCTTCCGGCGGGTTCTTGGTCGCTTGGCGGCCGATCTCATACAGGCCGACGGCAGCGCCGCCTGCCAGTATGCCCAGCACTAGACCCGCGTACCAGTCCGCGCCGGTAATGTTTCCGCCGACGCTCCCGGCAATCGCTCCGAGCGTCACCGCGGTGAGCGGGGCGAAGCGTTTGGGCAGTCCTGCCTGCTTGAGGGCGGAAACGAGAATGCGAACGCCAACAGTAATGCCGCCTAGGCCGGCCAATTCAACTCCAGTCATGCAGTCTCTCCTGTTTCTTGGATTCGGTTCGATACAATGTACTCGGTTTCTCTGGGACGCCGGCGCCTGGTGATGATGCGTGACAAAGCGGTCGCGCCGGGAGTGGGACCACGAGAGAACGCTTCTCAAATCTTCCCAGCCCACTTTTCATTGAGAATTCGCAGCCGATCTTCTCTCGTCATGCCGCCAAGGTCGTTGGGGTGCCTGGCACCGTTGGCTATGCGAATGGCGTAGGCCAAGTCGGTGCGATCTGACATCAATTCCCCATACATTTGCTCGAGCATGGCGTCCCGCTGGGCAATGAGTTGCTGCTTTTCCAACGTGCAGTGGGCATGGATGCCGGCGTCTAATGGCAAGTACGCCTGAATTCCATTCACGATGCCCTGCGCAAAGCGATCGGGATGCCGCTGAAGCTGCAGCACGTCGCTTTCATGGTCCAGAAACGCCAATTCCAGCAGCGCATCGTTGGCAAGCTGTGAAAACGTGTACCAATTAGTGCGTGTCGCTGAACTACCTACTTTCAGTCCCCGATTCGGCACCAATTCCATATCGTAAATGCCCTTTTCCAGCGCTGCGGCAAATGCCCGAGAAGATTCGTCACCATCCTGGTACCAGACCTCGCTGCCCGTCCCGCCACCGGCATTGGCATGAATACTGATGTAGGCGTCCACCTGCTCCGCCAAGGCCAAGCCGGTGCGCTCGTGAAGCGGCACGTTCACGTCCGCTTCGCGGGTTAGCAGCACCGTATAGCCGAGTTCGCGGAGAGCCGCTGCAGCCAAGAGCGAAACATTGAGGGTGACGTCTTTCTCTTGCAGCCGCTCATTGGGCTCCATGCTGTCCGGCGGGTCTGCCAGCGGGACCCCAATCGCACCGGGATCACGCCCGCCATGACCGGGGTCCAAGACAATCTTCATTCGGTTTTGGCTCCAGGAGAATTGCAAATGTACCAGCATGTGGGTAGGACGAATCCGGGCTTGGGTCTCATTAGATCCATTGAGGCCGCGTCGTGCCCGGCGCTAGGGATGCGGTGGAGGAGTCCTTGCCGTATGCAGTGACCGAAAAGTCTAACTGCAGCATCAGCGAGTACTTCCGCCTCCGCAGGAAAGCCCTGCCGGACTAATGGCGTATTTCGCTCCACATGATTAGACATTCACCGACTGCCGCCAAAAGCAAACACTCCTGTTGGCGCTGCTAAGTCTCCTACGGAAGGGCCTCACGAACACGCTTTCAGATTGTTAAAGACTAGACGGCAAACGCTGGTTGTAGGGCGCAACTCGCGGCTCCGTTCATTGTCTTTCGGTGTCTCCAGCTTCCCCAATCGGTATTCAGGCTTTAGGTCTTGCAAGCGCTTCAGTGTCATGGCATGCGCGGAACTTGCCGCTTTACGCCACCTTGGCGATCAAAGATCATTAACTTGACATACCAAACTGTCAATAACTAAGTGAACACGGAACGTAAACTATTGGGTATACTTAAACTATAAGAACATTAGTCTGAAGGCTCCCTGGAGGCTGCATTGATCGCATTCATCACCAATCTCGCACTGCGCCGTCGCTCAGTTACGGTGCTCGCCGTCATTCTGGTATTGGCATCGGGTATTTTCACTTACAGCAGGTTGCCTGTGGAGCTATTTCCAGAGGTCGACTTCCCTCTGGTTACGGTCACGACCTTCTATCCTTCGGCCAACCCTGAATCGGTTTCAGATAACGTAACGATTCCAGTAGAGAATGCAATTGTGGGGATCGACGGTCTCGATGCTATCCAATCGATATCCACAGAGAACCAGTCCATCATCATTGCCACCTTCGAGTTTGGCACCGATATGGAAGAAGCGGAAAACATCATTAACTCAAAGGTGTCCGGGCTCCGATTCCCGGATGGAGTTAATGAGCCCATTGTCGGTCGCTTCAACCCGGATTCTTTCCCGGTAATACGGATTAGCATCACGGGTGAAAGAGAAATTGTTGAACTCCAGCAAATACTCGAGAAAAGCATCCTGCCGAAGATTTCCGGCCTGGACGGTATTTCAAGTATTGACATAACTGGAGACGTGCAGCAGCGCATCCTGATCACCGTTGACCCGGATCGTCTGTTGGAACGGGGTATCTCGTTCTTCCAAGTCTCGCAAGCGCTGCGGGAGAACAACGTCACGTTCCCCGGGGGGGCGATCACGCGTAACGGCCAGGTTATACCGGTAAAAACAACCAACACTTTTGGTTCTGTAGAGGAGCTTGAAGAGTTGGTAGTTGGGTTTCCACGCGCCGCTGGTGGGCCGTCCTCACAGTCTGCCGCGCCGCAGCCAATTAGATTGGCTGACGTCGCGGAGGTTCAACTTGGTTCGGGTGTTGCCCGCAGCATTTCACGTACAAACGGCAAACCCAGTATCAGCTTGTCCGTATTCAAAGATCCGAATGCAAACACTCTAAGCGTCACGAACGCTGTAAAAGATGCGTTGGATGGCGTGGAGGACTTGCCGCCGGACGTAGAGGCGGTCATCGTCTACGACGACGGCCCCCAAATCCAAGGACAGATAGATACGCTGGAGCAAGAGGCGCTCATGGGTCTTGCTCTGGCTGTCATCGTGGTCTTCGCCTTTTTCTTGACCCTACGCCCCAACGCTTTCAAGGGCATGTTTCGGACTCTCCGGCCAACCTTGGTGATTGGGCTCTCTATTCCGCTCAGTATTTTCACCGGTGTGCTCCTGATGAATTGGCAGGGGTTATCGCTGAATTTCATGACGTTAGGAGGCCTGGCCATATCGGTGGGTAGGGTGGTGGATGACAGCATCGTGGTGCTGGAGAACATCTATCGCAACATCGACGGAGGCAAAGAACGGTGGCGGGCGGCCTTGGATGCGACCGTTGAAGTAGGCCCGGCCATCACCGCCTCCACTTTGGCGACGATAGTAGTCTTCGCGCCTCTGGCGTTCATTCAGGGGCTCGTGGGTGCGTTCTTCCTCCCGTTTGCGCTTGCAGTTAGCTTCGCATTGATTGGCTCGCTCCTCGTGGCCTTGACTGCGGTACCTGTGTTGGGCGCATACCTGCTGCGGCCGGGTGATCTCCCTGAGGGCACCGGCGAAGAAGAAGATATTCCAGAGACGAACACGTGGATGCAGCGCATTTACGTGCCCATGCTGCGCTGGTCGCTGAATCACAAGACGCTCACCTTGCTGGCTGCAATCGTCATCGCTGTGGGCAGTCTGGGGCTGCTGCGCTTCATTCCCGTCAACTTATTCTCTTCCGGTGTTACAGAGTTCGTCACGATCAACATGACGCTCCCGCCGGGTACATCTGCCGAGGTCACCTTGGCAGATGTCGTCGAAATAGAGAATCAGATTGAGGAATTCTCGGAAATCTACGACACCACCGTGGGGGCCGCCACAAGGACGTCGCAGAGCTTTACCAGTGGCTTCAACCAATCTACGACCTTCGTACGCATCAAGGAAAACGCGCCGGAGAATATCCTTGAAATCTTGCGCGAGAGACTGCCCTCTAGCGGTGATCGCCGGATAACTATTGCGGACATTGGAGGCGGCCCTCCCGCCGGCGGATTGGATATTAGTATCACCGGCAACAACTACGGCGACATAGCGCTCATTGCTCAATTGCTTGCGAGCGAACTGGCGACTATCGACGGCGTGGAAGATGTCACGAGTAACGTGAGCGAGGCAAGGGATGAGTTGATCGTCAACGTCGACCCGGAGCGCGCTGCGGCGATTGGGCTTAGCACACAGTCTGTCGCGTTCCAAATCAACCAATTCCTCGTAGGCCAGAAAGTTACCCAGATAGATCTGGACGGTGCCCCCGTCGACGTGTTCCTGAGCGGGCCTGCGGGCAGGATCAACAGCGTTGAAACCATTGGCTCGCTGATCATTGCCGGCCCCTTTGGAGTAGCTCCTCTCAGCGACTTAGCGTCCGTGCAGATCGAGGCCGGACCCGTGGCGATTAGCCGTACAGACCGCCTGCGCTCTGCCAGTGTCAGCGGTGACATAACCGTGGATGACACGCAAGCGATTGGGCTTCTGATCCAGGAAAAGATCGATGCCCTCGATCTGCCTCCAGGCGTGACCGTGACGAATGCCGGCGTCTTTGCGCAAATCACGGAGGGATTCGAGGATATCTTCCTTGCCATGGGAGTTGGCATCATCTTGGTGTACCTGGTAATGGTCGGTAGCCTCGGATCGCTGAGAAATCCGTTCGTGATTGTGACCAGTCTGCCGCTCGCGCTGATTGGCGCGCTGGCGGCGTTGGCAATTACAGGACGCTCCCTCGGCCTGCCGGGGATGATGGGTATTCTGCTGTTGATCGGCATCGTGGTCACGAACGCAGTTGTGCTCGTGTCCTTTGTCGAGCAGCTCCGGGAGCGCGGCTTAAGCGTTCACGAAGCGCTCGTACAAGGTGGACGCACCCGGCTGCGGCCTATCTTGATGACAGCCATTACCACGAGCTTTGCTCTGATTCCCTTGGCCGCCTTCTCAGAAGAATCCGGCGGAATCTTGGGAGCTGAACTTGCAACCGTGGTGATCGGCGGCTTGGTGAGCTCGACGTTCTTGACCTTGCTCGTGGTGCCGGTGGTTTACACGTTAGCCAACCGGAGCATACCCGGGTCCTTCGGCCGTATGTTTCGTCGCAGGTCTCCAATTGAGCGTCTGGAAATCACAGAAGAGGTACCCGGCTAGTGTAAGTTACAAAGTATATTCAGCCACGGCCTGGCACATTCAAGTGCACGAATCGCGAGGTGAACCGAGTATGTTGCACTGAGAATGGTTAGCGGTCAAAGAAGCATTTACAGCAAGAGCCCTTCCAACACTGGAAGGGCTCTTGCTGCGTTCATTGGGGTTTTCCCATACGCTCTAAGCGATGCATTGGGAGTTAAGGTGACAGGTCACTGCTCCAATAACGGATTTATGCCCCGTACATTGATGCCGTAATCGTAGACCAGGTCCCCACCGGTCAACCCCGATATCGTCAGGACCGCAACGCCTATGAGGACGACGATGAGGTAGAGCGGCTTTGTGCCCGCATCTGCTTGACGCTTGCGGGAGAGCCACCGCCAGATTGTCACAGCGATGAAGAGGCCGGTTACACCAAAGCTCCAGTTCTGATGAGTCTCAATTACACCGTACACGGCCGTCTCTTCGTAGCGAACGTGGGATATAAGCCCTGCGATCGAGGAGACAACGGCGCTGAGCGTACCAACCCACAGCAAGACCCACGTAGCCTGCTGCATGGCGGCGTTCGGCTTGATGAACAGGATGATGCTCAGACCAGCGCTCACTATGAGCAGCGCGATGGGGAAATGGACCGTGATCGGGTGTAAATCCTGAACTGTATCGGACAGTAATTCCAACTCTCTCCTCCTTGTTACGCTTAAGTTTGTGCCGCGAATATTTTGTTGCCACTTAATTTCTGTGAACGCCTAACAGCCGCTGCAATTGAACGCGCTGGTGGCCTTCAGAGTTCATGTACAACGATACTGTGGATACCGCTGACCCCGCAATGCGATCAGTCATTGGGGTTCAAACTTATCTATGCGGGCGTGAATATTGATTCTCTATGCGCAGAAGTGGAATCAGTTGCGAGTATCAAGGAAGAGCCCCTAGGCAAAGTAGCACGTGCGCTGTCTCCTTGCTCGCAGCGGAAGGGCATTCGTATTTCCTTTACATTCCTCAAGTACTCTCGAATCAGTGCTGAATAAAGTCTTACTCTGCAAGGGAGGTAGCAAATGAGAAAAAAGCACTGGTTCATTGGGCTGGTCGTGCTAATGGCGGCGGTCATCGGCCTTGGCAGCGCTACGGTCTTGGCCCAAGAGAGTGATGGGGAGACATCGCGCTTGGGGCTAATTGCCCGGGTTGCCAGCATCTTGGGACTGGAGGAGCAGCAAGTGCAGGACGCATTCGACCAGGCGCGGCAGGAATTGCGAGATGAGCAATTTGAAGAGATGGTCGGACAGAGGCTGGACGCGCTGGTCGAGAGTGGCCGCATCACCCAAGAGCAGGCCGATGAACTCCGTGAATGGTACGCGGAACGACCGGACTCTTTCTGGCTCGCCGGTGGTTCTGCTCGCGGCGGGAAGGATGGCTGGGATCACGGCAGCAAGCGCGGTGGCCGCGGCTTCGATCGCAGCAAGAGCTTCGACCGTCAAAAAGATCATGGGGGACATTTTCAAAGAGGATTCTTCCAATTCAGAAATCTCTCTCCTGACAAGGAAGAGATCGACCCGGTAACTCCCACGATTACACCGGCAACGCCTGCGAGCACACCGGCTGCAACGCCTACGGCCCCGGCAGACAACTCCAGTAGCAACTAGACATGCGATCTGAAATACAGGTACCTGTCTCGAAGGTGCTCTAGGCCCAGTTCCTAGGCCAAACCCCTGGTGCGGACCGTGAATGCGGTCGCGCCAGGGGTTCTGTCATCTTGAATTACCTTCATAGTTTCTTCACATATGTTGCTATTCTTTAAACTAAGGGATGGAGCAGTTGATTCAGCTTCCTGGGGCAAAAAGCTCCGCATTGAACGGGGGCCATTAGCCTCAATGAGAGAGGATCGCGATTCACATCCGCTGCGCTTGCAGAACGGAATGCGGTTTGATCGATCCACTGTCCCCACGAACAGAATGCAAGCATCGACACTTGGCTGCAGATTGGCGCTTTGAGTAGACTTTGGAGCAAGTGACACATGGCAAGTACAGTACTGATAGTGGAAGACGATCCGGATACCGCAAAGCTGGTTAGTCTCTACCTGCAGCGCGATGGGCACAAGGTGCTGTGCGCGCGTGACGGCATCGAAGGCTTGCGTCTTGCGAGAGACGCCCGGCCCGATCTTGTAGTCTTGGACCTCATGCTCCCAAAGCTAAACGGTATTGGGGTTTGCCGTACGCTGCGGCAGGAATCAACGGTGCCAATTGTCATGGTGACGGCGCGAGTCGAGGAAGAAGACCGGCTCAAAGGGCTCGACTTGGGGGCCGACGACTACGTCACCAAGCCGTTTAGCCCCCGCGAGCTAGCGGCACGCATAAGGGCTGTGCTCCGCCGCACCGCCAAAGTCGATCCGGAGCCCGGCCCGGCGGAGGTCGCGCACAGCGGCGTTACCGTGGATTTGCACCGCCGGACGGTTTGCGTGGACGACCGGAAAGCGGTCCTCACGCCGACCGAGTTTGGCATTCTTGTCATGCTCATCAAGGAGCCGGAACGGACTTTCTCGCGGGAGCAGATCATAGACCGGGTATTCGGGTTCGACTTTCAGGGCTTCGACCGGACGGTAGACGCCCACATCGCGAACATCAGACGGAAGATCAGGCCGCTGGACGGCCCGGACCACATTCAAACCGTATACGGCGTGGGCTATAGATTTAGCAATGACTAGGTGGTTCTTCAGCCTGCAGTTTCGGCTAATCCTCGGTTTTGCCGTAGTGCTCATGTTGGCGCTGGCGGCGGTCGGCATTTACAGTAATCTCGCGGCACAGCGAGAAGTGCGCGAGCTGCGCACCGCCACGGACGAGGTCTTGATTGCCAGAGTTCAAGAAGCGTTCACAGAATTCTATGCGGCAGGGGGGAGCTGGAGTGGAGTCGCGAGTGCTGTCGAGAGGGTGAGTTACCTGACAGGACGCGAAATTGCGATCTTGGACAGGGATGGCAAAGTCGTCGTCGCTGCGAGGCGGAGGAACGAAAGCGAGCGCCCTCCGCACGATCAAGACTTCACGTCATCCCGCATAGTTGTTGGCGGCAATCACGTTGGCTCAGTCTTAATCGGCCCGGTAGCTTCGCGGCGGACGTTTAGACCATACCGTGGTGGTGACCGTCCCCCAGGTCCGCCGGAGGCCCTGCGAGAAATCCAGGAACCGTCGCTGCGACGATTTACCGATACGACCTTTCAGTCTCTCCTACTATCGGGTCTCGGCGCGGGAGTGGGCGGTATTCTGCTTGTCTCGCTGCTTTCCCGTAGGCTGCTTACGTCGGTGCGCAGGCTGACGGCCGCGGCGCAGAAACTCGGGCAAGGCGACCTCTCACAGCGGGTGACTGTGTCCGGGCGCGACGAAATTGGTGAGTTGACAAGCACCTTCAATGCCATGGCAGAGGGTCTTGAAAACGCCGAACGGCAGCGACGCAACATGGTTGCGGACGTTGCCCACGAACTTCGCACTCCCTTGTCCAACATACGCGGTTACGTTGAGGCGGTCCGTGATGGTGTGTTGGAAGCCGATGCGGAGACAATCGAGAGCATTCACCGACAGACGATGTATCTCTCTAAACTGGTGGAAGACCTTCGGCTTCTGGCGGAAACCGAAGCCGCCGACTTCCAACTCGACCTTGAGCCGGGGCTGTTGGAGGAGGTAGTTTCCCGGTCGGTTGAGGCATTTCGCCCGCAGGCACAACCTAAGGGGATTGAACTTGCCTTTAATTCCGGTACTGATAGGGCAGAGCTTTCCGGCCGCCTTGTAAGCATTGACCGCACGCGCATAGAGCAGGTTATGAACAATTTGCTGCAGAACGCTGTTGAGCACACAACTGAGGGCGACCGTATCGACGTTTCCGTCGCGGAGTCCGATGAGACGGTGTCGGTGACGGTTGCCGATACCGGTGAAGGCATTCCAAGCGAAGACCTCCCCCATGTATTCGATAGGCTCTATCGCGCTGATCCTTCACGCACCCGCAGCACCGGCGGGGCAGGGCTCGGGCTGACCATCGCCAAGCAGTTGATTGAGGCACACGGCGGTACCATCCGTGTGGAGAGCACTGAAGGTGAAGGCAGCCGGTTCACTCTTACTCTGCCGGCGGCCTAAAGGAACTTCCGCAGACCGCATGGTATCCATAGCTTCCGCCGGTTGAGCCGGTCGCGCTGAGTCCCAATTCCATTTACGCCATGCTCCAATCCCATTCGCACTAAGCCCAATCTCGTTCGCTCTATGCCACACTCCCACTCTCACTAAGTTCCATTTCCCGTTGCACTAAGCCCCAATCCCGTTCGCACTAAGCCCCAGTCCCCTTTGCGCTAAGCCCCAATTCCATTCGCGCCAAACCCCATCTCCGTTCGCGCTGAGCTTGTCGAAGCGGGAATGGCCTGTCCTTTCTGTTGCCGCCCAAACCTTCTTCAAAGACTCGGTCGAGCGGTCATCACTGCACGGCTGCATCGCCGAAATTGCTTGAGCCAAGGGCGTATGAGCCTCCGGCCCATACTTTCAGAAGCACTCTCGTAAGCCTGCGCAGGGCACAGCAGTCCGCGACTGACACTGCTTTTCCTCTTGACTTCATTCCAAAGCCGTTACATACTCGAATATGGGGGTTTCTCCAATCTCGGAGAAATGTGTGCGAATTAGGAGGTCCCGCATGTCTGCGACGAGACCCCGGAGTTTGTCATGTCCGCCGATTACGGCAACGCCGCCGGCGACGGCAGGACCGCCGACTTCGGCCAGGAAAATCACGAGGCGAACGTGGCTCGGCTGCGTTCTGCTTGGCGCGCAGGTGGTCGCACTGGCTGCCTGTGGCGGTGATGACGAGGACGACGCCCAGCAACCGCGCGCCGCGCCGGAGGCTCCGCAGGCTTCCGTGCCCAAGCTCGCGCGCGAACCGGTGACGCTGACACTCGGTGCTATGTTGGTCGAATTCGCGCCTGTTGTTGGCAAGGCCATTGAGCAGTGGAACAGGGGCGAATTACCCGGAGCATCCGAAGGCATCCAGCTACAGCGCATCACGATACGCATTTCCCCACCACGGGAGCCGCTGGCGACTTTCGAGCACGTGCAAGCTAAAGTGCAGGCGTTTTTGGCCGAACAGGAGTCGGCCGGTACGCCTGTGGACCTGCTCATGGTCAACCGCCTCTTTGACTTTCCCTGGGCATTCCGCAGCGGTATCATCCAGCCGCTCGACCCATACCTACAGCAGGACCGTAACGAACCGCTCGCCAAGTTCATGCCATCAGCATTAGAATTGACGCGTTATCAGGGTCGGTCGATGGCGCTGCCCGTTTCCGTGGACGTAGGAGTGGCGCGGTACAACCCCAAGCACTTCGACGCTGCTGGCCTGCCTGTCCCAGACAACGGCTGGAACCGCGAGCAATTCATTGCCGCCGCTCAGCGGCTCACGGAAGACACAGACAGTGACGGCAAGGTAGATACTTGGGGCTTTCAACCTGACGACTTCTTCGTGAATTGGTTGCCTTTCGTGATGCAGGAGACAGACAGGGACGTGATCGACCTGAATACCGGCGAGGTGCGCCTAACGGATCCGGCGGTCCTGCGCGGCCTGCAGTTTTGGGATGACCTGGGGAGAGTACACGGCATTATGCCCCATGGCACGGATGTGACAGCGGATCACTTTAGTGTGAGCTTCTGGATTCGACACCCCGGCGTCTTTTTCTATTATTTTCTCTCCCCCGGTAGCGTGACTTTGGGCAAACAAGCGCCGCTCCCTTCCGGACCGCGAGACCTTACGCCGCTGACTTTGGGGGCAGCCTTGGCGATTCCTGCCAGTGCGCGCGATGCCGGCCAGTCGTACGAAGCGCTGGCGCCGCTCGCGCTCTACATTGGCGAGCATCTGCTGCTGCCGCCAGTGATTTCGGGGCAGAAGTACATTGAGAAACCTGCCTCTGGGTACATTGAACTCATGCTGCCCGAATACGACCGGCAGCTTGCGCTGCACCTCCTTGAGACCGCCCGCCCATCGCCTTTGGCCAGTAGTTCTGTGATGACGATCCAACTCTTCGAGAAGCTGACGCTGCCTTTGGCGCGCGGGGAAATGGGCTTAATGCAGGCTGCGCAGGAGGCGCAGAACTGGCTGGAATTCTATTTGAACCAGTAGCGTTCGCGGCGTACATAGGAGCCCTTTGGCGTAGGAAAATTGGCACGATTGGGTGAAAATTGCCTATTGGTGTGAAGACCGTACCTGGAATTAGGAACTCTCTGAATAAGTCATGGTTAGTATGACATACTCAAGGTAGAACGGATCAGAGGATGAGGAGGAAGCGGCGATGGATCAGCCCACCTTTGGCGACTTGGAGTATACGCACAAAAAGCACAGGACGCGGCGGGAGAAGTTTTTGGAGCGGCTGGAAGGGCTGGTGCCATGGCAGCGGTTGGAGGCGCGCATTGAGCCGCACTATCCCAAGGCGGGTCGAGGGCGTCGACCCTATGCTTTGTCGGTGATGCTGCGGGTTCACCTGGTGCAGCTCTGCTACAACCTGAGCGATCCTGGGATGGAGGATCTGTTGTACGAAGCGGAGTCGGTGCGGCGGTTTGTGGGCGTGCGTCTGTCGGAGCCGCTACCCGACGAGAGCACGATCCTGCATTTCCGCCACCTGCTGGAGAGACATCACCTCGGGCAGGAGTTGTTTGCGGAGATCAACGGGTATCTGGCGGCACAGGGGGTGCGGTTACAGGAGGGAACGATCGTGGACGCGACCATCATAGCGGCGCCGACCTCTACCAAGAACCGGAGCGGGCAGCGGGACGCGGAAATGCGTCAGGTGAAGAAGGGGAACCAGTATTACTTTGGGATGAAACTGCACATCGGAGCGGACGCGGCCACGGGGGTGGTGCACAGCTTTGCAACGACGCCGGCCAACGTGCACGACGTGACGCAAGCGCACCGGCTGCTGCACGGTGAGGAGGCGCGGGTGTGGGGTGATGCGGGGTACGTGGGGGTACAGAAGCGGGCAGAGAACCTGGGGCTGGCGGTGGCGTGGCAGGTGGCGCTGAAGCCCGGGCAGCGGCGGAAGCTGGCGCCGGGAAGCCTGGAGGCGCAGGTGGAGAAGGCGAAGGCGTCGATCCGGGCCAAAGTGGAGCACCCCTTCCTGGACGTGAAGCAGCGGTTCAATTACGCCAAGGTACGCTACCGTGGTCTGGCCAAGAACACGGAACGCATAGCCATATTGCTGGGACTATCCAATCTGACGACGGCCCAACGCGCCGTGGGCGGCTGATCCAGGGCGCAGTGGGCGCAAAAGTCCGGTATGCAGCCGAAAACGGCTGCAAAGCAAGAGGATACCGGCCCGTGAGGCGCGCGAACAGGCCAAGAAAACACGACCGGCAGCCTACTGAAGCTCCTGATAGTCACTAAAACAGTTTGGTAACCCCTTGTTCAGAGCTTTCTTAGATAGATTCAGTAACGAATTTGGAACCTAATAGTTGCCGCCGGAGGGCGGAGTATCCCTACAGAGATACAGAGGTTTTTCTTGTGACTAGACGTGAGTTGCTTTGCCGCACGCTATTGGGCGCGCAGGTCATTCTCTTGGCGGCCTGCGGCGGCGATGATGAGGACGAAGCGGAGCAACCGCGCGCTGCACCCACGGCGCCACAGGCTTCTGTGCCGAAGCTCTCAAGAGAACCGATTGTACTGACGCTTGCCGCGTCTCGCGGAGGCGGCCCGACATTCGACGCGATCCGTCAGTGGAATGAAGGCAATGTGCCCGGCGTTCCCGATAATGTCGAATTGCAGGACGCTAAGCTGACGTATTCTACATCGGGAAATCTGGAAACCACTCAGGATGCATTGGCCAGCGCCCTTAGCGCTCGTATCTCTGCAGGCACAGTACCGGACATGATGGCGTTTGATTGGCAGATTGACTTTCCGTGGCTATTCAAGAGCAATCTCTTACAACCCCTCGATCGCTTGATGCAGCAAGACGACAGACAGCCAACGGAGCAGTTCTTCCCCCAAGCGGCGCAGCTAGTGCGCTACCAGGGGCAAACTATGGCGCTGCCGACGAGAGTGACCGCTGGCGTTGCCCGGTATCTTCCAGATCTGTTCTCAAATGCGAATGTCGCAGCTCCGCACGCGGGATGGACACGAGATGACTTTGTGACTGCTGCGAAGCAGCTAACACGGGATACAGATGGCGATGGCACGGTGGACCAGTGGGGTTTTGCTGTAAGTCATTACTATCCTGACTGGTTGCCCTTCGTGCTCCATGAGACAGGCCGTGATGTAATTGATCTTGAGACCGGTGCAGTACACTTGACCGATCCAGCAGCGCTGCGCGGCCTTCAGGTCTGGGACGAGCTCGGACGCGTGCACGGCATTATGCCCCACGGGCAGGAGTTTCATGCTAACCAACCGCGGATTCGCGGCCCTTATCGTCCTAATCGCACAGGCATCCTATTTCAGACTGCTTTTGAGACAAGCCAAACTGATGGCCGTAACCTGGCTGCCATACCTACGGGGCTAATGGAGGGCACACCGCTTATACTCTTTGACATCATTGCGATTCCCGCGGTTGCGCGAGATGTCGATCTTTCGTACGAAGCGTTGGTTCCGCTTGCCTTGCACAGTGGTGAACGCAGTAAGTTACCAACAGTCAAGGCAAGCTTGCAGCACATCAAAACACCAGGATCTAGAGATCACATCAATCTACTCTTTCTTGAACAAGACCGAGAGATTATCCTCAATATCCTTGAGCATGCTCAGCCTTCGTATTTGGCCAGTAGCAATGTCATGAATAGCTGGCTCTTTGCCAATCTGACGCTGCCGCTGGCGCGTGGAGAGATAGGCGTGGAACAGGCTGCCCAACAGGCGCAAAACTGGTTGGAATCTTACTTGAACGAATAATATGCCACGCAAAACTAAAACCCATTTCGGTAGAAGTGTTGGTAGCATTGGACGACAACTGTATTCGCGTGCGTAGACTGTATCTGGACTGAAGTGTGGGTCGATTGCGGGAATGGAGTACAAGCAATGCCGTTGAATGGTAGGGATTTCTTCAGGAGATGCGGGGATGTTTCCAGTTTCCAGACGTGAACTGCTCGGCCGCACAGTGCTTGGTGTGCAGATTCTATTGTTAGCTGCCTGCGGCGGAGATGATGATGATAATGAAGAGGCTGAAGCACCGCGCGCCGCGCCGACGGCGCCGCAGGCCTCCGTGCCAAAGCTTGCCAGCGAACCGGTCACGCTGAGGCTTGCCTCGGTTCAAGATCAATTTGCCGGCGTAGTCGAAAGGTCCATCAAGCTATGGAACGAGGGCGGGGTGCCCGGCGCGCCGGAAGGCACCATGCTGGAGCGTGTGGGAGGTCCAAGAGTTGCGCCGTCCGGGAACACACTGATGTTTGTCGAGCGTGCACAGGCAGGAACGAGAACCTTCCTAACCGAACAGGAGTCTGCGGGAACGCCACCCGATTTGTTCTTGTTCAACAGGTTCTTCGACTTTCCCTGGGTCTTCCGCAGCGGTCTTGTCCAGCCGCTGGACCGGTACCTGCAGCAGGACCAGACGGAGCCATTGGAGAACTTCCTGCCATCCGCGCTGGAATTAGTGCGCTACCAGAGCCAGACGATGGCGCTGCCAGTCGCCCTTGAGGTCGGCGTGGCGCGGTACAATCCCACGCAATTCACCGATGCCGGCATTCCTCTGCCTGACGAGGGCTGGACCCGCGAGGACTTTGTAGGCGCTGCACAGCGGCTGACACAGGATACAGACAATGACGGCAATGTGGATGCGTGGGGTTTTCGACCGATAGGCTTATTTGCAAACTGGCTGCCCTTTGTGTTGCAGGAGCTGGGGGAGGACGTGATCAACCTCGACACCGGCGCGGTACGTTTCACGGATCCGGCAGCGTTGCGCGGACTTCAGTTCTGGGAAGAGTTGGGGCGTGTGCACAAGGTCATGCCACATGGCGCGACCGTGACAGCGGACCAATTTGGCGCCAACTTCACGTCCTTGTTATCCGGCATTCTATTCTGGGCATTTCTGTCTCCAACTTACAACCTCCCGGGCCAACAAGCACCACTACCCACCGCGCCACAGAACATAACCCCTTTGATGCTGTCGGGTGCCTTGGCAATTCCTTCCGTAGCCACAGACGCCGACTTGTCATACGAGGCGCTGCGGCCTTTGGCGCTCAACTTGGGAGAGCATCTGCTAGTGCCGCCCGTGATTGCAGGACAGCAGTTCATCGAGAAGCCCACCAATGACTATTTGGAACTCATGTTGCCGGAGCAAGAAAGAGGGCTTGTCCTTCACCTGCTCGAAACTGCCCGGCCGTCACCCCTGGCGACGAGTTTTATCATGACGAATCAACTTTTCCAAAGCATGGTATTACCCCTTGCCCGCGGCGAAATGGACGTAGGACAGGCCGCGCAGGAAGCGCAAAATTGGCTGCAATCCTACCTGAACGAGTAGTTTTGCATTTGTCTTGCCTGGCTTTGAGCACAGGCGGATAAGATGGAGTAGGATAGACACCAAAGAGGCACGGTTCAACAACCGTGAGGAGTACGTATCAGATGCGGGACTTTAACCGGCGAGAGCTCGTAGCGGCCACCGAAGATGATGTCCTCATCATGGTGGCGGATATCCGATCGACACTCATTGCAGGTTTTGTGGCGGGCATAGGAATTATAGCCGCCTTTATTGGCCTGGCCGTGGTCCTAGCCAGCTTATGGGAGCTATTGCGCCCCTTCTACTTTGGCATTCTCATTGCCGCTGTGGGGCTTGTGATCTTTATTGCATTTCTTGGCGTCACGGGGTTCTTCATTCCGGAGCTTCTGTCGGCGAGGGTGGTTGGAATCTTCCTTGCCGTGATGCTTGTGCTGGCTTTTGCCGTGGCGTCGCTGACGGCAGATACCACGAGCACTTCCATCTTGGCCAATGCTGGCGGACTCTTGCTTAGTATGGCGGTCGGCATTCCGGTCCTCATCGGACGTCTTTGGGTTGTCGTGATCGCGGGAGGCATTCTTGGGACTCTGGTCGCTGCGGTCCAACGGGACGCACTGCGACACGAGAAGCGCATGCGCCTCTACTTCACGTCAATTTTCACGCTTGATGTCGAACCTCACACCTTCCTCTCAATCATGGGTGGCAATTTGCTGGCGATTAGCGCAATTACCGCTGCTTTTTCGCCGCCCCTCAATGCCGGTCTCGCGGCCTCCGTAGTGTTAACGCCCGTGTGGGTTCAGGCCGGCTTTCTCTTCCAAACGTACTGGCGTCCGCTCATGCTGCGTGTGCTTGACCAGCGTGTAGGTCAAAGTGTCTGGTTTCGGCGGAACATCGGCTTGATGGAGTTGCTGCAGGGCGAAGACTCGGACCTCACGGGAGCCACCTTCATGTCGGCTGGTGTTGATTCTGAAAGAATGGTGGCACGGGTGAAAGGATACTTCCGACACCCGGACCAGATGAGGCGTGTGCAAGATAGCGCCATGCGCATTCGGGGGCTAACAGCGGTTGAGGTGGAAGACCTAGCCGTCAAAGAAGCCGAGGAGGATTTGGCACGTGAAGACACAGAAACCGGCGGGTTGCGATGCCCTCGTTGCCGGGCTGCGGTACCCGACGGGCGCTTGTTTTGTACAGAGTGCAAGACGTTTGTACAGAATGAAGACCTCGGCCACCGGGCCCACTTGTTCCCACGTTTTCTCGCTGCGTCGCTGGACTTTGGTGTGCCGGCAGGGCTCATACTTCTGTTCGGACTGACCGGCTTTAATCCAGCGGATGGCTACAACTTTCTGACCATCTTCTGGCAGTTCCTCTTCATGCCCATCGTCTACGTCATTTTCTTCTTCTCATTCTTGAGTCGCGGCACCACGCCTGGCAAGTCACTGTTTGGCCTGGAAGTGGTCCAGTTGGGACAACAAAGGTACCCTGATTTCAAGACCATGTTACGGCGCGAGATTGTAGGCAAGTTCGTGAGCGGCCTGCCCCTCACCTACGGTTTCATTTCGGCAATTTGGGATAAGAACGCCCAGACCTGGCACGATAAGATGGTAGATACGGTCGTCGTGCGCGATCCGGATGTTTGGTAGGGACCAGCTTGGTTAGGATTGACTTCGGTCACCGCTGCGGTGGTGGAGATACTCGCTGAAACTAGAAGCCTGGGGGAAAACGCGAGCGGCACTGACATGTAAGCCCTCCACATCGTGGACGCCTGCGGTGCAGACATCCGGCACTATAGCGCGATTTGCCCCGTTCTGTAGTAGACTGCGGCCCTTTACCAGACTGAAGGCGCAGGTAATTGCGCTTGCGTCGTGCAGTGAGATGCGTCAAACTTAAGACAGGTCAGGTGTGGTAAATCAAGGTAGATAAGACACCCCATGATCCCTCGACGTGTTTCCAAACAGCTCAAAATTGGCGACGTCACGATTGGCGGCGGCGCGCCGATTCGGGTGCAATCAATGACCACCGCTTTTACGCGGGACGTGGAGGCGACCGTCGCCGAGATTCTGCGTCTGGCTGAGGCCGGATGCGAGATTGTGCGCGTGGCCGTGCCCCACAAGGAGGACGCGGACGCACTACCGGAAATTCGCAAGCGCTCCCCGATTCCGGTGATTGCCGACATTCACTTTGACTATCGTCTGGCCTTACGCGCCTTAGAAGCCGGTGTGGACGGGCTGCGCCTGAATCCCGGCAACATCGGCAGCAGAGAGAAGACGCGCATGGTGGTGAAAGAGGCCAAAGACCGCCAGGTGCCGATGCGCATTGGTGTCAACGTGGGTTCACTGGAATCGCGGCTCATCCCTGAATTGATGATGCTCGAGGGAGACGAGAAGGTCGATAAGACGGCGGCGGCAATGGTGGAGTCTGCGCTCGATCACGTGAAGATACTGGAAGACATGGACTTTACCGATATCAAGATTTCGCTCAAAGCATCGGACGTGCCGACGACAGTCCTTGCTTACCAGCTCATAGCAGACCGTGTTGAATATCCCCTTCACTTGGGTATCACCGAGGCGGGAACGCCCAAGGCCGGTATGGTGAAGAGCGCTGTGGGACTCGGAATCTTGCTAAATCAGGGCATTGGCGATACGCTGCGGGTCTCGTTGGCGGCGGAATCCACGGAGGAAATCTTCGCCGGCTATGAGATTCTCAAAGCGCTCGGCCTGCGGGAACACGGCCCGACGCTTATTGCCTGTCCAACGTGCGGACGCTGCGAAATTGAGCTCATCGAGTTGGCGGAACGCGTTGAGAGTTACCTGCAGAGCGTCAAGGAACCGGTGAAGGTCGCCGTGATGGGGTGCGTGGTGAATGGCCCCGGCGAGGCGCGCGATGCCGACGTGGGCATTGCCGGCGGGCGCGGTAAGGGCGCTTTGTTCCGCAAGGGCAAGCCGGTGCGCAGTTGCCGCGAAGATGAGCTCTTCGATTTGCTTATCGAGGAAGTCGAGGAGATTGTGGCACAGAAGCAGGCAGAGCGGGCCGTCGCGACTTAAGGGCCCGCAGGGAGTGGCCAATGGCAGTCCTCGATACGCACAAGGCCTTTGAGCGCTTGACTGAGGCTGGTTTCGACAAGGAAAAGGCCGAGGCCATACTGGACACTTTAGGCGAATCAGGAGAATCCCTGGCTACCAAGGTCGATCTGCGAGACCTGGAACAGCGCCTGACAATTCGCCTGGGCGGGCTTGTGGCAGCGGGTGTTGCAATCTTGGCTGTTCAGGACCTATTCACGCGATAGGAGCGAATGTTACCAGCGTCCTCGCGCCCGAGCACAGTTCTTACTCCTCTTTTTGTTGATAGCGGAGGCACTTGACATGGCAGAGCAGGTTTACATCGGCACGGAACAGGGCGTCTTTCGGCTCGCCCGCGAGGGAGACAGTTGGGTCCTGCAGGCATCCGGCCTTGGCGAGCATGAAATCGAAGCGGTTGCTTCCCATCCGGATGGGAAACATGCCATTGCAGGTACGCACGGGGCCGGCCTGTTCACGACTGCTAATGGCGGAGAGAGCTGGGATCCGGTTTCCGGCTGGCAGGGCAGCCCGTATATCCGCTCAATTGCCTACCATCCGCATGATCCGCAGATCGTCCGTGTCGGTACCGAACCGGCCCGCGTGTGGTGCAGCGGGGACGGCGGCGCCACCTGGGCGGAAGAGCGCGGCTTTACCGCGCTTCCCGGCTGCGCGGAGTGGTTCCTACCCTATTCGCCGCGCGCAGGCGCCGTGCGGAAGATCATTATGCTTGACGGCGCTGATTCGGCGACTTGGGCCGCCATTGAAGTGGGCGGCCTGGCTGAGAGCTCTAATAACGGCGACACGTGGGGGATTTCGGAAACAATCGGCCAGTGGGAATATCCTTCCAACGGCCTTCACCCCGACGTGCATAGCATCGACATCCACCCCGATAAGCCAAATACCATCATGGCGGCCACCGGCGGCGGCGTGTTTCGTTCGGTTGACCGTGGAGAGTCGTGGCAACACCTCATCGATGACTACACCCGCGGCGTGTGCATCAAGGCTGACGATCCCGCTACCGTGGTCGTTGGGCCTTCCCGCCGAGTCGGGCATCTCGGACGCATGATGGTGACGCATGACGGCGGCGATACTTGGCAGGACGCCGAGCAGAACCTCACGTTTCCCCTGGACCGCATGTGCGAACACATCATCTGCGACGCGCAAGACGTGCTCGCAGTAGTCCTGGATGACGCGGTCTATCACGCTGCATTCGCCAATCTCGCCTGGAAGCCGGTAGGCAATGGGCTTCCGTCCCCCACCTGCGCCGCGATCATTTCCTAGTTCTCAACCGGGCAGCAGCTAGGAATGCGTCGCAGCGGGACTCTCTGATTGGGAGTTTGAATCGGGACCAACCCCTCGCTGGAAGAAGCTGGTCACCGTCTCCAGGAATTTTTGGAATTCTTCCTCATGGGGGCAGTGGCCGCACTTGGGAAATACGACCAATTCGGCATTTGCTATGTCTCGCTGAAAGCGGTAGCCCCAGTGCAAGGGAATCACGGCATCGTACTGTCCCCAAATGATGAGCGTGGGGGCGGCTATTTCTTTAAGGCGATGGGCGAGACTGGTCTGCCCAAAATCGCGGGCGAGTAGAGGGACAACTCCGCCGGATCCTGGCGTCAGGAGGGGCATGAAGTAGCCGTCGATAACGTCGGGCGTACACATGCGGTCCGCATCGTAGTAACAACTGCGCAAGTAAGATGTTACGAGGCGTCGCTGGCGCAGCAAGAATGCTGCAACCGTACTGCCAATGGGCGCGCTTGCGAATCGGATGAGCAGCGGCATGACATGGTAGTTTAGGGTATAGCCCGCGGCGCTAATCAGCACCAAGCGCTCAACGCGCGAGGGATGCCTGATGGCAAGCGCAGCACCAATCGCGCCACCCATGGACAAGCCGATGATCTTGGCGGAATCGATCTCCATAGCATCCATGAATTGCGCTAACAGGTCGGCCATTCCGAATGGGGAATAGTCGCCGGTACTTGGCTTATCCGAGAGCCCGTGACCCTTGAGATCAAGCGCATAAACCGTGCAGTCGCGGGCGAGTTGGTCGAAAACGAGACGCCAGGCGAAGATATTGGCGCCGATGCCGTGAATGAGAATAAGCGGCGGACCCGAACCGGCCGTGCGGTAGTGGATCCGCAAGCCCTCTACCGTGATGAACTTACCGTCAGTGCGTAGTGCCTCCACAGGAATCGGTCGCGGCTTTAGGCGCGTATAAACCACGTAGGCAGCCACAGCGGCGGCTGCCATGATGAAGCCGCGTCTCAGCCAGTTGAGCATTGCGCTATTCCTTGAAACTCACTGCGATTTGTTGCACATCCATCGCTATTGAGAGCGGCCTTGAAATCACAATGTGCCTTACCATGCCGGGGCTCACAGCGTACTTTGGCTTAATGGTACACTAAATCCGCCGCAGGTAGGTTTTTCTCCCCACGTTCCCTTCGTCGAGAGTGTTCTCAATGGCAAGTAATTTTCCGGCATTTCGCGTGCGTGTGCCGGCCACTACCGCTAATCTGGGGCCAGGTTTCGATGCGTTTGGTATGGCGCTCACGCTCTACAATGAGTTCACGGTGGGGCTGGCAGAGCATGACCTCAAGATTACGATTGAGGGTGAAGGGAGGACGGAACTCGCACTCGATCGAGACAATTTTTTCATTCAGGCATTCTCCCGCGCCTTTGAAAACAATGGCGCTAAGCCACCGGCAATCGACTTATACATGCGGAACAGCATACCGCTCTTTCGGGGGCTGGGCAGCAGCGCCAGCGCGACTGTGGGTGGTCTGGTGGCGGCCAACTGTATTCTCGAAAACGCGCTTTCTCCTGAGAGACTGCTGCAACTTGCGTGTGACTTGGAAGGCCACCCCGACAACGTGGCCGCCGCCCTGTTTGGGGGACTCATTGTCTGCGCAACGGACGGCGATGAGTTGCCAACCTACGCGCGAGTCACTGTGCCGCGAAACCTCCACGCGGTGGTCTGTATTCCCGATCAGCACTTGCCTACGGAACTCGCCCGCAAGGTGGTTCCCAAAGAAGTGCCACTTAGCGACGCGGTCTACAACATCGGACATGCAGCTCTATTGCTCACGGGGATCACGCAAGCTGACGAAGAGTTGATCCGCGTGGGTATGAACGACCGCCTGCATCAGCCCTACCGCGCCACCATCTTTCCCGCAATGAAACCGATGATGGAGGCCGCTCTGGCGGCTGGAGCATGCGGCAGCGCTCTTTCCGGTGCCGGATCGTCGATTCTTGCGCTGACCTTCTGCAATCCTGACGGTATTGCCGCTGCCATGCTCGCTGCTGCCGAGACCCACGACTCTCCCGCCCGCACCCTCATACTCTCTTGCGCAGAGCAGGGCGCCCGCCTGGAGCCCCTTGCAATCTAGATCCTCGTCAATTGACGGTCCCATAGCAGGCAGTCGTATAGGATTGGTTGCTAGCGTCCCGTAAAACTAAATAGCGGTGAGATAGATGTGATTGTGCTATATGATTGGTGAGAATTGAATAATGAAGTGTGATTGAACTTGGCTGTGCGCCGTATCCGCTGGACATCATGGCAATTCATGCGGTGTACCAAGGCCTATAGCTCGCACATCTAGGTGAGGATAGGTACTGCAAGGGAGGAAGTTGTGATCAAGAAGCCGGCAATCAGGAAGCTACGGCAAGCCTTGCTGTTTCTTGCGGTGGCGCTGTTGATAATTGCTTCTTTGGGTTGCAGCGGATTTACTGATAGCATTCCACCGGCGCATTACGCCGATCCCTATACAACTTTGTCGTGGACTGCCGATGGCAAGCAGATAGTCTTCTCGCGCAAAGTGCAAGGCACCTTTGTGTATGACATTTCCGAGATGCGTTTGCACACTATTCCCCTGCATTCTCCCATTGGGAATGTCTGGGAGCCGACGAGTGCTTCTGGGGATCTCTCGCCAGATGGGTCGCGGGTCGCCTACGTGGCAGTTTTCAACGAGAGGTTTCCTGTACCTCCCAACGCTGAAATCATGACGGCAAGCATTGATGGTACCGATGTGCGCAGGCTAACTCGCAATGCCCATTACGATTACACGAATCCCGCATGGTCGCCGGACGGGAGCTGGATTGCCTACATTTCTAATGAAGACAAAGGAACCGTCGCACTGATGGACGGAGGAGGCACTACTATCTGGAAGGTCACACTCTCAACGGACAGAGACACATACTTCGACTTTCCGCCCGAATGGTCGCCCGACGGCAATTGGCTTGCAGTACGGTACCGCGATTACAGTGATACATCGGTCCCTCGTAGGCTAGGCGTCATGTTATTGGGGGCGGACGGCAAGGGAGTGTTGGATTTTGGTGGATCGGCGAGTGTTAGTAAGCCGGTTTGGTCGCCTGACAGCAGATGGGTGGGGTTCCTAAGTAAGGAGGGAAAGTACGAGGAAGAGAAGGGATACGTTAATCTGGTGCGGCCCGATGGATCGGAAGTCCTGAAGCTAGAGGATGGAGCCAGTTCCCCGGCGTGGTCGCCAGACGGCAGCAGGATTGCATTTTTTGTGACAGCAGAAACGGGGCTGGCGCTAGAAACGGCGAATCCAGACGGCACTGGCAGAAGGAAGGTACTGCAACTAGCGCCCACAGGCCGTTGGAGGCTCGGCGAGTCCACTTGGTCGCCGGACGGTACAGTGCTCTTGTTTTCTGTCGCTCCTATCATTCAAGGCTCGCGGGGGGAGCCGGATAATTGGTCGTGGCACATCGTCAATATGGAGAACGGGAGCATACTCGCCAGCTTCGAAGGGAAAGCTGCGGAGTGGTCGCCGGACGGGTCTCGCATTGCGGTGGTCACCGGCTATCACGTTGGCGCTTACGGCGTAAGCTTCAAGGAAGACGAAGAGAAAGACGTGCTATACACATTGGCGCGGCACGGGACGTACGAGAAGTTTCTCGTTCGTGGAACGGCAGAACGCATTTATGTATTGCGCGGCGTGCCTCGTGGTGCAGCGGCGTGTCTGGATAGCAGTGTGGTGCCTGCGCCGGAGATTGACTTCGGACTGGTGGAAGATTGCAAGACGCTTATGGCGCTACGTGATCAGTTGGCTGGGGGAACTCTATTGAATTGGCGTGAACACACCCCGATTGAGAAGTGGACAGGCGTCGTAGTTTCGGGCATTTCGGGCAGTCTCCCGCGCGTCCGGGAACTGCGTATCGGCATTGGTGACGGTTCACGGCCGGCGCTGATGGGCGTTGTCCCACCAGAGTTGGGCAAGCTCAGCGCGTTGAATTATCTAGACCTTAGCGGAAATTCATTGACCGGGAATATCCCGGCAGAGTTGGGAAACTTGAGTGTGTTACGGGTTCTCCTGCTACAAGACAATAGTCTGACAAGTAGCATACCGCCGGAGCTTGGGAACCTCGCAAACCTATATAAGCTCGATGTCTCGGGTAATAACCTCAGCGGCTGCGTGCCTAAGGCATTGTCCGACAACGTGACGAGTCTCGTAACAGATGGACTGGAAGTCTGCGCTGAGTGAAGGTAGCACTGAAGTGGACAAACTCTCGTCAGTTTCGGCTCTCAAAGGCTCGGGGCCTGCCTTGTGTCTCTCAAGAACTACAATGTCCATCATAGGAAGTATGGGTGCCCTGATCTTAGAGTGATCTAAAGGGATCAGTTCACCTTAACGGCTCGCCTGCTCTGCCATAAGCGGCACTGGTGCAAAGGCATCCACGTCTACAAGGCCGCGATTGGTTATCTTGAGTTGGGGGATGACGGGCAGGGCGAGAAACGAGAGCAGCAGAAAGATATTCCGGCTCGTCGTACCGGTAAGCTTAGCGGCGGCCAACAGGGCTTGATATTGCCTCACGACCGAATCAATCTTCTCTGTTGACATAAGTCCGCCAATGGCCAAGGGCAGGGCGGTCACCTGATCTGCTATTGCCACAGCCATGCCGCCGCCGATTGCAATCAAGTGATTAGCGGCCGCCGCCATTGCCTGTTCGTCTACGCCGGCCACCATGAGGTTGTGGCTGTCGTGACCCACCGTGGACGCGACTGCGCCCTGCAGCAAGCCAAGCCCGCTGACGAAGCCGACAGCATGCGTGCCCGTGTAGTGATGGCGTTCGATTACGGCGATCTTTGCCGTATCCTGTGAGGGGTCGGTTCCGATCTCGCCGTCATGCACAGGGAGCAAAAGGACCTTGTTCTCCGTTGTTAGACTCCCGTCCTTCGCGCCGATGACGCGTGTGGCCGCCTCATTCTCCGGCCCGCCATAGGGAACGGCGAAGTCGGACGCTTTCAAAGGCTGCTTGACCGCTACGCAATCCAAGAGCCCGCCGTAGTCGCCTGCCGTTGAGCGCCGCTTTATGTCGCCGTTGGCTACGACTACCTCGCCGCGCCGCAGCACGGTTGAACACTTTAGTGTCTCCAATGACTCAAGAATTGCCAAATTGGCGATCTTGCCAGGCGCAATTTCTCCCATCTCAGCGTAGCCGTGGTGACGGAAGAAGCGTGAGAAGTAGCGGGCCGGGTGAAGGGTCGCCATGGCAATTGCCTGGATCGCGGCCTGCTCCGCGTCAAGCCCCGCATGTTTTACCAAGATGTCCCGTGCGCGGCGTACAATACGGTCCACGTGGCCGTGCTCGTGAAGTTCCTCCGCATCGAGATCGTCGCTGCAGAGCATGAAGCCTTCCAGCCGTACCCCCCGCTGCGCCAGGAAGGGCAGAATCCGATCCAGATCTTTCGTGGCGCTGCCATAGCGAATGGCGACGGTCATGCCTGCCTGGCGCTTTTCCAGAGCCTCTTCACCCGTGCGCGACTCATGGTCGGACATAATCCTGACCGTGCCGTCGTCCTTGCCGTTGGTGACGTAAAGGGCGAGTTCGCGGCCCGAAACGCCCGGCGCGTGGCCGTCAACGACCTTACCCAGGTTGTAGGCGCTCTCCACTTTGGCGCGGGCCTCTCCAACGTCATAGATGATACCGGGAAAGTTCATCATTTCGGCCAACCCATAGACGCGGGGGTGAAGTAGAAGCTCCTGGATGTCGGCGAGGGTGAGTGCCGCACCCGTGTCCTCGAAAGCGGTAGCCGGCACGCACGAGGGGACGCCGATGAAAATATCGAGGGGAGCTGTTTCGGCGTGGCGCAGGAAGAGAACAATTCCCTCTTTGCCGGCCACGTTGGCTATTTCGTGCGGATCCACGAAGACGGCGGTGGTGCCGCGCCGCACGGCGGCCTGAGCGAATTCCAACGGACTGAGCAGACTGCTCTCGATGTGAAGGTGCGGATCGATGAATCCCGGAATTACGTACTGGCCCGTGATGTCAAGCGTTTCCGCCGCCCCCGCGGTTGTGGGCGTGCGCTCTATGCTATGGATCAGCCCGTTCTTGATGCGCACGTTGCCCGTGTAGCAGCGCTTTGCTGCCACGTCAACGATCGTACCGCCTCGCAGTATCAGGTCAACGCTCATCGCTCTACTTTTCCTGCGTAGAGCTGCTCTCGTACCGTAACGATGTACGGCAGCATGCGGAAGTCCTCGCTCGCGTCGGTGCCATAGCCCGCTACCCAGCGGTCCGGCACGTCAAAGCCGACGAAGTCGAGAGACAAGGATGCACGATTGCGCGCCACCGTCGGCGAGGGTTGTTTGAGGCGTTTCGATAGCAGGGCGCAAATGCGGACCGAGCGGACGCCTGCACTGAGGACGCGCTGTTTTAGGGTAGTCAACGTGTACCCTTGGTCGATTAGGTCTTCGACCAAGAGCACGTCTTTGCCTGCCAAGTCTGCGGGCAGCCTTGCCACGCTTACCTCGCGGGCATCTTCATTCTGCTGCTTGATGGTGTGACCGTAGGCGCTGGTGCGAATGAACTCATAGCGAAATTCCAGTCCGCCGAGTCTAGAGATCGCGCGGCCGAGGTCAGCCGCGAAGACGAATGCGCCCTTCAGGACCACCAGCAGAATAAGCTCGCTGCAATCGGCGCAACCGTCGTGAATCTGCTGCGCCAGTCCCGTCACCCGGTCTTGCAACACCCATTCGGGAATGAGGATGCAATCAACTCTATCCGCCATGCTCGCCGGCAGTAGGTCCTCATGCTCGGTAGCCAGCCCACCCTTCGGTACCGTGATGGTTCGGTCAAAACGCATGGCGGTCTGTTTTTCTTCTCACAGGTGATTTAGGTGCCGGGACATACGTTGCTATGCTCTGCCGGCTGCCGCCTCGTGGGCAAGTTCCACGGCGGTATTCACGAAAAGGGTCTCGGCTTCGCCGGCGTATCCTGCCGGGGACTGCGACCCGTGGCGGTAGGCGTTCACCTCGTAGCCGCCGCGCGGGATTTCGTTTGCCGTCGGCACGTAGCCGATCATGCCATTGGCAAGCTCAACGTGCAGGGCTTCCAGACCCAGTTCGTTCATCACACGCTCTTTGACGGCCAAACCGAATTCAAGGAAGACTTCACCGGGAAAGCTGGCGAAGACGAGATTGCCGACGCGGATGACTTGGATTTCCGCTTTGGGCTCGTGGTTGGCGGTGCCGGACTCGAGTTCGGCGATGCGATTGCGCAGCCACTTCATAGAGTCTCGGCTGATGCCCCCTTGCGTGTCCGGCCAGACTTCCGTTTCAAGCGCCTCCTTGAAGAACGAGATATCGGGGACCTCGCGTATCGGCACCGTGACGACGCGCTGCGCCACGGCAACGCCTTCCAGCGGGGCGCAATCAATGGACTCGCGCACATTCACGACCTCGGCGCCAAGGCCGCGCCAGACGCTCTCGAGTTCGTCAAAGGTAGCCGAACGGAAGCGGCTGCCGTCACTGGTGAATCCGGGACGAATATTGCCGCAGCAACCCAATAAGAAGGCCGCGGTGTGACCACTGCCGTAGGTTTGCTCGACAAACGTCTTCGCTCCGCCCGCGTAGTCGGCGCTGAACGCGTAATTCGAGCCGCCCATGCTGGTGGAGTGACAGGCATAGTGAAACGCCGTGGCTAGCGGCGTGCCATCCTCGGTATCGAAGCGCAGGACGGAAACTGTCCGATCGACGACGCCGTCAGGGTTGACGCGCATTTCCGTTTTGCCGTCAGTCGTCAGGCGACGGTTGACCGCAAGGGGGAAAGTGCCGGCGCCCAGCCCGGCCACAACGGTCTGCAGCCGTCCGTTCGCTACCTGCACGCCGCCCGCCAGCTTGCGCTGAAGTTCGCGCATATACGCAGTGTTGAAGGGGGCGTCGTAGCGCCACTCCCGCGTCGAAGGACCGGAGTGGGTGTGGGAGCACGTGATCATGACGTTACTGCCGGGAATGTCTGTTTGCTCTTCTACCAGGCTGCGCACCGTGGCGGTGCTCTCCTCAGTGATACCGACGAGATCGCACGTGACGATGGCGGCTTTTGTCTCACCATCGGAAAAGACCAATACCTTGGCATAGAGGTCGTCGTGAATGTCCGTCGCGCCGTGGTCGCGGCCGCCGTAGCCGCCCATCCACGTACCAACCGACGGTGTGATGTTGATACTCGCGGTTCCCAACTGCACTGCGTTCGCCATGATTGCCGCTCCTAATCTGCATGCTCTTGCTTAGCCGAAACTGTAATAATTCCAATCCTGTTCCTAGTTTGCAGGATTTTCCCTCGCGGTGCCAGTGAAGGTAAGCTCGTGGGACGAGTCGAAGAATCCCGCCACGTGCGCGGCGATTCTTTCAATTGCCTTACACTGGCGGCTGGTGAGTGTGCAAAAGGGCTCCACAGTGATGTGCGCTCTTCCTGCGCGCTTCTTGTACGACCATACTCCGGCAACGCGGCCATTGATCAACACCACCGGAGAAATCCAGCCGGCGGCGCGGTAGACGCGTTTGTAGTGAGCATCGTCCACAATATGTGATTTTCTGCGATGGCCGAGCAGGTAGACGTCGAAGTGAGGCAGCAGGCGCACATCATCCACAACCGGCGACGCGTCGGCAAGTGCTGCAAAGTCGCGTTCGAGGACGGCGGCAGGACTTCCTTCAACCGTAACCGTGTGCATTTGATCTTGCTGCCTTCGCCAGATCTGCCTCGCATCCGTAACTGCCATGCCTGCCCAAGCGGCAAAGTCTTGCACCGTGGCGGGACCGTAGGCCTGAAGGTAGCGTCGTAAGAGCGAGTTTTCAGCCTCCTGCCCGGGAATGTCATCCCATTCAGGCAGCCACAGGTCGCGCCGCATGAACGTGGCTTCTTGACCTTGGTTTGGGCCAAGGCAGAGGTCGCCTTGCAGGCAAACGTACTTGCCTAACCCACCCCAGCCGTGCTCGATTAACTCCTGTATCTGCGGGGCATCTTCGTGCAGTCGCGGCGATAGCGCCTGTGAGAGCTGGCGGCGCGTGAGCGGGCCGTCGCTCAAGGCTGTGAGGATAGCATCTGCCATTGCCGCGATTGTATGTCCATCAATGCCATATTGCGCCATCCAGCGTAGTTCTTGTTTCAAGCGGTAAGGCTTCAGCGCGGCTACATAGAGCGGGAGCTCGCGCGCAGGGAGCAAGTGAAGCGTACCGCGCATACTCCAGACCTTCACCAAGACGCGGTCCTGCCACAAGGCGCGCTCAATCTCGGAGACGGCGACTCCGTTGCTCCGTGCTCGCAATGCCAACTGCGCGGCGGACATGACCTGGGCTTGTAAGCCACACGTGCCGCTAACGACGTCAAGCAAATCTTCAGGTCGGTCGGGCTGCCCGAGGAAGTGGCGTTGGAGTCGAAAGGCATGTACTTGCGACCACGTAAAATCACTCATCTCCCGCTGCCTGTGTCAAGAAGGGCGAATGTGTTCAAGGGGTGTTTGAAACAAAAGCTACGTGCCGACAAAGGCGGCACGTAGCTTTTCATCCATCCCGATGTAGAGCGTCCCGATGTGAAGCTCCCTGCAAAGATTCAAGAAGCTGCAATCATCTACGCATCGACGTACCGCCATATTGTGCCGCCCAGCGAGACGGCATACACCCCGTGGTCTGTGGCGTAGTTGGGCGAGACCAGCAAGGAGACGATTGCCTTATTGTCCAGCCCTTCATTGATGTTCTTCCAGGTAAGGCCCTCATCACCGGACTTGTACACCCCCCGGCTGGTACCGGCATAGATGGTCGTATCTTGCTCGTAGTCGGGCGAAATAGCCAGACAGACCACCGCCGCCGTTGCCTCGCCGATGGCGTCGCCGACCCAGAGATTCTTGCCGCGCCACATGGGGCGGAAGAAACGCGTTGCCGTGGCAATGAAGAAGTTGCTGTAATCCTCATCGGAGCCGGAGTAGTTCGGCGGCATGGCGAAGCTTATCCACTGCGCTCCCGTCGCGTGGACGAGAATGCGCTTCCAAATCTCGCCGCCGTCGGCTGAACGCCAGACAGTAATCGTGCTTGCGTAATCCCCTTGGGAGGCGCGGAAAGTGCCCATGAGCAACGTACTATCATCGGCGAAGTTTGGCGAAAGAGTCACACCAATAACGTCTTCTTCACCGAACGACTCTTCGGCGCGTTCCCAGGAACTGCCCGCATCGCGGCTAAAGTAGAGCGCGCCGCCCGGCCCTCCCGCGACGACGATGCGGTCTGTAGCGAAGCTATTCGACACCGCTAGTACGCGGAGGTCGTGCGCCTCTTCTTCTATGCCTTCGTTGCTTGCTTGCCAGCTAGTGCCGCCGTCTGCCGAGATTGCAATGCCTTGGTGGGTCGCTGCAAAGACCGTTGAGTCGTTTGCATAGTCCGGCGAGACCAAGAGCGAGGCAACTTGCATCTCCTCGATCCCCTCGCCGGCAGGTTCCCAAGACACTCCCTCGTCGGTTGACCGCAGAAGGCCGTCTTCGAGACTGGTGGCAAAGAGTGTGCCATCTTCGTGGCAGTTTGGCGAGAGCGCCGTGCCCAGCAACGACCGCGCTGCGAGGCCATCAACTGAATTCTCCCAATTTGCGGCATCGCCATGCGCGCGTATAACGCCCTCGCGATGAACGCCCGCCATGACGATGTCATCGTCGCTAGTGCCTGTAGTGAGTAGGCAGAGCACCGATGAATCTTGGTCGATGACGCTTTCCCATGTCGTTCCGCCGTCAGTTGAACGGCAGACCGATCCCTCTGCCGTGCCGGCATAGGCAAGACTGTCTGTGGCGAAGTCCGGTGAGAGGCAGAGCGCATTTATTGATACGCTATCCAGCCCGTTGTTTGCTTCCTGCCAGTTGGTACCGCCATCCGTAGACTTGAAGACGCCCATGTCTTCAGTGCCGACTAGAACCGTGCGGTCCTCGGCAAAGTTTGGCGAAACGGCAATGGCTTGAATCGCCATGCTGTCGAGGCCCCTATCCACCAAACGCCAGGCGCGTCCCTCATCTAGTGTCCGGTAGAGGCCGTCGCCTCCCGCCACGAATGCGGTCTGATCTTCCTCATAGTTCGGCGAGATAGCAACGGCTTGAATGCTGAGCTCCATGATTCCGAAGTTCGCGGAATTCCAGGTGCGGCCGCGGTTTGTGGACTTAAATATGCCGTCTTCCTGGGTGCCTGCCAACATTACGCCGTCATCAGTAAAACTCGGCGAAACAGCGAGGCACGTAACCGAAGCGGCTCCTTGCCAGAAGTCGAGTTGCTGCCACGTTTCCCCACCGTTATCGGAGCGGTAAACCCCGCCCTCCAAGGCGCCGGCAAAGGCGACCTCATGATTTGCAACGTTGGGCGCAAACACAAGCGCCTGGATATACGGGCTCGTAATGCCTTCGTTGGAAATCTTCCAAGTCTTACCCCTGTCTTCTGAGCAGAATACGCCGGCCATGGTGCCGGCCAGTACCAGGTTGTTCTCACTAAAGCTCGGCGAGACGGCAAGTGATGCAACCGTGCCACCAAGCCGCTGGCCCACAACCTCCCATGCTTGCTTTTCCATCACTGTCAGCCCGGACTTACTCATCGATGCTCCTTCCTGAACCAGTCACTCTCATACTAAATTGAATAAGGCGTAGCGAAACCAGCTATTATTCTTGAGGAATGCTTATGCTCCTAATCCGCCGCACGCGCCGTGCAGTCCTGCAAGGTACCGAAATCTACGGCGCAAACAAGAAAGCACACCTAACCGACACCCCCGCACGGGGGCGCGAAAGATTATCTTGCATGTGCTGATGTAATGCTACCAGACCGACAAGACAATTACGAATTTGGCTGCCAGGCAACCTCACGCATTGCTAAACCGCTAGCAATTGTGGCATGTTTGTGCCGGTACTCCTTTAGTACCGAATAGTTACGGCTTTGCTTGCATTTGGCGCCGGGTTCATAGTCCCCGTACAAGCAAGGGCTGCAATCTGTGCTTCGCGGTGGAGGTGGAGATGCTGGCCAAGATTATGGCTGCCACGCTTGTAGGGCTGGATAGCGCCCAAGTTGAGGTAGAAGTTGATCTTGCTGACGGCCTGCCGATTACGGTGGTTGGTGGCGTGCTCGCTGGCTGGGTATGGGACTTGATAATGCGGCCGCGGGCCTAGAGACGCACGCACAGAAATTGAGAAGAAAAAGAGGACCGGCCCTACTTGCGTCCAATTAGCCGTGCGAACATGTCGAGCACGGCATGCACGGGTCCGAATTACGTGAGTCCCGTTCTTTGCCGGGCTTCAGCAGCCTGCCTGGCGCACTTCACGCAGGTGCAGTAGGGCGGATGAGCCGCCCGCCGGTATGATCTGTCGTCTATGATGCAAAGTGTAAATCAACCTGGATGAACCGTTTTCGAGCGGACCACGGGAGCGCCAACGTGAAGGTATCCAACGTCAACACCACCGACATCAAGTCGGCGATCAAACTTGGTTGCCGGACGATGTCGAACGTGTTCAACGCCGACGACAACGACATCCCGTTCTTTGGTTCAGAGGTCCTTCCCAACCCCCGGCTCAGCTTCAGCAACGTCCACTCTGAGTCTCATGTGCCGGGCAGGCACCTGAACGCCCTGCTGAATGCCGAAGACGCGGCTGGCGTCTCGATCTCGGAAGAGGCGGTCGAAAAACACGCCGCAGCGGCCTTCTTCTCCTACTCCGGCCCCGTGCCTCTGCCCATGAACCGCGACCGCGTGAACGGACCAATCGAGAACTTCAACGATCACAACGTGCGTGAGGGAATGCATGCTCTTTACGCCCTGGTCAAGTATCGAAACTCCGACACGGCGAGGGAAGTGGCCGAATCCAGCATCGAGTTCATTCTCGATGCGTGGGACCCGGTGGACGGCTGGGACCGCGAAGGGATCTCGGCGGCCCACGGCATTCGCTGGACCCGGCAGAACACATTCATTACGGGAGTCGCCCGCGCCATCGGCCCGCTGGTCAAGTACTTCCGGGCCACCGGCTCGGGCAAAGCGCTCGAACTGGCATCTCTCCTGGCCGAGAAGGCCACGTCCGAGTTCTACTTGCCGGACGGGTCGTATGACCGCGAGAAGTTCGGCACGCACACGCACTCGACGACCTGCGTCATGTCCTCTCTGGCGCAGCTTGCGGACCTGACCGGCGACGCCGCACTCCTGGAGCGAGTACGGGCCTTTGCCGACAACGGGCTGTGGGCGATCCGCGACGAACTGGGCTGGGTGATCGAGAGCAGCGCCGACGACAGCCCGGCCGACAAGGGCGAGGGCAACAACACCGGCGACATCGTCGAAACAGACCTGATACTCGGCCGGCACGGATATCCCGGGTACTTCCAGGACGCCGAAAGGATACTACGCGGGCACCTGTTGCCGTCCCAACTTCGCGACGCGGATTTCATCCCCGAACCTGCCAATCCGGCAGACGAAGATGGTCTGAGAAGTGTGAGAGAACGGCACCTGGGAGCGTTTGGGTTTCCAGCGCCGTACGGCCACCGCCCGATTGGTCTCGAGCGGGTCAGCTTCAATATGGACATAGTCGGCGGAGTAGTCGGGACCCTCTGCGAAGTGCTCAGGGAGGGCGTCGTGACAGGGCCCGATGGCGTACGGGTGAACCTGCTGTTGGACCAGGACACGCCGGACGCGCGGGTGCAGGCGGGCGAATCGTCAGGCCGAGTGAGCGTGACGACCAGACACGCGGCGCCACTTTGGATCAGATTGCCGCGGTGGGCCGACAGGTCTGCGTTGCAAGTCAGTGGTACCGACGACTACCTGGTATTAGGAGAACACCTGTTCATTGCCCAACCTGATCCGGGTAAACCAATTTCACTGGAATACCCGGCGGCACGGACTGAAATTACGCTCGCTCACCGCACGCGCAACATCCGGACGGCTCTTGAAGGAGACGCGGTGGCGGCGATGGACAATTTCGGCGCTGAACTGACGTTTTTCGACCCGCTTCACTGACTGTGACACGTTGGCTTCGGCTGCGGGCCGACAGCGCGTAACATTCCTTCGGCGGAACAAATGTTCGATTAGTGCCGGAGACGGCAGTTTCCGCCGTTTGGGGGCGAATTTGCTTCTAGTTGGACAGGCGCTTCCCTCGAAGGGACTATGCACCATTGACATCGGCGATATGCGGCAGAGAGCGCCGACGTAGCCATTTGCTTCATTCCTTGCTTACGTGTACAAGTCTCCGTACCTTTAGTGATGCATGTGTAAGACCGATTTAGCTGGACACTAGGATTCGGTATGCTCGCCAAGATTATGGCTGCCACGCTGGTCGGGCTGGATAGCGCCCAAGTCGAGGTAGAAGTAGATCTCGCCGACGGTCTCCCCTCATTTGTCATTGTCGGCTTGCCCGACACGGCTGTGCAGGAAGCGCGAGAACGGGTGCGCGCTGCTGTGCGCAACTCTGGCTTTGTCTTTCCACAGAAACGGGTAACGGTCAATCTCGCGCCGGCGGACGTGGCAAAGGAAGGCACCGGGCTCGAAGTCGCCATTGCCATCGGCATTCTCGTTGCCAGCGGTCAATTAGCTGCGGAAGGATTGGAAGAGTCGCTATTCCTTGGCGAGTTGGCGCTTGAAGGGGCGCTGCGCCATACGAGAGGCGTTCTGCCGCTTGTGTCCAATTGCCTTGGCTGGGGCATACGCACCGTATTCGTGCCGGAGTCCAACGGCGAGGAGGCCGCGATCATAGCCGGATTGGCGGTTTATCCGGCGACTCACCTGCGGCAACTGGTGTTGCACCTCAACGGCATGGAATCGCTTGCCAAAGCCCGGCCGCCGGACGCGGAGAACAATGACCCGGTGGAATACGATGTCGACCTGGCGGACGTAAAGGGCCAAGAGCACGCCAAGCGCGCCTTGGAAGTGGCGTGCAGCGGCGGCCATAACGTGCTCTTTTCCGGTCCGCCCGGCACCGGCAAGTCACTGCTTGCCCAGGCCGTTTCGTCGATCTTGCCGCCGCTCTCGCTGGAGGAAGCCATTGAGGTGAGCAAAGTCTATAGCGTGTGCGGACTATTGCAGCCGGATGAACCTCTCGTCTTGAAGCGGCCTTTTCGCTCGCCCCACCACACCGTCTCCCACGCGGGACTTGTCGGCGGCGGGCGCTTTCCGCGGCCGGGTGAAATCAGTCAGGCGCATCGCGGCGTCCTGTTCCTCGATGAGATACCCGAGTTCCCCAGCAACATGCTCGACATGCTGCGCCAGCCGCTCGAATCCGGCAAAGTGACAATCTCGCGAGCTTCGGGTTCAATGACGTTTCCCGCACAGTTCTTGCTCATCGGCGCAATGAACCCCTGCCCGTGCGGCTGGTACGGTGATCCGGTGCGCTCGTGCACGTGCAATCCCGCTATCGTCACGCGCTATCAGAGAAAACTCTCCGGCCCGCTCCTCGACCGCGTAGACATTCATGTTGAAGTACCGCGTGTTGAGTATGAAAAGCTGACCGAAGATCGACGCGGCGAACCGTCGGCAGACGTGCGCGAGCGCGTTATCCGCGCGCGTCAGGTGCAACGGGAACGGTTTGCCGAGCTCCCCTTCAAGACCAACGGCGAAATAGGGCCCCGTCACGTGCGTGAATTCTGCGCGCTCCAAGAGGAGGCGCAGAATCTCATGCGGACGGCCATGGATCGCATGCAATTGACTGCGCGCAGCTTTCATCGCGTGCTCAAGCTCGCTCGCACGATTGCGGACATGGACGAAGCCGAATCCATTGCAGTCCAGCACTTGGCTGAGGCCCTGCAATACCGTCCCAAGCTCATAACCAGTTAGACCCTCTATAGCTCACCTGGTGGACTCTTCTACCTTAGTCATTTTGGCGCAGTGCGCCTCTCATAGCCAAGTAAGCGGTCTTTTGATGAGCACGCTTGCTGAACGAAGGGCCTCAGGCGCCTTGATTCTTGGAGGATCGTTTGGGCGCCGCTTCTTCTTGGGAAGCCCTCTGTCACAGTCTGAGACTTCGATCATTTGGTGCGCTATAGTATAAGGACGCCTCGCGGGACCCCGTTGGAAGAGGCTGTTACTCCCGTAAATTGACCGGTTAGCGGATGCTGAGGATTCGGTAGTGAACAAAGACACCGAAAACGTGAATGCTGCAAAAAATCGCGCTTCGCCGCGTGCGCACAGGCCGTTTCGTGTCTTTGGCCTCTTTCAAGAGTTCGCTCATGCGCAGGCCTCCAGTGGCATCGTCTTGATGGTCTGCGTGATCGTTGCCATCGTGTGGGCAAATTCCCCTTTTGGCTCTTCATACTATGACCTCTGGCATCTCCACATTGCCGTCAAATTCGGCGACGTTCATTGGTTAAACGATGTATTCGACCAGCCGCTCGAATACTGGATCAACGACGGCCTGATGGCAATCTTCTTCTTTGTGGTAGGACTCGAAATAAAGCGCGAAGTGATTGCCGGAGAACTCGCCTCCCTGCGACGCGCGATGCTGCCAATCATGGCGGCTATCGGTGGCATGCTTGTGCCCGCTGCCATCTTCCTGTGGTTCAACTGGGGCGGGCCGGCGCAACGCGGCTGGGGCATCCCCATGGCAACCGACATCGCGTTTACGCTCGGCGTGATGGCAGTCCTGGGTAGCAGAGTGCCCACTCCCATAAAGGTTTTCCTCACCGCTCTCGCCATCGTGGACGACATTGGCGCGGTGCTCGTGATTGCTATTTTCTATACGAGCGACATCTCGCTGCTGGCGTTAGGCATCGCAGGGGTGTTCGTGCTACTGATGATAGCGGCCAATCGAATGGGAATTCGCAGCACCCTCGTGTACATCCTCTTGGGGGCGTGCGGTCTGTGGCCGGCCTTTATATTCTCGGGGGTACACCCGACCGTGGCGGGGGTCATGGCCGCGTTTACGATTCCGGTGCGCCGGCGTATCGATAGCGCGGAATTCACCAACTTGAGCCGCGTGTACATCGACGAGTTTGCGCAGGCCTCGGGTCACGGGGACAGTGTGCTGGCGAATGAAGAGCAGGTTTCCCTGATGCGCTCGATCGAGCGGACTGCCCTCGGAGCGCAATCGCCGTTGCAGCGCTTTGAGAACACGCTTCACCCTTGGACGGTTTTCGGCATCATGCCTTTGTTTGCGCTCGCCAACGCCGGTGTCTCGATCAAGGCTGACTTTACCAGTATGATCGAAGAGCCGCTGGCACGGGGTGTGGCGCTAGGTCTCCTTGTCGGCAAGCCGCTCGGCATCATGCTCTTTTCCGTAGTAGCGGTGCGGTTGGGTCTCGCTACGTTGCCCAGTCGCGTGCGTTGGGTCCACGTGTTTGGCGCGGGATGCCTGGCGGGTATCGGATTCACTATGTCGCTCTTCATTGCCAATCTCGCAATGGGCGGCACGGAGTTGCTGGAAGCCGCAAAGATCAGCATTTTGGTGGGATCGTTGCTAGCAGGTATTCTCGGCTGGTTGGTCTTTCAGTTTGCCCCGCTCTTCGGCCGGAGCCGCAGCGGCGAATAAGGCGTTCCGGTATCGTTCGAATACTTGCGCTCCGGAACTGCCTCTCTCGATTAGCTGTCGACTGTGGTCGTGCACTTTGCCTACCCCAGGAATGAGGGCGGCTACTGACCCCAGTGCCGCCAAAGCGGTGCAACTCGACCGTACTACGAGACACTTCCTGCATTCGAGAAGAGCGGAGAATCCCGGCCAAGTTTTGGCAAAACGCTGTGGATAAGACGAAAACCGACGCAGAACTGTACGAATGACCGGACTATCCGAAAAGGCGCGTGAGATTGCTCGGAATCTTGCCCGTCGCCAGTGATTTCATTACGGTCTGCATCTGGCGGAAATTGTTGAGGAGTTGGTTGACTTCGGCAGGGGTTGTGCCGCTGCCGGCCGCTATGCGCCGCCGCCGGGAACCATCGATGATGGCAGGGCTGCGCCGTTCAGCCAGAGTCATCGAGTAGATCATGGCCTCCACGCGGGCGAACTGGCGTTCGTCTAGCGCCGCAGCCATTGCGGGATTGCGCATGAACTGACCCATACCGGGGACCATTTCGAGTATTTGTCCCAACGATCCCATTTTCTTGATCTGCTGCAACTGCTCTACAAAGTCCTCCAAGGTAAAGCTGGCGGTGCGAATCTTCTTCTCTAGAGCGGCAGCCTGCTCGGCATCGATGGTCTCTTCCGCGCGCTCAATGAGACTGAGCACGTCGCCCATGCCCAAGATACGCGATGCTAAGCGGTCCGGATAGAAGGGATCGAGCGGCTCGATCTTCTCACCGCTGCCCAGAAACCTAATCGGTATGCCGGTCACACTCCGTACGGACAGCGCTGCGCCGCCGCGCGCGTCGCCGTCGGTCTTCGTGAGGATTAGTCCCGTGAGCGGCACCTGGTCGTGGAATGCCTGTGCCACGTTGACGGCTTCTTGACCCGTCATCGCATCGGCAACGAGCAATACCTCTTGGGGTGAAACGACTGCCGCGATTTCTTGAATCTCGGCCATCATATCCGTGTCAATCTGAAGGCGTCCTGCCGTATCAACGATGACTGTGTTCAGCCGCTCTTTGCGCGCTCGTTCGACGGCTGTTTTGGCAATTATCGTGGGCGGTTGAGTCGTGCCCAAGGCATGCAC
Organism: Chloroflexota bacterium; assembly: GCA_965216245.1. Lineage (GTDB taxonomy): Bacteria > Chloroflexota > UBA11872 > VXOZ01 > VXOZ01 > VXOZ01. The sequence continues at coordinate 3,329,897 of OZ244145.1, forward strand.
CGGCACATCTATTTGCTTGCCGATGGTCTGAAGCTGTTCGATTGCCGCGGGACGATAGATGTCCGCCGCAGCCAGCAGGCAGCGCTGTCCTTGCTTGCGCAGCGCCAGGGCAAGCTTGCCCGCGGCGGTTGTCTTGCCTGAGCCCTGCAGGCCAACCAGCATGATAACGTGCGGCGGCGAGCCGGTCAGCGTGAGCGGGACGGGATCGCCGAGCAGGCTGATGAGCTCTTCATGAACGATCTTGACGACCTGCTGCCCCGGCGTCAGGCTTTCCATGACCTCGGCGCCTATGGCCCGCTCGCGCAGCGCCTTGAGAAAACTGCGCACGACCTTGAAACTAACGTCAGCCTCGAACAGCGCCAGGCGTACCTCACGCAAGGCGGCATCCACGTCGGCCTCGCTCAGTTTGCCGCGCCCGCGCAGCCCCTTGAGCACGCCCTGCAGGCGATCGGAAAGCGATTCAAACATAATTAACACACACCATTAGGTATCGAGCTTGTTTGCCCCATGCTGGGCTACGAGGTTTTGGGACTCCAGGTACATCTCGAAAGATTCACCGCAGTCTGCCCAAAAGCCCTCAAGGATATCGTACTCCAGATTGCCTTCCTGGAGATAGTAGTTATTCACGTCCGTAATCTCCATCTCACCCCGTCCTGAGGGGCGTAGCTTGGAGACGATCTCAAAAACCCGCTCATCGTAGAAGTAAATCCCGGTCTGTACGAGATTTGACTTCGGTCTTGCCGGCTTCTCTGTGATGTTCTTGATGCGGCCGTCCTCGATCTCTACCACGCCGTAGCTCGATGGATTCTCAACCCGGGTCAACATGACGCGCGCGCCCCGCTCCTGCTCTTCGAAGTTTCGGCGTGCTGCGAGCAGGTTCCCTTCAATGATGTTATCGCCGAGCATCAGTAACAGGGAGTCGCCTTCCGCAAAGTCCCGCGCCAGTCCGAGGGCGTGGGCGATGCCCGCAGGTCGATCCTGATACGTGTAGTGGAGGCGTTTCAAACCAAAGTCGCTGCCGTTTCCCAACAAGCGCAAGAAGTCACCGGCGTTACTGCCGCCGGTGACTAACATAATGTCGGTTATTCCGGCATTCACCAGAGTCTGGATGGGATAGTACACCATTGGCTTGTCATAAATCGGCAATAGATGCTTGTTCGCCACCCGAGTGAGCGGGTCCAAGCGACTACCACTGCCTCCGACCAGAATGACACCCTTCACGCTGCACGTTCCTTTCCGCTGTTATCTGAAGCGCCACACTATACTTGCTGAAACGTGCCAATTCTACGTCGGCACGGGCTCGCCAAGTAAGGCACGGACGAACCGTGTGCTATCAAAAACATCCATATCGTTCAATTGCTCGCCCGTGCCCACGAGCTTAATGGGAAGATTCAATTCACGGGCAATGCCGAAGACACTGCCGCCCCGTGCCGTGCTATCGAGTTTTGTCAGGACAATTCCCGATACGTTAACCGAGTCGCAAAATATCTTCGCTTGATTGAGTACGTTCTGACCCATGATCGCATCGATTACAAGCAAGGTCTCAATCGCCGAAGCACCCACGCGGTTGGCAACGATACGCTGCACCTTGCGGAGCTCATCCATGAGGTTTGCCTTGGTATGGAGACGACCGGCAGTGTCCACGATGAGGTGCGAGGCATTGCGCGCGAGCGCGGCATCGATGGCATCGAAAACCACTGCGCCAGGATCCGACCCCGGCTGCTGCGCAATGAGGGGCACGTCGAGGCGCTCCGCCCAAATCCGTAGCTGATCGATCGCGGCAGCGCGAAACGTGTCCGCCGCCGCCAGCATGCAGGTATGGCCTTGCTCCTGCAGCCAGTGCGCCAGTTTCGCCGACATCGTGGTCTTGCCGGAACCGTTGACGCCAACCATTAGGATAACGGTGAGGGGTTGCGCGGTAAGGAGCTCACCAGAGTCTGCAGTGAGTTGTGCTACAAGCAGATCTTCAATCAGACCGTGCGCATCTGCCGCCGAATCGAGCTTGGCTTGCGCAACCGTCTCCCGCGCACTCCTAATGAGGTCGTCAGCAAGATAAGGGCCTACGTCGGCCATGATAAGCGTGGCTTCAAGCTCTTCCCAAAAGTCTTCGTCCAGCCGGACTCCGGGCCGAAAGAGCTCACGGAGCGCCGAAAAGGCGCCCCCGCGACTCTTTTCTACGCTCTCTTCGAGCGACTTGCCACCAAGTATCTGTTTGAACCGCTTCACCGCGGAGTTTTCTGCATGTGTGTAGAGGGTGTCATCTTGTTCATTGCGTTTCGTGGGAGCAGGCGAGCCGCATGGCCGTTCATGTCGCGGCCCAGGCTCGTGTTCGACCTGGAAAGAACCTACTCCGTGAGGTAGACGCCTACCTCCATCAGCGATGTGTACTCGGTACTCCCATAGTTGCTGAGAATGACGATCTTCACATACCACGTAGGATGAGTCTCGAAAGTAAACCGCTGTAAGAGCGGGCTCTCAGCCAGTGTAAAGGTGCCCACTTCTTCCCACGGCCCATCTGCAGATTCTGTGCTTACAAAGACGCGAAACTCTTGAGGCCACGTTTCCGGCGGGCTTTGTTCGCTGGCCTGAAGCGTAATCGCATTCGCATAGGCTTGGCCTCCCGCAAGCACCTCACGCTCGATGCCTAAGACGATTTCCTGCGGAAGAGTGGCATTCTCTGAGCGCCAGTCCGCAACTATGGTGCCGGTCCACCCATCCACCAAACGCTTAGCAACGTGGTCGCCATCCTCCCGCTCGCTGGAAGCAGCAAGCACTTGACCGCCCACAATTGCTTCGACGAGGTTTAGCCCCTCAGAAGTTTGGAGCGTGCGACTGAATGCGCGCGCCACGCGCGCAGCTTCTTCCGGCTCTAGAGTGATCGAGGCAAGCTGTCTTCCAAAAATGCCGCCAACTGCCAAGATCAAGGCTAAGAACCCCAGGGTAAAGATTACTGACGAGCGTTTTGGCGCAAAGTCCATAAGCTTTTGACGCAAAGGACGTTGGCGGCGCGCCTGTATAGCGTCATACTGCGTAGTGCAATGGTGGCAGAAATGTCGCTCGCCCCGTGCAGTCAAGCATTCTTCGCAGAATACCGTACCACAGCGATCGCAACGATCGGTGGTCTTGCGATGCGGGTGGTTGTAGCACGCGTACTGCTCACGCAGCAGTATCTTTGCCATAGCGAATGCCCAGGAGCGTTACTCTGAGACTACCCTCATAGTGCGCTGTTGCGCCGGTTGCACACGACCGGTGGCTTCAGCGGAAGAGACTAGCGAACAGGACGAGGCTCCCGTTCAGCATCGGTAACTCGTTCGTTTACGTAAACATCTCCGTTGCGGATCTTGAGATTGAAGAAGCAGTCAGGATTTGTGCACACCCACGCCTTGAACATTAACGACGAGCCTTGACCGCCAAAATCGGAAAACGGCACGAGCACGCCCGTATGACACTTCAGGCACTGGGGAAAGTTGATCATGGTTTCCATTGGATCCCTCTTCCTGCGAACCCAGCTACCGCGCCCCCACGTTGTTGCTTAGCAGGAACTGGGTGTAGACAGTAACAATTATACCATTGGGTGTCTGGCGCCTACTATAGCGTGACGGTCGCAAGTCGCGAGAGCAGGCAACGGTTAGGTGGGTGGGCCGCCTGCAAGGCGGACTCCAACTGTGCGCAACGTCTTGAATAGCTCGGCAACAGGTAACGGCAGCACCGTCCGCATTCCCGGTGGACGATCCGGCTTCTTGTTTGGGCACGGATCAAATGTGGACGGTCCGACCGCCATCCACAACCATGGCCGCGCCGGTAGTGTACGGGGCCTCGTCCGATGCCAGGAACGTCACGGTGTTGGCAATGTCCCGGCCTGCGCCAACGCGCCGCAATGGCGTCTTCTGAAGGAATTGACCGACGCCATCTTCAAAGCTGACTCCGTCCGCCGCCATATTCTCCCGCATCATGTCGGTATCGATAGCGCCGGGGAGCACACAATTGACGCGTATGCCGTCGTCGCCAAATTCCGTCGCCATGGCTTTCGTGAGCGCTACGACCGCACCCTTGGTGGCCGTATACGCCGTGGTGCGTGCCGTGGTGGCGATGGCGCGGGCGGAGGCGATGTTGACGATACTGCCGCCGCCGTTCTCTATCATGACCGGAACGCAGTACTTGCTGCAGAGGAAGATACCCGTCAGGTTTACGGCAAGCACCTGATTCCACTGCGCCAAGGTAGTTTCCACGAGCGGCGTGTAGAGACCGATGCCGGCGTTGTTGACCAGCACGTCGATGCGGCCAAAGCGATCACATGCGGCCTGGGCCAGGCGTTCGGCATCCGCTTCACTGGAGACGTCTACCTGCACGCCGATTGCGGCGCCGCCCGCATCAATAATCGCGCCGGCAACCGCTGCAGCGGTCTCGGCGTTCACGTCGCCCACCACCACTTTGGCGCCAGCTTCCGCCAGCCGCTCAGCCGTAGCGCGGCCAATGCCCCGACCGGCTCCGGTTACTATCGCCACTCTGTCGGTAAGTTGCATCTCGGTCCTTTCTCCGGTGAGCAGAGGCTTCCTACTAGCGAAAGGTCAGGCCGGCCCACTCCTCGGCACTCTTTACTGCGCTCGCAGGTTGGCTGCTACTCCGCGCAATGTGTCCTTCCTCTTTGCGCAACGTAGGCTGTTTCGCGTCCTGGTAGCGCCAGTCAAAGCTCCAGCGGATCTCGTTGCTATGGTTTGGTTGCCCGCGGTGGAAGAGAAGGTTTTGGAACAGAACAACGTCCCCAGGATCGAGTTCAACGTCGATGGCCGTCTTCACGTGCGGGTCCAGTGTCTCTTGTGCGATTTCCAGGTAGTACTCGCGGGTTTCGTGGGGCACAGTGCCGAGCTTGTGTGTGCCCGGTACAAACTGCATGCAGCCGTTCACCGCATTGGCAGGCACCAACGGTGTCCAGACATTCACCATCCGCTGCAATTCCACGCTCCCTTTAGCGCCGGCGATCTGCTCCGTGTAGCCGCCGTCCTGATGCCAAAGCACCTCGGTGCCTTTCCACTCGGGGAACTTGGGACGAGCGGTGTAATTGGGGTATAGGCGGACCTCAGGCCCAAGGAGGACTTCAACCACGTCCAGCAAGGCCGGGTTAAAGAAGAGGTCGAAAAGGCCGGACAAGTGCAGCTCTCTGCGAAACGACTTCGGGGCATCATCCAGATTGTTCTCGAAGAGCCGGAAGAAGCGCGTCTCAAAAGGCTCTTCTTGCATGGTACTTGCGATTGTTCCCGCTGCGACCAGTTGCCGCGCTTGGCGCTCCACGAGCTCTTCCATGGCAGCGCGTGCTTGCGCCACCACACTCGAATCGAGAAAGCCACTGAGCCTCACGTAGCCTTGATCGTCGAATTGTTGTCGAAGGTCATCTTGATTCATAAGGGCGTCTCCGCTTCTTGCAACTTTAGGAGCTTGCCAATCGGACTATCTCGAATTCGCTCCGCTGGCCTTTCAGGCATGGTAGCACACGCGTGGCAGACGCCTGCATGTGTTGTTGTGCACGTACCCGCTTATTCCGCGAATAGAAGGTTGGTCGATACGATAAACTGTGCGGTAACTAGATGGTGCGAAACACTTCGGCTATACTTGACACGACGCACAATTCCCCAGGAGCGCCCAAACGGCCGGCTGGGAAGGACACGTAGGTTGTGCGAATTGTGCAGAATTGCGGTCGCGTAGTCATCTGAGAGGTGAAGGAAAACAATGCGCAAGATCGGCTTGGTGGATTTCGACACGTCACACGTCGTGCAATTTACGAAACGACTCAACCACCTGGATATCGAAGAAGACCAATGGGTGGACGGTGGGAACATCGTCATGGGGTGCCCGGGGGAGTCGCGCGTCTCGCCGGAGCGGATACCGGGCTATACGGAAGAGCTCAGAGAAATGGGCGTGCAGATAGTTGACAGTCCGGTTGACATGATCGGCCACGTAGACGCCGTCTTCATCGAGTCGAATGAGGGCAATCTTCACCTCGACCACGCCAAGCCGTTCCTTGAAGCCGGTGTGCCGCTCTTCATCGACAAGCCCTACGCCGCAACCACTGCCCAGGGGCGCGCTATTGCCGACTTGTCGGCGAAACATGGGGTGCCGGTCTTCTCTGCGTCATCGTTGCGTTATACGGAAACGGTGGTGGATCTCCAGGCAACGCTTGCCGACGAGGGCGGCGCGCAAGGAGCTATGGTATACAGCCCGGGGTCGGAACACTATGCCAATCCGGGACTGCTCAATTACGGCATTCACGGCGTCGAAGTGCTCTTTTCCCTCATGGGGCCGGGCTGCCAAGAGGTGTGGGCTATGCGCACTGACGGCGCAGATCACGTGACGGGGCGCTGGGATGGCGGTCGCTTGGGCACCGTCCGGGCTATTCGTTCTGGCGGAGGCGGCTACGGGTTGACGGTGTTCTCGGAGAAGCGGGCCATAAACTCCGATATTTTCACCAGCAATAATTACCGTAACTTGCTGCGGGAAATCATGAAAATGCTGGAGACCGGCACTCCGCCGCTCGCCATCGATGAGACAATCGAGATCATTTCATTTATCGAGGCGGCATATCGGTCGAGCCAGAACGGCGGCGCAGGGACAAGACTGGAATCAGCGTCTTAGTCCGCGAGCGGGAAGCAGACTCCGATCTCGTTGAGAGTGCGGGACAGGTCTCCCACTTCTGTAAATAAAACGTGTGTAAGGAAAACGTAGGGGCACGGCATGCCGTGCCCCTACGTGATTATGCAGGGGTCTACCAAGTTCCCATTCGCATCCCTGGAGTGACCCAGCATGGCCTGTGGCGGCTATTTCTCCGAGAGTATTATAGCTTCAAGGCGCGCATCGCCTGCACTCCCCATCTCCATGCCCCTAGATTTTCAGCGATTGACCTTACGGCAACAAGAGTGAAAAGAAACGCGCCATAGTAGAGTGAAAAAGTCCTTGATTGCGCATAGCGAACCGCTATCCTCGCCGATGTAATCCCGGTAAGACGCGCCGGGGATTTTCATATCCCGGAATCAAGGTGCTACCATGGAGAGAGAACCGATAGGCATTCGAACTCCTAGAGGGAGCCACAGTGGCACAACGCGTCTTGCTCTACACCGGCAAGGGAGGAGTGGGAAAGACCACGTGCGCAGCCGCAACTGCGTTGCGGTGTGCGGAGCTTGGCTACCGCACGATAGTCATGAGCACCGATTCTGCGCATAGCCTGGGTGATTCTCTTGACATAGAGCTAGGGCCCGAGCCGACCAACATTGCGCCAAATCTGTGGGCGCAGGAGACCGATGTCTACTATAACCTGCGTAAACACTGGGGCACGGTTCAGGCGTGGCTCAGCGCCCTGCTGGCGTGGCGCGGAATTGACGAAACGCTTGCCGAAGAGATGGCAATTTTGCCCGGCATGGAGGAGCTGTCGAGCCTGCTCTGGGTAAACATGCACCACGAGTCGAATGAATACGACGCCGTGGTGGTAGATTGTGCGCCGACTGCTGAGACGCTGCGGTTGCTTGCTTTTCCGGAGGACGCCCGCTGGTGGCTGGAAAGGATCCTGCCCCTGAAGCGGCGCGTGGCACGTGTGGTCGGCCCGGTGCTGGAGTCGGTTATTGGAATACCCACTCCGGGCAGCGAGGTTTTCAACCAAGCTGAGGACCTGGTGCGCCAATTGGGAAGGCTCCGCGATGTTCTGGCCGACCGCCAACGCGCCTCCGTTCGCATGGTGCTCAATCCGGAGCGCATGGTGATCCGTGAGGCGCAACGCACGCTCACGTACCTGACGTTGTACGGGTACGGCACCGATCTGGTTGTTTGTAACCGCGTTCTCCCCGACACTGTGCAAGATGCCTACTTCACGGCGTGGCATGCGACCCAAAAGAAGCACCTAGAGTTCATTCACGAAGCCTTCTCGCCGATACCAATACGGGAAGTCCCGCTCTTTGCCCGGGAAGTCGTGGGAATCGAGATGCTCAAGCAGACTGCTGCCGTGCTCTTTGCCGACGACGATCCGCTGAAGCTCTACTATGATGGACGCAGCCATTCTGTACAGAGGGACGATGGGGGCTATATCCTAGACATTGAATTGCCATTCGGTCAGAAGGGAAACATTGACGTGGTGAAGCGAGGCGATGAACTTACTGTACGGATTGGCGCGTACCGTCGGAACATCGTTTTGCCAACGGTCCTAGCTCGGCTCTCACCGGGCACTGCGCGGCTTGAGGATCGTACGTTGCGAATTCCATTCAAAGAACACGTGGAAAGTGCGGTCTAGCACGTACCCGTGTAAGGTGAGACGTGCCAGGACTTAATGCGGCGGGACGGATTGCTCGCTTGGACATGGGGCGCGAGGCGCGAACCATATCCCCCGACTAGAGGCAGCGACGTTCTGAAGAGAAGTCGGAAGTTCATGGGAAGTCCCAATAACGACATGCACCCAGGTATTCAAGAGTAGACGGAATCAAAGGAGCCAAGCGCATGGATCTCGAGCTTAGCGGCAAGACCGCTATCGTGTCCGCAGGGAGCAAGGGTCTGGGGAAGGCAATTGCCCTCGGCTTGGCCATGGAGGGCGCCCGCGTAGCAATTTGCTCGCGCAGTCCGGACAACCTCTCGCAAGCCGCACAAGAGATTCAGGCGAAGGCCGGCTCCGAAGTGCTGGCGGTTCCCGTTGACGTGTTGAAACCTGATGCCATTCCCAATTTCGTTGACACCGTGGTGCAACGGCAGGGCAAGATAGACATTCTCGTGAACAATGCGGGCGGTCCGCCCATGGGGACGTTTGCGGACTTCGAGGATGAAGATTGGGAGAACGCCTTCAACCTGACATTCATGAGCGTTGTGCGCTTTGTGCGCGCGGTGCTGCCCCACATGCGGAAGACAGATGGCGGGCGCATCATCAACGTGACATCCACGTCTGTTAAGCAACCGCTGGAGAACCTCCTGCTTTCGAATTCAATCCGTCCCGCAGTGATTGGCTTGGCCAAGACCCTGGCGAGCGAATTGGCGGCTGAAAATATTCTGGTGAACAACATCTGCCCCGGAAGCATCTTCACCGACCGCATCAAGGATAACGTCGCCGCCCAGGTAAAGTCGACCGGCCGGACCCAAGAGAGCATCATGCAAGAATACGAGGCCAAGATTCCGTTGGGTCGTCTCGGACGGCCGGAGGAACTGGCGGATCTTGCCGTTTTTCTCGCGTCGCCGCGAGCGAGCTACATCACGGGTGCGACACTTCAGGTAGACGGCGGCCTAATCCGCTCCATCATGTAGCAGTTAGCTGGACGGCAGAGGTTACGTGGACGAGATCGCCGCGTGCTGGGGAAGCGCCGCGCCGATGATTTCCTCAATGCTCTCCAAGCCTTCTTCCGCGCAATAGGCTTCAAGACCTGCGATGATCTCCAATGGCGCACGGTGGTTGTAGAAATTCGCCGTGCCCACCTGTATTGCCGTAGCCCCTGCCATCAAGAACATGAGTGCATCCTCGGTGGTGCCGATGCCGCCGATGCCAATGATGGGAATGTCAACCAATGGCGCCACGGTGTATACCAGGCGCAGGGCGATACTGCGCACCGCGGGACCGGATAGCCCGCCTGAAGTGGTGGCCAGCACGGGGCGTTTCTGCGCAACGTCAATGGCCAGGCCGGAGAGGGTATTCATGATCGCCAAGGCATGGGCGCCGGCCTCGGCAACGGCGGTAGCAACCGGCCGTATATCCGTGACGTTCGGCGTTAGTTTGACGATCAGGGGTAAGGAACTGCGCTCGCTCACTGCCTGCGTAACTGCGCCGGCCATTGCAGGGTCGGTGCCGAAGTCGAGTCCATGGGCGACGTTGGGGCAGGATATGTTGAGCTCTAAGGCGGCGATACCGGGCGCGCCGTCCAGCATTTCGGCGATGGTTACGAACTCTTCCAAAGAAGCCCCGGCCACGTTGGCAATTACCGGCACATCCCACCTGGCCCAAATTGGTGCTTTGTCTCGGATTAGGGCTTCCGCGCCGACGTTTTGCAGGCCGATGGCATTGAGCATGCCGCCGGGAACTTCCACGATGCGGGGCATAGGGTTGCCGCTGCGCGGTCTCAATGTGACGGCTTTGGCTGCGATCGCGCCGAGGCGATTCACATCATAGATGGAAGCGTACTCTGTGCCATAGCCAAACGTGCCGGATGCCGTTATGACGGGGTTCTTGAGTACGAGGCCGCTGGGGTGGCGCGGTGCAATGTTGACTTCCAACGACGGCATTATGCCTTACCTGAAGGTATAATCTCTCTATGGCGGTAAGGGGTAACGTGCAGGGCGTTTTGCAGTGACCGTTTCCACGGTTTATGGGTGTAAGCTTCGCCCGCTCTCAAGGCGATTCAACTGTACCACATGACAAACATGCGGTATACTATTAACGCATGCGTGCACGAAGTGGCGCTGAATTTAGGCTGTCAACCGCTTCCCGTTAGCAAACGAGCGCGTGGCTTGTTGAGCGCGAGCAGCCGTCAGCCGGTGAGCGAATTGGCGGGTTTGGGGTTGTCTCGGATCTGAATTTCACTAAATACTTGCGGCGCGGCGAATGTGTAGCATGTCCCAATTGCGGAGGATAGCGCTTCCAAGGTAAGGAAGGGCTACTTATTGAGAAAGATCAGGAAATGAAGACTGGCATACATCCAACGTATCACGAGCGGGCAAAGATTGTTTGTAGTTGCGGCAATGAGATTATGACCGGATCGACTTCAGAGTCGCTGCGTGTCGACTTGTGCTCGAAGTGTCACCCCTTCTATACCGGCCAGCAGAAGTTGGTCGATACTGAAGGTCAGGTAGATCGCTTCATGCAGCGGTTGCGCCGTTCGAAGCGGCTGCAAGATTAGCTGCCGGTTTCCGGTTACGCCGTACAAGAAGCTCTACGCTCACTGCGGCGAATTGAGGCTAGGGGGATAGGCAGTGTTGCTCTATCCTTTGCTTAGTGGATGCGGTCTCAGAAACCCCTTCTCCAAGGAGTAAATGATTATTGCGCTTCGAGGATAGGTTTCACGTGGCGCAAGATGCATGGCACGGCCTCTCTACGGCGGACAAGCGGTACTTGAAGGTGTGATGATGCGCGGTCATCGCCACGTGGCGGTGGCCGTACGCCATCCTAAGGGGCACATCGTCACTTGCGCTGAGACGCTTCCGCCGCGATTTCATGGGGGATTCATGCGCAAGATCCCATTACTGCGCGGCATGGTGATGCTTTGGGACGCCTTGACGCTTGGTAACCGTGCGCTCTCGTTTTCCGCGCAGGTGGCAGAGGACGAAGAGATTGGGGAAGGCGAGCCGGACAACTTGCCCCCCGGGTCCTCGGTGCGCCCAAACATGCTCATGTCGTTGACGATTGGGATCGGCCTCTTTTTCGTTGCACCCACGCTTATTGCCGGCCCTCTGTACGGGCAAAGTAGCAACGCCGTAGTTGCCAATCTAGTCGAGGGCCTGGTGCGTCTCCTCTTGTTAATTGGCTACCTTTGGCTTATTGGAAGAGCGCCGAAGATCGCGCGGGTATTCGCATACCACGGCGCCGAACATAAAGCCGTCCACGCGCAGGAGCGAGGCATGGATTTGGAGCCCGGAACAGTACAGGCCTGCTCAACTGCGCACCCACGCTGTGGTACAACGCTGCTGCTGGTTGTGGTAGCGTTGAGTGTGGTCGTCTTTGCGCTGCTGGGGCAACCGCCGCTGTGGATTCGTGTACTTTCTCGCGTGCTACTGGTCCCAGTGCTCATCGGACTCTCATATGAGTGGCTGCGGTTCTCGGCAACGCACTTGCGGCAAGCGATGGTGAGCGCACTTGTTCGGCCGGGTCTGCTTCTACAATCTTTGACTACCCGCGAGCCTGACGATGGGCAAGTAGCCGTTGCTATTGCCGCTTTGCAGGCCGTGATGGCGGCAGATGAGCAGGCACAAGGGAATAGCGTTCCCGCAGCAGTAAGAACCGCTTAAGGATACAGAGCGTACGATGCTGGAGAAACTCGCCGAAATCGAACGACGCTATCAGGAACTCAATCTGCTCATGGTTGAGCACAGTAATGACATTCCTCAGCTCACTGCATTCGCCAAGGAACAAGCCTCACTGAGAGAGGTAGTACTCCTCTTTAACGAGCTGCTGCGAGTCGATAGGGAAATCAGAGGCGCCGAAGAGTTGCTGGCAGAAGAGGATGAAGATGAACTCTTGGAGATGGCGCGGCTCGAAATTCAGCAACTTGAGAGCGAGAAGGAGACTCTCCTGGAGCAGACACGCGCCGCCTTAGTGCCGAAAGATCCAAATGACGACCGCAATGTAATCATGGAGATACGCGCCGGCACGGGTGGCGATGAAGCGGGTCTCTTTGCAGCGGACCTCTTCCGCATGTATAACCTCTTCGCGGAAAAGCAGGGCTGGAAGACGGAATTCTTGTCATCCAGTCCGACCGGCATTGGTGGATTCAAGGAGATCATCTTTCTCGTCAAAGGGCAGGGCGCCTATAGTCGGCTTAAGTTCGAAGGCGGTGTGCACCGTGTGCAGCGCGTTCCCGTAACTGAGACGAGTGGTCGCATCCATACCTCGACCGCCACGGTCGCCGTATTGCCCGAAGCGCAGGAAATCGATGTCACCATCAACCCGGACGATCTCTCAATCGACGTCTACCGCGCCAGTGGTCACGGCGGCCAAAGCGTGAACACTACCGACTCAGCCGTGCGCATTACCCATCTCCCGACCGGCCTGGTGGTGACGTGCCAAGATGAACGATCGCAGCAGCAGAACCGGATGCGTGCGTTGGCAGTCTTGCGGGCGCGCGTGCTTGAAATGGAGCAGCGCAAGCAGCAAGAGGAAGAGACCGCCATGCGTCGGGGCCTGGTAGGTACGGGGGAGCGGAGTGAGAAGATCCGCACCTACAACTTCCCGCAAAACCGCGTGACCGATCATCGCATCAACCTTACCATCTACAACCTAGACCAGTTGATGGACGGCAACGTGGAAGGCGTTGTGAACGCTCTCACAACCACGTACGAGTCAGAGCGATTGGCTGCCGCCGGATCGAAGAGCTAATCTATTGGAACGCCACCGTGCTCGCAACTTCAGCAACGAGAGCGCCCGCTACCGGGATTGAAGAAGCCGCTGCTTCTCCACAGTCATTTCCCCCAAGTGTGAACGCTGTCGCGTTCGCTAGCGGTAGTCTCCAATCATCTTCCCAGCAAGACGTGCTCCACTGGGCCTCACAACAGCTCAAAAGGAGCGGCATTGAGTCCCATGCACGGGATGCGCGCATACTCCTTAGGCATGTGCTCGGCTGTACCGAAGAAGACTTGGCCGGCGGCAGGGCGGACCTGCTCTCGGCCGATCATGTTTCCGCGCTGCAGGGGCTGATTCTACGCCGTCAGCAAGGTGAACCCGTTGCCTATATCATCGGCAAGAAAGAGTTCATGGGGTTGGAGTTTGCGGTAGACCGGCGAGTGCTCGTCCCCCGACCGGAAACGGAACTGCTTGTTGCAAAGGCACTTGATCTGTTCGGCAGCGAAAGCAGTAATAGTCGCCATTCGCTCAGCCCATCGAATTGCCAAGGTATACCCCAACCGCTCATTGCCGACATTGGCACCGGCAGCGGCGCGATTGCCGTGAGTATCGCGAAGGCGCTGCCGCAAGCCACTGTCTACGCCACAGATATATCTGCCGATGCGCTGGCACTGGCGCAGCGGAATGGAGTTGCTCACGGGGTTTCGGACAGGCTCGTCTTGCTACAGGGAAGTTACCTACAGGCATTGCCTGAATCTGTCCACGTCATTGTCTGCAACCCGCCCTACATCCCCCGTAACGACATACCGGGCCTCGACCGCGACGTGCGGGACTATGAACCGCGCCTTGCGCTTGCCGGTGGCGCTGACGGCCTTGACGCGTATCGGGCAATATTCGCCGACTTGCCGACCTACCTCCATCCTGGTGGGACCGCGCTCTTCGAGATTGGATTCGATATGGCGGCGCGCTTGAAAGCGCTCGCCGCGCGACACATTTCCGGTGCTCGAGTTGAGGTCTTTCCAGACCTGGCCGGGTTTGATCGAATTTTGCAAATCTCCCAGGTTGCATCGGTCAGCCGGGGGTAAGGGATAGTCGCCGCAATTTGCACCGCGAGTGAAAGACATACCCGCAAGGAATAGCAGTTATGCGCATTACCAACGTACGCGCGATATGCACCGCGCCGGAAGGCATCGCTCTCGTTGTTGTAAAGGTGGAGACCAGTTCACCCGGTCTCTACGGACTCGGCTGCGCCACGTTTACGCAGCGACCATTGACGGTCGTAACCGCCGTGGAAGAGTACTTGCGCCCGTTCCTCATCGGCAAGGACCCCGCCGCCATCGAGGACGCTTGGCAGTCGGCCTACGTCAGTTCCTACTGGCGCAGCGGGCCGGTGCTGAACAATGCGTTGGCGGGTGTAGATGCGGCGCTATGGGACATCAAAGGCAAATGCGCCAACATGCCCCTCTACCAGCTATTCGGTGGCAAGTGCCGCGACTACGCCGCGCTCTACGCGCATGCCGCGGGAGAAGACGTGCACGCCCTGGAAGAGTCTGTTCGCGAATACATGGCCCAAGGGTATCGCTACGTGCGTTGTCAATCGGCGGTGCCGGGCCTGGCAACGTACGGCGCCCGCAGCAACATCACGCGGTGGCAACGCATGGCACAGGGCGAATCCAGCGGCGGGGCCCAGCCCGCCTTGGAACCACAACAAGCACCGCGTGACGTGGACCACAAAGCCCTGGAGGGTGTTTGGGAGCCTACCCCCTACGCGCGCCTTGTGCCGCGCCTCTTCGAACACCTGCGCAACCAATTGGGCGATGGCGTGGAATTGCTCCACGACGTGCATGAGCGTCTGCCGCCGGTGCAAGCGCTTGGCCTGGCGAAAGCGCTTGAGCCCTACCATCTCTTTTTCCTCGAAGACCCGCTCGCGCCGGAGGACAATGGCTATTTTCGCATCATGCGGCAGCAGACCACCACGCCTATCGCCATGGGCGAGCTTTTCGTGAACCAGGCCGAGTACATGCCCCTAATCGAAGAACGGCTCATTGACTTCATCCGGGTCCACATCTCCGATATTGGCGGCATTTCGGTTGCTCGCAAGCTGGCGGCACTTTGCGAGTTCTATGGCATTCGCACGGCGTGGCACGGACCCGGCGACGTATCGCCCGTGGGTCACGCCGCCAATCTGCACCTCGATCTGGCGTGCCACAACTTCGGCATTCAGGAGCAGCATGTCTTCAATCAGGCCGCGCTAGATGTGTTTCCCGGCACGCCGGAAATTCGAGACGGCGCGCTCTGGTCGAATGATCGGCCCGGGTTGGGCGTGGAGCTCGACGAAGAATTGGCAGCCCGCTTTCCACTGCCCGAAACCCCCTATGGCGGCGGTTGGCCGCCAATCCGCCAAGCCGATGGTACCGTAATCCGGCCTTAGTCTCTTGATTGAGGTCGTTCGCTGGGAAACTCGCTTGAGATACGAGACATCAGCGACTCGAGTAGGCCGACTTCGTATCGTCTCATGTAGGCTGGATTCAAGTGGCAGGATACGCTCTCTCTCCTGCTATAATTGAACGAGTGCCTTTCTCGCGCCTGTAGCTCAGTGGATAGAGCATCGGTCTTCGGAACCGAGGGTCGGGGGTTCGAATCCCTCCAGGCGTACCAAGCCTAACGTCGGCAGAGTTGGTCTGAAGAGACCGGTTTCCCAGTGTCATTCGGAATGTCTGCTGCGGCTTAAGACTCCCTTTTAGAATGAAGCCGGAACAAAGGAGCTTCCTTGAACGGCCCAAGCGACTGTATCGTTATACGCGCAACGGGCATAACCAAGCGGTTTGGTGAGACTGTCGCAGTGGACGGGGTTTCGTTCCAGGTTGGCCATGGCGAGACCTACGGCCTGCTGGGGCCGAATGGCGCCGGCAAGACCACCACCATGCGCTTGGTGAGCGGGTTATCTCCGTTGACCGCCGGGGAACTGATCGTGGCGGGTATTGACGTTTCCCGCGAAGCAAGAGAAGTGCGAAACGTTTTGGGCGTTGTAACGCAAGAGGACGGCCTCGACACCGACCTCAACGCCAAAGACAATCTCATTGCGTATGGATACATCGCCGGACTCTCGCGTGCACAGGCGGGGCGCAGGGCGGATGCCGTGCTGATGTTCTTTGACCTTACCGACAAGGCGAAAGAGGACATTGATAGCCTTTCCGGCGGTATGAAAAGACGACTTGCAATAGCCAGGGCCTTCATAACTAATCCTCAAGTAATCGTGCTCGACGAGCCTACGACCGGCCTTGACCCTCAAGGGCGCAATCGCGTGTGGCAAGAGCTGGAAACAATGAAGCAAGCGGGTGTGACCATCCTCATGTCCACGCACTACATGGATGAAGCGGCGGCCCTGTGCGACCGGCTCGCCATCATGCATCACGGCAGGATCCTCGCCGAGGGGGCGCCGGACGAACTGGTGAAACGGCACGCGGGGCCGGAAGTGGCGCAGGTGCGCGTGTCCAACGGCGTACGTAAAGACGTGGTGAACTGGATCGGAAACGCCGGATTAGACTATCGGGAAGCCGGCGCAATTATCACCGTCACATCCCCCAACGGTGACCGTCCGGACCTCTCCGGCCTCGAGGGCGTGCGGGTCACTTACCGGCCCTCCAATCTCGAAGACGTATTTCTTTCCATGGCAGGCAGGAAGCTGACGGACGAGTAATGGCCGCCGCACGCAACACCTATTTCGCAGGCATTAGGCCGCGCAGCATTGCCGGGATATGGTACCGTCACGCCCTGGTGTTGAGGCACACCTTACTGCCTTCTCTCACCTGGTATTTCGTTGAACCCTTCGTCATCCTCGTCGCCGTAGGCATTGGTATCGGAACTCTGGTAGACGACATCGACGGCGTGCCGTATGCGCAGTTCGTTACTCCGGGAATCATCGCGGGCTCGGCAATGTTCCATGCCATATTCGAGTGCTGCTGGGGGGCTTTCTTCCGTATTCAGAAGGGAGTCTATGAGACAACGCTGACCGCCCCGGTGAGCACGCGAGAGATCGCCATGGGTGACATTTCCTGGGCCATGAGCAGAGCCGTCATCGTGGCTGTGTCCATAGGGACAGTGGCGGCCTTTCTGGGGTGGATTGACACCTTCTCCGGTGTAGGCGTTCTGCTTGCGGCCGCGCTGGTTGGCGCGCAATTCGGCGCCTTGGGTCTCATCTTCGCCGCGCTCGCGCCGAACGTGCACATCCTGTCGCTCACGTTCACCGTGGTAGCGACGCCTCTTTACTTCTTCAGCGGAGCCTTTTTTCCTATCTCCTCGATGCCGGACTGGATAGAACCCCTCGCCTGGGCCGCGCCGCTAACGCCCTCTGTGCACCTGGCGCGGGGATTTGTAACCGGGGACCTGGGGATGTCCCACCTGCTCTCCGGCCTTTACGTAATGGTCTGGATCGTCGTGCTCTTCCCCATCGCCGCTGCCCTCTTGCACCGCCGTCTGGTCAAGTGAACGCCGCCACCGAAGCACATCTTGGAGCCGTACGCGGACGACGGTACGTTTGAGTCCGTTTGGAACATCGATACGGACCCGCATAAAGTCATCGGCACCGGCCCCTTCACCATCGAGAGCTACAGTCCTGAAGAGAGCCTATTCTTATTCCGAAACCCCAACTACTGGCTCAAGGACGCCGTGGGCAATGCCCTGCCGTACCTGGATTCCATCGCCTATCACATCGTGCCGGACTTCGAAACCGAACTTGCCATGTTCAAGTCCGGTGAGACCGACGTCCACGGTGTATTAGGCGAAGAGTATGCATCTTTGAAGCCGCTGGAAGAAGCAGGTAAATTCACGATCCACCGGCGCGGCCCGGCGTTCGGTACCACGTTCCTCACGTTCAACATGAACCCCGGCAAGAACGCGGAGACCGATGCGCCCTTTGTTGCGCGGGAAAAGCTGGCGTGGTTCCAGAATACGCAGTTTCGGCAGGCGGTTGCCCATAGCATTGACAAGGATGCAATCGTCACCGAAATCCTGCATGGGCTCGGCTATCCGCAGTGGGCGGCCATCAGTCCGGCGACGGGCGATTTCCACAACCCGAACGTGCGCCGCTGCCCCTACGACGTTGCCAAGGCCAACGAAATCCTGGATAGCCTCGGTTGGGTGGATACCAACGGCGACGGCATCCGGGAGGATAAAGAGGGCAACACGATTGAGTTTACCTTGATTACCAACGGCGACAATAGCGTGCGCGGGGCTGTGACGCAGCGTCTCGCGGCTGGCATGAAGGAAATCGGCGTCAAGGCGAGCTATACGTCGGTCGAGTTCGGCGATCTCGTGACCCGCTTGACGGCTTCCTATGAGTGGGAGGCCATGGTCGTCGGCTTTACCGGCGGCACGGACCCCTACAGCGGCATCGCCATCTGGCATAGCAGCGAGTCTCTGCACCTCTGGTACCCGAACCAGCCGGAGCCCGCCACCGAGTGGGAAGCCTTGATCGACCGCCTCTACATCCAGGCCGGCCAGGAACTCGACCACGAAATGCGCGTGGAACTCTACCACCACGCCCAGGAGATCATCGCCGAAAACCTTCCCCTCATCTACACCACCCAGTCCGAACGCCTCACCGCCACCCGCAACGTCTTCGGCAATACGACGCCGACACTGTATGGACTGTGGGATATCCGGTACTTGTATAAGATGGATTAGTAATAGGCAATTGAGCCACCAATCACGGAGCGACCCCGACTTGCAAATTGGCGGAGCCCCTCCGTGTATTTTCTTGAAAGGAACATGCGGCAGACGCTGTCATTTGCTACAGTTGTTTCAATAATTAATGCAAGTGCAGAAGGATTTTCCCATGTTTTCTTTTGAAAGAATTCCCATGTTTTCTTCTGAAAGAATTGAAGCCGAGAAGCTGCTCAAAGCCGCCCTAAACGACCCACAGGCCACGTTTCGTCCGGGACAATGGGAAGCTATCAATGACTTGGTAAATGGGCGTCGCAAGTTGCTGCTCGTGCAGCGCACCGGCTGGGGCAAGAGCGCGGTTTACTTCATCAGCACGCGTATGCTGCGGGATCGCAGTATGGGGGCGACCGTAATTCTCTCGCCATTGCTGGCCTTGATGCGCAACCAGGTTACAGCGGCACAGCGGCTAGGTATTCATGCCGAAACTATCAACTCTAGCAATCCGGATGACTGGTATGCGATCAGGAAACGGATATTGGCGGACAGGGTAGACGCGCTCCTCATCTCGCCGGAACGCCTTGCCAGCGAGAAATTCATGGATGACTGGCTGCGGCCGATTGCGGACCGTATCGGACTCTTGGTAGTGGATGAAGCGCATTGCATTTCCGACTGGGGGCATGACTTTCGCCCAGACTATCGCCGCTTGATCGGGGTGCTTCAGCAGATGCCACCCAACATGCCGGTATTGGCAACTACGGCCACGGCCAATAATCGCGTGATTGAGGATGTGCAGGTTCAATTGGGCAACATTGAGGTCCGGCGCGGTAGCTTGGCGCGTGAGAGTCTTTCTATGTACACGCTACGCTTGCCAGACGAAGCGGCGCGTCTGGCATTTCTTGCCCAGTGCATTCCCAGTGTGTCGGGAACAGGCATTGTCTATGTCTTGACCAAACGAGACGCCAAGACTGTAGCCACCTGGCTCAATGAACGCGGTATTGACGCCCGCGCCTACTACAGCAATGTTGAGCATGAGGACTTCCGCGATAGCGCTCAGTACCGCCTTCACTTGGAAAGTTTGTTGCTGCGCAACAAGATCAAGGTGCTGGTGGCAACAATAGCTTTGGGCATGGGGTACGATAAGCCAGACTTGGGATTTGTAATTCACTATCAATCACCCGGTTCCGTGATTGCCTATTACCAGCAAGTGGGGCGCGCCGGGCGCGCAATCGACCATGCCTTCGGGGTGTTGCTCGCCGGGGATGAGGATATCGACATCCATAGCTATTTTTGGCGCAACGCCTTTCCCAACGAGGGAGACGTACAGGACATCCTTCGTATTTTGGAAGAGAGCGATGGGCTTTCTCAACCTGAACTTGGGCTGGAACTCAATATGCACCACGGCCAGATCAAGCAGGCGCTGAAGTGGCTGAGCGTCGAGAATCCTGCTCCTGTGATTGAGCAAGACTCGAAGTGGTTTCGAACCCCTGTACCTTACCAAATGGACCACGCCCGGATTGAGCGTATTATGCGACAGCGAGTGAGTGAATGGCAGGAGATGCAGGAGTACATTGACAGTAAGACCTGCCTGATGGCGTACCTGCGCAACGCGCTTGATGAGCCTGAGACGGCGGCATGTGGGCGCTGTGCGATATGTACGGGCCGACCGCTTAGTGCTAATTCCGTAGATGAATACTTGAAGATTGAAGCTGCTCGGTTCTTAGGCCACCACGCCGAGATACTCTACAAGCCAAGGTTAGAGGTTCCCGGAGGAGCGTTTACAGAGTATGGCTTTAGCGGCAAGCTGTCGCAGAACCTCGTGGCAGCCGAGGGTCGAATTCTTTCCAGTTGGGAGGATGGCGGCTGGGGTAGTCTGGTAGCGGCAGACAAACGTGCCGGACGCTTTCGCGATGCGTTAGTCCAGGCGGTCGCGGAGATGTACGAACAACGCTGGCAGCCTAAGCCTGCGCCGCAGTGGGTAACCTGTGTGCCATCGCAAAATCATCCGACATTGGTGCCGGATTTTGCGCGACGGTTGGCGCAGCGCTTGCGCTTGCCGTTTGTGAATGCTATTCAGAAAGCGCGTGCCAATGAGCCGCAGAAGCTGCAGCAGAATCGCTTCCATCAATGGCGAAACCTGGATGGAGCGTTTGTCATACGCCACCCACGTGTCGCGAACACCGGTCTTCCGGTCTTGTTGGTGGACGACATCATAGATTCAGGCTGTACCGTAACCGTGTTGGCGGCTCTATTGCGGCGGGCGGGCAGTGGGCAAGTATTCCCCGTTGCGCTCGCTTCAACCAGCAAAGGAGAGTAACGAATGCCGATCACACAGGATGCGCAGGCAACTTTGCTTCTCACTGCGCACTTTTCCAAGTCAATTAACCATGCAGTAAAACCTTTATCCGTAAGGGAGTGGGGACGGCTATTTAAGTGGCTAACTAAGAGTAGGCTCACACCAGCGCATCTTACAACCGGAGATCTGGCAAAGCGGCTTAATGGCTGGATTGATAAAGATGTGTCATTGCAGCGACTTAAAGCACTATTGGATCGCGGTACGGCCCTAGGGTTGAGTATGGATAAGTGGGAGCGGTCCGGCCTTTGGGTGTTGGCTCAGTCTGATGCTGATTACCCGCAGCGACTTATAAGTAAGCTGCCCGTCCAATCTCCGCCAATCTTGTTTGGCTGTGGAAACCATGAATTGCTGGCAGATGGAATACCGACTCTCGCGGTAGCCGGCTCCCGCAATGCCACTAACGAGAACATCGAATACAGTCAGGAAGTGGGCAGGTTGGCGGCTGAGAAGGGACTTCTGGTCGTTTCCGGCGGCGCTAAAGGTGTGGACGAGGCCGCCATGTTGGGGGCACTCAAAGCTGAGGGTACAGCAATAGGTGTGCTCGCCGACGGATTGTTGAAAGAGGCCTTGAGTGCTAAGTATCGCTCCTACCTAATGAATAAAGATCTAGCGTTGATCTCACCGTTCAATCCTGAAGCGGCTTTCGATAGCGGTAACAGAATGAGTCGCAACAAACTCATTTATTGTCTATCTATATTTGCATTGGTAGTACATGCGGACCTAGGAAGTGGCGGAACCTGGACCGGAGCTCTCGAGAATCTGAACAACGATTGGGCGCGGCTCTGGGTAAAGAAAGACCCAAGTTCTAGGGGCAACTGTGCACTCGCCGGGCAACCAGATGCCGGGGAAGTAGAGTCTCTGGATAAAGTTGGAGATCTCTTTGATCATTATCGACCTAGCGAAATGGAGATGGGCATTTTTGAATACTTTCTTAAGAGGATACGTCCCTTCTGCAGTGAACGACCCAGGACACGTGACGAATTGATCCAGCACTTTAGCACGGATAAGCTACTCAGAGATCAACTAGATTCATGGCTCAAACATGCCTGTAAGGCGCAAAGGATCCAGCAAGATCTGGATACCAAAAAATTCCGATGGATAATCGACGAACAGTTGGCTTTGGGTGAAAGGGTGCAATCGCTTGCTGGGGAAGTTGACACTTCCCCCAAGCTGAGTGTCGTTCAGGCGGGCCTGTCAGATCGAATAGCTCCAGAGAGTTGACTACCGTCGCTCTCGAGTGACGGCTTGAGCCAATTAATTGGGTAAGCAACACCTTAGTCTAAGCTGCCGAGGCGGTTGGAGAGGATTTCGTCGACGATGGCGACGGAGAAGAGCAGGACGAACGGGATGGAGAGCATGACGAAGATTGCGAACAGGGAGAAGAAGAGGAGCACGGTATCTGCCGTGCTGAGGGTTTGCATCCACTGGATCAACATGGCCGGCCTCCACTGGCTGTGCCGAGACGAAACGCGGCAGCGCATTTTCGCCTGACGGGGGCGCTCCGCAGGCTAGACTGTAGCAGAGAAGAAAACCCGCAGCAATCGTTTACACTAGGTAGCCACTACAACGCACATGCTGGCGTACGTCTATGTCGGCAGTAATTCCAAAGCGGCGAAAATACCGATAACTACGATGGCGACCCCGTAGAGATGCAGCCGCATGCGCAGTTCTAGTTCGCGGAGGTTGGTCTTTATGTCGTCTATATCAGTCTTGGTTGCCAGGGCCTCGTTCGATTCGCCTAGGGTTTCCAGTAGAGTCTTAGCCTGTGTATCCGTAAAGCCCCCCCTCCGTGAGAGCCTCATACGCCTTGTGTGTATCGAAAGCTGCCACTGCCTCGCCTCTTTATTCTGGAACTGACTCCGCTAGCCTAAGATAAGTCTGCCAAATGGCAAATTGACAGACAATCCCATGGAACCACCAGCTAACTTTCGCATATAGTCCGCTTAAACGGTCGTGGACAGTGCCTCGAACACCGTGTGCGCATTACCCTTCCTCCGGCCAATCGAGCATCTGTACCGTGACTTCGCTGCCTGGCTCGACATAATCAATGTGCTCGGAGATGATGGCGAGGCCGTCGGCCTTGGCGAGCGAAGTAAGAAGTTGGGACCCCTGTTCGCCGGTCAGCCGCGCGGTATAGCCGTGGTCGTCGCGCTCAATAATCACGCGCACGAACTGGCGCCGGCCGTGGTTCTCAATACCATCGAGAAGGCGGGCGTTGATCGTGGTCTTGTGCAGTTGGGTGTGTCCCTGCATGATGAGCAGCGCCGGGCGGACGAATTCCTCGAAGGTGACGTAGGCGGAGACGGGATTGCCCGGCAGGCCGACGACGGGCACACGGCGGCTCTTTGCAACGGATGTAGGATGGATTCCCGCTTTCGCGGGAATGACGGAGCCGGACGCTCCATCGGGAATGACGGTGCCGGATGCTTTCGCGGGAATGACGGAGCCGGACGCTACTTTGGGAGTGACGGAGCCGGACGCTTGCGCGGGAGTGACGGCAGGGATTGCATCCCCGTTGGGAGCCTCTGCGTTTGCGGATGCCTCGATATGACCGAATGCCAGCGGCTTGCCGGGGCGCATGCGGATGCGCCAGAAGTCGATCTCGCCTTCCGCGCCGAGCACGTTGCGCACAAGGTCGTAGTCGCCCATCGAGACCCCGCCAATCGTCACGATCAGGTCGCAATCCAGGCAGGAGAGCAGTGCCGCGCGGGTCTCTTCCACGGTGTCACCGACCACGGGCAGGCGGCGCGGGACGCCGCCATACGTGGTCACCAGCGCTTCCAGGGCGTGCGCCGCGCTGTTGCGCACCTGGCCCGGTTCTAGGGGCCGGTCGATCTCAATCACCTCATCGCCGGTGGGAATCACCGCCACCACGGGACGCCGGTAGACCGCTACCTGCACTCTGCCCATGGACGCCAGCACGCCGATCTCAGCCGGCCGGATGCGCTTGCCGCGTGCCAGTACCTCCTCGCCCACTTTGATGTCTTCCGCCCGAAAGCGCACATTGTCCTGGAACTCCGGCGGCAGCAGGATGCCCACGGTGGCGGGATCGCCGCTTGCGCCGGGTCGTGTGCCGAATTTCGCCCAGTCGGTACGGTCGGTATCCTCGAACGGCACCACGGCGTCGCTACCCGGCGGCACCGGCGCGCCGGTCATGATGCGCACCGCCTCTTCCGGTCCCAGCGGCGCAGTCGGCACGGCACCGGCGGCAAGGTCGCCGACAACGCGCAAACTTACCGGCTGCGCCTCACTTGCCGCCTGCGTATCTGCAAAGCGCACGGCATAGCCGTCCATGGCGGAGTTGTCGAACGCGGGCACGTCTTCGGTGCTCACCACGTCCTCCGCCAGCACGCGACCGAGCGCATCCAGCAAGGAGACTGTTTCGGTTTCGAGCGCGGCAAACTGGGAGACGATGCGCACAAACGCCTCTTCAACAGAGAGCATGCGGTCTTCGGGCATGGTGTTCCTGATTTCCTACCGTGTTGCGATGCCGTATTGATTGAGATTTAGTTTCTTTGGACAGAGCCTTCAATAAGAGTCGCAGGTGATTGTTGCACAGTTTCGCGGGTAGCTCTTGGCTGTGCCCGGTCAAAGTCGGCGGGGGACAAGCCCCCGCGCTACAGTTGTCGATAAAGACTGCGGAGGACGGACCCCGCTTTACGTCGCTGTGCCCGGTCAAAGACTGCGGGGGACAAGCCCCGCTTTACGTCGCTGTGCCCGGTCAAAGACTGCGGGGGACAAGCCCTCTCGCTACAACCTCACATTGAATTGGGTAGTCCCGGTCAACTATGTTGAAGGCAAGCTATGCCAATCGCCGGTGATACAAAAGTGTGCTTTCGACCCGGTTACCCTTGCAGGTTGAAGACCACCAGCTTCAGGTCGGTCATCTCCTCGATGACGAACTTGGGGCCTTCGCGTCCCATGCCGCTTTCTTTCACGCCGCCGAACGGCATCTGGTCGGCGCGGTAGCGTGACGTATCGTTTATCATGAGCGCGCCGATGCGCACCTCCTTGGCGGCTTTCCAAGCCGTTTCCAGGTCGTTTGTGAAGATACCGCCCTGCAAGCCGTAGCGCGAGTTGTTTGCCAGGGCAATCGCCTCGTCAATGTCGTCATAGACCGTAACGGTAACTGCCGGGCCGAAGAGCTCGTCTTTGAAAATCTGCATATCGGCGCGTACACCGCTAATCACAGCCGGTGAGACAAACTGGCCCTCACGCACGCCGCCACAGAGCACATTCGCGCCGTCTGCCACCGCTACTTTGAAGCAAGCTTCCACACGTTCGGCGGCGCTCAGCGTGACCATGGGGCCGACATCAGTGCTATCTTCGTAGGAAGGCCCTACCTGCATCTTCTCAACGTGTGGCACCAGAGCCGCGAGGAATTCCGCTTCAACGTCGCGATGCACCAAAATGCGTTGGGCGGAGGTGCACACCTGACCGGCGTTCATGTACCCGCCCTGGGCTACCGCTTCGGCAGCTACGGCCACGTCGGCGGTCTTGTCCACAATCACGGGTGAGTTGGCGCCCAATTCCAGGGTGGCGCGGCGGAGTCCGATGCTGTTGCGCAAATGCCTGCCGACCTCCGGTGAGCCGGTGAACGAGAACATGGCAAAGCGCTCGTCCTGGATGAGCGACTCACCCACCGTTGCGCCGCCGCCGACTATCAGGTTCAAGTGACCCGGCGGCAACCCGGCGTCGAGAAACGCCTGACAGATCTTTGCCGCTGTGACTGGCGTGGCGCTGGCGGGCTTGAGTACCACGGTGTTGCCGGCAGCAATGGCGGGCGCGATCTTGTGCGCTACGAGAATAGCAGGAAAGTTAAAGGGCGAGATGCAGCAGATCACGCCGATGGGCTGTCGCAAGGTGAACGCCAACCGTTTCTCAGAACCTACCGCGGCCTCTACCGGTATCTGCTCGCCGTGGATGCGCTTAGCCTCTTCGGCTGCGACTAGAATTGTGCTCGCCGCGCGCGCCACCTCAATTCGCGCCTCTTTGATCGGCTTACCGCCTTCCATGCTCATGTGGTAGGCGATGTCCTCGACGCGCTCCAAGAGAAGCTGTGAGACCTTTAGGAGGATTTCATAGCGTTGGTAGGCGGAAAGCTCTTGCTTGTCATAGGCGCGCTGCGCCGCCTCGATTGCCGCGTCAATGTCAGCTTGCGTTGCTTCCGGCAGCGTGGCAAACACCTGTCCGTCGTTTGGGCTGCGTACTTCCAGTAGCTTGCCGTCGCGCCGTTCGATCCACTCTCCGTCAATTAGCAGTCCAAAATGCTTCGGTTCTGTCGTTACCGCCATTGTTTTCGATCTCCTTGCACAGCCTTGATTGATTCATGCTTATTCCATATCACCATAGCATAGGCATTGGCGTTCGTACACGCATGTCTAGCCCATGGGTCGGTGTCCCCTATGACACGTGCGTCGAATACCCGCTGTCAGCGGGCATCAGTGCTATCATGGCCGTGAAGATCTGCTACTGAGGGCCGCGCCAAGAGCTAAGCAAGTCTACCGTTTCTGTGAGTTCTGCACAGCAAACATGCACCAAGAGGGGGGGAGAAGACACATGCCTCTATTGCCGTACAAGGGCATCATGCCGCGTGTGGGAAAGAACGTCTTTATTGCAGAGAACGCCTACGTAATCGGCGACGTGGAAATCGGCGACTTTGCCAGTGTGTGGTACGGGGCGGTGCTGCGCGGCGACTTTGCGCCAATTGTGATTGGCTCGCACACTAGCATTCAGGAGAATTGCGTCGTGCACACCGATCGCGGGTTTCCATCCACGGTTGGATCCCACGTAACGACCGGTCACACTGCCGTCATTCACGGGGCGAGCGTGGGCCACCACTGCATCGTGGGCATGGGCGCGTTGCTCCTCAACGGCGCAACAGTGGGACCGGAGAGCATAGTTGGCGCGGGTGCGGTGCTGGCGGAGGGGAAGGAGTTCGCGCCACGGTCGCTGATTCTGGGCGTGCCGGGCAAGGTGCTGCGCGAGGTCTCGGAGCAGGAGATTAAGCGCATCTATAGCAACGCGGAGACGTATCTGGGCTACGCCCGGGAGTACCTGATAGCGCGAGGGGCGTATGAGGAAGACGAGTAGCGAGAAAGAACTCCTACTGAGGTCTCCCTCAATGCTACCTGGATGGGGCATAAAGTTATCGGGCAAACTGAACGCGCTGTCAGCCGTCACGTTGCGGCGGCACCTTGGCGTTTGACGACTAATGGGTGCTTGCCGAACAGATACTGCGGAGTTTATTCCGATTCACCCGCATGGATGATTTCACCGCAGTGGGGGCAGACTTCCGGTTCGCTACGACGTTTTCCCATCTCCCTGGCAAAGCCGGATGCCAAGATACCGGCCGGCAAAGCGAACATGCCGATGCCCATGATGGCGACGATTGCCCCAAGAAGGCGACCCAGCGGCGTAACCGGGTAGACATCGCCATAGCCCACCGTGGTCAGTGTCGCTACGCCCCACCACATGGCCGCCGGAATGCTTGAAAACGCGTCCGGCTGCGCCTCGTGCTCCACAATATAGAGAAAGCTTGAGCCGAGCACCAGGAGCACGCCGGCAACGAAGAGCGCTATCATCAGCTCGGTACGTTCGCCGCGTAGCACTTTGCCAAAAATCCGCATCGACTCGGAATAGCGGGTGAGTTTTAAGAAACGCAGCAGGCGGAAGAAGCGCAAGGCACGGAGGACGCGGAGGTCTATCGGCAAGAACATAGGGAGGTAGAAGGGCAGAATAGCCAGCAGGTCTACGACCGCGTGCCACGATCCGGCAAAGCGGAGCCGGCCAGAGATTGGATGGGAGTAGCGTGGGTCCGCCGTGCACGTCCAGAGGCGCAGCACGTACTCCATCGTAAACACGGCCACGGAGAAGACCTCAAAGAAGAGAAAGATGGGAGCAAATTGCGTCGCCAGATCTTCCACGGTCTCCACGATTACTGCGACGACGTTCAGGGCAATCAAAACGAAGAGAAACAGGTCGGTGAACCGGCTGGCAGAATCGTCCGGGTGCGAGACCTCCAGGAGTTCGTAGATTCTGTGCTGGATGCGTTTCACGGTAAAGCTGTTTCCCTAGAGGTTTACTGGTCTCGTCTTGATGATAACCAGCGCCTGTTCATCGCTTGGCACTATGTGCCACAAAGGTCGGTACGTCTGAGAAGTGCCTTATGCGCACTTGTAACGTGATCATACTTGACTGTGGTGTAAACTCTACCTTGAACCCCTTCAAGTATTTGCCGATTGCCAAAGTCTTCCTGCAGGGGTTTGTCGTTAGTAAAGAGTAGACGTGCTCCACTTACTTTCGCAAGAGCAAGTACATGCTCATCGTCGGATCTACAAATCTGCTGATCTTGCAACTCTTTGGTCGCGCTTTCCACTTTTTCGTCGGGAATCCTCTGCGCCCTGCCAAACAGCAGTGCGGTCTGAAGCCAAGTATTGAATGCCTTGGAGTTGCTTAGTTCCCGAAGTAGCTTACCGCCTACGACAAGCTTGACTGTC
Source organism: Chloroflexota bacterium (assembly GCA_965216245.1). GTDB lineage: Bacteria > Chloroflexota > UBA11872 > VXOZ01 > VXOZ01 > VXOZ01. The sequence goes on from OZ244145.1 coordinate 3,358,416, forward strand.
CTTTTGTCACTGTTTAACCAGTTGAAGAGGAATTTTCCCGCTTGCGGTTGTTTGTCTCCAAAGACTTGGTCTCTAACGTTGGCGTCGATGATGGCACACATTTAGATTCCGATGGAACGTCTTGTCTCATCAATGAAGAACTGACCGTATCCCGGCGGCGCATCCAAGACATTGCCGTCTTGGTCTATACGCAGTGAATGAATGGTCACGTCAAGCTCGCCAGGTTCGAAGAAGAGGATCGAAACGTCATCGGGTTTGAGATCAGTATTCTTGTCACGGATGTCCGTACGGACGCGATCGAGAATGTAGTTGCTGTGGGTCTCCACGATGAGTTGTCGTTCCGGGCCGGCAATATTGCAAAAAAGGCTACCCAGAGCGGCTTGTGCGCTGGGATGCAGGTGTACTTCCGGCTGCTGAAGCAAGAACATAGAAGACGAATCCTTGCGAAGCAATTCGGTAAGGATGGGCAACGCTTGGCTCACGCCGTAGCCAACGTCCATCAGATTCCGTTTGACGCCTTTCAATCGTTGGCCAAACTTACGAACTTGAACTTGGAATGGCGACCCTTCAGTTCTGCCAAGCAACTTTATTTCAATCTCATCAAACAGTCCGGACTGTCGTCCAAATGCTTCTAAGTCATTCCGGAGATTTACCCAATCTTCCTTATTACGACTAGCGATACTTGCTAGATAAGTGGGCACGTATTCACCCTCAGGGTCCCGGGTAGGGCGTGTTGGATCGTACGTGCGGAGCGGGCGCGAATGGATAGGCGCGCTTGCAACCGGGCGAAGTCCTTCGACCACTGAACGCAGAGAATCGTGTAGGACTTCCGTCATGTCCTCTGGCTCATCCCCCTCATCTCGACGACTAAATTCTGAAATGAAGCGTCTAAGAGGAAACAGGACCATCTCTTCCTGTAAGAAAACCGCGTGGTCAGCAGGTACCTCTCTAGTGAAATCTGGAGTAAGTAGCCGCACTAGGTAGCTGCCATCCTCTTGCTTGACTGTTTGGAACTCTACGTTGTCTCCAGCGATGGATCGCGCAACTGGAAAGGGAATAGCATTTCGTTCGTTGAAAGTAACTTGGAAAGAAATCCCCTGCCTAGTCTTATTGGGAGTTTGCGTTTTCCTGTACTGGAATCCCGCTTCAAAAGAAATCGCCTGACTACCGCGACCGCCACGATTGTGCGCTATGTCTCTGAACGTGCCGAGGTCGAAAGGTTCTTCTCTAAAGTTCGGTAGCCTGTCCAAGAAGGCAGTGTCCCACAATGCCCGGATTAGCGCCAAGAAGGAGGTTTTGCCGGTGCTGTTGTTGCCCACTAGGAGGGTCAGTGGGGCCAAACGCGCTGTCTGCTTCTCCCGGAAGCAGCGGTAGTTTTCAAGGGTAATGCTGTCCATGATTGGATTTTAGCAATCCTCTGACCGTCTAACAAGGTTCGCACTTAAACTTCCCACCTTGACGTTCACAGGTCGCTGTGCAACGATAGTAGGCGTCTCCCCGTGTTGTTCGCAATCTCCTTCCCCCGGCTATGTCTTTTGAAGAGCCGTCCACCGAGCCGCCGCTGAAGCTTTTCACGCTGCAAGAAGCCCATGCACTCTTGCCGCGCATAAGTGAATCCGTCGCACGTCTCCAAGAAATCCTCGTTCGGTTTAGGCAATACAGCGAGGGACAAGCGTATCCTGCCTCCTTGCAGCGCAGCAACGGTCATCCCACAACTGAGCCCGCGTCTTCTTTGCCTTCACTACGCATCGTACAGGCTCTGCGCGTTGAGGCCGAGTCGCTGATCAAGGAGATAGTTGAACTGGGCGTTGCGCTGAAGGATATTGAGCAAGGTCTGGTTGACTTCCCTGCCGAACGCGATGGACGGATCGTCTATCTTTGCTGGAAGCAAGGCGAGGACGAGATTCGCTTCTGGCATGAGTTGGATACCGGCTTCGCGGGCAGGAAACCCCTCTAGGAAAAGATGGCATAAACCCCCTAAATGGAGATTCTCCGTCGACTCATCGCCGCATCGTTCAAGCACCGTCGCTTTGCCTTGCTCGCCTATGGGTCGTGGCTCATCAGTACGGCCCTGAGTTTGGTCGCGCCCACGCTCTTCAAGGAAGTGATTGACAATGGCTTGGTGAAGGGTGACTTGCGGTTCATCGGCGCGATGGGTGGCGTGATTTTCGCCGTGGCGATATTCGCGGCACTCTTTCTTTTTGGCAAGGCGTTCTTCACCGCTGTCACATCGCAGAAGACCGGGTACGATCTGCGCTCGCAGCTCTACGACCATTTGCAGCACCTCTCATTTGGCTTCCATGACAGAATCCAAGCGGGTGAGATGATCTCCGTCGCCTTGAGCGACGTTGAGCTTGTGCAGGGGTTCGGTGTCCAAGCTATCATCAACATCCTGGATACCTTCCTCCGCTATGCCATGGTGCTCGCAATTATGTTCTGGCTCAGTGGAGAACTCGCCTTATGGTCGCTGCCGCTTCTCCCCATCCTGGGCGTGATCGCTTGGATATACCACAAGAAGGTGCGACCGGAGTACTCTTGGATTCGCCAACAGCGCGAACGGGTCGTCATCGCGTTGGAAGAAGCCATCAACGGCGCGCGCGTCGTGAAGGCTTTTGTGCGGGAATCCCATGAGAAGGAGAAATTCGAACGAGAGGGACGCGAGCTTGTCCGGCTCATGATGCGGGCAGTCAACCTCAATGCGACGTTCGGTCCCCTGATGAACATGGTAGCGGTTTCCGGAGTCGTCATCGTCCTGTGGCTGGGAGGACGGCTCGTAATCGGTGGTGAGTTGTCAATTGGCGCGCTCGTCGCATTCGTCACCTACTATCAGATGCTTGTACAGCCGACCCAGCAACTCCCCGGCATCATGGACAGTATCGCCACCAGCATTACGAGCGGCGAACGACTGTTCGGCGTGCTCGATACACGCTCTCCGGTGCGGGACTTGACCGGCGCACATAAACTTCCGCGCATCAAGGGACAAATAGCGCTGGAAAACGTCAACTTTGGGTACGAGCGCGGCCATGCTGTTCTAACCGAGATCAATGTCGATGCCGCGCCGGGCAAGATGGTTGCCATCGTAGGTCCCACCGGCAGCGGCAAGAGTACGCTGCTCTTTCTCATTGGGCGGTTCTATGACGTGCAGGAAGGGTCAGTCAAAGTTGACGGCCACGACGTGCGCGACGTTACGCAGGACTCGCTAAAGGAACAGATCGGAATCGCTCTCCAAGAGCCCCTGCTCTTTGCCGACACCATGGCGAATAACATTGCGTACGGCAGGCCCGATGCCACCATGGAGGAGATCATGGCGGCGGCAAAGGCCGCACAAGCTCATGAGTTCATCATGGAGTTCCCGGACGGCTACCAGCACCGCATTGGTGAGCGCGGCGCCGGCCTCTCCGGCGGTCAACGGCAGCGCACTGCGCTTGCGAGAACGCTCCTACTGAGGCGACCCATTCTGATGTTGGATGATGCAACCGCCAGCGTGGATATGGAGACAGAGTACCGGATCTACCAGGCGCTCAGGACGTACATGCAGGAGTGTACGACATTGGTGGTGGCCCAACGCATTTCAACCATTAAAGACGCCGACCTCATCCTGGTCATAGAAGAAGGCCGCATTGTGGACCGCGGCACCCATGAGGAACTGCTCGCACGAGAGGGATTCTACGCGCGCATTTACGACATTCAACTCAGAGATCAGGAACGCATGGCTGCGTTAGCGCGTGAGGCCGGTTGGAGTGAGAGCGATCACGGAGCCGCCCATGACTAATCGGGAGAAACAGTCGTCCGGTGCCACTAGCGACGACCGTAGCAACTCCCGCAAGCCACCCGTAGAGTCGCAGGTTGATGAGGATAAGATCTCGGGCGAGCTTGACCTGAAAATCCTTGCGCGTTTGTTCGGCTACACGTCAGGATATCGTCTGCAAATCACCGGTGCCATTGCGGTGACGCTCGTCAATACGGCGGCAAGTCTTCTCCGCCCCTATTTGCTCAAGCTGGCTATCGACGGTCCTCTCACTCCCAGGGACTTGCTCCACTCCGCGATCAACTTTCACGGCGTTGGGATTACGGCAATCGACGGTCCGCTAAGGTCTGCCGATCTTCGCGGCTTGGATGTTATCGTCGTACTCTACCTCTTTGCCGGCATCGTCCTCTTTGGCGCTGCCGGGGCGCGCGAGTGGATCATAAGGTGGCTGGGTCAACAGTTGCTCTTTACGCTGCGCCAGGACCTCTTTCAGCATCTCCAGCGCCTCTCGCTGGGTTTCTACGACCGTAACCGCGCCGGACGCATCATCACACGCGTGACCAGCGACGTGCGGGACATTAACAGACTTATCACAGAGGGCATTGTAACTACCTCAAGTGACCTCTTCGTGCTGGTTGGCATTCTCTTTGTAATGCTCTACATGCACTGGCAGTTGGCGCTGCTCACGTTCGTTGTCCTCCCCGGGCTCATCGCCGTGGTCTTCTTCTTCAAGGGCAAGTCCCGCCGCTCCTGGCGCGTAGCGCGCGAAGACCGCAGCGTGATGAATGGTAATTTTGCTGAGAGCATCCTGGGTGTGCGAGTGACGCAAGCCTACTCGCGTCAGGCGGAGAATCTGCGGCGATTCATGGGCCTGAGCGACAGCTACGTGGGGACGACGCTCAAGGCACACGGGCTGACGGCAGCGTTTTCGCCTACCGTAAGCATCATTAATGCGGCTGCAATTGTGGTCATCATCTGGTTCGGAGGCGTGGCTGTTGTCCAAGGGACCATTACCCTTGGCATTGTGGTTGCCTTTCTCACCTACGTGCAGCGTTTCTTCCAACCGTTGCAGAGTATCTCGTCCCGCTTCAACCAAATGCAGTCTGCAATGGCAGCCAGCGAGCGGGTGTTCGCCTTGCTCGATCAAGAGCCCGACATTCTCGAATCGCCTGCTGCCAAGCTGTTACCTCGGGTGCGAGGGCACGTTATATTTGACAACGTCGTATTTGGCTACGTGGAGGACACACCGGTGCTGCACGGCATTTCTCTGGAAGCGCAACCGGGAGAGCTCATCGCCATAGTAGGACACACCGGCGCGGGCAAGACCTCCATCATCAATGTTCTCTGTCGCTTCTACGACATTCAATCAGGCAAGGTGACGATTGACGACCATGACATTGGCGGCGTAACGCTCGACAGCCTACGCGGCCAGGTTGGGCTCGTGCTGCAGGAGCCGTTCTTGTTTTCCGGCACGGTCAAGGACAATATCCGCTACGGCAGGCTTGATGCGACGGATGAGGAAATCGTGGAGGTGGCCAAGGCGGTGCGTCTCCATGACTTCATAGAATCGCAGCCCTTCCGCTACGACACTCTCGTGGGCGAACGCGGTGCGCAGCTCTCCATCGGCCAGCGGCAATTGCTTTCATTCGCGCGGGCACTCATCGCCGACCCGCGCATTCTCGTGCTCGATGAGGCTACATCCAGTGTAGATACCGAAACGGAACAGCAGATTCAAGAGGCATTGAAAATGCTCATGCAAGGACGGACGAGTTTTGTGATCGCTCACCGTCTGTCCACCATTCAGAACGCTAACCAGGTGATTGTGATGGACAGAGGCAAGATTGTGGAGCAAGGCACCCACAAGGAGTTGCTGCAACGGAGGGGCAGCTACTTCAAGCTTTACACGATGCAGTTCGCCGACCAGGAATAGGTTGTTCCACGCAAGCACCTAGTTACGCCGGCAGTGCGACGTGCGGGTTCAGTGCTAAGCGCCTCGGCCCTCTCGCTCGCGCCGCTGCAGCAACCCAAAGGCAAGCAGTGCGATTAGGCTGAGCGGCACGAGCCCGGTGATGCCGAGGGGCGCGCGGATGAGCGAATCGGCATCCAGCAAGAGAAGCAGCGGCAGGCTGGCGACTGCGTTGATGAGGCCGTGCCCGAAAGCTGCGGATAGGACGCTCTGCGTCACTTCGCGCAGCCAGGTCAAAACAACGCTCCACCCAATCGTAAACCAAATCATCATGAGAACGCCCAAGAACGGGTGTCCAGGGTAGTTAAGTCCCATGAAAATGGCGGGAGCGTGCCACACACCCCAGATGATGCCGATGAGTATGCTCGCGCGGCCTAGCCCCATAGGGGCGAGCTTTGCCAGCAGGTAGCCGCGCCAGCCAAGTTCTTCGCCGAGCGCGAACACGCTGTTGAAGAGCGCCGCGAGCGTAAAGGACAATACGATGCTAATGAATACCGCCAAGATCGGGTCGTTGAAGGGGTACTGCTGGTCTGCAATCTCGCTGCTCAGCGGTTCAAGGGTGGCATTGACCTCTTGGAAGCCAAGTCCAACACTAAGACCCATGGCTGCAATGAGAAAGAGAAATACGAAGAAGTAGATACTGACGTAGCGCTCAAGGTAGCCGCGCTGAAGGCCGAGGTCGCGCTTGGACATGGGCGTGATGTACCGGCTGCATATAATGGCGGCAATCCCCGGACACCACATTGCTAGGAGGGAACCAACCGTAAACAGCGGCAGGTTCTCTGATCCTCCCAGCAAGTAGACGACCGCCCACACTGCCCAGGTGAGGCCGAATGTAACGAGGAGAAATATCCCAATGCCGCGCCACTCAAGAGTGGTCGCGACGCTCTTCAGTTCCGGTTGCTGCATTTTAGGCGCTTGCGGCTGCATCCTCGCTTACCCTAGCGTTGCAGGATGGCAGGACGTTCAATGGTCTTGCCTTGCCACTCAACGGAAATCTTCGGCCACTCGGCAGAGGCGGCGGAGAGGATTTCGATTCCATCTGCGGTTACGAGAGTTGTATCCTCGCTCTTTACACCTGCAATGCTCGGGTTCCACGCGAAGGCTTGATTCAATTGCACCACCTCTTGGCTCACGGGCGATGCCTTGTAGTCACGCGACTCGTAGCCGCATGCGCCGCCCTGATGATGAAACCGCCACTCGTCCGCGTAACCGGCCTTGGCGTACTCATTTACGGCCTCCGCAAAGACCTCGCTCGCCGGACGGCCCGGCACCGATCCGAGGATGAATGCCGCGTCCACGCGGGCACAGGCTGCCGACTTTGCTTGGATCTCCGCCGGTATCTCTCCAAAGTGCACGAAGCGCGTTACCGAGCAGATCAGGCCGTTCTTCCGTGCGCACAGCACAAGCATGGCGTACTTATCCAGTACCTTCGCAGTTGGGATGGGGTGTCGGTATTTGAAGATGCGCTCATCGGTTGCCACGAGTGTCAGAGCTGCCTGAACACCCTCGGCAATTGCTTTGTTGGCAATTCTGCTGGCGATGGCATGTTCAGTCATGCCGGGCGCAATCTCGTAGGCAGCCAGTTCGAGCACGTGCGCCGCTGCCGCGCCCAGCGCGCGATAGCGTGCGATTTCCGCAGGCAGCAATTGATAGCGCAGGCGTGCAATGTCACCGGTGAGTTTTCGCACGCCGGCAATGTCGGTATCCGTGCCGGTGCGCTTTCCTTGGGCTACGGTATTCCAGTGGACCACTTGCGCCCGGTCCACGTGCCAGTAAGGCGCAACCGGGGTCCACTCCGGAGGCACGAGCCCTTCCTCGTTCTGGAAGCGCGGCATCTCGATGCGATCCGCCACCAGCGCCTTCTCGTCAGGTGTGTAGATTAGGTGCGCGGCGGCATGCTCAGCGGCAATCATGATGAAACCGTCGCGCCCACCCGTGGCCCAGGCGAAGTTTGCCAGACGCCCTAAGACCAAGGCATCCAGATGCTGCTCCGTGAGAAATTGCGCAATGCGGTCGTGTTTGGCCTCTATTTCACCACTCATTCGTTTTCCTCTCGCTATCATTTCTTATGATATTTCAGTAGCTTTCGTGCAGCTCGCCCCGCCCTAATTTAGGGAAGGCCGAATCTGCACCTAGGATTCTAATGCATATTGTCGTATGAAGGTGCGCGCATTCTCAAGGGCGCGAGCACGATGGCTGATGCGATTCTTCTCTTTGGGAGAAAGTTCCGCCATCGTCTGTTGCTTGTCTGGCAGGTAGAAGATAGGGTCGTAGCCAAATCCGCCATCGCCACGGGGTTGATTCGTGATCAATCCCTCGCAACGGCCGCTCGCGGTGAATAGTACCTTACCTGCCTTCACCAGTGCGAGCACACAACGAAAGCGCGCCTGACGCCGCGGCCATGGGACATTGGTTAGATCATGGAGCAGCTTCGTGTTGTTCGCTTGGGCGTCTGCATCGGGGCCGCTGTAACGCTTGGAGAGCACTCCGGGTTTGCCGCCGAGCGCGTCGACCTCCAGCCCAGAATCTTCACCCAGCACGAGATGGGGCGTCTGCCGCGCCACATACAACGCCTTGTGTGTGGCGTTCTCCAGAAATGTTGAGTATGGCTCATCCGAAGGCAACGCCAGACCAACGGCGGTGGCAGTAATAAGCGTTATGGGTACGTCGTGCAGCAAGTGCTCAATTTCCTCGACCTTGCCGGGGTTTCCGGTTGCAAGGACGAGGAACGGCGGTCGGCACTCTTGCGATGTGTTTTTCATCGATGCGCAATCCAACCGATCGCTGTCTGTACCTCAGCTTGGCTACGGGAATTCGTATGTGGGAAGACGGCGGCGTGCAATGGACGGATGCTCAAGCGCTTCTTTGAAAGCGGCCTCGCTGTCGGGCGGCCTCAATGAGGGCCGGCACAGTTCGAGCCGGACGTGCGCTTTTAAAGAGAATTGGCAGGAATGTGGGGCTAGGTGCGAAATAGGTGCTCGTGAACGGTCGTGCTGCGTGAGGGAGGCGACGAGAGAGCTCGATCTTCATCTCTGGATTTCACAGCAAAGTAGCAGCGTTCCCCACCGGGCACACGCGGCAATCTACTGGGCGGGTCGCAACATATGCCACACACTGGCTATCTCTTGCTGGAGTTCGGTGTTGTGCTCAAGCTCTTTGATGATCTTGTCGCAGCCGTACATCACCGTCGTGTGGTCGCGCCCACCGAGAATTCTGCCAATCTCAGGGAGCGAGAGTTGCGTCTCTTCCCGCATCATATGCATTGCAATCTGGCGCGGGCGTACAATTGTCCTATCACGTTTGGGTCCGATGAGGTTCGCCACCGGTACCCGAAAGTGCGTAGCAACGGCGTTTAGGATCTGTTCAGGCGTAAAGGCATCTTTTCGGACATTGAAAAGTAGCCCGTCCAGGACTTCCATCGCCAACTCCCGCGTTGGATCCTGGCTGTTCAACTTGGCGAACGCCAACAGCCGGGTCAATGCACCCTCCAGCTCCCTCACGTTACTCACTAGGTGTGTTGCCAGGAATTCAAGGACTTCATCCGCGACAACCGCCTGTTCTTCCTCGGCCCGCTTGCTAAGTATCGCGATTCGGGTCTCCAGGTCAGGAGGCTGAATGTCAGCAATCAGGCCCCAAACAAAGCGGCTGCTCAAGCGTTCTGTAAGGGTCTCGATGCTCTTCGGCGGGCGGTCGCTCGATAGCACGATCTGCTTGCCGAATTCATGGTAGGAATTGAATGTATGGAAGAATTCTTCTTGCGTCTGCTCCTTACCGGCAAGGAACTGTACGTCGTCGATCAAAATGATGTCGGCGCTGCGGTAGCGATCGCGAAATACATCGATGCGTTTGTTTTGGATCGACCGGATGAATTCATTCGTAAACGTCTCGCACGTGATGTAGACGATGTGTAGCTCAGGCAGCGCTAGCATTACATAATTGCTAATTGCATGCAGCAAATGAGTCTTACCCAAACCGGCGCCGCCATATATGAAGAGTGGATTGTACGCCTCTGCCGGACGTTCCGCCACTGCCTGTGCTCCGGCCGCGGCCAGGCGATTCCCCGCACCAATCACGAAGCGTTCGAACGTGAACTTACCGTTCACCATGCTCTGTGTGCCGGTCCCTCGCCGTAGTTGCGTTTGCTCAACCTTTGATGCGGCAGGTGCCGCACCCGCCACCCTGGCAGCGGGGGAATCCTGACGCGTTCCTTCAGGCTGGGATGAGGATACCTCGTACACGACCGAGACCTCCTGGTGGCAAAGGCGTGCCAGTATCTGCTCCACGAGAGCGTGGTAGTTCCGCTCTACCACCTCTTTGGCAAAGGTGTGCGGCACACCGACTCTAATGGGAGAGCTATTGGCATCAATTAAGTGCGTATTTCGTAGCCAGGCAGCAAACTGACCGCGGGGCACCTCTAGTTCAAGTTCACCAAGGACAGTTTGCCAAAGCGCTCGCGGGTCTAAGGTAGACATTAAGCAGGGGGAATAGAAGAGAGGTTATATTTCTAACTACATATCCTACCAAATCTGCCGAGCCGGAGCAAGCTCATGCCACGCTATCCCCTCTACACCGCCCAAGTCAATCCGCTGCAAAATTCATCTACAGGCCGGGATTCATCGGCTGCCAAGGGCTGCCAATCATCGGCTGCCAAGCGTGCAATCTGCCTTTTCCGTAAACGCCATTTCCAGGAATATGCAGAACCGATCTCGCTAGGGGTTCCAGCGTCAGCTTCCTGCGGAAGCGGCAGCGTTGGGGCGTGTGTAATGTGTGGATGCTCAAGGGTTGATATTCGCTAGAATCTCTGTCATAGTGAATTCAGTGACAACGCAAGCGATAGGCTCTTGGCTGGGCAAGAAAGGGAAGTAATGGCTGAACCAATTACGGTAACTGACGACAGCTTCACGAAGGACGTGACGGAATCTGATCTTCCCGTAGTCGTTGACTTTTGGGCTTCTTGGTGCGGCCCGTGCAAGATGGTTGAACCCATCGTCAAAGAGCTTGCCAATGAGCTTGAGGGCAGGGTTGTCTTTGCTAAGGTCAATACGGATGATAACTTGGAAACGCCAACCCGTCTGGGCGTGCAAGGGATCCCAACCCTGATCTTCTTCCGCAGCGGCCAAGAGGTAGGGAGGGTCGTTGGATTTCGGCCCAAAGCGCAATTGCTCAAAGCAATCGAATCCGACCTCCTGCAAACTGCTTAGCCGGGATACCGATCATACTCGGGTCAAATTAAACAAAGAAGCTAGCTGGCTCTAAGGGACAGCTAGCTCTTTTGATTCAACGGCAGAATGGGCGCATGCGCTAGCGCACTAGCGAGGAGTTGAGATTGGAATGGCCTCCGGCCCTCTATTCCCCCTGCGCGATGTCGAGAATCATCGTGTGAATCAATTGCTCGACCGGAGCCAGATCGTCGGTAAAGGTTTGGGTCTCCACGGTGGTTAATTCGCGGTAGTGCTCCGAAGCCACAGCAAGCACCACACGCAGGCGGTCATCGATGTCCTGGCTTGCAAGCAGCGGCTGGATGTTTTCCAGGAAGTTCTGTGGCGTACTAGGTTGATTGGTAGCCACTACAATGCTATTGATGGTGCCCGGTATGTCAATGATGTATACGTTGGGGAATACCGACTTGATCGTGCCGGCAATCGTATGCACCAAACGGAAGTCGGTCGTTGTCCGCCCCACATTTATCACGGCGACCCCGTTCGGAGTCAGGCGATCACGTACGTGTTGGAAGTACTCCTGCGTGGTCATTTGGAAAGGAATGTACGGCTGCTGATAGGCGTCGGTGCCGATCATGTCGTACTTGCGGTCGTCGGTCATGAGAAAGTACCGGCCGTCTTGCACCACTACTTCGAGATTGGGCTCCGTCATATCGAAATACTGGCGCCCGATCTCGACAATTCTCGGATCGATCTCCACGCCCACAATCTCGATAGGCCCGTAAATTTGCGTGATCTGCTTTGGCACGGTTCCTGCGCCAAGCCCGATCATCAGGACGCGTTGAAGGTCTGAGGGCACGACACCTGGTGCGAAGTACGGCGCCACCAGATAGTAGTCCCAAGGTCCGCCGGTGAGCAGCCGCTCGGGATGGTAAATAGAATGCGTTGCCTGCCCTTCGTTCAGTTCGAGTAAGTGCGTACCATCCTTAAGCTCGATCACGCGAATATAGTTGTATGCGGACTCCGTCTCTGCGATTATGACACCTTGTTCTGCAGGCTTTATCGTCACTTGGGGCACAACCGTCAGGCCAATCAGAACGAGCAGAAACACAATTGGATAGAGTTTCCGTCTGCCCAAAGCAACGATAGAAAGGACGAGGAGCGTGAAGGCAAATGTGAGAAACGTGTTTCTGGTACCGATGTTCGGAATCAACACCAGCGTGGGCAGAAAGGCGCCGAGCAAACTGCCGATGGTCGATATTGCATAGAGCTTGCCGGCCACACTCCCTGACTTCTTCACGTCTCCATCTTCTAGGGACAATCTAATCGCAAACGGTGAGACGCAGCCGAGCAACGTAATCGGGACCGCAAGCAGCAGCATAACCACCGCGAGAGATCCCCAAAAGACGCCGAGAGAATATGTGGCGAACGCCTCCTGCGAGTATTGCAGGACAGGCCGCGAGACAAATGGAAGCAGTCCGATCATGATTGCCGCCACTGCCGTCAATTGGTAAAGCACCTCTTGGCGGGGATAACGGTCCGCCAAGCGTCCGCCAAGGTAATAGCCCAACGTCAGGTAGAAGAGCACGAAGCCGATGACATTTGCCCAAACGAAGAGCGAGGTACCAAAGAACGGGGCGATAAGTCGGGACGTGGCAATTTCCGTACCCAAACTGGATATGCCACCCACGAAAACAATGAGAATGAGAAGCAAACGAGATGTTTTCGACATGTTTGCGGTTAGGGCTCCTCCCTAGGCTTTTTGCGTGTCTCCGTTCTGCGCCGCTTTGCGCAGATACACTGCAAGCAAGATGCCGGCAATTGCGACAATGATCCCGGTCACCTGTGCTTGTTTCAGGTTCCAAAGTACGACTTCGTTCAGCCGCCAGATAAATATAATAATCTGCGAAATTGAGTACCCGATGAGGTACAGCGCAAACACCATGCCGGGCGTCCGGAACCGATGCCGGAGCGGCCAGAGTATGGCAAAGATTAAGACGTTACCCAAGAGTTCATAGACTGCGGCAGGATGATAGGCAACCGTTGTACTGGGGGCAAACGTCGCAGGATGTGTATAGAGAAACGCCCAGGGCAAATCAGCCGGATAGCCAATGACGTCGCCGTTGACAATGTTGCCGATTCGTCCAATCCCCTGAGCGGGAAGCGCAAGCAGCCCGGCAGTGTCGAGTACCGGCCAAAGGGCGATATTCGCTCGCCAGCACGTAATGAGGATCGCGAGCACTACCCCAAAGATGCAGCCGTAAAACGCCATGCCCCCTTCCCAGGTGGCAAAGATGCGCCAAGGCCGCTCCAGATATGGGCTGATGGGTTGCTGAATAACGTAGTAGAGCCGCCCGCCGAGGAAGCCCGCAATCGCCGCCGGCCAGAAGAGCTTGTTGATCTGATCGTCGCTTATGCCGCACTGATTGGCATACTTTCGGATAATCCACATTCCCACCATGATTCCGATCACGTACATTAGCCCGTACCAGCGAAACGCTATGGGGCCAATACTAACGAGGACCGGATCCAAGTGGATGGTGATGACTAAGGGTAGCAGCATTGTGTGATCGGGATTACCGTTGTGTGCGCGTAATATCGGGATGGGTGGTGGCAGCGATTTCGCCAACGGCACTTGCGAGGCCCCCGGCTTCGCGTACGCGGCGCAGCTCGTGCAAGGTATCCTCTATTGCAGCGACCGTCTGTGCAATGTCGTCTTCGGTATGCGAGAACGTGATGAAATTCACGCCGCCGCGCCGGATGAGCAAGCCGCGCTGGGCGCAACCGGCCAGGAGAAACCGCCACATTAGGCTCTCTTCTTCAGCGTCCCTGGCATCGAGGAAGCGTTCACCGGAAATTGGCGCCAGACCGTAGGCTTCGAGGGCCACTCCGGCACGCGTCGCCGCAGCGTTGATACCGTCCTTGAGCAATTCTCCGGACCGGTGAAGTTGCTCCTGGACGTTCTGCTCACGCAGGATGTTCATTGTCGCCACGGCAGCAGCCAGCGACAGCGCTTCACCGCCATACGTGATGCTGATGAGGCAGTTCTCGGCCGTCTTCATTACTTCCTTGCTGCCAACTACCGCGGCAAGCGGCATGCCGTTCGCCATGGCTTTGGCAAACGTCGCAAGATCCGGCGTAACGCCAAAGTACTCCTGCGCTCCGCCCATGGCTAGGCGAAAACCAGTGACGATTTCATCATAGATAACGAGCGCGCCATGCCTGTGCGCCAGGTCGTTCAGCGCCTGGAGATAGCCGGGCTGCGGCTCCTTGCCCAGAGATGCAGCATCTAGAGCAACGGCAGCGACCTTGTTGTCATGAGCGCGAAAGAGATCCTCGAGGTGACTAAGATCGTTGTAACGAAACGGCTTGACCGTCGACTCCAATGCAGTTGGAATGCCGCCGTCATTGCGGTCGGCGTTCCAGCCGTCCGACCAACCGCGATAGCCGTTGTTGAGAATTACTTCGCGCTTGGTGTAGGCGCGGGCGATGCGTGCCGCCGCGTTATTCGCCTCAGCGCCGCCTTTGAGAAAACGCACCATTTCGGCGGCCGGTACGGCGTCGATGAGGCAGTCTGCCGCCGCGACCTCCAGCGGTGAAAGCAACCCGTAGATTATGCCTTTGCTGAGTTGCTCGGCAATGGCAGCATCGACCTCGGGATAGCAATAACCCAGCACGATGGGGCCGAGCCCGTTCACAAAGTCGATGTACTCGTTCCCATCTATGTCCCATATGTGAGAGCCGCTGGCTCGCGACGCATAGATCGGGTAAGCGCCGTAGGCATACGCGCTCGGACGCTTGCTCATAGTCTGCGTGCCGCCGGCGACAACGTCTTGTGCGTGAGAATATAACTCAAGGGACTCAGTGAATTGGACCATAGTTTTCTGTGCCATCACCGATTACTCCTTTTCCGCCGCGCTTGCGGCAACGGATGCGTGTCGTGGATGACCGTTTGCTACCCAATAGCCGGGCTCTGTTAGTTTGCCGTAGGTTTCGGGCCGGCGATGCTGCCACATCTGTTCACGGAAGTTCGCCTCTCCGGACACTCCCATGCTCCGCACCATGCGGGGTCGATCCAAATCGATCTCTGCCACCGCAGTACCCCAGTAGCGCCCCAGATCAGCCAGTGCGATGCCGTCCGGCCCAATTACGCTGCTCCGATTCAGACACATGCCGGGCATCCAAGGGGCATCGTCATCGATACCGTTGTTTACCGGGCAGACGTAAACACAGTTGTCAATTGCCCGCGACTGAATGACCGCTTCCCAGCCGACCTCACCATACATGCCGTAGACCGTCGGGTGAAAGATGATTTCGGCTCCCTGCAGGGCGAGAATGCGAAAGCCTTCAGGGAAGTTTACGTCGTAGCAGATCGTCACGCCGATCTTGCCGAAATCGAGCTCGAATACCGGCCAATCACGTCCAGGGACAATTCCCCACTCATAACGTTCGGTATCGGTTAGGTGAACCTTCTGGTAACCGCCAATATAGTTGCCCGTACGGTCGAAGACCATCGCCAGGTTGCGGCGTTCGCCCTCCTCGACGGCAAGAATTGGAGCCACTACGTTGATGCCATAACGCTGGGCAACTTGAGACATGCGGTCATAGGTCGGGCCTCCCGGCACTCCCTCAAACCACTCCCCGGCCTTACCGGCGCGGTTGATGCCCTTCACGTGAAAGACTTCCGGAAGGCAGGCAATGTCGGCCTGGCGCTCCGCTGCCCGGGCGATGAGCTCCTCCGCAACATTCAAGTTATAGTTGCGTTTCTCGTTGTCGGAATCTTCCGGCACGCGGAGCGGCGTGGAACAAACTGCCACTCGTACAATCCGCGGCATCGAGACCTCCTTGGAAACCGTCCATGCACTAGTCTACAGTACAAGAGAGCGCGTTACTTGTCACCTTCCACCTGGATGCAAGCGGTAGCGTCGAAACGCTTGACTGGTGGCTAGATAACTCACCTTCGCCCCATCAAAATTGTTGACTTCTATGCGACAAGGTATTGCCTCTAGGCAGAAATCGTGCTTGATGTGGGATGCCCATGTATCCTGTAGCGGAGGCGCGTGCAAGCAAGCATGTTTCGGCTGGCGTTGATGGCAAAGAGGGATTGAGAAGAAGGCGAATTCAAGTTGGCTGAGTGAGCTTGCGCTCAACCTTGTGTTTTGCCTGAATGCAATTCTTCACGCCAAGACTGAGCCATTGAGAGCTTTGCCTGGTCGTAAGAGTTCATCTCCAAGAGTGGCTTGTGGGTCTAAGCAGGATTAGCAGTTTCTCGTGAGCAAACAACAACGACTGCGTGAGGTCGTTTCCTACTTCTTCGTGCTTGGGTGCGTTGCGTTTGGCGGTCCGGCCGCCCACGTGGCGATGATGCATCGTGAGTTGGTGGAGCGAAAAAAATGGCTTACTGAGCAGCAGTTCGTCGACCTGTGGGCGGCAACCAATCTCATTCCGGGCCCTAACTCCACCGAGATGGCGATCCACATTTCTTCACAGCGGAGCGGTTGGCGCGGCCTGATCGGGGGCGGCATCGCCTTTATCCTGCCCGCAGCGCTCATGGTGACCGTTCTTGCATGGGCCTATACCGAATTCGGTCACCTGCCGCAAGCGGCGTGGATTCTTTACGGGGTCAAGCCTGTCGTCATTGCTATCATTGTGCATGCACTGTTTGGGCTGTACAGAACCGCATGGCGCAGCGTACCGCTCGCTCTCCTCGGAATCGCAGCGGGTGTACTCGCGCTTACGGGCATCAATGAGCTTCTTGTGCTCTTCGGCAGTGGCGCGCTTGTAGCTATCATCGCGTCTATTCGTGGAAAACTGCCGAATATCGTGGGCAAGAACAGCTTGCTGGCCCTGCCTCTTGCCTCGCTCGCCTCGGTTTCCCCTCTCGCCAAACCGTTGCTTGGGCTCCCAGCCGTGTTGCTCGTTCCCGTCGCCGCGCCTTTCGGCCTCGGGCAGCTTTTTCTCACCTTTCTCAAGATCGGTGCCGTGCTCTATGGCAGTGGATATGTGTTGCTGGCATTCTTGCATGGCAATTTCGTTGAAGGTCTCGGTTGGCTCGGCGAAGACCAGTTACTCGACGCGGTAGCCGTGGGACAGCTAACGCCCGGTCCGCTCTTCACGACTGCCTCTTTCGTGGGATATATCATCGGGCACGAATACCTTGGCACCACTCAAGGGGCGCTGCTGGCGAGCGCTTTGGCGACCGTTGGCATCTTCTTGCCCTCATTCCTGTTCGTCGCGGCTGTGAATCCCTGGATCCCCAAACTTCGAAGTTCAAAGGTGTTCAGTACCGTGCTGGACGGCGTCGTGAGTGCGGCAATAGGACTGATGGGAGCCGTGGCAATATTACTTGGACAGGCGGCACTCATTGACATTCCGACCGTCATAGCTGCGGGACTTGTGCTGGCATTGCTGTGGCGAACAAAGATCAACTCCGTTTGGCTGATTCTTGGTGGAGCAGCGTTCGGTGTGGCGGTGCAACTAGCGCAGCCGTACGTATTCCCATAGCTGTTTTGGGTCAAGCATCGATGGATTGCGAATGATAGAATAGAGACGAATCAGGAATTAGAAAGAAAGAGGAGTGGACCACTATGCAGCAAGTAATGCTCGGAAACTCCGGAATTGAAGTCTCCCGCCTTTGCATCGGCACCGGCACAGTTGGATGGAGCGGCTCGTCGAACCAAACGCGCAAGCTCGGCACGGAAGGGCTCATCGACCTCCTCTGCTATGCCTATGACTCCGGTGTGCGCTTCTGGGATACTGCCGATCAATATGGTTCCCATCCCCACGTGCGGGAAGCTTTGCGCAAGCTGCCCCGCGAACAGGTGGTAATCACAACCAAGACTACGTCACGTACCCCGGCCGGCGTGCGAGATGACGTTGAACGCTTCTTGCGTGAGTTGGGCACCGACTATGCCGACATTGTGCTCTTGCACTGCCTCACGGAGGACGACTGGACAACGCGCTACGAGGACTGCATGGATGCGCTTTCCAAGTGTCAGGCGCAAGGCTTGATTCGAGCGGTGGGTGTTTCTTGCCACGACTTCGAGGCCTTCAAGCTGGCAGCCATTACCCCCTGGGTAGAGGTAGTGCTTGCTCGCATCAACTATGCCGGTGTCATCATGGATGCCTCTCCCGAAGAGGTCATCCCGGTAATGGACGAGATGTCTGCGAATGGCAAGGGCATCTATGGGATGAAGGTCTATGGAGCAGGCAAGCTCCTGGAGGATCGTCGACGGGCGCTCGGTTATGTGCTCGATCTTCCCAGCGTTGACGCGATTGTGCTGGGCATGGAGAACAAGGCAGAGGTCGACGAAAACGTCGAACTCATCGAAGAGCTAGCGGGCGTACCGGTCTAGAGGGCGCTCTGTCGGCTCACGAATGCCTAAGCCCGCCTTCAAGCGCACCCCGGGGTAGCTTCTCCGCCAGCACGCAGTTGCTCAAGCTTCGGCATGAGGTCGGCTTCTACTACGTGCTCCTGCGTGCTTGATTGCAGGTCTCGTAGCAAGACCTGTCCTTCCGCCAGTTCGTCATCACCGACTATCACGGCGTAGTTCGCTGCGAGGTTTCCAGCCTGGCGTAGTTGTGCCTTGAGGCTGCGTGGCCGGTAGGTCATAAGCGCGCGGATGCCTCGCTGCCGCAGTTTGCTCACCAAGCCAATGCCGTAGATTCCGGCTCGCTCACCGAGTGTCGCCACATACACGCCGAAAGGCCGGTCGTCAGCAGGTGCGACGCCCTGGTGCTGTAGATTCAGTATGATGCGCTCGATGCCTGTGCCGAAGCCGATGCCTGGCAGGTCGCGCTTGCCGATCTGCCCTGCGAGGCCGTCGTAGCGGCCGCCGCCGCCTAGCGCGCTTTGCCGCCCCACCGTTTCCGGCCACACCTCGAAGACGGTGCGCGTATAGTAGTCCAGACCGCGTACCAACGTGTGATTCAGCGTGTAGCTAATGCCCATGGCCTCCAGGGAGCGCTTGAGCGTGCCGAAATGCGCGTCACAATCGGCGCACAGGCTGTCCAGCGTGTGTGGCGCCTCATGGATGAAGGACTGACACGAGTCCTCTTTGCAGTCGAGAAGTCGCAATGGATTGCGCTCCAAACGATTTTGGCAGTTTTCGCAGAGCTCATTGGCGTGAGAGCGATAGTACGCCGCCAGTTCTGCCATGTACTGCGGTCGGCATGCGGCATCGCCAATACTGTTGAGTTGCAGAGAGATGCCGGTCAGGCCGACGCTGCGATAGAGATGCAAGAGTAGGCTGATTATTTCCGCGTCGATTGTCGCGGCTTCCTCACCGAGGGCTTCCACGCCGAACTGATGATGCTGGCGCAATCGCCCTGCCTGCGGCCGGTCATAGCGAAATATCGAAGCAATGTAGCTGAGCTTTACCGGCTGAGGCAACCGATGCATGCCGTGTTCCAGGTAGGCGCGCACCACCGGCGCCGTGCCCTCCGGACGCAGAGTCAGGCTGTCGCCGCCTCGATCCGAGAACGTGTACATTTCCTTCTCAACGATGTCCGTACCTTCGCCTACGGTACGTTGGAAGAGCCGCGTGTCCTCGAATACCGGCGTGCGAATTTCGCCATAGCCGAAAGCGGTGCATGTCTGCTTGAAGTGAGCCGTTACGTAGTTCCAATACGCTTGCTCATCGGGAAGAAGGTCGGTTGTGCCTCGTGGGGTTTGCAGCAAGTGTTATTCTCCTGTCCGCAATGCGCCAATTCGGCGCGATACACCGGCAGCCTTAAGGCCTTTCACAAGGAGCACCTTACGCCGCGACATAGCGCCGCGCAGCAGCAAGACGTCAGCCTTGGGTACGCTAAGCTTCTCGGCAAGAAATCGTATCAATTCCGCGTTCGCCTTGCCGTCCACCGGTGGCGCCTGCAAACGAACGCACAGCGCGCCATTGTGTTTACCGGCAAACTCAGTGCGGCGCGCTCGCGGGCGAGCAAGGATAGTCAACTCACAGCCATCCGTGGAGTCCTGTATGTGAAAGGCCGTTCGCGACATTGGTTAACCGCAAATCAGCAACACCAGAAGCCTTTGAAGAAGCTGGAGCAGGATCAGTGCAACCAACGGTGAGAAGTCGATCATGCCGGTACTTGGCATGAAGCGACGAATAGGACCAATGATTGGCTCCGTAATGTCATGGAGCATCGCCACAATGGGGTTGGCCGGGTCTTGGACAAACCATGTAGCCAGCGCGCGGGCAATGATGGCAAAGATCAGCGCCAGCGTGAGGAACTCAACAAACGTACAAATTACTTCATTCATTCGTTCTCTGTTTCCGTTTACGTGATTTGCAATGCGCCCACAGACTCGCCTCGGGGCTCAGGAGGCGGTCGCTCGCCAAAAATGGCGCGGCCAACGCGCACGATAGTAGCCCCTTCTTCGATAGCAATTGCGTAGTCATTTGTCATGCCCATTGAGAGCTCGCGGCAAGGGTGGTCGGGCAGGATTGACTGCAGTTCATCGCGCAGTTGCCTCAACATCTGAAACTCGGTGCGAAGAATTGCTTCATCACTGGTAAATGAGGCAATTGTCATCAATCCGTCAAAACGCAGCGTGGTGTGCGCAGCAACAGTGCGAGCAACAGTTGGCAATTCGCTGGGCAGGATTCCAAACTGGCTTTCTTTCCCGGTTACGTTTACCTGGAGAAGTATCGGTATGCAACGGTTCAGGCTTGCCGCTTGCCGTGCAAGCGCTTCGGCCATCCGGTTGCCGTCCACGGACTGAATGATGTCAAAGAGCGCCGCTGCCTGTTTTGCCTTGTTGGATTGAATATGCCCAATCATATGCCACTCGAGCGAATCCGGGAGCACGGGGACCTTCTCCGCCGCTTCCTGCACGCGATTCTCCCCAAATGCCGTATGTCCGACCGCCGCAGCTTCGGATATCGCTTCAACGCCAAAGCCCTTCGAAACCGCTATCAATGTTACGTCAGACGGCGAACGTCCCGACCGTTCCGCCGCCTCATCAATGTGGGATTGCACCCGGGCTATGTTGTCCGCAATGCTCATGGTGGCAGCTACTTGCGTTTCCAGCACGCTAGAATAGTCACATGAAGTTGGTCTCAACGCCTCTACTTTAGCAAATTTTCGGTAATGATGCATACTGGCCGCTCAGTAGCATGCTGCAGCAACTCGCCCTGGCGCAATCCAATAGTAAAAGTGTATTACCTGGAGTATAATTAATGACGAAATCAAACTTGCGTGGAATGGCATTGCATCGCTATCTTTCGGAGATATTGTTTAGGCACTTCCAGATTTCAAAAGAAAAACAGTAAATCTCTAATATTTTCTAGGAGAATCTTAATGAAGCAAAAATGGATCGGCGACGGCGGGCTGCAAATTCGCATGCTCATCACGATCTTCCTCCTAGGCGCTGTCTACGTCTTCTTCTTGGCCGCGTTGTGGTCGCTGGGCGCGGGCACCATGACCATGCTGGTTTTCGCCGGCGCCATGCTTGGGGCCCAGTATTTCTTCAGCGACAAGATGATTCTGTGGTCCATGGGCGCAAAAGAGGTGACGCCGGAACAAGCGCCTGATCTTCACGCCACGGTGGAACGCCTCGCGGCCATGGCGGATATGCCGAAGCCCCGCGTTGCGATGGTCGAGCATGCGATGCCGAATGCCTTCGCTACGGGCAGAGACCCCAAGCACGCCGTTGTGGCGGTAACCTCCGGCTTGATACGCCAACTGAACCGAGACGAGTTGGAGGCTGTACTCGCCCACGAGTTGAGCCACGTGAAGAATCGCGACGTCATGGTCATTACCTTGGCGAGCTTCTTTTCGACCCTAGCATTCATGATCATGCGCTTTGGGATGTACATGGGCTTATTTGGGGGCTTTGGCGGCCGGGGCCGCGATAACCAGGGGGGCGCAATAATTATGGTGTATATCGTGGCTGTGATCGTCTGGGTGATTAGCTTCCTCTTAATCCGGGCACTCTCGCGGTACCGCGAGTACGCTGCCGACCGCGGCTCCGCAATGCTTACGGGTTCCCCGTCTCACCTTTCTTCGGCCCTGCTCAAGATCAGCGGTCGTATGCAAAGAATACCGCAAGACGATCTACGACAGGTGGAAGGGGCCAACGCCTTCTTCATCATGCCCGCCATGAGCAAGAATTCCATGATGGGGCTGATTTCAACCCACCCCTCGCTTGAGAATCGCATTAAGCGACTCGCCGAGCTTGAGCAGCAAATGGAGCGTGCGTAGTGAAGTTCCTGGACGCGCTGCTGGGTCGCAGCCGCCCGGTTCGCTCCCACCTGGAAAGCCTGATGAGCATCTCCACCGCTGCACTCACATTTGCCGCGAGCAATGGGCTAGAGAGCAAGGGCAGTGCCGGTATTTGCTTTCGCGCGCTATCATCAAGCCAGTTTGCAGATCTCCAGCGCGAACTCGCCGATCTCCTGGATGTGAGCGGCAGAGAGACGGGCACGGATACCCTGATCAAGAAAGATGCATTTGGCTTCCACTGGGTAGTGCTCCAAGACCCTGACTTCGAGGACCTGGTCACCACGATTCATATGGTCAGCCTAACCCTCTCCGAACACGGCTACCGAGATCAGTTGCTGGCAGCGGCTTTCCACTTCGTGGACATGGCAGGGACGGGTATGTATTGGATCTACAACTACAAACGTGGGTCGTTCTACCCGTTTGCGCCCAACGGTTCGCGCACCCGTGACAACGCTCTTGAGCTCCGGATGCAAGCAGTGGCCGACCGGGAGCTACCATTGGAAACCGATCAATCCAAGTGGTACGCGCTCTGGGAACTGCCGGTGTAGCCCATTTCCAGGTTTGACGGGGAGTGCGGCTGCGGCCATGAATCCCCGCGAACCAAGTGTCTTTCGGTCGACCACTTGCTCCTAACCCGATAGCTGTAGACCGGCCGTCACTTTCCAAGTTGAGAAAGCCACGGGAGGAACTTGCTAGTCATTCTCCGCCGGCATGACAGGAGGGATAGCTGAGGTCGCCCTAAGTGATTTCATCTTTGCGCAAAGGGACTACGTAATTCCATACGCATACAACTCGAGTCTATTAACAAAGAAAGAGGAGCCAGACCAAATGTCTGCCTCCTCTTTCTACTTTCCGTTTCATCCCAAGCCGAAGCAGGAATGTCGGTGGTAGGAATAGTGTCTCCTTAGAAGATCGATTCCTGCGTCCGCATGTCGAAGGCGTGGCAATTTTCCACGTCAACCACCATCTCGATGTCGCGGCCGACGATGGCCTCGGCGCGAGGGTCGAGCCGGGCAACAAAGTCAATGTCGCCTGCGAGGCAGTAAACGTACATCTCAGAGCCGAGGGTCTCAACCACGTCCACGCGGGCCGTTAGGCCGTTGCCTTCCGTCACATCAAGCGCGGCAGGGCGGAAGCGCGGGTCGAACATATCCTCAGGCCGCCAGCCGAAGTAAATCTTGTCCGACTCAGTCTTCGCCAGTGCGGCTGCCTTATCGGGCGGCCAGCGCAGCTTGAAGCCGCTGGTCTGGACCCACATCTCATCCGCATCGCCGGTGAGCGTTGCCTCTTGGAAGTTCATCGCCGGGCTGCCGATGAAGCCGGCCACGAACATGTTGGAGGGATGGTCGTAGATATTCTGCGGCGTGTCCAATTGCTGTAGCACACCGTCGCGCATCACTGCGATGCGGTGACCCATCGTCATGGCTTCGACCTGATCATGGGTAACGTAGATGGTTGTGGTTTCCAGGCGCCGGTGGAGCTTGATAAGCTCAGCGCGCGTGGTAACACGGAGTTTCGCGTCCAAGTTCGACAGCGGCTCATCCATCAAGAAGACGGCGGGGTCGCGCACGATAGCGCGTCCAAGCGCTACACGCTGTCTCTGACCACCGGAGAGCTGCCGCGGCTTGCGGTTGAGGAGCTCGCCAATACCGAGCATCTCGGCGGTCTCACGCACACGGCGGTCAATCTCTTTCTTAGGCGTACGCCGCAGGCGCAGACCGAACGCCAGGTTGTCATATACGGACATGTGCGGATAGAGAGCATAGGACTGGAACACCATGGCGATGTCGCGGTCCTTCGGGGGCACGTCGTTGACCAAGCGGTCTCCGATGAAGAGACTTCCTTCCGTGATCTCCTCAAGACCGGCAATCATGCGCAACGTGGTCGACTTGCCACACCCGGAAGGTCCAACCAGGACGAGGAACTCCTTGTCCTTAACCTCCAAGTGCATGTTGCTCACCGCGACAACTTCGCCAAAGCGCTTTGAGATGGCTTCAAGAGTTACACTAGCCACTTGCAGCAACTCCTTCTGTTCACTTAGGTTTTCCCACCTGTGGCCATGCAGCATTCGCATGACCTTCTAAACACTGCTGTTTTCCGCGCACCTCTTAAAGACAATGCGTATCCACCCATGCGCGACACAGTACACGTGAAGTTTACGTGATAGTTTCTCGGTCGTCAAGTTTGTCTCGCTCTCTTCCCTGCATTCTCCTTAATTCGCAGCCAAGAAACTGGCGCGGCGCTATTGGGGGAGGAAGGCGAAGACCAACACTACGAGAATCACGCAAACGGTGACTCCGATGATAGCGATGTTTTCGGGTGTCCAGAGAGTGGGGGCGACCGCTGCATGCTCTGACTGCTCTTCTTCCACGTATTCCGGATGGCAGCTTCGGTGATACGTGGCGAATGTGCGGGGTGCGGTATACCCCACAGGAGCTATTTGCGGTGGCGCGCCGGTCTCTTGCGCTGCAACCACCAAGTCATCTTTCTTCGTAATGGCACCCCCGCACCACTGGCAGATAGGAAAGCCTTCAGGGGTCTCATCAGTTGAATCTGTTTTGCGGCGTGTCTCTTCGCTACCTTGGGACATTTTCACTTCCCAGCTTATTGCCCAGTCTCAATCGCTCCTCTTTACATGTCGCCTCTAGCGCAGTACTGTCAATTCATGTGAATTTGCTCATTTCCTTTGCAAGCCGCTCCGACCGGCAAAGCAAGTCATCGGAGCGGGCAGCATTGCGCCGGCGCTAGATTGTCATGAAGTCGGCACTGGCTGTAAAGAGTTCCTCAGTCATAGCGCGCACGTCTTCCAATGAGCATTGTGTGGTCGTAAGTGGGTCCAAGGCAATTGCATCTTGCACTAACCTACGGTCCTGCTCCAGGATTGCCTGTACAGTGAGTTCCTGCACGTTCACGTTGGTGCGGTTGATGCCCGCGCATTGAGCGGGCAGGTTGCCAATGTAGCACGGATGAATGCCTGCGCTGTCCACCAGGATCGGCACTTCCACGTTGCACCCAGGGGGTAGGTTTGAAATCAAGTCCGTGTTCGGCACGTTGCCGTTGAAGCGATAGGGCGTATTCGTCTCAATGGCGTGAACAATAAAGGAGCAGTATTCATGGGTTCGGTTGAAGGGTAGTGGTTCCGATCTTTCGAGATCCCTCCGTTGATTTGCAAAGTAGTCTTCGCGCCGCTCATGGCGGGCGTACATGAATGATTCGCGAATCTTCGCTTCCTCATCTAGGTTTTGCAGCGAACTACCAATCCCCTGCGTAGCGTTTTCTTCGGCCCAGCGCTTGAGATGTTCCGGTATGAAGCGTGCGCGGTCGGCTGCAGTACGGCGAAACCACGGCGTGTACTCCGACATGTGGTGACTCGACTCGGTAACAAAATAGTCAAAGTGGCGCAAGATTTCAAAACGCACACTGTCTTTGGCGTAGGTTTCTGGGTCATCCATCGTTGCACGCAAACGTGGATACAGGTCTTCCCCACGGTAGGTGTTGCGCCGGAGCTGCAGAAACCACGCTTGGTGATTGATGCCGGCCACCCAATACGACACCTCTTCCGGCTGCATGCCCATGAATTGCGCAAGCCTTGCCGCCGTGCCTTGTACGCTATGGCATAGCCCGACAGCACGAATGTTGCTGGTAGCGCCAATCAGCCACATGTTGATATTCATAGGATTGGCGTAATTGATGAGCAGCGCATCGGGGCAGAGCTTCTCCATGTCCTGTGCGATGGCTGCAAGCACGGGCGCAGTACGTAGTCCCCGGAAGACGCCGCCCGGCCCAATGGTATCGGCTACCGTCTGATAGACACCGTATTGCGCGGGAATCTGCCAGTCTTTCATGCGGAGCGGCTGGCCGCCAACGTCAATGGCCGTAATTACGTAGTCAGCGCCGGTGATCGCTTCCCGCCGGTCCTGGGTGGCCGTGACAGTGGCGCCGAGCTTTTGTTCCCTGATGAGGCGCTGCACGAACTGGGTCGTGATTTCCAGAGTCTCGCCGTCGACGTCCATGAGCGCCAGCGAACTCTCGCTGTGCTCGGGCCACGTAAGGATGTCGGTCAGGATGCGGCGAGCGAAGGTTACGCTGCCGGCGCCAATGAAGGCGATTCTTGCCATGAAATCACGCTCCTCAATGATCGCAACGATTCATGCGCGCATGGTAGTTTACCTAAGCCCTGCGGTCAAGGCATGCCGGCCGCCTGCGGAGGACTAGCCTGCCAGAAGACGGCGAAACTGCCGGTAGCGGGGAATGGTCTGCGTGAGCAGGTTGTATCCGGGACGATTCAACACGCGATCGTGTGCGCCCAGACGACGCACGTAACGCGCGCCGAAACCGCGCTTGAACCGATACACTCCCCACAATGGATCGCTTTCATCCATCACGGTTGGCGCGCCCCAGAAGTCGTACCTGCGGTACTCGCGGTCGATAAGCCACTGAAAGGCATGCCACTGGAGCAGATAGTTGGGCATCTTGTCGCGGTGCCGCTGGGACGATGCACCGGTGTAGAACCAGCCGGTGTCTCCTGTGTGCATTAAGAATAGACCGGCAACAGCCTCGCCGCCGACGAACGCCATGAACGCCTCGCCTTGCCCGGATTTTTGAAAAGAAGACCACAGAGCGTGATAGTAGCCTTCTTCACGAATCGCAAAGCCGTCGCGATTCGCGGTGTCCGCGTAGAGCTGAAACAACGTGCACCAATCGGTCGTCTGCTGAATATCGACACCGCGGCGCGAGGCCAGGCGGATGTTGTAGCGGGTTTTCGGTTTCATAGCTGCGAGCAGGGCATCCCGGTCGCCGCTTAGGTCGAGCATGGCGGTATGGGGAAACTGTATTTGTTCCTCGCTGGCGTGCCATCCGTTCTCGCGGTAGATTCCGGCTGCGGTCATGTCGTCTGCGGCGAAATCAGGATCAATCTTGACATAAACCGCACGCGCGGCTCGCGCAACGGCGGTGATTTCATCGAGTACGGCAGCAAACAAAGCCCGATCTGCATAGTCGAACAATGGACCTTTCGGTACATAGCCGATGGTCCATGGCAGCAGGGGAAGCCTTCGCGTGAGCAAGGTGAACGCGGCTACGACCTGCCCGTTACGCTCACATATGTAGCGTTGAGCTTGCCAGCCATACCGTTCCTTGAGCGCCCCCCATTCCCAGGTTTGGAGAAAGTGCCGGTCGGGCAGCGCCCGCAGCGCCTGATCCCAGGCTAACTGCGAGACACAGGCGATGACGTTTAGACCGGATGAGTTCAATGGGTCGCGCTCACAAGACGTACTAAACGTGCGGGATATTCAGAAACCGGGCAGCAGCTTGCGTGTTAACGGCGCCAGCTTTTGCCACACCCAGAATCGACGCGAATCAAGCGCTGCTTCTAAGGTGGGAGAGTACGTAACCATGCTTGGCGAGAACCCGCGCTTGAAACGATGGACCCCCGCTAGGGGGTCGGTTGCGCTTGGCGTCGTTGGCATGCCCCACAGGTCGTAGGTGTGACAGCCGTGTTCTTTTGCCCAACACATGGCGTGCCACTGCAGCCCGTGCCCAACACGCAAGTCTCTTTCTTGGCTGGCGCTGGCGCCGAATAAGTACGTCGCTGTACCACCGTAGACCGTAAGAAGCAGGCCGCCCACGGGCTTACCGGCGTGTTCGGCCAAGAAGAGTTTTGCTATCCCCGCGTTCTCGAGGACTTCCCGCATCGTTGCGAAGTACGGCCAGGTATGGATGCCAAAACCGTCACGCTCCGCTGTCTCAGTTAGCAGCGAGTAGAACTCTTGCCAGTCTCGCTCGGTGCTTCCTTCCCGCACCGCCAGGCCGCGCCGGTCGGCCAAGCGGACATTGCGGCGCATACTACTCTGAAAGCCGGCAAACACGGTATCGCATGGAGGGCGGAGATCGATGGTCCCGGTTGCAGGCGGCTGTATGTAGTTAGGTGTCGTGACGAAATTGCAGGGCAGAACCGGGCCGTCGCCTTCTTCCCAAGGTGGTTCCACCCAGAGTACAAATGCACGAGCGCGCCGCGCCTCGGCTGCTACCTGCCGGACGACGGCTCCTGCAACACCACATTCGCCCGGAGCAGTGACCGGCCCGCGGGGCACGTACGCGAGGGAGCCCAGCAAAGGAACAGGTCGCCGCAGCCATTGAGCCGCGGCGACAGGCATTCCGTTGCGCAAACAGAGCATTCGCGATGCGGTCCATCCCGTGCGAGACTTGAATTCGCCCCAACCCCAGCTCTGTAGCAGCTCACCGTCCCAAGAAGTAACCAATTCATCCCATTGACGATGGGCCGGCGCCGTCTCAAAGACAAGGTCGGTCGCCGCAGCTTCTGCGGCGACTTCTCCTTTCCGCACAGGCTATCCCTCAGCAGGCTGCGCAGAGCCGCGTGCTTGATCGTGCCGCAGTCGACCGATTGCAAGCATCAAACCGCCTAGGCCAAGAATTATTACGACGAGTGGAGCCCATGGCCCGAAATAGGGAATGAATGAAACGCCAAAGAGGATGAGCAGCCCAAGCAGCAATCCTAAGAACTGAATCATGCGTCGATTGCCATCAGAGAAGAAGCTGAGGATCAGTCTGCCTAGAGTCATGCCGACGAACACCTGCGCTGAGAAGAGCGCGATGCCGTAGAGTAGGAGAGCAATCAACCCCAGTGGAATGCCGACAACGGTAATCATCACAAGAACGGAAACGATCGGCACCACGATGAGGAAGACAATGCCCATTCCGATGCTCATGAGGGGTTTCTCAAGCAATTGATTCGACGCCGTAACCGTAAGCCGGGGGAATATGAGGAGCAGCGCGGTGCCATAGACTGCGGTCATGATGAGTCCGATGATACTTGGAACAAAAGAGCCTATTGAGAAACCGGTTTCGATTTCCGCCTCCGCCGCCATTTCATGGTTTACGTCTCCACCGATATCTGCGCCGCCGGCAATCTCAGCCATCTTATCTGAGCGGTACGTAAGATCGCCGCCGATGCTCGCGTCTTCGGTAATGGTGAGGTCATCTACGCCAACATCGACATTTGAACCAACGCTGCCGTTGAGCGTTACCGTCTGCGCATTTCCGGCTATGCGGCGTTGTACCGTACCATCAAGCGTCAATGACGATACCGTGGCGATCAAGTCACGGCCGATGGTTGCGCCGCCGTGTATACCTGTAGAGTTGCCGAGCAGCAAGAGGTCTTCACCAATCGATCCAGATAGCGTCACACTGTTGGCAGTTATGCGCGCGCCGCGGGAAACGGTACCGTTCACTGTCACGTCTTGGCCCAAGAGAAACACGTTTCCGTTCACAACCCCGTTGACAGTCAATAAGTTGCCGGCAGCAAAGAGATCACCGTTGACGATGCCGTTAACGGTGATGGTGGTGCCAAACAGATAGAGGTCGTCATTGATGACCTCGTCATCACCGATGCTAATCGACGTATCCGTGCGAAAATCAGCCGCGAAGGCGGCCGGTGCGCCGATGAGTGCAACGATGAATGCGATCAAGAGCGCGAGGCTAAGGCGTCGTTTCATCTCAGATTGTCTCCTTCCGGATAAGAGTGAAGTTTCTCTACTTACTTTCTTTTCAGGGTACCTTATTCGCAGTGTGCACTGCCACTGTACCGAGTCCAAGGTACCGGTACGAGACCTCGGCAAATCCTGATTCCCGCATAGCTTGGGCCAGGGTTGGCGCATCCGGGAATGCTTGCAGGGACGTGGGCAAATAGGTGTATGCCTCTTGGTGACGAACCAGCAGTTTCCCTAGGGCTGGGACAACGTTGTTGAAGTAAAGTTGAAAGGCGCTCCGAAACCCCGGCATGGGCGGATGGGTTATCTCCAAGGTGATGAAGCGTCCGCCCGGCCGCAGAACGCGGTGGCACTCGGTGAAGAATTCTCCGAGATCAACAAGATTACGGAGCAGGAACGCATTCGTTACAACGTCAACACTGGCGTCCTGCAGGGCAAGGAGAGTACGTTTGCTTGCAAGAACTCCACCGGAAAGCGTTTCTCCGGCAGGCGCGCATGCTTCTCTTGCGCGAGGTTGAGCATCGGAGGAGAAAAGTCGGCGCCGAGGATCATGCAGGGCGCCATTGATTCTTGCAACACCGCGAGACTTAGGTCACCGGTCCCGCAAGCGAGATCCAGGACGACGCGGGGATCGTCGGCGACGATCTGACGCGCTACCGAGCGCCGCCATAGATGGTGGGCGCCTGCCGTCATGACTGTGTTCATTAAGTCATACGTTGGCGCGATGGCATCGAACATGCGCCGGACATACGTCGGTTTTTCTTGTTGTGAGACCATCGCACCGTGATTCAGAATTGTGCGGAGATGAGGCCGCACCGGAGAGACGCCCAAACCGGCTCTAGCGGTTACTCCGCGCGCAACGTGGCGACGACGTTTTCATCCAACGGATATATTGGCCGCACGCAGTGTTCGTATGGCAGTGACTCGAGATTGAGGCTCGCGGAGCCCGGCGTGTCCAGGTGGACGATGCGGGATGCAATCGACTCATACCACGTGCGGAATCCGTTAGGGGACTTCGCGACAACCAGAGAGAAGTCTTGCGGTTCAAGACCGAATGCTTGGAAGACTCTGCGGCCTACAAAGAGAACGTAACGCTCAGTGGTGAGCAGCACGATATTCCCGATGGTAAGCACAGCCGTGCGCCCCGCCTGCTCTATGACTCCGTTCTCGTAGGCAAACGCGCCGTCATGCAAGCTCTTTACATAAACCGTAGTCGTAAATGGTGTGTGGCGGGTGGGGTCCATGGTGCCGCCCAGCGGAACGGTAATCTTACTCCCCACACCGGCATCAAACGCGGCCGCCACTGCCGGCACGTCAACAAGCGGTATCAACGCGCGGCCGCTATACTCCTGTGCCAGCAATTCCTTGAGCACGGCATTGCTATCGCCCGGTGCTCCGGAAGATGTGGCATCGGCAGCATCGGAAAAGACCGTAAGGCCGGATGTCGCCTGCGCCGCGGCAACCGCTTCCGGGAGTGCAGTCAGTTCTGCCATCCACAAGTCCCGATTCTCCCACATGAACTCCGCAATTCGTTCAGCTTCTGCATTGGCCCGCGCTTCATCATTGTCCGTCGTCACGATGACGTAAGACTGTAGACCGGGCACGTCGGTAAATGGATTAGAGAGATAGATGTTTGCGACCAGTCCACCCGGAGAGTCTTCGAGAGCCTGGCACATGCGAATGGCATCGCCAAAGCGTCCGGTGGCAGTGAGTAGCTCATCGCCCCGGGCCATCAACGGAATGGCAACACGGGCCGTGATCGGCTTTGCGCCGTCATTCAGAATGCGCAACAGGTTTCGGGCCGCCCGTGCTCCAGTCTCATAGAAGTCCGTATGCGGATAGGTGTGGTAGCCGACCAGCATGTCTGCTCCCTGGAGCATGCGGTCAGTGATCACGGCGTGGAGATCAAGCGAGGCGACGATAGGAACACTCCCCATGCATGCACGGAGCGCCTCGAGCAGCCTTCCCTCCGGGTCGAATTCAGTCGGGCTGGCCATAGCGCCATGGAGGACGAGGAGTACGCCGTCCACATCCCGATTCTTCTCCGCTTCAGCCAGAATGTCTTGTATCAACCGGTCGAGAACGGCATCAACTACCGGCCCGTGCGGCACGGCCCAGGCCGCCACTGTCGGTACAATTTCAACGTCACCGTGTTCGGCAAAGACGTCCAGCGCACCCGCCACCTCGGTATTCGTGCCCTGAAGCTCAGCCAGAATGGCAGCGCCCCGCACGATAAGAAAGTCCTCATACTGAGTCGGATGCGGGTTAAAGGTTGACGTCTCTTGCTGCAATTCTGCGATAAGGACACGCGTCATTTGAACCCCCTTCGCCTCGCGCGATTGTAGGTTACTGTCGTCGCTCTATAACGTAGTCGATGAGCATATTGAGGGAATCGCGGCTGTTGCCGGAAGGCACAGCGTTCAAAGCCGAGCGCGCCCGCTCGCCAAACTGCCATGCCATGTCATAGGCGATCTCGATCGCTCCGGAATCGCGAATTGCCTCCACTGCTTCCCAAACGGCACTCTCGTTGTCCACTTCCTGATTGAGCAGCCCGGTTACGGCGGCATGTGCCGGCTCTTGCCGCAAGAAAATGATGATGGGCAGCGTAATGGTCCCTTCACGCAGGTCACCACCGACGGGCTTGCCCAGTTCCTCTTCCGAGCCGGTAATGTCTAGGATGTCGTCCGCAATCTGAAAGGCGGTACCTAGATTCTCGCCATATCTGCGCAGGGCTCGTCGTTCTTCCTCCGATGCGCCGCCAACCAGTCCGCCCGCCTCGCAACACAGCTCGAGAAGAGACGCGGTCTTTCCCTGAACTTTCCGAAAATACTCGTCTTCCAAGACATCCGTTTGCTCGATGCTTGAGAACTGTGTCGTCTCGCTCGCAACCATACGCATGACGGTACGAGCCAACATGCGGACAAGCGCCGGATCGCCCATTTGTGCGACGATATAGGAGCACTTGGCGAAGAGGTAGTCACCGGAGAGCACGGCAAGGGTGTTGGACCACATCGAATTAGCCGTGGGTAAGCCGCGACGCACGTAGGCGTGGTCTATCACGTCGTCATGGATAAGCGTTGCGGCGTGGAGGATCTCAATCGCTGCGGCGACCTTCACTGCGCGTGCGTCTGCCGGCGTCTGCACCGATGCGCAGAGCAAGGTGATTAGCGGACGCAGCTTTTTGCCGCCGGCCGCCAGAATGTGGCGCACCAATTGAGAGAGAGCAGGACTTGGCGATTCTTCCCATACGGCAGCGAGGAAGACATCTACCCGCTCGAGCCCTTCCGCCACAGGCGACGCTATTTGGGCGATTGGCGCCCGCGTTTCAATCGGGTGCGCCGGGGGCGGGGATTCTGAAAGTCGTCTGGGCATTGGTGTCCGTGATCTCTTCTAGCTCTTCTGGTGCTACGCCGCGCCTCTCAGCGATAGAATCCAGAGTATACCGCACGTATGCAGGCTCGTTGCGCTTGCCGCGGTGCGGAACAGGCGCGAGATACGGGCAATCCGTCTCAATAAAGAGCCTATCAGATGGTACCATCTTTGCAACGTCATGTAACTTTTCCGCCGACCGGAACGTTACCGGCCCCGCAAGCGAAATCATGCACCCAAGATTGATGAATGCAGACGCCTGCGCACTATCGCCGGAGAAGCAATGCATAATGACTTCGATTGGTTGGCGGGCATGTGAGAGCACCCGGTAGACGTCAGGGTAGGCATCGCGCATGTGGACGACTACGGGTAGCTGGGACTCTGCCGCGATAGCAAGCTGCTTGGAAAAGGCATTTTGCTGAGCGGGCTTGGAGGCGTGGTTGCGATAGTAGTCGAGGCCGGTCTCACCAACGGCCACCACCTTAGGCGCGCGCGCTAGCGCTTTCAATTGACGCCAGGTGGCGGAAGTACATGTTTCGGTCTCGTGCGGATGCACGCCGACCGTCGCCCAACAGTTGGGATACCGGGCGGCAATGTCTACGGCCGCCTGACTTGAGGATAAGTCCACGCCTACCACCACAATTGCCGTCACATTGGCTGCCGCAGCGCGCTCGATCACCGCTGGCAAGTCTGCGGCAAAGCGAGGTGAGTTGAGGTGGGCGTGAGTATCCGTCATGCGCGTACTCGTGAGGTCCGGCTACGCTCTCACTTAGGCCTCCGGCACTTCCAGGCGGGGAAAGAGCGGCTTACCGGTAGTAATCGTCCGCTCCGGCCTGAGAAGCCCCCATTTGAGGCCGGGCTCCCAGGCACCGTCAACCAGGGGTGGCTCGCCTACTCGTTCCAGCACGACGTCCGCAGTTTGCGGTATATAGGGACCGAGCAAAACAGCCAGGATGCGCACCGCTTCGGTAACGTTGTAGAGTACTGTTCCCAGGCGCTCGCGCCGATCGGGTTCTTTGGCGAGTTCCCAGGGGGCGTTCTCCTCAATGTACCGATTCGCCCGTGTGACGAGCGTCCAAATACTGTCCAGAGCCGCGTCGAGGTCCCATGACTCAAGCCCGCGCTCAGCGCCCGCGCCCGCACTGTGCGCTACCTCACGCAATGAAGCATCAAGCGCCGTTTCGGCCCCAGGGGCAGGCAATACGCCGTCAAAGTACCGTGAAACCATGGATGTCGTGCGTTGGACGAGATTGCCCAGGTCGTTGGCCAAATCGGCATTGTAACGGTTATAGAAGCTCTCCCATGAAAAAACGCCGTCTTGGTCGAAGGGGATTTCACGCACCAGATAATAGCGCACGGCATCGGCGCCGAACTCGTCTACCATTTCAAAGGGGTCTACGCCCGTGCCGCGTGTCTTGCTCATCTTCTCGCCGCGGAACATGATCCAGCCGTGGGCCCAGACGGTCTTCGGCAGGGCCACTCCGGCTGACATCAGCATCGCCGGCCAGTACACGCAGTGAAAACGGATAATGTCCTTACCAACCACGTGCGCATCCGCCGGCCAGTAGCGCTCGAACAAGCTATCGTCTTGTCCAAAGCCAACGCCGGTGATGTAGTTGGCAAGCGCATCGAACCAGACGTAGATTACCTGTTCCTCGTCGAAGGAAACAGGAATGCCCCAGGTCTTGTTGGCGCGCGATATGCTAAAATCCCGCAATTCGCCGCGCACCATGTTGACAACTTCATTCCGCCGGAAGTCAGGCAAGACGGACTCGGGATGCTCCTCGTATAACGCCAGCAGCCGGTCTTGGTACTTGGAAAGGGCAAAGAAGTAGTTCTCTTCTTCCGTCCACTCCGGTTCGTTATCGTGGACGGGGCACTTGCCGTCTACAAGGTCGTCGTCACTGTAGAAGGCCTCGCAGGAGAGGCAGTACCATCCCGCGTAGGTGCCCTTGTAGATGTCGCCGGCATCATAGCACTTCTGCAACAAGAGGCGGGCCGCGTGCTTGTGGCGCTCCTCAGTGGTGCGGATGAAGCAGTCGTGCGAGATATTGAGCTTCTCCCACAGTTCCCTGAAGAACTCAGCCATTTCATCGCAATAGGTCTGGGGGTCTTTGCCTTGGCTACGCGCCTGGCGCTCGACGTTCAGACTGTTCTCGTCAAGACCCGTCAGGAAGAACGTGTCGTACCCCTTTAACCGCCGGTAGCGAGCCTGCACGTCGCTGCCGATGGTGGTAAACGCCGTGCCGATATGGGGCTTTGCGTTGGGGTAATAGATCGGGGTTGTGATGTAGTACGTACTCATGAATCCAAAGCTAAAATAGGCAAGAAGTGCTGAGAAATTCGGTATGGTGGTGAGACTGAAACCATCATACCATGCAGCCAAACGAGACCCAACTTGCTTTGTAACCAGTAGTTACTACATGCTGACGCGCTCGAAGGCGGCAATACGTTAGAGGCACAGTATGGGACAATAGTGCTTACTTACCTATCAGACTCTCTGTTGAGGAGTGTGGGATGCGTGTTGACAATGGCATGAGAGCGGTGCATCCTGGGGAAATCCTAGGCGAAGAGCTGCATGAACTCGGTATGTCGGCCAACGCTCTAGCAAAGGCCCTGAACGTGCCGACCAACCGGATTACGGCAATCTTGAAGGGCCAGCGAGGAATAAGTGCCGACACGGCCCTGCGTTTGTCCCACTACTTTGGCACCACGCCGCACTTTTGGCTGAATCTTCAACAGACGTCCGAACTGCGTACGGCTGAAATTTAATCAGGCATTGACATCGCTGAACGTGTAGAGGCTCGAAAGATTGCGAAGGTGTAGCGTCTGTAACATTTGGCAACTATCATCCTTGGCTTAGGCATTGATTGGAGAGTGTAGAGATAGGAAGACTTCATACCTATGTATGCAAAAAGAGTTCAGATCATCAATTATGGTCCAATTGAGCAGCTCGACATTGAGTTCCCTTTCGAGGGAGATTTGCCCAAGCCTGTCGTATTGGTAGGAGAGAATGGCACAGGCAAGAGCATCCTTTTGTCACATGTAGTTAATGCATTGATTGGTATAAAGGATCATGTCTATCCGGAGTCGCCAGAAGTCGAAACAGGACAAGCGTTCAAGGTAAGAAGCACAAGATATATCAAGTCCAATTGCGAGGGTTACTTTGGCAGGGTGGACTTCGATGAGGATCTGTATTTTTGTGAACTAATGGTCAGGAGCCGTAAGCGGGAGTATGAAACCATGCCGGCGGAGCTCCTTGCAAGAGATGCTAAAGCAGCTTGGAAGGCAATGGATAGCAAAGAGAGCAGTTGCTTGTTGTCTAGTTACTCTCTAGAGGATCGAGATAGGTTCGAGGGGAAATTCGATAGCAACTGTGTTCTATATTTCCCACCTAACCGTTTTGAGGAGCCAGCGTGGCTTAACGAGGATAACTTGAATGCCCAAGCAAGTTACATGGGCATAGAAAACACATGGGGAAAAACTGTCCGTAGGGTGGCAAATTACTCACCGCTACGCGACAACCTGAACTGGCTATTTGACTTGGTTTACGACTGGACTGCTATTGATACTCTCGCCACACAATTCAGGAGACCTGAAGAAGATGGGCCAGCCCAGGCTTGGAAAAGAAGAGAGTTGTTAGGAGATTCAATGGAGATCTTTGGAATTGTGATCCAAGTTTTCCAGGAAGTATTAAGAGACAACAAATTTGTCAAACTTGACATAGGTCGGCGGCAGAATAGATTTCTGTCAATTGTCGGAGAGGAGGGGCAGAGGATT
The DNA here is from genome assembly GCA_965216245.1 of Chloroflexota bacterium. GTDB lineage: Bacteria > Chloroflexota > UBA11872 > VXOZ01 > VXOZ01 > VXOZ01. Next base: position 3,395,175 of record OZ244145.1, read on the forward strand.
CCCAACGTCTTTCAGCTATCGAGCGGGGAAACTTCGCTCCTAAACATGTTCATTTCTATATTGCGCGACTTTGACTTGTGCAGTATCCAGTTTTCCAAGGCTGAAGATGTGCGTGGCATCGTAGTTGTGGATGAGGTTGATCTGCACCTTCACGCCATCCATCAGTATGAAGTACTGCCACGCTTGATACAGATGTTCCCAAGAGTGCAATTTGTGATGACTACACACTCGCCACTCTTTGTTCTCGGTATGAACCAATTATTCGGCGAAGATGGTTTCACTGTTTACCGATTGCCCAAAGGGCTCCAGATTAGTCCCGAGGAGTTTAGCGAGTTCGCCAGCGCCTACCAAGCCTTCACTGAAACAAGCAAGTATTCAGATGATGTACGGTCGGCAATTGAGAATTCGCAAAAACCTGTAGTGTTTTTGGAGGGCACAACCGACATTAAGTACATTCGAAAGGCTGCTGAACTGCTTCATCAGGGACACTTGCTTGAAGGAATTGAGCTAAAGGATGGGTGCGGTGATGAGTTAGAGAAAACCTGGAAGGCCATCAAGGATGTACCCGATAGTCTTGTGCCAGGGAAGGTCGTGGTTGTCCGTGACTGTGACTACAAAGGTCCTGCTGCGACCAAGGGCAACAAACGTAGACGGACAATTCCGCAGCAACCCGATCATCCCGTGGAAAAGGGCATAGAAAACCTCTTTAGCCAAGAGACCATGGCAAAGGCTCGGACGTATAAGCCTGCATTTGTGGACATCACCAGTGAACACATAATTGAAATCAGAGGACACGGTCAAACAATCCCCGAGGAGTGGTCTATCAACAAAGAAGAGAAAAGTAACCTATGTGACTGGCTCTGTGAACATGGAACGGCGGAAGACTTTAAGTGCTTCCACGTGTTGTTTGATCTGTTGAGAGAGGCTTTGGGCTTAAAGCAGTCTGAATCCTCAAATTCTAGTGCATGACCTACTGCGTGGACGACCTATGTTACACTGCCCCACGAACCAGGCTGATGGTTCAATGGCTACTTTGAAATAATAGAGTCAAGGAATCAGGGAGGTTGCCACCGTGTCGAAAGCTCAGACTTTGGTTGACGTTAAAGTACCGATGCGGGACGGCGTGGCCTTGTCCGCCGATATCTTCTTGCCTCCCCAGGCGGCGCCCGCTCCCACCGTTCTCATGCGCACGCCCTACGGCAACAACACCGATCTATTGATAGAGAAGGGGCGCCAACTGGCGAGCCGAGGCTATGCCGCCGTCATTCAGGACGTGCGTGGCCGCTGGGACTCAGACGGCTCCTACTATCCGGTAAAGAATGAAGCCGATGACGGGCACGATACGGTTGAGTGGGTTGCCGAGCAGCCGTGGAGCACCGGCAAGGTCGGTATGGCGGGGGGGTCTTATCTGGGCATTACGCAGTGGACGGCCGCATGGCGGGGAACCCCGCATTTGACCAGTATCGTGCCGCGCGTAGCTCCATGCGACTTCTTCGATTCGCCCGGCTATACCCAGGGCGCACTCCAAATCGGCGTGCTTGCCACCTGGGGCTCGCGCACGCACGGCCGCACTGCCCAGAACATCGAGTATGAAGACTGGGGCCGCGTGTTTCGTACATTACCGGTGGATAAGATTCCCGATGCAATCGGGCGCGACCTGGACTTCTGGAAGGATTGGGTACGCCATCCCCACTACGATGAGTACTGGGAGCAATTCAGCAACAGCGGGAAGTGGCAGGATATGAACGCGCCGGCCTACAACATGGGCGGCTGGTTCGATCTCTATTCCAAGGCCACGTTCGACAATTGGAATGAGCTGAGGCTGCATGGGGGCTCGCCGGAGGCGCGGCAGAGCCAACTTATCATGGGCCCCTGGCCGCATGCTCTTTCCCTGTCGCGGGTCACGGGCGAAGTAGACTTTGGCGCGGATTCGGTGGTTGATTTGGATGCCGAAGAGTTGCGGTGGTTCGATTACTGGTTGAAGGGAGAGCAGAACGGCATCCTCGATGAACCGCCCCTGCGACTCTTCATCATGGGACGCAACGAGTGGCGGAGTGAACATGAGTGGCCGCTGGCGCGAACTGACTGGCAGCCGTGGTTCTTCCACTCCCGGGGTGCGGCGAATACGCTGAACGGCGACGGTGGGCTCTCTATCGATTCGCCGACGGATGAACCGACCGACAATTATGCATACGACCCAATGGCGCCGGTGCCGACGTTGGGCGGGAACAATTGCTGTTCGCCGCACATCGTACCGTGGGGGCCATACGATCAGCAGAATATCGAGATGCGCCAGGATGTCTTGTGCTATACGAGCGAACCGCTGCAGAGCGAACTTGAGGTAACGGGGCCGATCAAGGTCGCACTTTACGCTGCGACCGACCAGCAGGACACCGACTGGACGGCGAAGTTAGTAGACGTGCATCCGGATGGGCGCGCCTTTAGCCTCTGCGACGGCATTGTGCGCGCGCGGTTCCGTGAAGGGCGAGAAACCTCGTCACTCATTCAGCCTGGAAAGATCTACGAATACGAGATCGATCTCTGGGTAATTGGCAACGTCTTCAAGGTAGGACATTGCATTCGTGTGGAAGTCTCGTCCAGCAACTTCCCGCGCTTCGACCGCAACCTCAATACCGGCGCGGAGAATAATGCCTTGGAAGACCAATGGCAGATTGCCCGGCAAGCAGTCCATCACAGCCGAGCCTACCCTTCCCACATAATGCTGCCCGTTATCCCCTCTGCATGAGGCGAACGCACAGGCCCTAAATTCGTTCAAGCGTTCTGATCCAATGCGCGCCGTAACAGTACGGCGCGCCTACGAAACGGATCTCGTCCTTGCGCTGATCCCGTTGGCGAAGGTTGGGCATGCCAAGGGACACAGATAGAGCGGAAGGTCCCATGCACGGGATTTAGAAAGTCTTGGGGAGTTTGCAGATTCACGGCTCTCGCAGCAGGTAGGGACCAAAGACTAAAGTCCCGCGCAAATACAAAGGGGCGGAGAGATGAACTCCGCCCCTTTTCCTCTTCCAATTTGCTATGAGTTAGGCTGCTTAGCGGTTCTGGCGGTTAATGCGTTTCCGCAAGAAAGTGGGTACTTCGAGGTCGTGCTCCGCATCGATCTCGTCCATCTCTTCTTCGCTGATGGGAACCACAGAAGGCCGTTCTCCCGGCTCTGGGCCGCGAGGCTCCAAGGCGCTGCGCGCATTGGACCGGCGCAGGTCTTGCTCGTCGAAACCGGTGGCAATCACAGTAATCTGTATATCGGAACTCATAGCTTCATCGATCACTGAGCCAAAGATGATTTGCGCGTCCGGATCGGCAGCATTGGATATTAACTCCGCTGCTTGCGATACTTCGTGCAAACTCATGTCAGGTCCGCCCGTGAAGTTGAGCAAGATGCCCTTGGCGCCGTCGATAGACATCTCGAGCAACGGATTGGCCAAGGCATCGCGCATTGCGTCGGAAGCGCGGTTCTCGCCGCTCCCGTAGCCGATTGCCATGTAGGCAGTGCCGGAATTCTGCATGATGGCCTTAACGTCATTGAAGTCCAGATTGATTAGTCCGGGCTGCGTAATGAGATCCGAAATACCTTGAACTGCTTGACGCAGCACCTCATCCGCCAATCGAAATGCTTCGGTTATCGGCGTATTCTTGGGCGCAATTTCTAGAATGCGGTCATTGGGAATAGTGATGAGCGTATCCACGTGCTCCCGGATTTTGCGGATACCTTCCTCACTGATGCGCTTACGCGGAACACCTTCCCACGTGAAGGGCCGAGTGACGACACCAACGGTCAAATCAGCAATATTGCGTGAGATTTCGCCAATTACGGGCGCAGAGCCTGTTCCGGTTCCGCCGCCCATGCCGACAGCGATAAATACCATGTCCGCGCCGCGAAGCGCGTCCTGGAGCTCTTCGTAGGCTTCTTCCGCGGCTTTTTCCCCAACAGCCGGCTTTCCACCTGCGCCAAGACCCTTGGTCAGCTTATCGCCAATCCGAATGCGAGACTCGGCCAGGGAACTCATTAGCGTTTGAGCATCGGTGTTCACAGCGATAAACTCAACGCCGCTTACGCCGCTTTCAATCATGCGGTCGACTGCATTGCCGCCCGCGCCGCCCGCACCAACCACCTTGATTTGTGCCCAAGATTCTTGGCGCTCCCGGGGGTCTAATTTCTCAGAATCGTCACCCGGGCTCGACGGAAGTCGAGAAATGCGGTTTTCTGCACCGTTTGCCATGGACACCACCCTACACTACGTTAACTCATCGGATTAAACGATCGCATGACAGACCCAAGTCTCTCTGCTACCGTGCCAAGGGCAGCCCCCATGGGCCGCCGACCGCGTGACCGCTGAAGCTGAGCGGCGTGCAACGCCATGCCGACAACAGTAGCAAAATCCGGCCCGCAGATTTCCTCGCTCATGCCCCGCATCACCGGAACCATTCCTTGCCGCACAGGAAGACCGAGAACCGCTGATGCCAATTCTTCCAAACCTTGCAACTCAGATCCGCCACCGGTAAAGACCACACCCGCAGGCAACACATCGAAGTACCCCGTGCGCCGTATTTCATCCTTGATAAGCTCCAGGATCTCCTCCATACGAGCCGCAACGATCATCGCGAGGTCCCGCTGCTGGAGTACGGTCCACCCACCGGGATAGAAACCGGGTGCATCAATCTCCGTCTCATCGTCGAGCGCGCCTTCACCTACCGTAGCGTACTGCAACTTTAACTCTTCTGCAACTTCCTGGGGCAATCTCAAGCCATAGGAAATGTCCTTGGTAATGTTGATGCCGCCAAGCGGAATACTAGCAGTATGCCATGGAACGCCATCGGAATACATTACCATGTCGGTCGTGCCGCCGCCGATATCCACAAGAACAACGCCAAGCTGCTTTTCTTGTTCGGAAAGTACCGCCTCGGCTGCGGCAAAGGCCTGGGCGGCGACTTCTCCCTCCACAGCAAGTTCCGCAGCATTTACGCAAGCCCTGAGATTGCGAATTGGTCCCACACTGCCGGTGACCATGTGAACCTCTGCGCCTAGCGCGTGTCCGTACATGCCGGAGGGATCTCGAATACCTTCAGTGCCATCCAAGATAAACCCAACTGGGAAGGCCATGAGTATCTCGCGGTCATCCGGCATGGATGCCCTGTGTGCCAATTCCAAAACGTGGTCAATCTCGTTTGGGGTAATTGATCCTTTGGCTTGCTTAACTACAGTTTCTACCCGCACGATCTGCGAGCTGAGGTTGCACCCACTTACGCTCAAGTGCACCGAGAGAGGCGTCTGGCCGAGGGACTGCAGCAGATTCTGAAGGCAAGCACGGATAGAACCTGTGGTCGCCTCCATGTCTATAACCGCGCCGCGCTTGACACCATGAGTCGAAGCGACACCCACGCCCAGAACACTTAGAAGGCTGCCTGCCGCAGTTTCGCATGCGAGCGCACGCGTCTTGGTAGTTCCCACGTCAAGACTGACGATGAGGTTTTTCTTGGCCACTTTCCCATACCTACCTTAGCGGGAAAAGAGTATTAGTATTATAACTGATAATTGCCCATCTAGCAAGCCCCAAATCGGATGGATGTCAAGTACCATTATCTGATCGAATCGGTTACGTGCGAAATGTCGGACTCCTGTTGGGTTGCAGATCTATGACATCCAGCAATAGCTGTCCCTCTTGCGCAAACTTGAGGACAGTCAGCAACTCTTGAGTTTTTTCGACTATACGGTCTGCGCTGCCGTATTTAGCTACCCATCCATCCACCGCCTTGACAGATAGACCTTCCTGCGCTGAATAGCGAAACGCACTGATGCCAATGCCTGAATGCGTCAATAGCTCCTGCAAAAGGAATGCCATCTGCACGGCACTGGCATCGACGCGGTCTCCGCTTCGAATTGGGACTCCTGTTTCGTCGATAATGGTGACCGGAAGATCCGGTGCGTCGTCGCTGCCCAGGATTTCACCTTCTCGCGAAATCAAGAAGACGTGGCCGTTGGCAATCCAACGGGCTTCCGGTTGTCGTTCTGCCATTTCGACGATGGCCTGGCCGGGCAACACGAGAAAGAGCCGCGCATCTGCCACCGCCGGCAATCGCGCTATTTCCCTCGTCACTTGATCGGGATCAAGCAAGAAGATCGGTTGCCCTACGAGCCCTGTGAACGACTGGATCTTCACGAGGGAATCATCTCCGGCAAGCGTGGGCGGTGTGATGCGACGTATGGAAACTATGGAAACGTGGAACTCGGGCGAAGTCAGGACTCCCCAAAGCGCAAATGAAATAGATGAGACAACGAGCACCGAGATCCAGCGGTGGCCGAAGGATCGCACCCCTCGTCGCAAGACGCGAAACATCCGACCAATCTTGCCGACTTTGCCGGGCGTGTTCTGTTTGCTCACTCTTGCTGCCACAGCTCTATTGTCCCCATTCGCCGAAAAACTCAACTTCTCGTTGCAATTCTATGTGCAAGCGAGACCGTACCGCCTCTTCAGTTTCTCGAATTAACGCGTAAACATCGTCCGCGGTCGCCGTGCCGTTGTTGATGATGAAGTTTGCGTGCATACGTGAAATGTGCGCTCCCCCAATTTCTCGGCCACGCATTCCAGCTTGGTCGATTAGCTTCCACGCGCTCAGTGCGGCAGGATTTCGGAAGACCGATCCAGAGCTCGGTGCAGTGGGCTGGGTCCGCTGGCGCGTTTGCAGGCGTTCCGTGATAGAAGAGAGAATTCGAACTGCATCCCCCGGCGTTAGCCGCATCTCTGCTCCCAGCACCACGGCAAATCCGGGGCATTCCTTAATCACGCTCGTGCGATAGCCATACCGCATTTCATCCGCGTATATCCAGCGCTCGCCATGACAATCCAACACCCTGATGCGAGCAACCGAGTCCGCCGCCGTCCACCCGTAAGCGCCGGCATTGTTAACTACCGCGCCACCCACGGTGCCTGGGATTGTCGCGGCGCCTTCGAGCCCGGAGAGCCCTAAGCCGGCAGTCCAACGCGCAGTACTGATAAGGGAGCACCCTGCATCTGCCCAGATTGAGACTCCGTCTGCGCAAAGACTGCGGTCGCCTCCGTGGTTTCGAATTACCAACCCGCGAAGACCTGCTTGGGCGGCAATGAGATTGGTCCCGTCTCCAATTACGCGAAAGGGGAGTGCCTGCCCGTAGGCTTCTGCTGCCACCGCGCGCAACGCCTCGCGAGACCGCACGCGAATCAACAGGTCTGCCGGGCCGCCCACGCGCACGGACGTGTGCTTTGCCATTGGCTCGCTCCATGCAGGCTTAAGGCTGAAAGGTGGTTGTGCTGCGATGGCAGCAACGCGAGCCAACTTGCTTGCAGGCGCATGCTCCGGGGGTGGACGTTCGTCATGCACGGTGTTCACGCTCACGATGGGTTTTCCATTGCAGTGCGAGAATGCAGGTATTCGAGCAACGGATCGCACAACTCAGTAATGTCTCCGGCGCCCATTACGATTACGAGGTCCTCCGGTTCAACCAACTGCGTTACCTGCGCCAGCGCGTCGCTGAGCGTGGCAGCATATCGGGGGTCGCCCGGTCTTTCAATAGCATTTGCAAGGTCGGCGCTCGACAGGGTCAATGGGTCTTCGCGACCGGTCGGCTGATAAATCTCCACGAGAATGAGCTTATCTGCGCCGCGGAACGCCTCTCTAAAGTCTGCAAAGAGGTCGGCAGTGCGACTGCGCAGATGCGGCTGAAAGACGCAAATGATCCGACCCTCATGCCAATCTCTCGCAGCGCGCAGCGACGCTCGGACTTCAGTCGGATGGTGGGCATAGTCATCTACTACAGTAACATTGCCCACTCTTCCGCGTAATTCGAAGCGGCGCCGCACGCCGCGAAAGTGGCTGAGGGCCAATGTAACAGAACTGGCTGGCACGCCAAGAGCATCGAGCGCAGTTATGCAGGCCAAAGCATTGAGCACGTTGTGGACACCGGGAACTTTCAATGAAAGCTGGTGGCGTTCGCCAGAAGAACTCTCTATCGTTGCTTTGAATCCGTTGCCCTTGCGCGGGGCGAGCTCTGTGCAAACCCAATCGGCATTGCCGCGCAGAGACCAGGTTCGCAGCCTGTGCTCCGCTGGGACGGCAATCCGGCGGCACGCTGCACTATCGGCGTGTGTTGCCAGTGTGCCGTCTGCGGGTAACTTGCCCACAAATGCTTGGAATGCACTTTCCAAACTCTCCAATGAACCGTATGTATCCAGATGATCGGCTTCAACGGCAGTAACCACTGCAACCGTGGGAAAGAGCTCAAGGAAAGCGCGGTCGAACTCATCGGCCTCGATCACCATTGTCTTACCTGTTCCCCAATGTGAGCTATGGGGAAAGTTCTGCGGTTCGCCGCCAATCATGAACGATGGGTCATGCTTGGTGACGCGCAAGGCGTGAGTGATCATGGTGCTAGTAGTGGTCTTGCCATGGGTTCCTGCGACTGCCACCGTGGTCTTCCCAAGTGTGAATGCTCCTTGCAGCACCGCGCGCTTGACTGCAGGTATGCCTTGCCGCTGCGCGGCGATTAGCTCGGAGTTGTCAGGGGAGATAGCGGAGCTGTATACGGCTAGATCCGACCCGAGTACGTTGTCTGCCTCATGTCCCACCGCCACGTTTACTCCCTGGCTCCGTAGGGCGTCGAGGCTGGCTGATTCTGACACGTCCGAGCCACTGACCTGATGCCCTTGAATCGTTAGAATGCGCGCCAGTCCTGACATCGCGGCGCCGCCTACCCCAACGAGGTGGATCCTACGCGTATTCGCGTCCAGGAATTGCTTTAATTCGTACGCGTTCATTCCATACTTCTAGGTTTTGGGATGCCATCAGGACTGACACTCCAGCGATGACGGCTCTTCTTTCTTGAGGCGCTTGCAGTTTGGGTCGAAATATTCAGGAGCAACCCCATCGCAATTGAGCAGGCAAGCAAGGACGATCCACCTGCGCTGACAAAGGGAAGTGGAATACCGGTGAATGGCAGCAAGCCGGTAACTACCGCCATGTTTAGCAAAGCTTGCCCAAAGAGCCCGCACGTGACCCCCAGGGCGAGCAACTGGCCGAACATGTCGGGAGCATTCACGGCGACGCTGAAGCCGCGCCACGCCAGCAGCACATAGAGAATCAGAATTGCGAGAGTGCCGATGAGACCCAACTCTTCGCCTATTACGGCATAGATTGTGTCGGTGTGTGGTTCCGGCATGTAAAAGAACTTTTGCATCCCTCGACCGAGGCCGACACCTGTGATCTTGCCTGAACCAAAGGCTAAGAAGGCCTGGTTTATGTGGTGTGAGACGTTGTCTTGATACTGTGGATTGAAGGGATCAACATAAGCTCTGAGCCGCTGTAATCGATACGGTTCCAGCACGATGGCATACCAGGCGGCAAGCGATCCCGCGGCAATCAAGCCGAGCAAAAAAAGGATCGGTATGCGTGCCGCTACAAGAATTGAAACGCCAATGAGCAGTATCATGATTGCCGTACCGAGGTCCGGTTGCTGAGCGACAATTGCCGCAACAAGCCCAATAATCAGGGTGGGCATCAAGAAGCTAACCAGTTTGTTCACCCCTTCCTCGCGTTTGGCGAGGACTTGGGCAAGGTAGAGGATAATAATGGGCTTGGCTAATTCGCTGGGCTGCAGGCTCACCGATCCCCATCGAATCCAGCGTGCAGAACCTCGCGCTACGTACCCAATGTCGGTCACTGCCATCAACAACAGTACCGCTACTGTGGCTGCCAATAGCCAGAAGGTAAGGTTGATGCCGAGGAACTGTATACGGCTAAACCAGTGGTAGTCGATCCGCATCATGGTAAATGCCGCCGCCAATCCTACGATTAGAAACAATATCTGGCGACGGAAGTAGTAATGGGGGTCGCCTGTCTCTGCGTAGGAGACGGCGATACTGGCGCTGTAGATAGCAATTAGGCCGATCAAGGGCAATGCCAGCATGAGGACGGTCAGCGGCACATCCGGCCAACGTGCGCGCTGCGCGTCGTCAGTCCAGTTCGCAGGAACAATTCGCGGCAGGATGCGCAGCATTGTCTTTAGCCTAATCCGTCTTTAGCAACGGTTGGTTGGGATACTGAACGTGGAATGTGATAGTAACGGAACAGTTCGGAAGCGATTGAACGAAATACCGGCGCGGCGACCAGAGAGCCCCAGGGCTCCACGGTCGGTTGGTCGATCTTGACCAGAATTACAAATCGGGGATCTTCTACAGGGCCAAACCCCACATATGAAGCGATAGTCAATTCTTCGTGATATCCACCGGTCTCTAATGGGATAGAAGCAGTGCCGGTCTTGCCGGCAACCTCGTATCCGGCAACTACGTGCATTCTGCTCTCAGAACGTTTGCTAGCATCCACGAGCATTGCAACAAGGGTGCGTGCGGCATCTTCGCGAACGACGCGGCGTACTGCAATGGGTTGTACGCGTTCGACACCGTCTTCTGTATGAATCTCTTGTACTACATACGGCCGCATGAGCACGCCGTCATTGACGATTGCGGCCACCGCCGTTATGAGTTGGAGTGGCGTCACCGCGATCCCTTGACCGTATGCGTTTGTAGCGAGACTTGACGGATACCAATACGGCGAACTCGGGGAGAGAACGTTACCGCCTACCTCACCCCACAGGTCAACACCCGTTGGCTCGCCAAAGCCGAATGCGGCTACGTATTCATAGAATAGGTCTTTGCCCATCAAATCGCCCACGTGCACGGCGCCAACGTTACTGGAGTGGGCTATGAGGTCGGTCATGTCGCTCTCGCCGTGACCCTTTTCATCCCAGTTCTTTATCTCCGCGCCGCCGTACTCGACGCTGCCGCCATCGTAGAACTCACTTTCCGGTGTGATAATGCCTGCGTCCAGTGCACCGGCCAGTGTAATCAACTTGAAGGTAGAGCCAGGCTCAAACTGCATGCTAATCGCAGGATTGGCATAGGCATCTTGGCTCGGGCTGTGGAACTCTTGGTAGCGATTTGAGTCGTACGTGGGGCGGCTTGCCATGGCGATGATGGCGCCGGTCTTTGGGTCCATAACAATGATGGAGCCGCTTGACGCGCCGTAGCGTTCTAGCGCGGCTTCGAGTTCGCGCTCTACGATGTGCTGCACGCCGCCATCCAATGTAAGAACCAGGTCTGCGCCCGGTTCCGCGCGTTCCAGCACCCAGGTTGCCTCTCCCGCTTCACCGCCGAAAGGCGCGCGGGAGCTTAACCGCCGCCCAGGCGACCCTCGCAGCAGGTCCTCATAATGCCCTTCTATTCCGTATTGGCCGCTGCCGCTCCGGCTGTAGAACCCCACGACGTGGGCGGCAAGCATGCCAAACGGGTAGGTGCGGTAGGGCATGAAGCTTAGCGTGATGCCGGGAGCTTTGCCGCTCTGTCTCAGTCGATTGATGCTTTCGCTGATGTTCGGCTTTACGCCCTTTGCGAGCAGCGTATATGTCTTGTCGGGTTGGTTCAAGAGTGCAGCAAGCTGTTCTGGAGGCACGCCAAGAACCTGCCCTAGCTCGCTCGCTACGGCTTGCGCAGACCTACCGCTACCCCGTATCTGATTTGGCGCCGCTTCAACGTCGGCAAGGTACTCTGCCGTCGCAAGCAGAGTGAGGTTCACATCCAGGATGCTGCCCCGCTGAGGCACGATTTGCGTGTCATTCTGGTGCTGTTTCTGTGCCTGTGCCGCGAGCTTCTCGCTTTCGACAACATGCAACGAGATAAGTGCTCCGGCTACCGCCAGAGCGCCAAGCAGCGCAAAGAACTGTATGATGCGAATGCGCACAGAACTTAAGGAATCACGAGGCATCAGCGGCCTCCCCGCCAAAGAGCGCGTTGAATTGCTCGCGAATAAGGTCCCAGCGGCTGCTGAACGGCAGGTCGACCTCATTTGCGTTGCTGTCTTGCGGCAACTGCAATTGCCTGGCGCTTTCCGGCACTTGCGCGAAGTGCACCTGCTTCGCCGGCACCATGCCTAGCTGCTTTCTTGCAACGAGCTCGACGGTGCGAAGATCACCGGCTTGGGCGATCTGAGTGCGGAGCAATTGGTTTTCCCGTTCGATTTGCTCGATGGTTCGTTCCAGTCCCTGAATGCGAAAACCCGCGTCTGCCACTTGCCCGGCGGGCATCAAGTAGAGCAGTGCGATAAGGAAGAGCACGAGTATGCCCATGTCTACGGCAACCAGAGGGCTCAATTCGTAATACCACGGCTTGCGATCTGGGCTGGCTGCCCTTGCGGTCGGTCGTGGGAGGATTGATTCTTGTTGCGCCATCGGTTGCTCTTCTTAAATGCGTTCGGCGATGCGTAGTCGTGCGCTGCGGCTGCGCGGGTTCCGCACTTGCTCCAACTGATCGGGACGAACGGGTTTTCGCGTCAGCACACGCAGCGTTTCACGTGGATTGCAGACACATTGCGGAATGTTCCCCGGGCAGATGCACCGCCCCGCCGCACGTTGCAGGAATCCCTTAACGATCCGGTCCTCCAAGCTGTGAAAGGCTATCACTACCAAGCGCCCCCCCGAGGTGAGGAGGTCACGAGCCTGCTCCAAGGCGCTCTGCAGATGGTCGAGTTCCCCATTCACGGCTATGCGCAAGGCTTGAAAGGTCCGCGTGGCCGGGTGGATGCGGTGTCTGCCCCTCCCATAGGCGGCTTGGACGATCTTGGCCAAATCGGAAACCAAGGCAAGCGGGCGTTCTCTTCGGCGCTCCACAATGCGCCTTGCAATACGCCGTGAGTATCGTTCTTCTCCGTAGTTCCAGATAAGGTTTGCAAGGGCTTCTTGCTCCCAGGTGTTAACGATTGTCGCCGCGGTGAGGCTCTGCGCCGGATTCATGCGCATGTCAAGCGGACCTTCTTGTTGCCAGGAAAACCCGCGCCGCGGACTCGCAAGTTGCAGGGATGACATGCCCAGATCGAATAAGATACCGTTTACCTCGCGAAAGCCGGCCTGCTCTGCGGCAGCAAGGAGCTGGACGAAGTTTTGCTGCAAGAGCACTACACGCTTGCCAAACCCCTGTAGGCGCAGGTCGCTGCGGCCTAATGCGTGTGGGTCGAGGTCCAGTCCGAGAAGCCGACCGGTGGGCGTGCTTTGAGAAAGGATCCCCTCGGCGTGTCCGCCGCCATTTACCGTGCAGTCTATGAAGTTTCCACCCTTGTTCGCCTGGAGCGCTTCTAGCACATTAGGGAGCAGGACGGGTATGTGTCTCGGTAGCACCTCAGACTGCATTGGGTGTTTCCTGGCGCTTAAATGATCTACGGCAGGGAAGTTGTACTTAAAGCGTGACTGCTGGCGTGAACGGCAAGACCGGACATTCTCAATGACTGTAATCTTCGGGGATAGTTAGATTCCGAGATCGGCAAGCTGTTCTGCAAGGCTGCCGCCTGCGGCTTCCGTAGTTGCCTTGACGGCGTTCCATTCCTCAAGACCCCAAACTTCAATGCGCTGATAAAGTCCTATAACCGCCACGTTGGCCGCGATGCCGGCATATTTACGTAGATATTGTGGGAGGATCGTTCGTCCTTGGCTGTCGAGGGAAAGGTCTACGGCGCCTGAGAAGAGTAGCCGGCTGAGCGTGCGCACGTTTGGTTGCGTCTGCGGTAATCGGCTCACTCTCTCTGCAAGCGACGCCCATTCACTGCCGGGATATATGACGAGGCACTTGTCGAGCCCGCGTGTAACCACGGCACCGTCTGCTAGTTCCTCGCGGAACTTGGCTGGAATAGCGAGGCGGCCCTTTTGATCCACTGTGTGCTGGAATTCGCCAAGAAACACCGTCAATCACCCATCTCGTGGAAGTTTTCCACATTTACCCCCACTTCTCCCCACACTTATCCACAAGCGCAATTATAGCGGCAGGAAGTGGCCGAGGTCAAGACTAATTGACGGGTTTTTCAAGGATGAAGCCCGTGGATTCGCGGCGAGAATTTGGGCTTGTAAGCATAGGCGCTGCCTTTGGATTAACTGACAATTGCTCAGGTCGGGTCCTACGGTTTCTTGGGCCAAAAACTGAACAATTGAGCGTTCATGTAGAATTGGCGCCGGGCAAGATGACGGTCGCGCATTTATCGTTCTCCTTTGGGGAGAGGGAGTGGGCGGCCCACTTCAAGATAAGACCAAGCGGGCTCCCGAACGGATGTGCGTGCTGAAAGTTGAGGAAGTGCTATAGAGATTAGCAAGAGCCCACAGCTTTCTGCGCTACACTAGGAGTAGGCGGCGAGAGAAGCGCCTACAAACGCAGTCGAACGGCGGCAAATGAGATCGAATTACCGGCCTGGCCCATGACGATTACACAAGAGGTACTCAGCTTTGCACAGGAACTCGGCTTCCGGCCGGTGGGCATCGCGCCGGCGCACTCCTTCACGGAGACCCGCGCGGCTGCGCGTGCTCGGCTGAAGGCCGGTTATCTCGACGGCATGGACTGGTATACATCGGCGCGCGTCGAGCGCGGCACCAGGCCGGATTGGCTTCTTTCGGAGGCGCGATCCATAGTTTCCCTCGCCTTACCCTACTACGTCGGCGACTTTCCTACGGAAGGCTCGCTCCCGCACGAACCTCACGGCATCGTGTCAAGGTACGCGTGGGGGAGGGATTACCACAATGTGTTGAGGAAGAAACTGAAGAAGCTGGTGGCGTTTCTCGAGGGTAAGCATGCCTCGGCCCGCTTCTTTGCAGACACAGGTCCCATACTCGACCGCGCGGCAGCTTTTCGCGCCGGTGTGGGCTGGTACGGCAAGAGTACGATGATTCTGACAGAGGATCAGGGCACGTGGGTCTTCCTCGCCGAAGTGATTACCGACTTGAGGTTGGAGTACACTAAGCCGCTGAAGAAGAGTTGTGGGAGCTGCACTCGATGCATTGACGCATGTCCCACCGGCGCGATTGTTGCGCCGTACCAGGTTGACGCCCGCCGCTGTATCGCCTACCTCACAATAGAAAACCGGGGCGGCATACCACGCGAATTTCGCTCGCAGATTGGTACGCGTGTCTTTGGCTGCGACATTTGCCAAGACGTTTGCCCGGTAAATCGTTACGTAACCGCTGACGCCGACGAGGACTTTCTGCCACGACCCGGCGTTGGACCCACAATTCCGCTCCTCCCCTTGCTGGAGATCACCGAAGAGGAATTCAGAAACCGGTTTGAGGGTACGCCGCTCATGCGCGCAAAGCGTCAGGGACTGAGACGCAACGCAATCGTCGCGCTGGGCAACGCCGGTGACTCGAAGGCAATTCCCGCTTTGCGCCGCGTACTGCTAGACGATGAAGAGACTCCCATGCTGCGTGAGCACGCGGCATGGGCGCTCGGACGCTTTAGAGAATTGGCTGCGAAGGAGGCTCTGCAACAGGCTCTTGAGCAGTCGCTTCCTTGTGAAGTCCGCACAGAGGTAGAGGTAGCGCTAGGCGAGCTTGTAGATCATGGCGCCCGTGATGGTCTTGAACCCGATATGCAGAAAGCGACTTCCCCTTCTGAGGGGGCGACTTCCCCTTCTGAGGGGGCGACTTCCCCTTCTGAGGGGGCGACTTCCCCTTCTGAGGGGGCGACTTCCCCTTCTGAGGGGGCGTCTTCCCCTTCTGAGGGGGCGTCTTCCCCTTCTGAGGGGGCGTCTTCCCCTTCTGAGGGGGCGTCTTCCCCTTCTGAGGGGGCGTCTTCCCCTTCTGAGGGGGCGTCTTCCCCTTCTGAGGGGGCGTCTTCCCCTTCTGAGGGGGCGTCTTCCCCTTCTGAGGGGGCGTCTTCCCCTTCTGAGGGGGCGTCTTCCCCTTCTGAGGGGGCGTCTTCCCCTTCTGAGGGGGCGTCTTCCCCTTCTGAGGGGGCGTCTTCCCCTTCTGAGGGGGCGTCTTCCCCTTCTGAGGGGGCGTCTTCCCCTTCTGAGGGGGCGTCTTCCCCTTCTGAGGGGGCGTCTTCCCCTTCTGAGGGGGCGTCTTCCCCTTCTGAGGGGGCGTCTTCCCCTTCTGAGGGGGCGTCTACAACCTCTGAGGCACCCGCGTAGAATTTCCTGTCCGCATCGACTCTCTTTGCCTCTACCGATCAATGCAGATCAGTGTACCGGGGTCGATTAAGAGTCAATCTCGTCGTTCCAGTGAATAGCGCCGAAGGGGTCGAATGTGATGTGGTCTACCACCTTTCCCTTGGCCAGATGTTCGCTCACGATTGTGCGCACGTCCCGTGGCAGGATGTCGCAATAAATGGTGCCCTCAGGGTAGACCTGCACCACCGGTGCGCGAGTGCAGTGACTAAGGCACGTCGCCGTGTAGACCTGCACGGATTTGGCGAGATCGAGTCGCTCAATCTGTTTCTTGACTTCGATCAAAATGCCCCGGCTCTTTTGATCGGAACACGACGGACCGATACAGACAAACACGCGACGCGGTCGATTTCCCCCGTCCCAACTGGAGGCATCGTCTTCAGCAGGTGTTTCGGGCTTTGCTTCCGAACTATTCATGCGACGAGATGATTGGGGCTTTTTCTTCTGTTTGCGATAATCGCTTCTTGCCATGAGCGTCTATCCTTCGGCGCTCGCACAGTCGTCCGTTCGGCAGTAGAATGCCGTCTACGATTCTAGAGCTATGCACCTGTGTCCTACTACCCTGGCGCAATTCAGCGGGCTGCCCGCTATTCAACGGGCTGCCCGTCAGTCAACGGGCTGCACGAAGATCCAATTCGCCGCCTGCAGGCTTATGCTGACGGCCTGATCGCCTACGCGTAATTCGATGGCGCCAGCGGATGGCGCTACGTGCGCTACTGTAATTCGCGCACCCGGCACGATGCCATTTCGATGAAAATACTCAAGGAGACGGCTGTCTTGCTCTGCTTGCTCTGTGATACGTTCCACCATTAGCTCGTCGCCCTCTGCGGCCACGTCAAGATAGAGTCCTGTTTCTAGATTGGGCGATCCGGAGCCGGGGATTGGATTGCCATGCGGGCACGTGGCGGGTTCTCCCAAGAGAGCGGCGAGCTTGGCTTCCACGCTAGGTGAAATAGCGTGTTCGAGCCGACTTGCCTCCTCGTGCACGTCGTACCAAGGGACACCGAGCAAGTCTGTGAGGAGTCGTTCCGAGAGCCGGTGACGACGTACCATTCGCTCCGCAACCTCTTGGCCCTTTGGCGTAAACTCAATCTCTCTGCGCCGGCTCAGGGAAACGTACCCTTCCTTCACCAGACGACGAAGCGCTTCGGTTACGGTTGGCGCGGCGACACCCAGATGCTCCGCTAGCCGCGCAGCAATTACGTCACGACCCTCGTCTCCCAGAGCGTAGATCGCTTCCAAGTAACGCTCTATGCCCGCTGTGGTGGGTCGAGTCTTCGATGCGTGTTCTTCATTGCCCATGGCATTACGGATCCCCGCAAAAACACTAGATTGGCGCATTACCCTAGAGGAATGCTCTCGCTGGCGTTAAGTATACGGTTCCCCAGAGGCCCTGTAAATAGACCCAAAGGGATCGCCCGGTCGGGTCTTGGCGGCTTCTGAGTCGTCTTGGCACAGGAAATCACTGCAACCCTCACCAATGGGGACAAGATGCCTGACCTTCACCTGCTTCTACTCTTGCATCCCACTCATTCACATAAACCTACCGATATCTAGGAGTCTTCATTTACTTGACGGCCGGAGGTTTGGACCCTTTTTGGGGAGCGTCTAGATTGCAGTCCTCCCAAAGCAAAGGAACCGATTTCTACTAATTTGCTGGAGTTCTCATTGAATCTGGAGAATCCGTCAGTTGAGAGCGGTGTCGAGGTCAAGTATCTTAACAAGCAGCGTCTACGCGGAGGCGATTCTGTTGGGAGGGATAGCTATTACCTACGACTACATAGTCATCGGCAGCGGTATTGCAGGGCTCTACGCCGCGCATTATGCGCGTCAATATGGTTCAGTGCTGATTCTGACCAAAGGTAGTCTCTCTCAATCCAATACACGCTATGCGCAAGGTGGAGTAGCGGCTGCGGTGGCCGCAGACGATAGCCCCGTGCTGCATTGGAAAGATACGATGATGGCGGGTGCCGGGTTGTGCGACCCGCGCGCCGTGATGGTAATGGTCTCCGAAGGTCCTGCTTGCGTACGCGAATTGATGACGCTTGGAGTCAGTTTCGACACGCTGCACGGTGAGATCACATTGGCGAAGGAAGGGGCGCATACAGTGCCCCGCGTCCTCCACGCGCGAGGAGACGCTACCGGTGCGGAAATTGAGGGCGCGCTTACGCGATATACTCGCCGCAATGCCGTGACAATTCGCGAGTATCATCTCGCCACAAGGCTGCTCATACAGGGTGATCGCTGCGTCGGAGTTGAAGCACTCAGCGAACGGGAAGGAACGTTTCATACGTTTGGCTCTCGCAATGTCATCCTATGCGCCGGAGGGGCGGGTCAGGTCTTTTCCTACACGACTAATCCAAGAATCGCTACAGGCGATGGTGTGGCGCTAGCATTCGCGGCGGGTGCGGGTATCGCGGATATGGAGTTCTTTCAGTTCCATCCAACCGCGCTTCGCACAGCCGGCGCACCTTCATTCCTGATTTCTGAAGCGGTGCGCGGCGCGGGCGCTCACTTGCTTAATGGCAACGATGAGCGGTACATGCTTCGCTATCACGAGCTTGCAGAGTTGGCTCCGCGCGACGTGGTTGCACGAGCCGCGGTTCAGGAGATGGCCCAAACGGATAGCGACTGCGTATACTTAGATTTGCGTCATTTGGAAGCGGCGGAGACACGCGCTCATTTTCCAACGATCTTTGCCCGCTGTCAGCAATATGGAATTGACATAACGAGAGAACCCATACCCGTCGCTCCAGCAGCCCACTATATGACGGGAGGTGTGCTCACCGACCTCAGAGGGCGATCCTCGGTACCGGGCCTCTACGCCTGCGGTGAAGTGGCGTGTACCGGCGTTCATGGGGCTAACCGGCTGGCAAGCAACTCGTTGCTCGAAGCGTTGGTCTTCGCAAGGCGGATCGTACTGGATTCGCAGGGGATGACTATGCCGGACTACGCATTGCCGGAGGAGCGAGAGGCTGCGCTTGCCGCGAATCAGCACGTACGCATCTCAGTGCCGCAGGCGGACACGAGCCGTAAGCGCGCCGGCGGGGCGCTGCCTGCGCTGCAGCGGCTGATGTGGCAAAATACGGGCATTGTGCGTGAAGAACGGTGCCTAGCGGAAGTGGATGGACAGATACGGGACTGGCTGGCGCGCACGCCGGTTGCGTCCACGCGGCGCCAGCACGAATATCGTTCGTCGCTGGTATTGGGGTTGCTGCTCACGAACGCCGCTCGTTTGCGAAAAGAGAGCCGTGGCGCACACTATCGTCAAGACTTCCCCGACCCCAATGATGAGTGGCGTCGCCGCATCGTTATCTATCCGGAAGTGCGCGGCAGTGGCTAGAGCTATATGCGTGTGAATCGTAGCGGCGAACAGGGAGACTATCGCTTGAATACAGTTCCATTGCGCCTGACACATGATCACATTGATGAGCTTTTGCACCGAGCCTTGGCGGAGGACATTGGCGCGGGCGACGTTACAACGCAGGCCCTTGTTCCGGCCCACCAATTAGGAGTGGCGGGAGCTCATGCCAAACAAGCCGGCGTGTTGGCAGGGAGTGCAATTGCGGCAAGAGTATTTACTCTTCTGGACGGTGCCGTTGATGCGACCTTGCTGCTCGCTGATGGAGAGCTTCTCACGCCCGGCACTACGTTCTTGCATGTCGAGGGTTCGTTGCAGGCAATTCTTACCGGGGAGCGCGTGGCGCTCAACATCTTGAGGCACTTCTCCGGTATCGCCACGCTCACGCGCGCCTTCGTCCAGGCTGTGGAAGGCACGAATGCAAGAATAATAGATACCCGCAAGACGACGCCCGGCTTACGGCTCTTTGAGAAATATGCCGTTCGCGTCGGTGGCGGCCACAATCACCGCATCGGTCTCTTTGACGGCGTGCTCATCAAGGACAACCACATCGCCGCGTGCGGTTCCGTGACTGCGGCAGTGGAGAGAGCGAGGACCTCGGTTCATCACCTACTGAAGATCCAGATCGAGGCAGAGAGTCTGGAGCAGGTTGCAGAGGCGCTTGAGGCAGGCGCAGATGGAATCTTGCTCGATGACATGTCGCCGGAAACGATGGCAACGGCAGTGGAGATGGCGCAAGGCAGAGCGTTTACAGAGGCTTCGGGGGGCATTACACTCGAGTCGGTTAGAGATGCTGCGCGCACTGGTGTAGACTTAATCTCGGTGGGCATGCTAACGCACTCAGCAGCGGCATTAGATATTAGTCTTGATATTGAAGGATAAAATAGGATGACCTCCGAGTTGGTTTTCGAGCGGCAGTACCGTACCCCAACGTCAGAGGGCTATCGAGTGCTCAGGCTAGGCGCTCCGCTTGGTCAAGTCGAATTGCATTATGCCCACACGGTCGTCTACTGTACGCTGGTGCTCTTTCAGGATCTGACCGAGCACGAACAGTTCTCCGTAATTGAGGGAATCGACGATCATCTTGTGCTTTCAGCCGAGATGCCCCGTGAAGACCTCATGGTGACCGTTTACCGCGGCCAAGAGATTGGGTTCTATAACGACGATATGTTTAGTCATGTGCGGTCCGAAGAAGAGGGACAGGATGTTTCGTCCAACGGGGATGATGCTGAGTTTCTTACAAACTAAGCGGAACACCTGTGCACGATTTAGGCACCGATCAAAGCGGCAACTTGAGATGCGCAGAATTGAGCGAACCCTCAAGCGCAAGTAACCGTTCCTTCCAAGGAAGCCCGCGCGTATAGCCCCCAAAGCTGCCGTCACTCGCAATCACACGATGACAGGGCACGATGATCGGCAGCGCGTTCTTCCCCAATGCATTACCAACAGCCCGGTAGGCTTGCGGCTTGCCAATGCGTTTGGCGATGTCCTGATACGATGTGAGCGACCCGTATTCGATAGCGTTTGTCTCTTCCCACACCGCTCGTTGGAAGGCGGTTCCGTTCAAAGCAATGGGAATACTAAATGCGACCCCATTGCCTGCGAAGAACGCGAGAAGCTCGTCTGCGGCCCTAGCCGCAATCTGCTCCCCGCCAGCACCGTCTCCGACAATAGTTTCTGCCAGCTTTTCTTCCAGTTCTTTGCCGGCTTCCAGAGCGTTAGCATGCCCAAAGGTTGCTCCACAGACGCCTTGAGATGTCGCGGCGACGGCAAACCACCCCCATTGCTGCCCGGCATCTGCAATGCGTATCGTGTACACGCGGCTCTGCGACCCATGAGAGTTTAGTTCACTAGCCATCAACTCAACTGTACTTTCTATTGAGACACCGTTTCTTGACGCACATTCCAATGTGCTCTGCTAGCGCAGCCTTTCGCTACACCCTGGCTCCGGGCACTGGAACGGACTCTAACAGTTCCAAAACGACTTCCTTGGTGCTGGTATTCCGTACCCCGGCTCCCGGACTGACAATCAAGCGGTGCGACAACGTGGCTACTGCCATGTACTTCACATCGTCCGGCGTGGCATAGTCGCGTCCCATGAGGGTAGCACGGGCTTGGGCGGTATGGTCCAGCGCCAGACTACCCCGCGGACTTGCGCCCAAGTAGACGTCCGGATGCTGGCGAGTGGCATTCACGAGTTCCACTATGTACTCACGCACCAAGCGATCGACATACACTTCCCGCGTACGCTGCTGCATTTCGACTAACTCACGCACTTCCACAACTTGGCTGATTTCATCAAGTGGCTGCGACCGCTGTTGCGTTTCGAGGACGGCCATCTCATCGGCCCGACGGGGGTACCCAAGCTCGATCCGCATAAGAAAGCGATCGAGTTGGGCCTCGGGCAAAGGGAACGTACCCTCGTATTCAATAGGATTTTGTGTAGCAAGCACGAGAAATGGTTTTGGGAGAGGGAATGTTTGCCCATCCACCGTGATGTTTCCTTCCTCCATGGCTTCGAGCAGCGCCGACTGCGTCTTTGGGGTGGCGCGATTGATCTCATCTGCGAGAACAATCTGTGCCATAATCGGGCCCGGTCGAAATTCGAATTCGTTGGTCTTTTGGTTATAGATGAACACACCGGTAATATCGCTGGGCAACATGTCCGGCGTAAACTGTAGTCTCTTGAAGCTGCACCCGATCGAGCGCGCTACCGCTTTGGCGAGCGAGGTCTTGCCCACGCCGGGAACGTCCTCAACCAAGACATGCCCACCGCAAAGCAATGCAATTAGTGCTAGCTCTACTTCCGCATGCTTGCCTATGATGACTCGCTCGACATTCTCGATCACGCGCTCCGCAAATTCTTGAATGCCTTCCATGTTGGTGTCCTCACACTTCTCGAACCGCTACAAGAGACTTCAACTTAGAGTATACACGCTGCTCCGGCCGCGCTTGGAACATAAGCTGCGAGATAGAGCTGTTCTCGCCGTTGCACGGGCGGTAGGTCCTAGACCAGTGCGTGGCAAGTGCGGGTTGCCTAGCTCTATTCTAACCACTATGCTGAAGAAAACCTGAGATTATCCAAAGGAGCACAGGTGTGACCGTTGAGAAGATTGGTTTGCGGCGCAGAATTGCGCGGAACGAGACGTTGTATGGAGTCTTCGTGGATGCGCCCACCATCTCGCACGTGGAGACGCTGGCGATTGCAGGCTTCGACTTTGTCATTCTCGATCAGGAGCATGGGCACATCAACGCCGAGAGTCTCGTCCATCTCGTGAGCGCCTGCGACCACTTTGGCATCGCATCCATTGTCCGCATTCCCACGCTTGCATCCTGGCTGATTGGCCCCGCACTTGACTGCGGTTCCTCCGGCGTTCAAGTGCCGTTCGTATCTTCCGCAGACGAGGCCGAGGCCGCGGTGGCTGCCGCTCGCTTTGCGCCGGATGGTGCGCGCGGGGTGCACGTATTTCTGCGGGGCGGTCAGTACGGCGCATTGGGTGCAGAGGGCTTCTTCCAGGTTTGCAATGAGAACCAAGCCGTTGTGCTCCAGGTCGAGGGCACGCGCGGTGTGGAGAATCTGGAGGCGATCGCCGCCGTGCCTGGCTATGACTCCATATTCATTGGACCGTACGATCTCTCCCAATCGCTCGGCGTTGCGGGCCAAACCGGTCATCCTCGGGTGGTCGAAGTCATCGAGAGGTCAGTGACGCTCTGCCGGAAGCATGGCAAGGTGGTCGGCACGTTTGTAAACACGCCGGAGGATGCGGCAAAGTGGGCGAAGCGCGGGGTGCAAATGGTCTCAGTCTCGTGTGACACGAATATTTTCTATCGCGCTTGTACCGAACTGCGCCAGGCTATTACCGAAGCTACAGGTACGTAAGCGGCGGAGCCTAGGGAGTGAGTTGCCAGGGTAAGGAGAAACTAAGCGGTGCATTCACCCTGGGTCTCTTGAAATCCGTTCATGGTACGACAAGCACACCGCGAACGGTCTTGTGATGTCTACGGGTGCTCTGGTTGTGATCCGTGTACGACAAGCACACCGCGAGCGGGGTTGTGAACTCTTTAAGTGCTCTGCTTGGTACGTACTTGCACTTGCGATAACACCACCGCGCATTAAAATCCGTTCGCCCTGAGCCTGTCGATGGACGGCTCAAGGTTGGACGAGCCAACGACGAGCGGATTCAGGGGTTCCCAAAAGGGTTCTCGGTCAGGTGCTAAGATCCGTTCGCCCTGAGCTTGTCGAAGGGCAAATCACGGTTTAACAACCCCAAATGGATTGGCTGTCGAGGATTCCATAGAGGGCCCACCTAGAGTGGAATCTGCAGGAACTCTTTACCCAGGACGATCTCACCACTAAACTGGGAAGCCACCTCTGCAACTGCGCGTTCTGCCTGGCCCGGCTGCGGCGTGCCAAGCGTTTCGGCGCCGATGGCGCGGGTATGGTGCACCAAGACGAGGCGCTTAACTCTGGCCTCCTGAGCGACCCGACCTGCGGAAATCGTCCCCAGATTAGAGTCACGTTCCTCTTCCCGCACTAGCGAACGAGACATGTGGCACATAGCAACCAAGGTGTCGGCGCCTTTAGTTAACTCAATTAGACTGCGTCCTGGGCCGGCATCACCGGTGAAGACGATTGAACCCTCATCGCCATTAAGACGGTATGCCAGCGATTCCAGCCAGGGTTGAACGTGTTTGGTGGCGGCGCAAACCACCTCCCAGCCGTCGCCGTTGCACACCACACCGGGCCCAACGTCTTTCACGGCTACGATCGGCGGCGTGCGCGGCAGCACGCCGCCTCGTTGTTGGAAGCCGCGAGCGCTTACAGGGTGGTTTATCCTCGCCATGATGTCGGGTGCAAAAGCGCCTGTGTCAGGGTCGATGAGGCGCGCCGTAAGCGTTTCCGTGTACTCGGGGCCAAAAACCTGCAACCGGTCTACCTCACCGTAGCCCGTATCCCAACGCGAGAGAAGGAAACCGGGGTAGTCCGCGTTGTGATCGTAGTGGTGGTGGGTGAAGAAGAGGTAGCCGATGTCCGCCGGTGCCATACGCATCTTAAGCAGCTTGTACGTTGTTGCCGGCCCGCAGTCGAACATCAGGTGATTTGCGCCAAGGCTCACCACGTAAGAAGAACCGTACTGCGTGGCGCTTAATCCGGGAGTGCCTGACCCCAATATTGTCAATCGCATTCCAGCCTCCGGGAACGTTCGGACGTGCTGCTACGTTTAGTTGCTCTGTGATTCATTGCCTATAGAGCGCAACTCAGTTTCGCTCACTCTTGCCGGGGTGAGACCTGCATTTCTCCGCAATTTCGGCCTACAGCCGCCGGCACGATGGCGGCAAGCGACAGCTCTTGAAAAAACCCAGTGCGTAAGACCCCTGGGTCGAGAAGCTCGCAGCAAACCGCAGTTTGAGCAAAATGAAAAGGAAAGCCTCCCCTGTCAGCCTTTCCACCAAACGGTCCAGAAGTCAACCGGTTTGGCGGGGAACGTGATGTGCGCTTTCGTGCCGCCGCTGGGCTCGTTTTCTATTTGGAACGTGCCGGACAGCTCGTGGGTCACAAGTTGCTCGACGATGCTGAGTCCGAGACCAGCCTGCGTTTGCAGTGAGAAGTCTGCCGGAATACCTTTCCCACCGTCCCACACGTCAACAGCAATTGTGCCGTTGTCTTGTGTTGCCGTAATGCGGATGCTCCCCGATGGAAGGCCGGCGAGTCCGTGCATTATGGCATTTGAAACAAGCTCATTGAGTACAAGGGCAAAGAGCGTGGCTTGCTCGGAGCCGAGTTTGATAGGCGCGGGAGCGATGGTGAAGTCTATCCGCTGGCTGGGAGGCACTATGTCTTTGAGGACGATCTCCATAATGCGGTCCGCAATTTCGCCAACCGTAGCCAAACCGATGTCCTCTTCCGAAAAGAGTTCATGCACTGCAGCGATGCTCTCGACGCGCGCCGCGCTCAGGCCCAGCAGGCTGGCCGCCTCGGGAGATTCGGCCCTTCGCATCTGCAGGGAGAGCAGTGAGGCTACTGTTTGGAGGTTGTTCTTGACCCGGTGCTGCATCTCGCGCATGAGAATGGCCTGAGTCTCCAATGCGCGTTGCGCTTCCTGGTAGAGGCGCGCATTCTCGATTGCTAGCGCGGCGTCGTAGGCAAATGTTGAGACGAGCTGGATCTGTTCCTCGCTAAACTCGTGACGCTCCATCGTGAAAACACTGATACCGCCGAGAACCTGGTCCCGAGCAATGAGTGGAACACAGAACAGGGATCGGATGCCTTCGGCCACAATCTGGGGATGTATTGCAGCGAGTTTGGGATCATTGAACGTATCTTCGACACGCTCCGGCGCACGATTCGAAACGGACCGTCCGATCGCTCCGTCTCCCACCTTTACCCGCATCGTCTTGCACTGTTCGCTGAGATTGTAATCCGCAATGATGAAGAGGTCATGGTCCTTTTCATCAACCTTGAAGATCGCTGCTTTGTCGGCGCTCGACAGTTCCGCCGCGTGGCGCGCAATCATCTCGAGCACCTGACTCAGGTCAAGACTTGAAGCAATTGACGCCCAAACGCCCTGCAAGGTTGAAAGTTGGCTCACTTTTTCGCTCAGCTTCTCATCAATTTGTATGTAGAGTCGTGCATTGTCAATTGCGATTGCGATTTGACCGCACACAGTTTCAACGAATGCGACTTCCTCACTAGAGAAATGCCGTGGTTCTCGGTTCTGTAGGTTGAGAACGCCGATAAGCTTATTTACGGTGAAGAGGATGACGGGGACGGAGAGCATACTCCGGAATGCATCCTCCTTTAGTGCCGGAAGATAGACGAAACGCGGGTCTTCCCATGCGTTCTCCAAAGCTACCGGCTCGCCATGCTGTGCCGCCCAGCCGGTGACGCCCTCACCAAGATTCAGATGAACGCGACCGACTGCATCTGAACTGAGACCTGTGGTCGCGCGCAGTGTCAGGCGGTTCAAACTCTCGTCAAACAGGTAGATGCTGCAGTCGTCCGGTTGGAGAACTTCACTAACGGCTTTCACCGTTGAGTCCATTAATTGCTCGAGATCAAGCGTTGAGTTGGCGACATTGTTGACCTGTTGGATGGCTGTTAAGTGGCCCAGGCGGGTCTGCATTACGGCATTCGTAGAATCGCCTTCTGCCTGCGTGCACGCGCCAAGACGTTCTCGCAAAGCACCGTTAACTGACTGCGAGAAATTGAGCAACTTCGCTGTGCCTTGCGCTGAGTAGCGGTCAAAGTGGGGTACGAGTAGCGCGACACGCTCCTCAAACGTATGCCATGCAGCCTTCACTGCAACCGCGTCTGGAAGGTTGTCGATCAGGAGGTCCAAGGGAGAGGACATCGTTCTGGCCCGGTTCTTCACAGATTGCTTGCGCCAATGTCACTCAATTGAGCGGAAGAGAGCGTAAATCTGCTGTCAAGGAACCAGCGCACGTTCGTGCTTGTTTGGTAGTCCAAACTCATCTCGCGTCATCCCTCGCCGTCTGGGCGACACATACACCCGCGAGCTTAGGCGTTACGGTCTCTGCTTTCTTGTGAACCATGCCACCTCGTGCGAAACCCACCCCGGGTGTCGCGCGAGCGTTGTAAGTCACCGCGTCGGACTAATTCTGATACTATCATGCCAGTGTACAGAGGGTACGTCACGCCGAGCGTCGTACCACTGTGCGGTTCTCCACAACGAATCCAAGGAATAGATGATGGAGCGGAGCTTCTCGTGGGAGCCGTATGGCGATTACCTTGCGCGCTCACGCGTGCGAGACTTCATGGATCGCCATGCCATTCTCACTTGGCAAGAGCTCATTGCGCGGTCGCAGCGAGATGTTGCCTGGTTCTGGGACGCCGCCCTGAGTCACCTTGGTGTTGAGTGGGCAACAGCATACGATGCGGTCTACGACGATCTGACGGCATGCCGTGGACGCGATGGTTTCCAGGCGGCACGCTGAACGTCACCCACAACTGTATCGATCGCCACGTGCGGGACCAGCGCGGCGGGGAATTGGCCCTGATCTGGGAAAGCGATGCAGGTGACTCTCGCGCTGTAACGTACAGGGAACTCTACGACAGCGTTTGTGTCGCGGCTGCCGCAATGCAGCGCATGGGTGTGATTTCAGGTGACGTCATCGGTCTGTGCGCGCCGGTTTCGCCGGAAGCCGTGGCAGTGATGTTCGCGGCCATGAAGATTGGCGCCGTGTGCATGCAGATCGCCGCGCGGTCGGTGCCGCAGGACGTTGTAGAATCGCTCAATCGGGGACGTGCCCGGCTTCTCTTCATGACCGATTCCTACCCGCGTGGCGGGAAGTGGACCGATTGTTCCCCCACATTCCGTGCTGTTACGCACAATGTGCCTACGCTCGAGCGCGTCGTGCTCATTCAACGGCGCGATACGCCATTCGAAATGACCGACAAGGGCCTATGGTGGTCGGACTTCGCTGACTTGGGCAGACACCACTCCACCTGTGCAACGGTGCCGGTTGAATCGGAACACCCAAATCTCATTCTGTTTTCCTCAGGCACTACGGGAAAGTCGAAAGCCATCGTGCACACCCACGGAGGATCGCTGGCGCAGGTAGTCAAAGAGGTGGGATACGCCTTCGATTGCCAGCATCACGATCGCTTCTGTTGGTTTACGAATTTCGGTTGGATGATGGCGCCGTGGGAACTCATTGGCGTGCTCTTCTTTGGCGGTACCGTTGTGCTCTATGAAGGTACGCACGTTCATCCTACGCCCCACCGGGTTTTCGAGTTGATCGAGAAGCATCGGGTCACAGTTTTCGGCTTTGTGCCAACTGCTATCCGCCAACTCGCCGCCCTCGATGAAGACTTCAGTGCCCACGATCGGTCCACTCTGCGCATCCTTGGTTCCACGGGGGAGATTCTCGACAATCGGGCTTGGTCATGGTATTACACCGTCTTCGGCGAGGGCCGGTGTCCAATCATGAACATATCGGGCGGCACTGAGGTGATTGGCTGCCTACTCTCGCCGCTGCCGGTAATGCCGCTCAAGCCTGGGACACTGGGCGGGGCAGGACTAGGCATGGACTTGGCGATCGTAGACGACGAAGGCAGACCGGTTGCGGAAGGGCCGGGAAATCTCGCGTGCCGGCAGCCGTTCCCTTCTATGACACGCGGGTTCCTGGGGGAACGGGAACGTTACCTCGAAACGTATTTTCCTCACGGCAAGAATCTCTGGTTTCATGCCGATCGTGTCGAGGTTGATGCAGATGACATGTGGTATATTCTCGGTCGCAGCGATGACCTCATCATTCGCGGCAGCATAAATCACGATCCCGGCAAGATCGAGCAGGCCTTGCTCGGTTATACCGGTTCTCCGCGTATTGCCGAAGCGGCGGCAATCGGCCCGCACGACACAGAGCTGGGACAGCGCATCGTGTGTTTTGTGGTCTTGGAGCAGCCGCTTGCTGCCTCTGAAGTTGATGCCTTCATTTATGCGCTGAGCGAGCACGTGGGTGAGGCGTACGACAGAGCGGGTAGGCCTGATGAGATTTACATGGTGGACGCGTTACCGAAGAATCTGGCGGCAAAGATTCCACGGGGACTAATCAGGCGCGCCTATGAAGGTCAACCTCTGGGGGACATATCCAATCTTGATAATCCCCAAGCTATTTCAGCAATCCAATCAAGACGCAAGCGAGAGAAGGTGTAGGCAATGCAAGCGGAAGCGATACGAAATGCCTCAATTGTGGGAGCCGGTCTCATGGGCGCGGACATTGCTGTGGTGCTCTCATTGGCCGGTGTCGCAGTAACCCTCGTCGACATTGGCGAGGATCAGCTAGACCTTGCCCGCGCGCGCATGCAAGCAAGTGTGGCGACACTAAGCGACAACGACCTCGTAACACAGGAACAAGCTACAAAGGCATTCCAAATCGTGAGCGGGACGACTGACCGGGCCGACGGGGTGGAGAATGCGGATTTCGTTGTCGAATCTGTGCCGGAAGATCTAGCGTTGAAGCAAGAAATCTTCGCCGCACTGGATTCTGAAGCGCCCCCGGAGGCGATACTCACGAGCAACACCTCATCCCTTTCGATTACCGCTATGGCTGCCGTCACACGGAGACCCGAGCGCGTGGTTGGTAGCCACTTCATCCTACCGGGTACCGTACTGCCGCTGGTGGAAGTTGTGCGCGGAGACCAAACGAGCGATGAAACGATGCAGGTTACGTATGGCTTGTGGCAGCGAGCCGGAAAACAACCGGTGATGGTGCAACAGGATATCCCGGGATTCCTCCATAACCGCCTGCAACACGCGCTGAGCCGCGAAGCCATTTCACTGTGGGCGAGCGGTGTGGCCTCCGCGGAGGAGATTGACGCGGTGGTCGTGAACGGCTTCGGTCTGCGCCTCGGTCGGGTTGGGCCGCTGGCGCAGCGCGACCTGGGCGGCATGGTGATGAACGTCGCTATTGCCGCTTCACTCTACCCTGCACTAAGCACGCTCACCGACGCGCCGCAAGCGATGAAGGACCTCGTTGCACAAGGGTCCGTGGGGTTAGAAGCGGGACGCGGCTTCCACGACTGGAGCAATAGCGACCCCCGAGAAAAGCGGCGAGAAGTAGAGCGCACATTGCTCGCAGACCTCTTGCACCGCAAACGCACTCAGGACGAATCGAACTGCTAGTTTGCTCGTTCAGTCCGGCAGGTGCACCAGGAACCGGGCGGCGTGAGGGTAGTTCTAAGCGCCCTTACTCCACACCTTCATGCTGGAAGCGGCTGACACTCTGCGCTAGGGTTCTTGCGGTCTGACAGCTAATGGTCTCCACCCCGATGAATGTGTGCGCCTAGGCGTCATCAAGAGCAGCGACTCCCGGAAGCGTCTTGCCTTCCAGGAACTCTAGAGTAGCGCCGCCACCGGTGGAGACATGGGTAATGCTGTCCGTCACGCCGCAGGCAGCGACCGCCGCCACCGTCTCGCCACCGCCGACGATTGTCACTGCGTGGGTGCTTGCCAATGCATGTGCTAGAGAACGGGTACTGCCTGCAAAGCGCTCTTCCTCGAATAGTCCGAGCGGCCCATTCCAAAGCACGGTGCGGGCCGTAGACAGGATGGTTTGAATTGCCGCCACAGTCTTTGGACCAATGTCGCCAATCATCGTGTGCGGTGGAATGGCATCGGTAGCAACCACGTCTCCCGTGCCATTGGGCTCACCAACTGTGCCGATAACGACGTCGCTGGGAAGCAGCACGGCCACGCCAATCTCATTTGCTTGCACTAGGAACTCTGTGGCTACCGCGAGTTGCTCATCCTCGACTAAGCTCTTGCCAACCGCGTGTCCTTGGGCTTTGAGGAGCGTATTCGCAATACCTCCGCCGGCAACAAGAACGTCGATTTTGCTGAGAAGATGTGTGAGCACGCCAATCTTAGTGGAGATCTTGGCGCCACCGATCATGGCAACGAACGGGCGCTCCGGTGCTTCCAGCAATCGAGAGAGCGTAGCAATTTCCTTCTCCATGAGCAAGCCGGCAACACTCGGCAAATATGCGGTCACACCCACCGTGGAGGCATGCGCGCGGTGAGCGGCCCCAAACGCATCATTGACAAATACGTCCGCGAGAGATGCCAATTGCTGCGCAAAGCTTGGATCGTTTTTCTCCTCTGCGGCATGGAAGCGCACGTTTTCAAGAAGCAGAACGTCGCCTGACTGGAGTGCACGAGCGGCGGCTGCTACTTCCGACCCGATGCAGTCGCGGGCGGTTTGAACCGGCAGCGCGAGCAGTTCCGATAGGCGTGCAGCTACGGGCGCCAAGCGAAGCGCTTCGTCGACCGCACCTTGCGGCCGGCCCAAATGGGAAACGAGAATGATCTTGGCATTGCGCTCGCGCAGCAGGTTTAGCGTGGGCAATGTCGCGCGGAGACGCGCATCGTCGGCAACAGTGCCTTGGGCGAGAGGTACGTTGAAGTCCACACGCAGCAACACGTTCTTGCCGCTTAGGTCAATGTCGCGTACAGTTTTCTTCTTCATTCTTCATACCTGAAGCCTTTGTTCCTGTAATAAGTGCTTTTTGCGCTCCACAAATGAAAAACCGTGGGTATTTCACCCACGGCCCTTTTCCAGTTGAAGCTAGCGCAACTACCGAGCTTGCGAATCCCTAAACTGCAGCCTCTTGAGGGATAGTCTGCGCTACTCGGGCCGTCAAGTCTGCAATACGGCAGGCGTAGCCCCACTCGTTGTCGTACCAGGAAAGCACTTTAACCAGATGTCCGGAGACTTGTGTAGACGGCAAGTCTACAATCGAGCTCCGTGAATCGCCGCGGAAGTCCATGCTGACCAGTTCTTCGCTGGAGCAGCCGAGGATCCCGTTCAAGCGCCCTTGCGCGGCTGCGACAAAGGCTTCATTCACGGCTTCCACCGTCACGTCTTCAGCTACTTGGCATGTGAAGTCCACGACGGATACTGTCGGCGTCGGCACGCGAAGGGCAAAGCCATCGAGTCGGCCCTTAAGTTCCGGGATCACCTGCACCACGGCGCGTGCCGCACCGGTGGTCGTTGGGATGATGTTGAGAGCAGCCGCACGGGCGCGGCGCATGTCACTCTGGTCAAGGTCGAGAATGCGCTGGTCATTGGTGTAGGAATGAATCGTATTCATGAGGCCCTGCCGGACGGTAAAAGCATCGTGCAGGACCTTCACCACAGGCGCAAGGCAGTTCGTAGTACACGAAGCATTCGATAGGATGTGATGCCGGGCCGGGTCGTATGCGTCGTCGTTTACGCCCAACACCAACGTAACGTCTTCTTCCTTGGCCGGAGCGGATATGATGACTTTCTTTGCTCCCGCCGCTAGATGCTTAGCAGCGGAAGCGCGGTCGGTACCCACACCGGTGGCCTCGACTACAATGTCGATGTCCAGGTCCTTCCAGGGCAGCTCTGTCCAATCACGTTGCGACATAGTCTGCAATTGTCGCCCGTCGATAGTGAGCGTGTTGTCACTAACTTCAATCTCACCGTCAAAGCGGCCATAGTTGCTGTCATACTTGAAGAGATGCGCGTTGGTTTTCGCGCTAGCAAGGTCATTCACTGCAACCGGGTCTAAGTCCGGAGCCCGCTCCAGGATGGCGCGCAAGGCTAGTCTGCCAATGCGGCCAAAGCCATTGATTGCTATTCGTCCCATGTGTTCTTTGTTCCCCTTCTCCTAACCTGCGTGCGCCAACTGTAGAGAAAGTATAGCGTGCCTCTTAAGTCAGGAGACCTTCATTTTCTCTGATTCTGCGCGCTTCCGGTCGCGCTTCGACATCCCGTAATCACTATACACGTGCATTACGGCCTGAGCGAGCTTTACGGGATCATGTTGGTTGGGTTTCTCCACGTCGATCACGTCGGCGGTGGCAATGGGAATGCCGTCGATGTTGCTCTTGTCCTTGGACAGCTCTATAAGTTCATAGGACCCGTTTGCGGAGGGGACGCTTGTACGGTCGTTCACCAACGCGACCTTGAAAATTTCAGAGGGCGCGTGCAGTTTCAAAGCCGCGAGGTGCTCCTCGACGCCGTAGTGTAAAGTTTCCCCCGGTTCGGTAGCTACATTGCAGACGTAAAGCTTGAGGGCTTTGGAATCGGCCACAGCTTGGGAGATCTCAGGAACAAGCAAATTGGGGAGCAGGCTCGTATAAAGACTGCCAGGCGCAAGGATAATATAGTCTGCCTCCGAAATTGCCTGACATGCCTCGCTGAAGGCAGTGGGATGTTGTCGATCGAGAAAAACTCGCTTGATGGCCGAGTCCGCTTCTCCGACCGCAGACTCGCCGGAGATTACGCGACCGTCCTCTAGCTCGGCACACAGCTTGACGCTTTCGAGTGTTGAAGGCAAGACCTGGCCGCGTACGGCAAGCACGCGGGAAAGCTCTCGTATGCCCGATTCGAAGTTGCCGGTGAGGTCGGCCATGGCCAGCATCATGAGATTGCCGAGACTGTGCCCTTCCAAGCCATCACCTTTGCTGAAACGATAGTTGAGCAGCCGAGTCATCAATGGCTCTGCAATAGCTAGCGCGCCGATGCATTGACGTACGTCACCAGGCGGTAAGGCGCCAAACTCGCGCCGCAAGCGACCGGATGATCCTCCATCGTCAACGACCGTCACGATAGCGGTGAGGTTATTGGTGTACTCCTTGAGGCCGCGCAAGAGCACTGCCTGTCCCGTGCCGCCACCTATCGTGACGATCTTTGGCCCTGTCTTGAGCAGTCGCCGCGCGTACACAAGGTCCACGAGCCGTTCACGTTTGCGAGGTTCGGAAACAACCTCCATTAACGACGAGTAGAACTTACAGATCGCCATGACGGTCAGTGTAAGTCCAAAAGTGCCGACCAAGACTTCTCGGTACGGGTGAGGGATGAACTGCAGTGTCACCGCTTGGACGGGATCGGTGAACGGTTCCGGAACAGCTATGGTTCTGTAAATCCAGGCGAGGAACATCGCGCAAGCGAGGGCGAATGCCATGAAGCCCACCATGAGCAGCACGATCCACCGCTTAACGTGCATTCCAGGGTAGAACCACTTACGAGAGGGAAACATTGTGAACTTGGCCTTTAGTAGGACTGGGGTATGAGGGCTTCGCTGACCGCATACCTAAGGGTAAGAAGAAGACTCATCGCCGGACAATGGCGCAACGATGAATCAGGTGCGATTGTTGCTAGAGTGAGACCATAGCCAATGAGAAGGAATACGGAGGGACATTCACATTGAGGGAGGGACTGCTTAGCGGCACTGTGGATCTTGGATCTGTGCAAGTCGCCCTCATTTCACATTGATTCATACGTGAATATAAACCAATACAACCTGAAAAGACTGGCAAGTAAGCAGTACAGTCATGAGCAACACCCACATGTACGTGGTCAAGCGCAAATAAAGCTTGTTACCCTTACCTACGAACTATGATCGGTAGGGGACGTAGACGAAGACTTTGCGGGAATAACCAATGGTAAGTATACGCGATCTATAGATACACGCAATCGTTGCCTGCAAGTCAGCTACTGTGAACGAGAAGACGGTCGCATCTGCAGTGTAACCGGCTGGGGGTGCGCCTCATTCTCGCAGGCGCGATCTATAGGAACTTCTGTTTCGTCGTTACTTTGTTGAACATAATTGTGTTCGATAAGCCAGGCTTCAACATCCTCGCCCGAGACATCAATCAGCACATGCTCATCAATAGCGATGCATGGCTGCATCGTCTGACCGGTCCGTTGAACCATTTCCGCAAAGTTCGTGGCGTTGTTGATTATGTCGCGATCGTCGAATGCCAGTCCGTACTTCTGAAAGACGGCGCGCACTCCATTACTCCAACCGCAAGACGGCTTCATCCACCCAATAATAGTTGGGTTTTCAGCCTTACTCTCTTGGGTATTGATTTCTGTTTGGGCCATCAACTACATCCTTCAGTTGTCGAAAATTTACTGCTAATCGGTCAAATCTAGTATAGCACATTAATGAACGACACTTTAGCCCAGGCGGATACGAATCCCCAGATTAGTCAACTCATTTCGCTCTCAATCCAAATGGGGCTCGACCATGCAGCATTACCGTCAGCCTGAATCACACGGGCGTAATAGTAGTCTGGCTGCTCCGCCGGGCAGTCGCTCCATTCAAGTTCTAATGACGCGCCGCTGCCTTGGACGGTGTGCACCTCTTGGCCGTCGCGAATGATGTCAACGCGCGCTATTGCGCTAGTTCCGATTGCCGC
The DNA here is from genome assembly GCA_965216245.1 of Chloroflexota bacterium. Taxonomy (GTDB): domain Bacteria; phylum Chloroflexota; class UBA11872; order VXOZ01; family VXOZ01; genus VXOZ01. The sequence continues at coordinate 3,430,251 of OZ244145.1, forward strand.
CAAACGTACATTGAATGCTAAGCTTGGCTCCGTTGCACCGCCCATGCACGCGCCGTTAACGCTAAAGTCGAGCAGAATGTGCTCGCAGGTGGTGGCGTACGTCCTGCGGGCCAGCAGGGCTTCCCACAACGACTCTCGCGTGCACTCATGAGCAAGCACGGCGGTCAGTCCCCCCACGGGACGCAGCCGATAGCTTATGCCGCCCATAGTATCCATGCGCGAGCCCGGATGGCCGCGGTGATTGTCGGTGCCGCCGACAATCACCGCGGCGCAACCCCTTGGCGAGGGCGCTGCGCGCGGATGACCCGTTGCCGCCCAGAATGACGGGTGCGCCGATTTCTTCGACCTCAAACGATCCGCGCAATTGACAGATCTCAACGTGGCGCTGAAACTCCGGGTGGTGCACGTTCCAGTCCGTCGGCTGCCAACGGCCGAAGGTAGTCCCGCCCTCTGAGTGCGTATTCGGGTGATGCGGTATCACAAGGGCGCGGCCCGGCGGCAATTGGTCCCAGAGGTCGCTCGGATCGTCGGGCGTAGGACACTGCATGTCGTCGTCAAGGTAGTACACGTTGCGGTGCCCGGAGAAGCCCGCCTTGCTGTACTCATACGCCAGGATCGTGGTGAATGCGCCGGGCACGTTATACTTCTTGGCGCTCGCCTTGCTGCGTTCCCAGTCCTTGCCACCTTCATGGTCGGTAATTGCCACAAAATCCAGACCGCTTATGTGCCGCGCGTACCAGTAGGCATCGTCGATATCCCGCACGCCGTCGCCGGAAAGATTCGTGTGGTTGTGTATGTCGCCCCAGTAGACGTTGTACCCACCCGGGCGAAAGTGCGGGGCAATCGGCCAGCTCCTGCCGATGACGCCGCTGGCCTCATCCCGTGCCCGCACGAGGAATACGCCATCTTGATCTGGAATCGCAATGTTTGCCTGGGCAAGGCCCCGATCTCTTGTTGTCGCGTCTCCTTCAGCATGAACGGCACTGTCACTGCTGCTGACTGTCTCGAGCTTGAGCGCACCTTGAAATCCGTCGCACACGTTTCCAAATGAATCTCTGGCATGGACGTAGACGCGCGCAGGGCTTTCGTTTGACGCAAACTGCGGCACGACCATATTCAGCGTCGCCGGCGCTGCGGGCAGGACGTCAATAGCCGGTTGCTGCCGGAGGGCAAAGTGACGGCCCCCTCCACGGACAGGGTAGTCCGGATTGCTGTAGTCAGTATTGCCCTCGATGTCTACGCCCACCTCGAAGAAGGTGTCGACGCTGATGATGTCTTGCGCCTGGGCGGGCTGGCGAAAACCGGAGACGTAGCTGCCGGGGTGACCCAGCGTTACCGTAAGGGTGTCACCGCCGCACAGGCGCTCTCCTTCTAGGACGGCGTAGATCACGGGGTACTGCGAGTGATGGTAGGAGAGCGGGTGACCGTTAACGACCTTAACCCGCACGCTCGTGCCGGGAACGCTGGTAGTGGCAACCACGTTGCCTACGTCCCAGCGCTGCTTTTCGCGGTGCGGCGGCGCAATGCGCACCCCGCCGCCAACCGCAATGCCCTGCGCGCCCACAGTCACAACGATGTCCCATGTGCCCTGTTGTCCTACGGCAATGGGGTCAGCCGGCGTGATGCGGGCAGTATAGTCGACCGGCGCCTGTCCGGTGGTTTGCTCATGGATGGAATCGGATTTCACAGATGGTCTCTTTTCCCTCGTTTTTGGAATTTCGTCAAATCAGACTGATCCAATTATCTCTCTTTTGCTGCTAGCACAACTCTTGACCAGGGTTCTGAGATCGAATTGAGACTGCAGCCTGGCTGCGCACCAACAATTGGCACACTTCTCAGCGCATTCCAAAACTCAAGGACCGCCCCTCAATCCATGGCTGGAGCGGCGGCCTATTCCGAGTCCTCACCCCTGGGAATCACAGGAAAGACGATGTGCGAAGGTCGCCCCGGCTCGTGGAAGACCGTATTGTGCGCTTCCTCCAGCCGCGTGTGGCGTCCCAGCGGCTCGCCGGTGTTGGGATTAACGTCGAAGCGCGGAAAGTTGCTGCTGGAAATGTCCAGCCGGATGCGGTGCCCCCGTGCAAAGACGTTGCTGGTGGGGTACATCTCAATGGTTAGTGCTGTCGGCACGTTGGGCTCGAGGAACTCCGCCTCTTCACGACTATTACGATAGCGGGCGCGCTGAATGCTATCGGTTACATTCATGGCAAAGCCCTGGGGATAGTCGCCATTGGGCGGATGCACGTCGAGCAGCTTGACCGTAAAGTCGGTATCCACGGCGGTCGAGCTAATCCAGAGCTTCAGGGTTAGCGGCCCGGTTACCTCGACGTCTTCTTCAAGTGGCGGAGTTTGAAAAACTAAGACATCAGGACGGGCAGCAAGCGGCAGACTGCCGGTGTATCCAAAGAAGCGCTCGTCGCCGCGTTGGTCGTAAGCGCCCGCCACAAGCACGGGATCGCCCGCTGAGAGATTGCCGCCGATTGTCGGTACCGGATTAGCCGGATCGAAGGTAAAGGAACTCTCCCGTATGCCCGGAGAAGGTTTATCCGGACCCAGACTGCCGTCGGCGTGCAGGTAGAAGGGTGTAAACTGCGTGCGCGCCAGCGGCCATTCGTCTTCAGCGCGCCATTGCCCGCCGTGGTCCAGGCGGCCGTCGCTGTTACGCGTGCCGCTGCCGCCGCCCATGACGAAGATCTGCACCGGCTTGGTGTGGCCTGCTCCCGTCTCTTCTCCCTTGAGCCAGTAGTCGTACCAATGGAGCCGCAGTTCGTTCATGTCGTAAATCGCCGCCTCGCGTCCGAAGTCCACATCACCCGAGTGGGAGACTTCAGCGCTGCCGGTGCCGTGAGTGAACGGGCCCATGATGAGCGTCTGCGGCGATTCTTTCCGCTCGCTTAGCTCGACATAATTCGTGCACGTCGAGCGAGCATAGGAGTCGTACCACCCGCCAAAGTAGACCGTAGGCACGTCGGCGTGCTCGTCGTAGAAGAGTTCCGGCCCGTAGCCGGGACGGTGCCAGTATTCGTCCAGGTCGCCGTGGGTGAGCACGTCCAGATGCCATTGCTCGTAGCTGGGCAGTTCGGCCAGCGGTGATACGCCCTTCTTGAGCGGCGCGTTCGCCACCCACTGCGCGACGTTGGCAAAGGCGTTATCCAGGCTTACGCGCAGACGCGGGTCGCTGAGCGCCTCTTTGCTGGTAGTCGCCATGCGGAAGGTGTAGATCATGAAGCGCATCTCGCAGGCGCCGTTATGGCGCATTGAGGCGGTGTGGTAGTTCCATGGCCCTTCCTCGACGAACATGCCCGCTAGGCCGGGCGGGTTGAGCGACGCGAGCGCGCTCTGCGTGCAACCGGCGTAACTGCAACCCGTGGTGGCGATCTTGCCGTTCGACCAAGGCTGTTCCACGATCCAGGCGCAGGTGTCGTAGCCGTCCGGGCCCTCGTCGCCAAAGGCATACCACTCACCCTCGGATGTAAAGCGCCCCCGCACGTCCTGAATCACCACCACGTACCCCCGCCGTGCGTAATAGTGTCCCTTCCGCCGCAAGCCGAGACCCGTCTTGTCATACGGCGTACGCTCGAGAATGACGGGGAATTTGCCTTCTAGCCGTCTAAGTGATTCGTGTTGCACACTAGGAAAGAAACCTGGATTGGAATCTTGATCGCCGAGTGGGGTGGCCGGAAAGTAGATGTCCGTCCCCAACTGCGTTCCGTCACGGGCGAGGACCATGACATCAGTTTGGACTAGAGTTTCGACACGATCTGAGTAATCCGTCTCCACAGTGTTACCTCCTCATCGCACATGTTGTGTTCAAATACAGAACCGACACAATTTCTTGATTTCAGTGGCTATAGTTTGTTATCCTAGATTGCAGGGTACGCATACAATCTAGCGTAAGGAAACTGCCATGCCAAGAACGAAAGAACAGCCCTTTAAGCCTGGAGACACTGCTAAACGGTCTGGTCAGTACGAGATTGAAGGGCCGAGGGGTGGAAAGACGGGAAATGAGAGGACCGTTGTTAAAGGTGAGCCTTTTCCTCCAACCCCCAAAAAGGGCCAGCGATTTCGACTTGTCGATGAGACCAAACATCGCTAGAGTAAAATATTAGCATGTCGCTAAATTGCAATCGGTTATCTCTGCGCATTGTTGCCAAGAGCCGTGCTACGGATTCGTTGGTGACTTAAGGTCGTCTCTCTTGCTTCCACTCTAGGAACACTCTGCACAAGTCCTTGGCATAGTATCATAGCAAGAAAGCGCCTTGTGGAGAGGGGAGAGGAAATGGAACAGCCGACGTTTGCCGACCTGGAGTACGCGCAGAAGAAGCGCAAGACCCGGCGGGAGAAGTTCTTGGAGCGGATGGACGCGCTGCTCCCGTGGGCGGAGATGGAGGCGCGCATTGCGCCGTACTATCCCAAGCCAGGGCGGGGGCGGCGGCCGTATCCCTTGTCGGTAATGCTGCGGATACACTGCGTGCAGTTGTTCTACAACCTGAGCGATCCTGGGATGGAGGACATGCTGTACGAGGTAGAACCGGTGCGGCGGTTCGTGGGTCTGCGGCTGTCAGAGGCGCTGCCGGACGAGACGACTATTCTGCACTTTCGGCATTTGCTGGAGAAGCACCGGTTAGGAGAGGGGTTGTTGGCGGAGATCAACGCGCATTTGGCAGGTCGGGGCTTGCGGCTGCGAGCGGGGACGGTAGTGGACGCGACCATCATCGCGGCGCCGACATCGACGAAGAACCGATCAGGACAGCGCGACCCGGAGATGCGGCAGGTGAAGAAGGGGAACCAGTATTACTTTGGGATGAAGCTGCACATCGGGGCCGACGCGGAGACGGGGGTAGTGCATAGCTTCACCACCACATCGGCGAACGTGCACGACGTGACGCAAGCGGCGGCGTTGCTGCACGGCGCAGAGCAGCAGGTGTGGGGAGACGCCGGGTACGTGGGGGTGCAGAAGCGGCCGGAGCATCAGGGGCGCGCCGTAGCGTGGCAGGTGGCGCTCAAGCCGGGGCTGCGGCGGAAACTGGCGCCTGAGAGCGCGGCGGCGCTGGCAGAGCAGCGCAAAGCATCGGTCAGGGCCAAGGTAGAGCATCCGTTCCTGTGGGTGAAGCGGCGCTTTGGCTACGCCACGGTGCGCTATCGGGGTCTGCACAAGAACACGCAACGGCTGGCGTTGCTGCTGGGGCTGGCCAATTTGGTAACAGCCGCACGCCAGTTGCCGGCATGACACGGGCGTAGTGCGCCCAAAACACGAGCGGGAGCGAAAAACGCTCCCAGCAGCGCCGAAACACGGGCAAAACAGCCCCACCGAAACGCCAAAACACTCCCCAAAACGCCCCATAATTCCGCACACACCACTAACACCAAGCCTACACAGAGTTGTTCAGACCTTTCCTAGGTATTGTTCTAGATTCGAGTAGGGCCTGCCTTGGCGGCGCTGTGTATAGTTGCGCCAGTAGTCCTTAAGTACTTCCTCGCCAAGCTCGGCAAACGGGCCTTGCCCTTCCGCAAAGTCAGCAATTGACGAACCCCTTATCGAACCGATATTGGTGGTATTGCCACTTCCAGGGAGCCAACCCGCAATGCGGTATTTCTCTTGAACGAAATACTCGACGTCTGTGAAGGGACATTTGGCGTCCTTGCGGTTCGCCAAAGAGTACATGAAAGTTCCATTGCTCGGTTGAGTCCGAGAATAGATAAAGCCTAGAATGAACTCCTTATCGTAATCAGAATAAGGAAATGCAATGTTCTTGTTTTCGTTTCGTAGGAAGGAAGTGTAACTGCCCAGCGTAAATGATGCTGTCCAGGTACCATCGGCTCTAAAGTGGCGATACGCGCTCTTGACATCGATGGCAATCTTTTCCTTGTCAAGCTTGTCTCTCATCAACGTAAAGTCAGGATAGAAATTCTGCTGTTTCGGCTCAAAGACTTGTAGCTTGTGCTCTGCGGCAATTCCGTAGATCAGCGGACGAACCACAAGTTCAAAGACTGTAGAGAGCACCTTGGTATCGTTGCCAAAAGGGTAGAGCCTATCGTCCTGCATGAGTAATCCAGCTATCTCGAAGCTGGGCCGATGCCTGTCCATCCATGCTTTGAATTGGGACACAAAGTCTATTTCACGGTATGCCATCAGTAGTCTCACGCCTGGCAAGGAGCTGATCGGGATCCACATCCAACGCGACGGCAAGCCTTGATAGAGTCTTGAGCGTGATGTTCACCTGCCCCGCTTCCAGCTTTTGCAGATGCCTAACCGCGATTCTGGAACGCAGCGCAAGTCCTTCTTGCGTTAGCCTGCGAGCTTGCCTCAGTCTCCGCACATTGGCGGAGAGATCTGCTTGGAGTTCGATACGTGTCTGCTCAAAGGAATCCATAGTTGACAACTGTCTAGCATTATCAGGAATGCGGCTAGAGTTGACCACGCCACATATGGCGTGTATCCTGAAGGCGATATACTCGAAAGGAGCAGAACAAGGATATGCTTGAACTCTTCCCAGCTTCTCCAAGAACTAGACCCGAAGGACTTCCATGCGAGTTGCACCGGGTGAGAGTCCCTCCTATCAAATGTCAGGGCATAAAGACGAAACTGGTGCCGTTTATCCTGTCTTCAATCCGCTGGGACGGAGCGGGGAGGTGGATCGAACCGTTTCTCGGATCTGGGGTTGTAGTATTGAATCTCGACCCTTCACGAGCGCTTCTTGCTGATACTAATGTTCATATCGTGCGGTTTTATCATGATATTGCCAGTGGGCGCGTAACTCCAGAACAAGCGAGGGAGTACTTGCAGCATGAAGGCCGCCGACTCTATGAATCTGATGGGCAGTACTACTATGAGGTAAGAGAAAGATTCAATACTCGCCCAAACAGCTTGGACTTTCTCTTTCTTACTCGCTCCTGTTTTAACGGCCTCATGCGCTTCAATAGGCGTGGAAAGTTCAACGTGCCGTTCTGCAAGAAGCCAGACCGGTTCAGGCGCGCTTACATCACGAAAATTGTAAATCAGGTTGCATGGTTCTATAGGGTTGCTAAGGATCGCGACTGGGTGTTTGCAGAGGCGACTTGGACGGACGTACTTTCCAGCGTACGGAGCGATGATTTCGTCTACGCCGACCCCCCGTACATCGGGCGACACACCGATTATTACAGTAACTGGACAGAAGAGGACGCCACGGAGCTCTTTTCTGCACTTCAGAGTCTGCCGTGCGGCTTTGCTCTATCCACTTGGAAGCGTAACAAGTATAGGGCCAACCCTTTCTTAGAAGCGAGCCATGCGGATGTGGTCGTAAAGACGCGCAACCACTTCTATCACGTAGGCCCGACCGAAGACCTCCGCAATGAAATGATCGAGGCACTAGTCATCAGCAAGTCACACGCTTCTTCTGCGCGGCAAGAAACGCCGACATGGTGAGGTCTTGTGTATACACCTCAATCAGGTCAATGCTCTCTAGGATGTCTTGTAGGTAGGCTGTGGCGTCTGTGGGCATGGGCTTAGAGGATGACTACTTCGTCTGCGAGGATGCGATCCCGGAGGCGCGGGTGGATTGAGCGGTAGGTCAGGATGTCGACTTTGCGGCCCAACGCCAGCTCCAAGTCTAAGCCGAGACCCGCGAGGTCTAGCAGACTCGCTCCCGCGGGCAATTCCACCAGTAGGTCAATGTCGCTCTCCGGCCCAAGTGTCCCGTTGACCACAGAGCCAAACAGCCCGGCCCGTTGTGCGCCGTAGTGCTTCAGAATAGGCACCGCTGCTTGTTTGATCGTTGAGAGGGGTGGCGGTGGTTTCTGCTCTGCCTTGGTCTCCACGACATTTACTTTCTATTCTGCAAATCGCACACTTAGGCAAGTCTGATGAATCTAATGCAAATAAGGCTAACACACTCTCAATTCACACTGTGATCATAACGTGACCAATGTGTCTCTGTCCAAGTGTTGTCAGGAATATAGATGGTCCTCTCAGTAAATTCAGCTTTAAATTCTTGAGTGTCTGTTCTAAGCAAGTGAGTGAGCCGTCCGTTCATGGTTCGACAGGCTCACCACGAACGGACTATTCGGCAGACTGCGGGAGTCGAGAGAGCTTAAGATACCAGAGTGCCTGCGATTCCAGAGGACCTAAGAATTCAGTGGCCTAGAAATCCAGAGGGCCTAAGGATCCAGAGGGTCCTAAAATCCAATGTAGGGTAAGCCACCTAGAGAGCGTGGAGAAAACCTGCCTGTGGCGTGTATGCTCCCAGCTAGTTGCTCACTGGGCACATTGTGCATGTGTTGGGAAACTATCTTCGGGGTGTAGCAGCAACTGTTGCATTTAGACTCTCGTCACCCATACGGGACTGCTCCAGGCCTGTGCGACGCGGCCGTGGACGAGGTCGCGCTGGCGCACGCGGACGTAGTAGATAGCTCGGGCGGGTGGCGCGTCGTCAGTCCAATCTAGAGTGAAATCCAAGGGCGCGCTGCTGCCGGGGAACCACGCTTGGTGGACGACACTAAACCCGGCGGGCCGGTCGAGATCGGCGCGCAGGACGTGAATCCAGCGCAGGGGGCCGGTGCCCAGCGCCTCCGCGCGCACGGCCACCGACTGACCGGCGGCGACGGTCGTTTCGCCGCCCATAGGCTCGCCGTTCACTGTAAACTCCAAGTAGATACGGGAGCCGGTGGTGCCGTAGGTGCGGCGGTTGCGAATGGCGTCGAAGACCGCTTCACGGGTCAGATCGGGCACCCAGACCGCCATAGTGCCGTAGCCCTCTTTGCCCGGTTGCGCCCCGTGGTTGTCGGATGAGCCGATCGTGCCCAATTTAAGACCGGCCAGCCAGGCATCTACCGTATAGTTGCCGGGATCGCCAGGGCCGTTGAAGGTGAAATCGGAAACATCCATGGAAATTGGATGGTCGGGCGCATACTCCTCGCTGAGGCCGTGGGAGGAATATATCTCGATGGTGGTACGGAATCGGGAGTCATGGATGCTCCAGTCGTGCTTCACGCCGCCGCCCGGTCGCGCAAAACCGCCGGTATGGTGGGGGATAGTGAGCAACTCGCCCGCCAGATTCTCGCGCTCGGCCCGCTGCCAAATCTCTTCCGGATTCTCCTCGTCGTGGTAGCGAAGCACACCCTCGCCGCCGCGAAAGTAGACGTTATGATGGCCGTAGGGCGCACCAAAACTTGCCTCATAGCCGAGTATGGTGGCGAATGTGCCCGGCCTATACCACTTTTCGGTATAGGCGACATTCTGTTGCCAGTCCTCCTGACTCATACTGCGCCTATCGTTGTGGTCGGTGGCGCAGTAGATATCGAGGAGTGAGGCAAAGCGGGCGTAGCGAAAGTGGTCGTCTCCGGTGCCGGTGCCGTCCCAGGAATACTGGCTGTGGGAGTGAATATCGCCCCAATAGAGGCCCGCTGCGGGGGAATTGGCCGATTCTGCCGCAGAATCAGAGACCTTGCTAGGATTGGAGAGGCCGTACAATCTTCCGTCGTGGGAGGTGCCGCGCAAGCGCAATACGCCGGCCTCAGTAGGCGTAACCGTTAACTCCCCACACCCCCACGTACTTGCATTCCCAAGCTTTATGGGGTTTACCGGAATTGTGGCCGCGCCCGTTTCAACGGCCAGATAGATAGCAGTGTCCGGCGCGGGCACCGGATTGTGGAATTCGTCCAGCGCCACCATGCGGACGCGCATTTTCCTGCCCACAACCCCGCGGGACTCGAGCACCAAGAGCAGTTCTACCGGCGGTCCCGGCTCATTGTTGAGCCAGGGCAAGGCGCCATCCGGCAAGAGCGTGAACGCGCCGTCTCCCGTTGGGTCAACCGCCGCACGTACCCGATCCGGCGAGCCGGTCCAGAGGGGCGGGGTGAAACCGCGACCGCCTCCGCTCATATCGCCATAGACCACGTTGATCGCGTCACCTGCTTGCAGTTCACCCTCCGTCACCGTTACCGATACCGTCCAGGCATAGCGGCTCCCAGGCGGATAGCCGACGTTCCTGCGCAGCGGCTTTACGTACTCGGCGTCGCTCGCATCGAGAATTTCGTAGTGCAGGCGCACGCCGGGCCGGTCGGTGTGCGCGGTGACATAAAACGGCGCGGCGGGATCAATACTCTGTACACGGCGGGCGGAGTTGCGCCACCATTGGTGCCAACGCTCCGGCAGCGCTACCTGCAATCCACCACCGCTAGCAATGCCTTTCACACCGGCGGAATACGTCACCACCCACGTGCCCCAGGTGCCGGCACGACCGTGGTTGGGAGAGATTGTTACGGTGCCAGTCTCCGAAGAGTTTCCTGAGGAACGCATGTGTACCCACCTTCCATGGATGAATTCAGTTACTGCGACGGACATTGCCTCGTCAGCAACTTCCTGACTGCGTGCAATGCACTACACTCGGCTAGGAGTACCGACGAAATGGTATCAGTTCAATCTTTTGCTGCCTGCGGCCGGCGGGAAGTGCCTCGGGCCTGTCTTTACCCTATTCAGTGATTCTCATTGGATTTGACATTCGCGGGCCACAACGCACAATAACAGGTGAAGAGTATCCGTACATTGTTGACCGCTAGAACCAGGTCGTCTCCAAGGAGGGGAGTTCTGCCATGACTGAGAATACGCCAAAAGCGCTCGTCGCTGAATTCATTGGGACGTTTTGTTTCTTCTTCATCGGCGCGGGCGCAATCATCACCGATGCCTTCATTGTCTCACGCGGCGGAGACGGACCGGGGTTGGTTGCAATTGCACTCGCCCACGGCCTGGCGCTCGCCATCATGGTAACCGCGTTCGGCCACATTTCCGGAGGGCACTTCAATCCGGCCGTGACCGTAGCGGCTTTCGTGGGCCGTCAGATAGATATTCTACACGGTGTGCTCTACATTATCGCCCAACTGGTTGCAGCCGTGCTGGCGGGATTTGCCCTGCGTGCAGTCTTTCCCACCGATGTCTGGCAATCGGTCAATCTCGGAACGCCGGCAGTGGCAGCAGACATATCGTTCGGTACCGCCGTGCTCATCGAAGCGATCCTTACGTTCATTCTGGTGATCGCGGTGTTTGGCACTGCCATGGACCCGCGCGCTGCCAAGGTGGGCGGCTTTGCAATCGGCCTTACCATTTCGGCTGACATTCTGATTGGCGGCCCGCTCACCGGCGCCTCGATGAACCCGGCGCGCACGTTTGGCCCGGCAGTAGCCGCGAACTTCTGGGAAAATCATCTCGTCTACTGGATTGGCCCGCTATGCGGCGCGGTCATCGCCGGCTTGGTCTATGGGTGGTATCTCATGGACAAGAAGCAGGATGAAGAAGCTGCGTAGGCATGGAAGGCTGTTGTGGTAGAATTTTATCGGGCGACTTTGTGAAGCGCTGCACAAGCAGTCTTTTCCTAGGTACAGCCGTTGGCTAAGACTTACATAGAGCAATCTCTATCGGGGCAGGCACAGTCCCAGCGTCGAATCGTCATCTACGATACGACGCTGCGCGACGGTGCCCAAGCCGAGGGACTCTCGTTCGCCGCCGCGGACAAGCTCAAGATTGCCCGTCGGCTGGATGAACTGGGCGTTCATTACCTGGAAGGCGGTTACCCCGGATCGAATCCCAAGGACCAGGATTTCTTCCGTCTGGCGCAGGAGGTCGATTGGAAGAACCTTACAATAACGGCCTTCGGTAGCACCCGACATAAATCTGCGAACGTCGAGAACGACGCCGGGGTGCAGGCGCTCATTGAAACAGGCACCCGCGCGGTTTGCATTGTCGGCAAGTCGTGGGATCACCACGTCACAGCCGTGCTAGACACCACGCTTGAGAATAACCTGGCAATGATTCGTGAAACCATTGCCTACCTCAAGCGTCATGGCCGCGAGGTTTTCTTCGACGCGGAGCACTTTTTCGACGGCTACCGAGCCAGCCCGGAATATGCGTTGTCTGCTCTGCGGGCCGCTCACGAGGCCGGGGCGGATTGCTTAGTGCTTTGCGATACGAATGGCGGAAACATTCCTGACGATATTGCGGACGTAACCCGCCGAGTCGTTGCCGAGTTCGACGTGCCCATCGGTATTCACGTGCACAATGACGCCGACCTAGCCACCGCAAATACGTTGGCGGCAGTAGAGAGCGGAGCCTCTCACGTACAAGGGACGGTGAATGGAGTTGGGGAACGCTGCGGCAATGCAAATCTTTGCACAGTAATTCCCAATCTTCAAATCAAGCTGGGCTATACGGCAATTCAGCCCGATCAGTTGCAGCATCTCTCCGACGTGGCGCGATTCGTCAGCGAGATCGCAAACATGGCGCTCAATCCGTTCATGCCTTATGTCGGACACTCCGCCTTTGCCCACAAGGCCGGCTATCATGCCGACGGCATGGCGAAGAGTCGAATTGCCTACCAGCATATCGATCCGGCGGTCGTCGGCAACGAAATGCGTGTGCTCATCTCCGAGCTAAGCGGACGGAGCAGCGTGCTCTCACGGGCCGAGCGTCTCGGCTTTCGCCTTTCGCGCCAGAGTGAAGACCTTCACGGCTTAGTAGAAGAGATTAAGGATCTGGAGCAGCGCGGTTTCCAGTTCGAAGGCGCTGAGGCTTCATTCGAGTTGCTCATTAAGCGACGCCAGCCGGACTACAGACCTCCGTTTACCCTCTTGGACTTCCTTGTCCTGGTGGAAACACGCGGCGGGCGGAGCATTCTCTCCGAAGCCACGGTCAAGATTCGCGTGGGCGATGAAGTGCAGCATACTGCCGCGGAAGGCAACGGGCCGGTGAACGCGTTGGATGCCGCGATGCGTAAGGCGTTGGTTTCCGCCTACCCCCACCTCAAGCGGGTGCGGCTCTTGGACTATAAGGTGCGCGTACTTGACGAGAGCAGTGCTACTTCAGCAGGAGTGCGCGTAATGATCGAAAGCACCAACGGCCAAACCGAGTGGAGTACCGTGGGCAGTTCCACGAATATCATCGAAGCGAGCTACTCGGCGCTGGCTGACTCCTTGGAGTACGCGATCCTTGTGACAGAATCGTAGCGATAGTGCCGGGCAAGGTTAATGTCGCGAATGCAGTTTCGGTGTTGTATCTTCGACTATGCTGGCACCCTGGTCGATTTGCGTCCGGCCATTGTCGAGGCTACGTTCGCCGCCGTGGAACAATGGGCTCCAGGCAATTTTTCTCGCGAACGTCTAACCGAACAGCTTTCCGGTCCACTTGCAGACCCCTTTATCGCTGCTGCCGGCGGACGCGATTCCCTAGCAAATGAAATGCGCCGGATTTTCTTGGAGCATTGGGAAGCCCACCGGCAGGAGTTAATTGCGCCATTTAGCGGCGTCGCCGACATGCTGACCGCGCTGATTGATGTGGGAACGACCGTGGTTGTTACTTCCGGCAGCATGCGCGATGCGGGAAGCAGCGAGTTGGAAGCCAGCGGGCTTGGTTCCTACGTAAGCGCTACGGTATTTCAGGATGACATTGCTCGGCCCAAGCCCTTTGCCGACGCTGCGCTCCGATCCCTTGAAGTAGTCAGCGCGTCCCCAGAGGAAACACTGCTGATAGGTGACAGTGACTTGGACATCCAGTGCGGCCGGTTGGCAGGTATTAGCACCGGCGCTGCGCTCTGGGGCGCGTTAGATAGGGTGACGTTGCTCGCAGAAGAACCGGACTTTGCTCTTGAACACCCGTCTGAGGTGGTGGAAATCGTCCGAAAGGGTGAGAAGTAGCGCTAGCTCCCCTTAGGAATTGCGGCCGGGCGAAGGCCTTATCTTTACTTGGCAGCCACTCACCGCCAAAGTGCATGTCTACGTGCTTGCAGGGCTACGAACTTGCCGCATACGTTCCGTCCACTGCTCCGGCGCATTGATTTCATCCAGCGTAGGCATCGTTTGTTCGGATTCCCACACCTGGTTGAGAAAGGGCATGCTCTCTTCAGCCACGACGTGGCGCACAAAGCGCTCCCCCAGCCGGTATTGCGCAAGTTTGAGATCGAAGCCCAGCAACCGCATAAGGGCCCGTTCCAGTGAACCGCGCTTGCGCGCCTCAAGTCGCTGGCGCATCGCGGGAAATCCAGGGATGAGCTGCTCGCCCAATTCGTCCATGATGTAATTGCCGTAACCTTCCACGAGGCTCATCACGCCCTGCACGCGCACCAACAATTCTCGCTGCTCCGGCGTGGTCAAGAGACCCATCAGCCCGCCTAGGCGCTCGCGACTGTCCTTCACTTCAGCACCGGGCAGGAGCATTGCGCGCAACGGCTGGCGCGACTCCCGGAGAAGCTCGCGGAAGCTCTCCACGTACGATTCGATAAGGCTTCCGAGATACTCGGCGAGCCACGGCGCTACTTGAAACTGAATAGCATGGGTGGTCTCATGGAGCGCGATCCACAGGCGGAAGGCGTCGGGCGGAATCTCGAGCCGGTGCTGCAGACGGCGGATATTCGGCTCGACAAAGTAAATGCGGCTGATTGATTCTGACGTAGGTTCACCCTCGGAAGCCGGCGGCGCCAGAAACGGCATATCGAATTGGCCTAAGACGTGCCGCGAAAGAAAGCCGAGTACGATGCCCATTTGTGCGGAGAGAGTGAGTTGCATGCTCCCGTGCGCGAGCCGAAACAGCGTGCTGCTATTTGCCCCAACGCTGTCGACGTACACGTCTTCCAAAGGCTGCAACAAACGCTGCACCGTGCTGAGGTTGCGCTGGACCCAGAGCGGGCGATCCAACACCTCCACTTCATGGCGATCAGAGACCACGGAGAGCTGAATAAACGGAACGATCCGGTCGTGGCTAAGACGCACCAAGGCCTGATAGTCCTCGAGGAGCGCTTCTCGCGCGTGGGACGGTAGCACGCCATTGTGGTCGCGCGCGGCAATATGCTGTGCAATGCGCTCCGTGCGTTGCCAGTCAATGATGTCAGGCTGCACGCGCGCGGCAAATCTGCGGGCAATTAAGTACCCCCCGCTGAGAAGCAGGCCCAGTGCGACGCCAAACAAGGCCGCCTTTCGCTGATCGCGCATCACCGGAACACCGCGAGCAGTGTGGATGTCATTTGCCGACTCATGTGTGGGCCAGATGCCAAACGGGGCCTCCTTCGTCCCATAACGCTCCCAAAATATAACATACCTGCGCTCAGCGCAGGTATGTTATTCCTCTCCCAACCGCCACCGGATGTTCGATCTATCTCTGGGCTCCCGGCAAAAAGCGGTGGACTGTTTCACGTACCATTCCAACCATGATTGCGGTTCAAGTGGGCGTAGCCACGGCCTCCTTGCCGGAAGCAGCCTTCACCTTGGATGCCATCTCACTGTCCGTGCCGGCCTCAACGGCAATCTGCATGAACTCTTCCGAGCTCATGCCCAGATCGCGGAGTACCTGCTGATCCATTGGGCACGGATAGATGTACTCGCCGATATAGCCGCCATGTTTGGCACGGGCTTTGTCAGCCATGCGGCCTACCCATTCAAGTCCGTCTACAACGAGTTCGCGTTCGCGCGGTTTCCATTCCTCTGCCATCGGACTCTCCTTCCAGTCTACAATCCAACCTACGTCACGTGGGCAAATGCTGTGGCAATGAGCGAGCGTACCGGCTCTGCGGGTGTGTTAGCGGCCAGCGGGAAGAGCGCCAATCGCAGCGCCTGTTCAAGTCTTTGCCCCAGCACGATACTGTTGGATTCGTGCGTTCCTAGTTTCCCGTCTAGGAGCAACCGCAACACCTCACTCCACAACATTAGGTGATGCATATCTAGCTGCTCGCAATCAATGCATCCACTTCCAACGTACCATTGCTCTTCACCATGGGTCAAGAGGGACTGCAACGGTGTTTCAGACGCGCGAACGGCCACCACTGCGGCGTACTGCGCCAGGCGCGATTCCGGCCAATCGAGACCGACCACGGCAAAGTCGATGAACCAAAGTGCCGCGTCTGCCGAAAGCACATTGTTTGGCGTGCAATCGCGGCCGCCAAACGTCAGTCGACCGGTGCACAGTGATTCAGCCATACCTGTCCACGCTTCATGCAGGTCTGTTGCCCAGTCCTGCGGCGCCGAAAGATCGCAATAGTTCGCGAGCCGCAGGAGAGTCTCGGGGGCCCGGCGGCAGCGGGCGCGCGCCTCCGCATGGCGTCTTTGCCGTTCGCCGGTCGCGTGTAGCGCAATTCGATCGGCCATCCCTTGAAACGCCGTCTCCAGGGAAGTACAGCCCTTCAGCAAGTTCTTTGCCAGTTGCCGCAACTCTTCTGTGTGCCGGGTAGGGTCTTGGTGCGCTTCATGTATCGCCGCTGCAAGCGTGCGCTGCCCCACCCACTCAGTGATCAATACGCGCTGCTGCGGAATCCACTGCAATGGTCGTGGAACCGGCGTGCCAAGTTGGTAGAGCATATGCAGCACACCGAACTCGACCTCTCCCGCTCCGGCGTGCGCATGGCGTTTGACGGCAACGTGCTCACCGGATGAAAGAACCGCGTGCCACACTGCCGCCCCTTGGGCGCCGCCTCCGTCTACGGGATGTAGTTTACGCACCGGCCCCATCGCCGCTTCAAGCCGGTTCAGGAATGTCCTGCCGGTCTCAATGTTAGGTACTTCAGCCACCGTGATTCTTACCTTAGCAAACGAGAATTGCGGTATTGCCAACCAGGAGTTGTTCCGAGTAAGAAGACACCGTAAGTGAGATCCAAGAGCTGAGCAGAGAGTGCCATGCCTTTTGTTCGCTGCATTTGGCCTATGGTATCATCACTTTGGTGAATGGGGCGGAAGCGAGCAGGCACGAATCGAGTGTAGGGCTAGATCATGGACACACGTGAACTGGTTGACCGCTTGCAGACCATCGTCGGCGAAGACCACGTGGTGTTCCTTCCTGAAGACCTCATTGTCTTTGAGCGCGATGCTTCAATGGACGTTCAGCTTCCTGCCGCCGTCGTTTTCCCCCGTACCACGGCTGAAGTCAGCGGGATCCTGGCGGTAGCAAGCGAGTTGAAGGTGCCGGTGGTGCCCAAAGGGGCCGGCACCGGCTTGTCCGGCGGTGCGGTCCCGGAAGAAGACGGTATCTTACTTTCCGTCAGCCGCATGCGGAATATTCTCGAGATCGATGAGGAGAACCGCACTGCACTGGTAGAGCCGGGTGTTGTTAACTTAGAACTCTCTGACGAGATAGCCCATCTTGGCTTGTACTACGCGCCCGATCCATCGAGCCAGAAGGCCTGCACGCTTGGCGGCAACGTTGCTGAGAACTCAGGCGGGGCGCACTGTTTGCGCTACGGATGTACCATCAATCATATATTAGGACTTGAAGTGGTCATTCCAGGTGGCGAAGTCGCCTGGATCGGCGGGAAGGCCCCCGATGCGCCGGGCTACGATCTGATGAGCGCGGTCATTGGTTCCGAAGGCACGATGGGCGTGGTGACCAAGATTCTGGTCAAGCTCTTGCCGCTCCCAGAGTCAGTCGAGACATATCTCGCTATTTTCGAAAGCGTGCCCGACGCGTGCGAGGCTGTCTCTGCCATCATTGGTAACGGCATCATTCCTGCTGCCTTGGAGATCATGGACCAGGTAGTTACCAAGGCCATAGAGGAGGCCCACCACGTCGGCTATCCCTCCGACGCCGGCGCTGTTCTCATCATCGAGATTGACGGGATGCAGGAAGAACTCGATGAGCAACGCGACGCGATTCTAAGCCTCTGCCGCGAAGCACGGGCCCGTGAAATCAGAGTGGCACAGACGGCCGCGGAGCGCGAGACTATATGGGCCGGACGGAAAGGGGCTATTGGCGCGCTGGGCAGGCTGGCGCCGAACTACTACATCCAAGATTGCGTCGTGCCGCGCACGAAGCTACCGGAGATCATGCGCTTTGTGGAAGACGTGGCCGCGCGCTATGACATTATCATCGCCAACGTGTTCCATGCCGGTGACGGAAACTTGCATCCGAATCTGCTCTTCGACGTGCGCGATAGCGACCAAGTGCAGCGTGTAATTGCCGCGGGTGAAGAGATCATTCGCGCATGCATCGACGCCGGTGGGTCACTCTCGGGAGAACACGGCATCGGCACGGAGAAGCAAGAGTACATGGGCTGGCTTTACAGTGAGGCGGACTTGGCGGCAATGCGCAAACTGAAACGTGCATTCGATCCCGATTGGCTCTTCAACCCTACGAAGGTGTTCCCCACCGGGAAAGGCCCGCACGCGGCGAATATTCACATTGGCAAGGCCCCGGCGTCTATTACGAATTCAGCCCACTCTACCGCGGTCTGGAAGTAGGATGCAGATACGCTTTGCTGACTGAGACGCTCCACACCCAGCTCGCTGAGATTGCTTCCATTGAGGCGATCACGCATGAGACTCCTACCGTGGACGGCAAGCAACCTGCGCTTGGCGTTGCGCCCCGATCAGTTCCTGAATTGGCCGCGGTAGTTACTGAGTTGCACCAGGCGGAATCAGCGACCATCCTCGTCGGCGGCGGCACGATGCTCGATTTGGGCAAGCCTCCCTCCGCTGCGGAGGTCGCCCTCTTCACCCGCGGCCTCAACCAAATTACGGAGTATCAACCCGCCGACCTTATAGTGACTGCGCAGGCGGGCGTGACCCTGGCAAACCTTCAAGAGACTCTACGCGAACACGATCAGACGCTGCCGCTACAGGTGCCGTGCCCTGATCGAGCAACTGTTGGGGGCGCTGTGGCGGCGAATACCCATGGGCCGTTACGGTATACATTTGGCACGGCCAAGGACCTTGTCATGGGGATGCAATTCGTCCAGGGAGACGGCACGCTCGTCAAGAGCGGCGGTGAAGTCGTAAAGAATGTGGCCGGATTCGGCTTGCACAAGTTGCACGTCGGCGCTCTCGGTACGCTAGGAGTGATCGCCACGACAACATTCAAAGTGTATCCCCTGCCCAGGGCGGATCAAACCCTCATATTCACGTTTGAAGATGCCGACGCGGCCTTTGCGGCTGCACACGCCATGCGCCAGCACCACCCGTCGTCAGCGGTGGTCGGTAATACGGTCGCTCAGCAGTGCTTATTTGGCTCAGTTCGTGGCGCCCACGTACTCTTCGTGCGCTTCATGGGCGCACAAGGAGCCGTCGCGCGGCAAGTGCGCGATGCCTCGGCAGCGGGAGCTGAAGCGGGCGCGAGTGCTACTGAGGTAGTTGGCGAGGCGGGCGGTGTGTCCCTGTGGCAGCAGTGCGTGGACTTGGGGTCGGACAGTGCCCCGAAGAATATCCTGTTCAAGGCGAGTGCTGTGCCAACGGAAATGCGGCACGTCTATGCGGACCTCTTACGGTCCGCAGAGCCTCTAGAGGGAGAAGCGGGAATTGTGGCCGATCCTCTCAATGGCTCCTTAAGGTGTGGAATTCGCTCGGCGGATGGACAGAATCATGGATCTTCTGTACAGACGTCGACTTTGGCCCAGCTTCTCAGTTTTCTGCAGAATGCCCGGGCAGTGAGCCAGGAACATGGCGGCAGTCTCGTGCTGCAACGGGGTTCACTGGCGATCAAGAATGCTTTTGACGTTTGGGGGCCCGATCCACAGGGACTGGGCGTAATGCACAGCCTAAAGCGGACCTTTGATCCCCGCAACATACTCAATCCCGGCCGCTTTGTCGGTGAGATTTAGAAGCAGGTGTTTCCACCGTGAGCGAGCAAAACTAACGTGAAAACCGATGTCGGTCAACCAGGGCTCGTAATTCCTGAGGGTGAGAACGAGCGGGTCCGCTTCGAGGGTCTCACGGATGAGGACCTGGCCCAATGCGTGCACTGCGGGCTCTGTCTCAATGCGTGCCCGACCTATCGCGAGACCGGCCTTGAGATGGAAAGTCCGCGGGGCCGTATCTATCTTGCGAAGGCAGCCAAGGAAGAGCGCATTCCGATCAATGATACGTTTCTGAAGCACATTTTCCTCTGCCTCGATTGTCGTGCGTGCGAGACAGCCTGCCCGTCCGGCGTTCAATTTGGCAAGATTATCGAAGCCGCGCGCGGAGAAGCAATCCTGGTCCGGCCCGGCGGCGCGATCCCTCGCTTCTTGCGCTGGTTCATTTTCAAGCAGCTCTTTCCGTTTCCCGGCCGCCTGAATTTTGCTGCCAAGCTCCTTCGTTTCTACCAGTCATCCGGTATGCAGGCGCTCACTCGGCGCAGCGGTATCCTGAAGCTCTTCGGTCAGTTCGGTCGCGCGGAGGCACTGTTGCCTAGGCTGTCCGATAAGTTCTACGGCGCCCAGGAAGTGGAAGTCGTGCCCGCGCGCGGCCAGACCAAACGGCGCGTGGGATTCATAACGGGCTGTATAATGCCTTATTTCTTTGGCGAAACGAACCGGGCAACCGTAAGTGTGCTCACGCGCAATGGATGTGAGGTCGTGATCCCCAAGGCGCAGCGTTGCTGCGGCGCGTTGGGCGTCCACGCCGGGGCTCGTGAAACGGCGAAAGACCTCGCTCGAGGCAACATTGAAGCATTTGAGCCGTACAATCTGGACGTCATCATCAGCAATGCGGCTGGGTGCGGCACTGCGTTGAAGGAATACCACGTCTTGCTGGAGAACGATCCCAACTACGCGGTGCGCGCGCGCGATTTCTCGGAAAGAGTGAAGGACATCAGCGAGTTCTTAGCTGGTATTGAGATAGATACTTCTTTTGGACCGGTGAACAAGCGCGTGACCTATCAGGATGCATGCCACCTGGCACACGGGCAGCGTGTGCGCGCGCAGCCGCGAGCTCTGTTGCAATCAATTCCGGGGTTGGAGTTTGTAGAGATGAAGAATTCCGATCATTGTTGCGGCAGCGCCGGTGTCTACAACATCGTCCAGGCAGACATGGCGCAGCGCGTCGTCGCGCCTAAAGTCAAGAATATTGCGGCTACGGAGGCCGATTACGTGGCTGTGGGCAATCCCGGTTGTATGTTGCAGATGGACAACGCCTTGGCTGCAGAGGGTGTTGCCACACGGTCTATTCATACTATGGAACTGCTTGAGCAGGCCTATCAGGCGGCAGAGAGCAACGGCTGCGGCGACGCCAATACCTAGGCGCTCCCTTGGCTTGGCGTGCCTGCGAGCAAGAGGCAACGCCGATCTGCATTTGCAAGTTATCAAATGTGAGCAACTACCAAAGACCAGAGAGATATCAGGAAGGAGTCCTGCGAAATGGGTGAGAATGGCGTGAGAGACCTCACGATCATTGGTGGCGGCCCTACGGGATTATTTGGGCTATTCTACGCTGGTGTGCGCGGCCTCGATACACAGCTCGTGGAAGCGATGGATGAGGCGGGCGGCGCTCTTTCTGCTCTCTATGCGGAGAAGTTCGTCTATGACATGGCCGGCTTTCCGGCTATCCTCGCCAAGGACCTCGTCGCAGTAATGCGCGAGCAGGCCGACCAGTGGGACTATCCGATCTACCTTTCCCAGAAGATACTCGACTTTGAAGAACAAGACGGCATCTACGTGCTCCGTGCGCAGGGCGGTGAGGAATTCAGGAGCAAGGCGGTGCTCATCGCCAACGGCAACGGCGCGTTCGCGCCGCGCAAACTAAGATTGGCCGGTGTCGAGCAGCACGAAGACAAGCAAATCTTTTACACAGTCAAGAATATGGATTTGTTCCGCGACAAGCGTGTATTGGTTATTGGCGGTGGAGATTCGGCACTTGACTGGGCGCTGGCTCTCGACAAGATCGCAACGATGGTAACGCTTATCCATCGGCTGCCGGTCTGGCAAGCGCATGAGGCAACTGTGCAACTGATCTTTGATTCGGACGTGGACGTGCATTTCCCCCGACACGAAGCGAATGTATTGCACGTCACCGACGGAAAGCTCACCGGCGTTACAATCATTAATCTTACGTCGAAAGAGACCTTTGATCTAGAGGTAGACATAATCCTGATCTGCGTTGGTTTTCTGATGGACACAACTGTCATACGCAAGTGGGGGGTTGAGTTGGAAGGCAAGAAGGGCATCAAGGTTGATCCTGCGACGATGGCTACCAGCCGGCCCGGTGTCTACGCTGCTGGTGACATTGCCGCCTACGAGGGGAAGATCAATCTCATTGCGTGTGGCGCATCCGAGGCGGCCATGGCAGTTAATCAGGCAGTACGGTATATTAACCCCGATGCGCGGCTGGCCCCGGGCCATAGTAGCGACATGGACATCTTTACCAAACGGGATAAACCGGAGGCCTAGCGGGCCCCACTCAAACACAGCGGAGGACTGTCATTGGCCACGCAACAAGGTGAGGTAGAGAGCGCAGAGGCCGCCAAGTATGCGGCATTGCGGCGTGAGGTCGAAGAGTGCAGCCAAGAACCTGGTTCAACACTCGAAATGCTCCATGCCGTGCAACGGCAATTCGGGTACCTGGAGCCCAAGGCCGTGGGCATGGTGGCGAAAGAGCTAGGAATAACGAAGACACAACTCTACGGTGTGGCAACCTTCTACACGATGTTCTTTTTCGAACCGAAGCCACCGGTCATCGCTCGTGTGTGCGTGAATCTCTCATGCCATTTGCGCGGCGCTCAGGACGTTCTCCACACTTTGGAAGAGGCGGCTGCGGCGCAGCCCGGCGCGTTTGAGGTAGAAGAGGTGATGTGCTTGGGGCTTTGCGATCTGGCGCCAGCCCTCTTGATTAACGAAAATGCCGTGGGAAACATCTCGGCGGCAGAGGTCCTGGAGAAGGTTCAGGCCAGCGTTGCAGAAAAAAGCAAGAGAGAATAGTGCACAGGTAAAGTCCGCCGACCGCGAGGAGCGAAAGGCATGGAACAGGTCTGTCTGCGGCGAATACACAATGAGAATTCTCAGGACATCGAGTCTTATATGGCGCACGATGGCTATGCCGCTCTGCGCAAAGCACTCACTGAGATGACCCCTTCGGCCGTGCACGATGAGGTGCGAGCCGCAAACATGGGCGGCCGGGGCGGAGCGGGCTTCCCAACCGCTATGAAATGGAATTTCGTGGTGGGGGCTCGGGGCGAACCCAAGTATGTCCTGTGCAATTTCGATGAAAGTGAACCCGGTACTTTCTCAAATCGCGTCATCGGGGAGCAAGACCCTCACCTCCTCATCGAGGGCTGTGCATTGGCAGCCTACACTACCGGCTGCTCCATCATCTTCATCTATGTCCGCGGCGAATACTTCCTGGCATATGAACGCGTCAAACAGGCCATCAAGCAAGCGTACGAGCACGGTTTCTTGGGACAGAACGTCCTAGGCACGGACTTTTCCGTTGAATTGTACTTGCGGCGTGGCGCGGGAGCGTACATCGTCGGCGAAGAGACCGCCATTATGAACTCCCTTGAAGGGAAGCGGGGCTACCCACGCGCACGACCGCCCTTCCCTGCCAATGAAGGTCTATTCGGCAAACCCACGCTCATTAATAATGTGGAGACTCTCTCCAATCTCTCCGATATTGTCCTCAATGGCGGTGAGAGGTGGAGTAACCTGGGAGTAAACGAGGGGTCCGGTTTAAATATTTACTGCGTTTCCGGCCACGTTGAGCGCCCGGGGGTTTACGAACTGCCCATGGGAACCACCGCGCGCGAACTGATCTATGAACACGCTGGCGGAGTCTGGCAGGGGCGCGAGCTCAAGGCCTGGAAGCCCGGCGGCGCATCCAGTGCCATCCTGCCTGCCGACATGATCGATCTAGTACTTGACTTCAAGCCGGTGCAGGCGGTCGGTACCATCCTGGGTACGGCGGGCGTCATTGTGATGGACGACCGTACCTGCGTTGTAGACGCGGCGCTGCGGGACGCAAATTTCTTCGAGGAAGAGTCTTGCGGCTTCTGCTTCCCCTGCCGTGACGGTACGCGTGTGCTAAGAATGTTAGTCGAGCGGGTGCGCCACGGTGTGGCCGCGCCTGACACAATAGACCTCATCGAGCATTCGTCACAGGACATGATGGGTACGTCGTTCTGTGGTCTCGGGCAATTTGCGCCCTGGCCGGTGGTGAGCACCGTGCGTAATTTCCGCAAAGAGTACGAGGCTCACATTATCGAAAAGGTGTGCCCGGCAGGCGTGTGTCCTATGGACGGTGTTGAGCCGAACGAACACGTCGACCGCCGCACGCTGCAGGAAATGCTCGTGGCGCAAAAGCGCGGCGTCTTGGCCTAGCGCAGAGTCGTTTCAGGCTCTTTCCGGAAGTGGCGATTCCCGTAAACAGTGCCCCCTCCCCAGTGTAGCGATTCCCTCGGCAAGCTACCGCAAACGTAAGCCGATCTGTCTCAGATTCCCGTAGCGCGACATTCCCTTCCCGCTACATCGGAACCGCCATTACCTTTGCTGCCATTGACTATCGCAATTCGCCCTTGATGGAGTGTGCTTGCTACTCCCCTGTGTAGGTCTTCGGCACCTTGAGTATGGTTCCCGCGCCAAGCACAAAGAAGAGCGCCATCGTGACGAAGACGGCGGAGTAGCCTAGGAGCGGCTGAATATTGTTGAAGACGTCGAGTATGACCCCCGCAGTCAGGCTGGCGAGCGCGTCGCCGCCGGCTGTGGACAAGTTCGTAAGGCCCATATAAAGCCCCGCCGCCCGCGGATCAGGGATAAGGTCTATCGCCAAAGCCCAATCGGCAGTGACGAAGATTCCTGTCCCCGCGCCGAGGATAGCAAACCCCACGAGCAGCATGGTGTAGTTCGTTGTAAAAAGCAAGACCAGAGAGGCGAGCATACCTACGATACACGAAGCCACAACCAGCAGGCGGCGGTCGGTGCGGTCTGAAATCCAGCCCGCCGGTATGCTGACGGCTGCGGCTACGATGATGAATACACCAAGCGCAATTGTGACGGACAGGCCGGCGTTTTCAGTGATGCCCAGCCGCTCACGGATGAAGAAGAGCAGCAATTGGTTCCCAGCGAGCAGACCCATAAAGAAGAACAAACGCGAGAAGAGCACCCAGGTAAAGCCCGGCCGTTCCCTCAGTTCGGCGATCCGTGTGCGAAGCTCGTGGAAAATACCGGAGAATTCTGGTTTTTCTTCCAGCGGATCCTCATGGATGGTCAGCGCAGAGACAACTGCCACCATCACAAGCACGGCTGCAGCCACAAAAAGGTAGTGGCCGAGCAAGCCCCGGTCGAGGAATTGTCCGGCGGCGAGCACGCCAAACAGCGTCCCCAAGTGCTTAGATAGTCCCAGGAATCCCGATGCGCGTCCCCGCTGGCTTTTCGGTACGAGATCCGGGACGATGCCTTGATACGGCCCTAGAGCACTATTGGCGGAGATTTGGAGCAGGATAACCACTGCCAAGAGCAGAGCATAGTTGCTCACAGCGGCCATGAGTAGCAGAAAGATAGCGCTGACGAGAGAGCCGATGAGCATGAAGGGCCTACGGCGGCCCCAACGCGTCGTGGAGCGGTCGCTCACGGCGCCCATGATAGGCTGCACGACAACAGCGACAATGAGACCTGCAGAGACCAAGATGCCAAGATACGTGCCCTTCTGCGCCGAACCCATGAGTGTCTCCACGCGGTCGGGCAGGTAGACGATGTTCAATCCCGCCCATGCCGTGGAGATGCCGAGCCAAAAAAGGCTCAGCCGAGCCAAATACGGCAATGAGACACGCTTTAGGTCCTCACGTGACATAGTCGTTCCTTATTCTCAGTGAACGGTGCGTGGCCCGATGCCGAATGACACGATAAGCTCTTTCACATAGCACTTTGTCTTCTTTTCTCCTTAGCGCTCCCGCGGCGGCACGTGCAGTCTGCCATTCAAAATTGAGTCCGGTTCGCCGACCGTCCGATCCCGGTGGTCTTCGAACAGTCGCCCGCCTCTGTAAAAGAGGTAACACGCACCTATTTGGATAAGGTGATATAAGTCATTGTGATTGAAGTGGCGGTGAAGCTTGACCTTCCGTATCTGGACGAATGCGGCAAGAAGTGAAATGAACACCCCGCCCAGTATACACCGTGAACTGGCGGCGTCCTTGCGAAACAACGCCGGCGCGTGGAACGTGACAACGCCCGCCATGGCCGAGCCATAGTCAATTATTACGTAGAGAAACTTGTCGCGGGAAGCCATCCAACCGCAGTAGGCCAACAGTTTCACCACCGCGCCTGCTAGCAATTTCCCCTTTAGCGGCTGCGACGTGCTTGCAACTACCGTACTCGCAAACATGCCTGCGCTCGTGAACCCTGTGGCCAAGATTGTCCCTTTCCACAGCTTGCGCCGTACGGCGGGTGACTGATCGCCCACGGCATGCGATGCGCCGCCAAGCAACGCCGCGATGGCTGCAGCAATGAAGCCTATGCCCCAGAGTACTTGGGAGTACTGCCGTTGCGAGCACCCCTGGCGGAACAGCGCGATGCCCCACCGCGCATTGCAGATACCGAGCGCGAGATCGGTGAGCACTGTCATGGGTTCATGTATTCTAATTGGAATTCACTCCAAACAAAGTGCGTTCATGCGCTCAAACTGGCGGCCAAGGGTGCGCTGTGACGCTGAAAGCAAAGAAAATACAGAGATGCTGTAGGTCGTAGGAAGAGATGGATAGCTATGTAGCAAACCCCAATTCCCGCATGATTCAGTAGCAACATGAATGATCGCGTCATGCTTTCCACGTTACGGCATAGAGCTATATGCCGTCGAGGACGCTGCGAGAGCAATCTCGGCAGATGTTGCCTAGCTCAAGCCATTCTCCGAATGTTGTAGGTGTCAGGTAATGCGCTGACAGAATGACCGCCGCAGAGGGTTTGTGCGGTAAGCCGACCTGGAGGCAATGGGCCAAAGAATTATCAGTATCACTCGTAGGGGCACGGCATGCCGTGCCTCAACTCCGACGGTCGGTCTGCCCCTTTTTTCGCTATTGGTCTGATGCCCATAGATGCAGCGAAGATGGATTCCGGCATGCGCCGGAATGACGGCTCTCGATTTCTGTTGACTTTCATGGCAATTGCTTAAGGCCCCAGCCTGCAAATGAACTGGTCGACACTTGCGCTAGTAACATCCCTCAGCCAATCACGTCAGAAAACATGGCGGCGTAATGACGATACCAGTCACTCTGGAACCGCTCGGCCGGATCGTAGCGCCGCTTTAGGCGGAGGAACTCAGGAAACTGCGGATAGCACTGTTCTACCTGTAAGCGCGTGGCGTGCTTGTGATAGGTCAGATAATAGCTGCCTGCATAGTCTACCGCCCGGTCAATTAAACGCCGAAACGCGGCTGCTGCGTGTTCTTTTCCTTCTGGTGAATGCGACACGTGAAGATTGAAGATGATGCAGGCAAAGCTCTCTCGCGCCCAGGCCAGAAAGCTCTCCTCATCGCGCTCGACGAGCCGGATAGTGCCGTAGACGACCTCAGTCTGATTCTGCCGGAAGTCTTCACGAACGTCATACATGAAAGGCGTCAGGGATTGGCGCGGCACATAGATTTCGGTGATAACCTCCGTCGCGGGCGCTGCCGCGCCGAGGTGGTGGTCGAGCATGCGGTGGTAGTTTTCCTCGTAGTAGCCGAGTTGATGCAGGTCCGACCAGTAGACTTGGCCGTTGGTTGCCAGGTAGTGCGCGACGTATTGCTCGAATGCCTGCGGTTTGTTGGCGTGCGCAAAGAGAATCAATCGTCGCCAATCGTCAACGGAAAGTTCTCTCTGCTCCTCCGGAATTGGCGTTTCCGAGGCCACGGGACGGTAGCAAGAGAACAGACCCTTCGTTAGATAGTCATCAGACGTATCGTCTATCGAGTATTGAAAATCACCGTAGAGGAACCCTTCTTCGATACGTTGCGAAAATGCCGGCATGAGCTCCTCGATGGTGATCACATTTACGGTGCGTTGCAGTTTCTGCCGCGGAACAAGCCGCAGCGTAACGCTATAGACGACGCCAAAGAGGCCATATCCCCCGATAACCAACCGGAATAGCTCGCCGTTCTCTTGGCGGCTGCAGTGCCGGACGTTCCCATCAGCGTCAACGAGCAATAACGATTCAACGTCACCGATGATGGGGCGCATGCGCAAACCGCGGCCGTGGACGTTCGCCGCCAGTGCACCGCCAATGCTCATGCGGTCGCCGCCGGTCTGCTTTTGGGCGATTGACCACTGCGGATCCTCATCTATTGCCGCCTGACGGCAGCCGGCAATGAGCTCCGGCCAGTAGATGCCCGCTTCAACTGTGATCAAGCCTGCTGCGGCATCGTATTCGAGTACGCGGTCCAGCGGTACCGTATCCAAGAGAATAGTACCGCTGCCGAATTGCTGCCCGCCCATGGCATGCCGCCCACCGGCGATGGAGATGGATTTCCTTTCGTCCTGCGCGGCAGCGATAGCGGCCTGAATGGCTTCCAGTGAATCCACGGGCACGATTCGATCAACGGTGGTGGGATTGAGTTGCGAGTGGATGTCGTTGACGTCAATGCCGGGCATTCGCGCAGGCTTTCCTTTCACCGGCTGCCGCGCAGGACCGTGGGGGCAAAGTTCGGAATCTCGGTAGCGAGTGGGAAATAAGGACGCGGCGCATTGTGATACGTGAAGTGACGGAGCGTGGGCGGTGTAGCCCCCAGCGTATCCAAGACGAATTCGCCTTTCGCAATTTCACTATAGGTTTGGCTATAGTTCATCGGATTCTTTGCGACGATGAATTTTGCGCCTTCAATGTCCATGTCCAGTGCGCGGAACTGCTCGTCCCGCCACTCGTACGTGCCGTACGTCGTAATCAAGATCTGAGCGCTGCCACACTCCAGTACCGCCGTTGGCCCCATGGTCGCCCACTCGCCTGCCCAGATGCCGCCGGTATATTTAAATCTACCGTCACTTAGAGAATTCACGACACCGGTGAGGGTCTGCGGACTTCCCCATTGGGGATCGATCTTGTGCCCCAGCGTCACCGTGACCGTGCTGCCTTCACCGGCTTCATGACAGAGCGCAGCCGCTTCAGGGTCGACCACCGGCACGATCGCAAACCCTTCGTTCAGCTCCGTCAGCACGGGGACCGTTACCACGCTGTCTCCGGCAGCGCCGCCGCCGACACAGTCAGCGCACTCAACCAAGATGATGGGACCGCCAGGGATGTTGATTCCCGCATTCACGGCGTCCTGAGGCGTTAGGGTATTCGGTTCGAGCGCGAATCGATTCTCCCACATTAGACGCGCAATCCGGTCTGCGAGTTCTGCGGCGCGCTCCTCATCATTGTCAGTAATCACCAGGCCGCCCCCGCCCAATTCCGCCACGTCAATCGTGGCGTGGGCGTGGAACGCGCTGGCGGATAAGACTCCCGGCAGCTCTTCAAAGGATTTCGCCAAGCGCATCACATCGGCAAAGGGACCGTCACCCACAGTGCTCGCATTGATGGCACTGGTCAGAATCGGCACTTTCGCTATGACCATTACCGGCGTATGGGCACCGTCAAGGGTGCCGAGGAGGAGCCTTGCGCCACGGACTCCGGTGGTGAATGGATCAACGTGCGGGTAAGTCTCCCAGGCGATAAGACCGTCGGCGTGGCGCATCATCTGTGTTGTCACGTTGGCATGCAGATCAAGCGTTCCGACAACCGGTATGTCCGGCCCCACGATTTCACGCACTGCTGCGAGCAGGTCGCCTTCCACGTCATCGACTTCCGTAGTGACCGCCGCTCCATGCAGGGCGAGCAAGACACCGTCCACGGGCAGGGCATTGCTGAGATCTTGCAGTAAGTCCGCCTTGAGTTGGTCATAGCAATCGTGCGCAATCGGCCCACCGGGGTAGGCGCTCGCCACGACGAGCGGCACAACGTCGGCGTTCTGTTCCTTTAGGGTGTGCAGCATGCCGCCAACAGCGCCGCCTTCTATTGACATAACATCATTGCCGCGCGCAAGCTGGCTACGGGAAAACTCGGCCAGTTCAATTATCTTACCGCCGAATTGGTTGCATTCGGTCAAGATCGAGCCAACGGCCACTCGATGCGTTCGCCCCATTGTGGTTTCTCCAGTTCCTTCACAGTTCCATAACGTCCGACATAGCAGAGATGCTCGGCTGCTCCAAGTGGGGCGCAGCAGGCACAAGTTGATTGATCACGTCCGGCCACTTGACTCCCGATCCCGTGATAACGCAGACCACTGTCTCACCCGGTTTGAAGTATCCATCGGCATGAAGCCGGACGAGGCTGGCGATAGTGGCCGCTGAGGCGCTCTCGAAGAAGAACCCGCGACTCGCCATGCGCCGGATTGCCTGGCGCAACTCATCTTCCGTGACCGCGGTTGCCGTGCCGCCGGAGGCATAGAGCGCGCGCAGCGCGTGCACACCGCAGCGCCCTTCGATGATAGACGTGGCAAGTGAGTCAGGCTCGGGCTGCACCTCGATTTCAGTACGATTGTGCGTAAGCGCATGGTGCAGTGGGTGCGTCGCCTCTGTCTGACAGCCCACCATGCGCGGCAGACGGTCGATCAGGCCCATGTCGCGCAGGTCGATTAACCCACGCCAGATGCCGTATAGGCTATCTCCGCCGCCCGTGGGAACCAGGACTGTATCGGGCGAGCCACCAAGGGCGCTGGCTATTTCATAGCCGATGGTTTTGTACCCCGTCACGCCGTAGGGACTGGCGAGCGGGTTGGGGTCGGAAGAGCCGACCGGCAGCCAGCCATGGTCTTCCACAAGCTGCCGCATCAT
This sequence comes from Chloroflexota bacterium, assembly GCA_965216245.1. Classification (GTDB taxonomy): domain Bacteria; phylum Chloroflexota; class UBA11872; order VXOZ01; family VXOZ01; genus VXOZ01. The sequence goes on from OZ244145.1 coordinate 3,460,711, forward strand.
CTTGCCGATCTCCGATTTTGGCATCGTTACCACCGACGCGCCGTGAATCTGCATCACGCGGCGAAGCAGTTCGGACGACGTAGGGTAGCCAATGACGAGAGCGCGCAGCCCGGCGAGCGCCGCATACGCCGCCACGGCCTGGCCGGCGTTGCCGGTGGAGGAGGCCACCACCTTTGTGTAGCCAAGTTGGCGCGCCATGGTGATGTTCACTGCGGCGTGGCGGTCCTTAAACGACCACGTGGGATTCATCGTCTCGTTCTTGATGTAGACGTTTAGGCCAAGCTCGTCACTCAACTCATCCAGATGAGTTAGCGGCGTGCCGCCTTCGTCGAGGCTAAGCGGATGGTCTGCCTGGGGAAGTAAGTCCCCGTAGCGCCAGATATTGTGCTGCGGCCCGGCATTCCAGGCTTCTTGAAAACCGGCAGGCACCCCATCTTCCAGATTGACCCGAAAGTCCAGCGGACCTTCCCGGCCTTGCTCGAAGCAGCCGGGGCACCCAAAGGCATACACTCCAATTTCATAGCGCGCGTCGCACCGCACGCACTGCAACCACTGTACGTCTGCACTCACTGCCGTCACGCGCTTACCCCTCTCTCCACGGAACTGACTGTACGTTACTGCTATAGCATACTATTCTCGCGCCAAGCGCAGGAAAGACTCCCGGCCGTCGCGGAAAAGCTGCTGCATGCGCTGCCGGTGGGCGACATCCTCGAAGCGCGCCTGCTCCGAGATCCATTGCAGCGAGCGCTCGATTTGAGCGACGAAGAACTGTGCCGAGGCTTTCGTGGCAGGATCTCTCCCGCCAACGCGAAGATAGACGGGACTCGTGTGGGCCCATTGGGCGTGGCCGTAGCTGTCCCGGCTGCGTCCGGCGCAGCGCGCCGCGATCCAGCCATCACCCGGGGGGACGAGCGTGGCAGTGAGTCTGCCTTCTTGGGTACCGCTTTCGGCGTGCTCGCCTGCCACTACAGTGCCGTTCATGATGATTTCGACACGCTCAATCGGTAGGTGCGCCTGCCAACGCACTTCCGCGCGCACCTGCTTCGGTTGACGCGCGCGAAGGTCGAGAACTTGCCCCGGCGGCTGACCCTCCACCGTAAGATCAAGCACCGGCCCATTCGTGATGAACGAGCGACCGGCGGTCAGCGTCTCCAGCCAGGAGTCGTAGGAAAAGGACTGCTCTAAGTGCGTGTAGACGCGATTTGCGGAACAGACGTACCAATCGGAGCCCGTGCTCGCCGGCAGCTTGAAACCGCAATTCAGGAGGTGATACCACAGATCATACTCCGTATCGAGCCAGTACGGGTCGAAGAGATTGAGCGCGTCTATCCGCTGCAGTGAGGCTGCAATGGGCGCTTCCATGCCCCAACCGTTGTGACACCAGATCACGACCCCGCCTTGTGCCCGGGCCGTATCGCACGCGTCTATGAGCGGCGGATAGTCCGGATCTGAATCATCCACCAGCACGCCGCGGCTGAGCGGTTCAACCTGCTCTTGCAGTCGCACGAGCATCACGTGCCCGTAGCCGGAGCTACTATCGCCCAGGATTGCGTTGTGCCGTGTCTCTTCCCCTACGTCGAGCACCCAATGGGGTCGAGTCGGGTGGTCCATGCGCCCGACTGGGAAACGATTAGTGGCGTACGCGAGTTCTTGCTGTTGGAGCACGCTAATGACCGTTACGGTAAGGTCTTCGACTTCCGTGTCGAATCGCAGGCGTTCCTCGGGACGGGTCTCGAACTCGCGATAATGGATGTGGGTGTTGCCGGGGTACCAGCCCTGGTCGTCGAGTCGAATCCACCGCTGCATCGGCAGCGAGAGATTCACAGTGCCTTTCAGTGGCACCGACACCGTCACGTGCAGAGGAGCATACTCCGTACCGCGTTCGACTCTAACGTCAGCCTGGCCGCGGGGCAGGTCAACCGAAAACGATCCATCAGTATAGAAGTAGGGATTGGTTGTCCCGACGGTTGCGATAGAGCTTTCAGGGGCGTGAAAGAGTCCGCCATTGCCTTGCACAGAGACTTTGGCCGCAATCTCTTTGCCGCTCAGCGCATCTACGATTGTGCCGGTGACGGTGCCCATGTTCCCCACAATTCGGTTCAATCCTATCGGGTCACGTGATATCTACGCCAGCCGGTAGCGCAGGTATTGAACCTGCGCACTTCTTGCCGATAGCAAGGCGCAGAGGATCCGAAGGAGTAAAGGCGAAACCGATTCAATCCCGAAGCTTGCCGTGCGCTCAGTGTAGGTCTAGGCAGCCAAGATTGTCTCGTTAATGTCCCGATTAGTTGCCACCCAACAGCCGCCGGGCTTGTCCAGCGCACGGTGCAGCACGGTGTCAAGCATATCACAGTGGGGATCGCGGGCCGCCAGGTATGAGGGATGCGCGAGGAGGCTGAGAATCTGTCCATTTGCGTGAGCGTGGTCAACTGCAACGGTTGCGTGGTGGATGTATTCCCAACGGTCTAAGTCCAACGAGCGGAATGCGATGGCGTCGCTCAGACCCATCATCGGGATCTCGGACAGGCCGTTCGGGTAGCGGTAAGGCTGTAGGATGTCGAGGCTTTGGCGCACGGCGGCCTCCATGTCCGCGCGCGGCGGGTGCCACGTGCGTTCCGTTGGGCACTTGTAGTGCGCGGAAGCGAACTGAAAACCTTCATCTTGTAGGAGAGTCTGTACAGCGGGCGCGTCTTCCAGCCCGTTGGGAAAAGCCCCCGGCGTACGAAAGCCGCTCGCTTCAACGCCTAACCGTTCACTTAAGCCCCTGCCGGTCTGCCTGATCTCGTGGCGCAGGCATTCCAGCGGCGAAAGCCCCCCGGCCCGCCACGGCGCTCGCTTGTATGAGGAATGCAGGTCTTCAACACGCTCCGCCTTGACGTTCACGTGCCGATAGGTGTGATTGTCGAGGGCATGACCCTCCGCGACCAGCCGCTTGAGATAGTCAACGTCCGGGTCTTCCAAGGCGCTGCCGACCACGAAAAACTGGAGCTTCACACCATACTTGTCAGCGACGTCCAGCAGTCTATGGACGTACTGCTTAACGTGCGGATCGATGGCGCCGTAATCGTCGTAATCGGACGTCCAGTAGGGAAAGTTGTAGGACATTTCGATGTCGAACGTCATGCTAAGGCAGAATTGAGCGCCGTTGGGGTACATGCTTCTTAACCACTCGCTTTAGTGCTGGTACCTAATGGCTCCTGCCTCAACCAGTTGAGGTGGCTGCTGCAACATCCATTCAAGGTAAATGCTGTCACGCCTACTCTACCTACTCAATTGTTCCGCTCGGCCTGAGCTTGTCGAAGGGAGAACGAAACGAACGCACTCAAATCCACCCACAATCCCCCAACCGTTCATGCTTCGACAGGCTCAGCACGAACGGCTTCACGAACCAAGTCATATCTAAGCCTGAAGGAGTATCCACTACCCTGAACCTCAAGCCGACCAGCTTGACGCAGGTAGTACTCTGCTTGCTTGGCAGCGCAAAGGGAAGACGCCGGGATGCTCAGGGGTCTTTTCTCCAGCCAATCAAGCGCTGGAATACACGTTCAGCCTTATGCCCGGTAGCGATCTGTCACCTTGGCCAGGATCGTTGCCATGTCCTCTACATCCCGGTCGGTATACTTGTCCGTCCAGTTCCAGCGGATGGTCGTGTCCACGTGCTCCTTGGCGATGGGCACCATGTCGCCGCTGTATTCGATGTCCTTGGCAAACTCGTTCATCGGATGGTCCCACGGCCAATGCGACTCGCCGGCCACGGTGGTCTTGGTGTGAAGGAAGGTGTGACTATCCGGCACCAGTTGCCAGGGGCCGGGCTCAGCCTTCAGGCCCTCGGCCATGAGCGCGTCGGACAGATCCCACAGGCCGCACGTGAACGCGTCCGGGTCTACGCGCAGGTAGTAGTACCAATAGATGTGGTCGGCGCCTTCAGGAATGTAGGGCGGGATCAGACCGGGAATGTCCTCCACCACACGCTGGCTTAGGGCCGCAGTTGTTTCGCGTCGACGCTGGTTCTGCTCTTCAAGTATGTGGAGCATGCCCAGCACGAACGCTGCCTCAAGTTCGCCGAAACGCATATTCAAGCCGAAGCGCACGTGCTTGCGGCCGTAGCGCTCCACAGGCACGCCGCCGCGCATGACGCCAAAGAGATGAACGCGGTCGGCAATGTCCTTATTGTCCGTGAGCAGCGCGCCGCCGTGCCCGCCGGAAAGGTGCTTCTCGGCATCGAATGAGAAGGCGCCAACGTCGCCCAAAGTGCCGGCATTCTGCCCATTGTACTTTGCCAACGGCGCTTGACACACGTCCTCAATTAGGAGGATATTGTGCCGCTTTGCCAAAGTGACAATATCGTCCATAGGGCAGAGCAGCCCGTACCAATGGACGGCGATGATGGCGGCCGTGCGCGGCGAGATGACCTTTTCGATGGTCTCGGCGGTGACGTTCCCCGTGCGGATATCCACGTCCGGAAAAATGGGAATTGCGCCTTGTGCCATAATGCCCGCCACAGAGCCGAGGTCGGTAATTGGATTCACAATGACTTCCTTGCCCGGTCCGATGTCCATCGCCGCAATGATGGTGTGCAGCGTGGCGGTGCAGTTGGCGAGGGCGACGCAGTATTTTGCGCCGTTCACTTCCGCGAATTCCTGCTCGAAGCGCGGCAAGAAGCCGGAAGTCAAGCCTTTCTCAAGTACTTGCTTTATGTTGTCATACGATTCTTGCGGCACGTCGCGGGGGAAGATTCCCGGCAAGGGGTCGTCCGCCGATCGCACCGGCGTCCCGCCTTCAATTGCGAGTCTCGTGTCAACGGGGGTCTTAATCGCCATGGCTTATGCTCCTTCTCTCACCGTAGCAATAACAGGCACCCAGTACTCCGGTGCCTGTTATTGCACTAATCACCTAGCTCTCTTTGATGTCGGGGTCCGGGATCCACCGTGGGACGCCCTCTATCTGTCATTTCGAGCGTAGCGAGAAATCTAGAACCTGGGGTTCGGATTGCTCGACTTAGCCGCTCTCTTAAGGTTGACGGGTACGAAATTCTCGGTCCCATCGCGCTTGTGCCGGATCAAAATTGTCAACACACCTTGTGGTAGCTTAGCAGATGCAGCCGCCATCTTTGAGCGCAATATCCGCCACCTGGTGAATTTCGGCAATGGCTTCCGCAACCGTCTTCTGTCCCTCTTCCATCTGTACCCACAATTCTGCCCACGCGGCATTGACGTCCGCCTGCTGCACCGCCTGGCGCAGAGGCACGCTAACATCTGCAATCGCTTTGTACGTATCCACATTCTCGAAGGGATACTGCACAGCCGGCGTATAGGTGCGGTTGGGTGGGAAGCGCCCGCCGCCCAGATTCGCCCAGTCCGGTTGAACCTCTTCGCTAATCATGTATTTGTAGAAATCCCACGTCGCGTCCGGCGCCGGCGAGCTTCTGGCGATCCAGAAGGCGTTGATAAGTAGGGGCGTGCCGCGGCCGCCGGGACCGAGAGGTACGGAGGACAAATCGACGTTGAAGGGCGTTTGGCCTTCATAGATTTCCTGGTTGATGGTGCGTGTGAACCAAGGCCCGGTCAGGATCATACCGAGTTTCTGCTCGATAAAGTTAGGTGCGGCATCGGTTTCCTTCATATTGACCGGCGGGTGCACCTGGTGCTTTATGACGTGGTCCAGCACCACCTGCGTGGCTTCGACTGCTTCAGGCGAGTTGATTGCAGGCGCGGTGAAGTCCTCGTTCCACCAGTCCGCACCCCATGACTTCAGCGCAATGAGCAAGCTGTCGGTGCGGTTACCGCGAAAACTCAGTCCCCAGCGGGTAACATTGTTGCTCTCGCGGGTAGTCAGTATCGTGGCCACTTCTGTGAGCGTGTCCCAGGTCAGATTCCCATCGGCGTCAAGGTCAGCCGGAGATGTCAGACCTTCGTTGGTCATGATGTCGGCGTTATACCAAATGGACTGGGCGCCGATGAACCACGCAATGCCGTAGAGATTGCCGCCGATCTTCTCGAGAGCGCCGTCGTAGTACTCGGATAAATCGAAGCCGGCATCTTTTGCGATGAAGGGATCGAGCGGCTGGATGATGTCTGCGGTCGCAAACTGGCTGATGTAGCCAAACCAGCCGTAGTACATGTCGTACGAAATGCCTGCGGCGCTTGCGGCGACCGCTTTCACCGCCACGTCTGTCAAAGGCCACGTAACAAGGTCGAGTTCAACCTGCACGTCCGGATTGCGCTCTGTGTAGCGGTCGATGACCGCGCCATAGGTGTCGTCCCACACCTGCTGCTGGGTGGTGAAGTGCATGTACTTGATGACCGTTGGCTCCATGGCCTCAGGTGCTGCCGTCGGCTCCGGTTCGGGTTCGTCCGCTGCCTGGGGAGCGTCCGCAGGAGCAGGGGCCACTTGGCCGCAGGCAGCCAGGGTCGCGCTACCTATACCAAGAGCTGCCGTGCCGGCCAGAATGAACCGGCGCGAAAACTGCCGTGTTGTGCGCATGTTGTTCTCCTTGCCTTCAGCTACAAAGTTACTAACAGCATCATACTCCCCCCTTCTCTTTTCGTCAATTGGTGAGAAAGCGACAAGCAGTGTATGGAGCTGAGCACGCCATCTTTGGAGGGTGGCCTGGCATCACTTCATGGCAATCACTAAGGCGCCTGACGATCTGAGAGAAACGTGGTCGGCTCCACCGACTGCGTAACCCCGACACAAGTCTCACACCTTGGTAGGACAGGAGCTACGCCATACTCGACACCCAATAGTACGTGTATTGCCGTACACAGACATCTTGTTCGTGGGAATTTTGGCTGACGCGCTTGGAAATGCCACACTTATGGTATTGCTCAGCGTGCGGCATTTCTCAGTAGTCAAGTGTGCTCTAGACCAGGGTTCTTCTTCGCATAAGCGCCGTTCTAAGGTATACTGAAACAGCGAACCGCACGCGATTTGCCCCCATCGTCTAGTGGACCAGGACGCAGGCCTTTCAAGCCTGTAACGAGGGTTCGATTCCCTCTGGGGGCGCCACCCTAACCGTTCAGCAGCCGGGCAGGATCTCCTTCACCGCTACGTAGTAGGGATGCCGTAGTCCCAACCAAACTCCTCAATACTCTCCCGGAATGCGACACGCCTTGCAAGAAGGCACTGGCGCAGGGCAAAAGGATCGCGCCCTCTATTCCATTCACCCTGCGACCAGCCTAAGGATAAGGCGTGATTCGACTTGCGTTTGTCTAGCAGATGCAGCCGCCCTCTTTCAGGGCAATGTCGGCCACTTGGTGAATCTCGGCAAGCGCCTCTTCTACGGTTTTTTGACCCTCTTCCAATTGGCCCCAAAGTTCGCTCCACGCGCCGTTGACATCCGATTGCTTCACCACCTGCCGCAATGGGACTCCAACTTCCGCGATCGCCTGATAGGTCTCCACACTCTCGAAGGGATACTGCACGACTGGGGCGTAGGTGCGGTTTGCCGGGAAACGGCCGCCGCCCAGGTTGGCCCAATCCGGCTGCACTTCCTCGCTGATGAGGTACTTATAGAAATCCCAGGTAGTGTCGGGATCCGGCGAGGTACTCGCGATCCAAAAAGAATTGAGGAGCATGGGCGTGCCGCGGCCGCCAGGGCCGACCGGCACTGAAGCCAGCTCGACGTTGAACGGCGTTTCGCCTTCGTAGATTTGCTGATTGATGGAACGCGTATACCAGGGCCCATTTAGGACCATTGCGAGTTTCTGCTCATTGAACGATGGCGCAACGTCGGTCTCTTTGCGATTAATGGGGGGATGCACCTGGTGCTTGACGACGAGGTCCAGCACTGCCTGCACTGCGTCCCCGGCACTGGCCGAGTTGATTGCCGGGGCACTAAACGCTTCGTTCCACCAGTCCGCGCCCCATGACTTGAGCGCAATGAGGATGCGGTCGGTGCGTTTGCCGTCAAAAGCTATGCCCCATTGGGAGACGTTTGCCCCTTCGTGGGTCGTCAATTTCGTGGAGAGTTCCGCCAGCGCGTCCCAGGTGAACTTCCCTTCGGCATCCAACTTGCTTGGCGAATCGACACCTGCGTTCGTCATGAGGTCGGCGTTGTACCAAATCGTGCGGGCCCCCATGAACCACGCAATGCCGTAGAGCCTGCCGTTGACCCGCTCCAAGGCAAAGTCGTAATACTCCGATAGATCGAAAGCGGCATCTTTCGAGACAAGAGCATCGAGCGGCTGAATGATTTCGGCGGTGGCAAACTGGCTGATATAGCCAAACCAGCCGTAGTACATGTCGTACGGAATCCCCGCCGCGTGGGCTGACACGGCTTTCTCGGCCATGTTCGTCAGCGCGCCCGAAATGAGGGTGAGCTCAACCTTAACGTCCGGGTTGCGCTCCTCATAGCGGCTGATGACCGCGCCGTATGTGTCGTCCCACACCTGCTGCTGGGTGGTGTAGTGCATGTATTTGATGACATTGGGCTCCATCGCCTCCGGCGCTGCCGTTGGCTCAGCCTGCGGCGCCTCTTTTGCTTCCGGCGCCTCCGCAGGAGCGGCAGGCACCTGACCGCACGCCGCAAAGGCTGCCGCACTAATTCCAAGGCCGGTCACCCCAGCCAAGATAGACCGACGAGTGAATCGCTGCCAAGTTTGCATCGTACTCTCCTTTAGTCTGCTCAAGCCAATACTGAACACAGCATACCAACACCAAGTCTACCTGTCTATAATTAAGAAACATGAATAGTCACGCCTTTCAAGCTATTGCAACTAGGATCGCGCAACTCTTCTCATTTGTTCTGCGGTGAATACTACAATTCGCCTGGATTGTGCACTAGTGACTTGACTATTCCAAACAGACATGGTACACAGACACCGGATGTGTCATTGTTTAGCGCGTAGGATCGACTCAATACACGAGGCGGTCGCGCGGAAAGGGCGGGTATCATGCGTACATCCAGACGAACGTTCTTGGCAACGTCGGCAGGAGGCGCTGGGATAGCGATTCTTGCCGCTTGCGGCGCGGTGCCGGCGACCACGACTGAAGAAGCGGCTTCGGCTGAGGAACCCCAGAAGGAGGCGATGGAAGCGCCGGAGGAAAAGAAGATACTTCCCGTCACGTTTTGGTACCATTCATTCCCGGCGTGGAACTTCGATACGGAGGAGCTTCCAAGGGCGCTCCGGAAACAGTTCGATGAGACCTCCGGGTATAAGATGATTCCGCTGGGTCGGCCGAACGGCGGCTTCAACGACGTGCAGACCGTCGTTGCGGCGGGTACCGCGCCCGACGTGGTGAAAACGCAGTCATGGGTGCAGAACGAGTGGGGCGTGCTGGAGATCGTGCAGCCGCTCGATCCCTGGCTGGGCACGGCGCAGAACATCCAGTTTGACGACTTGTGGAAAGAAAAGCTGAATGCGACCCAGTACCAGGGCAAGACCCACGCGCTCTCGTACAGCATCGATGCCCGCATTATCTTCTCCAACACCAATCAGTACCTTGAGGCCGGTCTTGATCCGGAGAACCCGCCGCAGACCTGGGCGGAAATGGAAGACGCGGTTACCAAGACCTTCAAGCAGACGGGAGATCAGATTGAGGTGCTCTCGTGGGACCCCTTCCGCGGCTCCGGCGGCGTGCACACGTGGATGGTGCCGTATTGGCAGCTTGGCGGCGAAATCTTCAATGAGGACAAGACCAAATTTACGGTTAGTAACGAGCTCGCCGTCGAGGCGCTCACGTGGCTAATGCGCATCTACGATCTCCAGGGAGGTTGGCCGAGCATCGCGCCGTTCCACACGGACAAGCGCAATCGCGAACAGATGGCCAATGGCGAGATGACCCACTATTACGAAGGGAACGCCGTGCGTAACGCGTTCTTCCGGAAGTTCCACCCGGACTTCGAGTTCCATTACTTTGGCTATCCGTTGCCTTCAGCGGCCGGCGCACTCTCCAACTATTCCGGCGACTGGGCCTTTTGCATGCCGAACGGCAGCGCAAATCCGGACGGCGGTTTCGCGGTAATCGACTTCTTCTATGATGCGGGCGTCAACTTGGAGTGGTCGAACGTTATGGACCGCATTCCCGTGCGCAAGTCGGTTGCGGAGAGTGCCGACTACATTCAGGACGATCCGTTCAAAGTCCTGATCATCAAGGAGATGGACGGCGCGCGCTTCGTCGCCAGCGTGCCGGGGGCGCGCGGCATTCTGGGCGCGACTGGCGAGGCGATCAATAGCGTTCGCAAAGGCGAGGCGACAATTCCTGACGCGCTGCAGCTCTTTCAGGACAAGGGCCAGTCGTCGATGGATGAGTTCCTTAGCAACCAGTAGTCCCGGCCATTGTGGCTGGCTATATCCGGCCGCTCATTTACAGACTACGGGGAGGAATCCTACTTCCTCCCCGTAGTTTTGTACTGGAGCAGTAGTGCGTGTGGGACAGGTGGCGAGCATGGGTTTGCAATGTGCGAGCCACCACTCTGCGCCATCAAACGATCTGAGTCAGTGTACTCCCTGACCGTTGACCGTTGGCCGTCCAAGCTGCTACTATACAGGTGACTGGAAAAGAGCAACCAGTGGACGGTCTCTTTTCCGTCATATTCTTTTATAGGAGGGTGCGGGCATGGCGGAGCAGCATATGCTGACGCCTCAAGGCAGAGACAAACTTCTCCAAGAGCTAGTGCAATTAAGGGCCGAGCGGCGTCCTGAAATCGTGCGGCGAATCCATGAGGCAATGGAATTCGGCGGGGATCTCTCCGATATGGGCGAATACAATGAAGCCAAGCAAGAGCAAGCCTTCGTTGAAGGCCGAGTTATAGAGATTGAACACATTCTCCGCGATGCGGTGGTGTCTGAACACCACGCCAGTGCCGAGGTTGACTTGGGAGCAACGGTCATCGTCGCTGATGAAGATGGCAATAGCGAGACGTTTACTATCGTCGGCGCGCCGGAAGCCGATCCTTTGGAAAATCGCATATCCAATGAGAGCCCGGTGGGGCATGCCTTGATGGGTCACCGAATCGGTGACCGGGTAACCATCGAAGTACCCGCCGGCACCCTGACCTACACAATTCAAGAGGTGAAGTAGCTACGGAATCGTCTGACTTCGTCAAAGACGCAGATCGCTCACGAAAGTCGCCAGTTGACTTCCGCCTCCGCAAGCTCAAGGCCTTGCGCGAAAAGGGCATTGAGCCTTATCCCCTGCGTTTCCAACGCACCCATACAGCGCAAGAAGCGCTCGACTGCTTCGACGAACTTGCAGCTTCGCAAGAGACCGTTCGGTTAGCCGGCCGCATCCTCACCGTACGCAAGATGGGTAAGGCGGCGTTTGCCCACATAGAGGACGCTTCCGGTCGCATCCAGCTCTACCTGCGCGTCAACATTCTTGGTGAAGAGTCCTACGCGACGGTTGTAGACCTCTACGACCTTGGCGATATCGTCGGCGCGGAAGGCACCTTGTTTCGTACGCGGACCGGCGAGGCGACCCTAGAGGTCCATCGCATCGCAATGCTGGCCAAGGCGCTGCAAAATCCACCGGAGAAGTTCCATGGATTGCGCGATACGGAGACCCGACTGCGCCAACGCTATCTTGACCTAGCGTCCAATCCGGAGGTGCGGCACACCATGGCAATGCGCAGCCACGTCATCCGCGAGGTGCGCGCATTCTTCGATGCCCGCGATTTCCTCGAGGTAGAAACGCCCGTGCTTCAGCCCCTTTACGGCGGTGCCTTTGCCCGACCGTTTGTGACGCACCATAACGCCCTCGACCAGGACTTCTACCTGCGGATAGCCACGGAACTCTACCTCAAACGGTGCCTCATCGGCGGCTTCGAACGTGTGTACGAAGTCGGCCGTACGTTTCGCAACGAGGGCATGGACCGCGACCACAATCCCGAATTCACCATGCTGGAAGCCTATCAGGCCTACGCCGACTACGCGGATATGATGGACTTGCTCGAGCAGCTTTACTATAGGGCCGCCCTTGCCGTTCACGGCTCTCCGCAGATACCTTACCGCGATGATGTGCTTGATCTTACACCGCCGTGGCAGCGCATTAAACTGCACGAGGCGATCGAATCTGCGACCGGCATTGATATCTACGCGCATCCCGATACGGATGCCCTGCTCGCTCAGGTGCAAGCCCGCGGTGTTGGCGCGCCGGAACGCGTGACGTGGGCTACACTCGTGGATGAACTCTTGTCCGAGTGCGTGGAGCCGAATCTCGTGCAACCGACCTTGCTCCTCGACTACCCGGTGGCACTCTCGCCGCTTGCCAAGCGCCGAGAGGATGACCCCCGGCTTGTGGAGCGATTTGAGGCGTTTGTGGGCGGCTTGGAGATTGCCAACGCCTTCAGCGAGCTGAACGATCCCCTCGACCAGCGCCAGCGTTTTGAAGACCAGGTGAAGGAACGCGCCGCTGGAGACGAAGAGGCTCAACCTCTTGACGAAGACTTTCTGCTTGCATTGGAATACGGCATGCCGCCTACGGGCGGTATCGGTATCGGCATTGACCGCATGGCGATGATCTTTACGAATAGCGCCTCGATCCGCGACGTGATACTCTTTCCACCTGTGCGCACTCGGGAGGCTGAGTAATGCTCAACACGCGCCGCATACGTGAGCAAACAGATGAAGTCAAGGCGGGTCTCACTCGACGTGGAGAAGATCCCAGTGTGATTGACCGGCTTGTGGACTGGGACAGCGAGCGCCGGTCGCTGCTGCAAGAGAGCGAAGCGCTGAAAGCGGAACGCAACCGGACATCCAAGACAATCGGCGCTTCCAAGGATAAGGAAGCCCTCACCGCCTTGCGGGAGCAAATGCGCGCGGTGGGCCAACGGATCAAGAGCCTCGATAGCGACGTGGCGGAAATCGAGCAGCGCATCACGGCAGTACTGTTGGAGATACCCAACGTTCCCCATAGCAGCGTGCCTACGGGGATTACAGAGGAAGAGAACCTTGTGCACGCGACGTGGGGAAGCCAGCCGCAATTCGATTTCGAACCGCAAGCGCACTGGGACATCGGCGCGGCGCTGGACATCCTGGACTTCCCTAGAGGCGCAAAGATCGCGGGCGCCCAGTTCCCGCTTTTCAAGGGCAATGGTTCGCGCTTGCTGAGAGCGCTTGGCAACTGGATGCTGGACTTGCACGTGCAGCAGCACGGATATGTGGAAGTATGGCCGCCGTTTGTGGTGCGGCGCGAGGTAATTACGGGCACCGGCCAGCTTCCCAAGTTTGAGGAAGACATGTACCGCACCGATCCCGACGATCTCTTTCTCGTCCCGACGGCGGAAGTGCCGGTAACCAACATCCACCGCGATGAAATCCTCGACGCCGATGTGCTGCCGCTAAAATACACTGCCTATACGCCCTGTTTTCGGAGGGAGGCGGGCGCGGCGGGCAAGGATACGCGCGGCCTCTTGCGCCTTCATCAATTCGAAAAAGTGGAGATGGTCAAGTTCGTTGCGCCGGAGACCTCATACGATGAGCTCGAGACGCTGCGGGCTAACGCGGAAGAGGTCTTGCAGCAGCTTGAACTGCCGTATCGTGTCCTCGAGCTCTGCGGCGGTGAACTCGGCTTCGCCGCTACAAAGTGCTACGACTTGGAGGTGTGGTGCCCGGGCATTGAGAAATGGCAGGAAGTTTCTTCTTGTTCAAACTTTGAAGACTTCCAAGCCCGCCGCATTAACGTGCGCTATCGCCCAGGCTCCCAGGCGCGCCCGGAATTCGTTCACACCCTCAACGGTTCCGGCTTAGCCTTCTCCGCCCGCCTCTATGCCGCCCTCTTGGAGAACAACCAGCAAGCGGACGGCAGCGTGATCATACCGGAAGTCTTGCGCCCCTACCTTGGCGGCATGGAGCGGCTTTCGCTATCCGACTAGGCCACGGGCTTGTCATTCCTGTACCTGTCGGGCAATTCGCTGACAGAATGGGAGCATGAAACGGCAGAAAGTTATGGCTACCAATCGGCTGCCTTACCCAATAGGTAGTTCTGTCACGAGCAGAGACAGCGCATGCATCAATGACGATCAGGGTAGGCGGCCGGAAGACCGTCACTCCGGCGCAAAGCCTGCCCCATACTTGATACGGGGCAGGAGTCTAGGGGGTGCAGTGAAGATGGATTCCGGCGAAAGCCGGAATGACGGAGTTGACCGTCCTCAACATTCCAGGGCAAACGTCGGATTGATGAATCTGTCAACGAATTAGTCAACACTTACAATTTCCTCGCAAGCGGGAATCCATCTTTTCTTGTCTCTCTCCTACGTGTCGCTCGGCCAGCGTCGCAGGTCTACTCGTGAGTCTTTTGTACCAAGCGCACTGATTTCCTTCAAATAGCGTTCGTGGAGCCGCTGGGCGACGTCAGCGTGATCCGCAATCACGTTCCGCTCCTCGCCCGGGTCCGCTGCCAAATTATAGAGTTCGGCAGCCTCGATGCCGCGATTGCCGGGGTCATTGAGCGTCCACTCGCCGTCATTAATGGTGCTATAGAGTAAGACGTCATCCTCTTTGGGTAATAGCGGTGAACTGATGACGGCGTCCCGATGCGTGTCGGTATCGCCGTGCAGCACGGGTACCAGTGATCGTCCGTGGAGACCATCCGGCACCGGCGAGCCGGAGAGCTCCAGCACCGTAGGCATCACGTCAATCGCTTGCACCAGCGCATCGGAGCGACGCGGGGCCACGCCCGGCACGTGAACGAGGAGCGGCGTGCGCGACACCTCGCGGTACATGGGCCAGCCCTGCTTCGGCTCAAGCACGGTATGTTTGCCGATGTAGCCGTGCTCGCCGATGTAGAAGCCGTGGTCGGCATTGAAGACGATCATGGTGTCGTCCCACAGTCCGAGATGCCTTACGCGCTCGATGAAATGCCCAAACCACGTGTCCACAAGCGAGACCGAACCGGCGTAGAGGGCGCGGGCGTGCCTTAGTTCCGGTTCCGTCAGATAGTCGCAGCGGTCGTACCGCGGCCAGAAGATCTTCTCGCCTACGTATCCGGGATCGTACATATCCGTGTAGTGCTGCGGCGGGTCCCACGGCTCGTGCGGGGTGAAGGTATCGACGTAAAGGAAGAAATTATCGTGGGTGTAATTTCGTTCGAGCCAGTCCGCCGCCTGGGAAAAGGTCTGCGCCACGAAGTGGTCGCGCTCATGCGTGCGGTAGTAGACGTTCTTGAGGTAGCGAACCGCCGCCTCGGGCATTCGGATTTTCTCCGGCGCACACGGCAGTTCGACCGGCACCGGATCGGTGATATACGGTTCGCCGGCCTGGCCGCGTATCGCTTGCCAGCCGTGGAAACCGCGATGGAAGTTCATCCCTGGGGCAAAGAGTTGCACGTGATCGACCACCATTTGATTGACAAATCCCTCCCGGCCTAGAAGCGTGGCCAGCGAATCTTCGCCGGCCGGTAAAGGCGACCAACCACGATTCTGATAGACATAATGACCTGTGAGCAGATCGGTGCGGTGGGGAACGGTAGGGAATGAGCCCACATAGGCATGGTCGAAATTAACGCACTGGGCGGCGAAAGCGTCGAGGTGAGGCGTGCGAATTTCAGGGTTACCGTTCACCCCAATGTGGTCGTATCGGAACGTGTCGGAGACGATTAGAATAACATTCATTCGCTACTCCTTACTGACTCAATGTATCGTGTGCCGTGCGCCGCGTACGCTGCTTGGGAATGCCTGCAATTGCAAGGCGGGCAGCCGACCGCGCTAGTGCAGCTTCAGTTGCTATTCGTAATTCATGGTATCCTAGAGCCGTTAAACACTCAATTTTGCAGTCAAATCCAACCTCTTGTCCGCCTTTCGTAGCGTGGCGCAAGTGACAGAAT
Organism: Chloroflexota bacterium; assembly: GCA_965216245.1. Taxonomy (GTDB): domain Bacteria; phylum Chloroflexota; class UBA11872; order VXOZ01; family VXOZ01; genus VXOZ01. Next base: position 3,476,476 of record OZ244145.1, read on the forward strand.
GCCAAGCGACTTCGGCTGGAAGTAAACGAGCTGTGGGAGCAAGGCGAAGGAGCTTGCAGCCGGAAACCAGTCCGTCACCACGATGCGAATTGAGGAGTGTAGCGCGGAGGCTCATCCCCCTGCCTCTAGACTGGTCCCTAGACGGGGCAGTTGAACAGCACCTTACCCATCGGACAGCATCCGGGCTAGTGTTAAGGATGATCTAATGGCTGAGATTCAGGTCGGCATTCAGGCTAATGCGTGGCTCCGCGAGTTCCCGATCGCGGAGAACCTTGATTCTGTTTTGCAGCAGATAGCGGAATCCGGGTACCGCGGCGTGGAGATTGGCTACCATTTCCTGGCCGGGGGGCGGTTCAATGCCTTGCGACCCGGGGGAGCGCCGGCAGCAGGCGATAGCGAGACCACAACCATGCCTGATCCGGCGGAGGTTGGCGCGCTCATCGCAGGCCACGGCCTCGAACTCGCTGCGCTGCATACCGGCGGCAACTTCTATGCTGACGACATTGCTCGCGAGCAGACACTGCCTAACCTCGAAATCATCGCCGCCTTTGCCCAGGCAATCGACTGTCAGAACATCCTCATCAGTCCTGCTGCCAAGAAAGAAGCGGCGAAGACATCCCAGGAACTCGAAACGCAGAATCGGTTTTTCCAGGAAGCCTGTTCACTTTTTGGCGCCAATGGCGCGCACTGCTTCCATCATACCCACGGGCCGGAATTGGAAGACGACTTTCGCGAAATACGGCACATCCTTGAACTCGATCCGGCGCACATCAGCCTGGCATATGACATTGCCAATGCGGCGCGCGTCATCGGCCCGGCTGGGGCCGTAGATTTCATCAACTCCTTCCGCTCCCGGATTGGCTATGTCCACTACAAGGACTGCCGGGCCGACGGCGTGCTTGTCGAGGCAATTGGAGATGGCGTAATTGACTGGCGCGCCGTGGCGCACGTCCTTACGAGCACCGACTACGGCGGCTGGTTAGTGGTGGAAATCGAGCCGGGACGCGGTATGGAGGCACACCGTTCGGTCAAAGAAGATGCGACTTTGAGCCGCCAATGCATCCGTGAGACCCTTGGCGTGTAGTAAGGGATTCAACGATGGCATACCGGCGATTCATAGATGCACACGTCCACTACCCGCAGACTGCATTCGATCCTACGGGCTCGCAGATTCCAATTGACCGCCAACTCGAGAACCTCCTCAGGGTTGAGCGCGCCCTCGGCTGTCAGCGCCTGTGCATGCTCTCGACCGGCAACCCGCCGGTGCATGACGCCGTTGCGCGTCTGATTGGCGAGCACCCGGACTTGATAATTGGCTTTGGCTTCATTCGCCTTGGGGTCGATGACCCAAGCATAGTTGACGAACTTGGCGATTTGGGATTTCGCGGTCTCAAGACGATTCGCCCCTTGGAAAACTACGACAGTAAGTCGTACTATCCATTCTACGAACGGGCTGAAGCGCGCAACATGCCAATTCTGTTCCACACGGGACAGCTCTTTCGTGCTCCGGGGAGCGGGTCTCGCGCCGAGGACGTTAGTACGGCCCGCATGATGCCCTGGATGCTCGATCCAATTGCCCGAGCCTTCCCTAAACTGACGCTCATTGGCGCCCATTTAGGCTCCCCTTCATTTGCAGAAGCCGCCTGGGTGGCGCGTTGGAACGAAAACGTCTATTGGGACCTGAGCGGTCCCATCACCATCCGTTACGGCAATCGCAAAATCGTACACGAGATGATGTACAACGCAGTGGCGGGAGCGGGCATTACCCACAAGCTCGTGTTCGGCTCCGATGTCACGGCCCCTGAGATACCGGACGTTGTCATGGCCTATGACACATTCCTGGATCGGCTTGGCGCGGATTCGTTGGACAAAGACCAAGTCTTCTTCGGTAACATGGCACGCATCCTCGGCATCTAGTGAGTGAAAGAACCATGACCGACTATGCCTTTAGTGCCATCCCCATGCTGGAACGCCCCGCCAAGCCCCGCGGCAGCGGCCAAACGATGATGATTGACTTTGGACTGGGCCTACGCCAGCAGGAAGACATCCTACAGCTCGCGAGCGAATATATCGACTCCGCCAAGATCGCCGTGGGTGTTGCGCGGCTCTTGCCGAGAGAGCTGGTGATGCGTAAGATCAACCTCTACAAGCAATACAATGTAGTGCCGTATCCAGGTGGGCAGTTTCTCGAGTACGCGGTGCTCTGCGGGAAAGTGGACGCCTATTATGCAGAAGCGGCGGCGGTTGGCTTCCCCGCTGTTGAGGTATCCGACAATCTCCTGTCAATTTCGCTTGACGAGAAACGGGCACTTATAGTCAAAGCACGAGAAGTCTATGGCCTTGAAGTCTTTGGCGAAGTGGGAAAGAAAGAGGGACTGGCAGTAACGGTTAGCCTGGAAGACGACATCCGCGCATGTTTGGAAGCAGGCAGCGGCAAGGTGCTCATCGAGGCGGCTGAAATCTTCTCCCACGGGCGTGACAAGACCTTGGCTATGCAGCTCACCGAAGCGGCGCCACTCGAAAAGCTCATGTTCGAACTCACCGGCCCTTGGATCGAAGGTACCGCGTACTCCGAACCGGACACCCTCGCGCGCTGGCTCATGCAGACATTCGGCCCAGACGTAAACATCGGCAATGTACAGCCTGATACCTTGCTTCGCCTTGAAACCGCACGCCGGGGCTTGGGTGTCAACGCTGGTGGAGAACTACCCGGTGGACTAATGGGCGATACAGCTTCCCAAGGTGGTTGAAGAAGAGGAATGTCATTGGATCTAGATCGTACGTATCGCGACAGACGCGTGCTTGTAACTGGCGGCCTAGGCTTCATAGGAAGCAATCTGGCACAGCGTCTCGTGCGTCTTGGGGCGCAGGTGCTGATCATAGACTCGCTGGTGCCGGACCACGGCGGCAATATCTACAACATTGCCAATATCCGCGATAAACTGACCGTCAACATCACTGACGTGCGCGATCAACACGCCATCAACTTTCTTGTGCGCGGTCAGGACTACATCTTCAACCTAGCGGGCCAGGTGAGTCATATCGGCAGCATGGAAGACCCCTTAACCGACAATGACATCAACGCCCGCTCGCAGATTTATCTGCTTGAAGCTTGCCGGCAGCACAATCCGAATGCGCGCGTGGTCTACTCGAGCACGCGTCAATTCTATGGCGTTCCGCAGTACATTCCGGTTGACGAAGCCCATCCCGTGCAACCTACGGACGTAAACGGCATTACGAAGTGGGCGGGTGAACAGTACCACCTGGTCTATCACCGCGCTCACGGTATTCCAACAACGGCTCTGCGCTTGACCAACGTGTACGGCCCGCGACAGGTCTTGAAGGATGCGGAAGGGCGCATGGGTGTCATTTACCATTTCGTCCGCAAAGTTCTTGCAAGAGAGAAGCTCAGAGTCTTTGGTACCGGCGAGCAACTACGTGACTACGTCTATGTAGACGACGTGGTGGAGGCGCTGCTGTTGGCAGGCGGGCATGATGAAGCCATCGGCAAAGTTTTCAACGTTGGCGGCCTGCGTCCTATTAGCCACCTGCAGCTTGTGCAGCACCTTTTGGAGGCTGCGGGACTCCCCAATGACTGGTATGATCTGGTTCCCTTCCCGCCGGAACGCAAGGCCATCGACGTTGGAAGTGTGTATCTCGATTCTACGAGGATTCAGCAAGCCATTGGGTGGAGGCCGACGACGGACCTAGCTGAAGGGCTTGCGCAGACCTTCGCCTACTACCGTGAACATAAAGATGCATACTGGGATGCGGAAATGGTTGCTTCGCTACAGGAAGGCAGCTTGCAGGTGGAGAACCCATAGTATGACCGCATCTTCCAAAAAGCTCTGGACGAACGTCCCTCAATTCACAACCGCCCGCCAATTCGCCACCATCGAGACAGAGGTGCGGCAGGCTATTGAGCGCGTTCTTGATTCGAATTGGTTTGTGCTCGGTAATGAACTTGAGGCGTTTGAGCAGGAGTTTGCAAGGTTCTGTGGGGTCTCTCACTGCGTCGGCGTCGGCAACGGCACGGATGCGATTGAACTCGCGCTCCGCGCCTGCGGCGTCGGGCCGGGGGACGAGGTAATAATTCCCGCATTTACGGCAAATTTCACTGCTCTTGCGGTGACTGCGACCGGTGCAACTCCCGTTCTTGTCGACGTCGCTGCCGATACTGTCACAATTGACCCAACGCATGTCGCAGCAGCGGTGACTCCTGCGACCAAGGCGATCGTGCCGGTGCATCTTTACGGCCAACCGGCGGATATGGATCCTATCAATGAATTTGCCAAGCGACACGATCTTTGGGTAGTCGAAGACGTGGCCCAAGCGCATGGCGCCGCCTATCGCGGACATTCGGTCGGCAGTCTCGGCGACCTAGGCGCCTTCAGCTTCTATCCGACGAAGAATCTCGGCGCGTATGGCGACGGTGGAGCGGTGGTTACAAACAATCCGGAGTTGGCAACATGCCTGCGTCTGCTGCGCCATGGTGGCATTGACGAAGGGTACATGAGTGTCGTAAAAGGGCGAAACTCACGCCTAGACGATCTCCAGGCGGCAATCCTCAGAGCGAAGCTGCCGCATCTCAATGCCTGGAGTGAGCGCAGACGCGCCATAGCCCGCAGTTACACCGCGGCATTCAGCCAAGTCAAAGGGCTGGAAACTCCGGCGGAGGTGCCTGACCGCTACCATGTCTACCACCTCTACGCCGTACAGAGCGCAACGCGGGATGCCCTGGCGTCGTTCCTGGCAGAACGCGGCATCGGCACGAAAGTGCACTATCCCCACGCATTGCACCAGCTCGAAGCCTACCCTGAATGGCACTCACTTGCCGGGCAGTTTCCGAATACTGAGCGACTCGCGCGCACGGTCCTCTCGCTGCCCATGTTTCCCGAAATGACCGATGAGGACATTGACGCGGTCTGTGCGGGCGTGCTGGGCTACTTTGAGAAGCGTTAGCTGAGTAGGAACACACGAGCTGGCCATGGAGCGAGAAGCGTATGACTCTATGTACCGCCTGGAAGATAGCTTCTGGTGGTATGTGGGCATGCGCAAGCTCATGTGGACGCTTCTATCGGACATCGAGTGGCCTCACGGGATGCCCAAAGTCCTGGACGCGGGCTGCGGAACGGGAGCAAACCTACAGCACTTTTCCTCTCTGGGCACCCTCACCGGGGCAGACATTGATTTTGATGCACTGGCGTATTGCCGCCGGCGGGGAATCACCGCGCTCGTTCAGGCCTCTGTAACCGACCTTCCATTTCCTACGGATTCCTTCGATCTAATTCTTAGCCTTGAAGTCCTCTATCACGCGCAGGTAGAGAATGATGTAGCGGCGCTGCGTGAATCTTGCCGCGTGCTCACGCCGGGTGGGTACTGTGTGGTCCGATTGCCCGCCTACCAATGGCTCATGAGCGCTCATGACGCCGCAGTGCATACGCGCCACCGCTATACTGCGGATGAATTGCAACGCATGGCCGAGGCCGCGGGCTTTGCATTGGAGAGAATCACGTACTTGAATACGATCCTGCTGCCGCTTGCGATTGTGCAGCGGTTGCTCACACGGCAAGGAAATGAAGGCCGGTCAGACGTGCGACCGCTCTGGAAGCCGCTCAACGCGGCTCTGCAGTGGACATTATCCTTAGAGCGGCATATCTTAGGGCACTGGAATCTACCGGCGGGCCTCACGGTATTCGCATTGCTGCGCAAACCGGACTGTGCTGGACCTCATGAGGAGTGTTGATCCAATAGTCCCGGAAGGTCGTTCAAGGTTGCTATCGCACGGACGCCATTGGGTATCGGCGCGCTATCGCGATTGAGCAAGACTGCGTGGAGGCCCACCTGCTGCGCCCCGAGATAGTCATTTTGCAGATCGTCGCCGACGTAAAGCACCCGCTCAGGCGACGCCCCGAGCAGCTTGACTCCCTCAAGGAAGATGCCGGGATGCGGCTTGGCCTCACCAAAGTCGGCCGAGTTGACGATCACGCTGAACCAATCTTCCAGACCGAGTTCAGCCAACTGCGCGCGCAGCAGGGCATTGTAATTGCTCACCACGCCAAGGGCCAAACCTCGCTGTCGCAACTGCCCGAGCGCCGATTCCGCGTCAGGATATGTGGTCATCTTGAAGAGATCGAGCAGGTGTTGGCGCATGCGGTCACGCGGAAACTGCCTGAGTTCAAGCTCGGCCAGGACAAGGTCGCTTGCCTCGTCCTCTAGTTGCCGCAGCTCTTGTTCGTCGCGAATGTGGGGGAATTTCGCGCGATAGAGTTCCACCTCGGCGAGAATGGCTCTTCCTGCTCTTTCAGCGGAAATGCTAACGCCGTCGGATGCTAAGAGACGACACAGGTGCGCAGCCGGCGAGCCCGCAGAAACCGGCGCAAAGAGCGTGCCAAAGGCGTCAAAAAGCACTGCGTCTAAGGTACCCGCCACGGAAGATCTTCTCTCCGCAGATACTCCAATCCTGATTCCATGCTACCACCAACGCCACGGCATGGGGTTCTCGTAGTAGTGCACCGGGATATTGGGCAGCGCTGCTTGTAGTTCTTGAGCATACTCGGCCAGGCCGGGATTCTCGCTCACCTCGTGGCTGGTTTCAATCATAGGTACGCCTGATTCCCAGGCGAAGTGCATGCCGTAGTTGTCGCTCTCACCGGCAATGAAGACATCGCAGCCGTATTTCAGAATCGATTGCATATAGCCGACGTTGACGAAGAGGCCCAAGCCGCCCCAGGGCAACCCGGCTCGCCGGACAGGCGCTGCCGGATCATGAGGAGTGGCCCGCAACGCTTCCATCCCCAGCGCCGACTTGACGCGCCCCACCAGCGCGCCAAAGGTGGTGTGCGGTGGCAGGTCGTAGGCCTTGAGGTACGGTCCTTCATCGACCGTGGGTGTGCCAAGGCCGAGCTTTTTGGCAAAGGCCGTGAAAATACAGTGCCGATCAAGTGTTCCATGGACTCGAATTACCGAGATTCCATGGTCGGCGAGCAGACCGATGCGTCTTTGGTTGACGCGCCAGCTCAGGTAGTCCACCGGAGTCGAGCTGTTTTGCGGGTGCCACGACGGGAAGTAGAGGTCTTCGTGGGCGATCATGAGATTGGCCCCAACCTTCCCCGCATGTTGGATTGCATCGAGACTCGCCATCCAGCACACCTGTATGCCGGTTACCTCCTGCTCGCGGTCGCCAAAGAGAATGCCTTCGTCGCCTCCCAAAGCGCCAAAGGATTCGATGAGTAACTGTAATACGTTTGACGTGCGCATTTCTTTGCCTTTCACTTTGCGTAACTTGCACGATTGCCCCTGCTGCATCATGATAGCGAATAGTGGCAATAGGGAGCAGCAAGGAGAGGTGCAGACGATGAGAGAGGACGAGGTGCTGCCGGATCGCGCGCCACTCTGGGCGGGCGCAGCCAAAACGCAGATCACACCGGCAATTGGAGGCTTGCTCCAAAGCGGCATGACGGTGACGTCAACGGGTGTGCTTGACGACCTCTACAGCACGGCCGTCGTGCTGGACGATGGGTCGACGAAAGTCGCTTTGGTCGGCAACGACCTCATTTACATGGAAGCCTCGTTGGCGGCGGCTATCCGCGCGCGAATTGCCGCACAGACCGGCATTCCCGGTGATCATGTCCTTCTAAACGCCTCTCATACGCACTCAGGCCCCAGCATTTCCGTGCTCTCGCCTGATCCTGTAGACATGGAATACCGTGAATGGGTGATCCAGCGCATCGCCGATACGGTAGCGCGGGCGGATGCGGCTTTAGAGCCTGCCTCGCTGGCCATCGGTGAAGCGGAAGGCCTGTTTGCTATCAATCGCCGCAAGGTCGTAGACGGCACGTCCAGCATGCTGCCTAACTATGAGGACACGGTGGATAATCGCGCCCGGGTCTTGCGCGTCGATCGCCTGGATGGTTCGGTGCTTGCCATCCTCTTTTCGGTTGCCTGCCATGGCACCGGCTTTGACTATCGCGGCAACCCCGTGATTGGGGGCGATTACATCTCTCCGGCCAAGGATGAGATTGAGTGGTCGTTCGCCACGGAAGGCGCGCCGATTGCCGTCTTTCTTACCGGCTGTGGCGGCAACATTCGCCCGCGGGTGCTGACACCGGACGGCGACCGCTTCCATCCCTGCAGCGCAGCAGAGATACGGGCGATCGGCCGGGGCGCCGGCGCAGTTGCGGTGCGGGCGGCGCGGGAGAGTCACATGGCAGTGGGCTATCCAATCGCTATTGCCAGAGAACAGCTACCGCTCTCCTTTCAAGATCCGCCCACAATAGACGAGCTCAAGTCGTATCGTACAGAATCCGGCCGCAATCGCTGGCTCACGTGGGCAGACTACCTCATCGAGAAACTGGAGAGCGGCGAGCAACTTCCCAAAACAGTAGATATGGAAGTTCAAGTCCTGCGGCTCGGCGGCGTCTGCATCGTCGCCATGGGCGGTGAGGTTTTTGTGGAAATCGGGCTGGCTATCGAGCGTGCGCTCCAGGGGAGCCACCGGGCGCAAATGGCCCTCACCCTCGGCTACAGCAACTCGGAAGTGGGGTACGTTTGCACCGCCAGCTCCTATCCGGAAGGCGGCTCGGAACCGGCGGATTTCTTCCGTTGGTTCTGGTATCCGGCGCCGTTCGAGCCGGAGACAGAGCAGTATGTCGTAAGGCGCGCCTTGGCGCTCGCCGAGCAGGTTTGTTAGCCACAACGATAGAAACTGTAATTCACCGATTCTACGAAATCACGAGACTTGAGAAGCAAGGAAGGCGAACAATGTCAGGTAGAGTCCGCATGGGTGCGGCGAAAGTTAACATAACTCCGCCAGTGGGCACGCATCTCGGCGGCTATGGCAATCGCCGGCAGCCGTCAAACGATATTCACGATGAACTCTACGCCGCCGCGTATGTGTTTGCGGATGACACCACGACGGTTGCCGTCATCGGCGCTGATCTGGTTGACTTTCCATTGGAGCGCACGCACAGCGTCCGTAGGAAGATTACGGCTTTGACGGGAATTCCGGGCTCGCATGTCATGCTGGGTGCCACACACGCGCATAGCGGCCCCAATACGAAAGACTGGGGAGCCGGTCTCCCGGGCGCGAGCGAGCCGTTTCCCGGCGGCATACCCACCGAAGAATTGACCTACGTCCTGCCGATTCTCGACCTTGACTACCTGGATGAGCTAGAGAATAAGCTCGCGGGTGTCGTGGCAATGGCAATGCAGGGGTTTCAAACAGTAGTTGGCGGCATCGGCACCGGGCAGTACGGCCTTGCCATCAATCGCCGCGGCGAGCGGAATGGCGAAGTAATCAACTGCCCGCGCCCCGATGGGCTGGTCGATCATTCACTGCCGGTGCTGCGCTTCGATAACGATGCCGGCGAAGCGGCAGGCATCGTCTTCAACTACGCTTGCCATCCAACGAGCATGAGCAATAATTATGCCATCAGCGCCGACTACCCCGGTCCTGCGCGGTCGTTCGTGGAGGACGTGTACGGCGATGACTGCGTGGTGGGCTTCCTGCTCGGCTGCCACGGCGACATTCGACCTAACTACACCGACGATTCCGGCCGCTTCCGCTCGGCGGTTTTTGCCGAGCTGGAGCGCGAAGGGCGCATCATGGGGGCGGAAGTCGTCAAAGTGCGGGAAAGCACGAGTACTCGGCCCCTAGAGGGAGTCGCGGCGGCGAGCACGCCCATCGTCGCTCCGTTTGCCGAGCCGCCCACCGCTGATTACTTGCGCACAGCACTTGAAACAGGCGCGTTCCCCGATACCGGTAGACGTCTCCCGTTCTGCAAGGCCCGCTGGGCGCAGCGCATTCTGCGGCAGCTCGAAGACGGGACGTTGACCGACGGCTTGGAGACGGAACTCCAGGTGATTCGCGTTGGACACCTGGTGTTTGTAGGCTTTCCCGGGGAGTTTTTCCTTGAATACGGCATGGAAACGCGTACGCGCGTAAAAGAGGAGTTTGGGCTGGACGTGGTGCACGTGAGCATGGCAAATGACATGATAGGCTACGTTGCGTCCGACCGCGAAATCCCACGCGGCGGCTACGAAGTCGGTTCCTACCAAGACGATGAACTTGCCCCGGCCCATTACAGAACTGGCACCCAGGGCCTATTTGTCGGCAGAGCGCTTGAACTCGTGGGCTCGATCCTGCCACACTCTTGACTTGGGAGCAGTCCGCCTTCACAACGGATTACCCCCATGCGCGTTGCCGGAGCGGCTATGGCTGCTCAGTGCGCTTGGCACAATTGGATACAGTTGAAGGGCAAGCCAAGGCGGCGAAAACGATGTGAAGGCTCGACTTGCGCGTGCTGCGTTAACTAATTCTCTTTCTTGAACCCTAACCTCCTCATGCGACCTTCACAGAAAGACCCTGCATGCAGACTCCTATCGAACCCGGTATTTTCCTTCCCGATCTAGAACTCTGGCTCGACTCGCGGAGAGTGAAGCCGGAAGGGTACATCTCACACGCCCACAGCGACCATCTTGCTTCTCATCATCACGTGCTCGCCACTGCCGAGACTATCGCTCTCGCCGCGCAGCGCATGAAGATCAAGCAGGCGCAGGCGCTGCGGTACGGCGAGCCGCTGGAGCGCGACGACTACACGCTGACGCTCTTCCCGGCCGGCCATTGCTTGGGATCGGCCCAAGTCGTTATTGACGTGCATGCTACGGGCGAACGAATTGTGTACACCGGTGATCTGCACCTGGGGGATGATCTGTTCGGGCAACCGGCAGCGCCACTCCCGTGCGACACGCTCATCATCGACGCTACTTTTGGGCAGCCGGACTATGTGTTTCCACCTCGTGCAAGCGTGATCGATCAGGTCTGCGAGTGGGTGAGGGAAACATTACATAATGGTGAAGTGCCCGTAGTGCTGGCCTATAGCCTGGGCAAGGGGCAGGAGGCGCTGCATCTCTTACTGCAGGCGGGGTTCACAGTGCAAGTGCACGAATCCACGTATGCAATGGCGGCGGTTTACATTGAGATGGGTGTGCGGTTTCCAGGCCGGTTAGAACGATGGTATGGCAGGCGCGAGGAAGGGACGGTGGTGCTGATGCCACCCCACGCGCGCAGGCGATCCGAGATGTTCGCGCTCACTCCCTATCGCACCGTTCTGCTCAGCGGCTGGGCGGTTGATTCCTCCTGCAAGTACCGGATGCGCGTCGATGAAGCATTACCGCTGAGCGATCACTGCGACTGGAATCAGCTATGCGCCTACGTGGAGCAGGCTAGCCCACAGCGGGTATTCACGATGTTTGGCCCGCAACACTTCTCAGCCCACTTGCGTGGAATGGGCATCGACGCCTGGCCCCTCGAAGCCCGCCAACCGGCGCTCTTTTGAAGAGAACGAGGTCTGCGGTACGTGATGACTGGGAGTTTCAATACGCCGGTTACTTTCCCATTGTTGTGTCTTTAGGTGATAATACACGGGATGCACCATTGGGAAGGGCGTACACGAGCGTCCATTGGCTGCAGCAGCGCAAAGAATGGCAGCAATTGCGGTAGGTGGCGCGCCAGTGGGCACAATGATGCTGAGTGCCAATCATGCATGGCTTTTCGCGATAAAAAGGGAGAGAAAAGACGATGGCAAAGGCGATGATTGAGGTAACAGTGGAAGAGAAGGCTTTCTACGCAGAGAACGGCTATCTCCTGGTCAAGGGTCTGGTTTCTGCGGAGGGCATCGCGGAACTAAAGGAGCGGCTGGAAGCGTACATGTACGACCGTCTGCCCATACCTGAAGGCGTCAAGATTCAGGTAGAGCCTCGCGTGGAGCGTGGCGAAGTGCCCTGGCCGGCACGACGCGGCGACGCCTATCGCAAGATCGATCGACTCGTCGTTCACGACGACCGCTTTCGCGCGCTGGGCACCATGCCGGAAGTCGTGGAGCGCATGCAGGCCCTCATTGGCAGCGAGAACCTGAAGCTTTTTCGTGACTCGGTGCTTATGAAACCGGCGCAGGTTGGCTCAGCCAAAGGGATGCACCAGGATTCTCCCTACTGGCCGATTGAGCCGATGGAATTGAGCTCATGCTGGATGCCCTTTGAGCCTGCTACGCCGGAGAACGGCTGCATTACAGCCATCCCCGGCAGCCACAAGCGCGGCCCCGTACCCCATGAGCGCGTGCCGGATGACTATGTCATCAATGAGGCGAACTACAACCCGGCTGACGTGATCGCCGTGCCCATGGAGGCGGGCGACGGTCTCTTCTTCCATAGCCTTCTGCTCCACGGCACCGCGCCAAACCTGTCGGCACAATCCCGGCGGGCAATTACGATGAGCTACATGGCCGCGGAATTCCGGTACACAGGTGATCCCCCCATGCCGAATTACCTGCGCATCTGCGGGCAAGACGTACCAGGCGGTGTGTAGGATGTCCTTGTCCGGGGCCCTCCCCGGTCTTGCGTTCAGAGTTTGGATTGACTCGTTCGAGGGCTGAGAGGAGGCGCTGCTGGCGTCAGTTCGCTGACGAGAGAAGCTCGAGGGACTAGAAGCCAGTTGCTTTCCATCGGGCGAGCTCCGACTAGCGCGCGCAATGGACTTTAACGAGAAGCAACCAAGCCGGTCACTCTAGGTGGGCCGGCTTGGTTGCTTTTGTATCGACCTATCGGGCCTGAGGCGGATCGATCCTACTCGTTGTAGAATGCCTGAATGCTAGGCTCCTGGAGCACTATATCCCAGCGCGCGGCAACGTTATCGAGCGCGTCGCGGGCGTCCAGTTCGCCGGCGCCGGCTTTTGCCAGCTCTTCTAGTATGATCGGGCGCATCTTGTCCCAGCCCGGAATCGGCTGTCGTCCGAGCCCAACATTCTGCAGATTGCTCAGCAAGCCGGACAAGAAAGCGTTTTCTTGCACATAGGGTGCCTTGGACGCTACCGAAACGCGTGGCGGCAAGAAGAACGTCAGCTCATCATAAGCGATCAGCACGTCGTCCTCGTGCACCGTGAGCAGCAGGTCCCACGTAACATCCGGGTTATCGGTAGCCCCGCCGATGCCCAGCCAGTCGTTGAACGAAAGGCTCACTGCGCGCTTGTCGCCCATGGGCTCAGGCGCAACGAAGATCTCGCCGATATCTTCTGGGGCCTCAGTCTTAACGGTGCGGCCGATGGCGGCGTTGCCCCACTTCATGGAAACATAGCCGCCGGCAAACCCGCCGTGTCCTTTGAATTCCGGTCCAACGTATGAGGAGCCGCTGGGATTGTACCCAAGTTGGCGGCGTAACTGAAACTCCAGCCCTGCGACGGCTTCAGGCCCGTTCACAAAGCCGGTCGCCCTGCCGTTGGTGACCCATTGCACACCATTGGATTCGACGATGCCGTTTAACTCGGCTTCTTCCGGATCGCGGCCGAGATTGCCGGGACTAAACCCGTAGCGCTCTACCTCTTTCCCCAATACCTTCCACTTTGTCAACTTGGTGGCGAAGTCGGCTTGGTCGTCCATGGTCCACGCGGTCGGCGGCGTCAAACCGGCCTCCGCCATGTGGTCATCGCGGATCCAATAGGAGCGATTGGCTGCCATCATGGGCATGCCTTGCAACTGACCTTTCACGCGGACGGTGTCCAGCGTGCTGGGCAGAAAGTCCGATTCCATGCCCCACGTCGCAAAGTAAGAATTCAGAGGGATGGACAACCCCGCCATGTAGATAGAGGGCGCAATGGCCTGCCCCATCTTGAAGAGATCGGGCATTATGCCGGCAGCCAATCCAACCGAAAGTTCCACAAAGGTATGGGCCTGACCGCCCGTACGCGGCTTAAAGACGACCTCACCGTTGGGATACTTTGCCTGGAAACGTTCGTTCAGGATGCCTTCCACCCACGGTTGCCAGCGGCCGCCGTCCTGTACGCTGAGCTTCACTTCCTGGGTCTTCGGTCCCACTTCCGCTGCCGGCTCCGCGGCCTTTGGCTGGTCGCCTTCCATCTCCGTGGACTGCATTTGCGTCTGTCCGCACGCAGCCAGCAGCCCAAAGGCACTTGCAGCGACACCTGAACCAAGAAGACCGCGGCGAGTAATCCGTGAAACTCTCATCGTGTGTCACTCCTTATAGAGGTGATCTGAGTCTCTCTCCCAATTACCTGCAACGATTAGTGCCGATATCGGCACACACGCCACCTTGACTGTACTTTATACAGCAAATGAATCCTGGTCAAGCAGGCCCAATGGAGACAATTGCATAACTCGAGCAAGCGAGCGGGGTTGGGTCGCAATGATGAAAATTGTTCCTCACCCCCGTATCAAGTTCGGGGCAGGCTCTAGCCCTTATATCTTGGAATAGGGAGATAAAATGGGAGCAGGCGTGGCAGACCGGATGGCCCTGGGTCGGAGAAGACCGTGGGAGAGAAAGGTCGTCACGCCTGCCCTCTCCCACCGTGAGAGGGTGTAATTCTTGCGCCGCCGGCCGAAGTTACGCAAAGGTCTCCTCAATGGAGAGGGGATTCTGGACCTCCGGCCACGGTTGTGCAAGGGTCTCCAATGGAATTGCCGACGGCAATCCGGCGGGCTCCGTAAAACGCCTTTTCCTACGTTGCAGCGTTCTTTGCGCCGTGTCCGGCAAAAGCTATTTGTAACGTCACACCAGCGATAGATTCTGACGCCCTCGAATTTCTCAAGCGTTTGCCTCGATGCATGCTCCCTGCTACACTCATGCCAGCATTGAGCAAACGCAGGATAAGGAGTGAGCGTACATGGTGGCCCACACCTTTGTGGTACCTACGAGAGTGCTCAGCGGACCCGGTGCCGTAGCGGAGATTGGTCCAACGCTGTCGGCTGAAGGTCACAAGAGTATCCTAATTGTCACAGATGAAGGCATCGTCAATGCCGGACTGCTCGCTCCGGTCACACGTTCATTGCAAGGTGCTGATGTAGCAGCGACTGTTTTCGATCAGGTAAGAGCTGACCCGGAAGAAAGCATCGTCGAGGCGGTTGTCGCGGCCTATCAGGCCGCCGACTGCGATGGGCTGCTGGCAGTTGGCGGCGGCAGTTCGCTTGACGTAGCTAAGGCCGCAGGCGTGCTCATTTCCAATGGCGGCTCTGTAGCTGACTACGATGGCTTCAATGCGTTTGAAAACGACCTGCCGCCACTGTATGCGGTGCCAACAACTGTGGGAACAGGGTCTGAGGTCACGTTCGCCGCAGTAATTACCCTACCTGATCGCCAATTCAAGATGTCCATAGTAAGCACGCGCCTAGCGCCGCGGGTGGCTTTCCTCGATCCCACGTTGCTGACCACGTTGCCGCCGCACGTGGTGGCACACACCGGCATGGACGCGCTTACGCACGCGGTCGAGGGGGTCACTTCCCCCCTGGCTACGCCTTTCACCGATGCATTCAATCTCTACGCCATTCGACTCGTTAGTCGGCATCTACGCGCCGCTGTGGGCAACAGCGGCAACATGGATGCAATCGGCAATATGCAGGCGGCAGCATGCATCGCCGGCATTGGATTTTCACATTCGCGGCTTGGGATAGTCCATGCGATGGCCCATCCCGTGGGCGCGTACCACCATCTTCCCCACGGTCTCAGCAATGCTCTGCTACTTCCCCATGCACTCGATTTCAACCGCATCGCCTGTGAACCGCAGTTGGCGGCAGTTGCGCGTGAATTCGACGTGACACACCCCGGTCAGACCGAACGGGAGGCTGCGTTTGCCGCCATCGAAGCGATAAGAGCCTTGGAAGCCGACATTGGCATTCCTTCGTCAATGAGCGAGGCCGGCGTAACGGACGAGCACTTCGACATTATCGTCCAAGATACATTCCGCAGCCGTAACATCGATATCAATCCCCGTCGGGTTACTGCAGAGAATATACGGCAGATCCTCTACGATGCCCTCTAGCAGCAGCCCCGCTGCTTAGAAGTAAAGGGACAGCCTGCAGAGGTGACGACCGGCGCTAGTCGGTGCCGGAAAAATAGCCCGCCGCGCGTAGCTCATGGATACTTGCCAACGTCATTCCAGCCGCCACTTTAGCGTCTTGACCACGATTGCTAACGACCCCAAGCCAAAGACCGCCAGGATCGCTAAGTCTGTGAGAAGCGCAACAGTAATTTCCGGTAGCAGAGCGGCGCGGAACGCTTGAGCGGCATAGGTTGGGGGCAGTATCATCCCCGTATACTGTAGTATCGCCGGAAGACGATCGTTTGGGATCATCACCGGGGCGAAGAACATGATGAAGAACATGGTCGCCTGGGCCACCAAGCCCGCGACGCGCCAGTTCGGGATGCCGAGCCCAATTGCCGCACCCACGCCGGCCAATGAGATCGCACTGAGTGGAACGACGGCAAGCATGAGCGGATTTAGCGCAAGCGAGAAGCCAAAGTACCAACTTCCCACCAGCAGCGTAATAATCATTCCCGGTACGGCGGCCATGCCGTTGCCGGAGACTACTGCCAGGATAAATGCCGTCTTGCTGATCGGCAGTGAAGCGTAGTAGAGGATGGCGCCGTTCCGTCTTGACTGAGCCATGTCTTGGGCGACCATCATGATACCGAGGGTGACGAGGGACATTATGGCTGCGCCCGAAACAAAGTAACGGCCTAACTCCGGTTCTCGGGACCCGGAGATAAATGAGAATGCAAAGACCATACCAAGATTGAGCAGTACTGAAATTGATAGTATCATCGCCAGCCACTGCCGAAATTCCAATACAATTACGGCAGTCAGATGAATATAGTTTTGCCAAAAGTGACTCAGGCTATTCCACGCCGTAAGCAGACGTGTACTGCTGGTACTTGTCATAAATTCTCTCTCACACTAGACTCGATTAGCGCCGACCCGGTCTGGGTTAGACGACTGTGTTGGTTCTTCAATTTCCGAATCCTTGAGGGAACGGCCAACGACATCTACATAGACATCCTCGAGGGAAGCCGTCGCCAAACGAAAGTCCTCTACCGCATCTGCACCGATCTCAGCCAGGACTAGGTCTATGGTCTGCCCTACTCGCGCTTGAGGAACCCGCAATAGCACGTGTTGCGGTCGTGATTGATGTAGAGTGCCGAGCGTACTCAGTTTTGATTCCTGGGCTCTCGAAAGCTCGGCGCCGTCCCGCAGCCAGAGTTCAAGACGGATTGTGTCGCCCAGGCGGCCCTTCATGGCGCCGGGCGTGCCTTCGGCGAGGACCCGTCCCTCATCAATTAGGGCAATTCTGTCCACCACCCGCTCGGCCTCGAGGACATTGTGCGTTACCAAGAGGCAGGCAGCGCCTTCATAGGTTACCGCCCGGCGGATGGCTTCCCAAACTGCTCGCCGTCGCAGCGGATCGAGATCATTCGTGGGTTCGTCGAGCACCAGGAGCGGTGGGCTGCCGAGCAAGGCCATTATGAAGCCCGTCATTCGTTGCATGCCGCCGGAGAGCTGGGTGATCGGTTTGCGCCGGATCTCATCGACCTCAAACTGCTCTATGTACAGGTCGCGCTGGCGCAGTGTCTCTTTGTGCGGGAGGCCCTTGAGGCGGCCTGTGAAGTAGATGGCTTCTTCCGCCAGTAAGTCGCGCATTGCAAACGATGTCTGCGGCAGGTAGCCTATCATGCGCTTGACGCGTTCGGGATCACGCTCAGCGTCTACACCAAATACCCAGACGCTACCCGAAGTGGGCCGGACGAGACCCATAACTTGCTGGACAAACGTGCTCTTGCCTGCGCCGTTAGGGCCTAAGAGGCCGTAGACCTGACCGCGACGCATGGCTACGTTCAATTTGTCATTGGCAAGTACACCATTGCGGTAGACTTTTGTTAGTTCCGTTGCCTCGACAGCAAGGCCGGGTGTTTTCAAGCGCAGGCTCCTCTTTGTGATCGCAATCTATCGCCACGTACCTTTAACCACTGTACCGCCTTGTGCCATGTCGCTCCAAGTCGAGGGGATTCAAGGCTATGCCGGCACTGCGTCGCACCGGGATGGTCGGGGCCAATTACTTGACCAAAATCGGATGAGGGACCGGTTGGTTGAAGAGATAGCCCTTCTCATTGAAGGGAATTGTATCCGGCTGGGTATTGCCTGCCGCGTCCGTGGCGCGGGTCATGAGGGTGTGCTCGCCTGCTTGGGCATCCCAGGCAAACTCAAAGCGTGCCCATGAGTACTGGATCTGCGGTTCCAGCACCCTGGCTTCAATCCAGGTAGCGCCGGCATCAACACTCCACTCCACCCGAGCGATTGCGCCGAACGGCGAATGGGCATAGCCGTGCAGGCGGTGTGTGCCGGCGGCCAATGCGGCAGGCCACGGGAGCGCAAGCGCACTCTTGATCACCTGAGTCGTAGTCACCTGGCCAGTTGCTTCACCCTCCGCCGGATATGCATCGCCAATGAGCACGTAGGAGGTGGTGTTGTTACGAGTCCAGAATTGCTTGGCAGAAACGATAATCCGACTTAACCACTTTACGCTGGCACTTCCTACCCAGCCGGGTACGAGCGCCCGCAGCGGGTAGCCGTGATCTCTAGGCAGATCCTCGCCATTCAGTCCGTAAGCCAGCAGCGTATCGGGGTCTTGAGCCTTTTCGATTGGCAGCGGTCGACGCCAGCCTCCCTCCGGAGATTCTGTGTCTAGGCCGACCAGAAGCACGCTGACTGCGTCTGCTGTGACCCCCGCCAACTCAAGCACGTACCGCAAAGAAACACCGGTCCAGGCGCCGTTGCCAACTGCGCCGGTTTTCCATTGGGTATCCTTTGCCGCTTGTCCCTTTACCAGGTCGAACATCGCACGCTGGTTGCCGGCACATTCGAGATAGGAGATCAGTGTGCGACTGGGCAGCCGCCGGATGTCTGCGTTTGTGAAATCCATGGGATTGGTGACAGCATCGCCCTCAATTGACAGACGCCAATTGTCCACGTCTACATCTATGCTGGCGGAATTGTTGCGCACGAAGAAGAGCTTATTAGGAGTTAACAAGCCGGGCATGTTTTCCAAACGAGATTCCAGGCCCTTCTCGCCGTGGTCAATAAAAGGTGTCTTGTCCTTGAATACGGATGGCGCCTCAGCCGCTGCACTGGCTGGAGTGCTTTCGGCTGGGATATCCTTCTTGCCGATAGTTTGCTCCACTTCTGCCGGTAGGCGCACCCCACTACATGCCATCAGGACCGCCGCTGTGCCTCCGGTGCCTAACAACTGCATGAACGTGTGCCGATCTAGGCCACTTCTCTGGGCCAGCGCGAATAGCCACGTCGGTGGTCCAGGGTCGTTCTGTGTCATAGAGACCTCCGCTCAATGAATCCTTGCAGACAGGAATTTGCATTTTCAGGACACGATTGCCGATAGAAAAAACCCACAAACTTGGGGGTATAGGGCGCTTGCACGGTGCCAGTATCATGGGTGCCGCGCCCACTTCGCCAGCGCCTTGTCCAACGAGGCGAGTTCCTCGATCCCGGTGTAGTAGTAGTCTTGCCAACCCTCTTCGGGCAGCCCCGTAAACAGCATAAGATTTAGAGGATACATCCCGCTATCGGTCGCGGATCGCAAGTCATCCCGAAAGAGGAACGTGGGTTTACCCAGCGCAATGGCCATGCCTAACTCGACCATCACCCCTTCATCGGGAGGAACGCCATTGATCACAGCGAATATTCCGTCGGCTGCCTCTACATCGCGAAAGTCGGCCTGGCCGATTTGGTACGCCCAATCCGGTTGGGAGAAGTCTACCTGATTGTTGCGCTCGAAAGGCTCCCACACTTCCAACCCAAGCTCCTCCAGCGCCGCAATCAATGGGGGGAGCAGCAATGCCTTTTGTTGGGCAGAGAAGCCGTAAGGATTGGCGAGGTAGACGGTCTTTGCCAATTCGTGCCTCCTAGGCCGAGGATAGTGTCTCCTCTTAGAGGCCTAGATCGATGAATCGCGCAAGAGCTGGAACCCAGTGGAAATCAACAAAAGCGGAAGGGTAACGTCAATCAAAACCCACAGTTGGGTGTCACTGGTAGGAGGATCGGCCCACTGGACGCCAAACCAATTCCACAACAGCGCCAAGAAGAGCGCGGCCGCAAAGTAGAAAACAAAGTTAGCTTCTAGGTACTCCCGGGTGACTGACCTATCGCCTGCGTCGGCATCCACGCGGCGCTTGCGGGCAAAGGCGACGATCAGGACGATTGCCAACCCGATGACTTGGAGGGGATCTAGGATCTTCCACACTGGAAGGGATGCGTCCACCCAGGCCGGATCGTAAAACCGCGTAGTGATAAAATGCAGGGCGATTGCCGCCCCCACTACTAACGCGTATAGTGCCGCCAGACGCTTCAGCACCGCCATGCTGAACCTTCCCTACAGCATAGAAACACAAACGAGCCGAAGGTGTGAAGAACGAACTGATTTGGTAGCGGGGGAGGGATTCGAACCCTCGACCTTCAGGTTATGAGCCTGACGAGCTGCCACTGCTCCACCCCGCGTCGCTTGATGAGTAGACCGATAAGCCCCATTCTGTCGCGGACAGCCATCTATCTTGGGCTGCAGGTTACGCTGCGCCTCTTTGCGGCCTACCTGGGACTAAGCGAGCAACCTCACCGTCCCTCACTTGGCCTTGCTCCGGGTAGAGGTTACCCTTTTCACTCCGGTCGACACTGCTTGTTGCCGCGCCGGCCGGCCTTGGTCTCTGTGGCCCTATTCCTCGCCTCGCGGCGGACGGGTGTTACCCGCTACCCTGCTCTATGGAGTGGGGACTTTCCTCACGGTGACCATACTTGCATATGATCGATGCGCGGCTGTCTAGTCTACTCAGCATTTGTCAGTATAGCACGGCGTACCACGTCACACAACCGAATTCCGTGCCGCAATTAGTAGACCTAAACTTGATAGCATTGCAGGAATGCATTTCATGTCATTCCGAGCGCCCACTTGCGGTAGCCTAGATTGCTCGATTGCATAACGCTGCCGGCCTTGACCGAAAAGTACCGGCGGCAATCAGGGCAATGGTATGGCATACGAGTCTTGTGGTCGACGCGTCTTGGGCGCGTGCTGCCGCAATGCGGACATTTGATGCCATGAGGCCAGCGTATCTTGGCGAACCATTGCTCGGCGGCGGCATCGTCGGGGAATTTGTCGAATAGCTGCTCTAGGGTAATGCCGGTGCGGTAGTACCGGCCGGGTTCTTTACTTTGCCATTTCCACTTTCCTCTTGTGCGCTTTCCACGTCTCTAGTGAACCGCAAAACGTGGGCGTTTTCAAGTCTTCTGGCGCGGGTTTCTGCATGAATCATAGCCTCAATTTCAAGTTGATCAAGACACGACATCATGCACGACTCCTAGTGGAAGTGTGCGCGGGTGCGCTACCTTGAGCGCGGCGGCGCGCGGTAATGCGCCCTTACGCGGACCGTCTTACGCAGCCCTTTACGACGCGGGGAATGCTTGAGGTTACGGCGGCGTGGGTGTATATAGTGATCATTACAAACTCCTTTCGTTTGCTTGGAGAACACCGGCCTGTTTGCTGGGTTGATCAGTGTTCTCTGTCATTGTCTTTTGCCATCCTCTCATGCCGCCTGCGCCAAGGTCAATGCGCTCTATTGACATAGCATTGAGTAAACTCTAAGCTGGCAACAGTGGAGAGGGCAAACCCCCAGCGCGCAACATTGGGGGATAGAGAGTAGCTGTAGCCATGAATATTGCCGAATGGACGGTCTTTGTAGGCTTGATAGTGGGTCTCGTTCAGTTGGCTAAGTGGGTGTACCCTCTCGTGCGGCCCACGATAGACTGCATTAACGGAAGGTTTGGAAGGCGGCATCTGGGCGCGCGTTTTCCCAAGAGACGCAACTACGAAGACATGCCTGAGTACGTGAAAGTCAATTCCTGGGAAGATATTCGCCATATAACGAAGCGATGAGGACCGTCCGATGGCGGCGGAGGGGAAAAGCGTGAAACGAGCAATTCTGATTATCTTGCTGATGCTGGCGCTGCCGGTCGGCGTTGCCGCGCAGTCTGCACCGAACCTACAGGTGGCCTTTCCGGAGGTCAGCGACAGCAGCCCGGTCGCGGGCGGAAGGTTCACGCTGTGGGTGACGGTGGGCAACTTCGGGGACGGGGAGTCGGCAGCCACGACGGTGCGATATTATCAGTCAACGGACGCGACGATTTCGAGTGGGGACACGCAGGTCGGGACGGGCACGGTGGGGGCAGTGGGGTCGCTCCGGATCAGCCAGGAGTCGATAGACCTGACGGTGCCAGCGACGGCGGGCACGTACTACTACGGGGCCTGTGTGGACGCGGTGGCGGGTGAGTCGAACACGGGGGACAACTGCTCGGGGTCCGTGACGGTCGAGGTGGTGGCGACGACGATAGGCTCGGACTTGTTTGTGCATGGGGTAAATCGGGACGACAGCACCCGGGAGCCGGGTGAGACGTTCCGGATATTGGTGACGGTGGAGAACCTGGGCGATGAGTGGTCGCCGGCGACAACGATGCGGTTTTACCGCTCTACAGACGCGACGATCACGACCTCCGACACCGAGGTGGGCACGAAACGGGTCCCGCCGCTTCGCCATTTGGCAGGCAGCGGGAGGACGATTCTTCTGACGGCGCCATCGGCAGCAGGCACATACTACTACGGCGCGTGCGTGGACGCGGTAGCGGGGGAGCTCGACACGACGAACAACTGCTCAAGTAGTGCCATGTTGGTCACTGTGTCGGCTGGCGGAGGTGGTGGCGGAGGTGGTGGCGGAGGTGGTGGCGGCAGCACTGCACGGCAATCCGCTACTGTTGGCAGCACCGGTGCGGCAACCGCTTCCGAACTCCCAGGTGATAAGCTCCGCATCGATATCCACGGTCAGCCCGATGCCACCTTTGAACTCGGTATCGGCTGGGTCTCCCGCGACGGCTCTCGCACCAATCTCGTCGGTGTCATTCGTGACCAATCTTTGGGCCAAACCTATTTGATCGTCCGCCACGAGGGCTATCCCCAGATCGTCCGCCGCTGGGTTCCTCCCTATAGTCCCCTCATCCACGCCATCGATTGGCCGCTCGTCATCGCCAATTTCTCCTTCCCCGTTGAGATCGTCACCGCCATCCCCTTAGACCACCGTCTCCCCGAACCCAACATGCTCGCCCGCCGCTTCGACGGCTTGGACGATCGCATTTTTGCGTACGATGCCACGCTGGGGCAATGGCGGCACATACCGGACTATGGGACGTTCCAAGCGATGGGTTTTTACTGGTGCGACGTGACTGCGGCGGACTCGGGATTCTTTGGCCGCATCTCTAACGGACCGCCCTTCCCATCCAGCGGTACGCCCATTCTTAGCGACTATCCTAACTGCTCAACAGGGTGAGGGCTGCAGGAGGGCCAGGGGGACGAGTTGGAGTCTGGCTCAATCGCATGGCCGACCATACGACCATTCGGGCGCTGTTCCGCGTCTCGCCCTGCGTCTTAAGTGTGAGCGTTAGCTTCTTAACCCGCGTGGGGCTTGTGCCTTAGCACAAACGAAAGACTTCACGGGAGTTCATCCAATGTCCGGACAATATGATCCGAATCGCATTATGAAGAGTTTCAGAAGAAAGCGGGCAGAAAGATCTGCACGAAGACGACCTGGGTTCCTTGATGCCGATGAGGAGCCAGAAAGGCTGCTAGGTGGGGACTAGCCCCCGCCCATCGGCCTGTCTAGCATTCGATATAATTCCCAAAAGAAGAACCCCTCTTGGGGAGAGGGATTATCTCGTTATGGGAGCCTGGAATGCTGAAAGGTGGCTGGGTTAGCAGGTGGAGAGTGATGAAGGGGGTGTAGATTTTGGAGAGGTAAGGGAGAAAGCTTAGATGGGACAGGAGGTCATGGGTAATAAACCCTAGAAAGGAGGTGATCCAGCCGCAGCTTCCGCTACGGCTACCTTGTTACGACTTCACCCCCATCATCAGCCCCACCCTCACGACGTGCGTCCCTTGCGGGTTCGCGGAAGCCGCTTCAGGTGTTGCCAACTTTGGTGGTGTGACGGGCGGTGTGTACAAGGCCCGAGAACGTATTCACCGCGGTATGCTGACCCACGGTTACTAGCAACTCCGTCTTCAGAGAGGCGAGTTGCAGCCTCTCATCCGAACTACCGGCCGGTTTTAAGGGATCCGCTTACGCTCGCGCGCTTGCTTCCCGTTGTACCGTCCATTGTAGCGTGTGTGTAGCCCAGGACAATAAAGGCCATGCGGACTTGACGTCATCCCCACCTTCCTCCGCGTTGCTCGCGGCAGTCCGACTAGAGATATAACTAGTCGCAGGGGTTGCGCTCGTTGCGGGACTTAACCCAACACCTCACGGCACGAGCTGACGACAGCCATGCAGCACCGGTGAACGCTCCACGAGGTTTCCCCCGCAGTCCCTCGCCTTTCGGTTTGGTACCACGTCCATGTCAAATCCTGGTAAGGTTTTTCGCGTAGCCTCGAATTGAACCACACGCTCCGCTGCTTGTGCGGGCCCCCGTCAATTCCTTTGAGTTTCAGCCTTGCGGCCGTACTCCCCAGGCGGGGTGCTTAGCGGGTTACCTTGGGCACAGAGGGCGGAGAAAAGTCCGACCCCAACACCCAGCACCCATCGTTTACAGCGAGGACTACCGGGGTATCTAATCCCGTTCGCTCCCCTCGCTTTCGCGCCTCAGCGTCAGAACAGGGCCAGGTCGCCGCCTTCGCCACGGGTGTTCCTGGCGATATCTACGTATTTCACCACTCCACCGCCAGTTCCGCGACCCTCTCCCTGCCTCAAGCAAAGCCGTTCCGCTTGGCATCTCCTGGTTGAGCCAGGAGCTTCCACAAGCGGCTAACTCTGCCGCCTACGCGCTCTTTACGCCCAGTAAATCCGGATAACGCTAGCCCCCTCCGTATTACCGCGGCTGCTGGCACGGAGTTAGCCGGGGCTTATTCCTTGAGTACCGTCTGAATTCTTCCCCAAGAAAAGGAGTTTACACCGCGAACGGCGTCATCCTCCACGCGGCGTCGCTGCGTCAGGCTTTCGCCCATTGCGCAAGATTCCTTCATGCTAAACCCCGTAGGGCTCTGGACCATGTTCAAGTCCCAGTGTGGCCGACCATCCTCTCAGACCGGCTATCCGTCAAAGCCTTGGTAAGCCGTTACCTCACCAACAAGCTGATAGACCGCAGACCCCTCCTTGTGCGCCCGTAAGGGCTTTGACTGCCAGTCTATACGACCGGCGGTATTATGCGGTATTAGTCCGGGTTTCCCCAGGTTATTCCCCACACGAGGGCAGGTAATCTACGTGTTACGCACCCGCACGCCGCTCATCACCTTCAAGTGCAAGCACTCGAAGGGACGCGCACGACTCGCATTGATCAAGCACGCCGCCAGCGTTCATCCTGAGCCAGGATCAAACTCTCCAAAACAAAAGGATTAACAGAATAACTGAAACCGCCTCATCCCGGATAAGCTAGGCCCTCGCTCTCCTACGATAAACACCTTTACCTTCATCACTCTTCACCTGTTAAAGAACCACCTGCTGTGAAACAGGCAAAAGTCATCTTACCACCCCTTCATCATATTAGTCAACTGTGTTCTGCCATTTTACTGCCGGCTCCAATGGAGATGACCCTTGCCCCTGGCTGCAGGCAACTACCTGCGACAGAGCACAGGAGCCATTTGCCAGTCAAGTTTTGCCGCCATGGGACTAGTGTACGACCTGCTTGGTAGCGCGAGTCTGCATTCGGTTGACGTAGAGGCCACCCGCAGTTTGGGCGCTGCTGCCGAGGCCAACTGAACGAACGCGTGCTGCAGCCGTATTCTTGACTTATAGGTTGTGTGCATAATTGGTGCACAGGTGAATAGGCTTTCCAGCTGCTTGCCAAACACTGCTAGGGAAGATGAAATACCTATCGAAGAAAGGGAAACACGATGACGACGGAGACGAAAGCAGAGCTACGTCTGCGTGGTAGGCACTGGCGAACGCGGACGCTGGCCACCGCCGACTGGGAAGAGGAAGATGTCGCACTGGACCCCAAAGAGACGGGCTTTGTGGCCTTGCATCTCTGGAACGTCGGCGACGTCAATGGCCCGCCAGTCCCCGAGTTCTTTTCTGTGGACATGGGGAAGCCGGATACCCAAGCGGAATCGGTACGGATAGCTGCAGAGTTCATCCGGCCGGCGATCGACGCGGCGCGCGCTGCGGGCATGGCGATCTTCCACGTTGAGCCGCGCAACATCGCCCTGAAGTATGATTCCGTCCATCACATGTTGGAGGAGAACGACCTCAACCCGCCGCGGCCGGCACCGGGTCCTCCCGAGGTCAACCCCGGCTGGCGCAAAGAGCGGGCGGAGCGGACCCACGGCCACGGGTACATGGAGTGGGATGGCTGGCAGCAGATGCGCATACTCTCGTCGTGCGAGGCGGAGCCGGGCGATCAGGTCATTCTCACCAGTGCGCAGTTCGACCGCATCTGCCGCAGCCGGGGCATCAAGAACCTCATCTATACCGGTTTTGCAACGAACATGTGCATACTGGGGTCGGAAGGTGCCACCAGACCGATGTTGGCCTACGGATACAGGAACTTCCTCATTCGCGAGGCCACACTGGGGACCGAGATCCCAGAGACATTCCATGGCCGTCTGATTACTAAGGTTGCCCTCATCGAGTTTCAGAAGCACGTGGGCGACACGATCGGCTTCGATCAGTTCATGGCGGCGTGTCGCGCCGTGGCTGCAGCGCGCGTGGACGCATAAACCAAAAATAGGACTGGGATTGCATGTTTCCAAATGGCGCGGAGTTTTGTCTCAGTTTGCGACCCGCGGTTGAGATGTGCACGAATTTCCCCTACTGGACGTCACAGTGGAACCATCTAAAGGGCACGCTGGATGCAGACAGCAAGCAGTACGTGCTAAAGATGCACGAGGTAGCACGCTCGTACGGGGTGCATCTCTATTGCCTGCTGGTGGGCAGTTCGTTCGAGGACCCGGACATCGACTATTTGAAAGAGCTCGTTGCAGCGGGGCACGAGGTGGGCAACCACACGTACACCCACCTCAACGTCAAAGCAAAGACCGTTGAGAGCTTGCAGGTTGTGTATGCCAGCGCGCCGTGGCTGGCCAACGGGCGCACGCCGCTGCAGATCATTTACGACGAGGTGCGCGCGACAAATGCCGCGATACGGGAGCGGCTCGGCGTTACCGCAACCGGTTTTGGTACGCCGGGCGCGTTCAGCACGGGGCTGCACGACGTGCCAGAAGTCCAAGCGCTGCTCAAAGATGAAGGCTTTACCCACGTCACCTCGCACTACCTTAGCCCGGCCCCGCGGGGAGCCAAGCGCCCGCCGCTTGATCACGTCGAAGCCGCCATGTGCAAGAACATAGACCAGCTCCAGCCATATCGCTATCCAAACGGCTTGCTGGAGATCGCGCCCATGGCTTTGACCGATATCGCGGCGTTTCGAGTTCTCGATCTGGACCGTTGGGAGTACGTCAGATTGCTCAAGACGGCGATCGACCACGCCCACGCGAACCGCTACATCCTGAGTTTTGCCTTCCATCCGCCCGCTATGGCCGCGCGCGACCCTCACTGCGACGTACTCGATACCGTGATCCGCCATGCGCTAGAGAAGCCCGGCGGCTGTTGGATTGCGACAAACAGCGAGATTACGGCGCATTTGGGAGTAGCGTGACCGAAGTTTCTGGCGGGCGGCCCCTAGTCCAGGCTGGAAACAAGAGTTGGCACGTGCCCGGCCAAGTGCGACCCTAGCGCCTAATCTCCAGCTAAGACCTGAAATGTGCGTATGACGATAGCGTCCCACCATTGCTCTGGTTGCGCTGCTGCTCGTCTCATTGACGAGAGACCGATTTGCTTGCTAGACTGAGCTAGGAATACACTCCGCACGGTGGCTGTAGCTCAACTGGTTAGAGCTCTGGACTGTGGCTCCAGCGGTTGGGGGTTCGAGTCCCCTCAGCCACCCCCAACGCCTGGTATTTCTCAATCCTCCCAGTTGAGGGTGGCGCTTCGAGTCTGCCAATTACTTGCTTCCCCCGGCCTGTCACCCGCTTTCACATCCCCGGTGTTAATTGGATTCCCAGTTACTGCACCAGGATAGCTTTTGCTGCTGATAAAGAAACACCAGAAGTGATGATTCCTGCGATTGATCCGGCAGTCGACTACAAGGCATTTGTACGACGAGCCTATGATGCGTGCGCGGCAGCGTACGACATCTCTCGAAAATCTGAGCCTGGGACTGAGATACAGGGACTGTCAGACAGACTGAACGACGGCGACGCGGTGCTCGACATCGGCTGCGGCGCCGGAACCCCGATCGCCAAGTCGCTGGCCGCACGCTACCGTGTCACAGGAGTGGACATTTCACAAGAGATGATCCATCGGGCACGGCAGAATGTGCCAACCGCCCACTTCTTGTGCGCTGACGTCATGTCGGTACGCTTTCCTCCTTCCAGCTTCAATGCGGTGGTGGCGTTCTATTCCATATTCCACCTTCCCAGAGATGAGCACCCGGCCCTGTTTCGGAGAATTCACCGGTGGCTAAAGCCAGGTGGGTACCTGCTATGCACTCTCAGTCATTGCAGCGAGGAGGGCTACACAGAGGAGGACTTCCATGGCGTGACGATGTATTGGAGCAACTTCAGCCATGGGGAGTACAGAGAGATTCTGACCGGAGCGGGGTTCGAGCTGCAAGAGACAAAGTCAACGGGTTCCGGCTACGAAAATGCAACCCAGGAGTTCAGCGAGGACCACCCTCTGGTCCTCGCGCGTAAGCAGTAATCTTCGCGAATCCTACCGTTCTTTCCGTCTTCCGTGTGGGCGTTTTCGGCCACTTAAATTTGTGGGCTTGACTTGCTTGACAGATTGCCCAAGAGAGACTATAATTTCGCTACTTTCGAGTAGCCCTAAGTTCTTTGTCAATGGCGACTTGAAGTAGGTGTTTTCGGCCAGTTTGCATAGCGATAGCGAGGTTTCAAGTCATGGCCAACTATGGCGAGTTGAAGAGCCGCTTGGACCGGGGTGAAGTGGTCATCTTGGATGGAGCCATTGGGACTGAGCTGCAGGCTATGGGCGTGCCTATGGACCCGGCCTCGTGGTGCGGCCCCGGCAACTACACGCACACCGCAACGGTGCGACAGATGCACGAGCGCTACATTCGTGCGGGGGCCGACATCATTACCACGAATACTTTCAACAACCTGCGCCCTGCGCTGGAGGCATCCGGGCACGGCGATTTGATACGGGAGATAAACTCCCGGGCGGTGGACGCTGCGCTGGAGGCGATAGACCGGGCTGCCGGCGACAAGCCGGTGTATATTGCCGGCTCTATCTCTTGCCGAATCCCCATACGCGACGGCAGAACCGGAGTTCTCCTTGGCGGCACCGGCTATGGCTATGGCGCCAGCCTCTCGAAGGAGGAGTTAAGGGCCTATGTGGACGAGCAGGCGAATGTCCTGGCCGAGTCTGGGGTAGACTTCTTCCTGATCGAGAACTTGTGGGCCGATAACGAGTCCAGGGCGATCGCAACTGAGGCGGCCAAGGCTGCAGGACTGCCGGTGTGGGTGGCATTTACGGTGTCAATGGCGCCCGACAGACAGACGGTTAGGATGAGTTCCGGAGACGACCGTGACTATATTCGCGGTATGGGAGTGCCGATGTGGACTTCAAGCTGGCGGACGGTTAATGATGATATGACTCTGGCCGATGGCGTCAGCGAGATAGCCGCGCTGGGTCCCGATGTACTAGGCGTGTTTCACAGTAAGGTAGACGAAACCACGGCGGCGCTTCAGGTAGTCCTCGACCAATGGACCGGCCCCATTGTCGCCTATCCGGATGCGGGCAGGACCGATTACCTGGAGACTTGGCAGGACAAGAGCATTGTCAACGTGGAGTCTGCGGCGGAACTGACTAAGAAGGCCGCCAAGTGGGTCGGTATGGGAGTCCAAGTCGTAGGCACATGCTGTGGATTTGGCCCCGAGTACATCCGCGCTCTGAGCGGTGCGCTGCCGGACCGGGTCTCATCTCCGCGAGTAGGCACCTAGGAATCTCCGCGCAGAACTGACGTAAATTAAGGCACATTCGACGTAGAACAGACATCCAGATCGACAGGAGGGGTCGTATATGGAATCCAAATCACTGGTGATTGTGGGAGCGGGAGCAGCGGGGACGGCTGCCGCCATCGAAGCGGCCCAGGCCGGGGTCCAGGTCACGCTCATCGACGAGAATCCCATTGGCATGTCTATGATGGGGTTAGACGTACCTCTGTACTTCGGCAAACGAACCATGGACTCGCTGGACGATAGGGCCCTGATGCTGCAGAGGGTGGCCGCGGCTAACGACGCTTTGGCGGGGGCTGAGAGGGTCGGCGTTGACGTTCAGCTTGGTACCTGCGTGTGGGGCGCCTTCCGCAATACGGAAACCAGTAAGACCCTTGACGGCCCGCAACTCGGCCTGGCCGACGACAAGCGGTCGTGGATGATAAAGTACGATCGACTGATCGTGGCAGCCGGCTCCCGGGACCTGGGCATGTCCTTTGCCGGATCGCATCTGGCGGGCGCAATGGGCGCCAACGGCGCCCACTCGCTGCTGAGTCGCTACCAGGCATTGTCCTCGCGGCGCATGGTGGTCCTGGGCTCCGGCAACTTGGGTCTTAACACCGCCAGGATGGCTCTGGATAGCGGGATTGAAGTAGCCGCCATCGTGGACGTGACCTGCTCCGCGCGCGGCGATGAGACTCTCATGGCGGGGCTGCAAGAAGAGGGCGTTACGTTATACACCTCCCACACCGTTAAGGAGGCCGTCGGCAAGGCCGACGATATCGATTCGGTCGTGCTGATCGAGATCGACGACAACAGCGAGCCGATTGCCGACTCTGAAAGGGCCATCGCCGCCGATACCGTGTGCCTTGCAATCGGCCTGGTGCCCAACATTGAGCTACTTAGTCTTCTGGGCTGCGACCTTACCTTCAAGTCCGAGCTTGGCGGGTACGTGCCGGACTGCGATGACTGGATGCGGACCAGCGTTGACACCGTGTTCGTCGCGGGTGATGTTGCCGGCTTCCACGACGGCATGGTCCTGGACCCAGAGATTGCACACAATCAAGGTCGCCTCGCCGGCATTGCCGCTGCCGAGTCGCTTGGCGCTATCGACAGAGCGCAGGCCCTGGCCCGGAGGTCTGAGATTCAGGCCGAGGCCGTCACCGCAACACCGGCTGAAGTACACACGGTCTGGAAGAAGTGGCTGCAGTCGTTGGTCAATGCCGGTGGGCTGGATGTTTTCGCCTGTCCGTGCGAGGAGGTTACGCGGGGTGACCTCATTGGCTTGCAGCCTCCGCGATACTTGAATTGGCGGTCGGAGCAGATGAGTAGTCGAAGCCTCCAGACCCAGGCGAAGGATGACCCGGTCAATCCAGACCAGGTCAAGCGCCTGACACGGGCCGGAATGGGCCACTGCCAAGGCCGACTCTGCAGTGAGCAAGTGTCTTTACTGCTTGCCGAAGAATCTGGTACCGATATAGCAAAAGTACCATATATGTCTTTCCGGCCGCCCGTTCGACCTTTGCCGCTGAGTGTCATGTGGCCGCACGATGAGACGGAGCAGATGCGCGAGAATTGGGTCAAGTGGTTCGTTCCCGTGAGTAGAGTGTTGGGGTAGGCAGTGATCAGTGGATCAACGGAGTGGCAGTATGCTTAGTAACAGAGCAGACGTAGTCATCATTGGTGGTGGCATTTCGGGCCTCAGCACAGCCTATTATCTGGCCAAGGCGGGCAAGGATGTCGTCGTCGTCGAGAAAGGGATCGTTGGAGCCGAGGCTTCCGGGTGCAACGGCGGGATAATCAGCGAGCGAATTGACGAGCCGGATTTGGTTCCGTTGGCGGTGGAATCTGTGAAATTGTGGCCGACGCTGGACGATGAGTTGGGCTATCCCACTGAGTTCGTGCAGCAAGGTAGGCTCCAAGTTGCCGTTTCAGAAGAGGAGATGGACCGCTACTTAACCGAGCAAGAGGTAGGGGAGCGCTTCGGCGTACGTGTGGACCTGGTGGACCGTTTCGAAATACAGGACATGGTACCCTGTATCACCGATAGGACGCTCGGCGGGATCTTTTTACCAAAGGGCGGTCACGCCAACCCTCAGCGGACGGTCCAGGCATTTGCATGGGCTCTTCAAGACAGGGGCGGCAACCTCTACCAGAATACCGCCGCCACGGGCTTCAAGCTCGCTGACGGGAGGGTCTCGGCGGTCGAGACGACCGCCGGCGTCATTGAGGCCGACACGGTGGTTTGCGCTGCTGGGCCACAGACGGCGTTGATTCTAGAGATGGTGGGCGTTCGCGTTCCCCTAGCGCCGGCAAGGGCAGAGATTATTGCCACCGCTCCCTTAGAGCCACTCTTTCAATTCGCCCTAGCGGGAAACGGACTCTACGGGCGCCAGGCCAAAAAGGGTAATCTGCTCTTTGGTGGAGGACCCCACGAATGGATTGATGTGGATCTGACCACCGATCCCAGCAAGCCCAACACTCCCCTCATACGGAACATTGCCAGGCGGCTTGCAGACTTGCTTCCAGGGGTAGCGGACGTGCCTGTAATCCGGAGCTGGGCCGGGGTGATAGAACAGGCCCCGGACTCCATGCCTATCATTGACATCCTGGACCGGCCGAGCAACTTTGTGTTTGTCTCCGCATCGGCTCATGGATTCGCCATCGCAGCCGCCACGGGCAGGGTCGTGAGCGAATTGGTGCTCCACGGAGAATCCAGCACCGACATCAGTGGTCTCCGTTTGAGCAGATTTGCCAATGTCGGCCCCAACTGGAGAGAAGAACTCGGATGGATTCCGACTCCCGCCCGGTCCTGATCTCTGCCCTCGCTCACGCCCAGTTGCACTGCTCTCTTTGAAGTCATTGGGGGCGATCCGGGTCTGCAATCGTCTCGTCTAGCAAGGCTGCCGTTCAGTGCTGCTGTTCAAATGTCCAATTGCGGTGGACTCATTGGGAGAGACAAAGGTTGCGAGATCGCACTGGAAAGATGATGCCTTTGGGGCGGTTTGATATTCAACTCTCGAATAAGCACTCTGGAATCTGTCCGTAACTGTGGAAGAGCTTTAATCTCAAGGTCAGACGGCAGTGAAAGACGCCGAAGGTTATAGCATCAGACCGGCGGCTTACAGCGATGTGCATTCAGTCCTGGAGTTGTCGCGACTTTGGGCTGATGAAGGCTGCATGACCGGCTATGTGGCATGTGCGGCTGAGCATCTTCAGCCCTGGTTGGACGGGGGTTATTTCTTCGCTTGCAATTTTCAGAACGACATTATTGCTTACGCTGCGGGAGTCGTGAAACTTGGAAAGGGCGCGGTTTTCCAACCGGAGGGTGAGCGATACTTGAACGTCGATGAGGTCTTTGTTCATGCCGGCCGCCGCGGCAGGGGTGTTGGAATGCAACTCATGCAGGCCCTTCTGGATAAAGCGGAAGCGGGCGGTGTTGTGCGCTCCATGGTAGGCTCGAACAACGTGGACTGGCTAGCCACATTTCAATTCTATGAGCGGCATGACTATCGTATGCTCTCAATCCAGATGAGCAAGTAGTCGCAACCAATACATTGCAGACCGACCGCTTCACCATGGCGGCGCGAAATACCCAATGCATAATTGGCCTTGCTTATTCGCGTAGGGCTCGCGGTGACGGCCAAACGTGTTTCTGGGTGGTTTGCCATACTTGGCGGCAGCAAGGTCTTGGAGGGGGAAACCGGTGAAGGCATCGATTCGCTTGGATCTCGATCGCCACGTTGGTGAGATAGACCCGCGAATCTTCAGTGGATTCTTGGAGCACTTGGGCCGGGCGGTGTACGAGGGTATCTACGATCCGGAGAGTCCGCTGAGCGATGCCAATGGCTTTCGCACAGACGTGGCTGCTGCGTTGCGAAAACTCGCAATGCCGTATATACGCTACCCGGGCGGCAATTTCGTAAGCAACTACGACTGGCGCGACGGGGTGGGACCGCAAGACGAGCGGCCCGTCCGGCCGGACTTTGCGTGGAGGAGCATCGAACCGAACACATTCGGTGTCGATGAGTTCATACGCTGGTGTCGTTTGATCGACACGGAACCGATGATGGCGGTTAATCTCGGCACCTTGGGCCCCCGTGAAGCGGCAGAACTGGTGGAGTACTGCAACCTACCAGGCGGCACGCATTGGTCGAATGCGCGACGAGAAAACGGGAGCGCCGATCCCCATGGTGTGAAGCTTTGGTGCCTGGGCAACGAGATGGACGGCCCTTGGCAGGCAGGCCACTGCTCGGCCGCTGATTACGCGGTGAAGGCGCAGCAGGCGGCTCGCCTCATGCGCGGGATCGACCCCGCCATAGAGCTTGTGGCGTGCGGTTCCTCGGGCCGCAGGATGAACACCTACATGGAATGGGACCGCGTCGTGCTGGAGACCTGCTGGGAAGACGTGGAGTATATCTCCGCTCACCGCTACAGCCGCAATAGCGAGGATGACAGCGCGTGGTTCCTGGCCGAGGGCGTGGAAATAGACCGTGTCTTGAGCGACTATGCCGGACTCCTCGCCTACGTCCGCGGCATCAAGAAGAGCGATAAACGCGTCTATGTCGCTTTCGATGAGTGGAACGTCTGGTACAAGGACAGGGAAATAGACGGGTCCTGGACCCACGCGCCGCACTTGATCGAGGAAGTCTACAACCTGGAGGATGCCCTGGTCTGCGCTCAGTTCTTGAACAGTTTTCTGCGGCACGCCAATATTGTGAAAATCGCGTGCATTGCGCAGATCGTCAACGTCATAGCGCCCATTCTGACAAGGCCGGACGGCCTGCTCATCCAGAGCATCTACTATCCATTGCAGCTCTTTTCGCAGCACGCGCGGGGCACTTCCCTGATACCGATCATCGAGAGTCCCACCTACGCGGCTGGGGCCAGAGGGGAAGTACCGATATTGGACGTCTCCGCGAGCTACGATGTAGCAAGGGATTCCGTTAGCATTTTTCTCGTCAACAGAAGCCTCTCAGAAGATGTCGATGTGCAGGTATCCATTGGAGACCGCCGGGCCAAGCCCAACCTCAAAACTACCGTGCTCACCGGCGTCGACCCCAAGGCACACAACACATGGGAAGAGCCGGATGTAAACAGGCCTGTTTCCGGCATCTCCACCGTGGATGCTAACGGACAAATACACGTGGTGACTCCGTCACTTGGGCTTACAGTTGTTCGGGTGCAGTTAGAGGGGCAAGGAAAGGTGCAGGAGTCTTGCACCAGTTAATTCTAAGAATAGCTCTTCATTCCGTGGCGTAGCCCTCCAGCACCAGAGGGAACTCTGAGTCCACACCCATGAAGTACGGCAAGGAAGCAATCTGGCTGTTGACAATGCCAGCGTCAACCGCTGTGCATGATTGGAGATCGAACTCTATCAGCTTCATTCATTCGTATCGTCGCAACTAAGAGTGGGCTTTAGAAGGGCCGACCAGGGTAAAGTGGTAAGACTACTCCCGATACCACGATGCCTGTTTGCTGTAGAGATCTGCATACGTGCCGCCTTGCGCAATGAGTTGTGCGTGGGTTCCCTCTTCCAGGATAGAACCGTTCTCGAGTACGACTATGCGATCAGCCATACGGACGGTTGAAAAGCGATGGCTGATCAGGATAGTGCTGCGACCCTGGGTGAGTTCCTTGAACTTCTGATAAACATCGTATTCGGCTTGCACATCGAGTGCAGCCGTAGGCTCGTCCAGGATCAGGATCTGAGCATTCCGGAAGAAGGCGCGAGCCAGCGCGAGCTTCTGCCACTCCCCGATTGAAAGCTCCGACCCCTCCTCAAATTCCCTTCCTAGCTGACTATCGTAGCCATTTGGCAATCGGGAAATAACTTCATCAGCGCCGCCCTGCTCGGCGGCTCGTATAATTGCTGAACGGTCCTCTGCACGCTCTAAATCAGCAATGCCGATGTTCTGTGCTGCAGTGAGGTGAAATTGGGCATAGTCCTGAAACACCGCGGTAATATTCTGTCGCAGGTCGGTCAGGTCGTACTCGCGCAAATCAACACCGTCCAGAATAATTCCGCCATGTGTGGGATCGTATAGGCGGCATAGCAGCTTGACTAGCGTTGTCTTGCCGGCGCCATTGTGTCCCACCAAGGCAACACTCTCTCCGGGCCCTACCTGAAATCTCACGTCCTTAAGCACCGCCCGCTCGGTTCCCGGATATGTGAAAGATACGTCTCTTACCTCTATCCCTTGACGCAGCGGCTTTGGTACATGCCTGCCGGTCCCCTCCGAAGCCGCCATTGGGGGCTCCCGATCCAGAAAGTCAAGCAGGTGAGAAACATGGAGCTGACACGTATGCACCGTACCGGCAACCTGTAGCAGCCGATAGAATGTCTGCTGAACTAAAAATATGACCCCAACGTAGAGCACGAGTTCACCGGGACCAATTTCTCCGAGAGCCGCCCGCCACACAGTATAAACGAGGACTGCTCCCGCAGTCGCGGGGGAAATCATGGTGAGCAAGGTCACAATTCTTGCCTGGCGGCGGCGGAAACTTTGCACGAGCTTGTACGATTGGTGGAACACCTCTTGGTATGAATCGATAAAGAACCCGCCAAGACCAAAGAGACGAACTTCCTTCGCGGCGTCCTGGGTGGTGAGCACCTGCGCGTAATAGTCCAGCTTGCGCTGGTAGGGAGCCTGGGAGCGAAACACAGTGGTACTCTCTACTCCTAGTCTCAAGTACGCTAGATAGGAAGGAATGGTGGCGAGAAACACAATGATTGCTGCTAATGGGTGCAACTGAGAGAGGGAGCCAAACAGTAATACAACGACGAAAATGTAGGCCAGCATCTGTTTAGTTGTCATAAACAGCCGTTGTGCCCACGTATCCGTCGCCTGCCTTGCTGTCTGCAACTGGTCGTAGAACCTAGGAGATTCAAAGAGCGTAAGGTCCTGGATCGAGACGGCTTTCTCCATGAGTCGCGTCTGCAAGGCGAACTGTAATCGGTCAATCTGACCGGGTGTGACGACTTCATATGCCCACGTTGCGAGATAACTAATCATTCGGTAGATGACAAGCAGCAGTGCCACCAATACTGCCATTCGCACCTGATTGGCAATAACGGCGTCAACGAGAAACTTCATAAACCAAACGCTGAGTGGTTCGAGCGTGGACATGAGGAGGTCAAGCACTATCATTACGGCAGTGTGACCGGGTGCGGCCTTGATAAAGAGCCGCATGCTGGGCACAACCCGGCCATATTCCCCGAGGTAGCCCCTAAGTTTTCCGGCATCTAATTTAGACATGTCCATTTCCACTTACAGAGAAATAGCTAAGATGAGCTTGACATAACTTGAGGGAATGAATATTTGATTGTGGAACCCGTGGCCGGTATCTAAGCACGTGGTTCCTAGTTCTTGACTTGGTCTAGGTACCACATGGGTTAGCACTTTTGCTCTCACCCACCCAAG
The DNA here is from genome assembly GCA_965216245.1 of Chloroflexota bacterium. Classification (GTDB taxonomy): domain Bacteria; phylum Chloroflexota; class UBA11872; order VXOZ01; family VXOZ01; genus VXOZ01. The sequence goes on from OZ244145.1 coordinate 3,513,789, forward strand.
TATGAGAGTTCGGCGCTTGCCAATCGCCTCCTTCCCATGGTACAGAAGAGGAGCGAAATTGCAATAACTGGCAGTTTGGGGACACAATGGGGAGAAGAATACGCATCCGGTGTGGCGATATTAGTGCTTCGGCTACACTCAATGAATCCACTTCTGCCCAGGCGATTTGGGACGCGCTTCCTATTGAAGGCAGCGCCAGTGTCTGGGGTGACGAGATCTACTTCCGTGTCCCAGTGGGGCTTACTGAAGAAGACGCTCAGGAATTAGTAGAGCTAGGAGATCTCGGCTACTGGCCGCCGGGAAACGCCTTTTGTATTTTCTTCGGGCCGACCCCTATGAGCCGCGGCAACGAGATTCGGCCTGCTTCACCCGTAAACGTCTTCGGACGGGTGGACGGTGATCCGGGTGCTTTCAAACAAGCTTCCAGTGGATCACAGGTAGTCATCGAGAGAATAGAGTGAATCTCATTCTAATAACTATTGAATTGGATGATATCAAGGAGTACAAGCGATGGCGTATGCATTGGAAGACGAATTTGGCGATATCATTGGTAAGGCGCGGCGGGGGCTGGGGTTGAGTGTTGCTGCCGTGGCGAAGCAGGTGGGTGTCGGTGCAGGTGAGATCGAAGAAATGGAGCGTTATGCGCTTACGCCCGATCAAGCAGTCATAGACCGGCTTGCTGCCGTGCTTGGACTTCAGGAAGCACGCCTCGGCGCAATCGCCCGCGAAGAGTGGGAGCCCGTCGCCAGCGACTTCATGGCGAGCGACGACATAGCGATAGAGCGCTTCCTGGTTGAAGAGTACAACGCGAACGTCTACCTACTGCATAACAAACGCACGCAGACTGCCCTGCTGGTGGATGCCGGCGGACTTGGTGAAGCTGTCGTGCAACGCGTCCGGCAGGCTGGAGTGCAGTTGCTGGCCATTCTAATTACGCACGGCCACAGCGACCATACGGACGACGTGGACACAATCCGTCAACAGACCGGCGCAGCCGTCTACGTACATGCCTCCGACGTAGGCATCAACCAAGGCAAGTTGGGCGCAGACGTGCAGGCAATTCAGGGGAACGAGACTCTAGCGTTTGAGGGCTTTTCGGTGGGAGTCGCGCCAACGCCGGGCCATACAGCAGGGAGCGTTACCTACGTGGTCGGAAGTGCGGCGTTTGCGGGCGACACGCTGTTTGCCGGTTCGATGGGGCGCTGCACCTTGAACTACGCCAGTATGCTTCAGAGCATTCGCGACCGGATCCTCACTCTGCCCCCCACTATGAAGCTCTTGCCCGGTCACGGCCCGTCGACGACGGTGCAGGAAGAGCGGGACCACAACCCATTTCTCGGCTGAAGTGCGGCGCATCCCTGAGCGCCCATGGGAGCATAGCGATCGCCTACGCGACAACGCATCGGTTTCCGAATTCCTGAAGGAAAGGGAAACCAAATGGATAGTGGCGCTATCAGGCTGAGTCTTTGCTTGGAAATGGGCATAATCGGCCTTACAAAGGCACTTAGTAGCCTACTTAGGGGAAAGCTCTATAGCGTCCGCTTGAGGTCGTTACTCGCGAACGCCAGGTGTGCTTCTTCTCCAAGCGCTCTAAAGCCCGTCATGTCGATGGAATACAGAGATTTACATATCTCTAACGCAATGTAGTCTCGCGTACAAAACTCCGCGGTGGGGCATGATATGCTCACATTAGGTGAGCAATTGGTGTGAAGTCCGAATATTTTCCGAACCGGTACGCGATTGTACTTACAGTATGAGAAATTACCGCACATCTTCCCCGGCAACCGGCATACCACAACGCATGTTAGAGAACGGTCGGCTGGGCCTCTACAACCGCACTCTTTCCTGCATTGCAAAGATTGACATCTTTGCGGACCTTCTGCCCCATGAGGTCAGCGAGATTGACCACTCCAGTGCAACAGTGAAAATCAGCAAGGGAGGGGTGATCTACACGCCCGACAAAAGTCGAGAGGTGCTCTTCCTCATTAAGGAGGGCCGCGTTCAGCTCTACCGTATTTCGTTTGAGGGCCGCAAGCTTGTCTTGGCGATGCTGGGGCCGGATACATTCTTTGGCGAAATGCCGCTCTTTGGGCAAGCAATGGGGGATTCGGTTGCGCAGGCAGTGGACGACGTGGAGCTATGCACGCTTGGCCGCACGGAAGTGGAGCGCATCCTCACGACATATCCCCGCATTGGAATACGCCTCATTCAGGTGCTCAACGAACGACTCCAAGAGGCCGAGGAACGTCTGCACGAAAGTGCATTCATGACGATGCCCGCCCGCATTGCGGCGCTGCTCCTGCGCCTCGCAGAGGATTCCAATGAGATTGAGGGACTCACCCATCAAGATCTGGCGGATATGCTTGGCGTCTATCGCGAGACGGTAACGGCGACGCTGGACAAGCTGAAGCAGGATAAGATGCTTGAAATTGGCCGCAAGCGCATAACTCTTTCCAACCGTTCAGCACTAGAGTATTTGATACACGGCTCGTCGCACAGCATTTGAAAGGGAGAAGAACGAAGGTGATTCAAATTTCACGAAGGGTCTTGAATCGACGAAATCTCCTCTTAACAGCCGGCGCTGCTACGGTAGGTCTTCTGGCTGTAGCGGCCTGCGGGCCGATGGCAGAGGAGACTGCTGTAGAGCCGACGAGCCCACCCGCCGTTACACCGGAAGCCGAAGCCGTCCAGCCTTCGCCGACTCCCCAGCTCAACTTCTCCACGTATGGTTGGCGGACGGATTTTTCCAAGCATAGCGTGCCCTTGAGCGAAATTAGCTCCGGCGGCCCTGGAAAAGACGGCATTCCGCCGATTGACGAGCCGAAGTTCATTACGGCTGATGAGGCCGCAGCATACCTCGGCGACCGCAAACCGGTTGTGGCGGTTGAGGTCAACGGTGAGGCGAAGGCCTATCCAATTGAGATCCTGGTATGGCACGAGATCGTAAACGATACAATTGGCGGCGTGCCGGTCACAGTGACGTTTTGCCCGCTCTGCAACACCGCCATTGCCTTTGACCGCCGACTTGATGGAACCACCTATGACTTTGGCGTCAGCGGCAATCTCCGCTACAGCGACTTGGTTATGTACGATCGCCAGACTGAGAGCTGGTGGCAGCAGATTACGGGAAGGGCCATCGTAGGCGAACTGACCGGCAAGAAGCTGACCGCGATTCCGGCTGCAATGGTTTCGTTCGCCGACTTCCGCGGCACGCACCCGGAGGGCGTCGTGCTGTCCCGCGACACAGGCCAAGTTCGAGCATACGGACGTAACCCGTATCCCGGCTACGACGACATTTCCCGCTCACCCTTCCTTTTCTTCGAAGAGGTGGACGGACGCCTGCCCGCCATGGAGCGAGTGGTCACCGTGTCATTGAACGGCGAAGACGCTGCTTACCCCTTCAACGTGCTCGCGGCGCAGAAGGTGGTTGAAGATACCGTCGGCGGAGAGCCAATTGTGGTCTTTCACCAACCCGGGACAATCTCCCCCTTTGCACGCGCCGAAGAGGACATTGGCGCCGCCGGGGTCTTTGCGCCGACGCTTGACGGCAAGACCTTGAAGTTCAACGTCACTGACGACGGGACTATCGTGGATACGGAAACGCAATCGCAATGGAACGTCCTCGGCCGCGCGATTGGCGGCCCTCTGACCGGCAAGCAGCTCCAATCCATAGTGAATGGCAACCACTTCTGGTTTGCCTGGGCTGTCTTTAAGCCCGATACCCGCGTGTTCAGCCTGCCCTAATTCTCCATCACTTATACTTCCACGCCTAATGAACCAATGACGACCGTGAGATCTCACGGTCGTCTGCTATTAGGTTGCCCAAGTCTGTCATGCCTAGACGGTTTGTCATTGTAGTATACGGACCATACTTAGAATTACTCTCAAGTGAGTGATAGAGAATGAATGATGCTCAAGTGTTGGCGGCAAGGGAGAATTGTCCCGCGCTGGCAGGAGAAAGATTGAATTCCTCACCATGAATCCTTTTCTCGCGTTCCTTCATGCGTCTACGAGGCGTAACGCAATCGATTGGGTAGTGCGGCATGCGCGGCGGCCTGGGATCGGGTTGGTGCTGGTAGTGCTGCTGAGCTTGTTCTTCGCCGTGGTTGCGCAGGCGCAGACGGACAATGGTGAAAGTGGCTCTGGTGATGGGGACAAAGGACCTGGCGTAACCCCGCGGCAGATCTTTCCGCTGCCGGTGCCATCAAACGTTACGGTAATTGGTTCGAACTACGACACTATTGTGGTGAGTTGGGAAATAACAGAAGACTATGGCCATCCAGAATCTCTTCGTTATCAGTTAGAGAGTTCCACTAACAACAGCAATTGGATAGCCTATGCTGCGGTTACAAGCAAAACTGCAAGCGCGACACGCCTGACATGCGGGACATTGTATTATGTCAGGGTCAAAGCTGGTGGCTACGGGCATGTGTTCCCGGACAGATTTGGCAACCCATCGGGGTCGGCAACGGGAAGAACGATACCATGTCCGCCCCCGGCGCCGAGCGGATTCAGCGGCACCGCTATGGATGCTGTCATCTCGGCGAGTTGGAGTCCAGTGAATAATGGAGTTGGAATCAGTCGCTACAACTTTGGTATTCGGAAAGGTAGTTTCTGGTATAGTCGCTCAGTTGGAACAAGCACAACGCGGAAGAGTTCGGACTGACTCCCGCCACCTACAAGATTAGGGTGCAGGCCTGTGGGGACGGGGTGAAGTATTCCACGGATTGTGGCGTCTTTGCAGAGGTGGATGTAACGGTCGTACCCACAGCTACTCCTACACCTACAGCTCCACCTCCGCCACCTCCGACGCCACCGCCACCTCCGCCATCTCCAACGCCACAGGGCCCAGTTTCAGGTAAGCTCCCTACGCCTAGTGGGCTTGAGATCACAACCGCAGACATTCACGAGGTATCCGTATGCACGGATTAGCTGGGACCCGGTACCAAACGCTGCCGGCTACATGATTGGATTCAAGAGACCCGAACTCCAAGCCGTGACGACAACTACACATGCCATTAGCGTGCCAGGAAACTTCTCTGTTAACTTCACATTCACGGCTTCGGGCCTTTCCGTTGATGAACTCTACTGGATTACAGTCACGCCAGAGACCGATAAGCTAGGGTTCAACAATTCCTGTACTGACAGGAGGGAACAGAGACTATACGGTGGAGTGCAGAGTGTCTCGCTTACTCTGTCGCTATACGCGTGTGGCGTCACTGTAGGGAATGTGATTTCTAAGGTCGAAAGAGTGCACTGGCCCGCTGACTTTACGGACAATGACATCTTTGTGGAAAGCAATTCCTTTCCCTACAATGTGGAGGCTCTCAAGTCTTACGTTAGCGGTGTTGGCACCCACTTTCTAGGCTGGGAAATTCGAGTAACAGCAGTTAATCAAAGCACTCTCGCAAATAGAAGGGCAACCTCTACTCCGGGTGAACCCGATAGCAGTGATCCCACCGAATCAATTGTAATAGTTGACACGCCAATCACACGTGCCGACGGGGATAGCAGGATTACTGAGGATGGCAAAGGCAAGGCATCCCTCGAATGGGTTCCAATTGAAAGCATATTGGGCCCAAGATATGGCGGAGGCACATACTTCTTCCGCTATGGCAAGTTTGAAGAGTACGTTCTTTCTGAAGCTCAAGGTGAAGCCATTCCTAACAGCGACCATAGATGGCAACCAAGAAACCTTGGATCACTAGCAACAAGTGATATGGACGCAAGCAACGCCCCAATCAGTGGCACCGTACACTCTATCGCTGGCTTGGACACTGAAGAAATATACGCTGTTCAACTGGTCTATAGGCTAAATAAAGCAGGGCTTCCGGCCCGGGTATATGCCGGCCGGTACGTGTACGTCTATCCGTCTTCGAGCGGTCCCATAGACGACGACCCCAATGACGAATTTGCGCCACGGATTGCGACTTTTCCTCTCGAAGACAGGATTGGCGCGGATAGGACGTACGCTTACCAGATTTGCGCAGACACGTTTCCCGTCGATAGGAGAGCCGCTTGGAGGAATCTCATCGTACACGCATTTGAGCAATGGGAACTGGCTACAGATGGGTTGATTACAATGACTTATGCGGGCAGCCAGTGTGCCGATTACTCGGAAGTTCAAACTAAAGCCATAGAGAAGATTGAGAATGAGACAAATACAACGTTAACTGCCGCGCAGAGCAGGATGGTAGCGGCGTTTATTAGAGGCACAGATGAATTCATGTCGATAAACCCGAAAGATCTTGAACTAAGTGAGATCATGTTGATTGATGATTCCCTTTCTCCTTTCGATTATTTTGAAGCGGTTGCTGTTTCACCTGGCCTCGCGCAAGTTCTTGGTTTTACGACTTGCACATTTGACAGAGATAAAGATGATGACGAAGTTGCGGCTGGATGTGCAATTCACGATGACGGATACTTTACCACCGACATTTTTCTGAATGACAACCTGGATGAACAGCCTCATTGGCTGGATTTTCCTGACAGTAACATTTGGCATTCCAATAGTAATGTAGTTCACATAGATTCTTGTAAGAGTGGAGATGTCGCAAAAGCCTATCGAACACTCGTGCATGAAGCAGGACACGTTTTGGGCGTTGGGGGTGGCAAGCCAATCACCCCTTATGCGCGTGCTCACCCAACAATTCCATTCTCTGTTATGAACTATGACAGCCATGTTTACGTAGAGAGTGTGAGCAAACATAAGAACCCAATCGAGTCTGACTGCGCTCCGTATCCCTTCGATATCATGGCTATTTATTCCCTGTATCAGACTGCACGATGAGGGACAAAAGGCATATGGGCATGGCGAGGCAAAAGAGAACAGATCTGTTTCTGGCACTGGTGGTGTTTAGTTGCCTACTAGTCGTCTCTGGCTGCGCAGGACTGGAGGCCACCGAGGAAGCAGTGGCAGGCCCGTCCAGTGCGGACACATCGAAGGATCAGATGGTGAGAGGTAGCGTCAGTTGTAGATCGACATCTAGTGAGCCGTTTGGTAGTCATTACGAGGGCATTCTGGAGTGGACCCCGGACGGTACCCAGCTTGTGTTCGACAGCGGGTTGAGGACTTTCGCGCTCCTAATGTCCAGCCGGGAATTGCGCGCGCTGACTTCTACCAGTGCTAGCGGGAGCTATATTAGCCACCGGTCTAGGTATGGAAAACACGCTGACATTTCACCCGATGGTGCCGAGATCGCCTTTTCTTGCGACTTTAGGAACGAAACCTATGAGATCGTTGTTATCAACTTGGAGAGCGGCGAGTGGCGTTGGCTCACAGAGAACGCCGATCTGGAGTTTTTCCCAGAGTGGTCGCCCGATGGGAAACGGATTGCCTACATTTCAGATGCCGAGGGCTCAGGGAAATTAGGGCTATATACGATGGCGGCGGACGGCACGGATATGCGGCGTATTGCGCCGCCTGAGGGAAGAGTAGCGCTGGCACCGCCGGTGTGGTCGCCGGACGGTGAATTCCTAGCCTTCGTAATGGGTGGTTTTGAGGATTACAGCTTGCATTTATACACAGTGCGTCGAGATGGATCGGAGTTGCGCAAGATCGCAAAGACGGTGTATGTAATCAAGCCCCCCAGCCACCATGAATACGCGCCTGCCGTGCCGGCCTGGTCGCCTGACGGCAGATATCTTGCCTTTATTGGGGGTAATGTGGCGAGAGACCATGACAGATTTAACACTACGGTCTATGAAGAGGAAGAAGCAGCCATCTACACGGTGCGGGCTGATGGCACGGAACTGCGGCAGGTTCTGACGCTGAGACCGCAAGGCCCAGCGCCATATGCACTAGGCTTTGCGTTCGCCTCCGGCGTCTTCTATCCCTACTTTCCCAAGATATCGCAGGTGTTGTGGTCGCCGGATGGGACGGAGTTGTTGTTCTTCGCCAACGGGGCGCATCTGATCAACCTCGACGGCAGCAACCTGCGGCGGCTGAGCCCGCCGGTGCTGGACGGCGTGGCGGCGTGGTCGCCGGATGGAAAGCGAATCGCGGTATACGAGAGGGGGAACGCGGAGTCACCCCAGGTGATTTGGACGGCGGAAGGACACTTTCGCACACTGGAGAATGATGAAGGCGAACGTGTGCTGCTCACGGTGGCGCGAGACGGCTCCGACCTGCAGACACTCATTGAGGAGCAGGGTGTTCTCTTTCTTCCAAGAAAAACACCGGTGGAGGCATCGGTAGACCTGGCGGTCTGTAAAGAAGGGGTTGTAGTGTCCGAGCCGGTGGCGAACCCGGGCTTGGTGGCGGACTGCGAAGCGTTGCTCCAGAGCCGGGACATGCTGTCGAACACCCTAAACCTGAAGTGGAATGCTGAGACACCGCTCGTGGAGTGGGAAGGGGTCACGCTTGGCGGGGAACCGTTGCGGGTGCACGAACTGGGATTGGAACGGATGAACGGCGTGCTGCCGCCGGAATTGGGGCAACTGAGCGAGTTGCGGCGGCTAGAGATTCGCGGCGTTGGAAGCAAAGAGAGTAGATACATCGGCTTCAGATTGAGCGGCGGCATACCGGCAGAGATAGGCAATCTGCAAAACCTTGAGGTCTTAGACCTGAGCGGTAACTTCCTGACCGGTTTCATCCCCGTGGAACTTAGCGGTCTTCAGAGACTTGAGACCTTGTGGCTTGAAGACAACTTTCTCAGCGGCTCCATTCCGCCGGAATTAGGCGCGTTGGCAAGTCTTCGTTACCTCAACCTGGGGCGCAACAACCTGAGTGGCGGGGTACCGGCAGAGTTGGGCAGCCTCTCTCAGTTGCAGGAACTGCACCTCTGGTCCAATCAATTGACGGGGAGCATTCCGCCGGAGTTGGGAAACCTCACGCAACTTCAGCGGTTGAGCCTCTCCGTAAACCGGCTGAGCGGTGAAATACCGCCGGAGTTGGGCAACCTCTCCCAACTGACTGCACTGTGGCTGAGTTCGAATAGGTTGACGGGCAGTCTCCCGCCGGAGCTAGGCAGTCTCTCCCAACTGGTGAACCTATATCTCACGAACAACCAACTGGATGGCAGCATCCCGGCGGAGTTGGGCAGCCTGTCGCAATTGGAGAGACTGCACCTCTCATACAACCAATTGGAAGGGAGCATCCCCGCAGAGATGAGCAATCTCTCGCAACTACGGTGGTTGGAACTCTCAGCCAACACATTCAGCGGCTGCGTGGCGGCTGAATTACCGGACATATGGGTAGAGCAGAGTGAGCTGGAGCGGTGTGCGTAGGGAGAGTGTGGGATCGTGAATGACAGGAATAGAATTCTGGGGACCGAAGTTGGTGCGGGAGACCTTGGCATTAGTAAGGTAACTCTGGTAGTCAGGCCAATTGGGAAGTGGGGCATTAAACGGGTGTATGGCCCGCGTAGCCTCCCCTTTCATTCACACTAGTCCGAGATACCTCGCATCAAATCGAACACTGCGTTCGTGAACTTAAAGCTAAACCCTAGAGGCTGGTAAAGCGTGTGGGGTCCCAGTGGGATACGGGCCGCGTGGTGCGGCCGGTTGTGATGAGGTCTTTGATGATCTCAGCGGTGATGGGCGCCTGCTGGATACCCAGCTTGTAGTGGCCTACGGCGTAGTAGTAGCCGGGGACAGCGGACGGGCCGACCAGCGGATAGCCGTCCGGGTTGGAAGGGCGAAACCCCGACCACAGTTCTTCAATGGTCGCCGAAGCGAGTTGCGGGATAGCCTGAATGGCGGCTTGGAGCATGCTCTGGATCGCTCCCGCCGTGTTGCGCCGATCGTATCCTGCGCGCTCGGTCGTCGCTCCCAGGACAATACGCCCGCTCTTGCGGGGGATCACGATGTATTGCGGCAGGTTAATGAGGTGGCTGAGCATTACCGAATCTGAATGCAGCGCGAGCATCTGGCCCCGCTCTGGCTGCACCGGAATGTGCTCCGGCGCTCCCTGCAGCGTGCCGCCCCAACTGCCGGTCGCGTTAACGACCGCTCCGGCGCTGATTTCTTGCGTGTCCGCGTGCACACCTGCCGCCTTGCCGCCTTCGTCCTCCAGTGCGCGGGCATCGCAGCCGGTGAAAATGTCTATACCCGCCCTGCGCGCGCCGATCTCTAGCGCACGCAGTAGACGCCGGTTCTCGATGTTTGCGCATGACGTCACCATGCCGAGAGTAACCGGCGCAGTGATCTCCGGTTGGCGCTCCTGCACTTCGGCGGTACTGATGAATTCACATCCAAGACTTGCCCCATCTAGTTGCGGCTGCAAAGCACGCATGTTGGCCTCATCTTCCGCAGTGAAGGCCAGGTGGAGAGCGGGGTGACGAACAGCTTCGATGTCGATGCCGGTCTCATCGGCGAGTATTGGAGCCAAGGCCAGCAGCATCTCGCTGCCTTCTACGCGCAGTGCAAAGTCGGCATTGCTTTCGTAGGCATAGGGTCTACTCATGAGCACGCCGGCGGACGCCCACGAAGCTTCTTTTCCTACTTCACTGCGCTCCAGGAGTGCCACATCCAGCCCGGTGGCGCGTAAGTCGCGCGCAATCATGAGTCCGATGATGCCGGCGCCAATTACGGCAACGTCATACGTTTTCATTTTGCTGCCCGCTTTCCTCTTACCGTACAAACATGAGTGAAACTTGCCTTGGTCTTTCATTCTACTGTACTCGCGCAGCCGCATCTCATTGCTGCGGAGATGCGTTCAATTCTGTTCTCCGGTTACAAGCGCCACTTGCAATAGTTACTTCAGCACGTCCGGACACAGTGCACTTGCAGCCATGAATTACCTTTTCCACGGTTGTGCACATGCTTCAGATAACGAAGTAAGTTTATGGCATAATCGAACATGCTGCCACTGGGACGCTGCGACGTTCATGCCAGGATGAAGGCCGCTTTCGAGGACTCACGAATGCCGACAAAAGTGCTGTTCGACACCGACATCGGCACTGATATCGACGATGCAGTGTGTCTTGCGTTCCTGCTGGCTCAGCCTGCGTGCGAGTTGCTCGGTATCACTACGGTAAGCGGTGAACCAACCAAACGCGCCATGCTGGCGAGTGCCTTGTGTCGGGCGGCGGGAAAGGAAGTTCCCATCTACCCTGGCGCGGAAGAGCCGCTGCTCATAGAGCAGAGGCAGCCGCAGGCGCAGCAGGCGGACGCGCTGGGCGATTGGCCGCATGACAAAGACTTTCCGCAGGGCGCGGCAATCGAGTTCCTGCGCCAAACGGTGCGGGCGCATCCGGGCGAGATTACACTGGTTGCTGTCGGCCCACTGACGAATATCGGCCTCCTCTTCCGCGCAGATCCCGAAATCCCTCGTTTGCTGAAAGGCCTGGTGCTTATGTGCGGGCAATTCTTCGGGCGGGGAGTGGGACGAGGGCCGGTGGAATGGAACGCCTCCTGCGATCCTCACGCGGCGGCAATCGTCTACCGGAGTACGGTTGCCAGCCATCGCTCGCACGGCCTCGACGTCACGCGGCAAGTCCGTATGTCCGCCAAGGAAGTGCGTGCGCGCTTCCAGGCGCCGGTGCTGGAGCCGGTGGTTTCGTTTGCTGAAGTCTTCTTTCAGCGACGAGAAGAAATCACCTTCCACGATCCACTCGCCGCGACGACAATTTTCGATGATCGTATCTGCACGTTCGCTGCCGGCAACGTTCAGGTGGAGCTAGAGAGCCGGCAGCTTGCAGGCTTCATGCATTGGCAAGCGGATAGCGCCACCGGCCTCCATGAGGTGGCGGACACAGTTGACGCTGATCGGTTCTTTGCACACTATTTCTCAGTTTTCGAGTAAGGAGAACAGCATGTTCCAAGGCAAAGTGCTCGGTATCTATACCGCCCCGGCCCGACGGGAGCCAATGGTCTCACAGCAGGACGTGCGTGTCGTGCCCGGCAAAGGTATTGAAGGAGACCGATACTTTAAAGGAAACGCCACATATTCGGACCGTCCGGGGCCGCATCGGGAGCTAACGCTTATCGAACTAGAAACCATCGATGCCCTGGAGCGGGAGTATGGGTACCGCCTTGAGCCTGATCTTTCTCGCCGTAACCTCTTGGTCTCCGGCGTGCCGCTCAACCACCTCATTGATCGGGAATTTACGATTGGCGGCGTGCGTCTGCGCGGGATTCTCCTTTGCGAGCCGTGCGCCAACCTCGCGGAAACCAGCGGTCACTCCAACATCATTAACCACATGATGCATCGCGGCGGCCTGCGGGCCGAAATCCTGACCGAGGGCGTCATTCAGGTTGGCGCGGATGTCTCGCCGGGCAGTGAAGAGTAGCTTCGAAGAGCACGAATGGCAGCGTTCTCGGTCGGCGGGAATCGCAATCGGCTTTCGTCAAACTACGCAGTCCTATATCCCAGCGTGCCGCCGCCGTCAGCGTAGAGTTCAATGCCCGTTACAAAAGACGCTTCATCGGAGACGAGGAATAACGCGGCGTTTGCCATTTCCTCCGGCGAAGAAATGTAGCCCAGCGGGTGCCGGGCCGCCACGCCGGCACGCATCTCGTCCGGATTGGGCTGCATGTTGATGAAGCCTTCAAACAATGGCGTTGTGACACTCGCCGGGCAGAGCGAATTGGCCCGGATGCCATATTGGGCGCAGTCCAACGCCAGCGCTTTCGTAAAGGCGATCACTCCTCCCTTTGAAGTACAGTAGGCAATCGAGTGCGGTTGCGCATGCACGCCGACCATTGACGCGATGTTCAGAATCACGCCTCTCGTTTCTTTCAAGGTGGGCAATGCGTATTTGCACGTCCACAAGAGACTCTTGAGATTGATGTTCATCACGTGGTCCCACTCGGCCTCAGTCGTGTCTTCCACATCCTTATCCACGTAGACCGCGGCATTATTCACGAGTATATGTAATGCGCCAAACGCATCCAGAGTTTCTCTTAGCATAGCGCGCACGTCGTCTTCTGAAGCAACGTTGGCTACAATTGCGTGTGCCCGCCCGCCTGCCTGCCGGATGGCGGCCGCAGTTGCTTGTGCGCCTTGCTCATTGAGGTCTACTACCGCGATGGCAGCGCCTTCCGCAGCAAAGCGCTTGGCCATGGCCTCCCCGATGCCACTGCCGCTGCCGGTTACGAGCGCAACTTTATCACGCAATCTCATGCTCATGCTCCTTCGAGTTTGCAGATTATGAATTCCTACGGATTCTCGTCTCCGCACTCAACGTCAAGTCTCATGTGCAATTATACCGAGTAGTGTCTTATCCTGAGTCGGGTGGAGGGGATCAAGGCTGACCGCAATTGACGGTCTACTCTGCAGACAGTAGCATGCATTGGGAGCGACGTGCCCCAGTAGTGTGGGCTTCCTTGCAAGCACCCAACCAGTGTGATTGCCGGCACAACTCCGAAACGGTCCGGCACATTCAGCCACTGCGTGGTTTCGACCGGCTTCAATTTGCCTATACGGCGGTCAGAGCTTGGGATTCATGAGCGGCACACTCGTCATTGGACAGTCAGGTGGATCAACCGCAACTCTAAGCGTTACGCTCGCGGGCGTGCTTGAGGCGGCGCTGGAGAGTGGGGCCATAGACCGGATCTATGGTATGTGCAACGGCATTGAAGGCTTGCTGCAAGAGCAATTCGTCGATCTCACCCATGCCCCTACAGAGCTCCTAAGTGCGCTGCGCCGCACGCCATCTGCCGCCCTCGGGTCATGCCGTTATGCCTTGGCGGAATCAGACGCCGACCGCGCACTAGACGTGCTGCAGGCGCACGACGTGCGCTACTTCATCTATATCGGCGGCAACGGTTCGGCGCTCACCGTGCAGGCAGTCAATCGTTGGGCAACGACGAACGACTACGAGTTGAACGCTATTGCCGTACCCAAGACTATCGACAATGATCTGTGGGGCACCGACCACACACCGGGCTACGGGAGCGTGGCGCGGTTTGCGGCGCTTGCCGCAATGGACGGCGGCTCCGATTCCTGGGCGCTACGCAGCCACGACCAAGTCAAGATACTAGAGACGTTTGGCAGGAACACAGGGTGGGTGACTGCGGCGACCGCGCTGGCGAAGTGTGAAGAAAGCGACCCCCCGCATCTGATCTTTGTTCCCGAATGCCCGCTTACTCAGAAACGCTTTCTGGATGACGTCCAAGACACCTACGACCGCTATGGCTACGTATTTGTCGCCGTATGTGAGGGGCTGCGCCGACTGGACGGCAGTCTACTCTTTGCCTCGGATCGAGACGTAGACCAGGACGCTTTCGGTAGAGGACAGCTTGGCGGCGTGAGCAGTTTACTCTCCGAATTGGTTGCAAGTGAGTTGGGCCTAAAGAGCCGCACCGACAAGCCCGGCACCATGCAGCGCGCCTGCATTTCCCTCGCTTCGTCCGTTGACCTTGAAGAGTCCTATCGCGTTGGAAAAGCGGCGGTGGCAGCGGCAGTAAGCGGTGAGACGGGCATGATGATTACCCTAGAACGGACGCCCGGCGCGGAATACTTGGTACGTACGGGTCTTATTGCCGTCGATGAAGTAGCTGGCAAGGAGCGCCCGCTGCCTGACGCGTATCTCAATGAAGCGGGGAATTTCGTTACAACGGGATTCTTGGACTACGTGCGTCCGTTGATTGGTGAACCGCTGCCGAAGTACGTGCGGCTGCGCGCTTCAACCGTATCTAAGCGGGTCTAGGTTGGGATCCTTTGAGCGCGAGGCAACCGGGATCACGACGCGCTGAGTAGCCAATTTGCCAACGCCATATAGCAAGAAAGCAGCCACTACGTGAAGGCACTGAGATTCATAGCGCGACCTGCGGCTGGAATGCCGCGCACCGTAGTCACGCTAAGCGCAGGCTTCTTCTTTGTTTTCATGGGCGCCAGCGCCTTTCAGCAATTTCTGATTCCTTATCTCACCGACAAAGGGGTTACAAGCGCATTCCAGGCTTCTACTGTGCTTGCGGTAGTGTACATCTCCTTCTTGGTCTGGCGCGCCGTGGTGGCCTATACCCTTTACTACATAGGAGAGTACTGGAGCACCGTGCTGGGAGCGGCAACGTACTCGCTCTTTGCCATCGGCGCTTTCGCGCTCAATCGCTTTGAGCTCTTGTTGATTGCTGCCGGTATGTGGGGTTGGGGCGCGGCGGCGATGTGGATCTCCAGCACCACGCAACTCTTGGATGCCACGGCTGATACGCACTATGGACGCGCCAGCGGCCTCCTCTATACGGCGACAACCGGCGGGCAAGCAATTGGGGTGCTCTTTCTCGGCGTGCTTATGAGCGTTACAAACGTTGAATTCGGCCCCCTGGTTGCGGCGGGCATCACTGCGATTGGCGTTGCAGTCTTCCTATTCCTGCCCTACCAGCACACGAAACGCGTAAAACCGCGCCTGGCCCCCGTCTTCAAGGTGCTTACCGTGCCGCGAACCGGGCTGGCGGCGCTCTTTCTCTTTCTCTCTTCGCTCGCCTTTGGGCTCATCCTAGGCAGCTTTAGCCAAATCATCGGCGGCGAACAGGGTCACGGCGCGCTTGCCCTTATTACCGCCGGCTACTGGATTACACGTATCTTCGGCAGCTACCTAGGCGGTGTTATCGCTGATAGGCTCGGACGCGAGCACGTCTTGATACTCTCTTTTGGAATGGCGGGCCTGGGTCTGCTCCTGCCGACGTTCGTCAGCGGAGCGTTCACCATGAGTATTGCGGCGCTGGCGATGGGCTTGCTCAACAGCACGGTGCCGGTTGCGACCAATGCCATGATTGGCGATCTTACAACGTTCAACAATCGCCACCTTGCCATCGCATCGCTATTCGTGTGGCGCGACCTTGGCGTCGGCATTGCGATTCTGGCAGGAGCGGCCATCATTTCGCTCGTCGGCAGCGAACAATTGATCTTTGGGATCTTTGGCGCGGCGTTCTTGGTTGCAGCCGCATTCGCTTACTGGCTCAAAGGGCAACCGATAGTTAAGATGACATAATGTCTCTCTGGAATTGCATAGGTGCCTGAGGCTGCAATGTCGGCGTGACTAGCGCCAATCGCTGGCAGTGTGGCAAGCGTGGTAGCGAAAGAAGAGGACAGAACGGCAATGTCGAGCCGTTCTGTCCTCTTGAAGAACTGTTTTCACCGTAAAGAGAATTCGATCGCTGAGTTTACAGCGATCGCAAAACCGCTACTCTTTCTTAGTTGACGAGGATTTTGAATCCCCGCCTGAATCCGTTTTGGCAGTGCCCGCGGCCTTGGACTCGGCGGTGTCCTTTACGGGAGCCTCCTTGGGTTTGGGGCTGCCGTTCTCTTCGTTCTTTCCATTGTCTGTGCGGTTATCGGTTATGTACCACCCGCTTCCTTTGAAGATCACGTTTGCGGGATGGAACACCTTATGCAACGACCCATTGCATTCCGGGCAGTTGGCTACCGGGGGGTCGCTGAAGCGCTGTTGCCGCTCAAATCGATGGGTACAGACATCGCATTCATACTCATACAACGGCATCGAACTCACATACCTCCGCAATCAAGCTTGACGAATTGGCCGTATAGAAAAACCTCAAAGCTATCGAATAACGTCACACCGGCAAGTACTACCACTGCCCAAGTGTTTCTCGCGTTTCCCGCCGCAGTCCAATCTCCGGCGAGTCGAATGCTCTGCTGTGCAACACTATTATTAGCGTTTGGATGTTGTCGCAAAGAGAAATCGAGAAACCCGATCAAGTTTCATTTCCCAAGTATACCATCCACACTGGGACACGGTCTTTTGTATCAAGACGCTTCCGGCAGGTGCAGAACCAGCGTTTCTAATGCCAAACGGGCGTTTACGTTGGCTCGCACCCACTCGCGCGCCTCGTCGATGCGCTTGATTGCTTTTACGACCTCTTGGGGGGAGACGGCAATGGTGGTTTCGTTGCCGAGGGCATAGTTATCTAAGCCGGGCTCGGTGGAGACACCTGCTTGATGCAAGAGAAGCGAGCGCCACCACTCGCTCCACAGTTCAAACAGACGCTCGAGATCGGATACATCATTTAGCAACTGGTCTACCAATGCGATTCGCGCAGCTCGGTCGGCTTGGAGAGTCTCCACTAGTGCCCGGATGATTGACTCTTCTTGCGCGCGAAGTTCCGGATGGACGCTCGCTTGAATTGCCCACCCCAGTCGTCCCAAGCTCGCGGCCCCGAGAAATGCTGCATCCTTTTCCGGTACCCCTCGCTGCTCCAACGTAGACTGAACAAGCCGCTGCGGCAGCGCCGTGAGACGCCACACCTGGCATCGTGACAATAGGGTCGGAGGCAGGAGGTGCGTGGACGTGGCGGTGAGGACAAGCGTATTGTGTGGAGGCGGCTCTTCGAGTGTCTTGAGGAGGCGTTGGCTCGCTTCAGGCTGGAGAAGGTGGGCATCGAAGATTAGCGAAACGCGCTGCGCCGCCTGATAGGGCCGCAACGCAACCGCTCGCTGCAAGGCTGCAACTTGCTCCATGCGGATCGACTTGCGGCCCTCCTCCAACTCCACAAGGTGAAGATCGGGGTGCTGTTGGCGCAGAATTCCCTTGCACTGAATACATTCCCAACACGGGTCACCTGGTTGGGCATTGCACAGCAGCGCGGCGGTCAGGTCTAGGGCGAGCGTTCGCTTGCCGATCGATTGGGGGCCGGCAAGCAGAATAGCGTGTCCCAGAGAGCGCTGGGCAATGGCCCGTTGTAGGAATTGCCGCACACGTTCATGCCCTACTGTTTGCCACACGTCAAGACCCCACTAGGTACAGTGGATTTCCGCCAGAGAATCCGCCCAACTCGCTGAACGCTGTGCCTCCTGTACGTAACCGTTTAGTACTTGCTCATACCCTTTCGCATTGTATGTCCCTTCAGGGCCCCAAAGCGCCTGCCACAGCGCTGCTTCCACACGCAGGCCTCTTGCCACGAGTTGCTCGCAATTCTCGCGAGAATTTACCAAAGGAACGGCGGAAAGGGACCAAGTTTCCAGATACGTGGCTAGGTGCGCCAGCACTGCCGCTACCGCCTCATAGCGCGCTTCCTTTAGCGTTGGGTGCAAGTAAATTAGGACCCAGCTACCGATGCGCAGCGCTGCAGTGTCCTGAAGGTCCGGCGCATAGCCAATTATTGCGTGGTCCAAGTGGGGCAAGAGGTGGGCTGTAGCCGAATGTGCGGCGAGAACGGACCGTATGTCGGCAAGCAAGGCCTCACTCGGCCTGTCGAATGGATTAGGCTCGGGTCTGAAGGCTTCTATCGGAATGAGGTTGGCATCTTTGTAAAGGTCCCCCGCAAAGACATGCGTTACCGTGCCGGGTACGGGTTGACCCGGTATGTCTTCAACCCATCGTTGGATTGCGGTGCGTTGGAAGCGCTGCACGACAAATGCGCCGATGCGCTCCGGTTGGGACATAGGCAAACCATAGAGCAGTATGGAGAATTCCACGTTGCCGGGGTCAAGTGGATTTTGCAGGAAGCGCTCAGATATCTCTTGATCGGTAAGCCAGGAGAGACGAATAGCACGAGATTCACTGAAGGTTGATCCACCGTCATCTTTGATCGGTCTAGGTATGCCACGGTCAAAGAGCCACTGCTCGTGGCCGGCATTATCGATGAGTTCAAAGACATTGGCAAGCGATATCTGTCCGGTAGCTTTATGCCAAACCAGAAGCCCTCGCTGGAGGGGCACGTACATGTCGCCAGTGTCTGCATCTGTGTAGGGCGAGGCCACCGGATAACCTAAGGACGAAGCACCACCGAGAGTCTGAAACACGGTATAGAATTGGGGGCCGTCGGCAATATCAGCAATAATGAAGCCGAATCCCTCGCCGTAACCGGACGCCTCGCTGAAGAATCCTTGGTTTGGCTGCTCAGTTGTGGCGTACACGTTGCCACGAACGGCCGCCAGAGTTGGCGTCACTGCGAGTAAAGTGAGGCAGAAGGCGAGAAGGAGGCTGAAGGCGCATTGCCACCAACAGTTACCCGACAATTGACTTCTTGGCATTGGGGTCATCGTTGAAAACTACACCCAGCACATGCGCGTCGATCTGAGCCAACATTGCTTTGGCACGCTGCATATGGTCACGTCGCGTCTGATTCGCGCGTACAACGAGCAGCACGCCATCGACGCATCGGGCCAGTGCAGTGGCGTCCGCGGCCAAAAGGACTGACGGTGTGTCGAGGATGACGTGATCGCTTTGACGAGCAAGGTCGGCGATGAAGTCGGCCATGCGGCGTGAAGCGAGAAGCTCAGGAGCGTTATCCGGCACTGCGCCGGCGGCAAGAAGACGCAGTCCTGCAGCGCCACAGTTCTCGTGGAATTCAGGATTCCCTCCGCCATTAAGGAAGTCTGCGAGACCGGGATTCTGGGAAACGCCAAAGGCGGCGTGTAGGCTAGGCGTACGTAGATTAGCATCGATAAGCGAAACGCTGAGACCCATTTGGGCGAGCGCAGTCGCGAGATTTGCAGAAACAAGGCTCTTGCCTTCATGCGGACCGGCGCTCGTAACCAGAAGTATCTTCTGCGAGTTTTCTTCTGCCTGAAAGCGGATAATGGTGCGCAGTGCGCGAAACGCTTCTGCAGCAGGGCTCATGGCATCGTGCAACGAGGGAAGCGGTACGGAAGTTTCTGTCATGATAGTCAATGCCTCACGTCGTCAAGGGCAGTTGGGTAGATTACGTCGTTTGCTCGCCAAGATTACTATTGGATTTTGCAACCGGGGGTATGCAGGCCACTGAGGAAACGCCAAGAAGCTGCTCGGCCTCCTCTCGCAAGCGAACACGGGGATCTAGGAATTCCATTGCTAGCGCCAACACTACGCCAGCCATCGTGCCAAGCACAAGCGCAACCGCCACGTTGAAACGCAATCGTGGGCCGATCTGTCCAGCGCTACTTGCCTTGTCAAGCACCTGCGCGCGTAAGAAGATGTCTCCACCCGGTCCGCTGCTCTGCTCGGACTCTGCCAGTCGCGCGAGTTCATCTGCAAACCCATTAGCAACGTGAACTGCCTGCTCCGCAGAGGTACTCTCGGCCTGGATTATGACTTTGTAGCTGGCCGGCACGATAATCATCCGCAGTCCGCTCAGCACATTCCCCGGCGGAACATCAAGCTGCTTTTGCTCAACAACGCGTTGCGCTACTTCCCAGGTCTTCACGCGTTCAACATATGTGTTCATCAGCCGTTCTACAGCTTGTATCGTCCAGTAGTCGATTACGTTGGGCGTAACCAAGACACTCACCCCAGCTTGGTATACGGGCTGCTGGCGACTGCTATAGAAGTAGGACGTGAGTGCGGCGATGACGGCCACGACAAGCACTATCCAATAGCGCCGTCGTATGACGCCGGTGTAGTCTCGTAGTCTTAGGGATGCGATCTCAAGCATTCATCGTGCCTTGCTGGCGCTGCAGCTACGACTCTTCCGAATCACTGTGACCGGACGCCGCTAGATGATCGGGAATAGGTGGGATATTCGCAAGAACCGGAATAAGGAGGGCTTCCTCTACGTCCTCCCGTGATCGACATAAACCCGATAGTACCTCTAGCACGAACGCGAATCCGGTAACAAGGAGAAAAGCGACCAGCGTACGGGCAAAGATGTCGAGGCCGAGGCGCACTAGAGACGTAGCTTCCGGTTCACTTGCCGGATCGACAATCTGCACGCTTACAAGCTCTTTACGCACGCTAGCGAATAAGTCCCCCGCTCTTGTTTCAAGAATGGTTTCCGCGGCATCTGCCAATGCCTGGGCAACTCTTGGATCGCTGCTGGTGAAGGTGAGCTCCAAGAGGCGGCTGTCTTGTTCGATACTGAGGGAATCCGAAATCTCCCGCGGCGTCAACTGTAGATCGTAGCTTTGCGCAATAATCTCGGCGATGTCTGCGGCAAAAGCCAGGCCTTCAACAATCTCTGCAAAGTCTTCGATGTTGTATTGGGCTATGAGCTGGCGAAAGTATTCCTGGGAGTAGTAGAACCCTGCCTCTTGGTCTGCGGGCGGCGGAACCGGCTGCACGTGTACCCGCACCGATGACTCGTAGGCGTTGGGCCAAATGAGCGCTAAGAGCACGCTGCCGACGAACGCCACAATCGTGACGCTCAGAATTAGCTTCTTTCTCGCTCCAAGGATTCTGAGATAGAACTGGATGCTCATGGACGGCCTAGGTGTGCGCTCAATTTAATCTCATCATAACAGATTCTTCACCTACTCCCGAAGATCGGGCTACGCCTAGAATCTTGGAAGTCTTTGGTGACTTGGACCCGCGTCAACGAGAGACGCTAGCTTCTCTTTGAAAATGCGAGTGTCGAACGTCGCGGCATGTGCGGCTATCCGCTCGGCACCAAACGCCATGGCGTTGAATCGCTCTATGGCTTCGCACAGTGCTTCCACCTCCTGCTCCAAGAAGAAGAGGCCGGTTTCGCCATCCACGACCGTATCAAGCGCGCCTCCGGCAGCGTAGGCTATGACCGGCCTACCCGAGGCTTGCGTTTCGACGGGAACAAGGCCAAAGTCCTCCTCGCCCGGAAAGATGAGCGCTTGGCATTGGGAAAACTGGCGGCGCCGCTCTTCATTGCTTACATAACCCAGGAACTGGACGTTGGGTTGTGCCATTGCTTCCAGGCGGGCGCGGTCTCGGCCATCGCCAATGATGCGAAGCGGCAAGCGGAGCCGGTTGAAGGCTTGCACCACCAGGTCCACCCGCTTGTAAGGGACCAGACGCGAGACCACCAGGAAGTAGTCGTCAATCTTTCTGGATGGAGAAAACTGCGTTGTGTCGACCGGTGGATAGAGAATGGTGGCTTCTCGCTTATAGAGTTTCCGAATTCTTGCAGCCACCGTCCGCGAGATCGCAACAAAATCGTCCACCCGCGCACTATTTGTTACATCCCACGCACGAATCCAAGTAAGCATTGGCGGCAAGATCTTTTGTGACAGCCAGCCGACTTGCTCCCCCGCCAGGTATTCATGCGTGTTCCAAGCAAAGCGCATAGGGGAAAGGCAGTAGCATATGTGCCAAGCGTCTTCGCGCGTAATAACACCTTTGCACCAAGCGCTGCTGTTACTTAGGACGACGTCAAATTCGCGGAGGTCAAGATGCTCGAAAGCCACCGGATAGAGCGGGAGTAGCTTCTGGTGACGCGGATAGCGCGTAAACGGACCGAATTTCTGCAGAAAGGTCGTGCGAATGTCGAACTCGCGGAAAGCCGGGGGCATGGCCTCGGGGCGGTAGAAGGACGTGTAAATGGGGGCCTGGGGGAATATCTCGTGAAGGGTGTGCAGCACGTTCTCCGCGCCACCCATCTGATTGAGGTAGTCATGTAGGATCGCAATACGCATTGACAGAGGAAAGCTACCTACGCGATTACAGGACTAGGCGCGCTTCGTAGTGCCAGCGGCCTGGTACGGGCTTCTTTTGTTTCTTGGCTGTGATTACTTTCGGACTAGCAATCTACCAAGCTAGTGTGAGCATCAAACTGAAACTGAATGGAGCAGAGCTTACGTCTCTTGTCGCGGGAGGAAAGAGTTGGCGGAGTTCGCTCCCGAAGATTAATCTATGATCTCAATAGAATGTGTGTTGAATCTTAGACGCAGAACCGTATTGGATGTTCTTGAAGTCTTGGTAACACCGCGCTGGGAAGCTCACCTGCAGATGGTCCTGTCAACAAGCGTCTTGCTCAATAGGCGCCGTCACGACCGATTACTGCAGGAATTGTGCGTATGATTAGATTGATGTCGAGACCGAGCGACCAGTTGTCGATGTAATAGATGTCCATCATTACCATCTCTTCAAATGGGACGTTGCTCCGTCCATTCACTTGCCACAGGCCGGTAAGACCGGGCTTTACGATGAGACGCTTCATTTGCCACTCTTCATATTGGTCCACTTCATCCGAAAGCGGGGCGCGGGGACCGACCAGGCTCATGTCGCCACGCAAGATGTTCCAAAACTGCGGCAGTTCATCGAGCGACAGCCTGCGCAACCAGGCGCCTACTCGTGTGCGCCGAGGATCGTTTTCAATCTTGAATAGCGGGCCGTCGGCCTGATTGCGATCTGCAAGGGAAGCGCGCAGTTGCTCGGCATCTTCACGCATGGAACGAAACTTGAACATTCTGAATGGCTTACCGTCCTGGCCAACGCGTTCTGCCGCATAAAGTACCGGCCCGGACGACTCGAGTTTGATGGCGAGCGCAATCAAGAAGAAAACCGGGCTTCCCAAGAGAAGCACTGCGGCGGAGACAGCGCTATCAAGGAGGCGCTTCAAGATGAAGTTCCAGCCCACAATGCCGCCGTCCTTTAGACCGATGATGGGAATGCCGCCAATCGAATCGAGGTCCACCGTGTTGAGTTGGATTTCAAAGAGGTCGGGAACGACGTAGAATCCCACGCGCTGCTGCTTGCACTGTTCTATTATTTCGGCGATGCTGCGGTGTTCCGTTGCGGGCAGAGCGATTATGACCCGTTCCACGCCATGGGCCTGCACAGCGTGAGCGAGATGATCGACCGGCCCCAGCACTTTGATGCGGCCGAAATGTGCCCCTCGCGCGAAGTGATCGTCATCTAGAAATCCGACGAGCCGGTATCCCATGTTTTGATGAGTTACAACCTGCTGCATGATCATCTTGCCATGCATTCCGCCTCCCACTACTACCAATTGCTCGAGAAGGCGGCCGCGCCGTCGGAGTGCATCGACCCCTACTCGCGTGAGCAAGCGGCTTGCACTGATAATTAGCGGGGTATTCAGCCAGAGAAAGATGAACATGGCCCGGGAGTATCCGGCATATCCCTCCGGACGATACAAGAAAAACACGGCGATTATAAAGAATGCCGCAAGCGTGGATCCTAAGAAGATTCGCCCTATTTCTTCTACCAGGCCGGTGGATCTCCGCAGGCGGTAGACTCGCGCGATTTGGAATGCGACCAACACGAGCGCCAGGTGCGCAATAAGCACAGGAAGGTAGTGATCAAAGTCCAGGTGTTGGAATTCCGTCAGATCCGGCCCAATTTCCATCTCGTAACGCAGCCACCAAGAGAAATAGAGGGCAAGACCGGCAAGGATGAGGTCGAAGAAGACTACAAGCAGCTTCGCGGTGAGCCGGTATTTTCGCTTGGTTTTCGTCGGCGAGACCATTGAAGCAATCATTGTTTCCTAGCTGGCGGCGCTTGAGGGCCGAGAGCTTCGTAGAGTTCCAAACAAATTCGCACTGAGTTCGACCATGAGAAGCAGGTTGCTTGCTTGAGCCCACGCTCACGCAATGCATCGGCGAATGCGGAGTCCGTCAATATACTTGCCATTGCGGTAGCGAGTTGATTCTCCGCGCGCGGCGGCACAAGCACACCGGCGTCGCGGACGACTTCCGGCAAAGATGACGTGTTTGAGGCAATCACCGGTGTACCCGAGGCCATTGCTTCGAGAACCGGGTAGCCGAATCCCTCATAGGATGATGGATAGGCAAGAAGCTCGGCGCTGCTATACCACATTGGCAATTCCTCACGCGCCACGTAACCCGGCATGAGTAAACGATCGCCAATCCCTGCTTCTGCGATTGCTTGCTGAATTGCCTGCGTCATCCAACCCTTTGCACCCACCAAGACCAGGCTATGGGGCAAGTTTTCTTGGCGCACAACCTTTCCAAAGGCTCGAATCAGTACGTCGACATTCTTGCGCGGCTCCATTGTCCCGACGTAGAGAACGAAGTGTTTTGGCAAGCCTTTGGCTTTGCGGAAATCGCTTTTCTCTTCCTGTGAGCGGGGATGGAAGTCTGTGTCAGCAGCCGGATAGACCACACGAACTCGCTCTTCCGGTACTCCTAACATCTCGACGACGTCATCGCGAGTGCTCACAGAATCCGTTACCACGGCGTTTGCACGGCGAGCAGACAAACGGGTAAAAAGCTGAAGATAACGTTGCTTTGGCCGCGGAAATAGCTTGGGGTAGCGCAAAAAAGTGAGATCGTGGACCGTCAGGACAGTGGGACAGGCTGCCGCCATTGGAATTACATTGAGTGGACAGTGTAGTACATCCAGTGTATCACGCGCTGTGTGCCATGCCAAGACCGTCTGTTCCCAGAGGATGCGGGGCACCGGATGGGCGGTGGGAAGCCGGCTTGTAATGACAGTTGGGGCGTTTCGCGTACGCTCTTGCCACGTAGGCATGAGATGGTTCGTAAAGAGGGTGTAGTGGTTCTCGCCGTCGCAATTGAGCAGGTGTGTTGTCAATTGGCGGATGTAGTGGCTAATGCCGGCATTGCGATAGTCCTGCGAGGTGTAGAGCTTCAGGGCGTTGATCCCGATTTCCACGGCCTAACCTCGGACTGCTTCGCGCCTCACCGGGTAGTCTACATACTTATTCCTTATTGTAGCGTGTGGCTGGGTGCCCTGCCCACAGTTCGTGATTTCATGCACAAATGTCTTTGCTAGAGTGAATCAGGCGATCCCTGTTTCTGCCTCTCCATACTGAGAGAGGCAGGGCCGGATAGTTCGCTATGCAAGGTGCCCGGCAGACGGCGTACCTCTCTTGCTTCACAGCAGAGTAGTTGCCCTGGAGCGAGCGTTGCATGGACTCTTATGTGAGCTGTGGAGCGCTCAAATGGGCAGTACGCAATGCTGATTCGCCACATGATTTCGTGCTAGCATGGGTGCACGATGTAATCGCACCACTTTTTGAGGAGCTAGAGCGCCATGCGTCTTGGAATCGTGACCTATAACATTGCGTCAGATTGGGACATTCCTACAATCTTTGCCAATTGTGAAGCAGCAGGTGTCTATGGGGTAGAGCTCCGCACAACCCATGCGCACGGTGTTGAGCCTTCACTCTCGACGCAGCAGCGCCGCGAGGTCCGCGCGCAGTTTGAGGATTCACCGGTCACAATCATAGGACTGGGCACGACGTGCGAATTCCATGCGCTTGATCGAGAGGCAGTCAGGGAGAACATTGAAACTGCGAAGGATTTCGCTCAGCTCGCCCACGACTTGAACGCCACGGGCATCAAAGTCCGTCCAAACGGTCTGCAAGCGGAGGCCGGTGTACCTAGAGAACAGACCCTTGCTCAAATCGGTGGTGCGCTCAGGGAGGTTGGCGCTGCCGCCCAAGACCTAAACGTTGAAGTCTGGGTTGAGATGCATGGCCGCGACACTGCAGAGCCACAGAATATGCGGCAAATAATGGACAACGCTGACCACCAAAATGTCTTCGCATGCTGGAATTCGAACCCGCAGGATTTAGAGGAAGGCTCCATAGCCAAGAACTATGCCTTAATGCGAGATGCGATACGCCACGTCCACATCAATCGACTTTACAGCGACTATCCGTATCGCGAGTTGTTTGGGCTCTTGAATGAGGATGGTTACGCGGGATGGCTCTGCGCTGAAATTCAAGAATCATCCGACCCGATCACTGTGCTGCAATACTACCGCACCCTCTTTCAAAGCTTAGGTGGGTAGGCTTTTGCTCGACCTTGCGCAATCCCGGCGCTTATCCGGTGTCGCAATTCGTCGAAAACGGTATAATTGGGATTGGCGCTACAAGGTGAACTGTATCATTTAGATGTGACCACTTAACTACGGGACCCTAGGCAAGAGGTAAGACCGGTCGGCAGGAAGTTGTGAATTCGCTTGTTGTCCGAACGTTATCAATGACGAACAGCTAGCAGCAACATAGACTTCCCGCAACCATTTTTAATCATGGCACGAAGAAGGCGAAAACCGAACAGCAAGCGGCGCAGACCGATGCGTTCCCCGGGAGCAACCGGTGAGCGCACCGTGGCAAACGCTAGCCAAGCGGAACGTAAGGCCGAACCTAGGGAAATTGCCGACGGCGGTCCGGCTACTGTTGTCCCATCGCCATCTTCTACCAGGACTCCCCAAACTCCGGGAAATGCGCGTGGGAGTCTGCTTGATGGCGCGCAGCCAGTTTCGGGCTCCACGAAGGAGCGAACGTCCTGGCCTACTCGCCGCAAGCGATCGCAACTGGTGGAGCTTCCGGTCCAGGAACTCGACCACGTACGAGGCGACTTGGCGCGGATTGGGCTGCTTTCATTGGGAATGGTGATCGTATTAGTGACGCTAACCTTCGTTCTGCGGTGAAGAGTACTTGATGTCTCGAAACACTTAGACAGCGTCACCGCGCGCACTTCAACCGATTTGTTGTTTGTCAAAATCAATAGCACTGTGAAATTGAATCATGTTTGAGCAAGGTTCCACGTTTTCGCAAATCATCGGAACGTCACTGGCTAGCTTCCTGTTGGCGCTGTTATTTCTCCGTATTTACTTGCCCTTTGCGCCTAAGCGTCCAGGTGACCCAATAGGCAAAATCCGGCTTGGACTCCGCGAGAAAGTCCTCATATTTCGTCCGACATTAATTCCTATGCTGCTGCTCCTATTCGTAAATCAAATTCCCGTTACCGGTATTCAGTTTGCTTTTATGCTGCCGGGAACTGAGCTGATGATCATGCTGGCTATCGTAGTCGCGGCGGTCGTGCCGGTCTCGTATATCTTTACGACCGATGGCTATGCCCTGAGCAACGGCCAGGCGCACAAGTGGGAAACATTTCGCCGCTACGAGGTTGAGAACGGGGTTGTCGTGCTGGAAGGCAAGGGCGAGCGGCCGACCAAGCAGAAGCTATACATTCCATCCGAGAAAGAAGATGCCCTGCGCACGGTTTTGAAGCGTTTTGTCAGCTAGGCGCACATGAGACCCCTGAATTCCCTGTGCACACTGATCCAGTAGGGTGCTAGAACCCGCTTTGATAGCAAGAGGCGCGAGGACCCATGAAGCGAAATTCGCGTCAAGAGGACCCCCCTCCCTCTCTCTTCCCGGAATCGGAAGCACACGCCAGCCGCGAGAATGCCCCTGCTCGTCGTAGCGCAACAAGCGCTGCGCCTTTGGCTACGCGTATGCGTCCGTTGTCTCTGGACGAATACGTGGGGCAAGCTCACCTCCTCGGAGAAAAAGGCGTGCTGCGCCAGGCAATCACGATGGACCGCATCCCTTCTATGGTACTTTGGGGTCCGCCTGGTTCGGGTAAGACCTCCCTGGCCGCCATCATCGGGCGCACGGCAAAGGCCAAGATTGCCGGTCTGAGCGCCGTGAGCGCCGGTGTCGCCGATCTCCGCAAGGTTGTTGAGGAGGCCCAGGCGCGGCTTGAACTCACCGGCCGGCGCACTATCCTCTTCATCGATGAGATCCACCGGTTCTCCAAGAACCAGCAAGACGCCATCTTGCCTTATGTGGAAGACGGTACGGTAACTCTAATTGGGGCAACGACAGAAAATCCCTCGTTTGAGGTCAATGCTCCTTTGCTCTCGCGTACTCGCGTCTACAAGCTCGAGCCGCTCACCGAATCGGAGATAGAGGCGCTGGTAACCCGGTGTTTGAAGGACTCGGCACGCGGGCTTGGCGATCTCCAAGTGGACGTGCAGCCGGGGGCCTTAGAGTTCCTCGTAAATATGGCCAATGGCGATGCCCGTGTGGCGCTCAATGCGCTGGAACTCGCCGTAACCCTTGCCAAAGGGGACGACACCGGTCAGCGTTCAGTGACAGAAGACGACATTTCTAAGGCGCTCCAAAGGAGAGTGCTCCCCCATGACAAGAAGGGGGATTCTCATTACGACCTTATCTCTGCCTATATCAAGAGTGTGCGCGGCAGTGATCCTGATGCTGCGGTTTATTGGCTGGTGCGCATGCTCGAAGGCGGGGAGGACCCGCTCTTCATCGTGCGCCGGATGGTGATTCTTGCATCAGAAGATATCGGCCTCGCAGACCCGCACGCGCTCGGTGTCGCTGTTGCCGCTCAGCAAGCGGTGCACTTCATCGGCATGCCGGAGGGGATCTACCCGCTCACACAGGCAACGCTCTACCTTGCCACGGCCCCCAAGAGCAATTCGGCGCTGCAAGCGTACGCCGCGGCGCGGGACGCCATCCAAGAGACAGGAAATCTCAGCGTGCCGCTCCATTTGCGAAATGCGCCAACTGGGCTGATGGCGGCGTTTGGACACGGCAAGGACTACAAGTATCCGCACTCGTTTGAGGAGAACTGGGTGGCGGAAGAGTACTTGCCCGAACCCCTGCAGGGCCAGCGATACTACGAACCGGGCACTGTCGGCTTCGAACGGACGGTAAAGGAGCGGCTAGAGGAGCACGGAGCAACCCGTACACTGCCGGCCGCAGATACCGAAGACTCCGCGAGCGCATCGGAGAAGTAATCTTAGACGCTCACTGCGGCAGATGGCCGTTCTTGCCAGAAGTCTCGATAGGCAACTGCGCATCCGAATCGGGAGCCAATCTGACTTGCAGGCTAGCGCAGTGCGAGATTACTAGCACTTGTCTCATAAATACATCGCTCGGTGTAGACTTGCCCTTCGACAGGCTCAGGGCGAACGGGAAAGGCGAGAATCCGTTTGTGCTGAGCTTGTCGAAGCATGAATCGGCTATCGAACCGATTTATGAGATAGCTTCTAGAAAAGACCCCTCATGGGCCGGGCGTATCCCGTAAGCTCCGCGTAGCCGTAACCCTCAACGTCGCCGCTCACGCGCACGGCGCCTTCCCAATACGTCACGCTGCCTAGGAGTTCTTGGTCCGCGAGGAGTGGCTCCAAAATCAGTTGCAGTACGCTATCGCCAAGGTCCACCGCAATCTCCCATCCGGCGGGATACGCGGCGCCGCTGTGCTTGCTCTGCCACGTGCCCAGGGACGTGATGGAGAACATGCCTGCACTCAGGTAGCGGGTCTGACCGTCGGCCAAGACAAGCAGACCGCCAAAGCGTGGTTCCACACTACCGTCTTGACGCCGAATCTGCCCCACCATGAGGTCGCGCCCATCGCTGAGGTGTACGGCGAACCAGTCCCAACCCACAGCTCCCGCGCTCAGCGCACTGGTGCCGAACTCACGGTCCATCCAACTCGTACCGCTAACGGGAAATTCCTCATTGCCAATCACCACCGTGCCCGTCGTTTCAAGTCGCGTGAGCGAGTAGTAGTAGCTGGCATTACCGGTCTCCGGCCCCTTTTGGCTCAGGCCGTTGTCACCATGGAGAGCGGGTGCTTTTACGGACGCGAGCATGAGATTAATGGCAAAGCCGTCCCCTTCTGCTTTGATTTGCATCTGTGAAGCAGAATATTCCGGGGCATAAACCGACCAGTCGTCTATCCAAACACGGAACCGGGGTGAGACCTCTGCGCCTGCAAGGCCAGCCGCACCGCGGCTAAACCGCTCTTCTTGGTAGAACGTGCCGCCTGCGACGTCGCTTACCGTAAAGTGCGCCATGTAGATCTGGTTCGTGTGCCATTCCGACTGAGAATCTCTTTGATCCGGGGTCACGGCACGGCGAAAGATAGTGAACTGGTAGCCAAATCGGCGGCCGGAGGCTGTGGTCAGGTTGCCGGTGTAGTACCACCATTCCGTCTGAAACGCCGGATGCGGCCCATGGTCGCGAGGGAATTCCCACGGCCAGGGGCCAACGGCCCGCGCGTAGCCGTCCGTATCGAGCTCTGGCGGGAGAATTACGGTGTCCGCGCCGATAGGCTCCATCGGCTTGTTTGAAACCCATATGACGCCAAAGACCGGCAGCGTAAGCACAGCCGCAATGAGGACTGCTATGAGCAGCCTCTTATTGAAATAGGCTTTATTCATTGCGAATAGCTTCTGCCGGGGAAAGATGGGCAACGCGCCAAGCCGGATACGCCCCCGCCAGTAGTGCAGCCGTCATTGCGATGAATACTGCTTGCAACAGAGAGCCTGCGGGCACGAGGTAGGTGAAGCTCCAGCCGAACGCGCGCGCGTTGATAACGTCGATGAGCATCTTTGCCAGCAGTAAGCCAATGGGCAGCGCAAAAAGACCGGCTGAGAGACCCATTAGTCCTGTTTCTAACAACGTTAGCCTCCAGAGTTGTCCCGCCGTGAGGCCGAGCGCGCGCATCGTGCCAAGTGTGCGTTTCTGATCGAGTTGCAGCGCCATGAGCGCGCTTAGAATGCCGATAAAGGCCACGAGAGCGGCGAGGCTGCGCAGGGCGGCAGTGATGCTGAATGCGCGGTCAAAGACGGCGAAGACTTCCGTCCGAAGCTCGCGGGTGCTCTGCACCCTCAACTGCTGGTCAGCGACCAAACGGCGCACGCTTTCAACTACGTCTTGGGTTTGGGCTTCGAGTGTGAGGAAGAGCGCGAATGTCGAGACCCAGAGATCGGCATAGAAGCCCCGATATATAGAGTCCGCCATCAGCACGATTCCCTGGTCCGATCCGTAGTGGTAATATGCGCCAACTACGGAAAACGTGCGGGGGCCTTCGTCGGTGAGCAGCGTAAGCGTGTTTGATTCAGGTGTAATCTGGCGGCGGTAGGCGAACGACTCTGTAACGACAATGGCCCCTTCTTCCATGGCGTCCCAGACCTCTTCCTGTGGCACAGTTAGCCAGAGATAACGACGTGAGCGGTCAGCCAGGTCTCTATTCACCGCAATCAGATTGACCGGTGGCAACTCCGGATAGTCTGGCGCCAACACCGGAACATCGCGCGCAGTCAGCACCTGAGCCACACCCGGCACGTCTTGCAGTCGGTCTGCGAGCTCTGGATTGAGATTGACCGTTTCGAGTAGGCCGCTCGTCGGTGCCGAAATGAAGACGTCCGCGGTCAACGCGCCATCGAGCCAGGTCGTTACCGTTCCCCGGAAACTCGTTATCATCACACTCACGCCAACAATGACGCTTACAGCGAGCGCCAGCGCCGCTACCGCTACGCCGGTCTTGCTGAGCGAACGAATGATGGCGCGTGGAGCCATCGACCCAATGGTGCCGAACAAACGGCCGGTGATCGGCTGCACGATACGCATAGTAAGCAGCAACGCGGCCGGGGTAAAGAGAATACTGCCAATGAGAACCAGAAAGAGCGCACCAAAGCCAAAGAAAAGACTGTGCGATTGAATCCGCGTGAGGATGAAACCGGTAGCCAATACGAAAGACCCAACCGCGGCTGCCACGCCTACGCGAGAACGAGTCGCTTGTTCGGCATCGGCACTCCGGAGGGCGCTGGCGGCTGTGATGCGGGTGGCGCTCAGGGCAGGAATGAGCGCCGCGCCCAGGCTGGCAACAAAGCCCGTGATGACGCCCTTGGCAATGGTGAGAGAGGAAAGGGTGAGCATCTGCACCTCCACCCGATAGTAGAGGTCGGTGATGGTCCTGGTTACCGCTCCCACGAGGAATCCGCCAAGCAGGTATCCGGCCGCCAGACCGAGCAGCGTGCCGACGATGCCGAAAACGAGGGCTTCCAGGAAAATGGCGACGAATACTTGACGGCGTGTTGCGCCAATCGCGCGCAGCATTCCTAGCTGTACCCGTCGCTGTACTACGCTGAACGACATAATGTTGTAAACGAGAAACATACCGACAACAAGCGCGAGGAGACTGAGGGCTTGCAGGTTCAGGGTGAAGCTGCCGCTAAGCTGCTCTAGGGTGTTGCGATTGCTCTCTGCCGGCCTGAGAACAACGCCGGGAGGCAGGACATTTCTTATGCGCGAAAGTGAACCGTCCTCCGAAAGGATGAGGTCTATGCGGGTTAGTTGTCCGGCAGTGTCCAGGAACTCTTGCGCCGTGGCGATGTCTGCGATGACTAAAGAGGAGAGTGCTTGCGCGCTCAGTTCATTCCAGGGACGAATGATACCCACGAGGGTGAACGACTGCC
Source organism: Chloroflexota bacterium (assembly GCA_965216245.1). GTDB lineage: Bacteria > Chloroflexota > UBA11872 > VXOZ01 > VXOZ01 > VXOZ01. The sequence goes on from OZ244145.1 coordinate 3,546,326, forward strand.
GGTTTTGCGCCGTGTACAGCGCGAATTGGTCCCCGGGTTGGATTCCAAGCCGCGCAGCCACGGACTCCGACACTATTGCGGTATTAGGTTCCGTTAGTAGTCTCAGCACTGCTTGTCCCGATACGCCCGTAGTGTTCGCAGGCGTGGCGCCAGCCAAGAACTGCCGCATCTGCGACTCGGCGAAGGGATCGATACCCAGCAGAGTGAGCACGATGTCGTGCTCGCCGGTCCGGACCGTGCCCTGAACCGCCGGGGAAGCGGCGCGAAAACCCAGGTCGACGCGCAGGGTGCGATAGAGGGAGGAGGGAACCCCGCTAGGGCCGCCCACGATTTCATGGGTTGCGTTGCCCTGGAGGCTTGAAACACTCAGCGAAATCGCACGGCGCGCCGACTCAGCGGCCACGTCAACGCCCACCACCAACGCGACGCCCGCCACTATGCTGAAGACGAAGAGTGCGCTTTGCAGCATGCGCCGCTGCAGCGCCCGGTAGGCGAGCCGGGCCAGAACCGTGATGCTCATGGGGCTCCGATGAGGGACGCGGATGCAGGATGAGGGGTGAGCGCTCCGCCGTGGAGCCGACAGATGCGGGAGGCCTGCCGTACAATCTCATGGTCGTGGGTGGCAATCAACAGCGTGCGCCCGGCCTCGCGCGTGAGCTGCAACAAGAGTGAGAGGACAAGCGTGCTGTTCTCGGCATCCAGATTTCCCGTTGGTTCGTCGGCAAGCACAATGAGCGGCTCATGTGCCAGCGCGCGCACGATGGCAACCCGCTGCTGCTCGCCGCCACTGAGCCTATCCGGGAATGAGTGCTTGCGATCACTGAGGCCGACGCGCTTGAGCAATGCCGCAGCATGGTCCCTCAGCCTTGCGTCCACCGTGCCTTCGAGCTCTGCCGGTAAGAGCACGTTCTCCCATACGGTGAGCGTAGGAATGAGATTGAAAAACTGAAAAACCATGCCGACGTGGCGGCGGCGGAAACAGGTGCGCTCCGTGTCGCCAAGACTGGTAAGCTCGTTGCCATCGAGGGTGATGGAGCCGCTGTCCGGCGTATCTATACCGCCGATAAGGTGCAGCAAGGTGGTCTTGCCGCTGCCGCTGCTTCCAAGGATGGCTAAGAAGTCACCGCGGCTTACTTCCAGACTCACGTTGTTCAGTACAACGCGCTGCTCTCCGTGGTCGAAATAGGACTTGCTTAGCTTGCGAAGGGAGACGAGAGGGCTGCGGTCATTAGCCATGGCTCGAGTATGATGATTTCCTTGTCTCGTCTCGTTCAGCCGTACAGGAGCGCGTGGCGAACCTTGCGCAACCAAGTTTGCGGCGATCGCTCTAAACGGCCGGTCTACACTACGCACTAGCGACGGAGAGTTAGTTTGGTACCCCCAGGGCGACTCGAACGCCCGCCCCTGGCTCCGGAGGCCAGTGCTCTATCCACTGAGCTATGGGGGCATGTTCTCTTCTATGATACCAGACCGTTGCACGACCACAATGAACTGCGGAGACCGGAAAGCCCGTTACGATTGTGCGAGTAATGTACGCTTGGCGTTCGCCATGCGCTTGCCCGTCCTGAGCCTGTCGAAGGGCAGTTCATGCTTCGACAGGCTCAGCACGAACGGTTTCCATGGGCTTTGCAAACACCCTCTAAGAGGGGTCGGTGGTCAGAGATATGCTGCTCTATCGCGCGGTCGCCAGCTTGCCGACTTCCTCAAAGGCGGCCTGCGCCCACTCCACCGCTCCGGCAGGATAGATGCCGAGCACGAGTGTGCCTATGACGCCGACAGCGACCACTGCGCCAACAGCGGTAGATGGGGCAACCGGCAGCGTACGCGGTGCGCCGTCAACCATGTACATGTTTACAACGACGCGCAGGTAATAGTACGCCGAGACCGTACTGGTGAGCACGAGGACGACCGCCACCCAGGTCAAACCGGCATTTACAGCCACTTGCAGCAGGTATAGTTTGCCGAAGAAACCCGCCGCAGGGGGAATGCCGGTAAGCGAAATCATGAATACCACCATGGCGACAGCGAGCAATGGCGAGCTACGGCCGAGGTTTTGGAAGTCCTCTATATCGGTGCCGCCAGTCTTGCGCTCGACCGCAAATGTCACGGCAAAGGCGCCAAGCGTCATCAGGGCGTAGACAACGGCGTAAAACATGACCGCTGCCACGGCGTCCCGCAGGAGACCGCCTGCCTCGGATTGGGCGTGCACCACAGCGATGCCGACAAGCATGTAGCCGGTATGCGCGATGGAGGAATAGGCCAACAGACGCTTCACGTCGCGTTGCCAGATAGCAACAAAGTTGCCGACAATCATGCTGCCTACCGCGACCGCGATAATGATCGGAAGGACCATGTCTTGCCAGGGCTCAAGCCCGTGCACGACGACCCGCAAAAGTCCCGCCATGGCGCCCATCTTGGCTCCGGCCGCCAGAAAGGCCGTGGACGGCGTGGGTGCTCCTTGGTACGCGTCCGGTGTCCACATATGGAACGGCACCGCGGCCACTTTGAAAGCAAGACCGACCAGCAAAAGGCCAAGTCCAAGCAAGAACCAAGGGTTCGTAGCGCCTTGACCCTGCACGTACAGCGCCATGTCCCTCAGGTTCGTAGTGCCGGTGAGGCCAAACAACCAGGCGATTCCGTAGAGCATCACGCCGGAGGCAAACGCGCCGAGGAGGAAGTACTTGAGCGCGCCTTCAGTGGCGCGAAATCTATCGCGCTTAATGGCGACAAGGACGTATACCGAAATCGAAGTTAGCTCGATGCCGAGATACAGCGTGATGAGATCACCGGTCGCGCCCAGCAAGAGCATGCCGACGGTGGCAAACAGAATGAGCGCAGTCAGTTCAGCAAAAGGCACGTCTTTCGATTGCGCAAAGGCCAGCACAACGCTCAGAGCGGCTATAGCGATGAAGAGTACCTTGAAGAAGACCGCGTATCCATCCGTCAGCACCATGCCGCCAAATGCGGTGGCGCCGTCTGAACGCACGATTATGCTGACGAGAATCGCGACTATGCTGCCAACCACCACCAGACCCATCAGGCCGCGATGCGTCCGCCGTCCGCCAAACGCGTCCACCATGAGGACACACGCAGCAACAACCGTGATGATTATTTCAGGGAGTATGCTAATGAGGTCTTCAGTTTGCACCGGTTCAGTCCTTACTCGTGCCCCGCAAAGTGGGCTATTTTAGCAAAGCGCTCGTAACCTCGGATGCTGTTACCGCTTGCACGATTCCACTCGTGTCGGCAGTAAAGAGTTCGATGAATCCTTGCGGCTGCACGCCTGCCCACACTACCACCACCGCCAGTGCGACGAGCACCGCAGTCTCGAGTTTGGTGAGGTCTTCCAGATGGCGATGGGCCTCCTTCAAGGAACCAAGCATCACCCGCCAGTACATCCAGAGCATGTACGCCGCGGAGAGAATGATGCCGAAAACCGCAAGTATGCCAAAGATACGGATATCATCAACAAAAGCGCCGAGCAGCACCATAAACTCGCCTACAAAACCTGAGAGCCCCGGCAAGCCAATCGAGGCCAGCGAGAAGAAGAGGAACAGCACGGCGTACACCGGCCAACGGTGAGCCAGCCCGCCCAGGTTGGCAATCACACGGTCGTGCGTACGTTCGTAGAGCTGTCCCACACAGAGGAAGAGCGCGCCGGTAACCAAGCCGTGGCTGAACATCTGCATCATGGCGCCGTCAATCCCCTGCTGCGTAAACGAGAAGATTCCCAACGTTACGAAACCCATGTGGCTCACCGAGGAGTAGGCGATAAGCTTCTTCAAGTCCGTCTGCATAAGGGCAACCATTGCCCCATAGAGAATTGCAACAACGGACAACACGAGAATGGCCGTCTGCGCAATCTGGCTCGCGTCGGGGAAGAGGGGCAAACTAAAGCGAATGAATCCATACCCGCCCATTTTGAGCAAGATACCGGCCAGAATAACACTGCCGGTGGTTGGAGCTTCCACGTGCGCATCCGGCAGCCAAGTATGGAACGGCACCATGGGCACCTTGATTGCAAAGGCGAGGAAGAAAGCCAGAAACGCCCAAAGCTGGAATTGTTCGCCGTAGGTCCCTTGCGTGAGTTCGAGAATGTCGAAGGTAAACACGCCTGTGGTATTGCCATGCACAAAATAGAGTGCCAGAATTGCCACGAGCATAAGCAAACTGCCAAAGAGTGTGTAGAGTACAAACTTTAACGTTGCGTAAACCCGGCGCTCGCCGCCCCACACGCCGATCAGCACGTACATGGGAATCAGCATGATTTCCCAGAAGACATAGAAAAGTACAAAGTCCAGCGCCAGGAACACACCCGTGATGCCTACTTCCAAGAGAAGCATCGTGAAGAGATACTCTTTCACCCGTTCGTTCACGGACGCCCATGCGTAAATGATGCAGAGGAAGAACAGGAACGTATTGAGGAGCACCATAATGAGGCTAATGCCGTCTATGCCCAGCGCGTACTGAATGCCGAGAGCCGGCAGCCAGTCAAACGTCTCCCGGAGCTGCATGCCGTCACCGGGGATGAAGCTCGCCCACACCGCCACGCTCAGCACCAATGAGAGTGCCGTGCCTGCCACAGCCACCGCGAACATCGCGCGGCGTTCAGACAGGAACAGCAGGATGACGGCTGCGATGAGCGGTAACCAGAGAACGAGGGAAAGAATGGGGATTGTGTTCAGTGTCATTATCTCACCGCACCATCATAATGTAGAAAGCGAGAACGAGCGCTGTGCCCAGGGCAACGCTAAACGCATAGTTCTCCAAGCGGCCGGTCTGCATGCGGCGAAGGCCGCCGCCAATGCCGCTGACAACCAAGCCGACGAGATTCACAATGCCATCCACGACATATAGATCGAACCAGGCAAAGACCCGGCCTATGCCGCGCGTTCCTCCCGCCAGCACAGTGTCGTAGAATTCGTCCAGGTAGTATTTGTTGACCAAGAGCGCATGGACAAACGGCGCAGACCCCGCTACGGATTCGGGCGACGGCGACCTGCGCATATAGATGCTGTAGGAAATGAGGATGCCCAAGACCGCAATAAGGGTGGAAACTGCCATCAATGCGAGCAGAAAGACCGTCGACGGCTCGTGGACCAGGCCCGCAAACTCAGCCACCAGGAACGTATCGTGCAGGTAACTGTGGATTAATCCGTGCTCCGGCGGCACGCCGACAAATCCTGCAAAGACCGCACCTACCGCCAGCACGATGAGTGGCACTGTCATCACTCGCGGTGACTCGTGAACATGGGAGAAGCGCTCAGCTTCCATGCGGGTTTTGCCGAAGAACGTGAGAAAGATCATGCGGAACGTGTAAACGGCGGTTAGGAGCGACGCTAATGCTCCCATGAAGAAGAGCAGGTAGCCAACTTCACCCGATAGTAGCGTGGCCCCGAGCAGTTCATCTTTGCTCCAGAAGCCCGCCAATGGAATGATGCCGGATAGCGCCATGCCGCCAATGACATAGGTGGCGCCCGTGACGGGCATCTTCCCAAAGAGGCCGCCCATGCGCTGCATGTCTTGCTCTTCGTCCGTGCCGTGGATTACCGAACCGGAGCCAAGGAAGAGGAGACCCTTAAAGAACGCATGCGTTGCCAAGTGGAAGATTGCCGCGGTGAATGCCCCTACGCCGAGGGCCATGAACATGAGGCCAAGCTGGCTGATCGTAGAGTATGCAAGGACACGTTTGATGTCGTTCTGCGCCAGGCCAATGGTGGCCGCGAAGAGGGCCGTGAAGGCGCCGACAAGGGCAACCACTATCATTGCGTCTGGCGATAGCACGTAAAGCGGGTTGAACCGGGCGACCATGTAAACCCCCGCAGTGACCATTGTGGCGGCGTGAATCAGGGCGCTGACCGGCGTGGGGCCCTCCATGGCGTCGGGCAACCACACGTGCAGCGGAAACTGTGCCGACTTACCCATTGCGCCCACGAAGAGCAAGAGACAAATGATGGTGAGCATGCCCGGCATCGCCGCGGCAATTGCCGGCACTTGACTGAAGATTTCGTCGTAGTCCAGCGTTCCAAAGACGTGCCATGCCAAGATGAGACCGATCAGGAAGCCCACGTCGCCAATTCTATTCACTAAGAAAGCCTTGATGGCGGCCGCGGAAGCGGACCGGCGTTCAAACCAAAATCCGATAAGCAAGTACGAGCAGAGGCCCACGGCTTCCCAGAAGACGAACAAAACCAGCAGATTGTTCGCCATAACGAGCATAATCATCGCGAACACGAACAGGGGCAGGTATGTAAAGAACCGCCAGAAGCCGGGGTCTTTGTCCATATATCCAATCGAGTAGACATGGACCATGAACGAGACGCTGGTAACCACCAGCAGCATCACGAGCGTCAGCGCGTCTACCCGCAGGGCGATGTCCAGTGAGAAATCACCGGAAGCGGCCCACGTCCATAGCGAGATTGTCTCCGGCTCCGCACGGTCTAATTGCGTAACGAACAGGAGCACGCTGACGATGAGCGCGCCCAATACACCCGCATTCGCGACAATACCCGTTCGCTTCTTTAGGTATGTGCGTCCAAAGAGCCCATTGATCGCGAAAGCGATGAATGGCAGCAGTGGTATAAGCCAGGCGACGTCGGCCATTATCTGTCTTTGCCCTTACCCTTTGAGCGTGTTGATTTCATCAACGTTGAGCGTATCCCGATGGCGCGAAAGCGCCACAATGATGGCAAGCCCCACTGCCGCTTCAGCGGCCGCGACTGTGAGTGAGAAAATGACAAATGCCTGCCCCAGCATGTTATTCAAGGCCACGGCGAATCCTACAAACGTCACGTTAGCCCCGAGCAAAATCAGTTCAATAGACATAAATACAATGAGCAGATTGCGCCGCACCAACACACCGAGCAGGCCGATGATAAAGAGTGCCGCACCCAGCACCAAATAGTACTCTAAGGCTGGGATGATCATGTGTTACGTCTTACTCCTCAACGCGGCTTGGCCGGTTCATGATCTCGTAGCTTGGCCTTTTCGTATCGTTCCGCCATCCATTCCGTCACACCCATTTGGGAGGATGAGCGCGGCCGTCTTGTTTCTTGTCTCGCCAAGACGATGGCGCCCACTACGGCGGCCGTCAAGAGTACCGAAGCCACCTCAAAGGGCAGCAAGTAGTCGCGAAAGAGCACCTGCCCCAGTGCTTGCACGTTGCCGCCCTGCCCAACGACCCACGCCGGTGTGTGGGGTCCTTGCGCGCCGACAGTAATTGCGGCGCCCGTTAGGACGATAAACTCCAGAAAAAGGATGGCGCCAACCACAATTGCCAAGGGCGCTTGCACGTGAAACTGTCGCACTCGCTCTACCGCGCCGATATTCAAGAGCATCATGGTAAAGAGGAAGAGCACAATGATTGCGCCGGCGTAGATGATTATGTGCGCTACCGCGAGGAATTCAGCGCGCAACAGAATGAAGATCCCCGCCAGATGGAAGACAACGCTGACAAGAGAAAGCGCGCACTGGACCGGGTTGCGCAGCATAATGACGAGCACGGCAAAGACCACGCTCGCAAGCGCGAGATAGGCGAAGATCAACGTGAGCAAGGTCTCGCTAGTCAAGCGACGAGACCTCCTTGCCCTGCTTATCAACCAAGTCCATGAGACGGTCCACGTCGTAGATTAGTGTGCTGCGGTCATCAGTGGTGAAATTATACGCGTTTGTCATCTCCAGCGCTTCCACAGGGCAGGCTTCTACACAGAGCCCGCAGAAAAGACAGCGGCCGATGTCTAGCGTATAGGAGGTTACCACTTTCTCGGTTGGCTGAGCGGGGTTCGATTCCGTCGTAATGGTGATGCATTCATTCGGGCACGCGGTTTCGCAGAGCCCGCAGCCCACGCACTTCGACCGTCCGTCCGGTCTCCGCCGCATGCCCACGGCACCGCGATAAATTGCAGAGAAGGGCCGTTTTTCCTCCGGGTAGCGAATCGTTACCGGCTGACGAAAGAACTCGCGAAGCGTTATACTGAGCCCCTTCGCTATCGGCAACAGCGAATCGAACCGAAAACTCATAGCGTCTCCTCTCCAAAATGTGTCCCTAGGCGTAAATTGTCAGTTTCAGTACGGTGGCTACCGCAAGATTGAGCAGCCCCAGCGGTAAGAGCACTTTCCAGCAAAAGTTCATCATTTGGTCGTAGCGAAATCGCGGTAACGTGGCGCGCAGCCAAAAGTAGAAGAATAGGAATAGAAGAACTTTGGTCATCATGATTCCAACTGCGAGCAGGGTAGCGAAGAGATGGCCGATATATGGCTCCAGAAACTGCGCAGGCCACCCGCCGCCAAGAAAGACTGCGCTGACCAAGAAAGCAGCCAGCAGCATGTTCGCATACTCAGACAAGAAAAAGAAGGAGAACCGCCAACCGGAATACTCTACGTGATATCCGGACACAAGCTCGGTTTCCGCTTCCGGCAAGTCGAACGGCGCGCGGTTCGTTTCCGCCAAGGCAGCACACACGAAAACGAATGCGCCAATTATTAGCGGAATGACATAGGGCACCTGCTGCTGCCGCACGATCTCAGGCAACGAAAGCGAACCTGCGAGCACTACAACACCGACGAGCGCCAAACCGAGCATGATTTCATAGCTAATCATTTGCGCGCTCGACCTCAAGCTGCCCAACATCGCGTACTTGCTGTTCGATGCCCAGCCGGCCATGACAATGCCGTACACCGCCACAGACGTAAGCGCCAAAATATAGAGCACACCGACGTTAAGATCGGTAGCATAGAGGCCGATTACCCGCCCGAATATGTGGAGTTCGGTCCCAATCGGCACCACAGACCACGCCATGAATGACGGCACTAATAGCAGAAACGGCGCGAGAATGAAGAGTGTGCGGTCCGCACCGGCTGGGATCATATCTTCCTTGCCCAAGAGCTTGACGGCATCGGCAAGGGTTTGGAATACCCCAAAGGGGCCGACACGGTTGGGGCCAACTCGTGATTGAATGCGGCCCAAGATACGGCGCTCACCCCAAATTAGGGGCGGCACGACGAGCAGCGGAACCATAAATGCAATTAAGGACTTGAAGATTACTGCAATGACAAACTCTGTCATAACTCGTTCCTAGCTCAAGCTTGGGATGACTTCGTCGAAGACGGCGACTTCGTCGCAGATGCCGTTGCGACAGCGTGTACCGAAACTGCCACCGTGGCTTCAATTCCCAGCAACGCCCCCACCGGCGCATCCGGGAAACCACCGGGAAGATAGACCACATCTTCCGCCAATTGATCGTTTGCTTTCGCCGCTACAGTCAGGTCCATCCCGTTCGCTTGAATCCCCACTCTCTCCCCATCACGGACGCCAATCCGCTCCAACTGCGTTGGGTGGAGTTCGGCAACGGGCTCAGCGACCAAACGACGGAGGTTGCTACTAAAGCGTCCTGTAACGCCAGGCACAAACAGATGGTCTTGCGTTACCAAGAGCAGCTTGCCGTCACCATTCACCGACGGCAGCGCCGGCGGTTCTTGCCAACCGAAACTGGGCACGCTGTGGGTTATGGGTATGTCGGCTAAGACTTCCGCAATCTCTTGGGCTACTGAGTCTGAAGTGCGGTAAGCCCAACGCGCCCCAAGCTGGAGAGCAAGTTCAGTGAAGATCTGCCAATCGGGCTTTGCTTCACCCACTGGTGGAATTGCCGCCTGAGCGCGTTGAGAGCGACCTTCCAAGTTAGTGTATGTGCCGGTCTTTTCAGCAAAGCTGACGGCAGGCAATAGCACATCGGCGTGCTGGGCCGCCGTGCTGGTCACAAAGAGGTCTTGCACGACTACAAAGCGCGCTCGATCGAGAAGCTCTTGTGCCTGATGTCGATTGCGAGCGCTCGCGGCCAAGTCTTCACCAATGATATAGAGCACGGATGGGTCGGCGCCGGCCATGAGATCATCGAGCGTGAGGCCCTGAGAGTCGGGCAGCACCACGTTCCAAAGCCTGCCCAGGGCACTCCGGGCCTGGGTGTCATCGCTGCCGCGGAAGTTCGGCAAGATGTCGGCTCCCGCTCCCATTTGCACTAATCCGCGAGAGTTCGCTTTATTGGCGAGAGGGAAGAGATGTGCGCTGGGCAAGGCCAGCGTAAGATTTGCCGCAGCTTGGGCAAAGCTCGCGGCGCTGCCGATTACCCAACTTCCGAGTGCCCACACGATGCCGACGTTGCCGGCCCGGGCGAGTTCCGCCGCGGTCTCACTGAGCTCTGCGGCTGTAAGGCCAGTGTCTGCCGCAGCGCATTCCAAGGTATAGCTGTGTAGTTCCTGCGGACCCCGGTCACTGTCGGATTGACGCAGGATTTCGGCGGCAAGCCCTTGAATCAGGTGCTCCTCGGCGCCGGGGCGCACGCGCAAGACGCGGCGGGCAAAACGATCATCCTGCCTGCTGGGCAAGCTACCGGCTTGAATGAGCAGCTTCCCTTGGTCGCGTACCCACTGCCGCAGCCGCATGCCGAGCACGTCGTGGCTTTCCATAATGTCGCCACCAACGACGAGGAAAGCATCCATTTGCTGCATCTGGCTGATGTCGAAATTAAACGCAGCGGGCCCAAGCGTTTTTAACGTTGGAATGAACGTCCAACGCTCAGTGCTGTCTAAATTATTGGTTCCCACGACCTCCCGCATGAGGCGTGCAATCAGGTAGTTCTCTTCGTCAGAGAGACGCCCGGAGGTAATGGCCGCAACCGAGTCAGGCCCGTCTTGGGCCTTTGCGTCGGCGATTTGGGCGGCCACGAGACTGAGGGCTTCATCCCAACTTGCCGGTTCTAGTTGGCCGTTCTTCCGTATCAGCGGCTGGGTCACACGCCCATCATCGTGGATGTAATCGTAGCCGAATCGACCGCGCGTGCAAAGCATGCCGTCGCCAGGGCCGCGATCACGCGTGTTGACCGGCGTCTGGTCCCGCAGTGCCGGGTTCGCTTTTGTGCGCAGCACCTCTCCCATGCGCGTCTCGACGTGCATCTGGCAGCCGACGCTGCAGTGGTTGCAAACAGATTCACTTTGGTGCACCTGCCACGCGCGCCCGCTGTGCATGAAGGGCCGGCTGAGCAAAGCGCCGACAGGGCAGACCTCAATGCACTCACCACACTCCACGCAGCCTAAGGGTTCATCGAATTGCGTCCCAATATAACTGTGGAACCCCCGCAAGTTAAAGGTAAGCGCACTATCGCCCACGCGTTCGTCGCAGATACGCACGCACTTACCGCAGTAGATGCAGCGGTTCGGGTCCCATTCGATTAGAGGGCTGAGCTCGTGATCGGGTTCGTTGGGATTGTCGCTGCCCAGCCTGCTGCGGTACACACCTACCTCATAGGCCGTGTGCTGCAGGTCGCAGACGCCGGACTTGTCGCAGTAGGGGCAGTCCAAGGGATGGTGCTGCAGGGTCATCTCCATAATGCCCTGCTGCGCATGCACTACAGGCTCGGTCTTCGTGCTCACCACCATGCCTTCCATGGCCATGGTATTGCAGGAAGAGAGTGGCTTTGGCGCCCGTTCGACCTCTACCACGCACATGCGACACGCACCGTAGGGTTTGAGAAAGGTATCGAAACACAAAGTAGGAATGTAGGTTCCTGCCTTGCGTGCGGCATCGAGGATAGTCGCACCGTCAGGTACCGTTACCTCTTGACCGTCAACTGTTAGTGTTACGGGCATTGTTCCCTCTTCTCAACCACCGCAAAACTCAGACACCATTTGTCTACGCTGTAATTCGCTCTTACCGATCGACCTCACCAAGGACGATGTCAATACTTCCAATCACGGCGACTACATCTGCCAACAGCCGTCCCTTAACCAGATAGGGCAGGGACTGCAGATTAACAAAGGAAGGTGAGCGGACGTGCATGCGGTACGGTTTGCCACTGCCGTCGCTAACGACGTAGAAGCCGAGTTCGCCTTTTGGCGCCTCGATAGCAGCATACGTCTCGCCCTTCCGCACCGGGAAACCGTGGATGTACATCCAAAAGTGGTTGATCATTGCTTCCATATCGGTATAGAGGCGCGGGGTATCCGGTCGGCCGACACGCGAGTCAGCGGTCATTACGGGACCAGGCGGCAAGTGCGTAATCACTTGGCGGATGATGTGTACACTCTGGCGCATCTCCTCGAGACGCAGCAGGTAACGGCTGAAGACGTCACCCTTGCCGGTGCCAATGGGTACGTCGAACTCCACCTTATCGTAGGCGGCATAGGGTTCCGCCTTGCGAATATCCCATGCCACGCCGGAGCCGCGCAGACAGGGCCCGGATAGACCCATCGCGATGGCGTCGTCGCCGGAGATTACTCCCACGTCCACAGTTCGCCCAAGCCAAAGTTCGTTCTTCGTAAGCAATTTGTCGAACTGATCGATTTCTTTAATGAAGTAATCCAAGCTTCCTACAAGTTTTTCGTAGAAGGCTTCGCGCGGTTCTTCCAGGAATCCGCCGGGACGCATTACGCTGTGGGTCATGCGGGCGCCGCAGAGCTCTTCGAATAACTCAAGGACGCGTTCACGGGCGCGAAACGCGTAGAGGAAGACAGACATGGCGCCGATGTCCAGCGCGTGGGTGCCGATCCAGACCAGATGACCTGCCAGACGCCCCAACTCACCTACAATGCAGCGCAGCCACTGGGCACGTTCCGGCACTTCGATTTCGGCGAGGGCCTCGACGGCCACCAGCCAACCAAGGTTACTGGAAGCCGCGGCAGTGTAGTCCATGCGGTCGGTATACCCAAGAATTTGAGTATACGTCTCACTCTCAGCAATCTTCTCCGTGCCGCGATGCAGGTAACCAATTATTGGTACGGCTTCCTTGATGTATTCGCCGTCCATTTTCAGCACGACACGCAAGACCCCATGAGTACTGGGGTGCTGCGGGCCAAGATTCAGGATGAGTCCTGAATCATCTTCCCCTGCAATGCGTTCAATCTCAACAGTCGCCATCGGATGTTCCCACTACTCCTATTGGTAGTGCCAGGTACGGCTAGAGACCCTCACGCGGAAAGTCCTTACGCAACGGGTGATACTCGTAGTCTTCATCCATTAGGATGCGGCGGAGATCCGGGTGATTAACGAAGTTCACACCCATAAGATCGTAGACCTCGCGCTCCGGCCAGTCGGCGCCGGGCCAGACTTGCGCCATGGATTCAACTGATTCAGAGGATGCTATCCGTGTCTTAACGCGTATACTGCGATTTTCGGGGATCGAGCGCAGGTGATATACAACTTCGAATTCTTGCATCTCACCCGGCCAATGAACCGCTGTCACGTCGCCGAAATAGTTGAAGCGAAGGTCTGGGTCATCACGCAGAACCATTGCCACTGCCAACAGGTCTGCGGCAGCAATCTCGATTGTCAGAAAGTTGCGGTGGCTATTTGCGGCAATAACCTTGTCGCCTAAGACTGCTTTCACACGCTCCTGGATTGTATCGGCGGCAACGGGCGGCGGGATGCTCACAGGTGCACTTACTCCTGGGCTGCCGCAGCAGAGCGCGTGGTGAGCAAGTCCTCGTCTGCGCCGGCCCACTCGCCTTGCTTGATCTTCTGCTGCAAGAGCATAAGGCCTTCCAGCAGCGCCTCGGGCCGCGGGGGGCATCCAGGCACGTAAATGTCAACGGGCACGGCAAGGTCTACGCCTTGCAGCACACTGTACGACCGATACGGCCCTCCGCACGTCGCACAGTTGCCATGGGCGATTACCCAGCACGGCCGCGCCATTTGTTCCCACAGGTTGCGTATGATCGGCGCCATCTTCTTGGTCACCGTACCCGCCACAATCATGACATCTGATTGCCGGGGTGTTGCCCGGAACGCCATGCCAAAACGGTCCGCGTCGTAGTGTGAAGCGAAGAGCGCCATCATTTCAATGGCACAGCACGCCAAGCCGAAGGTCATCGGCCACAACGCATTCGCTCGCCCCCAGTTCAAAACTTGGTCGGCGGAAGCAAGCACAAAGCCGGAAGCACTCGTTTTCTGCCCAACAGTTGGCAGCGTGAGCGTATCTTCTATAACCCCCAATCGAATGCTCCTTTCTTCCATGCGTAAACGTAGCCGACAAGTAGGATTGCAATGAATATCGCCATTTCAATCAGACCGAAGAGGCCGAGTGATCCCACTATGACGGCCCAGGGGAAGAGAAAGGCGAGCTCAAGATCGAAAACGACGTATACAATCGCGACCATGTAGAAGTGGACGCCGTGCCGGCCGCGTGTATCGCCCACCATCCCACTGGGGCCAATTCCCGATTCGTAGGGGGCCGTGCGCAGAGGTCCGGGTCGAAACTTCGGTCGGAGCACGGAGGCAAGGGCGAGCGTAACTATACCGAAACCGGATGCGGCAACGAAGAGCACCAGAAACGGAATGTATCCTACGTAGTACTCCATAGTTCTACCTTCTTGCCCTCATCTCTGCTTGTCTCCAGCGCAGCCCGGTCTAATGATGAACGATTTGGTCTTCGTTGACAACTGCGCTCCCGCGCGTTGTCTAGCCCGGCGTCAATGTGGTTGCGACTGGGCGTACAGTGTCCGATGCGGTGTAGTCGGCAACACTCTCCCGCAACAGGTAGGAGAGGTACTCCACCTCTATCGAGAGGTCTACGCTCGCGAGATAGATGTGGGAAGGCACCTTCAACTGTATCGGCGCAAAGTTGAGCAAACAGCGCACTCCGGCATCTACAAGCTGCTGGGTAACGGCTTGTGCCGCTTTTGCGGGCACGGCCAATACCGCCATCACGATCTGGCCCTCTTGGATGGTTTCCTTTATCTGATCCATGGGCTTTACAACCACGTCGCGGATTACTGTGCCAACGCGGCGCGGATCAGAGTCGAAAGCCTCGACAATACGGAATCCTTGCCGAGGAAACCCGTCATACGCGAGCAGGGCAGACCCCAAATTGCCAACGCCGACGAGCGCCATGGGCCATCCTTCACCAATTCCCAAAATGCTCTGCATGTGAGACTGCAACGATTCCACTTCGTACCCCACACCGCGTCGTCCAAAACTCCCAAAGTATGCAAGGTCGCGTCGAACCTGGGCGGCAGTGGAACCGGTCAGCGCAGATAGGCGCTCCGAGGAAACACTTTCAACCCCCTGTTCCCGCAGCGCGGCCAATGTACGATAGTACAGAGAGAGGCGTCTTATCGCCATCTGCGGCGCTTTTCCCCTCGGTATCACAGGCATTGGCGCTTCTCATGTCAAAGGCATTTGCCACGTGAAACATATCACAAGCCCCTGACGTGCGCAACTAATTAACACTGTTTTAAGTTAGGGGCCGTCCTATCGCTTTGCCTTCAAGCGATTCCTGCAAATCAAGATGAATAGGGGCTGCAACCGGTAACGGATATTCCTGGATTTAAGGCTGCGTGCGCCGGATGCGTGGCGTGCTCCCGGGATCGCTTGCTCTTCAATCGGAGGATGACGCCACTCCGGACAGTGCTTGTCGTTTCAAGCGCGCGCGCACCGTAGATGTGTTGAACAGCGACCAAAAGGAGAAGGCTGGCGCGAGTGCGAGGCTTTGGCGAAGTTGGTGCATTTGCTAGCCGGTGGTAGATTGCACTCCGTAGAATCGAGCAACCCCTTTAGGGCTGGAGAAATCGAGGAAAGGACACTAAACCTACCAAGGAATTGAAAAGGGGTATGAGCGTTGCTACAACCCGTCAACCGGGTTCGAACGAGCAAGGTGCCAAGCAAGTGCTACGCACTCAGAGTGACAAAGGCAATAGAGGTATGGCCTGCTCAACCCGGTGGCTGTGGCGCCGGGGCTGCCTGCTCCCCAGGAGGCAATTCCTTTGTGCCCACCACCCAGCGTTCCTGCCAGGGCCGGTAGCGGCTCCTGAATTGATCAAAGCGGCTGCTGCCGTCCGCAACAATCTCTCGTTGAATCTCCGTTTCGACGCCGTCCGCCGCCCACTCGACTTGCCGGCGCTGACCAAGAGGTAGATCGGGATCCAGCTTGTCGGGCAAGGGCTCTCCGTGGGGAACCCAGTTCTTGGCAACTGCGGGCAGCATGCGCACCCCGCGACTCGTTGTGCGGCCGTGGAACACAAACTTTAGAGTCATTTCCTTTTCGTCAACGTGTGTCTGGATGAGGATCGGTTGGTCGGAATCGTTGACGAACTTGAGGTCTAGGCCGGGGTCATAGACTGCAGCATCAAACCCCGGCGGACTGCCGTCACGCTCGTAATAGCCGACGCGGTAGGAGTGCTGATTGCGTTCCGTGATTGGCAAGCCAGCCCAGAAAGCCGCTCGGAACATCGTGGTGGAGACCTGGCAAACGCCCCCACCGACGCCGGGTACCGTTTGATCGCCGAAGATAATGAGACTGGCTTGGTAGCCGTCTTCGCGCGTAATCGGGCCGAGCACGTCTAAGAAGGAAAACGTCTCGCCCGGTGGAACCACGTAACCATGTAGCTTAAGCGCTGCTAATGAAATGTTGTGGGCGCGCTCAGGCGGTGAACCGGCAAACAATGAGGTGCCCTCCGCAATGATGTTGTCGAAGCCCCATTCGTGCATATTCTCCGCCGTGTAGATTGGTTCTCGCACCTCGGCTGGGAGATAGAGGCCCGTCACCCCTTGCTGTATCGCGGCTTGCGCCGTGGCAATAAGCGTGTCGGTATCGGTCTGAAAGCCTATCTCAGCAGGCGCATCCAGCGTAATGTCACCATCGCGAACGGAAAATCGTGCATTCTTTGGGGGCCGGTTTACTTCTGCGGACACCTGATCAAGCCATTTCTTGAGCATCTCCGGCTCTCCCATGACTTCAAGCCGCCCTTGCTCAGGATCTTGAAAAATCTGTATCCAAGAATTCAGCGTGCTTCCCGGTACTTGCCATGCGTCTCCCGCGAGCTCAAAGCGCAGTCCCTGGGCTACGAGACGTTCAAAGACCGACTTTACCTCTTCTGCTCTCTGCAAAGTAATCAGAGGGATAAGAGTTTCAACGGGCAATTCGATTGCCTGACGCAGCGGCGGGTCTGCGGGAAGCTTCATTAATTGAAGCGTTGCGTCGCGATTCAGCCACTTGCCCTCAGCTCCGGGCAAGAGACGCACTTGGTCTGCTTGACGATCTAGCAACGAGTTTACGGGCAGACGGTCGATTCGTTCGGCGATCGCATTCAAAAATTGCAGCGCTACCGCGGAGTTCAGGTAAACCGGCATTTCTACGTGGTTGCGTGAATGCAGTCCTAAGAACCATAGCCACATGCGCCGTCTTTCCGACGCAAACACGTCCTCAACTGCTTTCTCAATATCTACGATAATCCCGATTTCCTCTGCCGAGGGCATCCACGTAGTACCTTCGTGACCGAGTTCTACCGGGCTTTTGATGTAATCGCTCCACTGTGCCGTCACCCTTGCGTTTGCCTCTGCTACCGACAAGCCGGAAATGTCGACCGAGCCAATGGACGCCCCAGGCAACGCGTATCTGCCCGCCTGAGCGCGCAGCACGCCATATGCCGAGCCACCGGCGAGAGCGGCAAGCGGAACTGCGCCGGCTTTCATAAGCAGCCGCCGGGAAATCTTCCGTGAGTTCTTCTTCCAGGCGAACCGTGACTGCATTGACATGCTAGGGCTCCGGAACGAAATCTTTCGGTTCTGTTTTCATCGAAACGAGCGTACCGTTAGTCGAAACGGGCTGGTGACTTGCCATGGCTCTTTGGGCCGCACCGACGGCTGTGCTTTCGTATCCACTACAGAATCGCGTTGGTCGGCGAGCAACCGCATTCACCATCCTAAGTGTTGAACAGAGAGTCCTTTTTTCCATTGTCTATAGGCAAGAGTGAATCGTGGGCAATCGGAATAGTCAGACGGTAAGATCGGAAAATAGGCTGAGGTAAGCAACGTTGGGCAATCGGTGGTTGACGACGAGACGAGTCCGGTAACTGCCAAAGCGCGCGCGTGAGTGCGCCTCGCGCAGGCCGAACTGTCCACGGGGATCTATCGCGGTAGAAAAAAGACAGGGCACTTCGGTGCATGCGCGGGACTGCGACGGCACCACTTGCTCTGCCATGTGATCCAGAAAGCAAGGTAAGCCACTTTTGCCACGCCATATTGACTTTCCTCGCCATTGAGGCTCCGTGGTCTCCTTACTTCCTACAATATTATAGCACCTCCCCATAAGAAAGTGTCTTGTCCGACATATTGACCAATTTTCAGGTAGTTTTCTCGGAGCAAGTTATTGCAATACTGTGCACCCTTTGAGCACCCTCACCTGCCAAACCTAAACAGCGTATGCAGACGAACTCAACAACCTCAAGAATATTATTGAAACTGTCGATACACACATTCAATAAATTTGACTAACGCTAAGTATCCTCTCAGGAACTCATGTCAATGTAGAGGGAAACAGCAACATCGGATTTGTTAGGGCTGTCAACATAGAGAGGAGCCGGAACTAGTAGACCTAGGCTTGAAGCCTTTGCGAGGCAGCGGTTCTTGTCATTCCGAGCGCAGCGAGGAATCTAGAGTCGGACGCTTTCTAGTTTCCTCGCTGCGCTCCTCAGAGTGGCAGTTTGAGGATCAGGTTTAGGCCTGGGTACGGCCACGTGTCTTGCATGTGACCCATCTAAGCCCAAAACTACAAATTCCGAGAGGAGCATTGGGGAGCTTTCCTCTGCAAGATGGTCTGCGCGGCCGAATACTAGCGAGCGACTGCACCGAAGCCGGCTATGGAGGCGCCGCGCAATGCCGCAGGGCATGGCAGCTAGAGTCCGATGGTGTGTAGTGCGAATACGCTCTTTGGTGCGGAATCTGCCACTTGGAGTCCTTTGCGTGACCCCTTCCCCCTTGTGGAAAATGGACGCGCGGGGCTACAAGGCCTGCCTGCAGGGCGAGCAATGGTTAATGTCTTTGAGGCGCTGGTGGGAGGTGACGACGTGGCAACACCGTCACGAGTATTCCGCACCGTAACCGCATGGCGGATATGAGGTAAGAATGACAAGCCTTCGGCAGCGCTCCACCAAGTTTGAGCTGCACCCTTGAATCGTCTCGCTCTAATCGAAGACGGCAATCGCATCAATCTCGACCAGCCACTCCTCGCCGGAGAGCGAGCCGATCTGCACCATGGTGGCTGTGGGATATGGGGCCTCGAAGATCTCATTGCGGATGCCGGTGACGACGGCGCGGTAGCGGATGTCTGTGACGTACATATTAAGGTGCGCCACGTTCGCCAGTGAGCCGCCTGCTGCCTGGCAGAGCGCCTCGATATTGGCATAGACCTTGCGCGATTGGGCCTCTATGTCGCCCTTGCCAACCAGATTGCCGTTCTCGTCCAGCGGAAATTGGCCTGCAATGAAAAGAAGGCGCTTGCCGCCCTCAATCATCAGGCCCTGCGAAAAGTTGCTGAATGGGGGGCACACGCCCTCGCCCAAGACTGTCTCTTTCTTCAATGAAACGCTCCTTTGATTTTTCTTTTGCAGACTCTAGAATTCTCGCTGCGCTCGAATTTACATCACATGCTGACATACCAGCAACCACACAGTGGTATCAATTGAGAGTTCGCCCCCTCTGGCAATGAGGGGGCGAACTCTGACCCAATCCTTCACGAGTAGAAAGCGCAGAGAGCCATTACTTGTTGGAATAGTACTCGTCGAGCATGGCCTGCATCCGCTTGCCGGCGTTCTGCATGGCTTCCGCAACGGTCTGTTCGTGCTTCCACACTGACCTCATGGCCTCCAAGTAGACACCGCGTATCTCACCATAGTTGGGGTAAAGCTGCGTCATGAAGCCCTTACCCTCGCCAATCGGTTCCGTGATCGGTTCCAATTCGCGCGGCGGGCGTGCTTTCTGTTCCTTCAAACGCGGGTCGTCCCACGCCGCCCTGATCACGGGCATGCCGTAGTTCAGCAGTGTGGTGACACCTACCTGCACCTCGATGTCGGTGCTGATGAACTTCATCAGTTCCCACGTAGCGTCGGGGTTCTCGGTACCCGACCACATGTACTGCACCGGCGTGTAGCTGCCCACCGCGTCAGAGTTGGTGCTCTTGACTGTGTGGGCCGGGAAGCGCCGCGCCTTAAACGGCAGTTCCTCGACGCCAGGCACGTTCCAGGCAGACTCGGCATTGAACCAAGTGTGATACACTGCCGCCCGCTGCTGGGTGAACGGTGAGTCACGCCGCTGACCTTCCGCAATGCTCTCATTGAGCACCGCAATGTCGTCCGCAGTTGGCTTCACGCGGTACTTGAACTCAAGGTCATACAGGAACTGGATGACATCAATGAACTCCGGTTCGTGCAGCCGGAAACGCTGGTAGTCGTCGGTTACAAAGTTCGTGCCGTTCTGTATCAGCATCGTCGGTACTTCGGTGGTGGAGTCGTTGCGGCTCCAGAATCCCCAGATTGGACTCTGATCGGCGCTGGAGCGCTGCGTGATTTCTTGCGCCGTCTCGAGCAGTTCACCACCGTCCGTGGGATTCCAGGTGGCAGGAGGATTGTTTATGCCGAACTTATCGAGAATGGCTGTATTGTAAATCTGGATGGTGGCCAGCACGCCATACGGGAACGTCCACAGCTTGCCCTCTGGGTCCTGCAGCCAGTCGATACCCACTACGTCGGTGAGCGCTGCCGCATCGCGCCGGACAAAGGGCGATAGGTCAGTCACGTAGCCTGCGTCCCGATACTGAGGGTAGCGGGTAGGTTCGGGACCCAGGATGTCCGGCGACGACCCGGCAGCGAGTTCTACGACCTGTTTGTCCATGAGGTTACGGTAGCCCAGGGACTGCCAGTTGACCGTGATGTTGGGATGCAGTTCCTTGAACGGGCCGAGGACGAGATCCTCGAAAGCCCCCGCGTTCTCCGCAATGTTCACGACCCAGTTAACACTGACCGTCGCCTCTTCCATCTTGGGCATGTCGTCAGACTTCGGCGCGTCTTCGGCTGCCTCGGGCATAGCAGCCGGCGCTTGCACCTGGCCGCACGCGGCCAGCGCTACCATAGCGCCTGCGCCCGCTGTCGTTGCCAATAGTCCCCGACGCGTCATTAGAGTTCGTTGTCCAGTCATTCCCTAAAGCCTCCATGCTTGGCTCAACACAATATGGTTGTACCCCTAGCGAGACTCTGAGTCACTAAAGGCGCAAATTATCGCACCGCTATTCTGACCTCCTTTCTAACCGGCATTCGCTAGGCATGACCTATGATTGACAACACTGTGTCAATCATAGGTCATGCGACATATAAATGCCAAGCGTCCTAGGAAAACAACTCTACTACTGTTTCGCCCAGTAGTCGTCAATCACGCCCTGCGTGTGCTTGCTGGCGTTCTGCATCGCTTCCTCAACCGTCAGCTTGTGCTCCCAGACCAGTTTTTTCTGCTCGTTGAAGAATCCCAAGTGCTCCCGCCAACCGGGGAAGATCTGGGTGATAAA
This sequence comes from Chloroflexota bacterium, assembly GCA_965216245.1. Lineage (GTDB taxonomy): Bacteria > Chloroflexota > UBA11872 > VXOZ01 > VXOZ01 > VXOZ01. The sequence continues at coordinate 3,567,646 of OZ244145.1, forward strand.
GCCGCGGCCTTCCCGGAGCGGCGTGGCGATGGAGTCTATCTCGCGGGGCGGACGGGTCTTAGTCGCCACCAGACGGGGATCGTCCCACGCCTTTGCATTCGCCGACAGACCGTAGTTGAGCAGCGTCGTCACCGCCACACCGAACTCGATGTCCGACATGGCGAACTTCATGAACTCCCAGACGGCATCCGGGTGCTTAGCGCCGGACCACATGTACTGGACCGCCGTCCAACCGGCAACCTTATCGGAAGTTGGCCCTCCTTTGCTGTTCTCCAGCATTGGTACAGCCTTCATGGGCAAGTTTTCCACGTCCGGGTGGGTCCACCCGCTCTCGGCGTTGAACCAGGTATTGTTCATCGCCGCGCGCCCGTGCACAAAGAGCGCATCGCGATGCCGGCCCTCGCCCAGGGTCTCTACAAAGGCCGCCTTATCTTCGGCAGTCGGCGCCACGCGGTACTTGAACTCCAGGTCGTACATGAACTGTATGGCCTCGATGAACTCGGGCTCGTGCATGGTTGCCCGCGTCAAGTCGTCGGAGAGGAAGTTGGCGCCATTCTGAACGATGTAGGTACTCATTTCGGTTGTGTAGTCAGCGCCAGAGAAGATTCCCCAAATCGGGTCTGGTTCGCTACTGGACCGACTTGTAATCTCCCGCGCTACGTCCAGGTACTCGCCGCCGTCGTGGGGATTCCATGTACGGGGCGGCTCGCTGATGCCATACTTGTCGAAGATGGACGTATTGTAGATGTGGATGGTGCCGAGCGCCGTATAGGGCATGGACCAGAAGCGCCCCTGCGGGTCAACGATCCAATCAAGGGCTACGGTGTCTCCGAGTTGACTCTGGTCGCGCTTGTAGAGGTCGGTGACTTCCCGCACAAACCCCTTGTCCGTCCACTCAATCCACCGGGTTGGATCGGGAGTGAGAATGTCGATGGCCTCATTGGCGGCCAGTTCGGCCAGCATTTTCTCGTAATGCGCACCGTATGGTGAGGCCTCGTACTTGAGGTCGATGTCGGGATGCATCTCCCTGAACCGGTTAATAACCCCGTCCTCGAACGCTTGCGCGTTCTCCGCAACGTTCACGATCCAGCGTACGTTGATCGTCGCGGGCTCCGTCGTGGGGGCTTCTTCAGCCTTTGGCGCCTCATCGGCTTCCGGTTCTACGGCAGGAGCCTGGGCCACGCCACAGGCGGCCAAGAGACTGGCGCCGATGAGACCTGCTGCTCCGGCGAGAAAGCGTCGTCGACTCAGACTACCGTGTGTGGTATTCATGCCTGTTCTCCTGAGAATTCCATTCCGTCGAACGATTTTCCATGCACTCTCTGAAGCGATTGAATTCACAACCTCCTTCCGTTTCAAAGTATGTCTATTTGGGTGAGAGTGCCTCTTTGAAATCTTCACCAGTGGCGGTGAGCGCACCGCCAATCTCCAACCAGTGGATAAATGCCTTGGTTATCAAGTTTTCGTCAGTTGACCATGCCGTCTCCGAGGCGGCCGTACAGTCCCGCAGTACAATGGCGCGATAGCGATTGCGGGTCTGCAGAATGCCGCCCGGCTTCATTAGAAGACAGAAGTTCAAAAGGAAGCCCACATAGACGAGATTGAGAATCTTGTGCTCCGCCAAAAAGCGCTCGATCTGTTGAGGCTGCGAAAATAGGTGGTCGCGCGGGTCCGGCTTCACACAATCGGCAAAGTCGTAGTTTTGCTGGATTGCGCGCCAGGGTTCCTTGTAGCCTGCGCCGAAGACCGTGCTGTGGTATTCGGCCAGCAACTCCTTGCGGAACTCAGGTGGCGGCCAGTCGGGATAGGGGTCACCGGCTTGCGGCGGAGCAGGATCTGGCGGCTCAGCCCAGGGGTAACGCTCGAGGACCTGTCGCGGTTCGTTGTGGATGACCGGGACGCCGGCTTCACGCGCAGCCTCAAGCACGGGCACGATCTCTTCTTCCATGATCTTGCCTGCCCGCTTTGCCACGCCGTGCCCGCCCATGTAGTTATATTCCCAGTATTTTTCCACACCGGGAATTATGGGCTCGCCATCGCTGCCGAGATTCCACATGTCTATGGCGATTACGGCCGTGTTCGTGCTATCAAGCTCTAGGGTCTTGTGTACGTGACCGTAATTGCGGTCGTCATATTCCTGCCCGGGCAACGGGTAGACCCGATAGGAGCGCACCGGCAATTGAAATGTGCCCATGAGTATTTCCCCCACGCGCAAGTTTTTCTCAAACAGTTGCTCGCCTAGAACTCGTGCCTCAAGTGCATCGCTCTGTACGAACTGGCCCTTCGACAGGCTCAGGGCGAACGGTTAAGGACAGCTCATTGGCAGTTCAAGAAGCCCCTTCATGCTGAGCTTGTCGCCCGATCGATCTGAGCGTGTCGCCCGATCGAGCTGAGCTTGCCTGTCCTGAGCCTGTCGAAGGGTCGAAGCACCTCTTGGCCTGCTGAGCGGGAACACGAGCTTCACATCAGTACGGCCGATTAAACGGTATCGTAGCCGCAGCAACCTCATCGGAAACGCGGCCGGCATCCCGCGCGCGCCTCAGGTCCAGCAACGTATCCTCCACCGCTTCCAAGGTCTCCGCCACGTCCTCATCGCTGTGCGCGTACAGCACATTGTTCCAAGAGCCCTTGAGCATCACGCCGCGCTTGGCAAGACCGGTATAGAAGAACGTTCCGGCGTCAGCGGGGAGCGGCTGATCGCCGCCAATAAACCGAATGCCGAACAGCGCCGGCGGGCCGAACGACTCCATCGGGATGCCCACCCGCTGCGAGACCTCTTCTACGCCGTCCATGATGGCGCGAGAAATGCGGTTGATGTGCCCCGCCACGTCCTCGTCGCGGCAGATCTGCAGCGTGGCAATGCTCGCCGCCAGGGAGAGAGTCTCCCCACCAAACGTCAGACTGATCAAACAGTCGGCTGTCTTTTCCATAATGTCGCGCCTGCCGGCCACCGCGCCCAGTGTCATGCCGTTGGCCATGCCCTTGGCGTAGGTTGCGATGTCCGGCTCCACGCCGTAGTACTCTTGCGCGCCGCCCAGGGCAAAGCGGAAGCCGGTCATACACTCGTCGTAGATCACGAGCGCTCCGTTCCGGTGCGCGAGGTCCTTGAGGTCCTGCAGGAAGCCCGGCTCCGGCTCCTTGGCCGGTTCCGCGCAATCAAAGGAGACGGCGGCGACTTTGCCGTCGTTGAGCGCGAAGAGTTCTTCCAAGTGGTCAAGGTCGTTGAAGCGGAACTGCTGATTCAGCGCGTGGAATGCAGCCGGCATGCCACCGTCGTTGCGCCAGTAATTCCATTCGTCCGCCCACCCACGATAGCCGTTGTTAAGAATGATCTCGCGCTTGGTATACGCGCGAGCAATGCGCGTGGCGCATAAATTTACGTCCACGCCGCCCTTGAGGAAGCGCACCATTTCAGAACAAGGCACGACTTCGTTCACGAGCTTGGCGCACTCGATCTCCGGCTCGGAGGGGGTGCTGAAGAGCATGCCTTTCTCAAGTTGCTCCGCAACTGCCCGGTCAACTTCCGGGTAACAATAGCCCAGCAATACACCCCCGGACGCGCCATAGTAATCAATGTAGCTATTGCCGTTCACGTCCCAAAGCCGGGAGCCCTTGCCATGGGACATGAATATGGGCATGGCGCCATAGGACGCGGGATTTGGGCGCTTCCCTTTGGTCTGCGAGCCGCCGGGCATGAGCCGCACGGCCTCCTCATAGAGATCAACGGAACGAGAAACGTCGAGCTTAGTTGCGCTGGCCATAGAGCACTCCCTCTACACTGCAAATAGTCGTTGCGCGTTAGCAGAAAGCATCAGTTCTTTCTCTCGGTCGGTGATCTCCGCATGCTCGATACTGAGTGTTGCCGACTCTGGATAGAAGATCGGGCAATTAGTGCCTAGGAGGAGGTGGTCTGCTCCCACTTGGGCACACAGTTGCTCAATGTCGTCAACCGGCCCCTGTACGCGTGAGACGTCGAAGTAGAGATTATCGGTCTTGTACGCCCGCCGCCAGATATCCGTAATGTGCGCATAGCGCCCGGTGCACACCAGAAAGCGCACGTCAGGAAAGGCACACACGGCCTCCACTGCGTCGGACGTGGTTACCGGCGGCACCTTCACGTGCCAGTGATGCCAGCGGGAATCCTCCAGGGTCAGCGTGAGAAGCACCACGAGGTCTTCGGTCTTGGCGCATTCAAGCAGCGCCAGGGCGTTGCCGGTGAGCATATGATACTGGGCATAAGCTTCCAGGCTTGCATCCATGACGCGCGTGGTGTGCGGTTCCAGCAGCGTAAACTGGTGATAATTGGGGTGAATGCGCAGGTTGCGCATCCCGAACTCTTCCATGCAGCGTTTGAAGTCCTGCTCCCAACATGGCATGGCTGAATTGATGGTAAAGGCCGGTACCAGACGGTCCGGGTGCTCTTGCACGATCCGGTACAACTCGCGGTTGCCCACCATTACGTCTTTGTAGAAAACGTTTTCCAGCCGCGAGACAACTGCCTTCTCGATGCCGAGCGCGTCCATCTTGCGGAGCAGCGCATCAGGAGTAGCATGATTCAGGCGGCGGAAGGGCCATTCGCCTATGTATGCATTTGCGTCAATCATGGGACCGGCCTAAACAAATCTGTCGAATACTGGTCTCAAAAGAGGTCTGTCATTTCCGCGAAAGCGGGAATCCATCCTTTGTTGCCCCCTCCCTAGACTCCGGCTTTCGCCGGAGTGACGGTGAGCTTGAATTTGCTTCTAGTGACCAACCGCCTCCTCATGGCGCTCGAATTGGCTCCAGGCGACCGTCTGCCGTGTAAAGATGCCGTGGGCATTCCGCCAGAAGATCAGCTCTTTCTCTTCCTCAGTAATGGCCGCGCCGTATACTTTCGCCAGTTGGGACATGAATGAGCGCGGCGCGTTGAGGTCGCTGCCATAGACCACGTGGTCTGCCCCCGCGTGCTCTACGAGGGTTTCGGTGTAGCCGTTGGTGGCGTCGCCGCCGCCCACGTCCATGAAGAGGTTGGGCATGCCCTGGGAAGCCTTGGCGCCATACTCCATGTCGCTGCCCGAGTGGCCGAAAAAGAAATTAACGTCAGGGTGCCGCTGACCGGCCTCACGCATGTCGAAGGGATTGGTTTCGCCGGGCATGTTGCCCGTCACCGCCATATACGTGTGCTGGAGCACCGGCAGTTTGTGCTCGGCGCAGTGGTGAAAGATGCCGTCCAAACGCGGGTCGTTGGCTTTCACGCCGGTCCAGAGTTTCACGCCCTGATGACCGTCCCAGGCCTTTACGCGGCGCAGCAACTCGGACTGCATGGCTTCCGGGTGGTGGGGATTCAGATACCACATGGGTATCACGCAATCGGTATTGCCCGAGGCTACCTTAAAGGTAAGGTCGTTGCAGGCGGTGATGTATTCCGGCGTTGGCAGTGTGGGTGGAAAGTTATTGAAGGCGTTGAGCACGTTGATGCAGAGGATGATGCCCAGCCGCCGCGCCTTGCGCAACGAGACCGTAATCTCGTGGTCGTTCTTGACGTGGGAATGTACGTCAATAATCACGCTGGCATCCTCCCCCAGCCGTCCTCCTCACACAACCACCGTGCTGCTAGCTTAGCTCTACCCTCTGTGTGTTGTCAAACTGTAGCTCTCCCAGTTGCCCTTGCTCACGGCGCACCACACGGCCCCGTGCGTTTGAGGTGCTGATAGCTTTGAGGTGCTGATAGCTTTGAGAAAGGCGCGGTAGGCTGTATTCCTTGAGCTTGCGCTGGAGGAAACGGAATGAAGGACCCGGTACGATCACCACTACCGCCTTCACCGCAATGTCTTGGTCGTCATTCGGTCAAGATTTTCTCTTCGCAACCTAGACCTTCACATTCGCTACCTGTCTATGATGGCGATCCCTGCTTCAATGCTGGCGATTGCCTCGCGCTCAGCCTCCAACGCGTCGCCGATCAATTTGCCAGCTTCAGAACGGTCCTCTGCATGCCACGCCTGCCTCTCACAGGCCGTGTCGCAGAGATCGTGTAGGAGATTCAGCGACTCCATTTCGCGATCGTAGTGAGTCGCTGCTGTTTCGAGATAATCAGCAGCATCGGGGAAAAGCGTGACGAGTTCTCTCACATATGTGGCGGCGGCAAGACGCCTCCACATGAGCATCTCGAGATGGTGATGGGTGGAATTGGCCGGGACATCCTTTGACTCGAACGCTTTGCGCCAGAGTTCGTATGCTGCGAAACCATGCGGCGTTGCCCGTCTATTTGCATTGCGCTTGTCATCCTGCGCGTAGCGGGTAGCGTGCGCAGTTGCTACCGCATTCCGCAACGCCGTCAGATGCGTTGTTCTCTCATTCGCAGTGCTAGGCCCATCATACACTCGAATGCTGATCGGCTCGTTCGGATCGGGGAATCCGAATTCGTCGAAGCGAACGGTGTATGTGCCATCGACGAACGGGTGGCGGAATGTAAACGTCTCCTCAGCCTCGCTGTACCCGACGATCAGCCCCCAGCAAACTGCAAACTCATGGTTTGCCTTCATTTCTAGGAAAGCTCTGAACAAGGGGTTACCAAACTGTTTTAGTGACTATCAGGAGCTTCAGTAGGCTGCCGGTCGTGTTTTCTTGGCCTGTTCGCGCGCCTCACGGGCCGGTATCCTCTTGCTTTGCAGCCGTTTTCGGCTGCATACCGGACTTTTGCGCCCACTGCGCCCTGGATCAGCCGCCCACGGCGCGTTGGGCCGTCGTCAGATTGGATAGTCCCAGCAATATGGCTATGCGTTCCGTGTTCTTGGCCAGACCACGGTAGCGTACCTTGGCGTAATTGAACCGCTGCTTCACGTCCAGGAAGGGGTGCTCCACTTTGGCCCGGATCGACGCCTTCGCCTTCTCCACCTGCGCCTCCAGGCTTCCCGGCGCCAGCTTCCGCCGCTGCCCGGGCTTCAGCGCCACCTGCCACGCCACCGCCAGCCCCAGGTTCTCTGCCCGCTTCTGTACCCCCACGTACCCCGCATCACCCCACACCCGCGCCTCCTCACCGTGCAGCAGCCGGTGCGCTTGCGTCACGTCGTGCACGTTGGCCGGCGTCGTTGCAAAGCTGTGCACCACCCCCGTGGCCGCGTCCGCTCCGATGTGCAGTTTCATCCCAAAGTAATACTGGTTCCCCTTCTTCACCTGACGCATTTCCGCGTCCCGCTGCCCGCTCCGGTTCTTGGTAGAGGTCGGCGCCGCTATGATGGTCGCGTCCACGATCGTTCCCTCCTGTAACCGCACCCCCTGTGCCGCCAGATACCCGTTGATCTCCGCAAACAACTCCTGCCCGAGGTGATGTCTCTCCAGCAGGTGGCGGAAATGCAGGATCGTGCTCTCGTCGGGTAGCGGCTCCGACAGACGCACGCCCACAAACCGCCGCACCGACTCCGCTTCGTACAACAGATCCTCCATCCCAGGATCGCTCAGGTTGTAGCAGAGCTGCACCAGGTGAACTCGCAGCATCACCGACAAAGCATAGGGTCGACGCCCTCGACCCGCCTTGGGATAGTGCGGCTCAATGCGCGCCTCCAACCGCTGCCATGGCACCAGCCCTTCCAGCCGCTCCAAAAACTTCTCCCGCCGCGTCCTGTGCTTTTTGTGCGTAAACGCCAAGTCGCCAAAGGTGGGCCGATCCATCACCGCTTCCTCCTCATCCTCTGATCCGTTCTACCTTGAGTATGTCATACTAACCATGACTTATTCAGAGAGTTCCTAGACTCATCGGGGACCAAACCAGCGACGGGGCGCCTTGTTTCAGTCCGGCCAAAACCGCGTCTCTCGCCTCTTGCTTCAGCGCAAGAAGCTCGACGCCGGTGTCATTCTTGTTCGAGTCAAGAACTTGGAACTTCGCGAGCCGCGGAAGAATGTCCAGCGCAGGGCCCCAGTCGAGGTGGTCATGGTTGACATGTAAGCCCCCCTCTTTCATGTCAAACTGGAACGCATGCCCCAAAACGCCCTGCAGCCGTGCCATAGACCACTCAGGACGTCCGACGGCCTGCATCAACGGGCAGAGGCAAGAAGCAAGGGTCGTGCCTTGGTGCGGCATCGCCGGGCTGACATCTACCATGACATTCATCGGTTGGACTCCTAAGAGATCGGCTGTTCATTCTCAAGCGGTGAATCTCGTTCTTTAGCCCCTAAACCCAGGGGAACAGCTACTATTTCATCAAGGAGACTTCCGCTAGATATGAATGACCCAGTCTAGCTTGAATGCTTGGCTCAAGGAGCCGTACGCTCCGGCAGTTTCGGTACCGGCGGCACCTCCTGCAAGGAACCGCTATACCCCGCTTCTGTGGCACAGAGCGTGGCCTGCATACTCTGTACCGCATCCTGCGTGCTCACGATTGGGTCATAGCCCGCGCAGGCCGTGCGTACGAAGTTCGCAAAGATGTCTTGTTGTGCCGGGAGGTCGATGAGCTCCTTCTGCTCATCCCAAAGATAGAGCCAAACTCTGCCATCGTGCGTAATCTCCGCCTGGCCCTCGGTGCCAAGAATTTTGAGGCGGTTGTCCATGCGCCCCAGGCTTGGGGGCACGAGTCGGTGGTGCTCCATTACGGCGCTCACGCCGCCGTCCATGCGAAAGAGGAGTTGTCCGGCATTGTGGTAGTGAGCATCATCGGGACGACCGAAATTGCCTTCCGTGCCGATGACACTTGTGTACTCCAGACCCGTGATCCAGCGCACAATGTCGATGTCATGAATGAGCAGGTCGAGCACCGGCCCTGCGGAGAGCCTGCGGTCAAAAAACCATTCGGGCCGGTCGCCGCGCCGCTCGGTTGCCGCAATCAATGCATACGCAAGGGCCACCTCGCCAATCTGTCCACTGTTTACCACTTCACGGACTGCGCGATAAACCGGATTGCCCCGCCGACTAAACAGTTGCCCGACGTGGAGGGACGGGTTCTGCTGGAGAATTTCGATCACGCGGTCGAGCTCTTCTTGGCTTGTCACCATCGGTTTCTCCGAGAGCACCGGGAACCCCGCTTCCAGCGCCGCGATGACGGTTTCTCCCTGGTGCACCGGCAACTGAAAGCTCGCGACGACGTCGATGTCATCACGTGCCAAGAGGTCATGAAAGTCGTCATGAATGGCGGCCTGGTACTTGCCTGCAAGTTCTGTGGCCTGCTCACCAGCGTTGGCAACCGCCACGAGCGCAATTTCAGGATCGTTGTCCACGGCAGCAAACACACGCTCAACATGCTGCTCAAGTCCGATCAAACCGATACGGTACGTCATGCCGTCCTCCCGCAATTCGCTACCTAAATCCTATCAACACTGCAAGGACATGTATTTACATAATAGAAGTAAGGCTCATCTCTCTTGAAGCTCTCACGGCATTCATATATCCCAGAAGCCAGTGTCTGCTACATGTCGAGTTCCGCAGTAATCTGCTGTACGTAGGCGATGTCTTCCTTGACCTGGGCGATTAGCTCAGGATAGGATAGTTCCCGCCAACTCCACGCGCCCTGGTATTCCGTATGGAAACAGGCGTAGTTGCCGTATCCGATCTGCTTCAGGTATTGGAACGCCTCGCGGTAGGGAGTGATGCCTTCCTTTAAAGGTACGAACTTACTCTCCCAGGAAACGACCGCATCGGATCGTCCCGAGTTTGCACTGTCCTGGGCCGGGCGAACGTGCGAGCGACGGCCCTGATCGTCCTGGCCGGTAAAGGGGAATAGTCCCACATTCTTGAGAGAGAGCATGATGAGGCGGTCGGCGATGAGGTCGAGACTTTGCACCCAGCCCCCATACGCGCCTTCCAGGCCCATGTGGCCCAGATCGGCATAGATGCCTATGGCTGCCGGATCGAAGTCGGCCACTATGCGCTCCACCAGCATCGCCTCGGCGGACAAGCAGTACCCGGCGTGGATGTGCACACCGGCCTGGATCCCATACTGAAGGCAGAGGCGCTCAATGCTCTCTAGGTCGCGTCGCATTTCATCGATTTGCTTCCGCAGATGGCCGAAGCCCCGATAGTGATGGTAGCCGAGTTTGAACTGGCGTATGCCGCATGCGCTCGCGGCTGCGATGACCTCGCGCGCGTACGGCGACTCAGCGCTCGTGATGTCGGTCGTAATCCAGCCGATATCGAGGCCGTGGGCGCGACAGACATCTACCGCGTGGGGAAGATCGGTATGCACGCGGTCCGGGGCCACGTGGCCGGCCGTACCCGCCGCCGCTTCCGGCAAGTTGTGACCGGTGCTCCGCACCGTTAGGTCAACGCCATCAAGGCCCAGCCCGGCTACGGTCGCAGCCAACTCCTCTAGGGAAAGGTGTTCCAGTCGCTTGGTAAAAAGCAGAAACTTCATGCGCGTGCACTCTCCAAGAGTGACAAGAGACACTCACCAGGCACTATGTTCCGATAAACAGTTTGCATTGCCCTGACTCGCCATGCTCTACGACGTATCCATTGTGCAAGGGTACAGTGCCACTATAGGCTATCGCTCGTATCTCCGCATTTTTAACTTCTACACGAATGTTGGGAATCGCAACAATCTAGCGAGAGCAAGCTGGATGTGCTCATCTTGCCGCCGCAGCACCACTTCCTCAACTATGAGCGTTGCTCTGGCAGCAAGTGTGCTGCGGGGAGCTGGCAAAGTAGGTCTTGGGCGATGTTGCCGCCAAGTGAATGGAAGCGTCAGTTTGCGCTCGATCGGTTACGCCGCAAGCCCAATTATCACTACTCCCAGGAGTTGTAACAGTCAATGGGATTGCAGAAGCCTTCCAAGTCCTCGTTCATTCGAGAGAACCCGATCTCAAGCAATTGGCGCACCTTCGCCTTGGCGCGAGGATCAGTCACGTACACACTAATGAGGCCTGTGGGATTTACAGCAGCAAACCACCGCGCCACGTCTAAGGCGCTGTCCGCATACACTGCGCCGGTCGTCTACTTTGCGGCGCGGAGATGATGAGCGCGCATTACATTGCCCACAGGCTTATGGGCGGAGTACTATTGAGGTTAACCGTCGGGCAAGGTAGGAGCATCGATGGCACTCTCAACAAATCGTACGCGCGCCTTGGTAATTAGCCTACTTTCCGTCGTGGGCTTGGTCTTGGTCTTGGGGTTTGCCGGTGCGCTTGTTAACCGCCTACGCGGCGTACCGGAGTACCCGTCACCCGTGCTTGAGATGAGCGAAGAGGGTGAGCCGGCGGTGAGTGTTCTCCCGAGTCGCGCCGAGCTTGGCGCCACGGTCTTCATCACTGGAGCCCGCTGGCCGGAAGGTGCGCTCATTCGGCTCCAACTGACCTATCCAAACGGGGATTCAGCGGTCTCTGTGGGACACACGTGGGCAGATGCCTATGGCACGTTTCGGATCCCGTTCGTACTCCCCGTAGACCTTCCGCTGCTCGGCGAGAATGCTCTGGTTCTAGAGGCCCGCGGGGAAACCCCGCGCGGCCGTGAGCACCTACTGACCCTGCCGCTGCAGGTTACGCGTACCGGCTGGCCGCTCGTGGTGGCGGTAACTGCCGATGATGCCGAGCCTGTTACCGGCGCGCACGTGACCCTCTACGACGCCGTCGGCCAGCTACTGGCTGAAGTGTTTACGCGGGAGGATGGTAAGGCGACCATCCCGACGGTACCCCTGGGCTCGTATGTCGTTGGCGTGCGCAAGATTGACTATGCACTTGTTCGTGCCGAAGTTGAAGTCTCACGACGCGAAACTGAAGTGCCGGTTGCCTTGATCCCGAGTCCTGGAGGTCGTCTGTTCGTTGGCGGCATTGATAACTCACTCACCCTTATTGATACGGCCAGCAACTTGCCGATATCTCGCATTGAGGACATCTCAACTACGAATAGTCTCGTCCGCAGCTTGGATGGTCGCATTCTCTACAGCGGCGGCAATGACGGTTCGATTGCTCGCTTTGACGCTGTCACAGGTGAAGAGGACGAGAGCATAGCAATCAAGAGCGATTACGTACAGCCGACCTTCATGTCGCTTCTTCCTGCAGATGAGAAGACCATGTACGGCCTCCTAAGGTTCCAGAGCGACAATGATGAGCGAGTCTACCGCATTGTGGAAATCGACATGGAGACCCAACGTGTTACGGCAAGTGTGACGAATATCCCCTCGTATGGGCAACTCATCCTTACGCCGGACGGCTCCCGCCTGATTCACGTTGGGCACTTGAGCAAGACGATCACAGTCTTGAGCACTGATCCGCTCGCCGTGCTTCGCACAATCGAAGTCGACGAGAATCCGGGACGGAGTGTTTTGGCCCCGGACGGCACACGGTTGTTTACAACGCTCATAGATTCTGGAGTCCTGGCAATTATCGGCATTCATGACGGCAAAGTGGAACAAGGAGCAACAACGAGCGCCGGTTCTGTCGCCCTAGCAATGCATCCCAGCGCAGAATACTTATATGTGGTTAATGGGGTGCTTGGCTACTGCCAGGTGCTTGACCCGGAAACCCTTGAGGTGAAGGATACGTTTCCGGTCGGACAGCGGCCCCGTGCGATGGCGCTCTCGAGCGACGGGCAGTACCTCTACATTGCGGAAGAGAGTGATCCGGTCATTCACGTGATCGACACGATAACCTATCAGCAGGTTGATTCCATCGTGCTTTCCAGCCGAGTGCGAACCCTAGAAGTGCCAAACTAGGCACCATCAACACTTTCCGCCTGATGCGGATGTCGTGCGCGCAAATCGGCTCGCCGACTGCCGCAATTGGAATTGTTGCAGAAATCTCACGAAAACCCTTGCACGTTTCTGACCACCATGCTATAGTAAGTGACGTAGTATCTCACTACCCATTTATTTTTGTTCCCAAGCTTGCCTTTGCTTTACCCACCACCTTGGCGAATGACGTATGCGGTCTATTCGCGTCTTGCTTCTCGCAACCCTCTTAGTCGTTGTTGTTACTGCCTTTGGAATTCCATGCTACTCAGCACAGGCCACGGGTCCACTCGACGGTAGAGTGATCGTGATTGATCCTGGGCATGGCGGGGAAGACCCGGGAGCCGTGGTCAATGGTTTCAAAGAAAAAGACGTAAACCTGCAGATTGCGCTAAAAGTCAAGTCGCTCTTGGAAGCGGCCGGCGCAACCACAATTTATACACGCGATGGCGACTTGACTCTAGGAAACAGCGCGGATCATCGCCGATCAGATCTGGAAGCGCGGCTGCAGATCGCAAGTGAATCGAATGGAGACATCTTTATCTCCATTCATGCGGACTCTTTGGAGGATACGTCGCGCACGGGTGTGGTGGTTTTCTACGGTCCGGCATCCGGATACCTATATTCCCATACACGACCGCCGGAACTCATAGCTCGAAGTAGAAACCTTGCTCTCACCCTCCGCGACAGTCTTCGGATAGTAGCTAGTGCAGATGACCGCGGTGTTCGTTCGGTTCCGTACTACCTCTTAGGTAAGATCGGAATTCCGGCGGTCATTGCCGAGGTAGGCACATTGACCAACTACTCAGAGGCAATCAGGCTCAATGACCCGAACTACCAGCAGCAAGTCGCAGCCTCGATCTTTAGTGGTATCCTCACGTACTTTATCAATCCGGACGGACGCTTCATTGAAGATCTAACAATTCCGGACGGCACAGCCGTCATGGCGGGAAGCAACTTTACTAAGACCTGGAGAATCATGAATACCGGTGGAAGCGCGTGGAACGAAGACTACAGACTGGTATTCAAAGGCAGGAATCGCCTCGGCGGCCCCGAGAGCGTGCCCTTGCCACATTTGATGCCAGGTGAAAGCGGCGCCGTGAGCGTTGAATTGCAAGCGCCGACCTACTGCGGCGAGTGTATGGGCGTCTGGACCATGCAGGGACCGGGTGGAAGGATCTTCGGCGATGATCTTTGGGTAAGTATCGGCCTACGTGACTCTCTACCGACTGACCCGGTGCCGCAGAGCGAAAGTCCGGACGCGATGTATTACATTCAGACGGGGCATAACATCTTTGGCGGATTTCGCAAGTACTTCGAGGCATATGGCGGTATCGACATCTTCGGTTATCCGCGCACCGAAGAACTCATTGAAGACGGCATGACCGTACAGTATTTCCAACGAGCCCGTTTCGAGTATCACCCGGAATTCGCAGGAACGCCTTACGAAGTACAACTAATGCTGCTCGGCAATTACATTCGCAATGGCGAGCCGCCTGCCGAGACTGTGGGGCCATTGCCGACGACTGAAACCCAAGAGTACTTTCCGCAGACAGGTCACTCTGTGCACTTTGCCTTCTTGAAGTTCTTCCGTGAGAATGGTGGCATTTACATCTTTGGCTACCCCGTTACGCAAGAGGTGGTTGAGGACGGTCGAATTGTGCAGTATTTCCAACGCGCACGCTTCGAGTATCACCCCCAACACGCTGGAACACGATACGAAGTACAACTAGGTCTCCTGGGAGACACTATTCTCCGCCAGAGGGCTTTGCTCTTCGACTGAGAGCCCTGAATCAGGGCTCACCAAAATCTGAATAAACGCATATGTGTTCCACGCATATACGTACCATCCTTCCTCCTTTTTTCCTGATGACATGCCGCTCGTACGCCCGGGCGGCTTGTCATTTTAATGTGTATCCTTGAATACTCGGCGATGTCAAAGGTTGAATGCAAAGCCATGGCAGTTCCGGACTTAAGACTAGTGCTATTGGGCCGGCAGGGCACTTGTACGTAATGTACGATTGGAGGCACATTGGCCGCGGATAAAGGAAAGCAGAACTCTTGCAGTAGTTTAGACGTGCGTGTATAATGACCCTATATCAGAAACTACAGTTTAGTTGACATGGTGACACTCAACTATTACATCTAATGCAGTAAAGTCAATCTAAGGGAGCTCGTAAGGACCCAATCGCATGGCAAAGCAGCCTGAAGAGGTTCGACAGACTGAGGAAGCAGTGGCGGAGGACAATCTCCTGCGCCTGCCGGTTGTAGTGCTCATGGACTCCGTTGTCTTTCCGTATATGACCGTTCCCCTGCGCCTTGAAGACGACTCGGCATTTAAGGCGGTCGCGGCGGCCGTAGAGGATGATCACAAGGTCTTGCTCCTTACGCCGGACAAAGAGTTCAATCCGCAGCGCCCAAAGCAGGAGCATGCCGGTACTATCGGGACCATCGCCGGTGTAGGTCAGCTTATTCGACTTCCCGACGGCAAACATCAGGCGCTCTTCCAAGGTCAAAAGCGAGGCCGCTTAGTCAAGATTTGGAAGAAGAAGCACTTGATCGCAGAGGTGGAGGCTATAGAGGAGGTGGCAGAGTCCACACTAGAAACCGAAGCGCTGGTGCGGAGTGTCATCAACCAGATCGAGACCTATGTTGAGAAGGAACCTCAGGTGCCACGTGACGCAGTAGCAGTGGCGCGGGGCATGGACGACCCAGGACGACTTGCAGATCTCTTTGGTTACGCGCCTGAGCTCACCCTCAAAGAGCGGCGCAAACTGCTAAGCATTACAGACCCGGTGGAGCGCTTGAAACGTGTCTACCGCATCATGGCCCGACAACTACAGATTTCCGAGGTCAAGTCGCGCATTCAAGGCGAAATCCAGCAGGGGATGGAGAAGGCTCAGCGGGAGTACTATCTCCGCGAGCAACTCAAGGCAATCCACCGCGAATTAGGAGAAGCCAATCCGCAACTGGCTGAGATCGAGGAGATCAAGAAGGCGATCGAAGATTCGCAGATGCCGGATGAGGTAAAGGACAAGGCGCGCCATGAGGCCGGACGCCTTGGCAACATGCCCTCGGCTTCACCGGAAGTAGGCATAGTTCGCACCTATTTGGAATGGCTCCTTGGCCTACCGTGGGCGGACGGTTCGCACGAGGAAGTGGAAATAAGCCAAGTAAAGCAAGTCCTTGACCAGGATCACTACGGATTAGACAAGGTTAAGGATAGGATTCTCGAATATCTTGCAGTGCGCAGCCTCGCAAAGCATGCACGGACGCCGATACTTTGTCTGATCGGCCCACCGGGAGTTGGCAAGACCTCACTGGGCCGTTCGGTCGCTCGGGCGTTGGACCGCAAGTTTGTCCGCATCAGCTTGGGAGGCGTACGTGACGAGGCGGAAATTCGCGGTCACCGCCGCACGTATATTGGCGCGCTCCCCGGCAGGATCATCCAGGGCATGCGCCAGGCAGGCGTGGTCAATCCGGTTTTCGTGCTAGATGAAATCGATAAGCTTGGCTACGACTTTCGTGGCGATCCTTCCAGCGCGATGCTCGAGGTCTTGGATCCGGAACAGAACTTCAGCTTCTCCGATCACTATCTCGAAGTGCCCTATGACCTCTCGAAGGTGCTCTTCATTGCGACGGGAAACCTGATGGAGACTATTCCGCCGGCCCTGCTTGATCGTATGGAGGTTATCAATGTCTCGGGTTATACGGAGGAAGAGAAGCTCCACATTGCGCGTGGGTACTTGGTCCCGCGCCAACTAAAGCAGCATGGGCTCACGCGGTCGCAATGCAAAATCACGGATGGAGGGCTGCGCAAGGTAGTTCGCGGCTACACCGCTGAAGCCGGCGTGCGGAATCTAGAACGGCAGATTGCCACGATCGACCGCAAAGTTGCGCGCATGATTGCCGCGGGTGAGCAAAAGTCGGCACGAGTCGGCCCTCGCCGCGTGCAGGAACTGCTGGGCCCGGAGAAGTTGAACACGAAACTCGACAGGCGTGAAGACGAAATTGGTGTCGTAACCGGTCTGGCGTGGACCGCAGCCGGTGGTGAGGTTAGCACGGTAGAAGCGGCTCTTATGAAGGGCAAAGGCAATCTCATCCTGACCGGTCAGCTTGGCGAAGTGATGCAGGAGTCTGCAATAACGGCGCTTTCATTTGCCCGTGCCAAGGCGCGGACCTTCGACATCTCAGCGGACGTGATCGAGGGGAATGATCTCCACGTCCACGTGCCGGCCGGCGCCGTACCTAAAGAAGGTCCCTCTGCAGGCGTGGCGTTGGCGACGTCGATTGTTTCAATCTTTACGCAGCGACCTGTAAGCAAGGACGTTGCAATGACAGGCGAAGTCACCTTGCGCGGTCGCGTGTTGCCGGTCAGCGGATTGAAAGAGAAGTTGCTGGCCGCCCACCGAGCCGGGGTGCGTTCCGTGGTACTTCCCAGCAAGAACAAACATAGTCTGGAAGACGTGCCGAAGGAAGCCCTTGAGCAGTTGCAGATCATCTGGGCCGAAACGATGGACGATGTGCTCGAGGCCGCGCTACTCGTGACTGCTTCGGGCGGGAAGAACAAGAAAAAGCTCTCGACGAAGAAACGGCGGCTTCCGGCCCCAACGCCGGAGAGTCACCCGGTCGTCACACCCATAAGTCCAACAATAGCTGAGGAGGCATAGCAAGTATGGGCAAGATAATAGGTATTGACCTTGGTACGACCAACTCCGTGGTCGCAGTGATGGAGGGCGGCGACCCGGTGGTAATCCCCACGTCGGAGGGCGGCGACCTCTGTCCTTCAGTTGTAGCTTTTACCAAGAGCAAAGAGCGCTTGGTCGGTCAATTGGCGCGGCGTCAAGCCGTATTGAATCCTGAGAACACAGTTTCTTCCATCAAGCGTTTCATGGGCCATCGCCAAGATGAAGTGCAAAACGAAGGCCGACTGGTTGCCTACACGATAACCACGGGGCCTAAAGGCGAAGCACGAGTTGCGATTCCGGCTATGGGCAAAGACTTTACCCCGGAAGAAATCTCCGCGATGATCTTGCAGAAGCTAAAGGGCGACGCTGAGAAATATCTCGGTGAGGAAGTCACGCAGGCCGTTCTTACCGTACCCGCATACTTCAATGACAGCCAGCGCCAGGCCACGAAGAATGCCGGGCAGGTTGCCGGCCTCGAGGTGCTGCGCATTATCAATGAGCCAACCGCAGCCTCGCTGGCCTATGGTCTCGACAAGAAATCGACGGAGACCATCCTGGTCTGGGACCTGGGTGGCGGCACGTTCGACGTCTCGATCCTCGAGGTCGGCGACGGCGTGTTTGAAGTTAAGTCGACGGCGGGCGATACCCATCTAGGCGGCGACGACTACGATGACAGAATTGTCAGCTATCTTGCCGAGCAGTTCCAAAGTGACGAGGGTATCGATCTGCGCAAGGATCGGCAGGCGCTGCAACGCTTAATCGAAGCCTCGGAGAAGGCCAAAATCGAGCTCTCCACCATGGTCCAGACGGAGATCAACCTGCCGTATATTACTGCCGACCAGAATGGCCCCAAACACCTTTCTCACACGTTGTCGCGCGCCAGGTTTGAAGACCTGACCGCTACGCTGACCGAACGCACCCAACGACCCTTCCAACAGGCGTTGAACGATGCCGGACTCAGCCCTAATGACATCGATGAGGTGGTGCTTGTAGGCGGCTCAACTCGTATGCCGGTAATTCAGGAGCTGGTAAAGAAGCTCATCGGCAAAGACCCCCACCAGGGCGTCAACCCGGATGAGGTAGTGGCAGTTGGCGCGGCAATTCAGGCCGGTGTGCTTGGCGGCGAGGTGCAAGATGTTGTTCTGCTCGACGTGACGCCGCTTAGCTTGGGCGTTGAGACGCTTGGCGGCGTGTTTACGAAGATGATCGAGCGCAATACAACCGTGCCCACGCGAAAGAGCGAGATTTTCTCCACCGCACAAGACGGCCAGAACGCGGTGGACATTATGGTCTATCAGGGCGAACGCCCAATGGCAAAGGACAATATGCCCTTGGGTCAGTTTCGTTTGGAGGGCATTCCGCCTGCGCCGCGCGGTGTACCTCAGGTTGACGTGACATTCGATATCGACGCCAACGGCATTCTAAACGTGACGGCCAAGGACCTGGGCAGCGGAAAAGAGCAGAACGTGACCATCCACGCGTCCACGACCCTCAGCAAAGATCAAGTGGACCGGATGGTCAAGGAAGCCGAAGAACACGCCGACGATGACCGCGCGCGTGCCGAGGAAATAGAATTGCGCAACCGTGCGGATACCCTCTTGTATCAGACGGAGCGTTCAATTAAAGATCTTGGGGACGACGTGCCTGAGGAGGACCGTACGGCAGTGGAAGGTGCTCTAGAGAATCTCCGCGAGGCTCTAAAGGGAGATGACACTGCGAGCATCAACGCGGCAGTGGAAGAGGTGCAGCAAACGTCAATGAAGATTGGCGAGGCCATGTACGCCCGCGCCGGTGCGGCGCAAAATGGTGATGGCGATGGCGATCCGGTTGGCGCTGCAGCCGGCACGCAAGACAGCGCCGCCGAGAGCAGTGACGATTCCGTTGTTGATGCTGAGTTCCGTGCCACAGATGAGTCTGACTCGGAAGGCAAAGAAGAAGCGACTGGCGGCGAGAAGCGCTAGTGAGGTGGTTGCTTTTATGGCCGCCTCTAGGTGGGAGGTTTGTAACTAGTGGCACGAACGAAGAAAGCTGCACAGTCTGCCGGCGAGGAAACTGGGGCCCGCGCCGCTGAGTTGGCGCAGGAGCGGGACAATCATGATTCGCCGGACGCCGGCGCAGCCGCCGAATTTGACTTGGAGCAATTCGGTACGGGTGCGTCGCTTGAAGAGCAACTTGCTACTGCCGCGCAAGAAGCTGAGATGTACAAAGATCGATTCTTGCGCGCGCGCGCCGATTTTGAGAACTACCGGAGACGGTCGGTCCAATTCGCTGCGGAGGGCATCCGTGAGGCTCAAAAGCAGACATTCGAAGCCTTTCTGCCTGTCGTGGACAATCTTGAAAGAGCTGTCGCCTATCAGGAACAGCACCAGACAGACACCGTAGAAGACCTGCTTACTGGCATTCGCATGACACTATTGCAGGTCCGCGAAGTGTTGGAGCGTCAAGAGGTAAAGCGCATCGAAGCCTTGGGTGAGCCCTTCGATCCGCGATATCACGAAGCGGTAGAGGTGCAGACGACTGAATGCGATGTGGACACCGATACCGTCGTTGGGGAGATACAGACAGGCTATCTCTTTGGTGATACGGTTCTTCGTCCCGCGAGAGTTCGCGTGGCGCAGCAGCGCCTTTCAGTTGAAGAACCAAGTGACACATCCTGACGGCAACGGAATCCGCGGCCTGAACGCATACCTTGAGCCGCAAAGAGAGTGTGATGGAGTTCAAGGACTATTACAAGGTACTGGGCGTGTCGCCCAAGACTTCGACGAAGGAAATAAAAGAGACCTATCGGCGTCTTGCCCGCAAGTACCACCCGGACGTGAACCCCGGCGACTCCAACGCAGAGGACCGATTCAAGGAAATCAATGAAGCGTATGAGGCGCTGCGGGACGAGAAGAAGCGGGCGCGCTACGACCAATTGCGGGCCGTCCACCAGTCCGGGCGGTCCTGGCAGAACCACGCGCGTACCGGCGGCGGCAGCGGCTTCCCATTTGACATGGGCGGACTAGGAGGCATCGAATCCGATGGCATTGGGCGTGGCAACGTGAGGTCCGGCGGCTTTTCTGACTTCTTTGAGTCGCTTTTCGGTCGCACGCAGCAACCGGGCGACCAACAAGGCCGCGATCTGGAGCAGGAGATAGAGGTCACGCTGGCCGAAGCCTTTGCGGGCACTTTACGCACATTCGATTTGCAAGTGCCGGGACCATGTCCGGCTTGTGCGGGCTCCGGGCGCGCCGAAGGTACGGTGTGCACGGTGTGCCGGGGCAGTGGCAGCCGCTTGCGGCACCGACGCCTCGAAGTGAAGATTCCCGCCGGAGTGCGTGAAGGCTCCCGCATCCGCGTCGCCGGTGAAGGCCATCCCGGGAGAAACGGCGAGCGCGGCAATCTGTATCTGGTAGTCAAGATAGCACCGGACTCACGTTATGAGTTGAAGTCCGACGATTTGCACACTGACGTGCAGGTTGATCTCGTAGACGCTGTACTGGGCGCGGAGATACTGGTGCCGACTCCTGACGGCAAGAACGTCGTAATGCGCATTCCTCCTGAAACTCAAAATGGGCAGATATTCCGACTTGCCGGCCAAGGCATGCCGAAACTGAAGAGTAGCGATCGCGGCGGCCTGTTTGTTCGGGTGCAGGTTCGACTACCGAAGGGACTGACGTCTCGCGAGAAAGAGCTCTTTGCAGAGTTGGCATTACTGCGGAAGGGTAGCCCAGTCACAGCGTAGAGCGCGAACCGGGATAAAACTACGCTTCACCGGGCAAATAGAGGATAACCATGGACATTCGCTTTGAAGGCGAGGGGCCATTCTATGCCATAGGTGTAGTGGCTGAGGTACTGCGCGTTCATCCCCAGACGCTCCGGCACTACGAGCGACTGGGCTTGGTCAAGCCCCGTCGCTCCAAAGGCAATGTGAGACTCTATTCGCATGCGGACTTGGAGAGAATGGAGCAAATACAGCGGCTCGTCAATGATCTTGGAGTTAATCTCGCCGGTGTGGAAGTGATCCTAAACCTCACCGAGCGCATGGAAAGGCTCCAGCAGGAAATGGATGAAAGACTCACCGCGCAGCGCGAGCAATACGAAGCAGAGCTAGCCCGCCTCAAAGGTCTGCTGCAGCGCGTGACCCGAAATTACTAGGGACAAATGACCAAGTCGCCACTTTCGCAAAGAAGGCCCTCTTCGAGACGATTGAGAATCTGCCGATATAGAAAGACTGCGTCTTTCTTTCAAGGATGAAAGCGAAACGAAAAGGACAAGGGAGATGGCGTGGAATAACCGTTTCACGACAAAGGCGCAAGAAGCTCTCGCAAAAGCCCAAGAGGTAATGCTGGAGCACAACCACAATCAACTTGATACCGAACACATCATGCTGGCGCTGCTCAAGCAGAACGACGGTTTGGTGCCGCAGATGCTGGGAATACTCAGTGTCGATTCAGCGCAGCTTGAACAGCGTCTTGAAGGGACACTGCGGCCGCGGCCGCAAGTCACATTCGGACAGGGCGGACAAGCACAGTATTACCTGACGCCGCGCGCCAAGCGTGTGCTCGACTTGGCTGCGGCAGAGGCGGCCCGCCTCAAGGATGAATATGTCGGTACCGAGCATCTATTCATCGCTATTTCCGGCGCGGAGGATGGGGATACCCACCGCATCCTGCAGGAAGCTGGCATTGACCGAGAGAAGATTTACCAAGCGATGGAGAAAGTGCGCGGCTCGCATCGCGTTACCGACCCGGAAGCGGAATCTAAATATCGCATGCTGGAGCGCTACGGCCTTGACCTGACGCAGTTTGCGCGTGACAACAAGCTTGACCCGGTCATTGGACGTGCTGAGGAGATTCATCGCGTGATGCAGGTCCTCTCGCGGCGTACCAAGAACAACCCTGTACTCATGGGCGAACCCGGTGTCGGCAAGACCGCCATCGTCGAAGGACTGGCGCAGCGCATCGTGAACGGCGATGTGCCCGAGCTGCTTCGCGAGAAACGCGTTATCGCTTTGGATATGGCTGCGCTTCTTGCAGGGGCAAAATTCCGTGGTGAGTTTGAGGAACGGCTCAAGGGTGTTGTGGATGAGGTCCAGAAGGCAAAGCGCGAAGTCATTCTTTTCATCGACGAACTTCATACCGTGGTCGGCGCTGGTGGCGCCGAAGGTGCAATTGACGCGGCAAACATCCTCAAGCCGGCGCTGGCGCGCGGTGAACTGCAAGTCGTAGGCGCTACGACACTAGACGATTATCGCCGCCACATCGAGAAAGACTCTGCTCTCGAGCGTCGGTTCCAGCCGGTCTATGTCGAAGAGCCCACAGTGGAGGATACAATCGCCATCCTTAAAGGGCTGCGCGACAAATACGAGGCCCATCACGGCCTGAAAATTCTCGACAATGCTCTGAGTGCCGCGGCAAAGCTTTCGCAACGATACCTCACTGAACGATTTCTGCCGGACAAAGCCATTGATCTCATCGATGAGGCAGCGGCGAAAGTGCGCATGGAGATCTTCAGCATGCCCGATGACATCAAGGAGCTTGAAAGTCGACTAAAGCGGTGTGAGCGCGAAGAGGAAGCCGCATGGCAAAATCGGGACTACGAGAAAGCTGCCAACTATCGTACGGAGCACCTGCGATTGCAGGAAGAGTATGAGAGTGCTCGCGAAGGGTGGCTTGGCAGCCAAGAGATGCACGACGAGGTTGACGCGAAAGACGTCGCTCAGGTGCTTGCGAAGTGGACCGGTATTCCGGTGGCACAGCTCTTTCAAGAGGAAGCCGCAAAACTCTTGCACATGGAAGAGGAGCTACACAAGCGAATTGTAAGCCAAGAAGAAGCCATACTAGCCGTGTCTGAAGCGATTCGCCGCTCGCGCTCAGGCTTGGCAAACCCCAAGCGACCGATTGGCAGCTTCCTTTTCGTCGGCCCCACGGGTGTCGGCAAGACCGAACTCGCGCGGGCACTTGCCGAGTTCATGTTCGATGACGAAGATGCTTTGGTGCGGATCGATATGTCGGAGTATCGGGAGCGGCATAGCGTGAGTCGTCTGATTGGCGCTCCCCCCGGGTATGTTGGATTCGAAGAAGGCGGACAGTTGACGGAGGCTGTGCGTCGGCGGCCCTACCGAGTGGTGCTCTTTGACGAGGTTGAGAAGGCGCACCCAGACGTATTCAATACGTTGCTTCAAATCATGGAGGACGGTCGACTGACAGACAGCCACGGACATGTTGTCGACTTTCGCAACACGGTCATCATCATGACCTCCAATGTCGGCGCGAACATACTTAGCACCAATGGTACTCTTGGCTTCCAACCCGGTGGTACGGATGAAGAGAGAGAAGACTTCGAATCTATCAAGGCGAAACTGCATAGAGAGCTACGGCAAATGTTCCGGCCCGAGTTTCTCAATCGGATCGATGAAATCATTGTCTTCCACTACTTGAACAAACTCCAATTGCGGGATGTCGTCGAACGCATGCTTCATGAGGTGCGCCAGCGCTTGGAAGAGCGCAGTGTCACGCTCGACGTGAGCACGGCGGCCAAGGATTGGCTGGTCGAAAACGGCTACGACCATGACTACGGCGCCCGGCCTCTGCGCAGGCTTGTGCAGCGTGAGATCGAAAACACGCTGGCCAAGATGCTACTGAACGGTGACCTTGCCGAGGGGCAAGGCGTAACAGTGGACTTGCTGGGAGATAGTTTGCACTTTGTGGCGGCCCCGCGTCCTGCTGTATTGGAAACCACTGTGGAAGCGGCAGTATCATAGTAGACCTGTCCCCGATTACTCATTGCCAAGGTGCTCGAATGAGACTTGAAAGAGAGGCAGATGATGCACTGCTCCGTGGCTCCGGCTACCGGGGCAGCGGCAGTAATGCTCCGCCGGTAGTTCCACCGGACGGACACGCTTGCCCCAGTCTGCAATAAATGTAGACCCTGTTGTAAGACCTCTCTTCTCACTTGCATGAAGTGATAGCGTGTTGGCTCTGCGGGTAGTTCCCTCGTCCACACTTACCTGGACTGGGGGGTGAAGCAGTGCCATTAGCCAACACTCGTGTCCGTTCAAGAGCCAAGCAACTATCTATACTAAGGAGCATATTTTCGTGAGTGAACGATGGAAACGCACCCATACCTGTGGCGAGATACGCGAACAAGATGTCGCGCAAACGGTCACGCTGAACGGATGGGTGCACCGGCGGCGGGACCATGGCGGCGTGGTTTTCTTAGACCTGCGTGACCGCTATGGCCTAACGCAAGTGGTGATAGACCCGCAAGCCTCGGCAGATGTTCAGGCAACTGTCTCTCGAGTCCGCAATGAATTCGTGCTCAGCCTGTCCGGCACGGTTCAAGTGCGTCCCGAAGGCACGCGGAATCCCAATCTGCCTACGGGCGACATCGAGGTGCACGCCACAGTCATTCAAATTCTTTCGGCAACGCAAACACCGCCGTTCGATCTCAACAACCCTGCCTTGGAGGTGGATGAGTCGATTCGGTTGCGGTACCGGTACCTAGACTTACGGCGTGAAGAGATGCAACGGACGATGGAGCTGCGACACCGGCTAACAAAGGCGATCCGTGACTTCATGGATGCGGAAGGCTTTTGGGAGATCGAGACGCCAATTCTTTTGAAGAGCACGCCGGAGGGCGCACGCGACTACCTTGTACCCAGCCGCGTCCATGCCGGACGATTCTATGCCTTGCCGCAATCGCCCCAGCAACTGAAGCAACTGCTCATGGTCTCCGGGATGGACCGCTACTTCCAGATCGCGCGATGTTTCCGCGACGAAGACCCCCGGGCAGACCGCCAGCCTGAGTTTACCCAACTTGACATAGAAATGTCGTTTGTGGAGCGCGACGACGTCATGGATGTGATCGAGCGCCTCTATCTGGAGCTTGCAGATACGCACAGCAGCAAGTCGGTCCAAGCTCGACCGATCCCCCGCATGCCCTTTGCGGAGGCAATGGAGAAGTACGGTACGGATTGCCCCGACGTGCGCTTTGGCTTGGAGCTCGTCGACGTCTCCAATATTGCGCAAGACACGGAATTCCGCGTTTTCAAAGAGGTGATTGCCAAGGGTGGCATTGTCAAAGGATTGCGTGCCCCAGGGTGCGGCCACTACTCGCGCAAGCAAGTGGATGAGCTAACGAACATTGTTCGCTCATTGGGCGGCAAGGGCATGGTAACTATTGCCCTTGAGGAAGGCGGTTTGCGTTCGCCGGTACTTCAGTATCTTGGCGAAGAGGCGGCAAGACGAATAGCCTCAGCCCTCTCGGCGGAAACGGGCGACCTCGTGCTCATAGTGGCCGATCAGCCGGGCGTGACGAACGCAGTGCTCGCTCGCTTGCGCCTTGAAGTCGGCGACAGGCTTGGTCTCCGTGATCCAAGTACCCTAGCTTTCTGCTGGATCGTGGACTTCCCCTTGTTCGAATGGGACGATGACGCAAGCCGCTGGACTTTTGTCCACAACCCCTTCTGCGGGCCGTATCCGGAAGATGAAGAGTTGGTGATTTCCGACCCTGGCAGCGCCCGTTCTCTGCAATACGACCTGGTGTGTAACGGCTGGGAAGTAGGCGGCGGCAGCGTCCGCGCGCACAGGCGGGAGCTCCTTGAGCAGATATGGCTCACCATGGGCTTTACGAAGGCTCAGATTTACGAGCAAATCGGACACATGCTGGAAGCCTTCTCGTACGGCGTGCCGCCTCATGGCGGCATCGCGATGGGGCTTGACCGCATCATCGCAATATTCGCCGACGTGGAGAGCATCCGCGAAACCATCGCTTTCCCCAAGAACCAGCAGGCAGTAGACCTCATGACACAAGCTCCATCGCCTGTATCGGATACCCAACTCAGTGAAGTGCACTTGGCGTTGCGGCCGCAAGATCAATAGCTGAATTGGCGTAATTTGGGGGCTGGAAGGCGCGCCGTCCACGCAAGCGATTGCGTGGAGGCGCGCCTGATGCTTGGGAGGTCGGAGAGCGCATTTTATTGGCCCGAATCGCGACCCGGCGCAGCGAGAACTTGGAATCACCATACGTTCTCTGCTAGGCTTACTGCTAAAGCAAGGGCTATTGATAGCGCCGTTAGTGGTGTGATCCAGTAAGTGCAGTACATGGAGGCATTGCGTTGAAGATTTACATAATGACCGATATGGAAGCGGTTGCAGGTGTTGTCGATTCAGATAACTACTGCAATAAGAGCTCGCGCTACTATGAGCGCGGCCGCGAACTGACGACGCTGGAAACCAACGCCGCAATAGAGGCGTGCCTCGAAGCGGGAGCGACGGAAATCCTGGTTGTGGATGGGCACGGTCACGAAGCCATCGATCCTATACTGCTGCACCCGGAGGCGAAGCTCCTAGCGGGACGGCCCATTGGGTATCCGTTCGGGTGTGACGACAGCTTCGACGCGGCACTCAGCATCGGCCAGCATGCAAAGTCAAACACCGACGGCGGCCATCTGGCTCACACGGGTTCGTTTACTGTCGAAGAGCTGACCATCAACGGCGTTTCCGTCGGCGAAATGGGCTGCAACTTTCTCTTTGCGTCTTACTTCGGTGTCCCTTCGATTTTTTTGAGCGGAGATCAAGCGGCCGCTGATGAAGCCAAGGCGCTCGTGCCCAACATTGAGACCGCCGCCGTCAAAGCGGGACTTCATCGGGGACCGGCAGCGGGACTTTCCGGGGATGAAAATAGACAATTCAACGGAGCCGCGATCCACCTACACCCTACCAAGGCCCGACAGTTGATCAAAGAAGGCGTGCGCCGCGCCCTTGCAAAGCGAAGTGAGATCAAGCCTTTCTGGCTGGAACCGCCCTACGAGCTTATAAGCGTTTCGCGACCTGAGAACGGAGCCCCTGCAAGGACCGCCCGGGCAGCCGCCGATGATCTGCTTGAGCTCCTCAAGGCGCGGCGCACATATTCCACCGCGCATGCGGCCCCAGCGCGCTGACGCATTTCCGGTCGCTGCAATTCAGGTACCCAAAGACTGCGATAGAGGAGACCAACTGCCCCTTGAGGATGCTTGGGCTATGTGTGTCTGCTTCTCTGCACATTCACGCCGCTACCGCGCTTTCCTAGGTCGGTGAATGCGACTAGTGCGCTCTTCCTGCGGTACAATGGAGACTTGAAGGCACAAAATGCGCATTCGACATCGGACAGTCATGAATGGGTGCTGACTGTTCCAAGAGTAGCGTCACCCGCACTGACAAACTTGGGGTGAGTGGCATGCAAATCCTCGTCGTTGACGACGACCAAAAAATCACCGCACTTCTATTCCGCGCGCTGACTCATCAAGGCTACGAAGTAGAAGTAGCGCACGATGGTTTCCAGGCCCTTTCGCTCGTATCGCAGAAGCAACCGGACCTCATCCTACTTGATATTCTCATGCCCGGTCTTGATGGGTTGCGCGTTTGCAAGCGCATACGGCAGGAGAGCACGGTGCCAATCCTCATGCTCACCGCCAAAGATGAAGTAACCGATCGCGTGTTGGGATTGGATAGTGGGGCAGATGACTATCTCGTCAAGCCCTTCGAGCTAGAGGAGCTTTTTGCCCGCATTCGCGCCCTCCTGCGCAGAAGTACCTCCCCAGAAGATGAAGTGCTTCACTTTGCCGATCTCACACTCGATACGGCCGGCAGGCGGGCACAGCGCAGCAATAGAACCTTCGACTTGACCGCCACAGAGTATGAGTTGCTCCTCCTCTTCATGCAGAATCCAAGACGAGTCCTGCCACGACAGTACATTATGGAAAAAGTGTGGGGCTACGATTTTGAGGGAGAGTCGAACGTTCTGGAAGTCTACGTGGGTTATCTGCGGCAGAAGCTAGAGGCCGAAGGGGATTCCCGCATTATCTATACCGTGCGCGGCGTCGGTTACGTATTACGCGAGACCTAGCTCATGTCATTGCGTCTCCGCCTGACGTTCCTGGCGGGCAGCGTACTTGCGATAATGCTCGTTGTCTACTATCTCTTTACGTACATTCTCATTTCTCGCGCTATCTTCGCTGAAGTCGATCAAGCCCTTGAAACCCAGGCGCGTGAGGCACTGCTCTTCACTCAAACGCTTCCCACGGAGCGAGGACTGCAGATTGTGCTTCGACCGGAGTACAGCGATGCATTTGCCCACTCCGGAATCTTCTTACAGGTCGTCGGCAGTGACGGCACGGTCCTCTCTCGGTCGACAAACCTGGGTGACGAGCAGCTCCCTAGCGGCAATGAAGTACTTGAACGAGCGCGCAATGGCCAGCCCTTCATTGAGACAGCAGCAGTTCACGGTACCTCGCTGCGCATTTACCACCAACCTTATGTTGTCCAAGGGCGGCTGCGTAGCATGCTACAACTCGCCCGTTCACTTGCCGACGTTGAAACGAGTCTGCGCCAGCTACGCTTGATAATTCTCGTTGGCGGGAGTTTGAGCATCGTCGGCGCGATGGGCTTGGCCTATTTGGTTGCGCACGCCGGCCTCCTACCCCTCGAACGCCTGGCACAGGCCGCCCAAGTAATCGGTCAGACTCAAGATCTTAGTAAACGCGTGCCGCAAGCCGGCGCCAACGATGAGGTGGGTCGTCTCGCCGAAACCTTCAACACCATGCTTGACCGTCTCCAGAGTAGCTACGCACGGGTGGCGGAAGCACTTGCGGCCCAGCGGCGGCTCGTGGCCGACGCCTCGCACGAACTCCGGACTCCGCTGACGGTGATTCGCGGAAACGTGGGTCTGCTGCGGGATATCCCAGACCTAACGGAAGCGGAACGGAAGGCTGCGCTCAGCGACATAGCTGCAGAATCGGAGCGCATGAGCCGCTTGGTTTCAGATATGCTGGCGTTGGCCCGGGCCGATGCGGGCCAGTCCGTTCGTCGTGAACGTGTCGATCTCAATGCAATTGCCGCGGATGTTTGCCGACAAGCGCCGTATTTCAACGCAATGGTGGCTGTGCGATTGAATGTGACCGGTGAAGATGTTTGCTTGATGGGGGACCCGGACTTACTCCGCCAATTAGTGCTTATCCTGCTAGACAATGCCCTTAAGTACACACCGGCAGGCGGTTCGGTTACCGTAGGCACGGCGAGCGAAATGCGCGGGGTGCGTCTGATTGTGAAAGACACCGGCATCGGTATGCGAGAAGCAGATATTGCCAGCGCATTTGACCGTTTCTACCAAGCCGATAGGGCCCGCCATTCGGGCGGTTTTGGCCTCGGCCTATCGATTGCAAAGTTGATTGTGGAGGCGCACGGCGCGAGTCTTGACATAAAGAGCGCACCCGATCAGGGAACCACCGTAACGGTCAGGTTGCCCCGGAACATGCCAAGCTCGGACGAAGAAGCGGAGTCGCCAACAGAAGCGGCAGGGGAACCCAACGGCCAGAGTGTTGCGCATGCGGAGCAACCGGCCCCACCGCGGACCGATGACCTCGTGTCTTCGTGACCTGCTGTTTCCTTGCCTAGACTGCCGCCAATTCAGGTAATGCTTAGCTAACAGCGGTACACTGAAACCAGAGAACGTCTCGTAGCAAGGAGGCGCGGCGATGGCACTGTCTTCAGTTCCCGCTCATGCGGACAACGATCGCAACGATGGTAGAAGCCTAAGTCGAACAGGACTTGGGGGCATCATCGTAATCAGCGTGGTCGTCGCCATGCTTACGGGTATTGTTGCCGGAAGCCTTGCCGCGTGGGTAATCATGGGGCGGACGCAGTTGGCGCCGATCGTTGCCACACAGACACCGCTGATAACCTATGCCAAAGAATCGGAAGCCAGCGCTGCTGCAGTCTACCAGGCGGTTGCTCCTAGCGTCGTCACCATCTTGGTCAGGGATGACGAACGACCAGGTCAAATGGGCACTGGAACAGGCATCATCATCGATGAACAAGGCCACATACTCACGAACAATCACGTCATCAGTGATGTGGATAGGGTGCTGGTGCAATTGCTCGATGGTAGGACTGTCTTTGCCGATATCATCGGCCGCGATCCGGGGACCGATCTTGCCGTCATCCGTGCCAAATTTCCGCCGGGCACGCTGAACATCGCGCGATTCGGGGACTCTCAAGCGGTGCAACCAGGAGATCCGGTTTTTGCGATTGGCGCGCCATACGGCCTGAGCCATAGCATTACGGCGGGTATCGTGAGCGGCGTGGGCAGGACCTATGGCAGCCAGGGCCGCAGAGTTGGCGGCGCTATCCAGAGTGATGCAGCTATCAACCCCGGCAATTCCGGCGGGCCCCTGCTGAACGCCAAAGGCGAGGTAATCGGCATTACTACCGCCATTCAGACCACGTCAGAGGTCTTCATGGGAGTCGGCCTGAGCATCCCCTCGAACTTGGTCCAAAGTCTGCTGCCACGGTTGATCAAGGGCGAGGACATGCGGCGCACGTATTTGGGAATCTTCATGGATACAATTACCCCACTTCAAGCCAGCGCTAGGAACCTCGACGTTGAGCAGGGGGTGTGGGTGCTGCGAGCTGTGCTTGGCGGCCCCGCACAGAAGGCCGGTATTCTTGGCTCTCGCTCCCTGCCTAGTGCCGACATCATTATGGCGATTGACGGCGTGCCGGTAAAGACTGCTGGCGGCCTGATTGACTACATACAGTCGAAAGACGTGGGCGACACGATTACAGTTACGGTCTATCGCAACGGTGAGACCCTGGAGATCCCGGTAACCCTCGGCGCGTGGCCGGAGAGGTAGAGACTGCTTGCGGTGGCAAACGCTCGGTCTAGAGCTGATGGCTTTACTGCCTATTGCCATTCGGATACGATGTGTAGAGAGGCAGTCCTGTAGCTCACTCCGGAGTTGCTTCGATGCAGATGCCACCGACAGCCGACGATTTGCCGGACGCCAGTTACGCAGATGCCGTCTTCACCGTTGTCACTAAACGCACGGCGATTGTTACCGGCTTAGCGGCCGGTGCAATCGTACCGTGCATTCCCTTGGCAATACTCGGTACTCTCGGCCTGCTTGCAACACTTCTCTTCAATCGCGGCACGATAGAACTAGGAACGTCTTCTGCGATCACGCTTGAGAATGTTCAGGTGGCCGTAGTCGTCTTGCTGCTGGTTATCATCTGCAGCAGTGTCTTGGGCGCTCTGATGGGAGCACTTCGCCGCTGGAGCGTACAACGAGGCATAACTTGGAAGTTGCTCGTTGGCTCCCACTTCTCCACGCATCCGGGGCCGCAGACGGCAATTGCTTTCATCGTCGTACCTTTGGTCGTCGTCCTTATGCTTCATGGCGTTAGCGTGGTGGTTGGTCACCTGGTGAGCATCGCCCCCGCGCTCTTTTTCATGTTCCCTCTCTGGGCGCTTTCCGGCTTCCTATACGAGGCGGTGTGGGAACCGGTTGTCTTCTTCATCTTGCGCATTGCCGCAGGCGAGCAAATGATGTGGCTCAAGCGTGAGACAGAACTTGTGCGCCTGTTGAAAGACGATTCCGAACTGTTCGGCTGCCACCTGCATGCCGTCCGGATTGATCCGAGTTCCGGAGTGGCGTTTATTCGCGGCGACTTTCGCACGCCCGACCATTTCCGCCGGGTGCGAGAGATCGGCCTGCGTGTGATCGGTGTGAATGAAGTGGAGGCAGCGACTTAGCCTCTTCTTTAACCAGCGAGTTTCTCGCCGGGATGCGGCCTATATGTGCTCAGCGTCAAAGTCGACATAACTATAGGAATAGAGGGCCGAGGAGCGGGTTGCAGAGATGACGCGACGTGAATGGCATGCAAGCGCGCTGCTCGGCGCGAAAACCCTATTACTGCTTAGTTGCGGCGGTGATGATGAAAATGAGCAGGAGCCACGGGAAGAGCCCGGTTCCCGCGTGGGAACCGGCGTTGACGCTACAAAGGAGTCGCAAGAGTTCACGCTTGCTGTCCTCGATCACCCCCTGATGGTCACGCCCGGTCAGAAGATTGTTCAGGATTGGACTAAGGGCAATGTTCCCGGCGCGCCTTTGGGGACATCGCTACAACATGTGAAGGTCCCAATGCAGGGCGGGGCAAGGGATTTTCTCACGTCGCAAGCAGCGGGAGGAGTCTCTGCGGACTTCATCTGGCTTCCACACTGGGAGGATGTCCCGGATTTATTCAAAACCGGGCTGCTAGCGCCGCTAGACCGCTGGCTGCAGGCGGATGGCCATAGGCCCCTAGAGGTCTTTGCTGAAGAGGCCCGCCGTCTGGTGCGGTTTCGGGCTCAGACCCTGGCGTTGCCGATTGCAATCGCGCCGGGTGTACTGGCCCACAATGCGCTTCGATTCGAACGCGCCACTGTGGCAGCACCCACGCATAATTGGACGTGGGAAGACTTCATCGAGGCGGCAAAGCGCTTGACGGAGGATTCTAACGGCGACGGTACTCCCGACCGTTGGGGGTTTGTGGCTGCGGCGTATTTTCCGGATTGGCTGCCGTTTGTGCTGCAAGAAGGCGGATCGGTCGCAGACCTGGACACAGAGGAGATTGGCATGGATGGACCGGCTAGTCTGCGCGCGCTCAGTGCTTGGGATGATCTGGGAAGAGTGCACGGCATTTTGCCTTATGGACCTGAGGTAACGACAAAGAAGCTACAAGGCTACAACGACCTCTTTCAGAGAGGGATGTTCTTCTCCCTCTTCTTTCAATACTTGCCCGAGCATTTGCGACGCGTCACTCCTCTGCCCACAGGGCCTCGGAATACTACGCCCCTTGTACTCACGGAATCACTGGCAATTCCGGACGCAGCCCAGGGGGAGCGCGCGTACGAGGTACTGGTGCCAATGGCGAGTTGGCTCGGAGAACGCCGCGTATTACCGGCGACAACAGCAGGCTGGCAATTCATCAAAAGCCCGGATCGAGATCACTTTGACCTGGTTTTCCCCGAGTCTACGCAGGACACGGTTCTACAAGCACTGGCCAATGCCAAGGCTTCCCACGTCGCCAGCAGCCCGGCAATGACCAACGCCCTATTCAATATTGTTACGTATCGTTTGGCACGGGGTGAGGTGGGAATTGAGCAAGCCATTGAGCAGGCGACAAACTGGCTCAGGAGCTATGTTAGCGAGTAATCACATCATGTAATCGCTACTCCTGCATACCGTCGTCACAGTTGAAGAGTGTGTGATGATCTCTCAGCTAGTACTCTGCCGCGGTTCGATAGAATTGCCTCGAACGGAAGAGACTGAATTAGGTACGATCGTCATTGTCCGATTGTCCTGGGCCTGTGAAAGTATAGATGAATGCACTTCTACATCTTCTCAAGTGTGAATCGTAGCCCTCCGCGAAACGTACGCACGCCTAAGCCCGAGCAGTAATAGGATCTGTAGTTTACATAATAAGCCTGCCGCACATGCGACAGGCTTGGTTTTCATACCTCTAATTATGGGGCCGATTGCTCCGCCGCACCTACTCCAGTCGGCCGGGGACGAATCCTTCTTCGCCTAGGAGTTTTTGTGCTTCTTCCAGAGTCTCGTCCGGCGGCGGCAGAATTACGTCCGACGGTACGATTTCGTCATCCGGTAGCGGCGTGCCCTTTTGGGTCACCAGGTCGTGCATTTGCTGAAGCAAGTCCAGGAAAACCCCGTTATCGGACCCTGAAACTGCCTCTTCAATTGCATCATCGAACCGCTGCAAATCGGTAATAATCGCGTCGTCGAGGCGATATTGGCCCACAGTTGCGATGCGGACAATCATGCGTGGTCCTCCAACTGCTTCTTGTCTTTGTCTCCGAGCTGTCTCTTCAGCAATGCCAACTCATCATCCACACCGCTCTCAGCGCTTAGCTTATTCAATTCTCGGTCCACAAAGTCGGAACGGGAACCTGTGGAGTCTTCGAGGACACCGGTATCCACAAGCTCATCTATCGCCGATGCGCGCGCCTGTAAGGACTCCGTGCGTTCCTCTGCTCTCTCCACAAGCAGCGAGACATCAGCCATTTCTTCTGACAGACCCGACACTGTCTCGCTGATGCGCGTCTGCGCTTCAGCCGCACTGTACTGGGCCTTGATGACTTCCTTGCGTGTGCGGAAGTTCTCCACTTTTGCCACAAGCTTTTGCTCGGTGAGCGCCAGACGCTCCTGGTCATGTTCCAGGGCCTGGATTTGCTGCCTCAGGCTATCAACTTGCGTCACCACGAGTTGCTTGCGCTGCAAAGCAATGCGGGCGAGGTCATCGCGCCCGGCTTCAACGGCACGCTGGGCCTGGTTTGAAAGTTTCGCGTCGTTGCTCTCCAGCTTGGCCGCCTGCATTTCGAGACGCCGCTTGGACGTCACAACCTCTACAATGCCACGCTTGACTTTGTGCAAATGCTCAAGCTGCCGATCATAGGCATAATCAAGCGTCTCTGCCGGGTCTTCCGATCGGTCTAGCAGCGCGTTTATTTTGGCACCGAGCACAGCGCCCATCCGCGACAAAACACCCATGCACACTCCTCCGGTTCGGTGACCGCTCGACTCACCTTCAACCCCACTTGACACTGGTTCAAGTATCCCACAGCAATACCACTCGGTCAAACGATCTTGGGGAGCACCGCAGTACCAGACTGGGACATTCAAGAGGAATTGAGGGCAGTTAGTGGGTTAGTCCGGTTTACATTTACATAATGAATGTTTACACTAAGCAAGAAGATCAGGCGCAAGGAAGATGCTATGGGCTCACTAGCAGGCCGTAGATGCACCTTTAGCGCCCGCTCACGGCGTAGGTTGGCGACTAGGAGATTGCCGGTGGTTAATTCTGGTTCAATCTAGGAAAGGTCTGAACAACTCTGTGTAGGCTTGGTGTTAGTGGTGTGTGCGGAATTATGGGGCGTTTTGGGGAGTGTTTTGGCGTTTCGGTGGGGCTGTTTTGCCCGTGTTTCGGCGCTGCTGGGAGCGTTTTTCGCTCCCGCTCGTGTTTTGGGCGCACTACGCCCGTGTCATGCCGGCAACTGGCGTGCGGCTGTTACCAAATTGGCCAGCCCCAGCAGCAACGCCAGCCGTTGCGTGTTCTTGTGCAGACCCCGATAGCGCACCGTGGCGTAGCCAAAGCGCCGCTTCACCCACAGGAACGGATGCTCTACCTTGGCCCTGACCGACGCTTTGCGCTGTTCTGCCAACGCCGCCGCGCTCTCAGGTGCCAGTTTCCGCCGCAGCCCCGGCTTGAGCGCCACCTGCCACGCTACGGCGCGCCCCTGATGCTCCGGTCGCTTCTGCACCCCCACGTACCCGGCGTCTCCCCACACCTGCTGCTCTGCGCCGTGCAGCAACGCCGCCGCTTGCGTTACGTCGTGCACGTTGGCCGATGTGGTGGTGAAGCTATGCACGAGTCCCGTCTGTGCGTCGACGCCGATGTGCAGCTTCATCCCAAAGTAATACTGGTTCCCCTTCTTCACCTGCCGCATCGCCGGGTCTCGCTCCCCCTCTCGGTTCTTCGTCGATGTCGGCGCCGCGATGATGGTCGCGTCCACTACCGTCCCCACTCGCAGCCGCAAGCCCCGACCTGCCAAATGCGCGTTGATCTCCGCCAACAACCCCTCTCCTAACCGGTGCTTCTCCAGCAAATGCCGAAAGTGCAGAATAGTCGTCTCGTCCGGCAGCGCCTCTGACAGCCGCAGCCCCACGAACCGCCGCACCGGTTCCACCTCGTACAGCATGTCCTCCATCCCAGGATCGCTCAGGTTGTAGAACAACTGCACGCAGTGTATCCGCAGCATTACCGACAAGGGATACGGCCGCCGCCCACGCCCCGCCTTGGGATAGTACGGCGCAATGCGCGCCTCCATCTCCGCCCACGGGAGCAGCGCGTCCATCCGTTCCAAGAACTTCTCCCGCCGGGTCTTGCGCTTCTTCTGCGCGTACTCCAGGTCGGCAAACGTCGGCTGCTCCATTTCCTCTCCCCTCTCCACAAGGCGCTTTCTTGCTATGATACTATGCCAAGGACTTGTGCAGAGTGTTCCTAGAGTCTTGGATCGGAAGGAGGAAGCCCGTGACACGACGTGAATGGCTCAGTCTTGCGGTATTCAGCGGAGCCATATCGCTGCTGGCTAGCTGCGGTGGTGATGAAGAAGAGGAGCAATCATTACAACTCGCACCAAGTCCCCGTGCAGCTACCGGCTTCGAAGCCGCCAAAGAGCCCCGGCAGCTAAAGCTGGCGTTCCTGGAACATCCAATCGCAGTCAATCCACCCAAGGCAAGCATCCTTGCCCGGGAAGTGATAGAGGGGTGGAACAGCGGCAATATCCCCGGCATGCTTGAAGGAACGACGTTAGAGCGCGTGGTCATTCCGCTGGAGACCGACAAGAATCAGGCCATAAATGGAACAGCTTCAGTGATAAACTTCATCGCTAACAGCGCGGCCGGAGGGGCATCCGCGGCAGACGTTGTGTGGCTGCCTTCCTATGCGGACATTACATATCTCTTCACGGCAGGGCAGTTCGCGCCACTTGATCGCTGGCTGCAAGGGGATAAACGGAGCCCGCTGGACGCGTTTTCGAAAGAGGCCCAACGCCTCGTGCGGGTCGGGAGTCAGACTCTTGGGTTGCCATTGGCGATCGCTCCGGGTGTGCTGGGGTACAATGCGGACCGCTTTGAGCGTGCAAACGTGGCCGCGCCTGCTCCCGAATGGACCTGGCAAGACTTCATCGAGGTCGGCAAGCGCCTTAACGAGGATACCAACGATGACGGCGCCCCCGATCATTGGGGGTTTTCAGCAAATTGGGACTTTCCTGACTGGCTGCCGCTCCTACTCCAAGAAGGCGGCGAGGTCATAGACCTAGGCACGGGCGAGATTGGCATGGATGGGCCGGCCAGTATCCGCGCACTCACCGCCTGGGATGAGCTGGGAAAAGTGCACGGTATCCACCCATACGGACCCAACGTCTCGGAAGACGACTTGCGGGGCTGGACGAACGCCCGGCAAAGTGGGATGCGCTTTTCGCGGTTTATGAAGCATACGTGGCATTACTGGCCCAACGTAACGCCGATACCGCAAGGATCCCAAAAGACCACGCCGCTTTCGCTCGAAGAAGTGCTGGCCGTGCCGGCGGCTGCTGAGGAGGAAAGCGCGTATGAGGCGCTTGTTCCTCTCGCTCACTGGATTGGAGAGCGGCGGGTCTTGCCGGCCGTCACCGCCGGCTGGCAATTTATCCAGCAACCGGATACCGACCACTTCGACTTGATCTTTTCCAAACCAATTCAGGAAACGGCCTTACAGGGCTTGGCCAATGCACAAGCTTCCCACGCGGCAAGCAGCACTTCCATTTCCTATCACCTCTTCCAGCAAGTGACACTGCCGCTGGCGCGAGGCGAAGTTGCTGTTGAGCAAGCGATTGATCAAGCGACGAACTGGCTGCGAAATTACCTGACTCAATAACGAGCGGCTCTAAGTTCCGAGAAGATACATTCTCGGAACTTATTCTATTTCTAATAGTGTCTTCCCTCTACTCGCCGATTTTCTCACAGCAGACTCTGAAACCAAGCTGGCCTATCACTTCTACGATTCAACAATGCAATGGCGGATGTGCCTTAAGCCGCAAGCATCAGGGAGACGGCTCTCTCATTGCGTGCGTTGTCTGACGTGTAACAATCGAGAATCGCTGCCTTGCTGAATGTAGGTGCACTAAAGCTGCGACCGGCGCTTTGACCGGGAGAGCGGCACACGCTCACTCTCCATGCAATCGCCACGAGACCATGCTAGTCTGCACGAACGCAACCTACAAATTATAGGCGGTGTAGCCACTCTCGCACGGATTTCCATAGCTTACGTTGAGGCGGCCTTGCTGTGGCTCCATCACATAGGAAGCCACGGTCTCAATGCTCTCCGGCGTGCCGTCGTTATGTCTACAGATGCTGTGAGGGTACCCCTCGTGATCTGACATCATCCGCATCACGTCATCAGCGGACGCACGCTGAACGCTGGCGACGAGTTGGTCCGCCCGGGCGCAGCGCGGCGCCGAGTCCGGTAGCTGATCGTGAAACATGTCGAACTGCTCAAGTTCAGGCGAACGGATGTTATTCGTGTGTGCCAGCGTGTCATTGGTGGCTTCGATCACACCAACGCCGTGCGGTGCTGCAATTTCGGCGTCCACCAAGCGGTTCTCACCGTCGACCATCAAGTAGTTCCCGGCGGAAGAGAACGTGGTGGAATGCATTATGTCAAGAACCTCCGCTAGGTTGCGGCATTCCAGAATACGCCGCTTGAGAGGATAGTGCGAAACACCCACCCGCCAGCCCTCGGTGTAGAGTTGATTCTGCACAAACGCGACGCCGTGCTCATTGAAACCGGGATACCCGATGACGCCCGCCCACGTAAACATGATGAACGCAGGCTTCCCGCGCGGAGCCACGCGCAACACCACGCCGACGTCCTTCATCCAGTCCCCGACGTCTTGGTTCTGCGCGATGATTGTGCTCTCGTTGTCCGTCCGGCTCGTCAGGAAGCCGAGCGAACTGCAGCCGTCGCTCAACCCGGCATCGCCAAGTGTAAGCTCCGTGCGCACGTTGAGCAGCACGACCTCCGCAAATGAAACGTTAGCGCCCACGGCTATGCCTCGCATCTCTTCAATTGCATCGGGTATGAATTCTTTAATGGAAGGCACAAAAGACTCCGCGCGCATCCGCAAGGTTTCGCGGTCCTGATTCTTGTGCTCCCCAATAGTCTGATAGGAGTGTTCCAGGAAACTGTGCACTTGCTCGCGGCAGGCCTCGCCATGCTGGCGGCCTAACTCGAGTGGCGATCCGCTCACTTTGAAATATGGATAGGACGGTGATTTCTCCACTGCGGCTCTCCTATAGATTATGTAAAGGCCTTACGTTCTGTGTGATACGCTGTGGTTCTTGGTTTCCATCCACATCGTACGCCTGCCGTCATGCGGCGGCAAGCATTCGTATTGCCTACCCAGGGCTGGCATAATGTCAACAACCATGACCTCCTGTGTTCCAACATGCTTGATAAACGCGCTTCATGCAGGGAACTTGGTGCTTTTGCGTTGCTCGACGGGCAGTATCATCCTTCCGCGCCCAAGCGCTGAAAGGGTCCGTGTATTAATGGGTACTTGGTAAGCGCACTATCAGGCTTAATACAGTAAGATGTGTATTCCCAACACAAGGTAAGGCAACTATGGATTCCCTCGATATACTCTTCCTCGCCAAAGACACAGTTGACGTGCAACAGCAGCCGGTGCCAGCAGTACAGCCCGGTGAAATCGTGGTGCAATTGCAGCGCTCGCTCATCAGCACCGGCACAGAGTGCATCTGCTTGCAACGCAACTTTGCGCCGGGTTCGCACTGGGACACGTGGGTGAAGTATCCCTTTCGGCCGGGGTATAGCGCAGTTGGTGTAGTGATAGAAGCCGGTGACTTCGTCAAGGACGGTGACTTCGTCAAGGGCGCAGCCGATATCCCAACCGTTGCCGTAGGCGACCGGGTTGCACTGCCCGTCAAGCACGGACAGTACGCAGTAGTAAATGCGAGCCGTGCGGTCAAGGTCCCGGAATCGGTCTCAGAAGACGCTGCTGCCTGGTTCTATCTGGCGTGCATCGCGCAGAACGCCGTACGCCGAGCGGAGCACCGGCTAGGCGACGACGTGGTGGTAATTGGCGCTGGAATTCTGGGCCAACTAGTGGTGCAATTCGTGCGTCTCCTTGGAGCCAATCGCATAGTAGTCATCGACACAGCGCCGGCGCGGCTCGCGCTGGCGGAGTCCCACGGGGCCACGCACACGTTGACCGTAGCGTCTGGCGACGCCGAAGATGCGGTCGCATCGATTACGGACGGCAGGCTGGCGGACGTGGTGTACGACATCACCGGCAATGCGGCGGTGCTGCCTACGGCCCTGCCGCTGGCCCGGCGCTTTGGCAAGGTGCTCCTGCTTGGGGACACGGGCACGCCGTCGGACCAACGGCTCACGGGCGACATCATCCGGCGCGGGGTCACGCTCATCGGCGCCCATAGCAGCAATCCGCCCCCTGCTGCGACCGACTACGCCCACTGGACCCATGAGCACATGACGAAACTATTCTTCACCTATCTGGAGCGCGGCCAAATGCAGGTTGAAGACCTCATCACGCACCGCTTCGACCCAAGAGATGCCGCCGCTGCCTACGCCATGCTGACCAAAGACCGTTCCCAGGCATTGGGTGTCTTATTCGATTGGACGCGCTGCTACTAGCTTATCGCGGACAGTTACTGCGGCTTCTGTCTTGAGGCGGGTGTGATGCAAACAAGGCATTGCAATTGCGGGGGCCATCTAATTACTACCCTCAAGTAAAGGCTAGCTCTGCAACGCACGTACTTTTCGGTGGCAATTGGAAAGGCACAAGCAAGTAGCGATTGCACTCTTGTGCCACTGGCAAAACCGACAATCGTTCCTTGGTGGCAAGCTCCTTTCCATTCCTCTCTCCACGCAAGAAAGCTGCAGAAGTTGCCTGGGAAGTACGGAGTGGGTCTCGGTCAATTGCAATTCCACTGAGGACTACACCCTCTTCACTAAGGCTTCTCGACCAGGCCTCCCACGAGGCAATGTCTGGGCGAGATACTGCAGGAGTTCACGATTTAGGGCCCCCGAGTTCCAGGAGGGCGGGTGGATCTCGGGGTAGGACCAGGGCTAGGGGGTAGGAGTTGGTGGCGGAGTGCAGATTGACAGATGCGAGTCACCAAAGTCATTGTCGGAGACGTCTTGTAACGCACTTGGGATGCAACCGGTTAGGTCGCTATTGTCTGCTATCAACAGAGTTCTGAGTGTATCTGCTAGATTTCCCAACCTAGAAGGAATCTGCCCAATCAACCGATTACCCCTCAAGAGCAGTACTTTCAAATTGGACAAGTTGCCCAATTCGGCAGGAATTTCCCCACTAAACTGGTTGTCGCTCAGCCGCAAGTACTGGAGTTCACTCATCGTGCCTAACTCGGTTGGTATCGTGCCAACCATTTGATATTCCTTAAGGTTAAGCAGCGTCACATTGGACAAGCATTCGATTGTCTCTTGGGTTGGGCACCGCGGTTCCATTGGCACACGGGCGCATTGGCGGCGGTTGTGCCGGCGTAAACGTCGTCGTTTGGCCGTCGTCCGGCGTAATGTCTCCGTACGCCCCAATGGTAGTGTAGTACGCCTGCAGGCCGCTGGCGTTAGCAATGCGATTGTCGGCAAAGGCGTCGCTCGCCGCCGCCGTCGTGATGCGGCTGCTTAGATTGGCTAGCGTCTGCGTGTGCTCCGGATCGCCCTCGTAAGCGCCGTAGCGCACTGCGCTCACCGTGCCATCCACCGTCTGCACGTCCCACTGCGCCACCACCTGCCACGCCTCAATGGCAATAGCATGATGCGCCCCCATCGGCGCCAAGAACACCACACTCTCTCGCCCTTCTAATATCCCGCTTAGCGCCGCCTCCGCGTCCGCTACCATCTGGTCGAGCCCGGCTTGGTACGCGCTGCTGCCCAGCAGCGCTTCGTCGCCAAACTGTCCTGCGGCGTGCTCCAACTGATACAAGCTGTAAGAACTGGCCTCTCCCATGCGGTTGTAACCTAGCGTGAGCGTGGTCGGCCCTGCGCCAAGGATGTATTCACTGGCGGTAACATCAACGTAGCAGGCCAAGAAAACATACTCTGTGGTTAGTCCGCCCCTTGCGAGAGCTCTGAAGTTGGCTTTAGACGTCTCCGGGTAGGCTGCGCTGATTCCATCGATTTCTGCCATGAACCTGCGCTCCGCCTCTGCCGCCGAGGGCAATGGATCCGACGCGGCCAAACCCAACCAGAATCGGATTGCCTTCTCCCGCTGCACTGCGGTCCTGGCCACACCCCGCCAATCGCAGCGAACCGAGCCGCTAACCGTCGTCCCACGGACAGCAAGATGCGTTGGGGACGCGCCGACCAAGTCAAGCCCCATTTCCAGAATGTCCTCGAGCTCGTCCGCTCTCGCTATACCGTAAGCTCCGCCAGCCTGCGCCATTGCAAGCAAGTTGAATTGGCTTGCGTTACGGGGCGCGCATGAAACATCGGGTGACCCGGCACAGGGCGCGACGGTCACCATTCCGTGACCATCGGCGCCAACAGGTCTGTGATCTTCGAAAGGTGCCAGAGCTGGCGGCAACCTTTGCGCAATTGAACTTGCGGAGGATACGCCTTGCGGCGTTTTCATCTCTTCATACCCAAGTCGCCCGCTGTTGTGCTCACTGCACGCGGAAACTACCACTGCTCCTAGCAAGAGCAGCACCAAAACGATCACTTTCGTCAGTGCTCTATTCAAGCGCATTCTAGGTATGTCCTGTTCATTACGACGGGACTGACTACAGCCAAGTCCTCATTCGCCGACAACTATTCAACACCTGCGGCAACGAATTGATCCAGATTGCCCCGCACCAAGACCTGTTTATCCGTCCCATCCTGCGCCATCGTATACAACACGTCTCGCAAGTCTGGGAGGGCTTCTTGGCTGCTTAGTCCGTATCCAGTAAAGTGAGTGCTTATGCTGGTAACAACAGCAATCCTCGCGCCGTCCGGTGACCATGCTGCCCACCCAGGGCCAACGTCGGCAATCACACGCCCATCCGCCACGCTGACGACGTGGCCCTGTGTGTGTTCAGAGGCAAAGAGAAGCGCTGTGCCGTCGGGAGACCAGGATAGTGTCTTGTACCATAAATACTCTTGATCCAATGGGCGTGGCACGATCTCTATGTCCACTGACAGCAAATTTCGCGCCTCGATTGGCCCTTCCGCCAGCGCACTGGCGAGCTCGACCGTATAAAGAGCCACACTCCCTTCCTCTACCTGGAAGAAGGCAATCCGGCTGCCGTCGGGTGACCACGCTGGCATGCTCGCCAATGAACCGAGGACTATTAGGGAGCTGTTTGCAATTGCGCGCTCAGTCTGGTTCTTGTGCGACACGCCTCCCACAGCCTCCAACGTCGTCAAACCGGAACTATCGGGCCGCACCAAAGTGAGAACAGCATGGAGATAAGCCCGCTTTTCCATGGCCCCTCGAGTCTTTTGATATCCAACAAATGCTATCCACCTGCCATCGGGCGACCATACCGGCAGATAGCTATTCCCTACGTGGACAAGCGTACGCTCGTTGGACCCATCTGCATCCACTATCGTTAACGCCTGGCCCGATAGGTACGCAATCCGGTTGCCGTCCGGCGACCACTTTGGAGAAAGATTGCCACCATCATGATTAATTGTAGTCACGTCCGACCCCTCAAGATCAGCGATCATTATTTCAGATGCACTTCCCGGTCTCCCTACGTATGCCACATATGCCACGCGCGACCCATCCGGCGAAAGCGCCGCAGACATAGACCCAAAACGGTCCCAGGTTCCGGTTACCGCGTCTTTTTCCCAAGTGGTTCCTGGAATCTTTCGCATGCGCGTGCCGGCAACGTCTACCAAGAACGTGCCTTGTATACCGCGCGAAAAGAGAATCGCGGAACCATCCGGCAACCAATCCACCCTTGAGCGAGCACCAGAACGTACCACGTTCTTGTCAATCGAATCGTCGTATTGAAGACCACAACCAGGTGTCGACCCCATCAATAGCAGGGCGCTCCCCAATAGAAGGATGGCAGTCACTGTTCTCCTAAGTTTGAGCCACATGGTATTCACTTCCGTTCACATTACTGAGACAGCCTAATCCAAAGCCCGCATGAGCCTCCTACGGCACCACCTGATAGAGCGCAAAGATCGCCATTATGTCCAGCGGATGCGGCGCGCAATCCGGCTCCTTAAAACTCCCTCCTGGAATTTTGTTATCATAATTCATTGCCGAGCCCTTGGCGGTCGCGTGCGCGACCGAATACGGAGGATGGAACAACGAAATTACCGCCCAGTCCATTAATCCTAAGGCGTGTCCTCCTTCATGTACAGCCGTAGCGTAAAGGAAGTACTTCATGTCCCAATTGTCATTCAACTGCGGACTGGTCCCGTCCACACATGCGTTGAAGGAGACACTATCGGGTTTATTAGGAGTTTCGTACATGCCAACGAGCTTCTTGATCTCGAATTTGTTGAAGGTTATGTCAGAGGCTTTCAAGTCGTTTGTAGCCTTTCTGGGAACGATAAAGCCATGGTATGAAGTAGCGCAGGCGATGGCGCGCACGACACACCTCTTGAAGGGGTCTGCCTGCATTTCAAAGTAGTTAAGCACCTCCCAACCGGCTGTTTCCTCTAGATT
Source organism: Chloroflexota bacterium (assembly GCA_965216245.1). GTDB lineage: Bacteria > Chloroflexota > UBA11872 > VXOZ01 > VXOZ01 > VXOZ01. The sequence goes on from OZ244145.1 coordinate 3,612,026, forward strand.
CATCATGCGAATCTCGCTTCTCGTGCGGTCAGTCGTTAGGTGGTGCTCTTGCAAGGGACTAGTGTACTGCGTACACGGAAGACCGCTGGGTCTCATAGTTATGAGGCCGTCGGTCGCTGTTTCCCATTGCTTAAACGCATGATTGATCATGCCTACCCAGAGTTGCTGTTTAGCGCTGTCATTATCGAAACTGTCTCTGCAAATACTGTAAGTGTACGTCTTACTCGGGAAATGACCGGCAAAAGGAAAGGTTCCAACCGTCACCCCCTGATCCGGCTGCCTCTCTGACGGAAAGACGTACGCCTCCCGCGCCGAGAAATGTGTGACCTTTTCGCCGGTAGTGACGTTTTCGCTGGTGTAGAAGAGTTGCACACCGTAGATCTGGTACCTATCGAGGCCCTCAACCGGATAATGGAGGGAGGCAAGGGTCCTGTTGCCCGGGGTTGGTTCCTCATACGTGGGCGTTGGCTCTACGTCTGTGAGGATTGACCAATCCCCATCGCCAGCCGCCTGTGGCTGCCATCCTTTGCTGAATTGGTTACCGGGTAGCTTGCGGTAGCGGATCGCAAACTTCTTATTTGTGTAATCATCAACTGGTATCCACTTGACCACCATCTTGCCTTTATCGTTGGCTACGCCACGGCTATCACCATTGACCCGCAGAATCAGGTCATCTCTGATTACAAAATCTTCAAATATATCCGTCTTTGAAGTACCATCGAAGTTGGCAGTTACACGGAACAGGTAGCCAACCTCATTGCCAGCTAGATCTAGATTAGCCAATCCATCCGTGCCGCTACCAATGCCGTCAATGTCGTCGAGTTTGATGTTCGTATAGAGATATAGAACCGTACTCGAGGCTGTTTCTCCGAAAAGGTAAATCGGTGTTTGCGATGCGATGGTTGAGGAGCTCCCGGTAAACTTGATGGCACGGATTTCATACGTCAAACCAGTTCCCATATTGTTCCAACGCAGCTTTACCTCCCGCTCCGGCCGCGGGAAGACGGTAACGTGAAGCGATGTAGGCGGCGACGCAAGACAGAAACCTCCTGATGTGCTTCTCTCCGTTATGGGCACATACCGCGCCTTTGTTGCATTGCCGTAGACCGCTTGATGGGTGGTGCCGTTGCCTAACGCGCTGACCCAGAAATTGAAGCTCCTGCCGCACGTCAGACTTGGCACCGTGAACGTCGTTGCCGTGAGGCCTACTTTTATTGTCACTCTATCGCTGTCATCTTCGACGGGCGAGCGTTCGATTCTGTATGATGCGGCACCTAGCGCCCCACCCCAATTCAACTGGACGCCAAACATGCTTTCGCCGGTGTCGGGAACGAACGAGGCATCAACGTTACTCGGCGCAGGGGGCGGGCTGAGGCAACCGGAGGTGCTGCCGTGGACTTCATCCGACCAGGGGCCGTAGCTATCGGCATATTTGTTATTGTTACCCTTCCCGCTCACCTGGAAGTAGTAGCTGCTGCCGCACGTCAAACCTTCTACCCGTTTAGACCCATCAGTGATCTCGCTGACCGCGTCGACCCAGCCGTTTGGATCGTTCGCCGGTCGGTACCGCACCTTAAACTTGGCAAACCCAATATCATACGGCGGATAGTCCCAGCGCACCAAGATGCTGTCGCGGGTAGGTCTGTCGGTAACGACGTTTACAACCTGTGGCGGCGTGGGCGGTGTGCAAGCCCAGGTGGCACCGTGGACGATGTCGGACCATTCGCTTAATTCAGCATTCCATCCCCCTGGTTTTCCATTGCCGTACCCGCGCGCGCGAAAGAAGTAATGCTTGCTGCACACTAGGCCCATCCACACGAATGATCCTGGATGCTGATCGGAAATTGACGTGCTGGGCCAGGGATTGGGAGGTGTAGCGTTCGAATAAGGAAGTGTCCGCTCAGTCTCGAAGTACTCTATACCGGAAACGGGATTGTTGCCGTGCCAAAAACGTATTTGAATGCTGGTCGCAGTCGGATTGTCGGTCACAACCCTGGGCGCAGGGGGTCTGCCCTGCGCGCCGGCCTGCCGCGCCCTGGCCGCCGCATCCTCGGACAAGCTGGAAGCGCAGGCTTGCGCCCGCCCGAAAGCCTGGGCGCCAACGCCGTATACGCTGCCCGTCACCTTTGCCCGTATTTCGTAGAGGTAAGAGAAGCTGCAGGCCAAGCCACTGTCGCTGAAACTCCCACCACTCAGGTCCTCTGCAACAGTTTGCCATACGCGATAGGTAAATAGGTACGCCGCCTCTCGCTCCAGACGATACGTCTCTCCCGCCTCTGCTGTCCAGGTTACGGTTATACCGTTAGTAGCCGTCGCGCTCACCTGGACGCTAGAGGGGGCATCCGGCGGCGATGCCGAGGGTGTAGGCGTGGGGCTGGATTCGATGCCGCTCTCCGGTACTGTGGCCGGCGGATAGTAGATACTCACGCGCGCTTCCGACCCCTCGCCCACGCTGTACCCCGTGCCTGCCGCCAGTGTGAGGGTCACGTCCACGCGGCTTTCATCGATGCTCTCCGCTACCTGCTCCAGCCGCAACGTGACCGTGGTTGCTCCCGCGGGCAGCACCACGTCGGCAACAGTGCGGGTATCCATGCTCAGTCCCTGCGCCCGCACGTGGACACTCACCGGCAAATCAGAAGACGGCGCACTGCTGGCCGTGAGTGTAAACGTAACTTCCTCACCGGCAGCGGCCACCATGTGGGAAGACCCAATCGTCAGCGTGGGCGCGGTACTCGATGTGCCGCTTGTATCTGTCTGCGCCTGCGCCGCCAAGACAAGAAACATGCTCAGCAGCGCCGCGAGCACGAATCCAATACCGGGCTGGCGTCCGGCCGGCGCTATCCCTTTGATGACGCTATAGGGCCGAGACGCACGTAGGGACTTTAGAAGCCTTCTAATTCGTTTGTGAATGGGAACTGGGCTAATCAACAGCATTCTCCAGAGCGAACTAATACCCCGCAGGCTAACATCACTACGCCTGAAGCCTGTGAGGTCTTTATCGTGTTCAACGCACTGCATCACATGAGACGCAAGCCTAACAAGTCTGCTCGTGTCTGTCAAGCAATTGCGTGCACAATTAATGAGATGAGCATGACATTGTGAACTATAGCCATGATGCCAGCCTCATGCGCGGTGCGGAATTGGAAGGGGAAAGTGACCGGCCCATGCGGTCGTATGCGAGTGTGATAGTGGTTGGCCCCGCGCCGAGCAGGTACTCACTGGCGGTGAAGTCCACGTAGCAGGTCAGGAAAAGGTATTCGGTTGAGAGACCGCCTCTCGCAATGGCTAGGAAGTTGGACTTGGCAGTCTCTTTGTAATCCGGGTCCAGCGTATCGAGTGTCACCGTAAACAGAATCTCAAGAAATGAGGCTGAGGGAACTGTGTCGGTAGCCGCGAGCCCCAGCCAGAAGCGTATTGCCGCCTCCCGTTGGGCGAGTGTGCGGGCAATGCCGCGCCAGTCGCAGCGGGTAGAACTGCTGACCCCCGTACCGCGCACTGCCAGGTGCACCGGCGATGCCTCCGCCAGGCGCAGCCCCTTCTCCAGTACCTCTTCTACCGTGGCAGTGGGGCCGGTCGGTGTCGGTGTAGGAGTGGGTGTTGGCGTAGGTGTGGGCGTGGCTGTTGCGGCTTGCATCTCAGCGGCCGGCAGGGAATACGCCTGCGCCATAGTCCCAAAGACCGTGCTAAGCAAAACTGCCAGTGCCAGCGCAATACCCAACCAACCGGCCCATGGGGCCAGTCTTGTCACGAAACTACGCTGCCCAAAGGCATTGCACAGCCCATTAAGAGGTGCCACTTCAGCTTGACCTAGCTTTCTTTCGATCCTGTGAAACATCTACACTCTTTTTAGTCGTTGCATGCGGTCGGCCGGTCTTATTGGAGTAGCTGCAACGGCTTTCATCATCATTCATCCTGCGGCGGGTACGCGGGTACGAGGTTGCCTCCATCGTCCACGCGTATCAGGTCACGGCGGTCCGTGCCATCTCGGGCTACTGTGTAGAGTCGGGTTGTTACGTCGCTATGAATATAACCGGGCGTATAGATAGCGATGCGCGAGCCGTCCGGCGACCACGCCGCGATGTACGGCTCCCGCGATTGTCTTCCTCCTTGAACCAACCCAGTCACCGATCCATCTCTAACGTCGACGACACACACTCCTTGGTCACAGGTGTAGAGAACGTGGCTCCCCTCCGGAGACCACGACACCGTGTGTATCGAAGTCTTATACCATCCATACCAGTTATCAAGCCTCTTTCTAGCAGTAATAGTGGTGATCTGCTTGGGGTCAGAACCATCGGCTGCCATGGTGAAGAGTGCTACCTCATCGCCAACATACCTTGCTACTGCGAGTAGTTGCCCGTCCGGCGACCAAGCCGCCACACTCACGACATCCTCTGCTATCCGCGTTAACCCTGAACCGTCTATTTGCCCTGTGTAGAGTACCCTCTGAAACGGCAAGTACGGGCCTTCATTCACCAAGAACGCCAAGTGCACTCCATCTGATGACCACGCTGAAGGAGTGAGTGTTATACCTATTAGCCCTGATTCCTCGAAGCTTCCGGTCAATTCCTTTCGCTCCTTGGTAACACTCTTGGAAGGTGCCATTGACTTCTGGTTGTCGCTCCCCTCGGCAGGTATTTCTCTAATCGTGGATGCCATTAATCGCACATCCGTCCCATCCGCCTTCATCGTGTAGAACTCGATGTCTTCAAGATATAACCCAACATATACGTCACCTATATCTTGCGCTTCCGCGATGAACGCAATTCGGCTGCCATTGGACGACCACACCGGATAGTGGTCGGCGTGTGTATTACTTGTGAGTCGTAACATCCCCGTGCCATCAATATTGATGATGGCGATCTCGTAGTCGTGATTCTCTCTTGTTTGAAACTCGCAAGTCGAGTAAACAACGCTTCTACCATCCGGTGAAACATCGGCGTAAAAGCCAAACCGGAAGTCATGGTCACGATTCACTTGTACGAGATCGCGCAACCGCGCGCCATCAGCACTCACCACATTGAGTGAATGCCCATAACTGAAAATTAGCAGAACACCGTCCGGCGTCCACTCCAGAAAGTTCTCATGATAATACCTGCCTGTCTCACTGTTTGGTCCACATGGATAGGCGGGCCCGCCATCATACGTATCCGTGCTACTACAGCCACCAACACTAAAAGCCAGTGCAAGCAACAACAGACCCACACCTACGGGCCAAAATGGTCTCATATCCCACGTCCCTCACCTATGGTAGTGTCTGGCACAACGCATAAATCACCATTATGTCCAGTGGATGTGGGGAACAGTCAGGATCATCTGGGAGCATAAGCGCTCTTTCGTAGCTCATTACAGAGCCCGCTACCGTCGGATGAAAGTTAATCTGAACATCAGGGTCGGAGGCAGGAACGACAAGAGTAAATCTAGGAGGGAGTTTTCCCCGAATCCCCAAGGCATGTCCTGCTTCATGGACTAGTGTTTCATACGCACCATTGCGACGTGCGGCACAGCGGTTAAATGGCGCATCAATTCTATCTACAGTTGCATCCCCGCCTGGTACATTCAGAGAGTCATTTCCTACGGATACGCGACTAAGGAATATATCTGTAGTCGAAATCACTTCCGAGATTCCTCGCACCTCTTTGGTCTTGCGAACTGCGCAACCTGACCAACCGGCCCATGGGGCTACTTTCGGCATGGCACTACGCTGCCCAAAGGCATTGACCAGCCCATTTAGAGGTGCCACTTCAGCTTGACCTAGCTTTCTGCCAATCCTGTGAAACATCTACACTCTTTTTAGTCGTTGCATGCGGTCGGTCGGTTTTATCGGAGTAGCTGCAACGGTTTTCATCATCATTCATCTTCCGGCGGGTTCGCCGGCACAAGGTTGCCGTCGGCATCCGCTCGCACCAAGGTGCGCAAATCCGTGCCGTCACGGGCAACGGTGTAGAGTTGCGGCGGTATGTTTTCGTAGGGGTTACCTGGAACGTAGAGCGCGATGCGGGCGCCGTCCGGCGACCAGGCTGCAGCGGCCCAGGCCATTGCGGAATTCGGGAACGCCACGTGGCTCAGGCTGCTGCCGCCGGTTCGAACGGCGTACAGCCCATGATCCTTGGTAAGAACCAATAGCTCCATCCCGTCCGGTGACCACGCTAGGTGGACAGGACTCCAATTCTCGGCCTGCGGCTCCAGCACTTGTTGTAACTCCGTGCCGTCGGGTCGCACCGTGTAGACGCCACCAGGCTTACCTTTCTCGTCAGCCATCACGAAGGCCAAATACTCTCCATCCGGCGACCATGCTGGTAGAACCACCAGTGTAGTGTCCGGGGATTGTGAAGTTTCCTGGTATGACGGCCATAACGTATCCGCATTCCCTGCAATCCGTGTCATTTCCAATCCGTCCACCCGCACTGTGAATAGGACCTTGTGATACGGCAAGTACTTCCCTTCATCCACCAGAAACGCAATGTGTTCTTCATCTGGAGACCAAACTGGCGGCACAAAGGTTAGCCCTCCCAACCACGCACTTTCAAGACTTCCGGTCTCCTCCCCGCGGTCTATTCCTAGGCGCGTAGATTCTGCACTTGTCCGCCATATCTCACGTCCATCCGATGTGAACCCTTTCAACAGCGTAGATGCGATCACATGTACATCCGATCCATCAGGAGCCATCGTATACAGTTCGGTAGCGCCACTGATAGAGCGCCGGGACGAAATAAAAGCAATACGGTTTCCGTCAGGCGACCATACTGGGTAGTGGTCGAGGTATTTGTTTTCCGTTAGCCGTTGCTGACCTGTGCCATCCAAGTTGATCATAGCGATCTCGTAGTGGAATCTTGCTCGCTCCAATTCTCTTGAGCTTCCCACACTGGGATTTGTTGAGAGCGCACAGGTCGTATGCACAATCCGCTGCCCGTCCGGTGAGAGGTCAGCGTGGGAGCCGTACAGCATGATGAATCCAGAACCTACTTCTACAAGCTTGTGTAGGCGGGTGCCAGCAGCATCCACCATCAGAATAACCGTGGCCGTATGAGGATTGGGGTCAGAGCGAATAAACCTGTATTTGAATAGTATCTGCGAGCCGTCGGGCGTCCAGGCAACAAAGGAACCCCTGAATCCAGGTACGTAGGGGTTCCAGTACGGGCCACACGGGTAACTCACATGGTTTGTGGTGTGTTCTGCCGTTTCAATTTCGATAGGCAACACTTCGTTAGTGGAGCAACCTATTGCTCCTAGGGCGAAGACTAACAACAGTGCCTTTAATAAAGTGCAGCAGTTTCCTCGCATTATGTAAATCACTTCCGCAACTCTCTCTGGCTAGTATGTCTGGTAAATCGCAAAGATCGCCATAATGTCAAATGGGTGCGGCGTACAGTCCGGGTCGTTTGGCAGCATGAGGTCACTTTCGTAGCTCATCACAGTGTCAGGGATTGTGGGGTGGTGTTTCAATTGCTCCATGCCATCGCTGCCCGATCGAATGCCAAGTGCGTGGCCGGCTTCATGGACTAGATTCTCATACGTTCTGGAAAAGTGAGTTCGACAAGAGTTGAATCTTACTTCCGGTACCGCGGGATCCCTTTGATTCTCGCTCTTGCGTAGCAAAATGTCAGTCGTTCTGTATCTGATGTTCCCTGGCCCGATGATTGCATCAAAGTCCGTTTCTCTGTAGGAGGCGCAAGCTGGGGTGAATGGTGGAGCGCCATCCAACTCCACCACACACTTTGCAAAACCTAATTCTCTAGCAATCTCTGGGAAGAAGGCACCGATATTGTTCAGCCTCATGTCGTCAACCATGATGACGTCGTTCTGTCGTAAGTCTTGACCGATAAAGTTCGCATAGTAATCAAGACCCGTAACATAGTCGCGAATTGCATCTGTAGTTATGGGCTGGTTCAATACGCTCAATTCCTCGACCTTGCTCTTTATATCCTCAATTGTCATGTCGTAGTCTGCACAACTAGGCGACACAAAACTCATAGTTATCCAACCATCAGTGGCCAATTCCCATTGAGAAAGTGCGTGAATTATCATGTTTTTCCAAACAGTTCGTAAGTCTCGACCATCCGCAGTAGTATCAGTAGCACCACCAAAAGTCTTTTCACAAACATGGTAGCGAAAAGTCCTAGTAACCATACCTGTTAGGTCTCTTAGTGGATAGTTAAGTGGAAAAGTTGCCACTCGTTCGCCGTTGCCGGCAGGCCTATTCGACGGCCAGACGTAGGTGTCGCGTGCGGCAAACACCTTCACTTCTTTGGTGACGCTGTCTTTCGTAACGTCTACGGTAAAGATCAACTGAATGGCGTGGATCTCCTCATGTTTCAAGCCGGTGATCTTGTCATCGCCATCCACGGAAGCATTAGGCATTTTAATGTCTATGTAATTGTCCGGTTTCCATTCAAGCTTTGTGTGGTGATGGCCGGCCTGGGAGTTCCCAAGCCTGCGGACGCGGAAGGTGTACTTGCCCTTGGTATTATCGTAGGCCGAGTCATCATTCAGTACGTCTCTAACACTTGTCCACTCGAGGGTCACTTCACCAGCAGTATTCCCCGACCCGGTACTGTTGCCCATCGCCTTCAGGATGGGCGAGTCTATGATGATCACAGTGGAGGAATTACTCATGGTTCCGTCACTAGCCGTTACGCGGAATTCATAGCCCTGTGCGTGATCGGCTAATCCTTGATTGTCCAAAAGTGCATCACCGGAACCGGCAAAGACATCGTCAAGGTTAATCTCATGGGACCAAACTGATCCGGCGTAGATCTGTTCGAAGTTAGTGTCGTCAAAGATATTGGCTTTGTCGAACCTGCGGACCTCGACAGTGTACGTATAGCCAAAGATTTCGTTCCATTTCAGCGTGGCTGTAGCGGCTTGCATCTCGGCGGCCGGCAGGGAATACGCCTGTGCCATAGTCCCAAAGACCGTGCTAAGCAAAACTGCCAGCGCAAGCGCAATACCCAACCATCCGGCCCATGGGGCCAGTCTTGTCACGACACTACGCTGCCCAAAGGCAGTGCACAGCCCGTTAAGAGGTGCCACTTCAGCTTGACCTAGCTTTCTGCCAATTCTGTGAAACATCTACGCTCTATTGAGTCGTTATAACTGTGCTGCCAGCACTATCGGAGTAGCTGCAACGGCTTTCATCATCATTCATCCTCCGGCGGGTTGGCAGGCGCCAGGTTGCCGTCGTCGTCCATGCGTATCAGGTCGCGGCGGTCCGTGCCGTCACGCGCCACCGTATAGAGCTGAGGTGGCTCACGGTTGGAAAATTCGCTGCTAACGAACACTGCAACCCGCGAGCCGTCCGGCGACCAAGCGACTTGGCGCCAAGCCTCTGGGTGCCCCGGAAGCTCGAAACTGCGCAAACCTGTGCCGTCCGCTTGAATAATGAGAGCCTGCTGTTCGGAAACGATGAGCAGCTCTGAACCGTCCGGCGACCACGCTATCTGGGTGACGTTCCATTCTGCTGATGGTGGCGCCAGCAATTGTCGCATTTCTGTGCCATCAGCCCGCACCGTGTAGACCCCGATCGCCTTATCTCTTTCGCCAACTTCCTCCCATTCACCTGATTCATCATCTATTTCACTCGCCCGCGCAAACGTGAGATATTCCCCGTCCGGCGACCACACCGGCGGGACAACCGCCTCAGCAATGCGTGTCAACCCCGTCCCATCTGTGCGCACCGTATACAGCACCCACCGGGAGCCTACCCTCTTCACACCTTCTCCAACCAGAAACGCCAAGCGTTCCCCATTCGGCGACCACACCGGCGGGGCTGCAAATACTCCACTGATGTCTTTCGTCTCGTCCAGACCCTCCTCTAGCTTGGATACCGTTACCACCTGCTGTATGTCCGACCCGTCCGCTGCCATTGTGTACAGTTCAGGATCGTAGCCTGTAAAATTACTCCCCCAAAAATGGGGCGCAATGAAAGCAATGTGGCTTCCATCGGGCGACCATGCCGGGTAATTACTTGCTGGACCCTCCTCTGTGAGCCGTTGTTGCCCGGTGCCGTCCAGATTTATCACGGCGATATCATGCTTGGGTGTGGGCTTTCCCGCAATCAGCCAGGTAAACTCGCACGTGGAATAGACGACCCGGGCGCTATCTGGCGACACGTCAGCGTAGAAACCATACAAGAACGTCCCGTAATTTGGGTTCGCATTGACCAGTTCCCGCACTTGGGTCCCCTCCGTGTCCACCACGTATATCGACTCTCCGTAATTGAATATGAGATGCGCGTCGTCCGGCATCCAGTGAAGGAAGTGCGCTGGATAAGATCCTCCAGACATGGGAAATCCAGTCTCACAAGGGCCTTGCCCATCCACTACCCCATTATCTGTGCCCATATACTCTGAGCCGCAACTGACAATACTCAAAGCCAGCATCAGTAGCCCAAATAGTGCCAGACTGTTCTTTCGCATTGTCAAATCCTTCCGCCTACGGTCCTGTCTGATAAATTGCATAGATCGCCATAATGTCCAGGGGATGTGGGGAACAATCCTTCTCATCAAACAGCATGAGTTTTTGGTTGTAATTCATAATAGAGTCAGCGATTGAGGGATGATCCTGAAAATCGGGGTCTGCCGCGTTCTCCGAAGCTGCACGAATCCCCAGGGCATGGCCAGCTTCATGCACCAACGTGCTATTCGGGACGTTGTAAGGGTCTGCCATATTAAGACTCGGGTTGAAGGAGCCATAATACATCACGGCCCCTCCTGTGACGGGTTGGCGGGGGCGAGATTACCGTCGGCGTCCAGGCGTATCAGGTCGCGCCGGTCCGTGCCGTCACGGGCAATTGTGTAGAGTTCCGGCGGTATGTCGTCATGCGGATAACCGGGCGTATAGATCGCGACTCGTGTGCCGTCTGGCGACCACGCCGCAATGTGAGTCGCTCGCCCATGCACCAAACCCTGCACTAATCCAACCAACGAACCATCTTCTAGGTCAATGACGCATACCCTTAAATCGCATGTGTAGAGGATGTAGCTTCCGTCCGGCGACCATGACACCGTGTGTATCGAATTCTTGTACCGTCCATACTGATCTTCAAGGCTCCTTCGATCAGTTATGGTGGTAATGCGTTTGGGGTCGGAGCCATCCTCTGCCAGCGTAAAGAGCGCTACGTCATCGCCAACAGTCTTTGCTACCGCTAGTCGCTGCCCATTCGGCGACCATGACGGCGCACTTACAACATTGTCTGCTATTCGTGTTACCCCCGAACCGTCGATCTGCAGTGTGTAAAGTACCCTTTGAAACGGTACGTATGGGCCTTCATTCACTAAGAGCGCCAAGCGTTTCCTATTTGGTGACCACGCTGCCGGCGCGAGTGTAATACCGATTAGCCCCGCTTCCTTGAAGCTTCCGGTCACATTCCTTCCAATCACTCTCTTTTGTTCCTCGGTATCACTCTCGGAAGGCGCTATTGGCTGCTGGTTGTCGCTTCCCTCGGCAGGCAACTCCCTAATGGTGGATGCCATCAAATTCACATCCGTCCCATCCGCCTTCATCGTGTAGAACTCAATGTCTTCAAGATATAACCCCACATATATGTGTTCGATATCTTGCGCCTCCGCCACGAACGCAATTCGACTGCCATCGGGCGACCACACCGGATAGTTGTCGGCGTATGCGTTGTCCGTGAGCCGTACCATCCCTGTGCCATCTATGTTGATGATGGCGATTTCGTACTCGTGATTCTCACTTGAGCGAAACTCGCATGTGGAGTAAACAATGCGCTCACCATCCGGAGAAATGTCGGCGTGAAAACCGAACCGAAGGTTACGACTAGGACTCACCTGAACGAGCTTGCGCAACCGGGTTCCATCGGTATTCACCACATACATTGAATACCTATAGTCGAAAACGAGCTCAGCACCCTCAAACGTCCACTCTAAGAAGTGTTCATGAAAGTATCTGCCCATCTCCATCGTTGGCCCACATGGATGATTGGGCCCCCCATCGTACGTGTTCGTGGTGCCGCAACCACCAACACAAAAGGCCAGCGCTAACAACAGCAAAGCTAGACCTACTGGCATTTGTGGTCTCATTGGCTCTAGCTCCTATGGCAATGTTTGGTACAAAGCATATATCACCATTATGTCCAGCGGATGTGGGGAACAGTCTGGATCATCTGGCAACATCAGCGCAGTTTCGTAGCTCATTACGGAATCCGCTACCGTCGGATGAAAGTAAATCTGAACGTCCGGGTCGGAGGCGGGAGCAGCAATGGTAAACCTCGGAGGGACTTTTCCCCGAATCCCCAAGGCATGTCCCGCTTCATGCACCAAAGTTTCATACGCAACGCTGCGTCTTGCGCCACAGCTATTGAATGGCGCATCACTTCTATCTACAGTTGTGTCCCCACCGGGTATGTTCGGAGAGCGATTTCCCACAACATCACGACTAAGGAAAATGTCGGTAGTCGAAATCACTTCCGAAACTCCACGCGTCTCTTTGGTTTTGCGGACGGCGCACCCTGGCCTATCGAACACACAGGAAGAAAAGCCAAGGACTTGGGCAAGTCCTTCCGAAATCTTGGCGTACTGGAGAGCATCATAGGGTACCGCCCCTATGTCAATCATCTTGATTTCGTTTATCAAGATATCATCGGGAACTATGGCAGTATAGTCTGCCAAGCCTTTGACGTAGTTCGTTACTGCACCGCTCTGTCCAGACGTCAGTTGTGTCATACCGTAATTATTGATGATGTAATCCTTTATGGCAGTAGCCAGCATAGTGTAGTCGGTGCACGATAAGCTAGTGTCGTGACGCAGTGTCACCAGATCCTCAGTCCACTCTTGCCACTGGCCAAGGGCATGTTCGATGAACCTTACCCAGTTTCTCTTGATAGCAATGTTCTGACCAGGAGTAGCAGTAGGGTCAGCGAAGGTCTCATCACAGATCCGATATACATACGCCTTGTCTGCATCCAAAGGGTAGTTCAAGGGAAAGGTTGCAACTCGTTCGCCACCATGCCCAAGGTATCCAGCACGTCGGTTGGACGGCCAAACGTAGGCGTCGCGTGCGGCAAACACCTTAACTTCCTTGGTGACGCTTCCTTTCATGACATTTACCGTATAGATCAATTGAATGCCGTGGATTTCCTCAGGCTTCAACCCGAGGAGCTTTTTCTTTCCACCAATCGTAGTAACCGTAGCGTCCGGATCCTCATCCACCACCATCGTGTCAGGCTTCCAATTGAGACTTGTGTGATCGGGCCCCGTGATTGAGTCGCTCAGCCTGCGGACGCGGAAGGTGTACTTGCCCTTGGTATTATCGTAGGCCGGGTCATCCAGTACGTCTCTAACACTTGTCCACTCGAGGGTCACTTCCCCATGAGTAATCCCCGACCCGGTACTGTTGCCTATCGCCTTCAGAATGGGCGTGTCTATGATGATGACAGTGGAGGAATTACTCACAGTACCGTCACTAGCCGTTACGCGGAATTCATAGCCCTGTGCGTGATCGGCTAATCCTTGATTGTCCAAAAGTGCATCACCGGAACCGGCAAAGACATCGTCAAGGTTAATCTCATGGGACCAAACTGATCCAGTGTAGGTCTGTTCGAAGTTAGTGTCGTCAAAGATATTGGCTTTGTCGAACCTGCGGACCTCGACAGTGTACGTATAGCCAAAGATTTCGTTCCACCTCAGCGTGGCCTTGCGCTCCGGCAGCGGGATTACGGAAACGATAGGCTTCGTGCAAGGATCTAAGGTGCCAGTGTTTCGCTGATCTATTGGCACATAGCGCTCCACCTCTCTCGCAGGGCCGTACACTGCCTGGTAGGTGCTGCCATCTCCATATGCGCTGACACGGAACTTATAGTCGTTGACGCACACCAGTCCGCTAACAGTGAGTTGCGTCCCCGTGATGCCCGATGTGACGTGCCCGTCATAGCCAGGGTCGTTTCGCTGAGGCCAGGTATTGCCATCGTCGTCCGAGCGCTCCACCTGATAGGACGCGGTGCCAGAAAGCGCGTCCCAAATCAACTCAAGGCTGTACCCACCAGTTTCAAGTGGCGGGATAAAAGAGGCAGTGAAGTTATATGGCGCAGGGGGCGGGCTGAGGCAACCGGAGGTGCTGCCGTGGACTTCATCCGACCAGGGGCCGTAGCTATCGGCATATTTGTTATTGTTACCCTTCCCGCTCACCTGGAAGTAGTAGCTGCTGCCGCACGTCAAACCTTCTACCCGTTTAGACCCATCAGTGATCTCGCTGCCCGCGCCGACCCAGCCGTTCGGATCGTTCGCCGGTCGGTACCGCACCTTAAACTTGGCAAACCCAATATCATACGGCGGATAGTCCCAGCGCACCAAGATGCTGTCGCGGGTAGGTCTGTCGGTAACGACGTTTACAACCTGTGGCGGCGTGGGCGGTGTGCAAGCCCAGGTGGCACCATGGACGACATCGGACCACGGGCTCCATGCAGTACTGTATTGTACGCCATTGCCCTGGCCCTGCGCCCGAAAGTAGTAGCTGCTGCTGCAAGCAAGCCCTCTCCACCGGAATTCCGCGCGCGTGGGCTTCTGGCCTATCGATACTGCCGAACTCGGCCACGAGGTAGGAGGGGAAGTGCGCGGCAGAGTGCGTTCCGCATCGAATTTCTGCATGCCGGAAACCGGGTTGTCCCCGTCCCACAAGCGCAACTGGATACTATCTGTCTCAGGATTGTCCATAACGAGCCTCAGCTTGGGTGGATCACTTGGATCTCTGACGGCACGGGCGCCGTCGGACTTCGAGCGGGTGCAACTGCGCGCTGAGACGAGCACGGAGGCGCCCTCCCCATATACACTGCCTGCCACCTTCGCCCGCAATTGAAAGAGATGGTAGCTGCCGCAGGTCAGCTCCGACCCCGTGTACGTTCCACCGGACAGGTCGTCTGCAACCGTCTGCCATACCCGGTAACTAAACAGGTAGGCTGCTTCACTACTTAGGCACACCGCTCCAGATCGCTGGCCTCGACCCAAATCTCCGGTAGCTCTGTGGGCACGCAGCCACTGAGCTTGTTTCTCTCGAGATACTGCCCCACTAAGCGTACCTCTTGCAGTTGATTCAGGGCACTCAACTCGGCCGGAATGCTTCCGCTCAACTGGTTGTTGCTTAGTTCCAGCGTTCTTAGCTCGGTCAGTTCGCCCAACTCAGTCGGAATCCTGCCACTCAACCGATTGACTCCAAGATTCAACGTCTTCAATTGAGTTAGTGTGCCCAACTCCGCTGGCACACTTCCAATCAGAAAGTTACCACTCAGATTTAGAATCCTTAGGCTTGTCAGTTGGCCCAACTCCGCCGGTATTTCACCGCTTAGGTAGTTCCAATTCAAGTCTAAGATCTCAAGCTTTCGCAACTCCCCCCACTCCGCCGGTATTGCTCCATAGAATCCATTCCAAGGCGTCCATTTGCGTTCATATTCCCCGCTGCCAAGGGAAAGTACCCGCAACTCAGTGAGTCGCCCCAGCTCAGGTGGCAACGAGCCCGTCAGCCCACGTCCCGATAGCCGCAGCTCGTACACCCGCTGGGGCGTGCCTCCAATCGTGACCCCTTCCCAATCCGCAATACGAGATTTGGTGCCCCAATAAAGGGTGACATGTCGAGCCAGCTCATCCCGCAATCCCAGCAGCGTCTCGCAGTCTTGCACCAGACCCGGATTGTCGGCAGGATCCGGGACGACAAACCCCGCCGCGCATGCTGATGTGTCAGTGATTGGCTCCGATTTCGATGCGTTCCATGCTACTAAACGACCCGCCGCTGTTCGCCATACCAATCCCCGTACATCCATGCCGTTGCGAGAAGCAGTCATGAGCCGCCCGGAGACCATGTCGTACATCGCGATCCGCGCTCCGTCCGGCGACCATGCCCCTGTAAATCGTCCGCCATATCCATGAGACCACCTCTGTGACAACTCGTCGACACGTCCACTTTCCACGTTGACTATGCATATGCCTGCGTCGCACGAGTACAAAAGCTCAGTCCCATCCGGTGACCATGACACGGCTCGTATCCCATGCACATTGGGGTAATCGGAAGCAAAGTTATCGGATTTTTCGAAGATTCTCAAGGTAGTTATCGCAGTGAGAAGCTTGGCATTGGTGCCGTCTGCCGCAAAGATGAAGAGCGCAATCTCATTCCTAGTCTGCATTGCTACTGCTATTCTTCGACCATCCGGCGACCAGGCTGGCAAACTTACAGCCTCCTCCGCTACTCTCTGTAGCCCCGACCCGTCAGCTTGAACCGTGAAAAGGACTTTCCGATACGGCAAGTTCTGCCCTTCATCCACTAAGAACGCCAAGCGCTTTCCGTCCGGCGACCACATTGGCGGCGCAAGAGCCAATCCTCTGACCCTCGCCTCTGCAGGACTGTCAGCCTCTCCAGTGCCTTCGGCTTTCCCAAAGGAAGTTATCATCCGTACATCCGACCCATCCGCCGCCATTGTGTAGAGTTCTGCGATTCCATTGCTCCTGCGATTCGTTGTGCTATGCGGATCAACAACGAAAGCAATTCGTCTGCCATCAGGCGACCAAACCGGAAAGTGGTCAAGGTATGCGTTCGCGGTGAGGCGCTGTTTACCAGTGCCGTCGATATTGATCACACCCACCTCATAGCCAAAGCGCGTTCTATCCCTATCGTCAAGTATTGAAGTATCATCGAACGCATATTCACACGTCGCGTACACTACCCTCACTCCACCCGGCGAAACGTCACTGTGAATGCCATACCGAGACTCGTGTCCCCGATTTGCATTAACTAGCCTTTGCAGGTGCGTACCACCCGCATCCACAGTCCAAATCTCTTCGTCTCGATTGAGGAGGAGGGAAGAGCCATCCGGTGTCCATTGAACTACGTTTGTGAAGGCTTCCTCAGAATAGGGGGTAAAAAAGGGCCCGCATTGGTAGTTTCTGGGCCGATAGCCCTCATCTATCGTGGAAAATGGGTTGGGGACCTCACTCGGGTCTTCTGGATAGCCGCAAATGCTCATACCCAAGACCACTAATAAAATCCCTAAGACTTCCACCAAGTTTCGCTTCATGATGAGGCTTTCTTCTTCAATCCGCCCTCACAGTCTGACACATAGCGTAGATCGCCAGGATGTCCAACGGGTGCGGTGAACAGTCTGGCTCATCGAGGGGCTGCACTTGGCCGGGGACTTTCCAGTCACAGTTCATCACTATTCGTCCTGCGGCGGGTTCGCCGGTACTAAGGTGCCGTCGTCTTCTATGTGTATCAAGTCGCGGCGGTCAGTGCCGTCAAGATTCATGGTCGCGAGCCGACTGTATCCATCAAAGAGGGCGATGCGTGTGCCATCCGGCGAGAAGGCCACGAGAGTCTGACCATTGCGGTAAGGCACAAAGCCCAGGCTCACTTTGTGCGCGCCCTTGCCGTCCGGTTGCATTACGAATAGCTCAAGCTCATCTGAGATAACAAGCAACGCCGATCCATCCGGCGACCACGACACGTGGATAGCAGGACGGGTCAAACCCATCACCTTCTGCATATCCGTGCCGTCGGGGCGCACGGTGTAGACGCCACTTTCCTCGCCTGACCTCACAAAAGCGAGATACTGCCCGTCCGGTGACCATGCCGGTGGCACTAGAGTTGTTAGGGCAATTGCGGTTTGCTGCATACCGTCTACGCGCACTGTGTATAAGGCTGTCTTTTGCGGATCACGCACTTCCCCTCTCTCTCGTAACGCTAGTTCAAGATAAGCTAAGTACTTTCCATCCGGCGACCAGACCGGCGGCAAGAGCGCGGCCCCTCTATGCTCGGGCGGCACCATGCGCTGTACATCGGAACCGTCTGCGGCCATCGTGTAGAGCTCGGCGGCGGTCGGATAGTAGTTTACATTTGCGGACTTCCTGTGAAGCGTAGAGATGAAGGCAATCCGCTTTCCATCGGGCGACCACACGGGGTAATGATCCATGTCACGGTTCTCAGTGAGCCGTCGCTTTCCAGTGCCGTCAAGGTTCATTAGCGCAATCTCATAGTGGTATTTCTCTTGTTCTGCCACCTCGTACTCGGTTCCCGTCGGAAATTCACAACTTGAATAGACGATCTGCGTACCGTCAGGCGATACGTCGGCGTGCCTCCCATACTTGGCGTTGTCAAATGAACTCACGGTAACGAGGTTGCGCAGTTGAGTGCCGTCGGCGTCTGCAATGTAAATATCCTTCTTTCCATAACTAAACAGCACCCGGCTTCCGTTCGGCGTCCATGCGAGAAAATCCTCCTTGTAGGTATCCACAAAGCTTCCTAACGTCCTTAGAGGCACTTTCACCCGGGAGTGGCATGGAAGGCTCGAATAATAGAACGAAGGGTACCTTTTGGATGTCCAATTGCTGATGGCCCAAAGGGCTGCAAGAGCCAAGACCAACGCAAGAAACAGCGCCAGAAACCCTAGTAACATAAGTCGTGCCCAGCGCGGCAGTCTCATCAAGTCCACCCCGTTCCTCAGTCAACTGTCTGATAGATTGCATATATTGCCATGATATCCATCGGATCCGGCGAACAGTCCGGCTCGCTGGAAAGGTCGATGTTGTCATCGGCAGCCAGCACGCCAGGCGTATGCTAGTCAAGGCACATCACTGTGTCTATTCTGGCGGGTTTGCTGGCACGAGGTTGCCGTCTCGATCTGCCCGGATAAGATCGCGCCGGTCCGTCCCATCTGGAGCAACCGTGAAGAGTTCTACGAGTTCGCCGCCATAGTGAATGGCCGGCATATATATTGCAATCCGCGTACCGTCGGGAGACCACGCCGCAAAGTGTGGGCCGGGCCAACCTCTTCCTATACCTTCCATCTCGGTTACTTCGCCGTCCTCAACGTTGACGAGGCATATTCCAACATCGCAGGAATAGAGAAGCTGTGTGCCATCCGGCGACCAGGCCACGGTGTGTATCGAGGACCAGTATGGCTCCCGCGCACCTCCCAGTTTTTCTCGCTCGGTAATGGTAGCGATGCGTTGCAGGTCGGAACCGTCAGGCGTCAAGGTGAAGAGCGCTACATGATCGCCGGCAAACATCGCTACTGCCAGCCGTGCTCCGTTCGGCGACCAAGCGGGCACGCTCACCAATTCCTCCGCAAGCAATGTCATCTCCGAGCCGTCGGGTCTCACTGTGTACAGATTCCTCAAGTTCGAAGTGAAGTGCTCGGCATTCGCCAGGAAAGCAATGTGCTCACCATCCGGCGACCACACTGGTGGCGCGAGTGCAAGCCCATTCTGGCCGGGCGCCGCCACGCGCTGCACGTCCGTGCCGTCTGGCGCCATAGTGAAGAGTTCAAAGAGATCATCATCTATATAGAAGGGTGTGCTGAGCGGCGCTGAGATGAAAGCGATGCGGCTGCCGTCGGGCGACCACACCGGATAGTGGTCGAGGTATCGATTCCTTGTGAGCCGCTGCCGCCCCGTACCTTCTATATCGACAACGACCACCTCATAGTTGAAGTCCGCTCGCTCTGGGTTTTGCTTCAATACCGGGAAAGGGAACTCGCAGCTTGCATACACAAGCCGGGCGCCGTCCGACGATACATCTGCGTGATGACCGTGATGGGACTCATGGAAGGGATTAGCCTCTATAAGCATGTCCAAGCGGGTGCCTTTCGCATCCACTACCCAGAACGCAGTGTGAAAGTACGGACTGAAACTTGCCTTGCTGCCGAGCGCCGAGGCGTAATTGAACACGAGAGAAGAGCCGTCAGGTGTCCAGGCAAGTGAAAGCCTCTCAATTGCGCGGCTAGGAAACACGTGACCCGACGGTCCACAGTGGTAATGTTTGCCATTAATACCAGTTCTCTCAATGGTGGGAGAGGGTTCCACAGTTGGCGTGCTTTTTTCTACGGTAACTGCTACCAGCGGGACTCCAGCCGCCTCGTGCTGGCAGCCGACGATTAATAGTGTTAGCATCACCAAAAGCCCTAATCGTGGCAGCCAATCTCGCCCTCGTCGCATGATCTAAATCCTTCAACGTCTTGACTGATGGAGCGCAAAGATCGCCATGATCTCGAACGTATTTGGCGAACAGTCCGGTTCGCTGGAAAGGTCGAGGTTGTCATCAGCAGCCAGCACGCCAGGTGAATGCTAGTCAAAGCACATCACTGTGCCTATTCTGGCGGGTTTGCTGGCACGAGGTTGCCGTCGTCGTCTAGGCGTACCAGGTCGCGCCGGTCCGACCCATCTGGAAACACAGTGAAGAGTTGCGGTAAATCACGGTACCAGAGCACTGACGCGAATACTGCGATCCGCGAGCCGTCCGGGGACCACGCCGCAAAATACGGCCCCATAGCCTGCATTAATACGATTTCACCTTCATATTCCGCAGTTGTCAGCCCAGCGACCTGTCCATCTTCTACATCGACCACACATGCTCCCAGCTCACAGGAATACAGAATCTGTGTGCCATCCGGCGACCATGATACCGTGTATATCGAAAGGCCGAACGGAATATCCCTTGCTTTTAAATTCATTCGAGCAGTGATGGTAGTGATCAACTTCTCGTCAGAACCATCGGCCGCTACCGTAAAGAGCCCTACGTCATCGCCGAAGTACCGTGCCACGGCAAGCCGTTGCCCATCCGGCGACCATGACGGCACACTAGCTACATCCTCTGCAATGAGTGTTGATTCCGATCCGTCTACCTTCACCGTGTACAGGCTGCTCAGAAAAGTCAAGAAGTCCCCTGCATTCGCCAGGTACGCTAGGCGCTCCCCATCCGGGGACCACACCGGCGGCGCGATCGTTAGACCATACATCCCGGTAGGCGCCACGCGCTGCACGTCGGACCCGTCCGCCGCCATAGTGAAGAGCTCTAAATTTTCGTCTTCACGGATGGATTCTGAAATCCTGGGAACTGTGTCTCGGGGGGCTGCCAGGAAGGCAATACGGCTGCCATCCGGCGACCACACCGGGTAGAGGTCGAGGTATGCGTTCTCAGTGAGCCGCTGCTGCCCAGTGCCGTCTATTCCAATGACGGCTATTTCATAGATATACTTTGCCCGTTCCGATATACTCTCCCGCTCTTCGCCTACTTCTGATTCAAATTCGCAGCTCGCATAGACGACTTGCGTGCCGACTGGCGATACGTCGGCGTGAAGACCGTAAAAGGATTCGCGCGCCGGATTGGCTTCAACGAACACGTCCAATCGCTTGCCAAGGGCATCCACTTTCCAGAGTGTCGTGCGGGAATACGGACTCATTGAATCCATCCCGAGCTCTGACTCGTAATTGAAGAGCAGGTGCGATCCATCCGGAGTCCACGCGAGAACGTGTCTCTCAGATCCGAGATTAATTGCGTGAGTCCACACCGGCCCACAGTTGAAGTGCCTGACTTCATAACCTTCAAGAGACTCCCTAGTCGGGGAAGGTGCTACAGTGGGCCTAGCCTCAGATATCTGAGAGGAAGTGGCAGACGGAGGACTCATTTCCGTGATCGCTCTCCCTGGCCGTACTCCGGCCGCATCCTGCTGGCATCCGACAAGACCCAGTGTCAGCACCACCAAGAGCCCTAGCCGGGCCAGCCAATCTCGTGCTCGCCGCATGGTGCGAATCCCTCTCTCAACGTCTTGACTAATGGAGTGCATGTATCGCCATGTGGTCAATTGGATGCGGCGAACAGTCGGGCTCGTCGAAGGGCTGCATATGGCCTTGCTCATTCTCCAGGACGTTCTAATCGTAGCTCATAACTATTCATCCTCGGGCGGGTTTGCTGGCGTGAGGTTGCCGTCTCGATCTGCCCGGATAAGATCGCGCCGGTCCGTCCCATCTGGAGCAACCGTGAAGAGTTCTACGAGTTCGCCGCCATAGTAATTGGCCGGCATGTATATCGCGATGCGCGCGCCGTCGGGAGACCACGCCGCAAAGTGCGGACCGGGCCAACCCCCTAGTCTATCTTCCAGCTCGATCACCTGCCCGTTTTCAATGTTGACGACGCACACGCCTACGTCGCAGGAATAAAGAAGCTGTGTGCCGTCCGGCGACCAGGCCACGGTGTGTATTGAAGACCGGTACGGCTCCCATCCACGCTCCAGTTTTTCCCGCGTAGTAATGGTAGCGATGAATTGGGTGTCGGAACCGTCAGCCGCCAGGGTGAAGAGCGCCACGTCATCGCCGGCATACTTCGCCACAGCCAACCGTTGGCCATCCGGCGACCACGCGGGCACGCTGACCACTTCCTCTGCGAGCAGCGTCATCTCCGAGCCGTCGACCCTCACCGTGTACAAGCTTCTCATGAGCAAATCGACGGGCCCGGCATTCGCCAGAAACGCTAAGCGTTCTCCATCCGGCGACCACACCGGCGGCGCCAGGGTCAGGCCATACTCCCCGGGCGGCGCCAGGCGCTGCACGTCCGAGCCTTCCGCAGCCATGATGTAAAGTCCCAAATCCTTAGCATCGAACGAAGAACCTATGGTGCGGGAAGTCCCGAGGAAGGCGATGCGGCTGCCTTCCGGCGACCAGACGGGGTAGTGGTCGAGGTATGAGTTGCTGGTGAGCCACCGTTGACCCGTGCCGTCTATACTGATGACGACCACCTCGTAATCGAAGAGTGCCCGATCCTGGCTTGACCTATTCAATTTCGAGGACTCACAGCTTGCATAGACAAGCTGTGTGCCGTCCGGCGATATGGCGGCATAGTGACCGTATTCGGAAGCGTGGCCGGGATTGGCATCTACGAGCATGTCCAATTTAATGCCCGCTGCATCTACCCTCCAAAAAGCCGTGTGGTCATATGGGCTATGATCCAAACGCTTTCCTTCTACAGAGACGTAATTGAATAGCAAGTGCGCACCATCCGGCGTCCACGCGAGAACATGTCTCTCCGCGCCAAGATTAGGAAACGATAGCCCCAACGGTCCACAAGGATAGCTTCCAACGTCGGATACATAGTCTTCCGGGGTCGGAGAGGGCGCCACCGTTGGCGTGATTGTCGCTTCGATCGGCATCGCAGACCTTACTCCGGCCGCATCCTGCTGGCAGCCGACAAAGAGTGCCAGCGCAAACACTATTCCTAGCCGTGCCAGCATCCCCAATGTCGCCAAAAATATACGTTGCATGCTCACAGTCCTTTGCTTGCGGTATTGTCTGATAGAGCGCACATATCGCCATGATGTCCATCGGATGTGGCGAACAGTCCGGCTCCCTGGATCTCTTACGGCTACCATCAACAACCAAGCGGACTGGGAATACTTCGTAGTAGCCCATCACTATTCATCCTCTGGCGGGTTGGCGGGCACCAGGTTGCCGTCGTTGTCCACGCGTATCAGGTCACGTCGGTCTGTGCCGTCAAAGGCCACTGTGAAGAGTCGAGAATGTATGTAGGGGTGCGGATCAGCAGGAGCGTAGAGAGCGATGCGCGTACCGTCCGGCGACCACGCCGCTGTGTAGGATTGAAATGGATACTTACCAACTACCTCACTAACTAACCCAAGTTGCCATCCATTCCCAACATCAACAACACACGCTCCTTCATTACAAGAGTACAGAACCTTGGTGCCATCCGGCGACCACGATACCGTGTTGATCAAGGACTTGTAGTCAGATTTCCAAAGTGCTAACCTCTCTAAGTCGGTGATGGCGGTAATCAGCATCTGGTTGGAACCGTCGGCCGCTAGGGTATAGAGCCCAAGCTCATCACCAACCAGCCTTGCCAGGGCGATTTGTTGCCCATCCGGCGACCATGACGCCACACCAACCACATTCTCTGCTACTTTCTGCAAGTCCGAGCCATCGGCACGCGCGGTGTAGAGGGTTTTTTGAAGCGGCCAGTGTTCCCAGTCGTATACCTGAAACGCCAACCGCTCCCCATCCGGCGACCACACCAGCGGCCCGGTAGCTAATTCCAGATTGCGTGTCTCCTGTATTTCTCGCACTTCCGACCCATCCGCCGCCATCGTTTGGATCGTTCTTATAGGTATCCTGCCGCGGGTACTGTCAAGAAACGCAATGTAAGCGATACGAGTACCGTCAGGGGACCATGACGGAAAATGGTCAAGATAGCGGTTGTTTGTAAGGCGCTGTGGTACGCCACCGTCCACGCTGATCAGGGCGACATCATACTCGTCAGGCGAAGACACGGGTAGGGAGAGCAAGGCATTGCTGCGCCTAGCAGCAAGGCTCTGTGCGTCCCAAGGAAACTGGCAAGTGGAAAAGACTACCTGCAATCCGTCCGGGGACAGGTCAGCATGGAAGCCATAGTGGAAATCGCCTCGTGGATTGGCATCAACCAGCATACGCAACTGGGTGCCGGCAGCGTCCGCGATCCAAATGGCTGTGCCGTGGGAAAACATGAGTTGTTGTCCATCCGGAGTCCACTCAAGGAAAAGGTCGCTGAATGGAGAAAAATCCTCCTCTCTACCAGGCGGTCCGCACGGGAATACAGTTGTTTCCCTACCTGTTTCTGGTGCCGGCGACACGGTCCGCTGCGGGGTTGGTTTTGGGGTCGGCTGAGCGACTGCGGCGGAACCATCGCTCATTTCTTGCGCGCAGCCGACCGTGCCGAGATAAAGCGCAATGGTCAGAACACCCACTACTGTCCTCTTGATCCAATGCATCATTAGAGTCTCTCTCAATCACTCACTCTGATAAATCGCGTAGATCGCCATGATGTCCAGCGGATGCGGGGAACAGTCTGGTTCCGTTGACAACTCAATCTTCGTACCTCGCGCCCTTAAGTTCCTGTTTTCATAGTTCATCACAGTACTCGCTATTGTCGGATGGCCTGCCATTTCAGGAATCCAATCGGGATCCTCGGTTCCACCTGCAATTCCCAGAGCATGGCCGGATTCATGAATAAGCATCTCGTAGGTGCGAATGCCTAGGCCCGTGGGACAAATGTTGAACCGCACATCACTCCTTTCTGCAATTTCATCACCGCCCGGCAAATCTGCAGGAACGTGGCTGTATTTGCTCTTTGGGATCAAAATGTCCGTAATGTGACCCCTTGCCGTGTCCACAAAGCGAGAAACGGCACAAGCGTAGCCATCTAGCACACAATTGGCCAATCCTAATTCCGAACTAAACTCTGGGAAGATTCCTATGTCCTTGAACTCTGCGTAGACACCCGCAGTATCATCTACCATGATTACCTCATTGTATTCCTCATCGTCGGTTTGAGCTTTGGTAAGGATATCAAGCTGTTTCAAATACGACCCCAAATCTTCAAGCTGACTAGGAGTTAGGGGAACTCCTGTCTTGTCGTTATAGTTCCTATCAATGTCTTGGATAACTTTAGAATAATTGGCACAAGTAGGTCCTAGGTATGTCGTGGTTACGAGTTCAGTGAAGGCTTTCCAAAGTCCAAAAGCATGTTGGATAGTACTTATCCAATTGCTAAGATCAGCCGCAGGGAACCCATCTTCACAAATGCGGTACTCGTACGTATTGCCACGATTCTCAAGCGGAAAGGTCGCAACTCTTTCCCCGCCGTCAGCGCCGTGGGCCGACGGCCAGACGTAGACGTCCCGGGCGGAATAGATAGTAGTCGGGGTTGTCTCCTCCGTTTTCGTCACGATATAGATCAACTGGATGGCGTAAATCTCTTCCCGCCTCAATCCTGTGATTGGGTTGCTGCTGGTTGTAATGGGCTCTGAAGGCATATCCGGTTTCCAACTTAAGTCTGTATGTTGATTGCCGGAGTCGCTAAGCCTGCGGTAGCGGAAAGAATAAATTCCACCATCATAGTCTCTCCAGTCACTTCCCAGAATGTCCTCTTGGACAATCTCCTTCCACGTAATCATGGCTCTGCCGTCATTGGTTCCAGCGCCGGGGCTATGACCATTCACCGCCAAGATGGGCGTATCTATAACTATCACCGTGTTGCTATATTCACCACTTGGAATTGGATTTGAATCGGAATCCTCTGCCTTTACACGGAATTGATACGCATATGGAGAGTGGGCTAAGCCTCTGTACTTGACTATGATTCTTGGACTAAGCGCGAAAGAAGTAACGGAATGGTCGGCGGCGATAGCCCAAAGATTGGGTGGTGCCCAGTCATCAAGCCCCGGTGGGTACATACGCGCCTCGAGGATGTAGTTATCGGCATGGCGTATTTCGCTCCATTTCAACAACACCTTCCGCTCCGGCAGTGGAATGACGTCTAACTCAGGCTTTGCCAGCCTGGAGCAGCGTGCCGTGCTGCCGTCCACTTGGTCCGACCATTCTCCGAAGTCTAATGAATAAATGCCCCCGTTCCCGGCGGCCCTAATCTGAAACTTGTAGCCGGCGCTGCACAAGAGTCCCATTACTATGAATTCTGTGCCACTAAGTTCTGTTCGATTCAGGTCATCGCGCACATTTATCCAGCTATTTGGATCCTCATTCGGTCGATAGCGCAGATTGAAATTCACCAAGCCAAGCGGCAGCGGCGGCAAGCCCCAGCGCGCCACGATGCTAGTCTCGGTTGCACTCCCCATCATCAAGTTCGTCAGCTTAGGCGGGGTGAGAGATGTGCAGCCCCTGGTTGAGCCATGGACGGGACTGCGCGATCCGTGTTGTGGATCGGCGTGGGCATCATCGGTCCACGGGCCCCAACCATCCTGATACTCGGATCCGTCCCCGTTGCCGCGCGCCCTAAAGAGATAATCTGCACCGCATTCCAGCCCCGTCCAAAAGAACTCAGGTGAGCTTTCCTCCCATCGGTATTTGGAATTACCAGGTGTTTCAGGGTTAGGCCAGACGGCGTTGGCGCCGCTTGGAACGCGCTGCGAGCGATCTGCCTGAAATTCATCTAGGCCGCTGGTAGGCGTGTACTGCTCTTCATTGCCTTGGGGCCCGAAGAAGAGCAAGCGTATCTGTATCCTGTCGGAATCGGGATTGTCCGTTACGACCCTTAGTCGAGGCACGGGCGTACCCGCGGCTCGTACCGCGCGCGCACCACCGGATGTTGTGGAAGCACAGCTTTGAGGAGAACCCACTACTGCCGCGCCAGAGCCGAATGCGCAGCCTGCAACCTTGGCCTGCACTTGGTAGAGGTAGAAGAGCCCGCACGGCAACCCATCGTCGGTAAAGCTACCAACACTCAGATTGTCCACAACCGTCTGCCATACCCGGTAACTAAACAG
Organism: Chloroflexota bacterium; assembly: GCA_965216245.1. GTDB lineage: Bacteria > Chloroflexota > UBA11872 > VXOZ01 > VXOZ01 > VXOZ01. The sequence goes on from OZ244145.1 coordinate 3,639,066, forward strand.
GTACGCCGCCTCACGCTCCAGTCGGTAGGTCTCTCCCGCCTCTGCTGTCCAGGTTACGGTGTAATTGTCAGTAGCCGTCGCACTCACCTGGACACCGGAGGGAGCATCCGGCGGCGATGCCGAGGGTGTAGGCGTGGGGCTGGATTCGATACCGCTTTCCGGTACTGTGGCCGGCGGGTAGTAGATGCTCACATGGGCTGTCGATACGTCGCCCAGGCTGTACCCTGTGCCTGCCGCCAATGCAAGGGTCACGTCCACGCGGCTTTCATCGATGCTCTCCGCTACCTGCTCCAACCGCAGCGTCACCGTGGTTGCTCCCGCGGGCAGCACCACGTCGGCCACGGTGCGGGTATCCATGCTCAGTCCCTGCGCCCGCACGTGGACACTCACCGGCAAGGCCGACGACGGCGCGCTGCTGGCCGAAACTGTGAAGGTTACTTCCTCACCGGCAGCGGCCACCACGTGGGAAGACTCAATCGTCAGCGTGGGCACGGTACTCGTAGAACTGCCGCTTGTATCCGTCTGCGCCTGCGCCGCCAAGACAAGAAACATGCTCAGCAGCACCGCGAGCACGAACCCAAAACCGGTCCGGCGCACAGCCGACCCTATCCCTTTGATAACGCTATAGGGTCGAGACGCACGTAGGGACTTTTAGAAGCCTTCTAAGTCGTTTGTTAATAGGAGCCGGGCTAGTCAACAGCATTCTCCAGGGCGAACTAATACCCCGCAGGCTAAAATCACGACGCCTGGAACCTTTGGGAAATCATCATGTTTAATGCATTTCAACATACAAAAGCTGAGCTTAACAATGCTGCTCACATTTGTTAAGCGATTTAGTGCAACTCTATGAAACTTCCGTGAATGAATTGACTATTAACGTGAGTCTATCCTCATGTGCGGTGCTGGATCGGAAGGGGAGAGTGACTGCAAAACCCTCAGAATCTAGAGCAACTGGAGTAGGATCGCAGGATCCGATCATGGTATTTCACAGGGGTTCCCCAGGGCGAGTATGGGCAGTTAGACAAACCGGGTCGCGCTGTGGAAGCGCTGAGGCCTTGTATTGAGGACAGCGTGGGAGGATTGCTCGCCAGGCTCACCTTGAATCTCACGTGGGCCCAAGCGACGTTCTAGCAATGGGCGGAGATGGAGGAGCGACGGCATGCATGAGTACTGCGATGCCGTGAAGTGAAGCAAGAGCAGGATAGACGAGAGAGAGTGGAGGGCTGCCGGGCCAGTTCTAGAGCGCGTTGCCAGCGATGCGGCTGATGCCTAGTCCCAGCAGCACGAAGGCGATGCCCAGTACGTTGCTGAGGAAGAGGTTGAGGAGGGCTAGCCGCGGTTCGCCGTCGCGCAGGAGGTTAACGCTCTCGATGCCGTAGGTTGAAAACGTTGTGAATGCGCCGAGCACGCCAATCAGAAAGAACGTGCGCACGTGAGGGGAGAAGGATGTCTGGGCGAGCGGCTCCCACAGCAGCCCCACGGCGAGACAGCCGATGAGGTTGACGCCGAGTGTTCCCGCCGGGAATGCGCTCTCGAAGTAGCGATTGATGATGCCTGAGAGCAGGTAGCGCAGGGTTGCACCGAATGCGCCGCCCAGGGCAACGAAGAACACGCTTGCCATAGCTTCTTCCCAAATCCCTTTGGCGGTCTGCGCACAAGCATCTTAAGCACGACGAGAGGGGTAGGCCGGAAGACTCATGGGTATGCAAGTGGGAGTGCGGTTCGTGTGGTGCCGAAGGCGGGAATCGAACCCGCACGGGTGTTACCCCACTGGTTTTTGAGACCAGCGCGTCTTCCGTTCCGCCACTTCGGCTCATCTAGGATGATTCTAGAGAATCCCAATCACAGCGGTCAAGCAGTGTGAGTTATGTCAATGATCTCCCTGCTTCAGCCGTGGCGCGTCGGCAAGGATGTATTCCGCGACTTCCTGTCCGAGCCGGATGCTGTAATTTATGCCCCGGTCTTCAGGGTATATCAGGGTCGTGTTGGCAAGATAGAGGTGGGAGATGGGCGTGCGGAGTTCCGGCTTCTTGCGCTGGTAGCCAACTTCAATCAGAGGCTGGGCAAACGGATCGCCGCCCGACCACATATTCTTCACCATGTCTCGCGAGAACTCTGGATATACTTGCTGCAGGAAAGGCAGATAATGTTCGAAGAGCGCGGCGGTCTCCATGCGCATCAGCGGGTCTCGCGGAGCCATGTAGCGTGCCACGTAGAGCAGGTGGCTGCCGCCGTAGGCCTCCGGCGGTAAGAGATTCGTTTGCTCTACCAACGCCGTAAAGGGCAGTTCCTCCGCGCTGATGTTGAGCCAGTAATACGGTGACATGCGCCGATCGAGCTCCAGGAGCAGGCACGACGCGCCCTTATACTCAATGCTGCCCAGCCGTTCCCGGTACTCATCCGGCAGATCGGGGGTTAGATGCAGAAAGATGGGCGTATGCACGGCCGCCAAGACAAGATCGAAGTCCCGCCGCTCACCGCCTACTACGATGCCGCGAGCCCGGCCGTTCTCGACAATGATCCGTTCTGCCGGAGCTTCTAAGTGAATGTGTCCGCCTAGCTCTTCGATGCGGCGGCCAAATGCGTCCACCAGGGTCCGAAAAGAGTTGTCGAAATAGCCCAGTTGCTCCTTGGCCATGCCCTTGGAACGTGAAGACGCCCGTACGTGGATGCGCGCCCAAAGCCACGCCATACTCACCCGGTGCCAGTCCTCGCCAAACTTTGCCTTCAACAACCCGCCCCATATGGTGTCGAATACGCGGTCGCCGCAGAAGCGGCGCATCCAGTCTGCTGCGCTAATGTCCTGAAACGGCTGCCAGCGTTTGCGTTTCTGCAGGTAAAGCACCGAAAGGCCGAGCCGAAAGCGTTGCAGAGGATTGAGCGGCTTGAAACGCAGTACGTCTACAGGGCCGTTGAAGGGGAGCAGTTGGCCTTCCCAGTAGAAGCCCATCGTGGAATCGACCCAGGTCAGTTTATCGGTGACGCCGAGGCGCTCTGCGGAAGCCAGGAGGTGATGGTCGCTGCTGAAGCAATGGTGGTAATAGTATTCGACGAAGGTATTCCCAATCTCCCGTGTGGCTACCTCGCCTCCGAGTTGTGATTGTTTCTCGAAAACATGGACTTGCGCGCCCCGAGCGAGCAGCGCTTCCGCGGCGGCCATGCCGCTAAAGCCACCACCGACAACGGCAATGCGCAGCGGAGCATCGGAATCGGCGGTCTGTGAAACTTGATTCATGTGGTTTCCCGTGAAGTGCTTAGCCTGTTGCTTGGCCTACAGGCGATACTGGTAAATCCACCGCTTGCGTCGGCAACCAGCGCCCGCGACGTCGCCAAGCTAGGACACCGCCGAGAATAATCACGGGCAACAGGAGGAGTGCGTGCACCAGAAGAAGATAGGCCACCGCCATTTCAGCGGCGATGCCAAACTGGGTGAGAACCAGCTTACCCGCAAACTCAAAGGGCCCAATGTACCCTGGCGATGAAGGGATTGCCGAAAAGATATTGATCACGCCCATGGTCAATAGAAATACGAGCACCGATTCTTCCATTCCCATGCTGCGTGCAACTACATAGTATGTAAGGCCTTCGACAACCCATGAAGCCGCGCTCAACACTAAAATCTCCGCGAATCTCTGCGGCGAGCGAAGACTCTGCAGGCCCTCGACAAACGACCGCATCATGCCAACGATGCGATACCCAATTCTACCTGGCAGCAAGAGGGACAGGCGCAACGGCAGGGAAATGAGATAGTCGCGCGCAATGATTGTAGTTCCTAAGGCGGCAATTAAGAGCAAAATGCCGGCGCCGACCAGCGGCATCAGGAGAGCTTCCGGAATCCATTGACCGAATTCCAAAAAGACTGTTACTAGCACGACTGCAAGGAGCCCGGTGAGTGCAAGCGCTCTCCCCAAAGTGCGCACTCGAGTCGATCGGTGCCGGGAGCGCCGCGACTGGTGCGTGGCGACAAGAATCAGAAGGCCGGTGGCCGCGATTGCCAGCACCGCGGCAATGCGCAGTGCCGTAAGCAACGGTGAAGGCCAGGAGAGAATTACCGTGCACGCTACGATTATGCCAAGGATTGCAAGCACGTCGAGGAGGCGCTCAAGGACAACGGTTGCCAAGGAAGCGCTCTTGCGAATTCCTGTTTCACGCGCAAGCAGGAAGACGCGCATCACGTCGCCCATGCGCGCAGGCACAACGTTGTTTACTGTATAGCTAACGATGAGAAGGGCAATCGCTTGCCGGGCCGGAATTCGCTCCAGTGGTAACAAGAGACGCTGCCAGCGCAGGCCCCGGATCGCCACGCCTACAAAATAGACGAGAACTGCCGGAATCAGATACCAAAAGTTCGCGCCACTGAGCGCCACCCACGTTTGCCCCAGGTCGAGACCCCGCAGCGCGAGCCACAGGAGAATCGCACTAATGCCAATGCCCACAATTGCCTGAATCGTGCGCATTGGTCCCGGTCGCCAGCGTGATTGAGAGTTCGAAAGCATCAGTGGTCCAAGAACTCGGCTGTTACATCTCTTTGTTTGGCAACGTCGATAGGCTCCCACACCAGCCTGACAGTCAAAGCGTGTGAATTTTCCTGTAGCAGACAGTAGTTGCCATGGTTTGTGACTTTGGAATGTCTCTAGCGTATTGCAAATGCGAGACGTGGTCAATTCTCCCGCTCTCACCCGTCCCATGCGCTCTATGGTTCGCAATACGGCGCTAAGGAATCCATTGGAGCACAAGCTAGAGCCAGCGGGAATCTCCGTGCTTCAAGACTGGGCAATACGCCACGCCCCGGGCATCTGCGATCCTCTTGCTACATCAGCTCTTGCAGGGAACGACAATCACCTTGGGAGTCACTGCTGAAAGCCGCCGAGAGAGCGCATGTACTCTGCCGCCGACTTTGCCGCAGACTCCGGATCGGGCAAGAGGTGCCAATAGTCTCGCGGCATACCCTTGAACGGATTCACATACTCATACAGCACGTAGCCGTCAAAACCGCCTTGCCGCAGTTCAGCAAGCACTTCTTTCCAGTCGATATCCCCATCCGGGAGCTCTGTCCATTCGTAACCATAGACGTCCTTAGGCATGTAGTCTAATTCACCCGGCTGGCGGCGGCGCACATTCTTCACGTGGAGCATTGCCATGTGGGGGGCCAATTGCCGTGCTTCATGGAGAACGTCCCTGCCTTCCATGTAGAGATTTGCGCCATCCATGACAAGGTCCAATTCGGGCCCGACTGCGTCGCGCACCGCCAGCAATTCATTGGCATTGGACGTGGTCGTATTCTCATTGGACTCTACGATGAGCCGCACGCCGCGCTCTTTGGCATACGGCAGAAGCTCCCGAAGTGCAGCCACGTGCAATTCTCTTGCCTCTTGGGGCGAAAGCGAGACCTCCGGTATCGGATCAAGCACATTGCCGATGCTACGCAGCCACAAGACGTCGAGCGCTGCTGCCAGATCGATATAGCTTCTATTGAGCGCTAAACTCTGTTCGCGGAGTTCCCCCGGTGGATACGTAAGTGGGCAATAGCAGGAAAAGCAGGCAATGTCAAGCTTCTTAGCCCTGAGTACGCGCCGAAACTCGTTTCTCCCAGCCTGGTTGACGAGCCGCGGGCTCAGCATGTCGTAACCAACCGCGTTGTAGTGGCGCTCTACCCGCCGCGGTACGTCGAGCGTGTAGCCGCGCACACTAATGCCGTGATAGCCGTACTTCCCGGCCCAGGCGAGGACCTTGGCTAGGCCAAACGGATGCTGCCAGCCGACGCCTCCGTACAATGCCAGCTTCATGTTCCTCGCTCCTCCGGCTGATTAACTAATGTAGAGGCTAGCACGTTAATGACCGATCCTGAATGCGTAGTTCGCAAAGACAACTGGAGTAAAGATACAGAAAGGGCGATTACCTCCAACGGTGCGAAGACAGGCCGTACATCATGCAAACGAGACCGGCTACATTGCTCTCATAATTCTGGCTTCAAGGCGACCCAGGCAGACTGCGGATCACATGATCTCTTTCTTAATTGAGCAGAGTCTCATGCCGGACTGCCTACCCCTTTCAGCAACTCTCAGTAGTATCAGTCCGCAGAGACCGGAAGGAAGCGCCCATACATGCGATAGGAGGGAGCGGTTTGAGATCCGGTTGACTAACCATGCGCATAGAAAGCCCAACAGTTCCAGGTTTAGTGGGCATGAAATTGCTTCGAATGTGCCGCATGGATAGGGCGCTACCGGGAAAAAGACCCAATGACAGCCATTTCCGGCTTGATACGCGCTACATACGTTGTCTGGCAGGAGCGGAGGGACTCGAACCCACGACCGCTGGTTTTGGAGACCAGTGCTCTTCCAACTGAGCTACGCTCCTCTGCGATAAGGCACCGTTGCCCCATATTTCTATGCTACTGGAAGGACAAAGAGCCGTCAACGATTGTATCTGAAGCGGCCCACTAGATAGGGAAAGGCCCGGTCTCCGGAGTGGGGCTTCCTGTTGTGATCGCGCGACATTGCAGGTCTTCTCGCAGCACAACAGCAGGCGTGGACACGCGCTGCACGCCGCTGTATGCTGTATCGAACAACGACTGAATTGCGAACTAGCGGCGTTACTGCTCAATGGCTCCGCGCTTGGTCGGGCTTTGCAGGTTGCATTGCCCCCAAAGGCTACTCTGGAGTCGCGTAGCCAATTCACCTTCAATGCTCACCGGGAGGCTTCAACACGATGTCACCAAACGTCACGCCAATATTGATCATCTGGGATAGCCAGACCGCTGCACGTCTCTCTGGGTATATTACGGAGATTCTGCACGTAGAGGGATACAATTGGTTTGCGGTACACGACCTTGCTAGTGCAAGCATTACCCGCGAGCAACTTGCCCGATATCCGATCGTGGTGCTCACCCACATTGCGGTACCCGAAGAAGCACAAGGCATACTGCTCGATTATGTTGATCAAGGTGGCGCGTTGATCGCGCTGCGCCCACCCGAGCAACTCGCCTCGGAATTTGGTCTCCATCCTTTCAACCGTGACCTCGCAGACCGATATATCGCTCTAAACAAGATATGCGCTCTCAATGATGGTGTACGCTTACCGCCCTTGCAGTTTCACGGCCGCGCCGAGCTCTATCTCTGGCACGGTGAACCGGCGTATGTGCTTGCGTACTTTGCAGCGACACCTGAATTCGTAACGAAGCACCCCGCAATTACGGTAGGCAAACGCGGCCTGGGCACGTGGGCGGTTTTCGCCTATGATCTTGCAGAAAGCACGGTGCTCTTGCACCAAGGCCGGCCCGACCAGGCGAGCACCGGGTCAAACCCCGATCTAGACGGCGACCGGATGTACAAACCCAATGACCTGTTCGTAGGCTATCTTGATCCCGAGCTCTGTCCGCTGCCCCAAGCCGATCTCCAACAAGACATACTGGTGCGCATCATTGAGTGGATGGCGGCGCTCACGCAGCCCCTGCCGCGCCTGTGGCACTTTCCCGAGGCTGCGCACGCGGTGGCGTTTATCAACGGCGACGGTGACAGCATGGCGTTAGCAGACTTGATGAATACCATCACGACTGCGGACCGATTCCAGGTGCCGTATACTACGTATCTCATGATGCAGGACCATCCGAAAGTTGAGCCAGCCTATGAGAGCGCCCATCGCCAGCGGGGGCACGATTTCGGTCAACACGCGTTTGCCGGTGCAAAACCTTCACTGGAGGAAATGCGCAGCGGTTTGCGGTCGGAGATGGAGGCCTTTCGCACGCGGTACGGTCATGAGTCCGTTACCTACCGCGGACACAGCGTGATCTGGGCCGGCTGGACCGAGACGGCCAAGTACCTGCGCGAAAACAAAGTCCGGCTCGATACCAATTTCGCTCCCGGTCGCTTTCATTACGCCGGTTATGTCAATGGAAGCGGCTTGCCGGTTAAGTTCATGGACGAAGACGGCAGAATGCTCGACATCTACGAGCAAACGACGATGTCCACCGACGACGGTTGGACCGCGGATAAGATCTTCGCGACGCCGTTGAGCGTGGAGGAGTGTATCGCGCTCTCAAAGGAGCAAGCGGACGCCGCCATAGACGAGTATCACACCGTCTATCATCCGTATTTCCACCCGCTTCGCACCCGCGCGGGCCCGACCTCATCGCAACAATGGCTTGAAGGGGTACTTGGCTACTGCAGGGAACGCGAATTCCACTTTGTAAGCGGCGTAGACTGGGTAGATTTCAACGATGGCAGACGCTCGCTGCAGACGAAAGCCTATGAGTTTCAGCCGGAAACTCTTACTCTGAATTTCACTCTGGAAGCGCCACGCTCAGTAAAGGCCCTTTCCATCGTGTTGCCCCACGCGTTTCATGGCGCGCCTATGCATAGCGCGGAAGTAAACGGGGAGCACGTTACAGTACAAGAACGCCTTCTGGAGGGTAGATGGCAAGTACTCTTGCCTGCCGACTACACGGCTGGGAATGAATATGTGTGGAAAGTCCAGTGGGGGGCGGGCAACGGGTGATTTAATCCGAGCTTCTGCCGGAACGCTCCGAGGATTCCTCCTTGAATGCGTTGACTAGCGGATACTCATTCATATCGATTTCCTCTGGAGTAGTGCCCTCGGCCCTCGCACGAAAGAAGCGGTCTGTTGTCTCATTCTGAAGTGCGGCTATTTCCCCCGCGAGCGCTATCGCTTCCGGCTTAATGCCGGCCTTGAGCGCGGCATCTGTATCCAATACTAGTATCTTATAGCCGCGAGGGTCATCACTATCGACTCGATTGCCCTCCGCATTATAGAAGTCAAAGCTAAAGTGCTCCGCAAGGGCTTTCAATTATTGATTAAGCTCGTCCCAACTCAACGCGCCTCGGTAGCTATATTGGTCTGAGGTAGATGCTTCGCCAGTGCGGGTTGGAGCTGCTTCAGCCACGTGAGTACTGGGGCTGATCACTGGTGCCGGTTCGTTTGCGCTGCCGTCATCATTGGTTGGAGTGTAACACGCGGCACTTAACAAGAGGCTGGCGGTACAGACGGCAATTTGAACTTGTGCTACTGGGCGAAACGAGAATTGGAAAACATGTGCATGCTTTTTGCCGTAGTTCCATTCTCTCACCAGTGGTTGCTTCCCTCTGAAGAGGGCCATTGTGGTGGCCGTTTTTAGGTCATCAGAAAACAAGAGCGATTGAGAATTCCATGAAAGTGTGGAGAAGCAAGGGTGACCCGGCTGGGACTCGAACCCAGGACACCCTGATTAAAAGTCAGGTGCTCTGCCAACTGAGCTACCGGGCCGTACACTCAGTCTAGCAAATCCTGCTGACTGACCTCAATGGCTCACACGCATAGGTAGTGGCAGAATCCACTTGGTGTAGGTAAGCTGGTAAGCACACAAGGTAGTAAGAAGGACGTACCGCATGAAGGCGCCGTCGGCGCGCGTAATCGAATTGTTCGACCGCGATGCCCTCAATTTTGAGGAATACCTTCAGAGCCCGCTGGGACGACTGCGGACAGAGCTCATTTGGTCCGGCCTCGCGCCCATGCTCGAGCAGAGCGACTCCGCACAACACGTGCTGGACGTTGGAGGCGGCACGGGGGCCTTTGCGCTTCGCATCGTTGGGCAGGGCCACCGCGTATTGCTGCTTGATCCCGCCCAGGGAATGCTGGACCTTGCGTCAGCCAAGGCAAAGCGTGATCTCCCTTCAAAGGCAAGGGAGAACTTGCGAGTGAAAAAAGGCACCATCACAGACTTAAGCATCCGCTCTTTAGCACGACACTTCTCAACAGTGCTTGTCCACAATATCCTCGAGTATGCCGTGGGACCGCAACAGATTCTAAGCCACGTTCGCCAGTTAATCCGCGATGACGGTTGCTTGTCCATCGTGGTAGCTAATCGCGACGCAGAGCCCCTGCGAACTGTGGTAAACCAACAGGACCCCTGCACGGCTCTGCAATTGCTCGACAAAACGGTGCATTCGTCTTCACTCTTTGGCGGTTACCGCCGCGTCTATGCGCTTCAAGAGATTGTGTCGATGCTAGACGCAGCCGGATTCTATAGCGTTGGGGTTCGCGGTGTGCGGGTGAACTGCGACTTTCTTTCACAAAGCCTGCTTGAGCAGCAGGACGGCTGGCATGCCGCTTTTGCTCTGGAGCAAGAGCTCATTACGCGCACACCGCACAAATATCTTGCACGCTACTTGCATATCCTCGCCCGACCTCATGACTAGCCCAAACAACTGAAGCAAATGACGCCCAAAAGACCTCTATTCCTGCTCCTGCATTTCCTACTCTTCGCACTTACCCTGGCAGTGGCGCCGGCGCGGGCATATGCTGATGTAACGGAAGTCCAAGACTGGGTCATTCTACAGGGACACTTCTATACCCAAACGAACGGCAGCGACGGAAGCGATGACCTTGGATATGCAGTCATTGATGATGAAGACGCACTGTTTTGGACTTGGTTTGAAAATCTTGGCGGCGTCAACGCGTTGGGCTATCCGGTCTCGCAACGCTTTCGCCATGGTGGATTCGTCGCCCAAGCATTTCAGAAGGCAATTCTCCTCTGGGATGAGCAAGCGCAAGGCGTGCATCTTATGAATCTCTTTGATGAGCTTTCCGCTGCCGGTGCGGATCCGTTCCTTGTAACCCATCGATTCATACCGCAATCAGAGCCTTGGTTGGAAGACGCAGGCCAGCCGTGGGAAATAGTGGTAGCTAACCATCTCGCACTGCTTGAAGATGATCCGGCGATAAAAGCGGCCTACTACGCCGAATCCAAACATGGGCGTGACCCCATTACGTTCAATGGACTTCCCATGGGTATACGTGACTTTGGATTCGTGGTCGTGCTGCGCGCGCAGCGGCGCGCGTTTCAACACTGGAAGATAGACACGCCTTCGGCGGGCGTGGGGGTGGTGGAAGTAGTCAATGGGGGCGATTTGGCGAAAGAGCTCAGTCTCATTCCGGCAGCCGCACAGGAGCCGATGCCGGCCCCATCACCCCCATTTGGATACGGCAATGCCGCATTTGGAGAGACCCTCTACCGTGAGTCCGGGTGTGTGCTCTGCCACGGACTGCTGGCCGATGGCGGGATTGGCCCGGCACTCGTAGGAACCGAATTCGACTTCCCGGCGTTCCTTGATGCCGTGCGCTCCCCTAGCGATACTATGCCGCCATACGATGAAGAACTGATCACGGATCAAGCGGTGCGGGAAATCCTCGCCCACGTGCGTTCTCTGGCCGCTGGGCCTTAGGGTCTCAGCTATCTCTATGAGCGACGGCGCGTGACCGGCCCAGTGATGCGAGACAGGAGAATGCCAACTTCGTAGAGGAGGTACATGGGAATCGCCACCAGTGCCTGATTGAATGGGTCCGGAGTCGGCGTGATGACTGCAGCAACGATAGCAACTATGACGACAACGAATGGCCGCCACTTGGAAAGACGCCGCGTGTCGACAAGACCAATGGCAGAGAGAAAGTAGATGAATATGGGAGTCTGGAATACCAGACCAAGCGCGAGTAGCATTCGTGTCACAAACGCAACGTACAGCGAGACCGAGGGAAAACTCTCCACTTGATCGGAAATCCAGCTATTGGTTCCTAGCAAGAACCCCAACGCAAACCGCAGCACCACGAAGTAGCAGAAGGTCATGCCCACTATGAAAGCAAATGTGGAAGTGGGTACGAGCATGTAGAGATAGCGGCGCTCGCGTCGGGTGAGGCCGGGCAGAACATAGGCGCCAATCTGATAGACCAGCACCGGCATCGCACCCGCGACGCCCACCATAATCGCCACGCGCATGAATGTGAAAATGCCCTCGGTGGGAGAAAACTGGTACAACGTAGTAACGTTGTCCGGTGCGGGCATAATGAGAATCTCCATGATCGGCCTAATAAAGATAAAGCCGACCACCGTAAAGAAGAGCACCGAAAGTACCGCGATCAGCATACGACGCCGCAATTCGGAGAGGTGCTCTCCCAGCGTCATCTCCATGTCGAGATCTGCTACGTTATCCGGATTCACCCCATCCGGCGGCACCTCCGGCGGTTCACCCGACCCTGATCGATTCTCTGTTGCCATTCGCGAAGTTACTTCCTTAGACTCACTGCTTCATAGATTAACGCTACACTGGACACAAGGGAGACTTCAAGTTAGCGTTCCCCGGGGCGAGTGCAGCAGGCGTGCAAGAGGTCAGCCACGCGTAGCCCAAGCGTGACATATGTGTGTGTTAATGCTACCACTGTAGGCTCATGTGTGCACCGTGCCGAGGCCTTCAGCGATTGTATAATCACGCTACTGCAACATTGCGCGGGAATTCGCTCAGAAGGCGAAGGCATGGAGCCAGCGTACAGCCCATCCACATCCCCATAGCTTGAACTGCGCCACATGTGCGGAGCGGTGACACTTGCTGAACCAATTGCCGAATTGGTACGACGAACCGCACATCTAGCGAAAGTATTACAACTAGCAGACTTGGCTTCTCGATACCCCAAGCCTGTGTAAGCCAACCCGCTGACGCTTTATCATTCGCACGGGTTTGTATAATGGACAGTAGGGTTTGGGAATTCGAAAACATGCCAGTGCCATGCTTGATTCGCCAATCGCATAGGTGATGTTTGGATATCCAAGTCATCCCTATGAGTTCAAGGACAAGCACTCCTCACTTTACTCAATATGTCGCAACAGGCCGGCCTGCAACGCATTGAAGCAGGCAATTACATAGTCCGCACAGCAGTCTTGGTCGCGCTGATTGCGCTCCTTGGCTTGGGCGTACGTCTGTTCTACCTTGGCAATCTCGGCGGCTTCGACTTTGACGAGATAGTCAGCTACGAGTACGCGCAACTACCCCTGGCCACCATGCTGCGGACTATTGCTACTCGTACTTTCGAGCACCCTCCACTCTACTATGCACTGCTCCATCTTTGGTTTAGTGTGCCGGTGGAGCGGTCGGAGTCGTTTGTGCGCCTACTTTCCGTCGGCCTAGGAACGCTTACGATTCCTACGTCATTTCTCTTGGCTTCTCGTTTGCTGCGCGGCACGCGAGGCGCCTTGCTCACCGCTCTGTTAGTAGCCTTGTCGCCGCTAGAGGTCTACTTCAGCCGCGAGGCCCGCATGTACGCTCTCCTAGTGCTGCTGGGGGTACTTTCGCTCTGGCTGTTGCTAAAGGCCCTTGATCGTGGGCGCTGGTGGTGGCTCCTCTACGCGATCGTGACGCTCCTGGCGCTCTACACCCATTACGTTTCGCTGGCAATTCTTCTTGCCGCGAATTTCTATCTGGCTTGGGTTTGGCGGCGCAACCCACTACCTCTTCTTGGTTTTATAACGCTTGAACTTGCTATTGGGCTCTTACATTTCCCTCTGATCAATTCATCATCCGGCCTCACCGCCAGCTTGCCGGCTTTTGGCACTGGAAGTTGGAGTTGGAGCTACCTGGCCGCAATTGGCGAGGAAACGTTATCGGGCTTCGTGATCGGTCCAGAAGGCGTTGTGCGTACTCGTTGGGCAACAGTGATTACGGGTGTTGTTTGGATTGTGGCTCTCGCTGGAATAGTGCGTTTGATTCGCCGAAGAGAGTGCTTGCTATTGGCCGCGCTATTTGCTTGTGCTCTCGTTGCTTTAGCCGCGCTTGTAGCGATCGACAAGGAATTCCAAATTCGCTACCTTCTGATACTGCACGTTCCCTTCCTCATGGTGGTGGCTACCGGACTAGAGCATGTACAAAAGTGGCAGTGGTGGCTTGCATCCACTGGCTTGGCGGTGGCGGCCGCGCTCCCCTTGCTTCCCTACTACTTTGAGTACCAGCGCGGTGACTACCAGCAAATTACCCAACGCGTTGAATTACTTGCCGTGGACGGTGATGAAGTTGTGCTCACTGGGCCTTGGCAGGAACGGTATTGGTGCCACTTTGCCACCAGAGACGACGCAAACGTTGCTTCGACCTCCCCAACGGATTCGGGATGTAAACAAGCTACAAAGTACGAACTATTCGTGCATCGTATTCCCCTTTCGGTACCGCCTGCCCTGGACCCGGTGCAGACCGACAAAGACATGCGGTTCATTTACGACGTGCACAGGCCCAAGCAACTTTGGTTCGTCCAAGCCGGACTCGCCCAGGCGGACCCGACTAACTATATTGAACGATGGCTGACCGAGCACGCTTGGCAAGGGTACCGCGAAGCTTTCCTCAATGGCGTGCTGTCACTCTGGGCTGTGGAGACGCGTGGCATGACCCGCGTTGTGCCCACGAACATGAACATCAGTGATGCGTTAGCCGTAGAGTGGTACGAGATAGAAACAAACCCACAAGCAGGTTCGATTCTGCGCACGACATTCGGCTTGCGCCTACTCAAGCAGACAGATGAGAACATCAAGCTTTCATTTCGGTTGTTTGATGGGCGCGGAGAGCACATCCAGCGCGACGTTTTTGTCGGTCACCCGCACCATCCCACAAGCTCCTGGGAGGTTGGTGAAACAGATTTGTTTCGCGCCGGCATCTTGCTGCCACCCGGCGCGAAACCAGGCATGTACACTCTCGGCTCCATCTTTTATGTCGACTTCGAGCCGCCTCTACCCATAAGTGTTGGTGGAACTGTTCAGCCTGACAGCCCATTCATCTTGGGCGAGGTTGAATTGCAGCGCGGTCCCCCCGAAGTAGTCGATCCTGCAGTTACTCCTAGAGAAATCAATGTTCAGTTCGCGGACCCAGAAAAGAGCACCGACCGCCAAATGGTAGCTTTGGAGGGTTTTGGCATCGCGAACCCAACGCTCCAGCCCGGTGAGCGCTTGCAGGTCCTGCTGGTTTGGCGTGCATTGCGGAATGTCGACGCGCAGTTGCTCGCAGAGCTCAGACTGATAGACACAGTAGGCACTGTGGCTTGGGAGCATCAACGCGTCGTAGGCGGCGAGACGTACCGCGTAGATCGCTGGATAGTTAACGACTTCGTCCGGGATTGGTATTTGAGTGAACTTAGCCCCACGCTTCCGAAGGGAGATTATTCACTTCAGCTAAGGGTGCTGAAGCCTTCCGGTCGCGAAGGTGATGAGCAAGTCGCGCTGGTAAATGCCACGGAACGAGAGATCAGTGTCTCTCTCGGAACCGTACACATCAGGTCCCAAGACGATCTTCCCGCTCGTCCACCTCTCTGGCAACGCGCTTTGCGGCGCCTTTGGCGTGAAGTAACCAAGTAGCAACTCGTGCACTATGGCTGGCACCGTCTCACCCAAGCCTACTTTGTACACGCCCTCTTGCATTCTGCGGGTCAGTCAATTGCGCTAGCAACGCCAGGACAATGTCTTGCATTATAGGCTTGTGTCTGTCTAACTATGGACTTCGATTGACCGTTGAAGGAAGACATCGCTTGTGGTCAGAGGTCTTGGTTTACCCATAAAAAACGCACTCACTTCTCTAACGTAGTTGAGAGAAGTGAGTGCATTTCAGTTTTCGTCGCGTGGATTATCTAGATGGCTCGCCTTGTCA
Organism: Chloroflexota bacterium; assembly: GCA_965216245.1. GTDB lineage: Bacteria > Chloroflexota > UBA11872 > VXOZ01 > VXOZ01 > VXOZ01. Next base: position 3,654,506 of record OZ244145.1, read on the forward strand.
CCGGCTTTGGCGCATCCACTGCTCTGCCTCTCGGTCAACTTCCCAATGGTTCGCCGCATCGGTAAGCGGGCGCTGGCCCGCTCTCGAATCGGTGGTTTGATCGACGGATTCTCGAATAGGCTATGCTACCTGCGACAGTGGGTTATGTTCTTAGCCGGCCTTGGCCAGCAATTCCACGAGCCTTGGGCCGTGCTCCACCACCTTGCGGACGGCCGCGGCAGTCTGCTCGAGCCAGTCTTCGCTGGGATCGACCGGCGTGGAAAGCCAGAAGCACGAATCGTGGACGCGCTCACTGACCGGCAATGAGCCGCGCTTTAGGGGTTGGCGAGTATCTGACGGCAGATCGCCCCAAGGTCCCCCTAATCCCTCAAAGGAGAAATCGGTAAACAACGGTTCCAAGTGCATCACGCCGTATCCGAACGGCGTAATCGCCGGTTTCGTGCTGACCCCTTCGGCCACCAGTGCCTTAAGCACACTATTGACCGGTGCACCAATTTCCGCTGGATCGAACACCCCTGCGTAGAGCAGCAGTCCACCGCGCACTGCCGCGGGATAGGTCTTCTGAGGGTGGATTCCCGGAATTGGCTCCAGGAGGTCGTCGAGTTTCTTGAACCACGCCAGGCGCTTTTCGTTCAGTTCAGGTAGGCGCTCAAGCTGCGCGCGCGCCATGGCCATAGCCAGCGGGTTGGCTCGATACTTTACACCGAGCCCGATATTGTGGAGCGACCTAAACTGCTCTGTCTGCCACATTCTTTCATTGCGGCCATAGTGCCCCAGAGCAAGCATGCGGTCGTATAGATCGGGGCAATTCGTGGTAGCGACGCCGGCTTCGATGCCGGTAACCGCTTTACTACCCTGCAGGCTAAAGCAGCCAATGTCACCCAGGGAACCGACAGACTGTCCGTCCCAGGTCGCGCCATGGGCATGGGAAGCATCTTCGATCAATGTAATGTCCGTGCCCTCAACCATCTCGCGGAAGGCATCCATATCCGCCGGGTTGCCGTAGACGTGGGTAACGATGATCGCACAGGTGTTCGGCGTAATCTTGCGGCGCACGTCTTCCGGGTCTGCGCAGAACGTCTCTGGATCTATATCGCAAAACACCGGCGTGGCATTGCAGTGCAGAATAGGGGTAATGCTGGCGTGCCAGGTCACCGACGGCACGATCACCTCTTTGCCGAGGCGAGCGCCGGATGCAAAGACAGCAGCGTGAATGGTGGACGTGCCGTTGCAGTGGGCCAGGGCATAGCGTGTGCCGACAAAGTCCCGGAATTGCTCCTCGAACTTCTCAATCTCGTCGTAGGCGCTGCCGTAGTCATCAAGAACAGCATTCACGTATCGCTTTTCCAGCGGACTCACACGCTCCCACGTATCATTGGCAGGCGCGGTCACCGCCTTGGAGCCGCCCTCGAGCGCCAAGGCCTCTCTGCTAATCACCTTTGCCATCGCACACTCCTTTGAAATGGAAAGTTACCGAACGCAGCGCATGCCCAACAGTCTCACTGCCGTTCCTCACGAGTTTATCACGCTTCACCTTACGGTAACAGGTGTATCAAAGATAACCAAGCAAACAGGGGAAGGCATTATGTAATCCCTTCCCCTGTCGTTCTACTCCCATTGTCGCGGCGTTGATGCAACGTGCGGTCAATCCTATCAGGTCAGCTTCCACGTTTTTATTTCCAGCCTGACAGCCGGGTTGCGCCAGTCGTGTTGTGCAGGGTCGAGTCCACCGTCGCCGTGGATGCCCGCGTGGACGTGGACAAAGCCCTCGGCGGTTGCCGTGTCTCTGGCGTTGTGACTGCCGCAGGGCGGACCTGGGACGTAATCGCAGCTTTCGCTGTTGCCTTCACTGCCTGCGTCGTAGACATTCAAGTAGACGACCTTGGAGGAGGATAGGTCGAGACTGTTTGCGCCAATGAAGCCGTCATTCGTTGACACCAGCATGCTGGCTAAGGAGAGTAGCTGCTTACCGTCCGCGATAGTGAACGAAATAGTAACGGTCTGGCCGGGCCGGATGAGGCCGCCCTCTACTCTGACTTCGGCGACGCTGCTATTCTCATCCGGATTCCACGCCTCACGCAGGCCGGTGGCGTTGCCATCCTCCGCCATGGCCGCCAACCCGTCACTGGCAGGCTGTCCTAATGTGTAGAGAGGATCGGCATTCCGGTCGTGCCGCGCGGCGAAGACGGAGGTCATCGTCTGTCCGCGAGTCAGGTTAGTAATGGTGACCTCAACCATCAATTCATCGGAGTCGTTGCCGGCGGTGTTGAGCATGCCGGCAGCGTTGAGTATGCCGGCGGACAGGGCCAGCAACACCGCTAGCCCAGCCAGGGCAATGAGGATTGTCTTTTTGCTCAATTCAGTATCCTCCTTAAAACGAGCTTTCCTAAAAAAACAGGAGGTAGCATTGCTGCTACCTCCTGTCTCAATCGACTAACTAGAGAGTGCCTGCAAACAGGCAGACTTTCCTAGTCTTACGTCATCGCCCACTCGGCAGGACGGTTGCTGAAGAGCACGTTCATCTCTTCGGCAGACTGTCGGAACGCCTCAGGCACGGTGACCTCACCGGAGATCGCCTTGCGCGTCCATTCGATGTCGATGCCCCAAGCCTCAGTGCCTTCCGGCACGATCATGGCATCGTGACCGCCGGAAATCCACACGTCCACCACGTCCGTTACGCGGGTGCCCTTGAATGGCTCCAGCCACTTCGGATGCGTGGCGTACTCAATGACGGGCGGCCAGGCGATAGAACCGAAGTGCGGGGTCTCCAGCATGCTCTCGTCAGAATGGAACCACATGAGGAAGTCCCATGCCAGGTCTTTGGCTTCAGAAAGTGCCATGATGGAGTAGGCATTGCCCAGCACGGTCACGCGCTGATCAAGACCTTTCGGCGGCGGCAGGAAGTCCAGCGCCTCGCCCAAGTGCGGGCGAATGCCGTTGTGGCGGTAAATACCGTTGTTTTCCATAGCCACAAAGCGCGCCTCAATGTGGTTCTGGCCCTTCGGGATCTCTTCGCGAATTTCTGGCGGCGGTGTCAACTTGTGCTTGAGCGCCAGGTCAACATTGAACTGGGCACCTTCCAGAGAAGCCGGATCCGTGCCATATAGCGCCTTGTCCTTGGTCTCGTTGAGGATCTGCCCGCCAAAGTTGTACATCCACGTGCCCATCATGTAGAACACGTAGTTCTGGTAGATCACCAGTCCCCACTGCTTCTCATCCTCATTGGTGAGCTTGCGGGAGATTTCCAACAGGTCGTCGTAGCTCCAGTCCGGTGGCGGGATTTCAACACCGGCCTTGGTGAACATGTCCTTATTGATCATGAAGTTCTCACCGCCCGACTGGAAGGGCACGCCGTAGAGGTTGGGACCCCAACTCCAATTCACCAACTCGCCGGCAAAGTAGTCCTCTTTGCTGCGCGGGCCTTTGGCGAAATAGGGAGTCAGTTCCTCAATGATACCCGTGAGACCCCACTTGAGCGCCCAGTTAACCTGGTTGTAGGTAAGGTCCACATTGGTGATGCCAGCCGCAAACTCAGTATTGCGTTTTCCAAAGACTCCACCATTGCCGCGGTCAGCCGACGTCTCGATTGTGATGTCGAGTGACTCTGCACCAACTCGGAACGTCTCGGAAAGCGCTGTCCAACGGGGGTCTTCCGGTGAGTGGTAATTAGATATCACCAGTACCGGCTTCTCCATCATCTCGGTCTTTTCCTCGGCCTTGGGCGCCTCGGCCATGTCGGCTTTGGGCTCTCCAGTGGTAGTCACTGCCGTGCCGCATGCGGCGAGTATGGCAATACCGCCGGCTGCAGCTCCCGTGCCGAGCAATGATCGTCTCGTCATCCTCATGGGGAATCCTCCTTGCTGATTCTTACCCCTATAGCAAAACCTAATCCTACATGGCCTCATACGGGGCCATCATTCGCCCAGCCTTCAAAAGCAATCTTAACGCATTTCAATACGCCGTAACGGCATCCAGCCAAGCTTAGCCGATTATAGACTTTCCTCCGACTGGCGTCAAGGCATTATTCGTTGCAGTGATTGTGCCGCTTGTGAACGCCTAGCGCGCCTTCACCAATCTGAGCAATTACACTCAAGAGCTGTTGCTACCGCGCCAAAGTGCCCTGACACACTGCTAGCTGCAAGAAGTGCTAAACCCAATTGTTTTGACCTACTTCTCTCAGCTTCCCCGAGGTTTACGCTAGTAGGCTGACTACAACAGAATCTTGGAGTCAACGTTCATCCAGCAGGAAAAACTAAGCTGAAAGACAAAGCCACCGTCGCACAGTTGGCGGCGGTTCTAGTTGAAAGCACGCAACGGTTGCCGTCGCTCATTGCCAAAGAAAAAAGAGGGGGGCGGATCATGATATCCCTCCCCCCCTCCTCTTTCGGTCTGCTCACGCTGTCACAGCGTTAATGAAGTCTGGAGCCAATCTTAGTTGGTCAGTTTCCACGTTTTGACTTCCAGCCTGGCAGTCGGGTTGTGCCAGTCGTGCATAGCGGGGTCAAGTCCGCCGCCGCCGTGGATGCCCGCGTGGACGTGGACAAAGCCCTCGGCATCTGCCGTGTCCTCAGCGTGGTTGCCGCATGGCGGGCCTGGGATGTATTGGCAATCTTCGCTGTTGGCTTCACTGCCGGAGTCATAGGCGGCCAAATAGATGACGCCGGACATGGAGAGGTCAAGGCCGCTCACGCCGATGAAGGCGTCATTGGTGGACACCAACATACTGGCCAAGGAGACGTACTCCATGCCGTCGCTGATACTGAATGTGAAAGTAACGGTCTGACCGGGCAGTATGGGTCCATCGTTGAGAGCTACTACCATAGCTTCGCCGACACTACCATTCGTCTCCGGATTCCACGCCGTCAGCAGACCGGAAGCGTCGGCGTCCTCCGCCATAGCTGCCAAGGCATCACTGGCGGGCTGCCCCAATGTATAGAGCGCCTCGGCGCTCCAGTCGTGCCGCGCGACGAAGACCGGGGACATTATCTGCCCACGGGTCAAGTTGGTGATGGAAATCTCGACCATCAACTCAGCGTCACCACTTGCGCCATTTCGGTCATTGCTTGCGGCGTTGATTATTCCGGCAGACACGAGCAGCAATGCGATAAGCCCAAGCACGCCGGTGATTACTGTCTTTCTGTTCATACCACTTCCTCCTGAGAAAAAGCACTTCTTGCAAGCGGAAGTTGATCTCCCGCTATTCCGTTACGGTGACCTCGAATCCACGCCACTTCGGTGTGCAGCGGTTGCGAAGCGTATCGTTGTCTGATATCAATGCATAGCAGGGCCAGAGCGTCCAAACACCAGGCTCACTCAGCTTTACTAGAACCCCGACTTTGAACTCCTGAAATCTTGCGATCTCCACTCCCTCGTGCACTGCCCCAAAGTCGACTTCGTCGTCCCGCGGGTTGATGGCGGCAACAAAGCCCTTCTCAAGCACAATCGGTCCCTTTCGCAGATTCTGGAGAGTGAACTCTACGTACACCTCCTGGTTCAACTTAAATGGAGGGTCCTGCGGGCCAGACGCCGTCAATCCCATGAATCTGATGCCATCAAAGTTAGCAACTGCGGTCCCATCCTCTTGGAAAACCACGTAATTGCTAATAGTTTCCGGCGTGGCGGTAGGCTCCACGATCGGCAAATCATCTTCCTCTGAGTCAGATTTCGTGGTCGCTTCCGCCGCTGCAGTAGGGGTACTACTCGCCGCCGCTTCCTCAGGAGAAGTCGCGTCCGGCGATCCCATGGCAAACACCACCCCGGCAGCAACGAGGAGAATTACTCCCACAATTATTCCGCCAACTTTTGCGCCGGCCGGAAGACCAAAACGGCTGCTCATCAATCCTACTACTATGCCTATGACGCCAAGCGCGCCAAAGACTATTGCGAGTGGAGGCATAAGCGTGACCTCGGGTTGTTGATAAAGTTGTGCTCTCGTAAGGCTTTAGCGCACCAAAAGAAACTAGACGCACGGTGAAAGGACCAACACCTTCCCTCCACCATACGTTCCGGCAATGTGCAAAGCCGTGACTACAATGCCGTTACTACCCAATCGAAATGATTATATTCGTGGCAGAATCTGGAGTCAAGATGGGCAATGACGTTTGACGATTGCGGTGTGTAGACGCTTTAGGTACCGTATAACGAAACAACAAGCCTAGAAATAACCGTCGCACATCTAAAGTCGTTGCACGTCGTGTGCGATGCTTGATCGCAATTCTTGGGAAAGGAAATACAGATGGCACTCCTCCACAAAGCGCCAAGGGGCCTGGGCTATCACGCTGTTGTTGCCGACAATCATCCATCGCTTGATCGCATCCGAATATCGGTTTTGCGGCTGGCTCCCGGCGATAACTTCACAGGCGAAACCGGAGCATATGAATCTGCCCTCGTGCTGCAAGCGGGAGAAGGGACTATCGCCGTGGAGTCCCACGGTATTGCCCACCATTGCCGGCGTCAGAACGTCTTCGCCGGCCCCTCATCGACGGTCTTCGTTGCACCTGAGCAAACGTGGGAAGTCCGCGCGCAAGGAAGCTCACCCATGGAAGTGGTCGTCTGCAGCACACCCGGCAAGCCGGGAATGGCTTCCCAGGTCATCACCGCAGATCAGCTCAAGGTCCGCAAGGTAGGGCAAGGGAACTGGTTCCGCACCATCTATGACGTTATCGACGCGCCGTTTCCGGCCCATACAATGGTCCTGGGCGAGACCTATAACCCGCCCGGCTTCTGGAGCAGCGCCCCGCCGCACAAGCATGAGATTGACGACCCGCCGCATGAGTCCCTGCACGAGGAAGCCTATCTCTTCCGGATCACCCCGGCGCGGGGCTTCGGCATGCAGCGCGTCTATACGGACGACGGCTCGATTGACGAGTCTTACACAGTGGAAGACGGCGACGTGGTCGCCATTCCGCGCGGCTACCATCCTGTTGTAGCAGGGCCGGGATATCAACTCTATTATCTCTGGGTCTTAGCAGGCAATCAGCGTGTGCTAGCCCCGCGAGACGATCCAAACCACGCCTGGCTCAAAGATAGCGAGGCCGTGATCACGGCCGTGGGTAGCCTGAGAACGCCCGGCGGGTGAGCCATGCCGTCCATGGCCGTGGCAAGTCAGCGCAGACATACGGTGATGCGCGCTAAGTCATGTAGAAGCTGCAGTTAGTCTAAAGGAGAGTAACCGCGCTTTGGATGAATGTTTCGACCTTATCGTACTTGGCGGCGGCAGCGCCGGATACGCCGCCGCGCGCACGGCCGCCGAAATGGGCGCCAACGTAGCGGTAGCAGAGCAAGGGCCGCTGGGCGGCCTGTGCATCCTGCGCGGCTGCATGCCCAGCAAGGCGATACTTGCATCCGCCAACCGTCTCTATCATGCCCAACACGCAGCGGAACTGGGCATTCACATTGGCAGCGTTACGCCTGACCTGCCCGCCATCATCGCCCGCAAGCGGCGCTTGATCAAGGAATTTGCCGACTACCGCATCGAGCAGCTTTCGACGCCGGATCTTACCCTCGTCAACGGTGCGGCGCAGTTCTTGTCCGCCGAACGCGTGCAGGTGGGCGAACGCGTGCTCACTGCGCCAAAATTTGTCATTGCTACGGGCTCCGTGCCTTTCGTGCCGAAGATTCCCGGTCTGCTGGAAGCGGGTTACCTGACGAGCGACGATGCCCTGGAGTTGGAGGAGTGCCCGGAATCGATCTGTGTGCTCGGCGGCGGTCCGATCGGCTTAGAACTGGGGCAGTTCTATTCGCGTCTCGGCGCAAATGTCACCCTCTTGCAGCGGAGTAGCTGCATTCTCAGTAGTGAAGATGAAGCAGTGGGCACGGCGCTTGAAGGGTACCTGCGGGAAGACGGCATGGACATTCGCTGCGCCACCCGTCTCAATGCTGTAGAGCAACGCAACGGCAAGAAGTTGCTCCACCTCGTGCAGAATTACGTGGAGAGCCAAATCGAGGTGGACCAAGTCCTGGTCGCAACCGGGCGCAGTCCGGCGCTGGAGGGCCTGAATCTTGCCGCCGCCGGTGTGGAGAGCACGGCGCGCGGCATTGCGACGGATACCGCCATGCGCACGTCCAATCCGGCGATCTTCGCCGTGGGGGATGTCACGGTCTCATTCGACATCGTGCACGTGGCGATCCAGCAGGGCGAAATTGCGGCCCACAATGCGCTCGCCGCCGGCCCGCCGCAGTACATGGACTACCGCATCGTTCCCGTAGTCATCTTCACCGAGCCGCAGTATGGCCGCGTGGGCATGACGGAAAGAGAAGCCCGCGCCAAGGAGATTCCTATCGTCACTGCCTCATACCCCTTCAGCGACCATGGCAAGGCGCTCTGTCTGGGCGAAACGCGAGGATTTGTCAAGATGATCGGCCACGCGCAGACGGGTGAGATTCTTGGCTACCAAGTCCTAGGCCCGGAAGGGGGCGAGTTGATCCACGAATGCATCGTGGCGCTCCACTACCGCGCCACGGCGCAGGACTTCATGCGCATTCCCCACTACCATCCGACGCTGGCGGAAATCCTCACCTACCCCGCCGAGGAAATCGCCGAACAGGTCGCCGGTCGGAATGGGGCCTAGCGTTTGTCTACCGTTCGTACTGAGCCTGATCTGTCCAGAGCTTGCCGAAAGATAGAAGCATGAAGGGGATGCGCCGTCTACTCACCTCTCATCTAGTCGCGCTGACGCGCCGCTGCTAAAATAGAAGGCGCGGGGACGTGTCGGAACTGGAAGACGAGCATGACTTAGGATCATGTGCCGCAAGGCGTGCGGGTTCGAGTCCCGCCGTCCCCACCAATTCAAGCCCTATTTGGCCCGACGACCAAATTCAACATTTACGCGTGACAAAGTACGCAACGGTGTGGTTGCATCCCTAAGCCGGGCTCTATCCGCCAGCGGGCCGGCGAATCAGTGGCAATTCTTAGCGCGAGGCCGAAACTCAATCCGTCATTGCCGCTTGGGCGCAGTGCCTTAGACAAGGCGCCAAACCAAACGTCTGCACGCGCAAAACCACACTTGTGCTCAATAGGTCTTGCCTCGTGGGCAACCAGCTTATCTCAGTCCAACCGCCGTCAACCAAGCTTCTTCAAGCGAGGAGTTAACGTTGTGTAACCTCTGATTCTGGATCTCGCCGGCAACTTTCTTCTCTTGAAAGGGCAAGATTTCTTGGGGCTATCGTGCAGACTGGAGGAGTCCTTCAAAGAGTCTGACCTGCCTTGGCGCCAGAACTTCCGGTGACGCCTCGAGTCCGGGCATAAACATAGCGCCCATTCCCAAAGCTACTCCTCCCGCAATAGTGCCAAATCGCAAGGGTCCAGATATTCTACTATAGGGCCTTGACGCTGTCAGAGATTAGATACACTATTTGCAGTAAGGGGAAGCCTGCCTACTTCCCTGAATTGCTCCTAGCTTTGCAGGCAGCAGCCCAAAGCCTTATCCGGCTTTGCACGCCGAAAGGAATCCTCCGATCTCAACGCTCTTTTCGGGCCGTTCAAGTTTCTTGGATCGCGCTCAGCGTCTTCTGGCTGCAACAGCCGAGGTCTTGGCGTTGCACCGGCGGAGTTTCAATGTAACTAAATCGGACGAATTGCGCTATTTGGGAACGATCTCGGTTTGGATACGTTGGCTGATTGCTGCCATTTGCGTGCTGTTATTGTTGTATCGCCCCGACTTTCATCCCGTTAAATATGCGGCCTACATTAGTTTTCTCATTGTGCTGGCAGCACTCAATGGCCTTGTTCACGGCCGCATCCTAACGGGTCGTCAGGTAACACTTCGCTGGCTTCTCGCTCTGAGCGCGATGGACTTTGTCTTGATAACAGGCGGTGTCATTGCGAGTGGGGAGTTTGACCACTATTTCTTCTATTTGTTGTATTATCCTGCCCTGGCCGGGCTCGCGGTCATGTTCAGCTCATTCAGGCTGAACATGGCTTGGACTTCACTGGTGGCGCTTGCATATGTCGTTGTGAGCATGACTGTCAACAATGGCCTGGACTTGGCGGCCAAAGAGGAGAGGACGCTGTTTGTTAGAATTGTCGTTATGTATACTATTGTAGCGTCTTTTAACCTGGCTGCTCGGCTTGAGAGGGTAAGAAGGCAAGAGGCCGTGGAGCGGGAACGAGCGCTCCATGAGGAGCAAATTCGGCTTTCAAAGTCCTTGCATGACACGACTGCCCAGTCGGCATACATGATTGGCCTTGGGATTGAGACTGCTATGGAACTGGCGCAAGACTCCAACCGGGAATTGGTCGATAAGCTTGAGGCGACCTACCGCTTGTCCAAGTCGGCAATGTGGGAACTGAGGTATCCTATCGATATCGGGCTTGTAGTCGAAGGCAGGAAGCTGGGCGCAGTACTGGAGTCGCATGCCGGCACGTTTACTGCCATTTCGTCAATTCCTACCAAGGTTGTCCGAACCGGCAAGGAGCCGCCACTCCCCCCGGCCACTACGAGGACTCTCCTTTCAATTGCGCACAACGCGCTGACCAATGCGTTTAGGCACTCTCAAGCCGGCAAGGTCACCATCGAGCTCGAGTTTAAAGATAACGGCCTGCGGATGGCTCTGTCGGACGACGGTATCGGCCTACCGGATGACTACACTGAACACGGGCACGGCTTCAAGAACATGAGAGCAGACGCGGAGCGCATTGGCGGCAGACTTGTTGTAGACTCGAGCCCATCCGGACAAGGCACAACCGTGACGTGCGCGCTAGAATATAATGTACCTATAGGAGGTATGTGACTTGTCAACAGGTCAACTAACCAAGGTAATGATCGTGGACGACCATTCCATTATGCGGGATGGTCTAAAAGAGGTCTTGGAGCGTTCTGGCGCCTTTGAGGTAGTAGGCCAGGCCCAAGATGGTGTGGTGGCGGTAGAAGTGGCTCAGTCTCTCAGGCCCGACGTGATCATCATGGACGTGATGATGCCGGAGAAAGACGGTATCGAGGCGTGCCGGGAGATCAGGGAAGCGCTGCCTGAGACTCGTGTGCTCATTTTGACCGCCTCGACCGAAGAAGACGCCGTGTTAGCGGCAGTGGCCGCTGGCGCTACCGGGTATCTGCAGAAATTCTCCGGTAAGGAGAAGCTTCTCTCAACCATCCGTGAGGTCGCTGAAGGCGAATTCAGCATCCCAGGCGACTTGACGCGGCGGGTGTTTAATAAGATCCGCACAGCACCGCCTAGTAAACAAAGCCAACGGACGAACGGCCTAACTCCGCGGGAGCGGGAAATACTTACGCTCTTTGCCCAGGGCTTGTCGTATGATGCAATTGCCGAGGTTAGGGGCAACCGACCGTTAACCATCCGCAATGCTATCTATATCATCCGGGACAAACTGGGAGCTAAATCCATTCAGGAAATGGTGGTCTGGGCCGTGCGCAACGGACTGCTGGACGATGATCCGCCACAAAGCCCTTCGCCCAAAGACCGCCGCTAGGTCTGAATTTGCTTCGTTTGCCGGCAAGCCAGCTCCCCCCACTGCCGAGCACACCCCTTCTTGGCTAACACCATCCCTCGCGCAGAAATCAGTGCTGTGGATCGTCCCTTACTGCCGATTGACCGGCAATTGTCCGTTCGAGGTGAGCCTGTCGAACCATGAACGAGGTGGATCGTCCCTTACTGCCGATTGACCGGCAATTGTCCGTTCGAGGTGAGCCTGTCGAACCATGAACGAGGTGGATCGTCCCTTACTGCCGATTGACCGGCAATTGTCCGTTCGTGCGACGAACCGGCAAATGTCCGTTCGTGGTGAGCTTGTCGAACCATGAACGAGGTGGATCGTCATTTACTGCCGATTGACCGGCAATTGTCCGTTCGTGCGACGAACCGGCAAATGTCCGTTCGTGGTGAGCTTGTCGAACCATGAACGAGCTTGCATTGTGTTCATACAGTTGCACCTTGCCCGATCGGCGCGCCACTCCCAATGCATAGTGGGCAAGAGGCTGCTGGAACTGCAGGACACGCATAGCACTGGATCACGGTAAGGCGTGCGGGTTTGAGTCCCGCCGTCCCCACCAGCTTATTCGGCGACATACCGCATACCGCTCTTACTGATTCCGAGAAGCGGCTCAACATCGGACACCCCATCCCCCAGCCCGCGCGCCAGCCGCATGACACGGTACAGTGTCGCGAGTCTGTCGCAAGTTGTGGCGCAAGTTTGTCGCAAGTTTAGCCGGAGCCGTTAGCAGGCACGTATTCCAGCCGGTTCGTACCTTCCCGGCGGCGGAGCAGGCCCTTCTCCACCAGGGCCCTGAGGTCTCGCTGGAGCGTCCGGCGCGACATCTCAGGATAGAGCTTTTGGTATTCGGCAATCGTGAGCCTGCCGTGCTCCAGCACGTGTCCCAGCGCGCGCGCTTGCCGATTTGTCAGACCACGGCGGCGCGCAAGAGTCTCCTGCCGGATCGCCCGCTCTCCCCTCTGCTTTACCTCGGCGAGTTGGGTCGCAAGGCCTTTGGTGAAGAATTCGATCCAGCCGGTCATGTCCATGTTCGCTCGCCTCACGCCTTGCAGCGCGCGGTAGAAAGCTGTCCGATCCCGGTCGTAGTACTCGCTGAGAGTAAAGAGCCGCTTGAAGTCGTAGCCAGCGCGATAGAGGCACAGCGTCGAAAGCAGCCGGGACGTGCGCCCATTGCCGTCGAGGAATGGGTGGATGTGCACCAACTGGAATTGCGCTAATCCACTTACGATGACGGGGTGGATGTCGCTGGGACGGCTCAGCCACGCGACCAGTTCCCGCATGAGGATGGGTACGTCCTCGGTCGGTGGCGGCGTGTAGATCGTCTCGCCGGTTGCGGCGTTGATGACATAGTTTTGCACGCGCCGGTATTCTCCCGGCGCCGCAGACCCGCCGCGCACGCCGGCTACCAACCGCCGGTGTATTTCAAGGATTAGTCTCTCTGTGATGGCCGCGCTCTGCGCGGCAGCCCGCCCGTGGTTGAGGTAGGAACTGACGAACGCGAAAGCTTCACGGTAGTTGAGAAGCTCGCGAGCGTCGTCCGGGTCCGCTCCCGGCACCGCACGGCCCGCTAGCAGATCGTCGGCGTCCTTCAGCGTCAGCCGCGTACCCTCGATGTGCGTCGTATGGTGCGCTTCCAGCAGAAACGCCCGCGAACGCATCGCGTCAACCCACTCATCCGCGAGCGTCGCCGCCTCCAGAAAGCCACGCGCACGCTCGATCTCGGTGAGCGCTGCGGTTATTGCATTCGTGATGGTAAAATGCGGTTCAAAGGGCATGCGCAAACTCACAGAATTCCTAGGCAATACATCTTCAGTATAAGCGGAGTGGCCCTGAGCATTGAACAGGCTCGAAGCCACTTCCCTTGGTCTGCGAGAATCCATCGAAGCTATGCGGCGCACGACTGCTAGAATAGAGAGTGCGGGGGCGTATAGGCATTTTGTGACGAGCATGACATAGGATCATGTGCCGCAAGGCGTGCGGGTTCGAATCCCGCCGTCCCACCAAGCTAGACAAAGTCAAGGACCTTCCTGATGCGGTTCAGCTTGGCGGTGCAGTTTAAATTTCGTCCCAGCCTGCAAGCACCAATCAAGACGATCACCTGGAGGGCCTGGCAAGACATCGGGCGGGGGACGGAATGACAGGTCCAAGTCCTTGTCCCTTTTTTTGTTTGCATGGGCGCGGACTGCCAGGCAGGGACGGAGGGAAGAATCGGCGGGCGTTGACCGCTACCTCATCCCATTGGGCAAGGACATCCTGGAAGCCGTTATGCTCTTCCTTCGCTTAGCCGTGAATGCGGGCTTTTCTATTTGGCTATGAGTCCAAATTCCTGCACAAACCGAACTGTTCAATTCCCCCAATAACCCTCTCAGCCATTTCGAGGCAATGGTCTACAAAGGTGGATGTCATGTAGAACATCCATGGTTCATCGTCAAATATCGCCCTGGAAAACCAATGAGGGGACCACTGGCTTTCGTCCAGTTGCCTTTCAAATTTCTTCAACTCTTCCGATGACCACTCAAAGCCGCCATGGAGCATCTTGTTCCTGTATGCAAACAGGGCAGACAGGGTTGGCTCGAGGTCCGCCGGCAGGTACTCCTTCATTCCAGCTTCTTGCACACGCTTGACTATGTTGCCGACGAGGTACACCTGGGGCAACTCGTTCCCGATAGAGCGAAAGGCTGCCCGAAAGGCGGATTCGATGAGGGGGGCCAGCATGCCCACCGTCGCCATGCTATGGGCCGCGTCCTGATAGCAGGACATCTCCGCCAGTTCCACACAGACTTCAACGGCATGTTCATTGGCGCGGCCCCCGGTCCGCCTCGCAACTTCGTCAGCTTCCTTGATCCTGTCTGAAAGTTCCTGGTCGGCCCGTTCCTGGCGGTACAGCAGGCCCTGAATGGCAACCAACTGGGCGCTGTGGTTGAATTCTTCCAGCGGAAAGTGGATGTCCTTGAATTGGGATTTCACGGGTTTCACTCCTCATCCGATACAGTCGCCGCTTCCAGAAAGCCCTGCGCGCGCTCAATATCAGTGAGCGCCGCGGTGATTGCGTTCGTACTGGTAAAGCGTGGCTCAAAGGGCATCTTAAGCCCGCCAGACTTGCGATGACTTCCCTTTAGTATAGGCGGGGCCGTGCCTGAATGAACACTCGGCTGTGCCCGTCTAGTAGCAATGAGGCTAACTGGGGTCAAACGTGTGATACGCTGAGATAGTGACAAGCGGAAGCCACTAGCGCAGGGATCCATTGTGACTGATCAAGACCGGGAACAATCTGAAAGTGGCGATGCTCTTGAAAGAGTTCTGCAGATTCTCAAGGAGATTGTCGAGAAATCAGCGGACGGCGATTATATCTACCGAGGAGAACCAAAGCACTACTGTCGCGTGTCGTCGAGCCTCTACCGCAAACGTGAGAAAATCAAGGTAGAGGACTTAGACATTAAGGTTGCCGAGGTGGAAATCTTGAAAGCAGCTAGAGAATTCGCTGGTCAAGTGGATGAAAACGATCTCTTGACTCAGCTCCAGCACTTCGGCTCTGTCACTAATCTAATTGACTTTACTACGGATTACTTAGTTGCGCTGTTCTTTGCCTGCGACCGCAAACCCAAGAAAGACGGGCGAGTAATTCTGCTGGAAAAGAGCGGGCACAAGTTGCTGGAGCCCAGGAGTCCGGCAAATCGCGTCATTGCGCAGAAGAGTGTATTCGTGCGGTCTCCGCAGGGCTTTGTAGAACCGAGCAAAACGGTCTTGATTCCGCAAGAGCTAAAGGAACCGATCTTAGACTATCTAAGCAAGTGTCACGGCGTGTCTGTGGCAACCATCTACAACGATCTCCATGGCTTTATTCGGTACCATCAGGGCCATGAAAGCGCTTATCTAGAGTTTTATGCCGGCGTTTCTCTCCAGGAAGAATGGAAATACCAGGAAGCAATTGAAAGGTACAGCAAAGCCATTAAGCTCAATCCGCAACTGCACTCTGCCTATAACATGCGCGGTAATGCTTACTTCAAGAATGGTGAATTTGAACTCGCCATTCAGGACTATGGCAAGGCAATAGCGCTAGATCCCAACTTCGCCGAAGCATATAGCAATCGCAGCAATGCTCATATTGAGAGAGGTAATTACGAGCGAGCAATCCAGGACTGTGACAAGGCAATAGAGCTGAATTCCCGTTTCACCGAAGCCTATTGCAATCGCAGCATCGCTTACAACAGTATTGGTGAGTATGACCGTGCGATTCAGGATTGTGACCATGCTTTAGAACTAAACTCTCTTTATGCTCAGGCCTATAGCATTCGCGGCTCTGCCAACTGGGGAAAAGGCGAGTATGACCGCGCGGTCAAAGACTACGACAGGGCAATAGAGCTGGATCCCGGCTCAGCCGATTTCTACAGCAACCGTGGCATTGCTTATATGAAGAAGGCAGAATATATCCGGGCGATCCAGGACTTCAGCAAGGCAATTGAATTGAAATGCGAAAATGCTGATGCCTACTTTGGTCGCGGTTCGTGTTGGCTAGTTCTAAGTGAAAGTGTAAAAGCTGAAGCGGACTTATCCACGGCAAAGAACCTTGGGGTTGATGTTGTTTCTGCATTTCGTGACGAGTTTGAGAGCGTGGCGGCTATTGAGGAGAGATATAAGGTCAAGTTACCCCCAGACATTGCGGCATTGCTTACTCCCAATGGCAAAGAGTGAGTAATGCCAGGAGGGGAGTAGGGCAAACAGCCTCATTTCTGGACTCCGGCCTGCGCCGGAGTGACGGGAACCCTGCAATTTCGGCAATTAGTAGACCTAGGCTTGATAGCTTTGCAGGACTGCATTTCATGTCATTCCTCGCTGCGCTCGGAATCTAAAAATCCCCGCACTCTAGATTCTTCGTCGCTGCGCTCGGAATGACAGAGGGAGGAGTGCTCTGGGTGTAGGAGCGCGCGATGTCTCGCGTATCTGCACGGCCCAAGTCTAAATCTACTAATCCCCGCTAATGCCGCTTGCCTGGTGAGACGCTTTGGGCGTGAGCCGCGTGTTTGGCTTGGGCTAGCGGTTTACCACGGTTTCGGTGTCGCCTGCACTTAGGGCGTTCATGTAGGCGCGGATGAGGTCGCGGGTGCGGTAGCGGTTGAAGGCGGCTTCGTCTTGGCGGCGGACGATGGGGAAGGTGCTCAGGATGTAGCCGGCGTCCTCCCGCGAGATGCCGTAGAGGTGGAAGTAGAGGGCGTCCAGGCGGGCGCGCAGGTGGCGGCGTTCTTCTTCATTCCAATGGACGTCCTCAGGGCTCCCGGCACGCCAAATTGCAGCCGCCAGGAACCGTCGTCCGACTGTCGGCGGCGGATGTTTTTTGGCTCGCGGGGCATGCGGTCACCTTCGTCCGACCACACGAGGTGAGTGAGCATGTTGTACCGCGCCTCTATGGTTGGACTGGCCTCCAGCTCCGCTTCGGAAGCTCATTTCTTGCTGAGAAAAGAGGAATAACCCTTGCTCCACTCCAATGCCTCGCACACGCGGTTCTCGGCAATCTCTTGTTCGTTCGACTTCGCCATCTGTTCCGGTTTCTTGGGTCGAGGCTCTCAATTCCGCGCCGCCACTCATGACTTGTGCCGACGCTGTTCGTGGCGCTGGTGAGTGTCTTCTATGGCGACGTCGAGATCGTCCCAAAGTCGTTGCACCATGGAGCGCAACCGCATATTCTGATATGCGCCCCAAACGGTCATAGCCGGCGGCACGACTACGATGGAGGCGATCAGCGAGTATGCAATTGTGATGGTAGCAGTCAGCCCGAATTGTTGGAACGAGGGGATAGGCGAAAACGCCAGCACCCCGAATCCGATCGCAGTCGTTAGTGCGGAGCCAAGCAGCGCCGTACCGGTGGTGGTTAGAGTTCGGATCGCCGCGGATTCTGGGTCGCGCATCTTGGTGAATTCTTCTCGGTAGCGGTGGATCATGTGAATTGTGTAGTCTACGCCGATCCCTATTGAAAGTGCCGTGATTATCGAGGTCACCGGTGTATAAGGGATGCCAAGAAGCGCCATCGTGCCTAATGCACAAATAATCGACAGGATGATGGGCCCAACTGCTACAAAGCCAAGGACAGGTTGGCGGACAGTTGCCCAGAAGAAGAAGACAAGTATGCCGAGGGCAGCGGCGATTGTCGTGATGATTGCCTGTCTTTGGCTCTCTGTAACCGCATTCGAGACCGCAATGCTTACGATGGATTGCGACATCAGTGTGATCTCGCGGTCGTGACCCAACCACAGTTTCTCTGTTTCCTCGGCCATGTCCAGCGTGCGCCCGGAGTCACCGGTAAGTGCCTGAAACTGAATCAGCATCATGTCAATGCCTTCAGGATTGTTGACCAATACCTTCTGAACAAGCTCAGGCTCCTTGGATTCCAGTTTGCTAATGAATTCCTGTACGAGTTTTGCGTCAAGGTGCAGGCCTGCGGTCGCCTCCCAAAAAAGCATCGCTAACTCGGGGTCGTACTTGTCTTCCGGGCTGCCGTCATCTAAGATCCAGTCAAACGCGATCTGGCCGAACGAGAGACTGATGTCGCCCTTCACGCCAGCCGGCCGCTGTCCTTCATCTCGAAACGCTACCATGAAATCCCACAGGTTCAGGACTGTCCGAACCTCTGTCAATTCCGCATTTATGAGTACGTTCACCACCTCTGTCGATCCGCCCACTGCAGCTTCGAGTGTCCGGATGTCCTTGATCACTTCACTATCCCGAGGCAACAAACCTTGCCTGCTGAATGTGGTGTCAATCCGTGTAGACTCATACCCAAGCCCTATTGTTACCAAAATGACAATCAAGAGATAGGGCGTCGGCCTGCGCGCCAACTCTCTACCGAGAATCCCTGCCGCCTGCTTGATGCCCGGAAGTGATTCCGACATCAGACGAGCCGGAGCGAAAGTGCCTCGTTTTGTCCGCCGCTGGTCGATGATTATACGAACAGCAGGGATCAGCGTGAGCATCACGATCAAGCTCATACCTACGCCCAGTCCTGTGACAAGTCCGAAGTCGGCAATCGCAGGAAATGGCGATAGAAGCGTCGTGAAGAAGCTTATGATCGTCGTGACGGCTGCCAGCGACAAAGGGACTATTGCATTTCGCAGCCCTTTGCGAACTGCATTCACTCCTAGCTCACCCGAATTCGATTGCTCTCGGTAGAGCGCGACGGTCTGGATCGAATAGTCGACGGCAAGGCCGACTACAATCAACGGTACGATAGACGCCAGCAGGCTGGGCGGGCCGAGGAGGCCGAGGGCATTCGGTCCGAGCCAACCCTGTGCGCCGGTGGTCCAGACAAGTGCCAGAGACAGCCCGCCTAAGGTGAGCAACAGATCGGATATCATCCGCATGAAGAGCAGTGTTATGGCGGCGACAACTACCAGGACCAGACCCAGCAATCGCAGCACCCCTGGGCCTATAGCTTCCTTCTGCACATTGTCGATAACTGTTTGCGATATGCTGCGAACCGAGAGTGGGCCCTTCTCCTGTTTGACCAACTCGTGAATTCTGAGTTCGGCGTCGCCAACCGTGCCCTCGGAATCGATTTCGATCAACCGTATTCTGGCGACCGATATGGGGGTGCCGTCGGCATCGGTCCCGGTCAGGCTATCCAGCGCGCTTCGTACCTGTGCGAACTCCGGCGTGCTGCGAATGGCGTTCAACGCCCCGTCAATTTGAGCTTGGGTGACTCCATCGAATCCGGTCACCTGAAGCGTGGCGGCTATCAACTGAGAAGGCGATACGACTGAATCCTTAGGCACTAAGTTATCGGCGACCTCCGGGTCCGTGAGCACCCGCTCGATAACACGGTCCATTTGCGCCAGCCCTGCGGGAGTGAAAGCGTCTCCTCTGAATAGCAGCGTCACGAGGGTTACCGACGCAGAGTCACTGAAGAGATTCTCCAGGTCCTCCAATGCCTTGGTGATTTCGCTGTCCTGCGGCAGAAACGACTCGTCGGCCGACTGTGGCGCAAGCTGAGCAATTCCTGCGGCGAAGAAGATCGTTACAACGAATAGGGCGGCGAGGGTCGCGACAGGACGGACCGTTACCAGCCAGCTTAGCGCATCGACGATCCTGCCCATTGCAGCCCTCCTACTATTACCAGCCAGGTAGCGTGGTGACCTTCCCTCAGAAGTACTATAACTGCTATTGAGAAGTTCCGGTCCACTGTCCAGAACCACCCGCTGACCGGTAATCGACGTGTCCACCTCTAATCACGGGCAATCTTGGGGAAACTGCCCGTGATAATCAAGACATGTCGCCGCCGGTGGCCGCGTTGATGACGTAATTCTGCACGCGCCGGTACTCCCCCGGCGCGGCTGACCCGCCGCGCACGCCAGCCACCAACCGCCGGTGTATTACAAGGATGAGCCGCTCGGTGATGGGTCCCCCGTCGTTGAAGTAAGCGCTGACGAACGCGAAAGCGTCACCGTAGTTGAGAAGTTCGCGGGCGTCGTCCGGGTCCGCTCCTGGCACGGTTCGCTCCGCCAACAATCCGGCGGCGTCCTCCAGCGTAAGCCGCGTACCCTCGATGTGCGTCGTATGATGCGCTTCCAGCAGAAACACCCGCGAACGCATCGCGTCAACCCAATTATCCGCCAGCGTCGCCGCCTCCAGAAAGCCACGCGCCCGTTCGATCTCAGTGAGCGCAGCGGTGATTGCGTTCGTGATGGTAAAGCGCGGTTCAAAGGCCATTGGCAAACTCACCGAATTCTTGGGGTACTAACTCCACTATATGCGGAGTCGCTCAAGGCTTTGATCACGCCAAGAGCTACATGGTTAGACCTATCAGTACCCATGCTACGCTCTTTGGCGTGCCACTGTTAGAATTGAAGAATGGGGCGTGTCGGAACTGGAATACGAGCATGACGTAGGATCATGTGCCGCAAGACGAGCGGTTTCGAGTCGCGCCGTCCCCACCACTCCCCCTGCCTACGTGTACTTGTTTGCCAAATTGTCACGTACCACACACCTTGAGACTTAGAGGAGATACGGTGAAGCGCAAGGAAGAGGAGTTTGCTAAGAAGGCATTCCTCAAGCATCTCGGGCGCTGCGGATTGGACCAGAATTCGATGGAAGACAGCGAGCGGCCGGACTATCTTTTAAAGGTCGGCGTGCATCGCTACGCCGTCGAAGTGACGCAAGTCATGCAAGCCTTCGAACTTAACGGGCATCAATTCCCAAGCAGGCAACTCAATAACGCGCTAGAGCGATTCGTTCAGAGAGTTCAGGATCGGGCCCGAAATCTCGGCATCCTTAGTGGGACGTACATTGTAGGCCTGGAAGCGATCTCAGACTTTGAGGAGACCGCTCCCCTGATTGAGAAGAGATGCCTGAATTACATCAGACGAACGCAGAGGGCCTCTGTGGCGATGCCAGAAATAGTCTTGAATCGTGCCAGTGTCTGGTGGGAGATTCAAAAGCTCGCTCGCGAAGGTTGTAGTGTAAGTGAGATTGATTCGACCGGCGACGCTATGTGGCCTGACGAAATACGACGGGAACTTAGGGAAGTCTTGGTCAAGCGGCTCGCTGATAAGATTGTCAAGCTTAAGCATGTCGAGATTCCTGTGATCCTTCTTCTGGTGGACGACTATCACTTAGCTAGCCCAGATGACTGGCCTAAAGCGATCCCCGCTTGTCTTCTCCAGCGATTCCATACTGTGGCACGGGTCCATGGCGACTACGAGTGCCAGGTTCTGTGGTCCATGAACTCTGCATGGTTGCGGCCCCGCGCCGGGGAACGAGGTAGCGTTTGAACTAAGGAACCTCGTGTCTGGAAGAGTAAGCCCATGGGAAAGACCAACCAACAGGCTAATGCGGAAGAGGGTGCAGATTACTCTAGTAAGACCGACAAGTAATTCGCATCAAGTAATTCGCATGATGGGGAGGCCATTAGAGGGGGAGACTGTGAGGGATTTCCTAGACTCCAATCAGGAATGGCCTGCGAATGCTTCCACAGACCGACACTCGCCGTTGAGGTCTCGAGGCGCGCTGGCCCATGCAGAGCGCACTAAGCATATTGCGCCTTCACGCGCGCAGTGTGGAAGTTTGAGCAGTGCCGAGAATTGGAGGGAGAGCACCTGTGTCAGAGATCACGAATCTCAAAGTCTTCGGGGGTATATTCGCCGTTCCTCAACCGCTCCCGCCTTTGTTGATCCATTTTGAGACCATCACCGAGTATGCACAGCAGTTGCCCTGCGCCATCGGGAGGGTGAGGCATAGCAGTGAAGTAGGTCTGTGATTCTCGATAATGATCTTCAACGGCGTTGAGTACGGCTGCGATAGATCTCAAGGCCTCGGAGACTTTCGCGCGACTCGTCTGCTCCAACGGTTTTGAAGATTCCCTCATCACTACCGCAAAATCGCGGTGAGCGATGCGGCGATTCCTCCGGTCGGTACAGAACTGGGACGCCTCCACAGCTCGGTTTGTAAGACAGACGACCTTTGCACTGATAGACTTATCGACTGCCTCAGGAAGAAGCCGGATTGTCATGTTCTTTTTCAAACCGGTCTTCGGTGGGTCTACTAGCCTGGCAATGCCCAGTAGAATATCAGACCAGAGAACATCGTGAACCACTTTGAAAAAAAGCCGAGCGGTACTGTTCAGCAGGTCAACCCGTTCGCGATTAGTGCCGTACAATTGGACGTATTCGTCCCACTTGACATGTAGCCATGCCACGTCCTGCCAAAGGGAATAGTAGACCTCACCAAGAGGGCTGCCCATGGAGCAAATGTAGTCGTGCTTTAGTTCGGCGGGGGTCCTATTTCGCGGCATCGTCTATTTCCAATCTGCGTTTCGGTGGATTCATGCTCACATCAATCAAAAGCCTATGATATCTAGGCATCCAACCGTCTATTCCCAACGCCAAGCAAGCCACTTACAGTGTCACTTGCATTGAACTTGACCGTTTTCGCTGATCATTCGAAGCCATTTAGCAACTGTGCCAATTTCTTGCTCACTTCGCAAGTTCATCGCCATACATCACTCCCCCGAGTTCTACGGGGACGATGAGGCACACTCCTAGACTTGACTCATCTTATCAAGTCTTGACATTTATCGAACCGGAGACTCTGACTTCTAGCAAGAATCCTTAGTCTGGTCGATAGATGGTCATAATTCAGCGTCTAACTAAAGATCAACGATGGTAGTTGTGTCTCCGGCTTGGAGGGCGTTCATGTAGGCGAGGATGAGGTCGCGGGTGCGGTAGCGGTTGAAGGAGGCTTGGTCTTGGCGTTGGACGATGGGGAAGGTGCTCAGGATGTAGGCGGCGTCTTCACGGGAGATGCCGTAGAGGTGGAAGTAGCAGGCGTCCAGGCGGGCGCGCAGGTGGCGGCGCTCTTCGTCGTTCCAGATGAAGGGCGGGCCGCCGTAACCCAGGTCGCGGGCGAACGGCGCCATGTCGTGGGCGGTGTAGGTGAGGCGGAGGACGTGGTCGCGCACGAGGTCGCGAGCGGTTTTTTCCCCGAATTGGCGATCGTAGTCCTCCGGCGCGATCACGGGCAGTTGCTCGACGGTGTACCAGTTCAGATGAGTGCCTTGAGCCTTCTGTCTCGCGACGAGTAGCAAGTCCAGGCACAGGGCATTTAGATTCGCAGCCAGGCAAGCGATCTCCGCAGCACTAAACAGAGAACTACCTTTGAGACGTAACTCCTTATCCGGCCGCGTGCCAAAGTCTTCGACAAGAATGGGCAATGTGTTTCCCAGCCCGGCCCAAGGAACCAAAGAGGCAATCACTGTCCTTACATCCGTCGGGCGTGCGATGTCACGAAACGCCAATGCATACCCGCCATTCTGTGGCAATGTCGACTCAACAGATGCAACTGGCACCCAGTATTGAGATTGCGGTAAGAACCGGGGATCTGCGTGTTGCGTCTCGTTCACTTCCTCGCTCAAATAGGGGTTGTGAGTACTCTCCGGGTTGACTCGAACAGAGTTGGCGCGATGGTCGAACTGGTGGATCATGCGGCCTTGGTATAGGGGTAGGTAAAGCTCCTTGCCGCGTTGCCAGCGGTTGCCTTTGACGGGATAGAAGCCTTCGGCGTCGAGTTGCGCGGCGGTGCGAAAGAGATGGGAGTCGTTGGTCATGTGGAACATCGTGTGGTATTTGACCGGCCAGGTCTTGCGCTCGTTGCCGTCGGAGCGGTCGACGAGCACGGGGTGGTGTGCGTAGATGGCGCGGGTGATGTCGGCGTCGCGGCGGGTGCGGAAGACCGGTGCGGTGCCGGTGTTGGGGTTGACGCGGGCAAAGTCGTCGGGCGCCAGCGGGAAGCAGCGGTCCGCATCGGTGATGGTCTTGGTGTCGTGAAGGAAGAAGGCGCACGCGGTGGCGTCGAATTGCCGCTGCGCGCCGCCAAAGATGAGGGCACAGAACTTGAAAGAGGCATGCACGTCCTTGAAGAATATCTTCCTGTTCTCAAAGTCGTACAGCCCGGCGACGCGGCCGCGGGTGGAAACGGACTTGAAGAATTTTGCCGCGGTCAGATCGGCGTAGATGCCGGACGGGGTGAGCAGGCCGACCAGACCGTTTGCTTTGACCAGGCGCATGGCGCGCTCCACAAAGAGCGAATAGAGGTTTATGTCGCCGCCGCCCAGCAGGGGATAGTGGCCGGAGACCCGCACCAGCCGGCCCAAACTGTCGGCGCGGGCTTTGGCGTCATCGAAGTCCGCCGCAAGGGGATCGCCCTGGGCGCGCAATTCCTGAATGGCGGCTCGGCGCGCCGCCGCCGTGGGGGCGCGGGCGAGTTCCGGCGCGCGGGTGGCAAACCACTCCACTTCTTGCAGCTTGATGCGGTCCCAGGGCGGGTTGCCGATCACGGCGTCGAACCCGCCGCGCGGGTGGGAGTCCTGCCACTGTTTCCACACCCCGGGAAAGGCCGCCTCCCAGTGCAGAAAGGTCTCGCGGTCGGCGATGTTTCTGGCGTTGTGCCAGAGGGTTGCGAATTCGGTGGCGCTCTGCACGTTGTCCGGCGTTGACGGTTTGTTCCCTTGGCCGGACGCAGGTTGCGGACCCGCGCTGCCGGACGCAGGTTGCAGACCCGCGCTGCCGGACGCAGGTTGCAAACCTGCGCTACCGGACGCAGGTTGCGGACCCGCGCTGCTGGACGCAGGTTGCAAACCTGCGCTACCGGACGCAGGTTGCAGACCCGCGCTGCCGGACGCAGGTTGCAGATCCGCGCTGCCGGACGCAGGTTGCAGATCCGCGCTACCGGACGCAGGTTGCAGACCCGCGCTGCCGGGAGGTGATGCTGCCGTGGAAGATGGATTCCGGCTTTCGCCGGAATGACGGTCACCCTCGGCGCGGGAATGACGGTCACTGGGTGCACGGGAATGAGCGATGTCATCCATTGTTTGAGACTCAATTGCGTTCGGCCCGTGGGCCAGGAGCTTGAAGGCGTCGTTCGGCTGTCGGGCGAGGGTCTCGAAGAGTGGGGCCTCAAAGAGGGTGCGCTCTTTCTTTTTCATGCCTGCGGTCAGCCAGCGCAAGCCGCAGAGCACATCGAGCACGTTGCGGAGGTCGGCGGTGGTATTTTCCACTTCCCGGAACAGGGTCGCGGACTCCCGCACCTCGGCCACGTCGGCATCGGAGAGCAGTTCGATGTGCTCCATCCCCTCAGCGGCTGTCTCAGCGCCGGCAACGGCGGATTGAAGGAAAAGTCCGCCCACGCGAATCAACTCATCAACGGCCTCCGTCACGCGCAGGCCGAGCAGCGAATCGCCGCAGCGCAGGTGGTGGTCTAAGAACGAGAGCGGCGCTCCGACGGTGAAACTATGCAGCCAGAGCGACACCTTAGCCAACTCCACGGCCAGGGGATTCTTGTCCACGCCGTAGATGCAGCGCTTGAGCACCATGCGCCGGATGATGGCCTGGTCGGTGAGTTGCAGCTTGTCGATTGCCCAGTCCGACTCACGCGCCCGCTGCAGAATTTCTTCACGAATTGCCGCAATGCGCTCCACCAGCGGCGAAACGTAAGCGCTACCGCTGCCGTCGTCCAGCCACTCCGGCACGGCAGGCACGTACTCGACCATGTGGGCGATCTCGTCGGAGAGAAAGTCCACGGCGGTTACCAGGAAGTGGCCACTGCCCATGGCCGGATCGAGAATCTTCAGGTCGAGCGCGGCCACCGCCGGGTCGAGGTTTTGCAATTCCCTGCGGCGCTCCGGCTTAGGGCGGTGATCGCTTCTGAGCTCCTCTGCGCGAGTCTCAAACGCCGTGAGGCGCTCCTCCACCAATGGCGCAAGAGTCTTTTCCACGATCAGATCGACGAGTTCCTGGGGCGTGTAGAAGCTGCCGCTGTCCTTGCGGGCGTAGGGATTGGGCCGCATGCCGATCTTGCCGTCGTCACCGCGCACCGGCTCCTGTTCCAGCAGGCGCTCATAGATGGAACCGAGTTGCTGCACCGACATGTCGCGATAGTTGACGAAAGAACGGGTGCTGTCGCCTTTGCGCACACTGCGCGTATGGCTGAGGTCATAGATGATGTCTGCGATAACCGAATCCGGCAAGCGGACACTCTCCAACAACGGCGCGGAGTCCCGGGAAAAGAGACCGCCATTGTAAGGCGGCAGGCCGATGGAAGGATCGCCGAGGTCGATAAGCTTGAACAGCGTGTTGAGGCGGTCGTAGTAGTTGGTTGCCGCGCTGGAGAAGGTATCGCCGGTCTGCATGCGCGTGGCAACGTCGTCGCGCACACGCTTGCGCAGGCCGTAGTCGTCGTAGCGCCGGTCGTTAACCGGCAGGAGGCCGCGGTCCTCGGCGTAGAGAATGAAGAGGAGCCGGTACAAGAAGATCAGTGCCGCGTGACGCACCGCCGTGAGGTCATCGCTGGAATCGCCTGCTACGGCATAGCGATCCGCGAGCGCTTCGACCAAATCGGGGAATACGCGCGCAAACACCACATCCGAGAGGTCTGCGGCCACCCGCTGCTCATAGCGCTTGCCCTCTGCGATTGCATTATCGAGAAAGGTAGTAGCGGTTCCCTTCTGCGGAACGAAAGAGTCCCGCCGAAAGAGCAGGAAGAAGGCGCGCAGGGCATGATCGTCGTCGCTGCTAATGATGGCTTGAAGGTCTGCCTCATAGAAGCCGGTGGCGCGGGGACGGGAGCGATAATCATAGAGGCGCCACACGGCGCCGTTGGTTAGAATGCCCCAGCGCAACCGCCCATCGGAGACTGGCTGCGCTTCCGATAGATACCGCAGAATCTGGCCGTGGGGAGTGCCAATCTGCCTTGTGTCGCTCTGATCGCGGTTGTCGAGCGGCAGGCCGAACCGCTTGCTCTCTTCAATCGCCAAGGCGTCTTGGAAGGCATCAGTGGAGTTGGCGCGCGCCATTGCCCGACTCTTTGCCTCGCCATCCGCAAAGAGCAGGTGGTCGGGGATTATCTGATTACTGTCCGCGCCTTGCTGGGGCAGGTATTCGCGCCAACCAAGCAGCTCAAGAATCGGACGAACGACCTCCTGCTCGGTGACCGATTCGTTGGGATTGCTTTTGGTAATTATCTTGGAAAGGATATCGCTCAGGGACCGCTTGAATGCGCCAAAAGCCTGCTTCTCAACACAAGACTCTTCCCATTCGGCAGTTACCATGATGCCTTCGGTAAGGAAGTATTGTGTGAAGAGTTGACCGATCATGGCGATGATTTCAAACTCTCAGCGAGCATCGCGAGTAACAGATTGCAGAGCCGGCCCCGGGATTAGGACTGAGGCTTGGGTGAGTCTTTTGCTGGAGGCGAATGGCAAACAGGCCTGATCTATTGCTTTTGCAGCCATCCGCGGACGATCCAGAATAGGTTGGCGAGTGCGATGGCTATGGCGGCGACCCAGAGGGCGGTGCCGAGAGTAGGATTCGCCGCCAAGCCGATGCCTTGTCCGAGAAAGAAGACGATGATCGCCACCACGAAAAGCACGATATGGGCGATTTTCTTAAGCTTTTTCCGCATGGTTCCACTCCCATAGCGTAGGTGCGGGAATCGACGAATCGGACTCGCCTGGATTTTAGCAACACCTCAATGGTACCAGAGGGTAGGGAACGCAACTGCGCGTAGACAAGCATCGAGCCGGGCATGGGCCGGGGCAGGTCACGCCAACTCGGCCTCCGTAGACGGGAGCAAGCGCATGCGCACGTCCACCTCCAGGATGCTGCTAACGAAACCGTTGAGAATGCCTTTGGAAGGGGGCACGTCCTGGTAGTCGCGTCCCACAGCGATAGAAACGTGGTGGTCTCCGGCGAGTGTCTGGTTGGTGGGATCGAAACCAACCCAGCCGAGGCCGGGCAACCGGCACTCTACCCACGCGTGGGTGGCGCTCTGAGGCGTCTGTGACGTAGTCTGCGACTGCGACGAAGTCGGCGTCTGCAACGAAGTCTGAGTCTGTGACAAAGTCAGCGCGTGCTCGCGGGATTCACCCGAAACATGCACGTAGCCGGATACATAGCGGGACGGCACGCCCCAGGAGCGCGCGATAGCAATCATGACGTGGGCGTAGTCCTGGCAGACACCCCGTCCGGTTTCCAGGATGTGGTCGATGGGGGAGGCCACCGAGGTGCTCCCCGGCACGTAGTCGAAGACGTGATGCAGCTTCTCGGACAGCATTCCCACAGCCTGCAGAGGATCGTCGGCCGGCTCGATGCCTTCACGCTTTATGAAGGAGGTCAGGGCGGGCGACGACTGCGCTAACGGGCTGTCATGGGTAAAATCCCAGAGCGCATAAGAATGCTGCCAGGCTTGAATCTCGTCCCATGCGCCGGAATCCAAAGAACCTGGTATTTGGGCCGCAGGTCCGGTTTCAACCGAAGAGCGGGCCACAATCTCGAGCGACTCGTGCCGCTGATGCACGCTAAAGACGTGTTTTGTGTTGCCATAGGAGTCTGTCGCTGTGCTTAGTGTGGAGAGCGGGTGCGTGGAAAGATCGAACTGCAGGAGTTGCTGTCTCACGCTTTCGCGCGGTCTTAAACACAGGGACATCACAGAGTACCACGCCGGTGAGGCATAGCGGTAGCGGGATACGTGCTCTATCTCAAAGCGGTTCGATCTGGCGATGCGACCACTAGATTCTGCACTGCGTTCGGAGCGGCTGGATAAACTCGAGTCGGCCATGAGGTCATTATACGGGAGAGTCTTCGACATGGTAGTCGAAGTAGGTCACCGCAATCAGGTCGTGAAGGTCTCGGCAAAAGGCGCCCATCTGTCGCAAGGCCTGTTCACGGTCTTCGAGGTCGGGCCAATCGTAGCGGATTAAGGACACCAACCGACCAGCCAGCC
Organism: Chloroflexota bacterium; assembly: GCA_965216245.1. GTDB lineage: Bacteria > Chloroflexota > UBA11872 > VXOZ01 > VXOZ01 > VXOZ01. The sequence continues at coordinate 3,683,214 of OZ244145.1, forward strand.
GCCGCGTCGCGCCACTGGAATCCGCATTCGGCCCAGGTCCGATAGCGTCAAGTTGCTGTCCCAAGACATCGAGCGAAAAACAGAGGGAGTCCGGGAGCAACGGATCTGTCACGAGCAGATCCAAAACGTGGTTAGGGTGAACCTCCACGCTGTAGCTGCGGTTATAGACCTCCAAGGCGTGGTATGCGCGCAACAAGCTAACCCAGTCAGCTTCGGAAGACTCCTCGAAGTGCACTTCGGAGGCAAGCTGCGCCAATAGCAGCGATATCGTGATCTGGGCCCGCTCGATCAAACGACCGAGCTGCAGGAAGTGCCAACCCTCGTCGCGGTACATCGTTGCCGCAGCCACACCCATGAAGGTGTCGATGTCTGCGGTCACCCCAGCGTAGAAACTCTCCGGAGACGTGGCCCAAATATCTTGTATGTCCCGATTCTGGAGCCGGAGATAGACAAGGTTTAGGTGCGACCACATTTCCGCGCTAATGCAGTTTCGCGTTTGACGGGCATTCTCTCGCGCTGCGGCGAAGCAATTCCACAGCGAGCCAAGATTCGAGGGCTCAAACGTCAGGTCGTCGGCAAGGGTATACGAATCCGCCAGCGTGAAGTCATCACTGTCTGTGAGTTCCAGACTGCCGCCAGGCGTCAACCGGTCGACACTTATGTAAATGCGACTCCAGCCGAAGTAAATTTCCTGGACGGGGCGATCCACCAGAGCCGCCGTCTGCAATTGCAGAAAGCGGCTGAGGTGTTGCGCCCGTTCCAAGTAGCGCCCCATCCAGAAGAGGCTTTGTGCGCTTCGTGAGAGCACGTGTGCTTAATTCCTTAGCTCAGGTAAACGCTAGTCCTCATCATGCTCTTCAGGCATCAGCACAAATTCGGGATAGGCCTCAAGGCCCAACTCGGCGGTGTCCTGACCCAGACGCTCAGCTTGCACCGAAACACGCAGGCCGAGGGTCAGTCCTATGACCTTCCAGAGGATCAGCGAAACGATGAAGACGAATGCGCCAACTGCTAGAACACCAATAAGCTGCACAACAATGTCGCCGCCTGCGACAATGGCAACCGCCAGCGTGCCCCAGATGCCTGCCATCAAGTGGGCGGGGATTGCGCCAACGACGTCATCGAGCTTGACTTTTTCAAGCAGTTTGAGACCTAGGGTGCAGATTATGCCGCCGATAGCGCCGATTATGACCGCCCAATAGTGTTGAGTGATGTCGGGGCCGGCCGTAATCGAGACGAGTCCTGCAATTGCTCCGTTCAAGCCGGCGAAGAGGTCAGTGCGTCCCAGGAGCGGCCGCGAGATTATGAGGGCGGCCATAACGCCCGCTGCCGCTGCCAGATTGGTGTTTACCAAAATGTGGCCGATTGAAACCGCGTCGGCTGCGCTGCCCAACGCCAACTGCGAGCCGCCATTGAAACCAAACCAACCAAGCCACAGGATGAAAACGCCCAGAGTCACCAGCAAGACATTCGAGGGCGACGTTAGCCTGACTGAACCATCCTTGCGGTACTTGCCAAGCCTGGGTCCGACGATAATCACGCCCGCCAGGGCTGCCCAGCCACCTGTACTGTGCACGATGGTTGAACCGGCGAAATCCTGGAAACCCATTTCAGCCAGCCAGCCGCCGCCCCACGTCCAAGCGCCGACTACGGGGTAGATGACGGCGGTTAGAATTATTATGAAGAGGAAGAACGACCACATCTTGACGCGCTCTGCCAGGGCGCCGGAAATGATGGATGCCGTGGTCGCTACGAAGACCATTTGGAAGAACCAGTCCGACATGACCGAGTAGCCGCTCTCGACTACCGCCGCCGCAGCGCTTTGATCCCCATCCAGCAAGGCGAGTTCATCCGATGACGGGCCATAGAGCAGATTGAAAGAGCCGATCAAGCCCCATAGCCGGTCTCCACTCACGTCCACGTACATCAGGTTATAGCCAACGAAGAAATAGGCTAGTCCAGCGATAGAGTAGAGGCCGACATTCTTTAGGCAAATCATGGAGGCGTTCTTGGTGCGAACCGCGCCGGCCTCGAGCATGGTGAAGCCCGCTGCCATCCACATCACCAGTACACCCCAAATGAGGAACGCGAAGGTATTTAGGACAAATGCAGTCTCGCCGTCGGTTGCTGCCTGGGCGACGGGCGGTCGGAACAAGAAATAGAGAAACGTCAACAGCAGCACCGCCGCGATGACGGCAATACGCCGATGGCGTGCAAGTACGTCCGTGAATACCATAAGCTCTCTCTCCTTTGAGACACTAAGCATCAATCATCATCAACCACCCAGAAGTCTTTGCCACCTCCCCCCTGACTAGAGTTGACAACCAAGCTGCCGCGGCGCAGAGCGACGCGACAGAGTGCCCCAGGTACTATGCGGGTCTCGCGGCCGTGCAGCACGAACGGACGTATGTCCACGTGACGCGGCTCGAAGCGGCCGTCAATGAAGCAGGGCGCGCGCGAGAGCGCGAGTACCGGCTGTGAGATGAACCCGGCTGGGTCCGCGCGTAATTGCTCTGCGTATTCCTCACGCTCCTTAGGGGATGCGTGGGGGCCGATGAGCATGCCGTAGCCACCGGATTCACCGACACGTTTTACCACTAAGTTTTGTAAATTGTCAAGCGTAAACTCCAGGTCCTCACGCCGCCTGCAGAGGTATGTAGCTACGTTCGCAAGGATCGGCTCTTCATGTAGGTAGTAGCGGATCATGTCAGGCACGTAGGCATACATGCTCTTGTCATCCGCTACACCAGTACCCGGAGCATTCACCAGGGCAACATTGCCAAGCTTGTATGCATGGAGCAGGCCCGGTACCCCGAGCAGTGAATCCGGACGAAATACAAGCGGGTCCAAGAAGTCATCGTCCACACGCCGGTACACCACGTCGACTCGCCGCAAGCCGGCGGTAGTGCGCATATAGACATAGCCATCGTTCACCAATAGGTCACGACCCTCCACGAGCTCCGCTCCGATCTCCCGGGCCAGGAAGATGTGTTCATAAAAGGCGGAGTTGTAGACGCCCGGAGTCAACAACACGATGGTGGGATTCGATTGTCCGCTCGGTGCGAGCTCTCGGAGCGTTGTCTGGAGCACTTGGCCGTAGTGTTCGATCTCCCGGACGCGAGACCTTCTATATAGACGGCGAAAGCTCTTCTTCACCGCCTCGCGATTTGCCAGCATGTAGGAGACGCCGGAGGGAACCCGCAGGTTGTCTTCGAGCACACAGAAACCGTCGCTGGTCCGCACAATGTCGGAGCCGCAGATTGCAACCCATGTGCCGTGGGGGGCAGAAAACCCGCGCATTTCGACCCGGTACTGGGGACATCCACGCACCATGTCTACGGGGATTACACCATCATGGACGATGCTCGGCTCGCCATAGAGATCCTTGCTTCTGGATCTTCCGTAGACGTCTTCCAAAAAGCTATTCAGCGCTTTGATTCGCTGCGTTAAACCCGCCTCGATTACCTGCCACTCCGAACCTGAAAGAACGCGAGGGAGAGAGTCGATCGGAATAATGCGCTCGTCGGCTTCATCGTCGCCGTAGACCGTAAACGTGATGCCTTCGTTGGAAAATGAGCGGGTCACCCGTTCCTGGATTGTCGCCAATTCTCCGGGTGAAAGCTGGCAAAGCAATTCGTGAAGGTCTCGACTGTGTTCCCGGGGAGTGCCGTCCGACAAGAACATCTCGTCGTAAACGTCGGCATCAAGTTGATAGTCTTCAAAGTTCACGGGTCATCTCGCTTACCGGGTTTGAATGGCTCATTGCCAGTGTCATGGCATCATGTCAATCGTTTACCACTAGCGCTCTACATATGCCATAGTTGAACGTTCAGAAGACGTGTCTACCCCGCCAGAACAGTAGCAAAACAACCACACAATTTCAAGCTTTCGCAAATCTGCGTCAAGCTTGTGGAATATTTGGCTGAGAGTAGCTAAATGCAAGTCCGCTCAAGCGCCATGTGTCAACACCAATTGCGCCCGGCAAAGGGGGCCACTTGGAGAATGACACCAACTAGCCCGGTGCTCACGGGTAGTAGGGAAAACAATTGGCCGATCAGCACATTGCCCTGATTAGACCGCACTCCCAACGCTATGCTCGGACCGGCTCTTCATCGGCGTCCTCTCCAATGACCACGGGCGCAAGAGGGATTTCGATTGTCATTTCGGTGAATTCGCCGGGTTCGGATTCGACGCGGATAGTGCCGCCATGGCGCCGCACAATGTCGCTGGACATGGCAAGACCAAGGCCGGTGCCTTGGTCGGTAGGCTTTGTAGTAAAGAAGGGATTGAACATCTTCTCAACAACGTCCGGTGGCATGCCGGTGCCATTGTCTTTGATGCGGAATTCGGCAGACTCCTCACCTCGCCGCGAAGAGAGCCAGACTGTGGGGCTATAGTCCGTGGCGCCATCCGTTTTCTCGATGGCACGCCTTCTCTCATCGGTAGCGTCGCAGGCGTTGCTTACCATATTCAAGAAGACGCGGCCCAAGTCCTGCGGAATGACTTCGATCTCTCCCATATCGGGGTCGAGGTCTTGCTTCAAGTCAAGCTGGAAATCCGAATCGGTAGCCCGCTTGCTGTGGTAAGCGAGGCGTGCGTGTTCATCCAGAAGGTAATTGACATTCGTGGGCTGCTGTCCGCCGGTGCCCCGGCCCATGGAGAGCATGTCATGCACAATGCGGTTGGCGCGTTCTCCGTGCGAATGAATGCGTTCGAGGTTGCCTGTGAGATCACCAGAAATCTCTGCGATGAGCTCGCGGTCCTCAGCGCTCAACTCGCCTCCGTTTTCACTGAGAACCTCTCGCAATTCTTCAAGCAGGTCTGCTGAAGACTCGGAGAAATTCTTGACGAAGTTTAGGGGGTTCTTGATCTCGTGGGCTACACCTGCGGTGAGCTCACCGAGTGCAGCCAGCTTCTCGCGCATTACGATTTGGTCTTGCGCTCTTCTCAAGTCAGCCAACACGCTTTCAAGCTGTTCATTCTTTCCCTGCAACTCGTCTGCAAGCTTCTCAACCAGATTCAAGCGCTGCACTTCCAATGCGTGACGACGGAAGACTTCCAGAGCCGAAGCCATTTCCGCTACCTCGTCGCGGCCACCAATCTCGACCTGGGCCTCCAAGTCGCCACCGGCCATATCGCGCATCCAACTTGAAAGCATTTCAATTCGGCGCACCACGACTCGGCCAACGAAGAGCCACACGATTACAAGGGCGCCGCCAATACTGATGAGGCCGATGGCAAGCAGGAGAAGACGACCGGTTAAAATTGCCTGCGTGGACGCTTGGGTGGCTTCTTCTACACTGTCGGACGCTGCGCTTACCAGGCCTTCCACCTCTCCCAGGAGTTCGTTGGCCAGATCGTTGTTGCTCGCCAACAAGGAGTTCTGGTGCTCGACAAGCCGCAGTTGCCGGGCGCGTACTTCAAATACGCTCTTCAACTCCAGCAATTCGTCGAAGATTGGGGCCAGTTCGGCATAGAAGGGCGCGTCCAGAAGCGCAAAGAGACTCCGCTCGATCTGGCTCTGAGCGGACTCGAATCGCTCCCTTAAAGGCTCGACTGAAGCCGCATCAGAAACAACATAGGAGTTTGCCAGGAGCTCAGTGGCGATGTTTGCTTGTGTACGCAGGATCTCTAGGTGGCGATACCGATTGAACTCTTCTTCGGAGAAATGGTCTGCGCGCGGGGCTGCGGCTTCTCCGATGGCACGAAAACCTGTGATCAAGTAGAAGATCTGGTCGTCAATCTCGGGGACCAAGACTTCGTCCAGGCCGCTGCGTAGGTTTGTTAGTGCATCACGCAACTGCTCACTTTGCCTATTCAGTTCAAACGACTCGGACATCCCGGTTTCAACGGCGCCGATGTTAGAAATGAGGGCATCGGCGCGAGCGCGGACGCGCGCAAATCGCTCATCCGCCGAGTCAGCCTGCTCCAAGACAGCCAGTTGCTCCTCAAGGGCGGCATGCGCTTCGTCGATGCTGGCGGCTACGCGGTTGAAATCCGCGGGCGACGCAGCGCTCGCGAGCCGTGGGGCAGCGGCCTCTAACGAGTTACTGTGTTGTGCCACTCTAAAAGCGGCTACCATTTCCGGCACGCTTCCTTCGTTCACTTGACTCTGGACTTCACCAACGCGATTAAACGAAAACCACCCCACGAGACTGGCTGCAATGACAAGCGCCACAGCGCCACCAATACCCAAATAGAGCTGCGTTGAGATCCTATAACGGCTTTCGAGCAAGCCCCTGAATTGTTCAATCACTGTTCTATATCTCGTAGTGAACTCACAGGCTGGTACGTGCCGTCGGGACCGATCATAGTAAGGAAAACTGAATCTGATCCCTGGTTGTCGTCTGATCCATAGTGAAGTTCAAATTCGCTTAGGTCGATCACCCCAGTGTTTCGTATGCTATCGAGAAAGCACTCTCGCGTGAGCTGCGGGCCGCACCGCTCAAGCCCGGCGATTGCCAGGCGCCCGGCAAGGTAGCCCTCTAGTGAAACAAAGCTGGGATCATGCCACGAAGACAATTCGCGAATGGCGCGAAGGTAGTCCTTGACAATTTGTTTGGAGTCGTCTGTTGGGAACGGTACCACCTGTGTCACGAACACTCCTACTCCCGCAGGGCCAAGTTCTTCCGCCAAGGCGTTGCTGCCGACGAAGGAAACGGTCATGAAAACCGGGTCCAGACCAATGTGCCGTGCCCAAAGGATAAGGGCGGCAACCGGCTTATAGGCGCCAATCATAATCACCGCTTCGGGATTACCGCGACGGAGATCGAGCAAGGCCGCCTTTACAGCAGTGGTGTTGCGCGTATAGACGCCAATTGACACCATTTCCATGTTTCGCTTATCTAGGGCCAACCGCACCCCGTTGAAGCCGGCGCGGCCGTAGGAATCGTCCTGATACAGCACACCGATGCGCGTGATGCCCAAGTCGGTGGTCAATCTTTCGACCATTTCTTCGGTTTCTTGATAGTAGGAGGCGCGCATATTCACAACATTGAAAAGGTCTGAATTGCGCAGGAATTCGGCGCCGGTGAAGGGGGCAATGTAGGGGACACCCGCTTCATAAGCAACCGGCACCGCAGAGCGGGACGTCGGCGTGCCAACGGCTCCGATGAGGGCGAATACATCGTGCTCTTCTATGAGCATTCTGGTGTTGGCAATAGCGGCTTCCGGTTCGTAGGCATCATCAGATATGAGCAAGACAAGCTCCCGCCCATGGACGCCGCCCTTCTGGTTGACTTCATGGAAAGCGGCCCTAATGCCGAATTCCATGTTAGTACCAAGCTCTACAGCGGGGCCGCTGAAGGCTGCGGATTGGCCAAAGAGAATCTGGTCGTCGGTGACGCCGGGAGCAGCAGATTGGGAGGCATCGGCTGCGGTCTCTGGCGTTGCTGTTGCAACTACTGACTCGCCATCTTGGGCAGGTGTGGAGCAACCCACGAGAATAGCGGCAACGACAATCCCACCAATGACCCTCACCATTGCATTGAATAGTGGGGCCGTCGGCAGGCGATGGGCCCTCTTCATTTGGCTATACTCGTAACTATTGTTAGATGATTCTTGCCCTGTTCCCGTCGATAGCGCACGTCATCCATTATTTTGCGTACAATATGGATGCCTAAACCGCCTATGCTTCTATCCTCTAGCTCACCGGTCACATTGGGTTTAGGAGCGTCATGCAACGGATCAAAGGGCCGACCGTCATCAACGATCTCTATCGTGAGGGCGTTCTCATCAGAAAATAGTGATATTTCAATTTCATGCAGACCATCGTCATGACCATAATTCATGACGTTGATCACTATCTCTTCGAGGGCCAAGTTCACCTTGAATACGAGGTCTAGCGGCCAGTCTGCTTCCAGGCCAAAGTCCTCTATTGCTGTCGAGACCCGGTCTAACTCATCTTGATTGGTCTCGACCTTTAGGTGCAGTTCTGTACCCAACTTCAAGACTCGCTACGGTACAAGGCTAAGCAGGTGATGTCGTCCGATTGAGGAGTATCGCCGGCAAAGTCGCCTACTGCTTGAAAAACTGCTTCGTTTGCTTCTTTGGGGTCTCGAGGAGGATTGGTCGCGAACACTTCCTGCAAGCGTTCTACCCCAAACTCCTCTTCTTCTGAATTCATGGCCTCGGTGACACCGTCCGTGTAGAGGAATACGAGATCGCCGGGAGCCAAGTTTATCGATTGCTGCTGATAGGGGATATCCGGCACCACTCCAAGCGCGATGCCTCCTGTTAATGGAAGCAGAGACGAGCTCCCGTCGGGATGCACAATGAGAGGACTGTTATGTCCTCCGTTGGCATAAGTGAATTCACCGCTTGACGTGCTATACACCGCATACAGAATCGTGACGAACATTCCTGTATCGTTGTCTTCATGGAGCAGATCGTTAACTTCACCCAGAACTTGACCGGGCTCTCCCATGCCGATGGCAGAGCCTTTTAATAGAGTGCGGCTAGACATCATGAAGAGTGCGGCCGGAACGCCCTTGTCGGAGACATCCGCAATAGCAACGCCAACAAGGCCGGCATCCAAAGTCAATACGTCGAAGAAGTCTCCACCGACGTTGCGGGCCGGCTCCATGCTGGCGTAAATCTCAAAGTCAGTACCTCGGGGAAAGTCAGTGGGGAGGATTGATTGTTGGATTTGACTGGCAACGTTCAGCTCGTTCTGCAACGCCACAAGCTTATCGCGCGACGAGAGCGCCTCACGCCACTCAGTCATGTGACTCAATGTGCGATCGATAGTGATTTGGAGGTCCGCAAAGTCCAGCGGCTTGGTGACGAAGTCGAAAGCGCCTCGATTCATCGCCGTCCGGATATTCTTCATATCCCCGTAAGCTGAGACGATTACGGAGCGAATGTTGGGATCAACTTTGGGAATCTGCTCAAGCAGTGTCAAGCCGTCCATGCGCGGCATATTGATATCGGACAGTACCATATCAATTTCATTATCTTCATTGAGGCGTTCCAGCGCTTCTATGCCATTTTGAGCAAATACAAATTTATACCGCCCTGCTCTAATATGGCGCCGCATCCGCTGCAACATGAGCGGCTCGAGATCCGGTTCATCGTCGACAACGAGGATCTTATAGGGTGGTTCCATCGTTTCCTTTCCTCAAGAACTACATTAGCAAGTCCAATAGGTTCTTCCTATTAGCTGGCCAGAGTTCTCAACGCCGCGAAAGAATGGGGTGAGCTAGTTCTTGAGTGCGTCTATTGCCTCATCTCGAGAATCGTGAACGGCAATGATCTGATCGAAACCGCTGATCTCGAAGATCTCGCGAATTGACTCAGAAAGGGAGCACACAGCGAATCTGGCATCCTGCTTTTGAAGAGACTTGGCGGTTAGTAGGATGACCCGCAGCCCAGCACTACTTATATAAGAAACTTCCTCCAAATCCAAGACTACGGCACGCTCGCTCGCGTCTATCGCAGCATCTAATGCGTCCTGGAATTCACGGGCATTAGCACCATCAATGCGACCGTCAGTCTTTGCGATTAAGGTATTATCCTGCCGCTCGGTGGTAACTCCCATTGGGCAATTCTCCTAAGTGTTGCTATTCGGCTTTTGGCTGATCGCAATGCGTGAACGACGACCACCGGTTTCGAAACCGGCTTTACGTTTCATCTCACAGGCAATCCCACCACTGGATGTAATGCAATCGGCACGTTTTCTACCGATAGTACAAGCGTCTCCTAATCCTAGGAGATACTATACCACTTCCGATTATAGGGGTATGGCAAAGAACGCAAATGCTACTATACAGACTCCCCGGTCTCCGCAGGCATAACCTCAGATATCCAAACCCGTGAATATCGGGACGGATCGGATGCGCTCGCACGACGAATAGCAGCAGTTGCTTGCTCGACTATGCCATCTTCTACTATCGCCTCGATCTTCACCATGGGCAGGAAGTCAATCTTGTATTCGGCACCACGCAGAATCTCCGAATGGCTCACCTCTTCACTAAAGCCTTTGATGTCGATTGCGCTAACGCTCGTGACCCCAAGCTTCACTAGGGCTTCATATACAATGCTTACCCTATCCGGTTGAACCCGTGCCACGACTAGTTTCATTGTCTGTGTCCTTATGCTTCTCTAAATGTCATAGCCTCGCTCGCCGTGAAAGGCGAGGTCGAGTCCTTGCTCCTCGTCTTCGGCAGAAACTCTAATCCCACCAGTAAGCATACCTGTAACTTTCACGATAATGAAAGTGAGGACAGCCGCCCATGCTATGACTACAACCACGCCAAGTGCCTGCACGCCTAGTTGTGCAATAATCGTGCCGCTGGCAACCAAGAGACCGCCACCGCCAAACGCAGCGACCGCTAAGACTGATACCAGCAGCGTGCCGAGTATGCCCCCCACGCCGTGCACTGCAAAGACGTCAAGCGAGTCGTCAATCTTCAATCTTTCTTTAACAATACCAACGGCGAAGAAACACACTAAACCCGCAAGCGCGCCCAGGATCACGCCGCCAATCGGTCCAACGAACCCAGAAGTGGGAGTGACTGTTGCTAGGCCCGCAATCGCGCCCGTGACGGCGCCAATCAGAGAAGGCTTTCCCAGCTTGATCCACTCGATTGCAGACCACACGATCACGGCGCTAGCGGCTGCAAGATGGGTCGCGGTGATAGCCATGCCTGCGCCGCCATCAGCCATCAGTTGGCTGCCCCCGTTGAATCCGAACCAGCCCACCCAGAGCATCGCGGCTCCCGCTGCGGTCATGCCGGGATTGTGCGGAGGTTGGAGTTGGTCAGGAAAACCGATCCGTTTGCCGAGTAGAGCGGCGATGACCAAGGCCGATACACCGGCGGTCGTATGAACCACCAGGCCACCTGCAAAGTCCATTACCCCAAGCTCGCCCAGCCAACCACCACCCCAAACCCAATGACAAACCGGCGCATAAACGAGGATGAGCCAAGCACTGCTTAGGATTAGCATCGAAGAGAATTTGATGCGCTCCACATAGGCGCCCACGATTAGTGCCGGAGTAATGATGGCAAAAGTCATCTGAAAGATGGCGAATACGATTGCCGGGATCGAGCCCCTCATCATGTCCGCTCCCATACCAGCGAAGAAGACCCGATTAAAGCCGCCGACAATGCCGCCTAGGCTGTCGCCAAAAGACAGGCTGTAGCCCACAACCAACCAAAGTATGCTGACCAGAGCGGCAATGGAAAAACAGTGCATCATCACGGACAGTACCGACTTGGAACGCACCAAGCCCGCGTAGAACAATGCCAATCCCGGCAGTGTCATAAACAGAACGAGAGTGGTAGATATGAGGATCCACGCAGTGTCTCCTGAATTCATGGGTGTCTCCTATGACGCCTTGGGTAGTGTAGACAGAGTGGGAGAAACGGGCCAATCATACTCTACCCAAAAGCTATTGGCATCGCAGCATCTTGCAGAATATTTGCGACACAACCCTATCAACTTTCATAATTTGTGTCAAGCAAGAGAACCAATGCGGTGGTTGTGGTGTGAAACATTGGTGACACTCTCAGGTAGGATAGTTCTGAAACAAAGAACTGTCCGCAACTTTAGATTAGGTGCACGATCGGGTTCCTTGAATGTAGACTAGGATTACGGTGGGAAACCTCCCGGTAACTTATCCTACGGAACGTTGAAGTGACGTACACACTTGCAATTCTCTTCGTCTGCACTGTGCTGTTTGCCTTGCGCGTAGCCGGACAGGTGATCGTGGCACTCTACTCGCCGCGCTGGCTCCCCTCGATGGAGCACTGGTATTCGGGCTTGATGCCCTACCGCTATCTGCTACCTGCTCAATTGGTCTTGCTATCGCTAATGGTCGTCATTTCTTCCCATGTCTATCGAGCGGAGGGGTTCTTTGCTGAGAGCGGCTGGGGAGCCCTGGCGACACCT